>NZ_JASGKT010000002.1:0-3046265 GCF_047600445.1 Piscinibacter sp.
TTGTCAGGCTAATAACCAAGGAAACGCCCCGATCAATTACTTGATCGGGGCGTTTTTCTTTGGCATTTCGAGGGTTCAGCTTCTCAGCTCGCGGCGCAGTATCTTGCCGACGTTCGATTTCGGCAGTTCGTCGCGGAATTCGATGTGGCGCGGGCGTTTGTAGGCGGTGAAGTTTTCGCGGCAGTAGTCGGCGAGGTCGGATTCGCTGAGCAACGGATCGCGGCGCACGACGTACAGCTTCACGGCCTCGCCGGACTTCTCGTCGGGCACGCCGATCGCGGCGCACTCCAGCACGCCGGGGTGCAGGCTCACCACCTGCTCGATCTCGTTCGGATAGACGTTGAAGCCGGACACCAGGATCATGTCCTTCTTGCGGTCGACGATCTTGATCGAGCCGTCGGGCGCCATCACGCCGACGTCGCCGGAGCGGAAGTAGCCATCGTCCGTCATCACCTTGGCCGTCTCGTCGGGGCGGTTCCAGTAGCCCGCCATCACCTGCGGCCCCTTGATGCAGATCTCGCCCGGTTCGCCGAGCGGCAGATCGCGCCCGTCGTCGTCGCGGATCGCCACCGAGGTGGACGGCACCGGCAGGCCGATGCTGCCGCTGAAGCTGTCGTCGTCGAAGCGATTGACCGTCACCACCGGCGAGGTTTCGGACAGTCCATAACCCTCCACCACCGGGCAGCCGGTGACCTTGCGCCACTTCTCGGCGGTGGCGCGCTGCACCGCCATGCCGCCGCCGTTGGAGATCACCAGTTCGGAGAAATCCAGCCGCGCGAAGTCGGGGTCGTTCGCCAGCGCGTTGAACAGCGTGTTGACGGCCGGGAACATGTTCACGCGGTGCTTGGCCAGCGTCTTCACGAAGCCCGGAATGTCGCGCGGGTTCGGGATCAGCAGGACCCGCGTGCCGAGCCGGGCGCCCAGCAGGTAGCAGGCCGTCAGCGCGAAGATGTGGTACAGCGGCAGCGCGCACACCACCGTCAGTTGCCGACCGCGCGGCAGCGTGTCGAGCTTGGGTTGGAACCAGGCCTGGGACTGCAGCACGTTGGCCACCACGTTGCGATGCAGCAGCGTCGCGCCCTTGGACACGCCGGTGGTGCCGCCGGTGTATTGCAGGAACGCGGGGTCGTCGGGGCCGATGTCGGGGCGCTTCAGGTGCAGCCGCGTGCCCTCGGCCAGCGCCATGTTGAAGCGTGTGACCGTGCGGCCCTCGCCCAGCGGCAGGCTGAACTCCGGCACCATCTTGCGCAGGTGGCGCACCGCGAGGTTGACCAGTTGCCCTTTCCAGAAGCCGAGCAGGTCGCCCATGGACGCCAGTACCACGTGCCGGACGCTGGTGCGCTCGATCACCTCGGCGAGCGTGGCCGCGAAGTTCTCCAGCACCACGATGGCCTCGGCGCCCGAGTCGTTCAACTGGTGCTCCAGCTCGCGCGCGGTGTACAGCGGGTTGACGTTCACGACCACGTAGCCGGCGCGCAGCACCGCCGCGATCGCCACCGGGTACTGCGGCACGTTGGGCATCATCAGCGCGACGCGCGCGCCGCGCGCCAGGCCGCGCGCCTGCAGCCAGGCGCCGAGCGCGGCCGACAGCTCGTCGATCTGCGCGTAGCTCAGCTCGCTGTCCATGCACACCGCGGCGCCGGCGCGCGCGTGCTTGCGAAAGGCCTCCTCGAGCAGCTCGGTCAAGGAGCGGTAGCACGAGGGGTCGATCTCGGCGGGAACGCCGCTCGGGTAGCTCGCCAGCCAGGGCGAAGCGACAGGGGTGGTCAAGAGAGCATCTCCTTCGGAATCGAACCCACGATGCTCCCGGCGCGGGCGTGCACCCGCTACGGGAGTTGTCCTAACGCGGCGGGCAGCGGCGCGGCGCCCACCGGCCACTCGAACAGGGCCGCGGCCAGCGCGTTTTCGCGCTCCTCGACGGTGGCAAGAAAAGGGTCGGCCCCGCCCATCGCCTTGAAAGTGTCGAAGCCGCTTTCGAGGAACTGCTGCAAGGCCGGCAGGCCGGCCGCGCGCGCCGGGCCGCGCATCAGGTGCAGGCTGGTGCGCAACAGCGGCTTGCGTGTCAGGCGGTCGAGGTCGCGGCCGACGGCGAGCGTCAGGCGGATCTGCTCGTCGCGCGCCTCGCTCTGGCCGGTGCGCTGCCAGGCGGTGGCGTAGCTCGAGCGGTCGATCGGCTGGCCGAGCAGGTGGCGGCCCATCGTGCTGTCCAGCGTCTCCGACAGCGCATGCAGCCGCGCCAGCAACTCCACGGTGCCGACCAGGTCGTGCGGGAACAGCCGCACCAGCGCCGGAACCACGCGCGCGAACTGCGCGTCGCGTTCGCTGTAGTCCTTCGGGCCGTACAGCTCGTCGAGGAAGAAGCGCGCCGCCGCCGCGTAGCGTGGGTTCGCCAGCAGGTCGGCATAGGTGCGCGCGAAGCGCTGCTGCTGGTAGCTCTTCAGCGCCTGCACGGCGGCGCCCAGGGCCGCGTCGGCCGTGCGCGCCTCGCGCTCGCGCGCGACGACCTGCAACTGCGACAGGATGGTTTGGGCATCGGCCGACATGACCCCGAGCATGCCGGGTTTCCAAGCCCCGCGGTTAGTCGAGGCGCTCTAGGCCGGACGCGGTGATCGGTGCAACACTCGCCGCGCATGCAACGGCGCACTCTTCTCAGGCTCGGCATCGGCGCCGCGGTGACGCTCGCGGTCGCGGGCGGCGGCATCGCGCTGGTGCGGCCCGGCCTGCGCGGCGCGCAGCTCGGCGAGGCCGGGCGCGAGGTGATGCGCGCTGTCGCGCGCGCCGTGCTCGACGGCGTGCTGCCCGGCGAGGCGCAGGCGCGGGACCGGGCGCTCGACGCCCACCTGGGCCGGCTCGACGCCGCCATCGCCGCCTTCCCGCCCGCCACGCGCGCCGAGCTGTCGCAATTGCTCGCGCTTCTGGCCAGCGCGCCGGGGCGGCTGGCGCTGGCCGGCCTGGGCACGGCCTGGCCGCAGGCCGAGGTCGAGGCCATCCAGCAGGCGCTGCAAGGCCTGCGTGTCTCGCGCCTGTCGCTCAGGCAGCAGGCCTACCACGCGCTGCGCGACCTCACCAACGCAGCCTATTTTTCCGACCCCGCGGCCTGGGCGCACCTGCGCTATCCAGGCCCGCCCGATCTCTGAGAGGCCTTGCGATGAGTCGCCTGCCCGATCCCGTCCGCGCCGGCCTGCAACGCGGCTGGCGCGTGCTCGGCGGGCCGCACGGCCCGCTGCCCGAGCAGGTGGAATGTGATGTCGCGATCGTCGGCAGCGGCGCCGGCGCCGGCATCAGCGCCGAACTGCTGACAAAAGCCGGCCTGCGTGTGCTGATCGTCGAGGAAGGCCCGCTGCGCAGCAGCACCGACTTCCACCAGCGCGAGAGCGAGGCCTACCCGCAGCTCTACCAGGAGAGCGCCGCGCGCAAGACCGCCGACAAGGCGATCACCATCCTGCAGGGGCGCTGCGTCGGCGGCTCGACGACGGTGAACTGGACCAGCTCCTTCCGCACGCCGGCGCCCACGCTCGCGCACTGGCAGTCGGCGTTCGGCCTGGCCGACTACGGCGCCGACGCGCTCGCGCCGTGGTTCGAGCAGGCCGAGCGGCGCCTGAGCATCGGGCCGTGGCTGACCGCGCCGAACGACAACAACGAACTGCTGCGCAGGGGCGCCACCGCGCTGGGCATCGCCGCGCCCATGATCCGGCGCAACGTCAAGGCCTGCTGGAACCTCGGTTCCTGCGGCATGGGCTGCCCGACCAACGCCAAGCAGTCGATGCTGGTGACCACGCTGCCCGCGGCGCTGGACGGCGGCGCGACGCTGTTCGTGCAGACGCGCGTCGAGTCGCTGGCGCTCAAGGGTGATCGCATCGAGTCGCTGCGCTGCGTGCCGGTCGGCCCCGACGGCGCGCCGGCCGGCGCGCCGCCCACGCGCGTCGTCGCGCGCCACGTGGTGGTGGCCGGCGGCGCGATCAACTCGCCCGCGCTGCTGCTGCGCTCCAAGGCGCCCGATCCGCACGGCCTGCTCGGGCGCCGCACCTTCCTGCACCCGGTGGTGATCTCGGCGGCGCTGTTCGACCGCCCCGTCGAGGGCTGGCAGGGCGCGCCGCAGACGGTCTACTCCGACCACTTCCTCGAGACGCATCCGCTGACCGGCCCGATGGGCTACAAGCTCGAGGCGCCGCCTATCCACCCGGTGATCTTCGCCTCCACGCTGCCCGGCTACGGTCGCGAGCAGAGCGAGCTGCTGGCGCAGTTCGCCAACACGCAGGCGCTGCTGGCGCTGCTGCGCGACGGCTTCCACGAGCAGTCGCCGGGCGGGCGCGTGACGCTGCGCGACGACGGCTCGCCGCTGCTCGACTACCCGCTGAACGACTTCGTGATGGACGGCGCGCGCCGCGCCTTCCTCAGCATGGCCGAGATCCAGTTCGCCGCCGGCGCGCGCGCGGTGCAGCCGGTGCACGAGACGGCGCGCCGCTATGCCTCGTGGCCGCAGGCGCGCGAGGCGATCGCCGACTTGCCGATGCAGCCGCTGCTGACGCGCGTGGTCAGCGCGCACGTGATGGGCGGCTGCGGCATGGCCGCCGACGAGCGGCGCGGCGTGCTGCGGCCCGACGGCACGCACTGGCAGATCGGCAACCTGTCGGTGCACGACGGCTCGATCTTCCCGACCAGCATCGGCGCCAACCCGCAGTTGTCGATCTACGCCATCGTCAACCGGCTCGCCACGCAGCTCGCCAAGCGGCTGAACGGCCGCGACGTGGCGCTCGCCTGAGGCACCGGGGCATGCTCGCGCGGCTCCAGCAGGTGATCACGCTGTCGCTGCTGGCGTTCGCCGTGGCCTGGGCCGGCTGGTTCGCGCGGCAGGGGCGCTGGGGCTGGGCGCTCGGCGGCGCGCTGCTGATCCTGTTCGGCTACGCGCTCGTGCTCGCGATCGAGTTCGTGCTGCTCGGCCTCGTGCATGGCGACGACCCCGCGCCGCGCGCCGGCCCCGCGCAACTGCTGCGCGCCTGGTGGGGCGAGGTGCTGTGCGCGCCAAGCGTGTTCTGCTGGCGCCAGCCGTTCCGCTCGCGGGCCGAGCCGGACCACCTGCCGGCCGGCGCCGCCGGCCGCCTCGGCGTGGTGCTGGTGCACGGCTTCGTCTGCAACCGCGGCTTCTGGAATCCGTGGCTGCGGCGCCTGCGCGCGGCCGGCGTGCCGGTGGTGGCGGTGAACCTGGAGCCGGTGTTCGGCCGCATCGACGACTACGCACCGATCGTCGCGCAGGCGGTGGCGCGCGTGCGCCAGGCCACCGGGCGCGCGCCGCTGGTGGTGGCGCACAGCATGGGCGGGCTGGCGGTGCGGCGCTGGCTGTCGCGCTGCGGCGAGGCGCGGGCCGTCGAGCATGTCGTGACGATAGGCACGCCGCACCACGGCACCTGGCTGGCGCGCTTCGGCCACACGCCCAACGGCGTGCAGATGCGCCGCGCGGGCGACTGGCTGGGCGTGCTGGCCGGCGAGGAGGGCGTGCTCGTGCCGGAAGCCCGCTACGCGCGCTTCACCTGCTTCTACAGCCACTGCGACAACATCGTCTTCCCGCCGTCCACCGCCACGCTGCCGGGCGCCGACAACCGCCACGTGGCGGGCTGCGCGCACGTGCACCTGGCGTTTCAGCCCGAGGTGTTCGACGCGGTGTGGTCGCGCGTGTCGGCGTCGCCGGAGTCGCCGGTGTCGGCCTCGAACTCGGGCGCGCCGGCCACGCGCGCGTAGATCGGCGTGAAGTCGGCGCGCGTGGCGTCGAACAATTGCCCGAAGCCGTCGATGACGAAGTAGGTGGCTTGGTAGTCGTCGATCCGGTAGCGCGTGCGCATGATGCGCTCCAGCTCGAAGGCGCGCCGCCGCGGCAGGGTGCTGCCGACGCTGTGGCGCAGCTCGCCGGCCGACGACAGGATGCCGGCGCCGTAGGCGCGCAGGCCCGCGGGCGTGGCGATCAGGCCGAACTCCACCGTGTACCAGTACAGCCGCGCGAGGTATTCGCACGCGGCCAGCCGGCTCGCCTTCAGCCCGCCCTCGCCGTAGGCCTGCATGTAGTCGGCGAACACCGGGTTGAACAGCAGCGGCACGTGGCCGAACAGGTCGTGGAACACGTCGGGCTCGACCACGTAGTCGAACTCCTCCGGCCGGCGTATCCAGCCCGTCACCGGAAAGCGCCGCTTCGCCAGCAGCGCGAAGAAGGCCTCTTCCGGGATCAGCCCCGGCACCGCCACCACCTCCCAGCCGGTGGCGCGGCACAGCCGCTCGCTCAGCGCGTCGAAGCGCGGGATGCGCTCGGGCGCGCCGAGCTGCGGCAGCGTGGCGATGAACTCCTCGCAGGCCAGCCCGGGCAACTGCGCGGCCTGGCGCTCGTGCAGGCGGCGGTACAGCTCGTGCTCGGCCGCGCTGTAGCGCTCCCAGTGCTGCTCGCAGGTGTAGTCGCCGCGCGCCTGCGCGTAGTCGCCGCGCGGCGGGCGGTTGCCCTGGCCGTAGGTGACCGGCGCGACGCCCTGGTTGACGCCGGAATGGAAGTCGGGCTGCGCGCTGTCGTTCATGGCCGCCGTCGCCGCGTCAGGCCGCGCGCTCGTCCTGCAGCACGCCGCGGCGGATCTGGTCGAGCTCGATGCTCTCGAACAGCGCGCGGAAGTTGCCCTCGCCGAAGCCCTCGTCGCCCTTGCGCTGGATCAGCTCGAAGAAGATCGGTCCGATCACCGTCTGCGTGAAGATCTGCAGCAGCAGCTCGTTGGGCGCGCCCTGGTGCGTGGCGCCGTCGATCAGGATGCGCAGGCGCCGGAGTTCGTCGAGCTTCTCGCCGTGGTTGGGCAGGCGCTTGTCGACCAGGTCGTAGTAGGTCTCGATGGTGTCCTGGAAGGCCACGCCGGCGCGCTTCATGCCGTCCACCGTGCGGTAGATGTCGCTGGTGCCCAGCGCGATGTGCTGTATGCCCTCGCCGTGGTATTCGTCGAGGTATTCGGCGATCTGGCTCTTGTCGTCGCTGCTCTCGTTGATCGGGATGCGGATCTTGCCGCAGGGGCTGGTCATCGCCTTGCTCTTCAGCCCGGTGAGCTTGCCCTCGATGTCGAAGTAGCGCACTTCCTTGAAGTTGAACAGGCGCTCGTAGAACTCGGCCCATTCCTTCATGCGGCCGCGGTGCACGTTGTGCGTCAGGTGGTCGATGTAGGTCAGGCCGTGGCCGGGCACGACGGCCTCGGCGTCGCCCAGCGGCACGAAGTCGACGTCCCAGATCGCGATGTCGCCGATCGCGCCGGGCCTGGCGCCGTCCTTGCCGTGCCAGCGGTCGACGAAGTAGATCAGGCTGTCGCCTATGCCCTTGATGGCCGGGATGTTCAGCTCCATCGGCCCGGTCTTGTTGTCGAAGCCCCAGGCGCCCAGCGACAGCGCGCGCTCGTAGGCGGCGCGCGCGTCCTCGACGCGGAAGGCCATCGCGCAGACGCAGGGCCCGTGCAGGCGCGCGAAGCGCTGCGCGAAGGAGTCGGGCTCGGCGTTGACGACGAAGTTCACCTCGCCCTGGCGGTACAGCAGCACGTTCTTCGTGCGGTGCTTCGCGATGGCGCGGAAGCCGAGTTGCTCGAACAGCCGGCCCAGCGCCGCCGGATCGGGCGCGGCGTACTCGATGAACTCGAAACCGTCGGTGCCCATCGGGTTGTCCCAGGGGGTGAACTGCATGCTCGCTCCTCGTCGGTGGATTGCGTCTTTGACCTGCCTCAACGCTGTTCGGCACTGTAGAAGCGCGGCGGCGCAGTTTTGATGCGAAATCCGGCCCTTCGGTGGCGATATGCACAGGAAAATTGCAGAATCGTCGGCATGGAAAACGCCATCCCGCTCGACACGATCGACCGGCGCATTCTTCGTGCGCTGCAAGCCGACGGCCGCGTCACCTACGACGTATTGGCCGCGCAGGTGAGCCTGTCGCCCTCGGCGACGCTGCGGCGCGTCAAGCGGCTGGAGGAAGCGGGCGTGATCGCGCGCTACGTGGCGCTGGTGGCTCCGGAGCGTGTCGGCCTCGGGCTGACGGCCTACCTCAACGTGCGCCTGGAAAAACACGCCGAGACGCACAAGCGCAACCCGATGGACCTGTTCCGCGCCGCGGTGCAGACCTGGCCCGAGGTGGTGGAATGCGCCGCGCTGACCGGCGAGATGGACTACCTGCTGCGCGTGGTCGTGGAGGACATGGCGCACTACTCGCGTTTCGTGATGGACACGCTGCTGCGCCACCCGAGCGTGGAGGACTGCAAGACGAGCTTCGTGCTCGACCGCGTCAAGAACACGACGGCGCTGCCCTTGTAGGGGGCGGCGCCGTCGCGGGGCGAGGCGGCGTCAGCGCGGCTGCGCCAGCTCGAAGCGCGCCAGCGGCGCGCCGCCCGCGCGGTGCAGCGTGAGGCGCTTGCCGTCGAGCGTGTAGCCGTCGGCGGAGCGCAGCGCCTCGTAAAAGGCCTGCTCGGTCTCCAGGCCGTCGGGGCAGGCCATCATCGTGGCGGCGATGTGCTCGAAGCGGATGCGCGCCTTGCCTTCGTCCAGCTCGAGGTTGGCGCCGAAGCCGTTGCAGCCGCCGAAGCCGGTGGCGCGCTTGTCCTCGACCTTCAGCAGCAGGTGCGGCTCGCGCGCCAGCGCCGGCACGGGCCGGCCGCGCAGTTCGACCAGCTTCCAGTACTTGCCGGCCGGGCCGTCGGGGCGCGCGGCGGCGGGTTTGTCGCCGGGGGTCGGGGGCATGGTGCAGCCGGCCGCCGCCAGGGCGGCGGCCGCGATCAGGATGGACAGGGAGCGCCCGAGGGCGCCGCGGGTCTCGGGCGTCTTTTCCATCGTTCTTGCCTCAGTCCTTCGAGCCGATCACCTTGTAGATGGCGGCGCCCAGCAGCGCGCCGACGATGGGCGCGACCCAGAACACCCAGAGCTGTTCCACCGCCCAGCCGCCCACGTACACCGCCACGCCGGTGCTGCGCGCCGGGTTCACCGAGGTGTTGGTCACCGGGATGCTGATCAGGTGGATCAGCGTCAGGCACAGGCCGATGGCGATGGGCGCGAAGCCGGCCGGCGCGCGCGAATCGGTCGAACCCAGGATGACGATCAGGAAGAACGCCGTCATCACCACCTCGCAGACCACCGCGGCGAGCATCGAGTACTGGCCCGGCGAATGCTCGCCGAAGCCGTTCGAGGCGAAGCCGCCGGCCACGTCGAAACCGGCCTTGCCGCTGGCGATCAGGTACAGCACGCCGCCGGCGGCGATGCCGCCGAGCACCTGCGAGACGATGTAGCCGGGCAGCTTGCCGGCCTCGAAGCGGCCGCCGGCCCACAGGCCGATCGACACCGCCGGGTTGAGGTGGCAGCCCGAGATGTGGCCGATGGCGAAGGCCATGGTCAGCACCGTCAGGCCGAAGGCGAGCGAGACGCCGGCCAGGCCGATGCCGACCTCGGGGAAGGCGGCGGCCAGCACCGCGCTGCCGCAACCGCCGAGCACCAGCCAGAAGGTGCCGAAGAACTCCGCGAACAATGCTTTCATCTGATTCCTCCTTGTTGTTTGCGATGGGACGGGGCGGACTATCGCCAGCGCGGCGCGAGCATGCCACGAAGAGAAGCGTCCGAGCGTGACATCTTCGCAGAGCCGGCGCGGCGGCGCCACGGGGCGAGGAATCAGGTCTCGATGCTGCGCACGAGCTGAAACGCCGCGGCGTGCGAGAGGTTGAGCAGCGCGGCGACGTCGGCCACGTCGTCGGGCAGCGCGGCGTTGTCCCAGCCGGCCGCGCTGTGGCGCGCCAGGCGCACCGCCAGCCGCACGTTGCGCACGGCGGGCTGCTCGGCGTGGCGGCCGTCGCTGATGCGGCGCAGCATCTCGGGCAGCCGCCAGGCTTTCATCAGCGCCTGCTGCAGCTCGTTCAGCACGATGCCCAGCATCTCGCGCTGCACGGCCGCCGAGCGCAGCGCCGCGTCGGCGCGCTGCGCGGCGCGCATGCGCAGCGCCAGCGCCGGCGCGTGGCACCACAGCAGCATCTCGGCGAAGTCGTGCAGCAGCGCGGCCTCGTGGATCAGCGGCGCGTCCGGGTCCATGCGGTGCACCGCGAAGGCCAGCGCGAAGGTCGCGCCGCGGTGGGCGCGGCGCATCACCTCGTGCAGGCCGTCCAGCGCCTCGGGCTGCGCGGCCAGGCGCTGCTCGGCGCTGGGCTGCGGGCCGAAGGCGCGGAAGAACGGCGTGATGCCCATCATCACCAGCGTGGCGGTGACGGTCTCGGTGTCGGTGACCATGCGCGCCGGCCGGTGCGTGGCGGCATAGGCCAGCACCTTGAGCGTCATCAGCGGGTCGTGCGCGACCATCTCGCCGATCGCGTTGGCGTCGACGGCGTCTTCGTTGGCGCGCATCGCCTCGATCGCCTCGGCGGTCTGCGCCAGCACCGGGATCTCGGCGCGGCGGAAGTGCTCGGTCCAGGCGCCGAGGTCGGGCAGCGGGCGGGTCAGTGGTTCATTCGGATCCGGCATGGTCCAGCTCCGGATTCATAGGGACGTGAACGCTTATCGGCCGCCGCGTGCCGCGCTTGAGTGCGAAGAAGCACTCACTTTCGATCACTTGCCGCCCAGCTTCGCCTTCACGTCGAGGCCGACCTTCTTGTTGACGAACTGGAAGCTGGCCACCTTGGACAGATCGACCTCGCCCGGCCGGTACAGCCCGGCCTCGACCATCTGGGCGTGGAAGTCGGCGATGCGCGCCGCGTTCATCGCGCCGATGCCGCCGGCCAGCGCCTCGCCCGAGTCGACGATGCCCTGCTGTTTCATCAGCGCCACCGAGGCCTCCAGCTCGGCCTCGCTCATCTCCGGGTTGGCTTTGAGCATCGCGGCGTTGGCGGCGGCGCGCTTGCCGTACAGGTAGTTCACCCAGCCGAGGATGCTGGCGTCGACGAAACGCTGCACCAGCGCGGGCCGGTTCTTCACGGTGTCGGCGCGCGCCTCGATCAGCGTCGAGTAGGTCGAGAAGCCGTGGTCGGCCAGCAGGTGCACCACCGGCTCGAAGCCGCCCTGCTTCTTCACGTAGATCGGCTCGGCCACCGAGTAGCCCTGCTGCACCGCCTTCGGGTTGGCGAGGAAGGGGCCGAGGTTGTAGTTGTAGGGCTTGAGCGCCTCGTCGCGGAAGCCGTGCTTCACCTTCAGCCACTGCCACCACGAGAACTGGCCGTCCTTGGCGATCAGCGCCAGCGGCGCGTTCTTCAGCGCCTCGAAGCGCTCGAATCCCTGGCCGGGGTGGGCGATCAGCGCCTGCGGGTCTTTCTGGAACATCGCCGCCACCACCACGGTGGGCACGCCGTTGCGCACGTTGTCGAAGCTGTGCAGCAGGTTGCCGGTCATCAGGAAGTCGATGCGGCCGGCCGGCAGCAGCGGCCGGTTGTTGACCTGCGGGCCGCCGGGCTGGATGGTCACGTCCAGCCCGAAGCGCCGATAGGTGCCGTCGGCCAGCGCCTGGTAGAAGCCGCCGTGCGCGGCCTGCGCCTTCCAGTTGGTGGCGAAGACCACCTTGTCCGGCGTGTCCTGCGCCCAGGCCGGCGCGGCGGCCGCCAGCAGCGCGGCGAGCAGCCAGGGCGAACGCTTCATCGACATCTCGTGCCCTCCTTCAGTCCTTCGGGTCGACAGCATGCCAGCGCCCGAGCAGCGCGCGCTCCAGCGCGCCGAGAGACCCGTGGATCAGCACGCCCGTGAGCACGAGCAGCAGCAGCGCCGCGAACATGCGCGGCGTCTCGGTGCGGAAGCTCGCCTCGAGGATGCGCGAGGCCAGGCCGGTCTCGCGCCCGGCCGCGCCGGCCACCATCTCGGCGGTGACCGCGCCGATCAGGCTCAGCCCGCCCGACACCTTCAGCCCGGCGATGAAGTAGGGCAGCGCGCCGGGCGCCAGCAGCAGGCGCAGCCGCTGCCAGGGCGTGGCGCGGTAGAGGCGGAACAGCTCGCGCAGTTGCGGGTCGGCGGCGCGCAGCCCGGCCAGGGTGTTCGACAGGATCGGGAAGAACGCGACGATCCAGGCGCACAGCAGCAGCGCGGCGGTGGTGCTCTCGACGTAGATCAGGATCAGCGGCGCGATCGCCACCACCGGCGTCACCTGCAGCACCACCGCGAGCGGCAGCAGCGCGCGCTCGACGCCGCGCGACAGCGCGAAGACGCCGGCGATCAGCACGCCGCCCGCGCAGGCCAGCGCCAGCGCGCCCAGGGTGATCTCCAGCGTGAACCACCAGCTCGCGGCCAGCGAACCGCCGTCGGCCGCCAGCGTGCGCAGCACCAGCGAGGGCGCCGGCAGCGTGTAGTGCGGTATGCGCGCCATCCGCACCAGCGCCTCCCAGGCCAGCAGCAGGGCCAGCAGCGTGACGAGCGGCAGCGCGCGCTGGAGCCGGCGCTTCATGCCGCGTGCGAGGCTTCCAGCGCCGCCGAGAGCGCGGCGCAGGCGTCGACGAAGGTGGAAGAACGGCGGAACGCGGCGTCGCGCGGATGCGGCGCCGCGATGGCCAGCTCGAAGACGATGCGCCCCGGCCGCGCGCTCATCACCAGCACGCGCTGGGCGAGGAACACCGCCTCGTAGACGCTGTGCGTGACGAACAGCGCCGCGAAGCCCTGCCGGCCCCAGGCCGCCAGCAGGTCGGCGTTGAGCTTCTGGCGCGTGATCTCGTCGAGCGCGGCGAAGGGTTCGTCCATCAGCAGCAGCGCCGGCTGCGTCACCAGCGCCCGCGCGATCGACACGCGCATCTTCATGCCGCCCGAGAGCTGGTTGGGAAAGGCGCCGGCGAACGCCGACAGGCCGACCGTGGCGAGCGCGGCCTCGATGCGCGGCCGCGCCTGCGCGCGGCTGCGGCCGGCCAGGCGCAGCGGCAGCCAGACGTTGTCGGCCACGCTGGCCCAGGGCATCAGCGTGGCGTCCTGGAACACGAAGGCGGTGTCGGCGGCGCCGCTGCGCAGCGCCGGGCTGTCGATGCGCCCGGCGCCCGGCGTGTCGAGCCCGGCGGCCAGGCGCAGCACCGTGCTCTTGCCGCAGCCCGAGGGGCCCAGCAGCGCGACGAACTCGCCCGGCGCGAGTTGCAGCTCCACGCCGGCCAGCGCCTGCACGCCGGAATCGAAGCGCTTGTGCACGCCGTGCATCGACACGATGGGCGTGGTCATGCGGGCAGGGGCGGCGGCGCGGGCATGCGCCGAGTATCGCGGTTCGACGGCGGCGCCCGGCGGCGCGCCGACTTCAGAGCCGGGTGACGCCGGGCAGCCAGCCGACCAGCTCGCCGTCGAGGTACAGCGCGCCTTCCGGCGCGCCGGCTTCGGCGTAGAACTCCAGGCGCGGGTCGGGGCCGGGCGCGGCGCTGCGCGCGGCGAGGCGGCGGGCCAGCCGGGCCAGCGCGGCGCTGGCGCTGCGCAATGCGCCGGCGGCGGCATGCCGGGCGAGGGCGGCGGCGGGGCCGGGCGTCGGCGCGACCGGGCTCCAGCGGGGGGCTTTGGACGTCATGGCGGTTCTCCGGCGCGCGGCGCGGCCGCGCGCGAATTCAGGGGCTGTGTGTCATGCGGGTGAGTTCGCGCTGCAAGGCGCGCTGGGCTTCCTGGCGCATCGCGCGGCTGCCCGTCCGGTGCGAACCGGCGCGGCGCAAGCGGGCGAGCGCCACCAGCGGATTGCGGGGCTTGGCGGTGGGAACGGTGATCTTCATCGGGCGCCTCCTCGGCAGTGAGGCGCGAATGATAAAGTATTGATTATCTTTGGCAAGATCCCTTGATCTAGGGGTCAACCCACGGGCCCGGCCTCAGCGCTTCTTCTTCAGCGGCTCGACGCCGGAGCGCGAGCGCGCCCAGAGGTCGGCGCTGTCGGCGCTGTCGGCGCCGTCGTCGCGCGGGGCGGGTGCCGGGGCTTTCGGCGCGGCGGGCGGCGCCGGCGCCAGCACCTCGCCGAGCAGGTCGAGCAGCCGCGTGCGCGCGCGCTGCGGGTGGCGCCGGTAGTAGGTCAGCACCAGGCCGACGATGAAGCGCTCGTCGTCGTCCTGCGGCGCATCGTGCGGCGGCTCCTCGGCGGCCGCGGCGCCGGCGGTGCCCGGGTGCGGCTGGTCCATCCAGCCGTGCGGCTTGTGGCACAGCGCCTCGAACTGGCGCGCCAGGCGCTCGCCGATCTGGCGCGCCCGGCCCTTGATCTGGCTCCAGTAGCTCGGCTGGATCTGCAAGCGCTCGGCGAAGCGCCGCTCCAGTCCGCGCAGCGTGGCGGCGTCGGGGTGCTTGACGGTGGCCTGCACAAATTCGTCGAACAGCAGCAGCGCGTTGTCGAGGCGGATCTGGGCGAGGTCGCGCACACCGGAGGTCATGCCCCGATGATAAAGGCTTGTTCAGCTTCGACGCCGGGGGACAATCCGCCCCGTTTCACGACCAGGCACACCACGATGACGACGCTCGGCACCCCGCTCTCGCCCTCCGCCACCCGGGTCATGCTGCTGGGCAGCGGCGAGCTCGGCAAGGAGGTGCTGATCGCCTTGCAGCGCCTGGGCGTCGAGACCATCGCGGTCGACCGCTACGACCACGCGCCCGGCCAGCAGGTGGCGCACCATGCGCGCACCATCGCGATGAGCGACCCGGCGCAACTGAAGGCGTTGATCGACGCCGAACGGCCTATGTTGGTGGTGCCCGAAATCGAGGCCATCGCCACGCCGGTGCTGGAGCAGCTCGAAGCCGAAGGCCTGGTGCGCGTGATCCCGACCGCGCGCGCCGCGCGCCTGACGATGGACCGCGAAGGCATACGGCGCCTGGCCGCCGAGACGCTGCGCCTGCCGACCAGCCCCTACCGCTTCTGCGATTCGCTGGCGGAACTGCGAGCGGCGATCGACGGCGGCATCGGCTACCCGTGCATCGTCAAGCCGGTGATGAGCAGCTCGGGCAAGGGCCAGAGCCGGCTCGACGGCCCGGCGGACGTGGCCGGGGCCTGGGAGGCGGCGATGGCCGGCGGCCGCGTCGCCGGCAGCCGCGTGATCGTCGAGGGTTTCATCGCCTTCGACTACGAGATCACGCTGCTGACGGTGCGCGCGATGGACACGCGCGGCACGGTGCAGACGCGTTTCTGCGAGCCCATCGGCCACCTGCAGGTCAGCGGCGACTACGTCGAGAGCTGGCAGCCGCACCCGATGAGCGCGGCGGCGCTGGAGCGCGCGCAGCGCATTGCCGAAGCCGTCACCGACGATCTCGGCGGGCTCGGCCTGTTCGGCGTCGAGTTGTTCGTCGAGGGCGACCAGGTGTGGTTCAGCGAGGTCTCGCCGCGCCCGCACGACACCGGCATGGTGACGATGGCCACGCAGTGGCAGAACGAGTTCGAGCTGCACGCGCGCGCCATCCTCGGCCTGCCGGTGGACACCGCGCTGAAGACGCCGGGCGCCAGCGCGGTGATCTACGGCGGCGTGGAGGCGGCCGGCATCGTC
Source organism: Piscinibacter sp. (assembly GCF_047600445.1). Lineage (GTDB taxonomy): Bacteria > Pseudomonadota > Gammaproteobacteria > Burkholderiales > Burkholderiaceae_C > Piscinibacter. Next base: position 15,414 of record NZ_JASGKT010000002.1, read on the forward strand.
TTCGACGGCGTGGCCGACGCGCTGGCCGTGCCCGGCACCGAGCTGCGCTTGTTCGGCAAGCCGGAGAGCTTCGTCAAGCGCCGCATGGGCGTGGCGCTGGCGCGCGACGACAGCGTGGACGTGGCGCGCCAGCGCGCCCGGCAGGCGGCGGCCTGCGTGAAGCCGCGCCGGCCCTGACGGGCGCCGCGGCGGCGCTCAGCGCACCGACAGGCGGGTGGACTTCGGCGCGTCCTTCTTCGGCAGCGTCAGCGTCAGCACGCCGTCCTCGAACTTCGCCTCGGCGGCCTGCGTGTCGACGGCCTGCGGCAGCTCGAAGGAGCGCGCGTACGACTCGTGGCTGCGCTCGCTGTACAGCACGCGTTCACCGTCCTTGCGCTCGTTGCGGCTGCTCAGCTTGGCGCTGACCGAGACCGTGGCGCCGTCGATGTCGATGGCGATGTCGTCCTTCTTCACGCCGGGCAACTCGGCGCGCACCTCGTAGGCGCCGCTGCGCTCGGTGACGTCGATGCGGGCGCGCGAGACCAGGCCCGACGGGCCGCGCTGGCTGGCCAGCTCGTTGAACATCGCGTCGACCAGGCTGAACGGATCGCGCGCGACGGCGCCCTGGGGCACGGGACGGGACAGCAGAGAGAACATGTGAACCTCCTTCGTGGGCAAGGCGGCTGGCGTGCCGCCGATGCCCAGGAGATAGGGTGCGCCGCGGCCGCTTCAAGAGGCCGCGTGCGGCTTGCTGAGCCGGATCAAAAAACCGCGTCAGTCGTCCTCGCGCGGCTTGAACTGCGCCGCGAGCTGGCTCTGCACCGCCGGCGGCACCGCCTCGTAGTGGCTCAGCGCCAGCGTGTAGCGGCCCTGGCCGCCGGTCATGCCGTTCAGCCGCGCCTGGTAGCCGGCGAGTTCCGACAGCGGCACCTGGCCGTTGACCACGACGCTGCCGCCGGCCAGGTTGCGCGCGCCGCTGACCTGCCCGCGCTTGGCCGACAGGTCGCCGGTGATGTCGCCCATCGCGCCACCGGGCGCGGTGATCTCGACCTTGACGATGGGCTCCAGCACGATGGGCCGCGCCTTCATCACCGCGTCGACGAAGGCCTTGCGGCCGGCGGTGGCGAAGGCGATGTCCTTGGAGTCCACGCTGTGCGACTTGCCGTCGTAGACGATCACGCGCAGGTCGCCGACCGGGTAGCCGGCCACCACGCCGGCGTCCAGCGCCTGGCGGATGCCCTTCTCGACCGCCGGGATGAACTGCGTCGGGATGGTGCCGCCCTTGACCTGGTCGACGAACTCGAAGCCCGCGCCGCGCGCCAGCGGCTCGACCTTCAGGAACACCTCGCCGAACTGGCCGGCGCCGCCGCTCTGCTTCTTGTGGCGGTGGTGGCCCTCGGCCGGCGCGGTGATGGTCTCGCGGTAGGCGATGCGCGGCGCTCGGGTGTTGACTTCGCACTTGTAGACCTCGGTCATGCGCTCCAGCAGCGTGCGCAGGTGCAGCTCGCCCAGGCCGTAGACCACGGTCTCGTTGGTCACCGCCACGTGCTCGACCTTCAGGCACGGATCCTCGTCGACCAGCTTGGTGAGGATCTCCCACATGCGCTGCTCGTCGCCGCGCCGCTTCGGCTCGATCGCCAGGCCGTGCACGGGCACCGGGAAGGGCAGCGGCTTCAGGTGCAGGTGGTCGTCCTCGGCGGCGTCGTGCAGCACCGCGTCGAAGTGGATGTCGTCGACCTTGGCCACCGCGCAGATGTCGCCCGGCACGCCGCAGGGCACCTCGACGTGCTCCTTGCCGCGCAGCATGAACAAATGGCCCACCTTGAAGGGCTTGCGGCCGTCGCCGATGTAGAGCTGGCTGTCCCTGGTCACCGTGCCCTGGTGGATGCGGAAGATGCCCATGCGGCCGACGTACGGATCGACCGTCACCTTGAACACGTGCGCGATCACGTGCTTGGCCGGGTCGGGGTCGGCGTGCAGTTCCCTGGCTGCCTCGCCCTCACCTTTGTAGAACTGCGGCGGGTTGCCCTCGGTCGGATTCGGCAGCAGCAGCTCGATCACGTCGAGCAGCTCGGCCACGCCGGCGCCGGTGCGCGCCGAGACGAAGCACACCGGGATCAGGTGGCCTTCGCGCAGCGCCTGTTCGAGCGGCGCGTGCAGCTCCTTCGGATCGACGTCGCCGTCGTTCAGGTAGCGGTCGACGAAGGCCGGATCCACCTCCACCACCTGCTCCACCAGCGCGCGGTGCGCCTCGGCCACCGAGCCGAAGTCGCTCTGGCCCTCGGTGTTGAAGAAGCAGTCGACCACCTTGGCGCCGCCGGCGGCCGGCAGGTTCAGCGGCAGGCACTCACGGCCGAAGGTCTCGCGGATCTGCGCCAGCAGCGCGGCCAGGTCGACCCCCTGCGCGTCGATCTTGTTGACGATCACCATGCGGTCCAGGCCGCGCTCGCGCGCCCATTCCATCATGCGCGCGCTCATCATCTCGATGCCGGTGGCGGCGTTGATCACCACCGCGGCGGTCTCGACCACCTCCAGCGCCGTCATCGACTGGCCGACGAAGTCGGGGTAGCCCGGCGTGTCGAGCAGGTGGATGCGCGTGCCGCGGTGCTCGAGGTGCATCAGCGCGGTGTTCAGCGAATGCTGGGCGCGGCGCTCCATCGGGTCGTAGTCGCTCACCGTGGTGCCGCGCTCCAGGCTGCCGGGCGCGCCGATGGCGCCGGCCTTGTGCAGCAGCGCTTCGGCCAGGCTGGTCTTGCCCGCGGCCGACTGGCCGACGAGCGCCAGCGTGCGGATGCGCTCGATGGCGCGGGTATCGCGGGTGGCGGGGGAAGAGGGGGTGGTGGCAGGCATGACGCGCTCCTTGGTCGGGCGCGTCTTCTGCGCCGGGGGGTGGGCGGGAAGGTCGGGGCCAGCGTACTCCTCCCCCCGGGCCGGAGCAAGCCTCGCGCGTCAAGCGGGCGTCATTCGTGGCGCAGCGCCTCGATCGGGTCGAGCCGCGCCGCGCGCCGCGCCGGGAAGTAGCCGAACACCACGCCGATGGCCGCCGAGAAGGCGAAGGCCAGCAGGTTGATCGGCGCGTCGAACACGTAGGGGATCTGCATCAACTGCGCCAGCCCCAGCGAGGCCACCGTGGCCAGCGCGATGCCGATCAGCCCGCCCAGCGCGGCCAGCACCACCGCCTCGACGAGGAACTGCAGCAGCACCTCGCGCTCCAGCGCGCCGATCGCCAGGCGCACGCCGATCTCGCGCGTGCGCTCGGTGACGCTGACCAGCATGATGTTCATGATGCCGATGCCGCCCACGACGAGGCTGACCGCCGCGACGGCGCCGAGCAGCATGGTCATGATCTGCGTGGTGCCCGACATCGTGTCGGCGATCTGGCGCGTGTCGAGCACGTTGAAGTTGTTGTCGTCGGCCTCGGCGAGCTTGCGCCGCTCGCGCATGAGCTGTTCCAGGCTGTCCTTGATGCGGTCGGTGTCGGCGCCCTCGTTCATCGACACCAGGATGGTGTTGATGCGCGTGTGGCCGACCACGCGACGCTGCATCGTCGCCAGCGGCAGCACGAGCAGGTTGTCCTGGTCGTTGCCCATCGCGCCCTGGCCCTTGCTGCCGAGCAGGCCGACGACGGTGCAGGAGAACTTCTTCACCCGGATCTGCTCGCCGATCGGGTCGGCGCTGCCGAACAGCTCCTGGCGCACGGTCGCGCCGATCACGCACACCGCGGCGCCGACGCGCTCCTCGTCGGGCTCGAAGCCGCGGCCGTCCTGGAGGGTCCAGTTGGCGACGCTGAACCAGTTCTGCGTCGAGCCGGTGACCATCGCCGACCAGTTGCGGCCGTTGGCCACCAGCGTCGCGCTGCTGCGCACCTCGGGCGCCACCAGGCGCACGCCGCCGATCTGCGCGGCGATCGCGTCCACGTCGGCCACCGCGAAGGGCGGCCCGCCGCCGCCGCCCGGGCCCATGCGCTGGCCGGGCATCAGCATCAGCAGGTTGCTGCCCAGGCTGGCGATCTGCGCCTGCACCGAGCGCGTCGCGCCGTTGCCCAGCGTCACCATCGTGATCACCGCGCTGACGCCGATCACGATGCCCAGCATCGTCAGGAACGAGCGCAGCAGGTTGCGGCGGATCTCGCGCAGCGCCAGCAGCAGGGTGTTCAGCCACATGGTCAGGCCGCCTCCCGCGCCGCCGCCGCCGGCGCCACCGGCGCGTTGCGCACGTCGCTCTCGACGCGGCCGTCGACGAAGCGCACCACGCGCTTGGCGTAGGCCGCCATGTCGGGTTCGTGCGTGACCATGATCACCGTGATGCCCTGCTCGACGTTCAGCCGCGTCAGCAGCTCCATGATCTCGCGGCCGCGCTGGCTGTCGAGGTTGCCGGTCGGCTCGTCGGCGAGCAGCACCTCGGGGTTGGTCACCAGCGCGCGCGCGATCGCCACGCGCTGCTGCTGGCCGCCGGAGAGTTCGGCCGGCGTGTGGTGCTCCCAGCCGGCCAGGCCCACGGCGGCCAGCGCGGCGCGCGCCTGCGCATGGCGCGCCGCGGCCGGCTCGCCGCGGTACAGCAGCGGCAGCTCGACGTTCTCCTGCGCGCTGGTGCGCGCCAACAGGTTGAAGCCCTGGAACACGAAGCCGAGGTACTTGCGGCGCAGCCGCGCGCGCTGGTCGCGGCTGAGCTTCTGCACCGCGATGCCGCGGAACAGGTAGTCGCCGCCGGTGGGCACGTCCAGGCAGCCCAGCGTGTTCATCGCGGTCGACTTGCCGGAGCCGCTCGGGCCCATGATGGCGACGAAGTCGCCGGCGGCTATGTCGAGATCGACGCCCTTGAGCGCCTGGAACGCGGCCTGGCCCTGACCGTAGGTCTTGGTGATGCCGCGAAGGCTGATGAGCGCCCCCATCCCGCCGTGAACGGCGGCCTGCCCCCCGAGGGGGCTGCGCGGGCCGGCTTGGGGCGGCCCGGCGCCCGGCCCGCGATCGCTCTCGCTCGAGGGCTCGCTCACTTCGGCGCCCCGCTGCGCTGGTCGACGATCACCGCGTCGCCTTCGGCGAGACCGCCGCCCGACACCTCGGTGCGCTTGCCGTCGGTCGCGCCCACGGTCACGCGCAGCGACACCGGCGCGCCGTCGCGCAGCACCCAGAGCTGGCGGCTGCCGCCGGTGGCGCCGCCGTTGCCGGCCACGCTGCGCCGCGCCACGCCGCCGGGGGGGCGCGGCATCAGCTTGGAGACGATGCCGCCACCGCCGCTGGCGGCAGCCGGCGCGCCGGCCGCCGCCACGCCGGCCGGCGTGAAGCGCAGCGCGGTGTTGGGCACCAGCAGCGCGGGGGCGCGCTCGCTGGTCTGGATGGTGGCGGTGGCGGTCATGCCGGGGCGCAGCGTCAGGTCCTGGTTGTCGACCGCCAGCTCGGTGGTGTAGGTCACCACGTTGTCGGTCTTGGTCGAGCCGTAGGCGACGCGCGTCACCGTGGCCGGATAGCGTCGGTTCAGGTAGGCGCCGACGGTGAAGGTGGCCTTCTGGCCGACGGCGACCAGGCCGACGTCGGTTTCGTCGACGTTCACGTCGAGTTCGAGCTTGCGCAGGTCTTCGGCGAGGGTGAACAGCGTCACCGCCTGCAGCGAGGCGGCCACCGCGTTGCCGGGGTCGACCGAGCGCGTCAGCACCACGCCGTCGATCGGCGAGCGGATCGAGGCCTTGGACAGGTTGGTCTCGTCGGTCGAGAGCTGCGCCTGCGCGCTGGTCACGCCGGCGCGGGCGCTCGCCTCGGCGGCGCGGGCGCGGTCCAGCGCGGCGCGCGCGGCGTCGATCTCGGTCTGCGCCGGCACCTTGCCGCCCGAGAGCTTCTGCACTTCCTCCAGCCGCGCCAGCCCGGCCTGCGACTCGGTGAGCGTCGCGCTCGCCTGCGCCACGGCGGCCTGCGCGGTGGACAGCGCGGCGCGCGAGCGGGCGATCTGGTCGCGCAGCTTGGCGGTGTCGAGCTCGACCAGCACCTGGCCCTTCTTGACCTCGTCGTTGACGTCGACCAGCACGCGCGTCACGGTGCCCGACAGCTCGCTGCCGACGTTCACCGAGCGCGTCGGCTGCAAGGTGCCGTCGGCGCTGACGGTCACTTCGAGCCTGGCGCGCTGCACCGGCTCGGTGACGTAGCTCGGCGCCGCCGCCGCGCGCCGGCCCGACTGCCACCACGCGAAGGCCAGCGCGAGCACGACCAGCGCGGCCAGGCCGGCCCACAGCGAGCCGCGCTTCCACCACGGCCGGGCGGAGGGTTCTTCGAGCAGCGCGGCGATCGCGTCCGCGCCGGGCTGGGCGTTGGTGTTCATGAGGTCTTGTCGTCCGAAGCGGAGGAAGCGGAGGGCAGCGGCGTCCAGCCGCCGCCCAGGGCCTTGAAGAGGCGCACGTGGTCGCTGGCCACGTCGGCGTTGCCGGCGGCGACGCTGTCCTGCGCGGAGAGCTGCGTGCGCTGCGTCGTCAGCACGGTCTGGAAGTCGACCAGCCCGCTCGCGTAGCGCTGGCGCGCCAGCAGCGCGGCGTTGTCGGCGGCCTCGGCGGCGTCGCGCAGGCGCGCCAGCCGCTCGCGGTCGCCCTGCAGCGCGACCAGCGCGTCTTCCACGTCCTTCAGCGCCGCCAGCACGGCGCCGCGGTGGGCGGCGCGCGCCTGGTCCAGCGCGGCCTGCTGCGCCGAGGCCTGCGCGCGCAGCGCGCCGCCGTCGAACAGCGGCAGCGACACGCCGCCGAGCAGCGAGGCGGCGGCCGCGCCGCCGGCGCCCAGGCCCGACAGCGTCAGCGCCGACAGGCCCAGCGTGCCCGACAGGTTGAAGCTCGGGTAACGCGCCGCCTCGGCCTGCACCAGGCGCTGCGCCGCCGCGCCGACGCGCGCCTCGGCGGCGCGCACGTCGGGGCGCTGGCGCAGCGTGTCGGCGGGGAAGGCGAGCGCCAGGTCTTCGGCCGGCTGCGGCAGCGCGCCGCCTTCGGGCAGCGACAGCCCGGCCGCCGTGCGGCCGGTCAGCAGCGCGAGGGCGTGGCGCGACTGCGCGATCGTCGTCTGCAAGGCCGGCACCTGGGCGCGCGTCTGCTCGACGGCGGTGCGCGCCTGCTCGGCTTCCAGCGAGGTGGCCAGGCCGGCCTGCACGCGCCACTGCGTGATCTGCAGGGTTTCCTGCTGGCTGGCGAGGTTCTCGCGCGCGATCGCCAGCCGGCGCTCGGCGCTGCGCAGCGCGATGTAACCCTGCGCGACCTCGGCGGCCACCGACACCTGCACGTCGCCCAGGCTGGCGGCGCTGGCCTGGGTGTCGAGTTCGCTCGCGTCGCGCGCGGCGTGCTGGCCGCCGAAGATGTCGGGCTCCCAACTGGCGTCGAAGCCGGCGCGGAACAGGTTGCTGCCGCCGCCGCCGTCGCTCTGGCTGCGCTGCACCGAGGCCGAGCTGCCGACGCTGGGCCCGAGCCGCGCCTGCTGCACCTGGGCCAGCGCGCGCGCCTGGCGCAGCGCGGCCTGCGCCGAGGCGACGCTGGTGTTGGCCGCCAGCGCCTGCTCGACCAGCCTGCTCAGCGCGGGGTCGCCGAAGCGCTGCCACCAGGCGGCCAGCGGCGTGGCCGGCGCCGCCTCGGGCTGCGGCGCGGCGGCGTTCCAGGCGGCCGGCAGCGCGACGCCGGCCGCGGCATCGGTGGGCTGGACACGCAGCGAGGCGCAGCCGGCCAGTGTCAGTGCGGCGGCCAGCGCGGTGGCCGGGGCGCTCCAGCGTGGCGTTGTTCTTGTCGCAGGCATGCCGGGCAGTCTCGGGTGGGCGCGTTGCGCGCGTGCTTGCGTGCTGTCAAGCTGTGTAAAGCTCGGTCACGTTCCTGCGTTCTTATTGGAACGCCACCTCCGCGAAGCCGCGCAGCTTGCGGCTGTGCAGCCGGTCGACACCCTGGTCGCGCAGCCGCTCGATGGCGCGGATGCCGATGCGCAGGTGCTGGTCGACGCGCTCGCGGTAGAAGGTGTTGGCCATGCCCGGCAGCTTGATCTCGCCGTGCAGCGGCTTGTCGGACACGCACAGCAGCGTGCCGTAGGGCACCCGGAAGCGGAAGCCGTTGGCGGCGATGGTGGCGCTTTCCATGTCGAGCGCGATCGCGCGGCTCTGGCTGAAGCGCCGCTCCGGCGTGGTCTGCACGTTGCGCGAGGGCAGCAGCTCCCAGTTGCGGTTGTCGGTGGTGGCCACCGTGCCGGTGCGCATCAGGCGCTTGAGCTCGTAGCCCTCGAGCCGGGTGACTTCGGCCACCGCCGACTCGAGCGCCACCTGCACCTCGGCCAGCGGCGGGATCGGCACCCACAGCGGCAGCTCCTCGTCGAGCACGTGGTCCTCGCGCACGTAGCCGTGGGCGAGCACGTAGTCGCCGAGCTGCTGCGTGTTGCGCAGGCCGGCGCAGTGGCCGAGCATGATCCAGGCGTGCGGGCGCAGCACGGCGATGTGGTCGGTGATGGTCTTGGCGTTGCTCGGGCCGACGCCGATGTTGACCATCGTGATGCCGGCGTTGTCGGGCCGCACCAGGTGGTAGGCCGGCATCTGCGGCAGGCGCGGCGGCGCGGCGCCGAGTTCGTCGCCGGGCTGCGCCGGCAGCCCGGCGCGCCGCGTCACCACGTTGCCCGGCTCGACGAAGGCGACGTAGTCCTGCGCCTTCGAGGCGCCGGCCATCGCCTCGTGGCCGAGGCGCACGAACTCGTCGATGTAGAACTGGTAGTTGGTGAACAGCACGAAGTTCTGGAAGTGCTCGGGCATCGTGCCGGTGTAGTGGCGCAGCCGGTGCAGCGAGTAGTCGACGCGCGGCGCGGTGAACAGCGCCAGCGGGTGCGGCTCGCCGCGGCGCGGCTCGTGCGTGCCGTTGGCGATGCCGTCGTCCATCGCGCCGAGGTCGGGCAGGTCGAACACGTCGCGCATGCGCTGGCGCCGCTCGGGGCTCATGCTGCCTTCGACGTGGTCGCCCTCGGCGAACGAGAAGTGCACGGGAATGGGCTGCGTGCCGGTGCCGATCTCCAGCGACACGCCGTGGTTGCGCAGCAGCAGCCGGAACTGGTCGAGGTAGTAGCTGCCGAACAGCTCGGGGCGCGTCAGCGATGTCTCGTAGGTGCCGGGCCCGGCGACGAAGCCGTAGCTCAGGCGCGAGTCGGCGCGCGCCACGGTGTCGGTGTGCACGCGCACGAAGGGGTAGCAGGCGCGTACGTGGGCGCCGACGTCCTCGCCCGCGACGAAACGCTGCAAGGCCTCGCGCAGATGGGCGATGCCGGCGTCGTAGATCGCGCGCACCTGGTCGAGGGCGCGCTGCGGGTCGTCGAAGCGCGAGGGGGCGACGAAGGCGGGCTGGTGGCTGCTCATGGCGGCATTGTGGCGGGCTTTGGCGAACGCCGATCCGGTGCGGATCGGATCCGGCCGGAGTTGCATTCCGCCGCAGAAGATTCGGCGAAATCGCGTGTGGCCGCCGATCTGCCGCGAAAGATTCCAGGCCAGCGCCGATAAGCTCTATCCCCATTGCGGTACACCTCGGGGGCAGCGTCATGAAGGTCATCGTCCTGGGCAGCGGCGTCATCGGCACCACCAGCGCCTGGCACCTGGCGCAAGCCGGCCACGAGGTCACGGTGGTCGACCGGCAGGACGGCGCCGGCAAGGAAACCAGCTACGCCAATGCCGGCGAGGTCTCGCCGGGCTACTCGGCGCCCTGGGCCGGGCCCGGCGTGCCGCTCAAGGCGATCAAGTGGCTGCTGATGCAGCACCGCCCGCTGGTGATCCGCCCGGGCGTCGACATGGCCATGCTGCGCTGGGGCGTGCAGATGCTGCGCAACTGCACCGCCGCGCGCTACGAGGTCAACAAGGGCCGCATGGTGCGCCTGGCCGAATACAGCCGCGACGTGCTGCGCGAGATGCGCGCCGAGCTGGGCCTGGCCTACGACGAACGCTCGCAGGGCACGCTGCAACTGTTCCGCACCCAGAAGCAGCTCGACGGCACCGGCGCCGACATCGAGGTGCTCAAGCGCTACGGCGTGGGGTTCGAGCTGCTGGACCGCGCCGGCTGCATACGCCACGAGCCGGCGCTGGCACGCGTGCAGGAGAAGTTCGTCGGCGGCCTGCTGCTGCCCGGCGACGAGACCGGCGACTGCTTCAAGTTCACGCAGACGCTGGCCGAGCGCGCCGCGCGCGCCGGCGTGAACTTCCTCTACGGCACCGGCGTCGATGGCCTGCGCAGCGAGGGCGGGCGCGTCACCGGCGTGGCCACCACGCGCGGCACGCTCGCCGCCGACGCCTACCTCGTCGCGACGGGCAGCTACTCGCCGCTGCTGCTGGCGCCGCTGGGCATCCGCCTGCCGGTCTACCCGGTCAAGGGCTACTCGATCACCGTGCCGATCACCGACGCGGCCGGCGCGCCCGAATCGACCGTGATGGACGAGACGCACAAGGTGGCGGTGACCCGCCTGGGCGACCGCATCCGCGTCGGCGGCACCGCCGAACTGGCCGGCTACACGCTGGCGCTGCACGAGGCGCGCCGGCGCACGCTGGAGCACGTGGTCGGCGACCTGTTCCCGGCCGGCGGCGACGTGGCGCGCGCCGAGTTCTGGTGCGGCCTGCGCCCGATGACGCCGGACGGCACGCCGATCGTCGGCGCCACGCGGCTGCCCAACCTCTGGCTCGCCACCGGCCACGGCACGCTGGGCTGGACCATGGCCGCGGGCACCGGCCGGCTGATGGCCGACCTGATTTCCGGCCGTGCGCCGGCGATCGACATGGAGGGGCTGTCGGTGGAGCGCTACCCGGACGCCTACCGCGGCGGCCTCACGCCGGCGCGCCCGGCCCGTGCGCCGGCCGATCCGACGCTGCCTCGCGCCGGCGCGGCCGCTTCGCGCTGACCACCTGCACGGCCGCCGCGCGCACGCGCACCTCGAAGCGGCGCAGCGACTGCAGCGGCTCGCCGTCGGCGGCCAGCGGCAGCTCGCGTTCGCTCTCGAACTGCAGCGACTGGAAGGTCCAGGCCTGGATCTTGGCGTGCGGCAGGTGCGTGCCCTCGAGCAGGCGCGGCAGCATGCGCAGCGCGCCGATCCGCCCGAAGGGCCCGGCCAGCAGCAGGTCGAGCCGGCCGTCGCCGATGCGCGCGCCCGGCGCCGCCGGCATGCCGGCGCCGTAGCTGCGCGTGTTCAGCACCGAGGCGAAGATCGCCTCGCCGGCGTAGCACGGCGCGCCGTCGAGCGCGAGCTGGATGCGCTGCGTGCGCAGCGCGGCCAGCTCGGCCAGCGTCGCCCACAGGTAGCGCGGCCGGCCGTCGAGCCAGCGCGGCGCGGCCAGCGCGCGCGCCGCCACCGCGGCGTCGAAGCCGGCGGCGAGGCTGGAGAAGAACGGGATGCGCAGGCGCGGCGTGATCAGCTCGCCGACGTCCATGCGCCGCGTCGGGCCGCGCAGCGCCAGTTCCAGCGCCTTCGGCCAGGCCATGCCGGCCACGCCCAGCGCGCGCGCCGTGTCGTTGCCGCCGCCCAGCGGCACCACGCCCAGCGCGAGGCGGTGCGTCAGCAGCACCGGCAGCATGTGGTGCAGCGTGCCGTCGCCGCCGATCAGCACGACGCGGCTGCTGCGCGGCAGGCATTGCAGCGTGGCGCGCGAGCGCTCGATGCTGTCGGACTCGACCAGCGCGACACCCGGCGCGTAGCTGGCCAGCCACTCGCGCACCGGCTGCGCCAGCGCGGCGCCGCGGCCGCCGGCGGCGCGCGGGTTGAGCAGCACCATGGTCGGGCGCTCCGGCCCGCGGCCCGGGCTGGCGCGGACGGGCGAGGGGCTGGTCGGGGTGGTCATGGTCGCGCCAGCCTAGCGCAACTTTTTCACGCGGCCGTCGCGGGCGCCCGGCGCGCCGCGCAAAATCGCACGCCCGACACCCGGCCCGGTGACATGCCCATGCGCGTCGTCCACAGCCCCGACCATGCCGGCCACGCCGGCCGCCGGCTTCGACGCGCTGCCCTCGGTGTGGCCGGTGCGCGGCTTCCGCGACGACATCGAGCCCGACAATTTCGCGTCGCGGCTGGGCCTGTATTCCTTCGACGCCGGCACGCCGCTGACGGCGGGCACCTGGGCCGCCGCGGGCGGCGCCGAGCGCTGCGCCTTCGCGCTGATGCGCCCGCCGGGCCACCATGCCGGCGCCGACTTCTTCGGCGGCTACTGCTTCCTCAACAACGCCGCGCTGGCGGCGCAGGCGCTGGTGGTGCCGCTGGGCCCGGACACCTTCGAGGGCGACCCGATCTCGGGCTTTCGCCTGAAGAGCGCCGACTGCCCGCGCGTCGGCGCGCGCCTGGCCGTGCTGGCGCTGCCCACGGTGTTCACCTTCGAGGGCGGCTGCGCGGTCGCCGAGGTGGGCGTCAACGCGGTCAACGTGCTGGAAGGCTTCGAGGCCGGCTGAGGCTCAGTCCACCGCCTCGTCGCCGTTCATCAGCGCGACGAAGCGGGCGATGCCGATGTTGCCGCCCGACAGCGTCACGCCGACGCGCCGGCCGGCGAACCGCTCGCGGTGATGCATCAGCGCCGCCAGCGCGCAGGCGCCGGAGGGTTCGAGCACCTGCTTCATGCGCTCGAAGGCGAAGCGCATCGCCTCCACCACCACCGGGTCGGGCACGGTCAGGATGTCCTTCACCTGCGTCTTGATGACCTCGAACGGCTGCCGGCCCACCGCCTGCGTCTGCTGGCCGTCGCAGATGGTGCGCGGCACCTCGATCGTGACGATCTCGCCGCGCGCCAGCGAGAGCTGCATGTCGTTGCCGCGCTCGGGCTCGGCGCCGAACACCTCGATGCCGGGCAGCAGGTGCCTGGCCGCGACCGCGCAGCCGGACAGGAAACCGCCGCCGCCGGCGCAGACGATCAGCGCGTCGAGCGGCCCGGTGTCCTCGATCAGCTCGAGCGCGGCCGTGCCCTGGCCGGCCATCACCGGCAGGTGGTCGAAGGGCGGGATCAGCGCCGCGCCGCGCTCGGCGGTGAGGCGTCGCGCGATCTCGGCGCGATCCTCGCGGTAGCGGTCGTAGACGACCACCTCGGCGCCGTAGCCGCGCGTGGCCGCCAGCTTCAGCGCCGGCGCGTCGTGCGGCATCACGATGGTGGCGCGGCAGCCGTGCAGTCGCGCGGCCAGCGCCACCGCCTGCGCGTGGTTGCCCGACGAGAAGGCCACCACGCCGCGCGCGCGCTCGGCCTCGGACAGCACGGCCACGCTGTTGAAGCCGCCGCGGAACTTGAAGGCGCCCATGCGCTGCAGGTTCTCGGCCTTCATCAGCACGGTGGCGCCGAGCAGCGCGTCCAGCGTGCGCGAGCTGAGCACCGGCGTGCGGTGCGCGATGCCTTTCAGCCGCGCGGCGGCGGCTTCGATCTCGGTGAACTGCAGCATGCGGCCACTGTAGCAAGCGGCTGGCGCTACAGTGCCGCATGACGTCGAACGACACGAACATCAGGCCGCCGCGCGCGGCCGCCACCGTGGTGGTGGTGCGCGACGCGCCGCTGGGCATCGAGGTGCTGCTGATGCGCCGCGCCGAACGCGGCGACCTGAACAGCGGCGCCTGGGTCTTCCCCGGCGGGCTGGTCGACGCGGCCGACCGCGCCGCGCTGCCGTTCTGCCGCGGCGTCGAGCCGGCGGCGGCCGACGCGCGCCTGGGCCTGGCCGAGCACGCGCTCGACTACTGGGCCGCCGCGGTGCGCGAGTGCTTCGAGGAGGCCGGGCTGCTCTATGCACGCGCCGCCGACGGCTCGCCGCTGGTGATCGACGCGGCGCGCCGCGAGCGCCTGGACGCCTGGCGCGGCCCGCTGCAACGCGGCGAACGCTCGCTGGCCGCGCTGTGCCACGAGGAAGGCCTGAGCCTCGCCGTCGACGAACTCGTCTACTTCAGCCACTGGGTCACGCCGCCGGGGCGCGCCAAGCGCTTCGACACGCGCTTCTTCGTCGCGCGCGCGCCGCGCGGCCAGGAGTCCGCGCACGACGACGGCGAACTGGTCGAGCAGCTCTGGATCGCGCCGGCCGCCGCGCTGACACGCGCCGAGCCGCTCAAGCTGATGACCCCGACGCTCAAGACGCTGGAGGCGATCGCGCGCTTCGCCGACGTCGACGCGCTGCTGGCCTGGGCGCGCGCGCCGCGCGCGGTGCCGCTGATCCAGCCGCAGATCGGCACCGGCCGCGAGGGCGTGCGGCCGGTCACGCCCGACGAGCCGGCCTGGGCCGAGCTGAGGCGCCTGGACCCCGAATGCCGCGGCAACTTCTCCTACGAGATCCACCCGGCGGTGCCGGTGCACCTGTCGCCGCGCGTGATCCGCGTCACCGCGCACAACGGCAGCGTGATGACCGGCCCGGGCACCAACACCTATCTCGTCGGCGGCGGGCCGCGCAACGAATGGGCGGTGATCGACCCCGGCCCGGCCGAGGCGGTGCACATAGCCGCCGTCCTCGCCGCCGCGCCGGGCGCCATCCGCTGGATCTTCGCGACCCACACCCACCTCGACCATTCGCCCGGCTGCGCGCTGCTGAAGGCGCGCACCGGCGCCCCGGTGCACGGCCGCGTCGCCGCGCACCCGGAGTGGCAGGACGCGAGCTTCGCGCCCGACGTGCGGCTGGCCGGCGGCGAACGCTTCGCGCTCGACGAGGGCGTGAGCCTGAGCGTGCTGCACACGCCCGGCCACGCCTCCAACCACCTGTGCTACCGGCTGGACGAGGAGAAGACGCTGTTCACCGGTGACCACGTGATGCAGCTCAGCACCGTGGTGATCAACCCTCCGGACGGCGACATGGCCGCCTACCTGGCTTCGCTGCGCGCGCTCGTCGCCGAAGACCTGGACTGGCTCGCGCCCGGCCACGGCTTCCTGATCCCGCAGCCGCGCGCGGCCTTCGAGAAGATCATCGCGCACCGCCTGGCGCGCGAAGCGAAGGTGGCGCAGGCGCTGGACGAGGTGGGCGACGACGAGGCCGCGCTGCTGGCGCGCGTCTATGCCGACGTGCCCGAGCGCATGCACCCGATGGCGCTGCGCTCGCTGCGCGCGCACCTGATCAAGCTGCGCGCGCAGGGGCCCGGCTAGTCAGGTCAGGCCCGCTCGAAGATCGCCGCGATGCCCTGGCCGCCGCCGATGCACATGGTCACCAGTGCATAGCGGCCGTTCACGCGCTGCAGCTCGTACAGCGCCTTGGTGGTGATGATCGCGCCGGTGGCGCCGATCGGGTGGCCCAGCGAGATGCCCGAGCCGTTCGGGTTCACCTTGGCCGGGTCGAGCGCCAGTTCCTTGACCACCGCGCAGGCCTGCGCCGCGAAGGCTTCGTTGGACTCGATCACGTCGAGGTCGCTGATCTTCAGCCCGGCCTTGGCCAGCGCCAGCTTGGTCGCCGGCACCGGGCCGATGCCCATGATGGTCGGCTCGACGCCGGCGTGCGCATAGCTGACCAGGCGCGCCAGCGGCTTCAGGCCGCCCGCCTTGACCGCCTCGGCGCTGGCCAGCACCACCGCGCCGGCGCCGTCGTTGATGCCGCTGGCGTTGCCGGCGGTCACCGCGCCGTCCTTCTTGAAGGCCGCGCGCATCTTGCCCAGCGTCTCCATCGTGGTGCCGGGCTTGACGTGCTCGTCGGTGTCGAAGCTGATGTCGCCCTTCCTGCCGGCGATCACCACCGGCACGATCTGGCTCTTGAAGCGGCCTTCGGCGATCGCCGCGGCGGCGCGGCGGTGGCTCTCCACCGCCAGCTCGTCCATCTGCGCGCGGCTGATGCCGAACTGCTCGCCGACGTTCTCGGCCGTGATGCCCATGTGGATCTTGTGGAAGGGGTCGTGCAGCGCGCCGACCACGAAGTCGAGCATCGGGCTGTCGCCCATGCGCGCGCCCCAGCGCGCCTGCGGTAGCAGGTAGGCGCCGCGGCTCATCGATTCGGCGCCGGCGCCGATCGCGATCTCGCAGTCGCCCAGCAGGATGGCCTGCGATGCCGAGACGATGGCCTGCAGGCCCGAGCCGCACAGCCGGTTGACGTTGAAGGCCGGCGTCTCCTTGGGCAGGCCGGCGTTGACGGCGGCGACGCGGCTCAGGTAGGCGTCGCGCGGCTCGGTGGGCACCACCGTGCCCATCGCGAGGTGGCCGACGCTGGCGGCGGCGGCGCCGCTGCGCTCCAGCGCGGTCTTGACGGCCAGCGTGGCCAGGTCGGCCAGGGGCACGTCTTTCAGCGCACCGCCGAAGGTGCCGATCGCGGTGCGCGCGGCACCGACCACAAATACGTCGCGGGGCAGGGTCATGGTCTCGTCTCCTGTGAGCGTGATGGAATGCCCACAAGGTACGCCCGCCGCGCTACAGCCGGCTTACAGGGCGGCGCCCTCGCCGGCGTTTCCGCGGGGGCGTGTCAGTGCGATGCGCCGGCCGGCAGGCCCGGGTGCAGCGAGCGCAGCAGTTGTCGGGTCTGGCCGAAGCCCACCACCGCCAGCGCCAGCGGCAGCACCACCAGCGCGGCGGCGCCGGCGACCAGCAGCACCGGCAGCAGCAGCGCCAGCAGCAGCGCGGTGGCGAGGTGGCGCCAGCTCGGTCCGGCATGCCGATGGCCGGCACTCGCCGCGGGGGTCGACTGGCCGATGGCAACGAGGTCTTGACGCATGGCAGGCTCTCGGGAAGTTCGAGCCCTCACCTTAGTGGTGTTTTCACCCCCCGAACAAGGGGGTTCCCCCGATTGATTCGTAACAGCATGTTATTTATTCGCGAAGGCGTCATTCGACGCGCAGCTGCGCCAGCTCCGCGCTGCCGGGCGGATAGCGCAGCTTCAGGCCTTCGAGCGTCTTCACGACGGCGCGGCCGATCATCAGGTTGCGGTGCGTTTTCGAGTCCGACGGCACGATGGTCCACGGCGCCCAGGGCGTGCCGGTGGCGGCGATGGCGCGTTCGTAGGCCTGCTGGTAGGCGTCCCACTGCTTGCGCACCTCCAGGTCGCCGGCGGCGAACTTCCAGTGCTTGTTCGGGTCGTCGAGCCGCTCCTGCAGCCGCTGGCGCTGCTCGTCCTTCGAGATGTGCAGCATGAACTTGCACACCACCGTGCCGGTCTCGACCAGCAGCCGCTCGAAGTTGTTGATCTGCTCGTAGCGCCGGCGCGTCTCGTCGGGCGTGATCCAGCCGTTGACCACCGGCACCAGCACGTCCTCGTAGTGGCTGCGGTTGAAGATGACGATCTCGCCCTCGCCCGGCACCTTCTGGTGGATGCGCCACAGGTAGTCGTGCGCGCGCTCCTCGCCGGTCGGCACTTTCCAGCCGACCGCGTGCACGCCCAGCGCGCTGGTCTGGCCGAACACGCCGCGGATCGTGCCGTCCTTGCCGGCGGTGTCGGTGCCTTGCAGCACCACCAGCAGCTTGAAGCGGCGGTCGGCGTAGAACAGGTCCTGCAGGGCGTCGATGCGCGTGGCCAGCGCCGCGACCTGGGCCTTGTCGCGCGGTTTGCTGCCGCTCGAGAAGGGCTTGGCCGCCGGGTCGAAGCGGTCGAGCGCGAAGCGCTTGCCGCCGCTCTTGCCGTTGCCGGCGTCACGGTACTGGAACGCGGACAGCGCGGGGGGCGTCGATCGGGCCATGCGGCCAGTGTATCGGCGCGGGGGTTTGACGGCACAATCGCGCCGGTTGGGAACAAGCACGGCGCGACGACGCCGCGGGTGGAGCAAGCCACTTGGTCACAGGCAACGCACCGATCAAGACGCCGGACGGCCAGGACGAACTGGCCACGCGTGCGCGCCAGTTGAGCCAGCGCCACCGCACCGTGCTGCTGCTGGTCAACGGCCGGCGCACCGAGGAGCAGATCAAGCGCCTGGCCGAGCAGGCCGGCGTGCCGCCGAGTTGCTTCGACGAGCTGATGGACCTGGGCATGATCATGCGGCCCCTGCCGACGCTGCCGATCGAGGCCGCGCCCTACCCGACGCTGCCGCCGCTGTCGGTCGACCTGCCGCTGCCCGAACTGGACCACGAGCCGCCGCTGCCGCCGTCCGGGCCGCTGGTGCCGAACTCGACGCTCAACGGCGAGCTGGGCGCGTACGAGCCCTGGGCGACGGTGGAGACCGACTACTCCGACCTCGGCGACATCGACGGCGCGCTGGAGCAGGCGCGCGACCTGCTGATCCGCGCGGTGCGCACCGATGCACCGGTGGCCGGCTCGCTGACGCTGATGCGGCTGCGCCGCGCGCGCAGCCGCGGCGACCTGCTCGGCCTGCTCGACGAGGTCGGCCAGCGCATCGCGCGGCCGCAGCGCGAGGTCGAGGTCGCGCGGCTGATGCTGCGCGTGCGCCGGCTGATCGGCGCGCCGGCCGATTCGTCGCTGTCCGGTCCCTGAGCCGCGCGATGAGCTTCCTGGCGATCGACGTGGGCAACACGCGCCTGAAATGGGCGCAGTACGCCTCGCCGCAGCCGGGCGCGGCGCTGATCGCGCACGGCGCGGTGTTCCTCGAGACCATCGACCACCTGGCCGACACCGACTGGAAGGGCATCGCGCCGCCATCCAGCATGCTCGGCTGCGTGGTCGCCGGCGAGGGCGTCAAGCGCCGCGTCGAGGAGCAGCTCGAGCTGTGGGACGACCTCGAGCCGCGCTGGGCGGTCTCGACGCGCGAGGCCTGCGGCGTGAGCAACGGCTACGACCACCCCAACCGCCTCGGCGTCGACCGCTGGGTGGCGATGATCGGCGCGCGCCAGCGCGTGCTCGCGCAGGGCGGGCCGCGGCCGGCGCTGGTGGTGATGGTCGGCACCGCGGTGACCGTCGATGCGCTGGATGCGAGCGGTCACTTCATCGGCGGGCTGATCCTGCCCGGCTTCGGGCTGATGCTGCGCGCGCTCGAAATGGGCACCGCCGGCCTCAAGGCGCCGACCGGCGAGGCGGTCGACTTCCCGACCAACACCAGCGATGCGCTGATGAGCGGCGGCGCCGACGCGCTGGCCGGCGCGGTCGAGCGCATGTACCGCAAGCTGCGCCGGCGCTGCGGCGCCGAGCCGGCGCTGCTGATGAGCGGCGGCGCCGCGGTGAAGCTCGCGCCGATCACCGAGCTGCCGTTCGAGACGGTGGACACGCTGATCTTCGACGGGCTGCTGGCCCTGCAGGCGCGCCGCCTCGCGCTCTGACTTCGCCTCCGGGCCGGGGCCTCAGAGGATGTAGCGCGACAGGTCCTCGTTCTTCACCAGCGCCCCGAGCCGCGCCTCGACCATCGCCGCGTCGACGGTGACCGTCGTGCCCGAGCGGTTCGGCGCGTCGAAGCTGATCTCGTCGAGCAGCCGCTCCATCACCGTGGCCAGGCGCCGCGCGCCGATGTTCTCGGTGCGGTCGTTGACCTCGTAGGCGATCTGCGCGATGCGCCGGATCGCGTCCGGCGCCAGCGCCAGCGTCAGGCCCTCGGTGGCCAGCAGCAACTCGTACTGCTTGACCAGGCTGGCGTGCGTCTGCGTCAGGATGGCCTCGAAATCGTCGACCGTCAGCGCGCCCAGCTCGACGCGGATCGGGAAGCGCCCCTGCAGCTCCGGGATCAGGTCGCTCGGCTTGCTCAGGTGGAAGGCGCCCGAGGCGATGAACAGGATGTGGTCGGTCCTGACCATGCCGTACTTGGTGTTGACCGTCGTGCCCTCCACCAGCGGCAGCAGGTCGCGCTGCACGCCCTGGCGCGACACGTCGGCGCCCTGCGCGTTGCCGCGCGCGGCCACCTTGTCGATCTCGTCGATGAAGACGATGCCGTTCTGCTCGGCGTTGGCCACGGCCGCGGTCTTGATCTCCTCGTCGTTGACGAGCTTGCCGGCCTCCTCGTCGATCAGCAGCCGCAGCGCCTCGGCGATCTTGAGCTGGCGCGACTTCTTCGGCGCCTGGCCCATGCCGGCGAACAGGCCCTTGAGCTGCTCGGCCATGTCTTCCATGCCGGCCGGGCTCATGATCTCCAGCGCGGGGCGCGCCTCGGCGAGCTCGATCTGGATCTCCTTGTCGTCCAGAACGCCCTCGCGCAGCCGCTTGCGCATCACCTGGCGCGTGCCGTTGTCGGGCTCCGAGCCGGGCACCAGCGCGTCGAGGATGCGGTCCTCGGCGGCGTCCTCGGCGCGCGCGCGCTGGCGCCGCATCGCGGCCTCGCGCTCCTGCTTGACGGCGATGTCGGCGAGGTCGCGCACGATCGCGTCGACGTCCTTGCCGACGTAGCCCACCTCGGTGAACTTGGTCGCCTCGACCTTGATGAAGGGCGCGTCGGCCAGCTTCGCCAGGCGCCGCGCGATCTCGGTCTTGCCCACGCCGGTGGGGCCGATCATCAGGATGTTCTTCGGCGTGATCTCGGCGCGCATCTTCTCGTCGACCTGCTGGCGCCGCCAGCGGTTGCGCAGCGCGATCGCCACCGCGCGCTTGGCCTCGCGCTGGCCGACGATGTGGCGGTCCAGCTCGGAGACGATCTCCTGCGGGGTCATCGCGCTCTTCATTCCAGGGTCTCGATGGTGTGGTGCTGGTTGGTGTAGATGCACAGGTCGCCGGCGATCTCCAGCGACTTCTTGACGATGTCCTTGGGCGCCATGTCGGTGTGTTCGAGCAGCGCGCGCGCCGCCGCGCTGGCGTAGGCGCCGCCCGAGCCGATCGCGACGATGCCCTGCTCGGGCTCGAGCACGTCGCCGTTGCCGGTGATGATCAGCGAGGCGCTGCGGTCGGCCACCGCGAGCATCGCCTCGAGCCGGCGCAGCACGCGGTCGGTGCGCCAGTCGCGCGTCAGCTCGATGGCGGCGCGCACGAGCTGGCCCTGGTGCTTCTCGAGCTGCGCCTCGAAGCGCTCGAACAGCGTGAAGGCGTCGGCCGTGGCGCCGGCGAAGCCGGCCAGCACCTGGCCGTGGTGCAGCTTGCGCACCTTGCGCGCCGAGGCCTTGACGACGATATTGCCGAGCGTCACCTGGCCGTCGCCGCCGAGCGCGACGACGTCGCCGCGGCGCACGCTGACGATGGTCGTGCCGTGGTAGTTTTCCATCAGACTCATGGTGGCGGCCTACGCAGCGATTTCAAGGGCGAAGGGTCCGGCGCCGGGCCGTCCCAAGCCGGACGGCGCCCCTTGGGGGCAGGAGCGTAGCGACTGGGGGGCTGTCAGACCGAGCGGACCTTCACGCGCGCGTGCTCGTTGATGCCCATCGCGCCGAAGAACAGCGCCACCAGGCGGTGCGCGTCGAGGAACACCACGGTGCGGCCCTCGTTGCGGCGCGCCAGCACCCAGTTGAGCAGGTCGCCGGCGGCGATGAAGTCGACGCGGATCAGCTTGGCGCAACTGATGTTGACGATGGTCGAGCGCCCCAGCTCGGCTTCGAGCTTCTTCAGCGTGGGGCCGATGTCGCCGACGAGCTGGCCCGACAGCTCCAGGCTGGCCACCTGCACGGTGGCGCCCGGGTCCTCGTTGAAGCGCGACTCGATGAAGCTGGTCGACACCTCGCTGACCAGCGACAGCGGCGGCGAGGTGGTGCTGGTGTGCGAGCCGCTGACGCGCACCTCGCAGACCGCCGGCTCCCACGACGGGGGCGACACCTCGTAGGTGACGCAGTAGTCGATCGCCGCCTCGTCGAACTGGTCGGGGCGGTTGGTCATGCGCAGCGCGTCCAGGCGAAGCTGCCAGAAGGCCGGGTCGACGTCGCGCACGCCGGTCGGCGCGGCCTCGGCCAGCACCGCGAACAGCTTCTCGCCGCCGAGCCAGCGCATGTCGAGCTTCTGGCGGATCCAGCTTCGGAACAGCTCGGACAGGCGCGAGGCGGCCTCGGCGTCGAGGCTCTTCAGCGCGCTCCAGTCGAACACCCAGGGCAGCGGCATCTGCAGGCTCTGCGAGGACAGCCGCGCCACCGCGTCGGCGTCGACGAAGTCGGGGCAGACCCAGCCGACCTGGCTGTCCAGGCGGCTGTTGCGCGGCGCGCGTTCGTCGCTGGCGGCCTCGGCCACCAGGCGCGGCAGCGAGAACCACTGCGGCGCCGACCAGCCGAACTGCTGCGCGTAGTCGAGCGCCAGGCTCTCGAACCTGTTCTGCTGGCCGATCGCGCGGTACAGGTCGAACAGCACCAGCCAGGTCTCGGCATGGGCGTGGCGCGGCCCGCCGCTGCCGGTCAGCCCGGACAGCGACTGCTCGCACTGCTCGAAGTCGGCGTTCGCGAAGGCGATCACCGCTTCGTCCAGGTCGGGGTCGTGGGCGACTTCGCTGACCTCGACCGCGAAGGCGTTGCCGAACTCGCCCGCGTCGCCGTCCAGGCTCAGCGGCGACAGCCCGGCGTTCATCACCGCCGCGCTGGGCGCCGGCGCGGCGGCCGGCGGCGCGGGCGGCGCCATCGGGCGGGCGTCGAGCGGCGCGGGCAGCGTGGGCGCGTTGCTGCCCATCGGCGCGGGCTGCGTCGGCGCGTTGAAGAACTCGGGGCCGCGGCGCGGCGCGGCCGGCGCGGGCGCCGCGCCGAAGCCGTCGCCCACCATCTGCTGCTCGATCGCGTCGATCTTGGCCTTGACGCCGGCTTCCTGCTTGGCGCCGCTCTCGGCCACCGACAGCCGGCCCTCGGAGTCGTCGAGCTTGGACGAGCCGCCGAGCGCGGCGAGCTGCTCGGGCGACAGGCCCTCGCGGCGCACCTTGCGCAGCATGTCGAATTCGCGCTTGCGGACGAAGTCGTTGCGCCGCTTGCGCTCGATCATCGCCTTCAGCTCGGACTTGGCGAACTCGTTCTCGCGCTGCTCGTCCTGCGGCAGGCCGACGTCGGCCCACTCCGTGGTCGGGTTGGCCACGAACTTGACGACCTTGCGAAAGAAGCTCGTGGTGTCTTTGGGTTCCGCCATGACGGGTGGGACGCGCCGCGACCGGGCCGCTTCGAAAAGGGGCTTCAGTCGCCGAACATCTTCTGTTTCAGCTCACGCCGCTGTTGGGCTTCGAGGGACAGTGTAGCGGTGGGACGGGCGATGAGCCGCCCGAGGCCGATCGGCTCGCCGGTTTCGTCACAGAAACCGTAGTCGCCGGCGTCGATGCGCCCGAGCGACTGTGAGATCTTCTTCAGCAGCTTGCGCTCGCGGTCGCGCGTGCGCAGCTCGAGCGCGTGTTCTTCCTCGATGGTGGCGCGGTCGGCCGGGTCGGGCACGATGGAGGTGTCCTCGCGCAGGTGCTCGGTGGTCTCGCCGGCGTTGGACAGCAGGTCGTCCTTGAGCGTCTGCAGCTTGTGGCGGAAGAACTCGAGCTGCTTGTCGTTCATGTACTCCGACTCCGGCATCGCCAGCAGTTCGGCTTCGCTCAGGTCGCGGCCGGCCTTGCTCTTCCAGGCGTTGGCCAGCTTGGGGTCGGCCTTCTGCATCGGCTTGGGGGTGTCGAGTCCGAGGTTGTTCATCTGTCGGGTGGGCGGCCGGGGCGGGGCGAACCGGTCGGCGAATCGGGAGGTGGCCGGCGGCAGCGGCGCGGCCACCGGCGGGGGGGCGGGGGTCTTGCTCGAGCGCCGCAGCGGCGCGGGCGCGGCGCTGACGGGCGCCGGCGGTGCGGGCACGGGTGCCGGCGCCGCTGCAACCGGCGTGGCCCTGACGGGCGGGGGCACGCTCTTGATGGGCGTCTTGACGGGGGCCTTGGCGGGTGCCTTGGCCGCTGTCTTGGCAGCCGCCTTGACCGGCGCCTTCGCGGGAGCCTTGGCCGCCGGCTTGGCCGCGGTCTTCGCGGGCGCCTTGGCGGGCGCGGCAGCCTTCTTCGCCGGCGCGGCCTTGGCCGTCGTCTTGGGCTTGCTGGCGGCTTTTTTCGCGCTGGCTTTGCTGGCCGGTGTCTTGCTCAAGAGCGTCTCCTCGCTTCGACGGTCAGGCCCCGTCCGCAAGGCGCGGGCGACGGCTGGGCCCGGTTTCAGGCGCGGCGGATTGTAGCCACATCGAACCCGCCCAAATGCGGCCGATTCGCGTGCCCGATGTCACGTCAGGCACTGCTCCAGCCCCTGCGTGAAAACGTCTTTCGGCAGGTCCAGGCCGATGAACACCATCTTGCTGGTTTTTTTCTCGCCGGGCGCCCATTTCGGGCCCAGGTCGCTGCCCATGAGCTGGTGCACGCCCTGGAAGATCACCTTGCGGTCGCTTCCCTTCATGTTCAGCACGCCCTTGTAGCGCAGCATCTTGGGCCCGTAGACCTGCACGATGGCGCCGAGGAAGTCTTCCAGCTTGGCCGGGTTGAAGGCGCGGTCGGACTTGAAGACGAAGGACTTCACGTCGTCGTCGTGGTGATGGTGGTGCGGGTGGTCACAGTGCTCGCCATGCTCGTGGTCGTGATCATGGTCGTGGTGCTCGTGGCCGTGATCGTGCCCGCCGTCGGCCAGGAAGTCCGGGTCGATGTCGAGCTTGGCGTTCAGGTTGAAGCCGCGCAGGTCGAACACCTCGGCGATCGGCACCGCGCCGAAATGCACCCGGCGCTGCGGGGCGCGCGGGTTCATGCGCTTGATGCGGTGGGCCAGCGCGTCGGCCGTGGCCTCGTCGACCAGGTCGGTCTTGCTGATGAAGATCTGGTCGGCGAAGCCGATCTGGCGGCGCGCCTCCTGGCGCGTGTCGAGCTGGCCTTCCGCGTGCTTGGCGTCCACCAGCGTCAGGATCGAGTCGAGCAGGAAGCTCTCGGCGATCTCGTCGTCCATGAAGAAGGTCTGCGCCACCGGGCCGGGGTCGGCCAGGCCGGTGGTCTCGATCACCACGCGGTCGAAGTCGAGCTCGCCCTTGCGCTTCTTCGCGGCCAGGTCCGACAGCGTCGAGCGCAGATCCTCGCGGATCGTGCAGCACACGCAGCCGTTGTTGAGCTGGATGATCTGCTCCTCGCTGTCGCGCACCAGGATGTCGCTGTCGATGTCCTCGTCGCCGAACTCGTTCTCGATCACCGCGATCTTCTGGCCGTGCGCCTCGGTGAGCACGCGCTTGAGCAGGGTGGTCTTGCCCGAGCCCAGGAAGCCGGTGAGGATGGTGGCGGGAATCAGAGCCATGACGGAAAAACCTCGGGAGGGGCGAAGCGCCCCGGTTGGGGGGCCGTGACTGTGGTTCAAGGGGTGCGGCCTGTCAAGCAGCCGGCGTGCCGGCCGTCGTGGCGCATGCGGTAAGCTTCGGCCCGTCCCAGCTCCACCCGCCTCGCGCCCGCGCGATGTCCGACCCCCATCCAGCGCGCCCGCTGCGCCCCGGCGAGCGCGGCGCGCCCCCCGGCGCCGAAAGGCGCACGCTGTTCCGCAAGCTGGTCGAGTTCGTCTCGCCCGGCCCCGATTCGCGCGACGAGCTGATCTCCACGCTGGCCGACGCCGAGAACCGCGAGCTGATCGCGCCCGAGTCGCGCGTGATGCTCGAAGGCGTGCTGCGCATGGCCGACCTGACCGCCGGCGACGTGATGGTGGCCGCGCCGCGCATGGACCTGCTGGACATCGACGCGCCCTACGAGGAAGTGCTGCACACGGTGATCGGCACCGGCCACTCGCGCTTCCCGGTCTACGAGGGCCGCCGCGAGAACATCCTGGGCATCCTGATGGCCAAGGATCTGCTGAAGCTGCAGCGCGCCCCCGAGCTGAACCTGCGCACGCTGCTGCGCCCGGCGGTGTTCGTGCCCGAATCGAAGGGCCTGAACGAGCTGCTGCGCGACTTCCGCTCGAACCGCAACCACCTGGCGATCGTGATCGACGAGTTCGGCAGCACCGCCGGGCTGATCACCATCGAGGACGTGCTCGAGGAGATCGTCGGCGAGATCGAGGACGAATTCGACGAGAAGGACGGCGAATCGGGCGTCTACACGCTGGCCGACGGCAGCCAGCGCGTGGCCGGCGACGCGGCCATCGAGGCCGTCAACGAAGCCTTCGGCACGCACTTCCCGGCCGAGGCGTTCGACACCATCGGCGGGCTGGTGGCGCACGAGCTGGGCCACGTGCCGCGGCGCGGCGAGGCGGCGCGGGTCGGGCCGCTGCGCTTCACCGTGATGCTGACGCGCGGCGGCGCGGTGCGCTGGTTCAAGGTGACGCGAGCGCCCGACGAGGCGGCGGCCGGCGACGGCGCCTGATGCGCGGCCGCAACTGGCCCTGGCCGCTGGAAGTCCTGCTCGCGCTGGCGCTCGGCGCGCTGCAGACCCTGGCCTACGTCGACACCTCGCTGTGGTGGCTGCAGCTCGCCTGCATCGGCCTGCTGGCGGCGCGCGCCAGCCGCGCCGCGCCGCGCGGGGCCGCCGCGCTCGGCGCCGCCTACGGCACCGCCTGGGTGGCCGCCGGCACCTGGTGGCTCTATATCAGCATGCACCGCTACGGCGGCCTGCCGGCGTGGATGGCCGCCGCCGCCGTGCTGGCGCTGGCCGCCTTGCTGTCGCTGTACCTGGCCGCGGCGCTGGCGGCCTTCGCGCGCTGGCGCAGCGGCCGGCCGCTGGCCGACGCGTTGCTGTTCGCCGCCGTCTGGCTGCTGGCCGAGCTGGCGCGCGGCGTGCTGTTCACCGGCTTTCCCTGGGTGGCGGCGGGTTATGCCCAGCTCGACGGCCCGCTGGCCGCCTGGGCGCCCTGGCTGGGCGTCTACGGCATCGGCGCGCTGGCGGCCTTCGCCGCCGCGCTGCTCGCGCTGCGGCCGGAGCGCACGCCGCTCGGCTGGCTGCGCGGCGTGGGGCTGCCGGTGCTGGTCGTGCTCGGGCCCTGGCTGGCCGGGGTGCCCGAGTTCACGCGGCCGACCGGCACGCTCGCGGTGACGCTGCTGCAAGGCAACATCCCGCAGGACGAGAAGTTCGAGGCCACCCACCAGGCCGCCGCGCTCGAATGGCACGTGCAGGCGCTGGGCGCCGCGAGCGGCGACCTGGTGGTCGCGCCCGAGACGGCCATCCCCTTCCTGCCGCAGCAGATGCCCGAGGGGCTGTGGAGCGGCCTCGAACAGCGCTTCGGCCAGGGGCCGACGGCGGCGCTGATCGGCGTGCCGCTGGGCGACGAGCGCGCCGGCTACACCAACTCCGCGGCCGGCTTCGCCGCCGGCCAGGCGCCGTACCGCTACGACAAGCAGCACCTGGTGCCCTTCGGCGAGTTCATCCCGCCGCTGTTCCGCTGGTTCACCGAGCTGATGAACATCCCGCTGGGCGACTTCAACCGCGGCCCGCTGCTCGCGCCGTCCTTCGTCGTCAAGGGCGAGCGCGTCGCGCCGAACATCTGCTACGAGGACTTGTTCGGCGAGGAACTGGCGGCACGCTTCCGCGATGCCGAGGGCGCGCCCACGCTGCTGGCCAACCTGAGCAACATCGGCTGGTTCGGCCAGACCATCGCGGTGACGCAGCACCTGAACATCTCGCGCATGCGCAGCCTGGAGCTGCAGCGGACTATGCTGCGCGCCACCAACACCGGCGCGACGGTGGCGATCGACCACCACGGTGTCGTCACGCACGCGCTGGCGCCGCACACCCGCGGCGTGCTGCACGCCAGCGTGCGGGGGCGCGCCGGCAACACGCCGTTCGCGGCCTGGGCGTCGCGCTTCGGGCTGTGGCCGCTGTTCGTGCTGGCGCTGGTGCCGCTGGGCTGGGCGGCCCGGCGCGGGGCGCGCCCCTAAAATCGCCGGTCCACCCGCGTGGCCCGACCGATGCTCACCTTCCAGCAAATCATCCTCCGACTGCAAGACTACTGGGCCGCCCAGGGCTGCGCGCTGCTGCAGCCCTACGACATGGAGGTCGGCGCGGGCACCAGCCACACGGCCACCTTCCTGCGCGCGATCGGCCCCGAGCCCTGGAAGGCCGCCTACGTGCAGCCCAGCCGCCGGCCCAAGGACGGCCGCTACGGCCAGAACCCGAACCGCCTGCAGCACTATTACCAGTACCAGGTGGTGCTCAAGCCGGCGCCGGCCGACATCCTCGACCTGTACCTCGGCTCGCTGGAAGCGCTGGGCTTCGACCTCAAGGTCAACGACATCCGCTTCGTCGAGGACGATTGGGAGAACCCGACGCTGGGCTGCTGGGGCCTGGGCTGGGAGGTCTGGCTCAACGGCATGGAGGTGACGCAGTTCACCTACTTCCAGGAAGTCGGCGGCATCCGCTGCAAGCCGATCACCGGCGAGATCACCTACGGGCTGGAGCGGCTGGCGATGTACCTGCAAGGCGTCGACAAGGTCTACGACCTGCAATGGACCGACGGCCTGACCTATGGCGACGTGTACCACCAGAACGAAGTCGAGCAGAGCACCTACAACTTCGAGCACAGCGACGTCGAGTTCCTGCTCGCCGCCTTCGCGGCGCACGAGAAGCAGAGCAAACACCTGATGGAGCAGCAGCTCGCGCTGCCGGCCTACGAGCAGTTGCTCAAGGCCGCGCACAGCTTCAACCTGCTGGATGCGCGCGGCGCGATCAGCGTGACCGAGCGCGCCGCCTACATCGGCCGCATCCGCACGCTGGCGCGCGCGGTGGCGCAGAGTTACCTCGACAGCCGCGCGCGGCTGGGCTTCCCGATGGCGCCGCCGGCCTGGGGCGAGGAAGTCGCCGCGCAGCTCGCGCAGAAGAAGGCGGCCTGAGCATGACGAGCACCGCCAAGAGCCTGCTCGTCGAGCTGTTCGTCGAGGAACTGCCGCCGAAGTCGCTGAAGAAGCTGGGCGAGGCCTTCGCCGCCGCGATCGCCGCCGGCCTGCGCGCGCAGGGGCTGGCGGGCGAGCAGTCGGCCGTCACGCCGTTCGCCTCGCCGCGCCGCCTGGCGGTGCACGTGTCGGCGGTGCAGGCGCGCGCCGCCGACCGCCAGGTGTCGGTCAAGCTGATGCCGGTGGCGGTGGGCCTGGACGCCGACGGCCAGCCCACGCCGGCGCTGCTGAAGAAGCTCGCCGCCGTGGGCGCCGACGCCTCCGCGCTGCCGCGCCTGGCGCGCCGCGTCGACGGCAAGGCCGAGGTGCTGTTCCTCGAAGGCACGGCCGAGGGCGTGTCGCTCGCCGAGGGTTTGCAGAAGGCGCTGGCCGACGCGCTGGCCGCGCTGCCGATCCCCAAGGTGATGCAGTACCAGCTCGCCGACGGCTGGACCAGCGTGAACTTCGTGCGCCCGGCGCACGGCCTGGTGGCGCTGCACGGCGCCGACGTGGTGCCTGTCGGCGTGCTCGGCCTGGAGGCCGGCCGCCAGACGCGCGGCCACCGCTTCGAGGCGCAGATGGACCCGGTGGCGCTGCTCGACGCCGACCACTACGCGCGCCAGCTCGAAGAACAGGGCGGCGTGATCCCCGGCTTCGCGGCGCGCCAGGGCGAGCTGGTGCGCCAGTTGCAGGCCGCGGCGGCGCGCGAGGGGCTGGAGCCCATCCACGACGAGGCGCTGCTCGACGAGGTTACCGCGCTGATCGAGCGGCCCAACGTGCTGCTGGCGCGCTTCGAGCCGGAGTTCCTCGCCGTGCCGCAGGAATGCCTGATCCTGACGATGAAGGCCAACCAGAAGTACTTCCCGCTGCTCGACGCCGACGGCCGGCTGACCAACAAGTTCCTCGTCGTCAGCAACATCCGCCCCGAGGACGCGAGCCGCGTCGTCGGCGGCAACGAGCGCGTGGTGCGCCCGCGCCTGGCCGACGCCAAGTTCTTCTTCGACCAGGACCGCAGGAAGACGCTCGCCTCGCGCGTCGAGGGCCTGGCCAAGGTGGTCTACCACGCCAAGCTGGGCTCGATGGGCGAGCGTGTCGAGCGCGTGCGCCGCATCGCCGCGCAGATCGGCGAGGCGCTCGGCGGCGCGGCGCTGGCGGCGCAGGCCGAGCAGGCGGCGCGGCTCGCCAAGGCCGACCTGCTGACCGACATGGTCGGCGAGTTCCCCGAGCTGCAAGGCATCATGGGCGGCTACTACGCGCGCCACGACGGCCTGTCCGACGACATCGCCTTCGCGATCGAAGACCACTACAAGCCGCGCTTCGCCGGCGACGCGCTGCCGCGCAACGCCGCCGGCCTGGCGTTGGCGCTGGCCGACAAGCTGGAGACGCTGGCCGGCCTGTTCGGCATCGGCCAGGTGCCCAGCGGCGACAAGGACCCGTTCGCGCTGCGCCGCCACGCGCTCGGCCTGATCCGCATGCTGATCGAGCGCGAGCTGCCGCTGGAGCCGGCGCACCTCGTCTCGATCGCCTTCGCGGCCTTCCCGCCCACGCACGGCCAGGCGCAGGCCGAGCTGCAGTACTTCCTGCGCGAGCGCCTGGTCGGCTACCTGCGCGAAGCCGGGCACGCGGTGCAGGACGTCGAGGCGGTGATCGAGGCGCGCCCGCCGCGCTGGGCCGACTTCCCCAAGCGCCTGGACGCCGTGCGCGCCTTCAAGGCACTGCCCGAGGCCGAGGCGCTGGCCGCGGCCAACAAGCGCGTCGGCAACATCCTGAAGAAGAGCGAGGCGGACGTCGCGCCGCGCACCGACGCGGCGCTGTTCGCCGAGCCGGCCGAGCGCGCGCTGGCCGATGCGCTCGAAGCGGTGGCGCCGCGCTCGGCGCGGGCCTTCGAGGCCGGCGACTACACCGCCTCGCTGCAGGCGCTGGCGGCCCTGAAGGCGCCGGTCGACGCCTTCTTCGACGGCGTGATGGTCAACGCCGAGGATGCGCGGCTGCGCGCCAACCGCCTCGGCCTGCTGGCGCGGCTGCACGAGGCGATGAACCGCGTGGCCGACCTGTCCATGCTGGCGGCCTGAGCGCGTCGATCCGATGGCATCGAGTCACCACGGCCACGCGATGAAGCTCGTCATCCTCGACCGCGACGGCATCATCAACGAGGATCGCGACGACTACGTCAAGTCGCCCGAGGAATGGCAGCCGATCGACGGCGCGCTGGAGGCGATCGCGCGGCTCAACCACGACGGCTGGCACACCGTGGTGGCGACCAACCAGTCGGGCATCGGTCGCGGCCTGTTCGACATGGCCGCGCTCAACGCGGTGCACCTGAAGATGCACCAGATGCTCGCGGCGCAGGGCGGCCGCCTCGACGCGGTGTTCTTCTGCCCGCATGCCGCCGACGAGCACTGCGCCTGCCGCAAGCCGCTGCCCGGGCTGTTCCACCAGATCGGCGAGCGCTTCGCGCTCGACCTGCGCGAGGTGCCGGTGGTGGGCGATTCGCTGCGCGACCTGCAGGCGGGCATCGCCGCCGGCTGCGAGCCGCACCTGGTGCGCAGCGGCAAGGCCGCGCCCGGGCGCATGGACGACGCGCAGCTCGCCGCGCTGCTCGCGCAGGTGCCGGGCACGCAGGTGCACGCCAACCTCGACGCTTTCGCCGACTGGCTGGTGGCGCACGGCCGCGCCGCGCCGCCGCGCCGGCCGGCGGGCAGGAGCGAGGCGTGACGATGCTGCCGAACACGATCCGCTCGGCGCTGTTCGTGCTGTGGATGGCCGTCACGGTGGTGCCGTGGGCGATCTTCGTGCTGGTGTATTCGATCTTCCAGCGCGGCCACAAGCTCTACTGGTTCACGATGGTCTGGCTGCGCCTGGCGATCTGGGGCGCGCGGGTGATCTGCGGCGTGCGCCACCGCATCCACGGCTGGGAGAACCTGCCCGACAGCCGGATCATCCTCGCGCCCAAGCACCAGTCGACCTGGGAGACCTTCGCCTTCCCGACGCTGATGCCGCACCCGCTGTGTTACGTCTTCAAGCGCGAGTTGCTGCTGATCCCGTTCTTCGGCTGGGCGATGGGGCGGCTGGACATGATCCACATCGACCGCAGCCGCCGCGCCGAGGCCTGGAACCGGGTGGCCGAGCAGGGCCGGCGCTTCATGGCCAACGGCAACTGGGTGATCATGTTCCCCGAGGGCACGCGCACGCCGCGCGGCAGCCAGGGCACCTACAAGAGCGGCGCGGCCCGGCTGGCGCTGGCCACCGACACGCCGGTGGTGCCGATCGCGGTGACCTCGGCGCGCTGCTGGCCGCGCCGCAGCTTCGTGCTGCGCCCGGGCGTGATCGACATCTCGATCGGCAAGCCGATCCCGCCCGCCGGCCGCGAGGCCGACGAGATGATGCGCGAGGTCGAGCGCTGGATCGAGGCCGAGATGCGCCGCCTCGACCCCGAGGCGTACGCGCTGCCGCCGGCGCCGGTGCCGCCCGCGCCGGCGCCGCAGCCCGGCACGTAAACTCCGCGCCCATGCCGCGCCGCGCCGCACCCGCATCCGCCCAGCAGCTCTCGCTGTTCGACGCGCCGGTGCCGGTGGACGACGCGCCGGCGGCTGCGGTGCCGCCGCCAGCGGCCGTGGAATCGCCGCCGCCCTCGGTGAGCTTCCGCCACCCGCAGGCCGAGCGCGAGATCCGCCTGCGCGAGCACCTGGTGGGCTATGCGCTCAAGCGCGCGCGGCGGCGCACGATCGGCTTCATCGTCGGCAGCGAGGGCCTGTCGGTGAACGCGCCGCGCTGGGTCGGCATCGCCGACATCGAGGCGGCGCTGCACGAGAAGGCCGACTGGATCCTGCGCAAGCTGCGCGAGCAGCGCGAGCGCTCGCAGCGCCGGCTGGAGGCGCGCATCGAGTGGCGCGACGGCGCGGCCGTGCCCTTTCTTGGCGAGACGGTGATCGTGGTGCTCGACCCGCGCGAAGGCATCACGCTGGGGGGCGCGGTGCTGAACGGCGACGCGCAGTCGCTGCCCGGCGTGCCGCGCCTGACGCTGCACGTCGGCCTGCCGCACACCGCCGCGCCCGGGCAGATCCGCGACGCGGTGCAGAGCTGGCTGCAACGCCAGGCGCGGCGCGTGTTCCAGGAGCGCGTCGAACACTTCGCCGCCCGGCTCGGCGTGCGCTGCACGCGGCTGGCGCTGTCGTCGGCGCAGACGCGCTGGGGCAGCGCCAGCGCCGACGGCTCGATCCGCCTGAACTGGCGGCTGATCCACTTCGCGCTGCCGAGCATCGACTACGTCGTCACCCACGAACTGGCGCACCTGCGCGAGATGAACCACAGCCCGCGCTTCTGGGACGTGGTGCGCTCCGTGCTGCCCGACTACGAGCAGGTGCGCGGGCAGTTGAAGGACGACGCGCTGCCGGTGTTCGACTGACGGCCGCCCCGGCGCGCGGCCGGCTTGAAGCCGCGCCGCCGCGCCCCCATCTGGCGGGCTCGGGCCCCACGCCCGCAGGAGTCGCAACGATGCTCGAATCGGTCTCGCTGGCCTCGGCCAACCCGTGGTGGTGGCTGCTGGCGATCTCGCTGATGGCGGCCGGCGTGGCCGGCGTGATCCTGCCGGTGCTGCCCGGCACCATCCTCGTGCTGGCCGGCGTGGTGGTCGGGGCATGGATCGACGGCTTCGCCAAGGTCTCCGGCTGGACGGTCGGCTTCATCGCCGTGCTGGCGCTGCTCGCCTGGGCCACCGATTTCGTCGCCTCGCTGCTGGGCGCGAAGAAGGCCGGCGCCAGCCCGGCGGCCGTGGCCGGCGCGGCGATCGGCACGGTGCTGGGCATCTTCACCGGCTTCGTCGGCCTGCTGTTCATGCCGCTGGCCGGCGCGATGGCCGGCGAGTACTGGCACCAGGCGCGCCGCAGCGGCGGCTTCACGCAGCCCGGCGACCACCTACAGGCCGGGCGCCAGGCGACGCGCGTGGGCATCGCCACCTGGCTGGGCCAGTTGATCGGCACCGTCGTCAAGGTGGTGCTGACCTTCCTGATGATCGGCGTGTTCGTCGTCGCCTATTGGGTCTGAGCCGCCTGCCGCTGCGCTTCCGAGAAGCGGTAGACGCCGTCGGCGCCGCGCTCGCGACGGAGCTGGCCGCGATGCCACAGCGCGTTCAGGTGCGCGATCGCCTCGCCCATCGCGAAGGTGGTCTGGTGCAGGTCGAGCGCGCGCCGGAACAGCACCGGCAGCAGCGAGGCGGCGGTCTGCGGCTCGCGCGCGCAGGCGGCCAGCAGCGCGCCGAAGCGCTCGTCGTGGTGCGCGGTGAGCTGCGCGATGCGCGCGTGCAGCCCGCGGAAGGGCTTGCCGTGCGAGGGCAGCACCAGCGTGTCGGCCGGCAGCGCCTTCATGCGCGCGATCGACGCGAGGTACAGCGGCAGCGGGTTGCCCTCGGGCTCGATGTCGATCACGCTGACGTTGGTGGAGATGCGCGGCAGCACCATGTCGCCGCTGATCAGCACGGACAGCGCCGGGCAGTGCAGCGAGATGTGCTCGGGCGAGTGGCCGTGGCCGGCATGGCAGGTCCAGGCGTGCTCGCCGATGCGCAACTCGTCGCCGTCCATCAGGCGGGCAAAGCGCTGCGGCACCTGCGGCACCATGCTCGCGTAGTAGTCGCCGCGCCGGGTCACCTTCTCCACCGCGTCGGGTTCGGTCAGGCCGTGGCTGGCCATGAAGGCCGCCGCGTTCGGGCCGCCGAAGCCGGTGGTCGAGCGGCTGGCGAGCTGCGCGGCGTTCCAGTCGGTGGCGCTGATCCACAGCCGCACGCCGAAGCGCTCGGTCAGCCAGTGCGCCAGGCCGATGTGGTCGGGGTGCATGTGCGTGACGATCACGCGCAGCACCGGCAGGCCTTGCAGCTCGCGCGCGAACACCTGCTCCCAGGCGGCGCGCGTCGCGTCGCTGGCGATGCCGCAGTCGACGATCGCCCAGCCCTCTCGGCCGGTCTCGGCGTCGCGGTCGCGCAGCAGCCAGAGGTTGATGTGGTCGAGCTCGAAGGGCAGCGGCATGCGCAGCCAGCGCACGCCGGGGGCGACGTCGAGCACCGTGCCGGCGGCGGGCAACTGCTCGCCGAAGGGGTAGTGGAGGCGGGATTCGTCGGGGTTCATGCGCCGGGGTTCGCTACACTTGACGTATACGTCAACCGAGCCAGTGTAAGCCGTCATGTCCGTTTCCGCTGTCGCCCATGCGTCGCCCGCCGGCACGACCTACACCATCGGCGAGCTGGCGCGCGAGTTCGACCTGACCACCCGCGCGATCCGCTTCTACGAGGACTGCGGCCTGATCAAGCCGCAGCGCGCCGGGCGCCAGCGCGTCTACTCGGGACGCGACCGCACGCGGCTGAAGCTCACGCTGCGCGGCAAGCGCCTCGGGCTGACGCTGGCCGAGGTGAAGGCGCTGGTCGACATGTACGAGTCGCCGCGCGACACGCAGCCGCAGCTCAGGAAGTTCCTCGCCGTGCTGGGCGCGCACCGCGCGCAGCTCGAGCAGCAGATGGCCGACCTCGACGCCACGCTGGCCGAGGTGCGCGCCCACGAGAAGGAAGCGCGCCGGCTGCTCGCCGAGGGCGAGCGCCGGCGCTGAGGGCGCTTCAGCCGCGCCGCTTCAGCAGCGCGTGCAGCAGGATGGCACCGAAGGTCGCGGTGCCGATGCCGCCGAGCGCGAAGTCGCCGAAGCGCAGCGTGAAGTCGCCCGTGCCCAGCACCAGCGTCACCGCGGCGACGATCAGGTTGGCGTTGTTCGAGAAGTCGACGCGGTTGTCGACCCAGATCTTCGCGCCGGCCACCGCGATCAGGCCGAACACCACGATCGACACGCCGCCCATCACCGCCAGCGGGATGGCCTGGATCAGCGCGCCGAACTTGGGGCTGAAGCCGAGCAGGATGGCGATCGCCGCGGCGACGACGAACATCGCCGTCGAGTAGATCCGGGTGGCCGCCATCACGCCGATGTTCTCGGCGTAGGTGGTCACGCCGGTGCCGCCGGAGGCGCCCGAGACCATCGTCGCGATGCCGTCGCCGACGAAGGCGCGGCCCATGTAGCGGTCGAGGTCGCGCCCGGTCATCGCGCTGACCGCCTTGATGTGGCCGAGGTTCTCGGCCACCAGGATGATCGCCACCGGCGCGATCAGCAGCATCGCCTTGCCGTCGAACACCGGCGCGGCGAACTTCGGCGCGCCGAACCACGCGGCGTTGGCGATGCCCGAGAAGTCGATCGGCTTGCCCAGGCCCAGGCCGTTGGTGAGGATGGCGTAGACCACGCTGGCCGCGAGCAGGCCGACCAGGATCAGCAGGCGCTGCGTCATGCCGCCGGTGAACACCGCCACCAGACCGACGCAGACGAAGGTCAGCGCCTGCATCCAGGCGTCGAAGCCGGTGGGCGCCATGTTCTTCACCGGGATGCCGGCGAGGTTCAGGCCGATCACCGCCACCACCGCGCCGGTCACCACCGGCGGCATCAGCGCCTCGACCCAGCGCGTGCCGATGCCCATCACCACCAGGCCGATCAGCGCGTAGAACGCGCCGCAGGCGATGATGCCGCCCAGCGCCACGCCGAGGTTGGCGTTCGGCCCCGGGCCGGCGTAGCCGGTGGCGGCGATCACCACGCCGATGAAGGCGAAGCTCGAGCCCAGGTAGCTCGGCACCTGGCCGCCCACCAGCACGAAGAAGATCAACGTGCCGATGCCGCTCATCAGGATCGCGAGGTTCGGGTCGAACCCCATCAGCAGCGGCGCCAGCACGGTGGCGCCGAACATCGCGATCACGTGCTGCACGCCCATCGCGGCGGTCTGCGGCCAGGGCAGGCGCTCGTCGGGCGCCACCACGCTGCCGGGCGTGGCGGCGACCTCGCGCCAGTGCGGAATCAGGCTCATCGCTTGTCTCCTCGGGTTCGGGTTTGTCTTGTTGTCCGCCACCGGTGGGTGGCGGCGAAAGTGTAGGGGCTTCCGCTATGATTTAACGTTTACGTAAACGTCAAGCCAGGAGACGAGACACCATGG
Source organism: Piscinibacter sp. (assembly GCF_047600445.1). GTDB lineage: Bacteria > Pseudomonadota > Gammaproteobacteria > Burkholderiales > Burkholderiaceae_C > Piscinibacter. Next base: position 51,842 of record NZ_JASGKT010000002.1, read on the forward strand.
ACCTTCCAGGCCTGAATTTCCAGCTCGGCGACGACATCGATGCGCTGCGCGACGCGGTGCGCGCTTTCGCCGAGGCCGAGATCGCGCCGCGCGCCGCCGAGATCGACCGCAGCGACCAGTTCCCGATGGAGCTGTGGCGCAGGATGGGCGACCTGGGCGTGCTCGGCATCACCGTGCCGGAGGAATACGGCGGCGCCGGCATGGGCTACCTCGCGCACATGATCGCGATGGAGGAGATCAGCCGCGCCTCGGCCTCGGTGGGCCTGTCCTACGGCGCGCACAGCAACCTGTGCGTCAACCAGATCAAGCGCAACGGCAGCGAGGCGCAGAAGAGGAAGTATCTGCCGAAGCTGATCAGCGGCGAGCACGTCGGCGCGCTGGCGATGAGCGAGCCGGGCGCCGGCTCCGACGTGATCAGCATGAAGCTCAAGGCGCAGGAGAAGGACGGCCACTACCTGCTCAACGGCAGCAAGATGTGGATCACCAACGGCCCCGACGCCGACACGCTGGTGGTCTACGCCAAGACCGAGCCCGAGCTGGGCGCGCGCGGCGTCACCGCCTTCCTGATCGAGCGCGGGATGCCCGGCTTCTCGATCGCGCAGAAGCTCGACAAGCTCGGCATGCGCGGCTCGCACACCGGCGAGCTGGTGTTCGACAACGTCGAGGTGCCGGCGGCCAACATCCTCGGCACGCTCAACGGCGGCGCCAAGGTGCTGATGTCGGGGCTGGACTACGAGCGCGCGGTGCTCGCCGCCGGGCCGATCGGCATCATGCAGGCGGTGATGGACAACGTGGTGCCCTACGTGCACGAGCGCAAGCAGTTCGGCCAGAGCATCGGCGAGTTCCAGCTCGTGCAGGGCAAGCTGGCCGACATGTACACCGTGCTGCAGGCCGGCCGCGCCTTCTGCTACACGATCGGCAAGAACCTCGACATGCTCGGCGCCGAGCACGTGCGCCAGGTGCGCAAGGACTGCGCCAGCGTGATCCTGTGGTGCGCCGAGAAGGCCACCTGGATGGCCGGCGAGGGCATCCAGCTCTTCGGCGGCAACGGCTACATCAACGACTACCCGCTCGGCCGGCTGTGGCGCGACGCCAAGCTGTACGAGATCGGCGCCGGCACCAGCGAGATCCGACGCATGCTGATCGGCCGTGAACTGTTTGCCGAAACGATGTGAGGGTTAACCCTTGATTGCTTCTATGATGCGCTCCCATCCGCGCCACGAGCGCACCACGGAAAACGCTCATGAAGCTCTGGACCTTCGCGGCGGCCGCATGCCTGGCCGCCGCCGTGCCGGCGGTTGCCGCGCCTCCCATCGTCATCGGCCAGGTGGCGCCTTTCAGCGGCCCGCAGGCCATCACCGGCAAGGCGATCCATGCCGGCGCCAAGCTCTACTTCGACGCGGTCAATGCGCGCGGCGGCGTGCGCGGCCGCCCGATTCGGCTGGTGACGCGCGACGACGCGCAGAAGCCCGAGGAGAGCGTGCGCCTGACGCGCGAGCTGATCGCCGCCGAGGCGCCGCTGGCGATGATCGGCACGGTGGGCACCACCAACCTCGACGCGCTGGCCAAGGACGGCGTGCTCGTGCAGCAGCGCGTCTCGATGATCGGCGCGGTGTCGGGCGCGGCCTCGGTGGCGCAGGCGCAGGGCATGCACATCGTCAAGGCGAGCTACCACGACGAGGTGGGGCGCCTGTTCAGCCAGCTCGCCGGCGTGGGCGTCAGGCGCGTCGGCCTGGTCTACCAGGACGACGGCCTGGGCCGCGACGTGCTGACCGGCGCGGAAGCGGCGGCGCGCAAGCACGGCATCGAGCTGGCCGTGCGCAGCGGCTACCCGCGCAACACCGTGGCGGTGGAGAAGGCGGTGGCCGACATGGTGGCCGCCCGGGTGCAGGTGGTGTTCCTCGGCGCCACCACCGCGGCGGGCATCGAGTTCGTCAAGCAGTACGCCGGCGCCGGCGGGCTGGGCACGCTGTACGGCATGTCCATCATCGACACCGACGCGCTGTACAAGGCGCTCGGCCCGGAGCGCTCGCGCGGTTATGCCTTCTCGGTGGTGCTGCCGCTGGCGCAGCAGACCAACCGCGCGGTGGTGCGCGAGTACCTGCAACTGCGCGAGGCCTCCAGGGACGCCAACCTCTCGGCGCGCTCGATCGAGGGCTTCATCGCCGCCAAGGCGCTGGTCAAGGTGCTGGAAGGCACGGCCAACCTGACGCCGGCCGGCGTGACCGCGGCGCTCGCCGCGGCGCGCTCGATCGACGTGGGCGGCTACCTGCTCGACTTCAGCGCCGCCGACCGGCCCGGCTCGCGCTACGTCGACTTCGCGATGTTCGGCGAGGGCGGGCGCATCCTGCAGTGAATGCGGGCGCGGCCAGCCTGCGTAAACTGGCCGCATGAACGATTCTCTGGAAGATCTGTTCGAGGGCAACCGCCGCTGGGCCGCCGAGACCGAGCGCCGCAGCCCGGGTTTCTTCACCCGGCTGCTGGCGCAGCAGGCGCCGCAGTACCTGTGGATCGGCTGCGCCGACAGCCGCGTGCCGGCCAACGAGATCCTCGGCCTGCTGCCGGGCGACGTGTTCGTGCACCGCAACGTGGCCAACGTGGTGGTGCACTCCGACCTCAACGCGCTGTCGGTGATCCAGTTCGCCATCGACATGCTGAAGGTCCGGCACATCATGGTGGTCGGCCACTACGGCTGCGGCGGCGTGCTGGCGGCGCTGCAGAACCGCCGCATCGGCCTGGCCGACAACTGGATACGCCACGTGCACGACGTGCGCCACAAGCACCGCACCTGGCTCGACGGCATCGACGACGAGACGCTGGCGCACAAGGCGCTGTGCGAGCTGAACGTGCTCGAGCAGTCGCTCAACGTGTGCGAATCCACCGTGGTGCAGGACGCCTGGGCGCGCGGCCAGTCGGTGGTGGTGCACGGCTGGGTGTACGGGCTGCACAACGGCCTGATCGACGACCTGAAGATGACCGCCAGCCAGGGGGCCGACGTGGCCGCCGCCTACGGCCTGGCGCTGGGCGCGATCAAGACGCGCTACGACGCGCTGCGCAAGAACGGCAAACCCTGAACGGCCCCCCGCGATGCTCCCGACCCGCCTCACCGATTCGCGCAGCTTCGACATCGCCCAGGCGCTGCTCGAAGGCTTCAACCGCCACTACCGGCTGTTCCGCGAGACCAGCGCGCTGGCCAAGCGCCGCTTCGAGCAGGCCGACTGGCATGCCCAGCAGCGCGCGCAGCGCGAGCGCATCGAGTTCTACGACAAGCGCGTCGAGGAGGCCGCCGAGCGATTGCAGACCGAGTTCCAGGCCGGCAGCCTGGAGATGGACGTGTGGCAGCAGGTCAAGCTGCACTACATCGGGCTGCTGATCGACCACCACCAGCCCGAGCTGGCCGAGACCTTCTTCAATTCGGTGACGACCAAGATCCTGCACCGCAGCTACTTCAACAACGACTTCATCTTCGTGCGCCCGGCGGTCAGCACGGAATACATCGAGAACGACGAGCCGGCCTCGCTGCCGACCTACCGCGCCTACTACCCGACCAAGGACACGCTGCGCGACACGCTGCTGCGCGTGATCGACAACTTCCAGCTCCAGCGCGAGTTCGAGGACCTGGGCCGCGACGTCGACCACGTGCTGGCCGCCGTGCTGGCGCGGCTGGGCGAGTTCCGCATGCGCGCCAATTTCCAGTTGCAGGTGCTGTCCTCGCTTTTCTACCGCAACAAGGGCGCCTACGCGGTCGGCAAGATCATCAACGGCTTCAACGAGATGCCGTTCGCGCTGCCGATCCTGTACACGCCGCGCGGCCAGCTCGCGATCGACGCGGCGCTGTTCGGCGAGGACGACCTGCTGATGCTGTTCAGCTTCGCGCGCGCCTACTTCATGGTCGACATGGAGGTGCCCTCGGCCTGCGTGCAGTTCCTGCGCTCGATGATGCCGCGCAAGCCCAAGAGCGAGCTGTACAACGCGATCGGCCTGCAGAAGCAGGGCAAGAACCTCTTCTACCGCGACTTCCTCTACCACCTGAAGCACAGCAGCGACCGCTTTCGCATCGCGCCGGGCATCAAGGGCATGGTGATGCTGGTGTTCGACCTGCCGAGCTATCCCTACGTCTTCAAGGTCATCAAGGACTTCTACCCGGCGCCCAAGGAGACCTCGCGCGAGCTGATCCAGAGCAAGTACCGGCTGGTGAAGACGCACGACCGCGTCGGGCGCATGGCCGACACGCTGGAGTACAGCAACGTCGCCTTCCCGCGCGCGCGCTTCGAGCCCGCGCTGGTCGCCGAGCTGAAGCACTTTTGCCCCAGCCTGATCGAGGAGGACGGCGACACGCTGGTGATCCGCCACCTCTACATCGAGCGGCGCATGATCCCGCTGAACATCTACCTCCAGGAAGCCAACGCGCACCAGCTCGAGCACGCCGTGGTGGAGTACGGCAACGCGATCAAGGACCTGGTGCGCGCCAACATCTTCCCCGGCGACATGCTGTGGAAGAACTTCGGCGTCACGCGCCACGGCAAGGTGGTGTTCTACGACTACGACGAGATCGAGTACCTCACCGACTGCAACTTCCGCCGCGTGCCCACGCCGCGCACCGAGGAGGAGGAGATGTCGGGCGAGGTCTGGTACCACGTCGGGCCGCGCGACGTGTTCCCCGAGACCTTCGGCCCCTTCCTGCTCGGCGACACGCGCGTGCGCGAGGTGTTCATGAAGCACCACGCCGACCTGCTCGACGTGGCCTTCTGGCAGGGCCACAAGGAGCGCATCGGCGCCGGGCACGTGCACGACGTGTTCCCCTACGATCAGGACAAGCGCTTCCGCCGCCACCGCCGCAGCGAGGCGGAAGCCGCCGCTGCCGGCATCTGAAGAAGCCGACATCCGAACCCGACACCCCCGCGACATCCACAGGAGCAAGCCATGTCCGACCCCATCGTCATCGTCTCCGCCGCCCGCACGCCGATCGGCGGCCTGCTGGGCGACTTCGCCAGCCTCGCCGCCTGGGAGCTGGGCGCGGTGGCGATCAAGGCCGCGGTCGAGCGCGCCGGCGTGCCGGGCGACGCCGTCGACGAGGTGCTGTTCGGCAACTGCCTGATGGCCGGCCAGGGCCAGGCGCCGGCGCGCCAGGCGATGCGCCGCGCCGGCCTGCCCGACTCGACCGGCGCCGTGACGATGTCCAAGATGTGCGGCTCGGGCATGCGCGCGATGATGTTCGCGCACGACATGCTGGCCGCCGGCAGCGCCAGCGTGATGGTCGCCGGCGGCATGGAGAGCATGACCAACGCGCCGCACCTGATGTTCGCGCGCAAGGGCATCAAGTACGGCGCGTCGGCCGTGTACGACCACATGGCGCTCGACGGCCTGGAAGACGCCTACGAGCGCGGCAAGGCGATGGGCGTGTTCGCCGAACAGTGCGTCGGCAAGTACGGCTTCACGCGCGAGGCGATGGACCGCTTCGCCATCCAGTCCACCGAGCGCAGCAAGAAGGCCAATGAAGACGGCAGCTTCGCGTGGGAGATCGCGCCGGTCACGCTGCCCGGCAAGGGCGGCGACACCGTGGTCAGGTTCGACGAGCAGCCCTTCAAGGCCAAGCTCGACAAGATCCCCGGCCTGAAGCCGGCGTTCAAGAAAGACGGCGCGATCACCGCCGCGACCTCGTCGAGCATCTCCGACGGCGCCGCGGCGCTGGTGCTGATGCGCGAGTCGACCGCGAAGCGCCTGGGCGCGACGCCGGTCGCGCGCATCGTCTCGCACGCCGTGCACGCGCAGGCGCCGGAGTGGTTCACCACCGCGCCGGTGGGCGCGATCGACAAGGCCTTGAAGAAGGCCGGCTGGACCGCCAAGGACGTCGATCTCTGGGAAGTCAACGAAGCCTTCGCCGCGGTGACCATGGCGGCGATGGCCGAGTTCGAGCTGCCGCACGAGATCGTCAACGTGCACGGCGGCGCCTGCGCGCTCGGCCACCCGATCGGCGCCTCCGGCGCGCGCATCGTCGTCACGCTGCTGGGCGCGCTGCGCACGCTGGGCAGGAAGAAGGGCATGGCGGCGCTGTGCATCGGCGGCGGCGAGGCGACCGCGCTGGCGGTCGAGCTGCTGTGAGCCATGCATTGATCATCGGCGCCTCGCGCGGCATCGGCGCCGAGTTCGTGCGCCAGTACCGCGCCGACGGCTGGCAGGTGACGGCCACCGCGCGCGGCGACGACGCGCTGGCCGCGCTGCGCGCGCAGGGCGCCACGGCGATCGCGCTCGACGTGACCAGCGCCGAGAGCGTCTCGCGCCTGGCCTGGCAGCTCGACGGCGCGGCCTTCGACGTGATCGTCAACGTGGCCGGCGTGCTGCAGCGCCAGAGCGGGCTGGAGCCGCCCACCGACGCCGACTTCGACCACACCATGCACGCCAACGTGCTGGCGCCGATGCGCGTGCTGCCGCCGCTGGCCGAGGTGCTGGCGCCGGGCGCGAGGCTGGCGCTGATCTCGTCGAAGATGGGTTCGATGGGCGCGCGCAACGCGACGAGCTGCTGGCTCTACCGCGCCTCCAAGGCGGCGGCCAACTCGGTGCTGAAGGACATCGCCATCGAGTGGGCCGGCAAGGCGGTCTGCGTCGCCTTCCACCCCGGCTGGGTGCGCACCGACATGGGCGGCGCGAATGCCGACATCAGCGCCGAGCAGAGCGTGGCCGGCATGCGCCGCGTGATCGCCGGCCTCGCGGCGCAGGACAACGGCTGCTTCCTGAACTACGACGGCAGCCCCATCCCGTGGTGAGGACACACCGATGCTGTTGAGCGACGAGCACCGCGCGGTGCAGGAGGCGGTGCGCGCCTTCGTGCAGGAACAGATCGCGCCGCACGCGGCGCGCTGGGACAAGGAGCACCACTTCCCCGCCGCCGCGCTGAAGGGCCTGGCGGCGCTGGGCTGCTACGGCGTCGCGGTGCCGCCCGAACACGGCGGCGCCGGGCTGGACTACCTGGCGCTGGCGCTGATCCTCGAGGAGATCGCCGCCGGCGACGGCGGCACCTCCACCGTGGTCAGCGTCAACAACTGCCCGGTGTGCTCCATCCTGACGGCCTGGGGCAGCGAGGCGCAGAAGGCGCAGTGGCTCGCGCCGCTGGCGCGCGGCGAGATGCTCGGCGCCTTCTGCCTGACCGAGCCGCACGTCGGCTCGCAGGCCGATGGCCTGAAGACCACGGCGACGAAAGACGGCGACCACTACCTGCTCAACGGCGTCAAGCAGTTCATCACCAGCGGCCAAAACGGCGATGTGGCGATCGTGATGGCCGTCACCGACAAGAGCGCAGGCAAGAGAGGCATCAGCGCCTTCCTGGTGCCCACCGGCGCGCCCGGCTACCTCGTCGCGCGGCTCGAGGACAAGATGGGCCAGCACAGCAGCGACACCGCGCAGATCGTGTTCGAGAACTGCCGCGTGCCGGCCGCGAACCGGATCGGCGACGAAGGCCAGGGCCTGAAGATCGCGCTGTCGGGCCTGGAAGGCGGGCGCATCGGCATCGCCGCGCAGAGCGTGGGCATGGCGCGCGCGGCCTTCGAGGCGGCGCTGGCGTACTCGAAGGAGCGCGTCGCCTTCGGCCGGCCGATCTTCGAGCACCAGGCGGTGCAGTTCCGCCTCGCCGAGATGGCCACGCAGATCGAGGCGGCGCGCCAGTTGATCCACCACGCCGCGAGCCTGAAGGACGCCGGCCGGCCCTGCCTGACCGAAGCCGCGATGGCCAAGCTCAACGCCAGCGAGATGGCCGAGCGCGTGTGCAGCGCGGCGATCCAGACGCTGGGCGGCTACGGCTACGTCAGCGACTTCCCGCTCGAGCGCATCTACCGCGACGTGCGCGTCTGCCAGATCTACGAAGGCACCTCCGACGTGCAGAAGATCCTGATCGGCAGGGCGCTCGGGTGAGGCCGGCATGAACATCATCATCCTCGGCGCCGGCCGCGTCGGCGAGAGCGTGGCCGAGAACCTGGTGTCGGAGAAGAACGACATCACGGTGATCGACACCGACCCGCAGCGCCTGCGCGAGCTGGAAGACCGGCTCGACCTGCGCGGCGTGCCCGGCAACGGCATCCAGCCCTCGGTGCTGGAGGCCGCCGGCGCCAGGGATGCCGACATGCTGATCGCCTGCGCGCCGATGGACGAGACCAACCTGGTGTGCTGCAAGGTGGCGCACGAGGTGTTCAACATCCCGACCACGATCGCGCGGCTGCGCTCGCCGGAGTTCCAGCACGAGAACCCGCTGATGGGCGACCAGGGCTTCGCGGTCGACCAGGTGATCTGCCCGGAGGAATCGATCACGCGCTACATCCGCAAGCTGATCGAGTACCCCGAGGCCTTGCAGGTGCTGGAGTTCGCCGAGGGCGCTGTCAGCCTGATCGCGGTGCGCGCGGTCGGCGGCGGGCCGATGGTGCGCCACGCGATCAGCGAACTGCCGCAGCTCGTGCCGGGCGTCGAGATGCGCTTCGTCGCCATCTACCGCAGCGATGAGCTGGGTGTCGACCGGCAGGTGAGCTGCGAGGGCACGACGCGCATCGAGCCGGGCGACGAGGTGTTCGTGCTCGCCGCCACGCGCGACATCCGGCGCGTGCTCGACGCGCTGCGCCGCCGCGACGAGCCGGTGCGGCGCGTGATGATCGCCGGCGGCGGCCGCATCGGCCTGCGCCTGGCGCGCGAGATCCAGCACGAGTGCCGGCTCAAGCTGGTCGAGGCCAACCTGGCGCGCTGCGAGTACCTGACCACGCAGATCGCCGGCGACGCGCTGGTGCTGCACGGCGACAGCACCGACGAGGAACTGCTCGAGACCGAGAACGTGCAGGACACCGACCTGTTCCTCGCGCTGACCAGCGACGACGAGGACAACATCATGAGCTGCCTGCTCGCCAAGCGCATGGGCGCGCGCCGCGTGCTGGCGCTGATCAACCGGCGCGCCTACGCCGACCTGGTGCAGGGCACGCAGATCGACGTCGCGCTGTCGCCGGCGCAGACGGTGATCGGCGAGCTGCTCGCCCACGTGCGGCGCGGCGACGTGGAGGCGGTGTACAGCCTGCGCCGCGGCGCCGCCGAGGCGCTGGAGGCGGTGGCGCACGGCGACCGCAAGTCGAGCAAGGTGGTGGGCCGGCGCATCGACGAGCTGCCGCTGCCCGAGGGCTCGCAGATCGGCGCCATCGTGCGCGACGGCGCCGAGCCGGGCGCCGGCCGGCAGGTCATCATCCCGCACCACGACACCGTGATCGAGAGCGACGACCACGTGATCGTGTTCGTGCCGAGGAAGCGCCTGGTGCGCGAGATCGAGAAGCTGTTCCAGGTCGGCGCCACCTTCCTGTTTTGATGAAGCCCCCAAGCTCGCTTGCGCTCGCAGCCCCCCGAGGGGGCGCTCAGCGGCTTCGCGCGGCCGGGCGCCGCTGAGATGACATTCCCGCTCGCCGTCGTCGCGCTGGTCGGCCGCATGGTGGTGCTGTTCGCGCTGCTGATGCTGGTGCCGATGCTGTTCGCGCTGTCCGAGCACGACCCGGCCGAGGGCGCCTTCTTCGCCGCCACCATGATCACCTTCTGCTGCGGCGTGGCGATGAGCCTGGCGACGCGGCGCTTCCGCCGCGAGCTGCAGCCGCGCGACGGCTTCGTGCTGGTCGGCCTGACCTGGGTGACGCTGCCGGCCTTCGGCGCGCTGCCGCTGCTGTTCGCGATGCCGGGGCTGTCGGTCACCGACGCCTACTTCGAGGCGATGTCGGGCTTCACCGCCACCGGCGCCACCGTGCTCAGCGGCCTGGACGCGCTGCCGCTGTCGGTCAACGTCTGGCGCTGCTTCATGATGCTGATCGGCGGCCTGGGCATCATCGTGCTGGCGGTGGCCATCCTGCCGATGCTGGGCGTCGGCGGCGCGCAGCTCTTCAAGGCCGAGACCGCGGGCCCGATGAAGGACGCCAAGCTGACGCCGCGCATCGCCGAGACCGCGCGCGGGCTGTGGACGGTGTACTTCTGCGTCTCGGCGGCCTGCTTCCTCGCCTACCACTGGGCCGGCATGAACTGGGCCGACGCCTTCATGCACATGTGCTCGACGATGGGGCTGGGCGGCTTCTCGTCGCACGACAGGAGCTTCGGCCACTGGAACTCGCCGCGCATCGAGGCGACGGCGATGGTCTTCATGATGATCTCGGGCGTCAGCTTCGCGCTGTACTTCGTCGCCTGGCGGCAGCGCTCGCTGCGCGTGCTGTGGGCCAACGTCGAGGTGCGCGCGTTCTACGGCGTCGTGCTCGCGAGCATCGCGCTGATCTCGCTGTACCTGACGTTCAACCAGGTCTACCCGAGTTTCCCGGAGTCGCTGCGGGTGACGGCCTTCCACGTGATCTCGATCGCCACCACCACCGGCTACGCCACGCACGACTACGCGCGCTGGCCGCTGTTCGCGCCGCTGCTGATGATCCTGCTGGGCTGCTTCGCCACCTGCGCCGGCTCGACCGGCGGCGGCATCAAGATGATGCGCATGATCCTGCTGCTCAAGCAGTCGTACCGCGAGCTGGTGCGCATCGTGCACCCGAACGTCGTCAACCCGGTGCTGATCGGCAGCACGGCGGTGAGCCCGCGCGTGATGCACAGCGTGATCGCCTACATGATGGTCTACGGCGCCGCGCTGGTGGCGCTGACGATGCTGCTGCTGTTCAGCGGCCTGGACGTCGTGACCGCCTTCACCGCGGTGGTGGCCTGCGTCAACAACATCGGCCCGGGGCTGGGCGACGTCGGCCCGGCGGTCAACTACGGCGGGCTGAGCGACTTCCAGACCTGGGTGTGCACCTTCGGGATGCTGCTCGGGCGGCTGGAGCTGCTGGCGGTGCTGGTGCTGTTCACGCCACAGTTCTGGCGGGGTTGATTGTTGGCCCCTCGTCCGACGAGTACGTCGGACGATCACCCGCGGGGATGCGGGCCGGCTTGGGGCGGCCCGGCGCTCGGCCCGCGGCTAGCTGTCCTTCAGATAGCGCTCGTCCGACCACGTCGCCAGCCACTCGGGCCTGAAGGCGACGAAGATCGCCACCAGCATGCCGGTGGCGAAGGCCTCGCCCCAGGCCATCAGCCAGTGGCCCAGCAGCACCGTGCCGAGCTCGGTGCTCTCGGGCGGCGGCGCGGCCAGCGTCGACAGCGCGCCGGCGCTCACCACCGCCAGCGCGGTGGCGAGGAAGCCGCGGCCGAGGATGAAGACGAAGGGGTGCGGGGGCAGCCAGCGCCGCGTCGCCAGGCCGATGCCCAGCGCGAGCGTCGCGGTGACGATGCCGTTCCAGGCCAGGTGGTCGAGCGCCTGTGCCCCGCCGATGCCGCCCAGCCACGCGCCCAGCGCGGCGATAGGCGCCAGGCTCAGCACCGCCAGCGGCCAGCCCAGCATCAGCACCATCAGGCAGGCGCCGCTCAACTGCACCGCCACGCCGGCCGGCATGAAGCGCTGCGCCGCCCACACCCAGGGCAGCAGCACGATGCAGGCGAACCAGGGGTGCAGCAGTTGCGCGCCGCGCAGCGCGCGCCAGGGCCGCAGCGCGACCGCGACGGCCAGCGCGAGCACCACGATGGCGAGCGACGACCCCATGCGGCCGATGCTAGCGCCGCCCGGGTTGTTGCCCGCATGACAAGCCGCAAGCGCCGCGCTAGGCTGGGGCCATGACCGTCCTGACCCGCCCGATCGACTTCTATTTCGACTTCTCGTCGCCCTATTCGTACATCGCCTCCGAATGGGTCGACGCGCTCGCCGCGCGCCACGGCCGCACGGTGAACTGGAAGGCCATCCTGCTCGGCGCCACCTTCCAGGCGGCCGAGCTGAAGAGCCCGGTGTCGTACCCGATCAAGCGCGAGTACTCGCTGCGCGACTTCGAGCGCTCGGCGCGCTTCGCCGGCGTGCCGCTGAAGATGTCGCCGAAGTTCCCGATCCCGACGCAGAACGCCGCGCGCGTGTTCTGGTGGCTGGCCGACGCGGATGCCGAGCGCGCCCGCCGGTGGGCGCGCCACTGCCTGCGCGCCTACTTCGCGCGCGGCGTCGACCTGAGCGACGCGGCGCAACTGCGCGCGCTGGCCGACGATGTCGGCCTCGACGGGCTCGATGCCGACGCCGCGGAAGCGGTGTGGAACGACCCGGCCTGGAAGCTGCGCCTGAAGGGCGAGAACGAAGCGGCCATCGCCGCCGGTGTGTTCGGCGCGCCCTTCTTCGTCGTCGACGGCGAGCCCTTCTGGGGCAACGACCGCCGGCCGCAGATCGAACGCTGGCTGGAGAAGGGGCCGTTCTGAGCGACGCCGCGCGCCCTCAGGTGCCCAGCCAGCCGAGCAGCGCCTGCAGGCGCGTGCCGGTGCCGAGGTCGAAGCCCTGGATGCCGATGCTGGACAGCACGGCGCGCCCCGCGTCGCTCTGCCCGAGCACGGCCAGCTCGGCCTGGATCGCCTTGACCTGCTCGGCCGTCATCTTGGGTCCGGCCACCAGCGGGAAGTAGGGCTGCGGCACGCTGCGGTGCAGGATGCGCAGCCCCGACTTCTCGGCCGACTTGGCCGCGCCCGAGTACGAGGCGACGCCGCCCACGTCCGAGAAGTTGTTGCCGAGGTAGAAGTTCACCGCGCCCTGCTCGCGCACGAACTGCACCGACTCCTTGTCGATCACGATGCCCTGGTCGCGCAGCTCGGCGCTGCAGAAGCGCGACATGTACGACACCTTCTCGGGCAGCACCCAGCGCTTGCCGCGCGCGTCGGCGATGGTCTTCAGCGGCGAGGCCTGCGGCACGAGGATCAGGCATTGGCCCTCGGGGCTGGCGGTGGCGACGTACTGGTAGCCGTGGTCGCGCACGGCGCGCGCCGGGTAGTCGCTCGGCCGAGCCATCGCGAGGTCGAAGCGGCCGCTGCGCATGCCGTCTTCCAGCGCCGCGAACTCGCGCGCGAAGACGACGTTGACCTTGCGCTTCACCGCCCGGCCGATCACCTCGGCGAGCGGGCCGTACTTGGCGATGACGCGGCCGTGGTCCAGCCCGCCGGACGTGCCTTCGCTGATCGCGAGCGTGTATTCGCGGTCGGCGGCTGTCGCCGCCGACCCGAGCAGCAGGCCGAGCAGCAGGGCGGCCAGTCGAGTCATGGTCTTCATCTCCGCGTCGCCCGTGGGCATCGATGGAAAGTTTCATTTCAGCATAGGTCGATGCACCGATGCGGGGCGCTTTCCGGCACTTCCGCACAGCGGCTCAGGGCCGGCGAGCCGCGTCGCGCCATGCGCTCGGCGGCATGCCCGTCCAGCCGGCGAACGCGCGCGCGAAACTCTTCTCGTTGCGAAAGCCCACCGCCGCGGCGATCTGCTTGACCGGCCGGCGGCTGCGCTCGAGCAGCTCCAGCGCACGCGCGTGGCGGGCTTCGTCCTTGAGTTGCTGCAGCGAGCAGCCCTCGTCGCGGAGCTGGCGGTGCAGCGTGCGCGCCGACACGTTCAGCGCCGCGGCGACCGCGGCCGCGTCGGTGAGCAGCGCGGTGTCGGCGCGCAGCGCCTCGCGCACGCGCTGCGCCAGCAGGCGGTCGCGGCGGTACTGCCGCACCGTCAGCGGCAGCGCGCGCTGCAGCATCGCCTGCAGCGCACGTTCGTCGCGGCGCAGCGGCAGCGCCAGGTAGGCGGCGTCGAACACCAGGCCGGCGTGCGGCATGCCGAAGTGCACGGGTCCCGGGAACATCGCCGGGTAGGCGTCGTGGTGGCGCGGCGCGGCGAGCGGGAAGTGCACCTCGCGCAGCGGGATGCGCGAGTCGATAGCCCAGCAGGCGAAGCCGTGCACGTAGCGCAGCAGCGTCACGCAGCAGAACTCGCGCATCTCGCCGAGCTCGCGCCGCTCCTCGATCCACAGCCGCGCGCCGGCGCCGTCGGCGGCCAGGTGCAGCACGATGTCCTCGGTCAGCAGGCGGTGGTGGCGGCACCAGCGCCGCAGCGCGAGGCCGAGCCGCGGCGAGGTGATCGACGCGCGGCACAGCATGCCGTAGCTGCCCCAGGGCAGGCGGCGCGAGAACCAGCCGAGCGCCTCGTCGTCGAGCTGCTGCATCGCCAGGCCGGAGATCGTCTCCATCTGCGCGGCGCTGATGCGGGCGTCGGCGCGGCGCAAAGCGGCTGGCGTGATTTGTGCCTCGCGCAGCGCCGCGGACGGATCCAGCCCGCGCTGTTCGCAGGCACGCACCATCAAGCGAACGAAGGCCATCGGCGTGACGGCCGGGCGCGGCGCCGCGGGCGCGGCGGGGCGAGGAGCGGGCATCGCGCCAGTCTCGCGCAGAGAGGCACGATTTGCAACCTCGTTGGCAGCCCGGGCGGCGCCTGCGCGCGTAAGCTCGCCGCTTGCACAATCGGCCTCGGCACCGCCGCGGCCCGGCGCAGAAGAACCACGGAGACCCCATGCCCGTCCTCGCCTCCCAGCTCAGCCCCCGTTCCGAGGACTTCAAGGCCAACGCCGCGGCGATGCGCGCGCTGGTCGACGACCTGAACGCCAGGCTCGCGCGGATCGCCCAGGGCGGCGGCGAGGCGGCGCGCGCCAAGCACGTGGCGCGCGGCAAGCTGCTGCCGCGCGAGCGCGTCGAGATGCTGCTCGACCCCGACACGCCCTTCCTCGAAGTGGCGCCGCTGGCCGCGCTGAACATGTACAAGGAGAAGGGCGGCGCCGACGCCGCGCCGGGCGCCGGGCTGATCGCCGGCATCGGGCGGGTCAGCGGCGTCGACTGCATGGTGGTGTGCAACGACGCCACCGTGAAGGGCGGCACCTACTTCCCGATGACGGTGAAGAAGCACCTGCGCGCGCAGGAGATCGCGGCGCAGAACCGCCTGCCGTGCATCTACCTGGTGGATTCGGGCGGCGCCAACCTGCCGAACCAGGACGAGGTGTTCCCCGACCGCGAGCACTTCGGCCGCATCTTCTTCAACCAGGCCAACATGAGCGCGCAGGGCATCCCGCAGATCGCGGTGGTGATGGGCTCGTGCACGGCCGGCGGCGCCTACATGCCGGCGATGAGCGACGAGTCGATCATCGTCAAGGACCAGGGCACGATCTTCCTCGCCGGCCCGCCGCTGGTGAAGGCGGCGATCGGCGAGGTGGTCAGCGCCGAGGACCTCGGCGGCGGCGACGTGCACACGCGTCTGTCGGGCGTGGCCGACCACCTGGCGAGCAACGACACCCATGCGCTGGCGCTGGCGCGCGCCGCGGTGGCCAACCTGAACTGGCGCAAGACGCACGAGCAGCGGCTGATACAGCCGCGCGCGCCGCTGTTCGACGCGGCCGAGCTGCACGGCGTCATCCCGGCCGACCCGCGCAAGCCCTTCGACGTGCGCGAGATCATCGCGCGCATCGTCGACGCCTCCGAATTCGACGAGTTCAAGGCGCGTTACGGCACCACGCTGGTGTGCGGCTTCGCGCACATCGAGGGCATGCCGGTGGGCATCGTCGCCAACAACGGCGTGCTGTTCAGCGAGAGCGCGCTGAAGGGCGCGCACTTCATCGAGCTGTGCGGCCAGCGCAAGATCCCGCTGGTGTTCCTGCAGAACATCACCGGCTTCATGGTCGGGCGCAAGTACGAGAGCGAAGGCATCGCCAAGCACGGCGCGAAGATGGTCACCGCGGTGTCGACCGTCAACGTGCCGAAGTTCACCGTCATCATCGGCGGCAGCTTCGGCGCCGGCAACTACGGCATGTGCGGCCGCGCCTACTCGCCGCGCCTGCTGTGGATGTGGCCGAACGCGCGCATCTCGGTGATGGGCGGCGAGCAGGCGGCCAGCGTGCTGGCCACCGTCCGGCGCGACGGCATCGAGGCCAGGGGCGGCACCTGGTCGGCGCAGGAGGAGGCGGATTTCAAGCAGCCCATCCTCGACCAGTTCGCCACCCAGGCGCATCCGTACTACGCCAGCGCGCGGCTGTGGGACGACGGCGTGATCGACCCGGCCGACACGCGCCGCGTGCTGGCGCTGGCGATCAGCGCGAGCCTGAACGCGCCCATCCCGGACGCCAGGTTCGGCGTCTTCCGCATGTGAGGCCTCGATGACCACGACCACGCTCGACGTGCAACGCAGCGGCGCGGTGGCGCGCGTGTTCCTCAACCGCCCCGAGGTGCGCAACGCCTTCAACGACGGCGTGATCGCCGAGCTGACGCAGGTGTTCGCCGCGCTGGCCGCCGACGCCACGCTGCGCTGCATCGTGCTCGGCGCCCACGGCAAGGCCTTCTGCGCCGGCGCCGACCTGAACTGGATGCGCGCGATGGCCGGCTACGACTGGGAGCGCAACCGCGTCGACGCGCAGGCGCTGGCCGACATGCTGTGGACGCTGTACACCTGCCCGGTGCCGGTGGTCGGCCGCGTGCAGGGCGACTGCTACGCCGGCGGCCTGGGCCTGGCCGCGGTGTGCGACGTGCTGGTCGCCGCCGAGGGCGCGCACTTCTGCCTCAGCGAAGCGCGGCTCGGCCTGCTGCCGGCGACCATCGGGCCTTATGTCGTCAAGGCGATGGGCGAGCAGGCGGCGCGCCGCTGGTTCGTCACCGCCGAGCGCTTCAGCGCGGCGCAGGCGCACGCGGCGGGCTTCGTGCACGAACTGGTGGCGCCCGAGGCGCTCGATGCCAAGGTCGACGAGGTGGTCGCCGCGCTGGTGGCCAACGGGCCGATGGCGGCGCGCGCCTGCAAGCGGCTGGTGCAGGACGTGGCCGGCCGCGCCATCACGCCCGAACTGCGCGCCGACACCGCGCGGCGCATCGCCGACATCCGCGCCAGCGACGAGGGGCGCGAGGGCGTGCAGTCCTTCCTCGCAAAACGTGCACCGAACTGGCTGGGTTGAAACATGAACGCGATACAAGCCCTCGACACGCCCCAGCTCCTGGCCATCGCCGCCGCGCTCGGCTGGGCCAGCGGCATGCGGCTGTACCTGGTGGTCTTCCTCACCGGCATCGCCGGCTACCTCGGCTGGGTCGAGCTGCCGGCCGGGCTGAAGGTTCTGCAGCATCCGGCGCTGCTCGGCGCGAGCGGCTTCATGCTGTTCGTGGAGTTCTTCGCCGACAAGATCCCCGGCGTCGACTCGCTGTGGGACGTGATCCACACCGTGGTGCGCGTGCCGGCCGGCGCGGCGCTGGCCGCCTCGGTGTTCGGCGCCGACCAGGGCACCTGGGCGATGGCCGCGGCGCTGCTGGGCGGCACGCTGGCCGCCACCAGCCACGTCGCGAAGGCGACCACGCGCGCGGCGGCCAACACCTCGCCCGAGCCGTTCTCGAACCTCGGCCTGTCGCTGGCCGGCGATGCCTTCGTGCCGGCGGCGCTGTGGCTGTCGTGGACGCACCCGGTGCTGCTGGCCGTCGTGCTGTTCGTCGCCCTGGTCGCCGCGATCGTCGCGATCGTCGTGTTCGCAAAATTCCTGCGTGCGCTCGCGCGCCGCGCTTCGGGCTGGCTGCGTGGCGGCCAGCCCACGACCTGAGGCTGCCATGTTCAGCAAGATCCTGATCGCCAACCGCGGTGAGATCGCCTGCCGCGTCGCCGCCACCGCGCGCCGCCTGGGTGTGCGCACCGTGGCCGTCTACTCCGACGCCGACGCGAACGCCAAGCACGTCGCCGCCTGCGACGAGGCGGTGCGCATCGGCGGCAACGCGCCGCGCGACAGCTACCTGCGCGCCGAGCGCATCCTCGAGGCGGCGCGCGCCACCGGCGCGCAGGCGGTGCATCCGGGCTACGGCTTCCTCAGCGAGAACGAGGAGTTCGCGCAGGCCTGCGCCGACGCCGGCCTCGTCTTCATCGGCCCGCCGCCGGCGGCGATCAAGGCGATGGGGCTGAAGGCCGAATCCAAGCAGTTGATGGAGAAGGCCGGCGTGCCGCTGGTGCCGGGTTACCACGGCGCCGACCAGGACCCGGCGCTGCTCGCGCGCGAGGCCGGGCGCATCGGCTACCCGGTGCTGATCAAGGCCAGCGCGGGCGGCGGCGGCAAGGGCATGCGCATCGTCGCGCAGGCCTCGGAGTTCGACGCCGCGCTCGCCTCCTGCCAGCGCGAGGCGCGCGCCAGCTTCGGCGACGACGCCGTGCTGATCGAGCGTTATGTCACGCGCCCGCGCCACATCGAGATCCAGGTGTTCGGCGACGCGCACGGGAACTGCATCCACCTCTTCGAGCGCGACTGCTCGGTGCAGCGGCGCCACCAGAAGGTGCTGGAGGAAGCGCCCGCGCCGGGCCTGAGCGAAGCGCGCCGGCGCGAGATGGGCGCGGCGGCGGTGGCGGCGGCCAAGGCGGTGGGCTACGTCGGCGCCGGCACGGTGGAGTTCATCGCCGAGCCCGCGCCCGGCGGCGAGCTGCGCTTCTTCTTCATGGAGATGAACACGCGGCTGCAGGTGGAGCACCCGGTCACCGAGGCCATCACCGGGCTCGACCTGGTGGAGTGGCAGTTGCGCGTCGCCGCCGGCGAACCGCTGCCGCTGAGGCAGGACGAGCTGCGCATCCGCGGCCACGCGATCGAGGCGCGCATCTGCGCCGAGAACCCCGACGCGAACTTCCTGCCCGCCACCGGCACGCTCGACGTGTACCGCACGCCGCGGGCGGCGCAGTTCGAGCGCGCCGAGGTGCGCATCGACGCCGGCGTGCGCGAGGGCGACGCGATCTCGCCGCACTACGACTCGATGATCGCCAAGCTGATCGTCTGGGGCGCCGACCGCGCGCAGGCGCTGGCGCGGCTGGACGCGGCGCTGGCGCACACCCACATCGTCGGCCCGCACACCAACGTCGGCTTCCTGCGCCGCGTGGCGGCGAGCCGCTCGTTCGCGCAGGCCGACCTGGACACCGCGCTGATCGAGCGCGAGCGCGGCGCCTTGTTCGACCCGCCGGCGCTGGCGCTGGAGGTCGCCGCCGCCGGCGTGGTCGCGCACGAACTGGCGCGCGAGCGCGCCGGCGAGGACGCCGACCCCTGGTCGCGCCGCGACGGCTGGCGGCTGCACGGCGCGGCGATCCGGCGCTTCGACATCGAAACCGCCGGCCAGCGCCACGTCGCGCGGCTGCTGCGCTCGCACCGCGGCGAGACGCTGCTGTCGATCGCCGAGGCGAGCTGGCCCTTCGCCAGCGCCGCGCGCGGCGGCGCGCGGCACGACGTGACGCTGGGCGAACGGCGCTGGACGCTGTCGGTCCACGCCGTCGGCGAGCGCTTCGCGGTGTTCGCGCCGGAGGCGAGCGCGACGCTGCACATCGTCGACCCGATCGCCCATGCCGGCGACGCGGCCGGCGATGGCGGGCGGCTGTCGGCGCCCATGCCCGGCAAGCTGATCGCGCTGCTGGCCCAGGCCGGCGACGCGGTGAAGAAGGGCCAGCCGCTGGCGGTGATGGAGGCAATGAAGATGGAGCACACCATCACCGCGCCGCGCGACGGCACGGTGACCGAACTGCTCTACGCCGTCGGCGACCAGGTGCTGGAAGGCGAGGAACTGCTGCGGCTGGAGGCCGCCGCGTGAGGGCGGCTCAGCCCTGCCGCGGCGCGCCGCCGCGGCGCGCCCAGGTCGACGGCTTGAGCCAGCTCGACGGCGGCGGCTCGCCGCCGTCGAGCTCGAATTCGACCGGGCGCGAGACGCCGAAGCCCGAGGTGTCGTCGGCCCAGGCGGTGTCCTGCGGCACGCGGCCGGGCGTCTGCGGCGCGTTGCCGGCTTCGCGCAACTGGCGCGCCATCGCGGCCAGTTCGGCGTCGCCCGAGGCTTCGCAGACCCAGATCGCCTCGCGTACCTCGCCGCCGGCCTTCATCAGGTCGCCGATCTCCACCTTGTGGCCATAGTGGCGCAGCAGCGCAAAATGGATGCGGGTGGCGAGGCGGAGGCGGGTGCTGGTGTTCACGAGTGGTTCCCCGGGCTGGTCGATGTATCTTCATGTGTCAGAGTCGTTACAGCCATCCCTAGCTGCGGGGAAAACGACGTGAGCCCGGCTGTTTGCACGAGACTTTTTTCATGATTCCTTCGACTGTCCGCATCGTCGACGTGGGGCCGCGCGACGGATTGCAGAACGAGAAGCAGCCGGTGGCCACGGCGCACAAGGTCGAGCTGGTGCATCGCCTGCAGCAGGCGGGCCTGCGCGAGATCGAGGTCACCAGCTTCGTGAGCCCGAAGTGGGTGCCGCAGATGGCCGACAACACGCAGGTGATGGCCGCCATCGAACGCCGGCCCGGCGTGCGCTACTCGGTGCTGACGCCCAACCTGCAGGGCCTGGAAGCCGCGCTGCCGACGCGGCCCGACGAGATCGTCGTGTTCGGCGCGGCCAGCGAGGCCTTCAGCCGGCGCAACATCAACTGCTCGATCGCCGAATCGGTGCAGCGCTTCGCGCCCGTGGTCGAGCAGGCGCACCGGCACGGCCTGAAGGTGCGCGCGGCGATCTCCTGCGCGCTCGGCTGCCCCTACCAGGGCGAGGTGTCGCCCGACGAGGTGGAACACGTGGTGCGGCTGATGAAGGCCATCGGCGTCGACCACTGCGGCGTGGCCGACACCATAGGCGTCGGCACGCCGCGGCGCGTGCAGGCGGCGATGGAGCGCGCGCTGAAGCACTTCCCGCTGGCCGAGGTGAGCGGCCATTTCCACGACACCTACGGCCAGGCGCTGGCCAACATCTACGCCTGCCTGGAGATGGGCATCCACACCTTCGACGCCAGCGTGGCCGGGCTGGGCGGCTGCCCGTATGCCAGGGGCGCGACCGGCAACGTCGCCACCGAAGACGTGGTGTTCATGCTCGACGGGCTGGGCATCGACACCGGCATCGCCCTCGACGCGCTGGTCGACGCCGGCGCGTTCATCTCCGAGGTGCTGGGCCGGCCGCCGGTGTCGCGCGCCGGCAAGGCGCTGCTGGCCAAACGCGAGAAGGTGGCGGCATGAGCGCGCTGCCGAACGACATGACCGACATGACCGACATGACCGATACGACCGATATGAGCGGCAGGCCGGAAGGCTTCCGGCGCGTCGCGCGTGCGCTGGCCGAGCGCGGCCATCCGCACGCGCCGCGCTGGCTGGAGGTGTCGGCGCGCACCTCGCAGGAGGCCGCCGAGGCGCTCGGCGTGCAGGTCGGCCAGATCGCCAAGAGCGTGATCTTCCGGCGCAAGGCCGACGAGGCGGCGGTGCTGGTCGTCACCTCGGGCGACAAGCGTGTCGACGAGAAGAAGGTGGCGGCGATCGTCGGCGCGCTGGGCCGCGCCGACGCCGACTTCGTCAAGGCGCGCACCGGCTTCACGATCGGTGGCGTGTCGCCGGTCGCGCACGCCGCCGCGCCGGTGACGCTGATCGACCGCGAGCTGTTCCGCTTCGGCGAGATCTGGGCCGCGGCCGGGCATCCGAACGGCGTGTTCCCGCTCAGCCCGGCGCAGCTCGAAGCGCTGACCGGCGCGCCGGTGGCCGACGTGACGCAGGCATGAACGGCACGAGCGGCGGCGTGCCCTCGCCCTGCGTCAGCGTCTGCCGCATGGACGCGCGCAGCGGCTGGTGCGAAGGCTGCCTGCGCACGCTAGCCGAGATCGCCGCCTGGTCGGTGATGGACGACGATGCCAAGCGCGCCGTGTGGCAGGTGCTGGCGCAGCGCCGCGAGGCGCTCGCCGCGGCGGGAGGCGGCGCGCGATGAAGGCCTTGCAGTTCTGGTTCGACCCGGTGTCGCCGTATGCCTGCCTGGCCTTCGAGCAACTGCCGCGCGCGCTCGAAGGCCTGTCGTACCGCGTCGACTACCGGCCCATCCTGTTCGCCGGCTTGCTCAAGCAATGGGGGCAGAAGGGCCCGGCCGAGATCGAACCCAAGCGCGCCTGGACCTTCCGCCACGTGGCCTGGCAGGCGCGGCGCCTGGGCATCGCGCTCGACACGCCAGCGCAGCACCCCTTCAACCCGCTCGCGCTGCTGCGCCTGCTGCACGCCTGCGCGCGCGACGGCGCCACGCCCAGCCGCTGGCAGTGCGAGCAGGTGCTGCACCACGTCTGGCACGGCGGCGCCGACGCCAACGAGGCGCGGCGCCTCGCCGAGCTGCGCACCCGCCTGGCCCCGGCGCGCGACCCGGACGGCGACGCCGTCAAGCAGGCGCTGCGGGATGCGACCGCGCAGGCGCTCGCGCGCGGCGTGTTCGGCGTGCCCACCATCGAGGTCGACGGCCGCCTGTTCTGGGGCCTCGATTCGCTCGACATGCTGGCGGCTTACCTGAGCGGCGACGCCTGGTTCGACGGCCCGGCGTGGGACGAGGCCGGCGCGCCGCGGCCCGGGGTCGTGCGCTGACCGTTGTTTCTGAGAATCATTCGCAATAAAATGCGTGCGCACCTTCAGCGCCGCATGCCATGAAACAGCCATCCCCGCCGCTCGTCCTTTCTTGCGCCCCGGGCGCCGACGCGCGATGAACGCCTCCCGCTTCAAGACCTGGGCCTGGGTACACAAGTGGTCCAGCCTGGTCTGCACGGTCTTCATGCTGCTGCTGTGCATCACCGGGCTGCCGCTGATCTTCCACCACGAGATCGGGCACCTCACCGGCACCGAGGTCGAGCCGCCGGAGATCGTGCACAGCGGGCCGTATGCCAGCCTCGACACGGTGCTGGCCGCGGCGCGCGCGCGCCATCCCGAGCGCGTGGTGCAGTTCGCCTCCCAGGAGGAGGACGACGACCGGCTCTGGTTCGTCACGCTGACGCCGACGCCCGCGCCGACCGACGACTTCCGCTCCGTCGCCGTCGACGCGCGCACCGGCGCCGTGCTCGCCGAGCCGCGTTTCGACGAAGGCTTCATGTGGGTGATGTTCAAGCTGCACGTCGACCTGTTCGCCGGGCTGGCGGGCAAGCTCTTCCTCGGGCTGATGGGCCTGCTGCTGCTGGTGGCCCTGGTCAGCGGCGTGGTGCTGTACGCGCCGTTCATGCGCAAGCTGGAATTCGGCGCGGTGCGGCGCGAACGCTCCACGCGCGTCAAGTGGCTGGACCTGCACAACCTGCTGGGCATCGTCACGCTGGTGTGGGCGCTCGTGGTCGGCGCCACCGGCATGATCAACACCTGGGCCGACCTGCTGATCAAGTACTGGCAGTTCACCCACGTCAGCGCGCTGCTCGCGCCCTACCAGGGCCAGCCGCTGGTGGCCGACGCCGAGCGCGCGCCGATGCAGCGCGTGGTCGAGGCGGCGCGCTCGCAGCGGCCGGAGATGAAGCTCGCGTTCATCGCCTTTCCCGGCACGGCGTTCTCGAGCCCGCACCACAGCACGGTGTTCCTGCGCGGCACCACGGCGCTGACCTCGCGGCTGCTGCAGCCGGTGCTGGTGGACGCGAAGACCGCCGAGGTCACCGCCGCGCCGCCGCTGCCGTGGTACCTCAACGCGCTGCTGGTGTCGCAGCCGCTGCACTTCGGCGACTACGGCGGCATGCCGCTGAAGATCATCTGGGCGCTGCTCGACCTCATCACCATCGTCGTGCTCGGCAGCGGCCTGTACCTGTGGCTGGCGCGGCGCCGCGTCGCGCCGGTGCAGGTCGCGGTGGAGGACGGCGCCGAGCTCGACGAACTGGCGCAGGCGGCGCGATGAAGACGCTCGCGCAGGTCTTCGCGGTGCCGCTGCTGCTGGGCGTGCTCGCCACCGTCGGGCTGGTTGGGGCGCTGGTCGGCGACGGCGTGTGGGACGTGCTGTCCTGGCTCACGCTCGGCAGCACCATCGTGGTGGCGCTGTGGTACGCGCTGCGGCGCGGGCCGCGCGCCCGCCGCGCGGCCGGCTAACTGCCATCGGCGCTCTCGCCGCTGCGCCACGGCGTCCAGACGATGCCGGCGCCGATCGAGACGTTGGTCTTGGCCGCCAGCAGCGGGCTGGCGCGGTTGGCCGCGCCGTGCAGCGCGTTGACCTGGCCGGCGACGAACCACGACAGCTCGCGCGAGAAACGCTGCCGCAGCGACAGGCCGAACTCGCTGCCGAGGTAGCCGGCGCGCGCCGCGTAGGCCGGCCGCGCGGCGGTGGCCTGGCTCGCGTCCACTTCGTAGAAGTAGCGCTGCAGCGGCCGGCTCGCCCAGGTCGGCTCGAACGAGGCCGTCAGCATCGAACCCGGGCCGATCACGCCCGGCTCGCGCCAGCGCAGCTCGGCCGACGCCGTCGCGCCGCGCGAGTCGAGGCGGCGCCAGTCGGTCGAGCCGATCGCGCGCAGCTTGAAGTGCGCCGAGGCGCCGCCGCCGCCGGCGCCCTGCCAGCCCTTGTAGACCAGTTGCGGGCCGATGCCGAACAGGTAGTCGAGCTCGGGCATGCCGGCGCGGCGCGGGTTGCTGCGTGTGTTGAAGGCGGCGGTGGCGCTCAGGTCGAACTCCCACTGCGAGGTGTCGACGAAGCGGCCGCGCAGGCCGCGCTCGTCGAGGCGCAGCACCGGGCCGCGGTACACCAGCCAGGGCACGGCGATCGCGCGCCAGTGCGAGCGGTCGGCGCCGGGGTAGTCGGGAATGCGGCCGCCGCCGGCGGCCAGGCCGGCCTCCCAGCGCGGCAGCGCGCTCGGCGCGTCCGCCTGGGCGGCGGCCAGCGCCGGCGCGAGTGCCAGCGCGAGGGCGGGGATGAAGCGAAGCATGGTGCGCGCAGTATCCCGCGCGCCGCTCCGCCAGGTGATCGGATGCTCGCTAACCCGCGCTTTTCGCATCGAGGAATGAAATCTCCGGGTTGTGCCTGAGTTTGTCAGTTTTTGTTGGCGGCGTGTCAGAGATCGGTCAGAGCTTCACCAGACAGTGCGAACCCATGTCGCCATCGGGGGCGGCGCATCCCAATCGAGGAGATCCACACATGGCAACCAACACGCTCGGCAAGCCCGCCGCTGCGAACCGGCCGATGACGGCGGAGGAGAAGAAGGTCATCTTCGCCTCCTCGCTAGGAACGGTGTTCGAGTGGTACGACTTCTACCTGTACGGTTCGCTCGCGGCGATCATCGCCAAGCAGTTCTTCTCCGGCCTCGACGCCGGGTCGGCCTTCATCTTCGCGCTGCTCGCCTTCGCGGCCGGCTTCATCGTGCGTCCGTTCGGCGCGCTGGTGTTCGGGCGCCTGGGCGACATGATCGGCCGCAAGTACACCTTCCTGGTGACCATCCTGATCATGGGCCTGTCGACCTTCATCGTCGGCATCCTGCCCACCTACGCCTCGATCGGCGTGGCCGCGCCGGTGATCCTGATCATCCTGCGCCTGCTGCAGGGCCTCGCGCTCGGCGGCGAGTACGGCGGCGCGGCGACCTACGTGGCCGAGCACTCGCCGCAAGGCAAGCGCGGCGCGTACACCTCGTGGATCCAGACCACCGCGACGCTGGGCCTGTTCCTGTCGCTGCTGGTGATCCTGGGCACCCGCACCGCGATGGGCGAGGCCGCCTTCGCCGACTGGGGCTGGCGCATCCCGTTCATCGTCTCGATCGCCCTGCTGGCCATCAGCGTGTGGATCCGCCTGTCGATGAACGAATCGCCCGCCTTCAAGAAGATGAAGGAAGAGGGCAAGACCTCCAAGGCGCCGCTGACCGAGTCGTTCGGCCAGTGGAAGAACCTGAAGATCGTGATCCTGGCGCTGATCGGCCTGACCGCCGGCCAGGCCGTGGTCTGGTACACGGGCCAGTTCTACGCGCTGTTCTTCCTGACGCAGGCGCTCAAGGTCGATGGCGCGACCGCGAACATCATGATCGCGATCTCGCTGCTGATCGGCACGCCGTTCTTCATCGTGTTCGGCACGCTGTCGGACAAGATCGGCCGCAAGCCCATCATCATGGCCGGCTGCCTGATCGCCGCGCTGACCTACTTCCCGCTGTTCAAGGCGCTCACCGAGGCGGCCAACCCCGACCTCGCCGCCGCGCAGGCGAAGAACAAGGTCCTTGTGCACGCGGACCCGGCCGAGTGCTCGTTCCAGTTCAACCCGACCGGCACGGTGAAGTTCACCAGCTCGTGCGACATCGCCAAGCAGGTGCTGGCGGGTAGCTCGGTGAGCTACGACAACGAGGCGCTGCCGGCCGGCACGCCCGCGACGATCACCATCGGCGAGACCGTCATCAAGAGCTACGCCTCCAAGGGCCTGTCCGCCGATGACGCGAAGAAGGCCGACGCGGAGTTCAAGAAGAACGTGTCCGACGCGCTCAAGGCCGCCGGCTACCCGACCAAGGCCGACCCGGCGAAGATGAACAAGCCGATGGTCATCGGCATCCTGGTGATCCTGGTGATCCTGGTGACGATGGTGTACGGCCCGATCGCCGCGATGCTGGTCGAGCTGTTCCCGACGCGCATCCGCTACACCTCGATGAGCCTGCCGTACCACATCGGCAACGGCTGGTTCGGCGGCCTGCTGCCGACCACCGCGTTCGCGATCGTGGCGCAGACCGGCAACATGTACAACGGCCTGTGGTACCCGATCATCATCGCCGCGATCACCTTCGTCGTCGGCATGCTGTTCGTGCGCGAGACCAAGGACGTGGACATCTACGCGCAGGACTGACCCGCAGGAGCAACGATCAATGTGGAAATTGCTGTTGGCCTTCGTCGTGTTCGCCGCCGTCGCGATCTTCGTGCTGAGCAAGGGCGGTGACATCGACATGGGCGGCGAGAAGCACGGCGCGGAGGCGACGCACGCCCCGGCGGCGACGCCGGCGGAGCCGGCATCCGCCGCGGCGCCGGCCGCTTCGGCCGCGTCGAACTAGACAGGCCGCGCGGGGCTAGCCCCGCGTTTCGATTGGGCCGGCCGGTCGTAAGACCGGCCGGCCTTTGTCGTTTCTAGAGCCCCACCTCGACGCGCTGCCCGCGGATGTTCAGCACCGCCGCCTTGGGCTTGATCTGCTCCAGCACGACGCCGGCGCCCAGCGGCTCACCTTCGTGCATCAACTGGCCGTTGACGATCAGCAGGCGGTTGGCCGGCGTGCTCGAATAGATCGAGCCGCCGAAAGCGAGTGCGGGCAGGCCGCTGCGCAGGTCGCCCGGCAGTTCGGCGAGCGAGGCGAAGCGCGGGATCGTGCTTGCCGCTGTTGCCGCCGATGCCGGCGCGGCAGCGGCCGCCGGCGCACGCGCGACGGCGGAGGCCGCAGGCGCGGGCGGCGCGGCGCGCATCGGTGCGATGGCCACCGGGCCCGTCGCCAGCGTGGGCTCGGGCGGCGGCGGGGGCGCTGGCTGAACCGGCAGCGGCAGCGGCGGCGGCGACGGGGGTGGCGGCAGCGCGGCCATGGCCGGCGGCGTTTCGTCGCCGCGCCACGTCCACGCGATCGCCACGGCAAGCCCGCCGGCCAGGCCGATCGCCACCCAGTGCCAGGGCTTCAGCAGGCCGCGCGGCGCGGGCGTGGCCTCGATCTCGTCGGCAGCTGCCGCCATCGTTTGTGTGTGCAGCCCGGGCACGCCGCCGCGCTCGCGTTCGGCGTCGGCCCTGCGCAGTGCATCGAGGATGTAGGACATCGCTTCACTTCTCCGATGCGAGCTGCGGTTCGGCCACGCCGCTGGCGCGGTTGAGCAGCATCAGTGTCACGGGCCCGGCCAGCCCGTCGGCCTTGAGGCCCTGCGCCACCTGGAAGGCGTTCAGGCGCTGGCGCAGCGCGGCGTCGAACCTGGTGGCCGGCGCGCCGGGCGGGCTCTCGCCCTGCGCGGCGGCCAGGCGCGCCGAGAGCCAGTCGACCGGCGCGCCGTCGTCGTAGCCGGGCGGCGTGCGCCACAGCGTGGCGAACTCGCCGCGCCACAGCGGCGCCAGCGCGGCGAGCGGCAGCGCCAGCGCGCCCTCGCGCGTGGCGAAGATGGCCTGGCGCGGCGACAGGCCGGTGAGCACCGCCTGCGCGCGCGCGCCGCCGCCGGCCAGCGTCAGCAGCACCGGCCGGTCGAGCTGGCGGATCAGCGCCAGCGTGCCGTTGCCGCGATAACACTGCAGTTGGGCGCGCGCGGCGGCGGCGCAGGGTTCGCCGTCGTCGAGCTGCGCGTCCCAGTGCGCGCCGAGCGCGCGCCAGGCATCGCCTTCGGCGCGCCAGCCGGCGGCGAGCAGCTTCTTCGCGTCGGCCGGCGCGGGCGGCGGCGCCGCCGAGGCGGCCGCTACGGCCGATGCCGCCGCGGGCGCGGTGGAGGCGGCCTCCGACGCCGCCTGCGCCACCGTGGCCGCCGATGCCGCGGCGGCGGCCGGCAGCGCCGCCGCGTTGCGGCGTTCGAAGGCCACGCCGGCCCACAGCGCGAGGCCCAGCGCGGCCAGCGCGCCGGCGGCGATGGCCGGGCGCTGCCAGGCCTTGGCGCGCTTCGCCGCCTGGGCGTCGCCCGGCAGCGCGCCGTCGAACACCTCGCGCGCCGCCTTCTCGACGATCTCCACGTCGACCACCGGCTTGTTGCCCGCGTAGGCGCCGAGCAGCGCGCGGTCGCACAGCAGGTTGATGCGGCGCGGCACGCCGCGCGAGAGCTGGTGGATGCGGCGCAGCGCCTCGCGCTCGAAGGGCGGCGGCCGGCTCAGCCCGGCCACGGCGAGGCGGTGGCGGATGTAGTGCGCCGTCTCCTTCAGGCTCAGCGCCTCGAGGTGGAAGCGCGCGATCACGCGCTGCGCGAGCTGCTCCAGCTCGGGCCGCGCCAGCATCGTGCGCAGCTCGGGCTGGCCGATCAGCACGATCTGCAGCAGCTTGCGTTCGCTGGTTTCGAGGTTGGTGAGCAGGCGCAGTTGCTCCAGCACGTCGGCCGAGAGGTTCTGCGCCTCGTCGATGATCAGCACGTTGGTCTGGCCGACCGCGTGCGTCTGCAGCAGGAAGCCGTTGAGCGCGTCGACGCAGTCCTTCACCGTGGCGCCCTCGGCGGGGCGCGGGATGTGGAACTCGTCGCACACCGAGCGCAGCAGCTCTTCCACCGTCTGCTTGGGGTTGAAGATGTAGGCGACGTTGCAGCGCTTGGGAATCTGCTCCAGGAAGCAGCGGCACACGGTGGTCTTGCCCGCGCCGATCTCGCCGGTCAGCAGCACGAAGCCGCCGCCGCCGCGCACGCCGTACAGCAGGTGCGCCAGCGCCTCGCGGTGGCGCTCGCTCATGAAGAGGTAGCGCGGGTCGGGCGCGATCGAGAAGGGCTGCTGCCTCAGGCCGAAGAAGCGGGCGTACATGGCGCGCAGGATACCCGGGCCGCCGTCGGCGGGCCGGCCGCCAGTTCGCGCAGGCAGGCCAGGCACAGGCAGGTGCGGTAGCGCCCGGCGAGCGCGGCGCGCAGCTCGGGCGTCAGTTCGAGCGTGCCGCAGGCGCAGGGCCCGGCGTCGGCCGCGCCGCAGCGGAAGGCGCCGCCGCAGCGCGGGCAGCGCGCGTTGTCCCCGGGCGGCGGCGTGTCCATCGGGCGCCGGTCAGGCGGCGAACAGGCCCTTGTGCTGCTCGCGCAGCAGGTTCTTCTGCACCTTGCCCATGGTGTTGCGCGGCAGCGCGTCGACCACGAAGCAGTGCTTGGGCACCTTGAAGTTGGCGATGCGGCCTTTCAGCGCGGCGATCAGCGCCGCCGGCTCGGGCCGAGCGCCGGGCCGGGGCACCACCACGGCCACCACGCCCTCGCCGAAGTCGGGGTGCGGCACGCCGATCACCGCGCTCTCGGCCACGCCGGGCATCTCGTTCAGGTAGCCCTCGATCTCGGCCGGGTAGACGTTGTAGCCGCCGGTGATGATCAGGTCCTTGCTGCGCCCGACGATGGTGACGTAGCCGTCGGCGTCGACCTTGCCGACGTCGCCGGTCTTGAACCAGCCGTCGGCGGTGAATTCCTCGCGCGTCTTCTCCGGCATGCGCCAGTAGCCCTTGAAGACGTTCGGGCCGCTCACCTCGATGCCGCCGATCTCGCCGGCGGGGCAGGGCCGGCCGTTCTCGTCGCTGACGCGCAGCCCCACGCCCGGCAGCGGGAAGCCCACCGTGCCGCCGCGGCGCTCGCCGTCTTTGGCGTGGTACGGGTTGGAGGTCAGCATGATGGTCTCGCTCATGCCGTAGCGCTCGAGGATGGTGTGGCCGCTGCGCTCGCGGAAGGCGTTGAAGGTCTCGATCAGGAGCGGCGCCGAGCCGGCGATGAACAATCGCATGTTCCGGCAGGCCTCGCGGCCGAAGCCGCTTTCGGCGAGCAGGCGCACGTACAGCGTCGGCACGCCCATGAAGACGCTGGCCTCGGGCAGCCGCCCGACCACCGCGGCCGGGTCGAACTTCGCGAACCAGATCATCCTGCTGCCGTTGAGCAGCGCGCCGTGCGAGGCGACGAACAGGCCGTGCACGTGGAAGATCGGCAGCACGTGCAGCAGCACGTCGCCTTTCACCCAGCCCCAGTAGTCCTTCAGCACGCGCGCGTTCGACAGCATGTTGCCGTGCGTCAGCATCGCGCCCTTGCTGCGCCCGGTGGTGCCGCTGGTGTAGAGGATGGCGGCGAGGTCGTCGGCCGATTTCTGCGCCGGCTCGTGAGTGTCGTCATGGAAGGCGGCGCGCTCGAGCAGCGTGCCGCTGCGGTCGTCGTCGAGCGTGAAGACGTGCGCGGTGCCGCAGCGGAAGGCGATCTTCGAGACCCAGCCGAAGTTCTTCTTCGAGCACACCACCACGCCGGGCTCGGCGTTGCCGATGAAGTACTCGATCTCGGCGGCCTGGTAGGCGGTGTTCAGCGGCAGGTAGACGTAGCCGGCGCGCAGCACCGCGAGGTACAGCAGCAGCGCCTCGACCGACTTCTCGGTCTGCACCGCCACGCGCGCGCCGGCCGGCAGTTCGAGCGAATCGAGCAGGTTGGCGATCATCGCGGTGGCGCGCTCGATGTCGCGCCAGGTGTAGAGCAGCGGCGCGCCGGGGCCGTCGGCGGTCTCTATCGCGGTGCCGTCGAGCTCGGCGGGGAAGGCGTCGCGCAGCGCGACGAACAGGTTCTGGTTGTCGTTGTCCATGGTGGGTTCAGCCGCGCTGGAAACGCGGCGTCCTCTTCTCGATGAAGGCGGTCACGCCTTCGCGGTGTTCCTCGCTGGGCGCGTAGCCGTAGTGGGCCAGGCGCTCGGCCTCGGTGGGCCCGCCGTTGCCGATCTGGCGCAGCGTGCGCTTGTTGATGCGCGCCGCCTGCGGCGAGAGCTGGCCCATCGCCCGGGCGCGCGCCAGCGCGTGCGCGGCCACCTCGGCGTCGGGCAGCACGGCGTGCACCAGGCCGTGGTGCAGCGCGGCGGCGGCGTTGAACAGGCGCGCTTCGAGCAGCATCTCGCGCAGCACCGCCTCGGGCACCACGCGCGACACCACCTCCAGCTCCAGCGGCGCCATCGGGAAGCCGAGCCGCGCGATCGGCGCGCCGAAGCGGCTGCCCTCGCCGCAGACGCGGATGTCGCAGCAGGCGGCGATCTCCATCCCGCCGCCGATGCAGTTGCCCTCGATCTGCGCGACCAGCGGCACGTCGCAGGCCAGCAGCGCCTGCAGCGCCGGCGCGACGACGTTCTCGTGGAAGTCGCGCAGCGTCGCCTCCTCGAAGCGGAACTCGGCGAACTCGACGATGTCGCCGCCGGCCGCGAAGTGCCCGCCCGCGCCGCGCACGACCACCGCCGCCGGCGCGTCGTGCGGCGGCAGCGATTGCAGGTGCAGCGCCAGCGCCTGCAGCTCGCGCCACATCGCGATGTCGATGGCGTTGAGCTTGGCCGGGTTGGCCAGCGTCAGGCAGGCGACGCCGTCGGCTTCGGCCGTCAGCGTGATGGAGCCGGGCATGTCAGAAGGCGTGAATGAACCCGTTCGCCCTGAGCTTGTCGAAGGGGGCTCGAGCGGCACGAGGGGGCTTCGACAGGCTCAGCCCGAACGGGAGCAAAGGTTCGTTCACGTTCGATCAATCCAGCTTCGCGCCGGAAGCCTTCACCACCTCGCCCCAGCGCTTCACTTCGGAGCTGACGAACTTGCCGAAATCCGGGCCGTACAGGTTCGGCGTGTCGGTGCCCAGGCCGGTCCAGGTGGCCTTGAGCTCGTCGGAGTTGAGCGCCTTCTTCATCTCGGCCTGCATGCCCTCGATCGCCGCCGCCGGCGTGCCCTTGGGCGCCCACAGGCCGTACCAGGTGGACACCTGGTAGGTCGGCACGCCGCCTTCCTTGGCGGTGGGCACGTTGGGGAAGCCGGGGGCGTGCTTGTCGCTGGCCACCGCGATCGCCTTGATGCGGCCGGCCTTGATGTGGGCGGCCGAGGAGCCCAGGCCGTCGAACATCAGGTCGACCTGGCCGGCGATCAGGTCTTGCAGCGCCGGGCCGGCGCCGCGGTAGGGGATGTGGGTGATGAAGGTCTTGGTCTGCAGCTTGAACAGCTCGCCGGCCAGGTGGTGCGAGGTGCCGTTGCCGGCCGAGGCGTAGTTCAGCTTGCCGGGGTTCTTGCGCAACAGGTCGAGCAGGGCCGGCAGGTCGTTGGCGGCCACGCGCTGCGGGTTCACCACGATCACCTGCGGCACGCTGGAGATCAGGCCGACCGGGATGAAGTCGGTCTCGATGTTGTAGTCGAGCCTGGGGTACATCGACGGCGCGATCGCGTGGTGCACCGCGCCCATGAAGAAGGTGTAGCCGTCGGGCGCCGCCTTGGCCGCGATGCTCGCGCCCACCGTGCCGCCGGCGCCGCCCTTGTTGTCGATGATGAACTGCTTGCCCAGGTTCTTGGTCATCGCCGCGAACAGCGGCCGCCCGAAGGCGTCGGTGCCGCCGCCGGCCGGGAAGGGCACGACGATGGTGACGGGCTTGGTCGGCCAGGACTGCGCGGCCGCGAACGGCGCGGCGCCCAGTGCGCCGAGGGCGGCCAGCGCCAGCGTGGCACGGCGCAGGGTCGAGGGGCGGGAGCGATGCATGGCGTGTCTTCTCCAGTGTGGTTGTGGGTCGGTCAGAGCAGGGACGCGAGAAGCCGTGACTGTGCCACTTCTCCGTGGACGAACTTCTCGTGGTGGGACTCGATGCGGCCGAGGTCGTACAGGTAGTTGACCATCATGCCCCAGGACTGGCGGCGGCCCTTGTCCGACAGGTCGCCGAGCGGGTCGAGGCGCTCCAGCCGCGCGCCGTTGTCGAGGTGGAAACGCGCCACCGGGTCGCCGTCGGCCTGCACGGCGTGCCAGCCGAGGTAGTAGGCCGCCAGGCGCAGCATGGCCTGCGCGGCGGGCTCGGGCAGCGCGCGCAGCGTGGCCGCGTGGGTGAGCTTGTCGAACTCGCCGCCCACGGCCTCGCGCAGCGCGGCATGCGCTTCGGCCAGGCGCTGGGCGCGCGCCTTGGGCAGCCCCTGGGCCTGCGCGCCGGCGCGCACCCAGCGCGCGAAGCCGGGGATCGGCGAGAGCGTGCAGAAGGTCTTGAGCTGCGGCAGCTCGCGCTGCAGTTCCTCGGCCACGCGCTTGATCAGGAAGTTGCCCAGCGACACGCCCTTCAGCCCCGGCTGGCAGTTGCTGATCGAGTAGAACGCCGCCACCTTGAACTGGCCGGGCGGCAGCGGCTCGGAGGCCTTGTCGATCAGCGGCGCGATCGCCCCCGGCATCGCGGGCAGCAGCGCCACCTCGACGAAGATCAGCGGCTCGCGCGGCAGTTGCGGGTGGAAGAAGGCGAAGCAGCGCCGGTCGGGTTGCAGGCGGCGGCGCAGGTCGTCCCAGCCGTCGATCTGGTGCACCGCCTCGTGGCGGATGAGCTGTTCGAGAAGCTGCGCCGGCGAGTTCCAGTCGACCCGTTCGAGGCGCAGGAAACCCGGGTTGAACCAGCTCGACAGCAGGTGCAGGAAGTCGGCCTCGACCGCCTGCAGCTCGGGCCGGCCGCGCAGGCGCTGCAGCAGCGCGCGGCGCATCGCGACGATGCTGCCGGTGCCGCCCGGCGAGCGGTTGATGCGCCGCAGCAGCTCCTGGCGCGGCGGCTCGGCGGCCTGCGTCAGCCGTTGCAGGTTGGCGGCGTCGGGCCGCTCGGCGTAGGCCTGGGCGCTGGCCAGCACCGCCTTCGGGTCGGGGCTGAAGTCGCGCGACAGGCGCTCGAAGAAGCCGGCCTGCGCGTCCTCGGGCAGCGCGCCGAAGCGCGCGACGAGGCCGCGCGCGATCGCCACGCTGTTGGCCTCGCCGCGCTCGGACAGCAGGCGCCGGCAGTCGATCAGCAGGCCGCGCAACTGGCGCGCGCCGTTGATGCTGTGCGCGGCGCTCTCGAAGAAGCGCCGCGCCGCCGCGAGCTTCTTGGCGCCCTCCTGGGGCGCGTCGACGGATTCATCCGGCATGCGGGGCTCCGGCCTGGTGTTCGTGCTGGCGCAGCGCCTTCAGCGCGGCGAGCTGCGCCATCAGGTGGTCGTGCATGACGCGCTCGGCGCGCGCGGCGTCGCGCTGCACGATGGCGTCGAGCAGCACGCGGTGTTCGTTGATCGAGGCCTCGATGCGCCCCGGCCAGTGCAATTGCCGGCCGCGCAGCAGGCGCACGAAGCGGCGCAGGTCGTCGGTGGCGCGGTCGAGCCAGCGGTTGCCGGCCAGCGCCTGCACGGCGCAGTGGAAATCGTGGTTGATGCGGTAGTAGGCCTCGATGTCGCGCGCCGCGGCGTGGCGTTCGAGCTGCGCGTGCAACTGCTGCAGGCGGCGGATGTCGGCCTCGCCGGCCTTGCGCACCGCCTCGTAGGCGCAGCGCCCTTCGAGCAGCGCCATCACCGGCAGCAGCTCGTCGGCTTCGTCCTCCGGGATCTCGGCCACCTTGCAGCCCTGGCGCGGCACCGGCAGCACCAGCCCTTCGGCGGCCAGCACCTTGAGCGCCTCGCGCAGCGGCGTGCGGCTGATCTGCCAGTCGCGCGCCAGCGCCAGCTCGTCGATCCACTGCCCGGGCGCGAGCTGGCGCTCGAAGATCATGTTGCGCAGGCGAGTGGCCACTTCCTCGTGAAGCGAGGAGGGGCGAAGCGGGATGGGGTCTGGCACGACGACTCCGTCAGTCCGGTGCCTGCACGATAAGATTACTAATTCATAATTACAAGCGTGCGAACCCGAATACAGGGGTGGGCGCCGGGCGTGCAATGCGGCTACAGTGTCCGCCTTCCAGACATCCTTCGCGCCGCGCGATGCCCGTGTCCGAACCCACCCTGCCGCTGGACGCCGACAGCCTGCTGCGCCTGGCGGCGCAATCGACCTTCGACACCTTCGCGCAGACCGCGATGGGCGTGATGGTGGTCGACCGCGCGCACCGCATCGTCTGGATCAGCGAGGGCTACAAGCGCTTCCTGCCGGCGCTAGGCCACGAAGAGAGCGACTTCGTCGGCCGGCGCGTCGAGGAGGTGGTGCCCAACACGCTGATGGCGCAGGTGATCGAGACCGGCCAGCCCATCCTCGTCGACCTGCTGACCAACCAGGCCGGCACCTTCCTGGTCAGCCGGCTGCCGCTGCGCGACGCCGCCGGCCGCGTGATCGGCGCGATGGGCATGGTGCTGCTCGACCACCCCGAGACGACGATGCAGCCGCTGATCGGCAAGTTCAACCGCCTGCAGCGCGACCTCGACAGCGCGCGCCAGCAGCTCGCCGAGCACCTGACGCGCGAGCGCCGGCCCAAGTACAGCATCGCCAGCTTCATCGGCGCGAGCGCGGCGGCGATGGAGGTCAAGCGCCAGGCGCGGCGCGTCGCGCAGTCCGACAGCACGGTGCTGCTGCTGGGCGAAACCGGCACCGGCAAGGAGCTGCTGGCGCACGCCATCCACGCCGCCGGCGCGCGCGCCGCCAAACCCTTCGTCGGCGTCAACATCGCGGCGGTGCCCGACGCGCTGCTCGAAGCCGAGTTCTTCGGCGTCGCGCCGGGCGCCTACACCGGCGCCGACCGCAAGGGCCGCGACGGCAAGTTCAGGCTCGCTCACGGCGGCACGCTGTTCCTCGACGAGATCGGCGACATGCCGCTGCCCCTGCAGGCCAAGCTGCTGCGCGTGCTGCAGGAGCAGGAGGTCGAGCCGCTGGGCAGCAACCAGGTGCAGCACGTCGACGTGCGCGTGATCGCCGCCACCAGCCGCGACCTGGCGGCGATGGTGCGCTCGGGCAGCTTCCGCGCCGACCTGTTCTACCGCCTGAACGTGCTGCCGATCCGCGTGCCGCCGCTGCGCGAGCGGCTCGCCGACCTGGAGGCGCTGGCCGACGCGCTGGCCGACGACATCGCGCGGCGCAGCGGCATGCCGCACCGCAGCCTGGCGGTCGACGCGCTGGAGCTGCTGGCGCGCCAGCCCTGGCCGGGCAACATCCGCGAGCTGCGCAACGTGCTGGAGCAGGCCAGCCTGATGACCGACGACCTGGTGCTGGGCGCGCGCCACTTCGCGGGGGTGGTGGCCGACGCGCCCGCGCTGCCGCAAGCGCCCGCCAGCGCCGCGCCCGCCAGCGCCGCGCCGGCCGCGGCGCCGCGCATCGCCGGCGTGAAATCGCTGCCGCAGGCGGTGGCCGAGCTGGAGGCGCAGGCGATCCGCGAGGCGCTGGCGGCCACCGGCGGCAACAAGCTCGCCGCCTCGCGCCTGCTCGGCATCGCGCGGGCGACGCTGTACGAAAAACTGAACACTGCATGAAATTCATTCACTTCTGGCGCCTGCTCTGCCTGGTTTTCATGCAGATTGTCTGGCTCGGCGCCTCGCAGGCCGCCGTGCGCCCGCTCGAAAACGAGGAAGAACGCAGCGTGCGTTCGCTGCTGCGCCAGGAGGCGCAGGGCTACGAAAACGGCGAGGGCGTCGAGCGCGACCCCGCCAAGGCGGCCGAGCTGTACTGCAAGGCGGCGCGCCTGGGCGACGCCGAGGCGCAGTTCAACCTCGGCTGGATGTACGCCAACGGCCGCGGCGTCGAGCGCAGCGACGCCAACGCGGCCTTCTTCTTCCACGCCGCCGCCGAACAGGGGCTGGACCAGGCGGTGCGCATGCTGGCCACGGTGGGCGGGCCGCCGAACTACGTGCCCGAGTGCATGGTCGACCGCACGCCGCCGCAGATGACGGCACCGCCCGCGCGCACGGCCGCCGCGCCGCCGCCGGTGGAGGTGATTCCGCCCGACGCGCCGCGCCACATCGTCGAGATCGTCAAGCGCCACGCGCCGCAGTACCGGCTCTCGCCGGCGCTGGTGCTCGCCTTCATCAAGGTGGAGTCGAACTACGACACGATCGCGCTCTCGCCGAAGAACGCCAAGGGCCTGATGCAACTGATTCCCGAGACGGCGGCGCGCTTCGGCGTGGCGCGGCCCTACGACGCCGAGCAGAACATCCGCGGCGGCATGGCCTACCTGCGCTGGCTGATGGCCTACTTCGAGGGCAACGTGCCGCTGGTGGCCGCCGCCTACAACGCCGGCGAGGGCGCGGTGAACCGCTACCGCGGCGTGCCGCCCTATGCCGAGACGCGCGCCTACGTGGCGCGCATCCTGGGCGGCTACGGGCGCGTGAGCCACCCCTTCGACGCGAG
Organism: Piscinibacter sp.; assembly: GCF_047600445.1. Taxonomy (GTDB): domain Bacteria; phylum Pseudomonadota; class Gammaproteobacteria; order Burkholderiales; family Burkholderiaceae_C; genus Piscinibacter. Next base: position 89,048 of record NZ_JASGKT010000002.1, read on the forward strand.
CGTCACCTCGGCCTCGCCGCAGCTTCCGCTGATGCGTTCGTCGCTGCTGCGCTGAGCCGACCCCGGGTTAACCAGGGTGCGCGTGGCATATCGATTGCACCCGTGACGGCATCGGGCCGCCGTGCCCGCCATTCCAATCCATGGAGACACGCCGCATGCCGCACGCCCGCCGTTTCTGGCTCGCCACCCTCGCCGCCGCCTTCACGCTGCCCGGCCTCGCGCTCGCGCTCGCGCAGGGCAAGGGCGAGATCCGCATCGCCCACGTCTACAGCAAGACCGGCCCGCTGGAGGCCTACGGCAAGCAGACGCAGACCGGCTTCATGATGGGCCTGGACTACGCCACCGGCGGCACGTTTGCCGTGGCCGGCCGCAAGCTCGTCGTGATCGAGAAGGACGACCAGGGCAAGCCCGACGTCGGCAAGAGCCTGCTGGCCGCCGCCTACGGTGACGACAAGGCCGACATCGCGGTCGGCCCCTCGTCCTCGGGCGTGGCGCTGGCGCTGCTGCCGGTGGCCGAGGAATACAAGAAGGTGCTGCTGGTCGAGCCGGCGGTGGCCGATTCGATCACCGGCGACAAGTGGAACCGCTACATCTTCCGCACCGGCCGCAACTCGAGCCAGGACGCGATCAGCAACGCCGTGGCGCTGGACAAGCCGGGCACCGTGATCGCCACGCTGGCGCAGGACTACGCCTTCGGCCGCGACGGCGTGAAGGCCTTCAAGGACGCGATCAAGAACGCCAAGCTGGTCCACGAGGAATACCTGCCGACCAACACGACCGACTTCACCGCCGGCGCGCAGCGCCTGATCGACAAGCTGAAGGACCAGCCCGGCCGCAAGGTGATCTTCATCATCTGGGCCGGCGCGGGCAACCCGTTCAAGATCGCCGACCTCGACCTCAAGCGCTACGGCATCGAGATCGCCACCGGCGGCAACATCCTGCCGGCGATGGCCTCGTACAAGAACTTCCCCGGCATGGAAGGCGCCACCTACTACTACTTCGGCATCCCGAAGAACCCGGTCAACGAGTGGCTGGTGGCCAACCACTACAAGCAGTTCAAGGCCCCGCCCGACTTCTTCACGGCCGGCGGCATGAGCGCGGGCATCGCCGTCGTCGAGGCGCTGAAGAAGACCGCCGGCGACACCAATACCGAGAAGCTCATCAAGACCATGGAAGGCATGAGCTTCGAGTCGCCCAAGGGCAAGATGACCTTCCGCAAGGAAGACCACCAGGCGATGCAGTCGATGTACCACTTCAAGATCAAGGTGGACCCGGCCTTCGCCTGGGGCGTGCCGGAACTCGTGCGCGAGATCAAGCCCGAGGAGATGCAGGTTCCGATCCGCAACAAGCGCTGACGCGGGCCCGGGCGTGCTCGAAACCCGCGACCTGACGATCCGCTTCGGCGGCCACGTGGCCGTCGACCGTGTCTCGTGCCGCTTCCAGCCGGGCACGCTGACGGCCATCGTCGGGCCGAACGGCGCCGGCAAGACGACCTACTTCAACCTGATCTCGGGCCAGTTGCGCGCCAGCGCCGGCAGTGTGCACCTCGACGGCCGCGACATCAGCGCCGAGAGCGCGCCGCAGCGCACGCAGCGCGGCCTGGGGCGCGCCTTCCAGTTGACGCAGTTGTTCCCCAACCTGGCGGTGGTCGAGAACGTTCGCCTGGCGGTGCAGTCGCGCCGCCGCGAGGGGCTGAACCTGTGGTCGGTGTGGAGCGACCACCGCAACACGCTGGAGCGCGCGCACCAGTTGCTCGAGCGCGTGCGCCTGGGCGACCGCGCCGAGCTGCCCGCCGCCAGCCTGCCGCACGGCGACCAGCGCAAGCTCGAGGTGGCGATGCTGATGGCGCTGGAGCCCAGCGTCTACATGTTCGACGAGCCGACCGCCGGCATGAGCGTCGACGACGTGCCGGTGGTGCTCGACCTGATCCGCGCGCTGAAGGCGCAGCGCAACAAGACCATCCTGCTGGTCGAGCACAAGATGGACGTGGTGCGCGAGCTGGCCGACCGCATCGTCGTGCTGCACAACGGCCAGCTCGTCGCCGACGGCGAGCCGGAGAAGGTGATCTCTTCGCCGGTGGTGCAGAACGCCTACCTCGGCGCGAGCACGGTGGAGGAAGCCGCGTGACGACGACCCCTCGTCCGACGGGTACGTCGGCCGATCCCCCAGGGGGATGCGGGCCCGCTTGGGAGCGGCCCGGCGCTCGGCCCGCCCTGCTGACTCTCGAAGGCGTGCACACGCACATCGGCAGTTATCACATCCTGCACGGCGTGGACCTCGCCGTGCCGGCCGGGCAGGTGACCATGCTGCTGGGTCGCAACGGCGCCGGCAAGACGACCACGCTGCGCACGATCATGGGCCTGTGGCGCGCCTCGGCCGGCGCGGTGGCGTTCGACGGCGCGCCCATCCACCGCCACGCCACGCCGGACATCGCGCGCCTGGGCATCGCCTACGTGCCCGAGAGCATGGGCATCTTCGGCGACCTGAGCGTACGCGAGAACCTGCTGCTGGCCGCGCGCGGCGCCCGCCGCCTGGCCGACATCGACACGCAGCGGCTCGACTGGATCTTCGGCCTGTTCCCGGCGCTGAAGAAGTTCTGGCTGTACCCGGCCGGCAAGCTCTCGGGCGGGCAGAAGCAGATGCTGGCGATCGCGCGCGCCATCGTCGAGCCGCGCCGGCTGCTGCTGATCGACGAGCCGAGCAAGGGCCTGGCGCCGGCCATCGTCGCCAACCTGATCGCCGCGCTGCGCGACCTGAAGGCGACGCAGACCACGGTGCTGCTGGTCGAGCAGAACTTCGCGATGGCCAGGGCGCTGGGCGACACGGTGGCGGTGATGGACGACGGCCGCGTGGTGCACCGCGGCGCGATGAAGCAGCTCGTGGAGGACGAGGCCTTGCAGCAGCGCCTGCTCGGGCTCTCGCTGGGGGCGCATCAATGACCCTTCGACACGGGCCTTCGGCAAGCTCAGCCCCTGCTCAGGACGATCGGAGGAAATCCGTTCACCCCGAACCTCCCCCTGGCCGGACTGAACCTCCCTCTGGCCGGACTGAGCCTCTCCCTGGCCGGACTGAGCCTCTCCTTGGCCGGACTGAGCCTCCCCCCGCTCGCCCTGAGCTTGTCGAAGGGCGCGTGCGCGGCACGCCAGGGGCTTCGACAAGCTCAGCCCGAGCGGAGCTTTCGCGAACGGAGTTGCGTTTCGACTGGCTGCCCCTGGCGCTGGTGCCCATCCTGGCCGTCGCCGCCCTGCCGCTGGTGGGTTCGCCCTCGACCTGGCTCACGCTGACCATCGCCGGCCTGGCGATGGGCATGATCGTGTTCGTCACCGCCTCGGGCCTGACGCTGGTGTTCGGCCTGATGGACGTGCTGAACTTCGGCCACGGCGTGTTCATCGCCTTCGGCGCCTTCGTCGCGACCACGGTGTTCGCCGGCCTGGCCGACTGGACCAGCGCCGACTCGCTGGCGCGCAACCTGGCCGCGGTGTTCGCCGCGATGCTCGTCGCGATGGCGCTGGCCGGCGCGATCGGCTGGGCCTTCGAGCGGCTGATGGTGCGGCCGGTGTACGGCCAGCACCTCAAGCAGATCCTCATCACGATGGGCGGCATGATCATCGGCGAGGAGCTGATCAAGGTGATCTGGGGCCCCGAGCAGCGCCCGCTGGCGCTGCCCGAGGCGCTGCGCGGCTCGCTGCTGATCGGTGATGCCGCGATCGGCAAGTACCGCGTGCTCGCGGTGGCGATCGGCGCCGCGGTGCTCGTGGCGATGCTGTGGGCGCTGAACCGCACCAAGATCGGCCTGCTGGTGCGCGCCGGCGTGCAGGACCGCGAGATGGTCGAGTCGCTCGGCTACCGCATCCGGCGGCTGTTCGTCGGCGTGTTCGTGGTCGGCTCGGCGCTGGCCGGCCTGGGCGGCGTGATGTGGGGGCTGTTCCAGCAGAACGTCGTTCCGCAGCTCGGCGCGCAGGTCAACGTGCTGATCTTCATCGTCATCATCATCGGCGGGCTGGGCTCGACGCTGGGCTGCCTGGTCGGCGCGCTGCTGGTGGGCCTGCTGACCAACTACACCGGCTTCGTCGCGCCGGTGTTCACCGCCTTCGCCAGCATCGCGCTGATGGTGGCCGTGCTGTTGTGGCGCCCGCAGGGGCTGTATCCGGTGGCCAACCGATGATGCGGCGGCTCATCTCCGACGACGGTCCGCGCAGCCGCGTGCTGGGCGTGCTGCTGGTCGTGATCGTGCTCGCGCTGGCCTTCACGCCCTTCCTGTTCCCCGGCACCAAGGCGCTGAACGTCGCGGCCAAGGTCCTGGTCTTCATCGTGCTGGTGGCGAGCTTCGATCTGCTGCTCGGCTACACCGGCATCGTCAGCTTCGCGCACACGATGTTCTTCGGCATCGGCGCCTACGGCGTGGCGATCGCCAGCACGCGCATGGGGCCGGGCTGGGCATCGGTGGGCGTCGGCGTGGCCGCGGCGCTGGCCGTGTCGCTGCTGCTCGCGCTGCTGATCGGGCTGGCCTCGCTGCGCGTCAAGGCGATCTTCTTCGCGATGATCACGCTGGCGGTGGCCTCGGCCTTCCTGACGCTGGCCTCGCAGCTTTCGGACTTCACCGGCGGCGAGGACGGCCTGAACTTCAAGGTGCCCGAGGCCCTGCAGCCCGGCACGCAGTACCTGGAGCAGCCGCTGCTCGGCGTGTCCGTCGACGGCCGCTTCGCCACCTACTACCTGCTGTTCTTCGTTGCGCTGCTGCTGGTGCTGGCGATGCTGCGCATCGTCAACTCGCCGTTCGGCCGCGTGCTGCAGGCGATCCGCGAGAACGACTTCCGCGCCGAGGCGATCGGCTACCGCACGGTGGTCTGGCGCACCATCGCCTCGGTGCTGTCGGCGCTGTTCGCCTGCGCCGCCGGCTGCCTGCTCGCGCTGTGGCTGCGCTACCAGGGGCCCGACACCTCGCTGTCGTTCGAGATCATGCTCGACATCCTGCTGATCGTCGTGATCGGCGGCATGGGCACGATCTACGGCGCGGTGATCGGCTCGGTGCTGTTCGTGATCGCGCAGAACTACCTGCAGGACCTGCTGCGGCTCGGCGCCGGCGCGGCCGAAGGCGTGCCGCTGCTGGCCGCGCTGGTGTCGCCCGATCGCTGGCTGCTCTGGCTCGGCCTGCTGTTCGTGCTCTCGGTCTACTACTTCCCCACCGGCGTGGTGGGGCGCCTGCGCGCGTGGCGCGCTCGATCCGCGCGGCCGACATGATGAACTCGCACTACGTCACCTGCGAAGGCCGCGAGCTTCACTACACCGAGTGGGGCGCGCAGCACGGCGAGACGGTGATCGCCTGGCACGGCCTGGCGCGCACCGGGCGCGACATGGACGACATCGCCGCGCACCTGGCCCGGCGCTACCGGGTGATCTGCCCCGACACGCTCGGGCGCGGCCTGAGCCAGTGGAGCCCGCAGCCCGAGCGCGAATACTGCCTGGCCTTCTACGTGAAGCTGGCGACGGCGCTGGTGGACGCGCTGGGCATCGCGCGCTTGCACTGGCTCGGCACCTCGATGGGCGGCGCGATCGGCACGCTGGCGGCGGCCACCACGCTGCGCGGCCGCATCCGCCGCCTGGTGCTCAACGACAACGGCCCGCAGCTCGCCGAGGCCGCGATCGAGCGCATCCGCAGCTACGCCGGCAGTCCGGCGGCGTTCGCCACGATGAGCGAGCTGGAGCAGTATTTCCGCGCCGTCTACAAGCCCTACGGCTGGCTCAGCGACGCGCAGTGGCGGCGCCTGGCCGAGACCTCGGCGCGGCGCCTGCCCGACGGCCGCGTGACGCCGCACTACGACCCGGCGATGGTGATGCAGTTCACCCACCACGACGACGACTACCGGCTGTGGGACGCCTGGGACACGCTGGACATCCCCGTGCTGTGCCTGCGCGGCGAGGACTCCGACCTGCTGCTGCGCGACACCGCCGAGCAGATGCGCAGCCGCGGCCCGCGCGCCGTGGTGGTCGAGATCCCCGGCTGCGGCCACGCGCCGGCGCTGAACACGGCGGAGCAGTTCGCGCTGGTGGAGCGGTTCCTGGCGGGGTGAGTGGCGCGGCTTGTCGTATTACGCGCGGCGTAATAGACTCGCACCGTGATCGTCTCGTTCAAGTGCAAGGACACGCAGGCGCTGTTCGAGGGCGGGGCGGTTCGGCGCTTCAAGTCGTTCGCACGCATCGCCGAGCGAAAGCTGGCGCAGCTTCACGCGGCGCAGATGCTCGACTTCCTCCGGTCGCCGCCGGGCAACGGCCTCGAGGCGCTGAAGGGGGATCGCAAGGGGCAGCACAGCATCCGCGTCAACGACCAGTGGCGCGTGTGTTTCGTGTGGACGGCCGCCGGGCCGTCGCAGGTCGAGATCGTCGACTACCACTGAAGGAGAAGGAGATGGTGAACCCCGTCGATCGCATGCGGCCCGTGCACCCGGGCGAGGTGCTGCGCGAGGATTTCCTCGTTCCGCTGGGCCTCAGCGTCAACGCGCTGGCGGCCGCGCTGGACGTGCCGGCCACGCGCATGCACGAGATCGTCAAGGAGCGCCGCAGCATCACGGCCGACACGGCGGCCCGCCTGGCCGCGTACTTCGGCGGCGACGCCGCCTCGTGGCTGATGCTGCAGGCGCACTACGACCTGAAGACGCTGGCGTCGCGGAAGGACATCGCGCGAGCGGTGCGCGCGAGGGAGGCGGCGGGCGCCTGAGCCTGCCTGTTGCCGCCGCCCTCAGCGCCTGAACTTCCCGTCCCGCCCGATGATGGACAGGTCGACGAACTCCAGGCCGGTGTGGTCGTTCGGGCCGAAGCTGATCTCGAGTCCGCCGATGTCGACCTTGTTCATCGATTCGAGCGCGTCGCGGATGCGCTGACGCGACGGGTTCGGGCCGGCGCGCTTGAGGCCGGCCACCAGCACCTTGGCGGCGGCGTAGCCTTCCAGCATCGCCGGCGACACGCCTTCCAGGCCCTTGGCGACGGCGTGGTCGTGTGCCTCCTTGACGATCTGCGCGGCCAGCGAGCGTTCGTAGGGGAACACCTGCGTGACGATCACGCCGCGCGCGTTCTCCTTGAGCGCCTTGACGAAGCCGCCCGAGGCGTTGTTCGAGAAGGTGACGACCTGCGCGCGCGAGCCCGCCTTGCGGATCGCGTCGATGCCGTCGACCACCGCGGTGCCCGAGCCGATGAACAGCACCGCCTGCACGTCGGAGCTGGCCACCAGCGGCGCGATCTTGGTGTAGTCCCACTTGGCGCGGTCGTACTTCTCGACGAACACCGGGTTCTTGGCCACCGCGGCGAAGCCCTTCTTCGTGCCTTCGAGCATGTCGGCGCCGAAGCTGTCGTCGACGTGGATCACGCCGATGCGCTCGATGCCGATCAGGCTCAGGTGCTGCACCGCGCGCTCGGCCTCGCGCTGGTAGGTGGCGCGCACGTTGAACACCCAGGGGTTGACGGGCTTGTGCAGCGCCATCGCGCCGGTGGACGGCCCGATCAGCGGCACCTTGTACTGCTCGAGCAGCGGCACGATGGCCTGCGTGTGCGGCGTGCCGCGCGACAGGAACAGCGCGGCGACGTTCTTTTCGGTGATCAGGGTCTTCGCGTTCGCGGCCGCGAGCTTGGGGTCGAACTTGTCGTCGAGCTGGATGATCTCGATCTTCTGCCCGTTCACGCCGCCTTGCGCATTGACGGCGTCGATGTAGAGCTTGGCGCCGTCGGCGGTCTCCTTGACACCGGGGCCCACCGCGCCGCTGAAGCCGGCGGTCTGGCCGATGAGGATCTGCGCACCGGCGGATGCGCAAAGACACCACAGCCCCAGGGCCCCGGCCAGCGCGCGCAGGGATCGATTCATCTGCTTCTCCGTGTACGGCGCCCCAACGCGCCAGACGCGAGTGTGACCACTTGCGCGCCGGCGCGGAAGCGCCACGGAACGGCGGGGCGTGATCCAGTGCACGCCCCGCCGCAGCTTGGCCCGGTTTCAGTTCGGGAACAGGCTGGCGGCTGGAATCGCCACGTAGCTGCTGTTGCCCGGGCGCTGCCAGCGCAGCCGCATCACCGCGCTGCCGCCCTTCTCGTAGTATTCCACGCGGACCGTGTAGCGCTGGCCGGCCACCAGGCTGATCGCGGCGCTGGTGTTGGTCGTGGCGGAGTGGTCGCTCCAGTTGTTGATCAACTGCGTGCCGTTCACCCACACACGCACGCCGTCGTCGGACACGGTCCGGAAGCGGTAGCTGCCGCTGGCGGGCGCGAGCAGCGTGCCGCTCCAGCGCGCCGAGAAGTTGTTCGCGCCCACGCCGGTGCCCGGCGAGCCCGTGCCCCAGTCGAAGTCGACCGCCTGGACGCGCGACAGCACCGGGCTGCCCGACAGCGTGATGTTGTTGAAGTAGCTCCCCGCAAGGCCGCTGCCGGTGACCACGGCCGGCGCCAGCAACTGTTTGGCCGGCACCGCGACGAAGGCGGTGTCGCCCGGCGTCAGCCAGCGCAGCCGCATTACCGCGCCGCCGCCGCGCTCGTAGTACTCCGCGACGATGTCGACCTGCGTGCCGGCCGTCAGGTTGATGCCGGCGCTGGTGTTGACGGTGGGCGAGTGGTCGGTCCAGTTGTCGACCAGCCGCACGCCGTTGACCGTCACGCGCACGCCGTCGTCCGACTCGGTCTGGAAGCGGTAGGTGCCGTTGGCGGGCACGATCAGCTTGCCGCTCCAGCGCACCGAGAAGTTGTCGGCCCCCACGCCGGTGCCCGGCGCGCCGTTGCCCCAGTTGAAGTCGATCGCCTCGGTGCGCGTCAGCGCCGGCGTGCCGGTGACGGTGATGTTGTTGAAGTACTCCGCCCTCAGCCCGGCGCCGGTGCCGGCCGCCGGCACGGCGGCCGGTTCGTCGCCGCCGATCTCGCGCAGGTAGGCGGTCAGCTTGGCGAGGTCGGCATCGGTGATGGTCACGCCGTCGTGCGCGCGCACGGCCGCTTCCAGCGTCGCCGCCGAGCCGTCGTGCAGGTAGGGCGCGGTGGCCCACGCGTCGCGCAGCGTCGGCACGTCCAGGCCGGTCAGCGCCGCGTCGAGGCGCCGGCCGCTGGTCGGCTTGAGCGTGCCGATGTTCACCAGCGTGTTCGCGCCGCTGCCGCTGAAGGCCGCGCCGGAGTGGCAGCTCGCGCAGTTGCGCGCCGCGAAGATCGCCTTGCCTTCGGCGGCGGCGGCCGACAGCGTCGTCGCGCCGGGCCGCGCCGGGGCGGGCGCGAAGCTCGTCAGCGAGCCGAGGTAGGCGGCCAGCGCGTCGAGGTCGGCCGACACGCCGGCCTTGCGGTCGCCCAGCGGCTGGCTGCGCGTGCCGGCGGCGAAGTCGCTCTCGGACATCAGGCCGGTGCCGCCGGCCAGCGCGCGGATCTGGCCCTCGAAGTCCTGCACCTCGTCGAAGTTGTTGCTCCAGTGCAGGAAGCCCTGGCCCATGCCGCCGCGGCCGCGCAGGCTGATGGTGTTGCGCAGGCCTTCGCCGAAGCCGGTGAGATCCCACACGCGGCCGTCCTCGCCGCCGTCGTTGTGGCAGCTCGCGCAGCTCATGTAGCGGTCGCGCGCCAGGCGCGGGTCGCGTGCGTCGTAGAAGAGCTGCTTGCCGCGCAGCACCGTGGGCGTGAGCTTCTCGGTGGTGATGGTCGCCAGCGTCGCCACCGGGTTGGCGGCCAGCAGGCCCTGCTGCATCAGCGGGCGCAGGTCGTGCACGCCGACGCTGCGGTCCATGAAGTTGTGCACGTACAGCGTCAGCCCGTCGGCCGACAGCGCCAGCCCCTGCGGCGCGAGGCCGGTGTCGAAGCGGAACATCTCGCGCCGGCCGTGCGCGTCGATCACCGCCACCTCGCGGCTGGTCTCGAGCGCGACGAACAGGTACAGGCCGCGGGCGTCGAAGACCGCGGCGCTGGCCATGCTGGCGTTGTCGTGGTCGAGGCGGCCGTCCAGGTCTTCGCTGCCGCTGGCCAGCACGATGCGCGAGCTGACCGAGCGCACGGTGTTCTGGAAGTTCAGCGGCAGGCCGTCGCGGCCGATGCCGCGGCTGATGTTGTCGAGCTTGCTCGGCACCCAGGCCGTCACGCCGTCGGGCGAGATCGCCGCCGCGCCCAGGTAGTTGGGCAGGCCGCGGCCCTGGTTCTCGGCGTCGGGGCGCGTGCTCTGCGCCAGCGTGATGCGGCGCGCCAGCGTCATCGCGGCGGTGGCCACCTGCAGCACTTCGCCGCCGCCGGCGCCGGGCGTGGCGGTGGATTCACCCGCCACCGGCGCGCTGATGAAGCGCGACACGTAGGCGTTCGCGCCGTCGGCGCTGAGCGCGACGTGGCGCGCGTTCATGCCGATGGCCAGGCTGCCGGTCTGCGCGTAGCTGGCGGTGTTGAACTTCAGCAGCGTGCCGCCGGCTTCCAGCACCACGAAGGCATTGCCGCCGGCCGAGGCCACCACGCCGAAGGGCTGCGAGCCGCGCGGCAGCGCGATCGTGCGGCTGACGGCCAGCGAGGCGGCGTCGATCACGCTGATCGAGGCGCCGAACTTGTTGGTGACCCACACCGTGCCGTTGCCCGTCAGCGCGAGCGTGCGCGGCCCGGCGCCGACCGGGATCTCGGCCAGGCGCGCGCGGGTGGCCGCGTCGAACACGCTGACCGAGTCGTTGTCGGGGTTGAGCACCCACAGCCGCGGGTTGGCGCCGCTGCGTGCCTCGAAGGCGATGGGCGTCGAACCGACCGGCGTGCCGGCCGTGGGCGGCAGGTAGATCGCCTGCAGCGTCGAACTGCGCACTTCCAGGCCGCTGTCGTCGGTGACCGTCACCGTGACGGTGTACAGGCCCGGCTGCGTGTAGTCGTGCGAGGCGGTCGGCGAACTGCTCCAGTCCGTCTCGGCCGAGCCGTCGCCGAAGTTCCACTTGTAGCGCAGGTTGTTGCCGGTGGCGCTGGCGGTGAAGTTCGCGCTGCTGCCGCTCACCGCCGCGCTCGGCGTGGAGCCGAAGGACACGGTCAGCGGCACCGCGCTGCCGCCGATGGTCCAGGTGAAGGCCGTGCTCGAGGAGTTCACGCCGTCGCTGGCCGCGACGACCACGTAGTAGCTGCCGGCCGCGCTGGGCGTGCCGCTGATCAGCCCGGTCTGCGGGTCGATGGCCAGGCCCGGGGGCAGGCCGGTGGCGGTGTAGCGCAGCACGTCGCCGTTCGGGTCGCTGGCCACCACCTGCAGCAGCACCGTGGTGCCGACGGTGCCGTTGCGGTCGGCGATCGCGCCGACGACCGGCACGATCTCGGGGTTGGGCTGCTCGGCGACGTTGATGCGCACCGTCTTGGCCACCGAGGGCACGCCGTTCGCGTCGAGCACGAACATCATGTAGAAGCCGGGCGGCGCGTCGGCGGCGTGCGTCGGCGCCTGCACCGCGAGGCGGTTGCCGCTGGCCGCGAAGGTCAGCTCGACGTAGCGCTGCTCCATGTTCCAGCTGTGCGTCACCGAGCCGTGCTTGATCAGCACCACGCGCGCGGCCGGGCCGGCGCCCGACACGTCCACCGTGTAGGTGCGGCCGATGTCCATCACCGTCGGCGCGGCGTCGATCACCGGGCGCGCCGCGAGCTGCCCGCCGGGGGCGAACAGGTAGGGCGGGAAGTACAGCTCGTAGTTCAGGTTGTTCTGCGGCCCCGGCGCGCCGCCGCCGCCGACCATCACCGTGCCGTCGGGCAGCAGCAGGGACATCGAGTGGTACAGCCGCGCCTGCACGCCGCTCGGGCCGACGGTCCAGGTGCCGGTGTCGGGGTTCCAGATCTCGGCGCTGTTGTTGACCTGGTCGAGCACGTTCCAGGTGCGGCTGCCGCCGGTGGCGAGCACCTTGCCGTCGGGCAGCACCGCCGCGGTGACGAGGCGGCGCTGCGAGGACATGGCCGCGGTGGGCGTCACCACCGGCGCGCCGCCGCGGATGTCGATGACGATCGCGCCGTTGGAGTTGCCGCCGAACTGCAGGATGCGGCCGGGGCGGAACATCGCCGTGCTCGAATCGCTGCCGGCGTAGCTGGAGGGGAACTGGCCCGCCGAGGTCACCGAGCCGGTGCCGTTCGGGTCGACGTAGTACATGCGGCCGGCGCTGTCGTAGCCGAACACGCGGCCGTCCGGCGCGATGAAGTTGCGCGGGTACATGTAGTCGTACCCGCCGGTGTTGGCGCCGCTGAGCAGGCGGAACGTGCCGTCGGCCTGGCGCACCTCGGGCCGGTCGGTGCCGCCGGTGCCGCCCTGGATGTAGGCCTCGCCGTTGAGCAGCATGGTCGAGCTGGAGTACCAGCGCGCGCGGTTCATGTTGGTGCCGCGCGTCAGGCTGTTGTCGGCCAGCTTGAACAGGTTGGAGTTGTTGTTGCCGGTGTTGGTGGTGCCGCTGCCGGTCCAGTTGTCGCCGCCGGCGAGGAACACCGCGTCGCCGCCGGGCAGCACGAGCTGCGAGCCGCAGAAGATGTCGGTGCCGGTGCCGTTGGGCAGCGTGAGATGGCTGCCGTCCGGGCCGACCGTCGGATCCCACACGTCGTAGAGGAAGAAGCCGGTCTGGCGGCCGCTGCCGTCGGTGCCGTAGCTCATCACGCGGCCGTCGGGCATCAGCACCGCGTGCACCGGGATCAGCGGCCACGACTTCACCGGGCCCCACATGCCGCGCTGGTGCGCGTCGCTCGGGATCGGCGTGGTGGGTGTGAAGGCGGCGCTCGTCTTGCGGCCTTCGACGGCCTGGGCGTCGCTGCTCGACGGGGTGTCGTCGCCGCCTCCGCCGCAGGCCGCCAGCAAGGCGGCAAAGGTCAGCGAGGCGAGGCGCAGGCGGGGCGTCGTCGGCATGGGGCTGCGAGGCGCCGCTTCCCTGTCGCAGGCCCCGTGTCGGTTGTTGTTACGGGAAGTGTCTGGTGCCGGGTTGATCTGTCACAACCCCCGGAGCGTGGGGTGATGGCAGCGGTCTCTAGAATCTTTCGCCTTCCCCCTGGAGGCGCATGGACAGCAACGACGACAGCCGCGGGTTTATCCGTATCCGCGGCGCCCGCCAGCACAACCTGAAGAACCTCGACCTCGACATCCGCACCGGCGAGATGACGGTGGTCACGGGCCCCAGCGGGTCGGGCAAGTCGAGCCTGGTGTTCGACACGCTGTACGCCGAGGGCCAGCGCCGCTACGTCGAGACCTTCAGCGCCTATGCGCGCCAGTTCCTCGACCGCATGGACCGCCCGGCGGTCGATCGTGTCGACGGCGTGCCGCCGGCCATCGCGATCGACCAGACCAACCCGGTGCGCTCCAGCCGCAGCACGGTCGGCACGATGACCGAGCTGAACGACCACCTGAAGCTGTTGTTCGCGCGCGCCGCCGAGCTGTTCGACCGGCAGACCGCGCAGCGTGTGCGCCACGATTCGCCGGAGACGATCTACGCCGAGCTGATGGCGCGCACGGCGGCGGCCGATCCGCGCCTCGTCGTCACGTTCCCGGTCGAGCTGCCGGCCGGCACCAGCGAATCCGACATCGAGCAATGGCTGGCGGCCAGCGGCTTCACGCGCGTGCAGGCGCAGCGCGAGGTCGCCTCGCCCACCGGGCCGCGCACGCTGCTCGACGTGGTGGCGGACCGCTTCCGCATCCAGGGCACGGAGAAGGTGCGCGCCGTCGAAGCCATCGAAACCGCGCTCAAGCGCGGCGGCGGGCGCGTCAACGTCTATGCGCTGGAGGATGGGGCGGGGCCTTCGACGAGCTCAGGCCGAACGGAGGAAGCCGTTCGCGCTGAGCCCTTCGACGAAGCTCGGGACAGGCCTGTCGAAGCGCCGCGCGTGGCACTCTGGCGCTTCTCGACAGGACTGCACTGCCCCGACAGCGACCTGCGCTACGCCGACCCGCAGCCCGCGCTGTTCAGCTTCAACTCGGCCTACGGCGCCTGCGACACCTGCCGCGGCTTCGGCCGCGTGATCGGCGTGGACTACGGCCTGGTGATCCCCGACCACCGCAAGACGCTGCGCGCCGGCGCGATCAAGCCGATGCAGACGCCGGCCTGGAAGGAATGCCAGGACGACCTGCTCAAGTACGGCGGCGAGGCCGGCATCCCGCGCGACACGCCCTGGTCGGCGCTCACCGACGCGCAGCGCGACTGGGTGATCAACGGCTCGCCGAACTGGAAGGGCAACTGGAACAAGCAGTGGTACGGCGTGCGGCGCTTCTTCGAGTACCTCGAATCGAAGGCCTACAAGATGCACATCCGCGTGCTCTTGTCCAAGTACCGCAGCTACACGCCCTGCACGGTGTGCGGCGGCGCGCGGCTGAAGACCGAGGCGCTGCTGTGGCGCCTGGGCGCGAAGGACGACGCCGACGCGGTGCTGGCCCCCGCGAAGCGCTTCATGCCGGTGGGCGTGCAGTGGACGCGCGCGCAGCTCGAAGCGCTGCCGGGCCTGACGGTGCACGACCTGATGCTGATCCCGATAGCGCGCCTGCGCCGCTTCTTCGAGCGCATCACGCTGCCCAGCTCGATGCTCGACGAGGCGCTCAAGCTGCTGCTCGACGAGATCCGCACGCGGCTGAAGTACCTGTGCGACGTCGGCATCGGCTACCTGACGCTGGACCGCCAGAGCCGCACGCTCAGCGGCGGCGAGGTGCAGCGCATCAACCTGACCACCGCGCTGGGCACCTCGCTGGTCAACACCATGTTCGTGCTCGACGAGCCGAGCATCGGCCTGCACCCGCGCGACATGAACCGCATCGTCGAGGCGATGCAGCGCCTGCGCGACGCCGGCAACACGCTGGTGGTGGTCGAGCACGACCCGGCGGTGATGCTGGCGGCCGACCGCCTGATCGACATGGGCCCCGGCCCCGGCGAGCGCGGCGGCAGCATCGTGTTCGACGGCACGCCCGAGGCGATACGCCGCGCCGACACGCTGACCGGCGCCTACCTCGGCGGGCGCAGGCACGTGGGCATGGGCATCAAGCGGCTGATGTCGCCGGCCACGCCCAAGCTGATCCTCGAGGGCGCGCGCGAGCACAACCTGAAGAACCTCACGGTCGAGTTTCCGTTGCAACATCTCGTCTGTGTCACCGGCGTGTCGGGCTCGGGCAAGAGCACGCTGATGCAGGACGTGTTGTTCCCCGCGCTGCAGCGCCACTTCGGCAAGGCGACCGAATCGCCCGGCGCGCACGACCGCCTGCTCGGCGCCGAACGGCTGGCCGACGCGGTGTTCGTCGACCAGTCGCCGATCGGCAAGACGGCGCGCTCCAACCCGGCCAGCTACGTCGGCGCCTTCGACGAGATCCGCAAGCTGTTCGCGCAGGCGCCGCTGGCGCAGCAGCGCGGCTACGGCCCCGGCATGTTCAGCTTCAACGCCGGCGACGGGCGCTGCCCCACCTGCGGCGGCTCGGGCTTCGAGCACGTGGAGATGCAGTTCCTCAGCGACGTCTACCTGCGCTGCCAGGACTGCGACGGCCGCCGCTACCGCGCCGAGATCCTCGACGTGAAGATCGACCGCCGCGCGCCGGGCGGGGCGATGCGCGAGCTGTCGATCGCCGACGTGCTCGAACTCACGGTGAGCGAGGCGGTGCAACTGTTCCGCGACGACCGCGAGGTGCTGCGCGTGCTGCAGCCCATCGTCGACGTGGGGCTGGAATACGTGAAGCTCGGGCAGCCGGTGCCCACGCTGTCCGGCGGCGAGGCGCAGCGCCTGAAGCTCGCCGGCTTCCTCGCCGAAGCGCAGGGCGCGCCGGCGCAGGCGCTGGCGAAGAAGGGCACGCTCTACCTCTTCGACGAGCCCACCACCGGCCTGCACTTCGACGACATCGCCAAGCTGATGCGCGCCTTCCGCAAGCTGCTCGACGCGGGGCATTCCATCGTCGTCATCGAGCACAACCTCGACGTGATCCGCGCCAGCGACTGGCTGATCGACCTCGGCCCCGAAGGCGGCGACGCCGGCGGCGTGGTCGTCTGCACCGGCACGCCGGAGGACGTGAAGCGCCACCCGACATCGCACACCGGCCGCGCGCTGGCCGACTACGAGCGCGCCATCGGCATCGGCGTGCCGGTGGTGGAGGAGGCTCTTCCGTTCGGGCTGAGCCCTTCGACAAGCTCAGGACAGGCTCCGTCGAAGCCCTTCGACAAGCTCAGGGCGAACGGTGTCGGGGACGAACTGATCCGCATCGTCAACGCCCGCGAGCACAACCTGAAGTCGCTCGACGTGGCGATCCCGCGCGGCAAGTTCAGCGTGATCACCGGCGTGTCGGGCTCGGGCAAGAGCACGCTGGCCTTCGACATCCTGTTCAACGAAGGGCAGCGCCGCTACCTCGAATCGCTGAACGCCTACGCGCGCAGCATCGTGCAGCCGGCCGGGCGGCCCGAGGTGGACGCGGTGTACGGCATCCCGCCCACGGTGGCCATCGAGCAGCGCCTGTCGCGCGGCGGGCGCAAGAGCACGGTGGCCACCACCACCGAGGTGTGGCACTTCCTGCGCCTGCTGTACGTGAAGCTGGGCCTGCAGCACTGCGTGAAAGACGGCGCGCCGGTGCGGCCGCAGAGCGCCGAGAGCATCGCGGCGCAGATCCTGCGCGACAAGGATCGAGGAGGATTCAGGGGCCAGCACGTCGGCCTGATGGCGCCGCTGGTGGTCAACCGCAAGGGCGTCTACACCGACCTCGCGAAGTGGGCCAAGGCGCGTGGCCACTCGCACCTGCGCGTCGACGGCGAATTCCTGCCGGTGGACCCCTGGCCGCGGCTGGACCGCTTCAAGGAGCACACGCTGGAGCTGCCGGTGGGCGACCTGGTCGTCTCGCCCGACAAGGAAGCCGAGCTGCGCGCGCTGCTCGCCAGGGCGCTGGACGCCGGCAAGGGCGTGATGCACCTGCTGGCGCCGCTGGACGGCCTGAAGGGCGCGCTGCTGGCCGGCCTGCCCACCGCGCGCATCGGCGCGGTGAAGGTGTTCTCCACCAAGCGCGCCTGCCCGGTGTGCGGCACCAGCTACCCCGAGCTGGACCCGCGCATGTTCAGCTACAACAGCAAGCACGGCTGGTGCACCACCTGCGTGGGCACCGGCCTGGCGCTGACGCGCGAGCAGCGCAAGGCCTACGACGACTCGCGGCGCGACGACGACGACAAGGGCCGCGAGCAGAGCTTCCCCTCCGAGGAGCCCGAGGTCGAAGGCGTGCTCGACACGCCCTGCCCCGACTGCGGCGGCACGCGGCTGAACCCGGCCTCGCGCGGCGTGACCTTCGACGGCAAGTCGATCACCGCGATCGCAAAGGGGAGCGTGAGCGACTGCCGCGCCTGGATCGCGTCGCTGCGGCTCGCCGGCCGCGACGCCGACATCGCGCGCGACGTGGTCACCGAGATCGAGAGCCGCCTCGAATTCCTCGAGGAAGTCGGCCTCGGCTACCTGACGCTGGACCGCGCCGCGCCCACGCTGTCCGGCGGCGAGGCGCAGCGCATCCGCCTCGCGGCGCAGCTCGGCAGCAACCTGCAGGGCGTGTGCTACGTGCTCGACGAGCCGACCATCGGCCTGCATCCGCGCGACAACCGCATCCTGCTCGACGCGCTGCACAAGCTCGGCGACAAGGGCAACACGCTGGTGGTGGTGGAGCACGACGAGGACACCATCCGCCGCGCCGACCACATCATCGACATCGGCCCCGGCGCCGGCAAGCGCGGCGGCCGGCTGGTGGCCGAAGGCGGCACGGCGGCGCTGGCCGCGCACGCCGACTCTGTGACCGGGCGCTTCCTGGCCCGGCCGATGCGCCACCCGCTCAATACGCGCCGCGCGGTGGCGGCCGATGCGCCGCGGCTCGTCGTGCGCGGCGCCTCGCTGCACAACCTGAAGTCGCTCGACGTGGCGGTGCCGCTGAAGCGCCTGGTCGCGGTCAGCGGCGTCAGCGGCTCGGGCAAGAGCACGCTGGCGCGCGACGTGCTGCTGGCCAACCTGCAGTTCATCAACGTGCGCGGCGCCAGGCCGAACTGGCAGGGCTGCGCCGGCATCGACGGCTGGCAGCAGATCGACCGCGTGCTCGAAGTCGACCAGACGCCGATCGGCAAGACGCCGCGCTCCTGCCCGGCCACCTACATCGGCTTCTGGGACGTGATCCGCAGGCTCTTCGCCGACACATTGGAGGCCAAGGCGCGCGGCTACGCGCCGGCGCGCTTCTCGTTCAACACCGGCGAGGGCCGCTGCGCCGCGTGCGAAGGCCAGGGCATGCGCACCATCGAGATGAGCTTCCTGCCCGACGTGAAGGTGCCGTGCGACGTCTGCCACGGCCGGCGCTTCAACCCCGAGACGCTGGCCGTCACCTGGCGCGGCCGCAACATCGGCGAGGTGCTGACGATGGAGGTCGACGAGGCGGTCGACTTCTTCGCGGCTATGCCCGCGATCAGCCACCCGCTGCAACTGCTGAAGGACGTGGGCCTGGGCTACCTGACGCTGGGCCAGCCGAGCCCCACGCTCTCGGGCGGCGAGGCGCAGCGCATCAAGCTCGTCACCGAGCTGACCAAGGTGCGTGACGACGTCACGCGCCGCGGCAACAAGGCACCGCACACGCTGTACGTGCTCGACGAGCCGACCGTGGGCCTGCACATGGCCGACGTGGAGAAGCTGATCCGCGTGCTGCACCGCCTGGTGGACGGCGGCCACAGCGTGGTGGTGATCGAACACGACCTCGACGTGATCGCCGAAGCCGACTGGATCGTCGACCTCGGCCCCGAGGGCGGCGCGCGCGGCGGCGGCGTGGTGGCGGCCTGCCCGCCGGAGGCGCTGGTGGCCTGGCCGGGCAGCCACACCGGCGCGGCGCTGAAGTCGGTGCTGGCGCGCGGCGGCTGACGAGTCTCAGGGGCTACCAAAGGTTACGGTGGGTGGACCGGCGCCGCCTGCGGTCTTAGCGTTGTGCGATGACCTGCTCTTTGCGCCGCCGCGTGCTGGCGCTGGCGCTGGTGCCGGCACTGGCGGCGGGCTCGGCGGGCCAGGCGCTGGCCGCCGGGCCCGAACTGCCGCGCGAGGCCTACACGCTGAGCGGCCGCGACGCCGAACCCGTCGCGCACGCCGGGCTGACGCTCGCCGGCGCGGCCGATCCGGGCCGCGGCCCGAACTTCCTCGCGCTGCCGCTGGCCGGGCGCAGCGGCGCGGCCCTGCGCCTCGCCGGCGGCGACGCGCAGGGCCTGCGCTGGTCGCTCGGCGGCTCCTGGCAAGACCAACCCGGCCAGCGCGCCGACCTCGAAGGCAGCGGCCTGAGCTACCCGTTCGGGCCGGGCCGGCTCTACGCCTCGGTGGAACGCCGCCACTGGGGCCCGTCGCCCTTCGGCAGCCTGATCCTCGACGGCGCGGCGCGCGCGCTGCCGGCCGTCGGCTGGCGCAAGACCTCGGGGCAGGCCTTCGAGCTGCCGGTGCTCGAATGGCTGGGGCCGTGGCGCACCGACCTGTTCGCCGGGCGGCTCTCGAACGACGCCGGGCCCGACGACGTCAAGCTGCTCGGCTGGCGCCTCGAGATCGAGCCGCTGCCGGGCCTGGTGCTGGGCGGCTCGCGCGTGCTGCAGTGGGGCGGCGAGGGCCGGCCGCAGACGCTCGGCAGCCTGCTGCGCGCGATCGTCGGCATCGACAACTTCGAGGCCGACATGGACCGCAGCGTCGAGCCCGGCAACCAGTTGGCCGGCTTCGACGCGCGCTGGACGCTGCCGGGCGAGGGCCCAACGCGCCTGACGCTGAACGGCCAGATGATCGGCGAGGACGAGGCCGGCCACATGCCCAGCCGCTACCTGGTCGGCGGCGGCGGCGAAATCGCCGCCACGCTGCAAGACGGCACGGCCCTGCGCGTGTTCGGCGAACTGGCCGACACGCAGGCCGGGCGCATGTTCCGAGGTAGAGGCTACCCGGGGGCCGCCTACCACCATTCGCTCTACCCGGCCGGCTACGCGCAGCGCAACGCGCCGCTCGCCTACCCGGCCGGCGGCGACGTGCGCCTCGCCTCGCTGGGCCTGGCGGCGCGGCGCGGGCCGGCGCGGCTGCTGCTGATGGCGCACCGCGGCAGCAACGCGCTGCGCGGCCTGGCCGGCGAACTGCGGTTCGCCGTCGACGGCGGCCCGGCGCTGGCGCTGGCGGCGAGCGAGTGGCACGACGCGCTCGGCCGCGAGCGCGGATTGCAGTTGCGTGTCGAGATTCCGCTCTGAAGTCTCGACGTGCGTCACACTCCTGAGCACAGCGCCAGTGACGGGTGTGGAGTAGATGTCGAAGCTTGGTTGAAGTACCACGAGCGTCTGGAGCAGGCGGGCGATCTAACGGGAAGCACAAATGTTGCCGACGAGTACCTATGGGCAATCGAGCGACTTGACGATGTTGTCACCAAGTATCCGGAGGATGGCTGGCGACTTGTCATGGAACTTTTCATGCTTGCTCGTTCGGACTACCAGCTCGCATGTCTTGCGTCGGGTGCGCTGGAGGACTTGCTGGCAAGGCATGGGCGAGATCTCATCGATCGCGTTGAGCAAACGGCCTCAATGAACGCAAGGTTCCGCGAGACGCTTGCCGCCGTCTGGCAGAACGCGATAGCTGACGATGTTTGGGCGAGCATCAAGCGGGTCGTTGGATCACCGGGGGCGGCATGAAGATCCCACAAGCCTTCGTTTCCCTGATCAGCCACGACACAGGCACGGCTACCCGCACCTGCGATGCGGCGGGCAACCTAAAGACCCGCATAGCGGCTGTGTCCAGCCTGACTGAGCGACCACCCGAAAACGCTCGAAGCAGATCCAGGACATCTCAACAATCTGTTGGGGGAGGAGAGAAGAAAGTGAGACAAGAAGTTGCAGTCCAGCGTAGCCACACGCGAGCCATATTGGCGCGGCTCGCAGCATTGCTGCTGCTGTCAGCTTCGGTAGATGCGGCGCAGATTGATCAATGCAGCGATCGCTCTCCCAATGGTCAGTTCGAGTGCACTTACCGGCCCCACATCATCGAACCGTGGCGGTATAGCGCAACAGGGCCATACGAAACCACGGCGACCCTGCTCGATGAGCAACAGGTCAAAGAACAGATGGGCGCACTCATCGCGGCCAAGTGCCCGAATTGCTGCGATGCTGGTCGCTTGATTTCGGAGGGGCCTTGGAGGCCAGCTGGCCAGTACAGCCCAGCGTGGGCTCCCGACGTTGAGGGGGGCAAGATCAAAGATCTGACATACAGCTTCAGCGGGAACTGCGCGTTTCCGCAGACTGTTGGCTCTTTGATGGCGCGCTGGCGATATGCGTTCTGCGAACGCGCTGGCTGGACTCACGCCAACATCTCAGGGCAGTCCTACTGCTATCGCTCACGAAGAGCGAGCGAGACTTGCTTTGGGAACCCAATTTCGCATCCCTCGGGAAGCAAAGTCTTCTCTGACGTCGACTACCGCTCGCCGCGAGACGGAGGGCTTCGGTTTGTACGTGAATACAGGAGCGACGGTTTCAGCTACCCGAGCACCTTCTCCGCGAACTTGTGGGAGGTACTGGGCAACACCTGGACGCACAACTACTCTGGCTATGTCTTGGCCACACCCCAGTCAATCTGGGTCGGATGGGGGCAGGAGGCCGCACAACATTTTGCTGTTCCGGCGGGATCTTCCTTTCCGCGCCAACTCTCCCCAATCCGTCCAGGAACACGAAATCGACTGGTGGAGACCGCTCCCGGGCAGTATGCCTACTACACCCAGCGCAACGACATGGTCACCTTTGCCGGCGGCCTACCGGCCGCCGCAATGCGACCGAACGGCTTTGGAGTCACCTTCGTGTACGACAGCTTCAACGGGAGGCTGGCCATCGTCCGAGATACTTCCGGAAGAGAGCTTGAACTCTCTTATGACAGCGTTGGTCATCTTCAGTCGATTGCCGATCCAGCGCAGGGTAGTGTGACCTATGGCTTCAAAGCGCCACCGCTTGATGTCAATGGACAGAACGCGGACAACCTGTCCTTCACAACGTTGGACACAGTGACGTACCAGGATCAGGCTTCGCGGCGATATCTCGTGTCGGACTGGGACTATCTTGGCGCTACCGCCTGGTCCCTCGCAACGCGAATCCAGGGCGTGATCGACGAACTGGGCGTTGCATATGAGACCGTTGTCTATGACAGCTACGGTCGGGCAACGAGTTCCGAGTTGGCTGGCGGAGTCGACAGGTTTCAGGTCAGTGCTGGAGGCGTGACAGATCCGATAGGTACTTCTCGTACCTACCAGTACAGCACTAGCTCCGGTGCGATCACTGCCATATATCAACCCGCAGGCGCGGGCTGCCCTGCGAGTAACAGTACCAGCGCGTTTGACGCGAATGACAATCTCACTTCCATCAACGACGTCAACGGCAAGCGCATCTGCTATGCCAATGACTTGACCCGCAACCTGGAGACGAGTCGAGTCGAGGGCCTGGCCGGCGGCACGAACTGCCCGACGGTAACCGGCAGCGGCGCGACGCTGCCTGCTGGCTCCCGCAAGATCAGCAGCCAATGGCACCCTGACTGGAGGCTGCAGGCGAAGGTAGCCGAGCCCGGCCGAATCACCACGTACGTGTACAACGGCCAGCCGGACCCGTTCGCTGGGGGAGCGGCGGCCTCGTGCGCGCCGGCAGGCGCGCTGCTGCCCGACGGCAAGCCCATCGCGGTGCTGTGCCGCCAAGTGGAGCAAGCCACCACGGATGCCAACGGCGCTGCGGGCTTCAGCGCGACGCTGGACGGCACGGTGGCCAACCGCGAGCAGCGCTGGAGCTACAACCAGTGGGGCCAGGTGCTGACCCACGACGGCCCGCGCACCGACATCGCGGACATCACGACCTACACCTACTACAGCGACACCAGCTTCACCGGCACGGGCGCTGCGGCCGTGGGCCACACCACGGGCGACCTGCAGAGCGTGAGCAACGCGGCGGGCCAGCTCACCCAGTACACCCAGTACGACAAGCACGGCAACGTCATCCAGAGCATCGACCCCAACGGGGTGGTGACGACCAACAGCTACGACCTGCGGCAGCGGCTGTTGAGCACCAGCGTGGGCGGCCAGACCACCAGCTACAGCTACGACCTGGCCGGCCAGCTCAAGCGGGTGACCCGGCCCGATGCGAGCTGGATCGGCTACGACTACGACCCGGCGCACCGACAGACGGCGGTGTACGACAACCTGGGCAACCGCATCGAGTACCTGCTGGACAACGCGGGCAACCGCATCGGCGAGAACGTCAAGGACAGCGCCGGCTCGCTGCGCCGCCAGCTCGCCAGGAGCATCGACGCGCTCGGCCGCGTTCAGCAGACCACCGGGAGGAACTGATCATGAACACGGTCCGCATCGCTGTCGCACTGGCCGCGGGCTGGGCGCTGGGCGTGCACGCACAGACGCTGCCGGCCCCGCCGGTCTCGCCCGCCCCGGTGACCAACTACGAGTACGACGCCAAGGGCAACCCGACCAAGACCATCCAGGCGCCTGGTGTGGCGGGCTTCAACTTCGCCACGACCAACACCTACGACAGCCTGAACCGCCTGAAGGACAGCACCAACGCCAAGAGCGGCAAGACCCAGTTCGGCTACAACGGGCGCGAGGATCTGACGCAGCTCACCGACCCGAGGAACCTGGTCACCCAGTACCCGCGCAACGGCCTGGGCGACACCACCAGCCTGGTCAGCCCGGACACCGGCACGGCTGCCCACACCTACGACGCCGCTGGCAACCTCAAGACCCGCACCGACAGCCGCGGCGTGCTGGCCACCTACAGCTACGACGCGCTGAACCGGCTCACCGGCGTGGTCTACAGCCAGAGCGGGCAGACCAGCCTGAACTACGCCTGGGCCTACGACCAGACCGGTGCGGGCTACTCCAACGGCGTGGGCCGCCTCACCTCGGCCACCCACCCGGCCGGCTCGAGCCAGTACACCTACGACGCCCAGGGCCGGCTGCTGACCGAGACGCAGCGCGTCAGCGCCGCCAGCGGCGCCAACGCCGCGCAGGTCAGCAGCACCGTCACCTACACCTACGACGCGGCGGGCAACCTCACCAGCATCGTCTACCCGAGCGGGCGCAAGCTGGCCATCGGCTACAGCGGCGGCCAGGCCAGCTCGCTTGCCCTGGCGCCGGACGGTAGCAGTGCGGCTGCCACGCTCGTGAGCCAGATCCAGTGGGAGCCCTTCGGCGGCCCGCGCAGCTGGCTGTGGCAGATGGCCAGCGGCACGCGGCAGCACAGCTGGATCTACGACAGCTCGGGCCGCCTGGTGCGCCAGAACCTGGGCGACAGCCTGCGCGACATCAGCTACGACGCGGCCGACCGCATCACCGGCTACCAGCACTACGACGCCACCACCGGCGCGGCCCAGGCGGCGCTGGACCAGAGCTTCGCCTACGACGAGCTGGGGCGGCTGACCGGCATCACCACGGCCTCGGCCAGTTGGAGCATCGGCTACGACGCCAACGGCAACCGCACCGGCCTCACCCTCAACGGCACCACCAGCGCCTACACCACCGCCAGCACCAGCAACCGGCTGACCAGCACCACCAACCCGGCCCGCAGCTTCGGCTACGACAACGCCGGCAACACCGTCAGCGACACCTACTCCGCCACCTACAACCTGGCCGGGCGCTTGGCCACGCTGCTCAAGGCGGGAACCACCTCCACCTACAGCGTCGACGGCTTCGGGCGCCGGGTGCGCAAGTTCGACAGCACCGGAGCCGCCAGCACGGTGCTGTTCGTGTACGACCAGCTCGGCCAGCTGCTGGGCGAGTACAACGGCTCGGGCACGGCCCTGCGGGAGTACGTCTGGCTCGGCAGCACACCCATCGCCATGTTCGTGCCCAACGGCAGCAACCCGCCGCTGGTGTACTACATCCACACCGATCACCTGGCCACGCCGCGCATCGTGCTCAACACCGCCGGGCAGCAGCGCTGGAGCTGGCTCGCCGAGCCCTTCGGAACCACCGCGCCGAACGCCAACCCGCAGAACCTGGGAACGTTCACCTTCAACCTGCGTCACCCAGGCCAGTACGCCGACCCGGAGAGCGGGCTGTTCTACAACTACTTCAGAGACTACGATGCCTCAACAGGCAGGTACGCCCAGTCTGATCCCATCGGGCTCGATGGGGGGATCAACACGTATGCATATGCTGATGGATCGCCTGTTTCATTCACTGATCCTACGGGTCAGGTTACGTGGAAGGGCGAGGTGCTAAGCCTCGCATACGTTCCGCGGTTCGGCTTGGCAGTGCATCGATTCGATTTGACATCGGAGTGCAAGTGTGGTGTAAGAGTAAGAATCAAAGGGTATGCAGTCTTCGGTGCATATGGGAAAGGATTCAAGTACACAGGATCCAATGGAAAGAGTGAATTTTCAGACATCTTCTCCTGTCCGACTGGAAAGAGTGCAAATGGCCCAGCACTATCTCTATCGGCCGCTTCAGTAGGGGGGCGCCATGGACGAGCTTTTGGATATACACGTTATGGATCAATGAAAACTGGTTGGGGAGCATCCTCAAATATGGATGGTGTTGATCTTTCGATCGGAGCATACTTAGGATGGAGTCACGTGCGCGACAGCGATATAGAAATAACCAAGTGTGATGAGTGCCAGTCTGAGCCCCAGTAGTGGCACAGATTGGGTGGTCTGTATGGTTTGCGACGAACAGATTCTGAATTTCAATGCTTCACAGGATTAAGTCTGCTGCAATTCTTACCGTAGGAACTTTCGCCATACTGGCTGTGGTCTATATGGTGTTTGGTATTGGTACGATAGATTTATTGACAAATCCAATGCTCGTCTTGATTGTGTTCTTATGTGCATATCTCATTTCGTTCATACTGGATGCTTGGAGAGAGGCCAAGCGATCTAATCGAAGGTAGGAGCGTGGGTGGTAGGCGGTTTCTAGTCAGTTGTCGGCATCCTCTGTCAACTGCGACCGTATCGATGGAAGATGTGCAACAGATACCCGCTGCTCGACTGGTCTGCATATATCGACCGAGCAGACTCCGTATCAGCGACATCAGCTACGACGCGGCCGACCGCATCACCGGCTACCAGCACTACGACGCCACCACCGGCGCGGCCCAGGCGGCGCTGGACCAGAGCTTCGCCTACGACGAGCTGGGGCGGCTGACCGGCATCACCACGGCCTCGGCCAGTTGGAGCATCGGCTACGACGCCAACGGCAACCGCACCGGCCTCACCCTCAACGGCACCACCAGCGCCTACACCACCGCCAGCACCAGCAACCGGCTGACCAGCACCACCAACCCGGCCCGCAGCTTCGGCTACGACAACGCCGGCAACACCGTCAGCGACACCTACTCCGCCACCTACAACCTGGCCGGGCGCTTGGCCACGCTGCTCAAGGCGGGAACCACCTCCACCTACAGCGTCGACGGCTTCGGGCGCCGGGTGCGCAAGTTCGACAACACGGGAGCCGCCAGCACGGTGCTGTTCGTGTACGACCAGCTCGGCCAGCTGCTGGGCGAGTACAACTCGAGCGGCACGGCGATCCGGGAGTACGTGTGGCTGGGCAATACCCCAGTGGCGGTCTTTACGCCGGACCCGGCCAACGCGGCTAACCCGCCGCTGGCTTACTACATCCACACCGACCACCTGGCCACGCCGCGCATCGTGCTCGACACCGCCGGGCAGCAGCGCTGGAGCTGGCTGGCCGAGCCCTTCGGCACCTCCGCGCCGAACGCCAACCCGCAGAGCCTGGGCGCCTTCGCCTTCTTCCTGCGCCACCCGGGCCAGTACGCCGACGCCGAGAGCGGGCTGTTCTACAACTACTTCAGAGACTACGATGCCTCCACAGGCAGGTACGCTCAGAGTGATCCGATAGGACTTGGTGGCGGCATCAACACCTATGCATACGCACTGAGTTCGCCGGCTCTGCTCGCGGATCCGGACGGGTTGAGTCCCGGGGCGACGACAATTCCTCGCCCTTTGACGCTCCCGAATGTCCCGAATCCAGCATTGATACTTCCCCTACTGCTTTCTGGAGATACAACAAACAGTGATGCCAGTCGGTGTACGTGCAAAGGACAGCTTGTCTACCGAGGCGATCGAGCGTCGCGTCCGCCAAGCGTTGTCTTTGCGACAGGGTTTTCTCCAAAGGGACTCAATATGGATCTTCTCGCTCACGCCAGAGGCACTCCAGACAGTGGCTATGTAGCCACGTCCAAGAGTATTGACATTGCACTAGCGTTTGCAGGCAAGAATGGCTACGTGTATCAAATTTGCATTAGCGGCGGGGTAGATGTAAATGCAGTCCTCGGTTCCAAGTCACCTTACCCAGAACAAAGGGAAATTGCGGTTCCTGGCGGTATTCCAGGCTCGCGAGTGATGTGGGGCGCTTCCAATGCTAGCGGAAAGATTGAGCGTAACCCGAGCTGTGGTTGCGGCGACTAGTTTGAGGAGTTGGGAATGAGCGAAAGTCGTTGCAGCGTTCCGGTGAGGTACTCTGATGGAACAATGGGTGTAGCCACAGTCATATGCACAGAGGAGGTGTCGAAGGACGGCGTCGAAGTGACGATGAGCTTTGATCGCAGCTTCGAACTGAAGGCAGTTTCGGAGCGAGGAATATTCGACGCAGTACGACAAATCCGTACCCAACTAGATCGAGAGCACGTTCTCTTGATGTGCTTTGCCGCTGACGAGGCGGTGTACCCATCGCCCATGCAGGAAAGCATGGGTCTCAGCAGCTTGGCCTACCGCAACCGACTCGGTCGGCAAGCTATGAACGCGGATATCGTTGATATCTTCGAAGCGGATGAGTCCATCAACCCAGTGACAGTCGATCAGCAAGCAGAGTTTCATCGTCGCTGGCTTGAGAGCTTGTAGTGCATAACCTCAAACCTCGAGCCTCGTGGTCAGGTCCTGCCATTTGCCCTGTGTGCGGATCTTCTCCCGAGTCTCGTGCCTTGACGCTTAAGCGTCGCCGGAAAGCGTGGTCGCATGGTCTGGCCGCTGCACATCGAGTTTTCAGACGCGATCTACCACCTCACATCGCGCGGGACCCAGCGCGAGCTGATGACAGCCTGAACCGCCTGAAGGACAGCACCGACGCCAAGGCCGGCAAGACGCAGTTCGGCTACAACGGCCGCGAGGATCTGACGCAGGTCACCGACCCGAGGAACCTGGTCACCCAGTACCCGCGCAACGGCCTGGGCGACACCACCAGCCTGGTCAGCCCGGACACCGGCACCGCCACCCACAGCTACGACGCAGCGGGCAACCTCAAGACCCGCACCGACAGCCGCGGCGTGCTGGCCACCTACGGCTACGACGCGCTGAACCGGCTCACCGGCGTGGTCTACAGCCAGAGCGGGCAGACCAGCCTGAACTACGCCTGGGCCTACGACCAGACCGGGGCGGGCTACTCCAACGGCGTGGGCCGCCTCACCTCGGCCACCCACCCGGCCGGCTCGAGCCAGTACACCTACGATGCCC
Organism: Piscinibacter sp.; assembly: GCF_047600445.1. Classification (GTDB taxonomy): domain Bacteria; phylum Pseudomonadota; class Gammaproteobacteria; order Burkholderiales; family Burkholderiaceae_C; genus Piscinibacter. Next base: position 117,425 of record NZ_JASGKT010000002.1, read on the forward strand.
AGGGCCGGCTGCTGACCGAGACGCAGCGCGTCAGCGCCGCCAGCGGCGCCAACGCCGCGCAGGTCAGCAGCACCCTCACCTACACCTACGACGCGGCGGGCAACCTCACCAGCCTGACCTACCCGAGCGGGCGCAAGCTGGTCATCGGCTATACCGGCGGCCAGCCTACTTCGGTGGGTCTTGCGCCGGACGGCGGCAGCACGGCCAGCGACCTCATCAACCAGATCCAGTGGGAGCCCTTCGGCGGCCCGCGCAGCTGGCTGTGGCAGATGGCCAGCGGCACGCGGCAGCACAGCTGGATCTACGACAGCTCGGGCCGCCTGGTGCGCCAGAACCTGGGCGACAGCCTGCGCGACATCAGCTACGACGCGGCCGACCGCATCACCGGCTACCAGCACTACGACGCCACCACCGGCGCGGCCCAGGCGGTGCTGGACCAGAGCTTCAGCTACGACGAGCTGGGGCGCCTGACCGGTATCACCACGGCCTCGGCCAGCTGGAGCATCGGCTACGACGCCAACGGCAACCGCACCGGCCTCACCCTCAACGGCACCACCAGCGCCTACACCACCGCCAGCACCAGCAACCGGCTGACCAGCACCACCAACCCGGCCCGAAGCTTCGGCTACGACAACGCCGGCAACACCGTCAGCGACACCTACACGGCTACCTACAACCTGGCCGGGCGCATGGCCACGCTGCTCAAGGCGGGAACCACCTCCACCTACAGCGTCGACGGCTTCGGGCGCCGGGTGCGCAAGTTCGACAGCACCGGAGCCGCCAGCACGGTGCTGTTCGTCTACGACCAGCAGGGGCAACTGCTGGGCGAGTACAACTCAAACGGCACGGCGATCCGGGAGTACGTGTGGCTGGGCAACGTGCCGCTGGCGGTCTTTACGCCGGACCCGGCCAACGCGGCTAACCCGCCGCTGGTGTACTACATCCACACCGATCACCTGGCCACGCCGCGCATCGTGCTCAACACCGCCGGCCAGCAGCGCTGGAGCTGGCTCGCCGAGCCCTTCGGAACCACCGCGCCGAACGCCAACCCGCAGAGCCTGGGCGCCTTCGCCTTCTTCCTGCGCCACCCGGGCCAGTACGCCGACTCGGAGAGCGGGCTGTTCTACAACTACTTCCGGGACTACGATGCCTCGACAGGCAGGTACGCTCAGAGTGATCCCATCGGGCTCGTGGGTGGCATCAATACCTATGCCTATGTCTCAGCAAGCCCGGCTGCGTCAGTGGACCCTCTTGGCTTGGTCGGACTCGCTCTCCCAGGATTTGCGCCCCGTCCGATCGTCTTGCCTAGGCCTATGCCCAATCAAGCGATCGATCCGACCTCCGTGGTGCCGGACGTGGGATTCATGGACCCGTTTGGCAACTGGCAGCCTGGAGACCCTGACAATGAAAGCCCTCGCTGTAAGAAGATCGCCAAGCGGATTAAGAACCTCAGAGACGACCTGGACAAGCGCTGGAAGGCGATCGCTGACAATCCTGAGACGCTCCCGATGTTTAAGCATGGTGCGCCACGAAAGGAGAGTGTTTGGGGGCACTACAAAATGATCAACGACGTCGAGAGCAGGCTACGGGCATACGAGCGCGAGTATGCGAAGGACTGCCAACCACCTTGCTGAACGGACAAAGCAGTGCAAATGCGAACAGACATTGACGAAGTCTTCGTTGATCGCCGACATGAGCGGCTTGTTGTCGGGTCGCCGGAGTTTGGCGGGCTGTCACTCAAGGGGCGGGTGGCGGTGAATGCGTACTTTGAGGGTGGGAGCTTCGAAGGCGCCGATCTGTCTCGGTGCCGCTTTGAGAACGTTGTGTTTGAAGGCTGCTGGTTGATTGATGCCGTCATGCAAGGTGCAGAGTTCATCGACGTTGAGTTCTATGACGTGCAAGCTGTAGACGTCGACTTCAGCGGGTCGTCTTTCACGAATGTGCGTTTCAGGGGTGCGAACCTTTCCGGTTGTCGCTTTGGTGATGCACGTTTCGAACGAGTCAGCTTCGAAGCAGACAACGTCGGCCACCCGACCAATCTAGCCGGCGTAGATCTGTCTCAGACAGTTGCTGTTGAGATGTCGTGTCGAGGTGTGGAAGCTGATGCATTGACTCGACTTCCGCGCAACTATCGGAATGACAAAGATGGTGCCTCTCCGCAATGACCTCTCTTGCAGCGACTTGGGTGTTTGAGTGCTGCACGGAGGTTGCTGCTCAAGCATCGCCGACTAGGAAGCCGCCCGCTGCGCGACGGAGCGTGCACCTTCGGGAAGCGGCTCATCAGCTCCTGTCGCCGATCCACTTGTTCTCCGTCGTTCGCGCGTACGTGCGTGGGAGCCCGTTAAGTTCCACGGATCCGGATGGGCTCCAGCCAATCCCAATCCCCGTGCCTCCAGTTCTACCTCCGCCAGTTGTTCCGAACCCAGATGTCCGTCCACCACTACCGAACTACACGCCAGTTCCGCGGTCAGATGTCGGCGCGCTCTGTAGAGCTGCACCGCTCATCTGTGCAGCAGCGGTTCTGCCGCAGGTCATTCCCAGAGAGAACTGCTCACCCAGCACCGACGAATGCCGGAAGAGAAAGCAGCAATGTTTTGCGGAATGTCAGTACGAGCTTGATTTCCCAGGGCGTTCTGGCCACGACAATATGCTCCGATTCCGAGCCTGCGTTCGTCGCTGCATGAATGCAGCTGGCTGTGACTACTAAGAGGTGATCACATGGACCGAGAGACGGCGACCAGTATCTCTAAGCTTGCAGATGAGCTACTTGCTAAGGCTGCGGAGTTGCTTGAGGTTGTAAATGCTTCTTGCTCGAAAGATGAGCGAGCAATGCTTCATGTTCCACTTGCGACCGTGATCGGCGAAGTTGACGTTGAGATACTTGAGCCGATCTATAAGCAGTTCCCAGACTTGCGACCATCGGATCTTGAGGCAATTCAGCAATAGTGTCCGCCGGAAGAATGTGAGCGTCGCAATGGACATTGAAATCAAAATCTCTGACTTGCGCTTGGTGATTGAGCGAATCCTCAGTCACATCGAGCACGAGCTTGGATATGCCGCTGTTAGGCTCGACCAAGACGACTACTGGGACATCGCAGACGATGAGCGGTACGACTTCACCAAGAGCCCTACGAGCCTCGGACACGGACAGCTTCGGGACGACTGGAATTTCCTGACATCCATTCTTGAGGACAAGGATCAGGCGGTCTCGCTAATGCTTGTCCATGTCGCACCGTTACTGCGTCGCATTGGTGAGCAAGTGGGTCAATGAGGCCTCGGGTTCTGCTGGTGGGCGACAGCCTGCGCGACATCAGCTACGACGCGGCCGACCGCATCACCGGCTACCAGCACTACGACGCCAGCACCGGCGCGGCCCAGGCGGCGCTGGACCAGAGCTTCGCCTACGACGAGCTGGGGCGGCTGACCGGCATCACCACGGCCTCGGCCAGTTGGAGCATCGGCTACGACGCCAACGGCAACCGCACCGGCCTCACCCTCAACGGCACCACCAGCGCCTACACCACCGCCAGCACCAGCAACCGGCTGACCGGCACCACCAACCCGGCCCGCAGCTTCGGCTACGACAACGCCGGCAACACCGTCAGCGACACCTACACCGCCAGCTACAACCTGGCCGGGCGCATGGCCACGCTGCTCAAGGCGGGTACCACCACCACCTACAGCGTCGACGGCTTCGGGCGCCGGGTGCGCAAGTTCGACAACACGGGAGCCGCCAGCACGGTGCTGTTCGTCTACGACCAGCAGGGGCAGCTGCTGGGCGAGTACAACTCGAGCGGCACGGCGATCCGGGAGTACGTGTGGCTGGGCAACGTGCCGGTGGCGGTCTTTACGCCGGACCCGGCCAACGCGGCTAACCCGCCGCTGGTTTACTACATCCACACCGACCACCTGGCCACGCCGCGCATCGTGCTCAACACCGCCGGCCAGCAGCGCTGGAGCTGGCTGGCCGAGCCCTTCGGCACCTCCGCGCCGAACGCCAACCCGCAGAGCCTGGGAACGTTCACCTTCAACCTGCGTCACCCCGGCCAGTACGCCGACGCCGAGAGCGGGCTGTTCTACAACTACTTCCGCGACTACGATGCATCAACAGGGAGGTACGCTCAAAGTGATCCCATCGGGCTCGTGGGCGACATCAATACGTATGCGTATGTGGGTGGGAATCCGGTGAGCTTCGTGGACCCCCCTGGGTTGGATGCCATCTTTGTGCACTACATTGGGTATTCCGTTGCCATTACCAACGACATATCAGCACCGCTTGGGCACGCTGGTGCGGTCGCCGTTGATCCGGTGACCGGCAAGACTCAGTACTACGACTTCGGTCGATACGGCGGTAAGTGCGGCGATGTGCGCGGCCCGTTTGACGTTGGCCGTGTCGTTTTTGACAAGGACGGCAACCCCACGAGAGCCTCCATCGAGGCTGTCCTCAAAACCGCGTCGTCTGCTTACGGCAAGAACAGCCCGACGTACTACGAGTATTCGAAGAAACCTTACCAAGATGTCATCGACTATGCAGAGCGCCGAAAGCGTGAGGCCGACACATGCGAACGACCCTATAAAGTCATCACGGACAATTGCAAGAACTTCGGACGCGAGGCGGCAGGACGATGAACTTCAAGAACTTGCTCATCGTTGTCCTGTTTCTTGTCATTGGGTGGTCTGGGTGGACTACGCTTAACCTGGCAATTGAGAATGATGGGTTGAGGCAGGTTGCCGCTGGGCACAGGCAATCCATTGAGTCGCTGCTCGGCTATGTGAGTGTGGCTACCAGGTGCGACGTGACACCTCAAGAGCTCGTCGTTGCTGTGGGTGCGACGCCCCCAGGCGACGCGGAGAAAGAGGTATCGTATCTTGCGTTCCAGGCTCGCTTCAACGACCGGGGAATTGCTGAGGTTGGTGTGGTGGATGTGAAACGGGTCACTGTATGTCAGGCGAAGTAAGCCTCCTTGATGTCTTCGCGTTGCTACATGGAGCGAGCCACATCGCTCCATGCCGTCAGAGGGCAGGCAAGTAATGAATCTTCAATCGTCTGACTTGATACTTCGTTTTGATGCGAATAGCAATGAGGTGCTATTGCTCGTACCTAAGTCACCAAATGAAGTTGGAACGCTTAAGCGATTCTTCTCGGTGCCGGTGCCCGTCAAAGTTACCGTGTCTGATTTCGCTGGCGAGATCGGGGTGGCTGTTGCATCGTTCTTACATGCGCGACACGGCGACCGCTTCAAGGTGGTCGAATCTGAACCGGAAGGCGATGTCCTTGAGGAGTCTGAAGATGTCGCATTCGATGATGTGCGACTACTGATCGACCGATTCGGCGACAACTCGACGCTCTCGGACTTGCAGACAATCGATACGCTATTGAAGCATGCGAGCGAGCGCGGAAGCGAAGAAGCGATCAGGTATCTACGGGATACATGGCCGGGACTTCGAGCGGTCTTCGTCCGCCGAATATCTCGCAGGCGACCGTGACCAGCATGCATACGCTGCCGCGTCACCGGGCACGATCGCCGATGGACGCAAGCATCACCCTCCGGGTCGCCGTGGCAAGCACCCCCGCCGGTCAGATGGTGTTTGCCGAGTGGAAGGTGGCGCTGGGCATCGCTTCGGCCCGCAGCACGACCACATTCGTGACAACACTGCCCGGCTCTGGCAGGCACGGTGTCAGGGGCAACTACAACGATGTCAACAACCTTGGCTCCAGGGTGAGAATGGAGGGCGTCATCAGCCTGGCGCCTTCAGCCTCGCCAGCACTGAGGGTCGCGAGGACCTGACGCAGCTCACCGACCCGAGGAACCTGGTCACCCAGTACCCGCGCAACGGCCTGGGCGACGCCACCAGCCTGGTCAGCCCCGACACCGGCACGGCCGCCCACACCTACGACGCTGCGGGCAACCTCAAGACCCGCACCGACAGCCGCGGCGTGCTGGCCACCTACAGCTACGACGCGCTGAACCGGCTCACCGGCGTGGTCTACAGCCAGAGCGGGCAGACCAGCCTGAACCACGCCTGGGCCTACGACCAGACCGGAGCGGGCTACTCCAACGGCGTGGGCCGCCTCACCTCGGCCACCCACCCGGCCGGCTCGAGCCAGTACACCTACGATGCCCAGGGCCGGCTGCTCACCGAGACGCAGCGCGTCAGCGCCGCCAGCGGCGCCAACGCCGCGCAGGTGAGCAGCACCGTCACCTACACCTACGACGCGGCGGGCAACCTCACCAGCCTGACCTACCCGAGCGGGCGCAAGCTGGTCATCGGCTACACCGGCGGCCAGCCCAGCGCGATCACCCTGGCGGCCACGGCCAGCGCCACCCCGGTCAACCTGATCACCAGCATCCAGTGGGAGCCCTTCGGCGGCCCGCGCAGCTGGCTGTGGCAGATGACCAGCGGCACGCGGCAGCACGGCTGGCTCTACGACAACTCGGGCCGCCTGGTGCGCCAGAACCTGGGCGACAGCCTGCGCGACATCAGCTACGACGCGGCCGACCGCATCACCGGCTACCAGCACTACGACGCCACCACCGGCGCAGCCCAGGCGGTGCTGGACCAGAGCTTCGCCTACGACGAGCTGGGGCGGCTGACCGGCATCACCACGGCCTCGGCCAGTTGGAGCATCGGCTACGACGCCAACGGCAACCGCACCGGCCTCACCCTCAACGGCACCACCAGCGCCTACACCACCGCCAGCACCAGCAACCGGCTGACCAGCATCACCAACCCGGCCCGAAGCTTCGGCTACGACAACGCCGGCAACACCGTCAGCGACACCTACTCCGCCACCTACAACCTGGCCGGGCGCTTGGCCACGCTGCTCAAGGCGGGAACCACCTCCACCTACAGCGTCGACGGCTTCGGGCGCCGGGTGCGCAAGTTCGACAGCACCGGAGCCGCCAGCACGGTGCTGTTCGTGTACGACCAGCTCGGCCAGCTGCTGGGCGAGTACAACTCAAACGGCACGGCGATCCGGGAGTACGTGTGGCTGGGCAATACCCCAGTGGCGGTCTTTACGCCGGACCCGGCCAACGCGGCTAACCCGCCGCTGGCTTACTACATCCACACCGACCACCTGGCCACGCCGCGCATCGTGCTCAACACCGCCGGCCAGCAGCGCTGGAGCTGGCTGGCCGAACCCTTCGGAACCTCCGCGCCGAACGCCAACCCGCAGAGCCTGGGAACGTTCACCTTCAACCTGCGCCACCCCGGCCAGTACGCAGACGCCGAGAGCGGGCTGTTCTACAACTACTTCCGGGACTACGATGCCTCAACAGGCAGGTACGCTCAGTCCGATCCCATCGGGCTACAGGGCGGCGTCAATACGTACAGCTATGTGACTGGGAACCCACTGAGCTACGTGGACCCGCAGGGGTTGCAGGGCATTGCTCCGACGCCAATGGGGCCGATACCTGTGCCAGTGCCGGTGCCCTCGCCGTTGAATCCTTCGCCGAGGCCGCTTGACCCGACAGACCCGTTTGGTCCGCAGTACACGCCGGTACCGTCAGCGCCGAACTGGTGGAGCCGCATCAAGCAGGCGTACAACGACTGGTGCGAGCGTGAGGAGTGCAAGGCCGATTGCGTCAAGCAGTACGAGCGAGATGCCCAGGAGTGTGGCGTCGCCAATGCGTTTTGGGGTTCACGTGGCTACCAAGCGTGCATGAAGAGAGCCGGCGAGTATCTTGGCCAGTGCATGAAGAAGTGCGATGGAAAGTGAGCAATGAAGTATCCGTATCTGAATATCTACCTGGATGATGACCAGAATCTTTGCTTCGCCAAAGTTGAACGGCCGGGAGAGAACCCGCGCTTGGTCATTGACGTGACACTCGACGAGATGAAGGTGTGTTCTCTCGCTGAGCTGCAGGAAAAGGTCGGCGGCACAGTCGTCGGGCTGTTGAAGATCTGGAACAAAGAGCTGTTCGCAGACTGGGACTCTGGCAAGACAAACAAGAAGGTATAGCGATGGTGGCTACAAGCGAACCACTTGCTCCATGCCATGCACTTGCAACCCTCACCCACCTCGTTCCTCTACAACGCTGACAACCGGCTGACCAGCACCACCAACCCGGCCCGAAGCTTCGGCTACGACAACGCCGGCAACACCGTCAGCGACACCTACACCGCCACCTACAACCTGGCCGGGCGCTTGGCCACGCTGCTCAAGGCGGGAACCACCTCCACCTACAGCGTCGACGGCTTCGGGCGCCGGGTGCGCAAGTTCGACAGCACCGGAGCCGCCAGCACGGTGCTGTTCGTCTACGACCAGCAGGGCCAGCTGCTGGGCGAGTACAACGGCTCGGGCACGGCCCTGCGGGAGTACGTCTGGCTCGGCAGCACACCCATCGCCATGTTCGTGCCCAACGGCAGCAACCCGCCGCTGGTGTACTACATCCACACCGATCACCTGGCCACGCCGCGCATCGTGCTCAACACCGCCGGCCAGCAGCGCTGGAGCTGGCTCGCCGAGCCCTTCGGAACCTCCGCGCCGAACAACAACCCGCAGAGCCTGGGCGCCTTCGCCTTCTTCCTGCGCCACCCAGGCCAGTACGCCGACTCGGAGAGCGGGCTGTTCTACAACTACTTCAGAGACTACGATGCCTCGACAGGCAAGTATGTTCAAAGTGACCCCATCGGATTGGGCGGCGGCATCAACACGTATGCCTACGTCGAGGGCAACCCTCTCAGCTACGTGGACCCATTGGGGCTGCACAAAGGCGACAAGTGGTATGGGTTCAACAATCGAGAGTTCCAGCGCTGGTTCCATAAGTGTTGGAAGCAAGCTGGAAATGCTGATGCCGACAAAGAGGAGATTGCCGAGGCGTATGCCGACTGGGTAAGTCGAGGTTCGCCCACAGGGGGGGCGGTCTCAAGTTTGAAGCGCAACACCGGGTTCAATGAATCTCGGCTGATTCTCGATGGGAGGCGGCTTGAAGCATAGCGGCGAAGACCTGCAAGGGGTTGTGCCAGTTGTGCGTAGCGCGAGGCCGGGTGTTCAGGCTATCGGCGATGGCATCGAGTTCGTCCTGGGTGTAGATCGACAGGTCGGTGCCCTTGGGCAGGTACTGGCGCAACAGGCCGTTGGTGTTCTCGCAGGTCGGACGCTGCCAGGGGCTGTGCGGGTCGCAGAAGTACACGCGCACGCCGGTGGCGGCGGCGAGTTCGGCATGACGGGCCATCTCCTTGCCCTGGTCGTAGGTCAGCGTCTGGCGCATGGGCTGGGCAACCTGGCGCAGCTTGGCGGTGAAGGCGGCGAGCGCGGACTCGGCGGTGGCATCGGGCATGCGCGCGAGCAGCACCAGCCGCGAGGAACGCTCGACGAGCACGCCCACGGCAGACTTGTTGCCAGCGCCCCGGATGAGGTCACCCTCCCAGTGGCCCGGCATCACGCGGTCATCGACCTCGGGCGGTCGCACGTGGATGCTGAGCATCTCGGGGATCTGCCCGCGCCGGTCCGTACCCCTGGAGCGCGGCATGCGCGTGCTCTTGCCCTGGCGCAGGCAGGCGATGAGCTGGCGGCGCAACTCGCCGCGCGGATGGGCGTAGATCGCCGTGTAGATGCTCTCGTGCGACACGTGGCGGCAAGGCTCGTCGGGGAACACCCGTCGCAGTGTGGCAGCGATCTGCTGCGGCGACCACCTCCAGTTCAGCATCGTGAGCACCGCGCCCCAGAGAACGCCGCGCGCATCGAGCTTGGCCGCCGGCCGTGCCGCCGTGCGCCGCTGGGCATGCAGGGCCATCGCCGTGTGGCTTGCGTAGTCGCTCGCGGCGTCGCCGTTGCGCCGGACCTCCCGGCTGATCGTCGACGCCGGCCGCGCGAGCTTGCGGGAGATCTCCCGCAAGCTCGCGCCCTGCAGCTTCATGCTCGCGATCAGCATGCGCTCCTCAGGCTGGAGTTGCCTGTACTTCGTTCGTCCTTCTTGCATGGCTGCACCTTACTCGGCGTAAGGTGTTGCACTTCAGACTTGAGGCCGCCGGGGAAGTGCGATAACACACCGCCACCACCGCCAGCCCCTGCGCCAGATGCTTGTGGCGATACCTGCAAGAAGACGGCGACGGTTGTCATTGTCGGGGGTACTTCCTATGTCATTTACCGGTGTCTGAGAATGTTGCCTTCGTTGCTGCCGCCACTGTGGCCAACCATTCCAGCGAATGTGGTGGTGCCATGACGCAGGAAAGTGGACTGGCATCTCACACCTACACGGTGGAGCTTCGATTTATGGGGCCCAAGTTGGAGCCGGCTGACATCTCTAGGCGGCTCAACTTGGTTGCAAGCGCTGAGTTGAGCCTTGCAGAAAGTCAGGCTGGAACGAGAAGGCAGCAGCAACCCTTCTGGGCCTACAACGGTCAGGGCGAAGTCGGGTTCCATCCTGAATGGAAATCCTTGGACGAGGGTCTGCAGTTCTTGCTGGGGTGTTTGCACTCTCGAAAGGCAGAAATTGCCGCGCTTGCTCTTGAGTTCCGCGCCCTTTGGTGGTGTGGTCACTTCCAAGCAAGCTTCGACGGAGGTCCGACGTTGCCCGCGGAGTTGATGACGGAAATCGGCAGCTATGGCATTCCTCTCTCTATCGACAATTACTTCTCCGAGGACTGATTCGGTGGTTCTTGCTCGGTAAGCGCTGAGTCCAGGCTGGACTACGGCCACCCGAAGGGCTCGGCCTTGACGCGGCGGCGTGCCGTTCGACGCTCGCCGTGGGCGGTGCATGCGGACGAAGTGGCATGCACCGCTGACGGCAGAGGGCGACTCGTTCCCTTCCCGGCGGGAAGGGCGGAGGGATGGGCGATGCGGCGCATCGCTACATGGAGGCGATGCCACTCGCTAAGCCCGCCATGCCGCTGCAACCCTCACCCACCTGGTACCTGTACAACGCGGGCGACTCCGAAGAGGTCCGCCTGCTCGACGACGACGGCCGCGCCGAGCCGGCGCTGAGCGGCGCGGCGCGCGTGCTCGCCGAGCTGGCCGAGGCCCTGCACGCGAACGCCCAGCCGCAGCGCTTGCGGGGGCCGACCTCGTGCAGGCGCGGTCCAAGCGCCGGGTCCGCGCCCACGCGGACGCATGAGGTTGGGGTGCAGGGAGCGCGAGCGAACGAAGCCCGCCGCTGACGAAGCGCAGCGCAGGAAGCCACCCTGGGTGACGACGAGGCGTTCAGCCTCGAAGCGAGGACCGGCACGGTGCACGCTGTTCGCCACGCGGGGTGGCTTCCTGCGCGACACGCCGACGTTCAGTCGGAGTGGCGTGCAGGCAGCGGCGCCCCTGACGGGTGACGATGGGCGTCCAGCCCAGCGAGTGTGCGTGCGGCCCCAGCCGCCGAAGAGCACACGTTCGACCGCCCGAGCCCGTGCATGCTGGCAGCGTCTGCTGCGAGCGTGCGGGGGCGACAGACGCATCGGCAGATGCGTCGCAGCGTGGCTACACGTCGCATCGAAACGATGCGAGGTGACGCCTACGGCTTCCTGAAGGCGATGGGCGGCCTGGCGGCGGCGTCTGAACCCGAGCAGCCCGAACTCGGCGCCGAGGCGCCGACGTGGGCACGCCTTTATACGGAGACGACGACGACGCGCTACGGCGAGACCGGCCAGCGCATCGAGGGCGTCGAGCTCGTGCAGGCCGGCGGCACGGCCGGCATCGTCTGCGTGCTGGAGCGCGTGGCGACACGCACGACGCGCTGGGAGCTGGTGCCCAAGGCCTCGACCGAGGGCGAGACGACGGAAGGCAAGGTAAGTGCAGCCGCGCCTGGCAAGGCTAAAACTGCGAAGGCCGGCCATGCGGCGCAGCGAGCTGGTCGAACTGCACACCGACGACGTGGACCTGCCGCGCGGCACGGTGCTCATCCGCCAAGGCAAGGGCAAGAAGGACCGCGTGGTGCCCATCGGCGAGCGGGCGGTGGCCTGGGTGCAGCGCTACCTCTACGAGGTGCGCGAGCGCTACGTCGAGCTGCCCGACGACGGGCACCTGTTCCTGGCCAAGCACGGCGAGGCGATGCAGGGCAAGCAGCTCTCGGTCATCGTCAAGCAGGCCATCGAGCGGGCCAACCTGGAGCGCTTCCAGACCACGCACCCGAACGCCGCGTGCCACCTGTTCCGCCACGCCTGTGCGACCCACATGCTGGAGGCCGGCGCGGACATCCGCTACATCCAGGCGCTGCTCGGCCACGCCGACCTGAGCACGACCGAGGTCTATACGCAGGTGAGCATCGGCAAGCTCAAGGCCGTGCACACGGCGACCCATCCGGCGCGTCTGCAGCCCCGCCAAGGCGCGAACGCCGACGCGCTGCACCCTGACCCTCAGCCCACGGCCGAAGCGCTCCTGCAGGCCCTGGCGGCTGAGGCGGCGGCCGATGCCGCCTCCCTGCAACCCTGACGTCCCGACCATGCCCCGCAAGACCAACCGCTTGACCCTGCAACTGCCGCCCGAGTTCGTCGAGCTGTGCGAGGGCGACGGCGTGACGCCCGAACAGGTGCTGCGCGGCTTCGTCGCCGACCTGGCCGGCATCATGAACTGGGCGAACAACCCACGCGCGGACGGCTACAGCAGCAACGGCAGCGACGAGCGCCGCATGGCGATGGAGTACTACGAGCGGGTCGGCTACCCCTGGTTCCATCGCGACTGACCAAGCCCTCGGCCTGGTCACGCCCGGCCTCTGCCTCTTCCTCTTAGCCGCTGGCTGCGCGGTCACGCGCAGGCTTCCCCGCGCGTGCGCGCATGAGCCCCGTGTCCGCCGTGGTAGCCGCGGCATCCTTCAGGCTTCCCCGCGCGTGCGCGCATGAGCCAGAATGCGCCTCTAGAGCAAAACGCCACAGCCCGAGGGAGGCCGTCTTCTACTTCGCCCCGCAAGCCCGCATCGCGCCTCAGCAAACCGCCCTCGGTTACGGCGGATGGGTGCCTGGGCGGAGCTACGCACAGAGTGATCCCATCGGGCTCGCGGGAGGGATCAATACGTACGCATATGCAGAAGGTCAGCCGACTGCACTGACGGATCCGCTGGGATTGGCGACTTACATGTGCAGAGCGCCGTTGCATGCGTTGACTGGTGCCCTTGGAGAAGGGCGCGCGACATGGGCGATGTCCAATGTGCCTATGGCTCATCACCGCTATTTGTGTGTGCCCGGTCAGTGCGGTGGGCAAGATCAGCGAGGCGAGAAGCGGACAGATGTCCTTTGGGGCCCTGGCAAGCCGAGTAACGACGAGTTCAATGCGGCACGTTGCGAGCAGAAGGAACCCGACAATGCCTGCATCGAGAGCTGTATTCAGCGCCGCCTGGATGGTCCTCGGCCGACCTATGGCATTCCGTTTGCGACCGACTGTCAGGAGTGGGCTGAAGAGGTGCTGAATTCTTGCCGGTATGAGTGCTCATCCAGCACACCGACTGATCGCCCATATATCGGACACCCAAGCTCGGGCCGGAGGAGCAAGCGGTGATGAGTCGAATTCTGCTTGCGGTTTGGCTGGTGTTGTGCTGCGCAGTACTCTCGCTCACGTTGTATGCCTACGAGCCGGGTCCACGCAGCGACGCTGGCGTCCTGTTTGCATGGGCAATGTTGGCTCTCACGTTCCCGAGCGGCTTGCTGGTTTCGGGAAGCATCGCGATCTTGGCCAACATCAATGATGGAACCCTGCTTGCCTTGATTAACGACGCCCCGCCATGGATTGGTTTCACGATCCTATGGCTTGCCTTTTGTGCGATCGGATACTTGCAGTGGTTCAGACTGATTCCTTGGTTCTGGCGCAAACTTCGAAGGCAGACTCCTGATCACGATGATGTTTGAGAGTACGCAAGCCGGCAATGGCGGTGGCTTAACTGTCAGTTCGCTGGTTCTTTGGTCGTTGCAAAACGACCATTGCTGGCAAGACTATTGCGGCTGCTACGTGGCAACAACGAAGACACGCCCATACAGCCGCGGCGTGCTGGCCACCTACGGCTACGACGCGCTGAACCGGCTCACCGGCGTGGTCTACAGCCAGAGCGGGCAGACCAGCCTGAACTACGCCTGGGCCTACGACCAGACCGGTGCGGGCTTCTCCAACGGCGTGGGCCGCCTCACCTCGGCCACCCACCCGGCCGGCTCGAGCCAGTACACCTACGACGCCCAGGGCCGGCTGCTCACCGAGACGCAGCGCGTCAGCGCCGCCAGCGGCGCCAACGCCGCGCAGGTGAGCAGCACCGTCACCTACACCTACGACGCGGCGGGCAACCTCACCAGCCTGACCTACCCGAGCGGGCGCAAGCTGGTCATCGGCTACACCGGCGGCCAGCCCAGCTCGCTCGCCCTGGCGCCGGATGGCAGCAGCGCCGCCACCAGCCTGCTCAGCCAGATCCAGTGGGAGCCCTTCGGCGGCCCGCGCAGCTGGCTGTGGCAGATGGCCAGCGGCACGCGGCAGCACAGCTGGATCTACGACAGCTCGGGCCGCCTGGTGCGCCAGAACCTGGGCGACAGCCTGCGCGACATCAGCTACGACGCGGCCGACCGCATCACCGGCTACCAGCACTACGACGCCACCACCGGCGCGGCCCAGGCGGCGCTGGACCAGAGCTTCAGCTACGACGAGCTGGGGCGCCTGAGCGGCATCACCACGGCCTCGGCCAGCTGGAGCATCGGCTACGACGCCAACGGCAACCGCACCGGCCTCACCCTCAACGGCACCACCAGCGCCTACACCACCGCCAGCACCAGCAACCGGCTGACCAGCACCACCAACCCGGCCCGCAGCTTCGGCTACGACAACGCCGGCAACACCGTCAGCGACACCTACACCGCCACCTACAACCTGGCCGGGCGCATGGCCACGCTGCTCAAGGCGGGAACCACCTCCACCTACAGCGTCGACGGCTTCGGGCGAAGGGTGCGCAAGTTCGACAACACAGGCCCGGCCAGCACGGTGCTGTTCGTCTACGACCAGCAGGGCCAGCTGCTGGGCGAGTACAACTCAAACGGCACGGCGATCCGGGAGTACGTGTGGCTGGGCAATACCCCAGTGGCGGTCTTTACGCCGGACCCGGCCAACGCGGCTAACCCGCCGCTGGCTTACTACATCCACACCGACCACCTGGCCACGCCGCGCATCGTGCTCAACACCGCGGGGCAGCAGCGCTGGAGCTGGCTGGCCGAGCCCTTCGGCACCACTGCGCCGAACGCCAACCCGCAGGGCCTCGGTGCCTTCGCCTTCTTCCTGCGTCACCCGGGCCAGTACGCCGACGCCGAGAGCGGGCTGTTCTACAACTACTTCCGCGACTACGATGCTTCCATGGGGAGGTATGTCCAGAGTGATCCTATCGGGCTCGCAGGCGGCATCAATACTTATGGGTATGTGGGTGACAACCCGCTGAGCTACTCGGACCCCGACGGACTTCAGCCTGTGCCGGCGATTCCGATTCCTGCACCTGCCATGTCGCTCGCACCTTGGGTTGCGCCGGCAGCGGCGGCGACTGCCGTCGGGGTTGGTAGCTATTGGTTGACTGATCGCTATGTGAACCCGTGGTTGCAGCCTTACATCAGTCGCGGTATCGACTGGTGCATGAGTGTGAGCGGCGATGCCGCCGAGTGCGAGAAGGAGTGGCGATGGGCTCGTGCCGAATGCACGGAGCTGATTCGCGGGCAGCAAGTAACCGGTAGGCGACGTGGGCGCGGAGTTACGGGCGGCTATGTGGACGTCGAGTCTTGCGCACGCGGCCTTGTCAGTGAGCGTTGTGGTGGGAACAAGGTGGAGCGATGAATCAAAATGTTTTACCCGCAAGGCGACCAACCAGTGAAACTGAACTCGAGGCGATCTCGCGTAAGGCCCATGACTTTGCGAAGAAAGGGCAGTACGAGGAAGCACTATTGATCTGTGAGTGGTTGCTCGAAGAGTCATCAACGCAAGTTGCTGGGTTGCGTCGCCGTGCGTCGGTTTTTGAGCAAAGCGGAAACCTAGAGCAAGCCATTGAGGACCTGGAGGGGATACTGACATTGGGCATTGAAGAGCCGGCAGACATGTACCAGCTCGGGCTGCTCTACTTGCAAGCCTGCCGGCACATAGAAGCCGAAATAGTCCTCAGCAAGGCAGTCCGGGTTTCATTGCACGAAGGCTTTTCCTACTACCTCAATTCCTGTCGACTTCTCCGAGCGGAAGCACTCCTGCGACAGCGGAGGGGACGCGAAGCTCTTGCCGAACTTGCAGAGGTACCAAAGGGCTTCTCAGTCTACGTCTACGGGAGCGGGAATCGCACGCAAGAGGGCATGACTGCTGAGGCTCAGGCGATGAACTGACCGAGGGGGCGGGTCAGGTCTTGCCTTTCCCATCACCAGGCTTCCGACGGGGAGTGAGTGAACAATGAGCATCAAGCGCGTCTTCTGCGTCGGTGCTGCGCTGGCCGTCCTCGGCGCGGGTGCTCAAACTCTGCCCGCCCCGCCCGCGTCGCCCGCACCGGTGACCAACTACAAGTACGACGCCAACGGCAAAGTGAGCAATGAAGTATCCGTATCTGAACATCTACTTGGATGATGACCAGAATCTTTGCTTCGCCAAAGTTGAACGGCTGGGAGAGAACCCGCGCTTGGTCATTGACGTGACACTCGACGAGATGAAGGTGTGTTCTCTCGCTGAACTGCAGGAAAAGGTCGGCGGCACGGTCGTCGGGCTGTTGAAGATCTGGAACAAAGAGCTGTTCGCAGACTGGGACTCTGGCAAGACAAACAAGAAGGTATAGCGATGGTGGCTACAAGCGAACCACTTGCTCCATGCCATGCACTTGCAACCCGCAAAGCCTGGGAACGTTCACCTTCAACCTGCGCTGCCCGGGCCAGTACGCCGACGCCGAGAGCGGGCTGTTCTACAACTACTTCCGCGACTACGATGCTTCCACAGGCAGGTACGCTCAAAGCGATCCCATCGGGCTCGCAGGCGGCATCAATACTTACGCATATGTGGGTGGGAACCCGGTGTCGTTCAAAGATCCGTCGGGGCTGGTGGCTTGGTCCGGGACAGTGGGTAGTGGAGGCATCATTGATGGCATCGAAGCTGCGCTCTTTACCTTCGATCTGACGTCGGAATGCAAGTGCGGCGTCAAGGCCCACATCAAAGGCTACGTTCCTACGCTGGCGGCGGGAGTGGGGCTGAAGTACACCGCCAACTCTTCCCCCGCGTCATTCACGGACGTACTCCCTTGCCCCAAGACAGGCATCGCGAATGGTTGGGCAGGCGCTATCTCGGCAACCTCTGCGGTTGGTGGAGGTGCGTCATGGGGAGCCATGAGGATTGGTAGCCTCTCCTCTGGTTGGCCGTCATTGAGTGGGCCTGTGTATGGCCTAGACATTTCGGCGGGTGTATTTCTCGGCCGAGGGGTAGTGACGAGTTCCGAGATCACTAAGTGCGATGACTGTGAGTTGCCAAAATGAGTACCTTCCGGCGCTTGCGATCTGCAGCCATCATCAGCGTTATCGCGCTGTTCCTAATGGCCGTCATCGACATGTTTTTGGGCATGGACTGGGCTGGAAGTCTGATGTCACCCCTGGTGGTCCTGCCAGTTTTCGTCATTGCTTACCTGACCGCGCCGTTGGTCGTCAGATACTTCGATGACAAGTGAATGCTTGTTGACTACGCTGACCACCTAGCCACTCTGCGCATCGTACTCAACACCGCTGGGCAGCAGCGCTGGCGTTGGCCGGCCGAGCCCTTTGGCACCTCCGCGCCCGACACCAACCCCCAGAGCCTTGGCGCCTTCGCCTTCAATCTGCGTTTCCCAGGCCAATACGCCGACGCCGAGAGCGGGATGTTCTACAACCACTTCCGCGATCACGATGCCTCCACCGGACGCTATGCTCAGCCAGATCCCAATCGGGCTGCAAGGCGGAAATCAATACGTACAGCTATGTGGGGAGCAACCCTGCCTCGTTTTCAAGAGCGGCTTCCAGCTTTGGGTTCGCGCTATTCCGTCCGCGCGTAGCGCTTCGCCCGCAGGTTCTTCTTGATCTCCTGCAGCGTCGCGCGCAGTTCGCCGGGCAGGCGCAGCGCGACGGCGGTGGTCAGCACGTCGATCACCGTCAGGTGCAGCAGCCGCGACACCATCGGGCTGTAGCGGTCGTAGTCCTCGGGGTGGTCGACGGCGAGCAGGATCTGCGTCGCGCCGCCCTGGCCCATCTGCGCCAGCGGCGAGCCGCTGGCGGTGATGAAGATGGCGGTGGCGCCCTTGCGGCGGGCGATCTCGGCCACGTCGAGCAGGTCGCGGCTGCGCCCGGAGTTGCTGATGATCACCGCGCAGTCGCCCGGGCCGAGCATGGTGGCGCTCATCACCTGCACGTGGCCGTCGACCACGGCCGTGGCGTGCACGCCGAGGCGGAAGAACTTGTGCTGCGCGTCCGCCGCGACGATGCCCGAGTTGCCGACGCCGTAGAACTCGATGCGCTTGCCGGCGCGGCCGGCGTCCGCCAGCGCGGCGATGGCGCGCTCGAAGGCGTGGCCGGCGGCGTCGTTGCGGTACTTGAGCAGCGCGCTGACGCTGTTGTCGATCACCTTGACGAGGATGTCGCCGGTCTTGTCGTCTTCGTCGACCGCGCGGTGCACGAAGGGCACGCCTTCGTTGACGCTGCCGGCGAGCTTGCGCTTGAAGTCGGCCAGGCCGTCGTAGCCGACGCTGCGGCAGAAGCGCACCACCGTCGGCTTGCTGACGTGGGCGCGCTCCGCGAGCTCGGCCACCGGCAGCGTCGCGAAGGCGCGCGGGTCGGCCAGCAGCAATTTGGCGACACGCTGTTCGGCCGGCGGCAGGGCAGGGATCGAAGCCTCGACACGATCGAGCATGTCGCTCACTGCTCCTCCGCCCACGCAAAACCATCGCGCGCGACGAGCGCGCTGGCCGCGGCCGGCCCCCAGGTGCCTGCCGCGTAGGGGCGCGGCGCGGCGTCGTCCTGCGCCCAGGCGGCCAGCACCGGCTCGACCCAGCGCCACGCCTGCTCCTGCTCGTCGCTGCGCACGAACAGGTTGAGCCGCCCGGCGATCGCGTCGAGCAGCAGCCGCTCGTAGGCGCCGACGCGGTTCTCGGCGAAGGCCTTGTCGAAGTCGAGGTCGAGGAACACCGGCGCCAGCGCGTCGCTGGTGCCCGCGCCCTTGGCGGCCAGCAGGTGCAGCTCCAGCCCGTCTTCCGGCTGCAGCTTGATCACCAGCCTGTTGGGCGGGTTCAGGCCCGGGAAGATGCTGTGCGGCGCGGGGCGGAAGTTGACGACGATCTGCGCGTCGCGCGCCGCCAGGCGCTTGCCGGTGCGCAGGTAGAAGGGCACGCCGGCCCAGCGCCAGTTGCGCACCTCGGTGCGCAGCGCGACGAAGGTCTCGGTGCGGCTGTCGGCCGGCACCTTGGGCTCCTCCAGGTAGCCCGGCGCGGCGGCGCCGTCGCAGTTGCCGGCGCGGTACTGGCCGCGCACCACGTCGCGCGCCACGCTCTCGGGCGTGAAGGGCTCGAGCGAGCGCAGCACCTTCAGCTTCTCGTCGCGGATCGCGTCGGCGTCGTTGCTGCTCGGCGGCTCCATCGCCACCATGGTCAGCAGTTGCAGCGCGTGGTTCTGGATCATGTCGCGCAAGGCGCCGGTGCGGTCGTAGAAGTCGCCGCGCGTGCCCACGCCCAGGCTCTCGGCCAGCGTGATCTGGATGTTGGCGATGCTCTCGCGCCGCCACAGCGGCTCGAACAGGGCGTTGCCGAAGCGCAGCGCCATCAGGTTCTGCACCGCCGGCTTGCCGAGGTAGTGGTCGATGCGCAGCGCCTGGTCCTCGCGCAGCGCGGCGCGCACCACGCGGTTGATCTCCTGCGCGCTGGCGAGGTCGTGGCCGAGCGGCTTTTCCAGCACCACGCGCACGTTCGGCCCGTTCAGCCCGACGCGGCCGAGCTGCTCGACGATCTGCGGAAACAGGTGCGGGCTGGTGGCCAGGAACAGCACCACGGTGTCGGCGTTGCGCTGCGCCAGCCACGCCTTCAGCCCGGCGTAGTGCTCGGGCAGCGAGAGGTCCATGCGGCGGTAGTGCAGCAGCGCGGCGAAGCGCGCGAACTCCTCGCCGCTCGGGCGCTTGGCGCTTTCCACCTCGATGAAGCGCTCTTCGATGAAGCGGCGGTAGTCGTCGTCGCTGCGCTCGTCGCGCGCCACCGAGAGGATGCGCCCGCCCTCGGGCAGCTTGCCGTGCCGCCAGGCCTGGAACAGCGCGGGCATCAGCTTGCGCCAGGTGAGGTCGCCGGTGCCGCCGAAGAAGACGAGGTCGAAGGACATGACGGGCCGGCGCCTGGGGCGACGTAACAAAGTTTCTTCAAAGATGATGCATGGGTTTCCTGCACCGGTCAACGCGCGGGTTCTAATACGCCTGCCGGCGCGTGCCGGACGATTCTTGCGGCCATGAACCAGCTCGACCAGCTCAAGCAATTCACCACCGTCGTCGCCGACACCGGCAATTTCAGGCAGCTTGCCGCCTTCGCGCCGCGCGACGCCACCACCAACCCCTCGCTGATCCTCAAGGCGGTGCAGCAGCCCGACTACGCGCCGCTGCTGGCCGAGACCGTGGCGGCGCACCGCGGCCAGCCGCTCGACCAGATCGTCGACAACGTGCTGGTGCGCTTCGGACGCGAGATCCTGGGCGTGGTGCCGGGGCGCGTGTCCACCGAGGTCGACGCGCGGCTGTCCTTCGACACCGCCGCGACGGTGGCGCGCGCGCGCCGCATCGTCGCGATGTACGAAGACGCCGGCATCGCGCGCGAGCGCGTGCTGATCAAGATCGCCGCCACCTGGGAGGGCATCCAGGCGGCGCGCATCCTCGAGCACGAGGGCACGCACTGCAACCTGACGCTGCTGTTC
The DNA here is from genome assembly GCF_047600445.1 of Piscinibacter sp. Taxonomy (GTDB): domain Bacteria; phylum Pseudomonadota; class Gammaproteobacteria; order Burkholderiales; family Burkholderiaceae_C; genus Piscinibacter. The sequence continues at coordinate 138,230 of NZ_JASGKT010000002.1, forward strand.
GCCTTCTGCCAGGCGGTGGCCTGCGGCGAGGCCGGCGTGCGGCTGATCTCGCCCTTCGTCGGGCGCATCCACGACTGGCACAAGAAGGCCGCCGGCGCCGCCTGGGACGAGGCGGCCAACGCCGGCGCCGCCGACCCCGGCGTGAAGTCGGTGGCGCAGATCTACACCTACTACAAGAAGTTCGGCATCGACACCGAGGTGATGGGCGCGAGCTTCCGCAACACCGGCCAGATCCTCGCGCTGGCCGGCTGCGACCTGCTGACCATCAGCCCCGAGCTGCTGGCGCAACTGCAATCCGGCAGCGCGCCGGTGGCGCGCGCGCTCGACCCGGCCGCCGCCGCCAAGGCGGCCATCCACGCGGTGACCTACAACGAAGCGAGCTTCCGCTGGGCGCTCAACGAGGACGCGATGGCGACCGAGAAGCTCGCCGAGGGCATCCGCGCCTTCGCGGCGGACGCCGTCAAGCTCGACCGCATGATCGAGGCGCTGTGATGGACGCGCCGCGCTGCGATCGCACCGAAGCCTGGGGCGCGCTGGCCGGCCACTACGAGGCGCACGGCCGCGAGCTCGACCTGCGCGAAGCCTTCGCGCGCGACCCGGGGCGCTTCGCCGCGCTGTCCTTCGAGGCGCCGGAAGTCTTCGCCGACCTGTCGAAGAACCTCGTCGACCTCGCGACGCTGAAGTTCCTCGCCGACCTGGCGCGCGAATGCCGGCTCGAGCAGCGCCGCGACGCGATGCTGCGCGGCGAGGCCATCAACCTGACCGAAGGCCGCGCGGTGCTGCACACCGCCTTGCGCGCGCCGCGCGGGCAGGGGCCGTTCAGCGACCAGGTGCACGGCGTGCTCGATGCGATGCTGGCCTGGGCCGAGACGGTGCGCGACGTCGCCGCGAGCGGCATCCGCCACGTCGTCAACATCGGCATCGGCGGCAGCGACCTGGGGCCGCAGATGGCCGTGCCGGCGCTCGACGCCTTCGTGCACCCGGGGCTGCAGTTCCACTTCGTCGCCAACGTCGACGGCCACGACATCACGCCGGTGCTGCGCCGCCTGCGCCCGGCCGAGACGCTGTTCATCGTCGCCAGCAAGACCTTCACGACGCAGGAGACCATGGCCAACGCGCAGGCGGCCAGGGCCTGGTTCCTCGCCAACGGCGGCGGCGACATTGCGAAGCACTTCGTCGCGACCACCACCAACGTGAAGGCCGCCGCCGAGTTCGGCATCACGACGACCTTCGGCTTCTGGGACTGGGTGGGCGGGCGCTACTCGCTGTGGAGCGCGATCGGGCTGCCGATCGCCATCGCGATCGGCGCCGAGCACTTCCGCGCGCTGCTGGCCGGCGCGCATGCGATGGACCGCCATTTCGCCGAAGCGCCGCTGGCGAGGAACCTGCCGGTGCTGCTCGGCCTGCTCGACGTGTGGTACCGCAACTTCCACCGCTTCACGAGCCGCAGCGTCGCGCCCTACCATCAGGGCCTGAAGCGCCTGCCGGCCTATTTGCAGCAGCTCGAGATGGAGAGCAACGGCAAGCGCGTCGACCTCGACGGCGCGAGCCTGCCCTACGCCACCAGCCCGGTGGTGTGGGGCGAGCCGGGCACCAACGGCCAGCACGCCTACTTCCAGATGCTGCACCAGGGCACCGACGTGGTCCCGGTGGAGTTCATCCTCGTCAAGCGGCCGACGCATGCGCTGGCCGAGCTGCACGCCAAGCTGCTCGCCAACGGCCTGGCGCAGAGCCAGGCGCTGATGCTGGGCAAGACCAGCGAGCAGGCTTCGAGCGAACGTGCGCCGACGGCAGCGAAGGAACTCGACGCGGCGATCATCGCGAAGCACCGCAGCTTCCCCGGCAACCGGCCGAGCACCACGCTGCTGCTGGACCAGCTCACGCCGCGCTCGCTGGGCGCGCTGATCGCGATGTACGAGCACCGCGTCTTCACCAGCGGCGCGCTGTGGGGCATCAACAGCTTCGACCAGTGGGGCGTGGAACTGGGCAAGGCGCTGTGCGGCGACCTGCTGCCGCGCCTGGCTTCGGGCGATGCGGGCGGGCTGGATGCGTCGACGGCGGGCTTGCTGGCGCGATTGCGCGCATGAATGTGGTGTTCGATTTCGGCGGCGTGCTGTTCGACTGGCACCCGCTGGCGCTGCTGGCGCGCCTGCTGCCGCGCCACGTCGGCGACGAGGCCTCGGCGCAGCGCTGGGTCGAGGAGATCTTCCAGGGTTATCGCGGCGACTGGAGCGACTTCGATCGCGGCCGCGTCGAGCCCGTCGCGCTGGCCGAGCGCATCGCCGCGCGCACCGGCCTGGCGGTGGACGAGGCGCGCCGCGTCATCGAGGCGGTGCCCGCCGCGCTGAGGCCGATCCCCGGCAGCGTGGCGCTGCTGCGCGAACTGCACGCGGCCGGCCGGCCGCTGTACTACCTCTCCAACATGCCCGAGCCCTATGCGCGGCACCTGGAGGCGGCGCACGACTTCGTCGCGCTGTTCCGGGGTGGCGTGTTCTCGTCGCGCGTCGGGCTGTGCAAGCCCGAGGCGGCGATCTTCGAGCACTGCGCCCGCGCGCTGGCGCTCGACCCGGCGCGCACGCTCTTCATCGACGACGTGGCGCGCAACGTCGAAGCCGCGCGCGACGCCGGCTGGCGGGCGATCCGCTTCGCCGATGCCGAGCAGTGCGCGCGCGAGCTGCGCGCGCTCGGGCTGCTGCGCTGAGGCTCAGCGCGCCGCGAGGCCGGCCACCGCCTGCCGTGCCGCGTCGAAGGCCTGCGCCAGCACGGCCTGCTTCCAGGCGTCGGTGTCGGTGTAGAAGGCCGTCAGCATCTGCCGCTTGATCGCCTCGCGCTGCGTGGCGCCGGCCTCGGGGTGGTTCTCCAGCCACTGGTCGGCGCGCAGCGCGTCCAGCACGGCCATCACCGGCACGGTGCCGTATTCGAGCGCGATGCCGGTGTACTCGGCCTGCGGGCATTCGTCGTGGGCCGCCGTCCACATCAGGCCGGTCAGCGGGGCCGAGGACGAGCTGCCGTCGTGGATCGAGGTGATGTTCCCGCCCCACCAGGCGCGTGCGCGGGCGGTGGCCGCGGCGTCGTCGCGCCCGGCGAAGATGCGTTCGCCGACGCCGCTCGGGCCCAGGCCGGTGTGCAGGTCGATCCAGGCCAGCCGCGCGCAGCGCCGCCCGTGTTCCCGCAGCACGTGGCGCAGCGTCACCTGGCTCCAGGTCGGGTTGCGGCCGCCGTAGAAGAGGCCTTCGGGGTGCTCGTGCTGGCCGCTGGTCACGGCCTGCTGGAAGGCGCCCAGGCCGTGCGCGGCCAGGTGGCGCTGCAGGGCCGCGGCCACCTCGGGCGAGGGCGGCCAGGTCGGTGGCACCAGCAGCGCGGCGATCTCGTCGTAGCCCGGGTTGGCCGGCAGCGGCCGCGTGAAGTCGTGGAAGTTGCGGTTGAGGTCGACGTTCTCCTGCGTGACGCGGCGCCACCACGAGAAGCCGTGGGGGTTGAGCGCGTGGACGTACAGCACCGCGACGCCGCTGTCGCGCAGCAGCGCGTGCCACGACGCATCGCCGAGCAGCGCATGCTGCACGCCCGAGCCGCAGAAGCCCTCGATGCCGTGGCAGCCGCTGCTGACGATCAGCAGCGCGCCCGCGTCCTTGGCGCCTTCGCGCGCCACGTCCATCGCCAGCGTCTCGCCGTCGCGGCCGAGCAGCGGGTGCACGTGGCTTTCGACGTCGAGCCCGGCGCTTTCCGCCGCCGCGAGGAAGCGCGCACGCGCCTGCGCGTAGCCGTGCGAGAAGTGCGCGGCGGCGTTCACCGGCCCCGTGGCCGGGCCAGCCAGGCCTCGGCCATGCGCACCCACATCGTCGCGCCCAGCGGGATCAGCTCGTCGTTGAAGTCGTAGCTCGGGTTGTGCAGGTTGCAGGGCCCCAGGCCGTGGCCGCCGTCGCGGTGGCTGCCGTCGCCGTTGCCGATCAGGAAGTAGCAGCCGGGTTTTTCGAGCAGGTAGTAGCTGAAGTCCTCGGCGCCCATGGTCGGCTCGAACTCCAGCACGTTCGCCGCGCCGACCAGTTCGGCCAGCACGCCGCGCGCGAAGGCGGTCTCGGCGTCGTGGTTGATGGTCGGCGGGTAGTTGCGGTGGAACTCGAACTCGCACTGCGCGCCGAAGGCGGCGCAGGTGTGCTCGGCGATCGTCTTCATGCGCGCTTCGATCAGGTCGAGCACGTCGATCGTGAAGGTGCGCACCGTGCCCTGGATCTCGCAGGACTCGGGCACCACGTTGGTGGCCTCGCCGGTGTGGATCATCGTCACCGAGATCACGCCGGCGTCGATGGGCCGCTTGTTGCGCGTGATGATGGTCTGGAAGGCCTGCACCATCTGGCAGGCGATGGGCACCGGGTCGATGCCGTTGTGCGGCAGCGCGGCGTGCGCACCCTTGCCGCGCACGACGATGCGGAACTCGTTGCTCGACGCGAAGCACGGCCCGGTCTTGAGCGCGAACTGCCCGGCCGCCATGCCCGGCCAGTTGTGCGCGCCGAACACCGCTTCCATCGGGAACTTCTCGAACAGGCCGTCGCGCATCATCTCGCGCGCGCCGCCGCCGCCTTCCTCGGCGGGCTGGAAGATCAGGTAGACCGTGCCGTCGTAATGGCGGTGCTTCGCCAGGTGCTTGGCCGCGCCGAGCAGCATCGCGGTGTGGCCGTCGTGGCCGCAGGCGTGCATCTTGCCGGGGTGCCTGCTGGCGTGCGCGAAGCGGTTGTGCTCGGTCATCGGCAGCGCGTCGATGTCGGCGCGCAGGCCGACGGCGCGTTCGCTGCTGCCGTTCTTCAGGATCGCCACCACGCCGGTCTTGCCCAGGCCGCGGTGGATGGGAATGCCCCAGTCGGTGAGCTGCCGCGCAATCACGTCGGCGGTGCGCACCTCCTCGAAGCAGAGTTCCGGGTGGGCGTGGATGTCGCGCCGCAGCGCCGCGATGCTCGCGGCGTCGGCGAGGATGGATTCGATCAGCTTCATCATGCACTCCGGCGCAGGACCGGAGGGCATCTTAGCGCCGGACCTTGCCGTCCTCGGTGAGCATCGATACCTCGACGAAGTGCGAGGCCACGTGGTCCCTCGGGCCGAAATCGACGCGGAAGCCGCCGAAATCGGCCTTCTGGATCGATTCCAGCGCGCTCACCAGCCCCTCGCGCGACGGGTTGCGGCCGGCGCGGCGCAGGCCCTCGGTGAACACCTTGGCGGCGAGGTAGCCCTCCATGCTGGAGTAGTTGGGCTGCGTGTCGCCGCCGGCCTTGGCCACCGCGTCGAGGTACTCGCGCGAGATCGCCGTGGTGGTCGAGAACGGGAAGGGCACCACCTGGCTGACCATGATGCCGCGGCCCTCGCGGCCCAGTTCGTCGGCCAGCGCCTGCGTGCCGACGAAGGAGACGTTGAAGAAGGTGCCGCCGTAGCCGGCCTTGCGCGCCTCGCGGATGAAGGCGGCGCAGGACTTGTAGGCGCTGATCTGCACCACCGCGTCGGGCCGCTTCGGCACGATCTCGGCCACCGCCTTGGCCACGTCCACGGTGTTGCGCTGCACCGTGCCCAGCGCCGCCGGGTCGAGGCCCAGCGGCTTGAGCGCGCGCGTCACGCCGGCGAGCCCGGCCAGGCCGTAGGCGTCGTCCTGGTAGAACACGGCGATCTTCTTCAGCCCCAGCGAGGTGAGCTGCTTGACGATCAGCGCGGTCTCGTCGTAGTAGCTCGCGCGCAGGTGGAACACCGATTTGCTGAACGGGTCGCGCAGCGATTCGGCGCCGGTGAAGGGGCCGAAGAAGGGGATCTTCGCCTCGTTGACCAGCGGCAGCGCGGCCACGCAGGTGGGCGTGCCGACGTAGCCGATCAGCGCGAACACCTCGTCCTTGATGAGCTTCTCGGTGTTGGCCTTGCAGCGGTCGGGCTCGTAGCCGTCGTCGAGCGCGCGCAGCTCGATGGTGTGGCCGTTGATGCCGCCGGAGAGGTTGACCTGGTCGAAGAAGAGCTTCGCGCCCCGGTTCATCTGGATGCCGAGCTGCGCGGCCGGGCCGCTCAGCGCGGCCGACTGGCCGAGCACGATGCGCGACGATTGCGCCCGGACGGGCAGGGCGGGCAGGGCGAGCGTGGCGCCGGCGGCGGCCACGCGGCGGATCGCGTCACGACGGTTCATCACGGGGGCTCCTCACGAGGCGCAACGAGGATAAGGTGCCCCCGCATCCGCGTGGCGCGGGGCGCTGTGCAATAGTTCGCGCATGCCTGCCGCCACGCCCCGATCGACCGTCCGCGCCGCCTGCCCGCACGACTGCCCGGACACCTGCGCGCTGCTCGTCACGGTCGAGGCGGGCCGCGTGGTCAAGGTGCAGGGCGACCCGGCGCACCCGCCGACGCACGGCGCGCTGTGCACCAAGGTGTCGCGCTACCCCGAGCGCACCTACCACCCCGAGCGCGTGCTGCGGCCGCTCAGGCGCGTCGGCCCCAAGGGCAGCGGCCGTTTCGAGCCGGTGAGCTGGGCAGCGGCGCTGGCCGACATCGCCGCGCGGCTGAAGGCGATCGCCGCGCGCGACCCGCAGGCCATCGTGCCCTACAGCTACGCCGGCACCATGGGCCTGCTGCAGGGCGAGAGCATGGCGGCGCGCTTCTTCCACCGCCTCGGCGCCTCGCTGCTCGACCGCACCATCTGCTCCAGCGCCGGCGGCGAGGCGCTGGCCGCCACCTACGGCGGCAAGCTCGGCATGCACCTGGCGCACTACGCCGACAGCCAACTGATCCTGATCTGGGGCAGCAACTCGATCGCCTCCAACCTGCATTTCTGGACCTTCGCGCAGCAGGCCAAGCGCAAGGGCGCGAAGCTGGTCTGCATCGATCCGCGCAAGACCGAGACGGCCGACAAGTGCCACCAGCACATCGCGCTGCTGCCGGGCACCGACGGCGCGCTGGCGCTCGGGCTGATGCGCGAGCTGGTGCTCAACGACTGGCTCGACCACGACTACATCGCGCGCCACGTCGAAGGCTGGCCGGCGCTGCGCGAGCGGGCGATGGCATGGACGCCCGAGCGCACCGCCGAGGTCTGCGGCATCACGCCCGACGAAGTGCGCCAGCTCGCGCGCGACTACGGCACGACCAAGCCGGCGGCGATCCGCCTGAACTACGGCATGCAGCGCGTGCACGGCGGCGGCAGCGCGGTGCGGCTGGTGGCGATCCTGCCCTGCCTGGTGGGCGCGTGGCGGCATCCGGCCGGCGGCATGCTGCTGTCGGCCTCGAGCTGGTTCAAGCGCTTCCGCGACGACGTGGCGCTGCAGCGGCCCGAGCTTCTCGGCGCGCGCCGGCCGCGCACCGTCAACATGGTGACCATCGGCGACGACCTGCTGCGCGAGGCCTCGCCCGGGTTCGGGCCGAAGATCGAGGCGCTGGTGGTCTACAACAGCAACCCGGTGGCGGTGGCGCCGGAGTCGCCCAAGGTGGTGCAGGGTTTCGCGCGCGAAGACCTGTTCACCGTGGTGCTCGAGCAGTTCATGACCGACACCGCCGACCACGCCGACTACGTGCTGCCGGCCACCACGCAGCTCGAGCACCTCGACGTGCACGCCAGCTACGGCCACACCTACGTGATGTTCAACGAGCCGGCGATCCCGCCGCTCGGCCAGGCCAAGCCCAACACGCAGATCTTCCGCGAGCTGGCCGCGGCGATGGGTTTCGACGAAGCCTGCTTCCGCGACGACGACGAGACGCTGGCGCGCGCCGCGCTGCGCGAGATCGACTTCGAGGCGCTGCGCCGTGACGGCTGGCTCAAGCTGCCGCTGCCCGACGCGCCCTTCGCCGACGGCGGCTTCGCCACGCCCTCGGGCAAGTGCGTGATCGACGCGCCCGGCCTGGGCGTGCCCGACTTCGTGCCGAACCACGAGTCGGCGCTGTCCGCGCCCGGGCTGGCGCGGCGCTACCCGCTGGCGATGATCTCGCCGCCGGCGCGCAACTTCCTCAACTCCAGCTTCGTCAACGTGGCCAGCCTGCGCGACATCGAGGGCGAGCCGCTGGTCGAGATCCACGAGGCCGACGCGCTGCCGCGCGGCATCGTCGACGGCGCCACGGTGCGCCTGTTCAACGATCGCGGCAGCTACCTGTGCAAGGCGCGGCTGTCGACGCGCGCGCGGCCGGGCGTCGTCAACGCGCTGGGCATCTGGTGGCGCAAGCTCGGGCTGGAAGGCCGCAACGTCAACGAGCTGACGCACCAGCGGCTCACCGACATCGGCCGGGCGCCGTCGTTCTACGACTGCCTGGTCGAGGTGGCGCCCGCCACCGCCGCGACGTGAACCGGCGGTTGCTGCGGATGGCGGGGCTGGGCCTGATCGGGGTGGGCGTGCTGGCGGCGGGCGTGCTGTGCCTGGGCACCGGCTGCAGCTCGATCGGCTACTACGCGCAGGCCATCGACGGCCACCTCTCGATGCTGCGCGCCGCGCGAGCGGTGCCCGAGCTGCTCGGCGACGCGGCGACCGACGCCGCGCTGCGCGAGCGCCTCGCGCTCAGCCAGCGCATGCGCGACTTCGCCATCGCCGAGCTGAAGCTGCCCGACAACGCCAGCTACCGGCGCTACGCCGACCTGAAGCGCGGCGCGGCGGTGTGGAACGTGGTGGCCGCGCCCGAGCTGAGCCTGCAACTGAAGACCTGGTGCTACCCCATCATGGGCTGCGCCGGCTACCGCGGCTACTTCGAGCGCGACGCGGCCGAACGCCACGCCGCGCTGCTGCGCGAGCAGCGCTACGAGGTCAGCGTCTACGGCGTGCCGGCCTACTCCACGCTCGGCCGCCTGCCCGGCGACTGGATGGCCGACCCGCTGCTGAGCACCTTCATCCGCTGGCCGGAAGGCGAGCTGGCGCGGCTGATCTTCCACGAGCTGTCGCACCAGGTGGCCTACGCCGCCGACGACACCGAATTCAACGAGTCCTTCGCGACGGCGGTGGAGCGCATCGGCAGCCAGCGCTGGCTGCGCACGCAGGCCTCCGAGGCGGCGCGCGCCGAGTACGCCGCGCTCGACGCGCGCCGGCAGGACTTCCGCGCCTTCACGATGGGCTGGCGCGCGCGCTTCGACGCGCTGTACCGCTCCGGCGCGAGCGACGACGACAAGCGCGCGCGCAAGGCCGAGCTGACGGCCCGGCTGCGCGCCGAGTACGAAACGCTCAAGCGCGAGCGCTGGGGCGGCTTCGCCGGCTACGACGGCTGGTTCGCGCGCGCCAACAATGCATCCTTCGGCGTGCTGGCGGCGTACAACGCGCTGGTGCCCGATTTCGAGCGCCTGTTCGAGCGCGGCGGCCGGGACTTCGATCGTTTCTACGCCGAGGTGAAACGCCTGGCCGCGCTGCCCAAGCCCGAACGCCGCGCCGCGCTTTCCGCAAAAGGAGATTGACCCATGCCCGACATCCGCATCCACCGCACGCACGCCCTCGGCCTGAAGAAGGCGCGCGAGGTCGCCCAGGCCTGGGCCGCCAAGGTGCGCAAGAAGTTCGACATGGAGTGCACGGTGCTGGAGGGCAAGACCAGCGACACCGTGCAGTTCACGCGCGCCGGCGTGAACGGCCGCCTGGTCGTGGCGGCCGACCACTTCGACCTCGACGCCAAGCTCGGCTTCCTGCTCGGCGCCTTCAGCAAGACCATCGAGGGCGAGATCGAGAAGGAACTCGATGGGCTGCTGGCGACCAAGAGCAAGCCGGCGGCGAAGAAGGCGGTGGGGAAGAAGAAGTAGCGGTGGGGTGCGGCAAAGGACCGTCCGGGGCGCTCGCGGCGCGGGCGCCCCGGACGGTCTCTTGCCAGCCCGCGCGTCAGTCCTTGAGCGACTCGATCAGGTCGATGTACTCCTGCATCGCCTCGTCCGCGCCCTTGCCCTTCAGCTCGTTCCAGGCGTCCCACTTGGCGCGGCCGACCATGTCGGTGAAGCCGGGGCGCTTGCTGTCCACGTCGCCGGCGGTGGCCTGCTTGTAGAGCGAGTAGATCTTCAAGAGCGTGGCGTTGTCGGGTTTCTCGGGCAGGTTCTTCGAGTCGGCCACCGCCTGCTCGAACGTCTTCTTGAGGTCGGCCATGAGAGCGTCTCCTGTGGGTGAAAATCGGCATTGACGCTAGCGATGTTACCCAGCATCTTGGCGGCCCGATTCGAACGACATTCCCACAGGAGGCCCCGATGCCGCTAGCCGTCGAGCGCATGTCGCGCGTTGACACCGCGTGGCTGCGCATGGACAACGACGTCAACCTGATGCTGATCGTCGGCGTCTGGATGCTGCAGCCGGGCATCACGCACGCCGACCTGTGCCGCCGCATCGAGGACAAGCTGCTCAAGTACGACCGCTTCCGCCAGCGCGTGGTGCAGGACGCGATAGGCGCCAACTGGGTCGAGGACGAGCATTTCGACATCGAGCACCACGTCGTGCGCGAGGTGCTGGAGCCGCGCCCCGGGCAGTCGATGCGCGACGCGCTGCAGGAGCGCGTCGGCGAGCTGGCCACGCAGCCGCTCGACCCGCGCCGCCCGCTGTGGCAGTACCACCTGGTCGAGCACTACGAGGGCGGCAGCGCGATGATCGCGCGGCTGCACCACTGCATCGCCGACGGCATCGCGCTGATCTCGGTGGTGATGTCGATCACCGACGGCGGCAGCGCGCCGCCGCAGCGCCGCGCGCGCGAGAAGCCCGACGAGGCGCACGAGGACGACTGGCTCTCCGACGCCGTGCTCAAGCCGCTGACCGACCTGACCGTCAAGGCGATCGGCATGTACGGCAGCGGCATCGCCAAGTCGATGGAGATGCTGGCGCACCCGCAGCAGCCGCTGCTGGGCTCGCTGGACGCGGCGCGCGTCGGCTACCAGGCGGTCAACGACGCCGCGGCGCTGCTGCTGATGCCCGACGACTCGCCCACCGCGCTGAAGGGCAAGCCGGTCGGCAGGAAGGTCGTGGCGTGGAGCGAGCCGATGCCGCTCGACCGCGTCAAGACCATCGGCAAGGGCCTGGGCTGCTCGATCAACGACGTGCTGCTCGCCTGCGTGGCCGGCGCGATCGGCGCCTACCTGCGCGACAGCGGCGAAGACCCGGCCGGCAAGGACATCCGCGCGATGGTGCCGGTCAACCTGCGCCCGCTGGAAGAAGCCTGGAAGCTCGGCAACCGCTTCGGCCTCGCGCCGCTGGTGCTGCCGATCGGCATCGAGAACCCGATCGAGCGCGTCTACGCCGTGCGCCGGCGCATGGCCGCGCTGAAGGGCAGCTACCAGCCGTTGCTGGCCTTCGCGGTGCTGGCGGTGGCGGGCCTGCTGATCAAGCCGGCGCAGGACGCGCTGCTGGGCGTGTTCGCGCGCAAGTCCACCGCGGTGATGACCAACGTGCCCGGCCCGGCCAAGCCGCTGCAGTTGTGCGGCTCGACGATCCGCCAGCAGATGTTCTGGGTGCCGGCCTCGGGCGACATCGGCGTCGGCGTGTCCATCCTCACCTACGCCGGCGGCGTGCAGTTCGGCCTGATCACCGACGGCCTGCTGTGTCCGCAGCCGCAGAAGATCATCGACCGCTTCGAGCCCGAGTTCGAGAAGCTGCTGCTGCTCACGCTGATGCTGCCTTGGAGCTGACGAGCGCGCGCGCCGGCCTCGACCGGCGCCTGCTGTGGTTCAACCTGCTGGTGCTGGCGCTGGTGGCGGCGCTGGTCGGGCTGTCGCAGCACGGCAGCCGCGACGCGGCGATGGAGCGCGCGCGTATCGCCACCGAGAACATCGCCGCCGCGCTGGCGCAGGGCCTGGGCACCGAGCTGGACCGCGTCGACATCGGCCTGCGCAACGCCGCGCTGGGTTTCGAGGCCGAGGCCGCCGCCGGCGCGCCCGACGCGGCGCGCATCGAGGCGCAACTGGCGCGGCAGCTCGAGCTACTGCCGCAGCTCCAGAGCATCCGCATCGCCGACGCCCAGGGCACGGTGCGCCACGGCCGCGGCGTCGCCGAGGCGCCGCGCACCAGCGTGGCCGACCGCGAGGACTTCGCGCTGGCGCGCGACGGCGGCGCGCCCGGGTCGCTGGTGTCCGGCCCGATGCAAACGCGCATCGGGCAGCACTGGGTGGTGGCGGTGGCGCGGCCGCTGCGCGACGCGCGCGGCGGCTTCGCCGGCATGATTTGGGCCAACGTCGACGTGGCGCGCTTCGCGCCGCTGCTCGACGGCGTCGACCTGGGCCGCGCCGGCGCGATCACCGTGCGCGGCGGCGATCTCGCGCTGGTGGCGCGGCGCAGCGCGGCCGGCGCGCCGGAGGCGCCGCCGGTGGGCTCGCGCAGCGTCTCGGCCGAACTGCAGCGCGCGCTGGCCGAACAGCCCGACGCCGGCACCTTCATCGCGCGCACCGCGATCGACGGTGTCGAGCGCATCAACGCCTACCGGCGCGTCGGCGCCACGCCGATGATCGTGCTGGCGGGCCTGGCCACCGACGACTTCCTCGGCCCCTGGCGCGCGCAGACGCGCCAGGTGGCGCTGCTGGCGGCGCTCGCGCTGCTGGTGCTGGCGGCCTCCTCGCTGCTGCTGCACCGGGCCTGGGCCGGCGAGGCGCGCAGCGCGCGCTCGCTGATCCGCGAGGGCGAGCGGCACCGCGCGCTGCTGCGCGCCGCCGGCGACGGCATGCACGTGCTCGACCGCGAGGGCCGCCTCGTCGAGATGAGCGATTCGTTCGCCGCGATGACGGGCTACACGCGCGACGAGCTGGCCGGGCGCCACATGAGCCTGTGGGTGGCCGACATGGAGCCCGACGAGATGGCGCGCCGCATGCGCAGCTTCGAGGTCGGCACGGCGGTGCGCTTCGGCGGCCGGCACCGCCGCAAGGATGGCAGCGTGTTCGACGTCGAGGTGGTCTGCCTGGGCGTGCGCATCGAGGGCGAGGAGCTGCTGTTCTGCTCCTCGCGCGACGTCACCGAGCGGCGTGCGCAGGCGCGCGAGCTGAAGCGCTATCGCGACCACCTCGAGACGCTGGTGGCCGAGCGCACCGGGCAGTGGCGCGCCGCGCTGGCGCGCGAGCAGGGCCTGCGCGCCGGCGCGGAGGCGCAGGCGCGCTCGCTGCGCGAGCTGCTCGAGCAGCGCGAGGAGTTCCTGCGCCTGCTGGCGCACGAGGTGCGCCAGCCGCTGAACAACGCCTCGGCGGCGTTGCAGAGCGCGCTGTCGGCGCTGCCGGCGGAAGGCGGCGCGGCCGAGCGCATCGCGCGCGCGCAGGCGGTGATCCGGCAGATCGTCGGCAGCCTGGACAACACGCTGGCGGCCAGCGCGCTGCTGGCCAGCGCGCGGCCGCTGGACCCGCGCGACGCCGACGTCGGCGCGCTGATCGAGCTGAGCCTGGGCGACCTCGATGCCTCGCGGCGCTCGCGCGTGCGCGTCGAGCGCGTTTCGCCGACGCGCACCGCCAGCATGGACATCGCGCTGATGCGCCTGGCGCTGCGCAACGTGCTCGGCAACGCGCTGGCCTACTCGGCGCCCGATGCGCCGGTGCTGCTGCGCGTGGTCGACAGCGACGAGCCGCTGGCGCTGGTGTTCGAGGTGGCCGACGAGGGCCCGGGCATCGCCGCCGAGCTGATGCCGCGCCTGTTCGAGCGCGGCGCGCGCGGCGCGCACGGCCTGCCCGGCCACGGCATCGGGCTGCATGTGGTGCGCCGCGTGATGGAGCTGCACGGCGGCAGCGTCGACGTGCGGCCGCTGCGGCCGCAGGCGCCGCATGGCGCGGTGTTCCGCCTCTGGCTGCCGCAGGGGCGCTGACTACGCGCCGCGCAGCGGCCCGCGGAACACGTAGCCCACGCGCGACAGCGCCTGCAGGGGCACCGGGCTGGCGGTGGCGCGTTCGATGCGCCGGCGCAGCCGGTAGATGATCGCGCTGAGCGTGTTGTCGGGCTCGTCGCCGACCGGGCGGCCGAGGTGCTGGCACAGCGCTTCGCGCGTCACCGGCTGGCCCTCGGCCTGCACGAAACGCTGCATCACGGCGAGATCGAGGTCGGACAGGTCGATGCGCACGCCGTCCGGCGCGATCAACTGGCCGGCCGGGCGGTCGAGCAGCCACTCGCCCGAGCTGCTGTACGAGGTGACGCGGCGGTGCACCGCGCGCACCGCCACCACCACCTGGTCGAAGCTCACCGGCTTGGCCAGGTGCATGTCGGCGCCGGCGTCGACCACCGACGAGAACACGTCCGGCGCGAGTCGCCCCGACACCACCAGCAGCCCGGCCTGCGTGCGCCGGCGCAGGATGCGGATCAGCTCGACGCCGTCCACGCCGGGCAGCATCAGGTCGAGGATGTAGAAGTTGAACGAGAACGGCGAGGCGTGGGCCAGCAGCTCGTTGCTGTCGGCGAAGGGCTGCACCTCGATGTCGAGGCCGCGCAGGTGCGCGGCCAGGTAGTCGCGGTACTCGGCGTCGTCGTCGACCAGGGCCAGCGTGCGCGGCAGCGGCGAAGCGGTGGGGTTCGACATGGGCTGGCGTGCTCCCGGCGGAAGAACCCGGAAATTCTATCCAGCGGGCGCGCGCCGGGCGCTCAGTCCTCCAGCTCGGCCTTCGCCATCTCGACGTCGAGCCGCTCCATCGCGTCGGCGGCCTCGCAGGCGGCCGCGTCGGCGTAGAGCTTCTCGGCCTCCTTCATCTTCTTGTCGCCTTCGAGCATCACCAGGCCGTTGGCGTACTCCACCATCGCGATCGCCGAGGCCGGGTTGAGCTTGAGCGCGGTCTTGTACATCAGCAGGCCCTGGTCCTTGCTGGCGCCCTGGGTGCGGCCGAGCAGCGCGCCGACCTTGTCGATCACCTCGGCGTGGAAGGCGCCCAGCGCGATGTGCGCGTCGGCGTGGCGCGGCTGCAGCTTGATGGCCGTCTCCAGCGCCGCCTTGACCTTGCTGCCCAGGCCCTGCGCCAGCGCCTTGGCGACGCTGATGCCCTGGCTGTAGCGGCCCAGCGCGTAGGCCTGCCAGTACCAGGCGTTCGCGTTCTTCGGATCCTCGGCCTGCTGCGCCTCGGCGCGCTGGGCGACTTCCATGAACATCGCCAGCTTGGTCTTCTCGCTCTTTTCCAGGTAGTTGGCGTAGATCGCCTGGGCCTTGTTGGCCACCGTGACGCCGGCCGCGCCGGCCTTCAGCCCGGCCTCGTGGGCCTTCTGGAACTCGCCGGCGTGGAACAGCGCCCAGGCGGCCAGCACCTTGTCGTCCTTCGGTAGCGGTTCGGCGTCGCCGGCGTGCAGCCGCGCCCACTTCTTCTTCAGCGCCGCGGCGTCGTAGACGTACGCCGAGTTGTCGTGCGGAAAGGCGGTCCACTTGGCCATGATGTCTGTCTCCTTCGTTGAATCAGCGTTTTTCGTAGGAACCGGCGAGCGCGTGCAGGTGGTCGCGCTGCGAGGCTTCGAGGTAGGGCATCAGCAGGCCGAGCACGTGGAAGGCGCCGCGCAGCAGCGCCGCGCCGGCGCTTTCGGGCTCCAGCGCGCGGCGCGGGTCGCGCACGTACTCGTAGCTCAGCCAGTAGGTCAGCAGCACGGCCATCGAGGTGGCCACCGGCGCCATGTCGCGCGTGGCGATGCTCATCGCGCCGCCGCGCGTCAGCCCGGCCATCACGTTCTGGATCGCCTGGTTCTTGTCGCGCAGCACGAACTGGAAGTGCGTCTCCAGCCGGCGGTTCTTCGACAGCAGGTCGTTCAGGTCGCGGTACAGGAAGCGGTACTGCCAGATCAGCTCGAACAGCATGTGGAACAGCAGCCAGGCGTCCTCGACGTTGTTGACCTGGTCGGAGGCCTGCAGCAGCTCGCGCAGCGCGCGCTCGTAGCGGTCGAACAGGCTGTTGATCAGCTCGTCCTTGGCCGGGTAGTGGTAGTACAGGTTGCCGGGGCTGATGTTCAGCTCGGCGGAGATCAGCGTGGTCGAGACGTTCGGCTCGCCGAAGCGGTTGAACAGCTCGAGGGTGACCTCCAGGATGCGTTCGGCCGTGCGGCGCGGTTTCTTGGGGCTGCTGGCCATGGGCGGCTCTTGTGGGATGCCGGGGGAATCTAGCACCGAAGCCGCGTCGCCCGCACGAGCGTCGGCCCTAATCGCGGGCGCCGCCTGCACGCCGGCGAGCGTCTGCCTACAATCGCGCGCCGATGCCCGCCGCCGTCTCCTTCCAGAACGTCTCCAAGACCTACCGCGGCGCGCACGGCGAGTTGCGCGCCTTGAGCGATGTCGGTTTCGACATCCAGCCGGGCGAGTTCTTCGGCCTGCTCGGGCCGAACGGCGCAGGCAAGACCACGCTGATCAGCATCCTCGCCGGCCTGGCGCGCGCCAGCGCCGGGCGCGTGGCGGTGATGGGCCACGACGTGGTGGCCGACTACGCCGCCGCGCGCCGCAGCCTCGGCATCGTGCCGCAGGAGCTGGTGTTCGACCCCTTCTTCAGCGTGCGCGAGGCGCTGCGCATCCAGAGCGGCTACTTCGGCGTGAAGAACAACGCCGCGTGGATCGACGAGCTGCTCGAAAACCTCGGCCTGGCCGACAAGGCCGACGCCAACATGCGCCAGCTCAGCGGCGGCATGAAGCGCCGCGTGCTGGTGGCGCAGGCGCTGGTGCACCGCCCGCCGGTGATCGTGCTCGACGAGCCGACCGCCGGCGTCGACGTCGAGCTGCGCCAGACGCTGTGGCAGTTCGTCGCGCGGCTGAACCGCGACGGCCACACCGTGCTGCTGACCACCCACTACCTCGAGGAAGCCGAGGCGCTGTGCCAGCGCATCGCGATGCTGAAGCAGGGGCGCATCGTGGCGCTGGACCGCACCTCGGCGCTGCTGGCCGGCACCGCCAGCACCATGCTGCGCTTCAAGACGGACCAGGCGCTGCCGGCCTCGCTGGCGGCGCGCTCGCGTGTCACCGGGCGCATCGTGCAGGTCAAGGCGCACGACGCGGCCGAGGTGGAGACCATCCTCGCCACGCTGCGCGCCGCCGGCTGCCGGCCGGAAGACCTGGAGATCGGCCGCGCCGACCTGGAGGACGTGTTCCTGGAGATCATGCAGGGCGAGCCGGCGAGGGTGCCGGCATGAGCAACGCGCTGTCGGGCGCCCGCACGCTGCTCTACAAGGAGGTGCTGCGCTTCTGGAAGGTTTCTTTCCAGACCATCGCCGCGCCGGTGCTCACCGCGGTGCTGTACCTGCTGATCTTCGGCCACGTGCTGGAAGACCACGTCAAGGTCTACGACCGCATCGGCTACACCAGCTTCCTGATCCCCGGGCTGGTGATGATGAGCGTGCTGCAGAACGCCTTCGCCAACAGCAGCAGCTCGCTGATCCAGAGCAAGATCACCGGCAACCTCGTGTTCCTGCTGGTGACGCCGCTGTCGCACTGGGCCTGGTTCGCGGCCTACGTCGGCGCCTCGATGGTGCGCGCGCTGGCGGTGGGCGCCGGCGTGCTGCTGGTCACCGTGTGGTTCGCGCCGCTGCACGCCGCCGAGCCGGCGTGGATCGTGGTGTTCGCGGTGCTCGGCGCGGCCATGCTCGGCACGCTGGGCCTGATCGCCGGGCTGTGGGCGGAGAAGTTCGACCAGATGGCCGGTTTCCAGAACTTCATCATCATGCCGATGACCTTCCTCTCCGGCGTGTTCTATTCGGTGCACTCGCTGCCCGGCTTCTGGCAGGCGGTGAGCCACCTGAACCCGTTCTTCTACATGATCGACGGCTTCCGGCGCGGCTTCTTCGGGGTCAGCGACGTGTCGCCGTGGACCAGCCTGGCCATCGTCGGCACCAGCTTCGTCGGCGTCGCCGCGCTGGCGCTGCACCTGCTGCGCACCGGCTACAAGCTGCGCCACTGACGAGGCCCCCCAGTCGCTTCGCTCCTGCCCCCAAGGGGCGCCGTCCGGCTTGGGGCGGCCCGGCGCCGGACTAGAATCCCGCCCATGGCCGAACCCACCCCCGCCGACGTGCAGCGCTTCATCGCGCAGGGGCTGGCCTGCGAGCATCTCGAGGTCGAAGGCGACGGGCGGCACTTCTTCGCCACCATCGTCTCGGCCGAGTTCGAGGGCGCCAGCCGCGTCAAGCGCCACCAGCGGGTCTTCCAGGCCCTGGGCGATAGAATGCGCGAGCAGATCCACGCCCTGTCGATGAAGACGCTGACCCCCGCCGAGTGGGCTTCGCAAGCCGCCTCGGCCACCACCCACCACCACTGAACCCCGCCGCAGTGCCTGCTGCGGCGCTCGGGCCTGCGCCCAGCGCGGGTCTCGGGAGCCGGGTGGGTCGTGCGGCGCCAGCCACTCGACACCATGGACAAACTCCTCATCCGCGGCGGCCGCCGGCTGGCAGGCGAGGTCGCCATCTCGGGCGCCAAGAACGCCGCGCTGCCCGAGCTGTGCGCCACGCTGCTGACGGCCGAGCCGGTGACGCTCGCCAACGTGCCCAGCCTGCGTGACGTGAGCACCACGCTCGAGCTGCTGCGCAACATGGGCGCGAAGGCGCAGCGTTCCGAGGCGCAGCCCGACCTCGTCGCGCTCGACGCCAGCGCGGTCAGCTCGCCCGAGGCGCCCTACGACCTCGTGAAGACCATGCGCGCGTCCATCCTCGTGCTCGGGCCGCTGCTGGCGCGCTTCGGTGAGGCGACGGTGTCGCTGCCCGGCGGCTGCGCGATCGGCTCGCGGCCGGTCGACCAGCACATCAAGGGCCTGCAGGCCATGGGCGCGGACATCCGCGTCGAGCACGGCTACATCCTGGCCCGGGCGAAGCGGCTCAAGGGCGCGCGCATCAGCACCGACATGGTGACCGTCACCGGCACCGAGAACCTGCTGATGGCCGCCACGCTGGCCGAGGGCGAGACGGTGCTGGAGAACGCCGCGCAGGAGCCCGAGATCCCCGACCTCGCCGAGTTGCTGATCGCGATGGGCGCGAAGATCGAAGGCCACGGCAGCAGCCGCATCCGCATTCAAGGCGTCGACAAGCTGCACGGCGCCACGCACCGCATCGTGCCCGACCGCATCGAGGCCGGCACCTTCCTGTGCGCGGTGGCGGCGGCCGGCGGCGACGTGGTGCTGCGCGGCGCGCGCGCCGATCACCTCGACGCGGTGATCGACAAGCTGCGCGAGGCCGGCGTGACGGTGGAAGCCGGCGAGGGCTGGATCCGCGTGCAGCGCAGCGGCCGGCCGAAGGCGGTCGGCTTCCGCACCAGCGAGTACCCGGCCTTCCCGACCGACATGCAGGCGCAGTTCATGGCGCTGAACTGCATCGCCGACGGCGCCAGCACCGTCACCGAGACGATCTTCGAGAACCGCTTCATGCACGTCAACGAGCTGGTGCGCCTGGGCGCGCACATCGTCGTCGACGGCCACACCGCGGTGGTGCAGGGCGTGGAGACGCTGTCCGGCGCGACCGTGATGGCCACCGACCTGCGCGCCTCGGCCAGCCTGGTGATCGCCGGCCTGGTGGCCAGCGGCGAGACGGTGGTGGACCGCATCTACCACCTCGACCGCGGCTACGACCGCATGGAAGCCAAACTGCGCGGCATCGGCGCCGACATCGAGAGAGTCAAATGAAGCCCCCTAGCTCACTTCGTTCGCGACCCCCCGAGGGGGCGCGCAGCGCCCTTCGGGCGGCCGTGCGGGCGCTGCCATGACCAGCATCACCCTCGCCCTCTCGAAAGGCCGCATCTTCGACGAGACCCTGCCGCTGCTGAAGGCGGCCGGCATCGAAGTGGCCGAAGACCCGGAGAAGAGCCGCAAGCTCATCATCGGCACCAGCCGCCCCGAGGTGCGCATCGTGCTGGTGCGCGCCACCGACGTGCCCACCTACGTGCAGCACGGCGGCGCCGACCTCGGCGTGGTCGGGCGCGACACGCTGCTCGAACACGGCGGCCAGGGCCTGTACCAGCCGCTCGACCTGAAGATCGCCCGCTGCCGCATGAGCGTCGCGGTGCGCACCGACTTCGACTACGCCGGCGCGGTCAAGCAGGGTTCGCGCATCCGCGTGGCGACCAAGTACACGCGGATCGCGCGCGACCACTTCGCCGACAAGGGCGTGCACGTCGACCTGATCAAGCTCTACGGCTCGATGGAGCTGGCGCCGCTGACCGGGCTGGCCGACGCGATCGTCGACCTGGTCTCCACCGGCAGCACGCTGAAGGCGAACAAGCTGGTCGAGGTGGAGCAGATCATGCAGATCTCGTCGCGGCTGGTGGTCAACCAGGCGGCGCTCAAGCTCAAGCGCGAGGCGATCCGCGGCATCATCAACGCTTTCGAGCGCGCGGTGGGGGCATCGGCATGAGCGCGGTCGCGATCCGCCGGCTCGCCACCGCGAGCGCCGATTTCGAGGCCGAATTCGCGCGTGTGCTGCACTGGTCGGCCGAGACCGATGCGGCGATCGAAGAGCGCGTGGCCGCCATCCTCGCCGACGTGGAAAAGCGTGGCGACGCGGCGGTGCTCGAATACACGCAGCGCTTCGACGACCTCGCCGCCGGCTCGATGGCCGAGCTGGAGATCACGCAGGCCGAGCTGCATGCCGCGCTGGAACAGATCACGCCGGCGCAGCGCCACGCCTTGCAGGCCGCCGCGCAGCGTGTGCGCAGCTACCACCAGCGCCAGCTCGAGGCCTGCGGCCGGAGCTGGAGCTACCGCGACGCCGACGGCACGCTGCTGGGCCAGAAGGTCACGCCGCTGGACCGCGTGGGCATCTACGTGCCCGGCGGCAAGGCGGCCTATCCGTCCAGCGTGCTGATGAACGCGCTGCCGGCGCAGGTGGCCGGCGTCGGTGAGATCATCATGGTGGTGCCGACACCGAAAGGCGAGCGCAACCCGCTGGTGCTGGCCGCCGCCGCCGTGGCCGGCGTCAGCCGCGCCTTCACGATCGGCGGCGCGCAGGCGGTCGGCGCGCTGGCCCACGGTACGGCGACCATCCCCGCCGTCGACAAGATCACCGGCCCGGGCAACGCCTACGTGGCCAGCGCCAAGCGGCGCGTGTTCGGCAAGGTCGGCATCGACATGATCGCCGGGCCGAGCGAGATCCTGGTGCTGGCCGACGGCAGCACGCCGCCCGACTGGGTGGCGATGGATTTGTTCAGCCAGGCCGAGCACGACGAGCTGGCGCAGAGCATCCTGCTGTGCCCGGATGCGAACTACATCGCCGAAGTGAAAGCCGCGATCGACCGCCTGCTGCCGCAGATGCCGCGCCGCGAGGTGATCCGCGCCTCGCTGGAAGGCCGCGGCGCGCTGATCCACACGCGCTCGATGGACGAGGCCTGCGCGATCAGCAACCGCATCGCGCCCGAGCACCTGGAAGTCTCCAGCCGCGAGCCGGCGCGCTGGGAGCCGCTGCTCCGGCACGCCGGCGCGATCTTCCTCGGCGCCTTCACCAGCGAGAGCCTGGGCGACTACTGCGCCGGCCCGAACCACGTGCTGCCGACCTCGGGCACCGCGCGCTTCAGCTCGCCGCTGGGTGTTTACGACTTCCAGAAGCGCAGCAGCCTGATCGAAGTGAGCGAGGGCGGCGCGCAGGTGCTGGGGCCCATCGCCGCCGAGCTGGCCTACGGCGAGGGCTTGCAGGCGCACGCGCGCGCGGCCGAGATGCGATTGAAGGACCGGAAGTGATGAACCTCGAAGAACGCATGCGTCGCGTGATCCGCCAGGACGTGCAGTCGATGCATGCCTACGCGATCCAGCCCAGCGCCGGGCTGGTCAAGCTCGACGCGATGGAAAACCCGTTTCGCCTGCCCGAGCCGCTGCAACGCGAACTCGGCGAGCGGCTCGGCCGCGTCGCGATCAACCGCTACCCGACGCAGTGCGTGGCCGACGTGATCGCGGCCCTGACCGACCACGTCAAGCCGCCGCCCGGCTGCCAACTGATGCTGGGCAACGGCTCGGACGAGCTGATCGGCCTGCTCGCGCTGGCCTGCGACGTGCCCGGCGCGACCATCCTCGCGCCGCTGCCCGGCTTCGTGATGTACGAGATGTCGGCGAAGCTGCAGGGCCTGAACTTCGTCGGCGTGCCGCTGACGGCCGAGTTCGAGCTGGACGAAGCCGCCATGCTCGCGGCGATCGAAGGGCATCGCCCGGCCATCACCTACATCGCCTATCCGAACAACCCGACCGCGAACCTGTTCGACGACGCGGTGATCGAGCGCATCGTCGCCGCCGTGGGCCGGCAGAACGGCCTGGTGGTGTTCGACGAGGCCTACCAGCCGTTTGCGTCCAGGACGTGGATGCAGCGCATGGGCCGGCACGAGCACGTGCTGGTGCTGCGCACGCTGTCGAAGTTCGGCCTGGCCGGCGTGCGCCTGGGCTACATGGCCGGCGCGGCGGCGCTGGTCGCCGAGGTCGACAAGGTGCGCCCGCCCTACAACATCGGCGTGCTCAACGCCGAGGCGACGCTGTTCGCGATAGCACACGCCGGCGAGTTCGCGCGCCAGGCGGCCATTCTTTGCGAGGAGCGCGCACGCTTGCAGAAGGCGCTGGCCGCGATGCCCGGCGTGAAGCCGTTCCCGAGCGAAGCGAACATGATCCTGGTGCGCGTGCCGGATTCGAAGCGCGCCTTCGAGGGCATGAAGGCACGCGGCGTGCTGGTCAAGAACATCGCCGGCCTGCACCCGCTGCTGGCCAACTGCCTGCGCCTGACGGTGGGCACGCCGGAAGAGAACACCCTGATGATCGACGCGCTGAAAGCGAGCCTGTGATGAGCCAGAGAACCGCCGACGTCACCCGCAACACCAAGGAGACGCAGATCCGCGTCGCGCTCGACCTCGATGGCACGGGCGAGGCGAAGCTCGCCACCGGCATCGGCTTCTTCGACCACATGCTCGACCAGATCGCCCGCCACGGGTTGATCGACCTCGACATCACCGCCAAGGGCGACCTGCACATCGACGGCCACCACACCGTGGAGGACGTGGGCATCACGCTGGGCATGGCGGTGGCGCAGGCGGTGGGCGACAAGAAGGGCCTGACGCGCTACGGCCACGCCTACGTGCCGCTGGACGAGGCGCTGTCGCGCGTGGTGGTCGATTTCTCCGGCCGCCCCGGGCTGCACATGGACGTGCCCTTCAAGGCCGGCATGGTGGGCGGCTTCGACACCCAGCTCACCTACGAGTTCTTCCAGGGCTTCGCCAACCACGCGCTGGTGACGCTGCACATCGACAACCTGAAGGGCGACAACGCCCACCACCAGGCCGAGACGGTGTTCAAGGCCTTCGGCCGCGCGCTGCGCATGGCGCTGACACTCGATGCGCGCTCGGCGGGCGTGATCCCCTCCACCAAGGGCAGCCTCTGAGATGGGCAAGACCGTCGCCGTCGTCGACTACGGCATGGGCAACCTGCGCTCGGTGTCGCAGGCGGTGATGCACGCGGCCGGCGGCAGCGGTTTCGAGGTGATCGTCACCTCCCGGCCCGAGCAAGTGTTCGCCGCCGAGCGCATCGTGCTGCCCGGCCAGGGCGCGATGCCCGACTGCATGCGCGAGCTGCGCGACTCCGGCCTGCGCGAAGCCGTGCTCGACGCCGCCGCGCGCAAGCCGATGATGGGCGTGTGCGTGGGCATGCAGATGCTGCTCGAGCGCAGCGAGGAAGGGCCGACCGACGGCTTGGCCCTGATCCCCGGCGAGGTGCTGCGCTTCCGCCTCGAAGGGCGCCTGCAGCCCGACGGCAGCCGCTACAAGGTGCCGCAGATGGGCTGGAACCAGGTGCTGCAGTCGCGTCCGCACCCGGTGTGGGCCGGCGTGCCCGACGGCGCGTGGTTCTACTTCGTGCACAGCTTCCACGCGCGCCCCGCCGAGCTGCGGCACAGCGTCGGCGAGACGGATTACGGCGGACGCTTTACCTGCGCGGTGGGCCGGGATAATATTTTCGCCACCCAGTTCCACCCCGAGAAGAGCGCCGAGCAAGGCCTCGCGCTGTACCGAAACTTCCTGCACTGGAATCCCTGACGGCTTTCCCCTGCACACCTCCTCGGGTGCCCCACTTCCCCACCACGCCCATCGGCCATGCTGCTGATCCCCGCGATTGACCTGAAAGACGGTCGATGTGTCCGCCTCAAGCAGGGCGACATGAACGACTCCACCACCTTCGGCGAAGACCCGGCCGCGATGGCGCGGCGCTGGGTCGACGCGGGGGCGCGGCGGCTGCACCTCGTCGACCTGAACGGCGCCTTCGCCGGCAAGCCGGTCAACGAGGGCGCGATCAAGGCCATCCTGGCGGAAGTCGGCGACGAGATCCCGGTGCAGCTCGGCGGCGGCATCCGCGACCTCGACACCGTCGAGCGCTACCTCGACGACGGCCTGAGCTTCATCATCATCGGCACCGCCGCGGTGAAGAACCCCGGCTTCCTGCACGACGCCTGCTCGGCCTTCGGCGGCCACATCATCGTCGGGCTCGACGCCAAGGACGGCAAGGTCGCCACCGACGGCTGGAGCAAGCTCACCGGCCACGAGGTGGTCGACCTGGCGCAGAAGTTCCAGGACTACGGCGTCGAAGGCGTGATCTACACCGACATCGGCCGCGACGGCATGCTCAGCGGCATCAACATCGAGGCCACCGTCAAGCTCGCGCGAGCGCTGACCATTCCGGTGATCGCCTCGGGCGGGCTGTCGAACATGGCCGACATCGACAAGCTCTGCGCGGTGGAAGACGAAGGCATCGAGGGCGTGATCTGCGGCCGCGCGATCTACACCGGCGACCTCGATTTCGCCGCCGCGCAGGCGCGCGCCGACCAGCTCAACGGCGAGGGCTGACCCCTTGCTGGCCAAACGCATCATCCCCTGCCTCGACGTCACCGGAGGCCGGGTCGTCAAGGGCGTCAACTTCGTCGAGCTGCGCGACGCCGGCGATCCGGTCGAGATCGCGGCGCGCTACAACGAGCAGGGCGCCGACGAGCTGACCTTCCTCGACATCACCGCCACCAGCGACGGGCGCGACCTGATCCTGCACATCATCGAGGCGGTGGCCTCGCAGGTGTTCATCCCGCTGACCGTGGGCGGCGGCGTGCGCACGGTCGACGACGTGCGGCGCCTGCTCAACGCCGGCGCCGACAAGGTCAGCTTCAACTCGGCGGCGGTGGCGAACCCGCAGGTGGTCGAGGCGGCCTCGGCCCGCTACGGCGCGCAGTGCATCGTGGTGGCGATCGACGCGAAGCGGCGCCACGGCGAGGACCTGGCCGCGCGCGGCCCGGGCTGGGACGTCTACACGCACGGCGGACGCAAGAACGTGGGCCTCGACGCGGTGGCGTGGGCCCGGCGCATGGCCGGCCACGGCGCCGGCGAGATCCTGCTGACCAGCATGGACCGCGACGGCACCAAGATCGGCTTCGACCTCGAACTGACGCGCGCGGTGAGCGACGCGGTGGACGTGCCGGTGATCGCCTCGGGCGGCGTCGGCGCGCTCGAACACCTCTCGGAAGGCATCCGCATCGGCGGCGCCGACGCGGTGCTGGCGGCGAGCATCTTCCACTACGGCGAGTTCACCGTCGGCCAGGCCAAGGCGCTGCTGGCGCGCGACGGCATTCCGGTGCGGATGTGAATCCGCGCGGGCCGAGCGCCGGGCCGACATGAAAGCCGCGTTGCCGCCGCGCGAAGTGCGCATCATCGGCGGGCAGTGGAAACGCTCCAAGCTGCCGGTGGCCGATCGACCCGGCCTGCGACCCACACCCGATCGTGTCCGCGAGACGCTGTTCAACTGGCTGGGCCACGACCTCGACGGTTGGCGCGTGCTCGATGCCTTCGCCGGCTCGGGCGCGCTGGGCTTCGAGGCCGCCTCGCGCGGTGCCGCCGAGGTGATCCTGCTGGAGCGCGAGCGCGCGCTCGCGGCGAGCCTGAACCAGTCGCGCGAGCGGCTGAAGGCGGGCGCGCTGCGCGTCGAATGCGCCGACGCGCTGGCCTGGATGGCGGCCTGCGCGCCGCAGCGCTTCGAGCTGGTGTTCATCGACCCGCCCTTCGCCGCGCAACTGTTCGAGCCGGCGCTGGCCGCCGCCGCGCGGCTGGCCGTGGGCGGGGGCTACGTCTACCTCGAAGCCGACCGCGCCTTCGCGGCCGAGCCGCTGGCGCCGCTCGGCCTCGTGCCGCATCGCCACCTGCGCGCCGGACAGGTGCACGCGCACCTGCTGCGCCGCGAGGCGACGCCCTAGCGGCCCGTCACGGCGCCGCCAGCGCCGCGGCGTGGTGGGCGAAGTGATCCGCCAGGAAGCTCGCGACGAAGTAGTAGCTGTGGTCGTAGCCCGGCTGCCGGCGCAGCGTCAACGGATGGCCGGCGGCGCGGCAGGCGGCTTCGAGCAGTTCGGGCCTCAACTGGCCGGACAGGAATTCGTCGGCCTCGCCCTGGTCGACCAGCAGCGGCAGGCGCTCGCGCGCCGTCTCGACCAGCGCGACCGCGTCCCAGGCCTTCCATGCCTCCCGGTCTTCGCCGAGGTAGGCGGCGAAGGCTTTCTGCCCCCAGGGCACCTGCGTCGGCGCGACGATCGGCGAGAAGGCCGACACGCTGCGGTAGCGGCCCGGGCGCCGCAGCGCCGTCACCAGCGCGCCGTGGCCGCCCATGGAGTGGCCGCTGATGCCGCGCTGCCCGCTGGCCGGGAAATGCCGCTCGACCAGCGCCGGCAGTTCATCGGCCACGTAGTCGTGCATGCGGTAGTGGGCCGCCCAGGGCGCCTGCGTGGCGTTGAGGTAGAAGCCCGCGCCCTGGCCCAGGTCGTAGGCCGGATCGTCGGCCACCGCCGCGCCGCGCGGGCTGGTGTCGGGCGCGACGACGATCAGGCCGTGCCGCGCCGCATGTTCCTGCGCGCCGGCCTTGGTGATGAAGTTCTGCTCGCTGCAGGTCAGGCCCGAGAGCCAGTACAGCACCGGGCGCTTCTCGCCGCGCAGCGCGGCTTCGGGCAGGTAGATGCCGAACCTCGTCTCGCCGCCGAGCGACGCGCTGGCGTGTTTCCACACCTCCTGCCGGCCGCCGAAGCTGGCGTGCTGTTCGATGCGTTCCATGTCTCAGCTCAGTAGTCAGTAGTGCACCACGGAGCGGATCGACTTGCCTTCGTGCATCAGGTCGAAGGCCTCGTTGATGCCGGTCAGCGGCATGGTGTGCGTGACGAAGGGGGCGAGCTGGATGCGGCCGGCCATCGCGTCCTCGACCATGCCCGGCAGTTGCGAGCGGCCCTTGACGCCGCCGAAGGCCGTGCCCAGCCAGCGGCGGCCGGTGACGAGCTGGAACGGCCGCGTGCTGATCTCCTGCCCCGCGCCGGCCACGCCGATGATCACGCTCTGGCCCCAGCCGCGGTGCGCGCACTCCAGCGCGGCGCGCATCACGTTGACGTTGCCGATGCACTCGAAGGAATGGTCCACGCCCCAGCCGGTCATCTCGACGATCACCTGCTGGATGGGCTTGTCGTGGTCCTTGGGGTTCACGCAGTCGGTGGCGCCGAAGGTGCGGGCCAGATCGAACTTGCCCGGGTTGGTGTCGATGGCGATGATGCGGCCGGCCTTGGCCAGCTTGGCGCCCTGGATCACCGCCAGGCCGATGCCGCCCAGGCCGAACACGGCCACGCTGTCGCCCTCCTGCACCTTGGCGGTGTTCTTCACCGCGCCCAGGCCGGTGGTCACGCCGCAGCCGAGCAGGCACACCTGCTCGGGGTTGGCCTCGGGGTCGACCTTGGCCAGCGACACCTCGGCCACCACGGTGTACTCGCTGAAGGTGGAGCAGCCCATGTAGTGGTACACCGGCTGGCCCTGGTACGAGAAGCGCGTCGTGCCGTCGGGCATCACGCCCTTGCCCTGGGTGGCGCGCACGGCCACGCACAGGTTGGTCTTGCCGCTCTTGCAGAACAGGCACTCGCCGCACTCGGCGGTGTACAGCGGGATCACGTGGTCGCCGGGCCGCACGCTGGTGACGCCTTCGCCCACCTCGACCACGATGCCCGCGCCCTCGTGGCCCAGCACGGCGGGGAAGATGCCCTCGGGGTCGTCGCCCGAGAGCGTGAAGGCGTCGGTGTGGCACACGCCGGTGTGGGTGATCTTCACCAGCACCTCGCCCTTCTTCGGCGGGGCAACGTCGATCTCGACGATCTGCAGCGGTTCTCCGGCCTTGAAGGCCACGGCGGCGCGGGATTTCATCGGGCGTTTTCTCCTTCGGCATCTTCCTGAACCCGCGAGATGATAGGCGGCGCGCGCGGCTACACTGCGCTCGCCCGCAGCGGGCGCAGGAGCACAGCTTGACATCCGTGACCCGACTCACCGCCGTCTACCCGGGAACCTTCGACCCGATGACGCTCGGCCATGAAGACCTGATGCGCCGCGCCAGCGGGCTGTTCGAGCGCCTGATCCTCGCGGTCGCGGTCGGCCACCACAAGCGCACGATGTTCACCATCGCCGAGCGGCTGGAGATCGCCACCGAGCTGGCCGCCAAGTACCCGAACGTCGAGGTGATGGCCTTCCGCGGGCTGCTGCGCGACTTCGTCGTCGGCCACGGCGGCAAGGTGGTGGTGCGCGGGCTGCGCGCGGTCAGCGACTTCGAGTACGAGTTCCAGATGGCCGGCATGAACCGCCAGTTGATGCCCGATGTCGAGACGCTGTTCCTGACCCCCAGCGACCAGTTCCAGTTCGTCTCCGGCACCTTCGTGCGCGAGATTGCCACTCTGGGCGGTGATGTCTCCAAGTTCGTGTCACCCTCGGTGCTCGAGCGGCTGCGCGAGCGCGTGAAGTCCGCCGAAAGCTGAACACCCGCCGCGTGCCATGGCCCTGCTGATCACCGACGACTGCATCAACTGCGACGTCTGCGAGCCCGAGTGCCCGAACCAGGCGATCTCGATGGGGCCGGAGATCTACCGCATCGACCCGAACCGCTGCACCGAGTGCGTCGGCCACTTCGACGAGCCGCAGTGCGTGCAGGTCTGCCCGGTGAGCTGCATCCCGGTCGACCCGGCCCAGGTCGAGAGCCGGGAGACGCTGTGGCAGAAGTACCGGCGGCTGCAGGCGCAGGCGGCGCAGCCGGCGCCGCGCTGAGACGCGCGGCGGGCGCTCAGGGCTGCTTGTCCCCGTCCGGCGCGGCCTGCGCTGGAGTGGGTTTGGGCGGCTTGGGCCGCGGCGGCTTGGCGTGGATCTTCATCGTCGCGCGCTCCATCTCGCCGGCCAGCAGTAGGTCGAGTGCCGTGAGCGACTGCTC
Source organism: Piscinibacter sp. (assembly GCF_047600445.1). Lineage (GTDB taxonomy): Bacteria > Pseudomonadota > Gammaproteobacteria > Burkholderiales > Burkholderiaceae_C > Piscinibacter. Next base: position 167,271 of record NZ_JASGKT010000002.1, read on the forward strand.
GATGCACTTGTCGATCGCCTCGCGGTGTTCCGCCGAGGGCTTCTTCAGCACGTAGTTCACCACCTCGGCCTTCACGCCCGGGTGGCCGATGCCCAGGCGCAGCCGCCAGTAGTCGGCGCTGCCGAGCTGGGCGTGGATGTCCTTCAGGCCGTTGTGCCCGGCGTGGCTGCCGCCGAGCTTCATCTTCACCTGGCCGGGCGGCAGGTCGAGCTCGTCGTGCGCGACCAGGATCTCCTGCGGCGCGATCTTGAAGAAGCGCGCCAGCGCCGCGACCGACTTGCCCGACAGGTTCATGTAGGTCATCGGCTCGAGCAGCCACACCGGGCCGTGCGCCGTGCCGGCGCGCACCGCCAGGCCGAAGTAGCCGCGCTCGGGCACGAGCGTCACCTTCAGCGCGCGCGCCACCGCGTCGACGAACCAGAAGCCGGCGTTGTGCCGCGTCGCCTCGTATTCGGGGCCCGGGTTGCCCAGGCCGACGATCAATCGGATCATGCGGCGGATTATCGATCGCGATCAGGCATGAAAAAGCCCCGCCGCGGCGGGGCTCCGGAACAGGGGTGGCGGCGCCGGCGCCGCCGCCGCACCGCTCACTTCTTGTTCTGCTTCTCGTCCTTCTTGCCCTTGGCCGGCGCGGGCGCGGGGGCCACGGCGGCCGGCGCGGCGGCTTCTTCCTCGGCGGTCTGGGTCGACACCGAGACGATCACCGGATCCTTCTTGCCGTGCGTGACGACCTTGATGCCGTCGGCCAGCTTCAGGTCGCTGACGTGCAGCGACTGGCCCTTGGACAGGTTGGAGAGGTCGACCGTCAGGTACTCGGGCAGTTGCGAGGCCAGGCACTGGATCAGCAGCTCGGTGACCACGTGGTTGACCAGGCACTTGTCGGTCTTGACGGCCGGCGAGTTCTCCTCGTTGACGAAGTGCAGCGGCACCTTCTTCGTCACCTTGGTGGTCTTGTCGACGCGCTGGAAGTCGATGTGCAGCACCCGCGGCTTGAAGGCGTGCATCTGGTAGTCGCGCAGCAGCACCTGCTGGCTCTTGCCGTCGAGTTCCATCTCGAGCAGCGAGGAGTGGAAGGCTTCCTTCTTCAGCGCGAAGAACAGGGCGTTGTGATCGAGCTCGATCATGGCGGGCGCGCCGGCACCGTAGACGATGCCGGGCACCTTGTCCGCATTGCGCAGGCGGCGGCTCGCTCCGGTGCCCTGCAACTTGCGCTCGTAGGCGACGAATTTCATGGTGACTCCAGTGGGATGAACAGGTGAGGGCCCGCGACCAGGCTCCTCGGCTTAGAAGTTCGCGTTTTGCTCCGCGAACAGGGAAGTGACCGATTCGCCGTCGGAGATGCGGCGGATCGTTTCGGCGAACAGGAAGGCGACCGAGAGCTGGCGCACCTTGGCGCAGGCCCGGCCGGCTTCGCTGAGCGGGATGGTGTTGGTGATGACGACCTCGTCGAGCGCCGAGGCCTTGATGCGCTCGATCGCCGGACCGGAGAACACCGCGTGCGTGCAGTAGGCGTAGACGCTCTTGGCGCCGCGCTCCTTGAGCACCTCGGCGGCCTTCACCAGCGTGCCGGCGGTGTCGATCATGTCGTCCATGATCACGCAGTTGCGGCCCTCGATCTCGCCGATGACGTGCATCACCTCGGAGACGTTGGCCTTGGGGCGGCGCTTGTCGATGATGGCCAGGTCGCAGCCGAGCTGCTTGGCCAGCGCGCGCGCGCGCACCACGCCGCCGACGTCGGGCGACACCACCACGAGGTCGGCGTAGCGCTTGCTCTGCAGGTCGGCCAGCAGCACCGGCGAGGCGTAGATGTTGTCGACCGGGATGTCGAAGAAGCCCTGGATCTGGTCGGCGTGCAGGTCCATGGTCAGCAGCCGCTCGACGCCGACGGCCTCGAGCAGGTTGGCGACGACCTTGGCGCTGATCGGCACGCGGGTCGAGCGCGGGCGGCGGTCCTGGCGCGCGTAGCCGAAGTAGGGGATGACGGCCGTGACGCGCCGGGCCGAGGCGCGCTTGAGCGCGTCGACCATGATGCACAGCTCCATCAGGTTCTCGTTGGTCGGCGCGCAGGTGGACTGCACGACGAAGATGTCGCGGGCGCGCACGTTCTGCTCGATCTCGATGTCGACTTCGCCGTCAGAGAAGCGGCCGACCTTGGCGCGGCCCAGCTCGATGCCGAGGTGCGAAGCGATTTCCTGGGCCAGCGCCGGGTTGGCGTTGCCGGTGAACAGCACGGTGTTGAACAGCACGATCGCTCCGTCAGGCTTTGCCGGGCTCGTTGCGCGCCGGGACGGATCCACTCGATCCGTCAGGAGATCTGGCAGGGGAGGAAGGACTCGAACCCTCGCATGTCGGAATCAAAATCCGATGCCTTAACCAACTTGGCGACTCCCCTACACCGGTTCGCCGCTTTCGCGACCAACCTTCAACCGGTCTTCAGTCCGGAGCCCAACCGACCAGCGGATGCTGCTCCAGGCTGCGGCACATGCGCCCCACCCACCCCGGCGGAAGATCCGCCGGCATCGCCGCCGTGGGTTCGGCGCCCGTGCCCGCTCTCGAGAACACCGCGCTGCCCGACCCGGTCATGCGCGCGTTGCCGAAGCAGCGCTGCAACATCTCCCGGGCGGCGCCCACCTCGGCGCAGTGCGCTTCGGCGGGGGGCTGCAAGTCGTTGCGGCCGAAGCCGTCGGACGTGTCCGCAAGAAAGCCCGCAAGTATAACAGGATCGGTGTCGCGCACCAGCAGCGGGCTGGCGAAGATCGCCCGGGTCTCGATGGCCGCGGCCGGCTTCAGCACCGCCAGCCACTGCGGCGGCACGGGCAGCGGCGTGAGAAGCTCGCCGACGCCCTCGACGAAGGCGTTGCGCCCGCCGATGAAGAAGGGCACGTCGGCGCCCAGCTTCAGGCCCAGCGCGGCCAGGCGCTCGCGCGGCCAGTGCAGGCCCCACAGGCGGTTCAGCGCCAGCAGCGTGCTGGCGGCGTCGGAGCTGCCGCCGCCCAGGCCGGCGCCCCAGGGCACGGTCTTCTCGATCGAGATGTCGGCGCCCAGCGGCGTGCCGCTGTCGGCCTGCAGCAGCCGCGCGGCGCGCAGGCACAGGTCGTCGTCGGGCAGCGCCGCGCCGAGGTCGTGGCGCGCGAGGAGGCCGTCATCGCGGCGCTCGAAGTGCAGCGTGTCGCACCAGTCGATCAGCACGAACACCGACTGCAGCAGGTGGTAGCCGTCGGCGCGGCGGCCGACCACGTGCAGGAACAGGTTCAGCTTGGCCGGGGCCGGCACGTCGTGGAGCGCGCGCAAGGCCATCAGTGGTGCCCGGCCGTTCCGAAGCCACTGAGCGCCCCCTCGGGAGGCAGCGAACGAAGTGAGCTTGGGGGTTTCATTTCATCAACGCTTGTCCAGCTTGACGCGCACGGTGACCGCCGGCGCCGCCTCGCGCACCGCGACGATGGTGTCGTCGGCGAAGCGCGACAGGTCGACCGCCCAGCCGAGCTGGCGGAAGCCGTCGGGCTGCGCGAGGTGCCCGGCCCCCGGCCAGGGGCGGCCGCGCAGCCAGTCGAACAGCGCCGCCACCGGCAGGCTCTCGCCGAGCACCTCGCGCGTCAGCGCGTCCAGGCTGGGGTAGGGCGTTTCGCCCTGCGGCGTGACCAGCAGCACGCGTCCCGGCTGCCAGCGCGCCTGCGCCATCACCTGGCCGGTGGGCGTGGCGAGGTTCAGCCGCCCGGTCTCGGGCGCGCCTTGCAGCTCGAAGGCGGCGACCATCGAGCGCGCCTGCTCCTCGCCCGTCGTGTCGACGCGCAGCGCGAGCCGGCCGGCCAGCGATTCGCCGGCCAGCGATTGGGTCTCGGTTCGCAGCGAGGCGCAGGCCTGCAGCAGCGCCGCGGCCGGCAGCGCCAGCGCGAAGGCGCGCCGCCTCACAGGTCCACCCGCAGCCGGGCGAGGGTTTCGCGCAGCACGTCGTTGGCGGCGTCGCGCGACTTCGCCTCGCGCAGCACGCGCCGCGCCTCGTCGTGCTGGCCCAGCACCCACAGCAGCTCGCCGAGGTGCGCGGCGATCTCGACGTCGGGGCGCGCGCGGTAGGCCTGCTGTAGCAGCCGCAAGGCTTCGTCGCGGTTGCCCAGGCGGTATTCCACCCAGCCCAGGCTGTCGGTGATGAAGGGCTCGCCGGGGCTGAGGTCGAGCGCCTTCTTGATCAGCTCGCGCGCTTCGGGCAGGCGCTGGTTGCGCTCGGCCAGCGAGTAGCCCAGCGCGTTGTAGGCGTGGTGGTGCTCGGGCTTGAGCGCGATCACCTTGCGCAGCAGCCGCTCCATCTCGTCCATGCGGTCGAGCTTCTCGGCCATCATGGCCTGTTCGTAGAGCAGGTCGGCGTCGTCGGGAAACTGCTTGTTGGCCTGTTCGAGCACGCCATTGGCGTCGCGCCACAGCTTCTGCTCGCGCAGCACCTGGGCCTCGGCGAGCAGCTTGGCGCGCGCGTCGGCCGAGGTCTTCTCGGGCGTCTTGCGGATCAGCTCGCGCGCTTCCTTCACCTTGCCCTGGCGCGCCAGCAGCGAGGCGCGGCGCGTCTGCACGTCGAGCGCGCGCTGCGGGTTGTCGACCTTGGCGAGCCAGGCTTCGGCGGCCTTGAAGTCGCGCCGCTGCTCGGCGGCCTGCGCCAGCAGCAGCCAGGCCTGCGTGCGGCCCTGCTCGCGCCAGTCGGGCGTTTCGGCGCGCTCGCCCTCGTCGTCGTCGCTGTCGTCCGCGCCCGGCGGCGCGGCGGCGGGGGCGCCGTCGAGCCGGGCGAGGTAGGTTTCGAGCGCCGTCGCCGCCTCGGCCGGGTGGCGCAGTTCGAGCTGCAGCGCGCCCAGCGTCAGCCAGGGCGGTGCCATGTCGGGCGCCAGGCGGGTGACGGTCTGCAACTGCGCCACCGCGTCGCCATAGCGCTGCATGCCGGTCAGCACGCGCACGTAGTTCAGGCGCACGGCGTGGCTGTCGGGCCTGGCGTCGAGGTAGGCGGTCACGAGGGCCTCGGCCTGCGGCGTGCCGGCCACCATCGCGGCGGCGAGCATCGCCGTGGCCTCGTCGGCCGGGTCGTCGGCCTGCGCGCGCTGCAGCAGCGCCAGCGCCCTGGGCGCGTCGGGCACGCTCAGCCAGGCGCGTGCCAGCGCCACGCGCGCGGCGCTGCGCGTGGCGGGCCGGGCTATCCAGTCCTGCACCACGCGCTCGACCAGCGCCGGCGTCTGCGCCTTCGCGCCGCTGCGGCCGTAGAAGCCGGGCAGCGACTGGATCAGCGCCGGCCGCTCGGCCTCGGGCGTGAGCTGGATCAGCGAGCGCAGCGGCTCGACCGATTCGTCGGCGCGGTTCAGCGCGACGAGCAACTGGATCAGGTAGCGGTGCGCCTCGACCGAGCGCGGCAGCGCGCTGCGCCAGGCCATCACCGCGGCGAGCGCCTGGTCGCCGGCGCGCGCCTGCAAGGCGATCTCGGTGGCGCGGCGGAACAACTGCTCGTCGCGCGTGCGGCGCGCCGCGTCGAGCAGCACCTGGTAGGCGGTGCCGGCCTCGCCGTTGCGCAGCTCGATCTCGCCGATCAGCAACTGGTAGAAGAGCTGCGCGTCGAGCGCCGAGTTCTCGACCGGCGGCTTCGGCGCGGCCGGGCCCTGCGCGAAGGCCGCCGCGGCCAGGCCCAGCGCGCAGGCCAGCAGGACGGCCAGCGGGCGCTGGCCCGCGCGGGACGAAGGGGACGGCATCGCTGGCTCCTGGGGACTCGAATTCATTCTAGTGGGGGGCATGAGAGGCTGCGATCCGCCGCGCTCGTGATAATTCCCCGCATGCCCGAACTTCCCGAGGTCGAGACCACGCGGCGCAGCTTCGCCGACCGCATCGCCGGCGCCACGGTGAGCGAGGTGCGCCTGGGCAAGCCGTTGCGCTGGCCGCTGGGCTGCGAGCCGGACGCGCTGCGCGGCGCGCGCATCGGCACGGCGCTGCGGCGCGGCAAGTACCTCTGGCTGCCGGTCGGCTCGGGCGGGCTGTTGCTGCACCTGGGCATGTCGGGCTCGCTCGCGTTCGGCGAGCAGGCCGCGCCGCCGGGCGCGCACGACCACTTCGACCTCGTCACCGACCGCGGCACGCTGCGGCTGACCGACCCGCGCCGCTTCGGCGCGGTGGTGTGGTCGAGCGCGATCGACGCGCCGCCGGCCGCGACGCTGCTCGCGCGCCTCGGGCTCGAACCCTTCGACGCCGCTTTCGGCGGCGAGCACCTGCACCGCGCGCTGCGCGGCCGGCGCGTGGCGATCAAGCAGGCCCTGCTGGCCGGCGACATCGTCGTCGGCGCGGGCAACATCTACGCCTGCGAGGCGCTGTTCCGCGCCGGCATCGACCCGCGCGCGGCCGCCGGCCGCGTCGGCCGCGCGCGCTGCGACGCGCTCGCCGACGCGCTGCGCCTGATCCTCGCGCAGGCGCTCGATCTCGGCGGCAGCACGCTGCGCGACTTCCGCGACGCGCACGGCATGGCCGGCAGCTTCCAGCGGCACGCCGCGGTGTACGGCCGCGAAGGGCAGCCGTGCACCGTGTGCGGCACGCCGGTGCGGCGCATCGTGCAAGGCCAGCGCTCGACCTTCTTCTGCCCGCGCTGCCAGCGCCGCTGACCGGGCTGTCGGCAGCGCGCCACGCGGCGTGACAAGGCGTATCCCCGCCGCCCTGCGCGCACGGTTTTGCCATGCGACAATGCTTCGGCCTCGACCGCTTCCGCGCGCAAGCGCACACGGCCCGACGACGAGAACAGCACCCGCGCCATGCCGAGTGAAGAACACAAGCCGGCGCTCGGCGACACCTTGATCGAGATCGACCACGTCACGTTCGGGTACGACGCCAGCCGCACCATCCTCGACGACATCTCGCTGCGCTTCCAGCGCGGCAAGGTCACGTCCATCCTGGGCAGCTCGGGCTGCGGCAAGACCACGCTGCTGCGCCTGATCGGCGGCGTGCACGCGGCCAATGCTGGCACGGTGCGCTTCGACGGCGAGGTGGTCGACACGCGCAACCGCGAGCAGCTCTACCGGCTGCGCCGGCGCATGGGCGTGCTGTTCCAGTTCGGCGCGCTGTTCACCGACCTCTCGGTGTTCGACAACGTCGCCTTCCCGCTGCGCGAGCAGACGGACCTGAAGGAGTCGATGATCCGCGACATCGTGCTGATGAAGCTCAATGCGGTCGGCCTGCGCGGCGCGGCGCACCTGCGCATCTCGGAGGTCTCCGGCGGCATGGCGCGGCGCATCGCGCTGGCGCGCGCGATCGCGCTCGACCCGGAGCTGATCATGTACGACGAGCCCTTCGCCGGCCTCGACCTGATCTCGATGGGCGTGGCCGCGCGGCTGATCCGCACGCTCAACGACGTGACCGGCTCGACCTCGCTGGTGATCTCGCACGACGTGCCCGAGTGCATGGCGATCAGCGACCACGTGGTGCTGCTGGCCAACGGCGGGCGCATCGTCGCGCAGGGCACGCCGGCCGAGCTGATGGGCTCGGCCGACCCCGAGGTGCGCCAGTTCGTGCGCGGCGAGCCCGACGGGCCGGTCAAGTTCCACTACCCGGCGCCGAGCATCGCCGAGGACTTCGGCCTGGTCGCGGGAGGGCCGCGATGAACTTCCTCGCGGCGATCGGCGAGCGCACGCTGCGCGCGCTGCGCAACCTCGGCCATGCCGCCTTCTTCGCGCTCGACGTGCTGCGCGCGCTGCCGACCTCGCTGCGCCGCTTCGGCCTCGTCGTCGCGCAGATCCACGCGGTGGGCAACCTCTCGCTGGTGATCATCCTGTCGTCGGGGCTGGCGGTGGGCTTCGTGCTCGCGCTGCAGATGTACTACGCGCTGGTCACCTACGGCGCCACCGAGTCGCTCGGCCTGATCGTCAACCTCGCGCTGGTGCGCGAGCTGGGGCCGGTGGTGACGGCGCTGCTGTTCGCCGGCCGCGCCGGCACCTCGCTGACCGCCGAGATCGGGCTGATGAAGGCCGGCGAGCAGCTCGCCGCGATGGAGATGATGGCCATCGACCCGAAGGAGCGCGTGCTGGGTCCGCGTTTCATCGCCGGCGCGGTGTCGATGCCGATCCTGGCGATCCTGTTCTCGGCCATCGGCATCCTCGGCGCCTACGTCGTCGCGGTGCTGCTGATCGGCGTCGACGCGGGCAACTTCTGGTCGATCATGCAGGACAAGGTCGACGTCTGGCGCGATGTCGGCAACGGCATCGTCAAGAGCATCGTGTTCGGCGTGATCTGCACCTTCGTCGCGCTCTACCAGGGCCACGAGACCGACGCGACCCCCGAGGGCGTGGCCTACGCGACCACGCGCACCGTGGTGATCTCGTCGCTGGGGGTGCTGGGCATGGACTTCATCCTCACGGCGCTGATGTTCTCGACGCCGTAGTCGGAAAGGGAAACAAAGATGGGCAAGAAGGGCATCGAAACCCTGGTCGGACTGTTCGTGCTGCTGGGCATCCTCGGCCTGGCGTTCCTGGCGCTGAAGGCCGCCAACCTGACCAGCTTCGGCGGCGGCGCCACCTATGCGCTGACCGCCAAGTTCGACAACATCGGCGGCTTGAAGCCGCGCGCGGCGGTGCGCAGCGCCGGTGTGACGGTCGGCCGCGTCGCCTCGATCACGCTGGACGCCAAGACCTACCAGGGCGTGGTCAGGCTCGAGCTCGACAAGAGCGTGCAGTTTCCCAAGGACTCGCAGGCGCGCATCCTCACCGCCGGCTTGCTGGGCGATCAGTACATCGGCCTGGAGCCCGGCGCCGACGAGAACAACCTCGCCGCCGGCGACACCATCACGCAGACGCAGTCGGCGGTGGTGCTGGAAAGCCTGATCAGCCAGTTCCTCTTCAACAAGGCCGCCGATGCCGGCGCCGAAACGGGGGCGAAGAAGTGAGGCGAGGCGGCGCCGCGCTCGCGCTGGCCGCTGCGCTGCTGGGCGGCTGCGCGACCACCGCGCCGGGCGACGCGCGCGGCGCCGCCGGCGCGACGCCCGACCCGTGGGAGAAGTGGAACCGCAAGGTCTTCGCCTTCAACGAGGCGCTCGACCAGCGTGTGCTCAAGCCGGTGGCCACCGCCTACGCGGCCATCGTGCCCGAGCTGGTGCGGCGCGGCATCGACAACTTCTTCGGCAACTTCGCCGATGTCTGGTCGGCGGCGAACAACTTCCTGCAGGGCAAGGGCACGGCGGGTGTCTACGACATCATGCGCGTGGGCACCAACACCGTGTTCGGCCTGGGCGGCGTGCTCGACGTGGCCACCGAGGCCGGCCTGGAGAAGACCCGCGAGGACTTCGGCCAGACGCTGGGCGTGTGGGGCATGGGCAGCGGCGCCTACGTCGTCTGGCCGGTGCTCGGCCCGTCGAGCGTGCGCGACTCGATCGGGTTGCCGATGGACCTCGCCGTCTCGCCGGCGCTGGCGGTCGGCGAGCGCGCGGGCCGCTACGGCGTCAACGCGCTGCGGCTGGTCAACACGCGCGCCGGCCTGCTCGGCGCGACGCGCGTGCTCGACGACATCGCGCTGGACAAGTACACCTTCATCCGCGACGCCTACCTGCAGCGCCGCCGCAGCCTGGTGTTCGACGGCAACGAGCCGCCGCCGGAAGACCCCAGCGCGGAAGACGACGATGACGCCGCCGCGGCCCCGCCGGCCGCCTCCGCGCCGCCGGGCCGGTGAACCGCTGCGCGTTGCGATACGTTAAGGAACACCGGGCAGTGAACCTTGCCGCCGCGGCCCGCTCTGAGTGCCGAAGCCTCCCTCCGGAGGCGACCTAGAAAGGAAGACGACATGTTCTCGACGCGAATCACCTCCTGGCTGGCCGCCTGCGCGATGGCGCTCGGCCTCGGTGTCGCCCAGGCCGCCGACGCCGCCAAGGCGCCCGACCAGCTCATCAAGGAGGTGTCGACCGACGTGCTCGACACCATCAAGGCCGACAAGGACATCCAGGCCGGCGACGTGCGCAAGATCACCGCGCTGGTCGACGCCAAGGTCATGCCCCACGTGAACTTCCAGCGCATGACGGCCTCGGCCGTCGGCCGCTACTGGCGCGAGGCCACGCCCGAGCAGAAGCAGCGCCTGCAGGAAGAGTTCAAGGTGCTGCTGGTGCGCACCTACTCGGGCGCGCTGTCGCAGGTGAAGGACCAGAGCGTGCAGCTCAAGCCGATGCGCGCCAACCCGGACGACAAGGACGTGGTGGTGCGCACCGAGGTGCGTGGCAAGGGCGACCCGATCCAGCTCGACTATCGCCTCGAGAAGAAGGACGACGGCTGGAAGATCTACGACGTCAACGTGCTCGGCGTGTGGCTGGTGCAGAACTACACCAGCAGTTTCGCGCAGGAGATCGGCGCCGGCGGCATCGACGGCCTGATCGCCAAGCTGGCCGAGCGCAACAAGAGCGCCGCCGGCGGCGGCTCCAAGTCCTGAGGGCCGGCGCGATGTTGCTGCTGCCGGCCACCCTCACGCTGCGCGAGGCGCGCGACACGCAGCGCCTGCTCGCGCAGGCCTTGGAGGGCGAGCGCGACGGCGAGGTGGTCGTCGACGCCTCGCCGCTGCAGCAGTTCGACACCTCGGCGCTGGCGGTGCTGCTCGAATGCCGCCGGCTGGCCCAGGCTTCGGGCCGGCCGTTTCGCGTCGGCAACGCGCCCGACAAGCTCAGCGCGCTGGCCGCGCTCTACGGGGTCGGCGAGCTGCTCGTCGCCTGAGCCGCGCGCGCCCCGGGCGGGCGCGGCCGGTCAGATCACGTCGCCGAAATCGGTCGGCTGCTCGTACAGGCGCAGCGCGCTTCTCGAGACACGCTCGCGAAAGCTCTTGCGCGCGAACAGCTTGGCCTGCGCCTGCTCGGGCAGGTCGGTGATGTTGATGACGTTCTTGACGATCAGCGTGTCGATCACGTCCTCGATCACGCGCACGAAGTCGGCGTCGAGGCGGTCGAAACCCTCGCGCGTGGCGCTGTCGTTGCCGACGAAGGCCTGCACGTCGGGGTGGTCGTCGGCCACGAACTCGGCGCCTTCCACCGCGTCGCGGTGCAGGCTGTCGATGCGGCCGTCGGCGCCGCGTCGGACAAAAGCCATGGCGGGGTCGCCCGCGAGAAGCGCCCGCGCGTCAGCGCAGGCCGGCGACGTAGTCGGCCACGGCCTTGATGTCGGCCTCGGTCATGCCGGCGGTCACGCCCGCCATCTGCGCGTTGTTCTTGCGCTTGCCGTCGCGGAAGGCGAGCAACTGGGCTTCGGTGTAGACGGCGTGCTGGCCGGCCAGGCGCGGATATTCCGACGGGATGCCGGCGCCGGCCGGGCCGTGGCAGCCGGCGCAGGCCGGCACCTTGCGCTCGGCGATGCCGCCGCGCCAGATCTTCTCGCCGCGCGCCACCGTCGCCTTGTTGCCGGCGAAGCCGGGCTTGGCGCTCTTGGCGGCGAAGAAGGCGGCCACGTTGCGGATGTCGGCGTCGGTCGCCAGCGTGGCGGCCATGCCCTGCATCACCGCGTCGCTGCGCTTGCCCGACTTGAAGTCGCCGAGCTGCTTGGCGAGGTACTCGGCGTGCTGGCCGGCGAGAATGGGGTTGGCCGGCGTGCCGCGCGAGCCGTCGAAGGTGTGGCAGGCGCCGCACACGGCGGTGGCGGTGGCCTCGCCCTTGGCCAAGTCGGGCTTGGCGGCGGCTGCCTCCGTGGCCGCGGCCGGGAAGGCCAGGGCGGCGGCCAGCAGGCCGGACATCAGGCTGGGTACCAGGGCGGCAGGATTCATGGTCGCGGGGCTCGGCTCGTGCAAAACCCGCCGATTTTACAATGCCGACAGGGCAATCCGATGGCCGACGAACAACACACTCCCCCGCCGGCCAGCGCCGGCAGCGATGCCGACGCGGCCGCCGCCGCGCGGCGCGCGCTCGCCTGGGCGCATGGCGCGCGCTTTCTCACCACCGCCAGCCGGCTCGACCAGTTGCCGGCCACCGAGCTGCCCGAGATCGCCTTCGTCGGGCGCTCCAACGCCGGCAAGTCGACCGCGATCAACACGCTGACGCAGCAAAAGCGCCTCGCCTTCGCGTCGAAGACGCCGGGGCGCACGCAGCACATCAACCTGTTCGCGCTCGGCCCGAAAGACGCGCCCGATGCGCTGTTGGCCGACCTGCCCGGCTACGGCTACGCGGCGGTGTCGCGCGACGCCAAGCAGCGCTGGCAGCGGGTGATGGCCGACTACCTCGAGCTGCGGCGCAGCCTGTCCGGCGTGGTGCTGATGGTCGATTCGCGCCTGGGCTTCACCGAGCTCGACCTGCAACTGCTGGACTTCGTCGCGCCGCGCCTGGCCAACGGATCGGTCAAGCTGCTGGTGCTGCTGACCAAGGCCGACAAGCTCAACCGCCGCGAGGCCGAACGCGCGCTCGCGGCCTGCCAGGACACGCTGGGTCGGCTCGGCACCGAGGCCTCGGACATCGGCATCACGCTGTTCTCGGCGCTGAACAAGCGCGGCGTCGACGACGTGGCGGTGCAGTTGCGCGAATGGGTGCAGGCATGAACGACATCGAGACCTTCGACCTCGCGCTGCCGCACGGCATCACGCTGTCGTGCCGCGCCGCCGGCACGCCCGGCGCGCCGCTGCTGGTGTTCCTGCACGGCTTTCCGGAAGGCGCCTTCGTGTGGGACGCGCTGCTCGCGCACTTCGCGCCGCGCTTTCGCTGCGTCGCGCCCAACCTGCGCGGCTACGAGCGTTCGTCGGCGCCGGCCGAGGTGGAGGCCTACCGCGCCAAGCACCTCGTCGCCGACATCGCCGCGCTGATCGAGTCGCTGGGCGGCCGCGCCGCCGCGCTGGTGGCGCACGACTGGGGCGGCGCGCTGGCCTGGGCGCTGGCGGCGCAGCATCCGCAGCGCATCGAGCGCCTCGTCATCGTCAACGCGCCGCACCCGGCCATCTTCCTGCGCGAGCTGCGCGACAACCCGGCGCAGCGCTCGGCCAGCGGCTACATGAACTTCCTGTGCCGCCCGGACGCGCCCGCGCTGCTGGCCGAGAACGACTTCGAGCGGCTCTGGCCCTTCTTCGAGCGCATGGGTGCCCTCGACGCGGCGCGGCCCGGCGGCGGCTGGCTGAACGAGGCCGTGCGCGCGCAGTACCGCGCCGTGTGGCGCCACGGCCTGGCCGGCGGCTGCAACTACTACCGGGCCTCGCCGCTGCGTCCGCCGGCCGGGCCCGACGACCCGCTGCGCACGCTGGAACTGCCCGCCGCGATGGTGACGGTGCGCGTGCCCACGCACGTGGTCTGGGGCGAGGCCGACCTCGCGCTGCCGCCGGCGCTGCTCGATGGCCTCGACGCCTTCGTGCCGCGCCTGACGGTCAGCCGCGTGTCCGGTGCGACGCACTGGATCGTGCACGAACAGCCGGCGCGCGTGGCCGCCGAGATCGAGCGCGCGCTGGCCGGGCCCGCGGTCTGATCAGGGCCGGCCGACGAACAGGTACAGCCCCGTCGAGCCCTGCGGCGCGTAGGTCAGGCCGAAGTACACCGGGCCGAGGCCGGTGTCCGCGCCGAGGAAGGCGCTCATGCCGTGGCGCAGGTCGCCGGCGCGCGCGTCGGCGCCGCGCGTCCAGGCGTTGCCGGCTTCGAGCGTGGCGCCGACGAAGAAGCCGCGCGTGAACAGCGGCGCGGTCAGCGAGCGGCGATACCAGGTCAGGCGCGCGAAGGCCACGCTGTTGCCGCTGAGCTGCCCGCTGCGGTAGCCGGAGAGCTGGTGGAAGCCGCCCAGCGTGTAGCGGCCGAGCGCGCTGGACTCGTCGCGCGGCGTCTGCTGCACGCGCGCGTAGAGGTTCAGCGTGTGCTGGCCCCAGCTTCGCACCGCCGTGGCCTCGGCCTCGAAGCGCGTGAAGTCGTGCCGCTGGGCGCCGCCGCCGCGGTTGCTGCGGCCGCCCACCGCCTCGGCGTCGAAGCGGTAGCCGCGTGTCGGGAAGTTGGCGAAGTCGAGCTGGTCGACCACCACCGCGACGCGCAGGCCGGTCTCGCGGATCGTCGCCGCCCCCTCGGCGCCGGTGGCGGTGCTGGCGACGACGTCGGGCGTGCTGCGCTCCACCCAGTGCGCCAGGCCCATGCGCAGCTCGCCCAGCTCGGCCCAGGGCTGGCCGAGATCCAGGCCGAGCGTGGCGTTCTTGCGGTTGTACAGGCTGATGATGGCGCCGCTGGCGTTGTCGTAGCGCGTGATGTCGCGCCGCTGCGCCTCGGCCCAGGCCGAGACGAACCAGTCGTTGCTGATGCCCAGCGTCCAGTTCAGCGGGTGGTACAGCTCGGTGTACCAGCGCGGCACCTGGCCGATCTGCAACTGGTTGCGCCATTCGCTGCCGTTGGCGTCGAGCCAGTGGCGGTTGTGGCTGATCTTGACGTTGAAGCCGCTGCCGCCGCGGAAGTCGGTCTCCAGGTCGAGGCCGATGCGGAAGTAGTGCGGACCCCAGGGCTTGTCCTCCAGCTCGAACACCAGGCCGTCGCCCTCGGGCGTGGAGGCGAGCAGGTAGTCGGCGCGCAGGTAGTCGCCGCTGGCGGCCAGGCGCCGCGCGTCGTGTTCGGCCTTGGCGGCGTCGAAGGGCTGGCCGGCCTTCGATTCGAGCTGCGCCGCGAAGCGCTGCGGGTTGGTCAGCTCGCTGCCCTCGAAGCGGATGAACGACAGCGTGGCCTCGGGCCTGCCGGGCTGCGGCCGCGCGGCGCGCCACTGCGCATAGGCCGCCTCGGGCAGCGCGAGCGCCGCCAGCCGGCCGGCCAGCGGTCCGGCGCCGCCCTCGCCGGCGGCGATCAGCTCGCGCGTGCTGGCGAAGTCGGACGAGGTGAACCTGCCCAGGTCGGGCGTGACCAGCACGTCGCGCTCGCCCAGCGTGGCCAGGCTGCGCTGCACGTTCTGCTCGGTCAGGATGTTGATCATCTGCGCCGTCAGCCCGCCCACCGAGCCCAGCGTCTCGCGCCCGGCGATCGGCGTGCCGACGTTGACGACGATCAGCACGTCGGCGCCCATCGCGCGCGCCACGTCGACGGGCACGTTGTCGACCAGCCCGCCGTCGCCGAGGATCTGGCCGTGCACCTCGGTCGGCGCGAACACGCCGGGCACGCTCATGCTGGAGCGCAGCGCGAGCGCCAGGTCGCCGTGCGAGAGCACCACCGGCTTGCCGGTCTCGAGGTCGGTGGCCAGCGCGCGGAAGGGGATGGGCAGCGCGTCGAAGTCGTTCACCTCGCGCACCGGCAGCGTGTAGCGGCGCAGCAGCGTCTCCAGCCCGCGGCCGGACAGGGCGCCCAGCGGCGCGCGCAGCTCGCCGTCGCGCATGCCGATCTCGATCACCGGCGAGATCTCGAAGTCCTCCTCCTTGCGGCGCTGCGAGAGGAGCTGGCGGTCGACGCGGCTGGCGAACATCGTGCCCCAGTCGACCTTCAGCAGATCGGCCTCCAACCGCGTGGCGCTCATGCCGCTGGCGTACAGGCCGCCGATGATGGCGCCCATCGAGGTGCCGGCGATCACGTCGACCGGCACGCGCTCGCGCTCCAGCACCTTGAGCACGCCGACGTGCGCCAGCCCGCGCGCGCCGCCGCCGGAGAGCACCAGGCCGACACGCGGGCGCGGCGCTTCCTGCGCCGCGGCGAGCCCGCCGGCGAGCAGCAGCAGCGCGAACGGCAGCGCGCGTCGCATCAGCCCGGCAGCGGCAGCTCGTTGACCAGCGTGTCGATCGCGCGCTGCACCAGCGGCTTGTCCTCCTGCGGCTGCAACAGCCCGGCGCCGTCTAGGCGTTCGAGCGCGCTGCGCGTGATCGAGTGCGTCTGGCCCGGCTGCTCGCCGGCGAACAGCAGGTACAGGCCGCCGTCGCTGCGCCACAGCAGTTGCACGCGCGTCCAGCGGCCGCGCACGAACAGGCGCAGCCGCTCGCCGGGCTGCAGGCGGTCGACGCGGCGCGCCGCCTCTTCCGGCGCGCCGATGTCGGTGTGCAGGAAGTCGGCCGGCACGGTGTCCATCGAGGCGAGGTCGATCACCGAATCGCTGAACGGGCGCGGCAGCGGCGTCTCGGGGATCACCTCGTCGCGCATGCGCTGCACGATCTGCTCGGCCGTCAGCTTCTCGCTGGCGGCGCGCGCGGCGGGGCGCAGCGCCTCGGCGTGGATCGGCATCAGCGCGTCGAGCAGCGCCTGCTGCTCGGCCTCGGGCAGCCCGATCAGCGCCATGCCGCCGCGCAGCCGCTGCAGCAGCCCCGGCAGCAGCGCGACGAGGCGCTGGCGGCTCTGCGGATGGGCCGGCGGCGCCAGGCTCCACAGCAGGTCGTCGACGGCGCGCAGGTAGCCCGGCGTCGGCCCGGCGTGTTCGCCGAAGCGCACCATGGCCTCGGCCAGCACCTTGGCCCAGGTGGCGGTGACGAAGCGGCGGATGCCCGCCGGCGCGCTGACGGTCGCCATCTGCTCGGTCAGGCGTTGCGACAGCACCTGTTCGAGCACGTCGCGGCGCTCGGCGCGCCGCAGGCTCTCGACGGCGGGCTGCGCCTCGCGCAACTGCCACTGCAACTGCTCGGCGAGGAAGGTGTCGACGCGCGCCAGCGCGCGGCGCAGCGGCGTCGCGTCGGCCACCTGGGCGCGCGCGACCTCCTCGGCCAGCGCGTCGCAGAAGGTCAGCAGCGCGGCCAGGCGCTTGTCGCCCGGCGCCGGGTACGAACGGCCGGCCGCGGCGATGCGGTTCATCAACTGCCAGGCCGGGTGCGCGGGCGCGTCGAGCATGCCGCCGTCCTGCAGCGCGACGCGCAGCGCCGCCACCTGCAGCCGCGCGAGCACGGCGCGCACCGGCGCGCCGACCAGCGTGTCGGCCTGGATGGCGGCGAACAGGCGCGTCAGCAGCGCGGCGACGCGCCCGTCGCCGCCGGCCGGCGCCGCGGGCAGGCCCGCGGCACCACCCGGCAGCGGCGCCAGCTCGCCGGCCGGCACGCTGGCCAGCAGCGGCCCGAGCATGCCGGCGTGGGCCGCGTCGCGCGCGCCGGCGCTGCGGCCGCTGACCGCGCCCGGCGCGAGCAGCACCGTGCGGTAGACGCCCGGCTGCACGCCCGCGGCTTCGAGCCGCGAACTGGCCGCCGCCCAGGCCGTCTTGAGCAGCCCGGCCATCACGCCGGCCGACAAGCGCAGCAGCGTGGCGCGGTGCGCCGGCGCGGCGACGATCGCGCAGGCCGCCTCCCACAGCGCGGTGGCGTAGACGATGGGGCGCAGCGGGTTCGACTCCTCGCTGACGTGGTCCAGCCCGCACAGCGTGGAGGTGAAGGTCTGCAGCTCGCGGCGCTCCCACTCGGCGGTGCTGTCGATCAACTGCAGGGCGCGCGAGATCTCGATGTCGGTCTCGACGCGCGACTCGTCCATCAGTTCGAGCGCGGCCGGCGCGGCGTGCGTGGCGGCCGACGCGCCGTCGGCCGCGGCCAGTTCGCGCCGCACGCCCTCGCGCAGCGCCTCGACAAAACGCGCCTGGTAGCGCGCGCCCTGGCGCTGCAAGGCCTCGACCAGCTCGAACTGGCGCTCGCGCTCGCTTTGCGCCAGGCCGTCGCGGCTGTCGCGCAGCAGCGCCAGGGTGCCGGCGACGCAGCGCTCGACCATCGGCGCGGATCGCGCCAGTTCGTCGTCGACGAAGCTCAGCAGTCGGGCGGGAGCGCTCATGCGGTCGATTATGAATTGCGGCGCGGCCAGAAGTGCCGGGCGATGCGCGGGGTCATCGACATCGAAGTCGAGTTCAAACTTATGCTCTGCGGCGAAATATCGGGCGCCCAGGAGGAATGTTCAATGTCGAGAATCATGCGTCTGCTGGCGCACAACGCCCCGGCCACCCAGAATGCCCGCCGCCGCCGTGAGAGTCGGGGAGGCCGCGCGTGACCCGGCGAATACTCCATGTCGTCAGCAACGTCGCCCACTACCGGGACCCCGCTGCGCCGACCGGGCTGTGGCTGTCGGAGCTGACCCATGCGTGGCAGGTTTTTGCCGCCAACGGGTGCGAGCAGCGCATCGTGAGTCCGCAAGGCGGCGTCTCGCCGCTGGAGCCGCGCTCGCTGAAGTGGCCGCTCGCCGATGCCTCCGTGAAGGACTGGCTGGCCGACCCGTCGCGGATGGCGCTGCTGTCGTCCACCGCGCGGCCGGACGAGATCGACCCGATGGCGTTCGACGCGATCTACTTCACCGGCGGGCATGCCGTCATGTGGGACTTCCCCGACTGCGGGGAACTGCAGCGCATCACCCGCGCCATCCATGAGCGCGGCGGCATCGTTTCATCGGTCTGCCACGGCTACTGCGGGCTGCTGAACACCCGGCTGGCGGACGGCACGCTGCTGGTGGCCGGGCGGCGCGTCACGGGCTTCTCGTGGCGGGAAGAAGTGCTGGCGGGCGTGGCTGCGAAGATGCCCTACAACGTCGAGGACGAGATGAAACGGCGCGGCGCGCGCTACGAGAAGGCGAGGCTGCCGTTCGTCTCGCACGTCGTCGTCGACGGCAGGCTGGTGACCGGGCAGAACCCCATGTCGGCCAGGGCGACGGCCCAGCACGTGGCCGCCTTGCTGAAGTAAAAAGGGCTGCCCGGAGGCAGCCCTTCGATCGAGCGCGTGGGCTCGGGCTTACATGTCCATGCCCATGCCGCCCATGCCACCCATGCCGCCGGGCATGCCGCCGGCCGGGGCTTCTTCCTTCGGCGCCTCGGCGACCATGCACTCGGTGGTCAGCATCAGGCTGGCCACGGAGGCGGCGTTCTGCAGCGCGGTGCGGGTCACCTTGGTCGGGTCGAGGATGCCCATCTCGAGCATGTCACCGTAGGTGTCGTTGGCGGCGTTGTAGCCGAAGTTGCCCTTGCCCTCGAGCACCTTGTTGATCACCACGCTCGGCTCGCCGCCGGCGTTGGCGACGATCTCGCGCAGCGGCTGCTCGATGGCGCGCAGAACGATCTTGATGCCGGCGTCCTGGTCGTGGTTGTCGCCCTTGAGCGAGGCGCCCACGGCGGCGCGGGCGCGCAGCAGCGCGACGCCGCCGCCGGCCACGATGCCTTCCTCGACGGCGGCGCGGGTGGCGTGCAGCGCGTCTTCCACGCGGGCCTTCTTCTCCTTCATCTCGACTTCGGTGGCGGCGCCGACCTTGATCACCGCCACGCCGCCGGCCAGCTTGGCCACGCGCTCCTGCAGCTTCTCGCGGTCGTAGTCGCTGGTGGCTTCCTCGATCTGGATGCGCACCTGCTTGACGCGCGCCTCGATGTCGGCCGCGGCGCCGGCGCCGTCGATGATCGTGGTGTTCTCCTTGCCCACCTCGACGCGCTTGGCCTGGCCCAGGTCGGCCAGCGTGACCTTCTCCAGCGTCAGGCCGACTTCCTCGGCGATCACCTTGCCGCCGGTCAGGATCGCGATGTCCTCCAGCATGGCCTTGCGGCGGTCACCGAAGCCCGGCGCCTTGACGGCCACGACCTTCAGGATGCCGCGGATGGTGTTGACCACCAGCGTCGCCAGCGCCTCGCCTTCGACTTCCTCGGCGATGATCAGCAGCGGGCGGCCGGCCTTGGCCACCTGCTCCAGCGTGGGCAGCAGGTCGCGGATGTTGCTGATCTTCTTGTCGAACAGCAGCACGAACGGGTTGTCGAGGATCGCGCTCTGCTTGTCGGGGTTGTTGATGAAGTAGGGCGACAGGTAGCCGCGGTCGAACTGCATGCCCTCGACGACGTCGAGTTCGTTGTTCAGGCTCTTGCCGTCCTCGACGGTGATCACGCCTTCCTTGCCGACCTTGTCCATCGCGTCGGCGATGATCTTGCCGATCGACTCGTCGCTGTTGGCCGAGATCGAGCCGACCTGGCTGATTTCCTTGCTGGTGGTGGTCGCCTTGGAGGCCTTCTTCAGCTCCTCGACCAGGCTGGTGACGGCCTTGTCGATGCCGCGCTTGAGGTCCATCGGGTTCATGCCGGCGGCGACGAACTTCATGCCCTCGCGCACGATAGACTGGGCCAGAACGGTCGCGGTGGTGGTGCCGTCGCCGGCGTTGTCGCTGGTCTTGGAAGCGACTTCCTTGACCATCTGCGCGCCCATGTTCTGGAGCTTGTCCTTCAGCTCGATCTCCTTGGCGACCGAGACACCGTCCTTGGTGACGGTGGGGGCGCCGAACGAGCGCTCGAGCACCACGTTGCGGCCCTTGGGGCCGAGCGTGACCTTGACCGCGTTGGCCAGGATGTTCACGCCCTCGACCATGCGGTGGCGCGCGTCAGCGCCGAAGACAACGTCTTTTGCAGCCATGTGTATTTCTCCGATTCGAGTTCTGGGGTGGGTTTACTTCTTCTCGACGACGGCGAAGAGGTCTTCCTCGCGCATCACCAGCAGTTCGTCGCCGTCGACCTTGACGGTCTGGCCGCTGTACTTGCCGAACAGCACGCGGTCGCCCACCTTGATGTTCAGGGTGACGAAGTCGCCCTTGTCGTTGCGCTTGCCCGGACCGACCGCCAGAACCTCGCCCTGGTCGGGCTTCTCGGCCGCGTTGTCGGGGATGACGATGCCCGAGGCGGTCTTGGTTTCCTGTTCCAGGCGCTTGACGATCACGCGATCGTGCAACGGACGAAGTTTCATAGCATCTCCTTGATGACTCGGAACTGAATCGTGATGGGGAACGAGCGGAAAGTTTGCGCTCATTCACTTCACCGCTCTCCGGGCGTCTCGACCCGTTTCGACGGTGTTAGCACTCATGATTGGCGAGTGCTAGCAGGGCAATTATAGGGGCCGGCTCGTGGCTTTCAAGACGGCCCCGGGTATGCCCGCGGGGCGCGGCTCGTCAGGGCCGGCCGGTACAGGCGTAGGCCGAGATCACGTGGGTCTGAACGACCGGCGCGCCGCTCAGCCCGCGCTGCGGCGTCGGGCAGCGGCTGGCCGAGCCGCGGTACAGCGTGCCGAGCCGGCGGCCGGCGCAGTACGCCCTGGCGGCGGCGCCGACCTCGGCCAGCGGCACGCTGCGCAGCGAGTGCCAGAACACGATGCCGTCGCCGGCGTGCGAGAGCACGGCCACCGGCGGATGCTCGCTGCCGGTCGGGTCGGTGAAGGCGGCGGCGAGGTCGAGCGAGGCCAGCGTCGCGTCGATCTTCATCAGGCCCTGGGCGGGGCGCGTGGCGATCGCCGCGATGGCGGCCAGGCGCGCGCTGCCGGGCTCCTGCCCGTCGCAGGCGCGCAGCGCTGCGGTGCTGCGCGCGCCGTAGCTGTTCTCGGCCAACCCCGCGTAGGGCATGCCGGCGGCCGGCACGGCGCTGGGCGCGAAGGCCTCGCCGGCGGCGCAGCCGCCGAGCAGGCCGGCCGCCAGGAGGGCGCACGTGTACCTGGCGCCGCGCATCGTCAGTGGCGCGGCGGCGCGGGTTCGCCGCTGCCGTCGTCGCTGCTGCCGGACGCGGCCGGGTCGCCGGCGTCGGCCACGCGGTACTGCTCGCTGGCCCAGGCGCCGAAGTCGTGGTTCTTGCAGCGCTCGCTGCAGAACGGCCGCCACGGGTTCTCGGCGCTGTAGCGGCTGTCGCCGCCGCAGGCCGGGCAGCGGACGATGCGCGGCTTGGCGGCGCCCGTCGTCATGCGCACAGCGTCAGCTCGAAGCCGGCGTCCTCGCCGCTGGGCCGCAGACGGCCTTCACGGTCCTGGCGCATCAGCCGGATCGACACCATCAGCCGGTGGCCGCTGATCTCCGGCACCAGGTCTTCGCTGCCGGCGGGCAGGCGCAGGCGCAGCAGGTGGTAGATGCGCCCGGCCGGCAGGCTCTGCTGGAAATTCCCGCCCGGCGCGACCACCTTGTGCGGCACGCCGGCGTCGCGCAGCAGCCCGAGCAGCACCGACAGCGCCTCGGCCAGCGGCATCAGCGTGGCGGCCCACTGCATCAGGTCGGCGCGCCGGCGCGCCGCGTCGTGCTTCTGCCAGGCGTAGTAGGCCGGCAGGTCGAACTCGCAGGTGCCGCCGGGAATGCTGATGCGGCTGCGGATGCTCATCAGCCATTCGTTGCCCGTCAGCGCCGCGCCGGCCTTGCCGGGCAACTGGTTCAGGCCGTTGAAGGCGTGGTCGACGCGCGCCAGCACCTCGTCGAGCGCGGCCTCGGAGATCGACGGGTTGCCGCGGTAGCCGGCGAGCTGCGTCTTCTGCCGCTCCAGATCCTTCAGCAGGTCGGACTTCAGGTCGGCGCGCGAGGCGACGTCGATGATCTCGAAGATGGTCGCGAGCGCGAAATGGTGGTCGATCGGTGCGTCGCGCGCGATCAGTTGCCCGAGCCGGTCGAACAGGTGCTCGAGCCGCAGCATCGTGCGGATGCTCTCGTTGAAGGGGTACTCGTAGAGGATCAAGGTCGTCGGTCCCGGGCCGCGTTCATTGTTTCACACGGGGGTGCGCCAGCCTTCCCACAGAGTGCGCAGCTCGGCGTGCAGTTCCGCCAGCGACAGGCCGTCGTTGTAGATCACCGCGTCGGCGCCGGCGCGGCGCGCCTGGCGGCTGGCCTGCTGCGCGAGCACGGCCTGCACAGCGTCGCGCGCCCAGCCCGAGCGCGCCATCACGCGCTCGACCTGCGTGGCCTCGCGGCAGTCGACCACCAGCACGCGGTCGACCTGCTCGCGCCAGCGGCCCGATTCGATCAGCAGCGGCACGTCGAACACGACCACCGCGTCGCCCGCCGCCCGCGCCTGGCGCGCCGTCTCGGCGCGGATCAGCGGGTGCAGGATGGCTTCGAGGCGCTGCCGCGCCGCCGGGTCGGCGAAGACCAGTTCGCGCATGCGCGCGCGGTCCAGCGCGCCGGAGGCGTCGACGAACTGCGCGCCGAACTGCGCGGCGATCACCGGCATCGCCGCGCCGCCGGGCAGCGTGAGGCTGCGCGAGATCGCATCGGTGTCGACCACCACCGCGCCGAGCGCGGCCAGCGCGGCGGCCACGGTGCTCTTGCCGCTGCCGATGCCGCCGGTCAGGCCGATGCGCAGCGACGCGGCCACGGGCGGCGCCCCTTCAGGCCCAGCCGATCCAGCCGAGCACGCGCGCCGGGCCGGCCAGCATCACCGTCAGCCCGGCGCCGGCGAGAAAGGGGCCGAAGGGCACGTAGCGCCCTTCGCGCAGCGAGCTGCGCAGCTTCATCGCGATGCCGACCACGGCGCCGATCAGCGAGGCGATCAGCACGATGGGCAGGATCATCTTCAGCCCCAGCCAGGCGCCCAGCGCCGCGAGCAGCTTGAAGTCGCCGAAGCCCATGCCCTCCTTGCCGGTCAGCAGCTTGAAGAGCCAGTACACCGACCACAGCGACAGGTAGCCCGCCACCGCGCCCCACACCGCGTCGGCCAGCGGGATGGTCCAGCCCGCCGCCGCGGCGACCAGCCCGGCCCACAACAGCGGCAGCGTCAGGTTGTCGGGCAGGAAGGTCGTGTCCCAGTCGATGCCGGCCAGCGCGATCAGCATCGCCGCCGCGCCGCACCACAGCAGCGCCAGCGGCGTCGGGCCGAAGCGCCAGCCGATCGCCGCGAAGACGAGCGCGGTGAAGACCTCGACCAGCGGGTAGCGCGGCGAGATCGGCGCCCGGCACGCCGAGCACTTGCCGCGCAGGCGCAGCCAGCCCAGCACCGGGATGTTCTCGTGCCAGCGGATGCGGTGCCCGCAGGCGGGGCAGCGCGAGGCCGGCTTCGACAGCGTGAGCGGCTCGGCCGGCGGCTCGACGGCGACGCCGAGCAGCTCGGCGCTCTCGGCGCGCCATTCGCGCTCGAGCATCAGCGGCCAGCGGTGGATGACGACGTTCAGGAAGCTGCCGATGCACAGCCCGAGCAACGCCAGCGCCGGGGGCGTGAGCAGCCCCTGCAGGGCGAGCGCGTCCATCGGGCGCGGCGCGTCAGACCACCTGGCCCAGCTTGAAGATCGGCAGGTACATCGACACCACGATGCCGCCGATGACCGTGCCCAGCACGACGATGATGATCGGCTCCATCAGGCTGGACAGGCCCTTGACCATCTCGTCGACCTCGTCCTCGTAGAACTCGGCGGCCTTGCCGAGCATGTGGTCGAGCGAGCCGGATTCCTCGCCGATCGCGCACATCTGGATGACCATCGTCGGGAACACGCCGGTGGTCTGCATCGAGGTGGTCAGCGCCGAGCCGGTGGCCACGTCTTTCTGGATCTGCTCGGTGGCCTCGGCGAAGACGGCGTTGCCCGAGGCGCCGCCGACCGAGTCGAGCGCCTCCACCAGCGGCACGCCGGCGGCGAACATCGTCGACAGCGTGCGCGTCCAGCGCGCGATGCACGACTTGTTGACCAGGTCGCCGAACACCGGCACGCGCAGCAGCAGGCGGTCCATCGCCTTCTGCATGCGCGGCGAGCGCCGCCAAGCCTGCATGAAGAAGTAGATGCCGAAGCCGATGCCGCCGAAGATCAGGTACCACCACTTGACGAAGAACTCGGACATCGCGATGACCACCAGCGTCGGCGCGGGCAGGTCGGCGCCGAAGGACGAGAACACGTCCTTGAAGGCCGGGATCACGAAGATCATGATGATCGCCACGACGACGAAGGCCACGACCAGCACGGCGACCGGGTAGATCAGCGCCGACTTGATCTTGTTCTTGATCGCCATCGTCTTTTCCTGGTAGATGGCCAGCCGCTCGAGCAGGGCCTCCAGGATGCCGCCGGCCTCGCCGGCCTCGACGAGGTTGCAGTACAGCGCGTCGAAGTACAGCGGGTGCTTGCGGAACGCCGACGACAGGCTGGTGCCGGTCTCGACGTCGGTGCGGATGTCGTTGAGCAGGCGCGTCATCTTCGGGTTGGTGCTGCCGCGCGCGACGATGTCGAACGACTGGATCAGCGGCACGCCGGCCTTCATCATCGTCGCCAGCTGGCGCGTGAAGATCGCGATGTCCTTCTGCTTGATCGCCTTGCCGCCGCTGGTGCGGCGCTTCTTGACCTTGGTGGTCAGGATGCCCTGGCGGCGCAGGCTCGCGCTGACCATCGCCTCGCCGCCGGCGCGCATCTCGCCGCGGACGATCTTGCCGTTCTTGTCCTTGCCTTCCCACTCGAAGACGAGGTCCTTGATGCTCTTTGCCGCTACCGCAGTGGCCATGCGCGTTCCGAGAGGTCTCCCCCCCGCCCTTCGATTGATGTCTTACTCGTTGGTCACCGAGATCACTTCGTCCAGCGTCGTCACGCCGGCGCGCACCTTGACGAGGCCGGACTGGCGCAGGTCGCGCACGCCTTCGCGCTGCGCCTGCGCCGCCAGGTCCATCGCCGTGCCTTCGCTCAGGATCAGGCGCTGGATCTCCTCGCTGATCGGCATCACCTGGTAGATGCCGACGCGACCCTTGTAGCCGTTGCTGCACGACGAGCAGCCGACCGCCCGGTACGGCTTCCAGCTCCCGTCGAGATCGGTCTCCTGGAAGCCCGCCTTGAGCATCGCCTCGCGCGGATAGTCGGCCGGCGTCTTGCAGTTCTCGCACAGCTTGCGCGCCAGGCGCTGCGCCGTGATCAGCAGCACCGCCGAGGCGATGTTGAACGGTGCCACGCCCATGTTGAGCAGGCGCGTCAGCGTGGTCGGCGCGTCGTTGGTGTGCAACGTCGACATCACCATGTGGCCGGTCTGCGCGGCCTTGATCGCGATGTCGGCGGTTTCCAGGTCGCGGATTTCGCCGACCATGATGATGTCCGGATCCTGGCGCAGGAAGGACTTCAGCGCCGCGGCGAAGGTCAGCCCCGCCTTGTCGTTGACGTTGACCTGGTTGATGCCGGGCAGGTTGATTTCCGCCGGATCCTCGACCGTCGCGATGTTCACGCCCGGCTGGTTGAGGATGTTCAGGCAGGTGTAGAGCGACACCGTCTTGCCCGAGCCGGTCGGGCCGGTGACCAGCACCATGCCGTAGGGCCGGGCAATCGCCTTGAGCAGCCTGTCCTTCTCGATCTTCTCGTAGCCGAGCGCCTCGATGCCGAGCTTGGCGCTGGACGGGTCGAGGATACGGATCACGATCTTCTCGCCGAACAGCGTGGGCAGCGTGCTGACGCGGAAGTCGATCGCCTTGTTGCCGAACTTCAGCTTCATGCGCCCGTCCTGCGGGACGCGCTTCTCGGCGATGTCCAGGCGCGAGATGACCTTGATGCGCGACGCGAGCTTGTCCTTGATCGCGATCGGCGGCTGCGTGATCTCGCGCAGCTCGCCGTCGATGCGGAAGCGCACGCGGTAGTGGTATTCGTAGGGCTCGAAGTGCAGGTCGGAGGCGCGCGCGTTGATCGCGTCGATCAGCATCTTCTGCAGGAAGCGCACGACCGGCGCGTCTTCCACGTCCGACGGCGCCTCGGCCTCCTGCGGCGAGGTGACGTCGTCGGTGACGTCGAACTCGAAGTCGCCGGAGGACAGCGACTCGAGCGCCTCCGCCGCGCTGGCGCCGGTGGCCTCGAGCACCTTGCCGAGCTTGTCGTGCTCGACGATCACCCACTCGGGCGAGAGCTGCGTCGCGAACTTGATGCGCTCGACCGCTTCCTGGTCGGTCGGGTCGGCGCCGCCGATGAACAGGCGGTTGCCGCGCTTGCCGAGCACGACGACCTGGTACTGCAGCGACAGCTTGGCGTCGACGACGTTCTTGGGCAGCTTCTGGACGTCGATCGCGGCCAGGTCCAGCAGCGGCAGGGCCAGCGACGACGACAGCGTGTGCGCCAGGTCGGCCGGCGCCACCGCGCCCGCCGCGATCACCGACGAGATGAAACTGGTTTTTTTCTCGCGCGACGACTTGACCAGCTCTTCAGCGGTCTTGGCGTTCAGGCGCCCGGCGTGCACCAGCACCCGGGCTACGCCGGAAAGCGCCGACTGAGGGGCCTCTGCCAAGGTGTCCACGTTGGAGGGATCGCCGCGAAAGTGAGTGGTAGCGGATCATGATCGCCGATCCGCGGCGCACTGTAAACGAGAGCGGGCGGCGCCCAAGCCAACAATTCCCGCGGCTGCATCGGCAAAGATGCAACAAATTGATGAAGCGTGGATGGGCGGGAGGAATTCTGGTCGGGGTGAGAGGATTCGAACCTCCGGCCTCTACGTCCCGAACGTAGCGCTCTACCAGGCTAAGCTACACCCCGAATTGGCGGTCGCGATGTCGAGAACATCGCCGTCGAGGACTCTTCGACGAACTACGAAGAGCGCTCCACCGACCGAGCACAGAATTCTAGCAGAGCTTCGCGGTGCGCCGACGCCGGCAGGTGCGCGAGCTGCGCGGCGGCCTGCTCGGCCTCGCGCCGCGCGGCCTCGCGCGTGGCCGTGATCGCGCCGGTGTGGCGCACGATCTCGACGATCTCGGCCAGCCGCGCCACCTCGCCGTGCTCGATGGCGTGCCGGATCAGCTCGCGCTCGGCCGGCGTGCCGCGCTCCATCGCGATCAGCAGCGGCAGCGTGGGCTTGCCTTCGCGCAGGTCGTCGCCGACGTTCTTGCCCAGCTCGGCGGTGTTGCCCTCGTAGTCGAGCAGGTCGTCGACGAGCTGGAACGCGGTGCCCAGCGAGCGGCCGTAGGCGGCGCAGGCCTCCTCGACCTCGCGCGGCGCCTCGGCCAGCACCGCGCCCAGGCGCGCGCTCGCCTCGAACAGCTTGGCGGTCTTGAAGCGGATGACGCGCAGGTACTCGGACACCGCGATGTCCGGGTCGTGCATGTTCATCAACTGCAGCACCTCGCCCTCGGCGATCACGTTGGTGGCGTCGGCCAGCACCTCGAGCACGCGCATGCGGTTCACCGCCACCATCATCTGGAAGGCGCGCGAGTAGAGGAAGTCGCCCACCAGCACGCTGGCGGCGTTGCCGAACAGCGCGTTGGCGGTCTGGCGGCCGCGGCGCAGCGAGGACTCGTCGACCACGTCGTCGTGCAGCAGCGTGGCGGTGTGGATGAACTCCACCGTCGCGGCGAGTTCGTGCTGCTCGGGGCCGCGAAAGCCCAGCGCGCGCGCGAACATGATCACCAGCAGCGGCCGCATGCGCTTGCCGCCGGCGCCGATGATGTATTCGGCGATCTGGTTGACCAGCGCGACGTCGGAGGTCAGGCGGCGGCGGATCACCGCGTCCACCTCGCGCATGTCGGCGGCGGCCAGCGGCTCGGGCGGCGATGCCGCGGCGGTGGGATTCGTGGAGTTCTGCACGGCGCGCTCGGTGGGAAGCGCGAATTATAGGAAGCCGCCCGGACGCGCCCCGGCCGGCCCGGGCGGCGGGCCGTCGCCGAGGCGCCACATGCTATACTCGCCGGCTCTCCGTTTTTCGGGGGCTCGCGGGCAGCGTCAAGGTTCGCGAGGAACAGCAGAAAGGGCTGATATGTACGCGGTCATAAAAACCGGAGGCAAGCAGTATCGCGTTGTCGCCGGCGAGAAGATCAAGGTAGAACAGATTGCTGCGGACGTTGGCCAAGAGATCACGATCGACCAGGTGCTCGCCGTCGGCGACGGCGCGGACCTGAAGGTCGGGACTCCCTTGGTGGCGGGTGCCAGCGTGACGGCCAAGGTCGTGGCGCACGGCCGGCACGACAAGGTGCGCATCTTCAAGATGCGTCGCCGCAAGCACTATCAGAAGCACGGCGGCCACCGCCAGAACTACACCGAGCTGGAAATCGGCGCGGTGAGCGCCTGATATCCACCACAAGGAGTCCAGAACATGGCACAGAAAAAGGGCGGCGGCTCGACCCGCAACGGCCGTGACTCGAAGCCGAAGATGCTCGGCGTGAAGGCCTTCGGCGGCCAGACGGTGTCGGCCGGCTCGATCATCGTGCGCCAGCGCGGCACCAAGTTCCACGCCGGCACCAACGTCGGCGTCGGCAAGGACCACACGCTGTACGCGCTGGCCGACGGCCAGGTGAAGTTCGCCGTCAAGGGCGCGCTGAACCGCCACACGGTCAGCATCGTCGAGGCGGCCTGAGCACGCAGCCGCATCCGCGGCTCGGCGCCTGAAGTCCCGGTGAATTCCCGCTGAAGCCCCGGTCCGTCCGGGGCTTCGTCGTTTCGGGCGCCGCACCACTACCATCCGCGCCAGACGCGCAAGCCCGCATGAAGTTCGTCGACGAAGCCACCATCGACGTTGCCGCCGGCAACGGCGGCAACGGCTGCGCGAGCTTTCGCCGCGAGAAGTTCATCCCCTTCGGCGGCCCCGACGGCGGCGACGGCGGGCGCGGCGGCAGCGTCTACGCGGTCGGCGACCGCAACCTCAACACGCTGATCGACTTCCGCTACGCGCGCCGCCACGAGGCGCGCAACGGCGAGGCCGGGCGCGGCTCCGACCAGTACGGTGCGGCCGCCGACGACATCGTGCTGCGCATGCCCATGGGCACCATCATCACCGACCTCGACAGCGGTGCGGTGCTCGGCGAACTGCTGGTGCCCGGCGAGAAGCTGCTGCTGGCCAAGGGCGGCGACGGCGGCTTCGGCAACCTGCACTTCAAGAGCAGCACCAACCGCGCGCCGCGCCAGAAGACGCCCGGCTGGCCGGGCGAGCAGCGCAAGCTCAAGCTCGAACTGCGCGTGCTGGCCGACGTCGGCCTGCTGGGCATGCCCAACGCCGGCAAGTCGACGCTGATCGCGGCGGTGTCGAACGCGCGGCCGAAGATCGCCGACTACCCCTTCACCACGCTGCACCCCAACCTCGGCGTGGTGCGCGTCGGTCCGGAGCAGAGCTTCGTCGTCGCCGACATCCCCGGCCTGATCGAAGGCGCGTCGGAAGGCGCCGGCCTCGGCCACCTGTTCCTGCGCCATCTGCAGCGCACCCACCTGCTGCTGCACGTGGTCGACATGGCGCCGTTCGACGATGCGGTCGACCCGGTGGCGCAGGCGCGCGCCATCGTCGCCGAACTGAAGAAGTACGACCCGGCGCTGCACGCCAAGCCGCGCTGGCTGGTGCTCAACAAGCTCGACATGGTGCCGGCCGAGGAGCGCGCCGGGCGCGTCAAGGACTTCGTGCGCCGCCTGCGCTGGAAGGGCCCGGTGTTCGAGATCTCGGCGCTGACGCGCGAAGGCTGCCAGTCGCTGGTGCGCGCGGTGTACGAGCACGTCGCCAGGCTGCGCAACGTGGTGCCCGACGATCCCGATCCGCGCTTCGACGCGGCCGGCGCGGAGGCCTCGCGATGAGCGTTGCTCCCTTGCTGAATGCGCGCCGCATCGTCGTCAAGGTCGGCTCGGCGCTGGTCACCGACGAGGGCCGCGGCGTCGACGCGCGCGCCATCGGCGACTGGTGCCGCCAGATGGCGGCGCTGGCGCGCGAGGGCCGCGAACTGGTGATGGTCTCCAGCGGCGCGATCGCCGAGGGCATGAAGCGCCTCGGCTGGAGCACGCGCCCCAGGGAAGTGAACGAACTGCAGGCCGCCGCGGCGGTCGGGCAGATGGGCCTGGCGCAGATCTACGAGTCGAAGCTGCGCGAGCAGGGCATGGGCAGCGCGCAGGTGCTGCTGACGCACGCCGACCTGGCCGACCGCGAGCGCTACCTCAACGCGCGCTCGACGCTGCTGACGCTGCTGGCGCTGCGCGTGCTGCCGGTGATCAACGAGAACGACACCGTCGTCAACGACGAGATCAAGTTCGGCGACAACGACACGCTCGGCGCGCTGGTGGCCAACCTGATCGACGCCGACGCGCTGGTGATCCTCACCGACCAGAAGGGCCTGTACACGGCCGACCCGCGCCAGCATCCCGACGCGAGCTTGGTGCACGAGGCGCGCGCCGGCGATCCGGCGCTCGAGCGCATGGCCGGCGGCGCCGGCTCCAGCCTCGGGCGCGGCGGCATGCTGACCAAGATCCTCGCCGCCAAGCGCGCGGCGGGCAGCGGCGCCAGCACGGTGATCGCCTGGGGCCGCGAGAGCGACGTGCTGCTGCGCCTGGCGCGCGGCGAGGCGATCGGCACCGCGCTGACCGCCGCCACGCCCAAGCAGGCGGCGCGCAAGCAGTGGATGGCCGACCATCTGCAACTGCGCGGCGGCGTGGTGATCGACGAGGGCGCGGTGAAGAAACTGCGCGACGAGGGCAAGAGCCTGCTGCCGATCGGCGTGGTCGAGGTGCGCGGCGACTTCCATCGCGGCGACGTGATCGCGGTGCGCGACACGGCCGGCCGCGAGATCGCGCGCGGCCTGGCCAACTACGGCAGCGCCGAGGCGCGCCTGATCGCGCGCAAGCCGTCGGGCGAGTTCGAGCGGCTGCTCGGCTACAGCGCCGAGCCCGAGATGATCCACCGCGACAACCTGGTGCTCGGCTGAGCCCGGGCGCCGCTCAGCGCGACTCGTCGGGTGGCGGTTCGTCGGGCCGCGGCCCTTCGGCGCGGTGGTGCGGGCGCAGGCCCGAGCGCAGGTAGCGGTTGTGGTGGTGCGCGCTGCGCGGCAGGAAGCGCGCCAGTTCGGTCAGCGCCATCTGGTAGACGTCGCGCTTGAAGTCGATCACCACTTCCAGCGGCACCCAGTACTCGTTCCAGCGCCAGGCGTCGAACTCGGGGTGGTCGCTGGCGCGCAGGTTCATGTCGCTGTCGCGGCCGACCATCTGGAGCAGGAACCAGATCTGCTTCTGCCCCTTGTAGTGGCCGCGCGCGTCGCGCCGGATGTAGTGCTCGGGCACCTCGTAGCGCAGCCAGTCGCGCGTGCGCGCGACGATGCGCACATGCTCCGGCATCAGCCCCACCTCTTCGTGGAGCTCGCGGTACATCGCCTGCTCGGGCGTCTCGCCGTGCTTGATGCCCCCTTGCGGGAACTGCCAGGAGTGGGTCCGGATCCGCTTGCCCCAGAAAACCTGGTTCTTGTGGTTGAGCAGGATGATGCCGACGTTGGGTCTGAACCCCTCACGGTCGAGCATAATCAACCCCGAAATTGCGCTAGTTCAAATCATTATTGCATCGGTGTGACGGGCTTCAACCCCTTGGGTTACCCGCAGCCCCGGCCCGGTGCCTTCCGCATGAAATCCACCCAGTTTTTCGTCTCCACCCTGAAGGAAGCGCCGGCGGACGCCGAGGTCGTGAGCCACAAGCTGATGATGCGCGCCGGCCTGATCAAGCGGCTCGGCGCCGGCATCTACAGCTACATGCCGATGGGGCTGCGCGTGATCCGCAAGGTCGAGCAGATCATCCGCGAGGAGATGAACCGCGCCGGCGCCGTCGAGCTGCTGATGCCGGTGGTGCAGCCGGCCGAGCTGTGGCAGGAGACCGGCCGCTTCGAGAAGATGGGCCCCGAGCTGCTGCGCGTGAAAGACCGCCACGAGCGCGACTTCATCATCCAGCCGACCTCGGAAGAGGTGATCACCGACATCGCTCGCCAGGAGCTGCGCAGCTACCGCGCGCTGCCGAAGAATTTCTATCACATCCAGACCAAGTTCCGCGACGAGCGCCGGCCGCGCTTCGGCGTGATGCGCGGGCGCGAGTTCACGATGAAGGACGCCTATTCCTTCGACCGTGACGCCGACGCCGCCGGGGCGAGCTACCAGCGCATGTACGACGCCTACGTGCGCATCTTCGAGCGCATGGGCCTGACCTTCCGCGCCGTGGCGGCCGACACCGGCGCGATCGGCGGCGACCGCTCGCACGAGTTCCAGGTGATCGCCGACACCGGCGAGGACGCCATCGTCTACTGCCCCGATTCCGACTACGCCGCCAACATGGAACTGGCCGAGGCGGTGGCGCCGAAGGCGCCGCGCGGCGCCGCCGCGCAGCCGCTGGCCAAGACGCCGACGCCCGGGCGCAGCACCTGCGAGGACGTGGCCGCGCTGCTCGGCATCCCCTTGCAGCGCACCGTGAAGTCGCTGGTGCTCGCGACCGACGAGCGCAACGACAAGGGCGACGTGGTGCGCAGCACCGTGTGGCTGCTGCTGGTGCGCGGCGACCACCAGCTCAACGAAGTCAAGGCCGGCAAGCTCGCGGGGCTGAAGGACGGCTTCCGCTTCGCCACCGTGGCCGAGATCGAGAGCCACTTCGGCTGCAAGCCGGGCTACCTCGGGCCGATCGGCACGGTCAAGCCGGTCAAGGTCGTGGCCGATCGCACGGTGGCGGCGATGAGCGACTTCGTCTGCGGCGCCAACGAGGCCGACTTCCACTACACCGGCGTGAACTGGGGGCGCGACCTGCCCGAGCCCGACGCGGTGGCCGACATCCGCAACGTCACCGAGGGCGAGCTCTCGCCCGACGGCCGCGGCGTGCTGGCGATCCAGCGCGGCATCGAGGTCGGCCACGTGTTCTTCCTCGGCACCAAGTACAGCGCGGCGATGAACGCCACCTACCTCGACGAAGCCGGCAAGCCGCAACTGATGCAGATGGGCTGCTACGGCATCGGCGTCACCCGCATCCTCGGCGCGGCGGTCGAGCAGGGTCACGACGAGCGCGGCATCGTCTGGCCCGACGCGATGGCGCCGTTCAGCGCGGTGATCTGCCCGATCGGCTACGAGCGCAGCGCCGAGGTCAAGGCCACCGCCGACGCGCTGCACGCCGAGTTGGAAGCGCTGGGCATCGACGTGATGCTCGACGACCGCGGCGAGCGCCCCGGCGCGATGTTCGCCGACTGGGAGCTGATCGGCATTCCGCACCGGCTGGTGATCTCCGAGCGCGGCCTGAAGGAAGGCCGCATCGAGTACCAGGGCCGGCGCGATGCGCAGGCCACGCCGCTGGCGCCGGCCGAGGCGGCCGCGCACCTGAAAGGCGTGCTGAAGCGATGAGCCCGCGGCGCCGGCTGCTGCTGGCCGGCCTGCTGGCGCCGCTGGCCGCGGCCCTGCCGCGGCCCGCCGAGGCAGGCGCGCAGAAGGAGGAGCCGCTGGCCGACGCGGTGCGCGGCGCGCTCGCCGCGGCGATCGCCAACAGCGCGCCGCCCAAGCCGGCTTTCGACACCATTGAGGCGCGCCTGGCCTACCTGCGCTGGCTGGGCGCGATGAGCACGCGGCTGCAACGCCGCAAGGCGGAGCACGTCACGCGCGTCGAGTTCCTCGAGACGCTGTGGTACGAGAGCAAGCGCGCCGGCCTGGAGCCGGCGCTGGTGCTCGGGCTGATCCAGGTAGAAAGCGGCTTTCGCAAGTACGCCATCAGCTCGGCCGGCGCGCGCGGCTACATGCAGGTGATGCCGTTCTGGACGCGCCTGATCGGCGATGGCGACGCGGCCAGCCTGTTCCACATGCAGAGCAACCTGCGCTTCGGCTGCGTGATCCTGCGCCACTACCTCGACCTGGAGCGCGGCGACCTGTTCCTCGCACTCGGTCGCTACAACGGCAGCCGCGGCAAGCTGCAGTACCCGAACGCGGTGTTCGGCGCGCGCAAGGCCTGGCTGCACGCCGACGGCTGATCAGCCCTCGGCGCCCAGCCCGCCCCAGGCATGCGGCGCGGCCTCCTCGACGCCGAGCAGCGCGAGCACACGCTCGACGGTGTCGTCGATGACCTCGTCGAGCGTCCGCGGCCGGTGGTAGAAGGCCGGCAGCGGCGGGAACACCACGGCGCCCATCTCGGTGGCGGCCGTCATGTTGCGCAGGTGGGCGAGGTGCAGCGGCGTTTCGCGCACCATCAGCACGAGGCGGCGGCGCTCCTTGAGCGTCACGTCGGCCGCGCGTGTCAGCAGGTTGTCGCCCAGGCCGTGGGCGATCGCAGCGAGCGACTTCATCGAGCACGGCGCCACCACCATCGCCTCGGCGGCGAACGAGCCGCTGGCGATCGCCGCGCCGATGTCGCCGCTGGCGTAGGCCACGTCGGCGAGCCGCTCCAGCGCGCGCCGGTCCAGGCCCAGCTCGTGGTGCACGCTCAGGATGCCGGCGGGGCTGGCCACCAGGTGCGTCTCGCGCCCCACCTCGCGCAGGCGGCGCAGCAGGCGCACCGCATAGACCGCGCCGGTCGCCCCGGTGACGCCGACGACGACGCGGCGTGCCGCGTTCATGCGCGGCTCATTCCACCAGCAGCGGCTGCAGTTCGCCCGACTGGTACATCTCCATCATGATGTCCGAGCCGCCGACGAACTCGCCCTTCACGTAGAGCTGCGGGATGGTCGGCCAGTTGGCGTAGTCCTTGACGCCCTGGCGGATCTCCTCGTCTTCCAGCACGTTGACGGTGGTGAGGTCGTTCACGCCGCAGGCCTTGAGGATCTGCACCGCGCGGCCCGAGAAGCCGCACATCGGAAACTGCGCGTTGCCCTTCATGAAGAGCACCACGCGGTTGTTCTTGACGATCTCGTCGATGCGGGTCTTGACGTCGCTCATGGTCGTGTTCGGTCCGGGTGTCTGCCAACAGGCCGACGTTATACGGCAAGCCGCAATCCCGGCGTGCGAGTCGGCGCATCAGAAGGCGTAGGAGGCGCCGATCTGCAGCACCGGCGTCAGGCGCAGCTCGCGCACCAGGTCGTCCACGCCCTGGTAGGCGCCGCTGCGGCCCAGGCGCACCGCGTTGCCGGCGCCCAGCGCCATCAGGCCGAAGTCGGCGCTGTAGCTCCAGCCGCCGCGCCCGGCCAGGCCGCTGTAGCCGACGCCGATGTAGGGCAGGGCGCCGCCGTCGTCGCGCGCATCGCCGAACAGCCGGCGCTCGGGCGCCAGCAGGCTGCCGCCGCTCTGGCCGGCCCACAGCGCCGGGCGGGGCCCGACCACCAGCCCGCTGGTGGCGCGCAGCACGCCGGAGTGGCCGCCGTCGGCCGACTGCCAGCGCGCCAGCAGGTAGTCGCCCATGATGCTGAGGCTGCGCGGGTTCAGGCCGCTGCCGTCATCGGCGCCGAGACCGGCCTGCCACGGCGGCGCCGGCTGGCTGATCGCCAGGCGCGCCTGCCAGCGCGCCCAGGTCAGGCTGTCGTCCTGCCATTTCAGGCCCTCGCCCGGGCCCGCCAGCGCCTGGCCCGAGGCGGCCAGCGCAAAAGTCACCGTGAGCATCCACCGGATTGCGTGCATGTTCGGCTCCCTTGATGGTCCGGGTCCATGCTACGCCGCGGGCGCCGGCTTGTGGCGCACGCCACCCCTGCGACTGTGGTGTCGGCGCCGAATCCG
The DNA here is from genome assembly GCF_047600445.1 of Piscinibacter sp. Classification (GTDB taxonomy): domain Bacteria; phylum Pseudomonadota; class Gammaproteobacteria; order Burkholderiales; family Burkholderiaceae_C; genus Piscinibacter. The sequence continues at coordinate 203,118 of NZ_JASGKT010000002.1, forward strand.
CCAACAAGTGGCGGAACCGCCGGGGCTCAGCGTCGCGCGCCGGTGCAGCGCGGCTGGCCGCCCAGGTCGCGCCGCATCGCGATGCCCGCGAAGCCGGCATCGGCGAGCAGCCGCCGCACGGCGTCGGCCTGGTCGTAGCCGTGTTCGAGCAGCAGCCAGCCGCCCGGCTCGAGGTGGGCGGCGGCGCCGGCGACGATCTCGCGCAGCGCCCGCAGGCCGTCCGCGCCGGGCGTCAGCGCGGACCGCGGCTCGGCGGCGAGGGCGGCCAGGTGCGGGTCGGCGCCGTCGATGTAGGGCGGGTTGGACAGCGCGAGGCGGAAGCACCGCCCGGCCAGCGGCTGCCACCACGAGCCGTGCAGCAGTTCGACGGCCAGCCCGAGCCGCTCGGCATTCGCGCCGGCCACCGCCAGCGCGTCGCGGCTCGTGTCGGTGGCGGTGACGGCGGCGGCCGGGCAGTCGTGCTTGAGCGCCAGCGCGATCGCGCCGCTGCCGGTGCCGAGGTCGACCACGCCGGGCGCTTCGGCGGCCAGCTCGCCGCGCAGCAGCTCGACGGCCCAGTCGACCAGCACCTCGGTGTCGGGGCGCGGCACCAGCACGCGCGCATCCACCTGCAAGTCCAGGCCGTGGAATTCCTTGCTGCCCAGCAGGTAGGCCACCGGCTCGCCGCCGCGCCGCCGCGCCAGCAGCCCGGCGTAGCGCGCCGCGTCGGCCGGGGCCAGCGCGGCGTCGTCGTGCGCCAGCAGCCAGGCGCGCGGTCGGCCGAGCACGTGGCCGAGCAGCAGTTGCGCGTCGAGCCGCTCGATGCCGCGCGCGCGCGCGGCGGCGAGCGCCTCGGCCAGCGTTTTCATTGCCCGCTTTCCAGCGCCGCCAGTTGCTCGGCCGCGCGCGCCGCCTGCAAGGCGGCGATCACCTCGTCGAGATCGCCGTCGACGATGGCCTGCAGGCGGTAAAGCGTCAGGTTGATGCGGTGGTCGGTCAGCCGGCCTTGCGGGAAGTTGTAGGTGCGGATGCGGTCGCTGCGGTCGCCGCTGCCGATCAGGCCCTTGCGCGTGGCGGCTTCCCTGGCGGCGCGCTCGCTGCGCTCGCGGTCGCGCAGCCGCGCCTGCAGCACCGCCATCGCCTTGGCCTTGTTGCGGTGCTGCGAGCGGTCGTCCTGGCATTCGGCCACCAGCCCGGTGGGCAGGTGGGTGATGCGGATCGCGCTGTCGGTCTTGTTGACGTGCTGGCCGCCGGCGCCGCTGGCGCGGAAGGTGTCGATGCGCAGCTCGGCCGGGTTGAGCGTGATCTCCTCGGCCTCGTCGGGCTCGGGCAGCACGGCCACGGTGCAGGCGCTGGTGTGGATGCGCCCCTGCGCCTCGGTGGCCGGCACGCGCTGCACGCGGTGGCCGCCCGACTCGAACCGCAGCCGCCCGTACACGCTGTCGCCTTCGATGCGGATCACCACTTCCTTGTAGCCGCCCAGCTCGCTGGCGCTTTCCGACATGATCTCGCAGCGCCAGCCGCGGCGCTCGGCGTAGCGCAGGTACATGCGCGCCAGGTCGCCGGCGAACAGCGCCGACTCGTCGCCGCCGGTGCCGGCGCGGATCTCGACGAAGGCATTGCGCTCGTCGTCGGGGTCGCGCGGCAGCAGCGCGGTCTGCAGCTCGGCGTGCAGGCGCTGCATGTCGTCCTGCGCCTCGGCGATTTCCTGCTGCGCCATCTCGGCCATCTCGGGGTCGGCCAGCAGCTCGTTCGCGGCGGCGAGGTCACGCTCGCGCTGCTCGTAGCGGCGAAAGCGCTCGACCAGCGAGGCGGCCTCGGCATGCTCGCGCGTCAGCTCGCGAAAGCGCTTCATGTCGGCGCCGACGCGCGGGTCGGCGAGCGTCGCGTCGAGCTCGGCCAGGCGCAAGGCGAGGCGCTCGAATTGCTGGCGGAAGGCGTCTTTCAACCGCGCTCGTCGGCCGGGTCGCGCGGGGTCTGGCGCAGGAACAGCTTGGACACCGTGTGCGCGAGCTGGCTGCGCTGCGCCGGGTCGGCGGAATGCAGTTCGGCCATGGTGCCGTGCAGCATCTTCTGCGTCAGGCCGTGGCTCAGCGCCTCCAGCACCTTGTCGACATCCTCGCCGCGCGCGAGCATCCTGCGCGCGCGGGCGATCTCGGCGTGGCGCCAGTCGTCGGCCTGCTGGTGCAGCGCCTTGATCAGCGGCACCGCCTCGCGCTGGCCGAGCCAGTGCTCGAAGCCCTGTACGCCGGTCTCGATGATGGCCTCGGCCTGCTCGACGGCGGCCTGGCGCTTCTCGCCGGCGGTCTGCACCAGCGCGGAGAGATCGTCGACGGTGTACAGGTACACGTCGGCCAGCCGCGACACCTCGGGCTCGATGTCGCGCGGCACCGCCAGGTCGACCATGAACATCGGGCGGCGCTTGCGCGCCTTGATCGCGCGCTCGACCGCGCCCAGGCCGATGATGGGCAGCGTGCTCGCGGTGCAGGAGACCACGATGTCGAACTCGCCCAGCCGGCTCGGCAGGTCGGACAGGCGCATCGCCTCGGCGCCGAAGCGCCCGGCCAGCTTCTCGCCGCGCTCCAGCGTGCGATTCGCCACCGCCAGCGCCTTGGGCGTGCGCGCCGCGAAGTGCGTGGCGACCAGCTCGATCATCTCGCCGGCGCCGACGAACAGCACCTTGGTTTGGCGCAGGTCCTCGAACAGTTGCGAGGCCAGCCGCACGGCCGCCGCCGCCATGCTGATCGAATGCGCGCCGATCTCGGTGGAGGTGCGCACCTCCTTGGCCACCGCGAAGCTGCGCTGGAACATCTGGTGCAGCGTGGTGCCCAGCGTGCCGGCCGAATCGGCCTCGCGCACCGCCTGCTTCATCTGGCCGAGGATCTGCGGCTCGCCCAGCACCATCGAATCGAGCCCGCTGGCGACGCGGAAGGCGTGGCGCGCCGCCTGGCTGCCTTCGAACACGTAGGAGTGCTGGCGCAGCGTCGGGCCGCTGACGCCGCCGAGCTGCGCCAGCCAGTCGACGGCCGGCGCCACCAGCGCGGGGTTGGCGCCGACGTACAGCTCGGTGCGGTTGCAGGTGGAGACGATCGCCACCTCGCTGGACTGCAGCAGCCTGTCGCGGAAGGCGCGCAGCGTGGGCGCCACCTGCTCGGGCGCGAACGCGAACCGCCCGCGCAGGTCGACCGGCGCGGTGGTGTGGTTCAGCCCCAGGGCGAAGACGCTCATGTGCGGATTATAAAATTCGGCCTCTGCCGCCGCCGTATCTTCCCAGGCGCCGGCATGCGGGGATTGATGACAGTCAAGCTCCCCGCGCATGTTCCCACGTTCCTCACGCTCTGGCGAATGGGCCCGCTCGACGCCCTCTGGCACCTGCTGAACTTCTTCGCGCCCGCGCTCGGCGTCGGCCTGGTCACGGCCGCGCTGGCGCGGCTGCTGTGGCGGCGCGAGCTGCGCGCGGTGCGCTTGCACCGCCTGGCGGCCTGGGCCTGCGGCGGCTGCGCCGTCGGGCTGGTGGCGGCGCTGGTGGTGTTCGGGCGCGACGGCAAGATGGCCGGTTACGCGCTGATGCTCGCCGGCAACACGCTCGCGCTGTGGTGGGCCGGGCTGCGCGGCGCGCGCGCCTGAGGCCCGCTCAGGCCGCGGCGACGCTCTCGGCCAGCACCGCCTCGCCGCGCAGCGAATGCGGGTAGGCCTGCGTGATGCGCACGTCGATCATCCGGCCGACCAGCCGCGCCGGGCCGGCGAAGTTGACGATGCGGTTGCACTCGGTGCGCCCCATCAGCTCGGCCGCGTCGCGCCGCGACGGGCCTTCCACCAGGATGCGCTGCACGGTGCCTACGCGCGACTCGCCGATGCGGCGCGCGTTCGCCTCGATCGCCGCCTGCAACTCCTGCAGGCGTTGCAGCTTCAGCGCCTGCGGCGTGTCGTCGGCGAGGTTGGCCGCCGGCGTGCCCGGGCGCGCGCTGTAGACGAAGCTGAAGCTCGCGTCGAAGCCGATGTCGGCGATCAGCTTCATCGTGCGCGCGTGGTCGTCGGCCGTCTCGCCGGGAAAGCCGACGATGAAGTCGCTCGACAGGCTGATGCCCGGGCGCACCGCGCGCAGCTTGCGGATCGTGCTCTTGTATTCCATCGCGGTGTAGCCGCGCTTCATCGCCATCAGGATGCGGTCGCTGCCGTGCTGCACCGGCAGGTGCAGGTGGCTCACCAGTTGCGGCACGCGCGCGTAGACGTCGACCAGGCGCTGCGTGAACTCGTTCGGGTGGCTGGTGGTGTAGCGGATGCGCTCGATGCCGGGGATCTCGGCCACGTACTCGAGCAGCAGCGCGAAGTCGGCGATCTCGCTCGTTGCACCCATCGCGCCGCGGTAGGCGTTGACGTTCTGGCCGAGCAGCGTGACCTCCTTGACGCCCTGGTCGGCCAGGCCGGCCACCTCGGTGAGCACGTCGTCGAACGGGCGCGAGACCTCCTCGCCGCGCGTGTAGGGCACCACGCAGTAGCTGCAGTACTTGGAGCAGCCCTCCATGATCGAGACGAAGGCGCTCGCGCCCTCGGTGCGCGGCGGCGGCAGGTGGTCGAACTTCTCGATCTCGGGGAAGCTGATGTCCACCTGCGCGCGGCGCTGCTCGCTGCGCCGCGCCAGCATCTCGGGCAGGCGGTGCAGCGTCTGCGGGCCGAACACCACGTCGACGTAGGGCGCGCGCTCGATGATCGCCGCGCCCTCCTGGCTGGCGACGCAGCCGCCCACGCCGATCAGAACGCCCTTGGCCTTCAGGTGCTTGACGCGACCGAGGTCGCTGAACACCTTCTCCTGCGCCTTCTCGCGCACCGAGCAGGTGTTGAAGAGGATCAGGTCGGCCTCGTCGACGTTGCTCGTCGTCTCGTAGCCCTCGGCGGCCTGGAGCACGTCGGCCATCTTGTCGGAGTCGTACTCGTTCATCTGGCAGCCGAAGGTCTTGATGAAGACCTTCTTGCCCGCGGGGAATGCCATGGCGGCCTCCTTCAGGGCTTGACCCAGACCTGCGCGACGGGCTCGAAGTGCCAGGCCTGCGCCTCGGCGGCGGTGGTGGGCCAGGGCTTCTTCGCGGCCTCGGCGGCGGAAAGAATCCACACGTCGCGCAGGAAGCCCTGCGTGTCGACCGTGTAGTGGACGAGGTACTTCGAGCCGACCAGCGACGCCGGCACCTTGATCAGGTGGTCGGCGCCGAAGATGCGCGCGCCCGCGCCCAGCCGCGCCGGCCTGCCGTTGAGCGCCACCTCGGGCGACTGCAGCACCTGCAGCGTGCCGCGCAGCGCGTTGGGCGGGAAGTGGCGCAGGCTTTGCGCGGCGGCGCTGCCGGTGAACAGCAGCGCGGCGACCAGGGCGAGGAAACAGCGGTACATGGTGTGGATCCAGTGGCTGTCGTTGAGGCGGATGCCAAAAACCGGAACGGCTCCCGGTCTGGGGCAGACGAGGAGCCGTTCGGGGGATGCTGGTGGCGCTTCAGGGACTCGAACCCCGGACCTGCGGATTATGATTCCGTCGCTCTAACCGACTGAGCTAAAGCGCCTGAGCCCGCCAGTATATCGCGGCTCAGCCTCCCGCCCGCGCGGCATCGCTCCGGCCCCCCGATGTTCAGCTTCTTCAAGAAAAAGGTCGCGCCGACGCCGCCCGCCGCGACCGAGCCGCCCGCCATCGCCGCGCCGGCCGCCCTCGCCACGCCGGCCGAGCCCGCGCCGGCCGAGCCCGCCGCGCCGGCGCCCGAGGCCGAGCGCCGCGGCTGGATGGACAAGCTCCGCCAGGGCCTGCGCCGCACCGGCAGCGGCATCGCGCAGGTGTTCACCGGCACGCGCATCGACGATGCGCTCTACGAGGAACTGGAGTCCGCCTTGCTGATGGCCGATGCCGGCGTGCAGGCCACGCAGTTCCTGCTCGACGACCTGAAGCGCCGCGTGAAGGAGGCCAAGGCCGCCGAGCCGGCGGCGGTGAAGGGGCTGCTGGCCGATGCGGTCGCCGAGCTGCTCGCGCCGATGCAGCAGCCTTTGCGCGTCGGCGAGGCGCAGCCGACGGTGATCATGGTGGTCGGCGTCAACGGCGCCGGCAAGACCACCAGCATCGGCAAGCTGACGCGCCATCTCGCCGACGCCGGCCAGAAGGTGCTGCTGGCCGCGGCCGACACCTTCCGCGCCGCGGCGCGCGAGCAACTGCTGGTGTGGGCCGACCGCAACCGCGTCGAGATCGTCAGCCAGGAAGGCGGCGATCCGGCCGCGGTGACCTACGACGCGGTGGTGGCCGGCAAGGCGCGCGGCTGCGACGTGGTGATCGCCGACACCGCCGGGCGCCTGACCACGCAGGCGCACCTGATGGAGGAGCTGAAGAAGATCCGCCGCACCATCGCCAAGGCGCAGGAGGGTGCGCCGCACGAGGTGCTGCTGGTGGTCGACGGCAACACCGGCCAGAACGCGCTCGCGCAGGTGCAGGCCTTCGACGCCGCGCTGCAACTCACGGGCGTGGTCATCACCAAGCTCGACGGCACCGCCAAGGGCGGCGTGCTCGCCGCGCTGGCGCTGTGGGGCCGCGCGCGCGGGCAGGCGCTGCCGGTTTATTTCATCGGCGTGGGCGAGCGGCTGGAAGACCTGCAGACCTTCGAGGCGCGCGAGTTCGCGCAGGCGCTGCTGGGCTGACGGGTCGTCGAGTCGACGCGGCTCAGGCGCCGCGCTTGTCGTCGCGGCGCGCTTCGTTCGGGGCCAGCGGCACGGCCCCCGAATTGAACTCGTCGAACCAGGTCGACGGCGGCGGCTCGCGCATCTCGATGCGCTCGTCGAGTTCCGGCGCGTCGAGCGGGGCGTCGAGCGCCGCGGGCTGCGAGGCCGGCGCGGGCTGCGCGGCGGCCGGCCTGGGCATGATCATCTCGCGCGCCGCCTCCACCGAGGGCAGGGCGTTGTCGGTCCACACGTGCATCGGGATGCCGGCGGCCTTCAGCACGCGCGCCATGCGGTTCAGCCGCTTGCGCGCGCGTTCGCTCTCGGCGCCGGCGGGCGGCTGCACGTCGATCACGGCCAGCACCTCGGAGGCCATGTCGCACACCACCAGGTCGGCGCACTGCGTGCCGAGGCGGCGCAGCCATTCGGAGTACGAATAGCGCGTCGGCACCTTGAGGAAGCGCGCCAGCGGCACCTGCGCGAGGATCATGTAGCCGGGCAGCGCGCGCTCCAGCGTGCCGTAGGCCTGCCGCTCGGCGCTGCTGAGGATGCGCGTCGCGGCGGGCGGCCAGGCGGCCACGGTGTCCAGGCGGCGCTCGGTGTCGCCGGTGGCGGCGGCCGGCCGGCGGCGCTGCCGCAGCAGCCACAGGACGACCGCCAGCACGACGATCGCCGCGATCAGCACGAGCAGCCAGGTCGGCATCAGGCGTTCCCCCTTTCCGTTCAGCGCGGCCCGCCGGGCAGCTTCATGCCGCCCATGCGCTTCATCATCTTCATCAGGCCGCCACCCTTCATCTTCTTCATCATGCCCTGCATCTGCTCGAACTGGTTGAGCAGGCGGTTCACCTCCTGCACCTGCACGCCGGCGCCGGCGGCGATGCGGCGCTTGCGCGTGGCCTTGATCAACTCGGGCTTGCGGCGCTCCAGCGGCGTCATCGAGCAGATGATGCCCTCCATGCGGCGCACGTCGCGCTCGGCGCGGTCCATGTCGGCCTGGCCGACGTTGGGGGTCTTGCCGCCGGTCAATTGCGTCGGCAGCTTGTCGATCAGCCCCGACAGCCCGCCCATCTTCTTCATCTGCGAGATCTGCATCAGGAAGTCGTTCAGGTCGAAGCCGTCGCCCGACCTGACCTTGTCGGCGAGCTTCTGCGCCGCGGCGATGTCGACGCCCTTCTGCACCTCCTCGACCAGCGCGACGATGTCGCCCATGCCGAGCACGCGGCCGGCGTGGCGCTGCGCGTCGAACACCTCCAGCCCGTCGATCTTCTCGCTGGTGCCGGCGAACTTGATCGGCGCGCCGGTCACCTGCCGCACCGACAGCGCCGCGCCGCCGCGCGAGTCGCCGTCCATCTTGGTCAGCACGATGCCGGTCAGCGGCAGCGCTTCCTTGAAGGCCTTCGCGGTGTTGATCGCATCCTGGCCCTGCATCGCGTCGACGACGAAGAGGGTCTCGACCGGGTTCAGCGCCGCGTGCAGCTCGGCGATCTCCTTCATCAGCGCTTCGTCGATCGCCAGGCGACCGGCGGTGTCGACCAGCAGCACGTCGAAGTAGTGGCGCTTGGCGTGGTCGAGCGCGGCGCGCGCGATGTCCAGCGGCTTGTCGCTGGCCGCCGAAGGGAACCACTCGGCGCCGGCCTGCTTCGTCACGGTCTTCAACTGCTCGATCGCGGCGGGGCGGTAGACGTCGGCCGAGACCGTCAGCACCTTCTTCCTGCGCTTGTCGATCAGGTGGCGCGCCAGCTTGGCGGTGGTGGTGGTCTTGCCGGCGCCCTGCAGGCCGGCCATCAGGACCACCGCGGGCGGCTGGGCGGCGAGGTTGATGTCCGCCGGGCCCTTCGGGGCCCCTGTCGGGTCCACGTCGCCCATCGTCGCCGCCAGCTCGCGGTTGACGATGCCCACCAGCGCCTGGCCCGGCGTCAGCGAGCCGGCCACCTCGGCGCCCAGCGCCTTGTCCTTGACGCGCGCGATGAAGTCGCGCACCACCGGCAGCGCCACGTCGGCCTCGAGCAGCGCCATGCGCACCTCGCGCAGCATCTCCTGCACGTTGCTCTCGGTGATGCGGGCCTGGCCGCGCATCGTCTTGACGACGCGACTCAGGCGGTCGGTGAGGGTGGAGGCCATGACGCGGCGCGGCCGGAGGACCCGGGGCGCGAAAGTACACTGTGGGCATGATTTTATCGTCCGCATCCGAGGGCACGACGGCCTGGCTGCTGGCCGTGCCCGCGCTGGTGGCGCTGCTGGCCTACCTCGGCGCCGGGCTGGCGCGCACCGAGCGCGATGCGGCGCTGCGCGGCGCGCTGATGGCCGGCTGGATCGCGCACGCGCTGGCGATCGTCATCGACATCGCCGGCATCGGCGCGCCGACGGCCGGCGCGCGCTTCGGCTTCGCGCCCGCGCTGTCGGTGACGATGTGGCTGGTGCTGGCGGTCTACGCGGTCGAGAGCCGCTTCCTGCCGCTGGCCGGCGTGCGCCGTTCGCTGGCGCTGCTCGGCGCGGCCACGGTGCTGCTGGCGCTGCTGTTCCCCGGCGAGCTGCGCCCGCATGCGCTGTCGCGCTGGGCGCCGCTGCACTGGGTGCTGGGCATCGCCTCGTACGGGCTGTTCGGCGCGGCGGTGCTGCACGCGGCGATGCTCAACCGCGCCGAGCAGCAGATGCGCCAGCACGCCGCCGCGCCGTCGGGCATGCCGCTGCTGCGGCTGGAGCGGCTGACCTTCCGCTTCGTCGGCGCCGGCTTCATCGTGCTGTCGGCGGCGCTGCTGCTGGGGGCCTGGTTCGCGCAGCCGTGGCGCTGGGATCACAAGACGGTGTTCTCGGTGCTCGGCTGGCTGGTGTTCGCCGCGCTGCTGGCCGGCCGCCGCGCCTTCGGCTGGCGCGGCCCGCTGGCCACGCGCTGGCTGTACGGCGGCGCGGCGCTGCTGCTGCTGGCCTACGTCGGCTCGCGCTTCGTGCTCGAGATCCTGCTGCAGCGCGCGGCCTGAGGCACATCTTTCCGATGCGATGAAGTTCGTCCTGTTCGTGATCGCCGTGCTCGCGCTGGTGTGGCTGCTGCGCGGCGCGCGCCGCCGCGCCGACGCGCCACCGCCCGGGCCGCGGCGCGAAGCGCGCGACGCCGAGCCGATGGTGGCCTGCCAGTGGTGCGGCGTGCACCTGCCCCGGCACGAGGCGCTGCCCGGCCGCGGCGGCGTGTTCTGCGGAGAAGCCCATCGTGCCGAATACGAACGGCAGCACGGCGCCCGCTGAGGAGCGCCGCAGCGGCGAGCGGCGCCGCGCGCGCCGCGGGCCGACCGCCGACGAGTCGTGGTTCGGAGCCTTCGGCTCGGTGGAGGACACGCAGATCGGCAGCCAGTTCGACTCGGCCGGCGCCGCGCCCAGCGAGCCGGCGGGCGCGGCCGGCGCCGCGTCGCGCCCGAACACGGCGTCGCTCGATTCGCGCCTGTTCTCGCGCCAGGCCGAGCGCATCGTCAGCGCCGGCCAGACGGCGTTCGATCGCATCTACCGCACCTTCGTCGGCGCGCGCGCCGCGCTCGGCGTCGCGCTGGTGCTGGCGCAGGCCATCACCGGCCTGTTCGGTTCGCGGCCCTCGCTGGAGGCGGCGCTGATCAGCGTCGCCTACGGCACGCTGGCACTGGCGCTGTGGCTGCTGCCGCGCAAGGCGCCGGTGGCGCCGCAGGCGCTGGCGCGGGTGTTCGGCGCGCCGTGGTTGATGACCATCGGCGTCGACCTGCTCGCCTTCAGCGCGCTGCACGTGCTGGCCTCGGGCTCGAGCCTGAACTACGTGGCGCTGCTGGTGCTGCCGGTGCTGATGGCCGGCGTGCTGACGCCGCGTCCGCTGGCGCTGGCCACGGCGGCGGCGGTGGCACTGATGCTGCTGACCGCCGCCTGGTTCGACAGCCTGCGCGGCGGCAGCCTGACGCAGTTGCTGACGCAGGCGGCGCTGGCCGGCAGCGGTTTCTTCGTCATCACCGTGCTGGCCGGCGAGCTGGCCGGACGCCTGGCGCGCGAGGAACTGAGCGCGCGCGGCAACATGGAGATGGCGCGCCAGCAGGCGGCGCTGAACCGGCTGGTGATCGAGGAGATGCAGGACGGCATCCTGGTCGTCGACCGGCGCGGCCGCGTGCGCGCCGCCAATCCGGCGGCGCGGCGCCTGCTCGCGCCCGAGGGCATGAGCCGGCCGGCGCCGTTCCAGTTGCGCGGCATCGAGGCCTGGGCGGGGCTGGTACGCACGGTGGAGCAGGCCTTCATCGAATCGAGCTGGCCGGAGGCGGGGCGCGACGTGACGCTCGCCTTCGAGTCCGGCGCGAGCCGCACGCTGCGCGTGCGCGTGCGCTTCACGCGCCACAAGGCGGCGCAGGCGAGCGAGGATTTCTGCGTGCTGTTCCTCGAGGACGTGCGCAACATGCAGGCGCGCAGCCGCCAGGAGAAGCTCGCCGCGATGGGGCGCGTGTCGGCCGGCATCGCGCACGAGATCCGCAACCCGCTGGCGGCGATCGCGCAGGCCAACGCGCTGCTCGCCGAGGACGCGACCGAGCCGGCGCAGCGCCGCCTCACGCGCATGGTGGCCGACAACGTCGACCGCCTGAAGCGCATCGTCGACGACGTGATGGAGGTGGCGCCCGGCCTGCCGCAGGAGGCCGCCGCGATCGACGCGACCGCGATGGTGGCGGCGATCTGCAGCGACTGGGCGCGCGCCGCCGGCGTCAGGCTGGGTGAGCACAGCGTGCTGCTCGTCGAGCTGCCGCCGCAGCCGCTGGGCGTGGCCTTCGACGCCGAGCACCTGCGGCGCGTGCTGATCAACCTGCTCGACAACGCGCACCGCCACGCCAGCGGCGCGCCCGGCAGCGTGGTGCTGCGGCTCGATTCGCGCGACGACGAGCGCGCCTTCCTCAGCGTGGCCAGCGACGGCGCGCCGATCGCCGCCGACGTCGAGCCCTACCTGTTCGAGCCCTTCTTCTCGACGCGCAGCCGCGGCACAGGCCTCGGCCTGTATATTTGCCGCGAGCTGTGCGAGCGCTACGGCGCCAGCATCGACTACCGGGCCCGCCCGGGCGGCGACCCGCACCCGAACGAGTTCTTCATGGTGATGCGCCGCATGCCGCTGGCCGACACCGAAGCGCGACTGCACCTCACCTCATGACCTCGCCATCCCACTTCAGCCTGCTGGTCGTCGACGACGAGCCCGACCTGCGCACGCTCTACGAGCTGACGCTGTTGCGCGAGGGTTACGACATCGAGACCGCCGGCTCGGTGGAAGAAGCCTGGATGCACCTGAAGGACCGCACCTACAGCGCGGTGATCACCGACATGCGCCTGCCCGACGGCACCGGGCTCGAACTGCTGCAGCGCCTCGAAGAGGCCGGCCGGCGCGAGAAGACCATCGTCATCACCGCCTACGGCTCGGCGGAGAACGCGGTCGAGGCGCTCAAGGCCGGCGCCTACGACTACCTCACCAAGCCGGTCGACCTGAAGCAGTTCCGCGCCGTCGTCGCCTCGGCGCTCGGCCGCGGCGGGCCGGCGGTGCCGACCATGGACCCGTCCACGCTGCCGTCGGAGAACGGCGCGCCGCCGCAGCCGCGCGCGGCGCGGCCGCCCGCCGCGGCGCCGGCCGCGCCCGTCAGCCCGGCGCTGCGCCGCATGGCCGGCCATTCGGCGGCGATGCAGCAGGTGCGCGGGCTGGTCGAGAAGGTCGCGCGCAGCATGGCGCCGGTGCTGGTCAACGGCGAGTCGGGCACCGGCAAGGAACTGGTGGCGCGGGCCATCCACGAGATCAGCGCGCGCGCCGCGCAGCCCTTCATCGCGGTGAACTGCGGCGCCATTCCCGAGCAGTTGCTCGAGGCCGAGTTCTTCGGCTACCGCAAGGGCGCGTTCACCGGCGCGGCCGAGGACCGCGAGGGCTTCTTCCAGGCCGCCAACGGCGGCACGCTGTTCCTCGACGAGATCGGCGACCTGCCGCTGTCGATGCAGAGCAAGCTGCTGCGCGCGATCCAGGAGCGTTCGGTGCGGCCGGTCGGCGCGGTCAGCGAGCAGCCGGTCAACGTGCGCCTGCTCAGCGCGACGCACAAGGACCTCGGCGCCGAGGTGCAGGCCGGGCGCTTCCGCCAGGATCTGTTCTACCGCCTCAACGTCATCCAGATCCGCGTGCCGCCGCTGCGCGAGCGGCTCGACGACCTGGCCGAGATCGCCGAGCGCGTGCTCGAGCGCATCGCGCACGATGCCGGCGTGTCGCCGCCGCCGCGCCTGACGCGCGAGGCGCTGCAGACGCTCGCGCGCCACGCCTTCCCCGGCAACGTGCGCGAGCTGGAGAACCTGCTGCACCGCGCGGTGGCCTTGTCCGGCGGCGAGACCATAGCCGTGGCCGACCTCGGCCTGCCCGAGTCGGATCTGGCCGACGCGCTGCCGGCCGAGCGCTTCGCCGAGCCGGACGATCCGTTCGCGGCGATGGCACGCGCCGACGAGCCGCCCGCGCGCTTCCCGCCGCCGGCGAGCAGCCTGCCGCTGGAAGAGCCGCTGCCCGCCGACCTGGTGGCCCACCTCGACGAGGTCGAGCGCGACATCCTGGTGCGTGCGCTCGAACGCCATCGCTACAACCGCACCGCGGCCGGCGCGAGCCTCGGCCTGTCGCTGCGGCAGATGCGCTACCGCATGGCGCGGCTCGGGGTGAACGTCGGCAGCGACGGCATCGGCGCCGAACGCGAGTGATGGCGTGAAGCCGCGCTGGCATGCCGGCTGGTGGTCCGCCGCGCGGCGCTGCCGGTCGCCGAACTTCGGCCCGCGGCCGGCCGACGCGGCGGTCTCGCTGCTGGTGGTGCATTCGATCTCGCTGCCGCCGGGCGAGTACGGCGGCGATGAGATCGAGCACTTTTTCACGAACCGGCTCGACTGGAGCGCGCACCCGTACTTCGAGACGATCCGCGGTCTGCAGGTGTCGGCGCACTTCGTCGTGCGGCGCAGCGGCGAACTGCTGCAGTTCGTCTCGTGCGACCGGCGCGCCTGGCATGCCGGCCGCTCGGCCTGGCGTGGCCGCGCGGACTGCAACGACTACTCGATCGGGGTCGAGCTCGAAGGACTGGAAGGCGAGGCCTTCGACGCGGCGCAGTACGACACGCTGGGCGCGCTCGCGCAAGGCCTCGCGCGGCGCTACCCGATCGCCGCGGTGGTTGGCCATGAGCACATCGCGCCGGGGCGCAAGCACGATCCCGGCGCCGGTTTCGACTGGGCCGAGCTGCGCGCACGCCTGGCCGCCGAAGGCCTGGCGGCCTGGGACTTTCCCGACAGTGCAACACGACGCAACCGAGGTGCGCGGCGCTAACACGGCGCCGCACCGCGCGAGCCCAACAACGGCGCGTTTCCGCGCGATCTAGGGGGATGCGCGTACTGGGGTTGGCACGCTAGCGGTAGTGCTTGAAGCACCGTGGTACCCCAGATATAGTGTCCCGCTGTGCTATCCTTCGAACCCTTCAGAAACGCCGTGCCGCACCGTTCGACCGCTTGCAGAACCGAGGTCGAAAGGGCTTGGAGCTGGCACGCACGCCTCCCGCATTCTTTTTTTTCGGCGGCCGCTGCTGAGCGGCGGCCGGCCTTCCCGTCGCTTCGCTCATGACCACCGCCACATTGCCACCGACCACCTCAGGGGACGCCATGCAAGCCATCCATGTTCCGACTTCCACGCCGGCCGCCGGCATGCACGCCCCCGTCTCCCCGGCCGCGACGTCGGCCTACCAGGGCTACCAGATCATCCGCCGCAACGGCGCGGTGGTGGTGTTCGAGCCGAACAAGATCGCCGTCGCGCTGATGAAGGCCTTCCTGGCCGTGCACGGAACGCAGGGCGCGGCCTCGGCGAGCGTGCGCGAGACGGTCGACGGCCTGACCGAGGCGGTGGTGCGCGCGCTGCTGCGCTCGCGCCCGGGCGGCGGCACCTTCCACATCGAGGACGTGCAGGACCAGGTCGAGCTCGGCCTGATGCGCGGCGGCCACCACGAAGTGGCGCGCGCCTACGTGCTCTACCGCGAGCGTCGTGCGCAGGAGCGCGCCAAGCAGGTGCAGAAGGCGGCGCCGGTCGAGCCGGTGCTGCACGTGACCGACAACGGCCAGCGCGTGCCGCTGGACTTCGCTCGGCTGCACGCGCTGGTCGAGTCGGCCTGCGCCGGCCTGGGCGCCGACGTCAGGGCCGAGCCGGTGCTGGCCGAGACCAAGCGCAACCTGTACGACGGCGTGCCGATCGGCGAGGTGCACAAGGCCGCCATCCTGGCCGCGCGCACGCTGATCGAGAAGGATCCGGGCTACACGCGCGCCACCGCGCGGCTGCTGCTGCACACCATCCGCCGCGAGATCCTCGGCGAGGAGGTGACGCACGAGCAGATGCACACCCGCTACGCCGAATACTTCCCCGAGTTCGTGCGCAAGGGCGTGCAGGCCGAGCTGCTCGACGAGAAGCTGCTGCAGTTCGACCTCGACAGGCTGGGCGCCGCGCTGAAGGCCGACCGCGACCTGCAGTTCGACTACCTCGGCCTGCAGACGCTGTTCGACCGCTACTTCCTGCACGTCGAAGAGCGCCGCATCGAGCTGCCGCAGGCGTTCTACATGCGCGTCGCGATGGGCCTGGCGCTGGGCGAGATCGACCGCGAGGCGCGCGCCATCGAGTTCTACGAGGTGCTGTCGAGCTTCGACTTCATGAGCTCGACGCCGACGCTGTTCAACTCCGGCACGCGGCGCTCGCAACTGTCGAGCTGCTACCTGACCACGGTGTCCGACGACCTCGACGGCATCTACGAGGCGCTCAAGGAGAACGCGCTGCTGTCCAAGTTCGCCGGCGGCCTGGGCAACGACTGGACCAACGTGCGCGCGCTGGGTAGCCACATCAAGGGCACCAACGGCAAGAGCCAGGGCGTGGTGCCGTTCCTGAAGGTGGTCAACGACACCGCGGTGGCGGTCAACCAGGGCGGCAAGCGCAAGGGCGCGGTGTGCGCCTACCTGGAGAGCTGGCACCTCGACCTGGAGGAATTCCTCGAGCTGCGCAAGAACACCGGCGACGACCGCCGCCGCACGCACGACATGAACACGGCGAACTGGATTCCCGACCTGTTCATGAAGCGCGTGGTCGAGGGCGGCGACTGGACGCTGTTCTCGCCCTCCACCTGCCCCGACTTGCACGACAGGTTCGGCAAGGACTTCGAGGAGGCCTACCAGCGCTACGAAGCGAAGACGCGCAGCGGCGAGATCAAGCTGTTCAAGACGGTGCCGGCCAAGGATCTGTGGCGCAAGATGCTCTCGATGCTGTTCGAGACCGGGCACCCCTGGATCACCTTCAAGGACGCCTGCAACGTGCGCTCGCCGCAGCAGCACGTCGGCGTGGTGCATTCGAGCAATCTGTGCACCGAGATCACGCTGAACACCGGCCCGAGCGAGATCGCGGTGTGCAACCTCGGCTCGGTGAACCTGTCGCAGCACCTGAAGGACGGCGCGATCGACCAGGCCAAGCTGAAGAAGACGGTGGCCACGGCGATGCGCATGCTCGACAACGTCATCGACATCAACTACTACGCCGTCAAGAAGGCGCGCGACTCCAACCTGAAGCACCGCCCGGTGGGCCTGGGCATCATGGGCTTCCAGGACGCGCTGCACGAACTGCGCGTGCCCTACGCCTCGCAGGCGGCGGTGGAGTTCGCCGACCGCTCGATGGAGGCGGTGTGCTACCACGCCTACTGGGCCTCCACCGAACTGGCCGCCGAGCGCGGCCGCTATTCGAGCTACCGCGGCTCGCTGTGGGACCGCGGCATTCTTCCGCTCGACTCGCTGAACCTGCTCGAGGAGCAGCGCGGCGGCTACGTCGAGGTCGACCGCAGCACCGCGATGGACTGGGACGCGCTGCGCGCGCGCATCGCCGAGCACGGCATGCGCAACTCCAACTGCGTGGCGATCGCGCCGACCGCGACGATCTCCAACATCGTCGGCGTCAGCGCGTCGATCGAGCCCTCGTTCGGCAACCTGTCGGTCAAGTCCAACCTGTCGGGCGAGTTCACCGTGCTCAACGAGTACCTGGTGCGCGACCTGAAGAAGCTCGGCCTGTGGGACGACGTGATGGTCATGGACCTCAAGCACTTCGACGGCTCGCTGCGCCGCATCGACCGCGTGCCCGAGGACCTGAAGGCGCTGTATGCCACCGCCTTCGAGATCGAGACGCAGTGGCTGGTGGAGGCCGCGGCGCGGCGCCAGAAGTGGATCGACCAGGCGCAGTCGCTGAACATCTACATGGCCGGCGCCTCGGGCAAGAAGCTCGACGAGACCTACAAGCTCGCCTGGCTGCGCGGCCTGAAGACCACCTACTACCTGCGCACCATCGGCGCGACGCACGCCGAGAAGTCGACGGTGAAGGCGGGGCAGCTCAACGCGGTGGCCAGTCACGTCGACAGCGCCTCGTCGTCGGCCGCTGCGTTGTCGGTGGGTGAGCCCGCGAGCGAAGTGAAGTTCTGCTCGCTCGACGACCCGACCTGCGAGGCATGCCAGTGAGTCGTCGTGCATCGTTGTTCGATGCATGACAGCAACAACCAGTCGCGCCGGATGTCAAGAAGTGCTTGGTGTTCCGGCGCAACACTCTGATAATTGACAAGATCGGGAAGCGAACATGCTTGTCTGGGACGACGAAGTAAGACCCTCGAGATCGCAAGGCGCGCACCAACCGCAAGGTGTGCCGCAGCAGTTGCCGTCGGCGCGGCTGCAGGAGCATTCCTTCCCCGCGCCCGCCGCTCCTGCTGCAGCCGCCGGCGAGCCGGCCGCCGCGTCGGACCGCCGCGTGCGCGCCGCCGACAAGCGCATCATCAACGGCCAGACCGACGTCAACCAACTGGTGCCGTTCAAGTACAAGTGGGCCTGGGAGAAGTACCTCGCCACCTGCGCCAACCACTGGATGCCGCAGGAGATCAACATGTCGCGCGACATCGCGACCTGGAAGGATCCGAACGGCCTGACCGAAGACGAGCGCCGCATCGTCAAGCGCAACCTCGGCTTCTTCGTCACCGCCGACTCGCTGGCCGCCAACAACATCGTGCTGGGCAGCTATCGCCACATCACCGCACCCGAGTGCCGCCAGTTCCTGCTGCGCCAGGCCTTCGAGGAAGCGATCCACACGCACGCCTACCAGTACATCGTCGAGTCGCTCGGGCTCGACGAGGGCGAGATCTTCAACGCCTACCACGAGGTCGCGTCGATCCGCGACAAGGACGAGTTCCTGCTGCCCTTCATCGAGCAGATCATGGACCCGGCCTTCCACACCGGCACGCCCGAGAACGACCGCAAGCTGCTGAAGTCGCTGATCGTCTTCGCCTGCCTGATGGAAGGACTGTTCTTCTACGTCGGCTTCACGCAGATCCTCGCGCTCGGTCGGCAGAACAAGATGACCGGCGCGGCCGAGCAGTACCAGTACATCCTGCGCGACGAGTCGATGCACTGCAATTTCGGCATCGACCTGATCAACCAGATCAAGCTCGAGAACCCGCACCTGTGGACGCCGGCGTTCAAGGACGAGATCAAGGCCTTGTTCCTGAAGGCGGTCGAACTCGAGTACCGCTACGCCGAAGACACCATGCCGCGCGGCGTGCTCGGGATGAACGCCTCGATGTTCAAGGGCTACCTGCGCTACATCGCGAACCGGCGCGCGACGCAGATCGGCCTGGAGGAACTGTTCCCCAACGAGGAGAACCCGTTCCCCTGGATGAGCGAAATGATCGACCTGAAGAAGGAACGCAACTTCTTCGAGACCCGCGTGATCGAGTATCAGTCGGGTGGAGCGTTGTCCTGGGATTGATCAGCCCGGTTGCAGCCGCTCAGGTCAGTGTGCGAGAGAGATCAAGAGTCGCGAGCCGCGAATGACTGCCGAAGAAGCAGCGACGCGACTGCGCAAGGATTCATCGGATCGGGGCGTCCCTCCTGGACAAGTCCCGGACGGTGAATAGCTGCAGCGAGGCGGCCTTCGTGCCGGCCGCTGCGGTTTGTTTTCAACTTGATCAAGGAGAAATGTGATGGCAACTGCGAAGAAGGCTGCGGCCAAGAAGGCCCCGGCGAAGAAGGCCGCCGCGAAGAAGGCTCCGGCCAAGAAGGCGGCAGCGAAGAAGCCGGCCGCGAAGAAGGCTCCGGCGAAGAAGGCCGCCGCGAAGAAGGCTCCGGCCAAGAAGGCGGCAGCGAAGAAGCCGGCGGCCAAGAAGGCTCCGGCGAAGAAGGCTCCGGCCAAGAAGGCGCCCGCCAAGAAGGCCGCTGCGAAGAAGGCCCCGGCCAAGAAGGCGGCTGCCAAGAAGGCGCCGGCGAAGAAGGCCGCTGCCAAGAAGCCTGCGGCGAAAAAGCCTGCGGCCAAGAAGGCTGCGAAGAAGCCTGCGGCGAAGAAGGCCGCTGCGCCTGCTCCCGCTGCGGCTCCTCCTGCGAAGACCGCGCTGAGCCCGCAGGCCGCTTGGCCGTTCCCGACGGGCAACAAGCCCTGAGAGAAACGGCTTCGTGCCTGACGATGGGGCCCCGGAGACGGGGCCCCATTTTTCTTGCGCGCTCGTGTACGCGCGGTTCGTAGAATCGTCCCTCTCCGCTTCCTGCCGATCGCGCGAATCAAGGACCGCCATGACCGCCGCCCTCTATCAAAGCTCCCTGCATTCGCTGCCCCTGCTCGCGCGCGGCAAGGTGCGCGACAACTATGCGGTCGGCGAAGACCGGCTGCTGATGGTGGCCAGCGACCGCCTCAGCGCCTTCGACGTCGTGATGGACGAGCCCATCCCCGGCAAGGGCGAGACGCTGACAAAAATGGCGCTGTTCTGGTTCGCGAAGCTGGGTCACATCGTGCCCAACCACCTGACCGGCGAGGATCCGCAGAGCGTGGTGGCGCCCGACGAGCGCGAACAGGTGTGTGGCCGCTCGATGCTCGTCAAGCGGCTCGCGCCGCTGCCGGTGGAGGCCGTGGTGCGCGGCTACCTGGCCGGCAGCGGCTGGAAGGAATACCAGGAAAGCCAGTCGGTGTGCGGCGTCGCGCTGCCGTCGGGGCTGAAGAACGCGAGCAAGCTGCCCGAGCCCATCTTCACGCCGGCCACCAAGGCGGAACTCGGCGCTCACGACGAGAACATCAGCTTCGAGCGCATGGAAGCCATCGTCGGTGCCGAACTGGCCGCCAAGGTGCGCGACGTCTCCCTTCGCCTCTACAAGGAGGCGGCCGACTATGCCCTGGAGCGCGGCATCATCATCGCCGACACCAAGTTCGAGTTCGGACTCGACAAGGACGGCACGCTGACGCTGATGGACGAGGTGCTGACGCCGGACTCGTCGCGCTTCTGGCCGGTGGAGGGGTATGCCGAAGGTGGCAACCCGCCGAGCTACGACAAGCAGTTCGTGCGCGACTGGCTGGAGAGCGTGCGCATCGACGGCAAGCCTTGGGGGAAGACAGCGCCGGCGCCGACGTTGGACCCTGCAATCGTCGAAAAGACTGCATCGAAATATGGAGACGCACTGAAAAGAATCGAGGGCTGAGCCGTGAAGTCAAGATACATCACATCCCTTGAAGCCAAGCGCGTGTCTTTGAGTTCACCGATCGAGGTGACTCTGCTGGACTTGGATGCTGCTGGGTATTTAGCAAGAAAGGGATTCAGCCAAGAAGCTGAGGCGATCACGAGCAGCGTTCGCTCACAAGAAAGACCACTCAGCAGCTCCCGTGTTCTCGCAAAGCTGAACTTTGTTGAGGGCCTCTTGAGTCACTGCGCGGGGCTTGATGAGGATGCGCTTGTCAAGTGGCGTAGAGCAACTGCGATTGCTTCCGCGGAGGATTGCGTTGACATACTGACCACTGTCGCTGGGTGGATGGCATTTCTGCACTACACCACCGGTCGATTCGAGTCTATGGCGAAGGAGTTGGGTCGATGCCTTGAATATCGTCGATCGAATCCAGAAAGTGGATCGCTAACACCTAGAGCTACGATGGTGGTGGCACTTGTGCTTCACACTTGTCGGAGAACACAAGAGGCTCTGACTTGGTACGAAGACTCGCGAAGAAGAATTCTCTCCGTTGGGGATGACGTAGAACTAGCCGCCCTAGTACACAACATGGCTTGGATACGCGTCTACAACCACAGGAATGCGAAACTTCGACGTGAGGACGTGCCTCCATCTGAAGCCAGCGTGTTAAGAGCCAGTTCCGAGGCAGTACAAAGCTACGAAGAATTAGTTGGGCTCGCTAGTTTCCCTGCAATGACCCCATTGCTCCAAGCGCAGAACTTTATCCTGAGCGAGGACTTCTCTGTTGCACTCTCGATTTTGGATGAATATGCGAAACATGTTCGACAACAAGGGCTGGGTCGCCTGGCTCCCAACTTCAATGCCGATCGAGCGTACTGTTTGGCGAGACTTGGAAAATTAGAGAATGCCGCTCAGAGTCTTGAATCTATAGAGCAGAGTGTCGATGCAACTGTTCATGTAGATGACCTAGCAGTCCTTTATTCGCGACTCCGTGATTGTGCCGAACTGACCAATCTTGAAGAGATGCGAGCTAGGTACGATGATGAGGCTTGGAAGAATTGGAAAGAATTTGATTCGCTAGCAGACGAGCTACTTCTAGGAATCAAAGGATTTCTTTGCGAAGATCCGCAACAAGGTGATTCTGCGCCCCAGACGTAGCGATCTTTCTGCTGCCAACACGGTTGCCGAGAGCTGCGCTCGCAGTTGAATCCCATCCTCTGCTGAGCCCCCACAACACCCCCGCCCTGAACGCATCCCCACACCCCGTCGGATCCACCACCGACTCGGCCTTCACGCCGGGAACGTGCGAGCGCTTTCCCTTCTCCCACACATCGCAACCATCGGCGCCCAGGGTCACGATCACGCCCTTCAGGTGCGAGTCCGAGAGCGATTCCAGCGTCAGCCCGGTGCGCTCGCACAGCATGCGTGCCTCGTAGTCGTTCAACGCCACCCAGCTCGCCTTGGCGATGAAGTCCTTCAGTTCGGCGCCGCTGAACATCGGCAGGCCCTGGCCGGGGTCGAAGATGAACGGGATGCCGGTGTCGGCGAGCTGCTGCGCGTGCTGGAGCATCGCGTCGCGGCCGTCGGGCGCGACGATGGCCAGTTCGATGTCGTTGCGCCTGGGCACCGCGGTGAGGTGCGCCTGCTGCATCGCGCCCGGGTGGAAGGCGGTGATCTGGTTGTTGTCCTGGTCCGTGATGATGATCGCCTGCGCGGTGTAGCTGTCTTCGATCACGCGCACGAACTCCGTGCTGGCGCCCCAGTTGCGGATGCGCGCCAGGTAGTCCTGCCCGTCGCTGCCGAGCGTGGCCAGGATCAGCGGCTCGGCGCCGAGCTGCGCGAGCGAGTAGGCGATGTTGCCGGCGCAGCCGCCGAACTCGCGGCGCAGGCTCGGCACCAGGAACGACACGTTCAGGATGTGCACCTGGTCGGGCAGGATCTGCTCGGCGAAACGCCCGGGAAAGGTGGTGATGGTGTCGAAGGCGAGCGAGCCGCAGACCAGGATCGGCATGGTGTCTCCGGAAGAGGGTTCAGGGGTAGAAGATCTCGACGGTGTAGCCCGTCACGCGCAGCGCGCCGGTGGCGAGCATGGCTTGCAGCGTCGTCTCCGCGCCCGGGCCGATCTGGCGCGCCGGCGCGTGCAGTTCCTGCGGGCCGAGCGTGCGGCGCGCCAGCAGCTCGCCGCTCGCATCGGTCAGCGTCAGCTCGATCCACGGCAGCGCGGCGACCGTCGGCGCGCGGTTGCGCAGCACGACGTTGAAGCGGAAGGCGTCGCCTGATGCCGTCTTGGCCAGCGCGGTGCTCTCGACCACGATGTCTTCGATGCGGCGCGGCGCCTCGATGGTGCAGCCGGCCCAGCCGCACCACGTGGCGAGCGCCGGCGCGATGGCCGGCACGCGCGCGGCGAGCGCGTCGCGGAAGTGGTGCGCGCCTTGCAGCGCGAGCGCGCCCAGCAGCAGCAGCGCGAGCGCGAACAGCGCCTTGCGCGTGCCCGACGACTGCCAGCGCGCCTCGCGCTCGGCGGCGCGCACGAAGGCGGGCGCGTCGTCGGCTTCCGCGGCGGGCTCGCGGGCGGCCACGGTGCGCTCCGGCGCGGCTTCGGCGCCGTCGAGCGCGTCCAGCGGCAGGTCGGTGTCGAAGCGCGCGTCGGCGAAGTCCGGGCCGCGGCCGCGGTCCGAGGCGCCCAGGCCGGTCAGCGCGCCGAAGCCGGTGCGGCGCGCGGTGCTGCCGAACAGTTGCTCGTCGATCTTGTCGACCAGTTCGGGGTCGGGCAGTTCTTCGAGGTCGTGCTCGTCGGGTGCCGGCACGGGCAGCATCTGCTTGGATTCCGACCACTCGGGCGGCGAGTCGCGCTCCAGGTCGAACAGGCCTTCGAGCGCGTTGAAGACCTCGTTGCAGCGGCCGCAGCGCACCCAGCCTTCCGAGACCTTCAACTGGTCCTGCACCACGCGGAAGACGGTTCCGCAGGAGGTGCATCGGGTGGCCAGGCTCATGCGGCGATCATGCCATTTCGCCGGTCATCAGCACCCAGCCTTCGTCGCGGTCGGCCACCCGCAGCGCGAGCCAGGGGGCGTAGGCCGCCGTCAGCTCGTCGGCCTGGCGCTCCAGGATGCCGGCCAGCACCAGATGCCCGCCGGGCGCGACGTGCGCGGCCAGCAGCGGCGCGAGCAGCTTCAGCGGCGTGGCCAGGATGTTGGCGAACACCAGCGGGTAGCGGCCCTGCGCCCGCTCGGGCAGGCCGGCCACCAGCGTGACGCCGTTGCGCAGCGCGTTGGCGCGCGTGGCCTCGACGGCGGCTGGGTCGATGTCCACCGCGTCGATGGACGTGGCGCCGTGCAGCGCCGCGCCGATCGCGAGGATGCCCGAGCCGCAGCCGTAGTCGAGCACGCGGCTCCAGCGCGGCGCGAGCGCGGCGGCCTGCAATGCCGTCCAGCGCAGGCACATGCGCGTGGTCGGGTGCGTGCCGGTGCCGAAGGCGAGGCCGGGGTCGAGGCGGATCACGCGCCGCGCGCCGGCCGGCACCTCGTGCCAGCTCGGCACGATCCAGAAACCCGGCGCGATCTCCACCGGCGCGAACTGCGACTGCGTGAGCCGCACCCAGTCCTGCTCCTCCACGGGGCGCATCGAGACCAGGGCCAGGCCCTTCGCCCAGTCCTGCGCGAGCAGCAGCGTGCCGGCCTCGGTGGCCGCCTGTTCGCTGTCGAACAGCGCGACGATGCGCGAGCGCTTCCAGCCGCCGGCCGGCGCCGCCATGCCCGGCTCGCCGAACAGCGCCTGCTCGGCCTCGGTGTCGGCGTCCGCGTCCTCGACCGAGGCGGACAGCGCGCCGAGCTCGTCGATCAGCGCATCGGTGACCGGCTCGACCGCGTCCTCGGGCGCGAGCAGCAGCAGTTCGATCATCGCGGCGTGCTCAGCGCTTGTGCTCGGCCATCCAGCCTTCGAGGTAGTGGATGCTGGTGCCGCCCTCGATGAACTTGGCGTCCACCATCAGCTCGCGGTGCAGCGGGATGTTGGTCTGGATGCCCTCGACCACCATCTCCGACAGCGCGATGCGCATGCGCGCCAGCGCCTGGTCGCGCGTGTCGCCGTGCACGATGATCTTGCCGATCATCGAGTCGTAGTGGGGCGGCACGAAGTAGTTGGTGTAGGCGTGCGAGTCGACGCGCACGCCCGGCCCGCCCGGCGCGTGCCAGGTGGTGATGCGTCCGGGCGAGGGGATGAACTTGTAGGCGTCCTCGGCGTTGATGCGGCACTCGATCGCATGGCCGCGCATCTGGATGGCGCGCTGCGCGAAGGGCAGCTTCTCGCCGGCGGCGACGCGGATCTGCATCTGCACGATGTCGATGCCGGTCACCAGTTCCGTCACCGGGTGCTCCACCTGCACGCGCGTGTTCATCTCGATGAAGTAGAACTCGCCGTCCTGGTACAGGAACTCGAAGGTGCCGGCGCCGCGGTAGCCGATCTTCTTGCAGGCGGCGGCGCAGCGGTCGCCGATGCGCTCGATCACGCGGCGCGGGATGCCCGGCGCGGGCGCCTCCTCGATGATCTTCTGGTGGCGGCGCTGCATCGAGCAGTCGCGCTCGCCCAGCCAGACGGCGTTCTTGTGCTGGTCGGCCAGCACCTGGATCTCGACGTGGCGCGGCCGTTCTAGGAACTTCTCCATGTACACGGCCGGGTTGCCGAAGGCCGCGCCGGCCTCGCCGCGCGTGGTCTGCACGGCGTGGATCAGCGCCGCCTCGGTGTGCACCACGCGCATGCCGCGCCCGCCGCCGCCGCCGGCCGCCTTGATGATCACCGGGTAGCCGATGCCGCGCGCGATGCGGATGATCTCCTTCGGGTCTTCCGGCAGCGCGCCTTCCGAGCCCGGCACGCAGGGCACGCCCGACTTGATCATCGCCTGCTTGGCCGAGACCTTGTCGCCCATCAGCCGGATCGACTCGGGCGTCGGGCCGATGAAGGCGAAGCCGCTGCGTTCGACGCGCTCGGCGAAGTCGGCGTTCTCCGACAGGAAGCCGTAGCCGGGGTGGATGGCCTCGGCGTCGGTGACCTCGGCGGTCGAGATGATCGCCGGCATGTTGAGGTAGCTCTGCGCCGAGGGCGCCGGGCCGATGCACACCGCCTCGTCGGCCAGCTTGACGTACTTGGCGTCGCGGTCGGCCTCGGAATACACCACCACCGACTTGATGCCCATCTCGCGGCAGGCGCGCTGGACGCGCAACGCGATTTCGCCCCGATTGGCGATGAGGATTTTCTTGAACATCGGGCGACTGGCTATTCGACGACGAACAGCGGTTGACCGAATTCGACCGCCTGGCCGTTTTCGCACAGGATCTTGGTGATCTTGCCGGCCTGGTCGGCTTCGATCTCGTTCATGATCTTCATCGCCTCGATGATGCAGACCGGCTCGCCCTCCTTGACCTCGGCGCCGAGTTCGACGAAGGCCTTGCCGCCCGGGCTGGACGAGCGGTAGAAGGTTCCGACCATCGGCGACTTGATCACGTGGCCGGTTTCGGCTGCCGGTGCGGCCTCGGCGGCCGGTGCCGGCGCGGCAACGGCCGCAGCGGCGGCCACCGGCGCGGCGACGGGCGCCGCCACATGCATCACCGTGGCCGGCGCGACGGCCGCCGCAGGCTCCGACTTGACGATGCGGACCTTGCCGTCGGCCTCGGTGATTTCGAGTTCCGAGATGTTCGATTCCGACACGAGGTCGATCAGTGTCTTGAGCTTGCGAAGGTCCATGAGCTCTCCAACGGTTGTCTTGTAGTCGCGATCGTGCGCCGAAAAGGTGGCTACTGATTGGATCTGACGCAGTCCGATCGTTTATTCAGGATGTCGCGCAGCGCCGCTCGAGGCTGGATTCCTGGGGATGCCGAGACTGGGTTCGCCGCACGAAGACTGCGACTTTACGCGCTTTGACGCAATTTGCGAGCAATTGACAAGTGGCGGCTTTGGTGCTTGAGAAGTGCGACGGAAGTCACACGGTCACACGATCGCCGCTGCCCAGGCCTCCACCTCGGCCGGCTTGAGCGCGCCGAGCTTGCGCGAGCGCAGGCGGCCGTCGCTGCCCAGCACCACGGTGAACGGCAGCCCGCCTTGCGCATTGCCCAGCGCCCGGCCGAACTCGACGCCGTCCAGTCCCGCCAGGCCGACCGGCAGCGCCAGCGGGCGCTTGCGCAGGAACTCGCGCACCGGCGTCGGCCCGTCGACCGCCAGCGCCAGCACCGACCAGCCGCGCGGCTGCTGCTCGCGCTGGAAGCGCTCCAGCAGCGGCAGCTCGGTGATGCAGGGCGGGCACCAGGTGGCCCAGAAGTTCAGCACCAGCGGCTTGCCGCGATAGTCAGCAAGCGCCAACTCACCACCTTCCGGACGCTCGAAACGGCTTTCCCAGAAGCCAGCGGGCAGCGGCACGTCCTGCGGGTGCAGCCGCCACCAGGCCACGCCGACGCCCGCGGCAGCGGCCGTCAAGGCGGCCGCGCTGCCGATCACGAGTTCGCGCCGCTTCATGCCGCCGCCAGCATGCGGCGCAGTGCCGCCAGATCGCCGCAGTTCGTCTGGCCGCGCGCATCGGGCTTCAGCGCGCCGCGCAGGTCGTCGAGGTCGAGCACGCTCAGGTGCACGCCGACCGGCGCGCCCCGTTCGCGGCCGGTGTCGGCCACGGTCAGCACGTCGATGCTCTGCCCGCGCGGGCCGGGGCGGCTGCCCACGTCGTAGGGCACGCGCTGGTCGAGCAGGAAGATCTCGGCCTGCTTGGGGTCGTCGCAATAGAGCTGCAGGTGCACGTCGGACAGCCGCGTCGCCGTGCCGCGCCACACCGCGCCGGCCAGGTGCGGGCGCAGCGGCGCGAGGCGTTCCATCCACCGCGCGGCCAGCTCGCGCAGCGCGCGCAGCTCGGCCGGCTGGGTGTCGGCGCAGAACAGTTGCAGGTAGGCGCGCACCTCGTCTTCCACCGCCTCGTTGCCCGGCATCTCGGCCGCGCGCACGCTGTGCCGCCCCAGCACGCGCGCCGCCTTGCGCTTGGCCGGGCCGTATTCCATGCCTTCTTCCACCACCAGCCGGGCGGCGGCGGCGGCGATCTCCTCGGTCAGCGTAGCGGCCATGAACGTCATTCTAGGAAGCGCGCCCGCGCCGCGTCAGGGCGGGTCGACCGCGCCCATGCGCGCGACGATGGTGCCGGCGCGCCCGACCACGTAGGCCGAGTTCGGCCGTTTCTCGAAGCGCTTGGGCGCCGGCAGCATCACCGCCAGCCGCGCCGCCTGCACCGCGCCCAGCGAGGCGGCCGGCACGCGGAAGTAGTGGCGCGCGGCGGCCTCGGCGCCGAACAGGCCTTCGCCCCACTCGACGCTGTTCAGGTAGATCTCCAGGATGCGCCGCTTGCCCAGCAGCGTCTCGAGCATCAGCGTGATGGCAAATTCCTGGCCCTTGCGCGCCAGGCTGCGCTCGCTGCCGAGGAAGAGGTTCTTGGCGAGCTGCTGCGTGATCGTCGAGCCGCCCACCACCCTGGCCTCGCGCGGCGCGGCCTTCGTTCCCTTGCGCTCGATCCGCGCGTTCAGGCGCTGGGCGCGCTCCTCGGCGCGCTGGTTGCGTTCCCAGGCGCGCTCGATCGCATCCCAGTCGACGCCGGAATGCTCGGTGAAGTCGGCGTCCTCCGAGGCGATCACCGCGCGCTTCAGGTGCGGCGAGATGCGCTCGTAGTCCACCCACTGCTGCGCCCACAGGATCTGGTGCTTCTCGACCAGGAGCCGCCACGCCTCGGAGCGCTGGAAGGTGGTGGACTGCGGATCGACCACCGCCATCAGCGCGATGCGCGCGGCGAAGTAGAGCTGCAAGGCGAGCACCGACAGCACGAACAGCGCGAGCAGGCGCCCGAACGAGCGGCCCAGCGAGCGCAGCAACGCAGCCATCGTCAGGCCGCCTTCGCCGCCAGCCGCGCGCGCAGCGCGGCGAGCACCGGCGCGCTCGCGGGCCGCACGCCGCGCCACACGAGGAAGGCCTCGGCGGCCTGCTCGACCAGCATGCCCAGCCCGTCGCGGCCGCGTGCGCCGTGCGCCTCGGCCCAGGCCAGGAAGCCTTGCGCGGCCGGGCCGTACATCATGTCCAGCGCCAGCGCGCCGGGGGCGAGCACCGCGGCGGCGACCGGCACCGCGTCGCCGTGCAGGCTGGAGGCGCTGGCGTTGATCACCACGTCGAAGCCGCCGCCGGCCTCGTGCGGCAGACGGGCCGCGAGCGCCGCCGCGCCGGCCAGGCCGGCATGGCGCGCCACCAGTTCCTGCGCCCTGGCCAGCGTGCGGTTGGCCACCACCAGCGCCGCCGGCCGCGCTTCGAGCAGCGGCCCGAGCGCGCCGGCCGCCGCGCCGCCGGCGCCGATCAGCAGCACGCGCCTGCCGGCCAGCGCCACGCCGGCGTTGCCCTCGATGTCACGCACCAGGCCGACGCCGTCGGTGTTGTCGGCCAGCCAGCCGCCCTCGGCTTCGGCGTCGAAGCGCAGCGTGTTGGCGGCCTGCGCGCGTTCGGCGCGCGGCGTGCGGCGCGCCGCGAGCGCGAAGGCTTCGAGCTTGAACGGCACGGTGACGTTGCAGCCGCGCACCGCGCCGGCGCCACGCTCGGCGGCGAAGGCGCGGAGGGCGTCCGCGAAGCCATCCAGCGGGCACAGCAGCCGCTCGTAGACCAGCGCCTGCCCGGTCTGGCGCGCGAACTCGGCGTGGATGAAGGGCGACTGGCTGTGCGCCACCGGGTTGCCGGCCAGCGCATAGCGGTCGGGAGGCGTGCCGCCGCTCATTGCGCGCTCAGCGTGGTGGACAGCCCCTCGTCGCGCGTGAACTTGAAGCGCGAGGTGATGACGAGCTGGTCGGCCTTGGCCCGCATCGCCGTGCTGAACGGGCCGAAGGGCGCGGCCGCCCTGACGATCGCCACCGCGCGGCGGTCGAGCACCGTCGAACTCGACGGCCGCACCACCTCGGTTTCGAGCACGCGGCCTTCGGCGTCCACCGTCACGTTCATCACCAGCTCGCCGTAGAGCTTCCTGCCCTGGTGCTCGGGGAAGTTGCGCGTGCCGCGCTCCTCGATCTTGCGGCGAAGCTGGTCGTAGTACAGCGCGTAGACCTCCTCGCGCGTGGCCGGGCTGAT
Source organism: Piscinibacter sp. (assembly GCF_047600445.1). Taxonomy (GTDB): domain Bacteria; phylum Pseudomonadota; class Gammaproteobacteria; order Burkholderiales; family Burkholderiaceae_C; genus Piscinibacter. The sequence continues at coordinate 232,374 of NZ_JASGKT010000002.1, forward strand.
GTAGCGCTTCTTCGGCCGCGCGTTCTCTTCGTTGATGCGCTTCTCGATCTCGGCCAGCAGTTCGATCAGGCGGCGACGCTTCTCCTCCAGCGCGCGCTCCTGCGGCGAGCCCTGGTCGCGCTGCGGGTCGGGCGGCGGCAGCAGCGCCAGCTCGCGGCGCATCTGCGCCAGCAACTGCTGCTGCGTCTCCTGCAACTGCTCGACCTGGCGGCGCGCGTCCTCGGTGGAGTCGCCCAGTTCCATCGTCGCCGAAGGCGGCAGCGGCGAGGTGGCGCGGCCGCGCTCGGCCTCGCCGCCGCCTTGCAGGTTGGCCTGCGCGATCGCCGTGGCCACCGAGGGCGCCTCGCCGGAGCGTGAGTTGACGAGGATGACCTCCAGCGGCGTGTCCTGGAACAGGCGGTTGAAGCGGTCCGGGTCGACGAAGCGCACGCCCAGCAGCGCCGCGTGCACCGCCACCGAGAACAGCAGCGCGATCTGCAGCGTCGAGAGCTTGCGCAGCTTCTTCTTCAGCGCCATGTCGGTTCAGCCCGGCTCGGCGGAAGCCGCCTCGGCGGGCGGTTCGCCGTCCACGTCGATCGCCAGCGTCAGCGGTCCGCTCGCCTCGGCGGCTTCCTCGGCTTCGGCCTCGTCCACCGGCGCGTCGTCGGCGGTCGTCGCCGGGTCGTCGATCCGCGCGGCGAGGCTGGCGTGCACGTCCAGCGTCAGCAGGTCGGTGCCGGTGATCTTCACGCGCACGCGCGCGCCGCGCGGCAGGCCTTCGGCGCCCAGCGCGCGGAACACCAGCGGCAGCGTGTCGGCGCGCACCAGGCCGTCTTTCATCACCGCGGCGTCGAGTTCGTCGATGCCGTTCTGCTCGAGGTGGCGCAGCGTCCAGTAGCGCTCGATGGCCGACTGGAAGCCGTTGTATTCGGCGTAGGCGGCGTCGAAGGCCGAGATGATCGAGAACAGCGCCGTGTCCCTGGGCTTGAACGGCGCGGCCAGCGCCGCGGTGCGGCCGTGGCGCGCGCAGGCGATGATCTGCCACTGGTTGACCAGGTCGACGTAGCGGCGCAGCGGCGAGGTGGCCCAGGTGTACTGCGCCACGCCCATGCCGGCGTGCGGCGCGGGCTTGACGCCCATGCGCACCTTCACGCCGGGCGCCAGGCTCATCTGGCTGCGGTAGATGCCGGGCACGCCGCATTCGGCCAGCCAGCCGCCCCAGCGGCTGTTGGCCAGGATCATCGCCTCGGCGACGATCAGGTCGAGCGGCGCGCCGCGCTGGCGCGTCGAGATCAGCACCTGCTCGTGGCCCTGCGGCTCGCCGCCGGCATGGCCGGCGAGGCGGAAGGTGTAGTCGGGGCGGTTGAAGGTCTCGGGCTTGCCGCGCACGACCTCGCGCTGCGCCTTCAGGTGCCGCGCGAGGCGGAAGGCGAAAGCGAGTTCGGCGGCGTGTTCGTAGTCGGCCGGCGCCTGGCCGCTCAGCGAGGCCTCGGTGATGACCTCGTCGAGCCGGTCGTGGCGCAGGTTGGAGACGATGCTCACGCGCTCGAGTTGGGTCTCGCTCGCCTGCACCTCCAGCGTCGCCTCGTCGATGCTCACGTACATCGACACCGCCGGGCAGGCCTGCCCGGCCGTCAGCGTGTAGGCCTGTACCACCTCGTCGGGCAGCATGGTCAGCTTCCAGCCCGGCATGTAGACGGTGGACAGCCGCTCGCGCGCCAGCTTGTCGAGCGGCGAATCGGCGCCGATGGCCAGGCCCGGCGCGGCGATGTGGATGCCGAAGCGCACCGTGCCCGTGCCCAGGCCCTGCACCGACAGCGCATCGTCGATCTCGGTGGTGTGCGAGTCGTCGATCGAGAAGGCCTGCGCGCTGGCCAGCGGCAGCTCTTCCTTGACCGGCGGCGCGGCGAGCGCCGGAAAGCCCGTGCCCTTGGGAAAGTTGTCGAAAAGGAAGCGCTTCCAGTGGAACTGGTAGGGCGAGTCGATCGCGCCGGCGGCCTTCAGCAGTTCCAGCGGCGGCTTCTGCGAGCGCTTCGCGGCCTCGACGACGGCCTTGTACTCGGGCGCGTTCTTGTCCGGCTTGAAGAGGATCTTGTAGAGCTGCTCGCGCACCGGCGCCGGGCACTGGCCGGCCGTGATCTCGCCGGCCCAGGCGTCGATCTGCGCCGCAACCGCCTTCTTGCGCTCGATGCCCAGCAGCGCCGCCTTGACGGTTTCTTCGGGCGCCTTGCGGAAGTTGCCCTTGCCGAGGCGGCGGAAGTAGTGCGGCGCCTCGAACAGGCGGAACAGCGCGGCGGCCTGCTTCTCGACGCCGGCGCCGGCCTCGAAGTAGTCGCGCGCCAGGTCGGCGAAGCCGAATTCCTGCTCGGGCGCGAACTCCCAGGCGAGGTCGAGGTCGATGTCGCGCGCCAGCGTCTGCGCCGAGGCGATCAGCTCGGCCGGCTGCGGCTTGTCGAACTTCAGCAGCACGTTGGCCGATTTCACCTTGACGCGCTTGCCCGACTCCAGCTCGATCTGCATCGAGCTGTCGGCTTCGGTCATCACGCGGCCGGCCTGGAACTTGCCGGCGTCTTCGAACAGGGCATACATAGAGGCGCGATTGTCGCCGGAAGCCGAGTGCCCTGCGCCAGACCATCCAGGACGTTGATCAAGTCCCCATCACAGCCGTCTAGGCCGACGGAATGAGACCTGCGTCCCTGAGATAGCCGCTCGGCCGTGACGCCTCACAGTACAGGCTCAGCTGGTTCTTGGCGCGCGTGATGGCAACGTAGAACAAGTTGCGGTCGTCCGTCGAGTCACCCGAAACAGCGAACTCGCGCGCATTGATGTTTGGCATCAGCACGTGCTCGAATTCGAGTCCTTTAGCCGCTTCGATGCTGGAGAGCACGATGCTCTCCTTCGCCTTGAGGTTTCTCTGCCGAAGCTCGAACGTGTTGAGCGCAAGGAAGTAGTCATGTGCTGTTTCATGGCTGCCCGCCGATGCGAGGAGTCCAGCTATGTTCCCTGTAACCTCCCGAACACGCGCGACCCGCACCAGGGCCTTCGAAGCCAGGTACTGGAGATCGAGTGCGTCGATGACTTTCTTGAGAGCGTCCCTGCCTGTGTGGGATCTTGCCGCCTCGACACCGGTGAGCATGCGCTTGCAGGCTTCGGGCGCCCCCATGCGCTGCACTTGGTTCTCGAAGAACACACGAAGCAGACGCGGATCGTCTGCGATGGCTGTACTGGCCTCCTTTTCCAGCGCCATCTGCTCGTCCCACCCGCTCGGAGCGCGCTCAGGGCCTTTGGCGTCGATCGTTGCGCCAGCGAACAACAACAATGCGCGCAGGACTCGCTCGCGAGTGTCGCGGTCCCCGATGGCCGAGAAGTCATCGGCGGCGTACGCAAGTAACCCTCGCACAAGCAAGATCTCGGGTCGCACAAGATAGGACTCGAAGCCCTCAGTCGTGTAGGCGACATTGGCCGCCAAGAGGCGGTTCTCGATGCCGATGGATTGATGGGGATGTCTTAGCAAGACGGCGAATTCGGATAGCGGGGTCTTCCGATCGAGGCCAACCCGTGCAACGGCTGCGTCGACGATCGCCTGGTCCGATTCAGCAGCATCCTTGCAGCGATATAGCTGTACCTTGGTCTTTCGATCACTTTGAGATGAGTATTTCTTGCTTGAAACGCGCCCTGCTGGCCTCGCCAACGCGGGGCCGAAGCGGAACGAGGCGGTGAGCGGATACGACCTGGTCGGCCCAATCTCCTGCTGGAATACCTCGCCCATGAATCTCGCATCTGCTCCTGCGCGAGCGTGGATGACTTGGTTGCGGTCTCCGACGCCGACGAATGCGCAACGAGGATTCGCCTGGAGCAAGTGCTGCAGCACGGTGAACATTGCTCGGTTCATGTCGTGCATCTCGTCGACCACGATCAGGCGAAGTCCTGTGGCCAGCGCGTGAGAGTCGCCCAACGAAGCGTCGTCGTGTAGGAGACGATGTGCAAGGTCATAGGTGGCATCGCCTTCACCTCTGAACCTGTGCCGGTCCGGATGCCCACCCCGTCGCTCTCGCTCGTAGGCTCGGAAGACCTTGAGCATCGCGTACTCACGGCCGAGGTCGGCAGCCACCGCCGGCGTAATGGTTCTGTCCGCTGTCTCCATGTCCAGTTGAAGTGTTCCCTTCAAATGGAGAAAGTCATCGAGATACTGCTCCACGACAGCATCGCCTGCGCCGGGGATAACGAGTTCATTTGGATAGCGCTCGTCAGCGTTCCCAAGAACCCGCTCGATGGACCTCATGACAAACGGCTTCAGCTTCTCGGCGACCTCGTAGCGAGGGACGGCTGAACCTTCCAGCTTGCTCAGCGCAAACTGACAGAACGCCTCGAACGTGCGGACTCGCAGCTTGCTGCGGGCTGCCGATGGCACTCCAATCCTGCGCAGTGCACGGTTAAGAGCCTCGCAAGCTGGCTCGGTGTATGTCAGCGCGAGCAGGTTATTTGGCGCAGCTCCCCGCGCAATCGCCTGAGCGAGTCGCAGGGCCAGTGTCGTCGTCTTGGCCGCTCCCGCGTTCGCCTCGACGATGACGAACGATTCCCTGGATAGCTGGATCGCCAACTGTTCGTCAGTTGGTGAAATGTCTTTCGGCTGAAAGGCGGTGTCGTTGGACATGAATGTCTTTCAGAACCTCACTGAAGGAGATGTGTCGGGCGGATCAGTAAGTCCGTCCCTTGCGGTACTGAGCATGGACGCGGCGTTGCAGCGTCGTGCTGCGCGAAATCGCCGCGAACGACGCGCCGGCATGCGCATGGCAGATCGCCAAGCCGAGCGCGTCGGCCGCGTCCTTGCCCGGCTCGCCGGGCAGCGCGAGCAGCCGCGCCACCATCGCCTGCACCTGCTCCTTGCGCGCCTGGCCGTGGCCGACCACGGCCTTCTTCATCTGCAAGGCGGTGTACTCGGCCACCGCCAGCTCGGTGCTGACCAGCGCTGCCAGCGCCGCGCCGCGCGCCTGGCCGAGCAGCAGCGTCGATTGCGGGTTGACGTTGACGAACACGATCTCCATCGCCGCGCAATCGGGCGCGTAGCGCGCGGTGACCTCGCGCACGCCGTCGAAGATGATCTTCAGCCGGCCGGGCAGGTCGCCCAGGGCCGCGGCCTCGGTGCGTATCGTGCCGCTGGCCACGTAGCGCAGCCGCGCGCCCTCGGCCTCGATCACGCCGAAGCCGGTGCAGCGCAGGCCGGGGTCGATGCCGAGGATCTTCATGAACGCAGGTTGAAATACCAGCGCACCGCATGGAAGAACACCGGCGCCGCGAAGCACAGCGGCGCCACGCGGTCGAGCAGGCCGACGGCGCCGGTCACCGCCGCCAGCTTGCCGCCCCAACTGCGCACGCCGGCGTCCTTCTTCAGCGCCTGCATCACGAAGGCGCCGAAGCTGCCGGCGCCGCCGGCGATGAAGCCCATCACCAGCGCCGGGATGGGCTTGAACGGCGTGGCCCAGTACAGCGCCGCGCCGACCAGGCCGGCCGCCAGCGCGCCGGCCCACCACGCGCGCCACGAGAACGAGCGGCTGATGGCGCGCGCCACCGGGCGGCGGCGCAGCCGGCGGCCGGCCAGCGCCTGCGCGATCTGCGCGGTGGCGACCACCAGCACGAGGTACAGCACCATGAAGGCGCCGCGCCCCTCGTAGCGCGGCAGGTCGAGCAGCAGCAGCGCCGGCGCGTGGCTCATACCGTAGACGCAGACCATGACGCCCCACTGGATCTTCGCCGTGCGTTCGAGGAAGCGCGTCGGGTCGTTGCCGAAGGCGCTGACCAGCGGGATGGCGAGGAACACGTACACCGGGATGAACACGGTGAACAGGTCGAAGTGCTCGGTGGCGACGATCAGGTACTGCAGCGGCAGCACCGCGAAGAAGGCCAGCAGCAGGCTGCGGTGGTCGCCGCGGCGCGTGTCGGTGAGCGTGACGAACTCGCGCAGCGCGACGAACGAGAGCACGCCGAACAGCAGCGTCGAGACGACCGCGCCGGCGATCCACGCGATCCAGAACAGCACCGCGCCCAGCCACACCGCGCGCAGGTCGCGCACGAAGCGGTCGAAGCGCTCCTGGTCCGGCGGCGTGCGCTCGCGCACCGAGCGCGCCGTCGCGACGACGCTGACGATGGCCAGCAGCCCGAACAGCAGCACGAACAGCAGGCCGATCTGCTGCGTGACGGCGAGGTTGCGCAGCGCGCCCATGTCAGTCGACCTCGCGCAGGGCCATCACAGCCGCGCGCGCGCGTTCGAGGAAGGCGCGCTTGTCCTCGCCCGGCAGCAGTTGCATCGGCGCGCCGAAGGTCACCGAGCACAGGATGGGCACCGGCACCACCTCGCCCTTGGGCATCACGCGCTGCACGTTGTCGATCCAGGCCGGGATCAACTGCACCTCGGGAAAGGCCTCGGCGAGGTGGAACAGCCCGGCCTTGAACGGCGCCGGGTCGGCCGCGAAGCCGCGCGTGCCCTCGGGGAAGATCACCAGCGAGTCGCCGCTGCGCAGCGCGTCCATCAGCGGCTCGAGCGGATCCTCGTCGGCCTGGCGCTGGCGCGAGACGTAGACCGCGTTGAATACCTCGCGCGTGAGCCAGTGCTTGAACTTGCCGGAGGTCCAGTAGTCGCGCGCGGCGATCGGCCGCGTCAGCGTGCGCAGCTCGCGCGGCAGCGCGGCCCAGATCAGCACCCAGTCGAAGTGGCTCTGGTGGTTGGCGAAGTAGATGCGCTGCTCGGCCTTGGGCGGGCTGCCGTACCAGTGGCCTTGCGCGCCGGTGATCAGCCGGGCCAGGGAGGCGAGGAGCAGGCCCGCGAGCTCGGGCAGTTTCATGCGGGGCAGCCGCTCGCGATCAGTGGCGGAAGTGGCGCACGCCGGTCAGCACCATCGCGATGCCGCGCTCGTCGGCCGCCGCGATCACCTCTTCGTCGCGCATCGAGCCGCCGGGCTGGATCACGCAGGCGGCGCCCTGGTCGATCACCACGTCGAGCCCGTCGCGGAACGGGAAGAAGGCATCGCTGGCCACCGCCGAGCCCTTCAGCGACAGCCCGGCGTGGCCGGCCTTGATCGAGGCGATGCGCGCCGAGTCGAGCCGGCTCATCTGCCCCGCGCCCACGCCCAGCGTCATGCCGCCGCCGCAATAGACGATCGCGTTGCTCTTGACGAACTTCGCCACCTTCCAGGCGAACAGCAGGTCGTCGAGCTGCGCCGCGGTGGGCGCGAGTTTCGTGACCACGCGCAGCTCGTCGCGGCCGACGTTGCGGGTGTCGGAGGTCTGCACCAGCAGGCCGCCGCCGACGCGCTTGAAGTCCAGCGCATTGACCGCGCCGCCGGCGGGTACCTCCAGCACGCGCACGTTCTGCTTGGCGGCGAAGATCGTGCGCGCCTCGGGCGTCACGCCCGGCGCGATCAGCACCTCGACGAACTGCTTGTTGGCGCCTATGCGCTGCGCGGTGGCTTGGTCCAGCGGCCGGTTCAGCGCGACGATGCCGCCGAAGGCCGAGGTCGGGTCGGTCTGCCAGGCCTTGCCGTAGGCCTCTTCGAGCGTCGCGCCGACGGCCACGCCGCAGGGGTTGGCGTGCTTGACGATCACGCAGGCCGGCGCCTCGAAGCTGCGCACGCATTCCCAGGCCGCGTCGGCATCGGCGATGTTGTTGTACGACAGCTCCTTGCCCTGCAACTGCGTCGCCGTCGCCAGCGTGCCGGGCGCGGGCTGGCGCTCGCGGTAGAAGGCGGCGCTCTGGTGCGGGTTCTCGCCGTAGCGCAGCGCCTGCGCCTTGACGAAGCCGGCGTTGAACTGGCCGGGGAAGTCGCTGCGCGTGCCGTCGTCCTGCAGCGACGACAGGTAGTTGCCGATCGCCGCGTCGTAGTCGGCGATGCGGTTGAAGGCCGCCACCGACAGCGCGAACCGCGTCTTGCGGCTGATGCCGCCGGCCTTCAGCTCGGCCAGCACGCCCTCGTACTGCGAGGCGTCGGTGAGCACCGCCACGTCCTGCCAGTTCTTGGCCGCCGAGCGCACCATCGCCGGCCCGCCGATGTCGATGTTCTCGATCGCGTCTTCCAGCGTGCAGCCAGGCTTGGCGACGGTGGCCTCGAAGGGATAGAGGTTGACGCACAGGATGTCGATCGTGGCGATGCCGTGATCCTGCAACGCCTTCACGTGCGCCGGCACGTCGCGGCGCGCCAGCAGGCCGCCGTGGATCTTCGGGTGCAGCGTCTTGACGCGGCCGTCGAGCATCTCGGGAAAGCCGGTGTGCTCGGCCACCTCGGTGACCGGCAGGCCCGCCTCGGCCAGCAGCCTGGCGGTGCCGCCGGTGGACAGCAGCGTGACGCCCAGCGCGTGCAGCGCGCGCGCGAAGTCGAGCACGCCGCTCTTGTCGGAAACGGAAATCAGCGCGGTGGTCATGGCGGGCTCTTCTTACTTGATCAGCTTGTGGTCGAGCAGCTTGCGCCGCAGCGTGTTGCGGTTGATGCCCAGCCATTCGGCCGCGCGGCTCTGGTTGCCCTCGGCGTGGTTCATCACCGTCTCGAGCAGCGGCTTCTCGACCACGCGCAGGATCATCTCGTACATGCCGTTCGGCTCGACGCCGCGCAGGTCCTTGAAGTAACCCTCCAGGCTGTCCCGGATGCACTCCTCGATGTGTCTTTTGCTCATGCTGGTCGTGCGAGAAGGTCGTCGTTGGCCGCCCGGCTCGTGGCCGGCAGCCGCGGGTGGATGTCGGCGAGGCGGTCGAAGTAGTCCGCCACCGCGCGCAACTGCGCGGCGCCGTCGTCGATGCGGTTCATCGCGGCGCGGAAGGCCTCGCCGCCGGGCAGGCCGCGCACCGCCCAGCCGATGTGCTTGCGCGCGCTGCGCACGCCGCTGGTTTCGCCGTACAGGCCGAGGTGGTCGTGCAGGTGCTCGACCAGCCAGGCCTTGGCCTGCAGCGTCTCGGGCGCCGGCAGCTCCTGCCCGGTGGCGAGGAAGTGCGCGATCTCGCGGAAGATCCACGGCCGGCCCTGCGCGGCGCGGCCGATCATGATCGCGTCGGCGCCGGTGGCTTCGAGCACGGCGCGCGCCTTTTGCGGCGAGTCGATGTCGCCGTTGGCGACGACGGGGATCGCCACCGCCTTCTTCACCGCGGCGATGGTGTCGTACTCGGCCTGCCCGCCGTAGCCCTGCTCGCGCGTGCGGCCGTGCACCGTCACCATCGCGACGCCGGCGTCTTCGGCCAGGCGCGCCAGGCGCACGGCGTTGCGCTCGCTCTCGCACCAGCCGGTGCGCATCTTCAGCGTCACCGGCACCTCGCGGGGCCGGCACACCGCGACCACCGCGTCGATGATCTGCGCGGCCAGCGCCTCGTCGCGCATCAGCGCCGAGCCGGCCCACTTGCTGCACACCTTCTTGGCCGGGCAGCCCATGTTGATGTCGATGACCTGCGCGCCGCGCGCGACGTTGTAGGCGGCGGCCTCGGCCATCATCGCCGCGTCGGTGCCGGCGATCTGCACCGCGATCGGCTCGCTCTCGCCGGCGTGGTCGGCGCGCCGGCTGGTCTTCAGGCTGCCCCACAGCTCGCGCCGCGAGGTCACCATCTCGCTGACCGCGTAGCCCGCGCCCAGCCGCTTGCACAGCATGCGGAAGGGCCGATCGGTCACCCCGGCCATCGGGGCGGCGAACAGGCGGTTCGCCAGCGTGACGGGGCCGATGCGCATGGGGGATGGAGAAGGGCGGCTGCTGAAAAGAGAGGCAGGAGTATAGCCAGCGCCCCAGGGCCGACCGACTCGATAATCGCCGCGATGGAGGCTTGGCTGCAATCGCTGCTGACGCTGCTCGCGCTGCCCAAGTTCGGGTTGAGCACGGTGTTCGTGGTGGCGCTCGTGTCGGCCACGCTGCTGCCGCTGGGCTCGGAGCCGGCGGTGTTCGGGCTGGTCAAGCTCAATGCCGCGATGTTCTGGCCGGCCATCCTGGTGGCCACCGCGGGCAACACCGTCGGCGGCGCGATCTCCTGGGCGATGGGCTACGGCGCCGAGCGCGCCTACGAGCGCGTGACGCACAAGCAAGCCGAGGCGCGCGCGCTGAAGTGGCTGGAGCGCTTCGGCGCCAAGGCCTGCCTGCTGTCGTGGCTGCCGGTGGTGGGCGATCCGCTGTGCGCGGTGGCCGGCTGGCTGCGTCTTCCGTTCTGGCCTTGCGTGTTCTACATGGCGATCGGCAAGTTCGCGCGTTACCTGGTCTGGACCGCGCTGCTGCTGTGGTGGTTTCCGGGGCAGCTCTGAACGCCTGATCAGGCGCCGCGCGCGGCCAGCGCGACCTCGAGATCGTCGAGCACGTGCTCCAGCTTCTTCACCGCGCGCGCCGACGGCAGCGCCGCCGCGCCGCGCCGCGCCGGGCGGCGCAGCAACGCGCGGTGGGGGTCGGCCAGCACCTCGTCGTCCAGCGTCAGGCCGTGGCGCGCCAGCTTGGCGGCGATGCGCGGCCGCTGCGCGCGCAACTGCTCGCGCGTCTGCCGGTAGGCATGCTCGGCCAGCCAGCGCCGCTGCGAGTAGCCGAAGGTGTTGGCCAGGAACATCTCCGGGTCGCGGTGGTCGGGCTCGAACAGCAGGATGTCGGTCGCCGGGTGGCTGTGCTCGTAGCCCTTCATGCCGAGTTCGAGGCGCGAGTGGATCAGCGTGCGGAAGGTCTGCGACAGCACCACCGGCAGCCCGCCGTCCACCAGCCGCGGGATGCGCTGCTCGCCGCCGCGCAGCACGCGCTCGCGCGGCGCGTGCGCGGCGTCGTAGGGCACCAGCGGGTTCAGGCAGATCAGCAGGTCGAGCCCGTCGTCGAGCAGCACCGAGGCGTGCAGCGTCTTCTTCAGCGCGCCGTCGACGAAGAAGCGCCCGCCGATCTCCACCGGCGGGAACAGCCCGGGCAACGCCGAACTCGCCTGCACCGCCTGCGAGATCGGCACCGCGTCGAAGCCGGGCAGGCCGAAGGGCGCGCTCTCGCCGCTGTCCAGGTCGGTGGCCACCAGCACCAGCTTGCGGCGCAGTTCGCGGAAGTCGTTGCTGCGCCCCGGCTGCGTGAACTGGCGGCGCAACTGCGCTTCCAGTCCGGTGCCGGAGAACACGCCGGTGGGCAGCGCGTGGCCGAGCTGTTCGAGCGTCGCGCTGGCCGAGCGGCGCCGCAGCGTGCCGACCCACAGCGCGCGCGCCGCCACGCCGGGCAGCGCGGCGAGCCGGCGCGCGAATTCGCCCCAGGCCGGGCGCATCAGCAGCGAGGGCTCGAAGATGTCGTGCGCCGCGCCCTCGTTCTCGATGAACGAGGCGCACTGCTCGCGCGGGCTCATGCCGTTGGCCAGCGCCGCGGCGATGAAGCCGCCGGCCGACACGCCGACGTAGGCGTCGCAGTCGGCCAGGTCCAGGCCGGTGATGGCCTCGTCGAGCGCGCACAGCGCGCCCAGTTCGTAGATCGCGCCGAGCGGCCCGCCGCCGGCCAGGGCGATGCCGATGCGCGCTGGTCTCTTCATGCGCGCCAGTCTAGGCCGCGCGGTGCGCGAGAGGGTGGGGCGACTCCTCTAGGCGCGGACGCTGGAGATGGGCATGCTATTCTTCGATAACGCAAATGGATCTTATTCGCATCAAATGATTTATATCAAGTCGCTCAATTTCAGATCGCTCGATTCGCGCGTCGGCCTGCTGGCGCTGTCCTGCGCCGCCGCGCTGCTGGCCGCCTGCGGCGGAGGCGGGGGCGGTGGCGGCGAAGCCAAGGACACCACGCCGCCCACGCTCGAAAGCGCCGCCACGCTCGGCGAGCCGGTGGTGCGGCAGGCGCGCTACACGATCTCGGGCAGCGCCTCGGACGACAAGGCGCTGGCCTCGGTGACGCTGAGCCTGAACGGGCAGACCAAGGCCGCCACGCTCGACGGCACCGCCTTCAGCGTGAGCGCCGACCTGAAGGCCGGCCGCAACAGCTACACGCTGGTCGCGCGCGACGCCGCCGGCAACGAGACCAGCCGCAGCGGCAGCGTCTACCTGGGCCACCGCGTCGCGGGCGGCAACTCGCATTCCGGCGCGATCGTCAACGGCGCGCTCTACACCTGGGGCCGCAACAACTTCGGCCAGACCGGCCTGGGCTTCACCTCGGCCGTGGCCACCGACGCCGCCACCCATCCGGTGGCGCCGGCGCGTGTCGCCACGCCGGCCGCCTTCGTCGCGCTGGCCTTCAACCAGAACCACTCGCTGGCCATCGACGCCGACGGCAAGCTGTGGAGCTGGGGCGACGACACCGACGGCCAGCTCGGCCGCGGCGCCGGCGACCGCGCCTCGTGCGGCAGTTCGACCAACAACTGCCGCCTCGACATCGGGCAGGTCGCCGGCCTGGACGGCGTGGTGGCGGTCTCGGCCGGCTACAGCCACGTGCTGGCGCTGAAGTCCGACGGCAGCGTCTGGGGCTTCGGGCTGAACGACCTGGGCCAGCTCGGCGACGGCAGCAGCACCAACAGCGCAATGCCGGTGCAGGTGGTCTGGGCCAGCGCCGACAGCGCGGTGGTGGGGCGCATCGTGCAGGTGTCGGCGGCGTCCGCTTCTTCCTATGCGCTGGACGACAAGGGCCAGTTGTGGGCCTGGGGCCGCAACCAGTACGCCAACCTGGGCCTGGGCAGCGCCAGCGCGGCCAAGGCGGTGCAGGCCACGCCGGTGCGCGTGCCGATGCCCGAGGGCGTGCGCACCGTCTCGGTGGCCAACGGGCGCGACCACGTGCTCGCGCTGGCCAGCGACGGCAAGGTCTACGCCTGGGGCCTGAACGCCAGCAGCCAGGTCGGCTTCAACGGCGTCGTGCACAAGGGCCAGCCCACCGCCTGGCCCAGCCCGGTGCTCTCGCCGACGCGCCTGCCGTGGACCGACAGCCACGCGGCGGTCGAGGTCTACGGCAACGGCAACACCAGCTACCTGCGCCTGGCCGACGGCAAGGTCTACCCCTGGGGCATGTACGGCCAGAACGAAGGCACCGGCACCGTCTACGCCAACCTGGACGAGCCGGAAGACAAGCTGAGCACGCTGTCGCAGATCGTCGACCTGTCGGTGGGCGCGCTGCACCAGGTGGCGCTGCGCGCGGACGGCCAGGTCTTCACCTGGGGCTGGAGCTTCGAGGGTTCGCTCGGCGGCGGCAGCAGCGCGATCAACACCTGGATGTACAACACGCCGCTGAACCCGCAATTCCCGTCGTGAGCCGGCGGGTCGGATCGGGCCTGCTGCTGGCGGCGCTGGCCGCCTGTGGCGGCAGTGGCGGCGGCGACGGCGGCGAGCCGCCGCGCACCTGGACGCCGGCCGGCGGCAGCGCCACGGTGGCGCTGAACGACGCCGCGCCGTTCATGCAGTTCGCGCCCGGCATCGACGCCAGCGAGATGGCCGGCGTGTCGCAGGGGCGCGAGCTGTTCGTCGCCGAATGGCAGCCCGCACCGGGTCCGCGCACGCTGATCGACGGCCTGGGGCCGCTGTTCAACGCCAACGCCTGCACGTCCTGCCACGTGGCCGACGGCCGCGTGCCGCCGCTGGCCGAAGGCGGCGCGACAACGCCGGGTGTGCTGTTTCGCATCGGCAACGCCGAGGGGCAGGTTCATCCGCTGTACGGCGGCCAGTTGCAGGACCAGGCCACGGCCGGACTGGCCGAGGGCCGCGTCAACTGGTCGCAGGAAGCCGCCGCCGGCGCGCTGACCTACACCGCCACGCTGTTCGGCGAGGTGGGGCTGGAGGGTTTCCACCTCGGCCCGCGCATCGCGCCGCAACTGCTCGGCATGGGGCTGCTGGACCGCGTGAGCGAAGACCACATCCTCGCCGGCGCCGACCCCGACGACCGCGACGGCGACGGCGTCTCGGGCCGCGTGCACTGGGTGAACGAAGACGGCGCGACGCGCGTCGGCCGCTTCGGCTGGAAGGCGATCAACGCCAGCCTGCGCACGCAGAACGCCGGCGCGCTGCACCAGGACATGGGGCTCACCTCGCCGGTGCGGCCCGCCGAGAACTGCACTGCCTTGCAGACTGTGTGCGCCGAGCAGCCCGGCGGCGGCAGCCCGGAGGTGTCGGAGGCCTCGCTGTCGGCGATCGTCGACTTCATGACGGTGCTGGCCGTGCCCGAACGCCGCATCGCCGAGCGGGCCGCGTTCGACCGCGGCGCGGCGCTGTTCGAGCGCGTCGGCTGCGCGGCCTGCCACCGCCCGACGCTGCTCACCGGCGGCGGCGCGCGCTTTCCCGGCCTGTCGGGCCAGACGGTGTATGCCTACACCGACCTGCTGCTGCACGACATGGGCGAGGCGCTCGGCGACGGCGTGAAGGAGGGCGATGCCCAGCCCGCCGAATGGCGCACGCCGCCGCTGTGGGGCATCGGGCTGGTGGAGCGCAAGCCCGGCGCGCGCTTCCTGCACGACGGGCGCGCGGCCAGCCTGCGCGAAGCGATCGGCTGGCACGGCGGCGAAGCGCTGGGAGCGCGCACGCGCTTCCAGGCGCTGGGCGATGCCGATCAGGCGCTGCTGCTGCAGTTCCTGCGCGGCATCTAGAGCGAACTCAGGCCGAGGCCTTCTTCGCCGGGGCGCGCTTGGCGGCGGCCTTCTTGGCGGGCGCAGCCTTCTTCGCCGGCGCGGCGCCGCCGCCCTTGGAGAGCTTGGCCACCTGCGCGCCGAGCGCGTCGATGCGCTTGATCAGCGCGGAGACGTCCTTCGCCGAAGGCACGCCGAGCTTGTTGAGCGCGCGCGCGGTACGCTCCTCGAAGATGGTTTCGAGCTTGTCCCAGTGCTGGCCGGCCTTGGCCTGCACGTCGCCGGCCATGCCGGTCATCTTGCTCGTCACGGCGCCGATCTTCTCCTCGGCGGCGGCCTGCGTCTTGCGCTGCAGCGACAGGCCTTCCTTGACCAGCGCCTCGAACACCTTGCCGCCTTCTTCCTGCGCCTTCGAGAAGGCGCCCATGCCGGCCAGCCAGATCTGCTGCGCCGAATCCTTCACCGACCCGGCCAGCGCGCTGTCGAGCAGGCCGCCCGTGGACGCCGCCTTCTTGTTCGCCATCTGCTTGAGCTTCTTGACCATCTTGTCCGTCCTTTCGGGGTGTGCTGCGTGATGCGGCGCACTATAGGCACGCGCAGTCGAGCGCACAGCCTAAATCTCTAGGGCGCGGGCTCTACGCCGGGGGCCGCTTGGGGTAAGCGCGCAGCGTCGCGCCCGGGCCTTTGGACAAGAATCGGCGCCAATCCCCTTGCCACGAGCTGCCACGAGAACACCCAGGAGGAAAGGCATGCACTACTTCGTCACCGGCGCCACCGGCTTCATCGGCCGCCGCCTCGTCAAGACCCTGCTGGCGCGGCGCGGCGCCGTCGTCCACTTCCTGCTGCGCCACGAATCGGAAGCCAAGGTGCCCGAGCTGCTGGAGTACTGGGGCGTCGGCAAGGCGCGCGCGGTGCCGGTGTTCGGCGACCTGACGAGCAAGAAGCTCGGCGTGGACGCCGACGCGATCAAGGCGCTGAAGGGCCAGGTCGACCACATGTACCACCTCGCCGCCGTCTACGACCTGAAGGCCGACGAGGAATCGCAGGTCAAGGCCAACATCGACGGCACGCGCGCCGCGGTGGAGTTCGCCAAGGCCATCGACGCCAAGCACTTCCACCACGTCTCGTCGATCGCCGCGGCGGGCCTGTACGAAGGCGTGTTCCGCGAGGACATGTTCGACGAGGCCGAGGGCCTGGACCATCCGTACTTCATGACCAAGCACGAGAGCGAGAAGATCGTGCGCAAGGAGTGCAAGGTGCCGTGGACCGTCTACCGCCCGGCGATGGTGGTGGGCGACTCGCGCAGCGGCGAGATGGACAAGATCGACGGCCCGTACTACTTCTTCAAGCTGATCCAGCGCATGCGCCAGATCCTGCCGCCGTGGATGCCCAGCGTCGGGCTGGAGGGCGGGCGCGTCAACATCGTGCCGGTGGACTTCGTCGTCGCCGCGCTCGACCACATCAGCCACCACTTCCACGCCAGCGGCAAGTGCTACCACCTGGTCGACCCGGTGGGCTACCGCGTCGGCGACGTGCTCGACATCTTCTCCAAGGCTGCGCACGCGCCGAAGATGAACCTGTTCGTCAACGCGGCGCTGCTCGGCTTCATCCCGCGCAGCGTGAAGAAGGGCCTGATGGCGCTGGCGCCGGTGCGGCGCGTCTACCGCGCGGTGATGAAGGACCTCGGCCTGCCCGAGGACATGATGACCTTCGTCAACTACCCGACGCGCTTCGACCGCCGCGAGACCGACGCCGCGCTCAAGGGCAGCGGCATCGAGTGCCCGAACCTGCACGACTACGCCTGGCGGCTGTGGGACTACTGGGAGCGCAACCTCGACCCGGCCCTGTTCATCGACCGCAGCCTGAAGGGCACGGTGGCCGGCAAGGTGGTGCTGGTGACCGGCGGCTCCTCGGGCATCGGCCTGGCGGCGGCGTGCAAGTTCGCGCACGCCGGCGCGATCACCATCATCTGCGCGCGCGACGCCGACAAGCTCGCCGAGGCGGTCAAGGAGATCAAGGCCCACGCCGGCAAGGACGCGCAGGTGTACAGCTACAGCGTCGACATCGCCGACGAGGCGGGTTGCGCCGCGTTCGTCGCCGCGCTCAACGAGGAGCACGGCGGCGTCGACTTCCTCATCAACAACGCCGGCCGCTCGATCCGCCGCGCGATCGAGTCGAGCTACGACCGCTTCCACGACTACGAGCGCACGATGCAACTGAACTACTTCGGCTGCCTGCGCGTGACCATGGGGCTGCTGCCCGGCATGGTGGCCAAGAAGAAGGGCCACGTCGTCAACATCAGCTCGATCGGCGTGCTGACCAACGCGCCGCGCTTCTCGGCCTACGTGGCGAGCAAGGCGGCGCTCGACGCCTGGACGCGCTGCGCTTCCAGCGAGTACGCCGACCTCGGCATCACCTTCACGACCATCAACATGCCGCTGGTGCGCACGCCGATGATCGCGCCGACCAAGATCTACAACAACGTGCCGACGCTCAGCCCCGAGGAGGCCGCCGACATGATCGCGCAGGCCTGCATCGACAAGCCGGTGCGCATCGCCACGCGCCTGGGCCAGTTCGGCCAGGTGCTGCATGCGCTGGCGCCGCGCGTGGCGCAGATCGTGATGAACACCAGCTTCCGCATGTTCCCCGACAGCGACGCCGCCAAGGGCGAGAAGGGCGGCAAGCCGCAGCTCAGCGCCGAGGCGGTGGCGTTGCAGCAGATGATGCGGGGGATTCACTTCTAGGCACGAAATCCGTTCGCCCTGAGCTTGTCGAAGGGCCCGGCGCTGCATCTCGGCCGGGCTTCGACAGGCTCGGCCCGAACGGATCTCTTCAGCGCCCCTCGCGCATATCGGCCAGCAGCCGCTGCATCAGCGCGAAATAGCGGTCGTAGAACTGCCCGGCGGGAATCGTCTCGGAGCCGACCTTGACGAGCGACTCCTCGCTCGACGACAGCGGCACCGAGATCGAGCCGAGCGCGCCCACGCCCAGGCTGGTGTTGTTGGCGGACTTCTTGATCACGTAGCGGTCCTGCAGCGCCGAGACGTAGGCGGTGGACAGCGTGCCGCCCGCGCCCTCGGGCACGCACACCACGGTGAAGCTGATCTCCATGTGCACCTCGCCCTGGGGCTGGAAGCGCTTGCTGCCGTTGACCGCATCGGCGCGCGCGGCGGTGATCACGTAGCCCTGGCTGAGCAGCGCGCGGCGCGCGGCCTCGCAGGTGTCGCCCACGCCGGCGTCGAACAGGCGGGAGTAGGTTTCGTCGGGCTGGAAGCGCTCCTGCTGGTAGACCGAGTGCGGGGCGCGGCCGGCCGCGCCGGGCTGCCAGGCGCAGCCGGCGAGCGCGGCCAAGGCCGCGGCGGCCAGCGCCGCGCGCCGCTTCATGCCCAGCATTCCTCGCGCTCCCATGACGGGGCGGATTATCCGGGGCGGCGCAAAGTTCCCCGGCCGGCGCGCGCCTACATACAATTTGCCGCACCGCATCAAGCCTCCGAAAGGCCCGTCCATGAGCGCCAGCCCGATTGCCGACCACGACCTGAAGCACGTCAGCTCGCGCGACAAGGCCGAAATCCTGGCGCAGGCGCTGCCCTACATCCGCAAGTTCCACGGCAAGACCATCGTCATCAAGTACGGCGGCAACGCGATGACCGACCCGGCCCTGCAGCAGGACTTCGCCGAGGACGTGGTGCTGCTCAAGCTGGTGGGCATGAACCCGGTGGTGGTGCACGGCGGCGGCCCGCAGATCGAGGACGCGCTGGCCAAGCTCGGCAAGAAGGGCACCTTCATCCAGGGCATGCGCGTCACCGACGCCGAGACCATGGAAGTGGTCGAGTGGGTGCTGGCCGGCCAGGTGCAGCAGGACATCGTCGGCCTGATCAACGTGGCCGGCGGCAAGGCGGTGGGGCTCACCGGCCGCGACGGCGGGCTGATCCGCGCGCGCAAGCTGAAGATGCTCGACCAGAAGGACCCGAG
This sequence comes from Piscinibacter sp., assembly GCF_047600445.1. Lineage (GTDB taxonomy): Bacteria > Pseudomonadota > Gammaproteobacteria > Burkholderiales > Burkholderiaceae_C > Piscinibacter. Next base: position 250,819 of record NZ_JASGKT010000002.1, read on the forward strand.
CATCGAGCACGACGTCGGCCAGGTCGGCGAGATCGAGTCGATCGACCCGGCGCTGGTCAAGGCCTTGCAGGACGACCAGTTCATCCCGGTGATCTCGCCGCTGGGCTTCGGCAAGGACAACGAGAACTACAACATCAACGCCGACGTCGTGGCTGGCAAGCTCGCCGAGGTGCTGAAGGCCGAGAAGCTGATGATGCTGACCAACACGCCGGGCGTGCTCGACAAGAGCGGCAAGCTGCTGACCAACCTCAGCGCGCGCGAGATCGACGAGCTGTTCGCCGACGGCACCATCAGCGGCGGCATGCTGCCCAAGATCGGCTCGGCGCTGGACGCGGCGAAGAACGGCGTCAACACCGTGCACATCATCGACGGCCGCGTGCCGCACGCGATGCTGCTGGAGGTGCTGACGGACCAGGCCTATGGCACGATGATCAGATCCCATTGAAGACGCGCGAACGGGTCTGGCTGTTCGACCTAGACAACACGCTGCACGACGCCAGCCACGCGGCCTTCGGCGCGACCAATCGCGCGATGACCGAGTACATCGTCGAGCACCTCGGCCTCGAGTTCGACGCCGCTTCGGCGCTGCGCCAGCACTACTGGCACCACTACGGCGCCACGCTGCTCGGCCTGGTGCGCCACCACGGCGTGCGCGCGGCGCACTTCCTCGAGCAGACGCACCGCCTGCCCGGGCTGGAGGCGGCGCTGCGCACCAGCGCGCACGACCGCGCCGCGCTCGCGCGGCTGCGCGGCCGCAAGTTCATCCTCACCAATGCGCCGCGCCACTACGCGCTGCGCGTGCTCGACGGGCTGCGCCTGACGCGGCTGTTCGACGGCATCCTGTGCATCGAGGACATGCGCATGTTCGGCCAGCACCGGCCCAAGCCCGATGCGCGCATGTTCCGCCACGTCGCCGCGCGGCTGAAGGTCGCGCCCTCGCGCTGCGTGCTGGTGGAGGACACGCTGGCGCACCAGAAGTCGGCGCACGCGCTGGGCATGCGCACGGTGTGGATGCGGCGCTACCTCGACGGAAAGTTCAAGGGGACTTTGCGTGATGGAATCAACGCGGGGCGTCGCGAGGCGAAAGTTGGTGTTCACCCTTGCCACATGCCTCCATACGTGTATGCCAGAATCTTTTCGCTGAAGACGTTGCATACGCTGCGATGAGCCACACCGACCCCTCCGCGTCAGACTTTCCCGTCGACAACGGCGCGCCCGATGGGGCCTCCGGCGGTGAAGCATCGCCTCCGGCCGGCGCGGCCGCGCCGGTGCGCAAGCGCCCCAAGCCGGGCGAGCGCCGCATCCAGATCCTGCAGACGCTCGCCGCGATGCTCGAGCAGCCCGGCGCCGAGCGCATCACCACCGCCGCGCTGGCCGCGCGGCTCGAGGTCAGCGAAGCCGCGCTGTACCGCCACTTCGCCAGCAAGGCGCAGATGTTCGAGGGCCTGATCGAGTTCATCGAAAGCTCGATCTTCACGCTGGTCAACCAGATCGGCGAACGCGAGGGCGACGCGCCGACGCAGGTGCGCAAGGTGCTCACCGTGCTGCTGCAGTTCGGCGAGAAGAACCCCGGCATGACGCGCGTGATGGTCGGCGACGCGCTGGTGTTCGAGAACGACCGGCTGCTGGCGCGCATGAACCAGTTCTTCGACCGCATCGAATCGCAGTTGCGCCAGAGCCTGCGCGCCGCCGCCGAGGCGGCCGGCTCGGCCACGCCGACGGTCGACGCGAACGCGCAGGCCTCGGTGCTGACGGCCTTCGCGGTGGGGCGGCTGCAGCGCTACGCGCGCTCGGGCTTCAAGCGCAACCCGACCGAGCACCTCGACGCGGCGCTCGCGCTGCTGGTCGGCTGACGTTCCACGCCGCTTCGCCGTGGTCACGATCGAGGTGGCCGGACGCCCGCTTGGGCTGCTGCCGCAGAAGGCGGCGCTGCTGCCCGATTCGCGCACGCTGCTGATCGCCGATGCGCACATCGGCAAGGCCGCCAGCTTTCGCGCGCTGGGCGTGCCGGTGCCGCGCGGCACCACCAGCGAAACCCTGGCGGCGTTGAGCGAGCTGGTCGCGCGCCACGAGGCGCGGCGCATCGTCTTCCTCGGCGACTTCCTGCACGCGCGCGCCGCGCATGCCGGCGCCACGCTGGCCGCGCTGGCGCGCTGGCGCGAGGCCCACGCCGCGCTGGCGCTGGTGCTGGTGCGCGGCAACCACGACGACCGCGCCGGCGACCCGCCGGCCTCGCTCGGTTTCGAGGTCGTCGACGAGCCGCTGCGCGACGGCGCGCTCGCGCTGTGCCACCACCCCGCGCCGCGGGACGATGCCTACGTGATCGCCGGCCACCTGCACCCCTGCGTGTCGCTGCGCGGCCGCGCGCACGAGCGGCTGCGCCTGCCGTGTTTCCACGTCGGGCCGCGCGTCGCGGTGCTGCCGGCCTTCGGTAGCTTCACCGGCATGCACGCGCTGCGGCGCGGCGAGGGCGAGCGCGTCTTCGCGGTGGCCGGCGACGACGCGCTGTACGAGGTGCCCGCGTAAACTCGCGCCCTCATGGCCGATCTCGAATCCGTTCTCGCGCGCGCCGAGCGACTGCTGGCGCGCCTCGAAGCCGTTCTGCCGCACGCGCTGTCGGCGCCCGACTGGAGCGCGTCGATCGCGTTCCGCTACCGCAAGCGCGGCGCCTCCGGGCTGCTGGAGCCGGTGCGCCACGTGGCCGCGATCCGCCTGCCGGCGCTGGTGGAGGTGGAGCCGCAGAAGGAACGGCTGCTGCGCAACACGCGCCAGTTCGTCGAGGGCCATGCGGCCAACAACGTGCTGCTGACCGGCGCGCGCGGCACCGGCAAGAGTTCGCTGATCAAGGCGGTGCTCAACGAGTTCGCGCCGCGGGGCCTGCGGCTGATCGAGGTCGACAAGGCCGATCTCGTGGACCTGCCCGACATCGTCGACCTGGTGGCCTCGCGGCCGGAGCGCTTCATCGTGTTCTGCGACGACCTCAGCTTCGACGAGGGCGAGGCCGGCTACAAGGCGCTGAAGTCCATCCTCGACGGCTCGGTGGCGCAGGCCTCCGACAACGTGCTGATCTACGCCACCAGCAACCGCCGCCACCTGCTGCCCGAGTACATGAAGGAGAACCTCACCTACCAGCACACCGAGGACGGCGAGGTGCATCCCGGCGAGGTGGTGGAGGAGAAGATCTCGCTGTCCGAGCGCTTCGGGCTGTGGATCAGCTTCTACCCCTTCAGCCAGGACGAATACCTCGCGGTGGTGGCGCAATGGCTGCGCGGCCACGGCGTGCCGGAAGACGCGATCGCCGCGGCGCGCCAGGAAAGCCTGGTGTGGGCGCTGGAGCGCGGTTCGCGTTCGGGGCGCGTGGCGTTCCAGTTCGCCAAGGACTACGCGGGGCGGCACCACGGTGAGTGACGGCACGAGCGAGCGCACGCCGGTCGACGTGGCGGTGGGCGTGCTGATCGACGGCGAGGGCCGCTTCCTGCTCACCAGCCGCCCCGAGGGCAAGGTCTACGCCGGCTACTGGGAGTTCCCGGGCGGCAAGCTCGAAGCCGGCGAGACGGTCGAGCAGGCGCTGCGCCGCGAACTGCACGAGGAGATCGGCATCACCATCGGCGCGGCACAGCCGTGGAAGATCGAGCTGGTCGACTACCCGCATGCGCTCGTGCGGCTGCACTTCTGCAAGGTGTTCGAGTGGAGCGGCGCCTTCGAGATGCGCGAGCGCCAGGCGATGGCCTGGCAGACGCTTCCGGTGCAGGTGGCACCCGTGCTGCCGGGCACGATTCCGGTGCTGCGCTGGTTCGCCGAGGAACGCGGCTTCACGGGTGCGACACACGGCGACGCCTGAGCGCTCGCTACACTGCCGGGCATGGACTGGCTCGACGAGGTGAAGTGGGACGCGCAGGGCCTGGTGCCCGTGATCGCGCAGGAGGCCGGCACGAACGACGTGCTGATGTTCGCCTTCATGAACCGCGAGGCGCTGCGCCTGACCGCCGAGCGCGGCGAGGCGGTCTACTGGAGCCGCTCGCGCGCCCGGCTGTGGCACAAGGGCGAGGAGTCGGGCCACATCCAGAAGGTGCACGAACTGCGCCTCGATTGCGACAACGACGTGGTGCTGCTGAAGGTCACGCAACTGGGCCACGAACCCGGCATTGCCTGCCACACCGGGCGGCACTCGTGCTTCTACCAGCGGCTGGAGGGCGGGCGCTGGCAGGCCGTCGAGCCGGTGCTGAAGGATCCGGAGCGCATCTACAAATGAACCAGCACAGCAGCAGCGACGACACGCTGGCCCGCCTGGCCGCGGTGATCGAGAGCCGCCGCGGCGGCGACCCCGACAAGAGCTACGTCGCGCGCCTGTTCGCCAAGGGCCCCGACGCGATCCTGAAGAAGATCGGCGAGGAGGCCACCGAGACCGTGATGGCCTGCAAGGACGGCGTGCGCGAGAAGATCGTCTACGAGGTCGCCGACCTGTGGTTCCACTCGATGCTGGCGCTGGCCGCGCACGGCCTCGCGCCGGCCGACGTGCTGGCCGAGCTGCGCCGCCGCGAGGGCCTGTCGGGCCTCGAGGAATTCGCGGCGCGCAAGGCACAATCCCGCGAGGACGAGGAGAAGAAGCGATGAACGACGTGATCGACGTGCCGCCGGCGCCCGATGCCGCCAAGCTCGAGAGCCTGAAGCAGCTCACGATGATCATCTACATCCTGCAGGCGGCCAGCTTCGTCGTCGGCATCACCGCGATCGTCGCCGTCGTCGTGAACTACGTGAAGCGCGACGAGACGCGCGGCACGATCTACGAGAGCCACTTCAACTGGCAGATCCGCACCTTCTGGTGGGGCCTGCTGTGGAGCATCGTCGGCTTCGCCACGGTGGTCGTGCTGGTGGGCTTCGTCATCCTCGCGCTCGACGCGGTCTGGATCATCTACCGCATCGTCAAGGGCTTCCTGAGCTGGAACGACGGCAAGCCGATGGCCGTCTGAGGCAACGCCATGAGTACCGATCCGAACTGCATCTTCTGCAAGATCGTCGCCGGGCAGATCCCGAGCCGCAAGGTCTACGAGGACGACGAGCTGCTGGTGTTCCACGACATCGCGCCCTGGGCGCCGGTGCACCTGCTGGTCATCCCCAAGCAGCACATCGCGACGATGTACGACACGGGCCCGCAGCACGCCGCGTTGCTCGGCCGCATGACCGCGCTGGCGCCGCGGCTGATGCGCGATCTCGGCGTCGCGAACGGATTCCGCATCGTGGTGAACACCGGGCCCGACGGCGGGCAGGAGGTGCAGCATGTCCACATGCACGTCATGGGCGGGCCGCGGCCCTGGAGCAAGGGTTGAACCGGGGCGCTCCCCTAGAATCGAAACACTGTCGTCGACGACTGGAGAGAAGACATGGGTTCATTCAGCATCTGGCACTGGCTGATCGTGCTGGTCATCGTGCTGCTGGTGTTCGGGACGAAGAAGCTCAAGAACATCGGTTCCGACCTGGGCGGCGCCGTCAAGGGCTTCAAGGACGGCATGAAGGACGGCTCCGCCGGCGGCGATGCTGCGTCGGCGGCGCAGCAGGTCACCGCCAACAAGGCCACCGACGCCAACACGGTGGACGTGGAAGCGAAGACCAAGTCGTGATGCCGCACCGCGCCGGCCGCTGCGCGCGGGCGTTTGCATGATCGACTTCGGTTTCGACAAGATCGCCCTGATCGGCGCGGTGGCGCTGATCGTCATCGGCCCCGAGCGGCTGCCGAGGGTGGCGCGCACCGTCGGCCACCTGCTCGGCAAGGCGCAGCGCTACGTCGCCGACGTGAAGGCGGAAGTCAACCGCTCGATCGAGCTCGACGAGCTGAAGAAGATGAAGACGAGCTTCGAGGAGGCCGCGCGCGACGTGCAGCAAAGTGTCGACTCGGTGCAAAGCGAGATCCACCAGACCACCGCCGACCTGAGCCAGTCGTGGTCTGACGCGATCGGCGCGCCGGCCACCGATTCCGACGCGGCGAACGCCGACCCGCTCGCCACGCCGGTGCCCGAGTACCGGCACCCGAAGAAGAACTGGCGCGTCAAGCGCGGCGCGACGCCGCAGTGGTACAAGCAGCGCCACGGCATCCGCGCCAAGGCGCAGTCGGGCGCGGCGCGCGTGGCGCGCTTCAGGCCGCCCCGGCCACCGCAGGCTTGACGACATGAGACCCCCAAGCTCGCTCGCGCTCGCTGCCCCCCGAGGGGGCGCTCAGTGGCTTCGGACGGCCGGGCGCCACTGAATGAGCTCCCCCGACGACAAGCCCGACGAGCTGGCGGGCACCGAGCAGCCCTTTGTCTCGCACCTGATCGAGCTGCGCGACCGGCTGATCCGCGCCTCGATCGCGGTGGGCATCTGCTTCGGCGTGCTGGCGCTGTGGCCCGGCCCCGGCGCGCTGTACGACCTGCTGGCCGCGCCGCTGGTGTCGCACCTGCCGCAGGGCGCGACGCTGATCGCCACCAACGTGATCTCGCCCTTCATCGTGCCGCTGAAGATCACGCTGCTGGCGGCCTTCCTGGCCGCGCTGCCGGTGGTGCTGTACCAGGCCTGGGCCTTCGTCGCGCCGGGCCTGTACTCGCACGAGAAGAAGCTGGTGCTGCCGCTGGTGATCTCCAGCACGCTGCTGTTCTTCGTCGGCGTGGCGTTCTGCTACTTCTTCGTCTTCGGGCAGGTGTTCCGGTTCATCCAGGGCTTCGCGCCCAAGAGCATCACCGCCGCGCCCGACATCGAGGCCTACCTGAGCTTCGTGATGACGATGTTCATCGCCTTCGGCGCCGCCTTCGAGGTGCCGGTGGTGGTGGTGGTGCTGGCGCGCATGGGCCTGGTCAGCATCGAGAAGCTGCGTTCCTTCCGCAGCTACTTCATCGTGATCGCCTTCATCATCGCGGCGGTGATCACGCCGCCGGACGTGGTTTCGCAGCTCGCGCTGGCGATCCCGATGTGCCTGCTCTACGAAGCCGGCATCTGGGCGGCGCAGATCTTCATCAAGCACACGCAGGCGCCGGCCGAAGAGGGCAGCGAGGGCAGCGGCAACTCCTCGTCGGCGGGCTGAGGCGCGGCGCGCGCCGCGGCCTCACTGCGGCTGGCGTGCGCGCGAGGGCGGCCGCTGGCCGACCGTCACCTTCAGCTCGATCGCCTGCTCGCGGCGCTGCACCGCGATCGTCGCCGCCTCGCGCGGCTTGAGCGCCGCCACTGCGTTGAGCAACTGGCCGGTGGTCGTCACCGGCGTGTCGCCGACCTTGGTGACCACGTCGCCGGGCAGCATGCCGCCTTCGCCGGCCGGGCCGTTCTGCAGCACGGCGGCGATCAGCACGCCCTGGCGCACCGGCAGGCGCAGCGTCTCGACCAGCTCGGGCGTCAGCTCGCGCGGCTCGACGCCGATCCAGCCGCGCGTGACGCGGCCGTCGCGAACCAGCCCTTCCATCACCTGGCGCGCGGTGTTGACGGGGATCGCGAAGCCGATGCCCATGCTGCCGCCGCTGCGCGAGTAGATCGCGGTGTTGATGCCCACCAGGTTGCCGGCCGCGTCGACCAGCGCGCCGCCGGAGTTGCCGGGGTTGATGGCCGCGTCGGTCTGGATGAAGTTCTCGAAGGTGTTGATGCCGAGCTGGTCGCGCCCGAGCGCGCTGACGATGCCCGAGGTCACCGTCTGGCCGACGCCGAAGGGGTTGCCTATGGCCAGCACCACGTCGCCGACCTGCAGGTGGTCGGTGTTGCCGAAGGCGATGGTGGGCAGCTTGTCCAGCTCGACCTTGAGCACCGCGACGTCGGTCTCCGGGTCGGTGCCGACCAGCCGGGCGGTGGCGGTGCGGCCGTCGGAGAGCTGCACCTCGATGTCGTCGGCGCCTTCGATCACGTGGTTGTTGGTCAGCAGGTAGCCGTCGGGCGTGACCACCACGCCCGAGCCGAGGCCGATCTGCGGCTGCTGCTGCGCGCTCTCGCCGAAGAAGAAGCGGAACCACGGGTCGGCGCTCTGCGCCGAGCGCTGCGGCGCCTTGCGCGCGGTGATGCTGACCACCGCCGGCGTCGCGCGCTTGGCCGCCGCGGCGTAGCTGAACACCGTGGCGCCCGGCGGCAACGCGGCCGCTTCGGGCGCGGGCGCCAGCGCCGGCAGCACCGTCACCGCGCCGGTGCCGTCGGCACGGCGCGGCAGCCACTCGGGCTTGAGCGTGGCGACGACGAACAGCACCGCCACCGCGACGGTCACCGCTTGCGAGAAAATCAGCCAGGTTCTGCGCATCAATCCACCTGAGAGAGCGACGAGATGGCCCACCGCGACGAGATCGACTCGCACCTGCAGGCGCTGCTGGACGTCGGCCGCTTCAAGGATTATGGGCCGAACGGCCTGCAGGTTGAGGGCAAGGCGCAGGTTCTCAAGATCGTCTCGGGCGTGACGGCGAGCCTGGCGCTGATCGAGGCGGCGATCGCGGCGCGCGCCGACGCGATCCTGGTGCACCACGGCCTGTTCTGGCGCGGCCAGGACGGCCGCGTGACGGGCTGGCTGAAGGCGCGGCTCGAGAAGCTGCTGGCGCATGGCGTCAACCTGTTCGCCTACCACCTGCCGCTGGACGCGCACCCCGAGCTGGGCAACAACGCGCAGCTGGGCGCGCGGCTGGGGCTCGTCGCCGACGGGCGCTTCGGCGAGCAGGATCTCGGCTTCATCGGCCGCCCCGGCCAGCCGCTGACCACCGCCGCGCTGGCCGCGCTGCTGCAATCGCGCCTGGGCCGCGCGCCGACGCTGGTGCAGGGCGACGGCCGCGCGCTGGCGCGCGTGGCCTGGTGCACCGGCGGCGCTCAGGGTTACTTCGAGGCCGCCATCGCCGCCGGCGCCGACGCCTTCATCACCGGCGAGATCTCCGAGCCGCAGGCGCACTACGCGCGCGAAACCGGCGTGGCCTACCTCGCCTGCGGCCACCACGCCAGCGAGCGCTACGGTGCGCCGGCGGTGGCGGCGCGCGTGGCGGAGCAGTTCGGCCTGGAACACCAGTTCATCGACATCGACAACCCGGCATGACGAAGCTGCTGATCACGATGGGCGATGCCTGCGGCATCGGGCCGGAGACCGTCGCGAAGCTGTTCCGCGGCGACGCGGCGCGCGGCTGCGTGGTGCTGGGCGATGTCGGCGTGATGCGCCGCGCGGCACGGCTGACCGGCGGGCTGCTGCCGGTGGCCGAGGTCGAGCGCGTGGCCGATGACTCGGGGCTTCCGCCGCGATGCCTGCCGGTGTTGCAGGCGCAGGGCTTGCCCGGCGACCTGCTCGACGCGCCGCTCGGCCGCGTCGATGCGCGCGCCGGCGCGGCGGCGGCGCGCTGCATCGAGCAGGCCGTGTCGCTGGTGCGTGCCGGCGACGCGGCCGGCATCGTCACCGCGCCGATCCACAAGGAGGCGCTGGCGGCCGCCGGCATCGGTTTCCCCGGCCACACCGAGATGCTGCAGGCGCTGGCGGCAGCACCCGGCCGGCCCGCGCCGCCGGTGCGCATGATGCTGGCCAACGGCGAGCTGCGCACGGTGCTGGTGACGATCCACGTCTCGCTGCGCCGCGCCATCGAGGGCGTCACCTTCGACGCGGTGCTGGAGACGATACGCATCGCGCACGCCGCCGCGGCGCGCTGGGGCCAGCCGGCGCCGCGCATCGCGGTGGCCGGGCTCAACCCGCATGCCGGCGAGGGCGGGCTGTTCGGCGACGAGGAACTGCGCGTCATCGCGCCGGCCGTGGCCGCGGCGCGCGCCGAGGGCATCGCCGCGTCCGGCCCCTACGCGCCCGACACGGTGTTCATGCGCGCGCGCCACGCGCCGCCGGCGCACCCGGGCGAGTTCGACATCGTGATCGCGATGACGCACGACCACGGCCTGATCCCGGTGAAGTACCTCGGCGTGGAGCAGGGCGTGAACGTGACGCTGGGCCTGCCCTTCGTGCGCACCAGCCCCGACCACGGCACCGCCTTCGACATCGCCGGCAGCGGCCGCGCCGACGCCTCCAGCCTGGCCGCCGCGGTGCACATGGCGCGGCGGCTCGCGGCCGGCGACGGCGTCAGTGGCGGGTGGTCGCCGCGCTGAGCGCGGCGAGCTGCTTGCGCGCGCGCGCCGTGGCGCGCTCGATCAGGTAGGCGTTCTCGAAGGCGCGCATGCGCCCGGTTTCGCACATGCGCGCGAGCATGCGCGCCGTCATCGAGATGGTCTCCTGGTGCTTCTTGCCGCGCGAGAAGACGAAGAAGCTGCGCCCCGGGCTCACGTAGGTCAGGCGCACCTTCTGCCACTCGTCCTTCAGGTGCATCTGGTAGGCGAAGCCGAGCTTGACGTGGTCCATCAACTGCGGCCCGCGCGAGGGCTCGGGCGGCTCGCGCGGCGTCAGGTCGAGGTCGATGTCCAGGCCGAGGCTGCTGGACGACGGCGCCGAGTCGGCGCCGCCGTCCGCGCCGTGCAGCGCGCCGGGCTGGGTGTCGCCCTCGTCGCCGGTGTCGTGGGCCGGGGCGGCGTCGTCGCCGGTGGCGATCTCGATGTCCACCGGACCCGACCAGTCGACCTCGCTTTCTTCCACCAGCCCGACCTGGCGCGCCTCCTCGGGCGTGAAGCGCCGCTCGATGACCGCGTTGTCGACCTCGGGCACGGTGTCGGCCACCGACAGCGACTCGACGCCCGGGATGGTGGTGGCGAACACGCCCTCGACCTGTTTGGCCAGCAGGTTGTGGTCCAGCTCCGTCAGCGGCGGCGCCTTCAGCGACTCGGCGTGCGCCGGCAGCAACTGCGCGAGGAAGGCCTTCTGCGCCGGCTCGGGCCAGCCGATCAGCGCCAGGCCCTCGTTGAGATCCTTCATCAGCTGCGGCAACTGCATCAGGAACTTCTTGCGCAGCACCGGCGAGCCCTTGGGCTGCACGCTCATGATCAGGTCGCGGCCGGCGCGCTTGTAGCGCGCGTAGCGGTCGGACGCCGTGCCGTCGCGCCGCACCGCCAGCACCAGCGCCTGGCTCCACACCTGCGAGACGAACTCGCGCAGGTACTCGGGCAGCGCCAGCGGCTTGAGCGCCACGCTGAGCTGCTGCATGTAGCGCTGCTGGATGCGCAGCTCCGATTCCTTGCTCTCCAGCGTGGCCGCCGCCGGCGTCTGCTCGATGTGCGCCTGGGTGCGCTCGTCGATGAAGCGCTCCAGCTCGACGAGCTTGTCGGTGTACAGCTCGATCTGCTCGAAGTCGCCCTCGATGATCTCCTGCACGAGCTGGCGCACGCGGTCGAGCAGTTCCTTGCCCGGGCCCTCGCCGAAGTCGTCGAAGGCGCAGGCCAGCGAGGCGATGCGGTTGACGAAGCGGCGCACCGGGTGGCGACGCGACGAGAAGAACGTCGAGTCGGTCATCGCCACGCGCAGCACCGGCAACTGCAGCCGCGCGATCTGGCGCGCCATCTGCGGCGGCACGCGCGGGTCGGACAGGATCTGGTCGAACAGGCTGCCGACCACGTCGATCACCATGTGGTCGAGCTTGCCGCTCGAGGCCTGCAGCAGCTCCTCGCGGTGGGCACGAATCAGGTTGACCGCCATCAGGCCGGCCAGGCCGCTGCCGCCCGCCGGCGCCTCCAGGCCGCCGCTGATGCTGCCGCTGAAACTGTTGCCGAAGCTGCTGCGAACGGCGGCGGCGGGCACGGCCGGGCCGGCGGCGGCCGCGCCGCGGTCCAGCCCGCCGGGGCCGCTGGCCAGCGTGTTCAGGCGGCGCAGCAGCGCCATCAGTTGGGCGTCGGCCTGTCCGTGCGCGCTCGCGCCGCGCCCGCCCGGCTCCGTCCGGCCGAAGGTGCCCGGGCCGCTGCCGATGCCGCTGCGCGGCCCCGTGGCGGGCATGCCGCCGGGCGATCCAGCCAGGCCGGCCAGGCCGGGCCCGCGCGGATAGGGCGCCTGCCCGGCATGCGGCGGCAGGTCCGGCACGTCGTAGCCGCTGGCCGCGAAGCCGCCGGTGGAGCGGTGATCGCCGCCGTGCTGCAGCGTCGCATAGCCGGAATTGACGCCCGGCAGGTGGAATCCGGGGCCGTCGCCGGCGCGCACGTTCAGGCTCACCGGCTTGACGCCCATCGCCTGCAATTCGCGCAGGATCTCGGCGTAGCAGGGCTTCATCGCCTTGGCCATCGCCGCGCCCATCTCGCGTGCGACGAGCTTGCGCGACTCCGGCGCCTGCGTCGCGGCCCCGATGGCGCGGTACGTCGCCTCGCCGATGGCCGCCGGGCGCAGCGGGTTGCGCTCGTCGTCGCGCCGCCCGGCGTGCAGCAGCGAGGCCAGGTGCGCGGCCACCTCGGCCTGCTCCCACTCGCACTCCTGCGCGATCTGCGCGCCGATGCGGTCGGCGTGGAGCTTCTGCTCGACCTCCTGGTCGTCGACCAGGCTGAGCGACTGCCAGTCGGTCTTCTCGAGGCGGCGGCCCTCGGCGCGCGGCGGCGCGAGGTCGCGCGCGATGCTCTCGCGCAACTGGTCGCGGAAGCACAGGTGGAAGGCCGCCATGTTGCGGCGCAGCTCGAACTGCGAGGCCAGCAGCGCGTCGCGCTCGGCGGTGCGCGTGGACGACAGCGACAGCGTGCCCAGCAGATCGCTGACGCGGTCGGCCACCGCCGCCGCGGTCTTGTTGATCAGGCTGACGGCCGCGTCGATGGCGGCCTTCTGGCGAGGGTCGGAGGAGTTCATCGAGGCGGGGCGTCCGCGACCTCCCGGCCGCGATGCCCGTCACGCCGCCGGATGGGGAGCCGGAAGTATGCGGCCAAAGCCCCGCGCCGGCGTGTGCGGTGCGTCACGCCCGGCGCGCCGGGCGGGGCGCCGGTTACCGTTGGCTTACTTCTTCAGCGCGTCGCGGATCTCGCGCAGCAGCAGCACGTCTTCCGCCGGCTCGGCCGGCGCCTCGGGCGGCGCTTCCTTCCTCAGGCGGTTGATCTGCTTGACCATCATGAAGATGATGAAGGCGAGGATGACGAAGTTGATCGCCACGGTGATGAAGTTGCCGTAGGCGAACAGCGGCACGCCGGCCTTGGTGAGCGCCTCGTAGGTCATCGGGCCGTTGTAGCCCGCCGGCGGGTCGGCCAGCTTGACGAAGTAGTTGCTGAAATCCAGCCCGCCGAACACGCGTCCGACGATCGGCATGATCAGGTCCTTCACGACCGAGTCGACGATCTTGCCGAACGCCGCTCCGATGATGACGCCGACCGCGAGGTCGACGACATTGCCCTTCATCGCGAATTCCTTGAACTCGGTAGCGAATCCCATCGGGTACTCCTCTTCTGGCGTGTTGATGGCGAGGCCGTCACTTTGGTGCGGCGCAGCGCAGTATTCCCGCCCCGCGGCGGAAGTCAAGGCGCGCCGGGCGGGCGCCGGCGGCGCGGCGAAAGCCCTCTTGACGCGTCCGTTAGAATGCCGGGTTGACCCTGAAACGAATCTCGCCAGAGGATCTCCATGAGTGACAGTTCCGTCGACAACGGCAAGCGCACCTGGCTCATCGCCTCCGGATGCGCTGGTGCGGTGGGTGTCGGCTTCACCGCCGTGCCCTTCGTCAGCTCGTTCCAGCCCTCCGAGCGAGCCCGCGCCGCCGGCGCCGCCGTCGAGGTCGACATCGGCGGCCTGAAGGCGGGCGAGAAGATCACCGTCGAGTGGCGCGGCAAGCCGGTGTGGATCGTCAAGCGCACGCCCGAGCAGCTCGCCACGCTGCCCAAGCTCGACGGCCAGCTCGCCGACCCGAAGTCCCAGCGCAAGCCCGACGAACTGACCCCCGAGTACGCGCGCAACGAGCACCGCTCGATCAAGCCCGAGATCCTGGTGGCCGTGGGCATCTGCTCGCACCTGGGCTGTTCGCCGTCCGACAAGTTCCAGGCCGGCCCGCAGCCCTCGCTGCCCGACGACTGGCAGGGCGGCTTCCTGTGCCCCTGCCACGGCTCCACCTTCGACCTGGCCGGCCGCGTGTTCAAGAACAAGCCCGCGCCGGACAACCTCGAGGTGCCGCCGCACACGTACCTGTCCGACACCCGACTGCTGATCGGTGAAGACAAGAAGGCCTAACCCAGGACAGGAACGAGACGATCATGGCTGATTTCAAGGAAGTTCCCGCCGACGCGCCGGTCGCCCGGAAGGTGAGCACCTGGTTCGAGAACCGCTTCCCGTCGGCGTTCGCGGCCTACCGCGTGCACATGTCGGAGTACTACGCGCCGAAGAACTTCAACTTCTGGTACTTCTTCGGCTCGCTGGCGATGCTGGTGCTGGTGATCCAGATCGTCACCGGCATCTTCCTGGTGATGCACTACAAGCCCGACGCGGCGCAGGCCTTCGCGTCGGTCGAGTACATCATGCGCGACGTGCCGGGCGGCTGGATCATCCGCTACATGCACTCCACCGGCGCGAGCGCGTTCTTCATCGTCGTCTACCTGCACATGTGGCGCGGCATGATCTACGGCAGCTACCGCAAGCCGCGCGAACTGGTGTGGATCTTCGGCTGCGCGATCTTCCTGTGCCTGATGGCCGAGGCCTTCATGGGCTACCTGCTGCCCTGGGGCCAGATGAGCTACTGGGGCGCGCAGGTGATCGTCAACCTGTTCGCGGCCATCCCCTTCGTCGGCCCCGACCTCGCGCTGCTGATCCGCGGCGACTACGTGGTCAGCGACGCGACGCTCAACCGCTTCTTCAGCTTCCACGTGATCGCGGTGCCGCTGGTGCTGCTCGGCCTGGTGGTGGCACACCTGTTCGCGCTGCACGACGTCGGCTCGAACAACCCCGACGGCGTCGAGATCAAGGCCAGGAAGGACGCCAAGGGCATCCCGCTGGACGGCATCCCCTTCCACCCGTACTACACGGTGCACGACATCCTGGGCGTCTCGGTGTTCCTGATCGCCTTCAGCGCGATCGTGTTCTTCGTGCCCGAGTTCGGCGGCTACTTCCTCGAGTACAACAACTTCATCCCGGCCGACCCGCTGAAGACGCCGGCGCACATCGCCCCGGTGTGGTACTTCACGCCGTTCTATTCGATGCTGCGCGCGATCACCAGCGAGATGATGTACGCGCTGATCGCCTGCGTGGCGCTGGGCGCGCTGCTGGGCGTGCTCAAGCTGCGCGCGGCCGGCATCTGGAAGCTCGTCATCCTCGGCGGCGCGCTGGTGGTGGCGGCGCTGATGCTCGCCATCGACGCCAAGTTCTGGGGCGTCGTCGTGATGGGCGGCGCGGTGATCATCCTGTTCTTCCTGCCCTGGCTCGACTACAGCCCGGTCAAGTCGATCCGCTACCGCCCGGGCTGGCACAAGTACGTCTACGCGGTGTTCGTCGTCAACTTCCTGATCCTCGGCTACCTCGGCGTGCAGCCGCCGTCGCCGATCGGCGAGCGGGTGTCGCAGGTGGGCACGCTGTTCTACTTCGGCTTCTTCCTGTTGATGCCGTGGTGGAGCCGGCTCGGCGAATTCAAGCCGGTGCCCGACCGCGTGACCTTCGCCTCCCACTGACGCGTCCGCCGGGAACGACCACATCATGAAGAAGATCATCCTCTCCGTGCTCATGGCGCTCGGCCTCGCGGCGGGCGCGACGGCCTCCGAAGGCGGCATCGCCTGGGACAGCTTCCCGCAGGACAAGGCCAACGACCTGGCCGCGCTGCAGAACGGCGCCAAGCTGTTCGTCAACTACTGCCTGAACTGCCACTCGGCCGCCTACGTGCGCTACAACCGCCTGCGCGACATCGGGCTGACCGAGCAGCAGATCAAGGACAACCTGATGTTCGCCACCGAGAAGGTGGGCGACACGATGCAGGCGGCCATCACCGCCAAGCAGGGCAAGGACTGGTTCGGCGGCACGCCGCCCGACCTCAGCGTGATCGCACGCTCGCGCGCCGGCGCCGGCGGCTCGGGCGCCGACTACCTCTACACCTACCTGCGCAGCTACTACCGCGACGACACCAAGGCGACCGGCTGGAACAACCTCGCCTTCCCCGGCGTCGGCATGCCGCACGTGCTGTGGGAACTGCAGGGCCAGCGCGCGGCGAAGTACGTCGAGGAGAAGGATCCGCACGATCCGTCCAAGACCGTGCACCGCTTCGACGGCTTCGAGCAGCTCACGCCCGGCACGCTCTCGGCGCAGGACTACGACAGCGCCGTCGGCGACCTGGTCGCCTATCTGCAGTGGATGGGCGAGCCGGCGCGCGCGCAGCGCGTGCGCATCGGCGTGTGGGTGCTGATCTTCCTCGGCGTGTTCACGCTGATCGCGTGGCGCCTGAACGCCGCGTACTGGAAAGACGTGAAGTGACCGTCCGCGCGTCCGCCGCCCCGGCCCGGGCGGCGGGCCCGAGCGCAGTGGTGCAGCCCGAGCCGGCGCCCACTGCGCTCGCGTTTTTCGAAGCCTCTAGGAGCACACCGCCATGATGGTGCTTTATTCCGGAACCACCTGCCCGTACTCGCACCGCTGCCGCTTCGTGCTCTTCGAGAAGGGCATGGACTTCGAGATCCGCGACGTCGACCTGTTCGCGAAGCCCGAGGACATCGCGCTGATGAACCCGTACAACGAGGTGCCCATCCTCGTCGAGCGCGACCTGATCCTGTACGAGTCGCACATCATCAACGAGTACATCGACGAGCGCTTCCCGCACCCGCAGCTGATGCCCGGCGACCCGGTGGCGCGCGCGCGCGTGCGGCTGTTCCTGTTCAACTTCGAGAAGGAACTGTTCTCGAACGTGAACATCCTCGAGTCGCGCGGCACCAAGCCCACCGACAAGCAGCTCGAGAAGGCGCGCGCGCAGATCCGCGACCGGCTGACCATGCTCGCGCCGATCTTCCTGAAGAACAAGTACATGCTCGGCGACGACTTCTCGATGCTCGACGTCGCGATCGCGCCGCTGCTGTGGCGGCTGGACTACTACGGCATCGACATGTCGAAGAACGCCGTGCCGCTGCTGAAGTACGCCGAGCGCATCTTCTCGCGCCCGGCCTACATCGAGGCGCTGACGCCGTCCGAGAAGGTGATGCGCAAGTAAGGCGCGCCGCGACGATGACCCCGCCGCCCGCCGCCCCCGCGCCGACCGGATCGTCCACGCGCCCCTACCTGATCCGGGCGCTGCACGACTGGTGCACCGACAACGGCTTCACGCCCTACCTCGCGGTGTTCGTCGACGGCTCGGTGCAGGTGCCGGTGGAGTACGTGAAGAACAACGAGATCGTGCTCAACGTCGGCTTCGAGGCCACCAGCGGGCTGAAGCTCGGCAACGAGTTCATCGAGTTCAAGGCGCGCTTCGGCGGCGCGGCGCGCGAGATCGTCGTGCCGGTCGACCACGTGATCGCGATCTACGCGCGCGAGAACGGGCAGGGCATGGCGTTTCCGGTGCCGACCGAAGGCGCCGCCCCCGCCGAGGCGCCGGCGGAAGCCGCCGCGCCGCGCGGCCCGCACCTGGCGCTGACCGAGGCCGGCACGAGCCAGCCCGGCGACGACGCGCCCGAGCCGCCGGAGCCCCCCGAACCGCCCGCCGGCGGGCGGCCCTCGCTCAAGCGCATCAAGTAGACGCCCGGGAAGCGCGCCCTATACTGGCCGCCCTCGGCGCAGCCGGGCCGGCTTAGCTCAGTTGGTAGAGCACCCGCCTTGTAAGCTGTGCTCGGTTGTTTGGCATCAAGGTCTCAGGACTATGCGCAGCAAGGCTTTCGGGCTGCCAGCGCGTAGTCGGCGGGGCAGGTCAAACACGGTTTGAGCAAGAGAAGTACGAATACGCCGCTTTAGCTCAGTTGGTAGAGCAACGGTCTTGTAAACCGTAGGTCGTCCGTTCGATTCGGACAAGCGGCACCAGTTTTTCAGGTTCGGCGTCCAGCCGGGCGAACCGCCAAGGGCGCAGAGGGAGGCACGAGACCGATGGCGAAGCCAGACTTCCCCGCGCTACTCCAGCCGGGGATGCACAGCCTTACTCTCCAGGAACTCCACGCCCTGACTGTCGCGCCCTTTGCTCAGGATCAGAGCCGGCTCCGCTCGTTTGAACACGCAGCGACCTGAGATAAGTGGATTGGCTGCGGCTTGAACTTCTTCAATCCCAGGCCCCTGCCAGGCCGCCGGAGGCGCCCCGGTTGAGCCCATGTACTCATGGTTCAACCCATCACGCTGCAGCCTGTATCGGCGGCAGCGAGTCGAAGTAGACCATGTCCGGTGTGTGCCCGTCGTGGCTCTGGTGCGGTCGGCGCGCGTTGTAGAACTCGAAGTACGCGGCCAGGCTGTGCCGCGCGGCGCTGACGCCGTCGTAGGCCTTGAGGTACACGTCCTCGTACTTCACGCTGCGCCACAGCCGCTCGACGAAGACGTTGTCGCGCCAGCAGCCTTTGCCGTCCATGCTCTGGCGCGCGCCGATGCGCGCGACCTCGGCCACGAACTCCGCGCTGCTGAACTGGCTGCCCTGGTCGGTGTTGACGATCTCCGGCACGCCCCACCGCGCCGATGCCTCGCGCAAGGCCTCCACGCAGAAGTCCGCCTCCATCGTGATCGACACGGTTCCGACGCCAATCGGTTCAGGTGTCTGCACGACGTCCGTGCGCCCGAAAACCCATTAAGTCGCAGTGCTATCCTTCTGCAAGCCGCCCGAGGCCATCCGATTCAAATCATGGCAAGCTCCACGCTGCCTGACTTGTAAGCGATAAGTCGTGAGTTCGAGTCTCACCGACGGCACCAACCCCGGCTACTTGCGCGGCCGGGTCAGATCCATGGCCGTGTTATTGTCGTGCTGCGGTAGGGGGCTCGCGCATCGGGAGGTGCGAGCCAGTATCCCGTCACAGTAGAGCAACAATGATCCGCTGCCTGACCATCTCCGGTGTTCAACTCACTCGTCGGTCGCTGGTTCGGTGGCTTGCACTCTGTTGCCTTGGACTTGCGGCAATGGGCTCGACGCAGTCGCAGGTGCTTGAGCACCTGCAAGATCGCAACCTCGATGTGATCCGGAGAATTCTGCAGTCACCCGAGGCGGACATCGATCTGGCGAAGGCGAAGCTGACCATCGATCACATGATCGATCCCAGCGTCGATGTCGATGGGACACTCGCGCAACTCGATGCGATGGCCAGTGGGCTGAAGTCGTTTCTGCCGACGGGCGCTCCCAGGCGCCTGACCATGGATGCGCTGCGGTACCACATGTACAAGGCGAGTCCCTGGAATGGCAATCGGCCTTTCACCTACGACCTGGACGACCCCTTCGGCGCCAACGTCCGGAACAAGCTCCTGGCGACGTACCTCGCGACGCGCAAGGGCAACTGCATGTCGATGCCGCTGCTGTTCATTATTCTTGGGCAAAAGCTCGGCGTCGACGTGACGGCCGCCGAGGCACCCAACCACGTGTTCGTCAAATACCGCGACGACGAAGGCAAGTTCTTCAACCTCGAAACGACCAGCGGCGCCGGCTTCACGCGCGACGAGTGGATGCGGCAGCAGTTCCCGATGACCGATGAGGCGATCGCCTCGGGCATCTACATGCGCCCGTTGACCCGGAAGGAGACGGTGGCCGTGATGGTCGGTACGCTGCTTGAGTTCTACGACCAGCAGCGCATGCACGACCAACGCATTGCGCTGGCCAAGGTGGCGGCCCAGTACAGCCCGAAGGACGTGTCGCTCATTCTTCACCAGCACCAAGCCTACTTCTCGAAGTGGAAGCGGGACTTCACGAGCAAGTATCCGACGCCCAACGATATCCCGATGGACAAGCGCCCACTGTTCATGGAGTACGAAGGGCGCATGAGCGCGCTCTACCAGCAGGCCTATGCGCTGGGATGGCGACCAAGGGACCAAGCTGCGGAAGACAGCTACCGGCAGAGAGTGAATCGTGCAAAATCACTTCAACAACCGTAAAGGGAGAGGGAAGATGATGGCACCAACGCATTTGAAGGCCTGCGCTCTGGCGCTTCTTGCTGCCGGCGCCATCGGCGACGCCTCGGCACGGTACGTGCAAAGCGATCCCATCGGACTTGACGGTGGCATCAATACCTATGCCTATGTTCAAGGTAACCCCATCTCCTTCACTGATCCTCGGGGGCTGGTGAAATGGTCTGGAACGGTGACCTCCGTGGTAGCTGTCAGCGGCGTGGGTGCCGGGGGCTTCAAATTCGACTTGACATCTGAATGTAAGTGCGGGGTTCGCATGCGCATTCAAGGCTTTGCGTCCACGTTGGCTGGTGGGGTCGGCCTGACCTACACAGGATCCACCGGATCCTCAGATTTCTCGGACGTGTTCGCTTGCCCGTTAGCGAACACTGCCAATGGCCCTGCTGGAGCGATAGCTGCATCCTCTGTCGGAGGCGTGTACGGTGCTTCTTACGGCGCGATGAAGTTGGGGTCGCTTTCGTCAGGTTACCCGTCTCTTAGCAAAGGCCTTGTAGGTCTGGACTTGTCGGCCGGCGTGTACGTGGGCTGGAGCGTTGTCACAAGTTCGAGTGTCACGAAGTGCGACGATTGCGAAACGGGGAAATAGTGAGCCTATTCAATCGCCTGAAGTACGCTGCATTCCTAACCGTTGCGGTGGTCATGGCCTCAGGAATGTTTGGGATGATCACTGGGCTCGACAAGAATGGCGTGCTGTTCGAGCCGCCGTTTGTCGCCTCAGCGTTTGTGCTTGCCTTTATCCTCGCACCCTGGGTAGCCCGTCATCTCCCCTTCAAGCGCAAATCCGACTGAGGACTGACGCGGACTTTAGGCAACATGTCTTCGCACCCGCACAAATGCTCCACGTGCGGGGCATCTTTCGACCCAAGTGACAACAGGGCTGGGGATCTGTCGTGGAAGTCGATCCTGACGCGGCCGGTCAGGCCTCTACCGCTTGGCGAAGACATCCAGTCGTTCGAGTTGGTGAAATGCCCGACCTGCGGTCAAGTAGAGAAGGCCCCGGAATTGCGGGTCTTTGGCGTCATTCCAGGAAGCCGAATCAAGCTCGTCCTCGGTGTTCTCTTAGAATCTATCCGTAAATAGCTATACTGACGTTCCGAGCCGCCCGGAGTGCGGCGACGGAGCAAGTCTTGGCCAAGCGAGTCGAATCGTGGGTCGTGACGGATGAGTTCTGGCGGCGCGTAGAGCCGCTGGTGCCGCCACGTGTGGCGCCGGTGGACAAGCAGTACCAGCGCAAGCCCGGAGCGGGGCGGCCACCGAAGCCGGCGCGGCAGGTGTTCGAGGCCATCGTGTACGTGCTGCGCACGGGCTGCCAATGGAAGGCGCTGCCGGCCGAACGCTTCGGCAGCGCCAGTGCGGTCCACAAGCGGTTCCTCGAATGGGAGAAGGCCGGCTTCTTCGAGTCGCTGTGGAAAGCCGGCCTCGCCGAGTACGACGACATGCAAGGCATTGCCTGGCGCTGGCAAAGCATCGACGGCGCGCTGATGAAAGCGCCGTTGGCCCAAGAAGCCGTCGGCCCGAACCCGACGGATCGGGGAAAAAAGGGCAGCAAGCGCCACCTGCTGGTGGACGGTCGTGGCGTCCCGTTGTCGATCGTCGTGACCGCGGCCAACGTCAATGACGGCAAGCGGCTCGACGAAGTGCTCGATGCCATCGTCGTCAAGCGGGCGAGCCCGCCCGAGCGGCGCAGCAAGCACCTGTGCGCCGACGCCGGCTACCGCAGCGCCGAGAACCTGCGCATGATCGAGGAGCACGACTACATCGCACACGTCGTGGACCGGCGTCGCGAGGCCGATGCCAAGCGGCGCAACCCCGGCAAGAAGACTCGACGCTGGGTCGTCGAGGTCTGCCACAGCTAGTTCAACCGCTTCCGCAAACTACTCGTACGCTACGAGAAGCTCCAACGCAGCTTCATCGCGCTCAACCACCTCGCCGCAGCCATCATCGCCTTTCGCAAGGTGCCGCTGACTGTTAATATTATTTACGGATAGATTCTTAGCCGCTATCCTCGTATTCGGCAATTGGCTCGTGCGAACAACCGGTGGGTGAGAGCGGCAGACGCCCCGTTGACGAGGCGGCACAAAGTCAACAGGTGATCTGGCGCGAACGCAACGGGTAAGTTGTCTCCGCCTCGTGGCGAGTATCACAACAGCATCAGGTGCGCATAGCGCCCTGTAAGCGGAAGGTCGTCAGTTCGACTCTGACAGCCGGCACCACCTCAACCGCGAGCGCGCACCGCCAGGCTCTGCGTCGCGCGGCCGATCAGGCCGTGCTCGTCGAACAACTGCGATTCGGCCAGCCCGCAGCCGTTGGGCGCGAGCAGCGTGCGCGCGTCCAGGCAGATCCACTCGCCGACCGGCCGGCGCAGCAGGTTGATCGTGAGGTCGGCGTTGACGAAGCTGTAGTGCGCGATGTCGAGCAGCGCCGAGATGCCGTTGCCCGAATCGGCCGCCACCGCCACGCGCTGGTAGCCGCTGGGCGTCTCGCCTTCGACCAGCGGGTGCAGCAGCCGGAACCAGGCGGCGCAGCGCCCCTGGAACATGCGGCCGCCGGTCACGCGGTTCTCCACCAGGTCGGCATAACCCACCCAGCGGCGGCTGAACGGCATGCGCTGCGTCTCGCACGCGTGCGGCGGCTTCGGCGCCTGCGGCAGCGGGTGGCCGTCGAGCGCGTCCGGCAGCACGATCTCGCCCTCGCGCTGCGCCAGCGCGGTGAAGCGCGCGACTTCCTTGTCGCCGGCCCACAGCCGCGCGGCGTAGTGCGCGGCGTTGCGGCCGGCGTAGTCGGTCGTCACCTCGATCTCCAGCTCGCCGATGGGCACCGGCCGCAGCAGGTTGGCGGTGAGCCTGCCGATGTGGCCCAGGCCGTGTTCGCGCGCCACCGCCTCGATCGCGCGGCACACCATCGCGATCGGCGGGCCGGCGTGCTGGTGCTGCGGATCCCAGGGGCCGCGCGTCAGGGCGCTGGCGCGCACGGCGCGCGGCGAGAGCACGGCATAGGCGGCGGCCGGAAGGGCTTCGGCGTCGGGCTGGGGCGGGGGTGTGGTGGTCATGGGGTGATCTGCATCACGAAAGCCGAGGGTGGCGCCGCAAACGATGCAACGCCATGTCAGTTCGATTGAACCCGTATCCTGATTGAGCTAACCTGCCAGCCCTGCTCTCGCAGCAGGCCCTCCAGGCGGGGCTTGAGCTGGCGCAGCTTGGCGGCCACCGCGGCATTGGCGGCCAGCAGCGCCCAGGCTTCATCGTCCACCGGCCCCGGCTGCACGTGCCGGGCCAGCGCGAGCGGCAGCGCGGCGCGGATGGCCTCGAAGCGGTCGGCGGAGTCCTGCAGCCGCGCGCGCAACTGGGCGAGCGGCGCGCTGCGCCGCAGGGCCTCGGACAAGCGAAGCGAGTCCGGCACGAGCGGGGGCGGTTTGAGGCTCACACGAGGAGTGTAGCGATGCAGATTCTGATCACGCACGGCACGCTGGCCCGCACGCGCGTCCTGCACTTCAACCGCTGGCAGATCGGGGCGATGCTGGTGGGGCTGGTCGCGGTGCTGACGCTGCTGTCGGGCACGGTCTACCACTTCGTGTTCCTGAAGGCGGCGCGCGAGGGCTGGCCGGTGGTCAGCCAGATCGTGCGCCTGGTGGTGCGCGACGAGTTCGCCCAGCGCGACCGTTTCATGCGCGAGAACCTCGACGCGATGGCGCAGAAGGTCGGCGAGATGCAGGCCAAGCTGGTGAAGCTCGAAGCGATGGGCGACCGCGTCTCGGGCATGGCCGGCGTCAAGAGCGAGGAGCTGCGCACCACGCCGCGCCCGCGCGGCGGCGCGGCGGCGGCCAGCGGGGGCGCGCAGGGCGGCCCCTACGTGCCGGCGCAGGCGGTGACGCTCGAGCAGTTGCGCAGCATCGTCGACTCGCTCGACCAGTCGGCCGACGAGAGCGCCGACGTGTTCACGCTGATCGAGTCGCGCCTGCTCGAATCGCGCCTGCGCTCGCTGATGATCCCCAACAGCGCGCCGGTGGCCGGCCCGATCGGCTCGGGCTTCGGCTTCCGCTCCGACCCGTTCACCGGCCGCTCGGCGCTGCACACCGGGCTGGACTTCCCGACCGAAGTCGGCACCGCCATCATGGCGGCGGCCGGCGGCGTGGTGCGCACCGCCGAGATGCACCCGGCCTACGGCCAGATGATCGAGATCGACCACGGCAACGGGCTGGTGACGCGCTATGCGCACGCTTCCAGGCTGCTGGCGCGCGTGGGCGACATCGTCAAGCGCGGCCAGAAAATCGCGCAGGTGGGCACCACCGGGCGCTCGACCGGGCCGCACCTGCACTTCGAGGTGCTGGTCGACGGCGTGCCGCAGGACCCGGCGAAGTTCCTGGCCGGCGGGGAGGCCGCGCTGGCGGCTGCGGACAAAGCGGCCGAAAAGGCCGGCCGCGGCCGGCGCTGAAGGTAAAATCGCGGGTTCGACCGGCGCCGCCCGCCTTGCAAGGCGAGGCGGCGGCCCCATCTCCAGGCTCCCGGCGTCCGACTCCCTCGCCCGCACGATGCGGGCGCGTCGGGCGCGTCAATCACGCCGCCGCATGCTACCCAAGCTCCTCACCTCCATTTTCGGCAGCCGCAACGAGCGCCTGCTGAAGCAGTACCGCCGCGTCGTCGAGAAGATCAACGCGCTGGAGGCCGGCCTCGAAGCGCTCTCCGACGAGCAGCTGCGCGCCAAGACCGACGAGTTCCGCGAGCGCCACGCCAAGGGCGAGACGCTGGACGCGCTGCTGCCCGAGGCCTTCGCCGTCGTGCGCGAGGGCAGCAAGCGCACGCTGAAGATGCGCCACTTCGACGTGCAACTGCTCGGCGGCATGACGCTGCACAACGGCAAGATCGCCGAGATGCGCACCGGCGAGGGCAAGACGCTGATGGCCACGCTGCCGGTGTACCTGAACGCCATCTCCGGCAAGGGCGTGCACGTGGTGACGGTCAACGACTACCTGGCGCGCCGCGACGCCGAGTGGATGGGCCGGCTCTACACCTTCCTCGGCCTGACGGTGGGCGTGAACACGCCGCAGATGTCGCGCCAGGAAAAGCAGGCCGCCTTCGCGGCCGACGTGACCTACGGCACCAACAACGAATTCGGCTTCGACTACCTGCGCGACAACATGGTGCAGGAGACCGCCGACCGCGTCGCGCGCGGGCTGAACTTCGCGATCGTCGACGAGGTCGACTCGATCCTGATCGACGAGGCGCGCACGCCGCTGATCATCAGCGGCCAGGCCGAGGACCACACCGAGCTGTACGTGCGCATCAACGCCGTCGTGCCCAAGCTGAAGAAGCAGATCGGCGAGGCCGACCCGCGCACCGGCGAGGGCGTGATCGAGCCGGGCGACTTCACGGTCGACGAGAAGACGCACCAGGTGTTCCTCACCGAAGCCGGCCACGAGAACGCCGAGACCATCCTCGCCGAGGCCGGCCTGCTCGCCGAGGGCGCGAGCCTGTACGACCCGGCCAACATCACGCTGATGCACCACGTGTACGCGGCGCTGCGGGCCCGGCACCTGTACCACCGCGACCAGCACTACGTGGTGCAGGGCGGCGAGGTGATCATCGTCGACGAATTCACCGGCCGCCTGATGACCGGCCGGCGCTGGAGCGACGGGCTGCACCAGGCGGTGGAGGCCAAGGAAGGCGTGCAGATCCAGAGCGAGAACCAGACGCTCGCCTCGATCACCTTCCAGAACTACTTCCGCATGTACGGCAAGCTCGCCGGCATGACCGGCACGGCCGACACCGAGGCCTACGAGTTCCAGGAGATCTACGGCCTGGAGACCGTGGTGATCCCGCCCAACAAGCCGACCATCCGCAAGGACGAGCTCGACCTCGTCTACAAGACCGAGCGCGAGAAGTACGACGCCGTGGTGGCCGACATCCGCGATTGCCACCAGCGCGGCCAGCCGGTGCTGGTGGGCACCACCTCGATCGAGAACTCCGAGCGCGTGTCGGCGCTGCTGACCAAGGAGAAGCTCGAGCACCAGGTGCTCAACGCCAAGCAGCACGAGCGCGAGGCGATGATCGTCGCGCAGGCCGGCCGGCCGGGCGTGATCACCATCGCCACCAACATGGCCGGGCGCGGCACCGACATCGTGCTGGGCGGCAACGTCGAGAACCAGGTCAAGTTCCTCGCCGCCGACGAGAGCGTGACGGAGGACGAGAAGGCGGCCCGCGCGAAGAAGCTGCAGGACGAATGGCAGGGCCTGCACGAGCAGGTGAAGGCGGCCGGCGGCCTGCGCATCATCGCGACCGAGCGCCACGAGTCGCGCCGCATCGACAACCAGTTGCGCGGCCGCTCCGGCCGCCAGGGCGACCCGGGCTCGTCGCGCTTCTACCTCTCGCTCGACGATCCGCTGATGCGCATCTTCGCCGGCGAGCGCGTGCGCGCGATCATGGACCGCCTGAAGATGCCCGACGGCGAGGCCATCGAAGCCGGCATCGTCACGCGCAGCATCGAGAGCGCGCAGCGCAAGGTCGAGGCGCGCAACTTCGACATCCGCAAGCAACTGCTCGAGTACGACGACGTCGCCAACGACCAGCGCAAGGTGATCTACCAGCAGCGCAACGAGATCCTCGAGGCCGACAGCCTGACCGATCAGATCGCCAACCTGCGCCGCGCCACGATGACCGAGGTGGTGCGCACCTGGGTGCCGGACGGCAGCGTCGAGGAGCAGTGGGACCTGCCGACGCTCGAGAAGACGCTGCGCGAGGAGTGGCAGCTCGACGTGGCGCTGGCCGCCGAGGTGGACAAGAGCGACAGCATCACCGACGACGACATCGTCGAGAAGGTGGTGCAGGCCGCCGACGCGCACTTCGACGACAAGCTCGAGCGTGTCGGCGCCGAGCAGTTCACGCCCTTCATGCGCATGGTGCTGCTGCAGTCCATCGACACGCACTGGCGCGAGCACCTCGCCGCGCTCGACTACCTGCGCCAGGGCATCCACCTGCGCGGCTACGCGCAGAAGAACCCCAAGCAGGAGTACAAGCGCGAGGCCTTCGAGCTGTTCTCGCAACTGCTCGACCTGGTGAAGATGGAAGTCACGCGCGTGATGATGACCGTGCGCATCCAGAGCCAGGAAGAGGCCCAGCAGGCCGCCGAGGCGATCGAGGAGCGCTCCGAGCGCATCAGCAACGTGACCTACACCCACCCCAACGAGGACGGCTCGGTCTCCGAGGAGGCCGACCCGGCGACGCTGGTGGCGCAGGTGCCCAAGGTGGGCCGCAACGACCCCTGCCCCTGCGGCAGCGGCAAGAAGTACAAGCAGTGCCACGGCCGCCTGGCCTGAAGAAAGCCCGAGCATGCCCGTCAACCTGAGCGCGCCGGACCCGGCGGATCTGCACCCCGTGGCCGGCGTGGCGCTCGGCACCGCGATGGCCGGCGTGCGCAAGGCCGGCCGCCGCGACGTCCTGGTCGTCACGCTCGCCGAGGGCAGCGCGGTGGCCGGCGTGTTCACGCAGAACCGCTTCTGCGCCGCGCCGGTGCAGGTGTGCCGCGAGCACCTCGCCGCGGGCACCGGCATACGCGCCATCGTCGTCAACACCGGCAATGCGAACGCCGGCACCGGCGCCGACGGCCTGGCGCGCGCGCGTGCCACCTGCGCGGCGCTGGCGCGGCGGCTCGGCGTGAAGGGCGAGCAGGTGCTGCCGTTTTCCACCGGCGTGATCATGGAGACGCTGCCGCACGAGCGCATCGAGGCGGCGCTGCCCGCCGCGCTGGCGGATGCCAAGGCGGACAACTGGGCGCTGGCCGCCGAGGCGATCATGACCACCGACACGCTGCCGAAGGCGGCGTCGCGCCAGCTCACGATCGGCGGCCGGACGGTGACGGTCACCGGCATCGGCAAGGGCGCCGGCATGATCCGGCCCAACATGGCGACCATGCTGGGCTTCGTCGCCACCGACGCGGTGATCGCGCCCGAACTGCTGCAGCCTTTGGTGAGGGAGGCCGCCGAGGCCTCGTTCAACCGCATCACGATCGACGGCGACACCTCGACCAACGATTCCTTCGTGCTGATCGCCACGCAGTGCGCCGGCCATGCGGCGATCACCGCGCTCGATTCGGCCGAGGGCCGGGCCTTGCGCGAGGCGCTGATCGCCGTGTCGCAGCAACTCGCGCAGGCCATCGTGCGCGACGGCGAGGGCGCGACCAAGTTCATCACGGTTTGCATCGAAGGCGGCCGCGACGAAGCCGAGTGCCGCCAGGCCGCCTACGCGATCGCGCATTCGCCGCTGGTCAAGACGGCCTTCTTCGCCAGCGACCCCAACCTCGGCCGCATCCTCGCGGCGGTGGGCTACGCCGGCATCGCCGACCTCGACCAGTCGCTGATCGACCTGCACCTCGACGACGTGCACGTGGTGCAGCGCGGCGGCCGCCGACCCGAGTACCGCGAGGAAGACGGCGCGCGCGTGATGAAGCAGCCCGAGATCACCGTGCGCGTGAACCTGAACCGCGGCGGCGCGCAGGCCACGGTGTGGACCTGCGACTTCAGCTACGACTACGTGAAGATCAACGCCGACTACCGCAGTTGAGGCCCCGCGCGGCGAGCAGCCAGCCCGCCGCGCCCGCGGCCACGAGGTGCTTGAGCGTGTGGCCGCTGACAACAGCGAGCTGCTCGAACACCGCGTGGTCGGCCAGTTCCAGCCCCTTGGCGAGCGCGTAGCCCAGCAGCACGCCCCACCAGGCCGCATCCGGCGCGGCCGACACGAAGCGCTTCGGCGCGCGCAGCAGCAGCGCCGCCGGCACCAGCAGCATCGGCAGGAACTGCACGAACAGATAGGCGCGCAGATCGCCGCGGCCCAGGCGTTCGCCGCCCCACCACAGCGCCACCGAGGCGCTGGCCGCGAGCAGCGCCGTGGCCAGCACGGCCGGCGAGCCCCAGCGCGCGTCCAGGCGCTCGGCCAGGAAGGCGCACGTCAGCGCCGCGCAGGCCCAGGCGATCGGCAGGCGGTCGAAGACCAGCGAGGTGTTGTCCGGCGCCCAGTGGTACAGCGACGAGCCGGCCGCGGTGGCCACCAGCGCCCAGGCAAAAGCGCGCCAGGCGAGCGAAGACGCGCTGCGCGGCAGCGCGCGGCCCGCCCACAGCGCCCAGCAGCCGAGCAGCGCGAAGGGCAGGTTGCTGAGCACGTCGGTGGCATGCGGAATCGCGAGCCAGGCGCGCTGGTCGGCAAAGTGGTGGTAGGCGTCCCATTGCGGGATCGGGCCGTGCAGCGCGAGGCCGAGTGCGAGCAGCGCGGCGAGAAGCGGGAGGACGAAGCTCATGCGGCGCATGCTGCGGCCGCACGCGGCGCCGTGGCAAGGCCGGTGCGGTTGCGGCCGAGCCGGCGCGCCGCGCGGTATCGTCCGGCGCCACCCTCCTCGTGTTCCGCCCCCCATGTTTGCCGCGTTGCGCCGCACAGGCGCGCTGCTAGCATCCGGACCACTCATGACGCAATGGCTGCCCAGGTTCACGTCGAGGCTGGCCGGGCTGCTGCCGCGCGACGACCTGCTGCGCCAGGCTGCCTACCGGCGGCTGTGGAGCTCGATCCTGATCAGCTCCTTCGGCGGCCAGGTCACCATGCTCGCGCTGCCGCTGACGGCCGCGCTGCTGCTGCACGCCTCGCCGACGCAGATGGGCCTGCTGACCGCGATGGAGATCGCGCCCTTCGTGCTGTTCTCGCTGCCCTGCGGCGTGTGGCTCGACCGCGTGCGCAAGCTGCCCGTCTACGTGGTCGGCGAGAGCGCGCTGGCCTTCGTCGTCGCCAGCGTGCCGCTGGCCTGGTGGCTGGGCTGGCTGGCGATGCCGTGGCTGTACGTGGTCGGCTTCGTGATCGGCAGCGTCTACACCATCGCCGGCTCGGCGGCGCAGATCGTGCTGACGCAGGTGGTGCCGCGCGAGCGGCTGGTGGAGGCGCACGCCAAGAACGCGCTGGCCAGCTCGGGCGCCGAGGTGGCCGGGCCGGGCTTCGCCGGCGTGCTGATCCGGCTCGTCGGCGCGCCGCTGGCGCTGCTGGTCGATGCGGCGATGCTGCTCGCCTCGGCGGCCATCCTGCGCGGCATCGTGGTCGACGAGCGCCGCGAGCCGTGCGCCGACGCGCACTTCTGGCGCGACCTGCGCGCCGGCGTGCGCTTCGTGCGCGGCCAGCGCCTGCTGGTGGCGCTGGCCTGCGCGGTGGGCGTGTGGCAGATGTGCCACCACGCGGCGCTGGTGGTGCAGATCCTGTTCGCGGCGCGCACGCTGGGCCTGTCCGAGCAGGCCATCGGGCTGAGCTACACCGGCATGGGCGTGGGCACGGTGCTGGGCAGCGTGTGGGGCGGCCGCATCAGCCGGCGCATCGGCCCGGGCCGCTGCCTGACGCTCGGCTTCGCGCTGTGCGGCGTGGGCTGGGGCCTGCTCGCGCTGGCGCCGGCCGGCCGCCTGGGCAGCGCCGCCTTCGCGCTGATGCTGCTGATGTTCGGCGCCGGCGCGGTGCTGGTGTTCATCAACTTCCTGGCGCTGCGCCAGGCGGTGACGCCCGAGCCGCTGCTGGGCCGCATGACCAGCACGATGCGCTGGCTGATCCTGATCCCCGCCGGCCCGGGCGCGCTGCTCGGCGGCTGGCTGGGCGAGCAGTTCGGGCTGCGCGCCTCGCTGGGTTTCGCCGGCGCGACAGCGCTGCTGCTCGCGCTGGTGGCCTCGCGGGTGGCGGTGATCCGCGATCTGCGCGATCTGCCAGTGCCGGAGTGAAGGCTCAACCGCGCACCGTGTCGCCGGGCGAGTGAGGGCATTGGGCTGCTGGATCGCGCGCGACTATCACCTCCGAGTGATTTTGTGTGCCTGCACTACAAAGGTTTGTAGGCTAGGGTTTGAGGGATGGTGACTGCCGGCTGAGTGCAGGCAGAGTCAATCTGTCGCCTTCGGGAGTTACATCGAAGCGGCGTTGATTTGGCGGGGGGCCATCACGTGAGCAGCGCACTGTTCCGCGAGGAAGTCATCCAGGCGCACCGGGCGCAGTATCTCGGCGCCATCCGCTTGGGACGCAGTCCAAGTTTTACCCTGATGGCGTGCATTGCGGTGATGTTGGCGGGTGTGCTTGTTGCCTTTGCCGCGTGGGGACAAGTTACGCGCAAGACGGCCGTTCCAGGGCTACTCGTGCCAACGCTTGGGGCGCTTGACGTTAACGTGATCGCGCCCGGCGTGCTGGCCGAGCTTCGTGTGCGTGAAGGTCAGCGTGTTGCAGCGGGTGATGTGCTCTTCGTTCTCAGCACCGATCACGCCACGATGCATGGCGCTACTGCTGCGCTGGTCGCTGCGACGGTGCAGCAGCGCCTCGCCGCGCTGGAATCGGAGCGTGTCGCGCGCGATCTCCAGGCGAGACAGCGTCGTCAAGCATTGACGGATCGAATTCGAGGATCGGATGTCGAGCGGATGCGCGCCGAGCAAGAAGCCGAGATTACACAACGGCGAGCGGCGTTAGCTCAGCGCAGTGTCGAGCGACTTCAGCAATTGGCGCAGGAGGGCTTCGTCTCCGAGGCCCAAGTAAACGTCAAGCAGGATGAGTGGATGGGCCTGCAGGCGCGTGCGGAGTCTGCAAGACGCGTTGCTGCTGCGTTGCACCGAGACCAGCAGTCGATGCGTGCGGAACTCGCTGACGCAGAAAGCCAATGGGCCGCGGAGGGTGCCCAATTGGAGAGAACTTCCGTCGCACTACGCCAAGAGGCAATCGAGAACGATTCGCGCAAGTCGATCGCAGTCGTGGCTCCCGCTGCGGGAGTTGTTACGACGGTGCACTTGCCTCTTGGTGCTGCCGTGCAGGCGGGCCAGACATTGGCAACACTCTTGCCATCTGGCTCGGTGCATGAGTCGACAGTTCTGGAGGCGCAGCTATATGCGCCGAGTCGCACTGCTGGCTTCATCCGGCCGGGGCAGGAAGTGCATCTTCGTCTCGCGGCATTTCCATATCAGAAGTTTGGCATGATTCTCGGGATCGTAACGAGAATTGGGCAAACACCTATCAATCCGAAAGACTTACCCACAGGACAAGCACAAGCGCTGCTCATCGCAGCCGGAAGCCAAGAGCCGATGTACAGGATTGTCGTGAAGCTCGCTTCGCAGACGATGGATGCTTATGGAGAACGAATTGCATTTCGGCCCGGCATGACGCTAGAAGGAAGCGTAATAAGTGATCGGAGAGCTATTTGGGAGTGGGTATTCAGTCCAATCATGAGTCTTATTGAGCCCAAGCGCGCCCAGTAGAAAAAAACGAGGTGAACTCGACTATCAATCGAGCCTCCCGTTGAGCGTTGGTGTTGCCGCAAAGTAGCGACACGAATACGAGCTCTATGCTCATAGGAGTGAAAATGAGAGAGTTGTTTTCTAGTGAGATCACCGGTGTGAGCGGTGGATTAATTGGAAGTCCAGATGTTAGCCAATTGGGAGTAGGGTCAGCAATTCGAGTTGGATTAATAACAAATGCAATTTATGATATTGCAAAGAATGTAGTGACTTATACGCCACCTCCTGCATCTAGCAATACCAGTGGTTTTGGTGTGGTAGGGCCAGGTAGTAGCTCCAATACCAACGTTAGCAGCGTCGATGCGGTGAATGGGGCAGACAAGCAGTCCGATACCTACTCAGGTCTTTAGACGCAATCGAGCCGGTCATTAGAAATTCTGTCCGGCTCAAACTTCAGAGGAGCTTGCGGCCGTATAAACATGGGTAGCAGATCGACAATAAGACATCTAGTGAAGCACGCCCTTGGGGTGGCTATATCACCTTCGCCGGGCATTGAACTTCTTCGACCGGCGGCTATTGGTGTTGCTTTGGCGGTGTTTTGCTTTGTTGTGTGGACTCTTGTCAGGATCGCACTCATAGCAGCTGGGCTATGTGTCTCAAGTGTGGCGATCGGGCAGGATGCTACGACACTAGAGATATTTTTCGATCTAATTGGGTCGATTATTATCGCTCCGGTGCTTGAATCTGTTGTGATCTTGTTGATGCTTGGTAAAAATCCAAATCAAGAATACTCTATTAGGTGTGCAGCTATTTGTTTTTTTCTTACTCTGATTCATGTGCCGTTTAGAGATTGCTTTGACTCAGTGCTACCAATATTTATCGCATTTTCCTTCTATGTGACGTACGCAGTTAAGCGATCTCGAATAACCATCAGGAGAAATGTTCTGATGGAAATTTCTGTGATGCATGCAATCTACAATGCAAATTCTTTGTTGATCTCTGTTTTCATTAAAATATTGGAGTAATTGAATGATTAATCCACTTCTTCAATCTGCTATTGGAGAATGTGGGGTGATATGTTTGGCGATGATTGCGCAGTTTCATGGAAGGTTGTCGCTAATAGATGAAATTCGACGTAATGGTCTTATAAGTCAAAAGGGTGGAGGTCTTCCGCATCTGATAGGACTTAGTGCGCGCTTTGGATTTACTGCGCGACCAGTCCGCCTTGAACTATATGAGCTCATAGAACTTCAACTTCCCTGTATTCTCCATTGGGATCTCAACCATTTCGTTGTCCTTACGAAGACCAATAGCCGCCACGCCACCATCCTCGACCCCGCCGTCGGCGAGCGGCGCATGCGTCTCGAAGAGGTCTCCCGCCACTTCACCGGTGTGGCGCTGGAGCTGACGCCCAACGCCGAGTTCCGGCCGCAGTCCGGGGCGTCGCGTCTTCGCCTGTCCCAACTCACGGGTAAGGTGCGCGGGCTTCCGTCGAGCCTGCTGCAGATCTTCGCGGTCGCTGCCGCGCTGCAACTGTTCGCGCTCGTCGCTCCGCTCTTCAGTCAGCTCGTGGTCGATGAAGTCATCACTTCGGGAGACCACGACATGCTCACCGTGCTCGTGCTCGGCTTCGGGTTGCTGCTCGTGGTGCAGACCTCCCTGGGCCTTGCGCGTTCCTGGATGGTGATGGTGCTGGGCCAGAGTCTTTCGCTGCAATGGGCGGGGAACGTCTTCGCCCACTTGCTGCGTTTGCCTGTCGACTACTTCGAGCAGCGCCACCTCGGTGACATCGTCTCGCGCTTCGGGTCGATTGGTGCTATTCAGCGCACGCTCACCACGGCCGCCATCGAGGCCGTGCTCGATGGCGTGCTCGCCGTCGCAGCGCTGATCATGATGCTCGTCTACTCGCCGACGTTGACGGGCGTCGTCATTGGCGCCGTCGCTGCCTATGGTTTGTTGCGATGGGCCGCCTATCGACCGCTTCGCGATGCATCGGCGGAACGGCTGGTGATCGCGGCGCGAGAGAACACGCACTTCCTCGAGACCTTACGTGCCATCACGCCGCTCAAGCTGTTCAGCCGCGAAAGCGGTCGTCTTGCGCGATGGCAGAACCTGCTGGTCGATGTGCAGAATCGCGATGTCCGTACCGCCAAGCTCAACATTGCCTTTGGCACTGCCAACACTTTCATCTTCGGGCTGGAGAATCTGCTGGTGCTCTGGCTCGGCGCCAAAGCCGTCATGGCTACACAGGGAGGCGCCGGCACTGCATTCACAGTGGGGATGTTGTTTGCATTCATGGCCTACAAGGCGCAGTTCAGCAGCAGGGTATCGGCGCTGATCAACTATGTCGTCGAGTTCAGGATGCTCGGCTTGCACTCAGAGCGCCTCGCCGACATCGCGCTGACGGCGCCAGAACGCGACAATCCAAAGGCTGAGGGGTTGTCCACGCAGATTCCGCCGAACGACCTTGCACACCTTCGGCCCAGCCTGGAACTGCGCGATGTCAGCTTTCGCTACGGTGAAGGCGAACCGTGGGTGCTGCGTCATGCGAGCCTGAAAGTGGACGCCGGCGAGATCGTCGCAGTGACCGGCGCTTCGGGTTGCGGGAAGTCCACGCTGTTGAAGCTGCTGCTGGGTCTCCTGCAACCCAGCGAGGGTGAGGTTCTCTATGGTGGTATTCCCGTGCGCCAGCTAGGCTTGACCAATGTGCGCCGCCAACTCGGCACCGTGATGCAGGAGGACGTGCTACTCACCGGCAGTCTGGCCGACAACATTGCCTTCTTCGACGAACAGCCGGATCAGGCCCGGATCGAGGCTTGCGCTCGCATCGCGCAGGTCCACGAAGATATCGTGCGCATGCCGATGGGGTATCACACGCTGGTGGGCGACCTGGGGCACGGCTTGAGTGGGGGGCAGAAGCAGCGCGTCTTGCTCGCACGTGCGCTTTACAAGCAGCCTCGTGTGCTGGCACTCGACGAGGCGACAAGCCATCTCGATCTTGCCAACGAGCGGGCCGTGACCCAGGCCCTGACCCGCATGCGGCTCACGCGGCTGGTCATCGCCCATCGGCCGGAGACGATCGCCGGAGCCCAGCGCGTGGTTCTCCTCAAGGACGGTCAGATCCAGGAACTCGTCCGCCAGGTGCAGACGCCGAATGCGTCCACCATTCCCGTGCAAGTGCCAGCAGGCCTGAATTCCGCGTAGGCCAGTTTCAGTCGCGCACCGACTCGCCGGGCGAGAACCGATCCACCGCGTCGGTGATGATCCCGTCGATGCCCAGCGCCTGAAGCCGCAGCGCCTCGGCCGGGTCGTTGACCGTGTAGACCAGCGCGCGCAGGCCCGCGCCGTGCAGTTGTGCGATCAGCGCTGCGTCCATCAGCTCGTGGTGGGTCACGCAGGCCGCCACGCCGAGCGTGCGGGCGGTGTCGAACCAGCCGCTCCACAGCGTGTCGAGCAGCAGCGCGCGCGGCAGCTCGGGCGCGCTTTCCATCGCGCCTTGCAGCGCCTCGGGGCTGAACGAGCTGAGCAGCGGCGGCGCCGCCGGCGCTGCGCGGCTTTCGGCCCACAGCCGTGCGGCCTCGCGCGCCACCACGCGGCCGGTTTCCGGTTCGTGGCCGGGTGTCGGCTTGATCTCGATGTTCAGCGCGAAGCCGTTGCGCAGCACGTAGGCGGCGATCGTTTCGAGGCTGGGCAGCGGCTCGCCGGCGAAGGCGCGGCCGTGCCAGCCGCCCGCGTCGATGCGCGACAGCTCGCTCCAGAGCCGGTCGCCGGCCGTGCCTTGCTCGGGCGTGGTGCGTTGCAGCGTGGCGTCGTGCAGCAGGAAGGGGATGCCGTCGGCGCTGAGCTTCACGTCGCACTCGAAGGCGCGGTAGCCGTGCGACGCGCCGACGCGGAAGGCCGCCAGCGTGTTCTCCGGCGCCAGCTTGCCGGCGCCGCGGTGCGCGATCCACAGCGGGTAGGGCCAGTCCTGCATCGTCGCCTCGAATCGTCGTTTCAGGCGATGCGCTGCTGCGTGGCGGCGTCGAACCAGTGCAACTGCGCGGCCGGGGCCTGCAGTGCCAGCGTCTCGCCGTTGCGCGGCGCGGGCAGCGCGGCGTCGATGCGCACGGTGAAGGCCTGCGTGCCCACCAGCCCGTGCACCAGCCGCTCGGCGCCGAGCATCTCGCTGGTCTCCACCCTGAAGGGCCAGCCCGGCGCGCCGGCCGCGTCCAGCCGCGCATGCTCGGGCCGCAGGCCGACGATCAGCGCGCCGTCGCGCGGCGCGGCGGCGGGCAGCGCGAGCGCCGTGTCGCCGGCGGTGAAGCGCCGGCCTTCGGCGGCGCCGGTCAGCAGGTTCATCGGCGGCGAGCCGATGAAGCCGGCGACGAAGGTGGTGGCCGGCGTCGCGTACACCTCGGCCGGCGTGCCGATCTGCTCCATGCGGCCGGCGTTCATCACGATCATGCGCTGCGCCAGCGTCATCGCCTCCACCTGGTCGTGCGTGACGAACAGCGAGGTGACACCCAGCTCGGCGTGCAGCTTCTGGATCTGCAGCCGCGTCTGCGCGCGCAGCTTGGCGTCGAGGTTGGACAGCGGCTCGTCGAACAGGAACACCGCGGGTTCGCGCACGATGGCGCGACCCATCGCGACGCGCTGGCGCTGGCCGCCGGACAACTCGCGCGGCTTGCGCTTCAGGTAGGGCTCGAGCTGCAGGATGCCGGCCGCCTTGGCCACGCGCGCCTCGATCTCGGCGCGTGGCAGCTTGGCGATCTTCAGGCCGTAGGCCATGTTCTCGAACACCGTCATGTGCGGGTAGAGCGCGTAGTTCTGGAACACCATCGCGATGTCGCGCTCGGAGGGCTCGACGTCGTTGACCACGCGTCCGGCGATCGCGATCTCGCCCTCGCTGATTTCCTCCAGTCCGGCCACCATGCGCAGCAGCGTGCTCTTGCCGCAGCCCGAGGGCCCGACGATGACGATGAACTCGCCGTCGGCGATCTCGGCGCTGACGCCGTGGATCACCTGGTTGGCCTTAGGCCCCGCGCCGTAGCGCTTGACGACCTTGCGGATGCTGATCGCGCCCATGCTTGCCTCTTCTTCTACTTCTCGGTGTCCACCAGGCCCTTGACGAACCACTTCTGCATCAGCACCACCACCAGCGCCGGCGGCAGCATCGCCAGGATGGCGGTGGCCATGATGATGTTCCAGTCGGTGGCGGCGTCGCCGCTGGCGATCATGCGCTTGATGCCGATGACGATGGGGTACATGTCCTCGGTGGTGGTGGCCAGCAGCGGCCACAGGTACTGGTTCCAGCCGTAGATGAACTGGATCACGAACAGCGCCGCGATCGAGGTCTGCGACAGCGGCACCAGCACGTCCTTGAAGAAGCGCATCGGCCCGGCGCCGTCGATGCGCGCGGCTTCCACCAGCTCGTCCGGCACGGTCAGGAAGAACTGCCGGAACAGGAAGGTCGCGGTGGCCGAGGCGATCAGCGGCACCGTCAGGCCGGCATAGGTGTTGAGCATCGACAGGTCGGACAGCACCTTGTAGGTCGGCAGGATGCGCACCTCCACCGGCAGCATCAGCGTGACGAAGATCAGCCAGAACACCAGCTTCTTGAACGGGAAGCGGAAGTACACGATCGCGAAGGCCGACAGCAGCGAGATCGCGATCTTGCCCAGGCTGATGACCAGCGCCGTGACCAGGCTGACCCACATCATGCGGCCCACCGGCGCCGCCGAGCCCTGCGTGGAGCCGGTGCCGGTCAGCGCGCCGACGTAGTTCTCCACCATGTGGCCGCCGGGCACGATGGGCATCGGCACCTGCACGATGGCGTCGCGCGTGTGCGTGGAGGCCACGAAGGCCAGGTAGACCGGGAAGGCGACGATCACGATGCCCAGCACCAGCACCAGGTGCGAAAGCAGCGTCAGCAGCGGGCGGCGTTCGACCATGGCTAGTAGTTGACCTTCTTCTCGACGTAGCGGAACTGGATCACCGTCAGCGTCACGACGATGGCCATCAGCACCACCGACTGCGCGGCCGAGCCGCCCAGGTCCAGCGCCTTGAAGCCGTCGTGCCACACCTTGTAGACCAGGATCGCGGTGTCGCGGCCCGGCCCGCCTTCGGTGGTGGCGTGCACGATCGCGAAGGTGTCGAAGAAGGCGTAGACCACGTTGATCACCAGCAGGAAGAAGGTGGTCGGCGACAGCAGCGGGAACTGGATGGTCAGGAAGCGCCGCACCGGGCCGGCGCCGTCGATCGCGGCGGCCTCGATCAGCGCCTTCGGGATCGATTGCAGCCCGGCGAGGAAGAACAGGAAGTTGTAGGAGATCTGCTTCCACACCGCGGCCACGACGATCAGCGTCAGCGCCTGGTTCGAGTTCAGCAGGTGGTTCCAGTCGATGCCGAGGCCGCGCAGCGCGTAGGCCACGATGCCGATCGACGGCGAGAACATGAACACCCACAACACGCCGGCGACGGCCGGCGCGACCGCGTAGGGAATGATCAGGAAGGTCTTGTAGGCCAGCGCGCCGCGCACGATGCGGTCGGCGAACACCGCCAGCAGCAGCGACAGCGCGATGCCGATGCCGGCCACCAGCGCCGAGAACAGCGCGGTGACCTTGAACGACTGCAGGTAGGCCTCGTCGTCGAACAGCGCGGCGAAGTTGTCCAGCCCCACCCAGACGGTGGAGGTGCCGAAGGCGTCCTCGCTTTGCAGCGACTGCACGATGGCCTGGCTGGCCGGCCAGAAGAAGAACACCAGCACCACCGCCATCTGCGGTGCCACCAGCAGCCAGGGCAGCCAGGCCGATCGGAACAGGACGCGCTTTTCGGTCGCCACGGGCGGAACGCGGCTGGGGGCCGGTCAGGACTTGTTGGCCTTCTGGAAGCGCCCGAGCTGCTCGTTGCCCCGCTTGACGGCGTTGTCCAGCGCCTGCTTCGCGCTTTGCTTGCCGGCCCAGACCTGCTCGGTCTCCTCGTCGACGATGGTGCGGATCTGCAGGAAGTTGCCCAGGCGGATGCCGCGCGACTTGTCGGTGGTCTTGCGGATCATCTGCGTCACGGCCACGTCGGTGCCCGGGTTCTGCTTGTAGAAGCCCGACTTCTCGGTCAGCGCGTAGGCGGCCATCGTCACCGGCAGGTAGCCGGTGCGCTTGTGGCTGGCCGACTGCA
Source organism: Piscinibacter sp. (assembly GCF_047600445.1). Taxonomy (GTDB): domain Bacteria; phylum Pseudomonadota; class Gammaproteobacteria; order Burkholderiales; family Burkholderiaceae_C; genus Piscinibacter. Next base: position 290,010 of record NZ_JASGKT010000002.1, read on the forward strand.
CCTCGGCGTTGGACAGGAAGGCGAAGAACGCCGCCACGCCCTTGTACTCGGCCGGCTTCTTGCCGCCCAGCGCCCACAGGCTGGCGCCGCCGATCACGGTGTTCTGCGGCGCGCCGGCCACGTCGGGGTAGTAGGGCAGCGGCGCGATGCCGTAGGCGAACTTGGCGTCCTTGGCGACGCGCGCGTACAGGCCCGAGGAGCCGGTCATCATCGCGCACTCGCCCGAGGGGAACGAGGCGTCGGGCGTGTTGTTGCGGCCCTTGTAGACGAACAGGCCCTGCTGCGCCATGTTGGCCAGGTTCTCGAAGTGGCGCACGTGCAGCGGCGAGTTGAAGGCCAGCCGCGTGGCGGTGCCGCCGAAGCCGTTGTTCAGCGTCGCGTACAGCGTGTTGTGCCAGGCCGAGAAGCTCTCGAGCTGCGTCCAGCTCACCCAGCTCGTGGTGAACGGGCACTTGTGGCCGCTGGCCTTGAGCTTGGCCGCGGCGGCCACCACCTCCGGCCAGGTGGCCGGCGCCTTGTTCGGGTCCAGCCCGGCGGCCTTGAAGGCGTCCTTGTTGTAATAGAAGATCGTCGTCGAGCTGTTGAACGGATAGCTCAGCATCTGGCCGTTCGGCGCGGTGTAGTAGCCGACCACGGCAGAGATGTAGTCCTTGGGGTCGAACTTGGCGCCGGCTTCCTTCATCACCTCGCCGACCGGCTTGATCACGCCCTTGCTGGCCATCATCGTCGCGGTGCCGACCTCGAACACCTGCAGGATGTGCGGCGCGTTGCCGGCGCGGAAGGCCGCGACGCCGGCCGTCAGCGTCTCGTCGTACTGGCCCTTGTAGGTCGGCACGACCTTGTACTGGCTCTGGCTGGCGTTGAACTGCTTGGTCAGGTCGTTGGCCCAGTCGCCGAGCGGGCCGCTCATCGCGTGCCACCACTGGATTTCGGTCTGGGCCTGGGCGGAAAGCGCGGTCGCGGCGAGCGCGACGGCGGACAAGACGGTGCGGACGATCCTCATGACATCTCCGTGTGGGTTTCGTGACGGCCTCGCGGGCCAGCCGAGCAGTGTGGGTGCCGTTTGTGACAGCCGTGTGGGGGCGCCGCATGCTACGCCGCGCCGCGCGCGCGGCAGCCCCGGTGAATCCCGGGGAGATGCCGCCCTGCGCTACGATTGCCCTCCGAGCGCTATGCGGGGGCGGCGCGAGCCCCCGTCCTTCATGAACGCACCCGTTTCCCTGACCCACATGGCCGCCGTCGCCCACGCTGGCAGCGCGGCCGGCGGGGCCGCAGCGCGCCTGCGCGAGATTCCTTACAACTACACCTCGTTCTCCGACCGCGAGATCGTCATCCGCCTGCTCGGCGCGCGCGCCTGGGAGGTGCTGAACCGCCTGCGCGAGGAGCGCCGCACCGGCCGCTCGGCGCGCATGCTGTACGAGGTGCTGGGCGATATCTGGGTGGTACAGCGCAACCCGTACCTGCAAGACGACCTGCTCGACAACCCGAAGCGCCGCGCCGCGCTGATCGAGGCGCTGCACCACCGGCTGCGCGCCATCGAGGCGCGCCGCTCGCCGGCCGACGACGGCGAGCGCGACGCCGCCGTCGGCGAACTGCTGGAAGCGGCGCGCGCGGCGGTGCAGCGCTTCGAGCGCCAGTTCGACCAGATGGCCGAGCTGCGCCGCCGCGTGACGAAGGTGCTGGGCCGCGTCACGGCCAGGGACAACGTCAAGTTCGATGGCCTGTCGCGCGTGGCGCACGTGACCGACGCCACCGACTGGCGCGTCGAATACCCCTTCGTCGTGCTGACGCCCGACACCGAGGCCGAGATGGCCGCGCTGGTCAAGGGCTGCATCGAGCTGGGGCTGACCATCATCCCGCGTGGCGGCGGCACCGGCTACACCGGCGGCGCGGTGCCGCTGGCCTGGAACAGCGCCGTCATCAACACCGAGAAGCTCGAGGCGATGAGCGAGGTCGAGCGCGTGTCGCTGCCCGGCGTCGCCGAGCCGGTGGCCACGGTGTGGACCGAGGCCGGCGTGGTCACGCAGCGCGTGGCCGACGCGGCCGAGCGCGCCGGCTTCGTCTTCGCGGTCGACCCGACCTCGGCCGAGGCTTCGTGCATCGGCGGCAACATCGCGATGAACGCCGGCGGCAAGAAGGCGGTGCTGTGGGGCACGGCGCTGGACAACCTCGCCTCCTGGCGCATGGTGACGCCGCAGGCGCAGTGGCTGGAAGTGGTGCGGCTGAACCACAACCTCGGCAAGATCCACGACGTGGAGCTGGCCAGCTTCGAGCTGCGCACCTTCGCGGCCGACGGCAAGACGCTGCTGTCCACCGAGCGGCTCGACATCCCCGGCCGCGTGTTCCGCAAGGAAGGGCTGGGCAAGGACGTCACCGACAAGTTCCTCGCCGGCCTGCCCGGCGTGCAGAAGGAGGGCTGCGACGGCCTGATCACCTCGGCGCGCTGGATCGTGCACCGCATGCCGGCGCACACGCGCACGGTGTGCCTGGAGTTCTTCGGCCACGCGCGCGACGCGGTGCCGTCGATCGTCGAGATCAAGGACTTCATGTTCGCCGAGGCCAAGGCCGGCGGCGCGATCCTGGCCGGCCTGGAGCACCTCGACGACCGCTACCTGAAGGCGGTGGGCTACGCCACCAAGAGCAAGCGCGGCGGCCTGCCCAAGATGGTGCTGATCGGCGACATCGCCGGCGACGACGCCGACGCGGTGGCGCGCGCCGCCAGCGAGGTGGTGCGCATCGCCAACAGCCGCGCCGGCGAGGGTTTCGTGGCCGCCAGCGCCGACGCGCGCAAGAAGTTCTGGCTGGACCGCAAGCGCACCGCCGCGATCAGCCGCCACACCAACGCCTTCAAGATCAACGAAGACGTGGTGATCCCGCTGCCGCGCATGGCGGAGTACACCGACGGCATCGAGCGCATCAACATCGAGCTGAGCCTGCGCAACAAGATCGCCACCGCCGACGCGCTGGAGGCCTTCTTCCTGGAAGGCAACCTGCCGCTGGGCAAGGGCGACGACGCGGGCGAGATCGCCTCGGCCGAGCTGCTCGAAGACCGCGTGCAGCGCGCGCTGGGCGTGCTGCGCGAGGTGCGCGGCCGCTGGCGGCAGTGGATGGCCAACCTCGACGTGGCGCAGCCCGCCGAGGCGGGCGGAAGCGGCCGCACCGTCTTCTCCGACCTGCAGGACCGCACGCTGCGCGCCACCTGGAAGGCGCAGATCCGCAGCCCCCTGCAGCAGATCTTCGCCGGCGCGGCGTTCGAGCCCATCCTCGCCGAGTGCCAGCGCATCCACGACCGCGTGCTCAAGGGCCGCGTCTGGGTGGCGCTGCACATGCACGCCGGCGACGGCAACGTGCACACCAACATCCCGGTCAACAGCGACAACTACGAGATGCTGCAGACCGCGCACGAGGCGGTGGCCCGCATCATGGCGCTGGCGCGGCGCCTGGGCGGCGTGATCTCGGGCGAGCACGGCATCGGCATCACCAAGCTGGAGTTCCTCTCCGACGACGAGCTGGCCGGCTTCGCCGACTACAAGCGCCGCGTCGACCCCGAGGGGCGCTTCAACAAGGGCAAGCTGCTGCGCGGCGACCCGGCCATCCCGGCCGACCTGACCAACGCCTACACGCCCAGCTTCGGGCTGATGGGGCACGAGTCGCTGATCATGCAGCAAAGCGACATCGGCCAGATCGCCGATTCGGTCAAGGACTGCCTGCGCTGCGGCAAGTGCAAGCCGGTGTGCGCCACGCACGTGCCGCGCGCCAACCTGCTGTACAGCCCGCGCAACAAGATCCTCGCGACCTCGCTGCTGGTCGAGGCCTTCCTCTACGAGGAGCAGACGCGCCGCGGCATCAGCATCAAGCACTGGCAGGAGTTCGAGGACGTGGCCGACCACTGCACCGTCTGCCACAAGTGCCTGTCGCCCTGCCCGGTGAAGATCGACTTCGGCGACGTGTCGATGAACATGCGCAACCTGCTGCGCAAGATGGGCCAGAAGAGCTGGCGGCCCGGCAACGCGGCGGCGATGTTCTTCCTCAACGCGACGCGGCCCGAGACCATCAAGCTGATGCGCGGCGCGATGGTGGGCGTGGGCTTCAAGGCGCAGCGCCTGGCGAACCAGTTGCTGCGCGGCCTGGCGAAGCGGCAGACCGCCGCGCCGCCGGCCACGGTGGGCCCGGCGCCGGTGAAAGAGCAGGTGATCCACTTCATCAACAAGAAGATGCCCGGCAAGCTGCCCAAGCGCACGGCGCGCGCGCTGCTGGACATCGAGGACAAGGCCTACGTGCCGATCATCCGCGACCCGAAGACCACCAGCGCCGACACCGAGGCGGTGTTCTATTTCCCCGGCTGCGGCTCGGAGCGGCTGTTCTCGCAGGTGGGCCTGGCCACGCAGGCGATGCTGTGGCACGCCGGCGTGCAGACGGTGCTGCCGCCCGGCTACCTGTGCTGCGGCTACCCGCAGCGCGGCAGCGGGCAGTTCGACAAGGCCGAGAAGATGATCACCGACAACCGGGTGCTCTTCCACCGCGTCGCCAACACGCTGAACTACCTCGACATCAAGACCGTGGTGGTGAGCTGCGGCACCTGCTACGACCAGTTGCAGGGCTACAAGTTCGAGGACATCTTCCCCGGCTGCCGCATCGTCGACATCCACGAGTACCTGCTCGAGAAGGGCATCGCGCTGGAGGCTGGGCAGGGCCTGGGCGGCTACCTGTACCACGACCCCTGCCACACGCCGATGAAGCAGCGCGACCCGATGAAGACGGTCAAGGCGCTGGTGGGCGAGAACGTGCGCAAGAGCGAGCGCTGCTGCGGCGAGAGCGGCACGCTGGGCGTGACGCGGCCCGACATCTCGACGCAGGTGCGCTTCCGCAAGACCGAGGAGCTGCGCCGCGACGAGGTCGCGCTGCGCGCCACCGGCGCGGTGGCGGCCGAGGGCCCGGTGAAGATCCTCACGTCCTGCCCGAGCTGCCTGCAGGGGCTGAACCGCTACGTCGACGACCTCGACAACGGCCTGCTCGAAGCCGACTACATCGTCGTCGAGATGGCCAGCCGCATCCTCGGCGCCGACTGGCTGCCCGACTACGTGGCACGCGCCAACGACGGCGGGATCGAGCGCGTGCTGGTGTAGGGGAAGTCGAAGCTCACTGCTCCGCCGAGAGGTTGCGCTCCTTGATGAGCGCGTGCCAGAAGGCGGTTTCCTTCTGGATGAACGAGGCCAGCGCCGGCCCGTCGCCGGGCAGCACTTCGAGGCCGAAGTCCTCCAGCTTGGCCTTGATCTCGGGCGTGGTGATGGCCTTGTTCATCTCGGTGCTCAGGCGCGTCACGATCTCCGCCGGCGTGCCCTTGGGCACGAACAGGCCCTGCCAGGCGGTGACCTCGAAGTCCTTGACGCCCAGCTCGTCGAGCGTCGGCACGTCGGGCAGCGCGGCGATGCGCTTCTTCGACATCACCGCCAGCGCCTTGACCTTGCCGGAGCGGATCTGCGGCAGGCCGGCGGCGGTGTCGAGCACCATCATCGGCACCTGGCCGGCGATCACGTCCTGCACCGCCATCGCCGTGCCGCGGTAGGGCACGTGCACGACGAAGGTCTGCGTGCGGCTCTTCAGCAGCTCCATCGCCAGGTGGTGCGGGCTGCCGATGCCGGGCGAGGCGTAGGTGTACTTGCCGGGGCTCTTCTTCAGCGCGTCGAGCCACTGCCGGCCGTCGGTGAAGCCGGCCGACGGATTGACCGCGACGATCAGCGGAAAGCGCGCCATGAAGCCGGCCGCCGCGAAGTCGGACGGCGTGTACGGGATCTTCTTGTACATCGCCTCGTGGAACACCATCGCGCCGTTGTCGCCGGTGAGGATGGTGTAGCCGTCGGGCGGCGACTTGGCGGCGTTGTCGGTGCCGATGATGCCGGCCGCGCCGGGGCGGTTGTCGATGATGATGTTCTGGCCGAGCTGCTTGGCGAGCTGCGGCGCGAGCTGGCGCGCGAGGAAGTCCGAGCCGCCGCCGGCCGGGTAGGCCACCACCCAGCGGATCGGCTTGGCGGGCCAGGTCTGGGCCTGGGCGCCGAAGGGGAGCAGGGCGGCGGCGGCGAGCGCCAGGACGGTGCGACGGGACAGGGCTCGAAGAATCATTGACGGATGGTAAAGCGTGGCGGAGCGGCGATCTTCGGCGCCTGTTCTTGAGGCGACAATACGGGTTCGCCCATGCCACGACGCCGTTTCGCCCGCTTCCCGCTGCCCACGCCGGCGCGCCTGGCCGGCGCAGCGCTTGCGCTCGCGCTCGGCGCCGCGGCGTGGGCGACAACGCCGCCGGCTTCGCCGCCGATGCCCGAGGCGCTGCGCCCCGTGCTCGACGGCGCGCTCGACGACCCGCGCGTGGCGCTGGCGCTGGTGGACGACGCGGCGCTCGACGCGCTCGATTCGGAATCGCGCTTCTGGCGCCTGCTCGGCAAGACCGCGCTGTACACGCTGCTCGACCGGGCCACCGACGCGCAGCGCGCCGCCGACGAGGCGCGCGCGCGCCTCGGCCGCGTGCCGGCCGCGACGCCGCGCCACCACCTCTGGCTGGAGGCCTACGCGATCGGCTCGCTGTTCCGCAGCGAGGATTCGGCGGCGCTGATCGCGCGCAGCGTCGAACTGCGCCGCGCCGCGCTGCCGATCGGCGACGAGTACCTGCTGTGCGAGATCGCCGTGGGCGACCTGTTCCTGCTGCGCGAGACCTACGCCTTCGACGAGGCCTGGCGCGTCGCCGAGGAGGCCGAGCGCTGCGGCCGCAAGCTCGGCCTGCTGCACATCGAGACCTCGGCGCTGATCGCGCTGGGCAGCATGGCCAGCTCGCTGTCGGGCAAGGCGCCGGCCGAGCGCTACTTCGAGCGCGCGCAGGAGGTGCTGGGCGCGCAGCCGGCGCGCTTCCAGCGCGGCTGGATCGAGTGGGAGCTGGGCAACACGCTGGCGCGGCTCGGCCAGCCCGAGCGCGCGGCGCGCGCCTACGAGAACTCGATCGCGCTCAGCCGCTCGATCGACGAGCCCACCGGCGCGGCCATCGGGATGCTCGACCTCGCCGCGCTGCGCCTGGCGCAGAACGACCCGCAGCGTGTCATCGAACTGGTGCGCGGCGCGCTGCCGGCGCTGCAGGAGATCGAGGCGCCGGTGCGCATGGCCACCGCGCGCGGCCTGATCATCGAGGCGCTGGCGCGGCTGAAGCGCCCCGAGGTGCTGGCCGAGATCGACAAGGCGCGCGCGCTCGAACGCACCGTGCTGCCCGCGCCCGACCGCGCCCGGCTGCTGCAGCGCATGGCCGAGGGCTACGCCTCGCAGGGCCTGCACGCGCAGGCCTACGCCGAGCTGCGCCGCGCCAACGAGGCCACGCTGCTCGGGCAGCAGGCGGTGCGCGACTCGCAGTTGCTGCGCCTGCAGGCGCGCTACGAGATCGCGCGCCGCGAGGCCGAGCTGGCCGACCTGCGCCACCGCGCCGAGGCCGACCGCCTCGCGCTGCAGGCGCGCGAGGCGCAGCAGCGCGCCCTGTGGGCGGCGCTGGCGGCGCTGTCGGGGCTGGCCGTGGCGGCCGGCTGGTTCGGCGCGCGCGCCTGGCGGCGCCGCCGCCGCCGCGCCGACCTGGTGCTGCGCGACGAGCTGACCGGCCTGCCCGACCGCCGCGCGGTGCTCGCCTTCGCGCAGGAGCAGTTCGGCCTGTGCCGGCGCCTGGGCATCGAGCTGAGCGTGGCGGTGCTCGACCTCGACCACTTCGGCCCGCTCAACGAGCGCCTCGGCCAGAACGTCGGCGACCGCGTGCTGCGCGCCGTCGCGCAGACCGCGCGCGAGGCGCTGCGCGGCCAGGAGCGCATCGGCCGCTGGGGCGGCGACGAGTGGCTGCTGGTGATGCCGGGCACCGCGATCGACGAGATCCCCGAGGTGTTCGAGCGGCTGCGCGCGCGCCTGGCCGCGCGGCCCATCGTCGGGCTGCCCTCGCCGCACGGCATCACGCTGTCGATGGGCGCGGCCTCGCTGGGCGCGTCGCACGAGACGGTCGAGGCGCTGGTCGAGGCCGCCGAGCGCCAGTTGCTGCGCGCCAAGGGCGAGGGGCGCGACCGGCTGCGCTGCGCGCGCTCGCGCCGCGACGCGGCGGTGCGCCCCGCGGGCGACGCGGGCGAGGCCGTGCGCCAGCCGGTGTCGCCCGAGGTGGCGGCGTGAGCGCGTTCCAGCCGCTGGCGGACGCGCGCGCCGGCTGCGTGCTGTGCCACGAGGCCGGCGGCGTGCCGCTGTGGCAGGACGCCGCCTGGCGCGTGATCCGCGCCGAGGACGCCGACTTCCCGGCCTTCTACCGCGTGATCGCGCGCCACCACGTCGGCGAGTTCTCGGCGCTGCTGGCGCCGGAGCGCGCGCGCTGCATGGACCTGGTCTGCGCCGTGGAGCGCGTGCTGATCGAGCAGTTGCGGCCGGCCAAGGTCAACCTCGCCGCGCTCGGCAACATGGTGCCGCACTTGCACTGGCACGTGGTCGCGCGCTTCGCGTGGGACAGCCACTTCCCGCAGGCGGTGTGGGGCGCGCGCCAGCGCGAGGTGGCCGGCGGCGCGGCCGCGCGCCTGGGCGCGCCGCTGGCCGAACTCGACGCGCGTGTCGTCGAGGCGCTGCGCGCGCGCGGCTGAGCGGCGTCAAATCCCTGGTCGCAGCGCGCGCGGGCGCTTGGCTACACTGCGGCCGCTGCCCCGCTCCACGCTTGCATCCATGGCCGGTCTCCGCCCCGAAACGCCCCAGCCCACGGCGATCACCGTGCACGAGCAGTCGCGCGTGCTCGAAGTCGGCTTCGCCGACGGGCGGACCTTCCGCATCCCGTTCGAGCTGATGCGCGTGTACTCGCCCTCGGCCGAGGTGCAGGGCCACGGCCCCGGCCAGGAGGTGCTGCAGACCGGCAAGCGCGAGGTGCGCATCAGCGCGCTCGAGCCGGTCGGCAACTACGCGGTGCAGCCGCGCTTCAGCGACGGCCACGACAGCGGCATCTACTCCTGGGACTACCTCTACTTCCTCGGCGCGCAGCAGGACGAGCTGTGGCGGCGCTACGAGGCGCGACTGCGCGACGCCGGCGTCGACCGCGACGCGGCCATGCCTCAGCCCGCCGCGGCGTCCTGCGGCCACCATCACTGAACCTCCCGCACGATGAGCCAGACCCATTTCGGTTTCGAGAGCGTCGACGAGACGCAGAAGGCCGCGCGCGTGCGCGGCGTGTTCGATTCGGTTGCGTCGAAGTACGACGTGATGAACGACCTGATGTCGCTCGGCCTGCACCGCGCCTGGAAGGCCTACACCGTGGCGGTGGCCAACCTGCGCGAGGGCGACCGCGTGCTCGACCTGGCCGGCGGCACCGGCGACCTCGCGCGCGCCTTCGCGCGCAAGGTGGGCGACAAGGGCACGGTGGTGCACACCGACATCAACGAGGCGATGCTCCAACGCGGCCGCGACCGCCTGCTCGACGAGGGCCTGGTGCTGCCCACCGTGATCTGCGACGCCGAGGTGCTGCCCTTCGCCAGCGGCGGCTTCGACCTCGTCAGCGTCGCCTTCGGCCTGCGCAACATGACGCACAAGGAGCGCGCGCTGGCCGAGATGAACCGCGTGCTGCGCCCGGGCGGTCGGCTGCTGGTGCTTGAGTTCTCCAAGGTGGCGCCGCCGCTGGCCAAGGCCTACGACTGGTATTCGTTCAACGTGCTGCCGCGCATCGGCCAGTTCGTCGCCGGCGACGCGGCGAGCTACCGCTACCTCGCCGAATCGATCCGCATGCATCCCGGCCAGGCCGAGCTGAAGGCGATGATGAAGGGCGCCGGCTTCGGCCACGTCGACGTGCACAACCTCAGCGCCGGCGTGGTGGCGCTGCACGTGGGGATCAAGTGCTGAGAGCCGCCGCGCCGGCCATGCTGCTGAGCGCGCTGGCGGCGCTGCCGGTGATGGCCTCGGCGGCGGCGCTGGGCGTGTCGGTGGCCGCCTTGCTGCTGCTGCGCGTGCGCGGCCGCCCGCTCGCCGCGCCGCGGCCGCTGCTGGCGCGCGCCGTGCACGGCCGCGCCGAGCATGCGCTGCTGGGCGCGGCGCGCGAGCAGTTCCTGCGCCTGCAATCGGCCTGGGACGCCGCCGACCTCGACGCGCTGCGCCGCCTGACCACCGAGGACATGTTCGAGCAGATCGCCGCCGAACTGCCGGGCCGCGGCCGCGAGCCGAACCGCACCGAGGTGCTGGCGCTGGAGGCGCACCTGATCGCGCTGGACAGCGTCGGCCCGCTCGAGCTGGCGAGCATCGAGTTCAGCGGCGTGGTGCGCGAATCGGCGCGCGCCGCGCCGGCACCGTTCCGCGAGGTGTGGATGCTGGCGCGCGGCCCCGGCTGCCAGGCCGCCGAAGGCTGGCTGCTGGCGCGCCAGCAGGCCTTGATGTAGCGGGCCTCAGCCTGCCGGCGCGAAGCCGTTCGGATTCATCACCTGCCAGCGCCAACTGTCGGCGCACATCGCCTCCAGCCCGCGGCCGGCGCGCCAGCCGAGCAGGCGCTGGGCCAGCGAGGGGTCGGCGTAGCAGGCGGCGATGTCGCCGGGGCGGCGCGGCGCCACTTCGTAGGGCACGGCGCGGCCGCTGGCGCGCTCGAAGGCGCGGATCACTTCCAGCACGCTGTAGCCGCGGCCGGTGCCGAGGTTGACGGTGAACGAGTCGCCGCCGTCGAGCAGGCGGCGCAGCGCGGCGACGTGGCCGTCGGCGAGGTCGAGCACGTGGATGTAGTCGCGCACGCCGGTGCCGTCGGGCGTGTCGTAGTCGTTGCCGAACACGCGCAGCTTGTCGCGCTGGCCCACCGCCACCTGCGTCACGTAGGGCATCAGGTTGTTCGGCGTGCCCTGCGGCGCCTCGCCGATCAGGCCGCTCTCGTGCGCGCCCACCGGGTTGAAGTAGCGCAGCAGCGCGATCGCCCAGCCCGGCTCGGAGCGCTCCAGGTCGCGCAGGATGTTCTCGCCCATCAGCTTGGTGGCGCCGTAGGGGTTGGTGGTGGACAGCGGCGCGTCCTCGGTGATCGGCAGTTTCTCGGGCTGGCCGTAGACGGTGGCGCTGGAGCTGAACACCAGGCGCCGGCAGCCGTGGCGCTGCATGGTGCGCGCCAGCGTCACCAGCCCGCCGATGTTGTTGCGGTAGTACTCCAGCGGCTTGGCGCTGCTCTCGCCGACCGCCTTGAAGGCGGCGAAGTGCACCACCGCGTCGATGCGCTCGGCGGCGAACAGGCGCTCGAGCGCCGCGGCGTCGCAGACGTCGGCGCGCTCGAACTCGGGGCGTTCGCCCGACAGGTGCTCGAGCCGCGCCAGCACCTCGGGCGAGCTGTTCGAGAAGTCGTCGATGCCGAGCACGCGCAGCCCGGCGGCCTGCAGGGCCAGCCAAGTGTGCGAAGCGATGTAGCCGGTGGCGCCGGTGAGCAGGACGGTGGGGCGGCGGGTGGTCATTGGTGGAGGTCGGATGCAACTGCGGCGATTCTTCCCCGAGAGCGGCCGCGCCGCGCCCTCGACCTTGGGGGGCGCGTGGCGGCCTTGCCTACAATCCGTGAATGCTGCACAGCCTGCAAGCGCTCGCCTCCACGGCGGTGATCGAGCGCGCCCTTCTTCTCGCCAACCACGTCATCGCCAGCGAGCCGGTCGCGGTGCAGCGCCTGCAGCCGCATGCCGGCCGCAGCCTGCTGCTGACGCTGGAGGGCTGGCCCGCTCTGCTGCCGGCCGTGCCGCCGCTGGCGATCCGCGTCACGCCGGCCGGGCTGCTCGAGCGCTGCGGCGAGGCCGTGCCCGAGGCGCCCGGCCTGCGCGTCTCGGTCGACGCGTCGAACCCGGCGCTGGCCTTCATGCAGGCGCTGGCCGGCGACAAGCCGCGCATCGAGGTGGCCGGCGACGCGCAGTTCGCCGCCGACGTCAATTGGCTGTTCGACAACCTGCGCTGGGACCTGGAAGACGACCTGGCGCGTTTCGTCGGCGACGCGCCGGCGCGCGAGCTGGCGAAGTTCGGCGCCGGCGTGGCCACGGCGCTGCGCGAGGCGGTGCGCGGCATCGGCTCGCTGGCCTCGCGGCTGCGTGGTTCCGGCGCGGACGCGCCGCCGCCGCGATGAGGCACGTCGGCCGCCTCGTCTTCATCTGCGTCACGGTTCTGCGCTACGGGCTGGACGAGCTGGCGCTCGGCAGCTTCCGGCAGCGCTGGCTGCGCGCGCTGGTGCGCATCCTGACGATAGGCCGGCGCCCCGACCAGCCGCGCGGCGTGCGGCTGCGCCAGGGGCTGGAGCGGCTCGGCCCGATCTTCGTCAAGTTCGGCCAGGTGCTGTCGACGCGCCGCGACCTGCTGCCGCCCGACTACGCCGACGAGCTGGCCAAGCTGCAGGACCGCGTGCCGCCGTTCCCGGCCGCGCAGTCGCGCGCGCTGGTCGAGGCGGCGTTCCGGCGGCCGGTCGAGGAGGTGTTCGCCAGCTTCGACGCCGAGCCGGTGGCCAGCGCCTCGATCGCGCAGGTGCATTTCGCGACGCTGCAGGACGGCCGCGAGGTGGCCGTCAAGGTGCTGCGCCCCGGCATGCTCGACGTGATCGACGGCGACCTGGCGCTGATGCGCACGCTGGCGGCCTGGATAGAGCGCCTGTCGGCCGACGGCAAGCGCCTGAAGCCGCGCGAGGTGGTGGCCGAGTTCGACACCTACCTGCACGACGAGCTCGACCTCGTGCGCGAGGCCGCCAACGCCGCGCAGTTGCGCCGCAACATGGACGGCCTGGGCCTGGTGATGGTGCCCGAGATGATCTGGCCGCTGTGCACGCACAACGTCATCGTGATGGAGCGCATGAAGGGCGTGCCGATCAGCCAGGTGCAGCGGCTGCGCGAGGCCGGCGTCGACATCCCCAAGCTGGCGCGCGACGGCGTGACGATCTTCTTCACGCAGGTGTTCCGCGACGGCTTCTTCCACGCCGACATGCACCCGGGCAACATCCAGGTCAGCGTGGACGCGGCCACCTTCGGCCGTTACATCGCGCTCGATTTCGGCATCGTGGGCACGCTCACCGAGTTCGACAAGGACTACCTGGCGCAGAACTTCATCGCCTTCTTCCGGCGCGACTACAAGCGCGTGGCCGAGCTGCACGTGGAAAGCGGCTGGGTGCCGAAGGAAACGCGCGTCGACGCGCTCGAAGGCGCGATCCGCGCCGTCTGCGAGCCGCACTTCGACCGTCCGCTGAAGGACATCTCGCTCGGCCAGGTGCTGCTGCGGCTGTTCCAGGCCTCGCGGCGCTTCAACGTCGAGATCCAGCCGCAGCTCGTGCTGCTGCAGAAGACGCTGCTCAACGTCGAGGGCCTGGGCCGCCAGCTCGACCCGGAGCTGGACCTGTGGACCACCGCCAAGCCCTTCCTCGAGCGCTGGATGCGCGAGCAGATCGGCTGGCAGGGCCTGGCGGCGCGGCTCCAGAACGAGGCGCCGCGCTACGCCCAGTTGCTGCCCGAGCTGCCGCGCCTGGTGCACCAGGCGCTGCAACGCGACACCGCCGCCGCCGAGCGGCCGCTGCTCGAGGCGCTGCTGGTCGAGCAGCGCCGCACCAACCGGCTGCTGCGCGCGCTGGTCGCGGCGCTGTGCGGGTTCGCGGCCGGCGCGCTGCTGATGCTGGTGCTGCTGTACTGAGCGCCGGCCGCGGCGCGGCTCAGCGCCCGGCCTTGAAGTTGGTGAAGGTGCGCGTCTGCACGCGTCGGATGTCCTGCGGCAGGCTGTCCGGCGAGACCATGCCGGCCAAGTCCTGGGCGCTCAGGAAGATGGTCTTGTTCTCGGCCACGTCCTTGGCGATGAACTTCAGCGAGGCCTTGTTGGGGTTCGCGTAGAACACCTTGTTCGTCAGCGAGGCATGCACCTGCGGGCGCATGATGTAGTTGATGAACAGGTGCGCGTTCTTCGGGTGCGGCGCGTCGGCCGGGATGGCCATCGAGTCGAAGAACAGCGTCGCGCCGGTCTTGGGCACCAGCGCCTCGATCTCGACGCCCTTCTTCGCGTCGAGCGCGCGCGCGCGGGCGATGTTGATGTCGCCCGAGTAGCCCATCACCGCGCACAGCGAGCCGCCGGCCAGGTCGTTGATGTAGCCCGACGACGAGAAGCGCGTGACGTAGGGGCGCACCTTCTTCAGCAGCTCGGCGGCGGCGGGGTAGTCGGCGGCGCTGCGGCTGTAGCCCGGCTTGCCGGCGTACAGCAGCGCCACCGGCAGCACTTCCGAGGCCGAGTCGAGGAAGTTCACGCCGCAGGACTTCAGCTTGGCCGCGTATTGCGGGTCGAACAGCAGCGACCAGGGGTTCTCCGGCATCGGCAGCGCGCCGAGCGCCTTCTTCACCTGCGCGACGTTGATGCCCACCGTCACGTAGCCCCACAGCCAGTCGACCAGGTACTGGTTGCCCGGGTCGACCTTGGCCATCTGCGCGAGGATCGCCGGGTCGAGGTTGCCCCAGTTGCTCAGTTGCGCGCGGTCGAGCTTCTGGAACAGCCCGGCCTCGATCTGCTGCTTCGCGAAGTGGGCGCCCGGCACGACGATGTCGTAGCCGCTCTTGCCCGCCACCAGCTTGGCGTGCAGCACCTCGTTGGCGTCGTAGTTGTCGTAGTTGACCTTGATGCCGGTTTCCTTCTCGAAATTCCGGATCGTGTCGTCGGCGATGTAGTCCGACCAGTTGTAGATGTTCAGGACCTTGGCCTCCGGCTCGGCCGCCGCCGCGGCCGGAACGAGGCCGGCCAGCGCGATCACGGCGCTGCAGGCGGCGACGAGGCTCTTGAACGGGCTGTCGATCACAGCGGACTCCTTCTCGATGTGTGCGATGGATGGGTGGAAGCAAAACGCCGGCCCGCGGCCGGCGGTGGACGCGCGGATTCTAGAAGTGCGGGCGGCGGGAGGGCCGTGCCCGTGCGTGGTCGGTTGCACCCGCTGGGTGATCCGGTCTGGCCGGTCCTCGATGAAAGCCGCCGCCGCAGCAGCGGCGCGCATGCTTGCATTCCGTGTAATGCTTGCTCATAATGCAAGCAAATAGACACTGAATGAATGCTTGCAATGACGGACAGCAAACTGATCAGCGGGCGCGCGAAAGGTGGCGTCGCCGTGGCGGCCAAGATGACAAAAGACCAGTTGTCCGAGCGCGCCCGGAAAGGAGCCGTGGCGCGGTGGGGCGGGAAGCCTCTTCGAGCGATCAGGAAGGGCAATTTCAAGGATGACTTCGGTGTGGACGTGGACTGCTACGTCATGGACGATGCGCAGCGCACGGCCGTCATCAGCCAGACCGGCATGGCGAAGGTTCTCGGCTTCTCGGTTCGAGGCAACGCCTTGCCACGATTCATCGCCAGCATCGCGATGGCCGAGTCCGTCGACGCCGACCTTCGCGCGAAACTCGAAAAACCCCTCTTGATTCAATGGGGCAGCGGCGGCGCCGAACAGCCGCCGACCACGCTGCACGGCTACGACGCCGCGCTGCTTATCGAGGTCTGCAACGCCATCGCCGATGCCGACCGAAAAGGCCGGCTCGGCAAGCGATACGAGAAGGTCGTCCAGCAGGCGGCCATCATCAACGGCGCCTCGGCCAAGGCTGGCATCAAGGGTCTTGTCTATGCCCTGGCCGGCTATCGCCCCGAGATCGAGGAGGTCATCCACGCCTTCAAGGTGTACGTGCAGGAAGAGGCCAAGAAGTACGAGGCCGAATTCCCGAACGAGCTGTACCTGGCCTGGCAGCGGCTGTACAAGATTCCGCTCCCGGTGCGCGGCAAGCCGTGGCAGTTCATGCACCTGACGCGCAAGCACATCTACTTTCCCCTGGCCAAGAGCAATGGCAAGCTGCTGGAGCTGCTGCGCGCGCTCAAGGCCAAGGACGGGGAGCAAAAGCGATACCTGTTCCAGTTCCTCAACGAGATTGGTGCGCGTGCGCTGCGCATGCAGATCGGCCGGGTGCTTGAAATGGCCGAGTCGTCCGGCGACGATGAGCGCGCCTACGAGGCGAAGATCGTGGAGCGATTCGGTGGGCAGCAGGAAGTGGACTTTGCGGTGCCCGCGCCGCTTGCCAAGTCCTAGTCTCTTCTTCGTCGGCATCGCCGACTTCGTCGGGCGGCGCCGTATAATTTACGGTTTTCCTTGCCGAATCAAGGGTTTAGCCATGCCGATCTACGCCTATCGCTGCACCGCCTGCGGCCACGCGAAAGACGTGCTGCAGAAGATCTCCGATCCGGTGCTGACCACCTGCCCGGCCTGCGGCGCCGAGCGCTTCGAGAAGCAGCTCACCGCGGCCGGCTTCCAGCTCAAGGGTTCGGGCTGGTACGCCACCGACTTCAAGGGCGGCGGCGCGGCCGCCAAGCCCGCCGAGGCCAAGAGCGATGCGCCGGCGGCCGCGCCCCCGGCCGCCGACAGCGGCGGCGGCAGCGCGGCCAGCGCCGCGCCGGCCGCCGGCTGCGGCGGCTCGTGCGCCTGCCATTGACCGCCCGACATCGGCTGCCCCCCACGTGAAGAAATTCCTGATCGCCGGCCTGCTGGTCTGGCTGCCGCTCGCGCTCACCGTCTGGGTGGTGACCTCGGCGCTGGGCGTGCTCGACGGCATCTTCGGCTGGTTCCTCAGCGCCGGGCAGGCGCTGCTGCCGGCCTCGGCCACCGAGCCGCTGGAGATGCTGCGCCGCATCCCCGGCCTCGGCCTGGTGGTGACCATCGTCTCGCTGC
Organism: Piscinibacter sp.; assembly: GCF_047600445.1. Taxonomy (GTDB): domain Bacteria; phylum Pseudomonadota; class Gammaproteobacteria; order Burkholderiales; family Burkholderiaceae_C; genus Piscinibacter. The sequence goes on from NZ_JASGKT010000002.1 coordinate 306,688, forward strand.
TGCTGACCGGCATCTTCGCCACCAACATCGTCGGCCAGTGGTGGCTGCGCCAGGGCAGCCGGCTGCTCAACCGCATCCCGATCGTCAAGTCGATCTACAACTCGACCAAGCAGGTCTCGGACACGCTGTTCTCCAGCAGCGGCAACGCCTTTCGCGAAGCCGTGCTGGTGCAGTACCCGCGCGAGGGCGCCTGGACCATCGCCTTCGTCACCGGCAAGCCCGGCGGCGAGGCGGCCCACCATCTGGCGGGCGACTACCTCAGCGTCTACGTGCCGACCACGCCCAACCCCACCTCGGGCTTCTTCCTGATGGTGCCGCGGCGCGACGTGATCGAACTCGCGATGAGCGTCGACGAGGCGCTCAAGTACGTCATCTCGATGGGTGTGGTGGCGCCGCCCTCGCCGGCCGGCGCGATCCGAAATTGAGGGGGTGGCGCGCGGCGTCCCGCCGCCACCCCTCGCCCCCGCCGCGCACGCCCTTCGCACCAGCATTCCGGAGAACACCATGAGAACCACCTACTGCGGCCTCGTCAGCGAGGCCCTGCTCGGCCAGACCGTCACGCTGATGGGCTGGGCGCACCGCCGCCGCGACCACGGCGGCGTGATCTTCGTCGACCTGCGCGACCGCGAGGGCCTCGTGCAGGTGGTCTGCGACCCCGACCGCCCCGAGATGTTCGAGGTCGCCGAGGACATCCGCAACGAGTTCTGCCTGAAGATCACCGGCAAGGTGCGCGAGCGCCCGGCCGGCACCACCAACGCCAACATCACCAGTGGCAAGGTCGAGGTGCTGTGCCACGAGATCGAGGTGCTCAACGCCTCGGTGACGCCGCCGTTCCAGCTCGACGACGACAACCTCAGCGAGACCACGCGCCTGACGCACCGCGTGCTCGACCTGCGCCGCCCGCCGATGCAGCGCAACCTGATGCTGCGCTACCGCGTGGCGATGGAGGTGCGCAAGTTCCTCGACGCCAACGGCTTCATCGACATCGAGACGCCGATGCTCACCAAGAGCACGCCCGAGGGTGCGCGCGACTACCTCGTGCCCAGCCGCGTGCACGACGGCATGTTCTTCGCGCTGCCGCAGAGCCCGCAGCTCTTCAAGCAGTTGCTGATGGTGGCCGGCTTCGACCGCTACTACCAGATCGTCAAGTGCTTCCGCGACGAGGACCTGCGCGCCGACCGCCAGCCCGAGTTCACGCAGATCGACATCGAGACCTCCTTCCTCACCGAGGAGGAGATCCGCACCATGTTCGAGGGCATGATCCGCAGCACCTTCAAGCACGCGATCGGCGTCGAGCTGCCGGCCTTCCCGGTGATGAAGTACGCCGACGCGATGCGCCTGTACGGCTCGGACAAGCCCGACCTGCGCGTCAAGCTCGAGTTCACCGAGCTGACCGACAGCATGCGCGACGTCGACTTCAAGGTGTTCTCCGGCCCGGCGAACGCCGCCGACGGTCGTGTCGTCGGCCTGCGCGTGCCCGGCGGCGGCGAGATGAGCCGCGGCGAGATCGACGCCTACACCGAGTTCGTCAAGATCTACGGCGCCAAGGGGCTGGCGTGGATCAAGGTCAACGACACGGCCAAGGGCCGCGAGGGCTTGCAGTCGCCCATCGTCAAGAACCTGCACGACAAGGCGGTCGCCGACATCCTCGCGCGCACCGGCGCGGCCAACGGCGACCTGATCTTCTTCGGCGCCGACAAGGCCAAGGTCGTCAACGACGCCATCGGCGCGCTGCGCATCAAGATCGGCCACAGCGAGTTCGGCCGCGCGCGCGGCCTGGTGCAGGGGCAGTGGGAGCCGCTGTGGGTGGTCGACTTCCCGATGTTCGAGTACGACGGCGAGGCGCAGCGCTGGAACGCGGTGCACCACCCGTTCACCAGCCCGAAGGACGGCCACGAGGACTGGCTCGAGTCCGACCCCGGCCGCTGCATCGCCAAGGCCTACGACGTGGTGCTCAACGGCATCGAGCTGGGCGGCGGCTCGGTGCGTATCCACCGCGAGGAAGTGCAGAGCAAGGTGTTCCGCGCGCTGAAGATCGACGCCGAGGAGGCGCAGGCCAAGTTCGGCTTCCTGCTCGACGCGCTGCAATACGGCGCGCCGCCGCACGGCGGCATCGCGATCGGCCTGGACCGCTTCGTGATGCTGATGACCGGCGCCGAGAGCCTGCGCGACGTGATCGCCTTCCCCAAGACGCAGCGCGCGCAGTGCCTGCTGACCAACGCGCCGAGCGCGGTCGACGAGAAGCAGCTTCGCGAGCTGCACATCCGCCTGCGCAACCCGACGCCGGCGGGTTGATCGGAAGGGCTGCGCCGTGCGGCCCTGCAAGATCCCCGAGTCCGTGCTCGTCGTGATCCACACGCGCGAGCGCGAGGTGCTGCTGATCGAGCGCGCCGACGCGCCGGGCACCTGGCAGAGCGTCACCGGCTCGAAGGACCGCGAGGACGAGCGCTTCGAGCAGACCGCGATCCGCGAGGTGGCCGAGGAGACCGGCATCGTGGTCGGCTCGCCGGCCGTGCCGCGCGCGGCGCTCGTCGACTGGAACCTGCGCAATGTCTACGATATCTTCCCGGCCTGGCGGCACCGCTACGCGCCGGGCGTGACGCGCAACACCGAACACGTCTTCGGCCTCGTCGTGCCGCGCGACATCGCGGTGACGCTGTCGCCGCGCGAGCACCTGGCCTGGCGCTGGCTGCCGTGGCGCGAGGCGGCCGACGCCTGCTTCTCGTTCAGCAACGCCGAGGCCATCCTGCACTTGCCGCGCTTCATGTGAGGCGGCGGCCGGCGACGCTATGCTTGCCCGCATGAAGCGTCATCCCTCGCTGGCCGACACCACCGGCCTGGCCGGTGGTCTGCGCGTGGCCACCTACAACATCCACAAGGGCGTGCGCGGCGTCGGGCCGCGCAAGCGGCTGGAGATCCACAACCTCGGCCTGGGCATCGAGGCGCTCGACGCCGACCTGGTGTTCCTGCAGGAGGTGCGCAGCTTCCACCACCGCGACGCGCGCCAGTTCGACCGCACCTGGTTCGGCTGGCCGCGCGAGGGCCAGGCCGAGTTCCTCGCGCCCGAGGGCTACGAGGTGGCCTACCGCACCAACGCCGTCACGCGCCACGGCGAGCACGGCAACGCGCTGCTGTCGCGCTGGCCGATCGGCGACATCGGCCACCACGACGTGAGCGACCACCGCTTCGAGCAGCGCGGCCTGCTGCACGTGCCGGTGACGTGGAACGGCGTGCGCGTGCACGCCGTGGTGGCGCACCTCGGGCTGATGCATTCCAGCCGCGTGCGCCAGGTCGAGCGGCTGGCCGAGTTCATCACGGCGCACGTGCCGCAGCGCGAGACGCTGGTGGTGGCCGGCGACTTCAACGACTGGGGCGAGAAGCTCGACGCGCCGATGCGCGCCGCCGGCCTGGCGCGCGCCACGGTCGAGGGCTCCGCCGCGGCGCGGCTGAACACCTTTCCGTCGCGCGTGCCGGTGTTCTCGCTCGACCGCATCTACACGCGCGGGCTGCGCTGCGTGGCCACCAGCGTGCCGCGCGGCAACGCCTGGGCGCGCATGTCCGACCACCTGCCGCTGGTCGCGGAGTTCGTGGCGGAATGAACGCCGCGAAGGCGCGCGCGAAGGGCGGCGACGTGCCGCGCGCCGAGCACGAGCTGACGCTGCTCAAGGGCGGCGCCGCGCTGTTCCCGGCGCTGGTCGAGGCGATGGACGCGGCGCGCAGCGAGGTGATGCTGGAGACCTACATCTTCGACTTCACGCGTTCGGCGCTGACGGTGGCCGAGGCGCTCGAGCGCGCCGCGGCGCGCGGCGTCGCGGTCCGGGTGGTGGTCGACGGCGTCGGCACCGGCGAGATCCCGCCCGAGTGGACGCGGCGCTGGGCCGCCGCCGGCGTGCGCTGGCGCGTCTTCAACCCGGCGCGCGGCTGGCGGCTGCTGATGCCGCGCGGCTGGCGGCGCCTGCACCGCAAGCTTTGCGTGGTCGACGGGCGCCTGGCCTTCTGCGGCGGCATCAATCTGCTCGACGACTTCCACGACCCCAACCACGGCGCGCTCGACGAGCCGCGCCTGGACTTCGCGGTGCGCGTGCGCGGCCCGCTGGTCGACGACGTGCACCACACGATGACGCGCCTGTGGTGGCGCCTGCAGACGGCGCGCAAGCTGCGCCAGGTGGACGCCGAGGGCGCGCTGGCGGCGGTGCGCGCGGTGGCCGACGCCGGCGTCGAGGAGCAGACGTACAGCCGGCGCATGGGCGCGGGCGTGCGCGCCTCGCTGGTGCTGCGCGACAACTTCCGCTTCCGCCGCCGCATCGAGAGCGTGTACCGGTTGGCGATCGCGCAGGCGCGCCACGAGATCGTCATCGCCAACGCCTACTTCGTTCCGGGCGTGACGCTGCAGCGCGCGCTGATACGCGCGGCGCGGCGCGGCGTGAAGATCACGCTGCTGCTGCAGGGGCGCTACGAGTACTTCATGCAGTTCCACGCCAGCCACGCCATGTACGGCCCGATGCTGGCGGCGGGCATCGAGATCATCGAGTACGAGACCAGCTTCCTGCACGCCAAAGTGGCGGTGATGGACACGCCGCATGGCGCGCTGGCCACGGTCGGCTCGTCCAACCTCGACCCTTTCAGCCTGCTGCTGGCGCGCGAGGCCAACGTGTTCGTGCGCGACGACGGTTTCGCCGCCGAGCTGATGACCCACCTGCGCCACGCCATCGGCCAGCAGGGCCGGCGCGTCGCGCCGGGCGCGCATGCGCGGCGCTCGCTGCTGACGCGCGCGGCGAACTGGATCGCCTACGCCGGCATGCGGCTGATGATCATGATCGCCGGCAAGAGGTACTGATGGCCGAGCCCGACCTGGTGGTGCAGCGGCCCGAAGGGCTGTACTGCCCGCCGGGCGACTTCTTCATCGACCCCTGGCGCCCGGTCGAGCGTGCGGTGATCACGCATGCGCATGCCGACCACGCGCGCGCCGGCCATGCGCACTACCTCGCCGCCGCACCGGGCGCGGGCGTGCTGCGCACGCGGCTCGGCGGCATCGACTTGCAGGCACTCGCTTACGGCGAAGTGGTCGAGCAGCGCGGCGTGCGCATCAGCCTGCACCCGGCCGGCCACGTGCTCGGCTCGGCGCAGGTGCGCATCGAGCACCGCGGCCAGGTGTGGGTGGCCTCGGGCGACTACTTCGTCAGCGGCGCGGGCGACCACAACCCGACCTGCGCGGCCTTCGAGCCGGTGCGCTGCCACTGCTTCATCACCGAATCGACCTTCGGCCTGCCGGTCTACCGCTGGCGGCCGCAAGCCGAGGTGTTCGCCGCCATCGACGACTGGTGGCGCGCCAACGCCGAGGCCGGCCGCGCCAGCGTGCTGTTCGGCTACAGCTTCGGCAAGGCGCAGCGCATCCTGGCCGGCGTCGATGCGGCAATTGGGCCCATCCTCGTGCACGGCGCGGTGGAAGCCGTCAACCAGGCCTACCGCGCCGCCGGCGTCGCGCTGCCGGCCACGCGCCTGGCCACCGAGGTGGACGACAAGGCCGTGCTGTCGCGCGCGCTGGTGGTCGCGCCGCCCTCGGCGGCCGGCTCGGCGTGGATGAAACGTTTCGGCCCGGCCACCGACGCCTTCGCCAGCGGCTGGATGCAACTGCGCGGCGCGCGCCGCAGGCAGGGCGTGGAGCGCGGCTTCGTGCTGTCCGACCACGCCGACTGGCCGGGCCTGCAGGCGGCGATCGGCGCCAGCGGCGCGAGCCGCGTGATCGTCACCCACGGCTACGAGGCGGTGATGGTGCGCTGGCTCGCCGCGCAGGGCCTGCAGGCCGGGTCGTTCAGCACCGAGTACGGGCAGGAGGATGTGCAGGAGGGCGCATCATGAGGCGCTTCGCGCGCCTGTACGCCGAGCTGGACGCGAGCCCGGCCACCGGCGCCAAGCTGCAGGCGCTGCAACGCTACTACGCCGAAGCGGCGCCGGCCGACGCGGCCTGGGCCACCTACTTCCTCGCCGGCGGCAAGCCGCGCCAGGGCGTGCCCGGCGCGCTGCTGCGCAGCCTCGCCGCGCAGCGCGCCGGCATTCCCGACTGGCTGTTCGAGGAGTGCTACCAGGCGGTCGGCGACCTCGCCGAGACCATCGCGCACGTGCTGCCGCCGGCCGCGAACGAAAGCGATCTGGGCCTCGCGCAATGGGTCGAGCAGCGGCTGCTGCCGCTGCGCGGCGCCGCGCCCGCCGAACAGGCCGAGCGCCTGGCGCAGTGGTGGGGCGAACTCGATGCGGCGGGCCGCTTCCTGCTCGTCAAGCTGATCGGCGGCGGCTTTCGTGTCGGCGTCAGCAAGCTGCTGGTGCAGCGTGCGCTGGCGGCGCACGCCGGGCTCGACGCCAAGCTGGTGGCGCAGCGCATGATGGGCTACACCGATGCCGGCGCGCGCCCCGACGCGGCCGCCTTCGCAGCGCTGAGCGCGGCGTCCGGCACGGGCCGCGCCGCGCCCGGCCAGCCGTATCCGTTTTTCCTCGCGCACGCGCTCGACGTCGCGCCGGAGGCGTTCGAGGCCCGGCTCGGGCCGGTGTCGGACTGGCTGGTCGAGTGGAAGTACGACGGCATCCGCGCGCAGATCGTGCGGCGCGCCGGGCAGTGCTGGATCTGGTCGCGCGGCGAAGAACTGGTGACCGAGCGCTTTCCCGAGATCGCCGAGGCGGCGCGAAGTCTGCCCGACGGCAGCGTGCTCGACGGCGAGATCGTCGCCTGGAAGGACGGCGCGCTGGCGCCCTTCCAACTGCTGCAGCAGCGCATCGCGCGCAAGACGCTGACGAAGAAGGTGCTGGCCGACGCGCCGGTGGCCTTCATCGCCTACGACCTGCTGGAAGCCGATGGCGAAGACCGTCGCGCGAGCGCGCAGCACGAGCGCCGCGCGCTGCTCGAAGCCGCCGTGCGCGGCACGCCCTTGCAGCTTTCGCCGCTGGTGGCCGCCGACTCCTGGGCGGCGCTGGCCGCCGCGCGCGAAAGCGCCCGCGAGCGCCGCGTCGAGGGCCTGATGCTCAAGCAGCGCGAGGCACGTTACGGCAGCGGGCGCACGCGCAGCGAGGGCACGTGGTGGAAGTGGAAGATCGCGCCGCTGTCGGTCGACGCGGTGCTGGTCTACGCGCAGGCCGGCCACGGCCGCCGCGCCAGCGTCTACACCGACTACAGCTTCGCGGTGTGGAACCGCGCGCCGCGCGACGCCGCCGAGGCGCAGGCGGTGCTCGACGCGATCGAGCGGCGCGAGCCGGCGCAGCCCGGCGCATTGCAGCTCGTCACCTTCGCGAAGGCGTATTCGGGGCTCAGCGACGCCGAGTTCGCCGAGGTCGACCGCGTGATCCGCCGCAGCACGATCGAGAAGTTCGGCCCGGTGCGCAGCGTCAAGCCTTCGCTGGTGTTCGAGCTGGGCTTCGAGGGCATCGCGCGCAGCGCTCGCCACAAAAGCGGCATCGCGGTGCGCTTCCCGCGCATGCTGCGCATCCGAAGCGACAAGCCGCTGCACGAGGCCGACACCCTGCAGACGCTGGAGGCACTGCTGGGCGTAGCATCGCCGCCATGACGACGACATTCCGCACTTCGCTCGCGCCGATGCTCGCTTCGATGGTCGCGCTGCTCGCGCTGGCCGCCTGCGGCGAGATCGACGAGCGCGACCCCAAGCCGCGCCTCGACGCGGTGAGCACGCCCGGCGGCGACTTCGGCGCCACGCTGCTCGGCACGCGCAAGCGGCTCGACTTCCGCCTGCGCAACAGCGATGCCGGCCTGGCGCGCGTGAAGCCGCTGGAGAACGTCGCGCCGACGCTGGCCGGCGACGGGCTGAGCTTCAGCCACACCTGCCCGGCGCGGCTCGACGAGGGCGAGGAGTGTTTCCTCTCCGTCTACTACGAGCCCGCCGCCGCCGGCACGCTGGCCGGCGAGCTGCGCGTGACCAGCAACGCCGGCGCGGTGGCGCGCGCGCTCGGCGGCAGCGCGGTGACGGCGCTCAGCCCGGCGGCCGGCGTCGTCGCCTTCAGCGGCGGCGCCGACGGCAACTTCGACAGCGTGGCGCGCGGCAGCTCGAAGACGCTGATCTACGTGGTGCGCAACATCGGCAATGCCGACGATGCGATCACCGTCACCGCCCCGAGCGGCAGCGGCTGGAGCGCCAGCCACGACTGCCCCGACACGCTGGCCGTCGGCGCGAGCTGCAACCTGAGCGTGACGTTCGCGCCCACGCTCAGCGGCATCTCGGTGCCGACGCCGCTGCTGGTGCGCGATGCCTACAACGGCGAGTACGGCGGGCTCGCGCTGGCGCTGACGGGCACGGGACGCTAGCCGGAGCCCCATGCCCCTGTCCGCCCTCGCGCTGGTGCTCGCCGCCGCGCTGCTGCATGCGCTGTGGAACATCGTCGCCAAGCGCGCCGGCGGCGACTCGCGCTTCGCGCTGGTCGTCTCGGTGCAACTCAGCCTGATCTGGGCGCCGCTCGGGCTGTGGGCGGTCTGGGGCGTGGCGCCGCTGTGGGGCTGGCGCGAGTGGGCGGCGCTGGCGGCCAGCGCGCTGGTGCACGTGCTGTACTTCACCACGCTGCTGCGCGGCTACCGGCTCGCCGACCTGACGGTGGTCTACCCGGTGGCGCGCGGCACCGGGCCGCTGCTCAGCGCCGGCGGCGCGGTGCTGCTGCTCGGCGAGCGGCTCACGCCCGCCGGCCTGGCCGGCGTGGCGCTGGTGGTCGGCGGCGTGTTCCTGGTCGCCGGCGGGCCGGGCCTGTGGGCGCGCGCGCACGATGCGGCGCAGCGTGCGCGCGTGCGCGCCGGCATCGGCTACGGCGCGCTGACCGGCGCGACCATCGCCGCCTACACGCTGATCGACGGCTACGCGGTGACGGTGCTGGCGATCTCGCCCATCCTGGTCGACTGGCTCGGCAACCTGCTGCGCGTGCCGATGCTGATGACCGGCGCGCTGCGCGACCCGCGCGCGATGCGCGAGGTGTGGCGCTCGCAGTGGCGCCATGCGCTGGTGGTGGCGGTGTTCGGCCCGGTGGCCTACGTGCTGGTGCTCTACGCGATGCGGCTGGCGCCGGTGTCGCACGTGGCGCCGGCGCGCGAGCTCTCGATGCTGTTCGCCGCGCTGCTCGGCGGCCAGCTGCTGGGTGAGCGCGAGCGCGGCTGGCGTCTCGCCGGCGCGGCGCTGATCGCGGCCGGCGTGGTGGCGTTGACGGCATGACGGCGCCGCGTTTTCCGCTGATGGCCGGCGTGGACTTCACCAGCCGGCCCACGCGGCGCAAGCCGATCACCGTGGCGCTCGGCGCGAGCGACGGCGGCAGCGTGCGCCTCTCGCGGCTCGACCGGCACGAGAGCTTCGAGTCCTTCGCGCAGTGGCTGCGCACGCCCGGCCCGTGGCTGGGCGCGTTCGACTTTCCCTTCGGCCTGCCGCGCGAACTGGTCGAGGCGCTCGGCTGGCCGCGCGAGTGGCTGCCGCTGATGCGCCACTATGCGTCGCTGTCGCGCGCGGAGATCCGCGCCACCTTCGCCGCCTTCTGCGCGGCGCGGCCTGCGGGGGCCAAGTTCGCGCACCGCGCCTGCGATGGCCCGGCCGGCTCGTCGCCTTCGATGAAGTGGGTCAACCCGCCGGTGGCCTACATGCTGCATGCCGGCGTGCCGCTGCTGCTCGATGCCGGTGTGCACCTGCCGGGGCTGCACGCCGGCGATGCGGCGCGCGTCGCGCTCGAAGCCTACCCGGGCCTGCTGGCGCGCGAGCTGATCGGCGCGCGCTCGTACAAGAGCGACGAGCGCGCCCGCCAGACGCCCGAGCGCCTGATCGCGCGCAAGGACCTGATCGACGCGCTGGAGCAGGGCCGCAGCCGCCTCGGCCTGCGCCTGCGCCTGACGCACGCGCAGCGCGACGCGCTGGCCGCCGACCCGTCGGGCGACGAACTGGACGCGGTGCTGTGCCTCGTGCAGGCCGCCTGGGCGGCGCGCGAGCCGGGCTTCGGCCTGCCGGCGGCGATCGACCCGCTGGAAGGCTGGATCGTCAGCGCGGCAAGCGCCTGACCCGACACCGGCGCCGCGCGCCTGCGGCACACTCGCGCCGATGCGTGCCGCCGAGTCATGGTTTGCCGAACGCGGCTGGGTGCCGTTCGACTTCCAGCGCGAGGTCTGGGCCGCGCTGTCCGCGGGCCGCAGCGGCCTGTTGCACGCCACCACCGGCGCCGGCAAGACCCACGCGGTGTGGATGGGGGCGCTGGCACGCGGCCTCGCGCTGCCGGCGCCGGCGCGCGGCGCGCCGCCCTTGCAGGTGCTGTGGATCACGCCGATGCGCGCGCTGGCGGCCGACACCACGCGCGCGCTGGCCGAGACGCTGCCCGCGCTCGCGCCCACCTGGAGCATCGGCCAGCGCAGCGGCGACACGCCCGCCGCCGAGCGCGCCCGGCAGGACCGCCGCCTGCCGACCGTGCTGGTCACCACGCCCGAATCGCTCAGCCTGCTGCTGACGCGTGAACACGCCGCGCGCGAGCTGGGCGCCGTGCACACCGTGGTGGTCGACGAGTGGCACGAGCTGATGGGCAACAAGCGCGGCGTGCAGGTGCAGCTCGCGCTGGCGCGGCTGGCGCGCTGGAACCCGGCGCTCGCGGTGTGGGGCCTGTCGGCCACGCTGGGCAATCTCGACGAGGCGATGCGCGTGCTGGTCGGCGATCGGCCGGCCACGCTGGTGCGCGGCCGCATCGACAAGACGCTGGTGATCGACACGCTGCTGCCCGCCAACCCGGGGCGCTTCTCCTGGGCCGGCCACCTCGGCGCGCAGATGCACGCGCCGGTGGTCGAGGAGATCGCGCGCAGCGGCACCACGCTGGTGTTCACCAACGTGCGCTCGCAGGCCGAGATCTGGTACCGGCTGCTGATCGACGCGCGCCCCGACTGGGCCGGCGTGGTGGCGCTGCACCATGGCTCGCTCGACAGGAGCGTGCGCGAGTGGGTCGAGGCCGGGCTGAAGGAAGGCCGGCTCAAGGCGGTGGTGGCGACCTCGTCGCTGGACCTCGGCGTCGATTTCCTGCCGGTCGAGCGCGTGCTGCAGATCGGCTCGCCCAAGGGCATCGCGCGGCTGCTGCAGCGCGCCGGCCGCAGCGGCCACGCGCCGGGGCGGCCGAGCCGCATCACCATCGTGCCCACCAACACGCTGGAGCTGGTGGAAGCCGCCGCCGCGCGCCGCGCCGCGCGGGCCGGCCGCATCGAGCGCCGCGCGGTGCCCGACAAGCCGCTGGACGTGCTGGTGCAGCACCTGGTCACCGTGGCGCTGGGCGGCGGCTTCGAGGCCGAGGCGATGTTCGACGAACTGCGCAGCGCCTGGTCGTTCCGCACGCTGACGCGCGCCGAGTTCCAGTGGGCGCTGGACTTCGTCGAGAAGGGCGGCGCGAGCCTGGCGGTCTATCCGGAATACCACCGCGTGCGCCGGGTCGACGGCCTGTACCGCGTGACCGAGCCGGCCATCGCCAAGCGGCACCGCCTGCAGGTGGGCACCATCGTCGGCGACGCGACGATGCAGGTGAAGTACCTCAGCGGCGGCGCCATCGGCAGCATCGAGGAGAGCTTCATCGCGCGGCTGCGGCCGGGCGACTGCTTCGTCTTCGCCGGCCGCGTGCTGGAGTTCGTGCGCACGCGCGAGATGACGGCCTACGTGCGCACGGCGGCGCAGAACAAGGGCATCGTGCCCGCCTGGGCCGGCGGGCGCATGCCGCTGTCGACCGAGCTGGCCGACGCGGTGGTGGAGCTGCTCGCCGACGAGGCCGGCGCTGGCGAGCCCGAGATGCGCGCCGCCGCGCCCATGCTGGCCACGCAGGCGCGGCTGTCGCACCTGCCCACGCCCGAGACCCTGCTGGTCGAGCGGTACCGCTCGCGCGAGGGCTGGCACCTGTTCGTCTACCCGTTTGCCGGGCGCTACGTGCACCTCGGGCTGGCAAGCCTCTTCGCGTGGCGGCTGGCGCGCGACGCGCCCAACACCTTCAGCCTGAGCGTCAACGACCACGGCTTCGAGCTGCTCGGCGCCGCGCCGGTGGCGCTGGACGCGCTGTTCGACCAGCGCCTGTTCGCCGCCGAGCACCTGCTCGACGACGTGCTCGCCAGCCTGAACTCCGGCGAACTGGCGCAGCGGCGCTTCCGCGAGATCGCGCGCGTCTCCGGACTGGTGTTCGGCGGCTACCCGGGCGCGCCCAAGAGCATGCGCCAGTTGCAGGCCTCCAGCGGCCTGTTCTTCGAGGTGTTCCGCAAGCACGACGCCGGCAACCTGCTGCTCGCGCAGGCGCGCGCCGAGGTGCTCAGCCAGGAGCTGGACATCGAGCGCCTGGACCACACGCTGGCGCGGCTGCGCGCGCGGCGCCTGGACTTCGTCGAGTTGAAGGCGGTCAGCCCGTTTGCGCTGCCGCTGATGGTCGAGCGCTTCCGCGAGAAGTTGTCGAACGAGAAACTGGCCGATCGCCTCGAGCGCATCGTGCGCGAGGCGGAGCGCGTGGCCGGCTAAGGGGTGGATGCGGTTTGGGTGGCCTCGGCCGGGGCGGCCGAGCATTCGCTGCAACCGTCCACCACCAGCGCGAGCACCGGCAGCGACAGCGCGAGCGCGGCGCGCATCGTCCACTTGCGCAGCCAGGCGCGCCAGTGCAGCGGGTCGCCGCTGGCGCGCTGCAGCAGCGGCACGACGTGGCTGCGCAAGCCCGCTTCGAGCGAGCGGCGCACGCCGCTGCGCTCGATCACCAGCGTGCGCAGCGTCTCGGTGTGCGTGGCCAGCGCCTTCTTGTAGTGGCCGGCGCCGCCGAGCAGGTCGAAGTGCCTGTGGCCCAGCGCCGCGTTGTGCTCGATGGCCAGCGCCAGCACCAGCAGCCCCGGCGACATCTTGGGCCCGAGCATCTCGTAGTCGATGCCCGACTGGTAGAAGCTGATGCGACCGTCGCGCACGAAGCTGTAGAGATGGCCGAGCGGCCGGCCGCCGACGTGCACGCTGAGCACCTGGATCTCGCCGCGCGCGAAGGCGGCCGGCAGCAGCTCGGCGTGGAAGCGCTGCGTGAACGGCGCGAGGAAGGACGAGCCGCCGCCGCGCGCATTCCAGCGCAGCGCGTGCAGGCGGCGCAGGTCGTCCATCGCGCGCTGCGCGTCGGCCAGCGTGGCCGCCACCGTCAGCTCGACGGGGCCCAGCGCCTCGGCGGCGGCGCGGCTGCGGCGCACCGCGTAGCGCGTCTTCGCGTCGAGCATGCCGAGGTAGCCCGACGGCGCGCCGCGCACCGCGGCCAGGTCGACCACCCAGCTCGATTGCTCGACGCTGCGGCCGAGGGTGCGCGCCGGCAACTGGCGCGGCAGCGCGACGCCGTCCGGGCCCAGGTGCGGCAGCGTGATGCGGCGCCAGGGCCGCAACTGCCCGCACAGGTGCGCGAGCATCGCCGCCTGCGCGCCCGGCTCGGCCGCATCGGTGAGCAGGCCGTTGTGCTCGATGGCGATCTGGTCGAACTCGTCGCGGCCGGTGGCGTGCAGCCACAGCGCCTGGCCGCCGAGCAGCGGCAGCGTGCGGTCGGCCGCCGGCACCAGCAGCGCCAGCCCGACGGTGCGGCCGTGGCGCTGCGCGCGCAGCAGGCGCGGCTTCAGCCCGGCCGGCAGCGAGCGCAGCCAGCTCCCGATCCAGGTCCAGGACAGGAAGAAGCCCGCGCCGGCACGGGCCTCGAGTTCCGTCCACTGGGCGGCCAGTTCGGCGATCGGGGGGGCGGCCGTCAGCTCGACCCGGATGTCTTCTTTCAATGGTGTACGGCCTGCGGTTTTTGGCAGCCGCGAAGGGTGGCGCAAGCCGGCCATGCTGTCTGCCCCTAGACACGGGATGGCGCGAGCGCGGGGCCGCGATGCGGGCATCCGTCACAATCCGTGCATGCGTTGGCAACGATGGATGCGCGCGGCGCGCGGGGCGCGGCTGGCCACTTACCTGATCGCGCTGTGGAAGCTGTTCAGGCATCCCGAGACGCCGCGCGCCGCGAAGTGGGTGGCGATTGCGGTGATCGCCTACGCCGCGAGCCCGATCGACCTGATCCCCGACTTCATTCCGGTACTCGGCCAGCTCGACGACCTGATCCTGCTGCCGCTGGGCGTGGCGCTGGCGGTGCGGCTGACGCCGCGCCCGCTGTGGGAAGCACGCCTGCGCGAAGCCGAGGCCTCGACGGAGAAGCTGCCGAGCCTGTGGTGGGGCGCGGCGCTGGTCGTGCTCGTGTGGGCGCTGCTGTTCGGCCTGTTCGTCTGGTGGCTGCTGCGCACCTTCGCCGCGGCATGAGGGCGGCGCTGGCGCTGACGTTGGCGCTGCTGGCGGCGCCGCAGGCTCATTCGATGACGGGCGTCGTCACTCACGTGAGCGACGGCGACACGATCTGGGTGCGGCCCGACGACGCGCCGCCGCAGCGCAAGCCGCTCAAGCTTCGCCTGGTCGGCATCGACGCGCCCGAGCGCTGCCAGCCCGGCGGCGCCGAGGCGACGGCGGCGCTGAAGGCGCGGGTGCTGCACCGGCACGTCGCGGTGCCCACGCACGGCGTCGACGTGCACGGCCGCGTGCTGGGCGGCCTGTTCCTCGACGACGGCAGCGACGTGGCGGCCTGGATGGTCGAGAGCGGCCACGCCTGGAGCGCGCGCTGGCGCGGCCGGCCGGGGCCGTATGCGGCGCAGGAACAGGCGGCGCGCGAGCGCGGCGCCGGGCTGTTCGCCGATGCGCGGGCGCTCGAACCCAGTCGGTTCCGCAAGGCGCACGGGCCTTGCGACGCGCCGGCGCGGCTCAGAAGTTCTTCATCGTCAGATTGAGCACGCCGGGCTGCACGATGGTGATGCGCGCCCTCGTGCCGAGCCGGCCGTCGGGCTGGATCTCGAAACAATCCTTCTCGCTGCCGATCGACTGATTCGCGGCATTGCGCGATTCGCTGTTGACGCACAACAGCACGACGCCGCGCTCGAACTCCAGCGACCAGGCCACCGTGGAGCTGCCCACGGCGGGCCGGCCCGGCGCGCAGTCTTCGTGGTTGTTCAGCGTCGCCAGCGGGCCTTGCGCGCCGACCTTGGCGGCGGCCGGCGGCAGCGCCGTCGTGGTCGACGTCGCGCAGACCTCGACGGAGCCGGTGTTGCGCACCGCCTGGAGCCTGAGGTCGGCGTCGCGGAAGTGCTCCACCGTGCCGCTCGCCGGCGTGCCGCCGTTGAGCGCGGCCGTCGAGACGATGCGCATGCGCGGGTAGCTCGCGCCGGTGGGCGGGTAGGCCGCCGCGGGCTGCGGCGTGGCCTGCAGCGTCGCTTCCCAGTTGCCGCCATCGGAGGCGCGGCCGGTGACCGTCCAACTGCCGCCCGTGGCCAGCAGGTTCTGCCAGCCGGCGAGCACGGCGAAATCGTTCGTCGGCGGAATGAAGCCGCTGCTGCCCGAGTCGCCGCCTCCGCCGCCGCAGGCGGGCAGCAGCGCGGCGCCGGCCAGCGACAGCGCGATCAGCGAGGCCTTGGTATTCATCATGACGAAGGATTCCTTCTTCAATTGTCCCGCTCGCGCATCAGCGTGCTCTTGCCGAACAGGCTCTCGATCAGGTCGACGGCCAGCAGCGCGGTCTTGTTGCGCACGTCCAGCGCCGGGTTCAGCTCCATCACGTCGAGGCTGGCGAGCCGGCCGGTGTCGGCGATCATCTCCATGCACAACTGCGCCTCGCGGTAGGTCGGCCCGCCGGGGATGGTGGTGCCGACGCCCGGCGCGATCTCCGGGTCGAGGAAGTCGACGTCGAAGCTCACGTGCAGGTGCGTGTTGGCGTCCAGCGTGGCCAGCGCCAGCTCCATCGTGTGGCGCATGCCCATCTCGTCGATGTAGCGCATGTCGAACACCTCCAGGCCCACCTGGTGCACGAAGCGCTTCTCGCCCGGGTCGACGCTGCGGATGCCGATCTGGCGCACCGCCTTCGGGTTGACCGCCGGCGTCGCGCCGCCGATCTCGACCAGTTCCTTCGGCCCGTGGCCGCACAGGCAGGCCACCGGCATGCCGTGGATGTTGCCCGAGGGCGTCAGCGCGCTGGTGTTGAAGTCGGCGTGCGCGTCCAGCCACAGCACGCGCAGCTTCTTGCCGGCCTCGCGGCAGTGGCGCGCCACCGCGCTGATCGAGCCGATCGCCAGGCAGTGGTCGCCGCCGAGCAGGATGGGCAGGCGGGCGAGCGCCAGCTCGGCGTGCACCGCCTCGTGCACCGCGCGGTTCCAGGCCACCACCTCGTCGAGGTGGCGGTAGCCGCCCACCGGCGGCTGCCAGGGGTTGGCCGGGCCGGCGAGGTTGCCGCGGTCGACCACCTCGAGCCCGTGCGATTCGAGCACCGGCACGATCTGCGCGACGCGCAGCGCCTCCGGGCCCATGCTCGCGCCGCGGCTGCCGGCGCCGATGTCGGTGGGCGCGCCGATCAGGCTGACCTGCTTCGTCGGATTCATCGGCGCTCTCCTCAGGTGTCGTCGGCGAACTCGCCCGTGAGGGTCTCGGGCAGGTCGAAGCCGTAGTGCTCGGCGAGCACCTCCCAGGCTTCCTCGGCGGTTTCGACGAAGCGGAACAGGTTCACGTCGCCGGGGCTGATCATGCCGGTCTCGATCAGCCAGTCGAAGTCGATCAGGCGCGTCCAGAACTCGCGGCCGAACAGCAGGATGGGGCGCTTGCGCGACTTGCCGGTCTGCGTCAGCGTCATCGTCTCGAACAGCTCGTCGAGCGTGCCGAAGCCGCCGGGGAAGCACACCAGCGCGATGCTGCGCATCACGAAGTGCATCTTGCGCAGCGCGAAGTAGTGGAACTGGAAACACAGCTCCGGCGTGATGTACGGGTTGGGCGCCTGCTCGTGCGGCAGCACGATGTTCAGCCCGATGCTCTTGCCGCCGGCCTCGTGCGCGCCGCGGTTGCCCGCCTCCATGATGCCGGGGCCGCCGCCGGTGACCACGTAGACCGGCGTGGACATCTCGGCGGACTTGTGCGTGACGATGGCGGCGAAGCGCCGCGCCTCGTCGTAGAAGCGCGACATCGTCACCGCCGTCTCGGCGCGCCGTATCGCCTCGGCGTCGCCCGTCGCGCGCGCGGCGTCGAGGCGGGCGAGGGCGGCGTCGGGCGCGGCGATGCGCGCGCTGCCGAAGATCACGATGGTCGAGCGGATGCCGTGCTCGCTCTGGATCATCTCGGGCTTGAGCAGCTCGAGCTGCATGCGCACCGGGCGCAGTTCCTCGCGCAGCAGGAACTCGGTGTCGGTGAAGGCGAGCCGGTAGGCGCTCTCCGCGCCGGCGTAGCGCGAGGGCTCGATGGCCGCTTCCGCGTCTTCTCCCGCGGTCGGGAAGTTGCGCGCGGTCAGGTCCGTCTTTTTGTCCATGGCGCGGAGAATACCCTTGTCGCCGCATCGCAAGCGGCGCCGAAGGACTGTCCATGACGACGGGCGATGTACGGGGCTGGCAACGCCGCGCGCTGCTGGCGGCGGGGGCGGCGGCATGCCTGGGCGCGTGCGGCGGCGGCGGTACGGCGGCGCCCGCCGCGACGCGCACCTGGCGCATGGGTTTTTCGCCCAACCCGCCGCGTGCCACGGTGGAGAGCGTGATCCGGGGCATCGAGCTGTGGAGCCGCCGCGCCGAGTTCGCGATCATCCACGAGGAAGTGCCGTGGACCAAGCTGCTGGCCGGCCAGACGCCCGATGCCATTCTCGATGCCGACAAGGTCGAGCTGGTGCGCTACCTGCGCGGCAAGGGCTTGCAGTTGATCTTCGTGGGCGACCTGAACGACGGCCTGGCGCGCGAGAGCGAAGCGCCGCAACTGCGTGCCGCCGGCCGCAGCATCACCGAGCCGGCGGTGCAGCGGCTGTACCGCGACTACCTGCTCGCGGTGGATCGCAGGCTGCAGCCGCGCTTCATCGGCCTGGTGGCCGAGAGCAACCTGATCCGCGCGGCGGCGCCCTCGCTCTACCCCGCCGTCGTGCGCACCGCCAACGACACCGCCGCGGCGCTGCGAGAGGCCGGCAGCCCGGCCACCTTGATGGCCAGCGTGCAGGTGGAACTGGCCTGGGGGCGGCTCGCGGGCGCGGGCAGCTTCGCGGGCGTCGCCGACGACTTCGCCGACTTTCCTTTCGTGCAGGTGCTGGGGCTGTCGTCGTATCCCTACCTGGGCTGGAGCCGGCCCGAGGACTTGCCGGTGGACTACTACAGCCGGCTGGTGGCCGGCCGCTCGCTGCCGGTGATGGTCGTCGAAGGCGGCTGGGCCAGCGCGTCGGCCGGCGCCATCGTCTCGTCACCCGAGCTGCAGGCGCGCTACGTGACGCGCCACGCCGAGCTGCTGGATGCGGCGCATGCGCTGGCCTGGCTGCACCTGCAGTTCGCCGACGTCGACCTGGCCGCCCTGCCGCCGCCCGTGCCGCCCAACCTGCCGCTGTTCGCGAGCATCGGCCTGGCGGCGAGCGACTTCTCGCCCAAGCCCGCGCTGGCGGCCTGGGATGCGCTGTTCGCGCGCAGCTACCGCGCCTGAGCGCGCGCGCCGCACACCGGGCAGCCCGGCGCGCGCGGCACGCGGATCTCGCTCCAGGCCATCGTGCGCGCGTCCAGCATCTGCAAGCGCCCGGCCAGCGAGCTGCCGACGCCGGCCAGCAGCTTCAGCGCCTCGGCCGCCTGCACGGCGCCGACGATGCCCACCAGCGGCGCGAACACGCCCATGGTCGCGCAGCGCGCTTCCTCGACCGGCGCGTCGGGCGGGAACAGGCAGGCGTAGCAGGGGTTGGCCGCGTCGCGCGCGTCGTAGACCGAGACCTGCGCGTCGAAGCCGATCGCCGCGCCCGACACCAGCGGCCGGCGCCGCGCCACGCAGGCGGCGTTGACGGCCTGGCGCGTCGCGAAGTTGTCGCTGCAGTCGAGCACCACGTCGGCGCCGGCCACCAGCGCGTCGAGCCGCGCCGCGCCGGCGCGTTCCCGCAAGGCGATCACGCGCACCTCCGGGTTGATCGCCGCCACCGCCTGCGCCGCCGAGACCGCCTTGGCCTGGCCGACGCGCGCCAGCGTGTGCGCGATCTGGCGTTGCAGGTTGGTCAGGTCGACCGCGTCGTCGTCGACCAGCGTGATCGTGCCGACGCCGGCCGTGCCCAGGTACAGCGCCACCGGCGAGCCGAGCCCGCCGGCGCCGACCACCAGCGCCCGGGCGGCGAGCAGGCGCGCCTGGCCCTCGACCCCGATCTCGTCGAGCAGGATGTGGCGCGAGTAGCGCAGCAGTTGCGCGTCGCTGAGGTCGGCGTGGCTCAGTTGCTCTGCGCCTCGGCCTTGCGCTCGACGGCGGTCTTGCTCACCAGCACCGGCTTGCCCTTCAGGCGGTTGAGCGCCTGGGCGAGCGGGAAGTCCTCGGGGCTGCCGAACTCGGGCAGCGGCTTGATCTCGGCCTTGTTCGCGGCCTCTTCCTCGAGCTTCTTGCGCGCTTCCTCGCGCGCCTTCTCGCGGGCGGCGTCCTTCTGCTCGGCGCCCTGGCCGCTGGCGATGTGCTTTTCCAGGTCGGCCTCGCGCACGCGCAGCGCGGCGAACACGTTGCCCTCGGCGGTTTCGTCGAGCATCACGTCGGGCACGATGCCCTTGGCCTGAATCGACGCGCCGCTGGGCGTGTAGTAGCGCGCCGTGGTGATCTTCAGCGCGGTGTCGGGGCCGAGCTGGCGCACCGTCTGCACCGAGCCCTTGCCGAAGGTCTGCGCGCCCATGATGGTGGCGCGCTTGTGGTCCTGCAGCGCGCCGGCGACGATCTCGCTGGCCGAGGCCGAGCCTTCGTTGACCAGCACCACCATCGGCACCTTCTTCACCGCCTCGGGCAGGCGCTTGAGCGGGTCGCTGCCGCCGCGGCGCAGGTAGTACTCGGGCGCGGCCTTGAAGGTGGCCTTGGAGTCGGCGATCTGGCCGTTGGTGCTGACCACCACCACGTCGGCCGGCAGGAAGGCCGAGGAGATCGCCACCGCGCCTTCGAGCAGGCCGCCCGGGTCGTTGCGCAGGTCGAGCACCAGGCCCTTCAGGTTCGGGTCCTGCTTGTAGAGGTCTTCCAGCTTCTTCGCGAAGTCGTCGACGGTGCGGTCCTGGAACTGGGTGACGCGCAGCCAGCCGTAGCCGGGCTCGACCATCTTGGCGCGCACGCTCTGCACGCGGATCTCCTCGCGCACGATGGTCACCGGGAAGCTGCGGCTCTCGGCCTTGCGGAACACCGTGAGCACCACCTTGGTGTTGGGCTCGCCGCGCATCTTCTTGACGGCCTGGTCCATCGTCAGGCCCTTGACGACGGTGTCGTCGATCTTGGTGATCAGGTCGCCGCTCTTCAGCCCGGCGCGGAAGGCCGGCGAGCCCTCGATCGGCGAGACCACCTTGACCAGGCCGTCTTCCATGCCGATCTCGATGCCCACGCCGACGAAGCGGCCGGTGGTGCCTTCGCGGAATTCCTTGAAGCTCTTCTTGTCGAAGAACTGCGAGTGCGGGTCCAGCCCGGAGACCATGCCGGAGATGGCGTCGTTGATCAGCTTCTTCTCGTCGACCGGCTCGACGTAGTCGCTCTTGACCATGCCGAACACCGCGGCGAGCTGCTGCAGTTCCTCCAGCGGCAGCGCCGAGACCGAACTGCGGGCGATCGCCTGGAACTGCATCGTGGTCAGCGCGCCGGCGACGGCGCCCACGGCCAACCACCCGGCGACCTTCAATTTGCTACCCATTCAAAACACCCTTTCGCGCCCGCTCGTGCCTCTTGCGCGCGCCAGTGCGGCCAGTATAGAACTCGGGCCCGGCTTGGAGCCCGGCACGCCCGGGAAAGTTGCACGTGGCGGGCGGCTTTGGGCGCTCACCCCGCCGCGCGCGCCGCGTTCACCACGCGCTCGACCTCGGCGCGGATGTCGACGCGCTGGCCGAGGCGGATGAAGTCGGCGACGAAGCGCGTCGCCGGGCGGTGGTAGAGCGCGGCGGGTTCGTCCCACTGCTCGAGCCGGCCGCCGTGCATCACGCCGATCCGCTCGCCGACCGCGAAGGCTTCGAGCTGGTCGTGCATCACGAACAGCGCCGTCGTGCCGGTGCGCTTCAGGATCGCGCGCAGCTCCAGCGCGAGGCGCTCGCTCAGCTCGACGTCCAGGCTGGAGAAGGGCTCGTCGAGCAGCAGCAGGCGCGGCTTGGGCGCCAGCGCGCGCGCCAGCGCGATGCGCTGCTGCTGGCCGCCGGAGAGCTGGTGCGGCGCGCGCTGCGCGGCCTGCGCCAGGCCGACCAGCTCGAGCACCTCGGCGGTGCGAGCGCGCCGCTCGGCGCCGGGCAGGTGGCGGATGCCGAAATCGACGTTGGCCTGCACGCTCAGGTGCGGGAACAGCGCGTAGTCCTGGAACACCATGCCGACGCGGCGCGCTTCCGGCGCGACGTGCGCGCCGGAAGCGGCGTCGGCCAGCACTTCGCCGTCGATCGTGATGCGGCCGGCGGCCAGCCGCTCCAGCCCGGCCACCGCGCGCAGCAGCGAGGTCTTGCCGCAGCCCGAGGGGCCGATCAGCACGCCGATGCCGCCGCGCGGCAGCGTCAGCGAGACGTCCCGCACCGCGGCCCGGGCGGCGCCGCTGCCCGGGTAGACGACGCTGGCGTGCTCGACCGCGAGAAACATCGACCTATGATATCGGCCTCCAAGAGCGAGAATCGTTTGCAGCGGCCCGCGCCGCGCGAGCCCGCCCATGTCGCGCCTGCTGACCGTCGCCTGCCTGCTGCTCGCCGTTCCCGTGCTCGGGGTGCTGGGGTCGTGGCTGGCGCTCGACGCCGCCGGCCTCGCGGTGCTGCGCCACCAGTTCGACACCGTGCTGCCCGAGTACGCGCTCAATTCGCTGCTGCTGGCGCTGGCGGTGGCGGTGGGCGTGGCGCTGGTCGGCGGCGCCACCGCCGCGCTGGTGGCGCTGTTCGAGTTCCCGCTGCGGCGCGTCTTCGAGTGGGCGCTGCTGCTGCCGCTGGCGATGCCGGCCTACGTGCTGGCCTACGCCGCCACCGATTTCCTGCAATACAGCGGGCCGCTGCAAGGCTGGCTGCGCGAGGCCAGCGGCGCGCAGGGCGCGCTGTGGCCCGACGTGCGCAGCCTGTGGGGCGCGGCGGCGATGTTCATCCTGTGCCTGTACCCCTACGTCTACCTGCTGACGCGCGCCGCGCTCGGCGAGCGCGCCGTGCCGCTGATGGAGGCGGCGCGCCTGCTCGGCGCCGGCACGCTGCGCCGCGTGCGCGAGGTGGCGCTGCCGCTGGCGCGGCCGGCGCTGGCCGCCGGCGTCGCGCTGGCGCTGATGGAGACGCTGGCCGACTACGGCGTCGGCTCCTACTTCGGCCTGTCGACCTTCACCACCGGCATCTACAAGGCCTGGCTGGTGATGTTCGACCGCGACGCAGCGGCGCAGCTCGCCTCGCTGCTGCTGGCGCTGGTGGCGCTGCTGCTGTGGATCGAGCAGCGCGCGCAGAAGCGGCTGCGCTTCGCCGCCGCGCGGCGCGGCGCGCAGCATGCCGCCGAGGCGAGGCCGATCACGCTGCGCGGCGGCCGCGCGGCGCTGGCGCTGGCGGCCTGCGCGCTGCCGGTGCTGCTCGGCTTCGTGCTGCCGGTGGCCGTGCTGCTGCGGCTGGTGTGGCTGGAGGCGGGGCAGAGCGAGTTCGGCCTGCCGCTGGCGCGCTTCGCGCAGTGGTCGTGGACCAGCTTCAAGCTCGCCGGCCTGGCCGCGCTGATGGCCACCGCGATCGCGCTGGCGCTCGGCTTCGCGCTGCGCCTGCGCGACAGCCGCGTGCTGCGCGGCGCCGCGCGCGTGGTCTCGCTCGGCTACGCGGTGCCCGGCGCGGTGATCGCGGTGGGCATCCTGCTGCCGGTGGGCTGGCTGCAGGCGCATTTCCCGCAGGGCGGCACGACGGCGCTGGTCACCGGCACGCTGTTCGGCCTGATGTACGCCTACCTGGTGCGCTTCTCGGCGGTGGCGCTGCAATCGGTGGAGGCCGGCTACGCGCGCGTGCCGGCCTCGGTCGACGAGACGGCGCGCATGCTCGGCGCCTCGCGCCGCCGGCTGTTCGCCGAACTTCACGCGCCGCTGCTGCGCCGCGCCGCGCTGGCGGCGCTGCTGCTGGTGTTCGTCGACGTGATGAAGGAACTGCCCGCCACGCTGGTGCTGCGCCCCTTCGACAGCGACACGCTGGCGGTGGTGGCCTACCAGTTGGCGCGCGACGAACGCCTCGGCGAGGCGGCGCTGCCGTCGCTGGCGATCGTCGTGGTGGGGCTGCTGCCCGTGCTGCTGCTGTCGCGCTCGCTGCGGCCGGAGCGCGCGCTCAGCGCCGCGAGTTCATGAATTCCTCGATCAACTCGCCGGGCAGGGTGTCCAGCGGCGCCTCGCTGACGCGCACGCCGCCGAGCAGTTCGAGCGACGAAGCCAGCCAGCCGTTCTCGCGCGGGTCGACCTTGGTCTTGGCCTCCACCGGGGCCGGCGCGGCGACCACCTGGCGCGGGTCGATGTACTCGCCCTGCGGCGCATTGGGCGTGATGCGCCAGACCAGCTTGGCCGGCTGCTGCTTGTTCGCCGTGAATCGCGCCATGGTGTACCGCCCCCTGCGGCCGGATGGTGGAAGAGGGTCGGCCGCAGCGGCATGGTACGGCGCCCGGACGATTCCTGCGTTGGCGAATCCCTAGCTTGAAGTCGGGGATCCTGGTCTCGCCGCCAGGACTCGAACCTGGATCTGCCGCTTAGGAGGCGGCTGCACTATCCCTTGTGCTACGGCGAGAGGCGCGGATTCTCGCATTCCGGCCGGCCAGGATCTCAGTTCCAGCGCCAGGTCCAGATCACGTCCAGCGAGCTGTCCTCGCCCGACTGGGCGCGCAGCGTGAAGCGCTGGGCGATGCGGTAGATGAGCTGCCAGGTGCCGGCGGTGGCGTTCAGGCTGCGCTCGTAGCCGACGTACCAGCGCCGCGACAACTGCTTGCCGAGCGAGACCACGGTCTCGCGCAGCTCGCCGTCGCTTTGCCGCACCGAGATCTCGTCCAGGCCGATGGTCTTGAGCAGTTCGTCGGTCGGCCCGGGGTTCTCGCCGGCCAGCAGCGCCAGCGCGGCGCGTTGCAGCAGCGCGGTGTCGGCGCGGCCCAGGCCGTCGCTGGCGCGGCCGAGCACCAGCCACGAGAGCTTGTCGATGTCGCTCATCTCCGGCTCGGAGAACAGCCGCACGCGCGGGTTCGTCGCGCTGCCGCTGACCTGCACGCCGACGCGCACGTCGAGGTTGGGCCGCGTCGCCTCGATGTCCAGGCGCGGGTTCTCGGCCGGGCCGTTGAAGACGAGGTTGCCGCGGTCGATCTCCAGCTTCTGGCCGTAGGCGGCGTACGTGCCTTCGACGGCGCGCACGGTGCCGTCCACGGCCAGCTTGCCGCTCGGCGAAGTGAGTCTCAACTCGCCTTCCAGCCCCGTTTCCAGGCCGCGGCCGCGCAGGCGCAGCTTGCGGCCGAGGTCGACGCGCAGATCCAGCGCCGGGCTGGGCAGGCGCAGCGGCGTGGCCGCCGCGGCGCCGGCCGGCGGCGGCGGCGCGGCGGCGTTCGGGTTGCCGGCCGGGCGCCGCACCACCACCACGTCGTCGGAAAGCGTCGGCGCGTCGCTCTTCGAGAAGTCGATCAGGCCTTCGTCGACGTCGAAGCGGCCGTCGAGCACCATCCGCTCGCGCTCGAGTTGCATCCGCGCGTTGCCGCTGGCGACGATGCGCCGGTCGACGCGGCCCAGCAACTGGAAGCGCTGCGCCTGCAATTGCAGCCGCGCCTGCGGCGCCGTGCCCAGCACCGCGTCGCCGCTCAGGCTCAGCGAGCCGTCGCCGGCGCGCGCGGTGAAGCGCTCGATGCGCGCCCGGTCGCCTTGCAGCGCGATCGCGACTTCGCCCTCGCGCACGTTGACGCCTTGCAGGAAGTTGCGCACCGAGAGCTGGCTGCCCTGCATCTCGCCGGTGTATTCGGGCGCGCCGAAGCGCCCGCCGATGCCGGCCGAGACGCGCAGCGCGCCGCCCAGGCGCCAGCCGGCGGGCACCCAGGTGCCCCAGGTGCCGAGGTTGGCCACCCGAAGCTCCAGCACGCCCGACACCGGCGTGTCGGGCGCCGGCCAGGTGGCCTGCGGCGAGGTGCGCGCGACGAAGGCGCCGGCCGCCACGCCCAGCGTCGATCCGGCCAGGCCCTGCGTGAAGCTCCAGGTGCCGTCGGCCACGTCCAGGCCGAGGCGCAGGTCGCTCAGGCCGAGCGACTGCGTGCCGGTTTCGTCGGTCACCGTCAGGTCGCCGCGCTCGCGCTCGACCACGATGTCGGCCTTGAAACTCGGCGCGCTGCGCAGCACGAGGTGGCCGCGCAGGCGCAGGTCGCCGCCCCAGCCGAACTCGGGTTGCAGGCGCTGCAGAAGCGGCGCCACGGCCAGCGGCTCCAGCTCGGCCTGCGCGTCGATCTGCGCGGCCGCGCCGGGCTGCGCCGCGGCCCAGGCGACGCGGCTCCAGCGCAGCGCGGCGCCGAACACCTCGGCGCGGCCGGGCTGCAGCAGCAGCCGCGCCGGGCCGGCGTCCAGGCCCAGCACTTCGAGCGCCACGTCGCGCGCGGCCAGCCAGGCGGCGCTCGAGCCGTCCGGACGCGCGTCGACCTGCTGCACGGCGCCACGCCAGCCGGCTACGGCGCCGGCCGCGCCGCCGACGAAGCCGCCCTGGGCGAGCAGGCGCATGCGCGTCGGCGTCGTGCCGTCGCCCGCCGCCGCGCCGGGCTGCAAGGCGTCGGCCCAGGCTGGCGGGCGCGCGCTGGTGCTGGCGGCCAGTTCGAGGCGGTGTTCGCGGCCGCTGCCCTGGGCGCGCAGCCGGGCCGACTCGAAGCGCGCCGCGCCGAGCGCGAGCCCGGCCAGCTCGGCCTCGGCGTCGACCGGCGCGTCCAGCGCCGTGCCGGCCTGCCAGCGCGCCGTGGCGCTGCGCACCTGCAGGTCGCCGGCGCGCAGCGAGGCGGCGTTCGCCTCGCCGCGCGTGGTCAGCGCCGGCCAGCGGCCACTGGCCTCGGCGCGTGCGTTGAGCGTGCCGGCCAGTTCGGTGGCGTCGCCGCCCGCCAGCCTGGCCAGCGGGGTCAGGCGCGCCAGCGCGGGGGCGTCCAGCGTCAGCGTCCAGCGGTCGTCGGCGCCGTGGCCCATGGCGGCGAGGCGGCCTTGCGCGTCGAGCTTGTTGCCGTCGAGTTCGGCCTGCGCGCTGCCGCGCAGCGCCGTGCCGTCGCCTTGCAGCTCGATGCGGCCGTGCAGCGGCACGCCGGCCAGCCGGCTGTCGGCGATGTCGAGCGCGGCGCGGCCGCGCAGCGCGGCGAGGCGGTCGAGCGCGGCGCCGGCCGCGCCGGCCGCATTGGCGCGCGGCAGCGTCAGATCGAACTCGGCGCTGCCGTTGAGCCGGTGCGGCCCGCGCCGCCACGGCGAATCCTCGCGCCCGCGCCACCACAGCGCCGGGTCGAACTCGGCCAGCGTGGCGCGGCCCTGCGCCTGCCACGCGGCCTCGGGCGCGCTGCGGCTGGCGTGGCCGGCCAGCCGCGCGAGCGCGCCGCCGCTGGCGGCTTCGGCGCTGCGCAGTTCGATGCGGTCGGCGCCCTTGTCGCGCTGCCATTCGGCGTCGAACTGCGCCCTGGCGGGGCGCTCGCCGCCGCGCTCGCGCACCGAGCCGCTCAGCTCGGCGCGCGCCGAGATCCGCTGCGCCGCCTCGGCCGGCGCGCTGCCGGCCAGCGTGAGCGGGCCCGACAGCCGCATCGCCGGCGCGCGCGCGTCGAGCCGGTCGGGTTGCAGCGCGGCCAGCGTGGCGGCGAGCGTCCAGCCGTCCGGCGCCCAGCGGCCGTGGCCTTGCAGGCGCCCGGCGGGCTGTCTGGCGTTGCCCAGTTCGGCGTCCAGCGCGCGCAGTTCCAGCGTGCCGGGGTCGTCGGGCCGCGCGCGGGCGTCCAGCGTCAGGCGGCGCAGCGGCAGGCGGCCTTCGTTCCACAGGCCCGGCGTGGCGTTGTCGAGCGTGGCGCTCAGCTCGGCCGGCTGGTCGGCGGCGCGCGTGCGCGCGGTGGCTTCGCCGCTCAGGGCAGTGGCTGGCGCGGCGGCATGCAGGGCCGACAGGTCCAGACTCTGGGCGCGTGCGCGCAGCTCGCCCAGCGGCCAGGGTTCGAAGGGGTGCAGCGTGGCGTCCAGGTCCAGCGTCTGCGCCGGCCGCGGCGGCGCGCCGGGGGCGCCGGCCGGCTCGGCACGCAGCGTGGCTTGCAGGCGCGGCTGCGCCAGCGCGCCGGCCAGCGTGGCGCGGGCCGACCACTGCGCGTTGGCGATGGCGCCTTCCTGCGTCAACGCGAGCGTGGCGTCCAGCGGCAGCGGCGCGGCGGTGCCGAGCGAGAGCCCGCCCTGGCCGCGCAGCCGGCCGTAGCGGGCCGACAGGCCCTCCACGCGGTGCCGCGCGCCGTCGTCCGCGCCCAGGTGCAGCGCGGCGCGCAACTGCGTCAGCGGCGTCTCGCCCAGCGGCGCGGCGGCCAGCGTGCCGACCTCGATCGCGGCGATGTCCAGCGCGAACGGCAGCGCCAGCGAGGTCGGCGCCTGCGCGGGCGATGGGTCCGGCGCGCCGGGCGTCACCGTGATGCGGTCGGCCGCCAGCCGCGCGATGCGCAGGCGCGGGCGTTCGCCCCAGGCGAGGTCGAGTTCCAGCCCGCTCCAGCCGGCGCCCTCGGCCAGCACCGAGCCGCCGCGCGGCAGCGCGATGGTCAGGCGCTGCATGCGCAGCTCGCCGAGCAGCGCGCCGGCCACGCCCTCGGCGCGCAGCCCCGGCACGCGCGCCAGCGCCCAGGCGCTGCCGGCCTCGGTGCGCAGCATCCACAGCGCCGCCGCCAGCAGCGCCGCGAGCGCGGCGATCGGCACCAGGCCCCAGGCGACCAGGCGCCGTGCGCCCAGCCGCCGCCGCGGAGCCGGCTTTGCCGGTCCGCTGGTGGCGCCCCCCTGGGGGGGAGTGCCGGAGGCGCTGCGGGGGGGGGCCATCAGAACGCGATGCCGACGCTCAGGTGCATGCGAACGCGCTTGACTTCCTCGCCGTAGGCGAGGTCGACGCGCAGCGGCCCGACCGGGCTGCGCCAGCGCAGGCCCAGGCCGTAGCCCCAGGCCGGCGTCAGCGCGTTCCAGCGGTTGGCGGCGTTGCCGGCGTCGACGAACGCCGCCCACCACAGCGAGGGCATGCTGGCCGAGACCGGCCGGGCGATCTCGGCGCTGCCGGTGAACAGCATGCGGCCCGAGCTGACCTCGCCGTCGACCAGCGGGCCCAGCGTGCGGTAGGCGTAGCCGCGCACCGAGTCGTCGCCGCCGGCGCGGAACATCAGCGTGTCGGGCACGCCCACGCGGTCGGCCGCGAAGATCTGCCCGGCCTCGAGGCGCAGGCTGCCGTACCAGGCGCTGCCCAGCGGCCGGTACAGTGTGAGGCGGCCGTAGCCGCGCCCGAAGGGGCCGTTGTCCAGCGTCGAGTTGCGCGAGCGCCCGATCGCCGATTGCAGCGACAGCGTGTAGCCGTCGGTGGGCAGCAGGATGCTGTCGAGATCGCGGTAGATCCAGTGGTAGTTGGCCGTCACCGCCTCGCTGCGCGTGCGGCCGGCCGGGTTGTCGACGCGCGCGTGCGTCAGCTCCAGGAAGTAGGTGCGCTCGATGCGCTGCGAGTCCTGCGTGCGGCCGATCCGCCCCGTCCACGCGGTGCGCACCTCGTCGCCGGTGCTCAGCCGCTCGGCGTGGCCGGCGACGAGGTTGCGGTACAGGTCGTCGAGCGGATGCGAGATCAGCTCGCCGGTCCACGACTTGAGCGTCGAGCCGATCTCGAACTTGTTGGTCGCCACCCAGTTCAGCCCGAAGGGCCGGCGGTGGCGGTGCTCCAGCGTCACGCGCGGGCCGGTGTTGGCGCTGACGCCCACGCCCACCGTCGCCTGCTGCAGCGTCAGCTCGTGCACGCGCACGCGCACCGGCGCGGCGGCGGCCGCGGCCGGGTCGGACAGGTCGGCGTCGAGTTCGACGGTGGCGCTGTCGAACAGCCCGAGCTTGACGATGCGCTCCTGGTAGTCGAGCAGCAGCTTCTCGCTGTAGGGCTGGCCGGCGGAGAAGGTGGCCAGGCGCCGCACCGCGCTCTCGTCGTAGCGCTCCAGCCCCTCGATGCGCAACGCGCCGAGGTGGTACAGCGCCGCGCTGTCCAGCGTCACGGCCAGCGCCACCTGGTGGCGCTCGGCATCGACGCGCGCCTCGGTGTCCTTCCACGACGCCGCCGGGTAGCCCTCGGCGCGCGCGCGCGCCAGCGTGGCGGTCTTGGCCGACGACCAGGCCGGCTGGCGGAACGCCTCGCCCGGCTGCAGCGGCCAGCCGCGCCGCAGCGAGGCGAGCAGCGCGGCGGCCTCGGAGCCGGGCTGCTCGGCGAGCGTTTTCAGCTCGCCCTCGACCGCGAAGTCGACACGCTCGACGACGCTGCGGGGCCCGGGCTCGACGCGGATCTCGACCACCGGCACGCCGTCGTCGTCCACGCGCCGCACGGCCTGCACCTGCGCCGCGAAGTAGCCCTCGGTCTCGAGCAGCGCGCGCGCCTGCGCCGGCGCGGCGGCGGTCAGGCGCGTCAGCTCGCTGGCGTCGATGGCCTCGGTGTCGGGTGCGTTCTGGAAGCGCGCCAGGTCGAGGTACTCGCCCAGCAGCGCCTTCAGCGCGTCGGGCGCGATCACCTCGAGGCGGTAGGCGGCGCGGGCCGGGGCGGCGGCGCCGGCCGAGTCCTTCGCGGGCTCGTCGCGCGCGCCCTCGAGCGCCGCGCAGCCCGACAGCAGCAGCGCCAGGGCGAGCGCCGCCGCGGCGCGGGTCATTTGCTCAGCATGCGCATCGCCGACTCCAGCCCCTGCAAGGTGAGCGGGAACATGCGCTGGTTCATGAGCTGCTGCACGACGGCGATGCTCTGGCGGTAGCCCCACACGCCCTGCGGTTCGGGGTTGATCCAGGCGAACTTCGGGAAGGCCTGGGTCAGCCGCTGCAGCCACTCGGCGCCCGGCTCCTCGTTGTTGTATTCGACGCTGCCGCCGGGCTGCAGGATCTCGTAGGGGCTCATCGTCGCGTCGCCGACGAAGATCAGCTTGTAGTCCTTGTTGTACTTGCGGATCACGTCCCAGGTCGGGAACTTCTCGCTGTAGCGGCGCCGGTTGTTCTTCCACACGAAGTCGTAGACGCAGTTGTGGAAGTAATAGAACTCCAGGTGCTTGAACTCGCTCTTGGCGGCGCTGAACAGCTCCTCGACGCGGTGGATGTGCTCGTCCATCGTGCCGCCCACGTCCATCAGCAGCAGCACCTTCACCTTGTTGTGGCGCTCGGGCACCATCTTGATGTCGAGCCAGCCGGCGTTGGCGGCGGTGCTGCGGATGGTGTCGTCGAGGTCCAGCTCCTCCTGCGCGCCCTCGCGCGCGAAGCGGCGCAGCCGGCGCAGCGCCACCTTGATGTTGCGCGTGCCCAGCTCCAGCGTGTCGTCGTAGTCCTTGTACTGGCGCTGGTCCCACACCTTCACCGCCGAGCGGTTGCGGCCCTTGTCCTGCCCGATGCGGATGCCCTGCGGGTTGTAGCCGTAGGCGCCGAAGGGGCTGGTGCCGCCGGTGCCTATCATGCGGTTGCCGCCCTCGTGGCGCTCCTTCTGCTCCTCGAAGCGCTTCTTCAGCGTCTGCATCAGCTCGTCCCAGCCCATCTTCTCGATGGCCGCCTTCTCCTCGGGCGTCAGTTCCAGCTCGAGGTGCTTGCGCAGCCACTCGAGCGGCACGTCCTTCGTGAAGTCGGTGAGCAGCTCCACGCCCTTGAAGTAGGCGGCGAAGGCGCGGTCGAACTTGTCGAACTGCGCCTCGTCCTTCACCAGCGCGGTGCGCGCGAAGTAGTAGAACTGGTCGACCGAGTTGTCGATCACGCCTTGCTTCAGGCCTTCGAGCAGCGCCAGGAACTCCTTGATCGAGACCTTGAGCTTGGCGGCGCGCAGCGCGTAGAAGAAGTTGATCAGCATGGCGGGGCGGCGTCCTGCCGGCGAGGATACACGCGGCCGCGCGTCAGCGCTTCGCCGCGGGGTGGTCGTGGCGCGCGAGCCAGGCGAAGAACTCGGCGTACCAGAGCTTCGAGTTGCGCGGCTTGAGGATCCAGTGGTTCTCGTCGGGGAACCACAGCAGCCGCGCATCCACGCCGCGCGCCTTCAGCGTGTTGTAGTAGGCCAGGCCCTGGGCGTCGGGCACGCGGTAGTCGAGCGCGCCGTGGATCACCAGCGTCGGCGTCGCCATCTTCGCGGCGAAGGCGTGCGGGCTCTGCGCGTGCACGCGCGCCATGTCGTCCCAGTAGCTCGCGCCGAGTTCGCGCGGGAACCAGGTGTAGGCGTCCTCGGCGAACATGCTCACCCAGTCGAAGCAGCCGGCGTGGCAGACGTAGGCGCCGTAGCGCCCCGGCTTCACGTGCGCGTTCATCCACGCGACCAGGTAGCCGCCGTAGCTGCCGCCGCTGGCGAAGACGCGCCGCCGGTCGGCCCAGGGCTTCTTCAGCAGCCAGTTCGTCGCGGCCTCGATGTCCTGCAGCTCCAGCGCGCCCCAGCGGTGCGTGATGCTGTCGAGGAAGGCGTGGCCGAAGCCGCTGGAGCCGTGGTAGTTGACGCAGGCGACCACGTAGCCCTGCGCGGCCAGCGCATGGTTGTTCCAGCGGTAGTGGAAGGTGTCGCCGCTGGCGGCGTGCGGGCCGCCGTGGATGTTGTGCAGCACCGGGTACTTGCGGCGCGCGTCGAAGCCCGGCGGGTACACCAGCCACATCTGCACCGCGTCGCCGTTGGCGCCCTTGAAGCGCACGTCCTCGTGCGTGCCGAACCTCAGCGTGGCGAGCAGTTCGTCGTTGAAGCGCTCCAGCCGGCGCGGCGGCTCGCCGTCGCGCAGCGCGTGCAGCCGCGCCGGGTGGTCCATCGCGTCGGCCGTCACCGCGACCACGCCGCCGGCCACGTCGAAGCCCTGCACCCAGCCGCCGGGGAAGATGCGCGTCGCGCCGCGCGAGCGCAGGTCGAAGCGCCACAGGTGGTTGCGCGCCTCGTGCTCGGCGGCGAAGCACACGCCCTGCCCGTCGTCGTCCCAGCGCAGCGGGGCGTGCAGCGAGTGGTCCCAGGCGGCGCTGAGCACCTTCCAGCGCTCGCCGCGCTCCAGCAGCGCGAGCTGGCTGGGCAGGGTGTGCCTGCGGCCCTGGTGCGCGGCGAGGAAGGCGATGCGCCGTCCGTCGGGGGCGTAGCGCGGCGCGTCCATGTCCCAGCCCTTGTCCTGCGCGAGCACCGTGATGCGGCGCGTGCGCAGCTCGACCTCGGCCAGCGCGCGGCAGTTGTCCATGCGCTTCTCCTGCCCGGGGTCGAAGGCGAAGACGATGCGCCGGCCGTCGGGCGAGACGTCGAAGCAGTTCGCGTCGGGCTCGGCGCGCGAGAGTTCGTAGGGCGTGCCCTCGAACAGGTCGACCACGCGGCCGCTGGCGAGGTCGAGCAGGTGCAGGTGCGCCACGCGGCCCATCGGCACGTGGTGGTCCCAGTAGCGGTACTGCGCCTCGCTGGTGGCGTAGCCGCTTTCCTTGCGCTCCTTGAATTCCTTGAAGCGCCGCGCCTGCGCCGCGGCGCCGCGCAGCTCGGGCCAGACCCAGGCGACGAAGGCGACGCGCCGCCCGTCGGGCAGCCACTTGAAGGCCTCGATGCCGGGCGCGAAGTGGCTGGCGCGGCGCGCCTCGCCGCCGTCGGGCGCGATCGTGTAGAGCTGCGCGCCGTCGTCCTTGTGGCCCTGCTGCTCGCGCCGCGCGAGGAAGGCGATGCGCTCGCCGGTCGGCGACCAGGCCGGCTGGCCGTCCTTCTCGCCGCAGCTCGTCAGCCGGCGCGGGCCGCCGCCGAAGGTGGACAGCAGCCACAGCGAGGTCTGGCCGCGGTTCTCGTCCATCGACCAGCTCTGCAGCGCGCACACCGCCTGCGCGCCGTCGGGCGACAGCGCGGGCGCGCCCAGGCGCTCGAACTTCCACAGATCGTCGACGCTCGTCGTCTTCCTGCCGTCTGCTCGCGCCATCGCCGCCTCCTCGCGGAATCGTTCAGCGCGGCCGCGTGAGGTGCCACAGCAGCTGCGCCTTGACCTCCGGCCACTCGCCGGCGGCCAGGCTGTACATCACGGTGTCGCGCACCGTGCCGTCGCGGCGCGGCGCATGGTGGCGCAGCACCCCGTCCTTGCGCGCGCCCAGGCGCTCGATGGCGCGCTGGCTCGCGAAGTTGTAGTTGTCGGTGCGCCAGCCGACGAGCCTGGCGCCCAGCGTCTCGAAGGCGTGCTGCATCAGCAGCAGCTTGGCCGTCGTGTTGACGGCGCTGCGCTGGCGGCTCGCGGCGTACCAGGTGTAGCCGATCTCCAGCCGCTCGACCGCCGGCACGATGTCGTGGTAGCTGCTGCTGCCGATCACCTCGCCGCTGGCGCTGTCGAGCACCGCGAAGGCGAGGCGGTGGCCTTGCTCGCGGCCTCGCAGCGCGGCTTCGATGTAGGCGCGCGTGGCGCCGGGCTCGGGCACCGAGGTGAAGCGCAGGTTCCACAGCTCGCCGTCGGCGGCGGCGCGCGCGAGACCGTCCTCGTGCGCCAAGTCCAGCGGCACCAGCCGCACCGGCGCGCGCTCTAGCGTGACCGGCTCGACGGGCCGCATCAGCGGTTGTGCCTCTGCATGAACACCAGCTTCTCGAACAGCGACACGTCCTGCTCGTTCTTCAGCAGCGCGCCCACCAGCGGCGGCACGGCGACCTTGTCGTCCTTGCTCTGCAGCGCCTCGAGCGGAATGTCCTCGGCCACCAGCAGCTTCAGCCAGTCGAGCAGCTCGGAGGTGCTGGGCTTCTTCTTCAGCCCGGGCAGGTTGCGCACCTCGTAGAAGTTCCTCAGCGCCGCGGCGAGCAGCTCCTTCTTCAGCCCGGGGAAGTGCACGTCGACGATGCTCTGCATCGTGTCGGCGTCGGGGAACTTGATGTAGTGGAAGAAGCAGCGGCGCAGGAAGGCGTCGGGCAGCTCCTTCTCGTTGTTCGAGGTGATGAACACCAGCGGGCGGTGCCTGGCGCGCACCATCTCGTGCGTCTCGTAGACGTAGAACTCCATGCGATCCAGCTCGCGCAGCAGGTCGTTCGGGAATTCGATGTCGGCCTTGTCGATCTCGTCGATCAGCAGCGCCACCGGGTGCTCGGCGCTGAAGGCCTGCCACAGCACGCCCTTGACGATGTAGTTGTGGATGTCCTTGACGCGCGCGTCGCCGAGCTGCGAATCGCGCAGCCGGCTCACCGCGTCGTACTCGTACAGGCCCTGCTGCGCCTTGGTGGTGCTCTTGACGTGCCATTGCAGCAGCGGCATCTTCAGCGCGGCGGCCACCTCCTCGGCCAGCATCGTCTTGCCGGTGCCGGGCTCGCCCTTGACCAGCAGCGGCCGTTTCAGCGTGATGGCCGCGTTGACCGCGAGCATCAGGTCCTGGGTGGCGACGTAGTTCTCCGAACCTTGGAACTTCATGAGCGCGGTGCCTTGGGGCGGGAAAGTGCGGTCGGGCCAGTATATCGGCGCCCCTATAATCGCCCGCTGACCCCGAAACATGCGCCCCGATTGACGATGAACAAAGCCCTTTCGACCATCTTCGTGTTGGCTGCCGCCGCGTTCGCGGGCGGCGCATCGGCGCAGGACGCACAGGCCGGCGAGAAGAAGGCCGCGATGTGCATCGGCTGCCACGGCATCCCCGGCTACCAGGCCAGCTTCCCCGAGATCCACAAGGTGCCGATGATCTCGGGCCAGGGCGCCAAGTACATCGTCTCGGCGCTGACCGCCTACAAGAAGGGCGAGCGCAAGCATCCGACGATGCGCGGCATCGCCGCCTCGCTGAGCGAGCAGGACATGGCCGACCTCGGCGCGTTCTACGAAACCAACGGCGGCCCGGCCGCCAACGCCGCCGCCGCCGCGCCCACCCCGCCGGCCCAGGTGGCCGAGCTGCTGACCAAGGGCAACTGCGCCTCGTGCCACGGCGAGAACCTGAACAAGCCGATCGACCCGAGCTACCCCAAGCTGTCGGGCCAGTACGCCGACTACCTCTACGTGGCGCTGCGGGCCTACCAGACCGACCACAACAGCCAGGTGGGCCGCGCCAACGCGATCATGGCCGGCATGGCCAAGCCCTTCAGCCACGCCGAGCTGAAGCTGCTGGCGGGTTACCTCGCCTCGCTGCCGGGCGACCTGAAGACCGTGCCGGAGTCGCGCTTCCGCTGAGGGTTCGCGCGCCGATGCAAGAAGCCGCTGGGGTCCAGCGGCTTTTTTGTTCCACGATGACTCCAGCCCGGTAGTTCGCTGACCCGGGGCAACATGAACATCCAGCCGGCCTTAGCCGAGCGGCCGGACCTGCCGGTGCGGATCATCGTCAACCGCGACTCGCACACGCTGGAGGCGTTCATAGCGGGGGATCGAGGATTCTCCGCTCGACTTCGTGTAGCGCAGAGCATCCACGACGAGCGAAAAGGCGGGTGAAGGTTGCCGCCTGCTGGGGTGGTAAAGGTAGTAGCCGGCAAACGGGGTGCACCAGTCCTCCATCACGCGAACCAGTCGGCCTTGCTCGATGTGCGGCGCGAATTCTTCCTCCGGCAGCCATGCGATGCCGAGGCCGGCCAGCGCCGCATCCACCATGTTGGGCGAGGTGTTGAAAACAAGCTGCCCATCCACGCGCACGTTGACTTGCCGGCCCCGCTTCTGAAAATCCCAGACGTACAGGCCGCCGCCTGACTGCATCCGCATGTTGATGCAGTTGTGCTTCATCAGATCCTGCGGGTTCTTCGGCTTGGGGTGCGCCGCGAAGTAGGCGGGTGAGGCGACCACGGCCATGCGTAGCTGCGGGCCGATCGGCACGGCGATCATGTCCTTGTCGATGGTGTCGCCCAGCCGCACGCCAGCGTCGAAACGGTCGGCCACGATGTCGCGGAAGCCGTAGTTCACGTCGAACTCCACCTTGATGTCGGGATACTCGCGCAGCAGGGGCGCCAGCCTGGGCAGCAGTGTCGTTCGCAGCACATGATCCCCGCAGGTGATCCGCACCGTTCCCGCCGGCTTGTCGCGCATCTCGGTCAACTCGTCCAATTCGGCGTCGATTTCGTCGAAGCGGTGGCCGATGGCTTGCACGAGCCGCTCGCCCGCCGCCGTGGTCGCCACGCTGCGCGTCGTGCGCGTGAGCAGCCGAATCTTCAGTCGTGTCTCCAGC
Source organism: Piscinibacter sp. (assembly GCF_047600445.1). Lineage (GTDB taxonomy): Bacteria > Pseudomonadota > Gammaproteobacteria > Burkholderiales > Burkholderiaceae_C > Piscinibacter. Next base: position 342,889 of record NZ_JASGKT010000002.1, read on the forward strand.
CCGCTGATGGCCTGACTCAATGCCGACTGCGTGACGCCCAGCAACCCCGCCGCGCGGGTGAAGCTGCCTTCCCGTGCCACCGTGACGAAGTAAAGGAGGTCGTTGAGGTTGCGTTTGACCATGATGAATTCAGTTTCTCACGAAGACTGATTAGTCTGGCTTATATGGTCTTTAATTGTTCATTAGCTAGTCAAGCGCACCTTCCGTCGCGAAGATGCAGGGCATGAAAAAAGGCAGTTCTGCGCGCCGCCAGCAGCTTCATCGCGCGGCGCATGCATGCTGCCTTCCCGAGTTGAGCAGGAAAGGAATTCACCGTGATCGAGAGCCATGAAGCCGGCTGCGCCGTTCTCCAAGATGAGGCTGACGTGGGCCGCCGCAGCTTGCTGAAGATGACCGCCACCGGAATGGCCGCCGTGGGTGTCGGGGCGGTTGCCATGCGCCCGGCATTTGCACAGTCGCAGGCGACGCTGAGCACTCGATGGGACAAGACGTTTCCCAAGAGCGACAAGGTTGACCACAAGAAGGTCACGTTCAAGAACCGCTACGGCATCACCTTGGCGGGCGACCTGTACCAGCCGAAGAACCCCAGCGGAAAGCTCCCCGCGATTGCCGTGGGTGGCCCCTTCGGCGCCGTGAAGGAGCAGTCGTCGGGTCTCTATGCGCAGACGATGGCGGAACGCGGCTTCGTAGCGCTGGCTTTCGATGCCTCCTACACCGGCGAAAGTGGTGGCGAGCCGCGCAACGTGGCCTCGCCCGACATCAACACCGAAGATTTCAGCGCTGCGGTGGATTGCCTTGGTCTGCAACCCCATGTTGACCGTGAACGGATCGGCATCATCGGCGTCTGCGGCTGGGGCGGCATGGCGCTGAATGCTGCGGCGGTGGACAAGCGCGTCAAGGCCGTTGTCGCCAGCACCATGTACGACATGACGCGCGTCATGTCCAAGGGCTACAACGACAGCGTGACCCTGGCGCAGCGCACGCAGACGCTGGAGCAACTCAGCCGGCAACGCTGGAAGGACGCGGACAGCGGTGCCTCTGCCTACCAGCCGCCCTACAACGACTTGAACGGCGGCGAGGCGCAGTTCTTGGTCGAGTACCACGACTACTACCGCACGCCGCGCGGCTACCACCCGCGTGCGGTCAACTCCGGCAACGCCTGGACGGTCACCACGCCGCTGTCGTTCATGAACATGCCGATCCTCACTTACATCAAGGAGATTTCGCCGCGCCCGATCCTCTTGGTTCACGGCGAGAAGGCGCACTCGCGCTACTTCAGCGAAACCGCCTATGCGGCGGCGGCGGAGCCGAAGGAACTGGTGATCGTTCCGGGCGCGAATCACGTTGACCTGTACGACCGGAAGGACAGGATCCCGTTCGACAAGCTGACGGCGTTCTTCAAGCAACACCTGGCTTGAGTGGCGCAGCATCCGATGAGCTGAACCACGTCAGCGCCACATCCATGGCCGCGCCCGTCCGGATCGACTGACGCGGCCATTCTCTTGAGCCTGCGGGCACAGAGCAACAACGGATTTCATGACAGATCAAGCCCGCAGTACCTGCACTGGCGCCACATCGACCTCGAAGGAGGCACGCGCAGAACCCGCCCACTGGAGCGGCGTCTTTGCGATGACGCTGTGCGTGTTCACACTCATCGCTTCCGAATTCCTGCCCGTCAGCCTGTTGCCGCCCATTGCGGACGACCTCCGTGTCACCGAAGGGCTGGCCGGTCAAGGCATCGCCATCTCCGGCGCTTTCGCAGTGCTGACCAGCCTGTCGATTCCGGCGCTGGCGGGCAGCATGAACCGCAAGACGCTGCTGCTGGCGCTGACCGCGCTGATGGGCATTTCCGGCGCCGTCATCGCGCTGGCACCGAACTATCCGATCTACCTGGCCGGCCGCGCGCTCATCGGCGTGGTCATCGGCGGCTTCTGGTCGATGTCGGTTGCGGTGGCGATCCGGCTGGTGCCCGCCAGCTCGGTGCCGAAGGCCCTGGCGATCTTCAATGGCGGCAATGCGCTGGCCACCGTCGTGGCGGCCCCGCTGGGCGCCTGGCTCGGTTCCGTCATCGGCTGGCGGGGGGCGTTCTGGTGCTTGGTGCCGGTCGCGCTGCTCACGTTCGCCTGGCAATGGATCGGCCTGCCAGCCATGAAAGCCGACGACCGAGCGCCTGGCTCCGGCAATGTGTTCAAGCTGTTCAGGAATCGAGCTGTTGCGCTGGGTATGGGTGGTTGCAGTCTGTTCTTCATGGGCCAGTTCACGCTTTTCACGTATGTGCGCCCGTTCCTCGAAACGGTCACGCGCGTCAACGTGGCCACGTTGTCGCTCGTCCTGCTCGCCATCGGCGTCGCGGGATTCATCGGCACCGCCCTGATTGGCTTGATTCTCAAGCGCTGCCTCTACGGCACGCTGGTGGTGATTCCGATCCTGATGGCCGTGGTCGCCCTGATCCTGATCCCCGTGGGGGCCTGGGCCGTACCCGTCGCGGCACTGCTGGCCCTGTGGGGCCTGCTTGGCACGTCAGCGCCCGTGGGCTGGTGGAACTGGATCGCTCAGGCCATGCCCATGAGCGCCGAGGCGGGCGGCGGGCTGATGGTGGCAGTCATCCAGTTGTCGATCGCCTTGGGTTCCACGGTGGGCGGCATGTTGTTCGACGCGAGCGGCTACCAAAGCACCTTCGCCGCCAGTGCGGTGTTGTTGCTGATCGCCGCGTTGCTCACGTTCATGGCGTCATGGTCGGCAGCAGCCAAGACGGCTTGAATCCAAGGAACCATGACCATGGGTAAATTCCACCGAATCCTGGGCCTGCACGGCACGAGCCTGCTGCTCAGCTTGCCGGTGCCGGGCGCCTGCGAAGCCGGCCAGCCCTCGGCGCTGGGCAGTCCTCTCATCGCTACCGTCCCGCAGACTCGGGCACCACTCGAAAATCCCAGAGAGTCACGCATGTGGATGAGCGTCGGCGAACAACGATTCGCCATCACCCTGGCCGACAGCGAAGCCGCCCGTGCGTTCGCGGCACTGCTGCCGCTGACGCTGGACATGGAAGAACTCAATGGCAATGAGAAGTACGGGCAGTTGCCCAAGGCATTGCCCACGAACGCCAGTCGGCCGGGAACGATCCGCAATGGGGATTTGCTGCTCTATGGCTCGGATACCCTGGTTGTCTTCTATGCGACCTTCAGCTCGAACTACGCGTACACCCGCATCGGTCGCGTGGACGACCCCGCTGGTCTGGCCGCCGCGCTGGGATCGAAGGGCGTGCGCGTGGCATTTGCTAGCCAGTGAGACTCAGGCCGAGCAAGACTCGACAGCGGAACTGTTGCTGCTGCGACCGCCCGGCTAGGGTCCAGCCCGTCCCCCCGCCAGATCGTCCAGGATCGGGCAGTCCGGCCGCTCGTCGCCGTGGCAGCAATGCGCCAGGTGCTGCAGCGTGCGCTGCATCGCGCGCATCTCGGCTATGCGGCGTTGCAGATCATCGGCGTGCGCCAGCGCGATGCGCTTGACGTCCTTGCTGCTGCGCCGGCGGTTGCGCCACAGGCCGAGCAGGGTCTCGATCTCGGGCAGGCCGAAGCCGAGGTCGCGCGCGCGGCCACAGCCGCAGGCACCGTGCCTATGGGCATTTCGGCATTTCTGCTGGCGGGGTGGTTCTCTTGCGCTCTTCGTACGCCCTCTTCAATTCTTCGATTCGCTTGGCTGCGGCGCCCCTGAACTCAAATCTGCTCGGAGTCAGCATGCGTATGGGAACGCCCTTTTCTTTCAGAATCAGTTCGTAGAGCTTTCGGTCCGAGCAGTTCTCAATTTCCGCCGTTGCGTATGACTCGAATACAGCAAGGAGATAGACCACCCAAACGACGGCGAGCACTGCAAGCGCAAAGCCGAACTTCGCCCAACCTGGGGCACGAGTCATTTGCAGCCGCACGACTTCGCCCAATTGACTAACTCTGGGGAGCGCGGCGAGCTGCGCAGCGGATCAAACGAAGCGTAACCAGCCTGCGGATACCAATAGCTCATCGTGTAGCTATTGAACTGTGCAGTTCCGTACTGCTGGCCAATCAGATTGCCTTCTCGTCCGTTGTCATTCTTCATCGGATGCATCCACCACTCCGACGAGGTAGCCTTCTTAATGATCGACTCCTTCTTGTCGTCGTCGGTACATTGATACGTCCCGGACACCTCTCGTGTCTGACCTCCCCACCATGTGTCCTTGGCCATCAAGTCCTCCTTGGTGCCAAGAACAGCTATGCAACTACATAGCCCCCAAGGATCCGCAAAAGAGATCGGATTCCCACCCACATATGCGTAGGTATTGATCCCTCCGGCCAGCCCGATGGGATCCGGCTGCGTGTACCGCCCCGTGCTCTCGTCGTAGTACCGATTCCAGTTCTGCCACAACCCGCTCTCGGAGTCGTAGTACTGACCCGGGAAGCCGACGTTCATTCCGCCGATGGTGTCGACGGCGATGCTGCGGTCGAAGGGCGCATTGGCGGCGCGCCACGCGATTGCTCCTGCCGCGTTCGTCAGCACCTCCGGTCGCCCGATCTGGTCGTTGTGGCTGGCATAGAACTGCCCGCCGCGCGCGATGCCCAGCAGTTCTGCGCCGATCCACACATACGCTGTCGTGTTCGGCCCGACCTCGTACAGCAGTTCGCCGCCCGGCCCGTAGCCGTAGGCCGTGCCGGTGCCCGCCACGCCGCGGTAGACGCGCTGGTTCAGCGCGTTGTTGCGGTAGTCGCCGGTGAAGCTGCCATTGACCGTCAGGCCGGTCATCCCGTCGCCAAGTCGTAGCATCAGACGACTTGGAAATCGGCCTCTTTGCACACCCAAGGTCGATAGCTGCAGACAAAGAAGACATACCGGTCGTTTGCTGTGAGGCTCGAATTGTCAGCATCGAGCTTCCGAAGGAACTGGACCTTTGCCGCTGCTACAACGGCGCGATGGCCTTGCTGCAAAGTTGCAGCGGACATCGAGCCCGTTACGAGGTCAAGCCTCCCGACCTTGAACCCTGCTGCCATGTACCAGTGCAAACCAGCAACCAGCAACAAACAAAGAGCTACGCAGCCGAAGACAGCGGCCCCCATCCCATCCGCGCTGGCATTGAAGTAGAGCCAAGTTTTCCATACGGCATAGAGACCAAGAACGAAAGCCCCGCCGCCCAAGGCCGCAAACACTTTCCAACGAGTATCAGGGTTCATTTGCCGCATCCACATTTTGCTTCGCTCGCGCCCATTCGATTGCCGGCTAGGCCCACCGCAGCAGAGAGTCCCGACCCGGGCAGGCCTGCAGCAGCACGTTGTGCCACTTGACTTCCCATCGAGCCAGAAAACTGCGTTCCCCATGCACCAGGGGATACCACGCCTCCAAGCGCTCCGCCCAGAGCGGAACCAGCAATAGCACCCCCGTTCACCCCCGTGAAGCAGGGGTCGCCGATGCTCTGCATCTGTCCAAGAGCATTGCCAATCGCACCTGTTGCTGCACGCAATGCCGATTGCCCGAGGATTGATGAGCCAATCCATGCGCCGGTTCCACCTACGAATACCCCGGATGCAGCACCTAGCAAAGCACCGCGCCAGACGTTCCCGCCGGTCGCTGCTGCACCTAGCCCGCCACTGATGCCGCCAATGATGCCGCCGGCAACGGCTCCCGGAATGCCAAACTCGCCCGTCGGGTCAATCAAGCTAACCGGATTCCCGCCCACATATGCGTAGGTATTGGTGAGCAATCAATCAAGGGCGACGCTTGACAAAACCGACACTCAAGAATGCGGCAACCAGCAGCACAACACCCCATATGCGCCAGGACTCTTCGACTGTTTCATGACTAGGGAATCGACCGATGGCCGCAGCCAATGCCAAGCACAATCCGCCACCAATGACATACGCAAGCCACGATCGCCCCTTCGACGTCTCACCGCCTGGGCGACGCAAGTATCGAAGCGTTCCGCCAGCGACGATACCGAACAGCGAATGGAGCAGAAGATAGGTCAACATCTACCTTCCTCTACCTGCCGCAGGTACAACTACCACTACCGCCGGAGGAACGGACACCCCCGGCATTGGAGGGCATCCCAAGGTTGAGTGCAGCACTCGTGGCAATTGCGGCGGTAGTGCCGACACCTTGGCTGGTCACGCTGGCCAAACCGATGCCAGTGCTCATTGCGGTCAGGTTGCCTACGCCACCGCTGATTCCGCCGACAACTCCTTGAGCGACCACCTGTCTCCCGCTGAAGGAGCCACCACTCACGAGTTGACCTGCCGCGTTCCCTGCTCCCCCGGCCAAAGCATTTCGCGCAGCCGCTGCGAAGATCGTCCCTCCAACCGGCACCGCAGCGGAGGCCGCTCCGACTGCAGCACCAACCGCCGCACCTTGAAGCAAACTGCCACCCGTCGCACAAGGATCGTTCAAGGCTCCTATTAAGCCGGAGATTCCACCGATCACTCCGCCCACAACGATGTGTGCGAACTGACCATCAGGGTCTACATAACTAATCGGATTCCCGCCCACATATGCGTAGGTATTGATCCCGCCCGCGAGTCCAATGGGATCCGACTGCGTATAACGCCCAATGCTCGCGTCGTAGTACCGATGCCAGTTCTGCCATAACCCGCTCTCGGAGTCGTAGTACTGACCTGGGAAGCCGACGTTCATTCCGCCGATGGTGTCGACGGCGATGCTGCGGTCGAAGGGCGCATTGGCGGCGCGCCACGCGATTGTTCCTGCCGCGTTCGTCAGCACCTCCGGTCGCCCGATCTGGTCGTTGTGGCTGGCATAGAACTGCCCGCCGCGCGCGATGCCCAGCAGTTCTGCGCCGATCCACACATACGCTGTCGTGTTCGGCCCGACCTCGTACAGCAGTTCGCCGCCCGGCCCGTAGCCGTAGGCCGTGCCGGTGCCCGCCACGCCGCGGTAGACGCGCTGGTTCAGCGCGTTGTTGCGGTAGTCGCCGGTGAAGCTGCCGTTGACCGTCAGGCCGGTCAGCCGGTCGAAGGCGTCGTAGGCGTAGCTGCGCGAGCCGTCGCTGCGGCTCTCGGTTGTCAGGTTGCCCGCCGCGTCGTAGCCGAACGAGCGCGTCAAGCCTGGGCTGGTCCATGCGCTCAGGCGATTGCTTCCTGGATCCCGGGTGATGCCATAGGTCACGCCTTGGCGAAAGTGTGATTTGCGGTTGCCGTTCGTGTTGTAGCCGAAAGCCTGAGCGTCAGTCCCGGCAACCCAACCCAGTCGACCGGTCTGGTCGTACCCATAAGAAGCGCTCAGATCAGGGTAGAAGGCGTCGCTGCGCGAGTCGATTTTGTCTATGTTGCTGTAGCCGAGGCTCACGTTCTGCGCGCCGCCGCCGGTCAGTTGCGCGACCCGACCGTCGCTGTCGAGTGTGATCAGGCGCGGAAGGTTGTTGCCGAAGCGCCAAGCGTAGCGCCAACCGCCCGCAGGTTGGTAGAGGAACGAGTCGGCGAGCGTGGACCAGGCGCCGCCGAGATTGCTGTAAACCCCGCTGAGCTGCCCGTAGCCGTCGTAACCGAAGCTCAGACTCAGCCCTGTGGGGTAGCTCATCGACACCAGGCGTCCGGCCGTGTCATAGGCCCAGCCCGTACTGAACGTATTGCCGTAGACGTTGGTGACCTGCTGTATCAGTTCTCCGGCTGCGCTGTACGCGTAGGTGGTCTGCCCAGTCGCGTCGTTCAGCCGCGTTAACCGCCCCTTGCCATAGGCGCCCTCATCGTAGGTGCGGCTTTCCGTGACGCCCCCTGACGTTCTGGACGTCGGGCGGTTCAAAGCATCGTAGGTATAGGCGATCACCTTGCCGTTCGCACGCGATTCGCTTGCCAGGCGACCTCCGGCGTCGTAGTCGAAGGTCGTGGTGCCCGTGTCCGGGCTGATCTGTGTAGTGACATCTCCGAAGCCGTTGTACCTATATTCGGTGACCAGCCCTCGGGGGTCGGTAACCTTCCACAGATTGCCGTCGGCGTCATACGTGTACACAGTCGCCCCGTCGATGCCGGTCGACGTCGTCGCGATGCGATCAAGCTCGTCGTAGGTGTAGGTTGTGAGGTGGCCTCTTGCGTTCTTCACGCTGGTGATATTGCCGTTGTTGTCGTAGCCATAGGTGAGCAACTGACCACTGTTTCCGGGCCGTTGCAGAAGGCGCCCGAGGCTGTCGCTGATCTGGCTGGCATAGAAGCTGCCGCCGGCCGTCGCGACCGGCGTGGAGCCGGACAAGCCCGGCACATGCCGGGCCGACGCGACGCTCGTGCTGCGGGTCGGAACGTCCAGCCCGAGGCTGACGGCTTCGCCGGCGAAGCTGACGGAAACGAGCCGCCCCGCGCTGTTGTAGTTGTAGCCCACGGCGCCGTAGCCGCTGGCCTGTACCGAGAGCGGCAGGTTCCACCCGTTGTAGGTGGAAGTGACGCTGCGGCTGCCGTTGGGCAGTCCGGTGGCGGTGGAGATGACGTTGCCGCGCGCATCGTAGGCGAGCGTCGTGACGACACCGTTCGGGTCGATGACCATCCGTGGCTGGCCGTAGCCGTTGTGATCGCCGAAGGTCGTCGTGTGGCCTGCGGCGTTGACGATCGAGCTCACGTAGCCGGACGAGCCGTAGTTGACGACGGTGGTCGCAGTGGCCGAGCCCAGATTGACGGTCGTGGTCTTCGAGGCCAGGACGTTGTTGGAGTGATCGGTGTAGGCGATCGTCTGGCTGCGCACCTTGCCGGTTCGCAGATCGGTAACGCTGATTCCCGTGACGCGCCACTTGGCGTCGTAGGTATAGGCGGTCTTGCGGAAGGCGCTGCCGTTGCCACCCCAGACATAGGCTTCGGCCAGTTGCGAGCCGGCGCCCCACACATAGGTTTCACGAAAGGCTTGACCGGTTGAGGATGCACGGATGCGCTGTGTGAGCTGGCCGTTGGCGTTGTAGGTAAGGTCGGTTTTGGTGCCGCGCCAATCAAGTGTGTAGTCGATGAAGCCATTGGCGTCATAGACTTTGCTAGCGGCGGCCGACGGGCAGGTGCTGGTGGCCGAGCGGCTCACGGCTGTCAGCCGCTTGAAGCTGCTGGTGACTGCCTGGAAGGTGTAGCTGGTGGGTTGGCCAAGCTCATCTGTCACCGTTGTGACATTGCTGCCGTAGACGAAAGTGGACACGTCTTCGCCGTTGTCCTTGCCGCTGCTGACGACGCGGCGAGACGAGTCGTAGGCATAGCGAGTGGAGCGCACGCCGTCGATCGAGATGCCGGTCAGCAAGGTGGCGTCGCCGCTGTGCTCGTAGTGGTAGGTGCGCGCGCCAGGGGTTCCCGCTGGCGGCGTCACCTGCGAGAGCAGTCCAGTCGCGTTGTAGGCGTAACTCCAGACGCGGCTGTTTGGATCGGTGACGGTGATGACGCGGCCGCTCGACCAGCCGAATGTGACACTGCGTCCCGATCGGTGCACGACGGAGGCGAGCTCTCCATTCGCGTTGTAGTTGTACGTGAAGAGGGTTTGGCCGTCTTGCAGAACGTCGACGAGCCTGCCCGTCCCCACGAGGCCCGTCCATGTGGTGTTGTAGCGATAGGTTTTGTTGTCAATGACGACGGTGATGTATCCGCCCGCATTCGTCACATAGCCCCAGGTCGTGCCGTCGCTGGATGTGCCGTTGGGTCGGTAGACGCCGTTGTGCTGGGTGTATGACTTCTGCGTTCCATCGGGCAGCGCAAATGTCACCCCCACCATCGGGTTCGCACAATTGGGCGGAGATGTCGGAGGGCAGGGGCCTCTCAGAAGGCTGAGCTTTGGGGCTTCCAGCGAAGAGGACCAGCCCAACCCAAACTGACCGGAAAATGTGCTGCTGGATCGGTATGTTCTCGTGAAAGCCAGCCCTGCGTCGGTGAAGTCCTTGAAGTCTTCTTCCGGTTGGACTTTTTCGCCTGTGGCAATGATGACTGGATTGCCCGCCGTCGGCGACTTGTCGCACGGATCGGATGGCGCATTGACGGTGCTGTCCGGCGCGCTGCGTGGGGCGCCCCCCGGGGGCCAGAAGGCCCCCGCGGATACCCGGGCCACTGTGGTCCCCAGGACGACTCATCGTCGTTCAGGCGCGTGTCCCGGACTTCCACGCACAGGTGTCTCCAATGAGGGTCGAATAGCTCACACGAGTTGGATCGAGCCAGAGCGGTATCCGGGAGCAATGCTCCAACACAGACCATGAAATAGAGAAGGAGTGCCTCGATGATGCGAGGCTGCAACCGATATCCCTTCACAGGGCCCTCCAGTGCGTTCACCTGTTATTGGCTTGCGCACTTGCAGCGCTGGCTGAGCGCCCAGTCTACCGAGGGCCTGGACTTAAATGCAAGTAATTCTCATCAAGATGGGAGCTTGCCGGCGATTGCAGCCTCGGCCGTGTCAGCCCGTCCCCCCGCCAGATCGTCCAGGATCGGGCAGTCCGGCCGCTCGTCGCCGTGGCAGCAATGCGCCAGGTGCTGCAGCGTGCGCTGCATCGCGCGCATCTCGGCTATGCGGCGTTGCAGATCATCGGCGTGCGCCAGCGCGATGCGCTTGACGTCCTTGCTGCTGCGCCGGCGGTTGCGCCACAGGCCGAGCAGGGTCTCGATCTCGGGCAGGCCGAAGCCGAGGTCGCGCGCGCGGCGGATGAAGCGCAGCGTGTGCACCGTGGCCTCGTCGTACTGCCGATAGCCGGCTTCGCTGCGCGGCACCGCCGGCAGCAGGCCGAGCGATTCGTAGTGGCGGATCATCTTGGCCGACACCGCCGACTGCCTGGCCGCTTCGCCGATGTTCATCGTTCCTCCGGCTTCCAGCGCTTGAGCAGCAGCGCGTTGGTCAGCACGCTGACGCTGGACATCGCCATCGCCGCGCCGGCCACCACCGGGTTGAGCATCCCGAGCGCCGCCAGCGGAATGCCGACCACGTTGTAGAAGAAGGCCCAGAACAGGTTCTGGCGGATCTTCGCGGTCGTGCGGCGCGAGATGTCGATGGCCTGCGCCACCAGCGCCGGGTCGCCGCGCATCAGCGTGATGCCGGCGGCCTGCATCGCGGCGTCGGTGCCGCCCTGCGCGCCGGCCATCGCCATGCCCACGTCGGCGGCGGCCAGCGCGGGCGCGTCGTTGATGCCGTCGCCCACCATCGCCACCTTGGCGTGGCCGTCGCCCTGGTCGCGCAGCGAGGCCACCACGGCGGCCTTGTCGCCGGGCAGCACTTCGGCGCGCACGTCGTCGATGCCGAGCGCGCGGCCCACCGCGTTGGCGCTGCCGGCGTTGTCGCCGCTGATCAGCAGCGTGCGGATGCCCAGCCGCTTGAGCGTGGCGATCGCCTCGGCCGCGCCGGGCTTGAGCGTGTCGCCGAAGGCGAGCAGGCCCAGCAGTTGCCACGCGCCGTTCGCGTCGCGGCTGGCCAGCCACGAGACGGTGCGGCCTTCGGCCTGCAGTGCCTGCGCGCGTTCGGCCAGCGCGCCGCGCGCGATGCCCAGCTCGTCCACCAGCCGCGTGCTGCCGAGCTGCAGCTCGCGCCCGTCCACCGTGCCGGCGATGCCGCGGCCGGGCAGGGCGCGCAGCGCGCTCGCGCTCGCGCTCGGCCCGCCGGGCTTCGCCTCGGCCAGCACGGCGGCGGCCAGCGGGTGCTCGCTGCCGGCTTGCAGCGCGGCGGCCAGCGCGACGAGGCCGTCGCGGTCCAGGCCCGCCTGCGGCGCGGGCTCGGCCGCCGCCAGGCGCGGCCGGCCTTCGGTGAGCGTGCCGGTCTTGTCGAAGGCGACCACGCGCACCGCGTGCGCCAGTTCGAGCGCCTGCGCGTCCTTGATCAAAATGCCGCGCCGCGCCGCCGCGCCGGTGCCGACCATGATGGCCGCCGGCGTCGCCAGGCCCAGCGCGCAGGGGCAGGCGATCACCAGCACCGCCACCGCGTTGAGCACGCCGCGCGCCCAGTCGCCCGTGGCCAGGCCCCAGGCGGCGAGCGTGAGCAGCGCGATGCCCACCACCACCGGCACGAACACCGCGCTGATCTGGTCGACCAGGCGCTGGATCGGCGCCTTGCCGGCCTGCGCCGACTCCACCAGCCGCACGATGCGAGCCAGCGTCGATTCGGCGCCCACCGCCTGCGTGCGCACCAGCAGCAGCCCCTCGGCATTCAGCGCGCCGCCGGTGATGCGGTCGCCGGGCTGCTTGGCCACCGGCAGGCTCTCGCCGGTGAGCAGCGATTCGTCGGCGTGGCTGCGGCCTTCTTCCACCGTGCCGTCGGCCGGGAAGCGTTCGCCGGGGCGCACCACCACGAGGTCGCCCACCGCCAGTGCCGCCACCGGCACCTCGAGGTCGACGCCGTCGCGGCGCACGCGCGCGGTCTCGGGGCGCAGCGCGTGCAGCGCGCGGATCGCGTCGGTGGTCTGGCGCTTGGTGCGCGCCTCCAGCCACTTGCCCAGCAGCACCAGCGTGATCACCACCGCGGCCGATTCGAAATACAGGTGCGGCATGCCGCTGCGGTCTTGCCACCACAGCCACAGGCTCAGGCCGTAGGCGGCGCTGGTGCCCAGCGCCACCAGCAGGTCCATGTTGCCGCTGCCGGCCCTCAGCGCCTTCCAGCCGGCGCGGTAGAAGCGCGCGCCGAGCCAGAACTGCACCGGCGTGGCCAGCAGCCACTGCACGAAGGGCGAGAGCATCCAGTGCCGGCCGAACAGCTCGCCGAGCATGGGCAGCACCAGCGGCAGCGACAGCGCCGCGGCGAGCGCCACCTTCCAGCCGTCGTGCGAGGCGGCGGCGGCCGGCGGCGGCGCGTCGGGCAGCAGCAGCTTGGCTTCGTAGCCGGCCTTGTGCACGGCGGCCAGCAGCGCCGCGGCGCCGGCTTCGTCGGCGCCGCGCTCCACGTGCGCCTGCTCGGTGGCGAGGTTCACCGTGGCGCTGCGCACGCCGGGCACGGCCTCGAGCGCGCGCTCGACGCGCGCCACGCAGCTCGCGCAGGTCATGCCCTCGATGCTCAGTTCGAGGGGCGGGGGCAGGGCGGTGTCGGTGTTCATGCTGTCCAGTCTGTACCTTGACATCATGTCAGGGTCAAGCAGGGACTGACTTGACCTTGCCACGATGTCAGGGTTCATCATCGCGCCATTCCCGCAACCCGACGGAGCCCACGATGATCGAACTGACCCTTCCCGACATGACCTGTGGCCACTGCGTCAAGAGCGTCACCGGCACGGTGCAGAAGCTCGACGCGAACGCGCAGGTGCAGTGCGACCTCGCCACGCACACGGTGCGCATCGAGACCACGCGCAGCGCCGAGGCCGTCAGGCAGGCGCTGGCCGACGAGGGCTACCCGGCGCGCTGAGCGCGGCGAGAAGCGCGCGCCCTACACTGCGGCCTCTTCTCGACCCGAAGGAGTGGACCGCATGCTTCGCCTCATCGCCGTCGCCGTGCTCGCCGCGGCCGCCTCGTTCGCCCACGCGCAGACGCTGCGCTGGGCCAGCCAGGGCGATCCGCAGACGATGGACCCGCATTCGCAGAACGAGTCCCTGACCAACATGATGAATGCGCAGGTCTACGAGAAGCTCGTCAACCGCGACAAGCGGCTGGGCATCGCGCCCGCGCTGGCCACCGAGTGGCAGCAGGCGGGGCCGACGCTGTGGCGCTTCAAGCTGCGGCCGAACGTCAGGTTCCACGACGGCACGCCGTTCACGGCCGACGACGTGGTGTTCTCGATCGCGCGCGCGGCCGAGAAGACCTCCAACATCAGCCAGTACGCCACGGCCGTCGGTACGCCGCGCAAGGTCGACGAGCTGACGGTCGAGTTCCAGCTCGCCGCGCCGAACCCGATCTTCCTGCAGCACATCGAGACGCTGTTCATCATGAGCCGCGCCTGGAGCGAGAAGAACAAGGTGACCCGGCCGCTGGACTTCAAGAACAAGGAAGAAAGTTTCGCGGCCCTGAACGCCAACGGCACCGGCCCCTACATGCTGGCCAGCCGCGCGCCCGGCATCAAGACGGTCTACAAGCGCAACCCGAACTGGTGGGGCCGCTTCGAGGGCAACGTGCAGGAGATCGTCTACACGCCGATCGGCAACGACGCGACGCGGCTGGCGGCGCTGGTCTCCGGCGAGATCGACTTCGTGCTCGACCCGGCGCCGCGCGACGTGGCCCGGCTGCGCAACACCGCCGGCGTGAAGGTCATCGACGGGCCCGAGAACCGCATCGTCTTCATCGGCATGGACCAGTTCCGCGACAAGCTGCTGTACGGCAGTGTGCCGGGCGACAGGAACCCGTTCAAGGACCCGCGCGTGCGCCGCGCGCTGTACCAGGCCGTCGACATCGAGACGCTCAAGACCAAGCTGATGAACGGCCAGAGCGTGCCCACCGGCGGGCTGACGCCCTCGCCGCTGGGCGCGTACAACGACGCCGCGATCGAGGGCCGGCTGCCCTACGACCTCGCCGCCGCGCGCAAGCTGATGGCCGAGGCCGGCTACGGCGACGGCTTCGAGGTCACGCTCGACTGCCCGAACAACCGCTACGTCAACGACGAGGAGATCTGCATCGCGCTGGCCGGCATGTGGGCGCAGTTGAAGGTCAGGGTGAAGGTCAACGCGCAGCCGCGCGTCACCTACTTCCCCAAGCTCGAGAAGCAGGACACCAGCATGTACATGCTCGGCTGGGGCGGCTCGATCACCGACGCCGAGACCACCTTCACGCCGGTGCTGCGCAGCCGCGGCGACAACGGCGTGGGCGCCTGGAACTTCGGCGGCGTGAAGAACGACAAGTTCGACGCGCTGGCCGCGCAGTCCAGCGTCGAGCCCGACGCCGCCAAGCGCGAGGCGCTGGTGAAGGCGGCGCTGCGCGAATACAAGGAGCGGGTGCACGTGATCCCGCTGCACCGCCAGGTGGTGCCGTGGGCGGCGCGCAGCAACGTCAATGCCGTGCACCGGCCCGACAACTGGCTCGAGGTGCAGTGGGTCACGGTCGCGAGGTGACCGCCCCAAGGTCCGGGCCTTGCCCGGCCCGCCCCCCAAGGGGAGCGCAAGTCGCCCGGCAAAGCCGGATCAACTTGCGAGGGTGATGGCGATCGCCGTCATCACGAGGGCGATCGCCGCATCCAGCACGCGCCAGGCGGCCGGCCGGGCGAACAGCGGCGCGAGCAGCCGCGCGCCGTAGCCGAGCGAGAAGAACCACACCAGGCTGGCGCTGGCCGCGCCGGCGCCGAAGGCGAAGCGCTCGCCGGGCGGCCGCTGCGCGGCGATCGAGCCGAGCAGCACCACGGTGTCGAGCCAGCAGTGCGGGTTCAGGTAGGTGAAGGCGAGGCAGGCCGCCAGCGCGGCGCGCAGGTTCGTCACCGCGCCGCCTTGCAGCGACAGCGCATGCGGCGAGAACGCGCGCCGCGCCGCCAGCGCGGCGTAGGCCAGCAGGAAGGCGGCGCCGCCCCAGCGCGTGAGCGCCAGCAGCGCCGGACTTTCCTGCACCCAGCGCCCCAGGCCGAGGGTGCCCAGCGTGATCAGCAGCGCATCGGACAGCGCGCACACCAGCACCACCGGTAGCACGTGCGTGCGCGCCAGCCCCTGGCGCAGCACGAAGGCGTTCTGCGCGCCGATCGCGACGATCAGCGCCGCCGAGGTGGCGAAGCCGGTGAGGAAGACGGGGGCCATGGGTCGGCGATGCTGCCCGGGTGCGCGTCGAAGATCCAGCTAAACTTTCTGAACTTCCATTAGAAAAACTGATGCGTATCGACTCACGCCAGCTCGCCGCCTTCGCCGCCGTGCTGCGCGAGGGCAGCTTCGACGCCGCGGCGCGCGCGCTGCACCTCACGCCCTCGGCGGTGAGCCAGCGCGTCAAGGCGCTGGAAGAGCGCCTGGGCCGCGTGCTGGTGCGGCGCGCCGCGCCCTGCACGGCCACCGAGGCCGGTCAGGCGCTGCAGCGCCATGCGCAGCAGTTGCAGTTGCTGGAGGCGCAGGCGCTCGCCCCGTTCGGCGGCGACGCGGCGACGGCGCTGCCGCTGGCCATCGCCGTGAACGCGGATTCGCTCGCCACCTGGTTCATGCCGGCGCTGGCGGCGCTGCGCGAGCGCCACGCGGTGAGCCTGGACCTGCACGTCGAAGACCAGGACCACTCCAGCGAACTGCTGCGCCAGGGCCGCGTGCTCGCCGCGGTGAGCGCCGAGCCGGCGCCGGTGCAGGGCTGCCGCGTCAGCCCGCTCGGGCGCATGCGCTACCTCGCGGTGGCCAGCCCCGCCTTCGCGCGGCGCCACTTCCCGGACGGGCTCGACGACGCGGCGCTGGCGCGCGCGCCGTGCTGCGTCTTCAACCAGAAAGACCAGTTGCAGGCGCGCTTCCTGCGCCTGCTCAGCCGCAAGCGCCTGAACCCGCCGCAGCACCGCGTGCCCAGCACGCACGGCTTCGTGCAGGCCGCGCTGCACGGCCTGGGCTGGGGCATGGACCCGCAGGCGCTGGTGGCGCCGCTGCTGCAACGCGGCGAACTGGTCGAGATCGCGCCCGGGCGCGTGCTCGACGTGCCGCTGTACTGGCAGCGCTGGA
Source organism: Piscinibacter sp. (assembly GCF_047600445.1). Lineage (GTDB taxonomy): Bacteria > Pseudomonadota > Gammaproteobacteria > Burkholderiales > Burkholderiaceae_C > Piscinibacter. The sequence goes on from NZ_JASGKT010000002.1 coordinate 359,357, forward strand.
GCCTGGAGACCGAGGTGCTGAAGACGCTCGGCGAGGCCGTCGCGGCCGCCGCGCGCGAGCACCTGCTGCCGATGAAGGCGCCGCGCACGCCCTCATCCAAGGGGGTGGCCGATTGAAGCCGCCGCGCCGGCTGCGTACATTGGCACGAATCGCAGGGAAGACAGCGCCATGATCACCGCCTTCTTCGTCGTCGCCGGAGGCATCGCCGCCTGGCTGCTGGCCGACCGCGGCCTGAGCTGGTGGCGCGAGCGCCGCCACGAGGGCCCGTCCGCCTGGCACGGCCGCGGGCCGGGCACCACCTTCCACTCCTCGGGCTTCGAGGACACCGTGCCGCCGCTCGAGGCGGCCGACTGACGCTACTGGAAGTGCTGGAGCATGCGCTCCAGCGCCATCGTGAAGGGCGCCTCCATCATCGGCAGCGTCAGCAGCATGCCCACCAGCCCGACCGACAGCGTGATCGGGAAGCCCACCGCGAACACGTTGAGCTGGTGCGCCACGCGCGTGACGATACCCAGCAGCAGGTTGACGAACAGCAGCATCGCCACGATCGGCAGCGCGATCCACAGCCCCGTGGCGAACACCTCGGCGCCCCAGCGGTGCGGCTGAGCCGTCTTCAGGAAGGCGAAGGGCTCGGGCCCCACCGGGAAGCTGTGCAGGCTCTGGATCACGCCGGCGATCACCAGCAGGTGGCCGCCGGCGACGATGAACACCCAGCTCACCGTGACGCCGAAGAAGCGGCTCACCGAGGTGGCCTGGCTGCCGGTGGCGGGGTCGAAGAAGCCGGCGAAGTTCAGGCCCATCTGCAGGCCGACCAGCTCGCCGGCGAACTCCACCGCCGCGAACACGATGCGCACCGCGAAGCCGAGCGAGACGCCGATCACGATCTGCTGCAGCACGACGAGCAGCGTGAGCGCCGAGTCGAGCGGGATGGCCGCCACCGGCGGCATGCTGGCCTGCGCGGCCAGCGCGATCAGGAAGGCCAGCGCCACGCGCACGCGCATCGGCACGCCGCGCTGGCCGATCACCGGCATCGTGCCCAGCAGCGCCAGCACGCGCAGGAAGGCCCACAGCAGCGGCGTGATCCAGCCGAGGATCTGCGCCTCGGTGAAGCTCAGCATCGCCGGGCTCCAGGGAGCCCGTTCGCCCTGAGCTTGTCGAAGGGCGATCGAGAAGCGCGAAAGGGCTTCGACAGGCTCAGCCCGAACGGAGAGACGCGCACGTTGCTCAGCCGACGACGGTCGGGATCGCCTGCAGCGTGCGCTGCAGGTAGTCCACCAGCGTGCCGAGCATCCACGGCCCGGCGACGGCCAGCACCGCGACGGCGGCCACCACCTTGGGCACGAAGCTCAGCGTGGCCTCGTTGATCTGCGTGGCGGCCTGGAAGATGCTCACCAGCAGGCCGACGGCCAGCACGGTCAGCAGCATCGGCGCGGCCACCATCAGCAGCGTGTACAGGCCTTCCTGGCCGAAGGTGAAGACGGTCTGCGGGTTCATGTCGCGAAGCTCGCGGCCAGCGAGCCGAGCAGGAGGTTCCAGCCGTCGGCCAGCACGAACAGCATCAGCTTGAACGGCAGCGCCACCAGCACCGGGCTGATCATCATCATGCCCAGGCTCATCAGCACGCTGGCCACCACCATGTCGATGATCAGGAAGGGGATGAAGATCAGGAAGCCGATCTGGAACGCGCTCTTCAGCTCGCTGGTGACGAAGGACGGCACCAGCACCTTGAACGGCACCTCGGCGGCCGGCGTCGCCGCGTCGATCTTCGCCAGGCGCGAGAACAGCATCAGGTCGGACTGGCGCGTCTGCTTGAGCATGAACTCGCGCAGCGGCTTCTCGCCGCGCCTGAGCGCCTCGTCGAAGGCGATCTTGTTCTCGGCGTAGGGCTGGTAGGCCTCGGCGTAGACGCGGTCCAGCGTCGGGCCCATCACGAAGAAGCTCAGGAACAGGCTCAGGCCGATCACCACCTGGTTCGGCGGCGCCGCCTGCGTGCCCAGCGCCTGGCGCAGCAGGCCGAGCACGATGACGATGCGCGTGAACGAGGTCATCATCAGCAGCACCGCCGGCAGGAAGCTCAAGGCGGTGAAGAACAGCAGCGTCTGCACCGGCACCGAGTAGCTCGCGCCGCCGGCGCCCTGGCCCACCAGCAGCGGCAGGCTGGGGCCGGCGCCTTGCGCCAAAGCCGCCGCGGGAAGCGCCGATAGTGCTGATAGTGCCGTCACGGCGAGAAGAAGCCGGCGACTAGTTCGCATCGCTTCGGCCCGCTTGCTTTTGCAGCTTCGCCAACAGGCCGGCGAAGGCCGGGCCGGCCGCTGCGGCCGGCGCCGCGCCTTCGACGGGCGCCATCTCGTGCAGCGTGGTGATGTTCGACGGCGTGACGCCCAGCAGCAGCCAGCGGCGCGCCTCGCCGGCGCCGACCTCGACGGCGACGATGCGCTGGCTCGCCGACAGCGGCAGCACCGCCACGCTCTTCATCAGGTTGTTGCCGCCGGCCGCGCCACCGGCCGGCGTGCGCTTGAGCAGCCACAGCGACAGCGGAATCGCCGCGAGGATCGCGACGAACCACAGCAGCGAGGTCACCAGGGAGCCGGTCACCGCCTCAGCCTTTCGACAGCCGCCGCATGCGCTCGCTCGGCGTCACGATGTCGGTCAGGCGGATGCCGAACTTGTCGTTGACCACCACGACCTCGCCCTGCGCGATCAGGTAGCCGTTGACCAGCACGTCCATCGGCTCGCCGGCCAGCGCGTCCAGCTCCACCACCGAGCCCTGCGCGAGCTGCAGGATGTGCTTGATCGGGATGCGCGTGCGGCCCAGCTCCACGGTGAGCTGCACCGGGATGTCCAGGATCATGTTGATGTCGTTGCCCGCGCCCGCCGCGGTCGTCGGCGAGAAGTTGGTGAACGAGGCCGGCGCCACCTGCTCGGGCTGCACCTCGCTGGCGGTCTCGACCGCGCCGCCCGACTTCGATTCGGCCAGCGCCGCGGCCCACTCGGCGGCCATCGCGTCCTGCTCGGCGTTGCTGCTCTCAGCTGACATGGTTTTCTCCCAGCCAGGTCATGTTCGACCCGGTCAACAGGCGTTCGACTTTCAGTGCGTACTTGCCGGCGCTGGTGCCGTAGTGGCAGTCGAGCACCGGCACGCCCACCACCTTGGCCTGGATGCTCTTGTCCAGGTCCAGCTCGATGAAATCGCCGGGCTTGAAGGCGAGCAACTGCTCGACGGTGGCGTCGGCATGCGCCAGCTCGGCCACCAGTTCCACCTCGGCGGCCTGGATCTGGTTCTTCAGCAGGTTCACCCAGCGCCGGTCGGGCTCGTTGGAGTCGCCCTGCATCGTCGAGTACAGCACGTCGCGGATCGGCTCCAGCGTCGAGTACGGGATGCAGAAGTGGATGGTGCCGCTGGTGTCGCCGATCTCCAGCGTGAACGAGGTGGCCACGACGATCTCGCTCGGCGTGGCGATGTTGGCGAACTGCGGCTGCATCTCCGAGCGCTGGTAGTCCAGCTCCAGCGGGTAGATGCCCTGCCAGGCCTTGGCGTACTCGGCGATGATCACGTCGACCAGGCGCGTGATGATGCGCTGCTCGGTGGGCGAGAAGTCGCGCCCCTCGATGCGGGTGTGGAACTTGCCGCCGCCGCCGAACAGCGCGTCGATCACCGCGAACACCAACGTCGGGTCGCACACGATCAGCCCCGAGCCGCGCAGCGGCTTGACGCTGACGATGTTGAAGTTGGTCGGCACCACGATCTCGCGCAGGAAGGCGCTGTACTTCTGCACCTTGATGCCGCCGATCGCGATCTCCGGGCTCTTGCGGATGAAGTTGAACAGCCCGATGCGCACGTTGCGCGCGAAGCGCTCGTTGATGATCTCCATCGTGGGCATGCGCCCGCGCACGATGCGCTCCTGGCTCGCCAGGTCGTAGGTGCGCGCGCCGCCGGCGGGCACCTCCTCCTGCTCGAGCTTCTGGCTCTCGCCGGTGATGCCCTGCAGCAGCGCATCGACCTCGTCTTGCGACAGTATCTGCTGATTCATTTCAGGCCTCGCGCTGCGCGGCGCCCCCTGGGGGGAGCGCCGAAGGCGCCACGGGGGGGACCATGTCTATTGGATGATGAAGTTGGAGAAGTGCACGTGCTTGACGGGAAGCTCGGCCTCGGCCCGCGTCTTCTTTTTGCCGCGCGCCGCGGCGGCGTCCTCGGCGTCGGCCTCGGGGCCGTCGATCTCGATGCCCAGCGGCTTGACGGCCTCGCGCATGATCTCGGCGGCCAGCGTCTCCTTGCCCTTGCGTTCGAGCAGCTCGGCCGAGTTCTTGTGCGCCAGCACCATCAGGATGCCGTTGCGGATCGCCGGCATGTAGGCCTTGAGCTGGTCGGCGGTCTTGGCGTCGTCCAGTTCGAGCGTCACGCCGATCTGGGCGTAGCGGTCGACTTCCTTGTCGGCCAGGTTGACGATGAACGGCTCCAGCGGCAGGAAGGCCGGCGGCTGCGCGGCGGCGTGCCGTGCCGGCTTGCGCTGCAGCGGCGCGTCGTCGTCGTCGGCCTCGGCCGCGGCGGCCTCGGCTGCTTTTTTCTTCATGTAGACGAGCCCTCCGCCGCCCGCGCCGGCGGCGACCAGCAGCGCGGTGGCGACGAGGATGATCAGCTTCTTCCTGCCCTTGGCGGGCGGTGCGGCGGTGGTGGCGGCGCCGGAAGCGGCAGCGGCGGACATCGGCTCTCCTTCATGAGCGGGCACGACCTTGCGGTCGGCCGATGAAAGGCATTCTGGAGAGCGGCGCGTGCGGCGATGCGGCGAAAAGGGCGGGAAATCCGGTCAGTCCGCCGCCGCGCCGGCGCTATGCGTACAAGTCGACGCCGGAGGCGCCGGCGCGGCCGCGCCAGGCCGCGCGTGCCGGCGCGGCGGGCGTGCCGGCGTCGCCTTCGAGGCGCGGGCCGTCGGCCGGCGCGTCGCGGCGCTCGTCGCCTTGCCGGCCGCCGTGCTGGCCCATGTGCTGCGTCACGCCGCCGCCGGCCAGCGTCAGCCCGGCATCGCGCAGCGCGGCGGCCAGCTCGGGCAGGCTCGCCTCGATGGCCGCGCGCGTGGCGGCGGCCTGGGCGCCGAAGTCGATGCGCGCCTGCTGGCCGTCCAGCGCGATGCGCACCGACACCGGGCCGGTCTCGGCCGGGTTGAGGTGCAGTTCGGCGCGCTGCACGCCGCCCTTGGCGAGCAGGCTGATCTCGACGCCGAAGGCGGTGGCGAATTCGGGCGAATCCAGCGGCACCGGCACCGGCACGCCGAGCACGCTGGCGTCGGCCGCCGCCGGCGCGGGCGCGGCTACCGCCGTCGCGGCGGCGGAATGGCTCACGGGTACGAAGCCGGCCGGCAGCGTGAAGGTGCCGGCCGAAGCGGCGGGCCCGGCGGCGCGTGTGGGCTCGGGCGTCGCGGCGGCCGTCTCGTCGCGTGCCGGCAGGGCCGGCGCGTCGATCGCCGCGCCGCGCTCGCGCGCGGCTTCGTCGCCGCCGCGCAGCCGCTGCGTGGCCGTGGCTTTGTCGGTGGCCTCGATGCCGGCGGTGTCGGCCGCAGTCCTCTTCTTCGTCGCGGCGGGCGGCGCTGCCACGGTCTCGTCGGCCGGCGGCTGGCCATGCCATTGCGCCAGCCATTGTGCGAGGTCGGGGTCGGTGGTGGCGTCGTCGGCGGGCTTGGCGTCGGTGTGCTCGGCGGCGGCGGGCGCTGCTTCGGTGGCGTCGGCTTCGGCCGCCGTCTCGTCGCGCGGCACGGTCTTCGCGGCCTCGCGCGAGCGGGCCTGGCGCGCATCGTCGCCGCGCGGCGGTGCCGGGCCGGAAGGCGGCGCTTCGGGCGGCGCCTGCAAGGCCATCAGTTGCGCAAATTCGCCTTCGCCGCTCGCGGCGGCTTCGCTGCGCGCCGGCGCCTGGCTCGGCGCCTTGGCGGTCTCGACTCGTGGGATGCCCATGCGTGTGTCAGTCTCAGAAGCGCGTGGTGGCCGCGGCCAGGCGGTTCCAGGCCGCGCGCGAGGCCAGTTCGTCGAGCGTGCGCTGTTCGCGCCGCGCGCCGGCCCGGCGGATCTCGCCGACGCGGCGTTCGATCAGCTTGAGCACCGAGGCCACGCGCAGCTCCTGCTGCTGCAGCGTGGCCTGCGCGCGCTCGAGCTGGCGCGCCGCCTGCGCGACGGCGCGGCCCTGGTGCTCGATGGCCTGCGTCAGCCGCAGCGCGAAGCCGTGCACGCTGTGCAGCAATTGCGCCTGGCCGGGTTCGGCGAAGCGCTGCGTCCAGCGCTGTTCGTAGTCGCGCCGGTAGGCGAGCAGTTGCTCGGCCTGCGCCTGCGCCGCGTCCAGCGCCTGCTGCATGCGCTGGCGGTGCGCGAGCGCCTCGTCGCGCTCGCGCTCGGCGTGCGAGAGCAGGGCGGACAGCGGTTGCAGGGAGTCGTCGTTCATCGGCGTCTTCTCGGATCGTGTTTTCTCGACCTCAGCCGCCGACCACGGCGCGCAACTGTTGCACGCTGGCCTCCAGCGGCGCGTTCTCGCGCATGTCCTGCTGCAGCAGCGCGTGCATCGCGGGGCCCAGGCGCACCGCGGTGTCGAGCTCGGCGTCGTGCCCTGGCGCGTAGGCGCCGAGCTGGATCAGGTCGCGCGCCTTGTTCAGCCGCGACAGCAACTGGCGCAGCCGGCGCGCCGCGTCGAGGTGCGGCTGCGCGGCGACGTTGGCCATCACGCGCGAGACCGACTTCTCGACGTCGATGGCCGGGTAGTGGCCGCTCTCGGCCAGCTCGCGCGTCAGCACGACGTGGCCGTCGAGGATGCCGCGCGCCGCGTCGGCGATCGGGTCGTTGGTGTCGTCGCCCTCGCTCAGCACGGTGTAGAAGGCGGTGATCGAGCCGCCGCCGGCCACGCCGTTGCCGCTGCGCTCCACCAGTTGCGGCAGTTTGGCGAAGCAGCTCGGCGGGTAGCCCTTGGTGGCCGGCGGTTCGCCGATCGCCAGCGCGATCTCGCGCTGCGCCATCGCGTAGCGCGTCAGCGAGTCCATCAGCAGCAGCACGTGCAGGCCGCGGTCGCGGAAGTGCTCGGCGATCGCGGTGGCGTAGTTGGCGCCCTGCATGCGCGTCAGCGGCGGCGCGTCGGCCGGCGCGGCGACGACCACCGAGCGCTTCAGACCCTCTTCGCCGAGGATGTCCTCGATGAACTCCTTCACCTCGCGCCCGCGCTCGCCGATCAGCCCGACGACGATCACGTCGGCCCGCGTGTAGCGCGCCATCATGCCCAGCAGCACCGATTTGCCGACGCCGGTGCCGGCGAACAGGCCGATGCGCTGGCCGCGGCCGACGGTCAGCATGGTGTTGATCGCGCGCACGCCGGTGTCCAGCGGCGTGCGCACCGGGTCGCGGTCCATCGCGTTGATCGGGCGGCGGATCAGCGGCTCGTTGTGCACTTGCTCGATCGGGCCCTTGCGGTCCATCGGATGGCCGTGCGAATCGACCACGCGGCCGAGCAGCCCGTCGCCCACCGGCAGGTGCAGCGTGCGGTCCTCGCCGCGCCGCCAGGGGTGGCGCAGCGCGCCGAGCTTGAGCGGCACCACCGGCGTCGGGCGCGGCACCACGCGCGCGCCGCTGGCCAGGCCGTGCACGTCGCCGGTGGGCATCAGGTAGGCGCGGTCGCCGTTGAAGCCCACCACCTCGGCGGTGACCGGCGGGCTGCCCTCCATGCGCACCTCGCACACCGAGCCGACCGGCAGCCGGATGCCGGTGGCCTCCAGCACCAGCCCGGCCACGCGCACCAGGCGGCCGACGCTCTCCAGCGGCATCGGCTCGGCGGCGAAGTTGCGCACGTCGGTCAAGAAGCGGTTCCAGCGCTCGGTGGTCGCGAGCGCCTGCGCTTCGAGCTGCGAATTCATCATGGCGCGCTGTCCTCGCCGCCCCAGGCCGCTTCCGAACCCAGCGCCGCGGCGGCGCGGCGCCAGCGCGACTCGATGCTCGCGTCGATGATGCCGATGTCCGACTCGACCACGCAGCCGCCACGCGCCACCGCCGCGTCGGCCACCAGGCGCGCGCCGCGCGCCTCGATGATCTCGGCGGCGCCCTGCGCCACCAGCGGCTGGTCGTCCGGGTGCACGCGCAGCGTGACGTGGCGCGCCGACAGCAGCAGCGCCTCGACGGCCTCCTGCGCCACCGCGGTCACCTGCGGCGCGTTCGCGCGCAGCTCGCCGCGCACCACCTGGCGCGCCAGCGCCACCGCGGCGTCGACCAGCGCGCCGGCCATGTCCTGCTGCAAGGCGTCCATCTGCGCCGCGTAGCTCTGCATCAGCGCGCCCATCTGCGCGGTGGCCTGCTGCGCGAAGCTCTGCTTGAAGCTCTCCAGCGCGGCCAGGCCGTCGCGGTAGCCGTCGTGGTAGCCGCCCTGGCGCGCCGCGCGCAGCGCCTCGAGCTGCTGTTCCTGCGGGCTTTTCTGCGGCTCGGCCGCCGCCGCGGCGGCGGCCTCGGCCTCGCCGCCCAGCGAGCCGGGCGTCCAGGCCGCGAAGGACGACAGCTCCTCGCGCGGGATGAAGCGGGTGTAGGCATGCGCGCCCTTGCCGCCGCCGGGCGGCGGGGGCACCTGCCGGATGCGCTCCTTGCTCATCACAGGAACTCGTCCTCGCCGCCGCCGGCGAGCACGACCTGGCCCTCGTCGGCGAGGCGGCGCACGATCTTGAGCATCTCCTTCTGCTCGGCCTCGACCTCGGAGACGCGCACCGGGCCGCGCGATTCCAGGTCCTCGCGCAGCGTCTCGGCGGCGCGCGTCGACATGTTCCGGAACACCTTCTCGCGCATCTCGGGCGTGGCGCCCTTGAGCGCGATCACCAGCGATTCGGTCTGCACTTCCTTGAGCAGCGACTGGATGCCCTTGTCGTCGATCTTCTCCAGGTCGTCGAAGGTGAACATGTTGTCCACGATCTTCTGCGCCAGGTCGTTGTCGACCTCGCGGATGTAGTCGAGCACCGCCGTCTCGACGCTCGAGCCCATCAGGTTGATCATCTCGGCGGCCGTCTTGATGCCGCCCAGCGAGGTCTTCTTGAGACGGTCGCCGCCGGCCAGCACGCGGCCCATCACCTCGTTGAGATCCTTCAGCGCCGAGGGCTGGATGCCGTCGAGCGTGGCGATGCGCACCATCACCTCGTTGCGCTGGCGCTCGGGGAAGGTCTTGAGCACCGAGCCGGCCTGGTCGAAGTCGAGGTGCACCAGGATCGCCGCGACGATCTGCGGATGCTCGTTGCGCAGCAGCTCGCCGACCGAGGCGGCGTCCATCCACTTCAGGCTCTCGATGCCGGTGACGTCGGAGCCCTGCAGGATGCGGTCGATCAGCAGGTTGGCCTTGTCCTCGCCGAGCGCCTTGCGCAGCACGCTCTTGACGTACTCGTCGGTGTCGGTCACGAGCATGCTCTGCTCGCCGGCCACCGTCGCGAACTTCTCCAGCACGCCCTCGACGCGCTCGCGCGGGATGCTCTTCATCCTGGCGATGGTCTCGCCCAGGCGCTGCACCTCCTTGGGCGCGAGGTGCTTGAAGACCTCCGCGGCTTCCTCCTCGCCGATCGACATCAGCAGGATGGCCGCGTTCTCGATGCCATCGTCCATGCTCGCGGTGTTCATGCGCCGAACCCCTCAGGCCGCTTCGCCGCTGACCCAGCCGCGCACGATGTGGGCCACCGCCGCCGGGTTCTGCCGCGCCAGCGCGCGCGCGGCGTCGAGGTGTTCGCTGCTCTTGGGCGCGGGCAGCGCCGCGACGGCCGGGCCCGGGGCGCCGGGCAGGGCGGTGTCGTCGTCGACCACGGCGCTCAGTTGCGCGCCGGGCGCCGGCGCCGGCGGCGGCGCGAGCGCGGCCTTCATCGCCGGGCGCACCATGCCGAAGAAGACCAGCAGGCCCAGCAGCGCCAGCCCGGCCGGCACCGCGGCGGCGCGCAGCATGTCGATGATCTCGGGCTGCTTCCACAGCGGCAGCTCGACGGGCGCGACCTTCTCGACCTTGAAGGGCGCGTTGATCACCTTCACCGAGTCGCCGCGCTCCTGCTTGAAGCCGATGCTCTCCTGCACCAGCGCGGTGAGCTTGTCGATCTCGTCGCCGGACAGCGGCGTGGTCGAGGTCTTGCCCTTGGTGTCGGTGCTGCTGCGGTGGTTGACCACCACCGCGGCGTTCAGGCGCCGGATCGCGCCGGTGGCGTTGCGCGTCACGCGCACGGTCTTGTCGACCTCGTAGTTGGTCACCGCGTCGCGCCGGCTGTTGCCGGCGGCGCCGCCCTGCGCCGCCTGCAGCGGCTGGGCTTCGCCGCTCATCGGCGCGGTGGCCGGCACCGGCGGCTGGTTGCTCGCCGCGCCAGGCACGCCCGAGGGCGGCGCGGCGCCGCCGCCGCTGCTCTCGCTGAGCTGCTGGCTGCGGATCGCCACCGCGGCGTCCTTGCCCTGGTTGGGCGAGAACTCCTCCGAGGTGGCCTCGCTGAGCGTGAAGTCGATGTCGGCGGTGACGGTGGCGCGCAGGTTGTCGCGCCCGACCAGCGGCTCCAGCAACTCGAAGATGCGCTTCTGGTAGCCGGCCTCGACCTGCGCCACGTACTGCAGTTGCTGCGCGTCCAGCCCGGCCTGCGCGCCGGCCTGGTCGCCGGTCAGCAGCGCGCCGGTCTGGTCGAGCACGCTGACCGCCTTGGGCGCCATCTCCGGCACGCTGGACGACACCAGGTGCACGATGCCGGCGATCTGCGCGCGGTCCAGCGTGCGGCCGGGGTAGAGCGTCAGCATCACCGAGGCGGTGGGCTTCTGCTGCTCGCGGAAGAAGCCGTTCTGGTTCGGCAGCGCCAGGTGCACGCGCGCGTTCTGCACCGCGGCCAGCGCGGTGATGGAGCGCGTCAGCTCGCCTTCCAGGCCGCGCTGGAAGGTCAGCCGCTCCTGGAACTGGGTCTGGCCGAAGCGCGCGCCGTCCATCAGCTCGAAGCCGACCACCGAGCCCTTGGGCAGCCCGGCGGCGGCCAGCTTCAGGCGCGCGTCGTGCACCTTGGCGGCCGGCACCAGGATGGCGGCGCCGCCGTCGGCATGGCGGTACGGCACGTTCATCTGCGAGAGCTGGGCGATGATGGCGCCGCCGTCCTTGTCGGACAGGTTGGCGTACAGCACCTTGTAGTCGCCCTGGCTGCTCCACATCGTCATCGCGACGGCCAGCGCGGCCAGGCCCGCGACGCCCAGGCCGAACATCAGCTTGGTGCGCGCCGGCATCGCCGCGACGCGCGCGCCCAGGCCGGCGGATTCGACCAGCGGCAAGGCGGCCGCGGCGGCGGCATCGGCTCGGGTGGGAACGACGGCGTTGTCCATGGGTGAATCGAATCGGTTCGGTCGGCGGGCGGCAAAAGGCCCGCGTGTCGAACCGATTGTTCGGGAACTTGAGGGCGCGAATGCCGCGAACAGCCCGGCCAATCGCGGCCAGTTCGGGCCTCCGTGCGCGCCGGCCGTGACTACGATCACCGCACTCCCCCGTGGTGAGGACGCGCCATGAACGTCACGCTCAAACCCTTCGATTTCGCCCAGGCCGCCGCGCGCGCCGGGCTGGCCACCAACGGGCAGCCGCTGGCGTCGGCCGGCCGCGTCGAGGGCGGCGGTTTCCAGGCCGCGCTGACGCAGGCGCTGGGCTCGGTGAGCAACGCGCAGAACGAGGCGACGCGGCTGCAGCGCGAGGTGCAGCTCGGCAACCCCGAGGTGGGCCTGGAAGAGACCATGGTGGCCATGCAGAAGGCGCAGATCGGCTTCCAGGCCACGCTGTCGGTGCGCAACCGGCTGGTCTCGGCCTACAGCGAGATCATGAACATGCAGGTTTGACGACCCCAGGGGGCGCCGGCAGCGGCCCGGCGAAGCCGGATCCGCGGCGACGGCCGGGCTCGGGTTCAAGCCTGTCTATCGAGCTTCTCTCCGAGCAGCGGCACGCTGCCGTAGGGCGAGGGCTGCTTCGAGGCCGGCTCCAGCTCGCGCGTCAGCCGGCTCAGCCACGGAAAACGCGGCGGCACCGGCTGGTTGGTGTTCTCGTCGATCTCGACGAGCGATGGCTTCGCGCCCTCGGCCGCCTCGGCGGCCTGGGCCTGCGTCTGGGTCGTGCCGGTCTGGTCGGCCGTCCTGCCGGAAGTCGCCGGCATCATGACGCGGCCGACGCCAGCGACGTGGTTCACGCTCATGTGGCGCTCCTTGTCGGGCGAAAGTCCCTGTGACAGGAATTTCGGCGGCCGATCGCCGGACTTGAGGGGGAAATCCGCCGCTTCGTGAGCAGGCGTTAACGTTTCGACGCTTCGGTCAATCCAGCGACAGCAGCCTGCGCCGCTTCTGCGTCTGGTCGATGAAGCGCTGCAAGGCGCGCTCGCCCTCGCTGTTCAGGCGCACGAACTCGCAGCCCATGCGCGCGCCGCGCGCCTGCGCGCCCAGCACGGTGGCGTGCTGCAGGCGCAGGTCGACCAGCACGCGGGTGTCGGCGTCGAGGTCGAGCTGCACCTGGTTCATCACGCTGCCGGGCTGGATGGGCGGCACGTCGTCGGGCAGGAACAGGGCGCAGCCGCCGATCGACACGTCGATCACGCGCAGCGCCAGTTGCATCTCGGCGATCGCCGGGTGCCGCACGCGCGCCACCGGCGAGCTGCTCGGCAGCGGGCGCACGCGGAACGCGCTGCGGCGCTGGAAGCGGAACAGTTCCTGCGGCATGCGCGCGCCGATCGCGCTGCCGGCGGCGCCGCGCACCAGCACCAGGCCGCGCACGTCGAACTGCACCTTGATGCTGTCGAGGTAGCCCACCGCCACGGCCTCGTCGCACTCGACCAGGCTTTGCGTCGCCGGCGCGCCGGCGTCGGCGCTGAAGCTGAGCTGGCCGCGTGCCGGATCGAGCGACCACAGCGTGGTGGACAGCATCGCGCCGTTGCTGCCGTTCAGGTGCAGCAGCAGGCTGCCGTCCTGGAACTGCTTGAGCAGCGCGACGATCTCGCGCGGCGCGCTGATGCGGAATTCGTCGAGCCCGCCGTTGGCGGCCGACAGCGACTCCAGCGGCATCGGCAGGGTTTCCATGTCGATGGCGGCGGCGGGTCAGTGCACGGTGCGGGCGCGGCCGGCGAGCAACTCGTCGAGCTGCTCGAGCCAGGGTTCGGCGAGGTGGCGGATCTCGGCGTCGTTGACCAGGATGCGCTGCATGATGCGCGACTTGAGCTGCGCCTCCTCGCTGGCGAGCTGCTGCTGCGAGGCGGCGTGCTTGAGCTGCGAGATCAGCAGCGCGCAGGCGCCTTCGAGCTTGACCACCTGGTCCCAGTTGCCGCTGCGCGCGGCGTCCAGCATGTCCTGGCTGGCGCGCTCGATGGCCTCGTAGTAGCTCAGCAGTTGCGACGGCATGGCGTTCGATCCGGTCGGGTTCATCGCTGTGGCTCCGCCGTTCATTGCGCGCGGGCCGCGACGCGCGGGCCGATCTCCGCCCAGGCGCTGCGCACCGGCTCCATCAGGCGCACGCACTCGTCGAGCGCCTCGATGTCGTTGTGCAGGTTCGCGTAGGTCAGCCGCGCGCCGATGTAGGCGTACAGCGCGTCCAGGTCGGCGGCGACGCGGCCGCCGTCCTTCAGGTTCAGGCCGGCCTTCAGGCCTTCCTCGACGATGCGCGCGGCGTGGCCGATGGCGCGGCCCTTGGCCTCGATCTGGCGCTCGATCAGCGCGCCGCGGGCGCGCGCGACGGCGCCGGCGAAGCCCTCGAACAGCAGCTCGATCAGCTTGTGCGGCGTCGCGTTCGCGGTGGCCGTCTCCAGGCCGATCTGCTGGTAGGCGCCGGCCAGCGACTGGCGCGCGCGCGGTGGGGCGAAGGTGGCTGCGAACATCGGGAGCCTCGCTGCTGTTTGTCTTGCACCCGTTATCGGTGTCGCACGAGGTGACTTGAGGCTCCCGATCGGGGGGAGAAGGCCGCTGTCGCGGCCCAGTTCAATTGTTGTTGCCGCCGCTCTTGTTCCACAGCGCGACCTGCTGCGTCATGTAGGCGCTCAGGCTGTTGAGCTTGCCCATCTGCGTGTCCAGCGCCGCGTACTGCCGCTCCAGCCGCGCCTGCGTCTGCTCCAGGCGCACCTGCATGCGCTCCTGGGCGTCGGCGTTGCGGTCGAGCTTGGCGCTCAGCGCGTCGGCGCGCGAGCTCATCACGCCGTCGATGCCGAGCATGCCGCCGGCCAGCTCGCGGAAGCGCTTGCCGAAGCCGTCCTGCGCCGGGTCGGTCAGGCTGCTGCCGGCGAAGAGCTTGCTCAGCTCGGGCAGGTTGGCCAGCGCCTTGTCGAGCCTGGTGGCGTTGACGCTCAGGCTGCCGTCCTGCTGGATCTCGAAGCCGACGTCCGACAGCCGCGCGTAGACGCCGGAGGCGGCGCTCGTGGAGCCCAGCATCGAGCGCAACTGGTTCTGGATGCCGACGATCGACGAGTCGCCCTGCAGCACGCCGGCCTTCTTGCTCGCCGCGTCGTACTTGGTGTCGGTCTTGATCAGCGCCGCGAGCGCCGAGTAGGCCTCGGCGAACTCCTCGAGCTTCTTCTTCAGCGCCTCGGTGTCGGGCTTGACGGCCACGTTGACCGGCTCGCTGGTCTGCGCGTTCAGCGTCAGCGTCACGCCGTCGAGCACGTCGGCCAGCGTGTTGCTCTGCGAGGTCACCGGCAGGTTGTTGATGGTCGCGGCGGCGTTGGCGGCGGCCTGCGAGAGCGTGGCGCCGCCCGTGCCGCTGGCGGCGTCGAAGGCCAGGCCGTCCAGTCCGCTGCCGCTGACGGTGGTGGAGAAGGCGTTGTCGGTGCCGGTGTCGTCGGCGCGCATCACCAGGCGCGCGCCGGTGCCGTCGTTGAGGATGCTGGCGGTGACGCCCGCGCCGGCGGCGTTGATCTTGTCGCGGATGTCGGCCAGCGTGTCGGTCGCCTCGATGGTCACCTGCACCGGCAGCGCGTCGGCGGCGGCGCGCTGCAGGGTCAGCGTGCCCGCGCCCAGCGTCGCCGCGCTCGAGGCCAGCGCCGGCGCGGCGATGGTCTGCGCGCGGGCCAGGCTCGTCACCTCGACGCTGTACTGCGCCGCGCTCGCGCTGCTGCTGGTGGCGATGGCCACCGCGCCGGACGACGACGAGCCGGTGGTGGTCTTCCAGAAGTCGGCCGACGCCAGCTTGGCCGCCGCGTCGCGGAAGGTGGACAGCGCGCTCTTGATCTTGCCGACCTCGGAGATCTGCGACTGGATCTTCGTGCCGGCGGTCTGCAGGTTGGTCAGCGGCTTCTTCTCGAGGGCCATCAACTGCGTGATGATCGAGTTGACGTCCAGGCCGCTGCCGACGCCGAGCGAGCTGATGGTGGCCATGAGGCTTGCCTTTCAAGAATGACGAAGGCGCCGGCGCCGTCCTCGCGGTGCGCTCGACGCCCTGTTCTCGGCGCTGCCGGCGCGGACTTGAGCCGCGCCGCGTGACGAGTTGTTCCGCCTCGCCGGGTTCAGCCCTTGAGCAGTTGCAGCACCTGCTGCGGCATCTGGTTGGCTTGCGCCACCATCGCCGTGCCGGCCTGCTGCAGGATCTGCGCGCGCGACAGGTTGGCGGTCTCCGCGGCGAAGTCGGCGTCCATGATGCGGCCGCGCGCGGCGCTCTGGTTCTCGCCGGTGATCTGCAGGTTGCTGATCGCGAACTCGAAGCGGCTCATCGCCGCGCCGTAGGTGGCGCGGCTGGTGGTGATCGCGTCGAGCGCGGTGTCGATGTCCGACACCGCCGTCGAGGCGTTGGCCGAGGTCAGGATGTCGCCGCTGACGGTGGTCACCGGCGAGGTGGTGATCGTCAGCGTGTCGCCGTTGTTGGCGCCGACCTGGAAGGTCTGCCCGCCGGCGTCGGCGCCGACGATGGCCTTGCCGTTGAACTTGGTCTGGGTGGCGATGCGCGTGATTTCCGCCGAGAGCTGCTGGTACTCGGTGTCGAGGTTGGCGCGGTCGCCGGTGCCGTTCGAGCCGTTCTGGGCCTGGATCGCGAGTTCGCGCATGCGCTGCAGCACGTCGGTGACGGTGGCCAGGGCGCCTTCGGCGGTCTGGGCCAGCGAGATGCCGTCGTTGGCGTTGCGGATCGCGACGTTGATGCCGCGGATCTGCGCGTTCATGCGGTCGGCGATGGCCAGGCCGGCGGCGTCGTCCTTGGCCGAGTTGACGCGCAGGCCCGAGGACAGGCGCTGCATCGAGGTGGCCAGCGAACTCTGCGACGTGGTCAGGTTGCGCTGCGCGTTCAGCGACGACACGTTGGTGTTGATGGTCTGCGGCATGAAAGCCCTCCTGGAAGGATCCGTTGGCTCGCCGGATCACTCGACCGGCGACTCAGGCCCTTGCGAGGTTTCGGCCTGTCAGACGGATTCTTCCGCCGCCGCGCGGCGCCGGATCGTGCGAATAGAGGCGGCTTTGCCGCGCAAATGAAAAGGAAATGGAAAAGGCCGCCCCGAGGGGTGGCCCGTTCGCGCGAAGCCCGGTCGGGGCGATCAGCGCAGCAGCGACAGCACGTTCTGCGGCAGTTGGTTGGCCTGCGCCACCATCGCCGTGCCGGCCTGCTGCAGGATCTGCGCCCGCGACAGGTTGGCGGTTTCCTGCGCGAAGTCGGCGTCCATGATGCGGCCGCGCGCGGCGCTCTGGTTTTCGCCCGAGATCTGCAGGTTGCTGATCGCGAACTCGAAGCGGCTCATCACGGCGCCGTAGGTGGCGCGGCTGGTGGTGATCGTGTCCAGCGCGGTGTCGATCGCGGCCACCGCCGTCGAGGCGTTGGCGGCGGTCGTCAGGCCGCCGGCGACGGTGGTCACCGTCGAGGTCGTGATCGTCAGCGTGTCGCCGTTGTTGGCGCCGACCTGGAAGATCTGCGCGCCGGCGTCGGCGCCGACGATGGCCTTGCCGTTGAACTTGGTCTGGGCCGCGATGCGGGTGATTTCAGCCGACAGTTCCTGGTATTCGGTGTCGAGGTTGGCGCGGTCGCCGGTGCCGTTCGAACCGTTCTGCGCCTGGATCGCCAGTTCGCGCATGCGTTGCAGCACGTCGGTGACGGTGGCCAGCGCGCCTTCGGCGGTCTGGGCCAGCGAGATGCCGTCGTTGGCGTTGCGGATCGCGACGTTGATGCCGCGGATCTGCGCGTTCATGCGGTCGGCGATGGCCAGGCCGGCGGCGTCGTCCTTGGCCGAGTTGACGCGCAGGCCCGAGGACAGGCGTTGCAGCGAGGTGGCCAGCGAGGCCGCCGAGGTCGTGGAGTTGCGCTGCGCGTTCAGCGACGACACGTTGGTGTTGATGGTCATGGGCATGGTGAAGACTCCTGTCAGTGGTTTAAGACTCCAGTCGTCCGCTGTGTCGTGCAGTGCATCGCTTGCTGCTCAACCGTTGGCCGGCTAACCGGACACGGCCCCGATGCCGGAACCGTTGCGAGGGTTATCGGGCCCGTGGCCGGAAAACTTGAGGGGGCGGTGAAGGCGTCAGGCGCTTCGTCAAGGGCCCGATCGTGGAAATAGCACGCCCAAGCCCCCGTTCTTCGTCGCATCGCCCGCGGGCACTCGGGCGCGGCCGCATCGACAATCCCGCGCCATGCCATCCCACGCCATCGCGCTGGTGCTGATCGCGCGCAACGAAGAGCGCTGCATCGCGCGCTGCCTCGCCAGCGCCCGGCCGCACGTCGACCGGATGATCGTGCTCGACACCGGCAGCACCGACGCCACGCGCGAGATCGCCGCGGGCTGCGGCGCCCGCGTGATATCGGCGGCCTGGTCCGACGACTTCAGCGCCGCGCGCAACCTCGCGCTGGCGAACACCGACGCGCCGTGGCGCCTGGTGCTCGACGCCGACGAATGGCTGGAAGGCGGCGCGCACTGCCTGGCCGGCGTCCGCGCGCGCGAGCCCGGCTTCGTCGGCCTGGTGCGCGTGGACAGCGCGGTCGACGACGAGCACGGCGGCGTGCAGCACGCGCCGAGCTGGATTCCGCGCCTGCTGCCGGCCGGCGTGCACTACGAGGGGCGCATCCACGAGCAGCCGGCCAGCGCCTTGCCGCGCGAGCGGCTGCCGCTGCTGATCGGCCACGACGGCTACCTGGCGAGCCGGCGCGAGGCCAAGGCCGGGCGCAACGAGCGGCTGCTGCGCATCGCGCTGGCCGAGCGCCCCGGCGACGCCTATCTTCACTACCAGCTCGGCAAGGACCTCGAGGTGCGCTCGCGCTTCGACGAGGCGCTGCCGCACTACCTCGACGCGCTGCGCGACGGCGACGCGGCCGCCGCCTGGCGGCACGACCTGGTCGTGCGGCTGCTGTTCACGCTGAAGAAGACGCGACACTTCGACGCGGCCGTCGAACTGGCCGGCGACGAGCTGGAGCGCTGGCGCGATTCACCCGACTTCTTCTTCACGCTCGGCGACCTGCTGCTCGACCGCGCGCTGGCCGAGCCCGCGCAGGCCGGCGAGCTGCTGCCGCAGATCGAGGCGAGCTGGCTGCGCGCGGTGGCGATCGGCGAACGCCCCGACCTGCCCGACAGCGTGCGCGGCCGTGGCAGCTTCCTCGCCGCGCACAACCTCGCGGCCTTCCACCAGAGCCTGGGCCGGGCCGCGCCGGCGGCGCAGTGGCGCGAGCGCGCGCTGCGCTGGCGCGCCGAGATCGAGTCGAACGCCCGGCGCCCGCGGCGCCTGGAATAGGCCGGCCGCGGTGCGGCTTTTCGCGGCTTGGGGCCGCGGCGTGCGCCGCTACCCTCGCGCATGGCCCTCGACCTGCCCCAACCGACGACCCCGCCCCGATCCGCCTCGCCCGGGCAGCAGCGCGCCTGGCGCCAATGGCAGAACGCCCAGGGCTGCGCGCAGCGCGAGCAGTGGGACCAGGCCGCGCTCGGCTTCGAGCGGGCCTACGCCGCGCACGGGGCCGAGGCCTACGGCCTGGCCGCGGCGCACGCGCTGATCCGCGCCGGCCGCGCCGACCTGGCGCTGCGCCGCACGCAGGCGCTGCGCGCGCGCGACGGCCGGCTCACGCTGGCCTACACACTCGAATCGCATGCGCTGATGGAGCGCGGCGCGAACGAGGCCGCGGCGCAATGCCTGCTCGCGCTGCCGGACGACGCGCCGCGCGACGCGGCGTGGTGGCTGTCGCTCGGCGTCGCGCTGCAACGCTGCCAGCGCCTCGACGACGCGATCGGCGCCTACATGCAGTCGCTGGCGCTGAAGATCGACGACGCGACGGTGCACTTCCGCCTCGGCATGTGCTTCAAGGACAAGGGCATGAAGGCCGAGGCCGCCGAGTGCGTGCGCACCGCGCTCGCGCTCGGGCTGGGCGGCAGCGAGCTGTCGGCGCGCGCGCTGCTGGTGTTCCTGGAGCGCGAGGCCTGCCGCTGGAGCGCCGCCGCGCCGGAGCTGGCGGCGCTGCGCCGGGGCATCGCCGCCGCGCCGTCGGACGCGCCGGCCGAGACCATGCCGTTTCCGCACGCGGTGTTCGTGGACGACCCCGTCGAGCAGCTCGAGGTGGCGCGGCTCTACGCGATGCACGTGGCCGGCCGCGTGCAGCCGCTGCCGCGCCGCGCGGCGCGCGCGCACGGCGGACGCCTGCGCATCGGCTACCTGTCGGCCGACTTCCACCAGCACGCCACCGCGCAACTGATGGTGCAGATGCTCGAAGCGCACGACCGCACGCGCTTCGAGGTGAGCCTGCTGTCCGCCGGGCCCGACGACGGCAGCGCGATGCGCGCGCGGCTGCGCGAGGCGAGCGAGCGCTTCGTCGAGCTGCGCGGCCTGCCGTACGCGGCGATGGCGCAGCGCATCCGCGAGCTGGGCATCGACATCCTCGTCGACGCCAAGGGCGCCACCAGCGAAACGCTGATGCCGGTGACCGCGCACCGCGCCGCGCCGCTGCAGGTGAGCTGGCTGGGCTTTCCGGGCACGACGGGTGCCAGCTACGTCGACTACCTGATCGGCGACCCGGTGACCACGCCGCTGGCGCACGCCGCGCACTTCAGCGAGAAGCTGGCGCAGATGCCGCTGTGCTACCAGCCGAACGACGCGCGGCGCGCGCTGCCGGCGCCGTCCACGCGCGCCGACTGGGGCGCGCCGGCGCAGGGCCCGCTGCTGGCCGCCTTCCACCAGTCGTACAAGATCTCGGCCGAGGTGTTCGACGCCTGGTGCCGCATCCTGCGCGCCGTGCCCGACGCGCACCTGTGGCTGCTGCGCTGGAACACCAACGTGCAGGCGGCGCTGCACGCGGCGGCGCGCGAGCGCGGCGTCGATCCGGCGCGGCTGCTGTTCGTGCCCATGCTGCCGCTGGAGCAGCACCTGTCGCGCCTGGCCTGCGCCGACCTGTACCTCGACGCCTGGCCCTGCAACGCCCACACCACCGCCGGCGAGGCGCTGTGGGCCGGCGTGCCGGTGCTCACGTGGATGGGCGCCGGCTTCGCGCAGCGCGTCGCGCCCAGCCTGCTGAACGCCGTGGGCCTGAACGAACTGGTGCGCGCCGACGCGGCCGACTACGAAGCCGAGGCGATCGCGCTGGCGCAGGACGCGCCGCGCCGCGCCGCGCTGCGCGCGCACCTGCTCGGCCAGCGCCAGGGCCGCCTGTTCGACGGCGCGCGCTTCGCGCGCGACATCGAGGCGCTGTACGAACGCATGTGGGCGCGCGCCGTCGCGGGCCTGCCGCCCGAGCACCTGCCGGCCGAAGGCTGAAGGCGCGGCCTTCGCCGCCTCAAGCCTGTCCCGGCTGGGGCCGCATCCGCGTCGCCATCTCGTCGTGCCCGCGCTCGGCCAGCGCGTCGGCGGCGCCGAGGCGGTCGCGCACTTCCTTGTTCTGGCCGAGCTTGGACTTGCCCACCAGCGAGGTGACGGCGACTTCGATGCCGACGATGTTGCGCAGCATCGCGGCTATGTATTCAGGAGCCGAATCGGACATCTTCCAGGGCCGCGGCTCGGACGCCTCGTGGCGGCGCGTCAGGCGCGCCACCACGCCGCGCACGAAGCGCTCGTCGTCGCGCACGGTCAGCGTGCCGTGCGCGTGCACCACCTAGTAGTTCCAGGTCGGCACCTGGCGGTGCGCCTCGTGCTTGCTCGGGTACCAGTTGGGCGAGATGTAGGCCTCGGCGGCGCGGAAGATCACCATCACCGGCGCGCCATCGGCGCAGCGCTGCCACAGCGGGTTGGCGCGCGCCACGTGGGCGCTCAGCGTGCCCAGCGGGCCCACGCCCGCGTCGAACTCGAACGGCAGGTGGTCGGCGTCCAGCCCCTGCGCCGACTGCGTCACCAGCACGCCGAGCGGATGCTCGCGGACGATGCGTTCGATCACGGCGCGGTCGGCGATGGCGAAGTGAGGCGGGATGTACATGGATCAAGCCTTGGAAAGCAGGACCGCGCGGCCCGGGAAGGCCTTGCACAGCTTGGCGTCGGCCGAAACGAATGCCACGTCGAGGTACTCGGCCAGCGCCACGTATTCACAATCGTAGGCCGAGCATCCGCTGCGGTGGGCCAGGCGAAGCACGGCCAGCGTCGGAATGTCGAACTCGTTGTCCGCCACCAGCGCCTCGGCGCGCTGCGCGATGGCGGCCGCGTCGTCGAGTGTCAGCAGGCCCTGGCGCAGGTAGGTGGCCAGGATGTTGCGGAACTCGCTGCGCCACAGGCGCGGCACCGCCCACTGTCCATCGTCGAGCAGCCAGCGCTCGGCCGCTTCGCTGTACGTGCCGGGCAGGTACAGGTAGGCCAGCAGGTTGACGTCCGCGACGATCACGCGCGCCCCGCGCGCTTGAAGCGGGTGATGTCTTCGGGTTCGAACGCGCCGCGCTTCAGGCCGGCGCGCAGCTCGCGGGCCTGGGCCAGATGCTCCAGTGCCGTCGCGCGCCGGGGCAGCAGCGTGTTTTCCAGGCAGGCGATCGCCTCGCTGTTCAGGCTGCGGCGGTTCTGTTCCGCCGAGGCCTTGAGCTGCTCGTAGACGGCATCCGGGATGCCTTTGAGCGTGATGGTGGTGGGCATGGGGCCTCCTTCTGCGATGGAACCATTGTGGTTCCATTGTGGAGGCTAGTCAAACCCGAACCGCCGCAGCGTGCCGGTCCGGCGTCGCGTCGTGACGGGCATCACGCCGGGACACCTCCGCAGCCGAGCGTGTAGGAAAAAATCCGACACGCGCCATGGTCGAAAGTGGACTCAAGCCACGGAGATGGGCCGATGTTGCGGGCCAGTTGCGCTCTTCAGAATCCGTTCCATGCCGTCGCGAATGACGGTCACCAGAACGAACAACCGAGCCAACGCAAGCCATGAACGCCGACCAGATCCTCACCGAAATCCGCGAAGCCAACCTGTCGTACCTGATGCTGGCGCAGAGCCTGATCCGCGCCGACCGCGAGCAGGCGCTGTTCCGCCTGGGCATCAGCGAGGACACCGCTGCGATGATCGCGCTGCTGACCCCGGCGCAGATGATGAAGATCGCAGCCGGCAACACGCTGCTGTGCAAGTTCCGCATGGACGACGACCTGGTCTGGGGCCTGCTCACCAGCCACGGCAAGTCGGCCGCCAACGACACCACCAGCCGCCTGCACGCCGCCATCCTGATGGCCGGCCGTCATCAAGAGGCGGCCTGATCATGGCGCGCGTCAAGTCCATCCTCACCGAAGCCAGGCAGATCGAGCGGGCCGTCACGCTGATCCAGCTCGGCGCGCGGCTGCAGGTGCTGGAGTCGGAGACCGATCTGTCCTACGAACGCCTGCTGCGTTTGTACAAGGAGGTCTCCGGCAAGTCGCCCAGCAAGGGCCAGTTGCCGTTCTCGACCGACTGGTTCATGACCTGGCAGCCCAACATCCACGCCAGCCTGTTCCTGAACATCCACGAGTACCTGAACAAGGCCGCCGAGCTGGACGAGATCGACACCGTCATCAAGGCCTACCAGCTCTACCAGGAGCAGACCTCGGCGCAGGGCCTGGAGGCGCTGCTGTCGGTGACGCGCGCCTGGCGCCTGGTCAAGTTCGTCGACAACGGCATGCTGACCATGACGAAATGCTCCAAATGCGGGGGCCAGTTCGTGTCCCACCCGCACGAGATTGCGAAACACTACGTCTGTGGCCTGTGCAATCCGCCGGCCCGCGCCGGCAAGGGCCAGGCGGCCGGCGCGATCCGGATGGGCGCCCACTGAACACTGAAGTTTGCGCCGCGTCCGGCCGATAACGGACGCACGATCGTTCTCTTGCTTGTCTCCTCCTGGCACGCCCCCGGGTGCCTTCAACGCGGATCCCTCGGGATCCGCGCTTTTCTTTGCGGCGCCGTCTTTGCACGCCTTCGGCCACTCAAGCCCCGCGACGACCCTGCCGATAAGGTGGCGAAGCTGCTGCGTTCCTTGCCGCGGCGCCACACGAGAAATCAGCGGGAAGCCATGTTCGTCATCATCGGTTGGTTCGTCGCGATGGGGTGCATCTTCGGCGCCTACATCGTCCACGGAGGCAACATCGGCGTGATCCTCCACGCCCTGCCGACGGAAATGCTCGCCATCCTAGGCGGGGCCACCGGCGCCTTCGTGGTCGCCAACCAGCCCAAGGTGGTGAAGGCCACGCTCGGCAGCCTGGGCGGCGTGTTCAAGGGCTCGAAGTACACCAAGTCGCGCTACATGGAGCTGCTCGCGCTGCTCTACGACATCCTGCAGAAGGCGCGCAAGGAAGGCCTGATGGCCATCGAGAAGGACGTCGACGAGCCGCAGGCCTCGGCGCTGTTCCAGAAGTACGCCACCGTCGGCAGCGACCACCACGTGGTCGAGTTCGTCACCGACTACCTGCGCATGATGGTCTCGGGCAACCTCAACGCGCACGAGATCGAGTCGCTGATGGACAGCGAGATCGAGACCCACCACCACGAGGCGCACGCGCCGGCCGCCGCGGTGGCGCGCCTGGCCGGCGCGCTGCCGGCCTTCGGCATCGTGGCCGCGGTGCTGGGCGTGGTGAACACGATGGGCTCGGTGGGCCAGCCGCCGGCGGTGCTCGGCGGCATGATCGGCTCGGCGCTGGTCGGCACCTTCCTGGGCATCCTGCTCGCCTACGCGGTGGCCGAGCCGCTGGCCGGCCTGATGGAGCAGAAGTGCGACGAAGGCTCCAAGGAGCTGCAGTGCATCAAGACCACGCTGCTGGCCAGCATGCAGGGCTACGCGCCGCAGGTGGCGGTGGAGTTCGGCCGCAAGGTGCTGTACTCCACCGAGCGGCCCACCTTCACCGAACTCGAAGGCCATGTGAAAGGGAAGAAATAAATGGCCGGCGACAGCAAGAAGCTCCAGCCCATCATCATCAAGCGCGTCAAGCGCAGCGGGCATGGACACCACGGCGGCGCCTGGAAGATCGCCTACGCCGATTTCGTGACGGCGATGATGGCCTTCTTCCTGCTGATGTGGCTGCTCGGCTCCACCACCGAGGGCGACAAGAAGGGCATCGCCGACTACTTCAACTCGCCGCTGAAGATCGCGATGCTGGGCGGCTCGGGCTCGGGCGATTCGTCGTCCATCATCCGCGGCGGCGGCGCCGACCTGTCGCGCAGCGACGGCCAGGTCAAGCAGGGCGAGATCGACGCGAAGAAGCGCGCGCTGAACCTGCAGGCGCTCAAGGCCGAGCAGCGGCGCGCCGAGATGATGCGGCTGCAGGCCATCAAGGACAAGGTCGAGGACGTGCTCGCCGCCAACCCCAAGCTGGCCGCGATGCGCTCGCAGATCCGCCTGGACATGACCGCCGACGGCCTGCGCATCCAGATCGTCGACGAGCTGAGCCGCGCGATGTTCGACAGCGGCAGCGCGGTGGTGCAGCCGCACATGCGCGAGCTGCTGCACGAGATCGGCGCGGTGCTCGCCGACGTGCCCAACCGCCTGACGCTGGAAGGCCACACCGACGCGCAGCGCTACGCCGGCGGCGACCGCGGCTACGGCAACTGGGAGCTGTCGAGCGACCGCGCCAACGCCTCGCGGCGCGAGCTGGTGGCCGGCGGCCTGCCCGACGAGCACGTGCTGCGCGTGCAGGGCCTGGCCTCCAGCCAGTTGATCGAGCCCGACAACCCGGCCGGCCCGGCGAACCGCCGCATCAGCATCATCGTGATGAACCGCGAGGCCGAGGAGCGCATCCTGAAGCCCGCCGTGCCCGCCGTGCCGGCCGAGCCCGAGCCGGGCTCAACTTTCACGCTGTCCGCCCGATAAACACCCGAGCCAGTCTCCACGAGGCCCGCCATGAGCACTGCCAGCGACCTGAAATTCCTGATCGTCGACGACTTCTCCACCATGCGCCGCATCGTGCGCGGCCTGCTCAAGGAAATGGGCTGCCACAACGCCGAGGAGGCCGAGGACGGCGCCGTGGCGCTGCAGATGCTCAGGAACGCGAAGTTCGACTTCGTCGTCAGCGACATCAACATGCCCAACATGAACGGCTTCGAGCTGCTCGGCGCGATCAAGAAGGACGAGGCGCTGAAGCACCTGCCGGTGCTGATGGTCACCGCCGAGGCGCGCAAGGAAGACATCGTGCGCGCCGCGCAGGAAGGCGCGGCCGGCTACATCGTCAAGCCCTTCACCAAGGCCACGCTGGAAGAGAAGGTGCAGAAGATCATGCAGAAGCTCGCCGCCACCGTCTGAGCGGCCGCCGCCGACCCCGGAGAACCAGAACATGAAGATGGACGATCTCCGCGAGCTCGCGCCGCCGACGGCCGGCGGGGCCTCGGCGGACGTGTTCCAGCAGCTCGGCCTGCTGACGCGCCAGTTGCACGACACGCTGACGCAGCTCGGCGTGATGCCCAGGCTGCAGCTCGCCGCCGACGGCCTGCCCGACGCGCGCAGCCGGCTCAGCTACATCGCCAGCAAGACCAGCGACGCCGCCAACAAGGTGCTGAACTCGGTCGACCAGGCGAAGGCCGACCATGCCCGCATCAGCGGCGAGACGCGCCGCATCGCCGAGGCCATCGTGCGCGACCCCGTCAAGGCCGTCGCCTCGGGCGCGGTGCTGAACTTCGTCGGCGAGGTCGAGGCCGCCACGGCGAGCATAGACCGGCACCTGACCGACATCATGCTGGCGCAGGACTTCCACGACCTCACCGGCCAGGTGGTGGCCAAGGTGGTCACGCTCGCCACCGAGCTGGAAGACAGCCTCGTCAAGCTGCTGATGCAGGCCGCGCCGCCCGAGCAGGCGCACAAGGTCGAGACGGCCGCGCTGCACGGGCCGGTGGTCGACCCGCAAGGGCGCGCCGACGTGGTGCAGAACCAGGCCGAGGTCGACGACCTGCTGGCCTCGCTCGGCTTCTAGTGTTCTAGGTCCGCACGCGCAGGATGGCGGCGAAGTAGGCCGCCAACTCTTCCCGCGCCGCCAGCGGCAGCACGTGGCCGACATACTGGTCGGGGCGCACGACGACGATGCAGCCAGCCGCGCGGTCGATGCCGCGCAGCGCGAAGACGTCTTCGCCGCGCTTCGTGTCGGCGCAGAACACCTTTTCGTAGTCGGTGAGCCCGTAGCGGCCCACGCGCGGGCGCAGCAGCGTCGGCATGGCGCCGTATTCCAGCGCGCGGAAGTCCTGCGGGAAGACCGCTCGCACGTCGATCACCGCGTCCACGTCCTCGCCCGGCGCCGTGTGGCGGCGCAGCGGCGAGGCCGCGTCGTGCTCCAGCCAGTCGCACAGGGCGGCGACGGCGCCGCCGCGGCCGCCGGTGTCGCCGGCCGGGGCGAAGACGAACAGGCGGAAGCGCGCATCGGCCTCGATGCAATGGCCCAGGTGCATCGGTTTGGCGTCGGCCAGGCGGACGACGGGCGCGGAGTGGAAGCGCTTGCCGATGGGCAGGCCGGCGGCCAGGTGCTGGTGCGTGGGCGCGCCGGTCAGCGCGCTGCGCTCGTACTGGATGGTCAGCCCGCAGGTGAAGGGCAGGTTGGCGACGAACTCGCGCGCCACGCGCGGCAGGCCGTCGGCGGCGTCGTCTTCGCTGCGCGCGCCGACCACGCGCGCCCACTTGTGGTCGAACTCCACCAGCCCCTGCGCCGCGGCGCGGCGCTCGCCGGAATAGCTGTGCAGCAGTGCCGCGTCGGCGCGGCCGGTCAGCACCGAGATCAGCTTCCAGCCCAGGTTGAAGGTGTCGCCCATCGACACGTTCATGCCCTGGCCGGCCTTCGGGCTGTGGGTGTGGCAGGCGTCGCCGGCCAGCATCACGCGCGGCGCCCGGGTGGCGACCTGGGCGGCGGGCACGTCGTCGAACTTGTCGGTCAGGCGGTGGCCGATCTCGTAGATCGACCACCACACCACCTCCTTCACGTCGAGCGCGAAGGGCCGGAAGATGCGCTGCGCCTTGGCGATGATGTCGGCCGCGCCCATGCCGCGATCGGCCACGCGCTCGTGCTCGCCCAGCGCGTCGAGTTCCACGTACAGGCGCACCAGGTGCCCGCCCTCGCGCGGCAGCACCATCAGGATGCCCTCGTCCTTCGAGCGCACGAAGGATTTCATGCGCCAGTCGGGGAAGTCGGTCGTGGCCAGCACGTCCATCACGCCCCAGGCCTGGTGCGCCGCGTCGCCGTGCAGCGCGCCGCCGATGGCGCCGCGCACCGCGGAGCGCGCGCCGTCGCAGCCGACCACGTAGTTGGCGCGCAGCGTCGCGCGCTGGCCTTCGCGGTCCGGTGCGGTGTGCTCCAGCGTGACGGTGACGGGGTACTCCGCGGCCGCCGTGTCGATGGCCAGGTCGACCACCTTCAGGCCGTAGTCGGGCTCCAGCCGGGTGGGCGAGCGCCGCATCAGGTCGAGGAACATGTCGTGCACGCGCGCCTGGTTGATCAGCACGTGCGGCATCTCGGAGATGCCGTCGGGCACGTCCTGCACGCGGGCGACGCGGGCCAGCGCCGCGTCCGCGCCCGGCGCCCAGAAGGTGGTTTCGTTGATCCACACCGACTCGCGCATCACCTTCTCGCCGAAGCCGAAGGCCTGGAACATCTCCATCGAGCGCACGCTGATGCCGTCGGCCTGGCCCTTCTCCATCGGCGCGAGCTTGGGCTCGACCAGCATCGTGCGGATGCCCGGCACGCGCGCGAGCTGCGCGGCCAGGCACAGGCCGGCGGGGCCCGAGCCGGCGATCAGCACGTCGACCGTGTCCGGCAGCGGGTCGCCGGGGCGGCGCCGGCCGGGCGCGGCGGGGTGCACATCGGGGTCGCCGGGCACGAAGCCGTTGACGTGGAATTGCATGCTGTCTCCTGGAGGGTGATTGCCGCTGGGATGGCTAACGATAAGTATACTTATCAATCACGTCAAGTACCGTCGAGCCCTCGAAAGGAGATGGCGATGGACAGGATCGAGATGGCCGGGCACCTGATCCGGCGGCTGCACCAGCAGTCGACGCAGGTTTTCCAGGCGCGCACGCAGGAGGCGGGCTTCGAGCTGACCTCGGTGCAGTTCGCCGCGCTCGACGGCATCGCCCAGCAGCCCGGCATCGACCAGGCGAGCCTGGCCGCCGCGATCGGCTTCGACCGCGCGACGATCGGCGGCGTGATCGAGCGGCTGGAACTGAAGGGCCTGCTCGAGCGCATCGTCAACGCGCAGGACCGGCGCGCGCGGCAACTGCGGCTCACGCCCGAGGGCGAGCAGGTGCTGGCCGACTGCCGCCCGGTGGTGGAGGGCCTGCAGGCCGAGATCCTGGGGCCGCTGACGCGCGCGGAGCGGGCGGCGTTCCTGGCGCTGGCGCGCAAGGCGCTGGGGCTGGCGCCGGCGCGGCGGCGCTGACCCGTCCACTGCGTCACACCGCGCCGCCCGGGCGCCGATAAGCGCCCCTTTTTGCCGCCTCTTCCGGCTCAAGTTCCGCCACCCGGCCGGAACAATGGCCTGGCCCCCTGCCAACGGGGCGTCACGCCATGGCCAACCAGGACTCCCAGGACCGCACTCTTCCCGCCTCGGCGCGCAAGCTGCAGAAAGCGCGCGAGCAGGGCCAGGTGCCGCGCTCGCGCGACCTGGGGCACTTCGCGGCCATCGCGGTGGGCGGCTCGGCGCTGGTGGTGGCCATGCCCTGGGCCACGGGCTGGCTGAAGGCGCGTGTCGCGCAGGCCTTGCAGTTCGACGCGCGCAGCGTCGCCCAGCCGCAGGCGATGCTCGAGCGGCTGTCGGAGCTGAGCGCCGCGACGCTGTGGATGGTGCTGCCGCTGGGCCTGCTGCTGTCGCTGGTGGCCATCGGCGTCAGCGTCGCCTCGGGCGGCTGGAACTTCACGCTCAAGCCGCTGAAGCCGAAATTCGCTTTCCTGGACCCGATCGCCGGCGTCGGCCGGCTGTTCGCCAAGCAGCAGCTCGTCACCGCGCTGAAGGCCTGCGCGCTGGCGCTGATCCTCGGCACGACAGGCGCGCTGTACCTGAAGTCGCACGTCGGCGACTTCGTCGCGATGCTGGGCATGAGCCTGCCGCAGGCGCTGGAGTCGGGTGCCGGCACGCTGCTCGGCGGCCTGGCGCTGCTGGTGCTGGCGCTGGCCGGCTTCGCGGCGGTGGACGTGCCGCTGCAGCGCAAGCTGCTGGCCGACAAGCTGAAGATGAGCCACCAGGAGGCCAAGCAGGAGCACAAGGAGGCCGAGGGCAACCAGGAGGTCAAGGGCAAGCAGAAGGCCCGGATGCGCGAGGCCTCGCGCCGCCGCATGCTGGCCGCCGTGCCCAAGGCCGACCTGGTGGTGATGAACCCGACGCACTACGCCGTCGCGATCCGCTACGAAGACGGCAAGATGAGCGCGCCGCGCGTGGTCGCCAAGGGCGTCGACCTGCTCGCGCTGAAGATCCGCGACATCGCCAAGGAATCCAAGGTGCCGGTGCTGCAGTCGCCGGCGCTGGCGCGTGCGCTGTACGCGCATACCAAGCTCGACCACGAGATCCCGCAGGCGCTGTTCGCCGCGGTGGCGCAGGTGCTGGCTTACGTCTACCAGTTGCGCGCCGCGCTGGCCGGCCGCGGCCCGGCGCCCGGCGAACTGCCCGAGCTGCCGGTGCCGCCCGAGCTCGACCCGCATAACCAGGGCGTTGCCGACATGGAGCTCGACGAAGAATGAACCCGCTCGTGCACAAGCTGCAGGCGCTGATCGGGCCCGACGGCCGCGCGCTGCGCGCGCTGATGGCGCCCATCGCGGTGGTGATGATCCTGGCGATGATGGTGCTGCCGCTGCCGGCCTTCGCGCTGGACGTGCTGTTCACCTTCAACATCGCGATGGCGCTGATGGTGCTGATGGTGGCGGCCTACATGATCAGGCCGCTGGACTTCGCCGCCTTCCCGACGGTGATCCTGCTGACCACGCTGCTGCGCCTGTCGCTGAACGTCGCCTCCACGCGCGTGGTGCTGATGGAGGGCCACACCGGCCCGGGCGCGGCCGGCAAGGTGATCGAGTCCTTCGGGCACTTCCTGATCGGCGGCAACTTCGCGGTCGGCCTGATCGTGTTCGCGATCCTGGTGGTGATCAACTTCATCGTCGTCACCAAGGGCGCCGAGCGCATCGCCGAGGTCGGCGCGCGCTTCACGCTCGACGCGATGCCGGGCAAGCAGATGGCCATCGACGCCGACCTGAACGCCGGCCTGATCGACGAGAAGGAGGCGCGCCGGCGCCGCCAGGAAGTCGGCGACGAGGCCGAGTTCTTCGGCTCGATGGACGGCGCCAGCAAGTTCGTGCGCGGCGACGCGATCGCCGGGCTGCTGATCCTGTTCATCAACATCGTCGGCGGCTTCGTGATCGGCGTGGCGCAGCACGGGCTGACGGCCTCCGACGCGGCCGACAGCTACATCCTGCTGGCCATCGGCGACGCGCTGGTGGCGCAGATCCCGGCGCTGCTGATCTCGGTGGCCGCGGCGATGGTGGTGTCGCGCGTCGGCAAGGAGCACGACGTCGGCAGCCAGATCGCCCGCCAGGTGTTCGGCTCGGCGCGCGGCCTGGGCATCACCGCCGCCATCATCGGCGCGCTCGGGCTGGTTCCGGGCATGCCCAACCTGGTGTTCATCACGCTCGGCTCGGCGCTGGGCTACGCCGCCTGGTGGATGAAGGAGCGCGAGCGCCGCGCGAAGGAGCGCGAGCCGGTGCGCCCGGCCGAGGCGGCGCAGGCCAACCCCGAGGCCACCTGGGACGACCTTCAGCCGGTCGACACGCTGGGCCTGGAGGTGGGCTACCGCCTGATCGCGCTGGTCGACAAGACGCGCCAGGGCGACCTGCTGGCGCGCATCAAGGGCGTGCGCAAGAAGTTCGCGCAGGACATCGGCTTCCTGCCGCCGCCGGTGCACATCCGCGACAACCTCGAGCTCAAGCCGAGCGCCTACCGCATCGCGCTGCGCGGCGCGGTGGTGGGCGAGGGCGAGGCCTATCCAGGCATGCTGCTGGCCATCAACCCGGGCGGCGCGAGCACCAACCTGATCGGCACGCGCACCGTCGACCCGGCCTTCGGCCTGCCCGCGGTGTGGATCGAGGAGCGCCAGCGCGAAGCGGCGCAGATGGGCGGATTTACCGTCGTTGATTGCTCGACCGTGGTGGCGACCCATCTCTCACACTTGATGCAACTCCACGCCGCCAAGCTGCTCGGCCGCGTCGAGACGCAGCAACTGGTCGAACACGTGACCAGGCTGGCCCCGAAGCTGATCGAAGACGTCGTGCCCAAGATGGTCGGAATCGCCACCCTGCAAAAAGTCCTCCAGTTGCTGCTGGAGGACGGCGTGCACATCCGCGACATGCGCTCCATCGTCGAGTGCCTGGCCGAACACGCCGCCACCGTCACCGACCCGGCCGAGCTGGCGCGCCGCATCCGCGTGCACCTGGCGCCGGCGATCGTGCAGCAGATCTACGGGCCGGTGCGCGAGCTGGACGTGATCGCGCTCGAACCCGAACTGGAGCGCCTGGTGACGCAGGCGCTGAACTCGCCGCACGGCGCGGTGCTCGACCCCGGCGTGGCCGACACGCTGGCGCGCAGCGCCGCCGAGACCGCCAAGCGCCAGGAAGACCTGGGCGTGCCGGCCTGCCTGCTGGTGCCCGACCTGATCCGCGCGCCGATGGCACGCCTGCTGCGCCGCGCCGCGCCGCGCCTGCGCGTGCTCGGCCACAGCGAGATTCCCGACACCCATTCGATCCGCATCGGTTCCGTCATCGGAGGCGCCGCATGAAGTGCGAAAGAGGGGCCCCGCGCAGCGGGGGTCGCAGCACGCAATGCGGTGCAGGTGCCGACCTCGCCGCGGAGACGAACACCGATCGGTTTGCCGGAGGCACCGCATGAACAACTGCAAACGCTTCACCGCCCGCAACTCGCGCGAGGCCCTGACCCTGGTGCGCCAGGCCTTCGGCGAAGACGCCGTGGTGCTGTCCACCAAGCCCTGCGCCGAAGGCGTGGAGGTGCTGGCGATGGCGCCCGAGGGCATGGCGCACATCGAGCAGATCTCCGCGTCGGCGCCCAAGGTGTCGGCGCCCGCGGTGCGGCAGACGCCGCCGGCGCGCCAGGGCAGGAGCCTGGCCGAGCGCCTCGAGCCCGAGGCCACGCCGGTGGAGGACGACGTGCGCAAGCTCTCGATGAGCACGCTGTCGTTCCAGGACTTCGTGCGCGAGCGCATGCTCAAGCGCCGCCAGGAGGCGATGAGCGAGGCCTCGCGCTTCCCCGACGACGCGGTGGCCCTGCCCATCGTCGGCTCGCACGCCGAGGTGCCGCCGCTGCCGGCCGCGCCGGCGGCGGAACGCCCCGGCGCGCTGCAGCAGCGCATGAACGCCGCTGCAACGGTGGTGCCCGCCGCTGCCGCCACGCCCGCCGCGACGACGGCCCGGCCGGCCGCCAGCGTGCCGGTGCTGCACGACACGCCCGCCGCCGAGGCCGCCGCGCCGGCCGCCGCGCGCCGCGACCACGACGAGATGCTCAAGGAGCTGCGCCGCGTGAAGGACCTGATCGAAGAGCGCTTCGGCGCGCTCGCCTTCATGGAGAAGCTGCAGCGCCAGCCGGCGCAGGCGCGCCTGACGCAGCGCCTGCTCGACGCCGGCTTCTCGCCCGCGCTGATCCGCAAGCTCGCCGAGGCGATGCCGCACGAGGTGTCCGACGAGGCCGGCTGGGCCGCCTCGGTGCTGGAGCGCAACCTGCTCACCGGCGAGGCCGACGGCGCGCTCGAAGACCGCGGCGGCGTCTACGCGATGATCGGCGCCACCGGCGTCGGCAAGACCACCTCCACCGCCAAGATCGCCGCCGCCTTCGCCGCGAAGTACGGCGCCAACAACCTCGGCCTGATCACGCTGGACGCCTACCGCCTGGGCGCGCACGAGCAACTGCGCGCCTACGGCCGCATCCTCGGCGTGCCGGTGCACACCGCGCACGACCGCGCCTCGCTGGAAGACCTGCTGGAGCTGCTGGCGGGCAAGAAGATGGTGCTGATCGACACCGCCGGCATGGCGCAGCGCGACAGCCGCACGCGCGAGCTGCTCGACATGCTGCAGCACCGCGCCATCCAGCGCCTGCTGGTGGTCAACGCCGCCTCGCAGGGCGAGACCATCGAGGACGTGCTGATCGCCTACCGCGCCGCGAGCTGCGCGGGCGTCGTGCTCTCCAAGCTCGACGAGGCCGTCAAGCTCGGGCCGGCGCTGGACGCGCTGATCCGCCACAAGCTGAAGGTGGTGGGCGTGGCCAACGGCCAGCGCGTGCCGGAAGACTGGCACCGCCTGTCGGCCAACGCGCTGACGCACCGCGCGCTGCGCGGCGGCGGCAGCTCGAGCTACAAGCTCGACGCCGCCGACGTCAACCTGGTCTTCGCCGCGCCGCGCAGCGGCCTGCTGCACGCCGCCGCCGCGCACTGAACGCCGGCATCCATCCCCTGACGACGACTCACCTGCTTTCGCTCCCGACGATGCGCGATCTCGATTCCCGGCCCCTGCCGCTGGACCAGGCCGACGGTCTGCGCCGGCTGTTCGCACGGCAGCGCGTGAAGATGATTCCCGTGGTGTGCAACCCGCACATCGCCTTCGGCGGCGTGATGCTCGAACGCCTGTGCACCGGCTTCACCGAACTGGGCCTGCACGTGCTGGTGGTCGACGCTTCCGAGCGCGCCGGCGCGCCGTCCGAGCTGGCGCTGATGGACCTGGCCGACGCGATCGAGCCGCTGTCGCAGGGCGTGTCGTACCTCGCGGCGCGCGGGCTGGCGATCCGCCACGTCGACGCCACCGGCTCGACGGCGCCCTTCCTCGCCGCGCTGGCCGACGCCGCGCCGCGCGCCGAGGTGATCCTGGTGCACGCGCCGGCCACCGAGCTGGCGCGCCTGTTCGCGCGCGGCGCCGAGCTGGCGCGCCGCAGCGGCGACGAGGCCGCGCTGGTGCGCCCGCTGCTGCTGGCCGACGACCGGCCGGCCAGCGTGACGCATGCCTACGCCGCGCTCAAGCTGCTGACGCAGCGCGCCGGCCTGGTGGTGCACGAGCTGATGCTGGCCGCCGCGCCCGGTTCGCCGCGCGCCGAGCGCATCGCGATGCAGCTCGCCACCTGCGCCGACGACTTCCTGGGCGCGGTGCTGCGCGACTGGGTGCGCGTCGACCCCGCCACCGACGCGGCCGAGCCGCCCGACGAGGCGCTGCGCCGCTGGGTGCGCGAGACCCTGCACCCCGACGCCGCGCAGGCCCTGGCGATGGCGGCGCACGGCGCCGGCCGGCCGCCGCAGCGCGCGCAGGCGAACCGGGCCATGAACCGATGATCACGGAGCAGACGATGTACACCGCCAAGGGCCGCCTCGACCTCGACTCGATGCTCAAGCAGTACAGCCCGCTGGTGCGGCGCCTGGCCCACCAGATGATCGCCAAGCTGCCGGCCAACGTGGAGCTGGACGACCTGATCCAGGTCGGCATGATCGGCCTGGCCGACGCGCTGAGCCGCTTCGACGAGGCGCAGGGCGTGCAGTTCGAGACCTTCGCGACGCAGCGCATCCGCGGCGCGATGCTCGACGAGCTGCGCGGCAACGACTACCTCTCGCGCGGCACGCGCAAGCAGCAGCGCTCGATCGAGGGCGCGGTGCACAAGCTCGAGCAGAAGCTCGGCCGCGCGCCGGCCGAGAGCGAGATCGCGCGCGAGATGGGCATGAGCCTGGTCGAGTACCAGGAACTGCTCGGCAAGGTGCGCGGCACGCAGCTCGTCTACCTGGAGGACATGAGCGGCGACGACGGCGACAACGACTACCTCGACCGCCACGTCGCCGACGAGCAGGCCAACCCGCTCGCGCAACTGCAGGATCACCGCATGCGCGCGGCGCTGGTCGAGGCCATCAAGCACCTGCCCGAGCGCGAGCAGTACGTGATGTCGATGTACTACGAGCACGACATGAACCTGAAGGAGATCGCGGCGGTGCTGAAGGTCACCGAGTCGCGCGTCTGCCAGTTGCACAGCCAGTCGATCGCGCGGCTGCGCGTCAAGCTCAGGGAATACTGATGGCGCTGCGCTGGCCGTTGCCGGCGCTGCTGGCCTGGGGCGCGTGCTGGGCGCTGTTCGCCGCGCTGTCGCGCACGGCGGCGCCGTTGCCGGTGGCGTTGGCGCTGGCAGCCGTGCTGGGGCTCGCGCTGGCGCTGCCGGCGGCCACGCGCTGGCGGCGGGTGTTCGTCGCGGCGGGCTTTCCGCTGTCGCTGGCGGTCTCGGGCCTGGGCGCGGCCGTGCCGGGCTGGGCCTGGCTGCTTGCGCTGGCGCTGCTGGCGCTGATCTACCCGCTCGACGCCTGGCGCGACGCACCGATGTTCCCGACGCCGGCCGGCGCGCTGCGCGGCCTGGCCGCGCTGGCGCCGCTGCCCGAGGGCGCTCGCGTGCTCGACGCCGGCTGCGGCCTCGGCGACGGCCTGCGCGAGCTGCACCGCGAATATCCGCGGGCGCAAATCGAAGGCGTCGAATGGAGCTGGCCGCTGCGGCTGGCCTGCGCGCTGCGCTGCCGCTTCGCGCGCGTCACGCGCTGCGACTTGTGGGCATCCGACTGGTCGCGATTCGACCTGGTCTATCTGTTCCAGCGCCCCGAGAGCATGACGCGCGCCATCGAGAAGGCGCGCCGCGAACTGCGCCCCGGCGCCTGGCTCGCCAGCCTGGAGTTCGAGGTGCCGGGCTGGCGGCCCGCTGCCGTGATGCGCGACAACGGCCGCAAGCCGGTGTGGTTGTACCGGATGCCGACCTAGCCGCGCGGCCGGCTACGATGACGTCCCATCGTGGCCGACGACACCGAAGACACCCACCTCCCGCCCGGCGAGCAGCCGGCGCTGCTGCAGGCCGTGCGGGCGCTGCTGCAGCCGCTGGCGCGGCTGGCGGTGGCGCGCGGCCTGGCGCATGCGACGGTCGGCGAGATGCTGCGCGCCGCCTTCGTCGAGGAGGCGCACGCCGCCTACCCGCAACTGCACGAACACCGCCGCGTCAGCCGCATCAGCGCGGCCACCGGCATCAACCGGCGTGAGGTGACGCGCCTGCTCGCGGCACGGCAGCGCCGCGGCGCGCCGGCGCGCTCCTACCCGAGCGAGCTGTTCGCGCGCTGGACCACGCACCCCGACTACCTCGACGCCGACGGCCGGGCGCGCCCGCTGCCGCGGCTGGGCGACGCGCCGAGCTTCGAGGCGCTGGCGCAGTCGGTGACGCGCGACATGCACCCGCGCAGCCTGCTCGAAGAGCTGATCCGCCTCGGCCTGGCCGAGCACGACGAGGAGGCCGACAGCGTCACGCTGCTGCGCAGCGCCTTCGTGCCGCGCGGCGACGACGCGCGCATGGTGGGCCTGCTCGCGGCCAACCTCGGCGACCATTTCCACGCGGCGGTCGACAACGTGCTCGGCGCCGCCCCGGCGCACTTCGAGCAGGCGTTGTATGCCGATGGCCTGTCGGACGAATCGCTGGCGCAGTTGCGCGAGCTGGTGACGCAGCAGTGGCTGGCGCTGACCGCCGCGCTGGTGCCGCGCATCGAGAAGATGATCGCCGACGACGATGCCGCCGGCATCGGCGGCCGCGCCGGCGCCGGCAACCGCGCGCGCATCGGCCTGTACAGCTACCAGGCGCCGCCGGAGCCGGCGCCCGCGCCGGCGCGGCCGGTCGCGCGGCGAACGGCGCGGCGTCGCGGTGGAGCGGTGGAATGAGGCACCGTCTCGCGGGTCTCGTGCTGGCGCTGGCCGCCGCGGCGGCGGGCGTCGTGGCCGGCTGCGGCGGCGGCGTCGGCGTCGGGGGCACCGGCTCCTACGTGGCCGCGCCGATCGAAGGTTTCGGCTCCATCTTCGTCGGCGGCATCGAATACGACGACAGCGCGGCCGCGGTGTTCGACGACGATGGCGCGCCCGCCGCGCGCGAGCGCCTGCAGCTCGGCATGCGCGTCGCGGTCGACGGCGGCGAGATCGGCGGCAGCGACGGCGCGCCGGTGGCGCGCGCGCAGCGCATCCGCATCCTCACCACCATCGCCGGCCCGTCCGCGGCGGTCGACGCGGCCGCCGGCACGCTGGAGGTGTTCGGCCAGCAGGTGGCCGTCGATGCCTACACCGTCTTCGACGCCGGCTTGCCCGACGGGCTGGCCAGCGTGGCCGCGGGCGACGTGCTGGAGGTGCATGCCAGCCACGACGCCGCGGCGAAGCGCTATGTCGCCTCGCGCATCGCGCCGCGCGGCGGCGCGCCCGGTGCCTACCGCGTGCGCGGGCCGGTGCAGGACCTGGACAGCGCCGCGCGGCGCTTTCGCGTCGGCGCCGCGCTGTTCGCCTACGAAGGCGCGCAGCCGCTGCTGGCCGAGGGCGCCTGGCTCAGCGTGCAGGCGCGCACGCAGGGCGCGGCGGGGCGCTGGATGGCCAGCGCGGTGTCGGCTGGCACGCATGCGCTGCCCGATGCCGGTCGCGTCAAGCTGCGCGGCACGATCACACGCTACCGCTCCGACGCCGATTTCGACCTCGATGGCCAGCGCGTCGACGCGCGCGGCGCGGCCTTCGACGGCCGCCCGGGCGAACTGGCGCCGGGTCGGGCGCTGGCGGTCGAGGGCCGCGCCGTCGACGGCGTGCTGCTGGCGAGCCGGCTGCGGCTCGACGAGCGCGGCAGCCCGCAGGGCCATCTCACGCTGCATGGCCGCATCGCCGCGCTCGACACGGCCCGGCAGACCTTCTCGGTGCGCGGTGCCCGGGTGTCCTACGCCGGCCCCGGCGTGCAGTTCGAGCGCGGCGGCGTCGCCGACCTCGCCGACGGCCGCGCGGTGACGGTGCGCGCCGTCTCCACCGGCCACGGGCCGCTGCTGGAGGCGCGGCGCATCAGCTTCGACTGACGGCCCGCGCGCCGCGCGCGTTCAGCCCAGCCGCGCCCGGTGCCGCGCCACCTGCGCGCGCACCTGCGCCGGCGCGGTGCCGCCCAGCGCCTGGCGCGCGTCCAGCGAGCCGCGCAGCGTGAGCACCTCGAACACATCCTCGGCGATTGCCGGGTGGAAGCCCTGCAGCGTGGCCAGCGGCAGCTCGGCCAGGTCCACGCCCTGCGTGATCGCCACCTTCACCGCGTGCGCCACCGCCTCGTGCGCGTCGCGGAAGGGCAGGCCCTTCTTGACGAGGTAGTCGGCGAGATCCGTCGCGGTGGCGTAGCCGCGCCGCGCGGCGCGTTCCATCGCCTCGGGCTTGACCGTGATGCCGCCCACCAGCTCGCAGAAGATGCGCAGCGTGTCGCGCAGCGTGTCGGCGGTGTCGAACAGCGGCTCCTTGTCTTCCTGGTTGTCCTTGTTGTAGGCCAGCGGCTGGCCCTTCATCAGCGTCAGCAGCCCCATCAGGTGGCCGACCACGCGCCCGGTCTTGCCGCGCGCCAGTTCGGGCACGTCGGGGTTCTTCTTCTGCGGCATGATCGACGAGCCGGTGCAGAAGCGGTCGGCCAGGTCGATGAAGCCGAAGTTCTGGCTCATCCACAGCACCAGCTCCTCGCTGAAGCGGCTGACGTGGATCATCGTGAGCGACGCGGCGGCGCTGAACTCGATCGCGAAGTCGCGGTCGCTCACCGCGTCGAGGCTGTTCTGGCACACGCTGGGCCTGCCGGCGTCGTCCACCATGCCCAGCGTCCTCGCGACGCGCTCGCGGTCCAGCGGATAGCTGGTGCCGGCCAGCGCGGCGCTGCCCAGCGGCAGGCGGTTGGTGCGCCGGCGTACGTCGGCGAAACGCTCGGCGTCGCGCGCGAACATCTCGACGTAGGCCAGCAGGTGGTGGCCGAAGCTCACCGGCTGCGCCACCTGCAGGTGCGTGAAGCCGGGCAGGATCACCTCGGCGTTGGCGTCGGCCAGCCCGACCAGCGCGCGTTGCAGCTCGATGAGCAGCGTCGAGAGACCGTCGATCTCGTCGCGCAGCCACAGCCGCACGTCGGTGGCCACCTGGTCGTTGCGCGAGCGCCCGGTGTGCAGCCGCTTGCCGGCGTCGCCGACGAGCTGCGTCAGGCGTGCCTCGATGTTCAGGTGCACGTCTTCCAGCGCCAGCTTCCACTCGAAGCGGCCGGATTCGATCTCGGCCGTGATCTGCGCCATGCCGCGGCGGATGTCGGCCAGGTCGCCCGCGCCGATCACGCCCTGCGCGGCCAGCATCTCGGCGTGCGCCAGGCTGCCGGCGATGTCGGCCTTCCACAGCCGCCGGTCGAAACCGACGCTGGCGGTGTAGCGCTGCACCAGCTCGCTCATCGGCTCGGAGAACAGCGCCGACCAGGCCTGGGATTTCTTGTCGAGTTGGTTGGAGGAGGACATGGCGGTGCGGCAGGCGCAACAAGGCGTGAACAGGGGAGGCGCGCGCAAGCGAATCGGCGCCGCGTTTGGCGACAATCAGCGCTGCGCCGCGATTCTATTCGGCGCCCCTCCCATGCCCACCGAACCCAGCGCCCTGACCGCCCCGTCGTCACCCGCCGATGCGCGCAGCACCGGCTTCGGCAGCACGCTGCTGGACACGCTGATGCCCGGCGAGGGCGGCGCGGCGCGGCGCGCGCCGGCCTCGGTGTTCGACGTCTGCCATGCCGGCGTGGTGCTGCGCGCGCTGCTGGTGGTGGAGGCGGCGGTCGGGCTGGCCACGCTGTTCGTCGCCGCCGATTTCGAGGCCTGGTCGCTGCGCTTCGCCTCCGCCTCGGCGGTGGCGGTGCCGGCGCTGCTGATCTGGCTGAGCGCGGCCTGCCTGCTCAAGCGCCCGCTGGGCGTGCTGGTGCCCTGGCTGCGCTGGACGGTCGCCATGGCGATGGGCGCGCTGGCGGCGCTGCTGCCGGCGCTGCTGGTGCAGTCGCTGGGCCTGGACATGCTGGGCGCGCACCCGCTGCTGGGCCCGCTGGCGGCCGGCGCGGCCGGCGCCGCGGCGGTCTACGGCTGGCTGCAACTGCGCGCGCGCGCGCTGCTGCCGGCCGACACCACCGCGCGGCTGGCGGAGCTGCAATCGCGCATCCGCCCGCACTTCCTGTTCAACACGCTGAACACCGCGCTGGCGCTGGTGCGCGTCGACCCGGCGCGCGCCGAGGGCGTGCTGGAAGACCTGGCCGAACTGTTCCGCGTGGCGCTCACCGACATCGGCGAATCGGTCTCGCTGGCCGAGGAGGTGGAACTGGCGCGCCGCTACCTCGCGATCGAGCAGGTGCGCTTCGGCTCGCGGCTGAACATCGTGTGGGAGCTCGACGAGGCGGCGGGCCAGGCGCGCGTGCCGCCGCTGCTGCTGCAACCGCTGGTGGAGAACGCGGTGCGCCACGGCGTGGAGCCCGCCGCCGAGGGCGGCACGGTGCGCATCCGCACGCGCGTGAAGATGGGCCGCGCGCAGGTGGTGATCGCCAACACCGTGCCGGCCACGCCCTCGCAGCCCGGCAGCGGCATGGCCTTGAAGAACGTGCGCGAGCGGCTGCACCTGATGCACGACATGGCGGCGCAGTTCGAGGCGCGGCGGGTCGAGGGGGCGTTCCGCGTGCAACTGGTCGTGCCGCTATGAGCGAGGTGCTGCGCGTGCTGATCGTCGACGACGAGGAACTCGCGCGGCTGCGCCTGCGCACGCTGGTCGGCGACTGCCGCGACGTGCCGGCCGGCGTGGTCGGCGAAGCGGCCAACGCGGTGCAGGCGGCCGACTTCATCGCCGCGCACGGCTGCGACCTGGTGCTGCTCGACGTGCACATGCCGGGCCTGGACGGCATGCAGTTCGCGCAGCGGCTGCGCGCGCAGGGCGAGGCGCCGGCGATCGTGTTCGTCACCGCGCACGCCGAGCACGCCTTGCAGGCCTTCGAGCTGGAGGCGGTGGACTACCTCACCAAGCCGGTCAAGCGCGAGCGCCTGCAGGCGGCCTTGCAGCGTGTCGCGCAGCGTTTGCAGCGGCCGGGCGGCGCGGCGGCGCCGGCGGGCAGCGACGACGTGCTGGTCGTCAGCGACCGCGGCCGCGTGATGCGCGTGCCGGTGGCCGAGGTGCTGTACCTGAAGGCCGAGCTGAAGTACGTGACGCTGCGCACGGCCTCGCACAGCCACGTGCTCGACGACTCGCTGGCCGAGCTGGAATCGCGCCTCGGCGAACGCTTCCTGCGCGTGCACCGCAACGCGCTGGTGGCGCGCGCCGCGGTGCGCGCGCTGGAGCGCCGCATGCTCGCCGGCGAAGGCGACGACGAAGGCGGCGAGGGCTGGGCGGTGCGCGTGGCGCCGGTGGACGAATGGCTGGCCGTGTCGCGCCGCCAGCTCGCCGCGGTGCGCGAGGCGCTGGTGGCGGCGGGGCGTTGAGGCGCACGGGCATGAAGCTGCACCGCATCTGGTTCGACCCGCCGCACCTGCGCTGGGGCCGCGTGCTGTGGACGGTGGCGATCGCCACCGCGCTGCTGGCGCTGTGGCTGGCGCAGCGGCGCGGCCTGTTCGACGAGCCGCCGCCGCAGCACGCCGCGCCGCCGGCCTCGCCGGTGGCGAGCGTCGTCGCGATGGCGTCGCGGCGCGCGGCGTCGGCGCCGATTGCCGCGCCGGCCGTGGCGAAAGCCTCGGCACCGGCCGCGGCGGCTTCGTCTGTCGAGATCGTCTGCGGGCTGGGCGAGGTGAGTTTCGATCCGAACGACCAGAAGCAGGCCGAGCGCGCTGCCCGGGAAGCGCTCGACAAACTGGAGGCGCACCGCCAGCGCGTGCTGCCCGGCTGGCTGGAAGAGATGAAGTCGAGCACCGACGAACAGGTGCAGGCCGGTGCGTGGTTTCTCGAAACGCAGCGTGAGTGGGTCCAGCGCTTCGAAGCAGGCAAAGGCAGCGCGCCGCTCGAAAGCCTCGACGAATTGGCCCGCCTTGCGGAGCGCTCGCGCGACCCGTTGCCCTATGCGCTGGCTTTTCAGGCCTGCGAGATGTTCCGCGATCGAGTCGCTGCGCCGGCGTGCGCTGCGTTGCGCGTCGAATCCTGGGCCGAGCGCGATCCCTCCAACGCGTTCGTGTGGATCAGCGCGGCGGGCCAGCAGGGGTTGGACCCTGCCCGGCGCAGTCAGTATGTCGAACGAGCGCTTGCCGCCGAGTCGATGCGCGGCAACTGGGGCGCGATGCACCGCGTGCTGGCCAAGGCGGCGCCGCCCAGCGAAGCCCCGCTCGACCGCAGCGTGCGATTCTTCGAGGGCGCGGCGGCCGATGCCTTCGTCGGCGAACTGCAGGTGGTGAACGCCCACTGTGGCGACGCCGCGTTGCGCCAGGGCGAGCGGCGCCAGCAGTGTGAACGCCTTGCCGCTTTCCTGGCGGACAAGGGAGACTCCGTACTGAGCATCACCGTCGGCACCGGCATCGGCCGCCGGCTCGGCTGGTCGGAGGACCGGCTCGCACGCTACCAGCGTGAAAGGGAGGCACTCACGGACTTGCTGCCCCCCGAGATTGCTTCCTCTGGTTGCGACGGCCTCGCCCGCGCCGAGGCCTATTTCGCCGACGTCGCCAAGTACGGCGAACTCGGCGCGCTGCGCCGCCGCCGGCAAGCCGCCCGCTGACCCCTCAGCCGGTATTGCGCAGCCCCGCCGCCACCCCGTTGATCGACAGGTGGATGCCGCGCTTGACGCGGTCCATGCCAGGGTCGTCGTCGCGTCCGGCGCGGTAGCGGCGCATCAGCTCGACCTGCAGGTGGTTCAGCGGGTCGAGGTAGGGGAAGCGGTGCTCGATCGAGCGCGCCAGCGAGGGGTTGGCCGCCAGCCGGTCGCGCTCGCCGGTGATCAGCGCCAGCGCGTCCTGGGTGCGCTGCCACTCGGCGCGCACCAGCCCGAAGATGCGCTTGCCCAGGCGCTTGTCTTCCACCAGCTCGACGTAGCGCGCCGCGATGCCCAGGTCGCTCTTGGCCAGCACCATGTCGAGGTTGGACAGCAGCGTGCGGAAGAACGGCCACTGCCTGTGCATCTTCTGCAGCAGCGCGAGCCGCTCCCGGCGCGCCTTCGCGTCCGTGCCCAGAAACGCCTCGATCGCCGAGCCGAAGCCGCACCAGCCCGGCAGCGCCACGCGGCACTGGCCCCAACTGAAGCCCCAGGGGATCGCGCGCAGGTCCTCGATCGCGCGGGTGGCCTTGCGCGAGGCCGGCCGCGAGCCGATGTTGAGGTCGGCGATCTCGCGGATCGGCGTCGCGCTGAAGAAGTAGTCGGTGAAGCCGGGCGTCTCGTACACCAGCTTGCGGTAGGCGGCGTAGCTCGCCGCGCTGATCGTGTCGGCCGCGTCGAGAAAGGCCTTGGGCGCGCTCTTGGTCGGGTGCAGCAGCGTGGCCTCCAGCGTGGCGGCCACCAGCGTCTCGAGGTTGCGCAGGCCGATCTCGGGGTGGGCGTACTTCGAGGCGATCACCTCGCCCTGCTCGGTCAGGCGGATCTGGCCGTTCACCGTGCCCGGCGGCTGCGCCAGGATGGCCTGGTAGCTCGGGCCGCCGCCGCGCCCCACCGTGCCGCCGCGGCCGTGGAACAGGCGCAGCGTGATGCCGTGCGCGCGCTGCAGTTCCTCGAACAGCGCCACCAGCGCGATCTCGGCGCGGTACAGCTCCCAGTTGCTGGTGAAGGTGCCGCCGTCCTTGTTGCTGTCGCTGTAGCCGAGCATCACGTCCTGCTCGGCGCCCGAGGCCTTCACCATCGCGGCCACGCCGGGCAGCGCGTAGAAGGCGCGCATGATGGGCTCGGCATTGCGCAGGTCTCCGATGGTCTCGAACAGCGGCACGACGATCAGGTCGCTCACCGCGCCGCGAGGCGCGGACTCCTGCCCTTCGCCGTCGTTCGGCTCGCCGCGCAGCAGGCCGGTTTCCTTCAGCAGCAGCAGCACTTCGAGCAGGTCGCTCACGTCTTCGGTGTGCGAGATGATGTAGTGGCGTATCGCCTCGCGGCCGAAGCGCTGGTGCATGCGCGCGGCGGTCTCGAAGATCGCCAGCTCGCTTTGCGCATGCTCGCTGTAGCGCGCCGCGCGCACGCGCAGCGGCCGCGCGTCGTTCAGCAGGCGCAGCAGCAGGTCGCGCCGCGCCGCTTCGTCGAGATTCGAATAGCCGGGCTCGATGCGCGCGGTGCGCAGCAGCTCGGCCACCACGGCCTCGTGCTTGTCGGAGCTCTGGCGCAGGTCGACCGTGGCGAGGTGGAAGCCGAACACCTGCACCGCGCGCATCAGCGGCGCCAGGCGCGGGCCGATCAGCGCCGCGGCGTG
The DNA here is from genome assembly GCF_047600445.1 of Piscinibacter sp. GTDB lineage: Bacteria > Pseudomonadota > Gammaproteobacteria > Burkholderiales > Burkholderiaceae_C > Piscinibacter. The sequence goes on from NZ_JASGKT010000002.1 coordinate 403,791, forward strand.
GTGCGAGCGCAGCGAGGCCTCGATCACCTTCAGGTCGGCGAGGAACTCTCCCGCGTTCGGATACGGGTGCTGCGGCGCCACCGCGTGGCGCAGCGCCTCGGTGCCGGTCAGCTCGTGCAGCGTGGCGGCCAGCCGCGCATAGATGCCGATCAGCGCGCGGCGGTAGGGCTCGTCCTCGCGGTGCGCGTTGTGGTCGGGCGAGCGCTCGGCCAGCGCCTGCATCGCCGGCGTCACCGGCGCGAGCAGCGCCGACATCGACAGCTCGGCGCCCAGCACGTGCACTTCGGTCAGGTAGTGGCGCAGCACCGTCTCGCCCTGGCGGCGCAGCGCGAGCTGCAGCGTCGCCGCGCCGACGAAGGGGTTGCCGTCGCGGTCCCCGCCGATCCACTGGCCCATGCGGAAGAAGGGCGCGATCTCGTGGCCGGGCAGCGCGCGCTCGATCTCGCCGTACAGGCGCGGAATCTGGCGCAGGAAGGTGGCGTGGTAGTAGCTCAGCGCGTTCTCGATCTCGTCGGCCACGCTGAGCTTGGCGGTGCGCAGCATGCGCGTCTGCCACAACTGCGTGACGCGGGCGCGGATCAGCGCCTCGTTCTCGGCGCGCTCGCGCTCGCCGCGCAGCTCGTCGCGCGCGCCGATCAGCTCGGCGATCGCGCGCTCGGCGCCGAGGATGCTCTGGCGCTGCACCTCGGTCGGGTGCGCGGTGAGCACCGGGCTGATGTAGGCGTGGCGCAGCATGCGCACGATCTCGTCGGCGCGGATGTCGGCGGCGGCCAGGCGCTCGAAGCTCATCGCCAGCGAACCCTCCTGCAAGTGGCCCGCGTGCTCGTGGTGCTCGCGGCGGCGCACGTGGTGGCGGTCTTCGGCGATGTTGGCCAGGTGCGAGAAGTAGCTGAAGGCGCGGATCACGCTGACCGTCTGGTCGTTCGACAGGTTCTTCAGCAGCCGGTCGAGCGCGCGGCCGGCCTGCGCGTCGCTCTTCAGGCGATAGGCCACCGAGAGCTGGCGCACGCGCTCGACCAGGTCGAAGGCCTCCTTGCCCTCCTGCTCGCGGATGGTGTCGCCCAGGATGCGGCCGAGCAGGCGGATGTCCTCCACCAGCGGGCGGTTCTTGTCGGCGGCATCCGCGGCGGCGGCGCGGCGCGTGGGCTTGTTCATCGAACTTCTCCGGCTTCGTAACTCGGTTACGCCGGACGATGCTAGCAGCCGCGCCCCGGCGCGCGGCGCGGACGCAAGACGCGCGCCTGCTAGCATCCCGGCATGGCCGCAAGCATCGTCATCGCCACCCGTGAAAGCCGTCTCGCGCTGTGGCAGGCCGAGCATGTGCGCGATCTGCTCGCGCAGCGCTTCGGCGCGCAGGTCGAGCTGCTGGGCATGACCACGCGCGGCGACCAGATCCTCGACCGCACGCTGTCCAAGGTCGGCGGCAAGGGCTTGTTCGTCAAGGAGCTGGAGACCGCGCTCGAAGAAGGGCGCGCCCACCTCGCGGTGCACTCGCTGAAGGACGTGCCGATGGACCTGCCCGAAGGCTTCGCGCTCGCCGCGGTGCTGGAGCGCGAGGATCCGCGCGACGCCTTCGTCTCGCCGCGTTACGAGCGCCTGGCCGATCTGCCGCATGGCGCCAAGGTCGGCACCTCGTCGCTGCGCCGCTGGGTGCAGCTCGGCGCGCTGCGCCCCGATCTGGTGGTCGAGCCGCTGCGCGGCAACCTCGACACGCGGCTGCGCAAGCTCGACGAGGGCCAGTACGACGCCATCGTGCTGGCCGCCGCGGGGCTCAAGCGGCTCGGGCTCGCGGCGCGCATCCGCAGCCATTTCGAGAGCGAGCAGATGCTGCCCTGCGCCGGCCAGGGCGCGCTCGGCATCGAGGTGCGCGCCGACGACGCCGAGCTGCTGCGGCGGCTCGGCACGCTGACGCACCGCCCCACCTGGCTGGCGGTGCAGGCCGAGCGCGCGGTGTCGCGCGCGATGGGCGGCAGTTGTTCGATGCCGCTGGCGGTGCATGCCGCGTGGCGCGGCGACAGGCTGTGGCTGCGCGCCGCGCTCGGCCACCCGGCGCAGCCGCTGGCCGCGCTGCTGCGCGCCGAGGTGGAAGACGCGGTGGCCGACGACACCCAGGCGCGCGCGCTCGGCGAACGCGCCGCGCAGGCGCTGCACGCGCAGGGCGCGGCCGGCTACCTCGCCGGAACCTGAAACCCGCCGCGAGCGATGAAGCTGCTGGTCACCCGTCCCGCCGCGCAGGCGGCCGAGTGGGTGCGGCAGTTGCGCGAGCGCGGCGTCGACGCCGATGCGCTGCCGCTGATCGGCATCTTCCCGCCGCGCGATGCGCGCGCGGTGCAGGCGGCCTGGCGCACGCTGGCCGCGCAGCGCCTCGTGATGTTCGTCAGCCCGAACGCGGCCGAGCAGTTCTTCGCGCTGCGGCCGGACGGCGCCGCCTGGCCGGCCGGGACGCTGGCCGGTTCGCCCGGCCCCGGCACCAGCCGCACGCTGCTTGCGCTGGGCGTGCCGGCCGAAGCCATCGCCGAGCCGGCGGCCGACGCGCCGCAGTTCGATTCCGAATCGCTCTGGCGGCAGCTCTCGTCGCGCGACTGGCGCGGCGCGCGCGTGCTGATCGTGCGCGGCGAGAGCGGCCGCGACTGGCTCGCCGACGCGCTGCGCGCGCACGGCGCGACGGTCGATTTCGTGACCGCCTACGAGCGCGGCGCGCCGCGGCTCGACGCGCGCGAGCAGGCCGTGCTGAGCGCGGCCCGCGCCGCGCCGCGCGCGCAGGTGTGGATGTTCAGCAGCTCCGAATCGATCGCCCAGCTCGAAGCGCTCGCCCCCGGCGCCGACTGGCGCGGCGCCGCCGCGCTCGCCACCCATCCGCGCATCGCCCAGCGCGCGCGCGAGGCCGGCTTCGGCACCGTGCTCGAAAGCCGGCCCGCGCTGGACGCGGTGGTGGCCTGCCTACAATCGTTCGAGCCATGAGCGACAGCCTGCCCAGCCCCGACCCGAGCGCGCCCGCCTTGCCCGCGCCGCCGGCCGCGCCCGCCACGCCCGCGCGCGGCGGCATGGCCGTGGTGACCGGCGTGCTGCTGCTGGCCAGCGTGGTGGCGCTGGTGCTGGCCTGGCGCGCCGACCAGCGCGTGGCCGCGCTCGAGCAGGCGCTGGTGCTGCGCCAGGAAGAGAGCGCCAAACAGGCCGCCGAGGCGCAACTGCTCGCCAAGCAGGCCAACGAAGGCATGGGTGCGGCGGCCGCCAAGGTGGCGCTGCTCGAAGCGCGCGTCGCCGAAGTGGCGTTGCAGCGCACGCAGCTCGAAGACCTGATCCAGTCGCTGTCGCGCTCGCGCGACGAGAACCTGCTGGTCGACGTCGAGGCCGCGATCCGCATGGCCATGCAGCAAAGCGCGATCACCGGCAGCACCGAGCCGCTGGTGCTGGTGCTGCGCCAGAGCGACGAACGCCTGGCGCGCTACAGCCAGCCGCGCCTGGACGGCGTGCGCCGCGCGATCGCGCGCGACCTCGACCGCGTCAAGTCGGCCGGCGCGCTGGACATCGCCACGCTGACCGTGCGCCTCGACGAAGCGATGCGCATGGTCGACGAGCTGCCGCTGCTGGCCACCGCCGAGCCGCGCCGCGAGCGCGAACGTGATGCCGCGGCGGCGCGCGCCGCCCGGCCGGCCGCTTCGGCGGCCTCGGCCGCCACCGCCGAGGAAGGTTCCGCCTGGCGCGACGCCTGGAACCGCCTCGCCGGTCCGGTGTGGGACGAAGTGCGCTCTCTGGTGCGCGTCACGCGCATCGAGCACCCCGACGCCGCGCTGCTCACGCCCGAGCAGTCGTACTTCGTGCGCGAGAACCTCAAGCTCAAGCTGCTCAACGCGCGCCTGGCACTGCTGAGCCGCCAGTTCCCGACCGCGCAGGCAGACGTGCTGGGCGCGCAGCAGGCGCTGGAACGCTACTTCGACCGCGGCTCGCGGCGCACCACCGCGGCGCTCGAACTGCTCAGGCAGGTCGGCCAGCAGGCGCGCCAAACCGTGCTGCCGCGCCCCGACGACACCCTCGCCGCGCTGGCCACCGCCGCGGCGGGCCGCTGACGCGAAGCGGCGAAGGCGAGGCGGCGATGCGCGCGGTGATCTGGTTCGTGCTGCTGTTCGTCGTCGCGGTGGTCGCCGCGACCACGCTGGGCGGCAACGACGGCCTGGTCAGCATCTACTGGGCCGGCCAGCGGCTCGACCTGTCGCTGAACCTCTTCCTGATCCTGCTGGCCGCGCTGTGCGCGCTGCTGGTGATGGTGTTCAACGCGATCAACGCGCTGGTCGGCCTGCCGCGGCGCGCGCGCGAATGGCGCGTGGCGCGCCGCGACCGCGCCGCCCAGGCCGCGCTGCGCGAGGCGCTGGCGCAGTACTTCGGCGGCCGCTACAGCCGCGCGCAGAAGGCGGCGCAGCGCGCGCTGGCCATCCAGGCCGACACGCCCGAGCTGGTGAACGACCACGAGTTCGGCGCGCTCGGCCACCTGCTGGCCGCCGGCGGCGCGCACCGCCTGCAAGACCGCGCCGGGCGCGACCGGTCCATCGAACAGGCGCTCGAACTGACGCGCCGGAGCCCGCCCGCGCGCGCCGCGGAAGAGGGCGCGCGGCTGCTGGCCGCCGAGTGGGCGCTCGACGACCGCGACGCCGACCGCGCGCTCGAACTGCTGGGCGCGCTGCCCACCGGCGTGGCGCGCCGCACCCATGCGCTGCGGCTGCGCCTGCAGGCCACGCGCCTGGGCCGCCAGCCGCAGGAGGCGCTGAAGACCGCGCGGCTGCTCGCCAAGCACCAGGGCTTCTCGAAGGAGGCGGCGCAGGGCCTGCTGCGTTCGCTCGCCTTCGAGTCGCTCGACGGCGCGCGCGACGTCGAGCAACTGCGCCGCGTCTGGCTGCAACTCGACGCGCTGGACCGCCGCGACCCCTTCGTCGCCGCGCGCGCCGCGAGCCGCGCCGCGCGCTGGGGCGCGGGCGACGAGGCGCGCGGCTGGCTGCGCCCGTTCTGGGAGCGGCTGGACGAACTCGGCGCCGACGAACGCGCCGCGCTCTCGCTCGCGCTGGCCGAGGCGGCGCCGGGCATCGGCGTCGAATGGCTGCCGCGCCTGGAAGCGGCGGCGCAGGCGCACGGCCGCGAACCGGCGATGGGCTTCGCCGTCGGCATGGTGCTGGCCGATCGCCAGTTGTGGGGCAAGGCGCGCCGCCTGCTCGAAGAAGCCGCCGCCGACGCCACGCTGCAACCCGCCGCGCGACGCAAGGCCTGGCTGACGCTGGCGCGCATCGCCGCCGAGGAAGGTGACAGCGAGCGCGCCGCGCGCGCCTACGAGTCCGCCGCCACGCTGGCCTGAGCCGGGCGCCATGCAAAGCCTGCTATACTGCGCGGCTCGCGCGGCTGTAGCTCAGTTGGATAGAGTACTTGGCTACGAACCAAGGGGTCGTGGGTTCGAATCCTGCCAGCCGCGCCAACAACGCCAGACGAGACAACGGGCTGCATCGCAAGGTGCAGCCCGTTTTTCTTGGGCTCGCCGCTTCGCATTCTTCGCCTCGTGATCACCATGGCCAACGCACTGAAGAACAAGCTGGTTCCCGCCCTCGTCGTCGTCGCGCTGGCGCTGGCGGGCTGGTACGCGTGGCAGCGTGTCGCCGCGGGCGCGGACGATGGTGCCTTCATCGGCAGCAATGGCCGCATCGAGGCCACCGAGATCGACATCGCCACCAAGCTGGCCGGCCGCGTCGGCGACATCCTGGTCGATGAGGGCGCTTTCGTGAAGGCCGGCCAGGTGCTGGCCACGATGCAGGTGCAGACGCTGGAGGCGCAGTTGCGCGAGGCGAAGGCGCAGCGCCAGCAGGCGCTCAACGCGGTGGCCGCCGCGCAGGCGCAGGTGGCGATGCGCCAGAGCGACAAGAGCGCGCTGCTGGCGCAGGTGCGCCAGGCCGAGGCCGAGCTCAACGCGGCGCGGCGCCGGCTGGCGCGCTCCGAGACGCTGGTGAAAGAGGGCGCCACCGCCACCCAGACCGTGGACGACGACCGCGCCCGCGCGCAAAGCGCCGAAGCCGCCGTCGCCGCGGCGCAGGCGCAGGTCGCCTCGGCCGAGGCGGCCATCGTGGCGGCGCGCGCGCAGGTGGTCAGCGTGCAGTCGCAGGTCGAGGCGGTCGACGCCACGCTGCAGCGCATCCAGTCCGAGATCGACGACAGCCAGCTCAAGGCGCCGCGCGACGGCCGCGTGCAGTTCCGCGTGGCGCAGCCCGGCGAGGTGCTGGGCGCGGGCGGCCGGGTGATGAACCTGATCGACCTGTCCGACGTCTACATGACCTTCTTCCTGCCCACCGAGGCGGCCGGCCGGCTGGCCCTGGGCTCGGAAGTGCGCATCGTGCTGGACGCCGCGCCCGGCTACGTGATCCCGGCCAAGGTGTCGTTCATCGCCAGCGCGGCGCAGTTCACGCCCAAGACGGTCGAGACCGCCAGCGAGCGCCAGAAGCTGATGTTCCGCGTGCGCGCGCAGATCGACCGCCAGTTGCTGCTCGATCACCTGGAACACGTCAAGACCGGCCTGCCGGGCGAGGCCTGGGTGCGGCTCGATCCGGCGCAGGAGTGGCCGGCGCGGCTGGCGCTGAAGGCCGCTCGATGACCACCGGGCGGGCGCCCGCCGCCGGCGCGGTCGTCCGCCTGGAACAGGTGCGGCTGCACTACGGCAAGACGCAGGCGCTGGCCGGCATCACGCTGGAGCTGCCCGCGGGCCGCATGGTCGGGCTGATCGGCCCGGACGGCGTGGGCAAGTCCAGCCTGCTGTCGCTGATCGCGGGCGCGCGCGCCGTGCAGGACGGTCGCGTGCAGGTGCTCGGCGGCGACATGGCCGGCAGGCGCCACCGCGAGGCGGTCTGCCCGCGCATCGCCTACATGCCGCAGGGCCTGGGCCGCAACCTGTACCCGACGCTGTCGGTGGAGGAGAACCTGCAGTTCTTCGCGCGCCTGTTCGGCCACGACGCCGCCGAGCGGCGGCGCCGCATCGACGAACTCACCGCCGCCACCGGCCTGCGCGAATTCCTCGGCCGCCCGGCCGGCAAGCTCTCCGGCGGCATGAAGCAGAAGCTCGGGCTGTGCTGCGCGCTGATCCACGACCCCGACCTGCTGATCCTCGACGAGCCGACCACCGGCGTCGATCCGCTGGCGCGCGCGCAGTTCTGGGACCTGATCGAGCGCATCCGCGCGAACCAGCCGGGCACCAGCGTCGTCGTCGCCACCGCCTACATGGACGAGGCCCAGCGCTTCGACTGGCTGGTGGCGATGGACGGCGGCCAGGTGCTGGCCACCGGCACGCCGGGCGAGCTGCTGGCGCGCACCGGCAGCGATTCGCTGGAGGCGGCCTTCATCGCGCTGCTGCCCGAGGAGCGCAAGCGCGGCCATGCCGCCGTCGAGATCCCGCCCTTGCAGGCCGCGCACGACGACGTCGCCATCGAGGCGCAGGGCCTGACGATGCGCTTCGGCGACTTCGTCGCGGTCGATCACGTGTCGTTCCGCATACGGCGCGGCGAGATCTTCGGCTTCCTCGGCTCCAACGGCTGCGGCAAGACCACGACGATGAAGATGCTCACCGGCCTGCTGGAAGCCAGCGAAGGGCGGGCCTGGCTGTTCGGCCACGAGGTCGACCCCAAGGACATCGCCACGCGCCGCCGCGTGGGCTACATGTCGCAGGCCTTCTCGCTGTACGGCGAGCTGAGCGTGCGGCAGAACCTGGAGCTGCACGCGCGGCTGTTCCAGGTGCCCGAGGCCGACATCCCCGGGCGCGTGGCCGGGATGGCGCGGCGCTTCGACCTGGGCGACGCGCAGGACAGCCTGCCCGAGAGCCTGCCGCTGGGCATGCGCCAGCGCCTGTCGCTGGCCGTGGCGATGGTGCACGAGCCGGAGCTGCTGATCCTGGACGAGCCGACCTCGGGCGTGGACCCGGTGGCGCGCGACGCCTTCTGGCGGCTGCTGGTCGAGCTGTCGCGGCGCGACAAGGTGACGATCTTCATCTCGACCCATTTCATGAACGAGGCCGAGCGCTGCGATCGCATGTCGATGATGCACGCCGGCAAGGTGCTCGACAGCGACGCGCCCGCGGCGCTGGTGGCCAAGCGCGGCGCGAAGACGCTGGAAGAGGCCTTCATCGGCTACCTGGTGGAAGCCGGCGGCGGCACGCCGCGCGCCGACACGCCCGCCGGCGCGGCGCCGACCGAGGCGTCTGCCGAAGCGTCGGCCGAAGTGCCGCCGCAGCCCGCGCGGGCCAAGGCGGGCCGCTTCAGCCTGCGGCGCCTCGTCAGCTACCTGTGGCGCGAATCGCTGGAACTGCGGCGCGACCCGGTGCGCGCGACGCTGGCGCTGGCCGGCTCGGCCATCCTGATGTTCGTGATGGGCTTCGGCATCAGCATGGACGTCGACGACCTGCGCTACGCCGTGCTCGACCGCGACCAGTCCTCGCTGAGCCAGAGCTACACGCTCAGCCTGGCCGGCTCGCGCTACTTCGTCGAACGCCCGCCCATCCTCGACTACGCCGATCTCGACCGCCGCATGACCAGCGGCGAGCTGAGCCTGGCGCTGGAGATCCCGTCCGGCTTCGGCCGCGACGTGCTGCGCGGCCGCGAGGTGGCGATAGGCGCCTGGATCGACGGTTCGATGCCGGCGCGCGCCGAGACCGTCAAGGGCTACGTGCAGGGCATCCACCAGCACTGGCTGGCCGAGCAGGCGGCGGCGCGCGGCGGCGCCGCGGCCGCGGGGCTGGCCGGCATAGAGACGCGCTTTCGCTACAACCCCGACGTGAAGAGCCTGCCGGCGATGGTGCCCGCGGTGATCCCGCTGCTGCTGCTGATGCTGCCGGCCATGCTGACCGCGCTGGCCGTGGTGCGCGAGAAGGAGAGCGGCTCCATCATCAACCTGTACGTCACGCCGGTCACGCGCACCGAGTTCCTGCTCGGCAAGCAACTGCCCTACGTCGCGCTGGCGCTGCTGAACTTCGCGCTGATGAGCGCGATGTCGGTCACGCTGTTCGGCGTGCCGGTCAAGGGCAGCTTCGCCACGCTGCTGCTGGCCGCGCTGCTGTTCGCCTTCTGCGCCACCGGCCTGGGCCTGCTGGCCTCGAGCGTGACCAGGAGCCAGATCGCGGCGATGTTCTTCGCGATGATAGGCACCATGATCCCGGCCACGCTGTTCTCGGGCCTGACCGACCCCGTCTCGTCGCTGCAGGGCGGCGCGCGCTGGCTCGGCGAGATCTACCCGGCCACGCACATGATCGACGTCAGCCGCGGCGTGTTCAACAAGGCGCTGCACTTCGCCGACCTGCGCGCCTCGCTGCTGCCGATGCTGATCGCCGCGCCGCTGATCATCGGCGCGGCCGTCGCGCTGCTGCGCAAGCAGGAACGCTGAAGCGCGCGCCGGGGCCATGCGCCAGTTCCTCGCCAACACCTACCGCCTCGGCGTCAAGGAGCTGTGGAGCCTGTGGCGCGACCCGGCGATGCTGGTGCTGATCGTCTACGTGTTCACCGTGGGCGTCTACACCGCCGCCACGGCGATGCCCGAGACGCTGCACAACGCGCCGGTGGCCATCGTCGACGAAGACCGCTCGCCGCTGTCGCAACGCATCGCCGCGGCGCTGTACCCGCCGCAGTTCACGCCGCCGCGCCTGATCGAGTGGTCGCAGATGGACCCGGGCATGGACGCCGGGCTCTACACCTTCGCGATGGTGATCCCGCGCCATTTCCAGCGCGACCTGCTGGCCGGCCGCTCGCCGCAGATCCAGCTCAACGTCGACGCCACGCGCATGAGCCAGGCCTTCGTCGGCAGCGGCTACCTGCAGCAGATCGTGGCCGGCGAGATCGCCGAGTTCGCGCAGCGCCACCGCGCCAGCGCCGTGCCGCCGGTGGACCTGGCGCTGCGCGCGCGCTTCAACCCGGCGCTGGCGCCGTCGTGGTTCGGCAGCGTGGTGCAGGTGATCAACTACATCGCGATGCTGTCGATCATCCTCAGCGGCGCGGCGCTGATCCGCGAGCGCGAGCACGGCACCGTCGAGCACCTGCTGGTGATGCCGGTGACGCCCGCCGAGATCATGCTGGCCAAGGTGTGGGCGATGGGCGTGGTGGTGCTGCTGGCGGCCTGGGCGTCGATCGCCTTCGTCGTGCGCGGCGCGCTGCACATCCCGGTGGCCGGCTCGCTGCCGCTGTTCTTCGCGGGCGCGGCGCTGTGCCTGTTCGCCACCACCTCGATGGGCATCTTCCTGGCGACGCTGGCGCGCAACATGCCCCAGTTCGGCATGCTGATGATGCTGACCATCATGCCGCTGCAGATGCTCTCGGGCGGCGGCACGCCGCGCGAGAGCATGCCCGAGCTGGTGCGCGACCTGATGCTGGCGGCGCCGACCACGCACTTCGTGCAGCTCGGCCAGGCCATCCTGTTCCGCGGCGCCGGCCTGGACGTGGTGTGGCCCCAGTTCGCGGCGCTGGCACTGATCGGCGCGGTGCTGTTCGCGCTGTCGCTGCGGCGCTTCCGCAAGACCATCGCGCAGATGGCCTGAGCGGCGCGCCGGAGCCTGGCCTCGGCGTAGAATCGAAGTTAACGAACTTTCCCGACATATCGGGCGGGAGATCCGCACATGAAGTCCGCTTCCCACCTCGTGCACGCCGACGCCCGCGCGAGTGCGCGCACCCGGCGCACGCGAGACGCCGCGCCGTCCGACTACGGCTCGCCCGCCGAGGCGCGCGCGCTGCTGGCCAACAGCCTGGCTGGTCGCCAGCAGCGCCTGCGGGCCGACGACCTGATCTCCACCGACGAGGCCGCGGCGCTTGCGGGCACCAGCCGCGTGACCGTCAACGCCTGGATCGCCAAGGGCCGCGCGATCGGGCTCACCCAGGTCAAGCGCGGCCACCGCCTGCCGCGCTGGCAGTTCGAGCCGCGCCTGTGGGACACGCTGCCGCAACTGTCCGCGGCGCTGGGCACCAAGGAGGGCTGGGCGCTGCTCGCCTTCCTGGAATCGCCCCACGGCGGCATCGGCGGCATCACGCCGCGGCAGGCCATCGAGCAGGGGCAGGCGGCGCGCGTCATTCAGATCGCCGAGCGGGAAGGCAACTGACCGGCCCTTCCTCATGAAGCTCAGCGACCTGGCCTACGTTCCGGAGCACAACCTCCCGGCGGCGCTGACGCTGTACCGGGTACAGCGCAGCACGTCGCGCCCCGGCACCGTGCGGGTCGGCGCGCTTCGGCTTCCGCCGGCCGGCACGCTGGCGGGGCGCTTCGACCTCGCGCGCGTCGCCGTGGGCTACTTCGGCGAAGCGCCCGAGACCGCCGTCTACGAGGCCCTGGCGCGCAGGGAAGTCACCAGCCTGTCCGTCTCGTTGCTGACGCAGCGCAGCCTGCTGGCCCTTCAGACCCAGCGAACCCTGCGCTTGGCCGACCTGCGGCCGCATGCGCCGTCCTGGCCGTTCCTCCAGTCGCTGCGGCTGCATCTGACACAGCAAGTCGCCGACGACGCGCACAAGCTCGGCTTCGAGGGCGTCATCTACCGCTCGGCTCAACAGTACGCGCACGATTGCTACGCGATCTTCGGGCCGGCGCTGCGCGCGCTCAAGCTCATCGGGAGCGTCAGGCTCGTCAATCCGGCTGGCGGCTTGCACCGCTGCGTGACTGCGGCCTTGATCGGCTCGCAGGTGCCGCTGGTGCCTTGACTGAGAACGGAGCGAGCAATGGCCCGAACGAAGCCTTCTCCCGCGTCAAGATCGACGCCCAGCTCAGGGATCAGGGCTGGGACGTGCTCGACACCAACGCCGTCCGCTTCGAATGTGTTCTGCCCGACAAGACCAAGGCCGACTACGTCTTGTGTGACCGCAACGGTCGCGCCGTGGCCGTGATCGAAGCCAAGAAGGCCGCCGTCAACCTGGCCGAGGCCGAGGCGCAGGCCAGGGGCTACGCCCAACAGCTCGGCGTGCCCTACATCTTCCTCGCCAACGGCCAGGAGATCCGCTTCTGGGAATGGCAACGCGATGCCTACCCTCACCCGGTCAAGACTTTCTTCTCCCAAGGCGACCTCGAGCGCCGCGCCGCAACCGCGCAGGTCAAGCGCGACCCGCTGGCCGTGCCCATCGACCGACACATCGTCGAGCGCGACTACCAGACCGCGTGCATCGACACGCTGTGCCGCGAGATCGCCGCCGGCCGTCGCAAGCTGCTCGTCGAGATGGCCACCGGCACCGGCAAGACCCGCACCGCCGCCGCGTTCATCAAGCGCCTGTTCGATGCCAACGCCGTCACGCGCGTGCTCTTCCTCGTGGACCGCATCCCGCTGGCCAAGCAGACCGAAGACGCCTTCGCCGAACACCTGCGCGACTACCCCGCCTACGTGCTGCGCGCCGGCCGGCGCTTCCAGGACGAGAAGTGCATCACCATCACCACGCTGCAGAGCATGGTGAACATCTACGGCGACTACTCGGCGGGCTACTTCGACCTCGTGATCTCCGACGAATGCCACCGCTCGATCTACGGCAAGTGGAGCGGCGTGCTCAGGCACTTCGACGGCATCCAGCTCGGCCTGACCGCCACGCCCTGCGTCGCCGAGGCGCAGGACTTCGGCGACGACGAAGACAAGCTCTTCGTCCGCGACACGCTGCGCTTCTTCGAGGTGGACCGCCCGACCTTCAGCTACAAGATGAAGGAGGCCGTCCGCGACGGCTACCTCGTGCCCTACCAGATCTACAAGGCCAAGACGGTGAAGACTGCCGCCGATGGCGGATTTCCGGTCAAGCGCGACGAGCTGGACTGGAGCGCCATGAACGGCCCCACGCGCGCCGAGTTCGAGAAGCTGTTCGGCAAGGACGACAGCATCGTCATCGACCCCGCCGCGCTGGAACGCAGGTTCACCATTCCCGAACGCAACCGCGCCATCGTGCGCGAGTTCCGCGACGTGCTCGCCAACGGCTACCCGACCAGATCAAGGCCGCTGCACAACGGAAAGGGATCGCCCTTCCTGACGGGTGGAAGCCGGATGTGGCGCTTCGCTTGGTTTCTTCGTGGGCCACGCAAGGCACCAGGCTGCCTGATGACATTCTTGCGGGTGCGTCCAAGCTCTTCGCAGCCTTGAACGCTGGGTTTTGCCAACGCGCTATCGACCGCTAGGGGAACGTAAGCGGCCGCTGCCTCACCGCGCTACCAGTGAGAGCAGCGTGTAGTTAACCATCGCCGTGCCGCTGCCAGCGGCGTTGTCGTTCGGTCAGGCGTTCCAGGCGTCGCGTGGGCTCAAGCCAACGCCCGCACCTTCGCCTCCCGAGCCCAGTGCCGGCTCACGCCAGTTTTCACCAGCGCCTCGACGGGCACCACGCCCGCGTCGGGCTCGACGCCGGCCTTGGCGAGAATCGGCTTCGTGCCTTCGCAGTGCGCGATGGTCTTGCAGTGCCCGTAGGCATCCATGAACCATTGCACGCAGGCGGCCTCGCGCGCCAGCGCCGCGGCGCGCTCGGGCGCCAGGATGCTCGCCACCGCGTCGAACATCACCGAGGGCGCGCCGGCCAGTTGGCCGTCGGCCCGCAGCGTGCCGCCCTTGAGCTTCAGCGGCCCGATCTTCGGCGCGATCAGCGCCACGCGGCCGCCGGCCTGCTCGATGCCGCGCTTGAGCCTGTCGATGCCGGCCTTGTCGGAGCCTTCGTCGAACAGGATCGCCACCTTGCGGCCGACGAAGGTCTTCTTCGCGTTCTTCTGGATCGACAGCGCGTTCGAGGGTTTCATGTCGATCGGCTCCTTCGCCGCCGGCGCCTTGGGCGGCAGCCTGGCCGCCAGGCCGTCGGCGACACGCTGCGCCAGCGTTTCGTCGACGTTGCGCAGCCGCGCGAGCACGCGGCTGCGCACCGCCTCGATGGTGACCTTCGACAGCTCGAACACCAGCGCCGAGGCGATGTGCGCCTGCTCGCTCGCGGTCTGCGAGCGGTAGAACAGGCGCGGCTGGCTGTAGTGGTCGGCGAACAGCGCGGCGCGCATGCGCAGCTTCTGGCCGGCGTCGTTGCGCTCGGCGTTCGCGCTGAACGAGGTGAAGCCGGTTTCGGGGCAGGCGCGCGGCCCGCCGTCCTCGCCCGCGTCGGCCAGGCTGTTGGGCTCGTAGTTGGCGCGGCCGGTGGGCACCTGCGTCTGCATCATGCCGTCGCGCTGGAAGTTGTGGAACGGGCACTTCGGCGCGTTGATCGGCAATTGGTGGAAGTTGGTCGTGCCCAGGCGCGACTTCTGCGTGTCGAGGTAGGAGAACAGCCGCCCCTGCAGCAGCGGATCGTTCGTGAAGTCGATGCCGGGGATCACGTTGCTCGGCAGGAAGGCGGCCTGCTCGGTCTCGGCGAAGAAATTCGAGACGTTGCGCTCCAGCGTCAGGCGGCCGATGAACTGCACCGGCACGTCTTCCTCGGGGATGAGCTTGGTGGCGTCGAGCACGTCGTAGGGTTGGCGCGCGGCGAAGGCCTCGTCGAACACCTGCACGCCGAGCTTCCACGCGGGGAAGTCACCGGCGGCGATCGCTTCGTACAGGTCGCGGCGGTGGAAGTCGGGGTCGCCGCCGGCGATCTTCACGGCCTCGTCCCAGGTGGTCGACTCCATCCCCAGCTCGGGCTTCCAGTGGAACTTGACGAAGCGCCCCTCGCCCCTGGCGTTGACGAAGCGAAAGCTGTGCACGCCGAAGCCTTCCATCATGCGCAGGCTGCGCGGGATGGCGCGGTCCGACATCGCCCACATCACCGTGTGCATGCTCTCGGGCATCAGCGAGACGAAGTCCCAGAAGGTGTCGTGCGCCGAGGCGGCCTGCGGGTAGCCGCGGTCGGCTTCCATCTTGACGCTGTGCACGAGGTCGGGGAACTTCATCGCGTCCTGGATGAAGAACACCGGCACGTTGTTGCCCACCAGGTCCCAGTTGCCGCTGTCGGTGTAGAGCTTGACGGCGAAGCCGCGCACGTCGCGCGGCGTGTCCACCGAGCCGGCGCCGCCGGCCACCGTCGAGAAGCGCACGAAGGCCTCGCAGCGCTTGCCCTTCTTCTGGAAGATCGAGGCCTTGGTCAGCTCGGGAATCGCCTTCGTGCATTCGAAGGTGCCGTGCGCGCCCGAGCCGCGCGCATGCACGATGCGCTCGGGGATGCGCTCGTGGTCGAAGTGGAAGATCTTCTCGCGCAGCACGAAGTCTTCCAGCAGCGTCGGCCCGCGCTCGCCGGCGCGCAGCGAGTTCTGGTTGTCCGAGACGCGGTGGCCGAAGTTGTCGGTCAGGTGCGCGCGGCCGTCGGCGTGGCCGGCGCCGCGCGGCACTTCCTGGTGCAGTTCGCCGGCGTTGCCGCTGCGCTCGGTGATGCCGGCGCCGCGGCGCGCGGGGGTGGGCTTCCTGGTCATGGCGATCCTCTCTTGTCGAGTCGCTGTGGTGAGGCGCGTCAGGCTAGACGGCGCGCCGGGCGCCGCGCTGTCGGCCCGGCGCGGTTTTGCGCGTAGGTGGTGGCCTACGCGCGGCGCCGCACCGCGAGGGCTGTAGGACCGCTCCGACGTGCGCTCGCACGCTCTTCCTGCCCCGCGGCGCGCGCGCCGAATCCAGACTGGCGGCTCACCCGAGGAGCACCCGCCATGACGACGCGCGACACCTTTTCCGCCCACGGCAGCGATGCCTGGATCGCCATGCACCGCCGCGAACTGCGCCGCCACGTGGCGCAGTGCTGGACGCGGCGCGCTTGGCGCAGCGCCGCGCAGGGCCTGGACGCGGCGCATCGCCTGCTCGGGCCGCGCTTCGCGACGGTGGTGCTCGCCGTCACGGGGCTGATGCTGCTGCCGGCGCTGTGGACCTGAGGGGCGCGCTGCGCGGCGCGCCCCCGGACGCGCCGATCCGCTCGGTGCTGTTCGGCGAGACGCGCTTCGCGCAGCACGGCGCCAGCCTCGCCGAGGCGCAGTCCAGCCGCGGCTGGCGGCCGCTGGACAACAGCTTCTTCCCGCGCCTGGCCGACAACATCGCCGCGCTGCGCCGCGCGATGAGCGCGCTGGAGGCCAGCGCGAGCCAGGGCCGCCACCTCTCGCCCACCGCGCAATGGCTGCTCGACAACGCCACGCTGATCGACGAGCAGCTCGGCGCCATCCGCGAGGCCCTGCCGCTGCGCTTCTACCGCCGCCTGCCGGTGGTGCGCGACGCCGCGCTGCGCGGCCTGCCGCGCATCTACGGCATCGCCTGGGCCTGGGTGGCGCACAGCGACAGCGGTTTCGACGCGGCGCTGTTCACGCGCTTCCTCGCCGCCTACCAGGAGGTGCAGCCGCTGACCGTCGGCGAGCTGCGCGCGCTGCACACCACGCTGCGCGTCGTGCTGGTGGAGAACCTGCGCCGCCTGGCCGAGCGCGTGGTGGCGCGCAACGCCGCGCGCGACGCCGCCCACGCCTGGGTCGACGGCGCGGCCGTGCCCGGCGACCCGGCCGCGCTGGCGCCCACCGACGACGAAGTGCGTGCGCTCGACGAGCGCGGCTCGCTGGGCGCCTTCCTGCTGACGCTGTGGCAGCGCCTCGACCTGGAGGACGGCGTGCCGCAGCGCGACGCCATCGCCACCTGGCTGGCGCCGCGGCTGCCCGATCCGCACGCCGCGCTGGTGACGCTGCAGAACCAGACCGCCGAAGACCAGCAGAGCATCCGCCACGCCATCACCACGCTGCACACGCTGGCGCGCACCGACTGGGAACGCCTGATCGAGCCGCTCAGCGAGACGCTGCGCGCGCTCGAAACCTCGCCGGTGCACGCCGCCGAAGACCTCGCCACGCGCGGCGCCACGCTCGACGCCATCGAGGCGCTGGCGCGCCGCAGCGGCCGCAGCGAGACCGAGGTGGCGCGCCTGCTGGTGACGCTGGCGACGCAGGCCTGGGACGGCGCCGGCGAGCCGCCGGCCAACGCCGCGCTGGCCTGGTGGTGGCGCGGCCCCGGCGAGAACACGCTGCGCGCGCGCCTCGGCCTGCCGCCGCGCCGGCTGCCGCGCCGCGCCAGCGAGGCCTGGCGGCGCGCCGCCACGCCGGCCTACCTGCTGGCCATCGCGCTCGGCCTGGCCGGCACGCTGGCCTGGGTGATGGGCGCGGCGCCGCGCGGCGGCCCCGCCTGGCTGTGGTGGCTGACGCTGCTCGCGGCCGCCGTGCCGCTCAGCGAGGCCTGCGTGGCGGTGCTGAACCGGCTGGTCAGCGAATCGGTGGCGCCGGCGCAGTTGCCGCGGCTGGCGCTGGCGCGGGGCCTGGGGCCGGGCGAGCGCTGCCTGGTGGTGATGCCGGTGCTGCTGGCCTCGGCCGACGAGCTGGCGCGCCACGTCGCGCAGCTCGAGCAGCACGCGCTCGCCAGCCCCGAACACGAGGCGCAGTTCGCGCTGCTGTCCGACTACGCCGACGCGCCGGTGCGGCGGCTGCCCGGCGACGCGGCGCTGCTCGACGCCGCCGTCGCGGCCATCGCCGCGCTGAACTGGCGCCACGGCGCCGACCCGCAGACTGCGCCGCGTTTCCTGCTGCTGCACCGCGAGCGCGCCTTCAGCGACAGCGAGCAGCGCTGGATCGGCTGGGAGCGCAAGCGCGGCAAGATCGAGGCGCTGCTGCGCGTGCTGGCCGAGGGCGAGTCCGCCTACCGCCCCTTCATCGAGCTGGGCGCGCTGTCCACGCCGCGCCCCGGCGTGCGCTACCTGCTGACGCTAGACGCCGACACCGACCTGCTGCCCGGCCGGCTGCGCGAGCTGGTCGGCATCGCCGCGCACCCGCTGCACCGGCCGCGCTTCGACGCCGCGCAGCGGCGCGTCGTCGCCGGCTACGCGATCGTGCAGCCGCGCGTCGAGACGCCGCTGTCGGCGCCCGGGTCGGTGACGCCGTACCACGCCCTCTTCAACGGCGAGAACGGGCTCGACCCGTACAGCGCCGCCGCCTCCGAGGTCTACCAGGACCTGTTCGGCGAAGGCAGCTTCAGCGGCAAGGGGCTGATCGACGTGCGCGCCGCGCACGCCGCGCTGGCGCGGCGCTTCGCCGACGGGCAACTGCTCAGCCACGACCTGCTCGAAGGCTCGCTGGCGCGCTGCGCCGCCGCCAGCGGCGTCACCGTGTTCGAGGACGCGCCGCTGCACGCCGACGTGGCCGCCTCGCGCCTGCACCGCTGGACACGCGGCGACTGGCAGTTGCTGCTCTTCCTGTTCGGCGCCGGCGGCGTGCGCGTGGCGGCGATCAACCGCTGGAAGATGCTCGACAACCTGCGCCGCTCGCTGGTGGCGCCGTGCGCGCTGGCGCTGCTGCTGCTGGCGCTGGCCTTCGGCGCGCTGCCGCTGGCGACGGCGCTGGCGGTGGTGCTGGCCGCCTTCGTCGCCGGCCCGCTGATCGGCGCGCTGGCCGCGCTCGCGCCGAGCCGCGACGACATCGCGCTGGCGCGCTTCTTCGCACAGGCCGGCGCCGGGCTGCTGCGCTGCGCCGCGCTCGCGCTGTGGCAGCTCGCGCAGTTGCTGGCGCAGGCGCAGCTCTACGCCGACGCGATCGCGCGCGCGCTGTGGCGCTGTTTCGTCTCGCAGCGCCTGACGCTGCAATGGACCACCGCCGCCGCGGCCCAGGCGGCGGCCAGCACGCATCTGCCCGAGCTGCTGCGGCGCCACTGGCGCGAGCCGGCGCTGGCGGCGGCCCTCGCGCTGCTGCTGGCGCTCGCGGCCCGCTTCGGCGCGCCGGTGCGCTGGGACGCGGCCGCGCCGCTGCTGACGCTGTGGGCGCTGGCGCCGGTCTGGACCTGGCTGGCCAGCCGCCCGGCGCGGCACGAGCGCGAGCAGCTCGACCGCGCCGACCTCGACTACCTGCGCGGCGTGGCGCGCGACACCTGGCGCTTCTACGAAGAGCACGTGGGCGCCGCCGACCTGCACCTGCCGCCCGACAACGTGCAACTGGTGCCGCGCCTGCTGGTGGCGCACCGCACCTCGCCCACGAACATCGGCCTGTACCTGCTGGCCGTCGCCTGCGCGCGCGAGATGGGCTTCATCGACACCGCGCAGATGGCCGAGCGCATCGCCGCCACGCTGGACAGCGTCGAGCGCCTGCCCCGGCACCACGGCCATCTGCCGAACTGGATCGACACGCAAAGCGGCGCGGCCTTGCAGCCGCTGTACGTCTCGGCGGTCGACAGCGGCAACCTCGTCGCCTGCCTGATGGTGCTGGCGCAGGCCTGCGAGGAACGCGCCGCCGGCGCCGGGCCCGACGCGGCCGGCGAGCCCGCGCGCGAATCGCTGCGCCGCTCGGCGCGGCGCGCGCTGGCGCTGGCGCTGGCGGTGGACTTCCGGCCGCTGTACGACCCGCGGCGCCGCCTGCTGCACATCGGCTGGCACGTCGATCGCGACGAGCTTGACCGCGGCCACTACGACCTGATGGCCAGCGAGGCGCGGCTGAGCTCGCTGGTGGCGATCGCCAAGGGCGACCTGCCGGCCGAGCACTGGCGCGCGCTCGGCCGCCCGACCGTGGCGGTGGGGCGCGAGCCGCTGCTGCGCTCCTGGTCGGGCTCGATGTTCGAGTACCTGATGCCCGCGCTGCTGCTGGAGGAGCCGCCGGGCAGCCTGCTGTGGCGCTCGGCGCGCGTCGCGGTGGCCGAGCAGCGACGCGAGGCGCGCCCGCACGGCACGCCCTGGGGCATCTCCGAGTCGGCCATCGCGCTGCAGGACCACACGATGGCCTACCAGTACGGCCCGCAGGGCGTGGCGCGGCTGGCGCTGCGCCGCACGCCGGCCGACGAGCGCGTGATCGCGCCCTATGCCAGCGGCCTGGCGCTGCTGGTCGACGCGGGCGCGGCGGTGGCCAACCTGCGCGCGCTCGAGGCGCTCGGCGCGCGCCGCGAGCGCGGCTTCATCGAGTCCATCGACTACAGCCCGCAGCGCCAGGCCGACGGCGGCAGCCACACGCTGGTGCAGACGCACATGTCGCACCACCAGGCGATGCTGCTGGTGGCCGCGGTGTCGGTGCTCAGCGGCGGCGCGCCGCAGGCCTGGGCGCGGCGCGCGCCGCACCTGCGCGCGGTGGCCGGGCTGCTGCACGAGCGCGCGCCGCGCGAATTGCAGCCGCTGCGCGAGCGCCCCGCCGCGCCGCCGCCGCGCCGCAGCGGCCGCGAGGCGCTGGCGCTCGGTGGCGCGCCGCTGGCCGACGCGCTGCCGCCCACGCACTGGCTCGGCAACCGCCGCTACGGCGTGGTGCTGCGCAGCAACGGCGCCGGCTGGTCGCAGGCGCAGGGCGTGGGCCTGACACGCTGGCGCGACGACGCGCCGCGCGACGAGCACGGCACCTTCGTCTACCTGCAGCGCGGCGACGCCGCGCCGCGCCACTCGCTGAGCACGCACCCGGCCGCCGACCCCGAGGCGCACTACCACTGCCGCATGCTGCCCGACCGCGTGCTGTTCGACTGCCGCTGGAGCGACCTGGAGTCGCGCTGCACCGTCTGGGTCAGCCCCGAGGACGACGCCGAGCTGCGCCGGGTCGAGCTGTGCAACACCGGCGCGCGCGCGATCGAGCTGATCGTGCACCTCGCCAGCGAGCCGACGCTCGCGCCGCAGGCGGCCGACGAGGCGCACCCGGCTTTCTCCAAGCTGTTCGTCGAGGCGGCCTGGGACGCGGCCGAACACGCGCTGTGGCTGCGCCGCCGCCCGCGCCTGCACGGCGACGCCGAGTGGCGCGCCGTGCACGCGCTGACCAGCAGCAGCGGCCCGCCCGACATGGCGCTGCGCGTGCAGCCCTGCGCCGACCGGCGCCGCTGGCTGGGCCGCCACGGCAGCGCGGCGCTGCCGCTGGGCCCGGGCGGCGCGGAGGCGATGCCGGCGCCGGCCGACGCCGCCGACGCGCCGCCGGCCCTGCCCGGCCGCGCGCTGGACACCGGGCTCGACCCGGTGGCGGTGCTGTCGGTGCGCCTGACGCTGGCCGCCGGCGCGAGCGCCGCGCTGACCTTCCTGTGCGCCGCCGGCACCTCGCAGGAGGTGCTGGAGACCGTGGTCGACGCCTGCCGCCATCCGCAGCACGCCGAGCGCGCCTCGAACCTGTCGCACACGATGGCCTCCATCCTGCTGCACGACATGCGCATCGACGCGCCCGACTGGGCCGCGCTGCTGCGTTTGCAGACGCTGCTGTCGGGCCTGCACGCGCGCGAGCTGCCGGCCGGCATCGAACGCTGCGACCGGCGCGCGCTGTGGCGCCACGGCATCGGCGGCGACCGCCCGATCCTGGCGGTGACGATCCGCGGCGAGGCCGGGCTCGCGCTGGTGCACACGCTGCTGCGCGCGCTGCCGGCCTGGACCGCGGCGGGGCAGGGCGTCGACCTGGTGATCGTCAACGGCGAGCCGCCCTCGTACCAGACGCCGGTGCAGCACCAGTTGCTGCACTGGCTGCCGGTGGAGGCCGAGGCCGGCGCCGCGCGGCCCGCCGTCAAGCTGCTGCGCGAGGGCGAGCTCGACCGCGACGAACGCGCCACGCTGGCGCTGCTGGCGCGTGTGCGCCTGCATGCCGACGGGCGCTCGCTGGCCGAGCAGGTCGAGCGCCTGGCCGAGCGCCATGCGCGCGAGCGCGCGCGCCGCGACGCGCAGCGCGCGCGGGTGGTCGAGACGCCGTGGCGCGCCGGGGTGGCGCGGCCGGCGCGCGTCGAGGCGCCGGCCGTCGCCTTCGACGCCGGCGACGGCCGCTGCCGCTTCGCGATCGGCGCCGCGGCGCACCCGCCGCGGCCGTGGATCAACGTGCTCGCCAACCCGCGCTTCGGCTGCCACCTCAGCGAGATGGGCGGCGGCCACACCTGGGCCGGCAACAGCCGCATGCACCAGATCACGCGCTGGGCCAACGACCCGCTGGCCGACCCGCCGGGCGAATGGCTGCTGCTCGAAGACCCGGCCAGCGGCCGCGTCTGGCCGCTCGGGCGCGCGCTGCAAGGCGCCGGCGAGCGCACGGTGGAGCACGGCATCGGCTTCACGCGCATGACGCAGCGCATCGAGGGCATCGACATCACGCTCGAATGGTGCGTCGACGCCGAGGCCGCGCTGAAGCAGTGCCGCATCGAGCTGGCGCGCGGCAGCGGCGGCACGCGCGCGCTGCGCGTGGTGGCGCTGGTGGAGTGGCTGCTGGGCGACGCGGCGCGCTCGCGCGCCAGCGTGGCGACACGCTGCATCGAGCCGCGCGGCGGCGGCGTCGCGCTGCTGGCGACGCAGCTCGACGCGGCCGGCGGCTTCGGCGGCGCGACCGCCTGGCTGGCGCTGGCCGGCGGCGACGACGACGCGCCGCACGAATGGACCTGCGACCGGCGCGAGTTCCACGACGCGCGGGGCCGCCTGGTGCTGCCGGCGCAGCTCGGCCAGGCGGCCGGCCCGGGCGGCGATCCGTGCGCGGCGATCGGCCGGCGCGTGGTGGTCGGGCACGACCGGCCGGTCACGCTGTGCCTGCTGCTCGGCCACGTCGACCAGCCGGCCGAGGCCGGCGCCGCGCTGGCCGCCGCGCTGGCCGTCGCGCCCGGCCAGCGCCTGGCGCGCCAGCGCGAGCAGTGGCGCCGCCTCGTCGCGCCCTTGCAGGTGCACACGCCCGACGCGCGCTTCGACGCGATGGTCAACCACTGGCTGCCCTACCAGACGCTGGCCTGCCGGCTGTGGGCGCGCGCCGGCTACTACCAGGCCGGCGGCGCGTTCGGCTTCCGCGACCAGTTGCAGGACGCGATGGCGCTGCTGCCGCTCGACGCCTCGCAACTGGCGCGGCAGTTGCGCGCCAGCGCGGCGCGCCAGTTCCCCGAGGGCGACGTGCAGCACTGGTGGCACGAGCCCGGCGGCGCCGGCGTGCGCACGCACTTTTCCGACGACCGCGTCTGGCTCGCCTTCGCGCTGGCGCACTACGTCGAGCGCACCGGCGACACCGCGCTGCTCGACGAGCAGGTGCCGTTCATCGAGGGCAGCCCGGTGCCGGACGGCGCCGAGGACATCTACGAAACGCCGCGTGCCGGCGATCAGCGCGCCACGCTCTACGAACACGCCGCGCGCGCCGTCGACATCAGCCTCGCGAGCGGCAGGCACGGCCTGCCGCTGATCGGCAGCGGCGACTGGAACGACGGCATGAACCGCGTCGGCCACGGCGGGCGCGGCGAATCGGTGTGGCTGGCGTGGTTCCTGTGCGCCACGATCGACGCGATGCTGCCGCTCGCGCGGCGCGCCGGCGACGCGGCGCGCGAACGGCGCTGGAGCGAGGCCCGCCGCGCCTTCGCCGCAGCCGTCGACGAACACGCCTGGGACGGCCGCTGGTATCGCCGCGCCACCTTCGACGACGGCTCCTGGCTCGGCTCGGCCGCCAACACCGAATGCCGCATCGACCTGATCGCGCAGGCCTGGAGCGTGCTGTCGGGCGCCGGCCGGCCGCAGCGCGCCGCCACGGCGCTGGCCTCGGCGCAGCAGTGGCTGTGGGACGACGAACACCGCCTGCTGCGCCTGCTGACGCCGCCGCTCGCGCATGCGCAGCCCGAGGCCGGCTACATCCAGGCCTATGCTGCGGGGGTGCGCGAGAACGGCGGCCAGTACAACCACGCCGCCGCCTGGGCGGTGATGGCCGCGGCGATGCTGCAGCGGCCCGACTGGGCCTGGGCGTGGTGGAAGTCCGCCAGCCCGGCGCACCGCGGCGAGGATGCGCGGCTGCGCGCCGCCTACGGCGGCGAGCCCTACGTGCTGGCCGGCGACATCTACAGCGCCGCGCCCTGGGCCGGCCAGTGCGGCTGGAGCTGGTACACCGGCAGCGCCGGCTGGATGTGGCGCGCGGCGGTGGAGTCGCTGATCGGCTTGTCGCTGCGCCCCGGCTGGCTGGGCATCGCCCCCTGCCTGCCGCCGCACTGGCACGAGGTGGAACTGCGCCTCGGCCCGCTGCGCCTGCTGCTGGTCAGCGGCGAGGACGCGCTGGCGCGCCGCCTCGCGCAAGCCGACTGCCGCGGCGCGCTGCCGGCGCGCGAGTGGTGGCCGTTCGAGGACCTGGAGGAAGGCGGCTTCTACGTCGTCGACGCCACGCCCCGGCCCGCGCCGGAGGGAGCCGCCGCGCCGCGCCCGGCTGCCGAGGCCGACCCGAGCGAGGCGCGGCGATGAGCATTCGTGTCGGCATCGGCGGCCGGGCCTGCGAGCCCTGGCGCGGCAGCTTCTACCCCGCCGGCCTGCCCGCGGCGCGGGAGCCGGCCTGCGCCAGCCGCCGCCTGACTGAAACTCACGCTGCCGGCGCTCGCGGTGGCCGGATGCAGCCGCACCGGGGTGTTGGCGAGGCCGAAGCCCAGCGTCATCGAGGCGATGACGCGGGCGGCCATGGCCTCAGGGGCGCACGACGATGTCGTTCTTCACCGCGGAGACGCCCGAGGTGTTGCGCGCGAGCTGTTCGGCGCGCGCCTTCTCGGTGGCGTTCTTGGCGAAGCCCGACAACTGCACCGTGCCCTTGAGCGTCTCGACCGAGATCGACATCGCGCTGACCTCCGGGTCCTCGGCGAGCTTGGCCTTGACGCGCGTGGTCAGCGCCGCGTCGTCGACGTAGGAGCCGACGCTCTGCTGGTCGCGCGCGACCGAGCAGCCGGTGGTGGTGAGCACGCCGAGCGACGCGGCGGCGGCCAGGGCGAGGGTGGCGATCTTCTTCATGGCATGGGTCTCCTTGTTGTTCAACGGAATTGCGGATCGGTTCAGCTCGCGACCACCGTCAGGCGGTTGTCCACCTCGACCACGCCTTCGACGGCGCGCGCCAGCGTGGTGGCGCGCTCGCGCGAGGCGGCGTCCGGCGCCGAGCCCTTGAGCACGACGTGGCCGGCCTGCGTGTCGACGTCGATGCGCGTGGCCTTGAGCAGGTCGTCGGCGGCCAGCGCGGCGTTGATGCGGGCGGTGATCATCGCGTCGTTGGCGGCGGCGGCGACGTTCGCGCCGGCTTCCTTGACGCTCTCCTTGGCCGCCTGCGCGGCGTCGTTGGCCTCGGCCTTCGCGCCGGCGACGGCCTGGTCGACCTTGGCGCCGACGGCTTGCTGTTCGGCGCGGTCGCAGGCGGCCAGGCCGAACGCGAGCGCCACGGCGGCGGGGATCAGGGTGAGCTTGCGGTTCATCATCGTGGGTGTCCTTTCATCGGATGCGTCCCCGGCGTGGCCGGGACCGTGCCGGCATCCTCGCCCCGCGCCGCGGGCGCCGGTGTCGGGCGGCGGAGCGCCGCGCTGTAGGACCGCGACGCATGCGCGGGTCGGCGTGTAGGATTTCTCCGACGGACGGCTCGCGGCGCCACTGCTACGCTCCTCGTTTGTCTCGCTGGAAGGAGGTGCTCATGAGCATGATCCGCGTCGGCATCGTCGACGACCACGCCATCGTGCGCTCCGGGCTGCGCAACTTCCTCGCCGAGCACGTCGACCTGCGCGTGATGGGCGAGGCCAACAACGGCAAGGAGGCGCTGGAGCTGGCGCGCTCCGGCGACGTCGACGTGCTGCTGATGGACATCTCGATGCCCGACCAGAGCGGCGTCGACGCGATGCAGGCGATCAAGGCGCGCTTTCCCGAACTGCCGGTGCTGATCCTGTCGGGCTTCCCGGAGGCGCACTACGCCACCACCTTGCTGCGCCAGGGCGCGAGCGGCTATCTCAACAAGGAGTGCGAGCCCGACGAGATCGTCAACGCGATCCGCACCGTCTACCGCGGGCGGCGCTACATCAGCCCGGCGGTGGCCGAGATGCTGGCCGACGGCGCGGCCGGCGCCGGCAACGACAAGCCGCCGCACGAGCACCTCAGCGAACGCGAGCTGCAGGTGTTCCTGCGCCTGGCCAAGGGCGAAACCATCGGCCACATGGCCGGCGACATGTTCCTCAGCGTCAAGACCGTCAGCACCTACCGCACGCGCGTGCTGGAAAAGCTCAAGCTCAGCACCAACAGCGAGCTGACCTACTACGCGCTGAAGAACGGGCTGATCCAGTAGTAGGGGCGGGCGAGGGGCGGCGTCGGCGCCGTCCTACCCGGCGGCGCGGCGGCGCCCGGCAGACCGCGTGCGGCGCGCGGCCTAGATTGGGCGCACCTGTCCAACCGTCCGGAGACGCTCCATGCTGCACTACGCCGTCGTCTTTCTGGTGATCGCGCTGATCGCCGCGCTGTTCGGGTTCGGCGGCATCGCCGCCAGCGCCGCGGGCATCGCGAAGATCCTGTTCATCGTCTTCCTGGTGCTGGCCGCCGCGTCCTTCCTGTTCGGCCTGATCCGCAAGCGCTGAGGGGTTCTTTCGCTCAGGCGCCCGGCGTGCGGCGGCGCGGCGCCTCGTCGTCGTCATCGGCGGCCGCGCCGCGCCGGCCGGCGTGGATCACGCTGATCTGCCCATCGGGCTCCATGCGGGCGATCTTCACGTCGGCCAGCTTCTCGATGCCGTGCTCGCGCAGGCTGGCCATCAGCTCGGGCACGGTGATGAACTCGCGCCGCAGGTTGCGCCGCATCAGCCGCCCGTGCCGCACCAGCACCAGCGGCGGCGGCTCGGCGAGGCGGCGGATCCAGCGGCTGCGGTAGCCGCCCCAGTCGAGCAGCCAGTTCCAGGCGGCGATGGTCGACACCAGCACGATGCCGTCGGGCACGCTGGTGTAGCTGCCGGCCATCGCGTTCTGCGAGGCGTCGGCGACCACCACCAGCAGCAGGATGTCGGCCAGGCCCACCGAGCCGGCGTCGCGCCGCAGCACGAAGCGGAACAGCAGGAACAGGAACCAGTACATCGCGCTGCCGCGCAGCACCAGTTCGAGCGGATGGAGTTGCAGCGAGAAGGCGTCGCCCATCGGCGCACTCTAGCGCCGCCGGCCGCCGCTGTCAGCGCGGCGCCAAGGACGCGGTTTATCCTCGACGCCTTCGCGCTGACCGGCGCGGCAACCTTCGAGAGACACGACCATGTCCCAGCGCATTCTCGCCACCCTGATCGCCGGTGACGGCATAGGCCCCGAGATCGTCGAGGCCACGCTCGCGGCCCTGGACGCGCTGGGCGCGCCCTTCGACTGGGACGCCCAGGCCGCCGGCCTGGCGGGCATCGAGGCGGCCGGCGATCCGCTGCCGCAGGCCACGCTGGACAGCATCCGCCGCACCCGGCTGGCGCTCAAGGGCCCGCTGGAGACGCCCTCCGGCGGCGGCTACCGCTCCAGCAACGTGCGGCTGCGCGAGGAGTTCAACCTCTTCGCCAACCTGCGCCCGGCGCGCACCATCGTGCCCGGCGGCCGCTTCGACAAGATCGACCTGGTGGTGGTGCGCGAGAACCTGGAGGGCCTGTACATCGGCCACGAGCACTACGTGCAGATCGACGACGACCCGCACGCCGTGGCGATGGCCACCGGCATCAACACGCGCGCCGGCTGCCGCCACATCCTCGACTACGCCTTCGAGCACGCCATCGCCACCGGCCGCAGGAAGGTGACCATCGTGCACAAGGCCAACATCATGAAGGCGCTGACCGGCATCTTCAAGGAGACGGCCGAACAGTTGTACGAGCAGAAGTACAAGGGCCGCATCGCGATGGAGACGGTGATCGTCGATGCCTGCGCGATGAAGCTGGTGCTCAACCCCTGGCAGTTCGACGTGCTGGTGACGACCAACCTGTTCGGCGACATCCTGTCGGACCTGGTGGCTGGCCTGGTCGGCGGGCTGGGCATGGCGCCCGGCGCCAACATCGGCCGTGACGCGGCGATCTTCGAGGCCGTGCACGGCTCGGCGCCCGACATCGCCGGCCAGGGCAAGGCGAATCCGACCGCGCTGATGCTGGCCGCCGCGCTGATGCTCGACCACGTGCAGCGCAAGGATCTGGGCGACCGCCTGCGCAACGCGATCGACGCGACGCTGAACGTCGACAACGTGCGCACCGGTGACCTGGGCGGCTCGGCCAGCACCGGCACGTTCGCCAAGGCGCTGGTGAGCCGGATCAGGAACGGCTGAGTGTGGCTTGTAAGAAACAGTCCGGCTGGCGGCGTGCCTGTCGGATGGGCGCCGCCGCCATGCGAGCGGGGCGCCGTTAATTGCGTCTCAAGGCGTCGGGTCGGGACCGGTCTCGCGGTTGCCAAACCAGAGGGCGGCGACTCGGTGAAGCCATGTCCGCCTACGAAAGGCTAAGACAAACCCAACCGCGACGCCGGCAATGAACAAAAGCATCGCCGACAACACATAGTGCTCAGCAAGAAAGCTCAATACGACTTTCATACCGCCCTCGCTCTCCAATGAAGACTGAGCGCTTTATCTCGCCGGGCAACGAGCGTAGCACTGCAATCGCTCGATAGAAGCCATTGTCCTGCATGTCGAAGTTACGGCTGTCGCAACCCCGGCGCTTGTAACAGTCCCTGTCACAAACACGCCAACTGCGCCCGGCCCTGACACGCTAGTCGCTACCGTCATCCCAATTGTTATGCCTTCGCCAAGGAAGAAGGCAGCTGACCCTATGATTTCGCACATGTCGTCTCGCATTGCCTTTTGGCGGTCGCACTCTGCAATGCACTCAGCTCTGGGAATGGGGCCGTACTCCACGAGCATGCGAATTATGTCTAGGAAGTTGTCATATCCCCATGCGTCAGACCAAAATACCTCTTCCAATGTACTGAGAGGGTCTCGTACGAGAAACAAGTCCGGGCCACCGTATATTTCAAATAGAAGCGGCGTAATGTGTATTCCACCCTTGGCGACACGAACCATTGTCCAGTCATTCTCATTGATCGATAGAAAGCTCCGTAGACGTTGTGAAGGCTTTCCGCCGGCATTGAAGTTTACTCTGTCAGCCAGTTCCTTCAACTCCTGATTAAGCCAGCTATTGAGATTTGCTCTTCCAGGTACGTGCTGTCCACTCTTCTTTACTTCTAGCGAGAGGAAGTCACGAGTTTCCCGACCGCCGCCGTGAACTGAGTAGGCGACCAAGCTGCCGTCGATGCCGTCGTGGCTTGATTGCTCGCAATGGAATGATACGGATGATGTAGACGTAAAATACTCGAAGCATGCAGTTTGAAGAGTATTTCCAAATCCATAAACACCAGCTCGTTCCTGCCCAAGAAGAAGACGATCGGATGCCGCAACCGAGTCAACATTGAGAAGTCCGTCCAAACCACTGGCAGTCTTGCATGATCCTCCGATCTCACAGATTCGATTGCCGCTGGTAGATAGGAGTAGGGCCTGGATCCCTGAGCCAAGAAAGTTGCCAAACAGAAATGCTCCTTGACGTGTCTGAAGGCGCTGTGCCGAGGAGCATTTAAGTCCGAACTTGTGCGAAACGCCGCATTGATATGTGTCTGTGGATCTAGAGCCCGCCAACTTGAGCAATGCAGGGCGACTGATTGACTCAACCGCCGTCAGGCCTACTAGTTCGCTGCCGCTGATGCCTTCGCAAGACAGAGTCGAAGAACTTATTTCGCTTGATAGACGACAGAGCCGATAGTCTCCTTTTCCTCGGATCACGAGCAATGCGTGTCGGTCGGATGCGTTGTCCTTGTAAGGTAGTACGTCTTGCGCTTGTAGGCTTCTAGCATTGCAAGTGGATGGAAGTCCACCTTCGCAAATAACCAACTTGGCCTGACCAGCGTTGAAATGAACGGCATCTGGTGCCGAATTTGAAGGATCTCTTAGATTTGCAAAGAATGTTCTGACATTGTTATTAGTTTTGATGTCAGAAATGGATAACTCTGTTGTTTGCGCCTGAATTTGACTTGGTAGGAGAAATAGCAGTGACAATATAAATGTTGAGAATCCACCGAAAGTGTTATTTATCATAAATTCTCCTCTTGATAGAGATTCAGTTGGAGGAGTAGATCGGTGCGAGAGGTAATCGTCAACCCACAAGAACTTGTAGGGGGTGCGGTTGTCTCTCGACATAGATCAATTCTGGTGATTTCAGAAGCCACAGAAGCTGGGGCGTTGCTGACACCAGAAGGTGCGGTGGATTGACTTATGTTGTGAGCTGAGATGTCAGTCGCCGTCGGAATCTACGTGACCGCGGTGATCAGCCTCTGAATTGCGGCGATGTTGCGGTCAACGAGCCGTTGGTCTTCGTCGGCAGTCGAGTTCCGTGAGCGGTGGACTTCTCTTGCCGACTTCGAACCTAGCTGATCGCCGCGACCAGCATCGCCTGCAGCGCCGCCTCGCGGTAGCTGCTGCGTTCGTCGGGTTCGTCGCACTCGTCGGCGCGCGGCGCCGCGCCGCGCGCGGTGAAGGGCCAGGGCGGGTCGCCGGCGCCGTCGAGCGTCACGTCGCTGTCCTCGCCGGCTTGCGCGGCGCTCTCGAACAGGTGCAGACGGCCGCCGCGCGCCACCGCGCCGGCCTTCAGCGCCTCCCACAGTTCGGGCGGCGGCCAGCGGTCGCGCGGCGCGGCGATGCGCAGTTCGATGCCGCAGGCGGCGGCGGCGCGCAGCAGCGCCGCGCCGCAGGCGCTGCCCGGGTCGCCGACGAAGCGCAGGCTCAGCGTGTCGAGCGCCTTGCCGCTGCGCTCCTGGATCGCCAGCAGTTCGGCCAGCACGCGCGTCGGGTGGCGCGCGCCGCCCAGGCCGTTGAACACCGGCACGCCGGCCTCGCGCGCCACCTCGGCCACCAGCGCGGCGGGCATGTCCTCGCAGTCGATCGCGTCGTACAGACGCCCGAGCAGGCGTGCGGTGGCGGCATCGGCGGCCGACAGCCGCGCCTCGCTCGGGCGCAGATGCGACACCTGCGCGCCCAGGCCCACCGCCGCGTGGCGCAGGCTGCCCGCACCCTCGGCCGGCGCGGCGTCGTTCAGCAGCGCCAGGTTGCGGCCGCGCAGCGGCGTGCCGGCCTGGCTGTCGCGCATCGCCGCGCGCAGGCGGCGTGCCGTGTCCAGCAGCTCTCGGATGTCGGCGGAGGAAAGGTTTTCCACCGCCCACAGGTGGCGGTAGGGAACGGACGAGCGCGCGTACATGGTCAGGTTCGCATCCTGGGCCCGGCGGGGCAAGCGGCCTTGATGGCCGTCAACGGCGAGAGCACAAGTCGGGCCCGCTCGGCGCCGATACGCCGCTGCGACAAACGGTTTACCCAGCGTTACGCAACGCGAAACAAGGTTCGCCGATTGTTTTCGGTCAAGCACGAGACTGGCGGCATTGATCAGGAGCAAACATGAACGCCGACATCGTCCAGACCGCCCAGACCCGCAGCCAGCAGATCGCCGCCTGCCTCGAGTTGCTGCGCGATGCGCTGCCCATCCAGCGCCGCGTGGTGCACGCCGGCGACGTGCTCTACCAGGCCGGCGAGCGCTTCACCACGCTGCACGTGCTGAACTCGGGTATGGTCAAGATCGTCAACCTGTCGACCGACGGCCGCGAGCAGGTGGTGGGCCTGCACTTCCGCGGCGACTGGCTGGGCTTCGACGGCATCGCCAGCGGGTACTACGGCTGCGACGCGATCGCGATGGACACCGGCGAGGTCTGGTCGTTCCGCTACGACGCACTGCTCGAGGCCTGCGCGACCAAGCCCGCGCTGCTGCAGGTGCTGCACGAGGCGATGAGCCGCGAGATCGGGCGCGACCGCGACTCGATGATGTCGCTGTGCACGCTGCCGGCCGATGCGCGCGTCGCCGACTTCCTGCGCAACTGGGCTGCCGCGCTGGCCGAGCGCGGCCTGCGCACCGACCAGATCACGCTGCGCATGACGCGCGCCGAGATCGGCAACTACCTGGGCATGACGCTGGAGACGGTGAGCCGCGCGCTGTCGCGCCTGGCGCGCACCGACGTGATCCGCTTCGCCGAGAAGGGGCGCCGCGAGATCCAGATCCCGCAGGTCGAGGCGCTCGAACGTTTCATCCAGGGCTGCGTGGCGCCCGCGGCGACGGTCTGAGCGCGCGCGCCATCGCCCGCCCCAGCTCGGCGCGGGTGTAGGGCTTGCGCAGCAGGTCCCAGCCGGGCGGCGCTTCGAGCAGCGCGCTGGCGTAGCCGCTCATCAGCAGCACCGGCAGGCCGGGCAGCCGCTGGCGTGCCAGCTCGGCCAGCTCGGTGCCGCGCAGGCCCGGGCCCAGCGCGATGTCGGTGATCAGCAGATCGATGCCGGCGTCGGGGCGCAGCTCGGGGTCGGCCTGCTCGGCGCTGGCGCAGGCCGTCACGCGGCAGCCCAGCGCCACCAGGAAGCGCTGCGCCACGCTGCGCACCTCGGCGTCGTCTTCCACCAGCAGCACGCGCAGGCCCGGCGGCAGCGTCGAGGCGGTGTTTTCCACCGCGGCCTCGACCCGCGCCGCGTGCGGCTCGCCGGGCAGGAACAGCGTGATCGTCGTGCCCTTGCCGGGCGCGCTGTCGAGCGCCACCGCGCCCTTGGACTGCTTGGCGAAGCCGTACACCGTCGCCAGCCCGAGGCCGGTGCCGCGCCCGGGGCCCTTGGTCGTGAAGAAGGGTTCGAAGGCGCGCTCGCGCGTCTCCTCGGGCATGCCGCAGCCGGTGTCGCCGACGGCGATCGCGACGTAGCTGGTGCCTTCCACCTCGGCCAGCTCGGCCGGCAGGTCGGGCGAGCGCGCCGGCACCTCGCGGCAGGCGAACCACAGCAGCCCGCCGTCGGGCATCGCGTCGCGCGCGTTGATGGCGATGTTCAGCAGCGCCGATTCGAGCTGCGGCGCGTCGGCCAGCGCCGGCGGGCAGTCGGGCGGCGCGTCGACCTCGATGCGGATGCGCTGGTCGAGCGTGCGGCGCAGCATGTCGGCCAGCGAGCGCAGCAGCGCGCCGGCATCGAGCGCGGTCGGCTCGAGCACCTGGCGGCGCGAGAAGGCGAGCAGCTTGCTCGTCAGGTCGGCGCCGCGCCGGCTGGCGCGCGCCGCCGCGCCGACGATCTGCTGCGCGAACTCGTCGGAGGCGATCGCCGGCAGGTCTTCCAGCACCTGCAGGTTGCCGGAGATCACCGTCAGCAGGTTGTTGAAGTCGTGCGCGATGCCGCCGGTGAGCTGGCCGACGCTCTCCAGCCGCTGCGAGTGGCTGAGCTGCTCCTCGGTCTGTGCGCGCTGCAGGCTGGTGGCCAGCAGGCTGGCCAGCGCGTCGAGGAAGCGCAGCTCGTCGGCGCCGAAGCGCCCCGGCGCGTCGGCGCGCGCGACGATGGCGCCGATCACGCGGCCGCGGTCCAGCAGCGGCACCGCCAGCGCGCTGCGCTCGGCCTCGTCGGCCTGCACCGGGGCCGAGTCGGCGTGCACGCGGCCGGGCAGGGTGTCGGGCCGGTTCGGCACGATGTCGCCGGGCAGTTCGCCGGGGCAGGCGCCGACCGAGGCGGCGACGCGGAAGTCGAGCCGGTTCGCCTGCAACAGATAGACCGCGGCGCACGACACCTTCAGCCCCTCGGCGGCGACGCGCGGAACTTCCTCGATCAAGGGCTCGGGCTCGCGCGCGTCGACCGCGAGGCGGCCGAACTGCGCCACCTGCTCGGCGTAGTGGGCGCGCTGCAAGGCCTGGCGCACGCGCGGGTAGGAGGCGATGGCGCGGATCGCCGCCACCACGTAGGGCACGCCGTGCGCCTGCAAGGGGCTCAGCGCGATCTCCACCATCACCTCGCTGCCGTCGCGGCGGCGCGCCACCAGGTCCATCTGCGTGCCCATCGGGCGCGGCCGCGGCGCGCGGCCGTAGGCGGCGCGGTAGTCGGCGTGGCGCGGGCGGATCGCGTCGGGCACCAGCGCCTCGACGCCCAGGCCGACCAGCGCGTCGACCTCGTAGTCGAGCAGCCGCGCGGCCACGTCGTTGGCCAGCACGATGCGGCCCTGCGCGTCGGCGACGATCAGCCCGTCGGGGTAGGCGGCGAACAGCGAGCGGAAGACGAGCGCCTCGTCGAGCCCGCTCGGCAGCCCCTGGCCGATGGGCGGTGGCGGAGGCGGCGTCGGCGCCATCGTCATTCCGCCAGCACCTGCGGCACGAGGATGTAGCCGGCGCCGCGCACCGACTTGATGATCTGCGGGTCTTCCGGGTCGCGTTCGAGCTTGCGCCGCAGCCGGCCCACCTGCACGTCGATCGTGCGGTCGAACGGGCCGGCGTTGCGCCCGCGCGTCTGCTCGAGCAGGTGGTCGCGCGACAGCACGCGCCCCGGCGCGCGCGCGAACACGCAGAGCAGGTCGAACTCGCCGCTGGTCAGCGCCATGTCGCGGCCCTGCTCGTCGCTGAGGCGGCGCGCGGCGGTGTCCAGCAGCCAGTGCGCGAAGCGCAGCCGCGTCTTCTCGGCGGGCGCGGCCGGCGGCGCGGCGGCGCGCAGCGGCGCCGGCTCGATGCGGCGCAGCACGGCCTTGATGCGCGCCACCAGCTCGCGCAGGTCGAAGGGCTTGGTGATGTAGTCGTCGGCGCCGACCTCGAGGCCGACCACCTTGTCGATCGCGTCGCCGCGGCCGGTGACGATCACCAGCCCGCAGTGCCAATGCTCGCGCAACTGCCGCGCGATCGCGAAGCCGTCCTCGCCGGGCAGGCCGAGGTCGAGCAGCACCAGCGCCGGCGCGTCGCGGCCCATCAGTTCCATCAGCGCGCCGCCCGTGTGCAGCTCGGTGACGCGAAAGCCCTGGCTCGTCAGATAGTGGCCCAGCAGGCGCGTGATGTCGACCTCGTCGTCGAGTACCGCAAGATGGGTCGGGTGGGTCACGGATCGGATCGGATGGCGAAATCGGAAAGGGCCCCATTAGACACCGGCTTGGCCTGCATCAATCCGGGCAGGGGCACTCGGGCGAACGCCCGCGGGCCGGCGCCCGCGGCGCGGCCTGGGGATGGTCTCGCCGGACCCGATCAGCGCCGGCGCGCCAGCTCCAAGCGTCCCTGGCAGGCGGTGCAGCGCACCGCGAACAACTCGGCGGCGAGCCGGCGCTCGTCGATCAGCTCCTCGCAATCGACGCACTCGCCGTACTTCCCGGCGTCGAGCCGCGCCAGCGCCTCGCCGATGGCACGCAGTTCGGCCACGTCGCGCGCGACCTCGGCGTCGTTGATGCCGATCTCCACCTCGGCGCCGGCTTCCTCGCCGCGGTCGGTCGACTCGCGGGCCACGCGCAGCGGGTCGGATGCGCCGCGTGCGCGCGTCGCCTCGACCTCCGCGCGCAGCTTGCCCTGGCGTTCGGTCAGCGCGGCGCGCACATGCGCGGCGGCCGGGCCGGCCGGGTCGAGCGGATAGGTCGTGGACATCGTCGTCTCCTCGGTGCGTCGGCGTCATTGTCCGGCCGTGCCGGCCGCGCTCGCTTGACGGCGGACAATCAGAACAGCGCGCGTGCGAACAGCGCCAGCGTGCGCGCATGCGCCAGCGCCGCCGAAGGCGCGTGGTAGGCGGCGCGTTCCCAGCAGTTGAAGCCGTGTTCGGCGTCGTAGAGGTGGAATTCGGCGCTCTTCCGGCCGGCGCAGGCGGCTTTCACCTTCTCGACCGCCGCGAGCGGGATGTGGCTGTCGCGTTCGCCGTAGTGGAACTGGATCGGGCAGTCGATGCGCGCCGCGTGCTCCAACTGGTCGTGGATGCCGCCGCCGTAGAAGCAGCTCGCCGCGCCCAGCCCCGTGGTCGCGGCCGCCAGGTAGGCGAGCCGCCCGCCCAGGCAGTAGCCGAAGGCGCCGACCTTGCCGGTGCACTCGGGCCGCGCGCGCAGCGCCGCGACGCTGGTGGCCAGGTCGGCGGCGAGGCGGGCGCGGTCGGCCCGCGCCAGCAACTGCATCGCGCGCTCGCGCTCGGCGCCCACGTAGCCCAGCTCGACGCGCGGCGCCTCGCGCCAGAACACGTCGGGCGCCAGCACCACGAAGCCGTCCTGCGCGTACTGCTCGGCCACCGCGCGGATGTGGCGGTTCACGCCGAAGATCTCCTGCAACAGCAGCAGCCCCGGGCCGCGCCCGGCCGGCGGCAGCGCGAGGTAGGCGTCGTAGCGGCCGCCGTCGGCGGCGTCGATCGAGATCCATTCCTGTCGCATGGGCCTGTTCGTGAAAGATGAATCGCGGGGCTGCGATGATGCACCCATGAGCCGACCCACCTCCGCCTGGCACGCCGATACCCGCGTGCTGCACGATGACGCCGCGCTGGCCGACGACGCCAGCGTGGTCGCCCCGATCCACTACAGCGCCACCTTCCGCGCGCGCGACGCCGCCGAGTTCGCCGAGATGGCGAACCGGCCGCGCCACGGCGCCTACTACACACGCTACGGCAACCCGCTGCACGAGCGCGTCTCCGCCGTGCTCGCCGGGCTGGAGGGCACCGAGACGGCGCTGCTCACCGGTTCGGGCATGGGCGCGATCAGCACCACGGTGCTGGCGCTGGTGTCGGCCGGCGACCACGTGGTGGCGCAGACGCGCCACTACATGAGCACCGCCAAGCTGTTCGACGAGGTGCTGCCGCGTTTTGGCGTCACCGCGACGCTGGTCGAGCAGAGCGACGTCGAGGCGCTGCGCGCGGCGATCCGCCCGGAAACGCGGCTGATCATGCTGGAGACGCCCGCCAACCCGACGCTGGTGCTGACCGACCTCGCGGCCGTTGCCGCCCTGGCGCGCGAGCGCGGCATCACCACGGTGTGCGACAACACCTTCGCCTCGCCGCTGAACCAGCGGCCGCATGCGCTGGGCATCGACGTGGTGGTGCACAGCGCCACCAAGATCCTCGGCGGCCACCACGACCTGACCGCCGGCGCGATCTGCTGCTCGAACGAGCTGGCCGAAATCATCTGGCGCATGCACATCACGCTGGGCTCGGTGCTCTCGCCCATGGACGCCTGGCTGCTGCTGCGCGGCCTGCGCACGCTGGCGGTTCGTGTCGAGCGCATCAACGCCAACGCGCTGGCCGTGGCGCGCTGGCTGGAGGCGCAGCCGCAGGTCGAGCGCGTGTTCTACCCGGCGCTGGAAAGCCACCCGCAGCACGCGCTGGCGAAGCGGCAGATGAAGGGCGGCGGGCCGGTGATCGCCTTCGCGGTGAAGGGCGGCTACGAGGCCACCAGCCGCTTCGTCGCCGCGCTCGAACTGCCCACGCACGCGGTGAGCCTGGGCGGCGTGGACTCGCTGATCGTGCACACCGCGGCGATGTGGTCGGGCACGATGAACGAGGCGCAGATGAAGGCGGCCGGCATCCCGCCCAACTTCGTGCGCTTCTCGGTCGGGCTGGAACACCCCGACGACCTGACGCGCGATCTCGCGCAGGCACTGAAGGAGGCGGCGCGATGAGCGCGCCGGTCGTGCTGGTCACCGGCGCCGCCGGCGCGCTGGGCCGCGCGGTGGCGCAGCGCTTCGAGCGCGACGGCGCGCGGCTGGTGCTGCTCGACCGCGACGAGGTCGACATCACCGACGAAGCGGCGGTCGCGGCCATCGTGCAGGGCGTGGTCGCCGAACTCGGCCGCATCGACGCGCTGGTGCACGTGGCCGGTGGCTTCGAGATGGGCGAGACGGTCGATGCGATCAGCCGCGAATCGTGGCAGCGCATGATGGCGTTGAACGCTTGGTCGTTCGTCGCGCTGGCCAAGGCCTGCGTGCCGGTGATGAAGCGCCAGGGCGGCGGCCGCATCGTGGCCGTCAGCGCCGCGGCGGCGGCCGACGGGCAGCCGCTGAAGGGCGCCTACATCGCCTCCAAGAGCGCCTTGCAGCGGCTGGTGGAAACGCTGGCGGCCGAACTCGCCGGCAGCGGCATCGCCGTCAACAGCGTCGCGCCGACCACGCTGGACACGCCGGCCAACCGCGCCGCGATGCCCGATGCCGATCGCTCGGGCTGGGTGAGCCTCGACGCGGCCGCCGACACGATCGCCTTCCTCGCCGGCGGCGCCGGCGCGGCGGTGCACGGCCAGCACCTGAAGCTGGGCTGAGCGTCAGGCCTCGGGGTAGAGCCCGTGCACGCGGCCGAACAGCCGCGTCAGGCCGAACAGCGCGTTGACGTTGGGCGTTGGCACGCCCAGGCGCTGCGCGATCTCGACCACCGCGCCGACGATCGCGTCGAGCTCGATCGCGCGGCCGGCCTGCACGTCCTGCAGCATCGAGGTGCGGAAGGCGCCGAGCTTGCGCGTGATCTGGTGGCGGTCCTGCGGGCTTTGCGCGATCGCGCAGCCGAGGCGCTCGCCGAGCGCCGCCACTTCCATCATCGCCGCCGAGCAGAAGTCGCGCACCAGCGTGTCGTCGAGAATGCGGTCGGCCGTGGCGCCGGTGATCGCGCTGACCGGGTTGACGGTCAGGTTGCCCCACAGCTTGTACCAGATGTCCTGGCGGATGTTGGCCGACACCGTGGCCTCGAAGCCGGCCTGCGCGAGCAGCGCGGCGACATGCCGGGCGCGTTCGCTGTCGCCGCCGGCCGGCTCGCCGACGATCAGCCCCTGGCCCATGCGGTGCTCGACCAGGCCGGGCTCGGAGGTGGAGGTGCTGGCGTGCACCACGCAGCCGAGCACGCGCGCGGCCGGCAGCGCCGCGCCGACCACGCCGCCGGGGTCCACCGACTCCAGCGGCGCGCCGTCGCCCAGGAACCACCACGGCACGCCGTTCATCGCCGGCAGCACGAGGGTCTGCGGCCCGAGCAGCGGCGTGAGCCGCGGGGCGAGCGCCGGCAGCGACTGGCCCTTCAGCGCGATCACCACCAGGTCTTGCGCCCCGAGCGCGGCCGCGTCGTCGCTGGCGCTTGCTGGCGCGCCGAGCAGCTCGCCGTTCATGCGCAGGCGCCAGCCCCGTGTGCGCAGCGCCGCCAGCGTGGCGCCGCGCGCCAGCGCGCTCACCTGCGCCTGGCCGGCGAGCGCGAGGCGTGTGCCGATGAATCCGCCGATCGCGCCGGCGCCGACGATGCAGACCTTCATTTCAGGACCTCCGCGATGGCGCGGCCCACGTCGGCCGTGCCCGCCGTGCCGCCGATGTCGCGCGTCTTCGGCGCGTGCGGGTCGGCCAGCAGCGCCTCGATCGCCGCCAGCACCTCGGCGCCGGCCTGCGCGTGGCCGAGGTGTTCGAGCATCATCGCGCCCGACCAGACCATGCCGATCGGGTTGGCGATGCCCTGGCCGGCGATGTCCGGCGCCGAGCCGTGCACCGGCTCGAACAGCGACGGGAATTTGCCGTCGGGGTGGATGTTGGCGCTCGGCGCGATGCCTATCGTGCCGGTGCAGGCCGGGCCGAGGTCGGAGAGGATGTCGCCGAACAGGTTGCTCGCCACCACCACGTCGAACCAGTCGGGGTGCAGCACGAAGTTCGCGGCCAGGATGTCGATGTGGTACTTGTCGACCTCGACCTCGGGGTAGCTCGCGGCCATCGCCGCGACGCGCTCGTCCCAGTAGGGCATGGTGATCGCGATGCCGTTGCTCTTGGTGGCCGAGGTGAGGTGCTTCTTCGGCCGGCGCCGCGCGAGTTCGAAGGCGTAGCGCAGCACGCGGTCGACGCCGGTGCGCGTCATCACCGTTTCCTGCACGACGAACTCGCGCGGCGTGCCTTCGAACATGCGCCCGCCGATGCTGGAGTATTCGCCCTCGGTGTTCTCGCGCACGACGTAGAAGTCGACCTCGCCCGGCGCGCGCGCGCGGCCGTTGCGGTCCACCAGCGGCGAGGTGATGCCGGGCATCAGCCGGCACGGCCGCAGGTTGACGTACTGGTCGAACTCGCGGCGGAACTTCAGCAGCGAGCCCCACAGCGAGACGTGGTCCGGCACCGTGGCCGGCCAGCCCACCGCGCCGAAGTAGATCGCGTCCAGGCCGGCGAGCCGGTCGAACCAGTCGTCCGGCATCATCTTGCCGTGCTGCGCGTACCAGTCGCAACTGGCCCATTCGACGAACTGCCAGTCGAAGCGGATCGCGTGGCGCGCCGCCACCGCTTCCAGCGCGCGCAGGCCTTCGGGCATCACCTCGCGGCCGATGCCGTCGCCGGGTATCACCGCGATGCGGTAGGTCTTGCTCATGGTCGGGTCTCCGTTCGATCCGGCGATCGTAGGCGCAGGCGGCGCACGTGCAGGCAGGCGTCGTCCACGCCCTCGGCCGCGATGCGCGCCGGCGTCGGCGCGCCGCGCAGCCAGGCGGCGCACAGCTCACCCATCGCCGGCGCGGTCTGGATGCCGTAGCCGCCCTGCGCCGCGCACCAGAAGAAGCCTTCGGCCAGCGGGTCGAAGCCGGCGACGAGGTCGCCGTCGGGCACGAAGCTGCGCAGCCCGGCCCAGGTGTGGCTGGGGCGCCGGATCGTCAGCGTGCTCATGTCCTCGATGCGCGCGATGCCGGTGGCGATGTCGATCTCCTCGGGCCGCACGTCGTGCGGCTCCACCGGGTCGGCGTTGGCCGGCGAGCCGAGCAGGGCGCCGGCGTCGGGCTTGAAGTACCA
The DNA here is from genome assembly GCF_047600445.1 of Piscinibacter sp. GTDB lineage: Bacteria > Pseudomonadota > Gammaproteobacteria > Burkholderiales > Burkholderiaceae_C > Piscinibacter. Next base: position 443,927 of record NZ_JASGKT010000002.1, read on the forward strand.
GCCTTCGTCCTCGTCGACGCCGCAGACGCAGGGCCAGCGCGCCGCGTCCACGCCGGCCGGCGCCGCGAACAGGAAGGCGGCGCGGCGCTTCGGTTGCAGGCCGATGTCCGGCAGCCCGGCGAGCGCGGCGAGCCGCTGCGCCCAGGCGCCGGCCGCGTCGACGAGCAGCGGCGCGCGCCATTCGCCCGCCGTGCTCTGGACGATCCAGGCGCCGTCGCGGCGTTGCAGCGCCTCGATGCGCGCATCGGTGACCAGGCGCGCGCCGTTCGCCTTGGCTCGGCGCAGAAAGCCGTGGTGCAGCGCGTGCACGTCGATGTCGGCGGCGTCGGGGTCGAGCAGCGCGCCGCCGATGCGCTGCGGCCGCAGCACCGGCACGCGCGCCACGGCCTCGGCGGCGCCCAGGCGTTGCAGCCGCGGCGTGTGCGGGCGCAGTTCGGCTTCGAGCGCATCGAGCGCCTCGCCCTGGTCGGGCGTGGCCACGTAGAGCGCGCCGCGCGGCGCCAGCAGCGGCGCGGCCGCGAAGCCCGCCGGCGGCGCCTCGTAGAAGGCGCGGCTGGCGCGCGTCAGCGCGCGGATCGCCGGCGTGCCGTAGCTCTCCATGAACATTGCGGCCGAGCGGCCGGTGCTGTGCTGGCCGGGCTGCGACTCGGCTTCGAGCAGCACGACGCGATGCGTTTCGGAGGCGAAGGCCGCGAGCGAGGCGCCGGCGATGCCGGCGCCGACGACGATCACGTCGGCATCGTGGTTCGGGTTCATGCGGCCATCGTAGCCGCGGCTGGCAGAATTCCGCCGCGATGAGCAAGGCTTTCACGAAGGAATCCGACGCCGCCGGCGATGACGATGACGACGACATCGCGGCGCCGGCGCTGCCGCAGGGCACCAAGAACTACCTGACGCCGCAGGGCTACGCGCGGCTGCGCGCCGAGCTGATGGGCCTGCTCGACGACGAGCGGCCCAAGGTGGTGGAGGTGGTGTCGTGGGCGGCCAAGAACGGCGACCGCTCGGAAAACGGCGACTACCTCTACGGCAAGAAGCGCCTGCGCGAGATCGACCGGCGCATCCGCTTCCTCACCCGGCGGCTCGACATCGCCGAGGTCGTCGACCCTTCGGCGCACCACGGCCACGACCAGGTGTTCTTCGGCGCGACGGTGACCTACGCCAATGCCAGGGGCGAGGAGCGCACCATCACCATCAAGGGCATCGACGAGGCCGACAACCAGAAGGGCGAGGTGAGCTGGATCGCGCCGATCGCGCGTGCGCTGCTGAAGGCGCGCGTCGGCGACGAGGTGAGCCTGCAGACGCCCGGCGGCGTCGAGCGCATCGAGGTGGTGGAGGTGAGCTACCCCGCGCCTACGGCTTGACGCGCGCGACGCGCAGCACCGACGGCTGCCGCTTGAGCGTGCGCATCACCTCGGCCAGGTGCAGCCGGTCGCGCACCGACAGCAGCAGCTTCAGCTCGCTGCTCTGCGTGGTGCGCTCGTCGCCCATGTCGATGTGGGTGATGTCGGCTTCGGCCGAGGCCACCGCCGAGGCCACCTCGGCGAGCACGCCCTTGCCGTTCTTCAGCAGCAGCATCACCCCGGTCTCGAAGGGCCGCACCGGCTGCTCGGCCCACTCGACCGTCATCCAGCGCTCGCTGTCGCGCTCGAACAGGCGCTTGCCGACGCTGCAGTCGGCGGTGTGCACCGTCAGGCCCTCGCCGCGGCCGAGGTAGCCGACGATCGCGTCGCCCGGGATCGGGCGGCAGCACGGCGCGAGCTGCACCGAGGCGCCTTCGCCGCCGTCGATCTGCACCATGCCCTGCATCGGCGCGTTCTCGTCGCTGGCGTAGCGGCCGAGCGTCAGCGTCAGCGCGTCGGGCCGCTGGCCGGCCTCGGCCAGCAGCCGCGCGATGCGCTTGGCGACGATGCTGGCGATCTTGCGCCCCAGGCCGATGTCGGTCAGCAGCTCGGCGCGGTTGCGGTTGCCGCTCCAGCGCGTCACCTGCTGCCACAGCGCGGCGGTCTCGTCGCTCTCGCCGGGTAGTTGCAGGCCCTCGGCGCGCAGCGCCTGCGCGAGCATCTTCTCGCCCAGGTCCTGCGACTCCTCCTGCTCCATCGTCTTCAGGTAGTGGCGGATCTTCGAGCGCGCCCGGCCGGTGCGCACGAAGTTCAGCCAGGCCGGGTTCGGCCGCGCGTTGGGCGCGCTGATGATCTCGACCACGTCGCCGCTGCGCAACTCGGTGCGCAGCGCCACCGGCTCGCCGCCGATCTTGGCGGCCACGCAATGGTCGCCGACGTCGGAGTGGATCGCGTAGGCGAAGTCCACCGGCGTCGCGCCGCGCGGCAGCGCGAGGATCTTCGACTTGGGCGTGAAGACGTAGACCGAGTCGGGGAACAGGTCGATCTTGACGTGCTCGAGGAACTCGCTGGCGTCGCGCGTCTCGTCCTGGATGTCGAGCAGGCTTTGCAGCCACATCGCGCCGAGGCGCTGCGCGTCCTGCGCGTTGGCACCGGCGCCCTTGGCCTTGTACATCCAGTGCGCGGCGATGCCCTTCTCGGCCACCGCGTGCATCTGCTCGGTGCGCACCTGGAACTCCACCGCCGTGCCCAGCGGGCTGACCAGCGTGGTGTGCAGCGACTGGTAGCCGTTCGCCTTGGGGATCGCGATGTAGTCCTTGAAGCGCCCCGGCATCGGCTTGAAGAGCTGGTGCAGCACGCCCAGCGCCATGTAGCACTCCATCAGCGTGCCGACGACGATGCGGAAGCCGAAGATGTCGTTCACCTGCGCGAAGCTCAGGTGCTTCTCGCTCATCTTGCGGTAGATCGAGAACAGCGTCTTCTCGCGGCCGTGCACCTGCACCGGCAGCTTGGCCTGCGCGAAGGCGCGCTCGACGTCGCGCTGGATGCGCTCGACCACGTCGCGCCGGTAGCCGCGCGCCTTCTGCACCGCCTTGGACAGCGCCGCGTGGCGCCACGGCCGCAGGTGCTGGAACGACAGCTCCTGCAGCTCGCGGTAGGTCTGGTTCAGGCCCAGGCGGTGCGCGATGGGCGCGTAGATATCCAGCGTCTCGCCGGCGATGCGCACGCGCTTGGCCGGCGTCACCGCCTCCATCGTGCGCATGTTGTGCAGCCGGTCGGCCAGCTTGATCAGGATGACGCGCACGTCGCGCGCCATCGCCAGCAGCATCTTGCGGAAGGACTCGGCCTGCGACTCCTCGCGTGTCGAGAAGCGCAGCTTGTCGAGCTTGGTCAGGCCGTCCACCAGGTCGGCCGTGGGCGCGCCGAAGCGTTCGATCAGCTCGCTCTTGGCGATGCCGCAGTCTTCCATCGCGTCGTGCATCAGCGCGGCCATGATGGCCTGCACGTCGAGCTTCCACTCGGCGCACAGCCCGGCCACCGCGATCGGGTGCGTGATGTAGGGCTCGCCGCTGGCGCGGAACTGGCCCAGGTGCGCCTCGTCGGCGAAGCGGTAGGCCTCGCGCACGCGCTTGATGTCGGCGGCGTCGAGGTAGTCGAGCTTGGACGTCAGCGCCGCGAACGAGGCCGCGGCGGCGTCGGCGGTGATCGGCTTGGGCGAGGCGCTGCCGCGACGGGCCGGCGCGGCCGTCGAATCACGCAGTGCATCGGGGGAACGCTCGCCCATTCCCGGAATTTAGCAGGCCGAGGCGCGGCCTGCCGGGCGAGGGGCGAGCGAGGGAGTCGAGCCTAGACGGGGACCTTGCGCAGCATCTCGACGCCGACCTCGCCGGCGGCGATCTCGCGCAGCGCGGTCACGCCGGGCTTGTTCTTGGTGTCGATCTTCGGCGCGTGGCCCTGGCTCAGCATGCGCGCGCGGTAGGTGGCGGCCAGCACGAGCTGGAAGCGGTTCGGCACCTTCTGCAGGCAGTCTTCGACGGTGATGCGGGCCATGGGCACTCCGGGAGATCAGATCAGGTTCAGCGCGGCGAACACCTGGGACTTGTTGCGGCGCTGGGCGGCGTATTTCAGCCGCTGCGAGTGAACGACGGTCTTCAGGTCGAAAAGCGCCGTCTCGAACAGGGCGTTGATTATAACGAAGTCGAAGTGGCGCGCCTGGGCCACCTCGATGCGCGCGTTGGCCATGCGCGTCTCGATCACCGAGTCGCCGTCCTCGCCGCGGCGCAGCAGGCGCTGGCGCAGCTCGTCCCAGCTCGGCGGCAGGATGAAGATCAGCACCGCGTGCGCGAAGATCTTCTTGATCTGCAGCGCGCCCTGCCAGTCGATCTCGAGCACCACGTCCTGCCCGCCGGCGACGCGCGACTCGATCGCCTCGCGCGAGGTGCCGTACAGGTGGCCGTGCACCTCGGCCCACTCGAAGAAGTCGCCGGCGTCGATCTTGGCGCGGAAGGCCGGCGCGTCGATGAAGTGGTACTCGCGGCCGTGCTGCTCCTGCCCGCGCGGCGCGCGCGTGGTGTGCGAGACCGACACCGCCAGGTGCGAATCGAGCTCGAGCAGCGCCTTGACCAGGCTGGACTTGCCGGCGCCGCTGGGCGCGGCGACGACGAACAGGTTGCCGGGGTAGTCGACGGGGTCCATGGCGATGGCGGGCTTGATTGCGGCGAGCGATGCACTGTGCCACGAATCGGCTCGGTGAACCGCCTGGCCGGCCCTGGCCGAGAATGCGCCCTGCCTTCGTTCCCCCAACCCCCCTCCGATGAAGACCCTGAAGAAGATCGTTCTCGGCATCCTGCTGATCCTCGTCGTGGCCAGCGCGGCCGGCTGGTTCAGCCTGGACAAAGAGGCGCGCGGCCTGCTGAAGACCGTGCCGACCAACCGCGACATCCTGTTCTGGAACGAGGCGCAGCGCGACGCCGCCTTCCGCGCCATGGACCGCATCGCGCTGCTGGCCAAGTGGCGCACTGCCGCGCCCGGCCCCACCGCGCGGCCGTTGCCCCCCGGCCCGGCGCTGAGGCTGCCGCTGGACATGGACGCCTACATGGCCGGGCAGCACGCCGCCGCCGTGCTGGTGCTGCACAAGGGCCGGCTGCGGCTGGAGCGCTACGGCCTGGGCTTCGACGGCAGCGGACGCTGGACCAGCTTCTCGGTCGCCAAGTCCTTCACCTCCACGCTGGTGGGCGCGGCGCTGAAGGACGGCCTCATCCGCAGCATGGACGACAAGGTCAGCGACTACATCCCCGACATGAAAGGTTCGGCCTACGACGACGTGAGCGTGCGCCAGTTGCTGACCATGACCTCGGGCGTGCAGTGGAACGAGGACTACGCCGACCCCGGCTCCGACGTGGCGCGCTTCAACAACCACCAGCCCGAGCCTGGCGTCGAGGCCGTGGTGAGCTACCTGCGCCGCCTGCCGCGCGCCGCGCCGGCCGGCACGCGCTGGCACTACAGCACCGGCGAGACCAACCTGGTCGGCGTGCTGATCAGCCAGGCCGCGAAGAAGCCGCTGACCGCGTACATGCAGGAGAAAATCTGGTCGCGCATCGGCACCGAGCAGCAGGCCACCTGGCTGCTGAGCAAGACGGGGCACGAGATCAGCGGCTGCTGCATCCAGGCCTCGCCGCGAGACTACGCGCGCTTCGGCCAGTTCATCCTGGAGGGCGCCAAGGTGGACGGCCAGCCTATCGTGCCCGAGGGCTGGCTGCAAGAAGCCACCCGCAAGCAGGCCGACATCGGCCTGCCCGGGCGCGGCTACGGCTACCAGTGGTGGACTTACGACGACGGCAGCTTCACCGCCCGCGGCATCTTCGGCCAGGGCATCTTCATCGACCCGAAGCGCGAGCTGGTGATCGTCACCAATTCCGACTGGGCCAAGGCCAGCGCCGTGGACAACCCGCAGTCCGCGGCGCGCGAGGCGTTTTATCAGGCGGTGCAGAAGGCGGTGGATGAGGAGGGTGGGGGGCAATGACACGGCAGCCCGTGGGGCCATGAGTGCTTGCCGGTGGCGTGTTGCCACCGGCCCGCTCTAGCGGATGCGCCGCGCGCGCCGCCGATAGGCGGCGTACTGGGACTCGAAGCGCTTGGCCGCTTCCTGCAAGGGGCGCAGGTAGCGAGACACCGCCTCCCCTGTGCTCATCGCGCGGCTGATCCAGTGGATGTTCAGGCACGCCACGACCCACTCGCCGTTCATCACAGGCACGGCGATGCTGGATGTCTTCGGCTGGCTGCCGCGCTCGCGCAGGCCGTACCCGCGCGCTCGCGTTGCATCCAGTTCGCGATGCAGCAGTTCCAGGTTGGAGAGCACCTCCCGCTCGAGTGCGTTGGCGGGCTTGAGGCTGCGCAGCAATCCCTCGCGCTCGGCCGGCGGGCAATAGGCCAGGTACGCGCGGCCCAGCGCCGACGTCAGCATCGACACGCGGCGACCTCGCACGACCCTGTCGAGCGAAAGCGGATTCTGGTCGTGCGTGCTGGCCCAGATCACCATCGAGCCGCCATTGCAGATCGCGACGTCCGTCGGCCAGGCGACTTGGTGCCTGAGGTCATCGAGGACGGGGCCTGCCGCGCCGAGCAGCCAGTCGTCGTCCTTGAACGCATCCGCCAGCCCGGCCACCAGCCCCGTCAGCCGGTAGCCGCCACCACGCCGCTCTTGATTCACGTAGCCGGCGTCCACCAGGGTCCGCAGCAGCCTGTGCACGGTAGGCCGCGGAATGCCCGTCGACGCAGACAGCGCCAGGGCGCTGGACTCGCCCATCCGCGCCAGCGTTTGAAGCACCAGCAGCCCCTTCACGAGACCCGCGACCGACGGTGCGCCAACACTCATCGCATCACCGCAAGGCCGCGTCGAGGCCCAGCCCTCGCAACGCCGGGAATGTTCACATGCTGGACATCGCTCACGTCGCGATTGTCCTTGATCAAGCCGGTTCATAGACTCGTCCGACTGCATTTCCTCCTCTTTCGGACCTCCGAATGGCCGTTCCCGATCCCGCTTCCAGCACGACGCCCGAGTTCGACGTGGTCATCGCCGGCTATGGCCCGACCGGCGCGACGCTGGCCAAGCTCCTGGCGCGCGATGGCGTGTCCACGCTCGTCGTGGACAGGGAAGCGGACATCTTCGACAAGCCGCGCGCGATCGGGATGGACCACGAGGCGCTGCGCACCCTCCAGTTCTGCGAGATCGCACACGAGCTGTCGCCGTACCTGCGCGCCTACCAGGGTTCCGAATGGCACGGAGTGAACGGCCAGTTGATCCGTCGATTCGCTCCTGCCGCCCCGCCGTATCCGCTCGTGTGGCCGCCCAACGTGTCCTTCCTGCAGCCGAAGTTCGAACGCATGCTGCGCCACAGCGTGGAGCGCGAGGCACATGCCCGCACGCTGCTGGAGAGCGAGGTTCTCGGCTTCGAGGACCTCGCCGACGCTGTCGCCGTGACCCTCCGCGGTCGCCGCGACGACCGGCGGCGCACCGTCAGAGCCAAGTACCTGATCGGCTGCGACGGCGCCAATAGCGTGGTTCGTTCGCAGCTCGGCGTCACGATGGAGGATCTCGAGTGCGACGAGTGGTGGGTCGTCATCGACGCACTGCGCAACGGGGAGGCCGACTTCGGCGATTGCAATGTTCAGTACTGTCGCCCGGATCGCCCTGGCACCTACGTCGTCGGGCCCGGCATGCTCCGCCGGTGGGAATTCCGGATCCTGCCTCACGAATCGCCGGATGAGTTCCGTCAGCCGGAGCGTGTGCAGGCGCTGCTCGGCGAGAAGGTGGACACGCGGCAACTGACGATCTGGCGAAGCGCGGTCTACCGATTCCAGGCGCGCGTGGCGAACGACTGGGGCCGTGGGCGCGTGTTCCTCGCCGGGGATGCCGCGCACCAGACCCCGCCCCATCTCGGGCAAGGTCTCGTCTCCGGCCTGCGCGACGCGGCCAATCTCGCCTGGAAGCTCAGGTTCGTGTTGGCGGGGGGCTCCGCATGGTTGCTCGATACCTATCGCCAGGAACGGCGCCCGCATTTCCGCGCCTTGGCGAAGACGGCCCGTGACTTCGGGGAGATCATCGGCGTGCTCGATCCCCGGGAGGCGGAGCGGCGCGACGAGAGGCTCGAGCGTGCGCTGGCGTCGCGCACCGCGCCGGAAACCCGGCAGGACCTCATCCCGCCGCTGAGCGATGGATTGTTGGACCGCGACGAAGCCGGGCGCCCCACACCGTCGGCGGGGGAACTGTTCATGCAGATCCAAGTCCGGCCCCGGGACGGCTCGCCCCCTCGCCTGTTCGACGACGGCGCGCTGCCGCGCTTCCAACTGCTCACGCTGGGCAGCGAACCGATGCGTTGGCTCGATGCCGAACATGCACGGTGCTGGGCTGCGGTCGGCGGCGAGCGTTGGGCGATCGAATCCCCGGGGCGCGAGCACCTGCCCGGAAACGAGCAGGTGCTCGTCGAGCACGACGGCCGCTTCCGCGAGTGGATGCAGGCACGACGCGCCTCGGCGGTGCTGGTCAGGCCCGACCGCTACGTCTACGGCATCGCCGCCGCGGCAGGCGCCCTCGAACGAATGGTCGTGAACGTCGTGCGCGACGTGCTCGGCGGATGACGCTGCCGCGCTTGCCTAGTGAACAGCCCGAATACAACCACGGAGACAAGAGAAGATGACATTTGTTCGCAGTATCGTGACGGGCGTGCTTCTGTCGCTGTGCAGTGCCTTGGCCTGCGCGCAGAAGTTCCCCGCGGGGCCGGTGACGATCGTGGTGCCGTTCCCCGCGGGCGGCGGCGTGGACAACCTGGCACGGCAACTGGCCAAGAAGCTGGCTGAACGCTGGGGACAGCAGGTTCTCATCGACAACAAGGCCGGCGCCTCGGGCTTCATCGCCGCCCAGCACGTCGCCAGGGCGGCCCCCGACGGTCAGACGCTGCTGTTCACGGCGGAGCCCATCGTGTCCATCAATCCGCTGGTGTTCAAGAAGCTTCCCTATTCGGTCGACGATTTCGCGCCCATCTCGGCCCTGGTCTCGCTGCCCCAGGCGCTGTTCGTGTCGTCGAGCAACGCCAACATCCAGACGGTTCCCGACCTCCTGGCCTACGCGCGGAAGAATCCAGGCCGGCTCAACTATGGGTCGTTCGGTCCGGCAAGTTCGCCTCAGTTGGCGATGGAGCTGTTCAAGAGCCTCGCCAAGGTCGACATCCAGCACGTGCCCTACAAGGGCGGCTCTCCCGCGATGGTCGATCTGGGGGCCGGGACGATCGACATGGTCATCACCGGTGCCGCAACCGCGAAACCCATGCTCGATGCGGGCAAGGTGCGCATGATCGCCATTTCAGGCAAGAGCCGCTCCCCGAACCATCCGAACGTTCCCACGTTCGCGGAGGTGGGGTTGCCGGACATGGAGGCCACGGCCTACCTGGGCATCCTCGCGCCGGTCAAGACACCGCAGCCCGTGATGCAGGAACTGACCCAGTCGGTCCGCGCCGTCATGGCCGATCGCTCCTTCGTCGAGACCCACGTGATTCCTCAGAACCAGGTACCGCTGAACAGCACGGGCGAGGAGTACGCCCGCTTGATCAAGAGCGTTTCCGATCTCTGGGCGCCCGTGGTCAAGCAGGCGGGCATCACCGCCGACTGACATCGGCATGCCGTCCGATCGAAGCGAGCCGACATGGACAAGAGCCTGAGTTATCGCAGCGTATGGTCCCACCTCATGACGGTGCCGTTCAAGCAGGCATACGTCAGCGCCGGAGGTTTGCGCACGCGCTACGTCGAAGCGGGTGATCCCGGCTCGCCGGCACTCGTGCTGTTGCATGGCACCGGCGGTCATTGGGAAGCGTTCTGCGCCAACATCGAGGCGCTGTCGCAGCACTTCCGCGTGATCGCCCTCGACATGATGGGTTGCGGCTTCACCGACAAGCCCGACAAGCCCTATGAAATCCAGGACTATGTCGAGCACGTCGCGGCAGTACTGGACGAACTGGGCGTGCGCGTGTCGCACTTCATCGGCGTGTCCCTCGGTGCCTGGGTCTGCGCGCGGTTCGCGCTCGTGCATCCGCGACGCACCGGGAAGCTCGTGCTGGTCGCCCCGACCGGGTACTTCCCGCTCAGTCCGGGCGTGAAAGAGTCGGTCGAGGCGCGCCGAACGTCCGCGGAAAGCCCGACCTGGGACAACACGGCCGCCGTCCTGCGCAGGCTCTACCACGACCCCGCCAGCGTGATCGACGACATCGTCGCCGTTCGCCAGCGCATCTACAGCCTGCCGGGCATGACCGCCATCATGCCCCGCATGCTCACGCTGTTCGACGCGGACGCCCGTGCCCGCAACAACCTGAGCGACAGCGAATGGCGCAGCATCGGATCGCCCGTCCTGTTGATAGAGCACGTCGACACCGACGACGTCTATCTGCGTACGGCCCGCAAAGTCGTCGGCCTCCTTCCGGATGCACGGCTCTGCCCGATCCGCAAGACGTCCCACTGGTCCCAGTTCGAGGCGCCGGCCGAGTTCAACGCGGCGGCCCTCGAGTTTCTGCTCGAACGCGATGACTGACCATCGAAGCGAATACGACGTCGGCGGCGTGCTGCTCGAACGCCCCTTCAAGATCGACCGCCTGGGTCACCTGGGGCTGTACCTGGAGGACCTGCCCGGGGCACAGACGTTCTTCGGCGACGTGCTTGGGTTTCGCTGCACCGACGTGCTGGGGCCCGCACCGGGATTCCCGGCCAATCGCGGCTACTTCTATACCCATTGCACGGATCACCACAGCCTGGCACTCATCGGCGCCGATGTGGCCCGCTCGCGCGACGATCGCTACGCGCGAGGGATCACCGTCAACCAGCTCAGCTTCCAGGTCGGCACGCTGGACGAGATGGTCCATGCCTATCGGCTCCTCAAGGACCGGGGCAGAAGCATCTGGCGGGTCGGCCGCGATCGCCCCGGCAGCAACTACGCGGTCTACTTCCAGGACCCGGACGGACACACGGTGGAACTGTTCTACGGCATGGAGCAGATCGGGTGGGACGGACGGAGCAAACCGATGGATGTCTTCGCCCACCTGGGCCGCACGACTGAGCCGGAGCTTCCTCAGGCCGCCGAACTCGACGAAGTGCTGGCGGCGCAGGCCAAGGGCGCGGACCTCGGCAGTGGACATCGCGCCAAGGATATGCCGGACGGGACGTACGTGGTGGGCGGGATCAAGCTGCCCCGACCGTTCCGTATCGTGCGCACCGGGCCGATCGACCTGTTCGTCGAGGACATGGACGCTGCGGTCCGCTTCTACGCCGAGACGCTCGGCTTGCGCGTTTCGGAGACGACGCAATGTGACGGCGAACGTTGCGTGTTCCTGCGCGCCGGAGGTGAGCACCACACGATCGGGCTCATTCCGCTCTCGTTGCGCACCGGTCTCTCGCTATCGACGCACACGACCGTCGCCAGCATCGGCATCCAGGTCGGCAGCTATCGACAATTGCTCGATGCCGTGTCTTTCCTGCACGCGAGGGGATGCAGCGAGGTCGATCTGCCTGCGTCATTGCATCCGGGGATCGACTATGCCGCGCACTTCGTCGGGCCGGAGGGACACCTCGTTCGCCTCTACTACGACATGGAGCGGATCGGATGGGATGGGAAGCCGCGTCCCGCGGAGCTTCGCCCCTCCGTCCGGCGTCCGTGGCCCGATGTGCTGAGCGGCGTGTCCGATCCCTACGCCCAGCGTTGTTTCATGGGTCCCCTGGGTTGACCGGATTCCTGGATTCACCATGAATTCTCCCCAGTTCATCATCGAACTGACGCACGAGCTTCGCGCAACCTGAGCCGGGCCCACGCAGGCTACTCCAGGTTCTGCACCTGAAGCGTGAGATGCGCTCCAAGTTGTTGATTTTCATGGCCTATTGGGGTGGTCGGCCTGCATTTCCCCCACGATTTACCCCACAAGATGCCTGGGCTGCGGTGAGACGATGTGCCACTGGAACAAGCGTGCGACGTGCGCATGATCAAAGAAAGTCTATCAGCCGAGGCCACCAGCGGAACTGTGCAAACTGGGGCAGCCACACCAGATGTCCTCATGGTCGATGGCTCCGCAAGCCCGAACTTGAGCACGTTGCGCATCTCCAGCATTGGTCTGTTGCCCCTGCTGGATCGCCCGACGCAGCGATGCAGAGACCTCCCATACATGGGACTGGCCGCCCATGTACTTGGACACCTTGATGTGATTGTTGCTTTCCAGCAGGTTCAGCACGAAATCGACGAAAGCACGAGGCTTGCCGACGCGCGTTGCTAATTCCTCATTCTGGCGGACGTTCTCGTTGACCAGCAGCGCGGCGATGCGCGCAACCACGTCCTGATAGTCATCGACATATGCCTGCGCGAACTGCTGAAAGCCGTAGTCCGTCAGCACGGCATGCGACAGCGGTGCGCCGAGAACCCGCCCGATCTTGATGTAGTAGTGCTGTTCGAGGATGTCCAGCGAATCGAGAAGCTCCTGCTCTGGCACGTCTTGGAGGGTCGGTTCTGCGCGCAGCCGCTCCCAGTCCACCAGACCTGCATCCTCGTCAATCTGGATTCGAGCAATGACGCGCAAGGCCAAGTCATCGACCCGCGTCAAACCAGAAATCAAGGGCGCTGGCCCGGAGAACCGGGCGGGCGGCTGGCCGATGGTTGGCTTGTCGTCCACGTCGAAGATCGCCGACAGGATGCGTTGCAAGCTCTGGTCGTAGTCGGCAAGGTCATCGACCTTTTGCCATAGGGTGGATCGCAGGCTTTCAGGCACCTCGCAATCGTCGATGACCACCGGGATCAAGCGGGTTCCGCGACTGATGCGGTTGACCACCGACGTGTTCAATTCTTCCCGCACCCAAGGCTTCTGAACGCTGACCGTGGACAAGACGACGATGACGGCCCGCGCTTCCTTCAGCCCTTCCTCGAAGATCTTGTCCACCAGACTGTCGCCCGGCTTCATCTCCCACTGGTCGAGCCATGCATCGACGCCGTTCTCCCGCAAGCGTCGGGCGAATTCGACGACGAAACGATCCTTGTCCTCGCTGGCGTGGCTGACGAAAACCTTGGGCGCGCTCATTCGCCCGCCTCGAATTCCGCGCTCTTGAACTTCAGCACGTTGCAGTTCTCCTTCACGGCGCGCTGAAGGCCGTCATCGAAGCCAGTCGGGGATTCGGCCTGAATCTCGATGGCGATCCGCACCTTCACGCCGGGGCGCAGGGTGAACTGCTGCACCACTTCGTCCACCACGTCGGCGAACTGCCGCTTGGCCTGAATCGGGTCGAGGTCGATGCTGGCGTAGAACTGCTTCTTGGCGCTCGCCGCACCCCCAGCCGGGAACCCGCCCGCGCCGGAGTTCTCGACGCGCGGCGGCGCTTTGCCGTCGCCCGTCACCAAGACCGTCGTTTCACCACTTGCCGCGCCGCTCGCATTGGCGGCACCGGCGCGCGATGCCTCCTCGGCCGCGCGCAGGGCTTCCATGTATGCGGCTGCGGTGTTCGGTTCGATCAGCAGCAGCGACGAATCCATGATGAGCGAGGTGCGCTTGCCGTAGCTGAACCCCACGTAGCGCAGCTTGCCGCCGTCCGTTTCCTTGCCTTGTGCGAAGCCGAAGAACTCGCGGCTTTCCGCGCCCGCGCCCATCGTGGTCTGAAACACCGTGTCGTCCTTCAGGCGCGGCAGGTAGAGCTGCTGGCAACTCTGCTGCCACACGTTGAGGGCGCTGGTGTCCTTCGCGTCGTCCTTCCAGAACCAGTCCTTCAGCACCTTGGCCAGATGGATGGGTGCCCACTCGCTAATGAGCAGTTCGTTTTCCTTGAGCACCCGCTCGATTTCCTGCGACCAGTTGGCAGCGCCGGGGTTGAGCGGGAAATGCTCCCACTTCACGTCGGACAGCCCCTTGCCGGGGCGTGCCTCCTGCACCGGCGCGACCAGCCACTTGTAGGTTTCGCGGATCATGCGCCGCACCGTTTCCTCGGCTTGATCCAGACTGGCCTGCGCCTGCTTGGCCATCAGGTTGTCGAGGACGATGCGGTTGTCCTTGTAGTCGCTGACGATGCTGCGCCACGCGAGGTGCGAGCGAACGTGATCCTTCAGTCGGCTCACGCTGTCGTAGTCCGCCGCAACGAAGATCAGGCGGTTCTGCTTGAAGCGGGGTTGGTCGCCGCGCTTCTTCAGAATCTCGGTCGTGCGTTCGATGGCGAGGCTCTGGCCGCTCTTGCTGAAGGCCGCATCCGGCGGCAGCACTACCAGCCGCAGCACCCAGTCGTCCGGCACGTCGCCGCTGCCGGTGAAGATGTGGATGCCGCCGAACACGCCGCTGGCAAAGCTGCGCTGCACGCGCTCGCGGATCGAAGGGAACACGTCCTCCCTGTCCTGAAAGCGGCGCTTGCGTTCTTCCATCTCGCGCCGCAGGTTCGGGCGCGTGTCCAGCCAGAAGCGGTTGTTGGCGGCGTTCAGGTAGTGCAGCCGGTCGCCCAAGCGCCGCAGCGCGTCCTTGAACAGGTTGGGCTGCTGGCCCGGCTGAGCCACGCCCAGGATCACGCGCTCCAGTTCCAAGCCGCGCACGCCTTGGTTGGACGTGCTGGGCGCGCTGCCGAGGAAGATGGCGCGCGCCGCGCGGCGGCAGGCTTGCACGCTGCCGAAGCGCGTGTCCTTGTTCTCGATCTCCCACGTCTCCGACCGCTCGCCGTCCACGTCGCGCTCGATCACCGGCGTCCAGCCCTGCGGCAGGTAATACAGCGCCTCGTTCAGCGTGTCCGCGTCCATCAGCGGAAAGCTGCCGGGCATGATCAGCGGGTCGTTGTTGCCGTCCTTCCACAGCCGGTGGATCACCTTCGCCATCAACTTCAGCACGCCGCGCGTGCGCTGGAAGTTGTCCAGCGTTGACCAGTCCTCGTACAGACGGTCGAACACCTCGGGGTGGATCGGGTAGGCGTGGGTCAGCCGCTCCAGATACTTGCTGTCCTGTGTTTCCTGCGGGAAGTCGTCGCGGTTCTCGATGTAGTAGTCCGCAAACGCGCGGCAGACCGATTCCATTGCCAGCTTGTCGTTGATGTTGCTGAAGAGGCGGCGGCGCACGATCTCGAATGCCTCCTCGGTGGCGACCGGCTTCCACAGCGCCTGAATGCGCCCGAAGTAGTGCGCCAGCGCCGCCAACGCCTTCTCGCCGCGCTGGCTGCCCGCCTCCTTCGCGGATTCCGGCAGCGAGGCCAGCAGCACGGCGGTCGGCACGGCCTTCAGGGCTTCGGTCAGCGCCTGCAGGAAGCTCAGGTTGGAATCGAAGGTGCCGCCCGACAGCGCCTTGCCTTCCTCGAACTGGCGCACATAGGCCACCAGCTCGTCGATCAGGATGACGCAAGGTGCGTAGCGGCCCAGCAGGTCAGCCAACACCTCCTTGCCCGGCGACGTGCCCGAGGCGTCGGCATCCGCCACGAGCTTGAAGCCCTCGGCCCCGCCCAACTGCCATGCCAAGTCGCCCCACAGGGTTCGGATGCTCTGCCCATCCTTGACGACCGGCTGGTTGGGTGAGGACTTGATGCCGTCGAGCACGGCGATGCGCGCCTTGGGCAGTTCGGTCACGCCCGCCGCGTCGAGGATGGCGGGCACGCCCTGCAAGTCGCTGGCCGGTGCCTCGCCTTTGGCGAGGTGATAGACCGCCAGCATGGTGTGCGTCTTGCCGCCGCCGAACGCGGTTTGAAGCTGGATGACCGGGTCGCCGCCTTGGCCCGCAAGGCGCTTGACGACCGAATCCAGCAACAGCCGCATACCTTCGGTGATGAAGGTGCGCTGGAAGAACAGCGCCGGGTTCTGGTATTCGGCGTTGGCCGTGCCTGCATGTACGCGCGACAGGTCGGCGGCGAATTCGGCCTGCTGGAACTTGCCCTCGCGAACATCGGAGTGCGGCTCTGCAATTTCTCGCCAGGGTTTGATTGTCATGATGTTATTTCCCTCCGACATGAATATTGCCGGCAACATAGCTGGGTGCCCGCACGCCACCACCAAATACAAGTGGCGCGTCATTTGTCTCGGGCATGGTTTCGGCCGCACCTCCGATGGCCACTGCCAGTTGGGGGTACACAGTTAACAATTCATCGGGCATGTCATCCATCCAGCTAGGACTGGGGTCAACGGACTGCCGCATGATTCGATGCCCATTGACCTCGATGAGGCCATTGCCCAAGGCTTGCATCATTGGCAACGGAGAGCTGCCACCCGTTAGCACCACATGCAGACGCACTCCATCCATCGCCAGCCAACGCAGCCATGACTGATCAACCGCGCCGAGTGCTTTCTTGAAACCATCTTCTACTGCTTGACCAAACCGGATGACCTTGGGGTCGGCGAGAAAATCTTCGAGCATGATTTTTCCGACGGTGTCATCTGACAGCGTGTATTCCAAAGTTCCGGTTTTGAACAATACTTCTTTAAGGCTCCGAATTCTTCTCGACAAGTCGGCAAGGATGAGCTTTCCTGAGTTATCACTCGGATCGATGGATTCTTTGTGTGCAATGAATCCACGAAGCAGCCCATCAACCTTGTCACCGGCCTGCATCAGGCCTTGAATGGAATTCGAGTTCTGGAATACGCGAGGCTCATCCTCTTCTGATTTTCGAGTTGAGACAAAAAGACCAAAGTCTGTCGTGCCAGCACCTACGTCCACAACCATGAACGCATCACGCATGTTTTCGCTATCGGCAATTGCGCCTGCGGCAACAGCCACAGGTTCTGGCACGCCTTCATCGATCAGGTAATCCGGGCGTTTTTCGAGCTTCTTGACTTGTTCAACGGCTGCTTTGAGTTCTGCAATATTGATCCCACCTGCCCAGCGACCACTGAATGTGTCAGCAAGCACCTGTGCCTCAGCCAACATCCGGCGCATCAAACTGTTGCCCCACTGGGCCTTGCTGTCTGGCCAACATGGACGGGCGTAGCGGCGCTTCACATACCTTGGTTCGGCAACGTGCTCTTTTAACGCGTGTTCTGCAACGTCAGTGAAGTAAGCCAAGTAGATGCGCAGCAAATCTCCCTGGGTCAACTTGACACCCGAAGGATTCATTGCTTTCGATAAGACGTTTGCGTCCCCGTCGAGAGAGCCTTCTTGCTGAAGACTGATCCACCCTTTGATGGAATCCAGCCGCTCCCTGCCAGAGTTCTCCAGACCTTGGCTCATTTCAATGGCTTCAAAGCCGAAATAGGCTTTGTAGTCGTCAGCAATGAATACCGAAGACGGTAGAGCGTAACCCTCCTTGCCTGCTGCAAGGCCTAACGCCAGGTCCAAATGCTGGTCAGGGAAGATCGACGCAAAGGCTTTGGACATGGCGGTCCCGAAGTCCAAGCACATCAGTACATCTGGTGCGGTTCTTTCTTCCTGCTGGATGGACGAAAGCACAAGGGCAATGCGAGGCGACTCTGCGGAGGCGTCGGCAACGATGGGCGCCGGGGCGGGGGGTAAATGCACCGGCGGTGTGGGTGATACGGGCGCGTCTTCTCCACCAAGCGCCTGTACGGCGAGGCGTAGCGCCTGCCGCTCGTGTGACGAGGCTGCACCAATGGCTTGATCGCGCTCGATGCGCTCTAGCAAGCTCGCCATCAAAATGGCTGCGGTTTTCTTATCCATTGTGTCCTCTCAGTTACTCGACGATTCCCTTTGCCACCACATCACCAACACCGCCATCAGATCGCTTGCGAACGATGGCGGGCTGCTTGACCAGCATGCGCTGTCTCGGCGCACCGCCCAAGACCGTGAAGAACTTGGGCGACATTTCGATTTCTTCACCCGGAACTCCGTACAAATCCAGTGCTCGCAGGCTTGCCGTCTGTTCGACCTGTACGGCCAAGGTCTGTATGCGATCCAGCAGATCTCGTGCGGCGGGAGCCATAGCAGGTTCGTAGATTTCCAGGTTGGCCAGCAATGGTTCATGCAAGTTGTCTCGCATGGCTCTGGCTCGCCGGGCCGCTTGCAAGGCCAGACCGATACTTTCATCGGCATTGCTGGCTGCTGCTTCAATAGCAGACTCACTGGCTGGACGAACGGCGCGTATGCGCCCTCGCTCCAACCAGTCCCGCACGTCTTCGGGCAATTCAGGATGCTTCTTGGCAAGATCACGTGCCAAGGCACGGGCGCGTTCTGGGTGACTGCACAGAACATCCAACTGGCCGAGCAATGTCTGGTCGCATTGACCTTGGCGGCCCAACAAAATCAGTGCCTCCGAGACATCCGTAATCAACCGCTCGAGCGGGCTGGTCAAGTCTTTGGGCCAGGACGTACTGCCAAGCAATCTGCGGCAGTAGGCAACCACGCTGTACATCTGAGGGTCGGCAACCACTGAGATGCGTGTGCGAACGATGTCATGCACCGTCAGCAAAGCCTCGCGCACCAAATCGAGCTGCACCTTTTCGGTCTGCGGCTTGCCTAGAGCAGACAAAGGCAAAGCCAGCATCTCGTACAAAGCCTTTCCCGGCTCGTCGCCAGCTTCCAGTTCTACTTCCAGAAGGGCACTGCGCAGAGCGACCAAGGTGCGAGCCAGCCGCCTCGCTACTGTTTCGCCCGGCTCTTCGGTATTAGGCCGTAAGGCCTGGAATGCGCTTGCTAGCTGCCGCAACGCTGTTGCGAGATCAGGTGAGCGCGCCAGTAGAGCGGCCATCACCTCCCCGCGTGCCTTCTCGCCCGTCTCCTCCTCTGCAATCGCTCTTGCCAGATAGGCGGGCAACCAGGAAGCAGACATCAGCGCGCAGGCTCTGGCCAGATTCAGACGGTCATCGGCTTCATTTAGCAGTTGCATCGAAGGCAGCTCATTCGCAAACGCGGGGCGCAACTGTTCGGCAATCTCTGGAGCCCATCGTTTGACCACTTGCCCAAGGCGTATGCACTCCGCGATGGACAGCAGTCGATGCTCTGGCGCAGCGTTCAATGCAAAAACCTGCGCCAGTAAGCGCGAGCGGCCATCTGCAACGGCGGGGTCGTCAGCTTGCTTGGGCAACACCTTGGCTGTGATCAATGCGGTCAATGCGACCCGGCGCTCTGCCGGAGGCGTGGCCGCATTGGCAAAAGCTGATAGAGATTCGGCAGTGCTGGGTGCATCAGCGGTCATGACAACACCTCCATTCAAAGGTCAAAACTGCCCTGAGCGCCCACCACACCTGCGCTAGCAGCTTCTGATTCGATAGCTACCCAGGCCGTCACCAGCTCGTTGTAAGCGCGCGCTTCTTCCGCCCAGCCCTTGCGTTCGCACAAGGTGTAGAGGCGGTAGGCCAGCGCGCGGATGGGTTCGGCGCGGGCGGGCATACGGGCCAGCAGGCTACCTGCACCGGATTCGCCGTCTTGGTTCAAGGCGCGGATCAGTTGGTGCAGCGCCTCCCACACCGGCAGCCGCGCGTCGTGCTCCGGCTGCCAGTCGCGTGGCAGCTCGGCCCACTTGAGCAGGCGCAGATCGCCCTTGCTGGACGCCACCACGCCACTGGCTTGCAGGCCGCCGACGCTGGTGCCCTTGGCGCGGGCCAGTACATCGGCGTCACCATATTTGCCAGTGGCCCAGCCTTGCTGCTCGAACCAGTGCAGGCAGAACTGCGTGTCGTGGTCGAAGTCGTCTTCGGCGAGGAAGCGGTTGATTAGTTGCAGCGCGGTGCGCACGCTCATCGGCGTGCCGTCGGCTTCCAACACGGCGGCGTATTGGCTGAAGATGGCCATGCCGGGGCCGATGATGGCTTGCGACAAGTCCACCGGCGCGACCGGCGAATTGACGCCGCCGCGCGTCATCTCGTCCAGCGCCTCGGGCAGCACGGCATTGAGTTCGCGGATGAATTCGCGGCGGCTGACCGTGAGTGCGTCGGCAGGGCGTTGGCGGCAGACGAGGACGATGCTGGAGGCCAAGGAGTTCTGATTTCCCTTGATTCCAGTTGTGCGCTCAGTCCGCATTGGCCAAGTGCCGTGAATGCTGAAACCGGCACGAAGTACCGCTTCAAGAAAGGTGTCCCATCCCGTGTTCGATGTACCCGCAGTTTCAGTGGTCTCGCTCTGCTTGAAAGCGTAGTAGATGGTGACCGGGAAAGCCGGATTCACCTGCTTCGCCAGATTGCGCAGCGCCTCGGTCATGCCGTCGAGGAAAAATAGCTCGGCCTTTTCCTTGCTGCCGTGACGATAGGGAGTAGCGACAAGTTCTTCGGCCTTGGGTACAGCGACAGTAGCGAATAGATCGGGATAGATCTGCCTCAACGAACGACGATGCCAGATATAAAAGTAGTCCGACAAATCCGCGTAGCCGATGTTGTCGTAGTACGGGGGGTCGGTTGAAAGAACCTTGTTCAAGCTGACTGACTGCGTTTGTGCATCAGCTTGAACGGCGTAGCTACGAGTAGTACCGGGCAACTTGTCAATGCCCTTTGCGACATAGGTTAAGTTCCCTTCAAAGTTGCCGCCAGACTCGCTGAATGGATTGGCTTCCGCAAAGTCCCACGCCATTGGGATGGCCTGCCGCCCGAACAGGTGCGCAACCAATTCGTTCTTAGGTTGATTGGCCCACACGCAGAGGTTCGACCAAAAGTCGGAGCTGCGCACTACGCCAAACGCCAAATACACCCCCACCGCCTCGGCATACGCCGTCGCGCCCGCGCCGGTTTGGGAGAGAGGTTCGTCGTCGTCGCGCAGTCCGGCGGCAATGGCGTCGGCCTTGACCTTGGCGATGGCCTCGCCCACCAAGTCCGAGAACGTGGTCAGCGCCACCAGTTGGCGCGGGGTGAAGAGGTCGCCGTACTTCGTCAGACCGTAACTGATCGTCCAGAAATTGCGCGGGTCGTCGGGCAGTGCCGTCTCCGGCTTCCACTCGGGCTGCGCTTGCCGCGCAATGGCTTCATGCGCATCGGTCGGCGCGAGATAGACGCGGCCCTGCTTGCCTTCGGCGACGATGGCCATGAGCTTCGCGCCCATGCGCCCGGCAACGCCCTCGGACTTGATGTAATTCGGCTCGATGGGCGAATCAGACAGCAGGCATCGAAAGTTCGCGCCGCGCGCCAGTTTGGTTCCGTTCTTCGCTGCTTCCGGTGGCGCACCGATCTTCACCGTGAAGCGATAGCTGTCACCGTCCACCACAGGCTGCACCCAGCTTTCCTTGCCTTCCTTGCTGCTGAGGATGAAGGTGGAGGCCAGTGGCACATCCACATGGCTGAACGCCGGGTTCGGGCTTTTCACCGTGCGCGCCCACAGCCATGCGATGACGGTGAGCTTCTGGCCGAGCAGCGGCTTGAGATCAGGACGCTCCTTCAGGATCTCGGCGGTGATCTCGATCTGTGGATACAGATGACCGATGCGCTTTTTAGCCTCCGCGCGCATCCACGCGCCGTAGCGGCGTACGTCCTCGGCCAGCCCCTTCGCGCCCGACCAGTCTTCGCTCAACTTGCCCTGCTTGTCGCCCGGCACGCGCGGCCCGACCGGTGCGCGGCCGGCGAAGCGCGGCGGGATTTCGATCATGGCCTTGTTGATGGTGACGGCCACGGGGTTGAGGTCGGAGGCATAGCTCTCCAGCCCAAGGCGCTGCGCTTCCAGAGGCAACGCGCCGCCACCTGCGAAGGGGTCGTGGAAGGCGGGCAGCTTGTCGGGGTTGAACAGTTCGGCGGCCTGCGGATGCGCCCTGTTCAGTTCGCAGACCTCGCGCCACGAGCGTCGGATTTCGGCGCGAGCACGTTCCAGTACTTCCTGGTTGTTGGTGTTCTCCCACTGCACCAAGTCTTCGATGATCTTGAACAGGCGCTCACGCTCCGC
Organism: Piscinibacter sp.; assembly: GCF_047600445.1. Classification (GTDB taxonomy): domain Bacteria; phylum Pseudomonadota; class Gammaproteobacteria; order Burkholderiales; family Burkholderiaceae_C; genus Piscinibacter. Next base: position 465,540 of record NZ_JASGKT010000002.1, read on the forward strand.
CTGCGCTTTTTCCTTGTTGACGCCGTATCGGAAGCCACCACCCTGCTGGTAGCCGGGGTCGTTGACCATCTGCGCGAAGATGACCGCCCGCGCCGCCGCCAGCGGACGCCGCGCCCACCACAGGTGCAGCGTACTGGGGTGGCCGTGGCGGATGGATTTCTCGCGTGCGGCAGCGGCGTTGATGGCATCGAGCGGCAGGGCGACTTCGATGAGTTTTTTTGGGGTTTTTATCTGAGCCATCATTAATTCTGCTTTCTCAAGGGGGCCAACACGGCTGCAGCCAGTTCTTCATAGACAGCCATTCCAGGCTGAATCAATGGAGCAAGATGCTCGATCGAAAAGGCTTCCGCTGAATTGCCATATCCATTCAATCCAAGCAGTTGCTTGATCTCGGTATATAGGCTATCCGTGATTGCCTTTACATCATCGCTCGGCTTGCCACGTCCCGGCAGCGTTTGCAACTGTTGTTGCTTTTTCTGTTTGATTTCTTCAATGGCATCAGGTTTACCGTGGAGCCCACAAAGCCTTTCCAGCACCTCGTCATCCCAAAGAAAACTCTCTATATCACGCCGAGAAAGAACATGAATGTCTTCTTGTCGCAGTTCTTCTATTTCGATTCCATTGCGGTCATCCTTGTCGAAGACTTTCCAGGTCTTCATTCCTGGCGCCAGCTTGGTCAGCAGGTAGGAAAATGCCTTCCCATCGATTTTTACCTCATTGCCGCCGCCCAAAGGCAAAAACTCAACTTCCGGATGCCACGGACTAAAGATTTTCTGATACACGGCAACATCAAAACTTGGCTTCTTCCCTGGCTGGCCAATTTTTCTGCCTTCACAAAAAACGACATATTCGGGAACGACCAACTTGGCTAGGTCATCCAGCGCAGTATGAAACATCTGCTGCCAAAACCGGCGGTTCGGCTGAATCGGCTGTAGCTTTACTGGCAGATCGAAGTTCTGATCGTGAAAATCGATGAAGGCGACCTGCCCCGGATTAGCGGTATTGAGTTCCGCCGCTTTACGCGCCATGCCAATGGAATGGGTGGAGAGCCAAAGCTGGCAGTTATCAGGAATTAGGTCGAACATGACTTCGAGCAGCCTGGCCTGCAGGCGCGTGTGCATATGAAGTTCGGGTTCGTCGATGCAATACACCGTGTCGTTGAACGCTTTGCGCTTGACGATGAAATCCAGCAGAAGATCGAATGCCGCCTTTTCTCCACCGGACAGGTTTTTGTAGTGAAAACCGGAAACGGTCCCCTTCTTAAATTTGAATGTGCCGTTGGTGAGAGGATTGCCGGGGCCTTCCAGAACCAAGTCACCAAAAACCTTGGTCATAGCAACGCGCACTTCACCAATCAATTCATTGGCGAGTTCAGCGACCTTTTTCTGTTGCGTCGCGACATCGTCGGAGTAGAGTGCCCTGACTGCTTCCGCAACCATGCGTTGATAGTTTTCGGATACTCGCTGCTCCTGCTGAATCAGCCGTTGTGGGCGGCGGGAGTCGTTCAAGATGTCATCTGCGTTTCCAAGTCCATTGGTCGTGAAATCGGCTTCGTGGCGATATGCCGATCGGATGTAGAAGTCTTTTCTGTTTTGCGCTTGTGGGAGCTGAACGGAGTCGCCGTGAAACTTGAGCTGAATACGTTGCAACACCGCACTCCAGTCGTGATTTCCGTGAGTGGGTAGACCGCGCTCATAGTATTCCGGCTCGTAATTTATGGCTTGCTTCGCATGGTTTATCCAAAAATTGAATGCTTCAAACAACGATGTCTTGCCACTCCCATTCGGGCCAGTCAGCAAAACCAGCTTGGTAGTGGCAAGCAGGCCGGTGATCGAAAGATCGGCAAACCGTTTGAAGTCCCGGATGTGGATGTTTTCGAGTTTCATGGCTATTTCCAGTGGGCCGGTCGATGCAGCACGAAGCCATCGGGCTTGACGACCTGATCGGGTAACTGGCTGGCGCGCAGCTTGTTTTCGCTGATGGCAAGGTGGCCGTTGGCGTGTTGCTTGAGCGACTTGGAGTGGCGGTGCGGCGGGAATGCGACGATGACGCGCTTGGCGGGGAAGCGTTCGCGCACGCGGCGGATGGGTGTGGTGAGGTCGCTGTCGCCCGAGATGACCAGGGCCACATCGAAAGCATCGTCGAAGGCGTCCGTCATCAACTGGATGGCGATGTTGACGTCGGTCATCTTTTCTTCGTAGTCCGGCCAGGTGGCGTGGCACGCACGGCATTCGCGGAGCTTTTCAAGGTAATGGCCGAACTGGCACTGCACGCCTTGCAGCGCCAGTGCTTCCAGGTAGTCGTTCTGCCGCTTCTGGTCAGCCGCGTTGCGGCCGTTGTCGCGGATGCGGGCAGAGAAGTAGTGCGTTCCCGCCAGTTCCTGGCCTGGCCTGAGCAGCGTGCGCGACAGCGCAGCCACGTCCAGCCAGTAATAGCGTTTGAAGCGAGCCTGCTTCAACCCGAAGTAGAGGTTGAAGCCGTCGATGTAGGCAATGACGCGGGTCACGGGCGAACCTCCAGCCGCTTGCCATGTGGCGCAAAGGTGATAGAATGCACTCCACTAACCCCCCCGGAGATAGCATCTCCGGCCCGACGCCCCGCAAGGGGCGTTTCTCTTTGTGGGGTTGGTTCCAGCCCCACCGCAGATCGCATCTGTGGCCCAACGCTTCCCATGTAGAGGCGTTTCTCTTGGCGGGTCTGGACGGTCATCACAGCAAAGCCCCCGGCGCGACGGCCTTGGCCAGCAACTGGCCCAGATCGAGGTTCTTGCTGGTTTCCGCCCAGTCCGGCTCCTGCGTGAAGGGCTGGCGCACGTAGAACGGGCCTTCGTGGTTGTTGCCGTCCACCAGCACGACGGCAAGGATGAACTTGTCCGCTTGGTTCAGGCCGTAGAGGATTTCGTTGCGGGTGACCGTGATGGTGGACTGGCCCTTGGCGCGGCCCTTCACCTCGATGTGGCGCGTGGTCGTCAGGCGGCCATCCACGGGCTTGGGCTGGCTGGTCACGTCCCAGCCGCACTTCTGCGCCGAGACGTCGATCACGTCATGGCCCAGCGCGCGCTCGGCCTCCATGACTGCGCGCATGGCCATCTGCTCGACACGGGCGCGGGCGGCGGCGTCCGCCGACCAGCCGCCCTGTTCGGCGGGGATGCCCTTGCGCTGCATCAGCAGGCCCGCCGGGATGACGAGCGCGCCGCCCAGCACGACCGGCGTGGCCGAGACCACATGGCGCATGGCCAGCAGTTCCTTCTCGCGCGACTGGCGGCGTGCCGTCAGGTCGTCGATGGTGCGGCGGACATTCTCCAGCGTCAGGCGCACGTCCTTGCCTGCTGCCATGTCGTCTTGCAGCTTGATGTAGCGGTCTGACCAGAAGTTGATCTCCTTGACCAGCCGCTCATGGACGGCGGCCAGGGTCTTGTCCACGGACTTCTCGCGCCGCGAGCGCACTTCGTCGAAGTGTTCGGGCACGAGGTGGCTGCCCGCGTGGGCGAGCGCCGCGTGCTCCAGATCTTTGGCGATCCACGGCGAGGCCAGCACGTCTTGGATCAGCGCCATGTCGGAAGCGTCGAGCGGCTCCAAGTCCAGATGCGGTGCCCAGCCCGCGTTGACGGTGTTGCCTGCGGCGTCGATCTCGACGAACTGCATGCGGCGGGAGGCGACGCGGTTGGGGTCTTGGCCTTCCAAAACCCGGTGATCGATGATGAACATGACCTTGGGCGTAACACCCAAATCGCTCGGATCGACCAGCACCGCGCCTTGCTTCAACTTGTTGCGGTGCTGCTCCAGCACGATGTCGGTGACCGACTGCATCAGGGGGTGGCCCGGATGCAGCAGGCTGGCCATCGGCGCGCCCACACGGTCGGTCAAGCGCACGTACTGCTTCTCGAAGCAGACGCGCTCGTAGCGGCGCAGCACGGGGTCGGCGTTGCGGCGATCCCCGCCCGTGATTTGGCGGTCGCGCTCGCGGATGATGGCGGGGACGTTGGTGATCTCGTAGCGGCCCGGCTCGCGTGACCGCAACTCGCCGCCCAAGGACGCGAAGGCTTGATTGAAGAAGGCGCGGATGAAGAAGGGCTGGAGCTTGCGGGCCTCGGCCTTCTCCATTTCCTCCTTGACGGCGAACAGGCGCTTCTCGTCCATCACCTCTTCGCACAGGGCGTTGCGCTTGATGATGTTTTCGAGGTGATCGGTGTCGAGCGCGCCTTCGATCTTCCTGAGCAGGCGAGCGCGCACCTCCGGGTCGGCCCCGTAGCGGATGGCCTCGATCAGCAAGTCCTTGAGGCTTTTCTCCTCGAACATCTCGCCGAGGATGTCGAACACGCGCCCGCCCAGCGCCGCGCGCTCGACTTCGAGCTTCTCGAACAGGCGCTGGAAGACGTCGCCCTCGCGGGTTTCGGAGGCGACCATGTTCCAGAGGTGGCAGACCTCGGTCTGGCCGATGCGGTGGATGCGGCCGAAGCGTTGCTCCAGCCGGTTGGGGTTCCACGGCAGGTCGTAGTTGACCATCAGGTTGGCGTTTTGCAGGTTCACGCCTTCGCCCGCCGCGTCGGTGGCGAGGAGCACGCGCGCGGTCGGGTCGTTGCGGAACAGTTCCTGCACCTTGCGCCGTTCCTCGCGCTTGACACCGCCGTGGATCATCACCACGGCTTCCTCGCTGCCGATGAGGCCGCGAATCTTGACCGCGAGGTAGTTCAGCGTGTCACGGTGCTCGGTGAAGATGATGAGCTTGCGCTGCCGCCCGCCACCATTGTGATGAGGGTCGTGCATCTCCGGCGTGTCTTGCAGCAGGCGGGAGAGTTCGTCCCACTTGCGGTCTTGGCCGGAATGCACGACCTGCCGGGCCTGTTCTTCCAGCCCTTCGAGGATGATGATTTCGGCTTCGAGTTCTGGGATGGTCTGGGAGGCAGTGGCCTGATCGACCAACCGTTCCTCCAGCGCTTCATAGTCCTCGGAGGGAAGGTCATCGGCAGAGTCCCAGATGTCCTCGGGCAGGCCGTTGCTGCCATTCAATGTCTCTGCCAGTGCCTGACCACGCTGGCGCAGTTTTTCGTCCTCGACACGGCGCTTGAGCTTGTTGCGGCGGCGCTTGAGCGACTGGTAGATGGCCTCGGGGCTGGAGGCAAGCCGCCGTTGCAGCGCGGTCAAGGCAAAACCGACTGTGCCTTTGCGGCCACCATCAGCCAGTTGGTCAGCACGGGCGAACTCGGTCTTCACGTAGTCCGTGACTGCTGCGTACAAGGCGGCTTCCGGATCGGAGAGCTTGTAGTTGACGGTGTACGCGCGCCGTTCGGGAAACAGGCGCGTGCCGTCGAAGCGCAGCATGTCTTCCTTGACCATGCGGCGCATCAGGTCTGCCACGTCGACCTTGTGTGCGCCATCGCGGAACTTGCCGTAGAAGCGGTCTGCATCCAGCAGCGACATGAAGAGCTGGAAGTCCTCCTCCTTGCCGTTGTGGGGCGTGGCCGTCATCAGCAGAAAGTGGCGGGTGATGGCTCCCAGCGTTTCGCCAAGCAGGAAGCGCTTGGTCTTGTTGACCTTGTTGCCGAAGTAGCTGGCCGAGAGCTTGTGGGCTTCATCGACGACGACCAGATCCCACTGCGTGAGCCTGAGCTTTTCTTGCAGGTCTTCGGAGCGCGCCAGTTGATCGACACGGGCGACCAGCAGGTCGAAGTCGTCGAAGGGATTGCCGCTGCGGGACTGCTCGACCTGCTCGCGCGAGAACAGCGTGAACGACAGGCCGAACTTCTCGAACATTTCGTCCTGCCATTGCTCGACCAGCGAGCCAGGCGCGACGATAAGCACGCGCTTGGCGTCGGCGCGCATCAGCAGTTCGCGGATGAACAGGCCCGCCATGATGGTCTTGCCCGCGCCGGGGTCGTCGGCCAGCACGTAGCGCAGCGGCTGGCGCGGCAGCATGGATTCATAGACCGCCGTGATCTGGTGCGGCAGCGGTTCCACGTTCGAGGTGTGGACGGCCATCATCGGATCGAACAGGTGGGCCAGATTGATCCGGTAGGCCTCGGCGGCGAGCTTGAAGGCGTCGCCTGGCGCATCGAAGGCCCACGGGCGGCCCGACTCGGCCAGCGACAGGTTGGCTTCGTCCGTGCGGAACAGCATCCGCTCGCGCAGCGTGCCGTCGGCGGTCTTGTAGTAAACGGTGAGGGCGTTGTCGCCGACAGGCTCGGTCGTGACGATGCGCACCACCTGCCCGGGCTCCAAGCCCGAGATGGCTGCGTTCTTCTGGATCTGTTCGAGCTTCAGCACGGCGCGCCCCTTCGTCTTCGTTCCGGGTGCCGCTCAGGGCTTGCGCCGGTTGTAGGGCGACTGGTTAGTTGGCTTGAGCGAGACATCGTTTTCGCTCGCCTTGGCGCGCACCGCGTCTTCCGTGCGGCCCATCTTCAGGCCGATGACGCGCGTGGGCGTGTTCTGCTTGGCGAGCTGCTTGAGCTGCGAAACGTCGGCAGGCGACCATTGCTTGCCGTGGTTGGAGGGCGACTTAGCCATGATGGAACTCCTTTCGGTCGTGAAAGTGCTTGGGGACGGACGTGAAGCAGAGGGCCATGTTCGTCACCATTCCTTGCTGCCTTCGCCGTAGCCCGGCGCGAGGACGAGGTTGGTGACGCCGTAGAGCGCCTGCCGGTTGCGCAGCCACAGGTGGTATTCGCCGCCCTTGAGGCTATGGTCGTCGGTGCAGTCCACGTTCCAGCGGCGCAGCAGGTAGCCCGCCATCGCCGCGCGCGTGCGCATCTTCAGCACGCCGCCTTCCATGCCGTACTCGGCTTCGATGGTGTCGGGGTGCTGCACGTTGGCCGGATGCGGGACGAGTTCCAGCTCGGTGATGCGGTTCCACTGGATGTCCTGAGCGGGCGTTTCGTGGTCGGCGACTTCGCCCGGCAGAATGCTGGCGTCGTCGAAGCGGCCCAGCACGAAGTCGCGGAACTCACCGCTGCGCCGGTCGAAGGCCCGCAGGTGCCAGCGCAGGCCGCTGTCTGCCAGCGCGAAGGGCACGATCTCGCGCGTGGTGAGACCACTGGACAGGGCACGGTAGGAAATCTTGACGGCTGCGCCACGGTGGATGGCGCGCGTCAGCGTCGAGAGCAGTTCTAGATCGACCCTGCCCGGCAGGCCGGTGCCCTCGGTGGCGACGATGCCCCGAAAGCGGGCAGGCTCGGCGTCGCCGTAGGCTTGGGACAGCCATGTGAGGACGCGCTCGACCGGGAATTCGAACAGGGGCCGGAACCACGCGGCGCGCACGTAGACCTTGCCCTTGGTGTCGTACTCCATGTTGCCCGGGGCCAGATCCTTGTACTGGGCAATGTCCCGCGTGGCCGCCGCCGTTTGGATGTCGAAGCGGGAAACCAGGTCCTGACGCCGGATCTCACCCATGAAGCGCAGGCGCAGTTCGACGAATGCAAGGCGGTCGCGCTGCGTCTGAGTGAGATCGGTAAGTTGGTTGCTGGCCATCGATTTTTCCTGGTAGTTCACGGCTACCGATGTCAGCATCTTAATACAACGAATATTGATTTGATCAATATTCAACATCATCATCAAAATGATGATGATGATGTTGAATATTGGGGCTAGCTAAGTTGCTAGCTCGTAGCTGGTACTACGTCCACCGCCAGGTGCTCTGCGCAGCACTCCCAGAATGAGCAACTGGTTGATATCGCGCAGCGCCGTATCCGGCGAGCACTTGCCGATGGCGGCCCACTTGCTGCTGGTGAGCTTGCCGTCGAAGCCGTCGAGCAGGCGATTGAGGAGCTTGATCTGGCGCTCGTTCATCGGCGTGCCGGCCCAGCGCTGCCAGAACCGAGCCTTGGCCAGCACGCCGTCGAGCGTGGTCTGGGCGCTGGCGACGGCTCGGCCCAGCGTGCCGAGGAGCCAGGCCAGCCACTCGGTGACGTCCAGCGAGCCCTTCTGGGTGCGTTCGAGGATGTCGTAGTAGGCCTTGCGCTCGCGCTGGATCTGCGCCGACAGGCTGTAGAAGCGCTGCTCGGCGCCATCGGTACGCGCCAGGAACAGATCGCCCACGGCGCGCGCGATGCGGCCATTGCCGTCGTCGAAGGGGTGCAGGGTGACAAACCAGAGGTGGGCCAGCCCGGCCTTGATGAGGGCGGGGTCGCCAGTTTCATCGTTGGCCCATGTCAGGAAACGTGCCATCTCAGCCGGCAGCACGTCTGCGGGGGGCGCCTGAAAGTGAACCTTGCGACGGTTCATCGGGTCGGACACGACCTGCATCGGGCCGGCCGCGTCATCGCGCCATTGGCCCACGGTGATCTTGGCGAGGCCAGAGTAGCCCGTCGGGAACAGGGCGGCATGCCAGCCGAACAGGCGCTCGGCCGTCAAAGGCTTGGTGCTGCGCGAGGTGGCGTCGAGCACCATCTCAACCACGCCCTCGACATGTCGATCAACTGGCGCCAGGGCGCCGATGTCCATGCCCAGGCGGCGGGCGATGGACGAGCGGACGGAGGCGACGTCCAGCAGCTCGCCTTCGATCTCGCTGGTCTTGACCACATCGTCCGTCAGCGCCGCCAGGCTGGCCTGGTCGCGCAGCGTCAGCCCGACGTCGGCCAGACGACCCAGCAGCATGCCCTGGGCGCGGCTGACCTCGGCCAGCGCTTGGGCCAATGCAGGCAGGTCGTAGCGCCACTGGGGCCAGTCGCCGGACTGCCAGATGTAGGTATTTTCTCCGCTATGCATGCGGAGATTAGATGCCCAATTCACCGCATGGGCAAGTGAATGCCGCAATTCATGCGGTGAAAGAGGTCTGCAATCACCGCACGGGGCGGCGATTCCGCTGCGCTTCGCTACTTGATTCGTCGCAGCCGCGGTGGCTCGGCGGATACCGCTGTCAACGCCTTCTCCAGGCCACGATCCACTTGTCCGCGCAGCCAGGTTCGCCCGAGCAGCCGTCGGATCACCTGTACGGGCAAGTACAGCACCCCGAGGGGCACGGCCACCACCAGGGCCAGCACATCCCAGCCGAGGGCCAGGGCGGCGCCCGAGGCGATGATGCCAACCGACACGAGCCCGTCGCAGCGGCGCAGCAGCAGCGGCGGATCGGCGCGGATGAAGTTGACCTGCCGGCCTGTGTTCAGGTTCACCAGGCCCACAACCAGTCCCCTGAACAGCAGCACACAGACCTCGTGCCCGCGCCGTGCCGGCATCGAGCGGCTGTGGACCACGAGCTTCACGTCCTGGTCGACGCCATCGGTCCGGGCCAGCCAGAACTCCCGCCGTTCGCGCGCGGGATACTGCTCGCACCAGCGCATGGGGACATTGATGTAGCGCTGCACTTCGGTCAATTGGCCGGTGATATACCAGAACTGGCTCATTTCGGGCTCCGCTTGCTGAAATGAGCACAAGCTCTCATGGCCGTGTGATTCGTCAACTACCGCGACGAGCCGTGTGAGCTTCCTGCTGGTGACTCCCCAGTGCCACTGCGTCCTGACGACCGTGACATTGCAGTGAGAATTTCGGATCCGACAGCATGCATGGTTTCCGAAAAAGTGGCATTCGAGTTGCCCTTCAGATGCTCTCCAGGTGGGGAAGTCGATCTGGGCCCAAGCGTTCCCGAGTGGGCTCGAAACCAGAGGCCACAACAATGGGAGTCAAGCCCTGTTGCTGACTCGGCGGCGCACGCTTTCGGAAGATATTTGTCCCCGTCGTTTCAGTTGCGAGCGCCACCCGAAACGGCCGCCATTTCGGGGCATTGCAGGGGCGTGCGTCGATGAGTTGTTGACGTTCGTCTGCCGCCGATGTCAACTGCAGTCTCCCGAGGCCTCCTGGCCTGCTCCATCGCGGAGCGAAAGGCGTTGCGGTCGTTACCCGCCTTCCCATTGCCTGGCCTCTGAGTCTGGTGCGGCATGATCCTCCGAGACCATGCCCGGCGTTGTTTTCAACGTAGAGCGGCACATGTCCTGCCGGCGCTTTGTTGCCGGTCGTTCCCCGAGAACGTGTCATGTGCCTGACTGTTCGCTGACCGGCACCCGATGCCGAGCCACCGAGTCCGTCATCCTTTCGAGCACGCGCATTCGCGCAGCACACGGCTGTGCTTGCCCTCATGGGCTCCCCGTGTGCGCCCGCTCGTGAACCTGGCACTGCCCTGGACTTTCGGTCGAGGGGCGGATCCCTGCAGGTGGATGACGCTGCGTTTCGAGAACCGATCCATTCCATCGCGTTGAAGGCCAGACCTTCGCGCCGATGTCGTCCGTGCCCTGCGAGGCAGGACGGCATCACAACGCCCGGCAGACGCAGAAATGCGCCACCGGGTTGGATCACTCTGTTTCATTTTTAAGACCGACCGAGCCGGCCGTCGCGCAAGTGGCGTGATGTCGGCGAACACCTGGGTAGGCAAGGCACCGCCGTGGTCGGGTGCCTCGCCGAAATGACCCGACCACGCATGGACATCGCGACGGAATCCGCGCTGCCCATGGATTCGATCGATTCCACCTCTTTCAACCGCTGCGCGCCGCCGGGACGGCGCGCGGCTTCTTCACAGGAGATGGCCATGGCCACCTTTTCCGCTTCGAACTCCAATCGCCGCCGCCAGGGCGGCATCGATACAGCGCGCCACACCCGATATGAGCCACCCCAGCAGGTGCTCGATCGCTACCGCCCCGGCAAAGCCGACCCGATGCGTGTGCTCGAAGTGTTGATCGAGCTGTTTAACGCCCAGCACACCGCACTGAAAAAGACCGTCTCGCACAAGACGCGCCAGGAGCGTGCCGACTTCCTGCGGCGCTTCTTTCGCGACTTGCGCCTCAAGGCCGGGTTCAAGACGCTGCCAGATCCGCGCAACCTGGGGCAGAAGCACATCCATGCCATGGTGACTGTCTGGCAGCGTGAACGACTCGCACCCGCCACCATCCAGACCTACCTGAGCTTCCTGCGCGGACTGGCGCTATGGCTGGGCAAGCCTGGGTTCATCCTAAAGCCGGATCGCTATGGCCTGACGCTCGCAGAGTACCAACGCCATGAGTGCGCCCAGCACGACAAGAGTTGGAGTGCCGCGGGTGTCGACATCGATGCGGTGATAGGGCGCGTGTGTGCCTATGACCCCTATGTCGGCGCATCGCTGCGGCTCATTCGAACGATGGGTTTGCGGCGCAAGGAAGCGGTGATGCTGAGGCCCCACGGCTGCGTCGTGGCGTTCGCGGCGACAGGACTGCCCGTCGAGCAGCGGCAGGCCGACGAATACGTTTGGATCCAGCAGGGTGCCAAGGGCGGCCGGCCGCGCTTCGTGCCGCTGGATTCGCTGCAGCGCATCGAAGCGTTGCAGTTTGCGCAAAGCGTCGCACAGGGGCCGAACGCTCACATGGGTAACCCAGACCGTGGTCTCGTGGAAAACCTGCGGCGCTTCGACTACGTGATGGCGCGCTTCGGCATTACGAGCAAAAAACTGGGAGTGACGGCACATGGCCTACGCCACCAGGCTTTGATCGAGCACTACATCGAACAGACCGGCGGGGTGGCGCCACCCGTGCGCGGTGGTGAAGCAGGGGTGGAACTGGACGCCGTGGCGAGGCAGTCGACAGCGCACCTGGCAGGGCACCATCGCACTCGCGCCTCCGGGGCGTACCTTGGGGCCGTCCTGCATCGTCGCCAGCATGACGAGCAAGCAGAGCTACCGGACGAAGATGCTTCACCTGTAGGCGCCTGACTACTCTGTGTCCGGAGCTGCCGTCGACATTCATCAACCTCGCATGAGTTTCTCTTGGCAGTTGTGGATCGATGCTTTCATCCGCTGCACCGTCGTTCGGCGGATCGGATATGACGCCGCACGTTGAGAGAAGGTCGCCGCCTGCGTCGCCATCCGATCGATGGCGGCCTCGGCCGCCTTCGTCGCCACACCCCCCTCCGAGGCCAGGCGCAGCAGATGGCTGCGTTTCACTGCATTGCCTTCGCCGCAGACGTCCATGTGGTGATGGCCCATGGGGCCTTCGCTGAAGGTCAAGTCGAAGGCTTGGGCCAGCCGCCAGCGCCGGTCCTGTCCGAGGCGCCAGGCGAAGTTCTTCGGATGGTCGTCGCGGTTGTGGAACAGCACGTTGAAGACGGCCCGGGCGTAGGCCTTCTCCACCTCGCGCTCGTCGCGGGTCAGCAGGCGTGTGGCCCGCAGGAGGGCGGTGTAGCCCGCGCTGCCGGGCAGGCGGAAGTCCACCTGCAGCAGGCCCGCCAGGCTGTGGATCGGAACGCGCAAGCCCTGTTCGCGATCGAAACGCGCCACGCCGAAGGCGGCCAGCTTGGACGACAGATCGAACCATGCGCTGGCTGGCACCTCCAGTCCGCAATCGCGGGCCAGTTCGGCATACATCTGCTCGATGGCGCAGACCTCCTTGTGCTCGCCCTGGGCGGGGAACTTCACCAGCCACGGGGAGCCTGGTGCGTCGCCGCGCGTGCTGACGTGGCCCGACCTTGTGTCGTACTGCACCAGCGCCTTGGGCCGTGCGCCTTGCGGGGAGCCTCCCGTCAGCGCCAGTTCGCGCAAGGCGGCTCCTGCCTCACCGGCCAGGGCGCGCTCGCTTTCTTTGGCCAAGGCCAACAGGTTCCAGTCTGGCTCCTCGGCATCAGGCTCTGCAGCCGGCACGAAGCGCAGGGCGCCCATGGCGCGATCCCCAATGAAGGCCAGGCGATCCAGTGGCCCGGGATGGCGCAAACCCTGCTGACGGAACAACCGGTCCATCAGCAGCAGGCCCCAGCCATCGGGCAGGCTGTCGGCGATCAGGCCTGGCAGGCGGAGCAGGTGCGGTGGAAAGCCGCCATAGGCGGTGGCACGCAGCTTGAGGTGCAGCGGCGACAGTTCCAGCCCTTGCGCCAGCGCCTCGGGCGCATATTCGAACAGCAGCGTGGTGCCATCGTCGGCGAGCAAGCCCAGTGGCCAGTCCTCGCCCCAGCCGCAGTAGTGGACGGCCAGGCGCTTCATGTGCTGCTCCGGCGGCGGGCTCGCTGCCGTTGGGTAGCCGCTTCGGCTTTTTCCATCTGAGCGATGGACTGGCGCTTGAGCACGAACAGATCCTCCAGCTCATTGACCAGCCCGAGCGCCTGCACCGCGCGAACCAGGGTTTCCAGCGAAGACTGGCCGCTGCTTTCCAGCTTGCGCAGTGCGCCCAACGAGAGGCCAGCCATCTGCGCCAGCTCGCGCTGGGGCAATCCCTGAGCCAACCGTTGCGCACGCACACGTTGGCCCAGTACCTGGAGGATTTCGCTAGACGGTGCTAGATTTAATGACATTATTCTGTCTTTTATTTCAACAAATCCTTAGTAAGAGTCATTCTAGTGGTCTTTATATGGTTCTGCCGCCAAGCGGCATGTTGCACAGTGATTGCCCGCAGGGCAGCGGGCTGAAGCAGCCGCACCTCATGGGGAGTGCGTGTCATCTGCGCTCGAGCGGCGACCGCTTCGCTCGTAGCCCATGCCCAGTTCCTGGGCCTGCTTCGCCAGTGCCGCCATGGCGTCTTCGCTGGCTTGCGTGCTCGCCGCACCGCCGTTGCGCGCTTCTTCTATCGCAGCCAGCCACTTCGCCCATCTTTCCAACGCCACCTTGCGCTCCTCGAAGTAGTCGTACTGGTTGTAGACGCCCTCGACATCGCGCACCTTGTGGTTCAGCGCCCGCTCGGCGACGAAGCGGTTCACGCCCAGCGCGGCCATGTGGGTGCGGGCCGTGCGGCGCATGTCATGCACGGTGAAGTGCTCGATGTCGTCCAGCGGCAGCCGGCGCAGCGCGACGTTCAGCGTGTCCGGGCTGATGTGGCCGAAGCGGTTCCGCCTCGGCACGCCGCCTTTCATGTGGATCAGCCGGCGCGCCGGGAACAGGTATTCGCTGTTGCAGGAGAACACCTGGACCTCCTCCAGCCACCGCAGGACCGGCGCCGCGAGCGGGATGTCGATGGACTGGTTCATCTTCGTGCGCGATGGATGCAGCGACCAGACGCCGCGCTTCAGGTCGAACTCGCTCCACCGGGCCGACAGCAGCTCCATCTTGCGCACGCACAGCGCGAGCAGAAGCCACACGGCCAGTTCATTCTGGCGGCCGAAGTTGGGCGTGTCCTGCATGGTCTTGGCGAGTGCTGTGAGTTCGTCGCAGTTCAGCCAGCGCTGCCGCGACGCCTCGGTGCCACCTGCGTCGGAAATCTCGAAGCCGGAGACTGGGTTGGCATCGATCCAGCGGCGCTTCACGGCGAAGTGAAACATGCGGAAGAGGTAGCGCAGCGCATCGTTGGCGACGGTCGGCGCGCCTGCATCGAGGATGCGGGTGAGCACTTTGTCGATGTGCAGCGGCCGCACCTCCGCCACGCCCAGCTTGCCGACCACGGGCTCGATATGGCGACGGACGACGCGCAGAACGACCTCGGGGTGCTTGTAGGCCTTGGCGATGTGGCGGTCGTACCATGCCTGGGCGAGGGCGGCCACAGTGGTCTGCTCCTGGGCCTTGAGCCGTTCGGCGCGCTTCTCGGCGGCCACGTCCACGCCCTGCTGGATGCGTGCCCGGTTCAGTCGAGCCGCTTCGCGGGCGTCCTTGAGCGACAGGTCGGGGTAGCGGCCGAGCACTTTCTCTCGGGCAACGCCGCCGAAGCGGTAGCGAAGAACCCATGAGGCCCGACCCCTCAGTGCACTGGCGGTGGTGGCCACGAAGGTCAGGCCGTTGCCAATGCCCCGGTCAACGGGGCCGGTGTTGAGCCAGGCTCGCAGCGTCTTGTCGGTGACGCGTTCAGTCTCAGTCATAGCGCGATCTCCACAGCGATTCACGAGGAATCTGTGGGGGAAAAGTTCGGGCGCTGCCCCCGAAACCATGGGGAAGCAAATTTCCCCCACGATTTCCCCCACAGAAATCGTGCGCTACGCTGAAATCGTCTGCTACCTCATGACACCCATTGCCACGCTAACCAACTGATTTTCAAGGGGTTTTCGGGTGGCATGTGCCGTCCTGAAACCTCACTCGATGTTCTGCACCTGCTCCCTCAACTGCTCTATCGCCACCTTCATCTCCACCGAGATGTTCGTGAGTTCGAGCGAGGCGGCCTTGGAGGCCAGCGTGTTGGCCTCGCGCAGCAGTTCCTGGATCAGGAAGTCGAGCCGCTTGCCGGCCTCGCCGCCGGCCTTCAGCAGCCGTTCGATCTCGTCGAGGTGGGCGCGCAGGCGCGCCAGCTCCTCGGCGACGTCGATGCGGATCGCGAAGGCCGCGGCTTCGTTGATCGCGCGCTCCTGCAAGGCTTCGCGCGGCACGCTGGCGGCGGCGTCGACCACGGCCAGCGCCTCCTGCCAGCGCTCGACGAAGCGCTGCTGCTGGCGCTGCACCACCGCCGGCACCAGCGGCTCGGCCTGCGCGGCCAGTTCGCGCAGGCGCTGCACGCGCTCCATCAGGATGGCCGCCAGCCGCGCGCCCTCGCGCGCGCGCGCCTCGCGCAGCCCGGCGATGCAGCGCCGGGCCGCGTCGAGCGCGGCCTCGTCGAGCTTGGGCGCGGCGCTGCCGCTGCGGCACCATTGCAGGATCTCGTCGACCGACAGCGGCGCAGCCTTCGGCATCCAGCCCTGCACGGTGCTTTCCAGGCGCGCCAGGCGGTTCAACTGCTCGGGCTGGGGCTGCGGCCAGGCGCTGCCGGCGTCGATCTGTGCATTCAGTCGCAGTTCGATCTTGCCGCGCCGGAACGCGCCGCCAACCAGGTCACGCAAGGCCGGCTCGAGGGCGCGGAATTCGTCGGGCAGGCGCAGCACGAGGTCGAGGAAGCGGCTGTTCACGCTGCGCAACTCCACGCTCACCGATGCGCCCGCCGAAGGCGCGCGCGGCGTGTCGGTTTGCGCACTTCCGGCCGCATCGCCCGGGGCCGCGGGGCTCGCGCTGGCGCTGGCGTAGCCGGTCATGCTGTAGACTGCCATTCGCCTTTTTCCCTCGAAAAATTCGATTATGTCAAAGCCCAAACCAGCACCTTTGCCTTCCGGCACGGTGGTGGGCGGCTATCAGGTCATCAAGAAGCTGGCGGCCGGCGGGTTCGGCGTCGTCTACCTGGCCGAAGACAGTGATCGACACCTGGTGGCGCTCAAGGAGTACCTGCCGTCCTCGCTGGCGGAGCGTTCGCCGGGCGAGCTGACGCCCAAGGTCAAGCCCGAGAAGCAGCCGCTGTACCGCCTCGGCCTGAAGAGCTTCTTCGAGGAAGGGCGCTCGCTCGCGCAGATCAGCCACCCGAGCGTGGTCTCGGTGCTGAACTTCTTCCGCGAGAACGAGACCGTCTACATGGTGATGAACTACCTGCAGGGCGACACGCTGCAGGACTTCATCGTCACCGCGCGCGACCTGAAGCGCGACAAGGTGTTCCGCGAGAGCACGATCCGCTCGCTGTTCGACGAGATCCTGCGCGGCCTGCGCATCGTGCACCAGCACAAGATGCTGCACCTGGACATCAAGCCGGCCAACATCTTCATTACCAACGACAACAAGGCGGTGCTGCTCGACTTCGGCGCGGCGCGCGAGGTGCTGAGCAAGGAAGGCAACTTCATCCGCCCGATGTACACGCCGGGCTTCGCGGCGCCCGAGATGTACCGGCGCGACGGCACGCTCGGCCCCTGGACCGACATCTACGCCATCGGCGCGTGCATCTACGCCTGCATGCAGGGCTACCCGCCCAACGACGCGCCGCAGCGCATCGAGAAGGACCGCCTCGCGCTGAGCCTCTCGCGCCTGCGCAACATCTACTCCGACAACCTGATCGAGGTGACGGAGTGGTGCATGTCGCTCGACCCGCTGAGCCGCCCGCAGAGCGTCTTCGCGCTGCAGAAGGAACTGGCGCGCGAGACCGAGCGCCGCTACACCAAGCTCAGCTTCAGCGAACGGCTCAAGCTGCAGATCGAAAACCTGACGACGGGCGCCAAGGCCTGAGCCCGGGGCACGGATGCGTTTCTCGGTGTACCAGGTGAGCCGCAAGGGCGGCCGCGAGAAGAACGAAGACCGCATGGGCTATTGCTACACGCGGGATTCCGGCCTGTTCGCGCTGGCCGACGGCATGGGCGGGCACCCCGAGGGCGAGGTCGCCTCGCAGCTCGCCTTGCAGACGCTGGCGGCGATGTTCCAGCGCGACTCCAAGCCGACGCTGCCCGACCCGATGCGCTTCCTCAACGAGGCCATCATCGCCGGGCACCACCAGTTGCTGCGCTACGCCACGCAGAAGGCGCTGATCGACACGCCGCGCACCACGGTGGTCGCCTGCCTGCTGCAGGGCAACTCGGCCTACTGGGCGCATTGCGGCGATTCGCGGCTGTACATGGTGCGCGGCGACAAGCTGATCGCCCGCACGCGCGACCACTCGTACTCCGAGCTGCAGGAGACCATGAGCCAGGTCGTGCCGATGGGCGAGCGCTTCAACCGCAACGTGCTGTTCACCTGCCTGGGCAGCCCGGGCAAGCCGGTGGTCGACACCGTCGGCCCGCTGATGCTGCAGCCGGGCGACCGCCTGCTGCTGTGCAGCGACGGCCTGTGGGGCACGGTGACCGACGCCGAGATCGTCGACCAGCTCTCGCGCAACGCGATCTCCGACGCGGTGCCCGAGCTGGTCGAGCAGGCGCTGCGCAATGGCGGGGCGAAGTGCGACAACGTCTCGGTGCTGGCCGTCGAATGGGAGGCCGCCGAGGACAGCGACAGCGGCCTGGGCATCTCGACGCAGACGCTCGGCGAGGAGGTGTTCGCCTCCACCATCCAGGCCAGCGTGCTGGGCACCGACTCGCCCGACGAACTGGACGACGCCGAGATCGAACGCTCGATCCGCGAGATCAACGAGGCGATCCGCCGTTCGTCGCAGCAGAAGAAAAGCTGATTGACGACCCCCGCTCGCCGGGTACGGCGAACCGCCCCCCGTGGGGGCGCGGGCTCGGCCTGGGGCGGCCCGGCGCTCGAGCCCGCTCTCCGCGGAGCACTGCGACAATCGCGGCATGACTGCCTTCCAACGAACCCACGGCCGCGCCGCCGACGCGCTGCGCCCCGTCTCCCTCACGCGCCGCTTCACCCGCCACGCCGAAGGCTCGGTGCTGGTCACCTTCGGCGACACCCGCGTGCTGTGCACCGCCTCGGTCGAGGAGAAGGTGCCGCCGCACAAGCGCGGCTCCGGCGAGGGCTGGGTGACGGCCGAATACGGCATGCTGCCGCGCGCCACGCACACGCGCTCCGACCGCGAGGCGGCCAAGGGCAAGCAGAGCGGCCGCACGCAGGAGATCCAGCGCCTGATCGGCCGCTCGATGCGCAGCGTGTTCGACCTGAAGGCGCTGGGCGAACGCACGATCTCGCTCGACTGCGACGTGCTGCAGGCCGACGGCGGCACGCGCACGGCGGCGATCACCGGCGCCTTCGTCGCCGCGCACGACGCGGTGAGCTGGCTGCTGGCGCAAAAGAAGATCGCCGCCAGCCCGATCCGCTGCTTCGTCGCCGCGGTATCGGTGGGCATCGTCGAGGGTACGCCGCTGCTCGACCTGGAATACGTCGAAGACTCGGCCTGCGACACCGACATGAACGTGGTGATGACCTCCGAGGGCGGCTACGTCGAGGTGCAGGGCACGGCCGAGGGCGCGCCCTTCACGCACGCCGAGATGGCGCAACTGCTCGCGCTGGCCGACAAGGGCATCCGCGAGCTGGTGGCGGCGCAGAAGGCGGCGCTGGCCGCTTGATTCGATGGCCATGCGGCTGGTGCTCGCCTCCAACAACGCGAAGAAGCTCGCCGAGCTGAAGGCGCTGTTCGCCGCGCTGCCGCTGGAGATCGTCGCGCAGGGCGCGCTCGGCATCGCCGAGGCCGAGGAGCCGCACCACACCTTCATCGAGAACGCGCTGGCCAAGGCGCGCCATGCGGCGCGGGCCTGCGGCGGCGCGGCGATCGCCGACGACTCCGGGCTGTGCGTCGATGCGCTCGGCGGCGCGCCGGGCGTCGCGTCGGCGCATTTCGCCAGCGTGGCGCTGCCCGAGGGCGAACGCGAAGCGCGGCGCGGCGTGCAGGACGCGGCCAACAACGCGCTGCTGCTGCAACGCCTGCACGGCGTGGCCGACCGGCGCGCGAAGTTCGTCTCGACGCTGGTGGCCCTCCGCTCGGCCGACGACCCCGAGCCGCTGGTGGCGGTGGGCCGCTGGCGCGGCGAGATCCTCGCCGCGCCGCGCGGCCAGGGCGGTTTCGGCTACGACCCGCTGATGTTCATCCCGGCGCTGGGCACGAGCGTGGCCGAACTGGACGCGGCGACCAAGAACGCGCGGAGCCACCGCGCGCTGGCCGCCGCGCAGATGCTCGCGCTGATGCGCGAGAGCTGGCATCTTGGCTGAATCTCAGGGCGAACGCCTGGCGCGCTACACGCGGCTGGGCACCCTGGCGCTGCCCTCGCTGCCGCCGCTGGCGCTGTACGTGCACCTGCCGTGGTGCCTGAAGAAGTGCCCCTACTGCGACTTCAACAGCCACGAGTGGCGCGACGGCGGCGCGCCGCCCGAGGCGCGCTACCTCGACGCGCTGCGCGCCGACCTGGAAGCGGCGCTGCCCTTCGTCTGGGGCCGGCGCGTCGTCAGCGTGTTCATCGGCGGCGGCACGCCCAGCCTGTTCTCGCCCGATGCGGTGGCCACGCTGATCGCCGACATCCGCGCACGGCTGCCGCTCGAGCCGATGGCCGAGATCACGCTGGAGGCCAACCCCGGCACCTTCGAGCGCGACCGCTTCCGCGCCTTCCGCGAAGCCGGCGTCACGCGGCTGTCGATCGGCGTGCAGAGCTTCGACGACGCGCGGCTGCGCGCGCTCGGGCGCGTGCACGACGCCGCGCAGGCAAGGGCGGCGGTGGACGAGGCCGCGCGCCACTTCGAGACCTTCAACCTCGACCTGATGTACGCGCTGCCCGGCCAGACCGCGGCCGATCTGGCGCGCGAGCTGGACACGGCGCTGGCCTTCGAGCCGCCGCACCTGTCGATCTACCACCTGACGATCGAGCCGAACACGCGCTTCGCCAGCGCGCCGCCGCCCGGCCTGCCCGACGACGACCTCGCCGCCGGGATGCTCGACCTCATCGTCGAGCGCACCGCGCAGGCCGGCCTGCAGCGCTACGAGGTCTCGGCCTTCGCGAGGCCGGGGCACCGCTGCGTGCACAACCTCAACTACTGGCAGTTCGGCGACTACCTCGGCATCGGCGCGGGCGCGCACGGCAAGCTGAGCTTTCCGCACCGCGTCGTGCGCCAGGTGCGCTGGCGCGAGCCGGTGACCTACATGAACCAGGCGCTGGTCGGCGCGGCGATCTCCAACGACGAGGAGGTCGCGCGCCGCGCGCTGCCCTTCGAGTTCATGCTCAACGCGCTGCGGCTGCGCGAGGGCTTCGAGCTGTCGCGCTTCGTCGAGCGCACCGGGCTGCCGCTGTCGGCCATCGCGCCGGCGCTGGACGAGGCGCAGCGCCGCGGCCTGCTCGAGCGCGACGCCGGCCGGCTGCGCCCGACGCCGCGCGGCTTCGATTTCCTGTCGGACGTGCAGGCGCTGTTCCTGGCCGACTGACTCGAAGCCATTCTCGTTCGAACGTGTCGGTCGTGCCCCGTTCGGGCTGAGCCTGTCGAAGCCCCAACGAGTCGCTCGCCTGCCCTTCGACAGGCTCAGGGCGAACGGAGGTCGGCGTCAGACGCGATTCGTCGTCGCGCCCATGCCGCGCAGCCGCTCGATCAGCCGCGGCGCGATCTGCGCCAGCGGCAGCACCTCGTGCGCCGCGCCGTGCGCGATCGCCTCGCGCGGCATGCCGAAGACCACGCAGCTCGCCTCGTCCTGCGCGATGTTCCAGGCGCCGGCCTCGCGCATCTCGCGCATCGCCCTGGCGCCGTCGGCGCCCATGCCGGTGAGCATGATGCCCAGCGCGTTCGGCCCGGCCACGCGCGCGGCCGACTTGAACAGCACCTCCACCGAGGGCATGTGGCGGTTCACCGGCTCGCCGGCCTGCACGCGCGCGACGTAGTTGGCGCCGCTGCGCTCCACGCTCAGGTGCTGGCCGCCGGGCGCGATGTAGGCGTGGCCGGGCAGCACGCGCTCGCCGTCGCAGGCCTCGGCGACGCGGATGCGGCACAGCCCGTCGAGCCGCGCCGCGTAGCTGCGCGTGAAGCCGGCCGGCATGTGCTGCGTGATCATCACCGCCGGGCTGTCGGGCGGCAGGTGGACCAGCACCTCCTTGGTCGCCTCGGTGCCGCCGGTGGAGGCGCCGATGAAGACGATCTTCTCGGTCGACAGCCGGCCGATCGAGGCCGGCGCCGCCACGCGCGGCGGCGCGTCGGCGGAGGGCGCCGCCGGAGCGGCCACCGGCAGCGCCAGGCGCTTGAGCTGCGCCTTCGAGGCGATGCGGATCTTGTCGGTGATCTGCTCGGCGAGCTGCTTCAGCCCGTCGGCCACGCCGATCTTCGGCTTGGCGACGAAGTCGACCGCGCCCAGCTCCAGCGCGCGCAGCGTCACGTCGGCGCCGCGCTCGGTCAGCGTCGAGACCATCACCACCGGCGTCGGGCGCAGCCGCATCAGCTTGCCGAGGAAGTCGATGCCGTCCATGCGCGGCATCTCGACGTCCAGCGTGATCACGTCGGGGTCGGTGTCGCGGATCAGCTCGCGGGCGATGTAGGGGTCGGCCGCCGCGCCGACGCACTGCATGTCGTCCTGCCGGTTGATGATCTCCGACAGCAGGCTGCGCACCAGCGCCGAGTCGTCCACCACCACCACGCGCGTCTTGGCCATGTTCCGCGCTCCTTCAGAACAGGTCCACCGAGCCGGCCCCGCCGGCCGGCCGCAGCATCGTCCGCGCGGCGGCGCGCTCCTGCGCCAGCAGCGCCTCGGGGTTGGCCGGCGAGAGCCGCTTGACCATCGCCTTGCCGCAGCGCGGCAAGAAGCACACCTTGCGCGGATGGACGTCCAGCACGTCCTTGGAGACCACCGGGATGCGCTCGGTCTTCAGGTAGTCGAGCACGAACTCGGTGTTGCGCTGGCCGACGTTCATCGTGTTCATGCCGCTGATCACCTGCCCGCCGCCGAACACCTTGGCCTCCAGCGTGGCGCGCGTGGCGCCGCGCTTGAGCATCTCGTTGATCAGCAGCTCCATCGCGTAGGAGCCGTAGCGGCCGCTGTCCAGCCCGCCGGCCGCGCCTTCGGGCAGCATGAAATGGTTCATGCCGCCGAGCTGCGCGTTGCGGTCCCACAGGCAGGCGGCGATGCACGAGCCGAGCGTGGTCGTGATGAGGATGTCCTCCGCGTCGACGAAGTACTCGCCCGGCAGGACTTTCACCGCGTCGTTCCCGAAGCGCGCGTCGTAGAAGAAGAACGAGGCCTCGCCGGGCTGGCGCGGCGCGGCCTTCAGCCGCGCGAGCCGCGCGCCGGCCGTGGCCGCAGGGGGGGAGGCGAGGGCCATGCTCAGACGCGCTCGTAGATGGTCTTGCCGCGCAGGCGGAACAGCTCGCGCGAATCGGAGAAGTTCTCGGAGTGGCCGACGTAGAGCAGCCCGCCCGGCTTCATCGCCGCGTGGATGCGTTCGAGCACGCGGCGCTGCGTGGCGGCGTCGAAGTAGATCATCACGTTGCGGCAGAACACGAAGTCGAACGGCTCGCCGAGCGCCCAGTGCGCCGCCATCAGGTTGTGGGCGCGGAACTCCACCAGCGTCTGCACCTCGGCCCGGATGCGCATGAAGCCGGCGTTGGCGCCGGTGCCGCGCAGGCAGTGGCGGCGCAGCCGCTCGGGCGAGAGGCCGCGCGAATCGACCGGGTACACGCCGCGCGCCGCGGTGGCCAGCACCCGGGTGTCGATGTCGCTGGCGAGGATGCGCGCGCCGCTGTCGGCGCCCAGCGCCTCGACCACCGTCATCGCGATCGAGTACGGCTCCTCGCCGCTGGAGGCGGCGTTGCACCAGATGCGCGGGCCGGGCGCGCCGCGCGCCTTCAGGTCGGCGCCGAAGGCGTGGAAGTGGTGCTCCTCGCGGAAGAAGGCGGTCAGGTTGGTGGTCAGGCAGTTGACGAACTCTTGCCACTCCGAGTCGCCGCCCGCGCCGGCGTGGGTCTCCAGCCATTGCAGGTAGCTGCCGAAGCTGCGGTGGCCGGTTTCGCGCAGGCGGCGCGACAGGCGGCTGTACACCATCGCCTGCTTGCCGGCGTGCAGGCTGATGCCGGCGCGCTGGTGGATCAGCGCGCGCACGCGCTCGAAATCGGCCTGGCTGAAGGCGAATTCCTGCTCCGGCGCGGCGGCAAGGGCAAGGGCGGCGATGGCGCTCATCCTCTCTGGCGGGTTCTGGGGGGTGTCCGGCCCTGTTATCGACGCCGCGCGGCGCGCCTTGAGCGGCGTGCAGCGGCGCGCGCCGCGCGGGCGAAGAAGCCGGCCAAGGCCCGTCATTTCGCGGCACGGCGGCGCGGGGGCCGCTGCTAGACTGACACGCAAGCCGGCACCGAACTCAACCGACCTCCACGCTTGAACGCGCCCTCCCAGCCCTCGCAGCCCCTCCAGGCCGGCTCGCTGCGCCTGGAGACGGCGCTGCGGCTGCTGCAATGCTCGGGCATCGAGCTGCCCGACACGCGCCACAGCGATCCGGCCGGCTGGCTGCAGGCGGTGCTCGACGGGCTGTGCGAGCTGTCCAGCCGCGACGCGCTGACCGGGCTGGCGAACCGGCGCCAGTTCGAGATGGCGATGGCGCGCGAGATCGACCGCGTGGCGCGCGCCGGCGAGCCGGCGCTGGTGCTGATGATCGACATCGACCACTTCAAGCGCGTCAACGACACGCACGGCCACGCCGCCGGCGACCAGGTGCTGCGCGCCGTCGCGCGCACGCTGCACGAGTGCATACGGCCCATGGACACGGTGGCGCGCATGGGCGGCGAGGAGTTCGCGATGATCCTGCCCAACTGCCCGCCGGCTTTCGGCCAGGCGGTGGCCGAGCGCGTGCGCGGCAAGGTGCAGGCGCGCCCGGCCAGCGTGGCGCCGGGCGTGGACGTCCAGGTCACCGTGAGCATCGGCGGCGCCTTCGCGCCGCAGTGGGTGCGTTCGTCGGCGGCGCTGTGGGTGGAGCGCGCCGACCAGCAGCTCTACCGCGCCAAGCAGGCCGGGCGCAACCGCGCCTGCCTGGAAATGCCGCCGGTCTCGCACGTCAGCGCCGAGGAGAAGGGTCTGCTCTTCGGCCACTCCCAGTTCCAGGATCCCGAATGAGCAGCGACCGCGAATCGACTCCCGCGCAAGCCCGTGTGCTGGCCGTCACCAGCGGCAAGGGCGGCGTCGGCAAGACCTTCGTCTCGGCCAACCTCGCGGCGGCGCTGGCGCAGCGCGGCGAGCGCGTGCTGGTGCTCGACGCCGACCTGGGACTGGCCAACCTCGACGTGGTGCTCAGCCTGACGCCCAAGCTCACGCTGCACGACGTGCTCACCGGCAAGGCGCCGCTCGAGCAGGCCGTGCTGCCGGCGCCGGGCGGCTTCTCGGTGCTGCTGGCCGGCTCGGGGCTGGTGGAGTATTCGCGCCTGACGCCCGAGGTGAGCGAGAAGCTGCAAGAGGTGATCCGGCAGCTCGCGCCGCGCTTCGACCGCATCCTGCTCGACACCGGCGCCGGCATCTCCGACGTGGTGCTCTACACCATCTCGCTGGCCGACGAGGTGCTGGTGGTGGCCACGCCCGAGCCCACCTCGCTGACCGACGCCTACGCCACGATCAAGGTGCTGGCGACGCAGCAGCGCCGCCGCGGCGTCCGGCTGCTGGTCAACCAGACCACGCGCCAGGGCGAGGGGCGCGCGATCCGCGGCCAGCTCCAGCAGGTGGTCGACCGCTACGTGACGCCGCACCTGGAAGATGCGGCCCGGCCCTTCCGGCTCGAGCTGATCGGCGAGATCCCGAACGACCCGGCGGTGCGCGAGGCGGTGCAGAAGCGCCGCCTGCTGCTCGAACTGCTGCCCGGCTGCCCGGCTGCGCAGGGCGTCGCGGCGGCGGCCGAGAAGCTTCAGGCGTGAGCGAGGCCAGCGCGTTCGAACTGATCGGCGGCGAGGGCGCGGTGCGCGCGCTGGTCGACCGCTTCTACGACCTGATGGACCTGGAGCCCGGCTACGCCGCGCTGCGCGCGACGCACGGCGCCTCGCTGGACAACGCGCGCGACAAGCTGTTCTGGTTCCTGTGCGGCTGGCTGGGCGGGCCGCAGCACTACGTGGAGCGCTTCGGCCACCCGATGCTGCGCGCGCGCCACCTGCCGTTTGCCATCGGCATCCGCGAGCGCGACCAGTGGCTGGCCTGCATGGCGCAGGCGATGCGCGAGTGCGAGGTCGACGCGGCGCTGGCCGAGCGCTTGGCGAAAGCCTTCTTCGGCACGGCCGACTGGATGAGGAACAAGGGCGGCTGAATCAGGCCGCGAAGCGCTTCGCGCCGGCCACGCAGGCCACCGCGCCCAGCGTCGCGGCCAGCATGCCGAGGCTCACCGCTTCGTGCAGCAGCGAGGCCGCCAGTGCGAGGCCGAGAAAGGGTTGCAGCAACTGCAACTGCCCGACCGCCGCGATGCCGCCTTGCGCCAGCCCGCGATACCAGAACACGAAGCCGATCAGCATGCTGAACAGCGACACGTAGGCCAGGCCCAGCCATGCCGGGGCGCTCACCGGCGCGAACGACGCGGGCTGCGTCGACAGCGCCAGCGGCAGCATCACCGGCAGCGCCAGCAGCAGCGCCCAACTGATCACCTGCCAGCCGCCCAGGTGGCGCGCCAGGCGCGCGCCTTCGGCGTAGCCCAGGCCGCAGACGACGATGGCGGCGAGCATGGCCAGATCGCCGACCCACGAGGCCTCGATGCCGCCGCGCGCGGCATAGCCCGCGACGCAGGCGCTGCCCAGCAGCGAGAACAGCCAGAACGCCGGCCGCGGGCGCTCGCCGCCGCGCAGCACGCCGAAGATCGCCGTGCACAGCGGCAGCAGCCCGATGAAGACGAGCGAGTGCGCGGCCGACACGTGCTGCAGCGCCAGCGCGGTCAGCAGCGGAAAGCCGATCACCACGCCCAGCACCACCACGGCCAGCGAGGGCAGCTCGGCGCGCGTCGGGCGGCGCTGGCCGGGCGCCAGCAGCATCGGCGCGGCCAGCAGCGCGGCGATGCTGGCGCGTGCGGCGGTGAGGAACACCGGGTCGAAGTCCATCACCGCGGCGCGCGTCGCGGGCAGCGAGCCCGCGAAGATCAGCACGCCGATCGCGCCGTTGATCCAGCCCTGAGTCGTCTTGTCCATCGTTTGCAGTGGACCGCAAGAACGCCGCCAAGGCCATGCACGGTCCAATACAATTTCAACGAACTGTTATGGTATTTTGATCAGTACGGTTGCGATGGAAAAACGCGAAACCCGCATCGACGCGGTGATGGCCGCGATCCGCTCGCGCATCGCCTCGCGCGCGCTGGCGCCCGGCGCGCGGCTGCCCTCGGTGCGCGCGCAGGCGCAGGCGATGGGCGTGTCGGTCTCCACCGTGGTGCAGGCGTATGAACGGCTGGCCGCCGAGCAGGTGATCCGCGCTCGGCCGGGCTCGGGCTTCTACGTCTGCGGGCCGGTGGCGCCGCTGGCGCTGTCGCAAATCGGCGCGCGTGCCGAGCGCGAGGTCGATCCGCTGTGGATCTCGCGCGAGTCGCTGGAGGCCGGCACGGCGCTGCTCAAGCCCGGCTGCGGCTGGCTGCCGGCCGACTGGATGCACGAGCAGGGCATGCGCCGTGCGCTGCGCGCCGCGGCGCGTGCCGACAGCGCGGTGCTGGCCGACTACGCCACGCCGCTGGGCCTGCCGGCCTTGCGCGAGGTACTGGCGCGGCGCCTGCACGGCATGGACATCGAGGCGCCGCCCGAACGCATCATGCTGACCGAATCGGGCACGCAGGCCATCGACCTCGTCTGCCGCTTCCTGCTCGAACCGGGCGACACCGTGCTGGTGGACGACCCGTGCTACTTCAACTTCCACGCACTGCTGCGCGCGCACCGCGTGAAAGCGGTGGGCGTGCCCTTCACGCCGAACGGCCCCGACACCGGGGCTTTCGAAGCCGCGCTGCGCGAGCACGCGCCGCGCCTGTACATCACCAACTCGGGCATCCACAACCCGACCGGCGCGACGCTGTCCCCGGTCACCGCGCACCGGCTCTTGAAGCTGGCCGAGGACGCCAATCTCGTGATCGTCGAAGACGACATCTTCGCGGACTTCGAGAGCACGCCGGCGCCGCGCCTGGCGGCCTTCGACGGGCTGGCGCGCGTGATCCACATCGGCAGCTTCTCGAAGACGCTGTCGGCCTCGCTGCGCTGCGGCTACATCGCCGCGCGCGCCGACTGGATCGACAGCCTGGTCGACCTGAAGATCGCCACCAGCTTCGGCGGCGGCCGGCTCGCGGCCACCGTCGCGCTGGCCGCGCTGACCGACGGCGGCTACCGCAAGCACCTGGAAGGCGTGCGGGCGCGCCTGGCCGAAGCGCGCGGCAAGGTGGTCGCGCGCCTCGACGCGCTGGGCATCGTGCCATGGCTGGTGCCGCGCGCCGGCATGTTCCTGTGGTGCCGCCTGCCCGACGGGGTGGACGCCGCGCGGGTGGCGCGCGAGTGCCTGAAACACGGCATGGTGCTGGCGCCCGGCAACGCCTTCAGCCCCTCGGCGAGCGCCAGCGGTTTCCTGCGCTTCAACGTCGCGCAGTGCGGCGAGCGGCGCGTGTTCGAGATCCTGGCGCGGGCGCTGGACGCTTAAGCCGCCGTCGACGGCCGCAGCAGCACGATCAGCGCGCCGTGCCCGCCGTCCTGCGCGCGCGCCTGGGTGAAGGCGATCACCTCGTCCTTCTGCACCAGCCAGGCGCGCACCTTGCCCTTGAGCACCGGCTCGCGCCCCGGCGAGCCGTTGCCCTTGCCGTGGATCACGCGCACGCAGCGCAGCCCGGCGCGCACGGCTTCGCGCAGGAAGGCGGCGAGGCGCTCGCGCGCCTCGTCGCGGCGCAGGCCGTGCAGGTCGAGTTGGGCCTGGATCGCCCACACGCCGCGGCGCAGCTTGCGCACCACCTCGGGCCCGACGCCGCGGCGGCGGAACGACAGCGCGGCGTCGGTGTCGAGCAGCGATTCGACGTCGAACTCGTCGGAGATCGACTCGGCCAGCACCGCCGCCTCGTCGCGCTGGCGCTGGCGCGGCTCGGGCGGCGGCAGCGGCCCGCGCCGCGCCGCGCGCGCCGGCGGGCGCAGCGGCACCACCGGGCCGACGCTGCGCGCGAACAGGTGGCGCTCGCGGTCGATCCGGGCCGCCTCGGCCTGGGCGCGCGCCGCCGCGGCGGCGGCTTCGCGCTCGGCCTCGCGCAGCGCGCGGCACAGCTCTTTCAGGTCGGCCAGCGCCGTCGCCTTGGGCGCGCTCACAGCAGGCCCCGCTCGGCGAACGACACCACCTGGCCGCGCCCGATCACGAAGTGGTCGAGCACGCGCACGTCCACCAGCGCCAGCGCGCTCTTGAGCGACTGGGTCAGGAACTCGTCGGCGCGCGAGGGCTCGGCCACGCCGCTGGGGTGGTTGTGCGCGAGGATCACCGCGGCGGCGTTCAGCGCCAGCGCGCGCCGCACCACCTCGCGCGGGTAGACGCTGGCCTGCGCCAGCGTGCCGCGGAACATCTCGTCGAACTGCAGCAGCCGGTGCTGCGCGTCGAGGAACAGCACCGCGAACACCTCGCGCTCCTGCGCGGCGAGCTGCAGTTGCAGGTAGTCGCGCACCGCGCCGGGCGAGTCGAGCGCGGGCCGCTCGGCCAGGCGCTGGTGCAGCGCGCGCCGCGCCAGCTCGATCACCGCCGCCAGCTCGGCGCGCTTGGCCGGACCCAGGCCCTTGATGCGTTTCAGCGCCGCCGCGTCGGCGTGCAGCAGCCCGGCGACGCCGCCGAAGCTGTCGAGCACCTGCTGCGCGAGCGTGAGCACCGGCGTGCCTTTCAGCCCGGTGCGCAGCAGCAGCGCCACCAGCTCGGCGTCGGCCAGCGCGGCCGGGCCCAGCGCGAGCAGCTTCTCGCGCGGGCGGGCATCGGGGGGCAGGTTCTTCATCACGCTCGTAAAATCGCGAGCCAGTCTACTCAAAGGCCCACGCCGTGAACCTCGTGCAGCCGGGGTCCTTCCTGACCCTGCACTACCGCCTCGCCGGGCCCGACGGCGCCGACATCGTCAACACCTTCGCCGACAAGCCCGCCACGCTGTCGCTGGGCACCGGCGAGCTGGCCGGCGCGCTGGAGCAGCGCCTGCTCGGCCTGGCCGAAGGCACGCGCACGGTGTTCGAGGTGCCCGCCGGCGTGGCCTTCGGCGAGCGCAACCCCGAGCTGCTGCAGCGCGTGAAGCGTTCGCTGCTGGCCGAGCTGGGCGACCCCGACGCGAGCTACCAAGTCGGCGACGTGGTGCAGTTCCCCACGCCCGACGGCCAGGCGAGCTACGCCGGCGTGGTGCGCGAGCTGGGCGGGGACTGGCTGCTGTTCGACTTCAACCACCCGCTGGCCGGCCGGCCGGTGACCTTCGAAGTGCAACTGATCGGGGTGCTGTGATGGGCGAGTCGACGGGTGCCGCCGGCATCGAGGTGCACGAGGTGCTGCTGGCCGAGCCGCGCGGCTTCTGCGCCGGCGTCGACCGCGCGATCGAGATCGTCGAGCGCGCGCTGAGGAAGTTCGGCGCGCCGATCTACGTGCGCCACGAGATCGTGCACAACACCTACGTCGTCAACGACCTGAAGGCCAAGGGCGCGATCTTCATCGAGGACCTGGCCGAGGTGCCGCCCGGCGCCACGCTGGTGTTCAGCGCGCACGGCGTGTCGCAGGCGGTGCGCCACGAGGCGGCGCGGCGCGGCTTCGCGGTGTTCGACGCCACCTGCCCGCTGGTGACCAAGGTGCACGTCGAGGTCGCCAAGCTGCACAAGGAGGGCTACGACTTCATCATGATCGGCCACAAGGGCCATCCGGAGGTCGAGGGCACGATGGGCCAGCTCGACGGCGGCATCTACCTCGTCGACGACGTGGCCGACGTCGAGGCGCTGGTGCTGCCGCAGAGCGAGCGCCTCGCGGTGGTGACGCAGACCACGCTGTCGGTGGACGACGCGGCCGAGATCCTCGCCGCGGTGAAGCGGCGCTTCCCGAAGGTGCGCGAGCCGAAGAAGCAGGACATCTGCTACGCCACGCAGAACCGCCAGGACGCCGTCAAGGTGCTGGCGCCGGCGGTGGACGTGGTGATCGTGGTCGGCAGCCCGACCAGCTCGAACAGCAACCGCCTGCAGGAGCTGGCGCAGCGCCTGGGCACGCCGGCCTACATGGTCGACCAGCCGGAAGACCTGAAGGCCGAGTGGCTGGAGGGCAAGCGCCGCGTCGGCCTGACCGCCGGCGCCTCGGCGCCCGACATCCTCGTCAGGCAGGTCATCGAGCGGCTTCGTGCGCTCGGGGCGGTGTCGGTGCGTTCGCTGCCGGGGGTGGAGGAGTCGGTGCACTTCCCGCTGCCGATGGGGCTGGGCGACAAGTCGATGGCGAAACTCGGCTGAGCTCGGGCCCCCCAGTCGCTTCGCTCCTGCCCCCAGGGGGCGCCGTCCGGCTTGGGGCGGCCCGGCGCCGGACAGCCTGCAGGCTGCCGGTGCCGCCGCCGCAACTGCCGCACGAGTCGCAGGCGCCGGCGCCGCGGCGCGTGCGCAGGAAGGGGCGCAGCACCAGCGTCCACAGCGCGTAGGCCGCGCAGGCGGCGACGATCAGCGCGACGATCCAGGTCTGGGCATCCATTTCATCCTCCGAGCCAGAGCGTGACGCGGTAGGTCACGAAGGCCGCCGCGTAGGCGAGCGCGAACAGGTAGACCAGCATCAGCAGAGGGTAGCGCCACGAGTTGGTCTCGCGCTTGACCACCGCCAACGTCGACAGGCATTGCGGCGCGAACACGTACCAGGCGAGCAGCGAATAGGCGGTGGCCAGCGACCAGGTCTGCGCGATCACCGGCAGCAGCGACTCGGCCACCGCGTCGTCGCCGCCCGACAGCGCGTACACCGTGCCGAGCGCGCCCACGGCCACCTCGCGCGCCGCCAGGCCGGGCACCAGCGCCACCGAGATCTGCCAGTTGAAGCCGATCGGCGCGAACACGTGCTGCAGCGCCTGCCCCAGCATGCCGGCGAAGCTGTACTGGATCGCCGGGCCGGTGGCGCCGTCCGGCGGCGCGGGCCAGGTGGAGAGGAACCACAGCACCACCGTCAGCGCGAAGATGATGGTGCCGACGCGGCGGATGAAGATCGCCGCGCGCTCCCACAGCCCGACCGCCAGGCTGCGTAGGCTGGGGCGGCGGTAGGGCGGCAGCTCGAGCATCAGCGGCTGGTAGTTGCGCCGCGTCCAGAAGCGCTTGATGAACCACGCGACGATGCAGGCCGAGACGACGCCGGCCACGTACAGGCCGAACAGCGTCAGCCCGCGCAGGTCGAAGGGGCCGACGTTGCGGTCGGGCACGAAGGCGCCGATCAGCAGCGCGTAGACCGGCAGCCGCGCCGAGCAGGTCATCAGCGGCGCGATCATGATCGTCGCCAGCCGGTCGCGCGGGCTGGCGATGGTGCGCGTGGCCATGATGCCCGGTATCGCGCAGGCGAAGCTCGACAGCAGCGGGATGAAGGCGCGGCCCGACAGGCCGATCTTGCCCATCAGGTTGTCGAGCAGGAAGGCGGCGCGTGGCAGGTAGCCCGAGTCCTCCAGCAGCAGGATGAAGAAGAACAGGATCAGGATCTGCGGCAGGAACACCAGCACGCCGCCGGCGCCGGCGATCACGCCGTCGACCAGCAGGCTGCGCAGCGGGCCGTCGTCCATCGTGCCGGTGATCACCTCGCCGAGCCAGGCCATGCCGCTCTCGATCAGCTCCATCGGCAGCTCGGCCCAGGCGAACACCGCCTGGAACATCAGGAACATCAGCGTGGCCAGCAGCACGAGGCCTGCCACCGGGTGCAGCACCACCGCGTCGACGGCGAGCTGGAAGCGCTCGACGCGCGGCGACGCCGGCGCCGCCAGCGCCAGGATGCGGCGCACCTCTTTCTGCAACTCCGCCGGGCTGTGCCGCGTGGTCGCGGCGCTGGTGGCGCTCGTGGCGGCACTCGCCGCCGGCGCCGCGTCGAGTGTCGCCAGCGCCTTCAGCAGCGCCTCGTGGCCGTTGCGCTGCACGCCCACCGTCTCGACCACCGGACAGCCCAGCTCGCGCGCGAGCACGCCGGTGTCGATCGCCAGGCCCTGGGCGCGCGCCGCGTCGCTCATGTTCAGCGCCACCACCATCGGGCGGCCGAGCGAGCGCAGTTCGAGCACCAGGCGCAGGTTCATGCGCAGGTTGGTGGCGTCGACCACCGCGACGATCGCGTCGGGCGCGTCTTCGCCGGCGCGCTGGCCCTGCACGACCTCGAGCGTCACCTGCTCGTCCGGCGTGGTCGCCTTCAGGCCGTAGGTGCCGGGCAGGTCGACCACCGCCACGCGCCGTCCGCCGGGCAGCGTGGCCGTGCCGACCTTGCGCTCGACGGTGACGCCGGCGTAGTTGGCGACCTTCTGGCGCGCGCCGGTCAGCAGGTTGAACAGCGCCGTCTTGCCGCAGTTCGGGTTGCCCACCAGGGCGATGCAGTTCACGCTCATGGCCGGCTCGCCTCCACCTCGATGCAGCGCGCCTCGGCCCAGCGCAGCGCGACCAGCGTGTCGCCGATGCGCACCGCCAGCGGCTCGCGTCCGCCCGGCCCGCGGCGCAGCAGGTACAGCGGCTCGCCGGCGATGAAACCCAGCTCGGCCAGGCGGCGCAGGTCGGCTTCGCCCAGGTCGGGCGAGCTCGGCGTGACGCCCGTCACGACGGAATGGCTGTCATCGGGCATCTCGGTCAGAAGCATGGCGGGAAGGGGATTGTTAATACAAACCATTATCAAGTAAGATCCACACAGCCCTGCGCGGCGCCCCGATTCTCCCTGGTGGAGGCTTGAGGAAGATCAGAATCGATCCGTCCCCAACCTCCCCCGGAGAAACCATGAAGAGCGACCCGCAGGTGATTGCCCACCTGAACGCCCAACTGAAGAACGAACTGACGGCCACCAACCAGTACTTCCTGCACTACCGCATGCTCAAGCACTGGGGCTTGGACAAGCTGGCGAAGAAGGAATACGAAGAGTCGATCGGCGAAATGAAGCACGCGGACAAACTGATGGAGCGCATCTTCATGCTCGACGGCCTGCCCAACCTGCAGGACCTCGGCAAGCTGCTGATCGGCGAGAGCGTGCCGGAGCTCCTGGCGTGCGACCTGCAGCTCGAGCAGGGCGCTCAGGGCACCATCAAGGACGGCATCGCCTACTGCGAATCGGTGCGCGACTACGTCTCGCGCGACCTGCTGCAAGCCATCCTCGACGACACCGAGGAGCACATCGACTTCCTCGAGACCCAGGTCGAACTGGTCGGCAAGGTGGGCCTGCCCAACTACCTGCAATCCATGATGGGCGATCCATCCTGAGGGCCGAAT
This sequence comes from Piscinibacter sp., assembly GCF_047600445.1. Taxonomy (GTDB): domain Bacteria; phylum Pseudomonadota; class Gammaproteobacteria; order Burkholderiales; family Burkholderiaceae_C; genus Piscinibacter. The sequence continues at coordinate 498,936 of NZ_JASGKT010000002.1, forward strand.
GATCGTCTGCGTCTGCCGCCGCATCTCGGATCACCAGATCCGCCAGGCCGCCTGCGAAGGTGCGCAGACGCTCGAATGCCTGCAGTTCGAACTCGGCGTGGCCACGCAGTGCGGCCGCTGCGCCGAATGCGCCTGCGCCGTGCTGCACGAGGCCAAGGGCGGCATGAAGGGCGAGATGGCCGCCGAGTCGCAGGCGTTCGCCTGCCTACAATCCTGAGGTTTCCCACCTCCGGCGGGCGCTGACGCGGCGCCCGGCTTTCCATGCTCGACATCAACCTGCTGCGCAAGGATCTGGCGCACGTGGTTGCGCGCCTCGAGGCGCGCAAGACGCCGCAACCCTTTCTCGACGTGGCGCGCTTCCAGTCGCTCGAAGGCGAGCGCAAGGCGATCCAGGTGCGCACCGAGGAGCTGCAGGCGCAGCGCAACAGCCTGTCCAAGCAGATCGGCCAGCTCAAGGCCAAGGGGCAGGACAGCGGCGAGGCGATGGCGCAGGTGGCCGGCATCGCCGACGCGCTGAAGACCTCGGCCGAGCGGCTCGACGTGATCCAGGCCGACCTCGCCGAGATGCTGATGGCCGTGCCCAACCTGCCGCACGAGAGCGTGCCCCCGGGCGCCGACGAAGCCGGCAACGTCGAGCTGCGCCGCTGGGGCACGCCGCGCGCCTTCGACTTCGCGCCCAAGGACCACGCCGACCTCGGCGGCCCGCTCGGCCTGGACTTCGACACCGGCGCGAAGCTCAGCGGCTCGCGCTTCACCTTCCTGCGCGGCCCGGCGGCGCGGCTGCACCGCGCGCTCGCGCAGTTCATGCTCGACGTGCAGACGCTCGAACACGGCTACACCGAGTGCTACACGCCCTACATCGTCAACCGCGAGATCCTCGAAGGCACCGGGCAGTTGCCGAAGTTCAAGGACGACATGTTCTGGGTCAGCCGGGGTGGCGACGAGAGCCACCGCGAGCAGTACCTGATCTCCACCAGCGAGATCCCGCTGACCAACAGCGTGCGCGAGCAGGTGCTGGCCGAGAGCGCGCTGCCGATCAGGCTGACCGCGCACAGCCCCTGCTTCCGCTCCGAGGCCGGCAGCGCCGGGCGCGACACGCGCGGCATGATCCGCCAGCACCAGTTCGACAAGGTCGAGATGGTGCAGATCACGCACCCGGACAAGAGCTACGAGGCGCTGGAGCAGATGGTCGGCCACGCCGAGGCGATCCTGCAAAGGCTCGAACTGCCGTACCGCGTGGTGACGCTGTGCAGCGGCGACATGGGCTTCGGCTCGACCAAGACCTACGACCTCGAAGTCTGGCTGCCGGCGCAGGCCACCTACCGCGAGATCAGCTCCTGCTCGAACTGCGAGGCCTTCCAGGCGCGCCGCATGCAGGCGCGCTTCAAGAACGCGCAGGGCAGGAACGAGCTGGTGCACACGCTCAACGGCTCCGGCCTCGCGGTCGGCCGCGCGCTGGTGGCGGTGCTGGAGAACCACCAGCAGGCCGACGGCTCGATCCGCGTGCCGGCGGCGCTGCGGCCCTACCTCGGTGGGCTCGATGTGATCAAGGCCTGAAGCGGTGGACAGGCAGGCGCTCGCTGCCGAACTGCTCGCCGCCTGGGACGGCGCTGCGCTGATCGGCCTGCCGAGCGCGCGCCCCGGCGGCCTGACCTTGGCGCAGGCCTTCGAGGTGGCCGACCTGATCCGCCGGCAGCGCCTCGCGCGCGGCGACACGCCGCGCGGCTACAAGATCGGCTTCACCAACCGCGGCATCTGGCCGCGCTACGGCGTGTTCGCGCCGATCTGGGCGCCGGTGTGGGCGAGCACGCTGACGCTGCTGGAGGGCAGCGAAGCCGTCGTGTCGCTCGCCGGGCTGGTGCAGCCGCGCCTCGAACCGGAGATCGTGTTCGGATTCGCCGCCGCGCCCAGCGCCGGCATGGACGAGGCCGAGCTGGCCGGCTGCCTGGACTGGGTCGCGCACGGCTTCGAGATCGTCCACACGCACTTCGCCGACTGGCGCTTCGGTGCCGCCGACACCGTGGCCGACTTCGCGCTGCACGGCCGGCTGCTGGTCGGGCCGCGGGTGCCGGCGGCGCGCTTCGCGCGGCTCGGTGAGGAACTGGCCGCGCTGACGCTGGGCCTCTCGCGCGACGGCGCCGACGTCGACAGCGGCCGCGGCGCCAACGTGCTCGACGGCCCCCTGAGCGCGCTGCGGCTGTGGCTGGCCGCGATGGCGCAGTACACGCCGGCGTGGACCGTGCGTGCGGGCGACGTCGTCACCACCGGCACGCTCACCGACGCGTGGCCGATGGCGCCCGGCCAGGTCTGGCGCAGCCGGCTCGACCATGCAGCGCTGCACGCGCTGACGCTGCGCACCACCCCCTGAGCGGCCGCTGGCCTGCGCTACAATGGCGGGCTCGGCAGCGACCCGCCGACGCAGTGAACACCGGAGAGGTGGCAGAGTGGTCGAATGCGCCGGACTCGAAATCCGGTATACGGTTTCACCGTATCGAGGGTTCGAATCCCTCCTTCTCCGCCAGAGATACGTTCGCCAAGGTTCGCTGAGAACCGCAGAAAGCCCCGCAAGGCATTGTCCAGCGGGGCTTTTTTGTTCGTTGGCGTCCGCCGATGCACTTTGACAGCCGGGCCGAGTTGGGGGAACCATTGGGGGAACGGCAGGCGGGATTCCCCCGCGCCACCCCTCCGGTTCCCCCACATGGCCCTGACCGACAAGACCTGCAAGAGCGCCGACTGCCCGGCCGACAAGGCCCGCACGCGCTTCGCCGACAGCGGCGGCCTGTACCTCGAAGCCCGGCCCAGCGGGGTGAAGCTCTGGTACTGGAAGTACCGCTTCGCCGGCAAGGAGAAGCGCATGGCCTTCGGCGCCTATCCCGCCGTGTCGCTGGCCCAGGCCCGGGCGGCGCGCGACGAGGCCCGCCTCGCCCTCAAGGCCGGTGACGACCCGGTGCAGGTGCGCAAGGACGCCAAGCTCGCCAAGCACGTCGCCCTGGGCAAGACCTTCGAGGCCGTCGCCCGCCAGTGGTTCGAGCACTGGAAGGGGCCGAAGTCCGCCCGGCACGCCGACTACGTGCTGCGCCGGCTCGAAGCCGACGTGTTCCCGGCCATCGGGCGCAAGCCCATCGGCGACATCACGGCCCTGCACCTGCTGGCGATGGCCAAGGCGATCGAGAAGCGCGGCGCGCTGGACATCGCCAAGCGTGCGTTGCAGACCTGCGGGCAGGTGTTCCGGTACGCGGTGACGCACGGCGTGATCGAGCGTAACCCGGTGGCCGACATGCGGCCCGGCGAGGCCCTCAAGCCGCGCAAGAAGACCCACTACGCGCGCCTGGAGGCGAAGGAACTGCCCGACCTGCTGCGCCGCATCGAGATCTACGCCGGCACGCCCTACACGCGGCTGGCGATGAAGCTGATGGCTCTGACCTTCGTCCGCACGTCCGAGCTGATCGGCGCGCAGTGGGCCGAGTTCGACCTGGAGGCGGCGCAGTGGCGCATCCCGGCCGAGCGCATGAAGATGAAGACGCCGCACATCGTGCCGCTGTCGAAGCAGGCAGTGGACGCGCTCCAGAGCCTGGCCGAGCTGCGCGGACGCAGCGGCCTGCTGTTTCCCGGCGAGCGCGACCACGACAAGCCGATGTCCAACAACACGATCCTGGGCGCGCTCAAGCGCATGGGCTACGGCGGCAGGATGACCGGCCACGGCTTCCGCGGGGTGGCGTCGACCATCCTGCACGAGCACGGCTTCGAGCACGCCCACATCGAGTTGCAGCTGGCGCACCAGGAGCGCGACGAGGTGAGCGCCGCGTACAACTTCGCGACCTACCTGCCGCAGCGCCGCACCATGATGCAGTGGTACGCCGACCACCTCGACCGCCTGCGGCATGGCGCCAAGGTGATCCCGTTCAAGGCCGCCTGACCTTCTCAGGCAAAGCGGGGTGCGCCGGCGCCAACGCCGGCAGCCTCTGACCACAACGCGCAACCGTAGGAGAAGCACATCATGGCTGCCGTCCGAACTGTCCCCTTTGCCCCGCCGGGCGCCTTGCTCGCGGCCACCACGCCTGCGCCCGTCTGGTGCGGCACGTACTACCGCACCAGCACACGCCAGCACCGAGTACTGCACTTCGACACCGCCGAGGGTGTGGTGGTGATGCGGCCGCAGGAGGCGTTACGTGCCCCGTGGTTCGCCTCAGCAGATCGCGACACGCGCTGGCGCATTGAGTTCGAGGTGGCAAGGGAGCGTGGCGATCGTGCGACCGTCAAAGCGCTGTGTGCGGCCGAGCTTGAGGCTCGCTACATCTGACATGGCAGCGACGCCCGCCTCGAAGAAGAAGGCCACACCGGGAGGCGCGGCCGGCAAGCAGCTGCGCAAGGGCAAGGGTACACCAGCTCGCACGACAGTTCCTCGCGCAGAGCAAAGGCAATACCTGCAAGATCTCGCTGCGAGATTGGAGGCCGGACGCCGAACCGACCAAGCTGATCCACAGATCCTGCGCAGCATCGCGGCAAGCCTTCCGCACGACGACAAGCGACCGCGCGGGCGGCCGCCCATCCACAACCACCACGACCTGGCGCTGTGCTACTACGCGCAGCACTGGGGGCGCGGCCTCTCTGCGGAGCAATCGCGCTTCGTAGTCGCTGACACGCATAGCTGCTCGGCAGAAACCGTCAAGGCAGCGGTGAAATCCTGCGGCCCAACGGCGCGCAGCTTCTTCACTGCGATGGGCATCTCTCCAGCTCGTCACAGGGGTAGTAAGTCGGAGAGTTCCTGACCTGACGCGGGCCGCCCGCTCGTTCCCAATGCGTCCGCCAGCAATCGTTAGGACGCAAATGAACGAGGCTACACTACTTCGCTTCGAGAGGGTCATGGCCGAACGAGGCCGCGGCCGAACGGCAACGTATGACGACGTGAAGAAAGGGCTGCTCACGGCGCCTGTGCCGCTCGGAGGCCGTCGCATCGGCTGGCCCGCCGGCGAGATCTCACGACTGAACGCGGCTCGCATCGCCGGCAAGAGCGACGACGAGATCCGCGAGCTTGTGCGGCAACTGCACGAGGCTCGGAAGGCGCTGGCATGAGCAGCACCACCGCCGAACAGGCGCTCACGAAACACGACGATGCCGTGCGCAAGCGCATCGCGACCGTCGAGGCGCAGCTGGCCCTCAAGGGGTTCGAACTGCACCGCACGCCGATCGGGATGTTCATCGTCTGCAAGTGGGGGCTGACGCGCGAACTGCGCCTCGATGAAGTAGAGACGTTCGCGAGGCGGGTCGGCGCGTGACCGCAAGCGCCGTCGAGCGGGAAGAAGACCCGTTCCTGCGCTGGCCGGACGGCCGCATCAACGGCATGTTCGACAGCGTGCCCGAGCCGGCGCCGCACTTCGCCGGCCCGCTGCTCGCCGGGCGCGCGCACGTTCTTGCTGGCCTCGGTGGTACGTCGAAGACACGCCTTCAGTACGGGCTCGGCGCCGGCGCCGTGCTCGGCACGCTGCCCTGGTCTTGGCAGGTCCACCGCACCGGCAGCGCGGCGCTGTTCCTCACAGAGGACACCGTGGCCGATGTTCATGCCACCGTGCACGAGCTGGGCAAAGGCCTCGGGGCAGAAGAGCGAAAGCTGCTCACGCAAAGGCTGCGCGTGTACGCGCTCGCCGGACGCTCGATGCGCCTTCTCGCCGCAAGCGGCATGGCGCTGCACGAGACGGACGCCTACGACTGGCTCATGCGTCAGCTTCTCGCGATGCCCGAGCCACTGGTCTTCGTCGGCCTTGATCCCGCGCTCGCGCTCACCGAAGGCAACGAACTCGACCAGGCGCACCAGCGCCGGCTCGGCGAGCTGGTCGATCGCATCGCCATCGACACCGGTGCCTGCGTCCTGCTGACAGCGCATGCGGCGAAGGGGTTGCAACAGGCTGAAGAGCTGGGATCACACGCCGCGCGCGGTGGCGGTGCGCTGACGGATGCTGTCCGCGGCGAACTCGTGCTGCGCACGATGACCGCCGACGAGGCAAGGCGCTTCCAGATCGACGACATCGTGGAGCGCAAGCGCCACGTTCAGCTCGCGCTGACGAAGGCGAACCACTGCCCGCCCGAGGCCTTCGCACCCATCTGGCTGAAGCGAGGGCCGTCCGGCCTGCTGTCGGAGGTGACGCTTGAGCAGGTCGAGCGCGGTTCGGTCGGCGACAGGGAACAGCGCGCGCTCGACCTCCTGCGCAAGGCCAACGGATCGGGCGAGACGGCCTTCCGCTTCTGGCAGGCGGAATGCGAGGCGGCTGGGCTGATCGCGCAGGGTTCGGAGGGCTCGCGCGAGAAGGCAATGCAACGCATCAAGAGCGCGCTTCTGGCCGCTGGGATGGTTGCCAAGGGAAGCAGCCGGGGCATGTGGATTCCGACATGAACGGACAGACGCCCCCACCGCAACGGACGGACAGACAACCCCTAAAGGGGTTTGTCTGTCTGTCTGTTCGCTGCGGTGTCCGCTTTGTCCGTTCGTTGTCTGCTCGTTTGTCTGTTCGTTGTCTGCTCGTATGCCGGCGCAGCCGGCGGAAAGGTCGCGATGTCCAAGCTGAAGATCCGCCGCCTGGGCGACCGCGTCGCGCTCGCCGACCTGTCCGTCGCGAAGCCGCCGAAGGAAGGCGGCCGCGGCAGTGCCTCCGAGCGCGGCTACGACTGGAAGTGGCAGAAGGCCAGACGGGCCTACCTCGCCAAGCATCCGATCTGCGTGATGTGCGAGCAGCGCGGCGTGGTCAGGCAGGCCACAGTCGTCGACCACAGGGTGCCGCACAAGGGCGATCAGACGCTGTTCTGGGATCGGGCGAACTGGCAGTCGCTGTGCCAGCCCTGCCACGACGGGCCGAAGCGGGCGCAGGAGCGGTGACCGGGGGGGTAGGGGCAAGGCAAAACGCCGCCTTGCTCCTGACCTGCCGCCCGCTCACGCAGAGAAAAAATTCCCTGTTCAGCAGCAAATCAAATCAGCAAATGACACCCACACCAGACCCCGAGCGGCCGGCCTTTGAAGCCCGCGTGGCCGCTACCGAGGCCGTGCTGCGAGCCCGCTGCGACGACGAGGAGTCATTCATCACCGCTGATGGTCGGGTCGGCGAGTCCGTCGCGGCCGAGCTGCTGGGCATCGCGGAGGGCACGCTGGCCAACAAGCGCCGCGCCGGCAAGGCACCGCCGCACTTTCAGGTCGGCGGGCGAGGGCATCCGATCACCTACCGCCTTCACGACCTGGCCGAATGGCTGGAGGCCTTCCGCAACTTCGGCCACGACTCCCAATGAAGTGCCACGAGTCCCCACGAGTTCCAACGTCTGCCGATGGACGCGACTCCATCGTGGCTTGCATGCTCGGCGCATCTCGGCTCAGACGATTATCATGACCCTCCCTCGCGGCATGCTCTTTGCGCGCTCCGTCATCGCGGCTTCGGCGCGCAAGCTCCACACGTTGGCCCCGGACCAGCTGACGGCGTTCATGACTGCGCGCTGGGGCGCGCGTTCCGCGGCCGGCGCGCTGGCCGTTCTCGGCGGTGCACACGACAGGGGCGCCCTCGAAAACATGGTCGGGCTCGTCAAGGCTGGCGTCGGCAACGTGGACGGGTCAGCGGACGCCCTCGTGCAGCAGTACGTGAGCGCCAAGGTCGAGTTCTTCGACGCCGCCTCCGACCTCTCCCTCTTCGGGAGCGTCCCGGGGTTGCGGAGAGTGCCGGCGCGCGTGCCCGTGGTCGGCGTCAGCACGCCGATGACCGCGTACTGGCGCAGCAAGGGCAAGGCGGCCCGCTTCTCCGCCGGCGCCTTCTCGCGCGACGACATCGAGCCGCTGACCGTCTCGACGATCATGGCGGCGTCGAAGGAACTGATCGAAGCGCCGCAGGCGGAAGGTGTGTTCCTCCGCGACATGCTGCGCGCGGCGGCCGCGCTGGCCGACAGCGCATTCATCGACGAGACGAACGGCGGCGCCGCCGGCCTCACGCCGCCGGCCATCAACCACGGCGCGCCGTCGATCGTGTCCAGCGGCGACCTTGCTGCCGATGTCGAGGCGGCGCTGGAACTGTTCAGTGGCGATTTCAAGACCGCCTGCTGGTGCATGCATCCGCGAATCGCCGCGAAGGTGGGTGTGCGCGCCGGCGGCAAGGGCATCGGGGCAGACCTGGGCGCGCTCGGCGGAAAGCTGGCCGGCCTTCCCGTCTGCACGACCTCCGGCGCTCGCTTCGTCGCCGGCGGCGCCTCGATCACGCTGCTCGACGGCGGCTCAGTCGCGCTGCTCGATGAAGGCGGCAGCGTGAGCCAAGCCGAAGAGGCGACGGTGGAAATGGACACCGCGCCCTCGGGCGACGGGAACGTTCCGACGGCATCCAGCCAGAGGCTCGTGAGCCTGTGGCAGAACGACATGGTCGGCCTGCTGCTGAACTGGCGCCTCAACTGGAAGAGCGCCAGGCCGGGCGGCGTCATCGTCATCACCGGCGCGGAGTACGACGCGTGACCAGCACCACCGTGGGCCTCGTTCAGCGCGTCCGCGACGCGGTGAGCGTGATCGTCGGCAAGCGCGCCCTCTCGTCCGTGCCAGGCCGAGGCCGCTTCCTCGGCTTCGTGATGGACAATGATTTCCAGACCGACATCGCCATCAACGCGGACACGGCGCTGTCGTTCTCGACCGCGTTCGCGTGCGTGACGACGATCGCATCGGACGTGTCGAAGCTCAGCCTGCGCCTGATGACGAAGGTCGGCAGCGTCTGGGAAGAGACCGACGTGTCGACCTACTCGCCGCTGCTGCGCGAGCCGAACCACTTCCAGACCCGCCAGCAGTTCATCGAGACCTGGCAGCTGTCGAAACAGTCACGCGGCAACACCTACGGCCTACTGGCGCGCGACGGCGCCGGCAACGTGCGCGCGATCTACATCCTCGATCCGCTGCGCGTGCGCCCGCTCGTGGCGCCGAACGGAGACGTGTTCTACGGCCTGAACTCCGACGACCTGTCGCGCCTGCCGTATGACATCGAGGCGGTGCCCGCCTCCGAGATCATCCACGACCGGTTCAACTGCCTCTTCCACCCGCTCGTCGGCCTCTCGCCGCTGTACGCATGCAGCCTCGCCGCCGCGCAGGGCCTGAACATCCAGAAGAACGCCGCGAAGCTGTTCGCGAACATGAGCCGGCCCGGCGGCATCCTGACCGCGCCCGGCGAGATCAGCGACGAGACCGCTGAGCGGCTCAAGACGCAGTGGGAGAAGAACTACAGCGGCAACAACGTCGGCAAGATCGCCGTGCTCGGCGACGACCTGAAGTTCCAGGCGCTTGCGATGAAAGCCGACGAAGCTCAGATGGCCGAGATGCTCGGCCTGAGCGATCAGCAGGTCGCGCGCGCGTTCAAGGTGCCGGCGTTCCTCGTCGGCATCGGCGACGCGCCGAGCTACGACAACGTGCAGGCGCTGTGGCAGCAGTACTACTCCCAGTGCTTGCAGGCGCAAATCGAGGCCGTTGAGACGCTGCTCGACCGCGCGATGCGGCTCGATCCGCGCGTCTACCGCACCGAGTTCGATCTCGACGACCTGCTGCGCATGGACAGCGCCACGCTGGCCGAGGTGGAGGGCACGCTCGTGCAGCGCGGCATCAGCGCGCCGAACGAGGCGCGGCGGAAGTTCGGCCGCGGGCCTGTCGCCGGCGGCGAGACGCCCTACCTACAGCAGCAGAACTTCAGCCTCGCCGCGCTGGCGAAGCGTGACAGCCAGGACGATCCGTTCAAGACGGGCGGCAGCGCGCCGGCGGCGGCGCTCATGCTGGAGCCCTCGTCGGGCAAAGGGCAGAAGGCCGCAATCGTGCAGGCCATCAAGGCCGAGATGGCAACGGCCCTGAACGATTCGCCTGTGGTGGCGCGCCTCGACAATGCTCTCGGCGAGGTGCTGTGCACCGTGCAGGCGCTGGCTGCCGAACTGGTGGTGCACAAAGATGCCCTGATGGCGTTGGCGGGCAGGCAACCCGAGGAGGGCGCACAGGGTGAGCCCGGCGAGATGGGTCCCATGCCCAAGCACCAGTGGGACGGCACGCGCCTGCGGTTCGAGCAAGGGCCGGACGGACGGCCCTGGGGGCCGTGGGTCGATCTGAAGGGCGAGCGCGGCTATCAGGGCATCAGCGGCGTCGTCGTGCAGAAGGTCAATGGCCCGGGCGGTTCAGGGACCGCCGCGTACCGGCACGTTCAAAGCACCGCGTCCGACACCTGGACGATCCATCACAACCTCGGCATGCGGCCGAACGTCACCGTGATCAACAGCGCTGGCGATGAGGTCGAGGGCGACAGCGACTATCCGAACGAGAACACCGTGGTTCTCACCTTCGGAGCCGCGTTCTCTGGCGAAGCGTACCTATCCTGAGGAATTCAGATGGAAGAGCTGGTGTTCAGCGCTACCGACTCCGAGGCGGAGCGCAATCGAAAGGCCGCGGTGATCATCGAGGCCGAGTTGACCAAGTTCGCCAGTGCTCTGCGAGCGGCTGGCCACCCGGATTGGTTCATCGAGTCGCAACTGCCGAGGCTGCGTGCTGCCGGAATGCGGCTGTGGAGTGATGAATGGGCGCACATGGCCGCGACGGCTGCCCATTTGTCGCGCTTGTCCTCCGCAGGGAGGGTGCACTGATGGTTGCGGGGAGCATCGTCATTTCCTTGCTCGCGGCGACGGGGAGCTTCATCACAGACATGAAGCGCTCGGAGAAGGCGCTCAGGGAACTCCGTAAGGAAGCCGTCGATGCGGGCCGGAAGATCGGCCTGGGGATTTCTGCCGTTGGTGTCGCCACGGCCTACATGGTGAAACAGCAGATCGACGCTGCTGATGCCGCAGGCAAGGCCGCACAGGCGGCCGGCGTCTCGGTAGATACCTACACTGCGCTGGCCTACGCCGCCGAGCTCTCCGGCGTGGAGGCCGCCGGGCTGAGCACCGCGCTGAGAGAGCTGAACAAGAGCCTGGTCAGCAACGACCCTGCGTTCAAGCAGCTCGGCGTCTCCATTCGAGACTCAAGCGGAAATCTCAAGGCCAGCGAGCGCGTGCTCGCGGAGGTCGCGGATCGCTTCTCCGCGATGCCTGATGGCCCGAAGAAGGCCGCGCTGGCGATCGAGCTCTTCGGCAAGGCCGGCACCGACCTGATCCCTTTGCTGAACAGCGGCAGCGCCGGCATCGGGCGGCTCACCGAAGAGGCCAAGCGGCTGGGTGTTGTCATCGACGACGAGACGGCAAAGGCGGCCGAAGAACTCAACGACAACTTGAGCCGCCTGAAGAAATCGGGCGAGGGTCTGGCGCTGCAACTGGCCAAGGAGGTGACACCGACCCTGGTGGAGCTATCCGACCATGCACTCAAGAACGCACGCGACTTCGGCATCCTGCGCGGCTCGTTCATGGCGTTGTACGAGGTGATCCTCGGTGGTGCCGAGCCGGCCGACATGCTGGAGAAGCAGTCGAAGACCACCAGCGACTCCATCAAGGGACTGCGAGCGGAGATCGAGAAGCTCACGGCACGCGGCGTCGGCGAGAACTTCCAGGGCGGCGTGCTGGGACAGTTGCGTCAACGACTCGCCGAGGAAGAGGCGCGCGCCAAGACCATTACGCAGGAGCTCAACGATGCGCTCAACGCGGCGGCCGGTCGCACGACGTTCGGCCGCGGCGTTGGGTTCACCGATCCGCGCCTGCCGAAGCCTCCGACACCAGATGACCCCAAGAAGCACAGCGCCATCACCAGCGAGGCGCAGCGTTATCTCGAAACGCTCCAGAAGCAGGTCGAAGAAACGCTCGACCTCACGACCTACGAGAAGGCGCTGCTCGACATTCAGGAAGGCCGCATCAAGGGCCTGACGCCGGCGATGGAGAAGGCCATCCTCGCGCAAGCGGAGTTCAACGATCTGAACAAACAAGCGATCGAACTGCGCGAAGCCGAGGTGGCCGGCGAGACCGCGCGCGGCCGCGCCCAACTCGACAGCCTCGAATCTCTGATGAAGGGCAACGCCGAGCTGCGCCGCGAGATCGACCTGTTCGGCCTCGACGAGCTGGGCCTGCTCGGCGTGGAGCGCGCGCGCATCAGCAGCACGCGGGCGCTGAAGGAAGAGGAACTGGCGCGCCAGGAAGCCGCCGGCGTCACCGAGACGCAGCTCCAGGCGCTTCAGCAGGAGATCGACCTGCTGCGCGAACGCGAGGGCCTGCTGGGTCAGCGCATCCAGAAGGGAATCGACCAGAAGGCAGCCGAGGAAGCGAAGCGCACGGGCGACGAAGCCTCGTCCGCGCTAGCCTATGCGATCGAGCGAGGCCTTCTCGATGGTTTCCACCGCGGCGCGGACCTGAACAAGATCTTCCTCAACGAAATGAAGGCGCAGTTCGCGAAGACGGTCCTGAGGCCACGGATCAATTTCCTGGTGGAAGAGAGCAACAAGCTCATCGCCATGCTGATCCGCTTGGCCATCAGCGCGCTCCTGGGCAACGACAGCGGCTTCGGAACGGGCGCGGGCTACGGCAGCATGGACATCGGTGGCTTCCTCGCCAGCGGCGGCCCCGCGGCGGCCGGCACCGCCTACGTTGTCGGCGAGAAGGGGCCTGAGCTGTTCGTGCCCAACACGGCGGGGCGCGTGATCCCGAACGATGCGCTCGGGCGCGGCGATATGAAGGTCGTCGTCAACGCGCCGCCTGGCACGACGGTCGCGCGACAGTCTCAGATCGACTCCAACACGCTGGAGGTCTGGCTGGAGATGGCCGACCAGCGCGTGGCCCGAGGAATCGCAAGTGGAGGCGGCGCCACCTCCAGGGCGCTTCAAGGGCGCGGAATCCGGCAGGATGCTGCATTGGCGCGGCGAGGGTAGGGGCAGCAACCGGCATCCGGGGGAACTGGCGGGGGACACCTGAGCGTTGCGCCGAACCCTAACCCGCATGGCTGCTGCATTTCAGGGGAACATGCGGACGACTCCTTCCCGCCAAACACCGACGATGGACAGCGCCTTGCGGGCCGTAGAGAACCCTGACCTGCGTCTCGTCCGGCTGACCCTGGCCGACGCATCTCCGCAGACGATGCAGGACGAAGCCGCAGCGGTCTTCGAACTGTTTCTCCGGCGCGAGGCCGAGTTCGGCGTCCACCCGTCCGTCGTGATCGACCATCCGGACATCTCGGACCGATCGGACAAGGGCTTCATCGGCGATGCCGCGCGATACGTGGCGGCCCGAAGCGATGCCCTGGCCGCGGAAGGCCGTGCGCCGGATCGCATCGTGGTGCTGACGACCTTCGGCGACCTCGTTGGCCCGTCTCTTGCAGCGGCAGGCTTCGAATCCACCGTGATCGACATGCCCGCGGGGCCCGACCACACCTGTGCGTACATCCGTGGCCCGGCGATGCCGGCAGGGACCGGTTCGACGCTCTACGTCGAAGCGGTGAACGAGGCGGACGAGAAGATCAAACCTGCATTCGCACTGAAGCTGGTGGACGGCCAAGGCCAGCTCCACGGCGGGGTGTGCGGCTCCATCCACGAGCGCGGCGGCAGGCGTTATGCCTATCTCGCGACCCTGACGACAGCGGCCGAGGCCGCGCAAGGCACCGGGACATTTCTTGCCGAGGAGCTGTTCCGGTTTCTGCGCGACCAGGGCGTTTCGACCGTTCATCTGGGCACGCAGACCGCCGCCGCCTTCTATCGAAAGCTCGGCTTCAGGGTCGTCCACAGGCTGGTGCCCGGCATGCGCACACGCATGGTGGGCGGCCGGGAAGTCAGGGACGACCTGGTCATGCTCGCCATGGATCTGTGATCCGGACCGGTTGTTTTGCGCCCGCGGTATTCACAGATCTTTACCCCCCCGCCATCGCGTCTTCACTCCTGCTGCGCAGCATTCGTTGCACGGGCCAAGCCGGTCCGCTGCAAAGGAGCCAGAGATGTCGCGTACCGAAGTTGCTGCTGCCGCCCTGCCTCGCACGACGAGCGCGGGCGGTATGAAGTGGATGCTCTCGGGCATGGTGGTGGCGATGGCCGCCACCTTCGCCCTGTCGGCCTGGGCCCGGCCCGGCGGCTACGGGCCCGGCATGCACGGCATGGAGGGCCCGGGCATGGTGATGGGCGGCGGCCGCGGCATGGACCGCATGCTCGACGGGCTGAACGCCAGCGAGGCGCAGCGCAGCCAGATCCGCCAGATCTTCAAGGCCGCCGGCGACGACCTGCGCGGCCAGCGCGAGCAGCGCCGCGCGCTGCACGAGCGCAGCCTGCAGATCTTCGCCGCGCCGACCATCGATGCGGCCGCCGCCGAGCAGGTGCGCCAGCAGGAGCAGGCGCTGCACGAGCAGGCCAGCAAGCGCCGCCTGCAGGCCATGCTCGACGCGAGCAGCGTGCTGACGCCCGAGCAGCGCGCCAAGCTCGCCGAGCGCGTGAAGCAGCGCGAGGAGATCCGGCGCGAGCGCTTCGAGCGCATGCAGCAGCGCGCGCAGCGCGAGCGTCCGCGCCAGTGAGGGCGGCGTGCCGGAGCGTGACGCTATGCTTGCGCCGATGAGCTCGCGAGTGCTGCTGATCGACGACGACGTCCGCCTGTCCGCGATGGTGGGCGACTACCTGCGCCACGCCGGCTTCGAGGTGAGCACGGCCGGCTCGCTGGCGGCCGGCCGCGAGCGGCTGGCCGCCGAGAGCTTCGACGCGCTGCTGCTCGACCTGATGCTGCCCGACGGCGACGGCCTCGAGCTGTGCCGCGAGCTGCGCGCCAGCCCGCGCACGCGCTCGCTGCCGCTGCTGATGCTGACGGCGCGCGGCGAGCCGCTGGACCGCATCGTCGGCCTCGAACTCGGCGCCGACGACTACCTCGGCAAGCCCTTCGAGCCGCGCGAGCTGCTGGCGCGCATCAAGGCGCTGCTGCGGCGCGCCCAGCCGCAGCCGGCCGAGGACGAGGTGCTGCGCTTCGGCCGCCTGGAGATCGACCTCGGCGCGCGCCTGGCGCGGCTGGACGGCAGGCCTTGCGACCTGACCAGTCACCAGTTCGACCTGCTGGTGGTGCTGGCGCAGAGCCCGGGGCGCGTGCTCTCGCGCGACCAGATCATGGATTCGCTCAAGGGCCATCCGCTGGAGGCCTTCGACCGTTCCATCGACGTGCACATTTCGCGCATCCGCGCGGTGATCGAGGACGACCCGAAGACGCCGCGCCGCGTGCTGACGGTGCGCGGCGCCGGCTACGTCTTCGCCAAGAAGCAGGACGGCGACGACTCCGACGCCTGAGCGAGCCCCGTGAAGTCGCTCTACCTGCGCATCTACCTGACGGTGGTGGCCGTGCTGCTGCTGTTCGCGGCGGTGTCGGGCTGGGTGTTCCAGCGCCATCTCGACCAGGAGCGCGTGCGCATCGAGGGCCTGGTGGGTGACCGCACGGTGGCCTGGGCCGACCTGCTGCAGCGCGCGCTGCCCGGCGCCGACGCGCCGCCGGACGAGCAGGCCGACGCGGTGCGCGACTGGTCGCAGCGGCTGCGCATCGCGCTGGCGCTCGACGACGCCGAGGGCCGGCGCATCGTCGCCAGCGAGCTGTTCATGCGCCGGCAGACGGAAGACGGTGCACGCACCGCCTCGGTGAAGCTCGACGACGGCCGCACGCTGTGGATCGTCCGCCCGCGCCTGCGCCCGCCGCCCGGCGCGGAGGGCGGCGAGCCCGGCATGATGATGCGGCGCGGCGGCGAGCCGCGCGGCGGCCCGCCCGGCGAACTGGTGCTGCCCTTCGTGCCGCCGTGGATGCCGCGCGGCCTGGGCGTGGTGGTGTTCCTGTCGCTGCTGTTCGTCGCGGTGGCCGCCGGCGCCTACCCGGTGGTGCGCCGGCTGACGCGCCGGCTCGAAGCCCTGAAGCGCGGCGTCGAGCGCTTTGGCGCGGGCCAGCTCGACCACCGCGTCGAGGCCAGCGGGCGCGACGAGGTGGCCGCGGTGGCGGCGAGCTTCAACCACGCGGCGGCGCGCGTCGAGGCGCTGGTGCAGTCGAACAAGTCGCTGCTGGCCAACGCCAGCCACGAACTGCGCTCGCCGCTGGCGCGCATGAAGATGGCGGTGTCCATGCTCGACGAGGTCTCGCCGGCGCGGCGCGAGCAGCTCAAGCGCGAGATCGAGACCAACGTCGCCGAGCTCGACGCGCTGGTCGAGGAGGTGCTGCTGGCCAGCCGGCTCGACGCGGCCGAGACGCTGGACCGCCGCGACCCGGTCGACCTGCTCGGCCTGGCCGCCGAGGAGGCGGCGCGCGTCGACGCGGAAGTGGCCGGCCCGGCCGTGCAGGTGCGCGGCGACGAACGCCTGCTGCGCCGCGCGCTGCGCAACCTGCTGGAGAACGCGCGCCGCTACGGCGGCGGCGAGGTCAGCGTGGAACTGGCGCGCGCGCCGGGCGGCCAGGCCGAAGTGCGCGTCTGCGACCGCGGCGCGGGCGTGCCCGAGGCGTATCGCGAGCGCATCTTCGAGCCCTTCTACCGCCTGCCGGGGCATGCCGAGCAGGCCGGCGGCGTCGGCCTGGGCCTGAGCCTGGTGCGCCAGATCGCGCAGCGCCATGGCGGCAGCGTGCGCTGCGAGGCGCGCCCCGGCGGCGGCAGCCAGTTCGTGTTCACTCTACCGTCGGCCTGAGGCGCACGCGCCGGGTAGGTGCAGCGCACGCGCTGCGCGGGTGCAGAATGGCGGCCCGTCGTCTCGATTCCAGGGCTCCATGCAGGGTCTGCTTCCGCTTCTCGCCGCGCTGGCCGGCTACTTGATCGGCTCGCTGTCCTTCGCCGTCATCGTCAGCCGCCTGATGGGCCTGTCCGACCCGCGCAGCTACGGCTCGGGCAACCCCGGCGCGACCAACGTGCTGCGCTCGGGCAACAAGGCGGCGGCGATCCTGACGCTGCTGTTCGACGCGCTCAAGGGCTACGTGCCGGTGCTGCTGGTGGCGCTGTTCGGCGCGCCTTACGGGCTGGGTGAAGGCACGGCGGCGCTGGTCGGGCTGGCGGCCTTCCTCGGCCACCTCTGGCCGGTGTTCTTCGGCTTCAAGGGCGGCAAGGGCGTGGCCACCGCGGCCGGCGTGATCCTGGCGCTGAACCCCTGGCTGGGCGCGGCGACGCTGCTCACCTGGGTGATCATCGCGGTGTTCTTCCGCTACTCGTCGCTGGCGGCCATCGTCGCGGCGGTGTTCGCACCGTTCTACCAGTTGCTGATCTGGGGCGGCGGGCCGATCGCGGTCGCGGTGGCGGTGATGGGCCTGCTGCTGATCTGGCGCCACAGCGCCAACATCCGCAAGCTGCTCAAGGGTACCGAGAGCAAGTTCGGCCAGAAGGCCAGGCCGGCGGCGGGCGCGAAGCGATGAGCCCGCGCCGCTTCCACGTCGGCAAGCGCCTGTCCGAGATGGCCGTTCACGACGGCACCGTCTACCTCGCCGGCCAGGTGCCCGACGACGTGACGCAGGACATCCGCGGCCAGACCGCGCAGGTGCTGGCGATGGTCGACCGGCTGCTGGCCGAGGCCGGCAGCGAGCGCTCGCGCATCCTGATGGCGCAGATCTACCTCGCCGACCTGGCCGACTTCGACGGCATGAACGCCGTCTGGGACGACTGGGTGGCCCCCGGCCACGCGCCGCCGCGCGCGACGGTGCAGGCGCGCCTGGCCGACCCCGGCTGGAAGATCGAGATCGTCGTCACCGCGGCGACCTGAGCGCCGCCAGCGACGACACGCCAGCGACGACACGCCAGCGACGACACGCCAGCGACGACAATACGCGGCTGCGCCCGCCGGGCGCGTCCGTCTTCGAGCTTCATCCGCCAATGACCACCCGAGTCCTCACCGGCATCACCACCACCGGCACGCCGCACCTGGGCAACTACGTCGGCGCGATCCGCCCGGCCATCGCCGCGAGCCGGCAGCCCGGCGTGGAGAGCTTCTTCTTCCTGGCCGACTACCACGCGCTGATCAAGTGCGACGAGCCGGCGCGCATCGAGCGCTCGCGCCTGGAGATCGCCGCCACCTGGCTGGCCGCCGGGCTCGACACCGAGCGTGTCTTCTTCTACCGCCAGAGCGACATCCCCGAGATCCCCGAGCTGACCTGGCTGCTGACCTGCGTCACGCCCAAGGGCCTGATGAACCGCGCGCACGCCTACAAGGCCGCCGCCGACGCCAACCAGGCGGCGGGCGAGGACATCGACGCCGGCGTGACCATGGGCCTGTTCAGCTACCCGATCCTGATGGCCGCCGACATCCTGATGTTCAACGCGCACCAGGTGCCGGTGGGGCGCGACCAGGTGCAGCACCTCGAGATGGCGCGCGACATCGCGGCGCGCTTCAACCACCTGTTCGGCCACGGGCGCGAGCACTTCGTGCTGCCCGAGGTGGTGGTCGACGAGCAGGTGGCGACGCTGCCGGGGCTGGACGGCCGCAAGATGTCGAAGAGCTACGACAACACCATCCCGCTGTTCGAGGGCGGCGCCAAGGGCCTGCAGGCGGCCATCGCGCGCATCGTCACCGACTCGAAGCTGCCCGGCGAGCCCAAGGATCCGGACAGCGCGCACCTGGTGACCATCCACGACGCCTTCGCCGACGCCGCCGAGCGCGCGCAGCTTCGCGCCGACCTGAAGGCCGGCCTGGGTTGGGGCGAGGCCAAGCAGCGTGTCGGCGAGCGGCTCGAACGCGACATCGCGCCGATGCGCGCGCGCTACGAGGAACTGATCGCGCACCCGGCGCGCATCGAGGAGGCGCTGATGGAAGGCGCGCGCAAGGCGCGCGCGATCGCCGCGCCCTTCCTCGTGCAGTTGCGCGAGGCCGTGGGCCTGCGGCGCATGACCGCGGCGCTGTCGGCTTCGGGCGAAAAGCCCGCGGCCGCGAAGACCCGGCCGCCCGAGTTCAAGCAGTACCGCGAGGCCGACGGCCGCTTCTACTTCAAGCTGCTGGCCGGCGACGGCCGCCTGCTGCTGCAAAGCGAGGGCTTCGCCAGCGGCAAGGAGGCCGGGCAGTCGGTGGCGCGGCTCAAGCGCGAGGGCGCGGCGGCGCTGGCGACGCTGGCCGCCTCGCGCGCCGAAGGTGTCGGCGCAGCCGAGGTGGCCACGGCGCTGGCGGCCCTGATGGCCGAGGAATGAAGAACATCGTCGTCCTGATCTCCGGGCGCGGCTCCAACATGGAAGCCATCGTGCAGGCCTGCGCCACCGAGGGGTGGAACGCGCGCATCGCCGCGGTGGTCAGCAACCGGCCGGACGCGGCCGGGCTGGCCTTCGCACGCGCGCGCGGCATCGCCACCGCGGTGGTCGAGCACCACGCGCACGCCTCGCGCGAGAGCTTCGACGCCGCGCTGCAAGCCGCCATCGACGCCTTCGCGCCCGACCTGCTGGCGCTGGCGGGTTTCATGCGCATCCTCACGCCGGGTTTCGTGTCGCACTACGCCGGGCGCATCGTCAACGTGCACCCCTCGCTGCTGCCGGCCTTCACCGGCCTGGACACGCACCGCCGCGCGCTGGAGGCGGGCTGCAAGGCCGCCGGCGCGACGGTGCACTTCGTCACCGCCGAGCTCGACCACGGCCCGATCATCGCCCAGGCCGTGGTGCCGGTGCTGCCCGGCGACAGCGAGCAGACGCTGGCCGCGCGCGTGCTGGCGCGCGAGCACGTGATCTATCCGCGCGCGCTGCGCTGGCTGGTCGACGGCGCGCTGCGCGTCGAGGGCCGCGTCGTGCGCCACCTGCGCGGCGAGCCGCAACTGCTGGTCTGACCGGGTCCGATGCATCCCAACGCGCTGCTCGAACTCGCCACCGAACTGCTGCACCGCGTGCTGCAGTTCAAGCACCCGGCCGACGGCGTGGTGTCGGACTTCTTCCGCCAGAACAAGGCGCTGGGCAGCCGCGAGCGCCACACGCTGGCCGAGACCACCTACAACGTGCTGCGGCAGCGGCTGCTGTTCCAGCACCTCGCGCAGTCGGGCAAGGGCGAGATGGAGCGCCGCCTGGCCGTGCTGGGCTGGCGGGGCAACGAGGGCTTTCTGCGCGCCGCGCTGGCGCCGGCCGAACAGCAGTGGCTGGCGCAGGTGCAGGCCGTCGACCGCGCCGCGCTGCCCGAGAAGCTGCGCCACAACCTGCCCGACTGGCTGGCCGAGGCCTTGCAGCGCGAACTGGGCGACGACTTCTGGCCCTTCGTCGAGAGCATGAGCGCGGGCGCGCCGCTCGATCTGCGCGTCAACGCCTTGAAGGCCAGACGCGAGGCGGTGACGGCGGCGCTGGCCGCGGCCGGCATCGCGGCCGAGGACACGCCGTTCTCGCCGCTGGGCCTGCGCATCCACGGCAAGCCGGCGCTGCACAAGCTCGACGTCTTCACGCGCGGCGAGGTCGAGGTGCAGGACGAAGGCAGCCAGTTGCTCGCGCTGCTGCTCGACGCCAAGCGCGGCGAGATGGTGGCCGACTTCTGCGCCGGCGCCGGCGGCAAGACGCTCGCGCTCGGCGCGGCGATGCGCAACACCGGGCGGCTGTACGCCTTCGACACCTCGGGCCACCGCCTGGCCGCGCTCAAGCCGCGGCTGGCGCGCAGCGGACTGTCGAACGTCTACCCGGTGCAGATCGCGCACGAGCGCGACGAGCGCGTCAAGCGCCTGGCCGGCAAGATCGACCGCGTGCTGGTCGATGCGCCGTGCTCCGGCCTGGGCACGCTGCGCCGCAACCCCGACCTGAAATGGCGCCAGACGCCGCAGGCGATCGAGGAGCTGCGCGCCAAGCAGGGCGCCATCCTGGCCAGCGCGGCGCGGCTGGTGAAGCCGGGCGGGCGGCTGGTCTACGCCACCTGCAGCCTGCTGCGCGAGGAGAACGAGGCCATCGCGCAGGCCTTCGGCGAGGCGAACACGAACTTCCGGCCGCTGCCGGCCGACGAGGTGCTGGGCGCCGCCCATGTGGCGCGCAGCGCCGAACTGGTGCGCGAGGGTTTTCTGCGCCTTTGGCCGCAGCGCCACGGCACCGACGGTTTTTTTGCGGCCGTCTGGCAAAAGGCTTGATTTCTCACAGAAACGCCGGCATCTGCTGCGAACATGCTGGAGCGATGCGGGTAGTTTCTGACGCGCAAACGCTTGCGGCCTCTACAATCGCAGCGCCGTCGGTCTTGACGGCAGTCTAGGCGGGTTCATGGATATTCTTCTCTCGGTTCGGGACGCCCTCGTGGCTTGGCTGTCCCATGGTCTGCTCGATGCGAGCTGGTGGCAGGTGCTGGCGTTCACGCTGGTGGTCACCCACATCACCATCGCGGCGGTCACGATCTTCCTGCACCGTTCGCAGGCGCACCGCGCGCTCGACCTCGGACCGATCCCGTCGCACTTCTTCCGCTTCTGGCTGTGGCTGACCACCGGCATGGTCACCAAGGAATGGGTGTCCATCCATCGCAAGCACCACGCCAAGTGCGAGACCGTCGAAGACCCGCACAGCCCGCAGACGCGCGGCATCAAGAAGGTGCTGCTGGAAGGCGCCGAGCTGTACCGCGCCGAGGCCAAGGTGCCCGAGACCGCCGCCAAGTACGGCCACGGCACGCCCGACGACTGGCTGGAGCGCAACCTCTACACCCGCTATAGCTGGCAGGGCGTGGGCCTGATGCTGGTCATCGACCTGCTGCTGTTCGGCGCCATCGGCGCCACGGTGTGGGCGGTGCAGATGCTGTGGATCCCGATCAACGCGGCCGGCATCATCAACGGCATCGGCCACTGGTGGGGCTACCGCAACTTCGAGGCGCCCGACGCGTCGACCAACGTCTCGCCCTGGGGCATCGTGATCGGCGGCGAGGAGCTGCACAACAACCACCACACCTACCCGACCTCGGCGAAGTTCTCGGTCAAGCCCTACGAGTTCGACATCGGCTGGGGCTACATCCGCGCGATGGAGATGATCGGCTGGGCCAAGGTGCGCAAGACGCCGCCGATGCTGCGGCTCGGCGAGGTCAAGCCGGTGGCCGACGGCAAGACGCTGGAGGCGGTGATCGCCAACCGCTACGAGGTGATGGCCAAGTACGCCGCCGAACTGCGCAGCGCCTGCGCCAGCGAGCTGGAGCGGCTGAAGGCGCAGGGCGGCGAGAACACCGCGCGGATGCGGCAGATGCTGATCGCCAAGCGCTGGCTGCACCGCGACCACGACAAGATCCCGGCCGAGCTGCGCGACAGCGTGGCCGAGGCCGCGGCCAGCTCGGCCGCGCTGAGCAAGCTGGTGGCGATGCGCGAGGAACTGCGCCAGCTCTGGACGCGCACCAACGTCTCGGCCGAGCAACTGGTGGCCGACCTGCAGGCCTGGTGCCGCCAGGCCGAGGACAGCGGGATCGCGGCGCTGCGCGACTTTTCGCTGAAGCTGCGCGCCGCAAGTGCCTGACGGCAAACACGATGGCGGGGTCGCTTGCGACCCCTTTCCGGATAAGCAAAAGGGCCGCATGAGCGGCCCTTTTTGCTGGAAGCGCTGAAGGTCTACTTCAGCTTGGTTTCCTTGTACTTGACGTGCTTGCGCGCGACCGGATCGAACTTCATGATCTCGATCTTCTCCGGCGTCGTCTTCTTGTTCTTGTCGGTCGTGTAGAAGTGACCGGTGCCGGCCGACGACTCCAGCTTGATCTTTTCGCGTCCACCCTTGCTAGCCATGTCGGTCTCCTAGATCAGAGTTCGCCCTTGGCGCGCAGGTCGGCGACGACCTGCTCGATGCCGACCTTGTCGATCAGGCGCAGCGCGGCGTTGCTCACGCGCAGGCGCACCCAGCGGTTCTCGGTTTCCAGCCAGAAGCGGCGGTACTGCAGGTTGGGCAGGAAGCGACGCTTCGTTTTGTTGTTGGCGTGGGAGACGTTGTTCCCCACCATCGGGCGCTTGCCCGTGACCTGACAGACGCGTGCCATCGCTCGCTACCTCTTCTATCCAGTGGAATTCGTGCCGACGGATTTCGGCAAAGACCGCGAGTATAGCCGATTTCCCGCCCGCCTCACTGCTCCAGGAAGCGCTGCGCGTCCAGCGCCGCCATGCAGCCGGTGCCGGCGCTGGTGATGGCCTGGCGGTAGACATGGTCCTGCACGTCGCCGGCGGCGAACACGCCGTCGACGCTGGTCATCGTCGCCATGCCGTTCGCGCCGCCGCGCGTCAGGATGTAGCCGTCCTTCATCTCGAGCTGGCCCTTGAAGATGTCGGTGTTGGGCTGGTGGCCGATGGCGATGAAGCAGCCCTTGAGCGCCAGGTCCCGCGTGGCGCCGTCGTGCGTGCTGCGGATGCGCACGCCGGTCACGCCGGAGTCGTCGCCCAGCACCTCGTCCAGCGTGTGCCACAGGTGCAGCTGCATCGCGCCGGCCTTGACCTTGTCCATCAGCTTGTCGACCAGGATGGGCTCGGCGCGGAACTTGTCGCGGCGGTGGATCAGGTGCACCTTGCTGGCGATGTTCGACAGGTACAGCGCCTCCTCGACGGCGCTGTTGCCGCCGCCGACCACGCACACCTCCTCGCCGCGGTAGAAGAAGCCGTCGCAGGTGGCGCAGCCGCTGACGCCGCGGCCCATGAAGGCCTGCTCCGACGGCAGCCCGAGGTACTTGGCGCTGGCGCCGGTGGCGATCACCAGCGCGTCGCAGGTGTAGCCGCCGGAGTCGCCGGTGAGCGTGAACGGGCGCTTCGTCAGGTCGACCTGGTTGATGTGGTCGAACACGATGCGCGTGTTGAAGCGCTCCGCGTGGCGCTGGAAGCGCGCCATCAGGTCCGGGCCCATCACGCCGTCCACGTCGGCAGGCCAGTTGTCGACCTCGGTGGTGGTCATCAGCTGCCCGCCCTGGGCGATGCCGGTGACCAGCACCGGCTCGAGGTTGGCGCGCGCGGCGTAGACCGCCGCCGTGTAGCCGGCCGGGCCGGAGCCCAGGATCAGGACGCGGGCATGCAACAAACTAGGGGTGCTCATGGGGAAAACGCCTCGAAAACGCGGAAAAGTGTCGTCAATGACACCACAACTCGAGCGCCCAGTCTGACACGCGCCGCGAATCCGTTGGCGTCATTTCCGGTAATGGCCACAATAGTGGGCGGTGCTGGACTGTGGCATTTTCACGGCCGCAAGCCGCAACCCGGCGGCACGAGACAGGGCCCGCACCGGGCCGATGACACAAGACGAAGGGAACCACGTATGGCAATGCTCTCCAATCTGGACCTGATCCGGCGTGTGCCGCTGTTTTCGATGCTCACGAACGATCAGGCGCAGAGCATCGCCGACAGCGTCGTCAAGCGGCGCTTCCGGCGCGGCGAGATCATCGTCGAGCACGGCAAGAAGTCCAACGCGCTGTTCATCCTGCTCACCGGCCGCGCCCGCGTGCTCACCTCGGACTCGCGCGGCCGCGAGGTCATCCTCGCCGTGCTGCAGCCGGGCGACTACGTCGGCGAGATGAGCCTGATCGACAACGAGCCGCACTCGGCCACCGTGCGCGCCGAGGTGCAGACCGACATGCTGATCCTCGGCCGCGCCGAGTTCGCGCGCTGCCTGCCCGAGAACTCCAGCCTGTCGTACGCGATCATGCGCGGCCTCGTGCAGCGGCTGCGCAGCGCCGACCGCCAGATCGAGTCGCTCGCGCTGCTCGACGTCTACGGCCGCGTGGCGCGCGCGCTGCTCGACATGGCCGAGATGGAGAACGGCCAGAAGCTCATCCGCAACAAGGTGTCGCGCCAGGACCTGGCCAAGATCGTCGGCGCCTCGCGCGAGATGGTCAGCCGCGTGATGAAGGACCTGGAAGAGCGCGGCATGGTGCACACCCAGGAGAACGGCTCGGTGATCATCAAGGAGCAGCTCACCGGCTGAAACAGCGGTAAGCGCTTCGAAACGGGCGCCCCGCGGGGCGCCCGTCGCGTTCCGGGCGCCGCACAATCCCGGCCTTTCGGAATGATCCGGCCAGGAGTGCGCATGGAAACGATGGATCGCCGCAAGAGCCTGGCGCTGCTCTCGACGCTGGTGCTGGCCGCCTGTGGCGGCGGCGGCTCGGATGCGCCGCCGCCGCTGGCGCATAGCCCGTCGCCGCCCGGGCCCGAGCCGGTTTCGCCCACGCCGCCGGCGCCCGTGCCCGCGCCGCCGGCCGGGCCCAGCCCCGCGCCGGCCGGCGTCGGCTACGGCAACTTCCGCGCCGCCGCGCTGGGCGTCGGCGCCGACACCAACGGCGCGCTCGCCTTCCCGTCCGACAACGCCTGGAACCGCGACGTCTCGGCCGAGCCGGTGGACGCCAACTCGGCGGCCCTGATCGCCAGCATCGGCCTGGGCACCGGGCTGCACCCGGACTTCGGCTCGGGCACCTACCAGGGCGCGCCGATCGGCATTCCCTACGTGATCGTGTCGGGCTCGCAGGCCAGGGTGGCGATGCGCTGGACCGCCTACGGCGGCGAGAGCGATCCGGGCCCGTACCCGGTGCCGCCCGAAGCGCAGATCGAAGGCGGCCCGAACGGCGACGGCGACCGCCACGTGATCGTGATCGACCGCGACAACAACCGCCTCTACGAGCTGTACCGCGCCTTTCCGCAAAGCGGCGGCGGCTGGAACGCCGACTGCGGCGCCGTCTTCCACCTCGACAGCAACGACGTGCGCCCCGGCGGCCGGCCGGGCTGGACCAGCGCCGACGCCGCCGGGCTGCCGATCTTCCCCGGCCTGGCGCGCTACGAGGAGGCCGCGCTCGGCCCGGGCGGCATACGCCACGCGCTGCGCTTCACGGTGGCGCGCTCGCGCAAGGCCTACCTGCCGCCGGCGACGCACCATGCGTCGAGCAACACCAGCGCCGACCTGCCGCCGATGGGCATGCGCGTGCGGCTGAAGGCGAGCTACCAGATCCCGGCGAGTTTCAGCACCGAAACCAAGGCGCTGCTGACCGCGATGAAGACCTACGGGATGATCGTGGCCGACAACGGCAGCAACTGGTTCGTCAGCGGCGCGCCCGACCCGCGCTGGAACAACGACAAGCTGAACGCCGAACTGGGCCAGGTCAAGGGCAGCGACTTCGAGGTGCTGCGCATGCAGGGGCTGGTGACGGGCTGAGCCGCCAACCCCGCGCCTGCACGGAAGGCCGGCTGCGAGGACAATCACGGCCGTGACCGCCGCCACCCTTTCCGCCCCGCCTCGCCCGCGCGCCCTGACCGGCTACAAGCCGTTCTGGGCCAAGCGCTTCGGGCCGGCGCCCTTCCTGCCGATGAGCCGCGCCGAGATGGACGCGCTCGGCTGGGACTCGTGCGACGTGATCGTCGTCTCCGGCGACGCCTACGTCGACCACCCCAGCTTCGGCATGGCGGTGATCGGGCGCGTGCTGGAGGCGCAGGGCTTTCGCGTCGGCATCATCGCGCAGCCCGAGTGGCAGTCGGCCGAGCCTTTCAAGGCGCTGGGCAGGCCGAACCTGTTCTTCGGCGTGACGGCCGGGAACATGGATTCGATGATCAACCGCTACACGGCCGACCGGAAGATCCGCAGCGACGACGCCTACACGCCCGGCGGCCAGGGCGGCAGGCGGCCCGACCGCAGCGCGCTGGTCTACGCGCAGCGCTGCCGCGAGGCCTACGCCGAGGTGCCCATCGTGATCGGCGGCATCGAGGCCAGCCTGCGCCGCATCGCCCACTACGACTACTGGCAGGACAAGGTGCGCCGCTCGGTGCTGGTCGACAGCAAGGCCGACCTGCTGCTGTACGGCAACGCCGAGCGCGCCATCGTCGAGATCGCGCACCGGCTGGCGCGCAAGGAGCCGGTGCGCAGCATCACCGACGTGCGCGGCACCGCCTTCGTGCGGCGCGGCGACGACCCGGGCGCGGCCGGCTGGTTCGAGCTGGACTCCAGCGAAGTCGACCGCCCCGGCCGCATCGACGCCTACATCAACCCCTACCAGACCACCGACGAGACCTGCGCGAAGGACGACCAATCCGTTCGCCCTGGGCGTGTCGAAGGGCCGCGCGGGGCTTCGACAGGCTCAGCCCGAACGGATCGACCGATCCAGTTCGTGCGCAATGCCGCCGGCCGCATCACGATGCCGCCGCGCGAGCGCACCGTGATCCGCCTGCCGAGCTACGAGCAGGTGAGAAGCGACCCGGTGCTGTACGCGCACGCCAACCGCGTGCTGCACCTGGAAACCAACCCCGGCAACGCGCGCGCGCTGGTGCAGCGCCACGGCGACGACCATGCGGCGCGCGACGTGTGGATCAACCCGCCGCCGATCCCGCTGAGCACGGCGGAGATGGACCACGTCTTCGACCTGCCCTACGCGCGCAGCCCGCATCCGCGCTACGCCGACGCGACCGGCGGCCACGACGGGCCGACCAGGATCCCGGCCTGGGAGATGATCCGCTTCAGCGTGAACATCATGCGCGGCTGCTTCGGCGGCTGCACCTTCTGCTCGATCACCGAGCACGAGGGCCGCATCATCCAGAGCCGCAGCGAAGACTCGGTGATCCGCGAGATCGAGGAGATCCGCGACAAGGTCAAGGGCTTCACCGGCGTGATCAGCGACCTCGGCGGGCCGACGGCCAACATGTACCGGCTGGGCTGCAAGAGCCCCGAGATCGAGGCCGCCTGCCGCAAGCCGAGCTGCGTCTATCCCGGCATCTGCCCCAACCTCGACACCGACCACGGCGCGCTGATCCACATGTACCGCCGCGCGCGTGCGCTGCGCGGCGTCAAGAAGATCCTGATCGGCTCGGGGCTGCGCTACGACCTCGCGGTGCGCTCGCCCGAGTACGTCAAGGAACTGGTGACGCACCACGTGGGCGGCTACCTGAAGATCGCGCCCGAGCACACCGAGGACGGGCCGCTGAGCAAGATGATGAAGCCGGGCATCGGCAGCTACGACCGCTTCGAGCAACTGTTCGAGAAGTTCAGCGCCGAGGCGGGCAAGAAGCAGTTCCTGATCCCGTACTTCATCGCCGCGCACCCGGGCACCAGCGACGCCGACATGATGAACCTCGCGCTCTGGCTCAAGCGCAACGGCTTCCGCGCCGACCAGGTGCAGACCTTCTACCCGAGCCCGATGGCCACCGCGACGGCGATGTACCACTCGGGGCTGAACCCGCTCAAGGGCCTGAGCCGCGACGAGGCGCGCGCGCCCAAGGTCGACATCGTGCGCGGCGAGAAGCGCCGCCGGCTGCACAAGGCCTTCCTGCGCTACCACGACCCGGCCAACTGGCCGCTGCTGCGCGACGCGCTGAAGGCGATGGGCCGCGCCGACCTGATCGGCAACGGCAAGCAGCACCTGGTGCCGGCCTTCCAGCCCGGCGGCGACGCCGGCTACCAGAGCGCGCGGCGCAAGAACTCCACGCCCAGCGGCAGCCGCACCTCGCCGGTGACCCGCGGGCGCGTGCTGACGCAGCACACCGGGCTGCCGCCGCGCAAGACCAGGTGAAGGCGCGTCAGTCCTTCGGCAGCTTGCGCGGCTGCCCCTGCAGGTCGATCGCCACGTAGGTCAGGTTGGCCTCGGTGACTTTCACCACCCGCAGATCGGCCGGGTTGCGCTCGGCGTAGACCTCGACGTGCACGGTGATCGAGGTCGTGCCGATGCGCTCGACGCGGGCATAGAAGCTCAGCAGGTCGCCTATCGACACCGGCTGCTTGAAGATGAACTGGTTGACCGCCACGGTGGCGATGCGCCCCTTGGCCAGCCGCGCCGGCAGCACCGCGCCGGCCACGTCGACCTGCGCCATGATCCAGCCGCCGAAGATGTCGCCGTTGCTGTTCGCGTCGGCCGGCATGGGCAGCACGCGCAGCACGAGCTGGCGGTCTCCGGGCAGCACGCCGGGCGGCAGGCGCAGCGGGTCGGCGGGGGGCAGGGGGCTTGAAGTCTCGGGCATGATCGGCACCTGCGGTGAGTCTTGCCGCATTCTTCCACGCCCTCCAC
Source organism: Piscinibacter sp. (assembly GCF_047600445.1). Lineage (GTDB taxonomy): Bacteria > Pseudomonadota > Gammaproteobacteria > Burkholderiales > Burkholderiaceae_C > Piscinibacter. The sequence continues at coordinate 527,693 of NZ_JASGKT010000002.1, forward strand.
CCCGTTCATGCGTCGTCACAGCCTGGGCGCGTCCGCGCCCGTGAGCGCGGCCGGCTCGCCCTTGCCGGCCGCCGCGCCCGCGTCGCAGTGGGGCGCGCTGCGCCGGCTGGCGCCGTACCTGTGGCAGTGGCGCTGGCGCGTGGGCGCGGCGCTGGCCTGCCTGATCGCCGCCAAGCTCGCCAACATCGGCGTGCCGCTGGTGCTCAAGCGCATCGTCGATGCGCTCGACCTCGCGCCGGGCGACGCGCGCGCGGCCCTGGTCGTGCCGGTGGCGCTGCTGCTGGCCTACGGCGCGCTGCGCGTGTCGGTGACGCTGTTCACCGAGCTGCGCGAGTTCCTGTTCTACCCGGTGGCCGCGCGCATCGCGCGCCGCGTCGCGCTGCAATCCTTCGAGCACCTGCTGTCGCTGTCGCTGCGCTTCCACCTCGAGCGCCAGACCGGCGGCGTCTCGCGCGACATCGAGCGCGGCTCGAAGGCGATCCACTCGCTGCTGAACTACACCATCTACAACATCCTGCCGACGCTGGTGGAGATGGCGCTGGTGGTCGCGCTGCTGTCGGCCAAGTTCGACGGCTGGTTCGCCGCCATCGCGCTCGGCGCGCTGGCGCTGTACATCGGCTTCACGGTCGGCGTGACGGAGTGGCGCACGCACTTCCGCCGCGCGATGAACGAGCAGGACAGCCTGGCCAACACGCGCGCCGTCGACGCGCTGCTCAACGTCGAGACCGTCAAGGTGTTCGGCAACGAGGGCTACGAGCGCGAGCGTTACGACGACAACCTGCAGCGCCTGGAGCGCGCCTCGGTGCGCTCGCAGACCTCGCTGTCGCTGCTGAACCTCGGCCAGAGCGCGATCGTCTCGGTGGCGGTGGTGCTGCTGGTGTGGCGCGCCACGGCCGGCGTGGTCGACGGCACGCTGACGCTGGGCGACCTGGTGCTGGTCAACGCGCTGATGATCCAGCTCTACGTGCCGCTGAACTTCCTCGGCGTGATCTACCGCGAGATCAAGCAGTCGACCATCGACATGGAGAAGATGTTCGTGCTGCTCGGCCAGCACCGCGAGGTGGCCGACGCGCCGGGCGCGCCGCCGCTCGAGCGGCGCGGCGGCGCGCTGCGCTTCGAGGACGTGCGCTTCGGCTACGACGCCGAACGCGAGATCCTGCACGGCGTGAGCTTCGAGATCCCGGCCGGCCGGACGGTGGCGGTGGTTGGCCCCTCGGGCTCGGGCAAGAGCACGCTGGCGCGCCTGCTGCTGCGCTTCTACGACGTGGGCGCGGGCCGCATCACGATCGACGGCCAGGACATCCGCGCGGTGACGCAGAAGAGCCTGCGCGACGCGATCGGCATCGTGCCGCAGGACACCGTGCTGTTCAACGACACGGTGCGATACAACATCGCCTACGGCCGCCCCGGCGCGACGCGCGCCGAGGTGGAGGCGGCCGCGAAGGCGGCGCACATCCACGCCTTCATCGCCTCGACGCCCAAGGGCTACGACACGCTGGTCGGCGAGCGCGGGCTGAAGCTCTCCGGCGGCGAGAAGCAGCGCGTGGCGATCGCGCGCACGCTGCTGAAGAACCCGCCGCTGCTGATCTTCGACGAGGCCACCTCGGCGCTCGATTCGGCCAACGAGCGCGCCATCCAGGAGGAGCTGCGCAGCGCGGCGCGCGACAAGACGGCACTGGTGATCGCGCACCGCCTGTCGACCATCGCCGACGCCGACCAGATCCTGGTGATGGAGCACGGCCGCATCGTCGAGCGCGGCCGGCACGCCGAGCTGCTGGCGCGCGACGGCCGCTACGCGCAGATGTGGCGCCTGCAGCAAAGCGGCGACGACGAGCGCGACGCCGCGGCCTGAGCCGCGGCTCAGCGCGGGCGCAGGCTGCGCGCCACCGTCCAGGCCAGGCCCAGGCCGGCCAGCGAGGCCAGGCCGGTGACGGCGCCGGTCCAGTGCCAGCCGCCGGCGCGCGCCGCCACCCAGGCGACGATCGGCGGGCCGGCGAACTGGCCCAGCGCCGAGAGCTGCTGCATCCAGCCGACCGTGGCCGAGACGTTGTCCTCGCCCGGCGCGACGCGCATCGCCAGCGCGAACAGCGTGGCCGGGATCATGCCGCCGACGCCCGAGAAGGCCAGCACGGCCAGGTAGCGCAGCGCCGGCGGCAAGCCGGCGCCGGCCGCGCCCGAGAACGCGGCGAGCGCCGCCAGCGCCATCACCACGAAGCCGATGACGAGCAGGCGCGGCGGCGGCGCGCCGCGCTGCAGCATGTGGCCGGCGCCGAGGTTGCCGCCGATGTTCGCCGCGGCGGCCAGCGCGGTCAGCACGCCGGTGGCGCTGGCGCCCACGCCGGCTGCCGCGTAGACCACCGGCAGGAAGCCGATCACCGCCAGCCACTGGCTGGAATACAGCGCGAAGCTCGCCGCCACCAGCCAGGGCCCGCGCGCGGCCAGCGTGCGCCGCATGCGCGCCGCCACGTCGTGAGGCCGCAGCCGCGCGCCGGCCGCCGCCGGCTGCTGCCCGGCCACGCCGCGCCACAAGGCCAGCGCCATCAGGCCCGACAGCAGCCCGAGCGTCAGCCACCAGGCGCGCCAGCCGAACGCGGCGATGCACAGCGGGCCGAGCAGCAGCCCGAGCGCCGCGCCCAGCGGCATGTAGGTGCCCCACAGGCCGAGCATCACGTTCAGCCGCTGCGGCGCGCTGAGGCGGCGGATCAGCCCCGGCGCCGGCAGCACCACCATCAGGAAGCCGACGCTTTCGACGGCGCGCAGCGCCAGCAGCGCGGTGACGCCGTCGGCCCAGGCGCCCAGCGCGCTGGCCGCGGCCAGCAGCGCCAGGCCGATCAGCATGCTGCGGCGCAGGCCGATCGCGTCGGCCAGCACGCCGAAGGCGATGCCGGCGCTCATGCCCGCCACCTGCACCAGCGACAGCAGGAAGCCGGCCTCGACCAGCGACATGCCGAGCGCGTCGCGCAGCGCGGCGATCGCCGGCGGCAGCTTGCCGACGTGCAAGGCGGCGCTGACGCCGGCGGCAAACACCAGCCAGGCGGCGGCGCGGGAGGGGCGGGAGGGAGAAGGGGGCGTGGCGTTCATCGGCCGCGCAGTGTGCCCGCAAACGCGCGGGGCCGCCGCCGCGCGCCGCTCGCTACACTCCCTCGCCGTGGAGACCAAGTGGCTCGAGGACTTCGTCAGCCTGGCCGAGACGCGCAGCTTCTCGCGCTCGGCGCAGTTGCGCCACGTCACGCAGCCGGCGTTCTCGCGACGCATCCAGGCGCTGGAGGCCTGGGCCGGCATCGACCTGGTCGATCGCTCCTCGTACCCGACGCGCCTGACGCCGGCCGGCGAGACGCTGCACGCCCAGGCGCTGGAGATCCTCGGCACGCTGCAGGCCACGCGCAACATGATGCGCGGGCACCAGAGCGGCGCGCAGGACATGATCGACTTCGCGGTGCCGCACTCGCTGGCCTTCAGCTTCTTCCCGCACTGGGTGATGGACCTGCGCCGCCGCTTCGGCGCGGTCAAGAGCCGGCTGATCACGCTGAACGTGCACGACGCGGTGCTGCAGCTCACCGAGGGGAGCTGCGACCTGCTGATCGCCTACCACCACCCCAGCCAGCCGCTGCAGCTCGCGCCCGAGCGCTACGAGATGCTCAGCCTCGGCCGCGAGACGCTGGCGCCCTACGCGCGCGGCGACGACGCCGGCGCGCCGCTGTTCCGCCTGCCCGGCACGGCCGCGCGCCGGGTGCCCTACCTGGGCTATGGCGAGGCGGCCTACCTGGGGCGCCTCGTCGAGGTGATCGCCAAGCAGGCCGCCGTGGCGCCGCAGCTCGAGCCGATCTACGAGACCGACATGGCCGAGGGCCTGAAGGCCATGGCGCTGGAGGGCCACGGCCTGGCCTTCCTGCCGGCCAGCTCGGTGAAGAAGGAGCTGAAGAGCCGGCGCCTGGTGCGCGCCGCCGAGCCGGGCCAGTACGAACTGGCGATGGAGGTGCGCATCTACCGCGAGCGCCCCGAACTGGCGCGCCACCACAAGGCCGGCGCGATGGCGCTGTGGGAGTTTCTGCGCGGCGAGGCGCGCGACGAGACCAGAGGGGAACTACGTGCAAACCCCCAGGCCGCCGGTCCCTAGAATGCCGTTTCACTCTCACCTTCACTTTCATTCGCAGGAGTTCGCATGAAGAAGACGATGCTCGTTCAGGCCCTCGCGTTCGCCGCGGCCTCGCTGGCCTTCGCCGCCCACGCCGACACGCTGAAGAAGATCAAGGACAGCGGCAGCGTGACCATGGGCGTGCGCGAATCCTCCGGCGCCCTGAGCTACACGCTCGGCGACGGCAAGTACGCCGGTTTCCACTACGAGATCTGCACGCGCGTGCTGGCCGACATCCAGAAGTCGCTGGGCCTGGCCAAGCTCGACGTGAAGTACCAGCCGGTCACCTCGCAGAACCGCATCCCGCTGGTGCAGAACGGCACCGTGGACATCGAGTGCGGCTCGACCACCAACTCCGCCGCGCGCCAGAAGGACGTGTCCTTCGCCGTCACCACCTACGTCGAGGAAGTGCGCATCGCCGTCAAGGCGAACTCGGGCATCACCTCGATCGCGCAGTTGAAGGACAAGACCGTCGCCACCACCACCGGAACCACCTCGGTGCAACTGCTGCGCAAGCACGAGCGCGCCAACGGCGTCGACTTCAAGGAGGTGTTCGGCAAGGACCACGCCGACAGCTTCCTGCTGATGGAAACCGGCCGCGCCGACGCCTTCGTGATGGACGCGCAGATCCTCGCCGGCAACATCGCCAAGTCGAAGAACCCGGCCGACTTCAAGATCGTCGGCGAGGTGCTGTCGGTCGAGCCGATCGCGATCATGCTGCGCAAGGACGATCCGGCCTTCAAGAAGGCGGTCGACGCCAGCATCGTCGCGATGATGAAGTCCGGCGAGATCGCCAAGCTGTACGACAAGTGGTTCGTGCAGCCGATCCCGCCGGCCAACACCCCGGTGGGCCTGCCGGCCAGCGAGGCCACCAAGGCGGCCTGGGCGAACCCGAACGACAAGCCGGTCGAAGACTACCTGAAGAAGTAAGTCAACCCCCTGGCAAGCCCGGGGTCCGATGGGCCCGGGGCTTGCTTATGCTGGGGGAGCGCGGCACGGGCCGACCGCGCCGCGCTTTTTTTTCGACCGGGAGGAGGGCCGCGATGGCTTTGGACTGGCAGGTGTTCTGCAAGGACACCATCAGCGGGGACGTGGCGCCGAACTGCTTCGGCGCCAAGGGCGAGCTGACCTATCTCGACTGGATCATCAACGCCTGGGGCTGGACGCTGGCCGTCTCGCTGCTCGCGCTGGTGGTGGCGCTGGTGGTCGGCGCGCTGATGGGCGTGCTGCGCACCACGCCGAACAAATGGCTGGTCGGCCTGGGCAACGCCTGGACCGAACTGTTCCGCAACATCCCGCTGCTGGTGCAGGTGTTCCTCTGGTACTACGTGGTGCCGGAGATCTTCCCGGCGCTGAAGTCGCTGCCCAGCATGATCCTGGTGGTGTTCGCGCTGGGCTTCTTCACCTCGGCGCGCGTGTCCGAACAGGTGCGCGCCGGCATCCAGGCGCTGCCGCGCGGCCAGCGCTACGCCGGCCTGGCGGTGGGCCTGACGCTGCCGCAGACCTACCGCTACGTGCTGCTGCCGATGGCCTTTCGCATCGTCATCCCGCCGCTGACCAGCGAGTCGATGAACATCGTCAAGAACTCGTCGGTGGCCTTCGCGGTCAGCATCGCCGAACTGACGCAGTTCGCCCTGCAGGCGCAGGAGGAAACCTCGCGCGGCATCGAGATCTACCTCGCGGTGACGGCGCTGTACTTCATCTCGGCCTTCGCGATCAACCGCATCGCGCTGTTCATCGAGAAGCGGGTACAGGTGCCCGGCATGATCGGAGGCGGGAAATGATGTGCTCCCACGCTCACATTCGTTCGCTGCCCCCCGAGGGGGCGGATGCCTCCCTCGGGGCAGCCCGGCGGGAGGCATCATGACCCACCTCGACTTCGCCTTCCTCAACTGGAACGTCATCTCCGCGTTCATCGTCAAGGGCTTCTTCTTCTCGATCCAGCTCACGCTGATCGCGATGGTCGGCGGCACCGTGCTGGGCACGCTGCTGGCGCTGATGCGGCTGTCGGGCAAGAAGTGGCTGGTGCTGCCGGCGGCGGCCTACGTCAACACGCTGCGCTCCGTCCCGCTGGTGATGGTGATCCTGTGGTTCTTCCTGCTGATCCCGATGCTGATCGGCCGGCCGATGGGCGCCGAGCTGTCGGCCATCATCACCTTCACGGTGTTCGAGGCGGCCTACTACTCGGAGATCATGCGCGCCGGCATCCAGAGCGTGCCCAAGGGGCAGGTGTACGCCGGCTACGCGGTGGGCATGACCTACGCGCAGTGCATGAAGCTGGTGGTGCTGCCGCAGGCCTTCCGCAACATGCTGCCGGTGCTGCTGACGCAGACCATCATCCTGTTCCAGGACACCTCGCTGGTGTACGCCATCGGCGCCTACGACCTGCTCAAGGGCTTCGAGGTGGCCGGCAAGAACTTCAACCGCCCGGTCGAGACCTACCTGGTCGCCGCCGTCGTCTACTTCATCATCTGCTTCTCGCTGTCGATGCTGGTGCGTCGCCTGCAGAAGAAGATCCAGATCATCCGCTAGGAGGCACGCCGTGATCGACATCAAGAACGTGAGCAAGTGGTACGGCAGCTTCCAGGTGCTGACCGACTGCACCACCAGCATCAAGAAGGGCGAGGTGGTGGTGGTGTGCGGCCCGTCGGGTTCGGGCAAGAGCACGCTGATCAAGACGGTCAACGCGCTGGAGCCGATCCAGAAGGGCGACATCGTCGTCGACGGCATCAGCATCGGCGACCCGAAGACCAACCTGCCCAAGCTGCGCAGCCGCGTCGGCATGGTGTTCCAGCACTTCGAGCTGTTCCCGCACCTGTCGGTGACCGAGAACCTGACCATCGCGCAGATCAAGGTGCTGGGCCGCACGTCCGACGAGGCGAAGAAGCGCGGGCTGAAGATGCTCGAGCGCGTCGGCCTGGCCGCACACAAGGACAAGTTCCCCGGCCAGCTCTCCGGCGGCCAGCAGCAGCGCGTGGCGATCGCGCGAGCGCTGTCGATGGACCCGATCGTGATGCTGTTCGACGAGCCGACCTCGGCGCTCGACCCCGAGATGGTCGGCGAGGTGCTCGACGTGATGGTGCAGCTCGCCCACGAGGGCATGACGATGATGTGCGTCACCCACGAGATGGGCTTCGCCAAGAAGGTCAGCCACCGCGTGATCTTCATGGACGCCGGCAAGATCGTCGAGGACTGCACCCGGGACGACTTCTTCGGCAATCCCGAGGCGCGCTCGCCGCGCGCGAAGGACTTCCTCTCGAAGATCCTGCAGCACTGAGGGCCGTCGCGCGCGCGACGGCGCGCCGCGCCCGGCTGCGACACAATCGCCGCCCATGAGCGACTTGCGCGACACCCTGACGATCACCCGCCCCGACGACTGGCACCTGCACGTGCGCGACGGCGCCGCGATGGCGAGCGTCGTGCCGGCCAGCGCGCGCCAGTTCGGCCGCGCGATCGTCATGCCCAACCTGAAGCCGCCGGTGACCACCACCGCGCAGGCGCTGGCCTACCGCGAGCGCATCCTCGCCGCGGTGCCCGAGGGCGCGAGCTTCGAGCCGCTGATGACGCTGTACCTCACCGACAGGCTGCCGCCCGACGAGATTCGCCGCGCGCAGGAGGCCGGCGTGGCGGCGGTCAAGCTCTACCCGGCTGGAGCCACCACCAACAGCGACGCCGGCGTGACCAGCTTGCACCACTGCCACGAGACGCTCGACACCATGCAGCGCGTGGGCATGCCGCTGCTGGTGCACGGCGAGGTGACCGATCCGGAGGTCGACCTGTTCGACCGCGAGAAGGTCTTCATCGACCGCCAGCTCATCCCGCTGCGCGCCGACTTCCCCGAGCTGAAGATCGTCGTCGAGCACATCACCACGCGCGAGGCGGTGCAGTACGTCGGCGAGGCCGGCGCGAAGACCGCCGCGACCATCACCGCGCACCACCTGCTCTACAACCGCAACGCGATCTTCCTCGGCGGCGTGCGGCCGCACTACTACTGCCTGCCGGTGCTCAAGCGCGAGGAGCACCGCCAGGCGCTCGTCAACGCGGCGACCTCGGGCAGCAGGAAGTTCTTCCTCGGCACCGACAGCGCGCCGCACGCGGCGGCGCTGAAGGAGCACGCCAGCGGCTGCGCCGGCTGCTACACGGCGCTGTCGGCGCTGGAGCTGTACGCCGAGGCCTTCGACGCCGTGGGCGCCATCGACAAGCTGGAGGGTTTCGCCAGCGTGCACGGCGCGGCCTTCTACGGCCTGCCGCGCAACACCGGCACGGTGACGCTCAGGCGCGAGCGCTGGACGCTGCCCGAGACCGTGCCGTTCGGCGATGCGCAACTCAAGCCGCTGCGCGGCGGCGAGGTGCTGAGCTGGAGGCAGGTATGAGGCGGGCCGAGCGCCGGGCCGCTCCCAAGCCGGCCCCCGCCGGCCCCGAGACGGGGCCGGCACTTCGGCCGTCCATGCCCGCGCAGGCGGGCATGGAGCCGCGGCCGTCGTTCCCCTCGGGGAATCGGCCGACGTACTCGTCGGACGAGGGGTTGTCATGACTGGCAAGGTGATGCTGCTGATCGACGCCGACAACGTCTCGGCCGACGTGATCGCGCAGGCGCTCGAGAAGGTGCACGCCGAGCAGGGCGCGATCCACGTGCGGCGCGCCTACTGCACGGCCGAGTCGGCGCAGAAGAACCTGGCGCTGTTCAAGCGCCACTCGATCCGCCCGATCGTCAACCTCTCGGCGGGCAAGAACTCCACCGACATCGCGCTGGCCGTCGACGCGCTCGACCTGGTGCTGGCCGAGCGGCCGGCGCTGGTGGTGATCGTTTCGTCGGACTCCGACTTCGCGCCGCTGGTGATCCGGCTGCGCGAGAAGGGCTGCCGCGTCGAGGGCATCGGCCAGCAGGGCAAGACCGGCGACGAGACGCAGGCCGTCTACGACGGCTACACGGTGCTGGCGCACGGCAAGGGCGGGCCGGCCGCGAAGGCCGCGAAGAAGGCGCCCAGGGCCGCGAAGGCGCCGCCCGCGCCGCCACCCGCGCCCGCGCCGCTGCCCGAGGACGTCGAGCGCATCCTGCACGCCGTGCCGGCGCTGCGCGACGGCGCGCGGCTCGAACTGGGCATTGCCGCCGAGCGGCTGCGCGCGGCCGGCCTGCTGGCCAGGAGCGCGCCGTCGACCAAGCTGTTCAAGAAGCACCCGCAGCACTTCGTGCTGTCACCCGAGAAACAACCCAACAAAGTGCAGTTTCTCGCCGGCGCGGGATAATCACGCCCGTGAAGCGGGCCAGACCGCCGCCGGTGCATCCGCCGAAAGGCCGCACGGGAGGAAGGTCCGGACTGCACAGGGCGGCGTAGCAGCCAACGGCTGTCCGGCGTGAGCCGAGGATCAGAGCAACAGAGACGAGTCGAAGCGGGGCGCAAGCCCCGCCTCGGGTGAAACGGGCAATCTCTACGCGCAGCAACACCGAATAGGCCGGCGATGATGTGGCTCCGCGGAGCCGGCGGGTAGGTGGCACCGAGCCGTCGCAGCGATGCGCGGCCCAGAGGAATGGCGGTCACGGCGGCAGCTTCGCAAGAAGAAGCCGTTGCACAGAATCCGGCCTATCGGCCCGCTTCACAATTATTCGAAGGCCGAGCGCAGCACGCATGAACCCCGACGCAAACAGCCTGTGGCGCGCGCCGCGCTGGGCTTTGGCCTTGTTGCTGGCCTGCCTGGGCATGCTCGGGCCGTTCTCGATCGACACCTACCTGCCGGCCTTCAGCGGCATCGCGGCGTCGATCGGCGCCACGCCCACCGAGATGCAGCAGACGCTCTCGGCCTACCTGTTCGGCTTCGCGATCATGAACCTGTTCCACGGCGCGCTGTCCGACAGCTTCGGGCGCCGGCCCGTCGTGCTGTGGGGCATCGCGGCCTTCGGCGTGGCCTCGGCCGGCTGCGCGCTGGCCAACCACATCGGCGCGCTGGTGTTCTGGCGCGCGGTGCAGGGCATGTCGGCAGGCGCCGGCATCGTGGTGTCGCGCGCGGTGATACGCGACATGTTCCCGCCCGCCGACGCGCAGCGCGTGATGTCGCAGGTGACGATCTACTTCGGCGTCGCGCCGGCGGTGGCGCCGATGGTCGGCGGCTTCCTGTTCGTGCACGCCAACTGGCACGCGATCTTCTGGTTCCTCACCGCCGTGGCCGCGATCCTCTGGCTGGCCAACTGGAAACTGCTGCCCGAGACGCTGCACGCCACGCACAAGCAGCCCTTCAACGTGCCGCACCTGCTGCGCGGCTACTGGCAGCTGATGTCCAACCCGCGCTTCTTCATGCTCGCGCTGGCCAGCGGCATACCGTTCAACGGCATGTTCCTCTACGTGCTGTCGGCGCCGGTGTTCCTCGGCGAGCTGCTGCACCTCGCGCCGGGCGAGTTCTTCTGGTTCTTCACGCTGACCATCGCCGGCATCATGGCCGGCTCCTTCCTGTCCGGGCGGCTGGCCGGGCGCATCAAGCCCAAGCACCAGATCCGCCACGGCTTCGTGGTGATGCTGCTGGTGTCGCTGGCCAACGTCGCGCTGAACCTGCTGTTCGAGCCGAGCGCGTGGTGGGCGCTGTGGCCGATCGCGATCTTCGCCTTCGGCTGGGCGCTGATGGTGCCGGTGGTCACGCTGATGGTGCTCGACCTCGCGCCCGACCGGCGCGGCATGGCCAGCTCGCTGCAGGCCTGCGTGGGCAGCGTGGCCAACGGCTTCGTCGCCGGCGTGATCGCGCCGCTGGTGATGCATTCGGCGATCGCGCTGGCGGTCGCCTCGCTGCTGATGATGAGCATCGGCATCGTCGCCTGGGTGTGGGTCAAGCCGCGCGTGAGCTGACAATCCGCCGCATCCAGGAGCCGCGTCATGACCTTGCTGATCCTCGGCCTCGTGATCTTCCTCGGCGTGCATTCGGCGTCCATCGTCGCGCCGGCGTGGCGCGACGCGCGCGCCGCTCGCCTCGGCGAGAACGCCTGGAAGGGCCTGTACTCGCTGGCTGCGCTGGCCGGCTTCGTGCTGATCGTCGTCGGCTACGGCCAGGCCCGGCAGGCGCCGGTGGCCCTGTACGTTCCTCCGCTCGCGCTGCGCCACGTGGCGCTGCTGCTGATGCTGCCGGTGTTCCCGCTGCTGCTGGCGGCCTACCTGCCCGGGCGCATCAAGACGGCGGCCAAGCACCCGATGCTGGTGGCCACCAAGCTGTGGGCGCTGGCGCACGTGCTGGCCAACGGCAACCTCGCCGACGTGCTGCTGTTCGGCGGCTTCCTCGCCTGGGCGGTGGCGGACCGCATCTCGATGAAACGCCGCGTGCAGCGGCCGCTGCCCGGCGCGCCGGCCGGGCGCTTCAACGACGCGATCGTGGTGCTGCTCGGGCTGGCGCTGTACGGCTGGTTCGTGATGGCGGGGCACCGCTGGCTGATCGGCATGCCCTTGATCTGAGCCTTCAGCGCGGCGGCGCGCTGCGGCGGTACAGGGCCTCGATCTCCTCGCCGAAGCGCTTCATCAGGTTCAGGCGCTTGAGCTTGAGCGTCGGCGTCAGCAGGGTGTTCTCTATCGTCCACGGCTCGCGCGTCAGCCACAGCGCGCGCGGCACCGCGTAGCGCGGGAAGCTGCGGGTCGCGGCCTCGATGCGCTCCAGCGCGGCGCGCTGCGCGGCCGGCGCGTTCAGCGCGGCCGGGTCGTCGGCGTCCAGCCCGAGCGAGGCGGCCAGCCGCGCCCACGCCGCCGCGCCGACCACCGCGATGCAGGCCACGAAGGGACGGTTCTCGCCGACCACGAAGGCCTGCTCGAACAGCGGGTCGGCGCAGATCGCCAGTTCGAGGTCGGCCGGCGGCAGCTTCTCGCCGGTGGAGGTGACGATGATCTCCTTGATGCGCCCGCGGATGCGTATGCGCCCGTCGACGATCTCGGCCTGGTCGCCGGTGTGCAGCCAGCCGTCGGCCTCGAGCGCGAGCGTGGTGTCCTCGGGGCGCTTCCAGTAGCCTTTCATCACCGAGGGGCCGCGCACCTGCAGTTCTCGGTTCTCGGCGATGCGAACCTCCACGCCGGCCAGCGCGCGGCCGACGCTGGCGGGGTCGTTGTCGTGCGGCGCGTTGACCGACACCACCGGCGAGGTCTCGGTCATGCCGTAGCCCTGCAGCAGCGGAAGCCCCAGACCGAGGAAGCAGTGCGCGATCGGCGTGGACAGCGGCGCGCCGCCGCTGACCGCGATGCGCAGCCGCCCGCCGAAGCGCGCCAGCAGCGGCCGCGCCACCAGCCGTTCGAGCAGCGGCCAGGCCAGCGCGTCGAGCGCGCGCTGCGCGGCGCCGTCGCCGGCCAGCGCGTCGTCGGCCAGGCCTTGCGCGCGGCAGAAGCGCCGCCAGCCGACACCCTGCGCCGCGGCGAAGAGGCGCTGCTTCAGCGGCGAGGCGGCGAGCTGCTCCTGCAGCTTCGCGAACACGCGCTCGTAGATGCGCGGCACCGAGATCAGCACCGTCGGCCGCACCGTCAGCAGGTCGTCGGCGATGCTCGCCACCGAGCGCGCGTAGGCGACGCAACTGCCCGCGGCGATCGGCAGGTAGTAGCCGCCGGTGCGCTCGAAGGTGTGCGACAGCGGCAGGAAGGACAGGAACACGTCGTCCTCGCGCGGCCCGACACGCTCGACGATGGCGCGCAGGTTGGCCATCACGTTGGCGTGCGTCAGCATCACGCCCTTGGGCTTGCCGGTGGTGCCGGAGGTGTAGACGATCGCGGCGAGGTCGTCCGCTCGCGGGCCTTGCACCGGCAGCGCCGCGTCGCGCCCGGCGGCCAGCCAGTCGGCCAGCCGTTGCAGCGGTGGGTCGCCGGCCTCGGGCGGCGGCAGCCCGGCATCGTCGGCCACGACCACGCCGCGCAGCGCCGGCAGCGCGACGCCGACCGCGCGGATGCGCTGCCACTGCGCCGCGTCGGCGAGCACCAGCAGCGCGGCTTCGCAGTCGGCCAGGATGTAGGCGATGCTGCCGGCGTTGTCGATCGCGTGCAGCGGCACCGGCACGCCGCCGGCGGCCAGCGCCGCCTGGTCTATGCACACCGCGGCGATGCCGTTGGGCAGCAGGATCGCCACGCGCTCGCCATGGCGCAGCCCGAAGGCGGCCAGCGCGCGTCGCCAGCCGTCGATGCGCTGGCCGGCCTGGGCCCAGTTCAGCGAGATCCAGCCGCCGGCGGCTTCGTCGTGCCAGCGATAGGCCTGGCCCTCGGGGCTTCGCGCGATGCGCCAGGCGAACAGTTGAGGAAGGGTGGCGAGCGCGGCGAGTTCGCCGACCAGGGATGACGTGTTCATGAACAAAGTCTCATGGCGCCCCCTGGCTCGGGAGGCGGGGCACAGGCGGAAACCTCATCGTTCACTTTCAGTGGTTCCCGCAGGTGCTTGTTTTTGAAAGAAAAGTTTCGCGAGAGTGCTTCTGAAATGGGCGCTAAGTGATTGATTCCACTGATTTTTCTTTACAAGTTCGTTGACCCGGCCGTCAGCGATCCGCTAAAGTGGCGCAAAGTGCACTTTAGTGGTTTTTTGTGGCGAATCTCGGCTTTCAGGGGCCTGCGGACCTCACCCTCGACGTCAAGGGGCGCATCGCGATGCCGGCGCGCCATCGCGAGGTCCTGGCCGGCCAGAACGCCACGAAGCTGACCATTACCAAGAGCCCGCACGGCTGCCTGCTGGTGTTCGCGCCGGCCGAGTGGGCCGAGTTCGCGGCGCGCGTGATGTCACTGCCGATGGACGCGATCGGCTGGCGCCGCCTGTACCTGGGCAACGCCACCGAAGTGGAAGTCGACGGCAGCGGGCGCGTGCTGATCGCGCCGGCGCTGCGCGAGTACGCGGGGCTGACCCGCGATGTGTTCATGCTCGGCATGGGCAGTTGCCTCGAGGTGTGGGACAAGCAGCGTTACCAAGCGCAGGAAGCCAAGACCTGCGCCGAGCCGCCGCCGGCCTCGCTGAACAGCCTGCACTACTGATGGACAGCGGCAGCGCATGGCAACACACCACCGTCTTGCTGGCCGAAGCGATCGAATCGCTGGTCACGCGCACGGAGGGAGTCTATGTCGACGGCACCTTCGGCCGCGGCGGGCACTCGCGCGCGCTGCTGGCGCGGCTCGCGCCGGGCGGCCGGCTGCTCGCCTTCGACCGCGACCCGGAGGCGGTGGCCGCGGCGCACGCGACGATCGCCGATGCGCGCTTCTCGATCGTGCACGCGCGCTTCTCCGAGATGAAAACGCGCCTGGCCGAACTGGGCGTGACGGCGATCGACGGACTGCTGCTGGACCTGGGCGTCAGCTCGCCGCAGATCGACAACCCCGCGCGCGGCTTCAGCTTCCGCCATGACGCGCCGCTGGACATGCGAATGGACCCGACGCGCGGCGAGAGCGCGGCGGAATTCCTGGCCCGCGCCGACGAGCGCGCTATTGCAGAGGTGATCCGTGATCATGGGGAAGAACGGTTTGCTGTACCGATTGCAAAGGCGCTTGTTGCTCGGCGCGAAAGCGGGAACCCTGTTCGAACCACAGGGCAACTTTCCGAAGTCGTGGCTCGTGCGGTCAAGACCCGTGAACCGGGCCAGGACCCTGCAACGCGCACATTTCAAGGCCTTCGGATTCACGTCAACGCCGAGCTTGCGGAGCTCGAACAAGGCCTGAGCTCCGGGGTCGAACTGCTGCAACCGTCGGGACGCCTGGTCGTGATCAGCTTCCATTCGCTGGAAGACCGCATCGTGAAGACCTTCATCGCGCGCGAGAGCCGCAGCGAGGTGGACCGCCGCGCGCCGTTCGCGCCCGAGAAGGCGCACCGGCTCAAGGCGCTGGCGCGCGTCAAGCCCTCCGACGCCGAGGTGCGCGCCAACCCGCGCGCGCGCTCGGCGGTGATGCGCGTGGCCGAGCGCACGGGGGCGGCGGCGTCGAGCCCGCCGCCGGGCCGTCCCAAGGCGGGCGAGGCCCCCTCGGGGGGCCGTGCGCCGTACCCGGCGCGCGGGGGGCAGTCATGAACCGGTTGAACATCCTGCTGTTCCTCGCGCTGCTGGCGAGCTGCGTCTATCTCGTCGGCGTGTCGTACGACGGGCGGCGCCTGTACGCCGAACTCGACGCCGCGCGCAACGAGGAGAAGGCGCTGGCCACCGACCACGAGCGCCTGCAGGCCGAGCGCCAGGCGCAGGCCACGCCGCTGAAGGTCGAGCGCGTGGCGCGCGAGCGGCTGGCGATGCGCAACGCCACGCCGGCGGTGACGATGTACGTGACGCACGGCGCGGCGCCGGCCAGCGCCCCGGGAGCCGCGCGATGAAGCGCCTGCGCCGCCTGCTCGAACGCCGGCGCGCAGCGCCGCGCCCGCGCGGCGGCGCGCTGCCGGCGCGCAGCGTGGCCTATTCCACCAGCCCGCTGCTGGCCTCGCGGACGCCGCCGTGGCGCTCCAAGCTCGTCGTCGGCGTGCTGGCGGCGAGCTTCGTCGTGCTGCTCGGCCGCGCGCTGTACATCCAGGTGCTGGGCAACGACTTCTTCCGCAAGCAGGGCGAGATCCGCTTCGCGCGCAACCTCGACCTGCCGGCCAGCCGCGGCCGCATCCTCGACCGCAACGGCCAGATCCTCGCCGTCAGCGTGCCGGCGCCGTCGGTGTGGGCGATCCCGAAGGACGTCGACGCCGATCGCGGCGAGCGCCGCCGGCTCGCCAAGGCGCTGGGCATGAGCGCCGCCGAGCTGGACGAGCGGCTGCAGCGCCACCCGACCTTCGTGTGGCTGCGCCGCCAGGTCGAGGAGCAGGTCGGCAGGGACGTCGCCGCGCTCGGCCTGAAGGGCGTGCACCAGGTGCGCGAGTACAAGCGCAAGTACCCCGAGGGCGAGGCGGCCGCGCACGTGATCGGCTCGACCAACGCCGACGAACGCGGCCAGGAGGGCGTGGAGTTCGCGCACGAACGCGCGCTCTCCGGCGCCGACGGCAAGCGCCGCGTCATCAAGGACGCGCGCGGCCGCGTGGTGGAGGACATCGGCGAGAGCGTGCAGCCGGTGGACGGCCGCGACCTGCGCCTGACGATCGACTCGAAGATCCAGTTCTACGCCTACCAGCGCGTGCGCGACGCGGTGATGGAGCACCGCGCCGCCAGCGGCAGCGTGGTGGTGCTGGACGCGCAAAGCGGCGGCGTGCTGGCGATGGCGAACTACCCGAGCTTCGTGCCCGGGCAGCGCGGCGCCGGCGCGGTGTCGGCGCGGCGCAACCTCGCGCTGTCGGACACCGCCGAGCCGGGCTCGACGATGAAGCCCTTCATCGCCGCGCTGGCGCTGGAGTCGGGCCGCTTCCGGCCCACCGAGGTGCTGGCCACGCCGAGGCAGCTCTTCATCACCGGGCTGCCGATCACCGACGAGCACTCGCTGCCGCAGATGACGGTCGAGCAGATCGTGCAGCGCTCCAGCAACGTCGGTACCGCGAAGATGGCGATGTCGATGCCGGCGCGCGAGATCTGGGACTTCTACACCCGCGTCGGCTTCGGGCAGAAGCCGCAGATCGACTTCCCCGGCCGCGAGACCGGCCGGCTGCGCGCCTGGCAGTCGTGGCGGCCGATCGACCAGGCGACGGTCGGTTTCGGCTACGGCGTGTCGGTGTCGCTGATGCAGCTCGCGCAGGCCTACACCGTGTTCGCGCGCGAGGGCGACATGGTGCCGATCTCGCTGGTGCTGCCCGAAGATGGCCAGCCGCCCGCGCCGGCGGTGGGCCAGCAGGTGGTGACGCCGCAGACCGCCCGGGCCGTGCGCAAGATGCTCGCGATGGTCACCAGCCCCGGCGGCACCGCGCTGAAGGCGCAGGTGCCGGGCTACTCGGTGGCCGGCAAGACCGGCACCTCGCGCAAGTGGCTCAAGCACGAGAAGCGCTACGCGAGCGACCGGCACCGCGGCTGGTTCGTCGGCCTGGCGCCGGCCGACAAGCCGCGCATCGTGGTCGCGGTGATGATCGACGAGCCGCGCGCCGGCAAGTACTTCGGCGGCGACGTGGCCGCGCCGGTGTTCAGCCAGGTGGTGCAGCAGACGCTGCGCTCGATGGGTGTGCCGCCCGATCTCGACGTGAAGTCGCAGATCGTCGCGCACGACCTGCCCTCGGTGCAGGAGAACTACTGATGGCCGCGCCGTACACCGTGCAGCCGCTGGCCGACACGCGCGCCGCCTGCGCCTGGCTGGCGCAGCGCGGCGTGCGCGGCCTGGCCGTCGACAGCCGCCGCGTGCGGCCGGGCGAGGCCTTCATCGCCTGGCCCGGCTACGCGCACGACGGGCGGCAGTACGTGAAGGCCGCGCTCGCGGCCGGCGCCGCGGCCTGCCTGGTGGAAGCCGAAGGCGCGGCGGCGTTCGACTTCGGCGCCGATGCGCCGGTCGCCACGCTGGCCGGGCTGAAGGCGCGCACCGGCGAGATCGCCGACGCCTTCTACGCGCGGCCGAGCGACGCGCTGGCAGTGGTGGCGACCACCGGCACCAACGGCAAGACCTCCACCGCGTGGTGGACGGCGCAGGCGCTGCGGCACCTGGGCAGGCGCTGCGCGGTGATCGGCACGCTGGGGATCGGTGAACCGCCCGGCGCGCTCGAGTCCACCGGCCTGACCACGCCCGACCCGGTGACGGTGCAGCGCTCGCTGCGCCGCTTCGCCGACGCGGGCTTCGCGGCCTGCGCGATCGAGGCCTCGTCGATCGGGATCGCCGAGCAGCGCCTCGCGGGCACGCGCTTCGCGGTCGCGATGTTCACCAATTTCACGCAGGACCACCTCGACTACCACGCCGACATGGCCGCCTACTGGCAGGCCAAGCGCGCGCTGTTCGCGTGGCCGGGGCTGCGCGCCGCGGTGCTCAACCTCGACGACGCCAAGGGCGGCGAGCTGCTGGCCGGCCTGCACGGCCCCGAGGCCTGGAGCTACTCGCTGCGCCGCGGCGACGCGCGGCTGCGCGCCGAAGGCATCGGCTACCGCGACGGCGGCCTGGCGTTCGAGGTGCTCGAAGCCGGCGCGCGCGCCGCGGTGCGCAGCGCTTTGATCGGCGAATACAACGTGTCGAACCTGCTGGCCGTGATCGGCGGGCTGCGCGCGCTGGGCGTGCCGCTGGCCGACGCCGCCGCGGCCTGCGCGGTGCTGAGCCCGGTGCCGGGGCGCATGCAGCGTGTCGTCGCGCCGCGCCCGGGGCCGGAGGTGGTGGTCGACTACGCCCACTCGCCCGACGCGCTGGAAAAGGCGCTGCTCGCGCTGCGCCCCTTCGCCGCGCAGCGCGGCGGCCGGCTGTGGGCGGTGTTCGGCTGCGGCGGCAACCGCGACAGCGCCAAGCGGCCGCTGATGGGCGCGATCGCGCAGCGGCTGGCCGACCGTGTCGTACTGACCAGCGACAACCCGCGCCATGAAGACCCGGGCGCGATCCTGGCGCAGGTCCGCGCGGGCGTGACGGGCGATGCGCGGGTGATCGAAGACCGCCGCGCGGCGATCGTCGCGAGCGTGCGTGAAGCGGCCGACAACGATGTGATCCTGCTCGCCGGCAAGGGCCACGAGGACTACCAGGACGTGGCGGGCGTGAAGCTGCCGTTCTCCGACCTCGACGAAGCGCGCCGCGCGCTGGAGGCCCGCGCATGAGCATGGCCACGCTCGCCCGCCTGCATGCGCTGCTGCCCGGCTCGCGCCTCGTCGGCGACGGTGCGACCGTCGTCGAGCGCGTGCACAGCGACACGCGCAGCCTGCGCGCCGGCGACCTGTTCGTCGCGCTGCGCGGCGAGCGTTTCGACGCGCACGACTTCCTCGCGCAGGCCCGGGCCGGCGGCGCCGTCGCGGCGCTGGCCGAGCGCGGCCTGGAAGCGGCCGGCCTGGCCGGCCTGGAAGTGGCCGACAGCGGCGCCGCGCTGCTCGCGCTGGGCGGCGCGTGGCGCGCCGCGCACACGCTGCCGCTGGTGGCGGTGACCGGCAGCAACGGCAAGACCACCGTCACGCAGATGATCGCCGCCATCCTGCGCGCCTGGCTGGGCGAGGCAGCGCTGGCCACCGAGGGCAACCTGAACAACCACATCGGCGTGCCGATGACGCTGCTGCGGCTGCGCCAGAACGACGAGCAATGGCATCGCGCCGCGGTGGTCGAGCTGGGCATGAACCACCCCGGCGAGATCGCCAGTCTCGCGGCCGTCGCCGCGCCGGGCGTCGCGCTGGTCAACAACGCGCAGCGCGAGCACCAGGAGTTCATGGCCGGCGTCGAGGCGGTGGCGCGCGAGAACGGCAGCGTGATCGCCGCGCTGCCGGCCGGCGGCACGGCGGTGTTCCCGGCCGACGACGCGCATGCGCCGCTGTGGCGCGAGCTGGCCGGCACGCGCGCGCTGATGCGCTTCACGACCGGGGGCGCGGCCGAGGTGACGGGCCGCGCCGATTGGCAGGGCGACCGTTGGGACCTGCGCATCGACACGCCGGCCGGCGCCGCGCGCATCGCGCTGCGCGTGGCCGGCGCGCACAACGTTCGCAACGCGCTCGCCGCGGCGGCCTGCGTGCTGGCCGCCGGCGGCCCGCTGGACGCGGTGCGGCGCGGCCTCGAAGGCTTCCGGCCGGTCAAGGGCCGCTCGCAGTTGAAGACCTTCGAGCGCGACGGCCGGCGCGTCACGCTGGTCGACGACAGCTACAACGCCAACCCGGATTCGGTGCGCGCCGCGATCGACGTGCTGGCCGGCCTGCCCGGCCCGCGCTGGCTGGTGCTGGGCGACATGGGCGAGGTGGGCGACCAGGGCCCCGCCTTCCACGCCGAGGTGGGCGGCTACGCCCGGCAGCGCGGCATCGAGGCGCTGTGGTGCGCCGGCGAGCTGACGCGCCACGCCGCGGCGGCCTTCGCCGGCGCGCGGCACTTCGATGGCGTCGAATCATTGATCACCGCACTGAATGAAGCACCGGCCGCGCAATCCATCGTCGTCAAGGGCTCGCGCTTCATGAAGATGGAGCGCGTCGTCGCCGCGCTCGCGGAAGGAGGCGCCCATGCTGCTTAGCCTCGCGCAGTGGCTGCAGACGCTGTCGCCGGAGTTCGGCTTCTTCCGCGTCTTCCAGTACCTCACCTTCCGCGCGGTGATGGCGGCGCTGACCGCGCTGCTGATCGGCCTGGCCTTCGGGCCCTGGGTGATCCGGTGCCTGACCGAGCTGAAGATCGGCCAGCCGGTCCGCGAGTACGGCGTGCAGGCACACCTCGCCAAGAGCGGCACGCCGACCATGGGCGGCGTGCTGATCCTGATCGGCATCGGCGTCGCGACGCTGCTGTGGTTCGACTGGAGCAACCGCTTCGTCTGGATCGTGATGCTGGTGACCATGGGCTTCGGCGCGATCGGCTGGGTCGACGACTGGCGCAAGGTGGTGCAGAAGAACCCCGAGGGCATGCGCTCGGGCGAGAAGTACTTCTGGCAGTCGGTGATCGGGCTGCTGGCGGCGCTGTACCTCGCCTTCAGCGTGTCGGAGACCTCCAACCTGCGCGTGCTGGAGCTGTTCCTGCGCTGGGTGCAGAGCGGCTTCTCGACCGACCTGCCGCCCAAGGCCGACCTGATCGTGCCCTTCTTCAAGACGGTGAGCTACCCGCTGGGCGTGTTCGGCTTCATCGCGCTGACCTACTTCGTGATCGTCGGCGCGAGCAACGCGGTCAACCTCACCGACGGGCTCGACGGCCTGGCGATCATGCCGGTGGTGCTGGTGGGCTCGGCGCTGGGCATCTTCGCCTACCTCACCGGCAACGCGGTGTTCAGCCGCTACCTGCTGATCCCGTACATCCCCGGCGCGGGCGAACTGCTGATCTTCTGCGCCGCGATGGCCGGCGCGGGCCTGGCCTTCCTGTGGTTCAACGCCTACCCGGCCCAGGTGTTCATGGGCGACGTGGGCGCGCTCTCGCTCGGCGGCGCCCTGGGCACCATCGCCGTCATCACGCGGCAGGAGATCGTGCTCGGGATCATGGGCGGCGTCTTCGTGCTGGAGGCGCTGTCGGTGATGGCCCAGGTGGGCTGGTTCAAGTACACGAAGAAGAAGTACGGCCAGGGCCGGCGCATCCTGCTGATGGCGCCGCTGCACCACCACTTCGAGAAATCGGGGTGGAAGGAGACGCAGGTGGTCGTGCGCTTCTGGATCATCACCATGCTGCTGTGCCTGATCGGGCTGGCGAGCCTGAAGCTGCGCTGATGAAGCATCTCGACGACATCGACGTGCTGGTGCTGGGCCTGGGCGACTCCGGCGTCGCGCTGGCGCGCTGGTGCGCCCGCCACGGCGCGCGCGTGCGCGCCTGGGACTCGCGCGACGCCGCGCCCGGCGACGCGGCGCTGGCCGAGTCGCTGCCGCAGGCGCGCCGGCTGCGTGGCGAACTCGGCGACGACGCCTTCGCCGGCGTGAAGCTGGTGCTCAAGAGCCCCGGCCTCGCGCCGACCGACACGCGCATCGCCGCGCCGCTGGCGCGCGCCGCCGACAGCGGCATCCTCGTGCAGGGCGAGCTGGATCTGTTCGCGCGCGCGCTGGCCGACCTGAAGGCCGAACGCGGCTACGCGCCCAGGGTGCTCGCCGTCACCGGCACCAACGGCAAGACCACGACGACGGCGATGACGGCGCTGCTGGTCGAGCGCGCCGGCCGGCGCGTCGCGATGGCCGGCAACATCGGCCCGACCATGCTGCAGACGCTGGCCGACGCGCTCGACGCGCAGGCGCTGCCCGAGGTGTGGGTGCTGGAGCTGTCCAGCTTCCAGCTCGACGAGGCCAAGGGCTTCGAGCCGGACGCCGCGGCGCTGCTGAACATCAGCGAAGACCACCTCGACTGGCACGGCACGATGGCCGCCTACGTCGCCGCCAAGGCGCGCGTGTTCGGCAAGGACGCGGTGATGGTGGTCAACCGCGACGACCCGGCGATCGAGAAGCTGGTGCCCGAGCCGATCGCGCAGAAGGGCCGCGGCGCCAAGCCGATGGCCCGCCGCGTCGTGCGCTTCGGCCTCGGCGAGCCGACGCGGCCGGGCGACTTCGGCCTGCGCACCGAAAACGGCATGGCCTGGCTGGTGCGCGCGACGGAGGCCGACGAGACGCTCAAGCACCGCAAGGGCGAGGCCGAAGAGGAACTGCACATCCAGCGCCTGATGCCGGCCGACGCGCTGCGCGTGCGCGGGCGCCACAACGCCGCCAACGCGCTGGCCGCGCTGGCCCTGGCCACCGCGATCGGCTGCCCGCTGGCGCCCATGCTGCACGGCCTGCGCGAGTACGGCGGCGAGCCGCACCGCGTGGAATACGTGGCCACGGTCAACGGCGTCGACGCCTTCGACGACAGCAAGGGCACCAACGTCGGCGCGACGGTGGCCGCGCTCGACGGCCTGGGCGCCGACAAGGCGCCGGCCAGGCTGGTGGTGATCCTCGGCGGCGACGGCAAGGGCCAGGACTTCGCGCCGCTGCGTGCGCCGCTGGAACGCCACGGCCGCGCGGTGGCCACCATCGGCCGCGACGCGCCGCGCATCGAAGAAGCGCTGGCCGGCCTGCCGCTGCCGCTGCAACGCCACGACACGCTGGAAGCCGCGGTGCGCTGGTGCTTGGCGCGCGCCCACAGTGGCGACGCCGTGCTGCTCAGCCCGGCCTGCGCCAGCCTGGACATGTTCCGCAACTACGCGCACCGTGCCGAGGTCTTCGTCGCGACGGTGCAATCGCTCGCCGCCGAGCGTGGGGAGCTGCCGGCATGAACACCAGCACGCTCGCCGCCCGCTTCGACTGGCGCGCCTGGGGCCGGCGCATCGCCGGCCTGTTCACGCGCCGCGACAGGAAGGACGGCGGCGGCCCGGTGCCGGTGCGCGACTGGATCAGCGTCGGCAGCGGCCAGCCGCCGCGCCTGATGGCCTTCGACCAGGCGCTGGTGTGGGTGGTCGTGGGCTTGCTTGCGCTCGGCCTCGTGATGGTCTACAGCGCTTCGGTGGCGCTGCCCGACAGCCCCAAGTTCGCGCGCTACGCCCACACGCACTTCCTGGCGCGCCACGCGCTGCAGATCGGCCTGGCGGTGCTGGCCGCGCTGGTGGTGGTGCAGGTGCCGGTGGCCACCTGGGAGAAGGCCGCGCCCTGGCTGTTCGCCGCCGCGCTGGTGATGCTGGTGCTGGTGCTGCTGCCCTTCGTCGGCAAGGTGGTCAACAACTCGCGGCGCTGGATCCCGCTGGGCTTCATCAACTTCCAGCCCAGCGAACTCGCCAAGGTGGCGATGTGCCTGTACGCGGCCAGCTACATGACGCGCAAGATGGACGTGAAGGAAGACTTCATGCGCGCCGTCTGGCCGATGGCCGTGGCGCTGGGCATCACCGGCGTGCTGCTGCTGCGCGAGCCCGACATGGGCGCCTTCATGGTGATCGCGCTGATCTCGATGGGCGTGCTGTTCCTCGGCGGCGTCAACGGGCGCATGTTCCTGGCCAGCGGCGCGGTGCTGGTGCTGTCCTTCGTCGCGGTGATCGCCTCCAGCCCGGAGAAGCGCTCGCGCATCTTCGCCTACCTCGAACCCTGGGAGCCGGAGTACGCGCTCGGCAAGGCCTACCAGTTGACGCACTCGCTGATCGCCTTCGGCCGCGGCGAGTTCTTCGGCCAGGGCCTGGGCAGCAGCGTCGAGAAGCTCAACTGGCTGCCCGAGGCGCACACCGACTTCCTGCTCGCAGTGATCGGCGAGGAACTCGGCTTCATCGGCGTGGCCTGCGTGATCGTCGCCTTCTTCTGGCTGACGCGGCGCATCTTCCACATCGGCCGCCAGTCGATCGCGATGGACCGCGTGTTCGCCGGGCTGTACGCGCAGGGCGTCGGCATCTGGTTCGGCGGGCAGGCCTTCGTCAACATGGGCGTGAACCTCGGCGTGCTGCCCACCAAGGGCCTGACGCTGCCGCTGATGAGCTACGGCGGCTCGGCGATCGTGATGAACCTGGTCGCGCTGGCGATCGTGTTGCGCATCGATCTGGAGAATCGCCAGTTGATGCGGGGAGGCCGCGCATGACGAAGCACCTCGTCGTGATGGCCGCTGGAACGGGAGGCCACGTGATCCCCGGCCTCGCGGTGGCGCGCGAGATGCTCGCGCGCGGCTGGACGGTGAGCTGGCTGGGCACCACGCACGGCATGGAGAACAAGCTGGTGCCGCCCTCGGGCATCGCGATGGACACGATCGCCTTCAGCGGCGTGCGCGGCAAGGGCCTGCTGCACACGCTGACCGGGGGATTCCGGCTGCTCGCCGCGTTCGCGGCCTGTCTGCGCATCCTGCGCACGCGCCGCGCCGACGCGGTGCTGGGCATGGGCGGCTACGTCTGCTTCCCAGGCGGGCTGATGACGGCGCTGCTGGGCAAGCCGCTGGTGCTGGTCAACGCCGACGCGGCGCTGCTGCTGAGCAACCGCTCGCTGCTGCCGGTGGCCGACCGCATCGCCTTCGGCTTGGCCGGCCCGGGCGTCGACAAGGTGAAGCGCGCGGTCGTGACCGGCAACCCGGTGCGCGCCGAGATCGAGGCGCTGCCCGAGCCGGCGCGGCGCTTCGCCGGGCGCTCGGGCCCCTTGCGCGTGCTGGTGGTCGGCGGCAGCCTGGGCGCGCGCGCGCTCAACGAGGCGCTGCCGCAGGCGCTGGCGCTGATCGACATCGGGCAGCGCCCGCGCGTCACGCACCAGACCGGCGTGGCGAACATCGACAGCGTGCGCGCCGGCTACGAGCGCGCCGGTGTCGAGGGCGAACTGCTGCCCTTCATCGACGACATGGCGCAGCGCCTGGCCGACTGCGACCTGATCGTCTGCCGCGCCGGCGCGGTGACGGTCAGCGAACTGTGCGCCGCCGGCGTCGCCGCGGTGCTGGTGCCGCTCGTGGTCAGCACCACCTCGCACCAGCGCGACAACGCGCAGTGGCTGGCCGAGCGCGGCGCGGGCCTGCACCTGCCGCAAAGCGAGCTGTCGCCCAAGCGGCTGGCCGAAGTGCTGACCGGGCTGACGCGCGAAGCCCTGCTCGCGATGGCGACCAAGGCAAGAGCACTCGCCCGGCCGCAGGCCGCGGCGCGGGTCGCAGACCAGATCGAAGGGTTGGTGGCCGCATGATGAAGAACGCCGCCATCGCAATGCGGGCCGAGCGCCGGGCCGCTCCCAAGCCGGCCCGCATCCCCTCGGGGGATCGGCCGACGTACTCGTCGGACGAGGGGCTGTCATGAAGCACGCGGTGAAGCACATCCATTTCGTCGGCATCGGCGGCGCCGGCATGAGCGGCATCGCCGAGATCCTGCACAACCTCGGCTACACCGTGTCGGGCTCCGACCAGGGCGACAGCGCGGTCACGCGCCGTCTCGCCGCGCTGGGCATACGTGTCGCGGTGGGCCACGACGCGGCGCACGTCGAGGGCGCCGAGGCCGTGGTGACCTCCACCGCGGTGAAGGGCGACAACCCCGAGGTGATCGCGGCGCGCGCCAAACGCATCCCGGTGGTGCCGCGCGCGGTGATGCTGGCCGAGCTGATGCGGCTGAAGAAAGGCATCGCGATCGCCGGCACGCACGGCAAGACGACGACCACCTCGCTGGTCACCAGCGTGCTCGCCGAGGCCGGGGTGGACCCGACCTTCGTGATCGGCGGCCGGCTCAACGCGGCCGGCGCGAACTCGCGCCTCGGCTCGGGCGAGTACATCGTCGTCGAGGCCGACGAGAGCGATGCCTCGTTCCTGAACCTGATGCCGATCATGGCGGTGGTCACCAACATCGACGCCGACCACATGGACACCTACGGCCACGACTTCGCGAAGCTGAAGCAGGCCTTCGTCGACTTCCTGCACCGCATGCCCTTCTACGGCGCGGCCATCCTGTGCACCGACGACGCCGGCGTGCGCTCCATCGTGCCGATGATCTCGCGCCCGCTGGTCAGCTACGGCTTCGGCGAGGACGCGATGGTGCGCGCGGTGAACGTGCAGGCGCAGCAGGGCGGCACGATGCGCTTCACCGTACAGCGCCGCAATGGCGTGCGCATGCCCGACCTCGAGGTCACGCTGAACCTGCCCGGCGAGCACAACGTGCTCAACGCGCTGGCCACCATCGCGGTGGCCACCGAGCTGGAACTGCCCGACGCGCCGGTGGTGCGGGGCCTGGCCGAGTTCCGCGGCGTGGACCGGCGCTTCCAGCGCTACGGCGAGGTCGACGCCGGCGGCGGCGGGCGCTTCACGCTGATCGACGACTACGGCCACCACCCGGTGGAGATGGCGGCGGTGCTGGCGGCGGCGCGCGGCGCCTTCCCCGGCCGGCGCATCGTGCTGGCCTTCCAGCCGCACCGCTACACGCGCACGCGCGACTGCTTCGAGGACTTCGTCAAGGTGCTGGGCAGCGCCGACGCGGTGCTGCTGGCCGAGGTCTACGCGGCCGGCGAGGCGCCCATCGTGGCCGCCGACGGCCGCGCGCTGGCGCGCGCGCTGCGCGTGGCCGGGCGCGTCGATCCGGTGTTCGTCGACGACGTGGTGGCGATGCCGCAGGCCATCGCCGCGCAGGCGAAGGACGGCGACGTCGTCATCACGATGGGTGCCGGCTCGATCGGCCACACCGCGCAGCACGTGCTGGAACTGCTGGGAGCCGCCGCATGAACACGACCGTGGATCCCAAAAGCCTCGGCAAGGTCGCCGTGCTGATGGGCGGCAGCTCGGCCGAGCGCGAGATCTCGCTGATGAGCGGCGGCGGCGTGCTGGCCGCGCTGCAGTCGCAGGGCGTGGACGCGCACGCCTTCGACCCGGCCGAGCGCGACCTGGCCGAGCTGAAGCGCGGCGGCTTCGTGCGCGCCTTCATCGCGCTGCACGGCCGCCACGGCGAGGACGGCACGGTGCAGGGCGCGCTCGAACTGCTGCGCATTCCCTACACCGGCTCGGGCGTGATGGCCTCGGCGATCGCGATCGACAAGGTGATGACCAAGCGGCTGTGGCAGGCCGTGGGCCTGCCGACGCCCAGGTACGTGGCGCTGCCGCGCGATGCGCGCTCGCGCGAGCGTGTCGTGCGGGTGCCCGACGAACTGGGCCTGCCGCTGATCGTCAAGCCGCCGCACGAGGGTTCGTCGATCGGCGTGACGAAGGTGAAGGGTTACTCGCAGATGCAGGACGCGGTGGCGCTCGCCGCGAACTACGACGAAGTCGTGCTGTGCGAGGAGTTCATCGAGGGCGACGAGCTGACCTGCCCGGTGCTGGGTGAAGGCGAGCATGCGCGCGCGCTGCCGGTGATCCGCATCGTCGCGCCCGAGGGCGCCTACGACTACCAGAACAAGTACTTCACCGACGTCACGCAGTACCTCGTGCCCAGCGGCCTGCCGGAAGCGGAGGAGCGCGAGATCCAGCGCATCGTCGTCGAGGCCTACCGCGCGCTCGGCTGCCGCGGCTGGGGCCGCGCCGACCTGATGGTGCGCGCCAGCGACCGCAGGCCCTACCTGCTGGAGATGAACACCAGCCCCGGCATGACCTCGCACTCGCTGGTGCCGATGTCGGCCAAGGCCGCCGGCATGAGCTACGAGCAGTTGTGCCTGCGCATCGCGGCCAGCGCCGCCCTGGACGGCTGACGCATGGCCCGCCGCAAGACCGCCACCCCGCAGCGCGCCGCCGGCGTGCCGGCCGACGTGCGCCTGATGAACGCCGGCGCCGTGGTGTTCGCCGCGCTCGGCGCGCTGGCGCTCGCGGCGGTGGCGGCGCTGTGGCTGGCGCGCCAGCCGGTGTTCGCGTTGCGCGCGATCCGCGTCGAGGGCGACGTGGCGCGCAACAGCGCCGCGACCATCCGCGCCGCCGCGATGCCGCGCCTGGCGGGCAACTTCTTCTCGCTCGACCTGCGCAGCGCGCGCGAGGCCTTCGAGGCCGTGCCCTGGGTGCGCCACGCGGTGGTGCAGCGCATCTGGCCGAACCGCCTGGCGGTGCGGCTGGAGGAACACCGCGCCGCGGCGCTGTGGGCCACCGAGGAGGGCGAGGACAAGCTGGTCAACACCTTCGGCGAGGTGTTCGACGCCAACCCCGGCGACGTCGAGGACGACGAACTGCCGCTGCTCAGCGGGCCCGAGGGCAGCTCGGCGCGCCTGCTCGGCCTGTACCAGCGCCTGCGGCCGCTGACGGCGCCGCTGCAGATGGGCATCGCCGAGCTCGACATGTCGGGGCGCGGCTCGGTGAGCATCGAGCTGGAAGGCGGCGCGGTGATCGAGATCGGGCGCGGCAGCGACGACGAACTGGCGGCGCGCCTGGAGCGCTTCGTGGCCACCGTGCCGCAGGTGATCGCGCAGCACCAGCGCCCGCTGGTGCACGCCGACCTGCGCCACAACGAGGGATACGCGGTGCGGCTCAAGGGCGTGACCACCGGCGGCCTCGCCGCCGCCGGCACCGGGAGGAAATAGAGCATGGCCAAGGAATACAAGGACCTGATCGTCGGGCTGGACATCGGCACCGCCAAGGTGATGGCGGTGGTGGCCGAGGTGCAGGGCGACGGCGAACTGCGCATCGCCGGGCTCGGCGTCGCGCCCAGCCACGGCCTGAAGCGCGGCGTGGTGGTCAACATCGACGCGACGGTGGCGTCGATCCAGCAGGCCTTGAAGGAGGCCGAGATGATGGCCGACTGCAAGATCACGCGCGTCTACACCGGCATCACCGGCAGCCACATCCGCGGCCAGAACTCCACCGGCATGGTGATCGTGCGCGACAAGGAGGTCACGCCGGTCGACGTGGCGCGCGTCGTCGAGACCGCCAAGGCGATCAACATCCCGAACGACCAGCGGCTGCTGCTGGTGCAGGCGCAGGAGTTCGTGATCGACGGCCACGAGGTCAAGGAGCCGATCGGCATGAGCGGCGGGCGCCTGGAGGTGAAGGTGCACATCGTCACCGGCGCCGGCAGCGCGGCCGAGAACATCGTCAAGTGCGTGCGCCGCTGCGGGCTGGAGGTGGAACAGCTCGTGCTCAACCCGAGCGCGTCGAGCCACTCGGTGCTGACCGACGACGAGAAGGACCTCGGCGTGGCGATCGTCGACATCGGCGCCGGCACCACCGACGTGGCGATCTTCACCGACGGCGCGATCCGCCACACCGCGGTGATCCCGATCGCCGGCGACCTGATCACCAGCGACATCGCGATGGCGCTGCGCACGCCGACCAAGGACGCCGAGGAGATCAAGATCGAGTACGGCGTCGCCAAGCAATTGATCGCCGACCCGGCCGACAGCCTGGAGGTGCCGGGCCTGGGCGACCGCGCGCCGCGCATGCTCAGCCGCCAGGCGCTGGCCGGCGTGATCGAGCCGCGCGTCGAGGAGATCTACTCGCTGGTGCACCAGGTGATCCGCGACAGCGGCTGCGAAGAACTGCTGTCCTCCGGCATCGTCATCACCGGCGGCGCGGCGGTGATGCCGGGCATGGTCGAGCTCGGCGAGGACATCTTCCTGAAGCCGGTGCGCAAGGGCGTGCCGACCTACCGCGGCCCGCTGGCCGACATGATCGCCAACCCGCGCTCGGCCACCGTGATGGGCCTGCTCGAAGAGGCGCGCCTGGCGCGCACGCGCGGCCAGCGCGCGGCGCAGCAGGCCGGCTCGGTGCAGACCCTGTTCGGCCGCGCCAAGGAATGGTTCCTCGGCAACTTCTGAAGAAAGGGCGGCGCATGAACAACCACGATCCCCCTTTCATCCCGATTCAAGCGATCCGGCGAAGACCGGAACAACGAGAACGGCGCCTCGGCGCAGCCAGAAGCAAGCACCTCACCACACGGCAACTGCAAGACGGAAACGGAGATACACCATGCCCATCGAAATGATCGAAGAGTTCGACCTCGGCACCAAGATCAAGGTCATCGGCGTCGGCGGCGGCGGCGGCAACGCCGTCGAGCACATGATCGCCGAAGGCGTACAAGGCGTGGAGTTCATCTGCGCCAACACCGACGCACAGGCGCTCAACCGCTCCAATGCCCAGGCGCTGATCCAGCTCGGCTCGACCGGCCTGGGCGCGGGCTCCAAGCCGGCCGCCGGCCAGGCCGCGGCCGAGGAGGCCGAGGGCCGCATCCGCGACGCGATCGCGGGTGCGAACCTGATCTTCCTGACCGCCGGCATGGGCGGCGGCACGGGCACCGGCGCGGCGCCGGTGATCGCGCGCATCGCCAAGGAGATGGGCATCCTGACGGTCGGCGTCGTGACCAAGCCGTTCGAGTTCGAAGGCGGGCGCCGCATGAAGCAGGCCGAGGCCGGGCTGCAGGAGCTGGAGGCGAACGTCGACTCGCTGATCGTCATCCTCAACGAGCGCCTGCTCGAGGTGCTCGGCGACGACATCTCGCAGGACCAGGCCTTCAAGCAGGCCAACGACGTGCTGAAGAACGCCGTGGGCGGCATCGCCGACATCATCCACATCGACGCGTCGATCAACGTCGACTTCGAGGACGTGAAGACGGTGATGAGCGAGCCCGGCAAGGCGATGATGGGCACCGCGATCGCGACCGGCCCGGACCGCGCCAACAAGGCCGCCGAGGGCGCGGTGGCCTGCCCGCTGCTCGAAGGCATCGACCTCTCGGGCGCGCGCGGCGTGCTGGTGCTGATCGCGGCCAGCCGCGGCAGCCTCAAGCTGTCGGAGAGCAAGAACGCGATGAACACGATCCGCCGCTACGCCGCGGAAGACGCCCACGTGATCTTCGGCGCGGCCTACGACGACTCGCTGGGCGACCAGCTCCGCGTGACGGTGATCGCCACCGGCCTGTCGCCCGTGAAGCGCCAGCAGGCCGCGCCGATCCAGGTGGTGCACAGCGCGCCGGCGCAGCGCACCGGCACCGACAACATCCCGGTGCTGACCACGCCGGTGCAGAGCACGCCGCCGGCGCACGACTACACCGCGCTGAACACGCCCAGCGTGTGGCGCAACGGCCGCACCGCGGCCGCCAAGGTCGACGCGCTGGCCAGCCACGGCATGGACGAGATCGAGATCCCCGCCTTCCTCAGAAAACAGGCGGATTGATCGACCATCCCCGGAGCGCCTGACGGCGCTCCCCCTCGAAGGGGGCGCCCCAGCGGCCCGGCGGAGCCGGATCCGCGGCGGTCGCTTGGCCCGAACGGTGGGGGCGGCGCGTCTTGCCGCGATCGGGGACAATCCCGGCCATGCTGCAGCAACGCACCCTCAAGTCGATGACGCGCGCCGTCGGCGTGGGCGTGCACGGCGGGCAGCGCGTCGAGCTGACGCTGCGCCCCGCGCCGCCCGACCACGGCATCGTGTTCCGCCGTGTCGACCTGCCGCAGCCGGTGGCGATTGCGCTGTCGGCCGAGGTGGTCAGCGACACGCGCATGGCCACCACGCTCTCGCCCGGCGGCGACCCGGGCGCGCCCAAGGTCAAGACGGTCGAGCACCTGCTGTCGGCCTGCGCCGGCCTGGGGCTGGACAACCTCGTCATCGACCTCACCGCCGAGGAGGTGCCCATCCTCGACGGCTCGGCCGCGTCCTTCGTCTACCTGCTGCAAAGCGCCGGCATCGAATTGCAGGACGCGCCCAAGCGCTTCATCCGCGTCAAGAGGCCGGTGGAACTGCGCGAAGGCGAGGGCGCGCGGCTGATGTGGGCGCGGCTCGAGCCCTTCGAGGGCTACAAGCTGAGCTTCGAGATCGAGTTCCACCACCCGGCGGTCGACCAGACCGGCCAGCGCGTCACCTTCGACATGGGCTCGGGCAACTACAAGCGCGAGATCGCGCGCGCCCGCACCTTCGGCTTCAGCAAGGACGTCGACATGATGCGCGCCCGCGGCCTGGGCCTGGGCGGCAGCATGGACAACGTGATCGTGGTCGACGAATCGAAGGTGCTCAATGCCGAGGGGCTGCGCTACGACGACGAGTTCGTCAAGCACAAGATCCTCGACGCGATCGGCGACATGGCGATGGCCGGCCGCCCGCTGCTGGCCGCCTACAGCGCCTTCAAGTCGGGCCATGCGCTGAACAACAAGCTGCTGCGCAAGCTGATGGCCGACCCCGAGGCCTACGACATCGTCACGATCGACGACCCCTCCCGCCTGCCGCGCGGATTGTCCGAGCTCGCGCCGGCCTGGTAAGGGAAGGGCCGGCATGCTGATCTTCCGCTGGATCGTCCTGCTGCTGCTCGTCGCCGGGCTGCTGTGCTTCGCGATGTACATCGGCACGCGCGATGTCGCGTGGCGGCGGCGCGGCCTGGTGATCGTCAAGTGGACGGTGATCGCGGCGCTCGGCTTCTTCGCCGTGCTGCTGCTCGAACGCATGGCGATGGTGCTGTGATGCTGATCTTTCGCTGGGTCATGGGCGTGCTGGCCGGCATCTTCGCCACCGGCTGGGCCTTCACCTTCCTGATGTACGTGCTGCGCGACGACGACCGCTTCGCCGAGCTCGGCAAGCGGCTGCGCCACTTCACCATCCTGATCGCGCTGTTCTGGTTCAACTTCGAGATCTGGGGCCGCGTGATCTGGACCATCGTCACCTGGAACTCGCCGGGTTGACCAGGCCGAGGAAGGCGACGATCGCCGCGAGGTGATCCTCGAAGTCCGACAGCGCGTGGTCGCCGCCGGCGAGCAGCTCGATGCGGCAGCCGGCGTAGCGCGCGGCCATCTCGCGCCAGTCCAGCACCTCGTCGCCACGGGCGATCACCGCGAAGTAGCGTTCGGGCCGTGTGATCGCCGCCGGCGCCAGCGCGCGCAGCTCGTCGACGAACTCGGGGCGGAAGAAGAA
Organism: Piscinibacter sp.; assembly: GCF_047600445.1. Taxonomy (GTDB): domain Bacteria; phylum Pseudomonadota; class Gammaproteobacteria; order Burkholderiales; family Burkholderiaceae_C; genus Piscinibacter. The sequence goes on from NZ_JASGKT010000002.1 coordinate 560,429, forward strand.
GCGCTCCTCGGGCGCGTGCCAGGCGGTCTGCTCGCCGATGTGCTTCGCCAGGTCGCGCGCCGGATCCACCGCCGGGTTGAGCAGCACCGCCGGGCAGCCCAGCCGCTCGGCCAGCGCGGTGGCGTAGAAGCCGCCCAGCGAGCTGCCGACCAGCGCCATGCGCTCGCGCGGCCAGCCGGCGCTGCCGTGCAGAAGCAGCGCCATCGCCTCGCGCGGCGAGGGCGGCAGTTGCGGGCACCACCAGTGCACGTCGGGCCGGTGCTCATGCACCCACGCGGCCATGCGCCGCGCCTTGGCCGATTGCGGCGAGGAGCGAAAGCCGTGCAGGTACAGCAGGTGCGTCGTCATGCCCCGCAGTCTGCCGCATACACTGCCCGCGCACGACAACGAGGAGAGCAACGATGCGCGTGGGCATCCTGACCGGCGGCGGCGACTGCCCCGGCCTGAACGCGGTGATCCGGGCGGTGGCGAAGTCGCTGATCAAGACCGCCGGCGCCGAGCTGGTCGGCATCGAGCAGGGTTTTCTCGGCCTGATCGAGCGCCGCGTGCGGCCGCTCGACCTGCGTTCCGTGGCCGGCATCATGGCCGTCGGCGGCACCATCCTGGGCACGCACAACAAGGCCGATCCGTTCGGCTACTTCGGCGCTGGCGGCGCCGACGTGTCCGATCGTGTGCTGGACTACGTGCGCGAACTGGGGCTGGACGCGATCGTCGTGATCGGCGGCGACGGCAGCATGGCGATCGCCCAGCGGCTCGCAGAGCGCGGCGTGCCCATCGTCGGCTGCCCCAAGACGATCGACAACGACATCGCCCACACCGACCGCAGCTTCGGCTTCGACACCGCGGTGGCCATCGTCACCGAGGCGCTCGACCGTTTGCAGACCACCGGCCAGAGCCACGGCCGTGTGATGATCCTCGAGACCATGGGCCGCTGGGCCGGCTGGATCGCGCTGCATGCCGGGCTGGCCGGCGGCGCCGACGTGATCCTGATCCCCGAGCTGCCGTACCGGATCGACGAGGTGGCGCGTGTGTGCCGCGAGCGCGAGGCGCGCCAGCGCTACACGCTGGTGTGCGTGGCCGAGGGCGCGCTGCCCGAGGGCGGCGCCGTCACGGTGAAGGAGCGCATCGCGGATTCGCCCGAGCCGGTGCGCCTGGGTGGCGTGGGCGACGCGCTGCGCGCGCAGCTCGAAACGCGGGTCGATTGCGAGGTGCGCACCACCATCCTCGGCCACGTGCAGCGCGGCGGGCCGCCGACGCCCTTCGACCGCGTGCTCGCCACGCAGTACGGCCACGCCGCCGCGCAACTGGTGGCCGCGCGCCGGTTCAACCGCGTGGTGGTGTGCCAGGGCGAGCGCATCGAGAGCGTGCCGCTGGCCGAGGTGGCCGGGCGCAGCCGCAACGTGCCGCTCGATCACCCGCTGTTGCGCACCGCCTCCGACACCGGCATCTCGCTAGGGCGCTGAACGTCGCCGCGCGCCGCGGCGGCGCCGGGGCGCAGCGCGGCCCAGATCGCCAGCGCGGCCAGCGCCGAGAACAGCAGCGCCACGGCCCAGCGCCAGCGCGGGCTGCTGCCGTGCCAGGACTGGGTGGGCGTCGCTCGCGGCGCCTGCTCGGGCACGGCCGGCGGCGCGCTCGCCTCGGTCGCCTCCGCGCGCGGCGGCGCCTGGCGTTCGAGCAGGCCCATCGCGGCGAGGAAGTCGTCCATCGTTCGCGGCCGCGAGGCCGGGTCGGGCGACAGCGCGCGGTCGATCGCCACCAGCATCGCGGCGCTCCAGCGCTCGCCGGCGAAGCGCGCCAGCGAGGGCCGCGCCAGCGCCGAGCGCCAGTCGTGCGCCGGCGGCGGCAACTCGCCGGCGATCGCCAGGTGCGCGATCGTCGCCAGGCCGTACACGTCGGTCCAGGGGCCCAGCGCCCGGGCGCGCTGTATCGGGTCGAGCAACTGCTCGGGCGCGAGCGAGGGGTCGGTGGCGTCGATCAGCCCCGGCAGCGAGGCGGCCAGCGCCCAGCGCGCCGATTCCGGCGCGCCGAGCACGACGCGGCCGTCGGCGCGGCGGCGCACGCGTACGGCCGACACCGCGCCGTGCACCATGCCGCCGCGGTGCAGCCGCCCCAGCGCCCGGCCGAGCGAGACCAGCCAGCGGCGCACATCGTCGGGCTCGGCCTCGCGGCCGGCGCGGTACTCGTCGGCCAGCGTGGGGCCGTCGTGCCAGGGCATCTGCAGATAGGCGGTGCCGTGCTCGACGAGCAGGCGCTGTACCACCGCGAGCGCGTCGTCGCGGCGCAGCGAGAAGCGGTCGGCGTCGAGCTGGAAGGCGCGCCGGCCGACGTCGAAGACCGCGGCGGCGCCGGAGCGAACGCTCACCTGCAGGCCGCGCCGCTCGGCCAGCCCGGCCGGCAGGTATTCCAGCAGGCGGCAGGGCGCGCCGTCGCCGTCCGCGCGGGCCAGGTACTCGAAGCCCAGCGGCGACGCGGCGATGCAGGCTTCGATCCGCAGGTCGGCGATGCGCACGCCGGGTGCGAGCGCACCCTGATGAATCATTCTCGGAGTCTCCCGCGACAGCCGGGTGCGCGCGCCGCGCGGGCACCCTCGTCATCGGTGATGCTGGGCGTGCGGGGGCGGCGAGGCACCCCCTTGTTCGCCGCGTTCGTGCACGATGCACGCCGGCGTCGCGGCGCGCCGACGCGCGCGCCGCGCCTTCTCAGCCCGCGCGCGCGGCCAGGGCCGCGAGCAGCTTCGCGTGGATGCCGCCGAAGCCGCCGTTGCTCATGCACAGCACGTGGTCGCCCGGCCGCGCCGCGGCGACGATGCGCTCGACGAGCGGGTCGATGGCGTCGCACACCACGGCCTGCGCGCCCATCGGCGCCAGCGCCTCCTTCGCGTCCCAGCCCAGGCCGCCGCCGTGGCAGAAGGCGAGGTCGGCCTCTTCCAGCGACCACGGCAGTTGCGCCTTCATCGTGCCGAGCTTCATCGTGTTGGAGCGCGGCTCGAAGGCGGCGAGGATGCGCTCGTTGCCGACCTTGCGGCGCAGCCCGTTGACGGTGGTGCGCATCGCGGTCGGGTGGTGCGCGAAGTCGTCGTAGACCTTGACGCCGCCGGCCTCGCCGCGCAGTTCCAGGCGCCGCCGCACGTTCTCGAAGCCCGCCAGCGCGCGCGCCGACACCTCGGGCGCCACGCCGGCGTGCTCGGCCGCGGCGATCGCCGCCAGCGCGTTGAGCTGGTTGTGCTCGCCGAGCAACCCCCACTCGACGCGCGCCACCTTCAGGCTGCCGCGCAGCACGTCGAAGGCGTGCGGCTCGCCGCGCGCGCGCAGCGCGCCGGGCTCCTCGCGGCGCGCGCCGAAGCGCAGCACCTCGCTCCAGCAGCCCATCGCCAGCACGCGCTGCAGGCTGTCCTCGCGCGCGTTGACCACCAGCCGGCCGCGGCCCGGCACGGTGCGCACCAGGTGGTGGAACTGGCGCTCGATCGCCGCGAGGTCGTCGAAGATGTCGGCGTGGTCGAACTCGAGGTTGTTGAGGATCGCGGTGCGCGGCCGGTAGTGCACGAACTTGCTGCGCTTGTCGAAGAAGGCGGTGTCGTACTCGTCGGCCTCGATCACGAAGGGCGCGCCCCAGCCACCGCCCGCGGCGGCTGTCACGCTCCCGAGCCGTGCGGAGACGCCGAAGTTCAGCGGCACGCCGCCGACCAGGAAACCGGGCTGCAGCCCGGCGTGCTCGAGGATCCAGGCCAGCATCGAGGTGGTGGTGGTCTTGCCGTGCGTGCCGGCCACCGCCAGCACGTGGCGGCCCTGCAGCACGTGGTCGGCCAGCCACTGCGGGCCGCTGGTGTAGGGCGCTCCCGCGTCGAGGATCGCCTCCATCAGCGCATTGCCGCGCGTCACCACGTTGCCGACCACGAACAGGTCGGGCTTCAACTCGATCTGCTTCGCGTCCCAGCCTTCGATCAGCTCGATGCCGAGCGAGCGCAGCTGGTCGCTCATCGGCGGGTAGACGTTCGCGTCGCAGCCGGTGACGCGGTGGCCGGCCTCGCGCGCCAGCGCCGCCAGGCCACCCATGAAGGTGCCGCAGATGCCGAGGATGTGGATGTGCATGGTGTCAGTGCCGCAGCGCGCGGCGCGCGGCTTCGATGGTCGCGGCGATGTCGTCGTCGCCGTGGGCCGCGCTCATGAAGCTCGCCTCGTACAGCGCGGGCGCGAAGTACACGCCCGCCTCCAGCATGGCGTGGAAGAAGGCGTTGAAGCGCTCCTTGTCGGTCGCCAGCACGGCCGGATAGTTCTGCGGCAGGCTCTCGGCGAAGAAGAAGCCGAACATGCCGCCTTCGCAGTCGCCCGTCATCGCCACGTCGGCCTCGCGCGCCGCGGCCAGCAGGCCGTCGAGCAGCGCCCTGGTCTTCGCCGCCAGCGCGTCGTGGAAGCCCGGCTTGCGGATCTCGCGCAGCGTGGCCAGCCCGCAGGCGGTGGCCACCGGGTTGCCCGACAGCGTGCCGGCCTGGTAGACCGGCCCGAGCGGCGCGAGCTGCTCCATCACCGCGCGCCTGCCGCCGAAGGCCGCCAGCGGCATGCCGCCGCCGATCACCTTGCCGAACACGCTCAGGTCCGGCGCGAAGCCCGGGATCGCCTTGGCGTACAGGCTCTGCGCGCTGCCCAGCGCGACGCGGAACCCGGTCATCACCTCGTCGAACACCAGCAGCGCGCCGTGTCGCGTGCACAGCTCGCGCAGCCGGGTGACGAAGGGCACGCTGGCGCGCACGAAGTTCATGTTGCCGGCGATCGGCTCGAGCATCACGCAGGCGATCTGCGGCCCGTGCAGCGCGAAGGCCTCCTCGATCTGCGCCAGGTTGTTGTACTCCAGCACCAGCGTGTGCTGCACCACCTCGGCCGGCACGCCGGCGCTGGTGGGGTGGCCGAAGGTCGCCAGGCCCGAGCCGGCCTTGACCAGCAGCGCGTCGGCATGGCCGTGGTAGCAGCCCTCGAACTTGACGATCCTGCTGCGCCCGGTGGCGCCGCGCGCCAGGCGCAGCGCGCTCATCGCCGCCTCGGTGCCCGAGCTGACGAGGCGGATCTGCTCCATGCTGGGCACCAGCGACAGGATCTCCTCGGCCAGTTCGATCTCGCGCTCGGTCGGCGCGCCGAACGACAGGCCGTCGGCCACCGCCTTGCGCACCGCCTCCAGCACCGCCGGGTGGCCGTGGCCGAGGATCATCGGGCCCCAGGAGCCGATGTAGTCGATGTAGCGCCTGCCCTCGGCGTCGAACATGTAGGGGCCTTGCGCGCGCGCGATGAAGCGCGGCGTGCCGCCCACGGCGCGGAAGGCGCGCACCGGCGAGTTGACGCCGCCGGGGATGACACGCTGGGCGCGCTCGAACAGCCCGGCGTTGCTTTGGGGATCAGTGGACATGGCGCGGGCCCTTGGGGCTCTGGTTGTCGTTGCCGGCGTCTTCGGCCGGCGGTTCGCCTTCCTCGCCCTCCTCGGGGCCCGGCAGGGCCCAGAAGAAGCGGTCGGGCACCACGTTGCCCATGCCGGGGCGGAAGCCCGCGTCGAGCGACTGGTCGAGGAAGGTCAGCGCCTCGCCGACCGCCGCGTGCAGCTCGGCGCCCGAGGCCAGCAGCGCGGCCAGCGCGGCGGCCAGCGTGTCGCCCGCGCCGACGAAGGCGACCTCGAAGCGCTCGAACTTCTCGCCGGTGATCGCGCCCTGCGCCGAGGCCAGCACGTTGTCGAGGAACTGGTCGGCGCCGGCCTTGCCCGCCGGCAGCACCACGCTGGTGACCAGCACGTAGCTCGCGCCGTGCCCGGCCGCCGCCACCGCCAGCTCGCGCGGCGAGGCCGGGCGTTCGTTTTCCCACTCGGGCAGCAGGAAGTCGGTGAGCGCCTGGTGGCTGCCCACCAGCACCTCGGTCTGCGGCAGCACCAGCTCGCGGAAGGCGTCGAGGTAGGCCTGCTGCGCGTCTTCCTCCAGCCACGACAGGCCGGGCAGGTAGGCCACCAGCGGCACGTCGGGGTAGTCGGAGAGGATCTCGGCGACCGCGCTGACGCCCTCGGCCGAGCCGAGGAAGCCGACCTTCCAGCCCGAGATGGTCACGTCTTCCAGGATGCTGCGCGCCTGCTCGGCCACCACGTCGGCGTCGATCACGTGCTGGTCGAAGACCTCGGCGGTGTCGCGCATCACGATGGTGGTGACCACCGGCAGCGCGTGGGCGCCCATCGCGGCGATGGTGGCCACGTCGCCGGCCAGGCCGCCGGCGCCGCTGGGGTCACTGGCGTTGAAGCTCATCACGCAGGCCGGCGGCGGCTGCTCCTGCGGCGTTTCGCCGCCGGCGGTGTCGGGGGAGGTGTCTGGGCTCATGGCGGGGGTCTGCGTGCGCCGGAATCGGCTCGGAAAGGGCTTCGGCGAACTTACAGACGAACGTGAAGAAAGTTGCGTATGTGCCTACGCGGCCTTGATTTTTTGTCAAATCGCGTGGCTACAATCCGGTTCCATTGCATTGTAGTGAAGGCGAAGGCGCGTCGTGAGCGAACCCCGAACCTGGATGTGCCTCATCTGCGGATGGATCTATGACGAGGCGGCCGGGGATCCGGAGCACGGCATCGCGCCGGGCACGCCGTGGGAACAGGTGCCTATGAACTGGACCTGCCCGGAGTGCGGCGCGCGCAAGGAAGACTTCGAGATGGTGCAGGTCTGACGCCGCCGCCGGCCCGACGAAGGCCGCGTCGCGTGTCCGCTCTTGTCGACGAGGAGAACGCTCGGTGAGCAATCAAGCCCCCGCCGCTGGCGCAGGCATCAAGGTGCTGGTCATCGACGACAGCAACACCATCCGCCGCAGCGCGGAGATCTTCCTGAAGCAGGGCGGGCACGAGGTGCTGCTCGCCGAGGACGGCTTCGACGCGCTGTCCAAGGTCAACGACCACGACCCCGACCTGATCTTCTGCGACATCCTGATGCCGCGCCTGGACGGCTACCAGACCTGCGCGATCATCAAGCGCAACGCGCGCTTCGCCTCGGTGCCGGTGATCATGCTGTCGTCCAAGGACGGCCTGTTCGACAAGGCGCGCGGCCGGATGGTCGGATCGGAAGACTATCTCACCAAACCGTTCACGAAAGATCAGCTCCTGCAGGCGGTGGCGCAACACCGCCGTGGCGCATGATCCATTTTTGTCACGAACTGGAATTCCCATGCCGATCCAGAAGATCCTGCTGGTCGACGACTCCAAGACCGAGCTGCACCACCTCTCCGAGCTGCTGACCAAGCGCGGCTACGCCGTGCGCACCGCCGAGAACGGCGAGGAGGCGATGCGCCGCCTCGGCGAGGAGAAGCCCGACCTGATCCTGATGGACGTGGTGATGCCCGGCCTGAACGGCTTCCAGCTCACCCGCGCGATCACGCGCGACGCGCGCTTCACCGACGTGCCCGTGATCATGTGCACCAGCAAGAACCAGGAGACCGACAAGGTCTGGGGCATGCGCCAGGGCGCGCGCGACTACATCGTCAAGCCGGTCGATCCGGACGAGCTGGTCTCCAAGATCCGCGCCTTCGACTGACGACTCGACGACCACAGCGACTCCATGGCCAAGAAGGAAGCCCTGCGCGAATTGCAAAGCCGGCTCGCCGAGCGGCTGCAGGCGGCGCGCACGCAGCAGCGCGGCAGCTCGTGGCTGGCCGTCGAGGTGGCCGGCCACGGCCTGCTGTTCCCGCTGCGCGAGGCCGGCGAGATCTTCGCGATGGCGCCGCTGGTGCCCGTGCCGCACACCCACCGCTGGTTCATGGGCGTGGCCAACCTGCGCGGCCACCTGCACGGCGTGGTCGACCTGGCCGGCTTCCTGGGCGTCAAGGCGGCCGAGCCGGTGGCGCAGCAGGCGCAACTGGTCGGCTTCAACCAGGCGCTCGACCTGAACTGCGTGCTGCTGGTCGACCGCCTCGCGGGCCTGCGTGGCGAAGACCAGCTCGTGCGCGAGGCCGCCGACGCCGCGCCGCGGCCGGCCTTCGTCGGCGCGCGCTTCCGCGATGCCGCCGGGCGCACCTGGCAGGAACTGAGTCTCGCCGCCCTGGCCGGCGACGAGGCATTTCTGAAGATCGTCGGCTGACCCGCTCAACCGCTCAACCAGAAGCACACGAGGAAACCATGAGCTTCCTGAACAAGATCAAGGGATTGGGGGGGCGCAAGGACGGCGCCGACCTGGACACGCTCGAGCAGGATCGCTTCGACGAGCCCGGCCGCGACGACCTGCCCCTGCCCGGCGCGGGCGGCACGGTGGCGCTGGACGTCGGCGCGCTGCACCAGCCGACCGCGCAGATGGACAGCTCCATCATCACCGAGGCCGCGCCGTCGGAATACGCCGAGCTGGCCGAGTCGCGCGGCGCCTCCGGTCCCGAGACCCTGGCCGCGGCGGCGGGCGGCCTGCCGGTGATCGGCGGGCGCCCGGTCGGCGAGCAGCAGCGCATCCTCGGCGGCCTGGTGCTGCTGGGCGTGATCGGCGTGATCGCGACCACCATCCTCTCGCTGAGTTCGGCCAGCAAGGGCTCGGCCCAGGTGGGCGCCACCGGCCAGGCGCTGATGCAGTCGCAGCGGCTCGCGAAGTCGGTGTCGCAGGCGCTGATCGGCAGCCCGCAGGCCTTCCCGGAAGTGAAGGAGAGCTCCGACGTGCTGGCGCGCACCGTGCGCGAGCTGAAGACCGGCGAAGGCGCGCTGGCCGCCGCGCCGGCCGACGTGCAGGGCCTGCTCGACCCGCTGCTGCCGCTGGTCGACCGCGCCGAGAAGAACGCCACCACCGTGCTGGCGCAGCAGAAGATCCTGACCCAGGTCGGCCAGGCGCTGCGCAGCATCAACCGCCAGTCGTCCGACCTGCTCGAGATCGCCGAGACCGTCTCCTCGCTGAAGCTGCAGCAGGACGCCTCTCCGGCCGAGCTGTCGGCGGTCGGCCAGCTCGTGATGCTGACGCAGCGCATCGGCAAGTCGGCCAACGAATTCCTGACGATGGAAGGCGTGTCGCCCGAGGCGGTGTTCCTGCTCGGCAAGGACCTGAACTCGTTCCGCGAGATCGCCACCGGGCTGCTCGAAGGCAGCCAGGAACTGCGCCTGCCCGCCACGAAGGACGCGCAGACCAAGGAACGCCTGACCGCGCTGCTCAAGCAGTACGAAGAGACGCGCACGCAGGCCGGCGCCATCCTGGGCAACCTGCAGGGCCTGGTGTCGGCGCGCGAGGCGCAGGTCTCGATCATCGGCGACAGCGAACCGCTGCGCACCGGCCTGGAAGGCGTGCAGGAGGCGCTGGCGCGGCAGACCGGCTTCGGTTTCGGCAGCTTCCTCGCGCTGCTGCTGTTCGCCGCGATGATCGTCGTCGGCGGCGTCGGCTTCCTGCGCCTGTACGTGCGCGACCAGGCGCAGCGCGCCCAGCTCGCCGAGACGCAGCGCCTGGAGGCCGAGCGCCAGGAGCAGGAGGCCAAGCGCGTCAACGACGCCAACCAGGCGGCGATTCTGCGGCTGATGAACGAACTGCAGACGGTGGCCGAAGGCGACCTGACGCAGCAGGCCACGGTGACCGAGGACATCACCGGCGCCATCGCCGACTCGGTGAACTACACCGTGGAGGAACTGCGCTCGCTGGTGTCGCAGGTGCAGGGCACGGTGACGCGCGTGACCGAGACCACGCAGCAGGTGGAAGCCACCTCGACCGAGCTGCTCGCCGCCTCCACCGAGCAGCTTCGCGAGATCCGCGACACCGGCGAGTCGGTGCTGCAGATGGCCGGCCGGATCAACGACGTGTCGGGCAAGGCGCAGGAAACCGCCCAGGTGGCGCGCCAGTCGCGCGACGCCGCCGAGCAGGGCCTGCGCGCGGTGCAGAACACCATCGGCGGCATGAACATGCTGCGCGACCAGATCCAGGAGACCTCCAAGCGCATCAAGCGCCTGGGCGAGTCGTCGCAGGAGATCGGCGAAATCACCGAGCTGATCTCGGACATCACCGAGCAGACCAACGTGCTGGCGCTGAACGCCGCCATCCAGGCGGCCTCGGCCGGCGAGGCGGGACGCGGCTTCTCCGTCGTGGCGGAGGAAGTGCAGCGCCTGGCCGAACGCTCGGCCGACGCGACGCGCCAGATCGCCGCGCTGGTCAAGACCATTCAGACCGACACGCAGGACGCCGTGGGCGCGATGGAGCGCAGCACGCAGGGCGTGGTCGAGAACGCCCGCCTGTCCGACGCCGCCGGCACCGCGCTGGGCGAGATCGACCGCGTGTCGCGCGAGCTGTCCGACCTGATCGCGCAGATCTCCAACCAGGCGCAGGAAGAGGCGCGTTCGGCCAACGTGGTGGCCTCGAACATCCAGCACATCTTCGCGGTGACCGAGCAGACCGGCGAGGGCACGCGCTCGACCGCCGCGATGGTGCGCGAGCTGTCGCGCACCGCCGAGGAACTGAAGCAGTCCGTCGCCCGATTCAAGATCGAGTGACCCGCCCCGCCTGAGACCCGAGCACCGCATGGACACGCGAACCGCCCCGAATGCCACGACGCGGGGCGCACCCGCCGATGACCTGAGCGCCCTGGCCTGGGTGCAGGAAGAGCTGCGCCGCACGCTGGAGGCGGCGCACAAGTCGCTGCGCCGCTGCCTGAAGGAGGCCGAGGCCGTCGGCGGCTCCGATGTCGACACCGTCGACCCGGCCGTGCTGCGCAGCGCGCGCAGCGCCATCCACCAGGGCGCCGGCGCGCTCGAGCTGGTGGGCCTGCCCGACGCCGCGCTGGTGCTGCGCGCCAGCGAGTCGCTGGTGCAGAAGTTCGTCGCCAAGCCGCACAAGCTGACGCCGCAGGTGGTCGAGCAGGTGGAGCACGCCTCGTTCGCGCTGCTCGACTACCTGGCGCGGCTGCTGGCCGGCAAGCCGGTGTCGGCGCTGGCGCTGTTCCCTCAGTACCGCGCCGTGCAGGAAGCCGCCGGCGCCGAGCGCATCCACCCGGCCGATTTGTGGAACGTCGACTGGCGCTGGCGCGAGATCGCCTCCGACCCCGGCGTGCCGCCGCGCGCGCTCGACGACGCGACGCGCACCGCGATGGAAGGCCACCTGCTGGGCATCATGCGCACGCCGCAGCCGGTGCTGGCCGCCGCGCGCATGAGCGAGGGCTGCGCCGGCCTGGGCGCGGCCGCGGCCGACCCGCAGGTGGCGACGCTGTGGAAGCTCGCCTCGGCGGTGTTCGAGGCGCAGGCGCAGGGCCTGCTCGGCTTCGACGTGTTCAGCAAGCGCGTCGCCTCGCGCCTGCTGGCGCAGTACCGCGTGCTCGAACGCGGCCAGAACGAGGTCTCCGAGCGGCTCGCTCAGGACCTGCTGTTCTTCTGCGCGCAGGCCGAGTCCCCCGGCGACGGCAAGCGCGCGCCGCGCCTGGCCGCGGTGCGCCAGGCCTATGCGCTGGCGCACCACGTGCCGGTCGACTACCAGGCCAGCACGCTGGGCCGCTTCGACCCGGCGGTGGTCGTGCAGGCGCGCAAGCGTGTCGCCGCCGCGAAGGAATCGTGGCAGGGCGTGGCCGGCGGCGAGCTGCATCGCCTGTCGGGCCTGAACGAGCAGTTCGCGCTGGTCGGCGATTCGCTCAAGCGCCTGTTCCCGCTCGGCGAGGCCTTCGCCGCCGAGCTGCAGATGGCGGTGGCGCAGACGCTGCAGAAAGGCGCAGCGCCCGAGCCGCAGCTCGCGATGGAAGTGGCCACCAGCCTGCTGTACGTCGAGGCGGCGCTGGAAGACTCCGATTTCGACAACCCCGAGCAGGCCGAGCGCGTGCGCCGGCTGGCCGACCGGCTCGGCTCGGTGCGCGACGGGCGCAGCCCCGAGCCGCTCGAGCCGTGGATGGAGGAGCTGTACCGCCGCGTCTCCGACCGCCAGACCATGGGCAGCGTGGTGCAGGAGTTGCGCGCCTCGCTGGCCGAGACCGAGAAGGCGATCGACCAGTTCTTCCGCAACCCCGCCGGACGCGAGGTGCTGATCCCGGTGCCCAACCAGCTCGGCGCGATGCGCGGCGTGCTGTCGGTGCTGGGCGTCGAGCAGGCCACCGCCGCGCTGCTGCGCATGCGCGACGAGATCGAGGGCCTGATCCAGACCGAGGTCGACCCGGCGCGCGTCGCGCAGACCGGCCTGTTCGACCGCATCGCCGGCAACCTCGGCGCGCTCGGCTTCCTGATCGACATGCTCAGCGTGCAGCCGCAGATGGCCAAGTCGCTGTTCGTGTTCGACCCGCGCAGCGGCACGCTGGACCCGGTGATGGGCCGCGGCCCGAGCACGCGCCACGCGGGCAGCGTGCCGCCGGTGGAGCCGCGCCTGATCGAGCAGGCGCAGAACCTGGCGATGGCCGCCGACAACCCCGAGGTGCCGGTGGCCGAGGTCGCGCGCGACCTCGAACGCCTGTCGCACGAGGCGCACATGGCCGACCAGGACAGCCTGGCCGACACCGTGGACCGCACACGCGAGGCGCTGGCGCGCGCCGCCGACGCCGACGACCGCGAGGGCGTGGCCTCGGTGCGCGGCGAGCTGACCGACATGCTGGTCGACTTCGTGCACAGCAGCTCCGAGCCGATGGGCCTGGAGCCCGAGATCGCCGAGCTGCGCGCCGCGCCGCTGCCGCCCAGCCTGCCGGCCGTCGAGTCCGAGCTGGCCGAAGACGACGAGATGCGCGAGGTCTTCCTCGAGGAAGCGCGCGAGGTGATCGCCGACGCCCGCGGCGCGACCGAGGGGCTGGCGCAGGCGCCGTCCGACGTGGCGTTGACGACCACGGTGCGGCGCGCCTTCCACACGCTCAAGGGCAGCTCGCGCATGGTCGGGCTGAAGGAGTTCGGCGAAGCCGCCTGGGCCTGCGAGCAGATCTACAACACGCAACTGGCCGAGAGCCGCGCCGCCGAGCCGGCGCTGATCGCGTTCACCCAGTCGGTGTTCGGCGAGCTGTCGGGCTGGGTCGAGGACATCGCCGCGCGCCGCGACGCGGCGCGCAGCGCCGCCGGCATCAAGGCTGCCGCGCAGCGCCTGAGCGCGGGCGAGGCGCCGCCCGAGGTGTCGTTCGAGCTGAACCTGGGGGCGCTCGACGCGGCTCCGGCCGCCGAGCCCGCCGCCGTGCCCTCGGTTGCCGACCTCGACCTGGACATCGCCGCGCCGGCCGACGACGGCTTCGACCCGCAGGCCACGCAGCCGCTGCCGCTGGCCGAACTGCCCAGCGACGCGGCCGCGATGCCGGACCTGTCGCTCGACCTGATCGACCTCGATCTCGGCGAGGCGCCGGCGCTGCCGGAAGTCGCCGAAGCGGCCCCGGCCATCGAGCCCGAGCCCGTGCCGACCGAAGACGACAACGTCAAGGTCGTCGGGCCGCTGCGCATCGGCATTCCGCTGTTCAACATCTACCTCAACGAGGCCGACGAACTTTCGCGCCGCCTGACCACCGAGGTGGCCGAGTGGGCGATGGAGCTGCACCGCCCGATCGGCGAGACGCCGATCGCGCTGGCGCATTCGCTGGCCGGCAGCTCGGCCACGGTCGGCTTCAACGACCTGTCGCACCTGGCACGCGCGCTCGAACACGCGCAGGCGCGCTCGCAGGCGATCGGCCACGGCACGCCCGAGGAGGCACGGCTGTTCGTCGACACCGCGGAGGAGATCCGCCGCCTGCTGCACCAGTTCGCCGCCGGCTTCCTGAAGGAGCCGCAGCCCGAGCTGCTGGCGCGGCTGGCCGAGCACGAGCTGGAATCGGCGCGCCGCCTGGAGGCCGCCACCGCCGCCGCCGAACTGCCGCCGGCCACCGGCCTGGGCGAGCTGGACGTGGCGCCGCCGATCGAGCGCATCACCCTGGACGCCGCGCCGCCCACCGAGCCCGCGCCGCTGACCGCGCCGGCGCCGTTCCAGAGCAGCGGCCCGGGTACCACCTCGTTCGGCGTGCTCGACGCGCGCATCGATGCGCTCGGCGTGACCGAGCTGAAGCCGCTGCCCGAGCTGCCGGCCGCGCCAGCGCTGCCGGTGCGCGAGATCCCCATCGAAGGCACCGAGGACATCGACGCGGTCGACGCGGTCGATGCCGAGCTGTTCCCGATCTTCGAGGAAGAGGGCCAGGACCTGCTGCCGCGCCTGGCCACCGAACTGCGCGACTGGGCGCGCCGGCCGGCCGAGACCAGCCACGCCGCCGCCTGCATGCGCACGCTGCACACGCTCAAGGGCGGCGCGCGCCTGGCCGGCGCGATGCGCCTGGGCGAGATGGCGCACCGCCTGGAGACGCGCATCGAGCAACTGCTGGCCGACACGCCGGTGGCCGCCGCCGATGTCGAGCAGCTCCAGTCGCGCGCCGACGGCCTGAGCCAGGTGTTCGAACTGCTGCGCGCCCGCGACGCGCAGGCCTACGCCGAGGCCGCCGCTGCGGTGTCCGCCGCGCCGGAACCGCGCGTCGCGGAGCCGCCGGCGGCGCCCGAACCGGTGGCCGAGGCGCAGCCGGCCGCCGAGCCCGAGTTCGTGGCCGAGGCGCCCGCGCCGGCCGCTGCCGACATCGCCCCCGAGGCGGTGCCCGCCGAGCCGCCGCCGGCCGCCGCCGTGGCGGCGCCGGTGGCCGGGCTGGTGCCCATCGACTGGTCGCGCTTCGCGCTCGGCGGCGCCAGCGCGCGCGTGGTGGCCGACAAGTCGCACAGCGCCGCGCAGACCGCGGTGCGGGTGCGCGCGCCGCTGCTCGACCGGCTGGTCAACCAGGCCGGCGAGGTGTCGATCACGCGCTCGCGCATCGAGTCGGAGGTGGGCCAGATCCGCGGCTCGCTGGCCGACCTGACCGAAAACCTCGAACGCCTGCGCCAGCAGCTTCGCGACATCGAGCTGCAGGCCGAGACGCAGATGAGCTCGCGGCTGGAGGCCGCCAAGGCCGCCTCGCAGTCGTTCGACCCGCTGGAGTTCGACCGCTTCACGCGCTTCCAGGAGATCACGCGCATGATGGCCGAGTCGGTCAACGACGTGGCCACGGTGCAGCGCACGCTGCAGCGCTCGCTGGACAGCACCGAGGACGAGCTGGCCACCCAGGCGCGCCTGACGCGCGACCTGCAGGACGACCTGCTGCGCACGCGCATGGTGGAGTTCGAGGGCCAGTCCGACCGGCTGTACCGCGTCGTGCGCCAGGCCGCCAAGGAAACCGGCAAGCAGGTGCGGTTGGACATCGTCGGCGGCTCGATCGAAATCGACCGCGGCGTGCTCGACCGCATGGTCGGCTCCTTCGAGCACCTGCTGCGCAACAGCGTGACGCACGGCATCGAGGCGCCCGAGGCGCGTGTGGCCGCCGGCAAGGACGCCGCCGGCGCGGTGCTGGTCACGGTCACGCAGGAAGGCAACGAAGTCGGCATCGAGTTCCGCGACGACGGGCGCGGCCTGGACCTGCCGCGCATCCGCGCCAAGGCCGAGGCGATGGGCCTGCTCGGCGCCGGCCAGGAAGTCGGCGACGCCGAACTCGCCAACCTGATCTTCTCGGCCGGCTTCAGCACCGCCGAGAGCGTCACCGAACTGGCCGGCCGCGGCGTCGGCATGGACGTGGTGCGCTCGGAAGTCAACGCGATGGGCGGCCGCATCGAGACCGCCACCGCCGCCGGCCAGGGCAGCTCGTTCAAGCTGGTGCTGCCGCTGACCACGGCGGTGACGCAGGTGGTGATGCTGCGCTGCGGCGAGGCCACCGTCGCCGTGCCCTCGACGCTGATCGAGATCGTGCGCCGCGCCACGCCAGCCGAGATCCAGCAGGCCTATGCCAGCGGCAGCTACGAGCTGGGCGAGCGCGTGCTGCCGTTCTTCTGGCTCGGCGCGCTGCTGCAGCTCGGCGCCGCGCCGCAGGAAGGCTCCGGCCGTACGCGCCCGGTGGTGGTGGTGCGCAGCGCGCAGCAGCGCGTGGCACTGCACGTCGACGAAGTGCTGGGCAACCAGGAAGTGGTGGTCAAGAACCTCGGGCCACAGCTCTCGCGCCTGCCCGGCCTGGCCGGCATGACGCTGCTCGCCTCGGGCGCGGTGGCGCTGATCTACAACCCGGTGGCGCTGGCCACGCTGTACGGCGACGCGGCGCGCGCCGCGACCTCCGCCGCGCTGCACGGCGAGCCGGCCGCCGGCGCGCCGCAGGCGCCCAGCGCGGCGCGGCCCGAGCCGCAGATCGCCGCCGCGCCGCTGGTGCTGGTGGTCGACGATTCGCTGACGGTGCGCCGCGTCACCCAGCGCCTGCTGGTGCGCGAGGGCTACCGCGTCGTCACCGCCAAGGACGGCATCGACGCGCTCGAACGCCTGGCCGAGGAGCGGCCGCAGGTGGTGCTGTCGGACATCGAGATGCCGCGCATGGACGGCTTCGACCTGGTGCGCAACATCCGCGGCGACGCGCGCCTGCGCGACCTGCCGGTGATCATGATCACCTCGCGCATCGCGCAGAAGCACCGCGATTACGCCGCCGAGCTGGGCGTCGACCACTACCTCGGCAAGCCGTACTCGGAAGAAGACCTGCTGGCGCTGATCGGACGCTACACCGCCGTCGCGTCGGCCGGCGCGGCGTGACGCAGGCGCGGCGGCTTCCGGCAGGCGCAACGAGGGCGGCGCGCGCATGGCCGAGCTGGTCGAGCACCTTGCCGAGCTGACCGGTTTTCGCGACCGCGAGCGGCTCGACGTCACGCTGGTCGGCGCGCTGCGCGACCTGCTGCGCCCGCGCTCGGTGGCGATCTACCGCAGCGTCGGCGAGCCCGGCCAGGAGCGCTGGCTGACGCGCGCGCGCCTGGCCGAAGGCGACCTCGCGGCCAGCGCCGATCCGGCCTGGATCGAGCTCGACGGCCTGCCGCGCCACGCCGAGCATCCGCAGCGCTTGCAGGCCTTCCAGGGCCAGGCCATCGTCGTCGCCGCGGGGCCGCCGCACCGCGCCTGGTTCCCGGTGGCGAGCGACCACGAGCCGCCCGGCGTGCTGGAGATCGAAAGCGACGCGCCGCTGGAAGAGCGCGACCAGCGCCTGGTGCTGAGCATCCTGCGCATCTACCGCAACTTCCAGGGCCTGCTCGACTACGGCGAGCGCGACACGCTGACCGGCCTGCTCAACCGCAAGACCTTCGACGACAACTTCCTGAAGAGCAACGCCGGGTCGCTGGCGCTGGCGGGGCCGCAGGCGCCGGGCGAGCGGCGCGAGCACCCGCGCCGCTGCCGCCACTGGCTGGGCGTGATCGACATCGACCACTTCAAGCGCGTCAACGACGAGCACGGCCACCTGATCGGCGACGAGGTGCTGCTGCTGATGTCGCGCCTGATGCGCAGCAGCTTCCGCCTCGACGACCGGCTGTACCGCTTCGGCGGCGAGGAGTTCGTCGTGCTGATGCGCTGCACCGCCGGCGACGCCGCCGCGCTGGCCTTCGAGCGGCTGCGCCAGAACGTCGAGCGCCACGTGTTCCCGCAGGTCGGCGGCATCACGGTGAGCATCGGCTTCACCGAGCTGAAGCCCGACGACTCGCCCAGCAGCGCCTTCGAGCGCGCCGACCGCGCGGTCTACTTCGCCAAGGGCCACGGCCGCAACCAGGTGCGCTACCACGCCGACCTGGTGGCGGCCGGGCACCTGAGCGACGGCGCCCGGGCCGGCGACGTCGAGCTGTTCTAGGCCTCCTTCACCGCGCCGTAGCGCGCCAGCATGCGCTCGCGCGCCTCGTCCGGGCGCAGCAGCGGCGCGGGGTAGCCGTCGCCGAGTTCGACGCCCGCGGCGGCGAGGTCGACCGGCCGCGCTTCCCACGGCGCGTGGATCAGCTCGTCGGGCAGCCTGGCGAGCCGCGGCAGGTAGCGCCGGATGAACCTGCCCTGCGGGTCGAGGCGGCGGCTGTGCGCCACAGGATCGACGCTGCGCGCCCAGGGCGGCGCATCGCAGCCGGTCGACGCCGCCGCCTGCCAGCCGGCGTTGTTGGCGGCGAGGTCGAAGTCGTTCAGGTGCTCGGCGAAGTGCTGCTCGCCGCGGCGCCAGTCGATGCCCAGGCCTTTGCACAGGAAGCCGGCCGTCAGCATGCGCAGCCGGTGGTGCATGTAGCCGGTCTGCGCGAGCTGCCGCATCGCCGCGTCGACCAGCGGATAGCCGGTGCGGCCCTCGCACCAGGCGGCGAACAGCGCGTCGGCGTGTTTGCCGTGCTCCCAGCGCAGGTGGTCGAACTCGGGCTTGAAGCAGTGGCCGACGACACGCGGGTGGTGGTGCAGCACCTGGTGCTGGAAGTCGCGCCGCGCCAGCTCAGACAGCCAGGCGCGCGCGCCCTCGCTGCCGGCCTGCGCGCGCGCATGCGCCTCGCGCGCCAGCTCGCGGACCGAACAGGTGCCGAAGCGCAGGTGCACCGACAGGTAGCTCGGCCCCTTGACGGCGGGAAAGTCGCGCGTGCGCGCGTAGTCGGCCATGCGCGGCAGGAAGTCGGCCAGCAGCGCCTGCGCGCCGCGCCAGCCGGGCGCGATCTTCAGCTCGTGCAGGTTGCTGCGCGCGAAGCCCATCGCCTCCAGCGCCGGCAGGCCGGCGGCCATGCCATCGGGCAGCGGCGCCAGCGCGGCGGCGTGCCGCTGCACCGGGTAGGCCTTCAGGAAGTAGGCGTCGAGCCGGCGCAGCCAGGCGTTGCGGTAGGGCGCGAAGGCGCCGTAGGGCGCGCCGGCGCCGGTGAGCAGCTCGTCGCGCTCGAACACCAGGTGGTCCTTCGAGGTGTGCAGCGCGATGCCGTGGCGCGCCAGCAGGCCGCGCACCTGGGCGTCGCGCGCCAGCGCGGCCGGCTCGTCGTCGTGGTTGGCGTAGACGGCCTGCACGTGCAGCTCGCGCGCCAGCCGGTCGATCTCGGCGATGGCGTGGCCGTGGCGCACCAGCAGGCGCACGCCCTCCCGGCCGTGTTCGCGGCCGAGCGCCGCCAGCGCCTCGTCGAGCGCGGCCAGGCTGTCGCGGATGAACTCGACGCGCCGGTCGGCCACCAGGCCGCGCGCGAGCAGCGGGTCGAGGATGTCGCGGTCGAACACGAAGGCGCACCACACGCGGCGCGCCGAGCGCAGCGCGTGGTACAGCGCGGCGTGGTCGTGCGCGCGCAGGTCGCGGCGGAACCAGACCAGCGCCGCGGGCAGCGGCGCGGGGGCATGTCTGTCGTGCGCCATGGAGCGAGTCTATAAAATGAGCGCATGGCCGGCGCCGCTATCAACCTGACGAACCAGTTCCTGATCGCCATGCCCGGCATGGCCGACGGCACCTTCGCGGGCAGCGTGGTCTACCTGTGCGAGCACACCGAGAAGGGCGCGCTCGGCCTGGTGATCAACAAGCCGATCGACATCAAGCTGAAGAACCTGTTCGAGAAGGTCGAGCTGACGCTGGACCGCGCCGACCTCGCCGACGCGCCGGTCTACTTCGGCGGGCCGGTGCAGACCGAGCGCGGCTTCGTGCTGCACGAGCCGATCGGCGCCGAGGCGGCCGGCGACGGCGCGCCGCCCTACAACTCGACGCTGCACGTGCCCGGCGGGCTGGAGATGACCACCAGCAAGGACGTGCTGGAGGCGCTGGCCAACGGCAGCGGGCCGAAGAAGGTGCTGGTGACGCTGGGCTACAGCGGCTGGGGCGCCGGCCAGCTCGAGGACGAGATCGGCCGCAACGGCTGGCTCACGGTGAACGCCGAGCCGGGCATCATCTTCGACACGCCGGTCGAGCAGCGCTACGACAAGGCGCTGTCGCTGCTGGGCATCGACCCGCGCATGCTCAGCCAGGAGGCGGGGCACGCATGAGCGCTTCACCGAGCGCCGTGACGTCTTCTCCCCGCAGTTTTCTCGCTTTCGATTTTGGCCTCAGGCGCGTCGGCGTGGCCGCCGGCAACAGCCTCACGCGCCAGGCGACGCCGCTGGGCAGCATCGCGGCCGAGGGCGACGCGCGCTTCGCCGCGATCGGCCGGCTGATCGACGAATGGCAGCCCGATGCGCTGGTGGTGGGGGTGCCGCTGCATCCCGACGGCGCGCCGCACGACAATACGCGCCGCGCCCAGCGCTTCGCCCGCCAGCTCCATGGCCGCTTCCGGCTGCCGGTGCACGAGGTCGACGAACGCTACAGCACCACCGAGGCCGCCGCGGCCGGCGCGCGCGACCTCGACGCGGTCTCGGCCGCGATCATCCTGGACCAATACCTGCGGACCCTCGCATGAGCACCTTGCACCTCGACGCCGAAGCGCTGTACGCCGACCTGCTGGCCGGCGTGCGCCGCGCGTGGCAGCCGGCCAGCGCCCTGGTGGGCATCTGGTCGGGCGGCGCCTGGCTGGCCGAACGCCTGCAGCGCGACCTGAAGCTCGACGGCGAACCCGGCGTGATCTCCAGCGCGCTGCACCGCGACGACTTCGGCTCGCGCGGCCTGAGCGGCGGCGCCGACCATACGAAGCTGCCCTTCGAGATCGAGGGCCGACACATCGTGCTGATCGACGACGTGCTGTTCACAGGCCGCACCACGCGCGCGGTGATCAACGAGCTGTTCGACTTCGGCCGCCCGGCCGGCGTGACGCTGGCGGTGCTGGTCGACCGCGGCGGGCGCGAGCTGCCGATCCAGCCCGACTTCTCGGCGGCGCGCATCGCGCTGCCGCGCGGCCAGCGCCTCTCATTGGCGCGAGACGAACAAGGCCGCTTCAGCTTCGACATCGAGGACGCCGCCTGATATGAAACCCCCACGCTCACTTCGTTCGCTGCCCCCCGAGGGGGCTGTCAGTGGCTTCGCAACGGCCGGGCGCCACTGACATGCTCTCCAAGCGCAACCCCCAGCTCAACGCCCACGGCGAGCTGATCCATCTGCTGTCGATCGAGGGCCTGCCCAAGGCGGTGCTGACGCAGATCCTCGACACCGCCGGCAGCTTCCTCTCGGTCAACGAGCGCGAGGTGAAGAAGGTGCCGCTGCTGCGCGGCAAGAGCGTGTTCAACCTGTTCTTCGAGAACAGCACGCGCACGCGCACCACCTTCGAGATCGCGGCCAAGCGCCTGTCCGCCGACGTCATCAACCTCGACATCGCGCGCAGCTCCACCGCCAAGGGCGAGAGCCTGCTCGACACCATCGCCAACCTCAGCGCGATGCATGCCGACATGTTCGTCGTGCGCCACGGCGAGAGCGGCGCGCCCTACCTGATCGCGCAGCACTGCGCGCCGCACGTGCACGTGGTCAACGCCGGCGACGGCCGCCATGCGCACCCGACGCAGGGGCTGCTCGACATGTACACGATCCGCCACTACAAGCGCGACTTCACGAACCTGACGGTGGCCATCGTCGGCGACATCGTGCATTCGCGCGTGGCGCGCTCCGACATCCACGCGCTGACCACGCTGGGCGTGCCCGAGATCCGCGCCGTCGGCCCGAAGACGCTGGTGCCCGGCGACCTGCGCGAGATGGGCGTGCGCGTGTGCCACGACATGGCCGAAGGCATCGCCGGCGCCGACGTGGTCATCATGCTGCGCCTGCAGAACGAGCGCATGAGCGGCGCGCTGCTGCCCTCGGCCGGCGAGTTCTTCAAGAACTACGGCCTGACGCCGCAGAAGCTGGCGCTGGCCAAGCCCGACGCGATCGTGATGCACCCCGGACCGATCAACCGCGGCGTCGAGATCGACTCGGCGGTGGCCGACGGCGAGCACAGCGTCATCCTGCCGCAGGTGACCTTCGGCATCGCGGTGCGCATGGCGGTCATGTCCATCATCGCGGGCAACAACGCATGAAACTGCTGATCAAGAACGGCCGCATCGTCGATCCGGCCTCGGGCCGCGACGAAGCCGGCGACATCGCCATCGCCGCCGGGCGCATCGTCGCCATCGGCCGCGTGGCGGCCGACTTCGCGCCCAACCGCACGCTGGACGCCGGCGGCCTGGTCGTCGCGCCCGGCCTCGTCGACCTCGCCGCGCGGCTGCGCGAGCCCGGCCACGAGCACGAGGGCATGCTGGAAAGCGAGATGGCCGCCGCGATGGCCGGCGGCGTCACCAGCCTGGTGTGCCCGCCCGACACCGACCCGCCGCTGGACGAGCCCGGCCTCGTCGAAATGCTCAAGTTCCGCGCGCGCAACCTCAACCAGGCGCGGCTGTACCCGCTCGGCGCGCTGACGCGCGGCCTGAAGGGCGAGGCGCTGACCGAGATGGCCGAACTCACCGAGGCCGGCTGCGTCGGCTTCTCGCAGGCCGAGGCGGCGGTGCGCGACACGCTGGTGCTGCAACGCGCGCTGGCCTACGCCTCCACCTTCGGCTACGCGGTGTGGCTGCGCCCGAACGATCCGTGGCTGGGCAACGGTGTCGCCGCCAAGGGGCCGCTGGCCACGCGCATGGGCCTCGCGGGCGTGCCGGCGATCGCCGAGACCATCGCGCTGTCGCTGATCTTCGAGCTGGTGCGCGACACGAAGGCGCGTGTGCACCTGTGCCGCCTGAGCAGCGCGGCCGGCGTCGACATGGTGCGCGCGGCCAAGGCTGAGGGTCTGCCGCTCACCTGCGACGTCAGCGTCAACAACCTGCACCTGACCGACGTGGACATCGGCTACTTCGACGCCGCGATGCGCGTCACGCCGCCGCTGCGCCAGCAGCGCGACCGCGACGCGCTGCGCGCCGCGCTGGCCGACGGCACGATCGACGCGCTGGTCAGCGACCACACGCCGGTCGACGAGGACGCGAAGAACCTGCCCTTCGCCGAGGCCGAGCCGGGCGCGACCGGCCTCGAGCTGCTGCTCTCGCTGGCGCTGAAGTGGGGCGCCGACAGCGGTCGCACGCTGGCGCAGACGCTGGCCACCGTGACGCGCGGCCCGGTGGCGGTGCTGGGCGAATCGCTGGGCTCGCTCGGCTCCAGCACGGGCCGGCTGGTCGAGGGCGGCGTGGCCGACCTGTGCCTGTTCGACCCCGCCGCGCACTGGACCGTCACCCCCGCCGCGCTGCGCAGCCAGGGCAAGCACACGCCGTTCGCGGGTTACGAGCTGCCCGGCCGCGTGCGGGCGACGATCGTCGGCGGACACCTGGCCTACGAAGCCGCGCGCGAGTGAACTTCGTCCGCGCGCTCTGGCGCCTGGCCGCCGCGCTGGGGCAGGCGCTGGCCGGCGCGCTGATCTGCGCGCTGTGTTTCCCCTTCCTCGCGCCGCCGCAGCGCATGGCGCAGGTGGGGCGCTGGTCGCGGCGCATGCTGCGCGCGCTGGGCATCCGGCTGGAGGCGCGCGGCGCCATCCATGCGGGGCCGCTGCTGGTGGTGGCCAACCACGTCTCGTGGGTCGACATCCTGGCGGTCAACGCGCTGCACCCGGTGCGCTTCGTCTCCAAGGCCGACGTGAAGCGCTGGCCGCTGCTGGGCTTCATGGTCGCCAGCGGCGGCACGCTGTTCATCGAGCGCGAGCGCAAACGCGACGCGCTGCGCGTGGTGCACCAGATCGCCGAGGCGCTGCGCGCCGGCGACATCGTCGCGGTGTTCCCCGAAGGCACCACCAGCGACGGCCACGACGTGCTGCCCTTCCACGCCAACCTGCTGCAGGCCGCCATCGCCACCGGCGCGCCGGTGCAGCCGCTGGTGCTGCGCTACCGCGATGCGCAGGCGAAGGTGAGCCAGGCGCCGGCCTACGTCGGCGACACCAGTCTGGCGGCGTCGCTGTGGGCCACCGTGACGGCCGACGAGCTGGTCGCCGAGGTGATCGCCGAGAATGCGCAGGGCACGCGCCATGCCGACCGGCGCGCGCTGGCCGAGCACCTGCGCGAGACCATCCTGGGCCGGCTGAACGAGGGACGGGAATGAAGCACGCCGTAGCGCGCCGCACGCGGGCCGAGCGCCGGGCCGCTCCCAAGCCGGCCCGCATCCCCTCGGGGGATCGGCCGACGTACCCGTCGGGCGAGGGGCAGTCATGACCCCGCTGAGCATCCGGCGCGTCGCCATCGACACGTTCCGCGAGCACGTCGCCTACCTGCACCGCGACTGCACCGCGGTGCGCGCCGAGGGCTTCCAGGCGCTGTCGAAGGTGGAGGTCAGCGGCAACGGCGCGAGCATCCAGGCGGTGCTCAACGTGGTCGACGACGAGTGCATCGTCTCGCCCACCGAACTGGGGCTGAGCGAGGAGGCCTTCGACAGCCTCGGCCTGCCGGCCGGCCACGCTGCGAGCTTGCAGCACGCCGAGCCGCCGGCCTCGATCGCCGCGCTGCGCCGCAAGATCGCCGGCGAGCGCCTGTCGCGCGACGACCTGCGCGGCATCGTGCACGACATCGCGCGCATGCGCTACACGAAGATCGAGCTGGCGGCCTTCGTCGTCGCCGCCAACCAGTTCGAGATGGACCGCGACGAGGTGCTGCACCTCACCGAGGCGATGATCGCCGCCGGCCGCCGCCTCGACTGGCGCCACGAGGTGCGCGGCGGGCCGGTGGTCGACAAGCACTGCATCGGCGGCATTCCGGGCAACCGCACCTCGATGCTGGTGGTGCCCATCGTCGCCGCGCACGGCATGCTGATCCCCAAGACCTCGTCGCGCGCGATCACCTCGCCGGCCGGCACGGCCGACACGATGGAAGTGCTGGCGCGCGTCGACCTGCCGTTCGACCGCCTGGCGCGGATCGTGCGCGAGTGCGGCGGCTGCCTCGCCTGGGGCGGCACCGCCGATCTCTCGCCGGCCGACGACGTGCTGATCGCCGTCGAGCGCCCGCTGGGCATCGACTCGCCGGGGCAGATGGTGGCCTCGATCCTGTCGAAGAAGATCGCCGCCGGCTCGACGCACCTGGTGCTCGACATCCCGGTCGGCCCGAGCGCCAAGGTGCGCGGCATGCCCGAGGCGCAGCGGCTGAAGAAGCTGTTCGAATACGTGGCCGCGCGGCTGCAACTGCACATCGACGTGGTGATCACCGACGGCCGCCAGCCGATCGGCCGCGGCATCGGCCCGGTGCTGGAGGCGCGCGACGTGCTGCAGGTGCTGGAGAACGACCCCGCCGCGCCGGCCGACCTGCGCCAGAAGGCGCTGCGCCTGGCCGGCCGCGTGATCGAGTTCGACCCCGACGTGCGCGGCGGCGACGGCTTCACGATCGCGCGCGACATCCTCGACTCGGGCCGCGCGCTGGCGCAGATGAACCGCATCGTCGACGCGCAGGGCCGGCGCCCGTTCGACTGGCACGCGCCGCCGGTGGCGCCGCTGAGCTTCGAGGTGAGGGCCGATGCCGACGGCGTGGTGACGGCGATCGACAACCTGGCGATCGCGCGCATCGCGCAGCTCGCCGGCGCGCCCAAGGCGGCCGGCGCCGGCATCGAGCTGCTGCGCCGCCTGGGCGAGCCGGCGCGGCGCGGCGAGCCGCTGTACCGTGTGTTCGCGCGCTTCGAGGCCGACCTCGAGTACGCGCGCCGCAAGGCCGCCGCCGAGCCGGGCTACCGCGTCGGCGACGCGGCCGAACTGCCGCGCGACTTCACCGGCTCCTTCAACGAGGCCTGAGATGCTGCTGCTCGCTTTCGCCGACGAACACGACCTGGCCGCGAAGCTGGCCGCCGAGCTCGGCTGCCGGCTGGCGACGATCGCCGAGCACCGCTTTCCCGACGGCGAGATCAAGCTGACGCTGCCCAGCCCGCTGCTCGAGCAGGTGGTCGTGCTGCGCGGGCTGCAGCAGCCCAATGAGCGGCTGGTGCAGTTGCTGCTGGCCGCCAAGACGGCGCGCCGCCTCGGCGCCAGGCACCTCGCGCTGGTGTCGCCCTACCTCGCCTACATGCGCCAGGACATCGAGTTCCACCCGGGCGAGGCGATCAGCCAGCCCATCGTCGCCGGCTTCCTCGGCGAACTGTTCGAGCGCGTCGTGACGGTCGACCCGCACCTGCACCGCATCGCCTCGCTCGACGAGGTGATGCCCGGCTCGCGCGGCACGGCGCTGAGCGCCGCGCCGCTGCTCGGCGCATGGATCGCCGCGCAATGGCCGGCCGGCGCCACGCTGCCGCTGCTGGCCGGCCCCGACGAGGAGGCCGACCAGTGGGTGCGCGCCGCCGGCGAGCGCACCGGCCTGCAAGGCTTCGTCTGCCGCAAGACGCGCCGCGGCGACCGCGATGTCGAGGTCGAACTGCCCGACATCGACATCGCCGGCCGCGAGATCGTGCTGATCGACGACGTGGCGAGCACCGGCCATACGCTGGTGCAGGCGGCGCGCGCGCTGCTCAAGCGCGGCGTGGCGGTGGTGGACGCGGCCGTGGTGCACGCGCTGTTCGACCGCGACGCCGTCACGCGCCTGCACGACGCCGGCATCCGGCGCATCTGGAGCACCGACGCGGTGCCGCACGCGAGCAACGTGGTGTCGATCGCGCCGCTGCTCGCGGCGGCGCTGCGCGGCGACTAGCTCAGGCCTTGCCCTGATTCGCCACCGCCGCCGCCGCCTTCGCCGCCGCTTCGGCGTCGCCGAGGTAGTAGTGGCGAATCGGCTCGAGGTCGGCATCCAGTTCGTAGACCAGCGGGATGCCGTTCGGGATGTTCAGCCCGACGATGTCGTCGTCGGAGATGCCGTCGAGGTACTTCACCAGCGCGCGGATGCTGTTGCCGTGCGCCGAGACCAGCACGCGCTGGCCGGCGCGGATGGCCGGCGCGATCGTGTCGTTCCAGTACGGCAGCACGCGCGCCACGGTGTCCTTCAGGCATTCGGTCAGCGGCACCTCGCCGGGCGCGAGCTTCTCGTAGCGGCGGTCGGCGCGCTCGCAGCGCGGGTCGTTCGCTTCCAGCGGCGGCGGCGGCGTGTCGTAGCTGCGCCGCCAGACCAGCACCTGCTCGTCGCCGAACTTCTTCGCCGTCTCGGCCTTGTTCAGGCCTTGCAGCGCGCCGTAGTGGCGCTCGTTCAGGCGCCAGTGCTTGACCACCGGCAGCCAGTGGCGGTCCATCTCGTGCAGCGCGTGCCAGGTGGTCCAGATCGCGCGCTGCAGCACCGAGGTGTGCACCACGTCGAACTCGTAGCCCTCGGCCTTCAGCAGCCGGCCGGCGTCCCGGGCCTGCGTGATGCCGGTGGGCGTGAGGCCGACGTCGGTCCAGCCGGTGAAGCGGTTCTCGAGGTTCCAGGTCGATTCGCCGTGGCGGATCAGCACGAGCTTGTACATGGGCGGGGTCGGCAGGTCGGGTGGGGGTGGGGGATTGGCCGGGCGGGCCGGCGGCGCAAACGGCGAATTCTATAATTCGCGCTTTGCCCGCCGCTGCGCCAAGAGGCCCCTTGAAGTTCTTCATCGACAACTGGTTCCTGTTTCTCACCGCGCTGGTGTCCGGCGGCCTGCTGGCCTGGCCCAAGCTCGGCGGCGGCGGCCTGGCCGGGCGCGTCTCTCCGGCCGAGGCGGTGCAGTTGATCAACCGCGACAAGGCGGTGCTGATCGACGTCTGCGAGCCGGCCGAATACGCCGCCGGCCACGCCGCCGGCGCGAAGAGCGTGCCGCTGGGCTCGATCGACGGCTCGCCCGCGCTGCCGAAGAACAAGGCGCTGCCGGTGGTGCTGATCTGCGCCTCGGGCGCGCGCGCCTCGCGCGCCGCGGCGCAACTGAAGAAAGCCGGCTACGAGCGTGCGCACGTGCTGGCCGGCGGGCTGAAGGCGTGGCGCGAGGCCAACCTGCCCACCGAGAAGTCGGCCTGAGCGCCGCGAAGGGACACAGCGCCATGGCCGCCGTCAGGATGTACACCACCCAGGTCTGTCCGTACTGCCAGCGCGCCAAGGCGCTGCTCAGGCAGCGCGGCGTCGAGAGCATCGACGAAGTGCGCATCGACCTCGACTCCGCCGAGCGCGACCGCATGGTCGCGCTGACCGGGCGCCGCACGGTGCCGCAGATCTTCATCGGCGACACCCACGTGGGCGGCTGCGACGACCTGATCGCGCTCGACCAGCGCGGCGGACTGATGCCGCTGCTCCAGGGCTGATAATCGCCCGTTCGCCGCCGCCGACGCGGCGGCCCCACTCAAAACGAGACTCCCATGGCCGACGACAACCAGACCCCGGTGTTCCAGATCCAGCGCATGTACCTGAAGGACTTGTCGCTGGAGCAGCCCAACTCGCCGCAGATCCTGCTCGAGCAGGCGCAGCCGGCGGTCGACATCCAGCTCGGCCTGGGCGCCGAGGCGATCGCCGACGGCGTCTACGAAGTCGCGGTGACGGCCACGGTCACCACCAAGGTCAACGACAAGGTGCTGTTCCTGGTCGAGGCCAAGCAGGCCGGCATCTTCGAGATCCGCAACATCCCCGCCGAACAGGTCGACCAGATCATCGGCATCGCCTGCCCGGGCATCGTCTACCCCTACCTGCGCGCCATCGTCTCCGATGTGTGCACACGCGCCGGCTTCCCGCCGGTGCTGCTGGCCGAGGTGAATTTCCAGGCCATGTACGAAGCGCAGCGCGCCCAGGCGGACGCGGCCCAGGGCAACGGCTCGGGCATCATCACCAGCGCCAACTGAGGGCCTCGCGCGCCGCGCCGATGAACCTGACGGTGCTCGGTGCCGGGGCCTGGGGCACGGCGCTCGCGGCGAGCGCCAGCGCGCGCCAGCCGACGCGGCTGTGGGCGCGCGACGCGGCGCAGGCCGCGGCGATGCGGCAGGCCCGCCGCAACACGCGCTACCTGCCCGAAGCGGCGCTGCCCGAGGCGCTGGACGTCACCGGCGATTTCGACGCCGCCGTGGCGCATGCGCGCGACGGCCTGATCGTGATCGCCACGCCGATGGCCGGCCTCGAAGACATGCTGCGGCGCCTGCGCGCCGGCGCGGCCGGCGTGCTGTGGCTGTGCAAGGGCTTCCAGCAGGGCAGCGGCCGGCTCGGCCACGAAGTGGCGCGCGAGGTCGCGCCCTCGCTGCGCTGCGGCGTTTTGTCGGGCCCGAGCTTCGCGCTCGAAGTCGCGCGCGGCCAGCCGACCGCGCTGGTGGCGGCCAGCGGCGACGCGGCGCTGGCCGAACGCGCCGTCGAGGCCTTCCACGGCGAGGCGCTGCGCGTCTACACCTCGGCCGACCCGGTGGGCGTCGAGGTCGGCGGCGCGGTCAAGAACGTGCTGGCGATCGCCACCGGCATCGCCGACGGCATGGCGCTCGGCCTGAACGCACGCGCCGCGCTGATCACGCGCGGGCTGGCCGAGATGACGCGCCTGGGCGTCGCGCTGGGCGCGCGCGCCGAAACCTTCATGGGCCTGTCGGGGCTGGGCGACCTGGTGCTCACCACCACCGGCGACCTGTCGCGCAACCGCAGCGTCGGCCTGCGGCTGGCCGGCGGCGCGCCGCTGGCGCAGATCCTCGCCGAGCTGGGCCACGTCGCCGAAGGCGTGCTCAGCGCGCCGACGGTGCTGCAGCGCGCGCACGCGCTCGGCGTCGCGATGCCGATCACCGAGGCGGTGGTCGGCGTGCTGCAAGGCGCGGTCACGCCGCAGCGTGCGCTCGTGCAGTTGATGGGGCGCGAAGCGCGCGCCGAACACTGACTTCGTGGAGATGAATCCCATGCATCGTCGTCACCTGTTGCGCGGCGCCGCCGCGGCCGCCGCGTCGCTCGCGCTGCCGGCCTTCGCGCAGGCCTGGCCGTCGCGGCCGATCAGGTTCGTGATTCCCTTTCCGCCCGGCAGCTCGCCGGATCTCATCGGCCGCCTGATCGCCGAGCCGCTCGGCGTGGCGCTGGGCCAGCCGGTGGTGATCGACAACAAGCCGGGCGCGGGCGGCAACGTCGGCACCGGCGCGGTCGCCAAGGCCGAGCCCGACGGCTACACGCTGCTGTTCACCATCCAGGGCCCGCTGGTCACCGCGCCGCTGCTGAGCAAGTCGCTGCCCTACGACCCGGCGCGCGAACTCGCGCCGGTGACGCTGGTGGCGACTTCGCCCAACCTGCTGGTGGTCGACCCCCGGCTCGGCGCGCAGACGCTGGCCGACTTCGTGCGCGTCGCGCAGGCGCGCAAGGGCGAGCTGAACTACGGCAGCGTCGGCAACGGCAGCGCCGCGCACCTGGCGATGGAGCTGTTCAAGAGCCGCGCCGGGCTCGACCTCGTGCACGTGCCGTACCAGGGCTTCCCGCAGGTGGTCAACGCCATCCTGGCCGGCCAGGTGCAGGCCGGCTTCATGGTGCCCGGCATCGCGATGGGCCAGGTGCGCGCCGGCAAGCTGCGCGGCCTGGCGGTGAGCACGCTGGGGCGCAGCAGCGCGCTGCCCGAATTCCCGACGCTGGCCGAGCAGGGTTACGCCGGTTTCGAGGCGATCTCGTGGCAGGCGGTGCTGGCGCCGGCGAAGACGCCG
This sequence comes from Piscinibacter sp., assembly GCF_047600445.1. Taxonomy (GTDB): domain Bacteria; phylum Pseudomonadota; class Gammaproteobacteria; order Burkholderiales; family Burkholderiaceae_C; genus Piscinibacter. The sequence continues at coordinate 590,552 of NZ_JASGKT010000002.1, forward strand.
GCGGCGATCGTCGAGCGCGTCTCGCGCGAACTGGTGCGCATCATCCGCAGCGACGAGCTGCGCACCAAGATGCTGGCGCAGTACTTCAGCGCCGTGGGCACCGCGCCGGCCGCGCTGGCCAACCTGATGGCCGGCGAACGCGAACGCTGGGCCCGGGTGATCGCGGCGGCGGGCGTCAAGCCGGAGTGAGCGCCCTTCGACAAGCTCAGGGCGAACGGATTTCTACGCGTAGCCGTTGCGGCGCCAGGCCTCGAACACCGCGACGGCCACCGCGTTGCCGAGGTTCAGGCTGCGCTGGCCGGCGCGCATCGGCAGGCGCAGCCGCTGGTCTGGCGCGAAGCCCTCGCGCACGTCGGCCGGCAGGCCCGCGCTCTCGGAGCCGAACACCAGCCAGTCGCCGGCGCGCCAGTCGACGTCGGTGAACACGCGCGTCGCGCGTGTCGTGAAGGCGAAGCAGCGCTGCGGCGCCGGCGCGCAGTCGTGCACGAAGGCCTGCCACGAAACATGGCGCCGCACGCTGGCGTACTCGTGGTAGTCGAGCCCGGCGCGCAGCAGCAGCTTGTCGTCCATCGAGAAGCCGAGCGGCTCGACGAGGTGCAGCGCGCAGCCGGTGTTGGCGGCGAGCCGGATCACGTTGCCGGTGTTGGGCGGGATCTCGGGGTGCACGAGCACGATGTTGAACATGGCGCGCGCATTCTGCGCGAAGCCGCCTCAGGCGCCGGCCGGCGCGGGCGTGCGCGCCAGCACCCACAACTGCACGCCGGCCGCGCCGCCGGCCAGCAGCGTGCGCGCCATCTCGGCGGCGGTGGCGCCGCTGGTCAGCACGTCGTCGACGATCGCGATGCGTTGGCCTTCCACCTCGCGCAGCCGCAGCGGCTCGAGCGCGAAGGCGCCGCGCACGTTGGCGGCGCGGCGGTCGAGCGGCAGCTCGGCCTGGTGCGGCGTGTCGCGCATGCGCAGCAGCAGATGCGCATCGGCCGGCGCGCCGAGGCGGCGCGCCAGTTCCCACGACTGGTTGAAGCCGCGCTCGCGCAGCCGTGTCGCCGACAGCGGCGCGGGCAGCACGAGGTCGGGCACGGGCGCATCGCGCACCGCCTCGCGCAGCAGGCCGGCAAACACACTGGCCAGTTCGCTGTGGCCGTGGAACTTGAAGCGGCGGATCAGGCCGCTCCACGGCTCGGCGTAGTCGAGCGCCGCGAACGTGCGTTCGAAAGGCGGCGGTTCGCGCAGGCAGGCGCCGCACAGCGGCTGCCCGGCGGGCACGGCGATGGCGCAGCGCGCACAGCGTGGCCGTGTGATGGCCGCGAGGCGGCGGCAGTCGCCGCACAAGGCGCCGCGCCCCCAGCCGCGGCACAGGCTGCACTGGCCGGGCAGGGCGTCGAGCAACGCGGCGAAGGTCGGCACCGGCTCAATATACTGCCCGCCCATGAGCGACGAGCCCGCCACCGACCGTTCCGCGCGCGGGCTCGACGCGCGGGCGGTGGATGCCGCATTGCGCCGCCTGGCGCGCGCGGACCAGGCGCCGTGGCTGCATCGCGAGGTGGCGCGGCGCATGGCTGAACGGCTCGAAATCATCCGGCTGCGGCCCGCGCTGCTGATCGACTGGTGGTCGTGGCTGGGCGCCGGCGAGGCGGCGCTCGCGCAGGCCTATCCGCAGGCGCGGCGTGTGCTCGTCGAGCCGACCGCGGCGCTCGGGCGGCGCAGCGAGGCGGCGCTGGCGCGGCCGTGGTGGTCGCCGCGGCGCTGGCGTGCGGATGCGCCGCGCGTGCAGCTCGACGGCGAGGCGCTGCCGCCGGGCGCGCAACTGCTGTGGGCCAACATGATGCTGCACGCCGTGGCCGACCCGCCCGCGCTGTTCGCGCGCTGGCAGCAGGCGCTGGCGATCGACGGCTTCGTGATGTTCTCCTGCCTCGGCCCCGGTACGCTGCGCGAACTGCGCGCCTTGTACGAGCGGCTCGGCTGGGGCGACGCGACGCCGAACTTCGTCGACATGCACGACCTCGGCGACATGCTCGTGCATGCCGGCTTCGCCGATCCGGTGATGGACCAGGAACTGCTGACGTTGCAGTGGCGCGACGCCGGCGCGCTGCTCGCCGAACTGCGCGCGCTCGGCGGCAACGCCTCGCCGCGGCGCTTTCGGGCGCTGCGCACGCCGCGCTGGCGCGAGCGCCTGGTGGATGCACTTTCCTCTCTGGCCGACGGGCAGGGGCGCATCTCGCTGAGTTTCGAAGTCGCCTACGGCCATGCCTTCCGCGCCGCGCCGCGCCAGCCCGTGGCCGAAGAGACCCGCGTGCCGATCGCCGACATGCGCGCGTTGATCCGGCGCCGGAACGCCAAAGCGGTGCGCTAAAATCTTTGCACTCGATCAAAGCTGCGCCGCTACGAGCGTGCTTGGCGATTCGGTGGTCAGTACCACGTAAGACAGGGGATGTCGATCGGCACGATCGCTGCCATTCGACGACGTGGCCGCCGCGCGGTTGGGGGAGCCGGGGTAGTACCTGCCCGGTGCGGCTTGAGCGGCATCAAATCTGAAGTGAGAACGATGAAGACGATCAAATCACTCCGCGCGGCGCTGGCGCGCGGCACCGTTGCGGCGGGCGCCCTGCTGGCCACTCAGGCCGCGCTGGCCGTCAACAGCCTGCCGGGGGGGCCGGCGGTCAACCAGCTCGACCTGCACCCGCCGGTGACGAAGATCGCCGCCGAGCAGCAGTGGCTGCACTGGTTCATGCTGGTGATCTGCACGGTGATCTTCATCGCCGTCTTCGGCGTGATGTTCTATTCGATCATCAAGCACCGCAAGAGCCGTGGCGCCAAGGCCGCCAACTTCCACGAGAGCACCACGGTCGAGATCGTCTGGACCATCGTGCCGCTGCTGATCGTGATCGCGATGGCGCTGCCGGCCACCAAGGTGGTGGTCGCGATGAAGGACACCAGCGCCGCCGACCTGACCATCAAGGCCACCGGCTACCAGTGGAAGTGGGGCTACGACTACATCAAGGGCGAGGGCGAGGGCATCGGCTTCCTGTCCACGCTCGACCCCACGCACCGCGAGATGTCCAACAGCGGCCACCCGCCGCCGACCGACGACTACCTGCTCAAGGTCGACAACCCGCTGGTCGTGCCGGTGGACACCAAGGTGCGTGTCATCACCACCGCCAACGACGTGATCCACGCCTGGATGGTGCCGGCCTTCGGCGTCAAGCAGGACGCGGTGCCGGGCTTCGTGCGCGACGCCTGGTTCCGCGCCGAGAAGACGGGCGACTTCTACGGCCAGTGCGCCGAGCTGTGCGGCAAGGAACACGCCTACATGCCGATCCACGTCAAGGTGCTGGCCAAGGCGGACTACAGCGCCTGGGTCGAGGCCAAGAAGAAGGAGATGGCGGCGGCGGCCGACGATCCGGCCAAGGTCTGGAAGCTCGAGGACCTGGTGGCGCGCGGCGAGAAGGTCTACGCCACCAACTGCGCGGCCTGCCACCAGGCCAACGGCCAGGGCGCCGGGCCGATCAAGCCGCTCGACGCCTCGCCGGTGGTGCTCGACGCCGACAAGGCCAAGCAGATCGCCGTGGTGCTCAACGGCCAGAACAACGGCGCGATGCCGCCGTGGAAGCACCTGTCCGACACCGAGCTGGCCGCGGTGATCACCTACACCAAGAACCACTGGTCGAACAAGACCGGCCAGGTGGTGCAGCCGGCGGACGTGCTCGCCGCCCGCAAGTAATCCGTCGCATTGAGGACACACGTCATGAGCGCTGTCATCGACCACCACGGCGGCCACGCGGCCGGCCACGCCCACGGTCACGATCACCACGACCACCACCACGCGCCGCACGGCTGGCGCCGCTGGCTCTACGCGACGAACCACAAGGACATCGGCACGATGTACCTGCTGTTCTCGTTCGCAATGCTGATGATCGGCGGCATGCTCGCGCTGCTGATCCGCGCCGAGCTGTTCCAGCCGGGGCTGCAGATCGTCAACCCGCAGTTGTTCAACCAGCTCACCACGATGCACGGCCTGATCATGGTGTTCGGCGCGATCATGCCGGCCTTCGTCGGCTTCGCGAACTGGATGATCCCGCTGCAGATCGGCGCGAGCGACATGGCCTTCGCGCGCATGAACAACCTCAGCTTCTGGCTGCTGATCCCGGCGGCGATCATGCTGGTGGGCTCGTTCTTCATGCCCGGCGGCGCGCCCGCCGCGGGCTGGACGCTGTACGCGCCGCTGACGCTGCAGATGGGCCCGAGCATGGACGCCGGCATCTTCGCGATGCACATCATGGGCGCCAGCTCGATCATGGGCTCGATCAACATCATCGTCACGGTGCTGAACATGCGCGCGCCGGGCATGACGCTGATGAAGATGCCGCTGTTCTGCTGGACCTGGCTGATCACCGCCTACCTGCTGATCGCGGTGATGCCCGTGCTGGCGGGCGCGATCACGATGACGCTGACCGACCGCCACTTCGGCACGCACTTCTTCAACCCCGCGGGCGGCGGCGACCCGGTGATGTACCAGCACATCTTCTGGTTCTTCGGGCACCCCGAGGTCTACATCATGATCCTGCCGGCGTTCGGCATCGTCAGCGCGATCATCCCGGCCTTCGCGCGCAAGCCGCTGTTCGGCTACGCCTCGATGGTCTACGCCACCGCGTCGATCGCGATCCTGTCGTTCATCGTCTGGGCGCACCACATGTTCACCACCGGCATGCCGGTGACGGGCCAGCTCTTCTTCATGTACGCGACGATGCTGATCGCGGTGCCCACCGGCGTGAAGGTGTTCAACTGGATCGCCACGATGTGGCGCGGCTCGATGACCTTCGAGACGCCGATGCTGTGGGCGGTCGGCTTCATCTTCGTGTTCACGATGGGCGGCTTCACCGGCCTGATCTGCGCGATGGCGCCGATCGACATCCAGATCCAGGACACCTACTACGTCGTGGCGCACTTCCACTACGTGCTGGTGGCCGGCTCGCTGTACGCGCTGTTCGCCGGCGTCTACTACTGGGGCCCGAAGTGGACCGGCGTGATGTACTCCGAGACGCGCGGCAAGATCCACTTCTGGGGCTCGCTGATCTTCTTCAACGTCACCTTCTTCCCGATGCACTTCCTCGGCCTGGCCGGCATGCCGCGCCGCTACGCCGACTACCCGATGCAGTTCGCCGACTTCAACATGGTCGCCTCGATCGGCGCCTTCGGCTTCGGGCTGATGCAGGTGTACTTCTTCTTCTTCGTGGTCGTGCCGATGATGCGCGGCAAGGGCCCCAAGGCGCCGCAGAAGCCCTGGGAAGCGGCCGAAGGCCTGGAGTGGGAAGTGCCGTCGCCGGCGCCGTTCCACACCTTCGAGACGCCGCCCAAGCTCGACGCGACGGCCACCAGGGTGATCGGCTGAGGCGAGCACGATGACGCCCGAAGAACAGAAGAAGGCCAACCTGCGGCTCGGGCTGATCCTGGCCTCGGTGGCGCTGGCGCTGTTCGTCGGCTTCATGGCCAAGAGCGCGTTCTTCGGCATCTGAACCACCGAGCCCCGGCATGAGCGCGAGCCCGCACGACACCGACCCGACGCTGCGCAGCGACAACCTGCGCATGTTCGGCAAGCTCGGCGTGATCGTCGCGCTGATGTTCGGCTTCGGCTACGCGCTGGTGCCGATGTACTCGGCGATCTGCACGGCGCTGGGCATCAACGTGCTGTCGGTGGCCGAGCGCAAGGTGCCGGGCAACGCGCCGGCGGCCGCGCGCGGCAACTCGCAGGTCGACACCAGCCGCGTGGTCACGGTGGAGTTCGACGCCAACGCGCGCGGGCCGTGGGAGTTCAAGCCGGCGCGCAGCTCGCTCGACGTGCACCCCGGCGAGATGGCCACGGTGATGTACGAGTTCCGCAACGTGCAGAACCGCACGATGGCCGCGCAGGCCATCCCGAGCTACGCGCCGCGCCAGGCGATGGCGCACTTCAACAAGCTCGAGTGCTTCTGCTTCAACGAGTACACGCTCGCGCCCGGCGAGAGCAGGCAGTGGCCGGTGGTGTTCGTGATCGACCCCAAGCTGCCCAAGGACGTGCGCACCATCACGCTGTCGTACACCTTCTTCGAGGTGGGCGGCAAGACGCCCGCGGAGCCCAGCTCGTGAGCGAGGGCCTGAAGGAAGCCACGCGCCGCAAGGGCTCGCTGCTGCGCACGATGCGCGCGGTGGCGTGGTCGTTCTTCGGCGTACGCAAGTCGCGCGAGCACGAGAGCGACATCGCCCAGCTCAACCCGGTGCACGTGATCGTCGCCGGCGTGATCGGCGCCGTCGTCTTCATCGGCGTATTGGTGCTCGTCGTCAACTGGATCATCGCCAGCGGCGTGGCGAAGTAGAGAACTGACTGAAACAGGACCCAGAGGAGAACCCATGTCGGCAACGACCCCGCACGGGCAGACGCCCTACTACTTCGTTCCGGAGCCGTCGCGCTTTCCGGTGCTCACCGCCACCGGGCTGTTCTTCGTCATCCTCGGCGCGGGCCAGTGGGTCAACGGCCACGGCTGGGGCGCGTGGGTCACGCTGTTCGGCCTGCTGATGTGGGCCTTCGTGCTGCAGGGCTGGTTCCGCCAGGCGATCAGCGAGAGCGAGGGCGGCCTGTACAGCGAGCGCATCGACGTCTCGTTCCGCTGGAGCATGAGCTGGTTCATCTTCTCCGAGGTGATGTTCTTCGGCGCGTTCTTCGGCGCGCTGTACTGGACGCGCCTGCACGCGCTGCCCAACCTGGGCAGCCTGGAGAACGCGCTGCTGTGGCCCGACTTCAAGGCCGTGTGGCCCAGCGCCGCGCCGGGCCACACCGGCTCGCCGGCAGGCATCGTCGAGCCGTTCACGACGATGGGCCCGTGGCCGCTGCCGACGATCAACACGCTGCTGCTGCTGACCTCCGGCGTCACGCTGACGATCGCGCACCACGCGCTGATCGCCGACAAGCGCGGCAAGACGATCTTCTGGATGTGGATCACCGTGCTGCTGGGCGCGACCTTCCTGTGCGTGCAGGGCTACGAGTACATGCACGCCTACCGCGACCTGAACCTCAAGCTCAGCTCCGGCGCCTACGGCTCGACCTTCTTCATGCTGACCGGCTTCCACGGCTTCCACGTGCTGGTCGGCATGCTGATGCTGCTGTTCATCACGCTGCGGCTGATGAAGGGCCACTTCACGCCGCAGCGCCACTTCGGCTTCGAGGGCGCGGCGTGGTACTGGCACTTCGTCGACGTGGTCTGGCTCGGCCTGTACATCGTGGTGTACTGGGCCTGAGGCGAGACCCGCGGGGCCGCGAGGAACGCCGCGCAAGCGGCGTTTTTCGTTAGGAGCCCAGCGGAATGCCCTTCGGCTGGATCCAGCCCATGTACCAGGCCAGCATCACGAACGCGAACAGCGCCACCGAGATCGCCACGCGCACGGCGAGCGCGCGCATCATGCGGCCCGACTTCGGCCGGCCGTCGCGGCCTTCGCGCAGCATGAACACGCCGGCCGAGGCCAGCGCGCCGAGGATGCCGACGAAAGCGAGCGCGAGCAGGATCTTCATGCGCGCCGATTATCCGCCGCCGCCGCTGCGGCCTTTCCCTCGGGCGGGGCGCGCATGAACACGCGCGCCCGGCGCCTGGTCGTGCTGGCCGCCGCGCTGGCCGGCGTGGCGCTGACCGCCCGGCTGGGCGTGTGGCAGCTCTCGCGCGCCGCCGAGAAAGAGGCGATGCAGGCCGCGCTGCTGGCGCGCGGCGGCGAGGCCCCGCTGGCGCAGGCCGAACTCGCGCGCACCCACGACGCGGCCGAGGCGCAGCGCCACCGGCGCATCGTGCTGCAAGGGCGCTGGATCGGCGGGCGCACGATCTTCCTCGACAACCGGCCGATGGACGGCCGCGCCGGCTTCTACGTCGTCACGCCGCTGGCGCTCGAAGGCGGCGAGGGCGACGCGGTGCTGGTGCAGCGCGGCTGGGTGCCGCGCGACGCCGCCGACCGCACGCGCGTGCCCGAGCTCGCCTCGCCGGGCGGCGTGGTGCGCATCGAAGGCCGCATCGCCGCACCGCCGTCGCGGACCTACGAACTGGGCGCCGAAGGGCAGGGCGCGATCCGGCAGAATCTCGACCTCGACGCTTTCGCGCGCGAAACCGGCCTGCGCCTGAGGCCGCTGTCGGTGCAGCAGGCCGACGGCGCCGGGGCGGCGGCCGACGGGCTGCTGCGCCACTGGCCGGCGCCCGCGCTCGACGTGCACAAGCACTACGGCTATGCCTTCCAGTGGTTCGCGCTCGCGGCCTTGATCTCGGGTCTGTATGTCTGGTTCCAACTCGTCCGTCCGCGGCTCGCAAGGCGCGCCTGAAGCGGCCTCGCCGCTGAGCTTCACCGTGCATTCGATGCCCGAGCCGGGCCTGGCCGAGGCCGGCCGCCGCACCGCCACGGGCCGCGTCAAGATGCTGCTGATCCTGCTGGTGTGCGCGGCGCCGGTGATCGCCTCGTACTTCAGCTACTTCGTGATCCGGCCCGAGGGCCGCACCAACTACGGCACGCTGATCTCGCCGCAGGTGCCGCTGCCCGAGGCGCTGCCGCTGGCCGACCCGCAGGGCCGCGCGGTGGCCGCGGCCTCGCTGCACGGCCAGTGGCTGCTGGTGGTGGTGGGCGGGGGCGACTGCGACGCGGCCTGCGAGAAGCGCCTGTGGCTGCAACGCCAGCTTCGCGAGGCGCTGGGCCGCGACAAGGACAGGCTCGACAAGGTCTGGCTGGTCGACGACGCGCAGCCGCTGCGCGCCGAGCTGATGCAGGCGCTGAACGCCGGCGAGCCGGTCACCGTGCTGCGCGCGCCGCGCGAGGCGCTGGCGCAGTGGCTGAAGCCGGCCGAGGGCGCGGCGCTCGAGGCGCACTTCTACATCGTCGACCCGCGCGGCCACTGGATGATGCGCGCGCCCGGCGAGCCCGACGCGGCCCGGCTGCGCCGCGACCTCGAGAAGCTGATGCGCGGCTCGGCGGGCTGGGACAGCCCCGGCCGGCCCTGACGAAGAGCATGGACGCCGCCCAGCCGCTGTACGACCTTTCGCCGCTGCTGCGCATGGCGCTGCTCGGCGGCGTGCTCGCGCTCGGGCCGCTGGCCTGGCTGTGGCTGCGCCATCGCGACGCCTCGCCGGCGGGCCGCGCGCATGCGCTGACGCTGCTGGTGCTGTTCCTGACCTTCGACCTGGTGGTGTTCGGCGCCTTCACGCGGCTGTCCGACTCCGGCCTGGGCTGCCCCGACTGGCCGGGCTGCTACGGCAGCGCCAGCCCGCTGGGCGCGCACGCCGAGATCCACGCCGCGCAGAGCGCGCAGCCCGGCGGCCCGGTGACGCACGGCAAGGCCTGGGTCGAGATGATCCACCGCTACCTCGCGACCACGGTGGGCATGCTGATCATCGTGATGACGGCAACGGGCTGGCGCGATGCGCGCCGCGGCCGCGCCGCGCTTTCGCCGTGGTGGGCGACGGCGACGCTCGCCTGGGTGTGCGCGCAGGGCGCGTTCGGCGCGCTGACGGTCACGCTCAAGCTGGTGCCGGCCATCGTCACGCTGCACCTGCTCGGCGGCATCGGGCTGCTGGCGCTGCTGGCGGTGCAGGCCGAGCTGCAGCGTCCGCGTCCGCTGGCGCTGTCCGCCGCGCTGCGCCGCGGCCTGGCCGGCGTGGCCGCGCTGGCGCTGCTGCAGGCGGCGCTGGGCGGCTGGGTCAGCACCAACTACGCGGTGCTCGCCTGCCGCGAGTTCCCGACCTGCCAGGGCGCGTGGTGGCCGGCGATGGACTTCCGCCACGGCTTCACGCTGTGGCGCGCGCTGGGCGAGACCAAGCAGGGCGACTTCCTGCCCTTCGAGGCGCTCACCGCGATCCACTACACGCACCGCCTGACGGCTTACGCGCTGTTCGCCGCGATGCTGGGCCTGGCCTGGGCGCTGCGCCGCGGCGGCGCCGACGCGCGCCGCGTCGCGCTGGCGCTGCTGGCGCTGGCGGCGTGGCAACTGCTGTCCGGGCTGAGCAACGTCGTGCTCGGCTGGCCGCTGCCGGCCGCGCTGGCGCACACCGCCGGCGCCGCGTTCCTGATCGCCGCGCTGGCCGCGTGGCTGACCCGCGCCGCGCTGGCGCGCCACGCGGCGCGGGCCATGCCCGCGCTCGGCGCGCCGGCCGGCGCGATCCTGTAGGCTTCTTCGCAAGACCATGTCCGAGACCGCCGATTCCATGGCGCCGCCGAGGCCCGCCGCGCCCTCGCTGCCGTCGCGCTGGCGCCAGTACCACGTGCTGACCAAGCCGCGCGTGGTGCAGTTGATCGTCTTCTGCGCCGTGATCGGCATGCTGCTGGCCACGCCCGGGCTGCCGCCGTGGCGCGAGGCGCTGGCCGGCACCGTCGGCATCTGGCTGGTGGCGGCGGCGGCGGCGGCCTTCAACTGCCTGATCGAGCAGCACATCGACGCGCGCATGGCGCGCACCGCCTGGCGGCCCACCGCGCGCGGCGAGCTGACGCGCACGCAGACGCTGATGTTCTCCGCCGCGCTGTGCGCGGCCGGCTGCGCGCTGCTGTATGTGGGCGCCAACCCGCTGACGATGTGGCTGACGCTGGCCACCTTCGTCGGCTACGCGATCGTCTACACCGTGGTGCTCAAGCCGCTGACGCCGCAGAACATCGTGATCGGCGGCGCGTCGGGCGCGATGCCGCCGGTGCTGGGCTGGGCGGCGGTGCGCGGCGAGGTCGGCCACGAGGCGCTGATCCTGTGCCTGATCATCTTCCTGTGGACGCCGCCGCACTTCTGGGCGCTGGCGCTGTACCGCGCCGAGGACTACCGCCGCGCCGGCCTGCCGATGCTGCCGGTGACGCACGGCAACGAGTTCACGCGGCTGCAGGTGCTGCTCTACACCTTCGTGCTGTTCGCCGCGACGCTGCTGCCCTTCGTCTCGGGCATGAGCGGCTGGTTCTACCTCGCCTCGGCGCTGGTGCTCGGCGGCCTGTTCATCGCCTACGCCTGGATGCTGTGGCGCGACTACTCCGACGCGCTGGCGCGCAAGACCTTCCGCTTCTCCATCCTCCACCTCTCGCTGCTGTTCGCCGCGCTGCTGGTGGATCACTACCTCGGACTGCTGCTGCGATGAGTTCCCGCCGCCTCGCCCTTCTCGGTTTCTTCGGCCTCGCGCTGGCGCCGGCGCTGCTCGCCGGCTGCGACCGCTCCGGCGGCGGCGCGGCCGGCCCGGCCGCCTCGTTCCGGGCCGTCGACATCACCGGCGCCGAGTACGCGCGCCAGATCGCGCTGCCCGACCCCGACGGCCGCATGCGCACGCTGGCCGACTTCAAGGGCAAGGTGACGGTGGTGTTCTTCGGCTACACGCAGTGCCCCGACGTGTGCCCGACCACGATGGCCGAGCTGGCGCAGGTGAAGAAGTCGCTCGGCGCGGACGGCGAGCGCGTGCAGGGCGTGTTCATCACGATCGACCCGGAGCGCGACACGCCCGAACTGCTGAAGGCCTACATGGGCAGCTTCGACCCGAGCTTCGTCGCGCTGCGCGGCAACGCCGAGCAGACGGCGGCCGTGGCCAAGGAGTTCAAGGTGTTCTACGCGCGCGTGCCCGGCAAGACCGAGGGCAGCTACACGATGGACCACACCGCCGGGTCCTACGTGTTCGACACCCAGGGCCGGGTACGCCTGTTCGTGCGCTACGGCAGCGGCGCCGAGGCGCTCGCCGCCGACCTGAAGACGCTGCTCGCCGCGGGCTGAGCGCCCGCGCACATCAGTCGCCGCCGCCGCCGCGCCGCCACACCGCGGCCAGGGCCTTGAGCTTGGACAGGGCGTCGAGCCGCTCGTCGGACAGGGCGTCGAGGAAGTCCGACAGCCGCTTGGACTTGACCATCGTGTAGGCGGTCAGCGCCGCGGTCACGACAAAAACCGCGCTGAACAACAACAGCCGCGTCGACAACGGCGCCTGGGATTCGCCGAGCAGGTTCATGCCGAGGAAGCCGGTGGTGATGGTGCCGATCAGGCCGAAGATCGTCACCACCGTCAGGCGCACCACGGTGTTGGCCTGGCGGCGCAGGCCGTCGGCCTCGAGGTAGCCGCTCATGTCGGCGATGCGCTCCTTGACCTCGGCATACAGCGCGTCGGTGCCCAGCTGCGTGGTGCACATGCGGAACAGCGCGCGCGCCTGCGCCTGTTCCGACACCTCGTGGAACCAGTAGCGGTGCGTGAAGCCCAGGAAGCCGGCGAAGCTGTCGCGGATCGCGCGCTTGAAGCGGCGCACGCTGTCGGGGTCGGTGATGTCCAGGTGCTTCAGCGCCTCGGCCAGCCGGTCGCTGAACATCAGCAGCGCGGCCTTCTGGAAGTGCGCGATCAGGAACAGCAGGAAATGCTGGTGGCGGAACTGCGCCAGCACGCCGCGCTCGGCGCAGTTGTAGAAGGCCGAGCGCGCGTCGCCGACCACCACCAGCGAGTGGCCGCTGCACAGGTAGCGGGTGTGGGGCGCGGCGCCGGCGTTGGACCAGAAGCGGTCGTAGCAGTGGCGGCGCTCGAACTCGGCCAGCTCCGATTCGGCGATGGGCAGCATCGCGTCGTCGCTGCCGCCTTCGGCCGCCGCCGCCAGCAGCCCCAGGCGCACGAAGTCGCCGCGCTTCAGCGCGCGCGGCTCGTCCAGCGCCAGGTAGGCCATGGTCGGCATGCGGTAGTACTCGATCTGGCGGAAACGCAGCGCGCCCGGCCGCCCCGAATGGTCGCTGACCAGCGGCTCCAGCAGGAAGGCCCAGTGCGCGGCGATGCGCGGCGCGCGGTGCTCGGCCACGTGGGACAGGAACAGCTCGCGCTGCTGCGCGTCGGACTGCGCCAGCACGCGGCCCTCGGCGTCGAGGAACTCGCTGCGGTCCATGCAGTGCAGCGCCTGGCCCTGCGGATCCCAGCCGGCCGGGTAGGCGCGGCCGAAGCGGTACAGCAGGTCCTGCGCCCGGGGCAGCGGCAGGTCGCCGGCGCTGACCTCGACGTTCAGCATCACCAGGTCGATGTTGTAGAAGAAGATCAGGTCGACGTGCACGATGTCCAGCAGCAGCGGCGCGTCGCCGGGCTTGGACACCGAGCCGCACCTTGGACACGTCGCGGCGCCGGAACAGCCGCATCGGCGAAGCGGCGGCGTGCGCGCCGCGCTGCGCGCGCCCGTCGCCGTACAGGAAGCGCTGCACGTAGGGCAGGAAGGTCACGAACTCGTTGTAGTGGCGTTCGTGGAAGCCCTCGGCGTCGCCGGTGTATTCGTCCACCACCTCGCGCCAGTCCGGTGTCAGCAGCTCCCAGGGCTGGGCCTTGGTGCCGCGCGGCAGCGGCATCAGCCGCAGCGGCCACAACAACACCTGGCGCAGGTGCCGGACCCGTGGCGGGGCCGCTGGGGCGTCGTCGGCGAGGGCCATGGCCCGCAGTGTACGGGCGCCCGGCGCTTCAACCGGGGTTCAGGCCGCGTCGGCCAGGGCCGTGCGCATCTTCTTCATCGCCGCGACCTCGATCTGGCGGATGCGCTCGGCGCTGACGCCGTAGTCGGCGGCCAGCTCGTGCAGCGTCATGCCGCCGCTGCCGTCGTCGTTGACCTTCAGCCAGCGCTCCTCGACGATGCGGCGGCTGCGCGCGTCCAGCGCGTCGAGCGCGTGGGCGATGCCGTCGCCGGCCAGCCAGTCGCGCTTGCGCGCTTCCAGCACGCGCGTCGGCTCGTGCGCCTCGTCGGCCAGGTAGGCGATCGGCGCGTAGGCTTCCTCGCCGTCGTCGCCCGACTGCGGCTCCAGCGCCACGTCGCCGCCGGCCAGGCGCGTCTCCATCTCGAGCACTTCCTCGGGCTTGACGTTCAGCGTGCGGGCGACGGTGTCGACCTCGCCGGCGGTCAGCGTGCTGCGATGGGTGTCGAGGTCGGCGGCCTCGTCCTTCAGGCTCTGCTTCATCGAGCGCAGGTTGAAGAACAGCTTGCGCTGCGCCTTGGTCGTCGCGACCTTGACCATGCGCCAGTTCTTCAGGATGTACTCGTGGATCTCGGCCTTGATCCAGTGCATCGCATAGCTGACCAGGCGCACGCCCTGCTCGGGGTCGAAGCGCTTGACGGCCTTCATCAGGCCGACGTTGCCTTCCTGGATCAGGTCGCCGTGCGGCAGGCCGTAGCCCAGGTACTGGCGCGAGATCGACACCACCAGGCGCAGGTGCGACAGCACCAGTTGCCCGGCGGCCTGCAGGTCGCCGCCGGCGCGCAGGCGGCGCGCCAGCGAGACTTCCTCTTCCTGCGTCAGCAGCGGCAGCCGGTTGACGGCGCTGATGTAGGCGTCGAGGTTGCCCAGCGAGGGCACCATCGCCCAGGGGTCGCGGACGGCGAGCGCGGAGGTCGCGCAGGGGGGTTGCATGCTCATGGAGGCTTCAGACACGCTGTGGCTCCTTTCGTTCCATCGATATTAGCACTCGGCGATGGAGAGTGCTAAATCAGGGGTAGGCTCAGCCGAAGCGTGTCGACAGGCTCTCCAGCACCTCGTCGACCGCGGCGAGCAGCTCGGTCACGCTGACCGGCTTGGTCAGGTAGCGGCGCGCGCCGGCCAGCATCGCGGCCTCGATCCGGCGCGCCGTCGCGTCGGCCGAGACCACCACCACCGGCACCCCGGCGGTGGCCGGGTCGGTTTTCAGCCGTTCGAGCAGTTCCAGGCCGTTCATGTCGGGCAGGTGCATGTCGAGCAGCACCAGGTCGGGCTGGCGCGCCTGGATCGCTCGCAGCGCCTCGGCGCCGCTGCCCGACACCTCCATCTGCACCTGCGGGCGCTGCGACAGGATGCCGCGCATCACCTCGACGTTGGTCTCGTTGTCCTCGACGTAGTGCACGATGCGCTTGTGGTACTCGGCGCTGGCCGTCACCAGCGGGTCGAGGTCGGACGGCACGGTGTCGGGCTCGATCGCCGCGGGCAGCGTCAGGATGAACGACGAACCCTCGCCGGCCAGGCTGCGCGCGCGCAGCGAGCCGCCCATCAGCTCGGCCAGGCGCTGGCTGATCACCAGCCCGATGCCGGTGCCCTCCTGCGACGAGCGTTCGCGGCCGAGCCGGTTGAAGGGCTGGAACAGCTCGGCGAGCTGCTCGGGCGTCATGCCCAGGCCGGTGTCGGTGACGGCGATCTCGACCATGTCGTCCGGCCGCAGCCGGCTGGCCACGTGGATGCGCCCGCCGTCGCTGTTGTACTTGACCGCGTTGCTCAGCAGGTTCACCAGGATCTGCTTGACGCGCGTGGCGTCGCCCATCAGCACGCCGGTGCCGTCGGCCAGCTCGGTGCTGACGCCCAGCGCGCGCCGCCTGGCCTCGGTGTCGACCATCGCCAGGCTGGCCGACAGCAGCTCGGGCAGGCCGATCGGGCCGATCTGCAGCTTGAGGTTGCCCGACTCGATGCGCGACAGGTCGAGCACGTCGTTGATCATGTCCAGCAGGTGCCAGCCGGCCTGCTGGATCTGCGCCACCCAGGGCTGCTGGTCTGCCGACAGCGGGTGGCGCCGGTCGAGTTCGAGCAGTTGCGCGAAGCCGAGCATCGCGTTCAGCGGCGTGCGCAGCTCGTGGCTCATGCGCGAGAGGAACTCGCTCTTGGCGCGGTTCGCCGCCTCGGCGCGCTCGCGCGCGGTCTCGGCGTCCTGCAGGCGCAGGTGCTCGGTGATGTCCTCCACCACGCCGACGATGCGGCGCGCCTGGCCGAACTCGTCGCGCAGCAGCGTCACGGTCGACTTGATCCACAGCGTGCGGCCGTCCTTGGTGATGTAGCGCTTCTGGCGCCGGTACATCGGCAGCTCGCCGGTCACCAGCGCGCGCGAGAGCTCGACGTCCTGCGCCACGTCCTCGGGGTGCGTGTACTGCGCGACGGTCATCTGCTGCAACTCGTCCTCGCTGTAGCCGAGCATCTCGCAGAAGCGCGGGTTGGCCTGTTTCACGCCGCCGCCCAGGTCGGTGTAGAGGATGCCGATCGGCGCGGTGTTGAGGATGTTGCGGAAGCGCTGCTCGCTGTCGCGCAGCGCCGCCTGGGCGCGCTCGCGCTCGTGCACCTCGTCCTGCAGCGCCGCGGTGCGCTCGGCCACGGCCGCCTCGATGCGGCGCGCGCGTCCGGTGATCACCAGCAGCAGCGCGCCGAGCATCGCCGCGCCGAGCAGGCCCACCACCGAGAACAGCCAGGCGTTGGCGCCGCGGCCTTCCGGCACGTCGGCCTCGCGCGCGCCGACGCGCAGCTCCCAGCGCCGGCCGCCGAAGCCGATCTCGCGCTCCTCGCGCAGCGCCGGGGCGGCGCCGGTCTCGCAGCCGTCGGCCCCGGCGAGGCGGCGCGGCCCGGCCTGCGGGTCGGCGTCGACCAGGCACAGCGACAGGTAGGCCGGCATGTCACTGGCCATCGAGGCCAGCAGCGGCGCCAGGCGCAGCGTCACGAACACCACGCCGCGCAGCGTGCCGGCGGGGGCGGTTGCGGCGCCGCCCTCGTCGAAGTTCACCGCGCGGTAGACGACCACGCCGGTGCGGTCCTGCCCCTCGGGCACCTGCGTCAGCGCGAACGGCGCGCTGGCCACCGACACGCCTTCGGCGCGGCTGTGCTCGATGGCGGCGCGCGCCGCCGGCACCGACAGGATGTTGAGCCCGAGCGCCGTCGCGTTGCCCTGCATCGGCTCGACGAAGCGCATCGCGATCACCGGCTCGCGCGGCACGCCGGCCGGGTCTTCGCCGCGTTCGAAGACGCGGTATTGCGGCAGCCCCTCGGCGCGCACCGCCGCCTCGAAGGCCGGCACCTGGGCGCGCGGCATCGCCTCGTACCAGCCGATCGCCGTCAGGCGGCCGTCGGTCAGCCAGGCGGCGCTGGCGCGGTGCATCTCGTCGCGGTCGACGTCCTCGGAGGCGATGAAGACGCCGCGCAGCGCCTCGAGCGCCAGCAGCGGCTCGCGCAGCCGCGCGTCGAGCACGACGGCGGCGTGGTTGGCGTCGCGCAGGAAGGTGTTGCGCACCCGCTCCTCGTCCCAGCGCACCACCTGAGCGATGCCCAGCGCCATCACGAAGGTGGTCAGCAGCAGCGTCAGGCCGACGCTGGCGCGCCGCGCCGCCCAGTCGGCGCGCGGCCGGCCGATCAGCGTCAGCGTGATCGGCGTGGCGATCATCGCGCCGAAGGTGTCGCCGGCCCACCAGGTCAGCCAGGTCACCGGGGCGCCGGCGAGCGGCACGATGCCGGCGGCGACCAGCACCACCGTGGCGATGCTGGGCGCCACCATGCAGGCCAGCGCCCCGCCCAGGCCGAACAGCACGGCCACGTCGCGCGGCTCGCTGATGGCCAGCGGGTTGCGCGCGTGGCGCCGCACCAGCCAGGCGCCGGCGCCGGCCTGCAGTCCGGCGGCGAGCGCGGTGGCCACCGGCACCAGCAGCGCGACCGGATCGACGCTGCCGCGCAGCGCGACCAGCGACACGTTGACGAGGAAGTTGCCCAGCGCGGTGCCGAGGATCGCGGCGCGGCCGTACACCAGCACCGCGGCCAGCGCGATGCCGGCCGGCGGGTACAGCGGCGAGGCGTAGCTCGGCGGAATGGCGAACTGCAGCGCGGGCAGCCCGACCAGCAGGTAGGCCAGCGCCATGCCGGCGACGATCCACGCCGGGTGCGGCGCGGCGTTCGAGTCGGCGGGAGTCCCGGCGGGGCTGGGCACGGCAGTCCCGGCCTCAGGGCAGCGCGCGGCCGGCCGCGGCCGGACTGCGGCGTGGTGGCCGCCCCGGCGTGCCGAGCGGGGTCAAGAGCATCGACATGGCGGCCCCATTATGTTGGGGCCGGGCGCTGCTCAGTCGGGATAACACGTCAATACGTACTCGCCGGGCGCGGATGCGAGAGATGCTCCACGCGGCAGGGTGTGCGGCGCGCGACGGCGCGAGGAGCGCCGCGCCAGCCACTGCTGCCAGGCGGGCCACCACGAGCCCTCGTGCGCGGCGGCGTCGCGCTCCCAGTCGTCGGGGGCGACCCAGGCGCCGCGCGCCGGTCGCGTCGCGATGCGGTAGCCGCGGCGCGGGTGGCCGGGTTCGGAGACGATGCCGGCGTTGTGCCCGCCGCTGGCCAGCGCGAAGGTGATCTCGGCGTCGCACAGGTGGTGCAGCTTGTAGACCGAGCGCCACGGCGAGACGTGGTCGCGCGAGGTGCCGACCATGAAGACGGGCAGGTGCAGGTCGGCCAGCGAGAGCGTTTTGCCGTCGTGCCCGCCGACGCGGTAGGTGCCCATCGCCAGCGCGTTGTGCAGGTACAGCGACACCAGGTACTCGTGGTGCATGCGCGCCGGCATGCGCGTGGTGTCGCTGTTCCAGGCCATCAGGTCGCTGGGCTGCTCGCGTTCGCCCATCAGGTACTCGCGCATGCGGCGTGTCCACACCAGGTCGCGCGAGTGCAGGAACTGGAACGAGCCGGCCATCGCGTCGCCCGGGAAGTAGCCGCGCGCGCGGTTCTGCTCCTTCAGGTAGGCGATCTGGCTCTCGTCGATGAACAGGCCCAGCTCGCCGGGCTCGGAGAAGTCGACCTGCGCGGCCAGCAGCGTCAGCGTTTTCAGCGTGGCGAGCCGGCGCCGGTCGGCGACCACGCCCTCGCGCGCTAGCGCCGCCGCGGCGATCGCCATCAGCGTGCCGCCCAGGCAGTAGCCCATCGCGTGCACCGGCTGCCCGGGCTCCAGTTGCGCGATGCGGCGCAGCGCGTCCAGCGGGCCGCGTTGCAGGTAGTCGTCCATCGTCAGGTCGTGGTCCGCGGCGTCGGGGTTCTTCCACGACAGCATGTAGACCACGTGTCCCTGCGACACCAGCCAGCGCACCAGCGAGTTGTGCGGCGAGAGGTCGAGGATGTAGTACTTCATGATCCACGAGGGCACGATCAGCACCGGCTCGGGATGCACCGTTCTGGTTTGCGGCGTGTAGCGGATCAGCTCGGCCAGGCCGTTGCGCATCACCACCTCGCCGGGCGTGACGGCGACGTCGCGGCCGACCTTGAAACGTGCCTCGCGTTCGGCCGCGGCGCGTGCGCTGGCCGGCGTGGCGAGGTCTTGCAGCCAGTTCAGCCAGCCCTGGCGCAGCGGCGCGCCGGAGCGCTCGGCGTTGGCGTGCAGCACCACCGGGTTGCTCGGCAGCCAGTTGGCCGGCGTCATCACGCCCAACCACTGGCGCGCCATGAAGTCGGTCAGCTCGGCGTGGTGCGGCGTCATGCCCGGCTGCCGGGCGGCAACACGCCACCAGGCCTCGGCGCCGCGGAAGCCGCTGCGCATCAGGTGGAAGGGCCAGGTCTCCCAGTCGGGGTGGCGAAAGCGCGGATCCTCGTCGGCCGCGCCGCTGGGCGCGTCGTTGCCTTGCAGCGCCGCCGCGCCGAGCTGCGCCGCCAGCGCGGCCAGCTCCATCTGCCGCCCGGGCGAGACGCCCAGGTGCCAGGCCCAGTCGGCCCAGGCCAGGCCCAGCGACACCGGCGAGAGCCCGCCGGTCAGGGGCGCCGCCGCCACGTGCAGCAGGCGGTCGAGGCGGGCGGTGGGGGATTCGTCGTCGTGCGGCTGGCTCATGGACTCATCTTGATCCGCCGCGGCGGCCCCGGTATTGACGAATGACAGCCGCGCGCGCGGTGGCCCTGCGTCGCCTGTCATCGCCCACGATGCCGCAGAATGGCGTGGATGACGGGCACGATACGCTTCATCGTCCTGGCCGGCCTGGGCCTGGTCGCGGCCTCGATGCTGGCGACCTGGCTTTACGGTGCTTTCGCCGACCGCGTGCAGGGTGAAGCCTCCTACGCGCTGCCGGTCGAGGGCGGGCGGACGCCGCTCGACCAGCGCATAGGCGCCGTGGCGGACGCGCACCCCGGCGAAACCGGGCTGCATCTGCTGGCCGAGAACCTGGATGCCTTCGCCGCGCGCGGCCTGCTGGCGCGCCGGGCCGAGCGTTCGCTCGACCTGATGTACTACATCTGGCAGGACGACCTGACGGGCCGCCTGCTGCTGGCCGAGGTGCTGGCCGCGGCCGAGCGCGGCGTGCGCGTGCGCCTGCTGGTCGACGACATCGGCACCAGCCACGGCTGGGACGCGATGATCGCGATGGCGCACCACCCGCGCGTCGAGATCCGCATCTTCAACCCGACCCGCTCGCGCGCGGGCAGCCTGCGCCGCGGCGTCGAGATGGCGCTGCGCGCCTTCAGCGTGACGCGGCGCATGCACAACAAGGCCTGGATCGCCGACGGGCGCGTCGCGATCCTGGGCGGGCGCAACATCGGCGACCGGTATTTCGACGCCGGCGAGCACACCAACGTCCGCGACATGGACGTGCTGCTGATGGGCCCCGCCGTCGCGCAGACGGAGAAGGTCTTCGACGCCTACTGGAACGGCGGCGCGGCGCTGCCGCTGGACCGGCTCTCGCCGCTGAAAGACCCCCAGGGCGCGCTGGCGGAGATCGCTCCCGGCTTGCGCGCCAGCGCCGGCGAGGCCGCCGCCGGGCCGTACCTGGAGCGCCTGGCCAGGCGGGTCTCGCTTCTCGACCCGGCGCAGGAGCGGCCGGACTGGACGGCAAGCGCCCGCGTGCTCGCCGATCCGCCGGAGAAGGTGCTGGGCCGCAACGGCGAGAACTGGCTGATGCGCGAACTGCGGCCGGTCTTCGAGGCGGCGCAACGGCGGCTGGAGATCACCTCGCCTTATTTCGTCCCGGGAAAGGACGGCACGGAACGACTCGCGGCGATCGCCGCCAAGGGCGTGTCCGTGGCCATCCTGACCAACTCGCTGGCCGCGACCAACGTGGCGGCGGTGCATGGCGGCTATGCGCGCTACCGCGTGCCGCTGCTCGAAGCCGGCGTCGGGCTGTGGGAACTGCGCCCCGAGGACCACGAGAGCAATTTCTCGCTGCGCGGATCGAGCGGCGCCAGCCTGCACACCAAGGCCGTCACCGCCGACGGGCACGTGGGGTTCATCGGCTCGATGAACTTCGATCCGCGCTCGACCTCGCTGAACACCGAGATGGGCGTGCTCTTCGATTCCGAGGCGCTGGTGGCGAAGATGGAGGCGGTCTGGCAGCGCGAAACCTCGCCATCGCACAGCTACGAAGTCCGCCTGACGCCCGAGCGGCGGCTGGAATGGCGCGCGAGCCAGGGCGGGAAAGCCGTCGTCTACGACCGGGAGCCCGAAACCTCGCTGCTGCGCCGGCTGACCGCGCGGCTCATCGGGATGCTGCCGTTGGAGTCGCAGCTTTAGAAGTCATCTCTTCCCGGAAGGACAGTCCAGCGCGCGTTCAGTTCGAGGTCGATGAGCTTCTTCTCTGCAACGGCCCGAAGAAGCCGAGAACGTGCTGAATGCGTTTCCCGTCGGGCGAGAGTTCAACGACATCGAGCCCTTCGGGAAGTGTCGTGCCGTCTGGAAGAACCACATGCCAGTGGAAGCGCGCAAAACCGTGGTGAACGTCGACGGCGCTGGTGCGCACGACCTTGGCCCCGGGGCGCTTCGCCTGGACTCCCGAGATGTGCGCGAGCAGGTCTGGAACGGGAAGGTCGTCGGCTCTCGGGTCGCAGTAAGTCGCGTCATCCGCCAGCGTTGCACGGATCAGCCGCTCCCGCTCCTCGGGCGTCGGGGCAGACCATCCATCACAGTACGTGTCGATGAGGTGTTCAAGGGCATTCATGGGCCACAGCTTAGGGCAACGGACCGGCAAGACGGTGGCCTGCACGGCCTGACGTAGAGTGGTCTTCTCATGCTGTCATTCCGCCATGCGGCCCCCGACGACGCCGGCGCGCTCGCGTCGTTCGCGTCCCAGGCCTTTTCCGACGCCTACCGGGACCTCGACGACGCCCGCGAGATCGCCGAGTACGTCGCCGGACACTTCAACGTCCCGGCGGTTCTCGCCCTCATCGGCGACCCGCTCGCCACGACCGTGCTCGCCGAGCGTGGCGCCGAGTTGGCCGGCTATGCCGTCATCGCTCGAACGGAACCCCCGACGTGCGTGCCGGGCCCGCAGCCCATCGAGCTGGCGCGCTTCTATCTCGCCGACCGCTTCATCGGCCAGGGCCATGGCGCGCAATTGATGCGGGCCGTTCATCGCGAGGCGTCGCGCCTGGGTGCCGGAACGCTCTGGCTCGGCGTGTACGACCGCAACGTCCGCGCCATCGGCTTCTATGAACGGTCGGGCTTCACCCGGTGCGGCGGCAAGGACTTCCTCTTCGCGGGCCGTGTGTACGTCGATCCGATCTACGCTGCGCCGGTGCGCCACGGCGCCTGACGCTTTCGCCCGCGCTTGGCCTCAGACGTTGAACAGGAAGTTCATCACGTCGCCATCCCTGACGACGTATTCCTTGCCCTCGGCGCGCATCTTGCCGGCGTCCTTCGCGCCCTGTTCGCCCTTGTAGGCGACGAAGTCGTCGAAGGCGATGGTCTGGGCGCGGATGAAACCGCGCTCGAAGTCGGTGTGGATCACGCCGGCGGCCTGCGGCGCGGTGTCGCCGACGTGGATGGTCCAGGCGCGCACTTCCTTCACGCCGGCGGTGAAGTAGGTCTGCAGCCCCAGCAGCTTGAAGGCGGCGCGGATCAGGCGATTCAGGCCCGGCTCGCTCTGGCCCATCTCGGCGAGGAACATCTGCCTGTCCTCGTCGCTCATGTCGGCCAGTTCGGCCTCGGTCTTCGCGCAGATCGCCACCACCGGCGCCTTCTGCGCGTCGGCGTAGGCGCGCAGCTTGTCGAGCAGCGGGTTGGCCTCGAAGCCGTGTTCGTCGACGTTGCCGACGAACATCGCCGGCTTGGCGGTGATCAGGCACAGCGGCTTGAGCACCGCCTGTTCCTCCTTGCTGAAGTCCAGGCTGCGCACCGGCCTGCCTTCGTTCAGCGCCGCCTGGCATTTGTTCAGCACGTCGACCAGGCGCTGCGCCTCCTTGTCGCCGCCGGCCCGGGCCACCTTGGTGTAGCGCGCCAGCGACTTGTCCACCGTGGCCAGGTCGGCCAGGCACAGCTCGGTCTGGATCACCTCGATGTCGGAGATCGGGTCGACCTTGCCGGCCACGTGGATGACGTTCTCGTCCTCGAAGCAGCGCACCACGTTGACGATCGCGTCGGTCTCGCGGATGTGGGCGAGGAACTGGTTGCCCAGGCCTTCGCCCTTGCTCGCGCCGGCCACCAGCCCGGCGATGTCGACGAACTCGACGATCGCCGGCACGATGCGCTCGGGTTTCACGATGGCCGACAGCGCGTCGAGCCGCGGGTCGGGCAGCTCGACCACGCCGACGTTCGGCTCGATGGTGCAGAACGGGTAGTTCTCGGCGGCGATGCCGGCTTTGGTCAGGGCGTTGAAGAGGGTGGACTTGCCGACGTTGGGCAGGCCCACGATGCCGCACTTGAGGCTCATGGGGGGCTTTCCGGGGAATGGCGCGGGAAAGCGCGAATTCTAGGGCGCGCGCCCCGCGCCGCCGCGGCTCGCCGGGCCGGTCAGTCGAAGCGGTAGCTCGCCGTGCCGGCCTGGCCGATGCGCAGCACGGCCTCCACGCCTTCGACGATCACCGCGTTCATGCCGAAGGTGATCGCGCCGTCCAGGCGCGCGTCGGCGCGGTAGGCGGCCAGCGTGTCGCCGACCGCGTGGCCGGTCTGCGCCGTGGCCGGGTCGACGTCGGGGATGCTGCAGCGCGCGCAGGGCTTGACCAGCTTGAGGCGCACCGCGCCGTCGGGCGTGTCGAAGACGATCTCGTCGAGGTGGTCCTCGCCGTTGGCCTCCAGCCCGTCGAGCACGAGGTTGGGGCGAAAACGCTGCATCGTCACCGCGTCGTGGCCGGCCTGGCCGAGGCGCGTGTTCAGTTCGTCCAGCCCGGCGCTGGAGGCCACCAGCAGCGGAAAGCCGTCGGCGAAGGCGGTCTCGGCCTCGATCGGCCCGGTCCAGCGCCGGTCGGCGAGGCGGCGCTGTTCGGGGTCGAAGCGCACCAGGCGCAGCGGGCGGCCGAGGAAGTCGCTGAACCACTGCGCGGCGAGGTCGCCCATGTCGTAGGCCTTCACGGTGTCGTTCCACACCGTGGCCTGCGCCGGCGCCTCCACCGCGTCGAGCGCCAGGTGCAGCGCCAGCATGCCGGGCGCGCGCAGCAGCATGTCGGCGTGGCGCAGCGTAGGCCGCACCAGTGCCATGCGCGGCAGCTCGCGCTGCGTGACGAAGCGGCCCTGCGGGTCGACCACCATCCAGGCGCGGTCGAACTCGAAGCCGGTTTCGATGACCAGCGCCTCGTCGACGGCGATGCCGCCGCAGGACTTGACCGGATGCAGGTTCAGCCCGGCGATGCGCACCGCCACGTCGGCGTCGCCGCTCACTTGAACAGCCCCTTCAACAGCTTCTCCTTCAGCACGTCTTTCGGCTTGGGCGCGGAGGCGCCGGGCTCGGCCGGCTTGATGCCGAGCTTTTCCTTCAGCTTGTCTTCCACCTTGTTCTGCAAGGCGCCGGCCGCCACCGCCGACCATTGCACCTTCCAGTCGATGGCGTCGAAGGGCCCGGTCAGCCGCACCGGCACCGTCAGGCCCCTGAGCGCCGCCAGTTCGGCGCCGCCCTGGCCGGCGCTGGTGTCGGTGACGGTGGCGCGCGCGGTGTAGTCGATGCGGCCGCGGCCGATGTCGATGAGGCCGTCGCCGCCCAGGCGCAGGAACGGGCTCTTGACGTCGAGGTCGTGGCTGCGCGCCACGCCGTCGGCGATCTGGAAGGTGGCGCTCAGCTCGGAGAAGTCGGTCTTTTCGGTCTGGCGCGCCTGCTCCACCGCGTCCTGCTTGAGCGACAGCGCGGCCCGCGCCTGGCGCAGCGTCTTGGCCAGGTTGATGCCCTTGATGGCGCCGTCGCGCAGGTGCAGCGCCGCGTTGCCGCGCAACTGCGAGCGCAGCTCGCCGACGCTGCGGCCGCTGGTGTCCACGTCGAGCTGCACGCGGCCGGTGCCTTCGAGCAGGTCTTTCGATGCCACGTCCTTCAGCATCGCGTTGACGTTCACGCCGGTGGCCACCGCCTTGACCGCGATGCGGCTGGCGCGCGCGTCGGCCAGCGCGTTGGCGTCGAGCGCGCCGCCCCAGGCCTTGGCCTGCAGCACCGGCACGCGCAGCATGCCGCCGGCCAGCTTGGCCTCGACGCGCGCGTCGGCGATGCGGTACTGGCGCAGCGCCAGGCTGCCGGCGCGCAGCGTGATGTCGGCGTCCAGCGCGCGCAGGCCCGACAGGTCGACCGGCGCGTCCGCCGGCGCCGGCTTGCCCGAGCCCGGCGCGGTGCCGGCCGAGGCACCCTCGGGCAGCAGGGTATTGAGGTCGAGCGAATCGAAGCGGCCGTTGGCCTTGACGAACACCGGGTGCGCGGCCAGGTTGGCGTTGCCGTCGACGGCGAAGTTGTTGGCGTTCAGCGTGCCGGCCAGCGACCACTTCGCGAGCTGCGGCGAGGCCTGCGCGTTGCCGCGCAGGTTCAGCGCCAGCGGCTTGAGCTGCTTGTCCTGCAGGTCGGCCTTCAGCTCCAGTCCGTCGAGCGCCAGCGCCGACTTGGCCGGCTGCAGGCCGAGGTGGGCGCGCAGCGTGCCGGCGATGCGGCGGCCCGAGCCGTCGCTGTGGATGTCGGCCTCGAAGCCGGGCAGCGCGATGGCGTCGAAGTTGCCGGTCGGCGCGCCGCTCTTGAAGGCGGCGGCGATCGGCAGCTCGCCGCCGAGCGAGAACCTGCCCTGCAGCGCGCTGCCGGAGAGCTTCTCGCCGGCCACGTCCAGCCGCGGCCAGTCGAGGTCGAGCGCGAGCGGATCCTTGCCGCGCTGGCCTTTCAGGCGCAGCTTCAGCGCCTCGACGCGCAAGGCCTGCCGCGCCGGGTCGAAGGCGAAGGCGTCCAGCGCCAGCGTGCTGTCGGCGAGCTGGATCGCGCCGGCGCGCGCGGCCAGCGTCAGCTCGAGCTTGCGCGCCTCGGCCGCGCCCTTGGCGCCGTCCCAGGCGAGCGCGCCGCGCAGTTGCGCGTCGACGCCGGCCGCGCCGGGCAGGTCGCCCTTCCAGGCCAGGTTCATGTCGGCCAGCCTCGCCGAGCCGCTGGCCAGTTCGGGCGTCAGCGTGGTCTTGCCGCTGAGCGTGCCCTTGAGCGCCGGCTGCCTGAAGTCGGCGTTGGCCGACAGCTCCACCGGCGCGGCCACGCCGTCGGCGATGCGGCCGGTGGCCAGCGTGGCCAGCGCCAGCTCGCCGTCGAGCTTGGCCACCTCGTCCTTGATGCGGGCGCGCACGTCGCCGAGCACGATGCGGTCGATGTCGAAGCTCAGCGGGCGGGACGACGCCTCGGCCGGCGTGCCGGCCTTCTTGTCGTCCTTCGTGTCGGTCTTCGCGTCGGCGGGGCCGGTCAGGTCGTCGGTGTTGCGGCGGCCCCGCGCGTCGCGCAGCAGTTGCACGCGCACGCCGCTGGCCTCGACGCGGCCGACCACCACGCGGCCCGACAGCAGCGGCAGCAGCTCGACCGCCAGCGCGGCCTTGTCGACCGCCGCGAACTGCTCGGCGCGGCCATGTTCGCTCAGGCTCACCTGGGCGAGCTTGACCGCCACGCGCGGGAACACCGACAGCTCGATCGGCCCGGCGATCGCCAGCGTGCGGTCGTGGCGGGTTTTCATCCAGTCGATCGCCGCGCCCTTGTAGCGGTTCGGGTCGAAGCTGGCGACCAGCCAGGCGGCGGCCGCGACGGCCACCAGAAGCAGCGCTGCGAGCGCGATGAGGATGCGCTTGATCCAGAAGCTCATGGACGGCACGGTAGCCGAAAAACGGAGCGCGGATTTTGCACCCCGTTGCAAGCGGGGCGTTGTGACCCGCTGCCTACAATGCAAGGCGATGAAACACGTGGACGTGCTGGTGCGGGGCGCGGGCATCGTCGGGCAGAGCCTGGCGCTGTCGCTGGCCCGGCTCGGGCTGCAGGTCGGGCTGTGCCGCGATGCGCCGAACGAGACGCCGCGCCCCGGCGCCGCGCCCGACGTGCGCGCCTATGCGCTCAATGCCGCGTCCGTCGCGCTGCTGAAGTCGCTCAAGGTCTGGGATTCGCTGCCGGCGCACGCCGCGACGCCGGTGTACGACATGCACGTGCAGGGCGACGCCGAGGGCGCGGCGATCGACTTCTCCGCCTGGGAGCAGCGCGCCGGCGAGCTGGCCTGGATCGTCGATGCGCCGGTGCTCGAACGCGAACTGGCCGCGGCGGTGCGTTTCGCGCCGCACGTGCAGGTGCTGACGGCCGCGCAGGCCGATCACGCCAGGGCCGGCCTGGTCGCGCTGTGCGAGGGCAAGGCCTCGGCCGCGCGCGAGGCGCTGGGCGTGCGCTTCGAGCGCCACGACTACGGCCACAGCGCGATCGCCGCGCGGCTGGTCGCGTCGCGCCCGCACCAGGGCGCCGCGCGGCAGTGGTTCCGCTCGCCCGACGTGCTGGCGCTGCTGCCCTTCGATTCGCCCGAACCCCAGCGCAGCTACGCGCTGGTGTGGTCGCTGCCGCGCGAGCGCTGCGCCGAGCTGATGGCGCTGGACGAGGCGGCCTTCGCCGCCGCGCTGATGGAGGCCACGCGCGGCGAGGCCGGCGAGCCGGCGCTGGCCTCGGCGCGCGCCGAATGGCCGCTCGGCATCGCCAGCGCGAGCGCCTGGAGCGGCCCGGGCTGGGTGCTGCTGGGCGACGCCGCGCACCTCGTGCACCCGCTGGCCGGCCAGGGCCTGAACCTCGGCCTGGCCGACGTGGCGGCGCTCGCGCGCGTGCTCGCCGCGCGCGAGCCGTGGCGGCCGCTGTCCGACCCCCGGCTGCTGCGCCGCTACGCGCGCGAACGCGCGCTGCCCACCTGGGCGATGAGCCGCCTGACCGACGGATTGCTGCATTTGTTCGCGCAACCCGCACCCGCCGCGCGGGAACTCCGCAACCGCGGGCTGGGTCTGGTCAATCGCCTCACCCCGCTCAAGCGCTGGCTCACCGAGCGCGCCCTCGACAGCTGAAAGACCCCCCATGCACCGCATCGCCGCCCTCTCGCTCGCGTTCGTTTTCACCACGGCGCTGGCCGCCCCGGCCCAGGCCCAGGAGGCGGCGATCCGCAAGAACCTCGCCGAACGCCTGCCCAACTTCCCGAAGATCGACGAGGTGGTCAAGAGCCCGGTCGCCGGGCTGTACGAAGTGCGCTCGGGCACCGAGATCTTCTACACCGACGAGCAGGCCAACTTCATCGTCGACGGCCACCTGATCGACACGCGCACGCGCGCCAACCTGACGCAGGAGCGCATCGACAAGCTCACCGCGATCGACTTCGCCAAGCTGCCGTTCAAGGACGCGATCGTCTGGAAGCAGGGCAGCGGCGAGCGCAAGATGGCGGTGTTCGCCGACCCGAACTGCGGCTACTGCAAACGCTTCGAGCGCGATTTGAACGAGGTGAAGAACATCACCGTCTACACCTTCCTCTACCCCATCCTGGGCGCGGATTCGCTGGAGAAGTCGAAGAACATCTGGTGCGCGAAAGACCGCACCGCCGCCTGGCGCGACTGGATGCTCGAGGGCGCCGCGCCCGCCAAGGCGATGGGCCAGTGCGACACCGCGGCGCTGCAGCGCAACGCCGACTTCGGCCGCAAGTACCGCATCAACGGCACGCCCGGCGTGATCTTCGAGGACGGCAAGCGCTCGCCCGGCGCGATGAGCGCCGAGCAGATCGAGAAGCAGCTCCTGGCCAGCCGCGCCGCCGCCCCCAAGCCGTGACGATCAGCTACCGCGTCGACGCCGCGGACGTCCACGCGCACCAGTTCCACGTCACGCTGCGCGTGCCGCGCCCGGCCGCCGCGCAGCGCCTCAGCCTACCGGTGTGGATTCCGGGCAGCTACCTGGTGCGCGAGTTCGCGCGCCACCTCAGCGACCTGCGCGCCGAGCAGGGCGGCCGGCCCGTGGCGCTGGAGCAGCTCGACAAGACCACCTGGCTGGCGCGCTGCGCCGGGCGCGGCGAGCTGACCGTCAGCGCGCGCGTCCATGCCTTCGACACCTCGGTGCGCTGCGCCTTCCTCGACGCGCAGCGCGGCTTCTTCAACGGCACCGGGCTGTGCCT
Source organism: Piscinibacter sp. (assembly GCF_047600445.1). Classification (GTDB taxonomy): domain Bacteria; phylum Pseudomonadota; class Gammaproteobacteria; order Burkholderiales; family Burkholderiaceae_C; genus Piscinibacter. The sequence continues at coordinate 619,535 of NZ_JASGKT010000002.1, forward strand.
GCGCGTCGAAGGGCGCGAGGCCGAGCCGCACCGTGTGCAGGTCGGCGCGCTGCCGCGCGGCTGGCAGGTGGCGACGGCGATGCGCGCGCTGAAGGTCGATGCCAACGGCCGCGGTACCTACGAGGCGGCCGACTACGACGAACTGGTCGACCACCCCTTCGAACTCGGCCGCTTCTGGCGCGGCGCGTTCCGCGCGCACGGCGTGCCGCACGAGTTCGTCGTCGCCGGCGCGCTGCCCGACTTCGACGGCGAACGCCTGCTGGCCGACGCGCGCCGCATCTGCGAGGCGCAGATCGCCTTCTGGCACGGCGCGCGCAAGCCCCGGGCGCCGTTCGACCGCTACGTGTTCCTGCTCAACACCGCCGAAGACGGCCACGGCGGACTCGAACACCGCGCCAGCACCGCCTTGCTGACGGCGCGCCGCAACCTGCCGCAGCTCGGCCGCGCCGAGGCGAGCGAGGGCTACGTCGAACTGCTCGGCCTGATCAGCCACGAGTACTTCCACACCTGGAACGTCAAGCGGCTGCGCCCGGCGGAGTTCGCGCGCTACGACTACACGCGGGAGAACTACACGCGGCTGCTGTGGTTCTTCGAGGGCTTCACCTCGTACTACGACGACCTGATCCTGCGCCGCTGCGGCCTGATCGACACGCCGCGCTACCTCAGGCTGCTCGCGCGCACCGTCGGCAGCGTCGCCGCCGTGCCCGGGCGCGAGGCGCAGAGCGTGGCCGAGGCGAGCTTCGATGCCTGGGTGAAGTTCTACCGCCCCGACGAGAACACGCCCAACGCCACCATCAGCTACTACGCCAAGGGCGCGCTGGTGGCGCTGGCGCTCGACCTTTCGCTGCGCCGCGACGGCAGCTCGCTCGACGCGGTGATGCGCGCGCTGTGGAACGCCAGCGGCGGCGGGCCCATAGGCGAAGCCGACATCGCCGCCGCCTTGCAGGGCTGCGCCGGCCGCTCGTATGCGAGGGAACTGGCCGAGTGGGTGCACGGCCGCGCCGAGCTGCCGCTGAAGGGCCTGCTGCACGGCGCCGGCATCGCGTGGCAGGCGCAGCCGGCCACGCTGGCGCAGCGCGTCGGCCTGCGCGTGGCCGAGAGCGCGCTGACCGGCGTCAAGGCGACGCACGTGCTGCGCGGCGGCGCGGCCGAGGCGGCCGGCGTCGCGCCCGGCGACGAGGTCCTCGCCGTGGCCGGCTGGCGCATCCGCCGCCTCGACGACGCGCTGCGCCTGATGAGGCCGGGGCAGGGCAGCGAGTGGCTGCTGGCGCGCGACCAGCGCGTGCTGGCGGTGCGCGTGGTGCTGCCGCGCGATGCCGGCATCGGCGCGCCGGTGCAACTGGCCGCCGACGCGAAGCCGGCCCCCGCCGCGCAGGCGCTGCGCGAGGCATGGCTGGGCCGCTGAGCCGCGCCGCCTTCACGCCGCGACGACGCCTCGCCTTCGCCGCGCTCACGGCCGCCGTGCTCGCGCTGCATGCGTGGTTGGCCGCCGCGCTGCGCGACCGGCTCGGCGACATCGCGCAGCGCGCGGCGATGCCGGCGCGCATCGAAGTGGCCTACGTGCGCGAGCTGGAGCCGGCCGCGCCGCCGGCGGTCGCACCACCTCCACCGCAGCAGCCGCCGCCGACGCCGCGCCGCGCGCGGCCACCGGCGCCGGCCCCGAGCGCGGCCTCGGCGCCCGAGCCGGTGGACAGCGGGTCCGGAACGGGCTCGCAGGAACCGCCGCCGCCGCCCGAGCCTGAACCCGAGCCAGAACCCGACACGCCGCCGCCCGCCGCTGAAACACCCTTACTGGCCGTCGCCGAACCCGCCAGCGCGGCGGCCTCGGCCCCCGAACCCTTCGCCTGGCCGGCCGCCACGCGCCTGAGCTACAAACTGAGCGGCAACGTGCGCGGCGAGGTGCATGGCGATGCGCAGGTGGAATGGATCCGCCAGGGCGAGCGCTACCAGGTGCACCTCGACGTGACCGTGGGCCTGCCCGTCGCGCCCCTGCTGTCGCGCCGCATGAGCAGCGACGGCGAGCTGACCGGCGAGGGCCTGTTCCCGCGCCGCTACGACGAGGACACCAAGATGATGTTCCGCGACCGCCGCCGCGTGACCCTGCTGCTGGAGCCCGAGACCATCGTGATGCCCGACGGCCGGCGCCTGCGCCGCCAGGCCGGCGTGCAGGACACCGCCAGCCAGTTCGTGCAGATGAGCTGGCTGTTCAGCACCCGGCCGGCGCTGCTGCGCACCGGCAACACGGTCGACTTCGCGCTCGCGCTGCCCAGGAGCGTCGACCGCTGGGTCTACGACGTGCTCGGCGAGGAGCCGGTGGCCACGCCCTTCGGCGCCGTCGAGGCCTTCCACCTCAAGCCGCGGCGCGTGTCGCGCCCGGGCGGCGAACTGGTGGCCGAGATCTGGTTCGCGCCGGCGCTGCGCTACCTGCCCGCGCGCATCCGCATCGAGCAGGACGGCGAGACCTTCATCGACCTCGTGCTGGCGCGCAAGCCCGAGCTGGCGCCGTAGCGCGCGCCGTATAGTCGCCGCAGCACATCCAAGGAGACGCCCATGAGCGACCAGAACATCCTCGTCGAAACCCGCGGCGCCGGCGAGCGCCGCGCCGGCTGGATCACGCTGAACCGGCCCAAGCAGCTCAACGCGTTGAACGACGCGCTGATGGACGAGCTGGGCGCCGCGCTGAAGGCCTTCGACGCCGACGACGGCATCGGCTGCATGGTCATCACCGGCAGCGAGAAGGCCTTCGCCGCCGGCGCCGACATCGGTGCGATGGCGAGCTGGAGCTACATGGACGTCTACAAGACCGACTACATCACGCGCAACTGGGAGACGCTGCGCGGCGTGCGCAAGCCGGTGATCGCCGCGGTGGCCGGCTTCGCGCTCGGCGGCGGCTGCGAGCTGGCGATGATGTGCGACTTCATCATCGCCGCCGACAACGCGAAGTTCGGCCAGCCCGAGATCAAGCTCGGCGTCATCCCCGGCGCCGGCGGCACGCAGCGCCTGCCGCGCGCGATCTCCAAGGCCAAGGCGATGGACATGGTGCTGACCAGCCGCATGATGGACGCCGCCGAAGCCGAGCGCGCCGGCCTGGTCTCGCGCGTGGTGCCGGCCGCCGAGCTGCTCGAGGTGACGCTGGCCGCCGCGCAGACCATCTGCGAATTCAGCGGACCGAGCGTGATGATGGCCAAGGAGTGCGTCAACCGCGCCTACGAGGGGCCGCTGAGCGAGGGCATGGCGTTCGAGCGGCGCCTGTTCCATTCCCTGTTCGCCACCGAAGACCAGAAGGAAGGCATGGCCGCCTTCGTGGAGAAGCGCAAGCCGCGGTTCAGGCAGCGCTGACGCTCAGGGCTGCACCCAGCGCGCGCCGTGCCCGTTGAAGACCGCCCGGCGGTGCCCGTCGGCGTGCAGTTCCAGCCAGTCGATGGACTCGATGCTCGCCTCGATGACCGAGAAGTAGTCGCGCGCCACCGGAGCGTGCGGCGGCGCGGTCGGCGTTGGCGTGGCGACCGTGGCGCCCGGCGGCAGCGGCGAGAGGTAGTCCTGCGCGGCCGGCGTGAGGCGCACGCGCGCCCAGCGCGACGAAGCCGACAGGCCCGACATCTCGATGGCGAGCCGCACGCGGCAGCGCAACTGCCAGCCCAGCGGCTGCGACCACATCACCAGCGTGCCGTAGGGGTGGCTCAGCAACTGGCGCACCTTGCCGGCGCGCTCGTCGGTGTAGATCAGCAGCTGCTTCTGGCGCTCGTCGAGCTCGCGCAGCACCACGGCGCGCGCGTCGGCGCGTTCGCCGTCGACGGTGGCCAGCACCGGCGTGCGCCAGGGGTGCGACTTGTCGGCGATGCACAGCGCCAACTGGCGCCAGATCGCGGCCTCGACGGCACCCAGCGTATCGAGGCGGTCGGCCATCTGCGTCAGGCCTCCTTGCGCAGCGACGGGAACAGGATCACGTCGCGGATGCTCGGACTGTCGGTCAGCAGCATGATCAGCCGGTCGATGCCGATGCCGCAGCCGCCGGTGGGCGGCATGCCGTACTCGAGCGCGCGGATGAAGTCGGCGTCGTAGTACATCGCCTCGTCGTCGCCGGCTTCCTTGTTGGCCACCTGCGCCTGGAAGCGCGCCGCCTGGTCCTCGGCGTCGTTCAGCTCGGAGAAGCCGTTGGCGTACTCGCGCCCGGTGATGAACAGCTCGAAGCGCTCGGTGACGGCCGGGTTGGCGTCGGAGGCGCGCGCCAGCGGGCTCACCTCGACGGGGTAGTCGATGATGAAGGTCGGATCCCAGAGCTTTTCTTCCACCGCCGCCTCGAACAGGCCGAACTGCAGCTCGGCGAGCGTCCAGTGCGCCGGCGGTTCCTCGCCGAGCGACTTCAGCTTGTCGTGCAGCGCGCGCGCGTCGCCGGCCTCGGCGGGCGTCAGGCCGGCGTGCGCCACCAGCGCGTCGTGCACCGTCAGGCGCGCGAAGGGCTTGTCCAGGTCGACCGGCCGGCCGGCGTAGCCGAGGCTCGCCGAGCCGGTGGCCTGGCGCGCCGCGTGGCGAAGCAACTGCTCGGTGAAGTCCATCAGGTCGTGATGGTTCCAGTAGGCCGCATAGAACTCCATCATCGTGAATTCCGGGTTGTGCCGGACGCTGATGCCTTCGTTGCGGAAATTGCGGTTGATCTCGAACACGCGCTCGAAGCCGCCGACGACCAGGCGCTTCAGGTACAGCTCGGGCGCGATGCGCAGGAACATCTCCTGGTCGAGCGCGTTGTGGTGCGTGACGAAGGGCTTGGCGTTCGCGCCGCCGGGAATCGGGTGCAGCATCGGCGTCTCGACCTCGAGAAAGCCGTGCTCGACCATGAAGTTGCGTATCGACGCCACCGCCTTGCTGCGCGCCATGAAGCGCAGCCGCGCCTGCTCGTCGGTCATCAGGTCGACGTAGCGCTGGCGGTACTTCTGCTCCTGGTCGGTCATGCCGTGGAACTTGTCGGGCAGCGGCCGCAGGCTCTTGGTCAGCAGGCGCAGCGTGTTCACGGTGACCGTCAGTTCGCCGGTGCGCGTGCGCATCAGCGTGCCCTCGGCGCCGAGGATGTCGCCCAGGTCCCAGTGCTTGAACTGCTCGTAGCCCTCGGCGCCGATGCCGTCGACGCTGACGCGCAACTGGATGCGGCCCGAGGCGTCCTGCAGCGTCGCGAAGCTGGCCTTGCCCATGATGCGCTTGAGCATCATGCGGCCGGCGACGCTGACCTTCACCGCCTGCGGCTCGAGTTCCTCGTTGGGGATCTCGCCGTACCTGCGCTGCAGCTCCAGCGCGCGCTGCGCGGGCTTGAAGTCGTTCGGGAACACCGCGGCGCCCCTGGCCTTGGCCTGCGCGCGCAGCTCGGCGAGTTTTTCGCGGCGTTCGGCGATGAGCTGGTTGTCGTCGGGGGCGGCGGCGGCGGGGTGGGCGTCGGTCATGGCGGGGTCCGGTGGACCGGCGATTTTAGGGGCCGGGCCGGCCGGTATCATTCCAGGTTCCCCGTCACGGGCGGACCCAGCCCCGAGTTGGCTTCGACATCGATGAAGAACGAGAGTGAGTGGCGACCGAGCAAATACGTCCAGCGGGGCAAGACCCTCGTGGCCTCTCGCAATGTCGAGGAGGTGGGCGTCGCCTCGCGGCTGATCGCGGATCTCGTGGCAGCCCGCTACGCCGCCCTCCTGCCGCGATTCGCACGAGGCCGGCTCGTCGATCTCGGCTGCGGCAAGGCGCCGCTCTATGCGGCCTACCGGCCCCATGTTGACAGTGTGACCTGCGTGGATTGGGGCAACTCGGTCCATGCCAGTCCGTACCTGGATGTGCAGACCAGCCTGTCCGAGCGCCTGCCCTTCGGCGACGGCCAGTTCGACACCATCCTGCTGTCGGACGTGCTGGAGCACATCGCCGATCCCGGCCTGCTGTGGGACGAGATGGCCCGCATCGTCGCACCGGGCGGCCACGTCATCCTGAACGTGCCGTTCCTGTACTGCATCCATGAGTCGCCGTACGATTTCTACCGCTACACGGGCTTCGCGCTGAAGCGCTTCGCGGAGATGCGCGGGATGGCCGTCACCGTGTTGGAACCCATCGGTGGCGGGCTGGACGTACTTGCGGACACGCTGGCAAAGCACCTGCAGTTCGTGCCGGTGCTGGGCGCTCCGCTGGCCCGCGCCGTCCAGGCGCTGGTGGCTTGGTTTGGCAGGACGGGCCCGGGCCGTCGGTTTTCGCAGAACTCCGGAAGGGTAATGCCGTTGGGTTACTTCATGGTGGCATCAAGAGGTGGGCAATGAACGCTGCTGCAGTCAGCGTCAACTGGGACTGGTATGACGACGTGCTTGCCCGTAGCATTCGACCCTCGCAAGACGCGCCGACGTCGCGGTTCGGACTACGAAGCAGGCGGGTGCACTTATCGACGTGCATGGCAGAATGAATTGGGCGAAAAGCGATGAGTGACAAACCGATCTATGTGACGCAACCCAATTTGCCGCCCTTGGAAGAGTTCGTTCCTTACCTTCGGCAAATCTGGGATAGCAAGATCCTGACCAATGGTGGTCCGTACCATCAGCAGTTAGAGCACGCACTCTGTGAATACCTTGGTGTCGATCACCTGTCGCTGTTTGCAAATGGCACTCTAGCGCTGGTTACGGCCTTACAGGCTCTGCGCATCACTGGGGAAGTGATCACGACGCCGTATTCGTTCGTCGCCACGGCTCATGCGCTACTTTGGAACGACATCAAGCCGGTGTTCGTGGATATCGACCCCGAATCGCTCAATCTCGACCCCGCGAAGGTCGAGGCTGCAATCACTACGAAGACCACAGCCATCCTGCCGGTGCACTGTTATGGGCGGCCGTGCAACGTATCTGCGATCCAGAAGATCGCAGACAACTACAATCTCAAGGTGGTGTATGACGCTGCGCATGCGTTCGGCGTGCAGAACGCATGCGGCGGCATCTTGCGGCATGGTGACCTGTCCGTGCTCAGCTTTCATGCCACCAAGGTGTTCAACACATTCGAGGGCGGGGCGATCGTTAGCCCGGACGCCAAGTCAAAGCAGCACATTGACCACCTGAAGAACTTTGGATTTGTGGACGAAGTGACTGTCGTCGCACCGGGCATCAACGCCAAGATGAGCGAAGTCAACGCGGCCTTTGGTCTGCTGCAACTGCGGCACGTAGATGAGGCCTTGAAGCGACGGGCACAGATTTCAAACACCTATCGTCAAGCTCTTGAGCGGGTCCACGGTATTCGTCTGTTGAGCGAGCCGGAGCACGTTCAAGCAAACCACGGCTACTTTCCGATTTTGGTCGAGGACAGTTATCCGCTGGCGCGTGACGAACTCTATCAACGGATGCGTGAACGAAATATCTACGCGCGGCGCTACTTCTACCCATTGATCTCGGAGTTTCCGATGTATCGAGGACTGCCATCGGCACAAGCTACCAACTTGCCTGCGGCGACCCGGGCTGCAGCACGAGTACTCTGCCTGCCAATATTTCCGGCTATGACACCGGCGGAGCAGGAGCGAGTCATCGACGTAGTACGAGCGAGCTGATATGGCACACCTCGTGCGCGAAGAATTGGAGCGCATGGGATTTGCGTCCGTCGGCCGCAACGTGTTGCTCTCGGATCGAGCTTCGTTCTACAACTGCTCGCGGATTTCTCTTGGGGACAACGTTCGAATAGACGATTTTTGCGTCCTCTCTGCTGGCTTGGGCGGTATCGAAATTGGCGACTACGTGCATGTTGCCGTGTACACATCGCTCATCGGTGCCGGCCGGATCGTTCTTTCCGATTTCTGCAATCTCTCTTCGCGGGTCTCCGTCTACTCCAGCAGTGATGACTATTCGGGTGCGTCTATGACCAACCCGATGGTCCCGGCCAAGTACACAGGTGTCACCCACGCAGATGTGCTCATGGGCAAGCATGTGATCGTCGGCGCGGGTAGCGTGATACTTCCAGGGGTGACCCTGGGAGAGGGGGTTTCCGTGGGTGCTCTCAGTCTCGTCAATCGGGACTGCGAACCTTTCAGCGTCTACGCAGGTATACCTGCACGCCGATTTGGAGAACGCAAGCGAGATCTGCTGGCGCTCGAGGCCGAGCTTCTTCGCGGCAGCGAACGTCGGTGAGTCCGCTCAAGATCAACCTTCTCGCCAACTACATCAGCCAGATCTATGTTGCGCTGATCGGCATCGTTATGGTGCCGGTGCTGCTGAGCTACATGGGCGCGGAGGCCTATGGGCTGGTCGGATTCTTCGCGATGTTGCAGGGATGGTTTGTCGTGCTTGACTTGGGGTTCTCAGCGGCACTATCGCGGGAAGCGGCGAGACGCAAGGGCCTTGCGTCGGAGATGGCTGACTTGCGACACCTGCTGCGGGTGGTTGAGAAGCTGTTCCTTGTAGTCAGCGCGGCAGGAGCGGTGCTAGCCCTGGTGGGCGCACCGGTTGTCGCTCAACGATGGTTGCGGGTCGAGCACCTAGCATCAGCCGATGTTCGTTCTGCACTGATTCTGATGACGCTGGCCGCGCTACTACGTTGGGTATCCGGCCTGTACCGTGGCGTTATCGCCGGCTTGGAGAGGCAGGTATGGTTGGGTGCCTTCAACTGTCTGATCGTGACCTTGCGCTTCGTTGTGGTCATACTGTTCTTCATGTGGGTTGGTGTCGGGCCCGTTGCCTTCTTTGCTTACCAATTGGGTGTGGCCGCCTTCGAACTGCTCGTCGTGGGTGGCTATGCTTACCGGTTGCTCCCGACTGAAAGACCTGATGCGGCGACCGGGGAGCGTCTTCCAGAGTCATTTCGGGAGTTTGCTCTGTTCGCTATCAGTATGGCCTCGACCAGTATCGTCTGGGCATTTGCTACCCAAGTCGACAAGGTATTGCTTTCAAGCATGCTCCCATTGTCCGAGTACGGCTACTTTTCAGTCGCCGTCTTAGTTGCGGGCGCCGTACTCATGATGACTGGGCCGCTGGGCATGGCTGTGTTACCGCGAATGTCTCGACTTGTCCGCGAGGGAGACATCGAAGCGCTAGTTGTGCTCTACCGGAACGCAACACAGCTAACGACGGTGGCGTCGGTTCCGGTTGTCCTCACGCTTAGCCTTTTTCCCGAGCAACTGCTTTGGGCTTGGACAGGCGACCAAGCCACGGTGTCACAAGCCGCTCAAGTGATGGCGCTGTATGCAGCGGGCTATGGCTTTCTCGTCCTTGCCGCGCTCCCCTACTTTATTCAGCATGCCAAGGGCGATCTGCGCCTGCACCTTACCGGCACGGTGCTATTCGTGATCGTGTTGGCGCCGCTGCTGTGGGTGGCGGTGGCTCGGAATGGCATGGCCGGCGCCGGATTGGCCTGGTTGGTGGTCAACATGCTGTTCTTCTTTGCGTGGGTGCCCTTGGCGCATCAGCGCTTTCTCCCAGGGGTGCATACAACTTGGCTACTACGAGACATTGCCTCAATTGTTCTGCCGACGCTGCTGTGCGCACTCTTACTGTCGGCTCTTCTACCTTGGCCTGAACAACGGGCGACGGTGGCGTTGCAGATAGTCGGAGTGACTCTATTGTTGCTGTCGTGCGCGACCATCTGCAGCCGCCAGGGACGCGCGCTTCTGACGCAACTGATGAGAAGGTCTTGATGATGCAGAGGTGCGTGGTCGGGCGTCGAGCCGGGGAGTGGCGTTGCCTTATGCGACGCGCGAATCGCGTAGGGCGAGGGGAAAACCTCCTGCGTGTGTGTTGCGGGTGGGCAGAACAGCGCTGCTTCATGTTCGAGAGGAAGGTATGACCTCGCCAAGTGCCCCTCTGGTGTCGGTGTGCGTTGCTACCTACAAGCAGGATCGCTACATCGAAGAATGCCTGCTGAGTGTTTTGGCGCAGGCAGGCGATGTCCCGATAGAAGTATTGGTCGGCAACGATGGCGACTCCCCTGATACGCCACATATCGTGGCGCGACTGTCGGCACGTTTTCCAGGAGTCATCCGCTATTTCGCGCACGAGCGGAATCTCGGTGCATCACGCAACTACCAGTTCTTGGTGCGGGAGGCGAGGGGGTACTACATCGCCCATCTGGACGGCGACGATTATTGGCTGCCCGGGAAGCTCAGGGCGCAGATCGCATTGCTGGAGGAGCGACCTGATAGTCCAGCCTGTTACGCCAACGCTGTCGTGATTGATGACGCGGGCAGGTTGCTCGGTGCCTTCACATCCTTCTCAGGGCGAGAGATCGATTTGCCCACTCTTGTGATGCGGGGCAACTTCCTGAACCATAGTTCGTTGTTGTATAGAGCGAGCCATCGCGATGTGGTGCTCGATATCAGCGACGAGTGGGTGGACTACCGGTTGCACTTGGGGTTTGCGCGCCGTGGAGTGCTTAGCACGATCGATCGAGTCTTGGTCGTTTATCGGTCCGGCTCGGAGCAGTCGATGATCGATACCATGGCGGATCACGTCCATGAGCGGGTGTTCGAAGCCATGTGCACCGTTCTGCCTCAGTCGTCCATTGTCCGGGAGGTGAGGCGAAGTGCCCTGGGGACATTCTGGGCTGCACACTTGATCGCGTCGATGCGGCAACGGCGGCGTCGACCAGCTTTGTACTGGTACCGGCGCATCCGCGACGCATTCCCACAAGATGCCGTGCCGACGCTGATCGTCGGTGTGTACATCGCTGGCGGCCGGATGCTACGCGCCGTAGGTTCGAAGCTTTGGCGTGGTCGATCGTCGGTGGGGGCGTTGAGAGTTCTGTTCGAAAGGTAGGTACTAACCCTCACCGGTCGGTATGCCTGAGCGTGCTGATTGTCTTCCGCCTTTCAGTCCTTAAAGGCGGGAAGGGTCGAGTGCAGTTCAATTCTGTAATCTGGATGAATCGATTCGCTGTGGTACTGTTGAATTGGAACGCGGTTTCCGACACGATTGCGTGCCTGAACTCGCTCCCGAAGGCCGGGAAGGGCTCCGTTTCCATCGTCGTCGACAACGGTTCAGAGGACGATTCCGTCCCCCGACTCCTGCAATGGTCGCGAGCCCGCGGTGTCGCGCTGGCCGATTGCCGCGACGACGACTTGGCGGCCCTGTCGCAGTTCGCCGCCATGCCCGACTTGGTGCTGGTACGCAGCAAGGAGAACCTGGGCTTCGCCAAGGGCTGTAACCTCGGCCTGCAGGCTGTGTGTGCGCTGGGCCTTGAGGAAGTCGTCTTCCTAAACAACGACACCGTCGTCGCGCCGCGTGCGCTGTCGCGTCTTGTGGAGCGCCTGCGCGGCGATGCGGGCTTGTTCGCCACGATTCCGCTGATCCTGGTCCACGGCACGCGGACCATTTGGAATTGCGGGGGCAGGATTTCGAGGCTGGGCTTCCGGCGCTATCACCACGCCGGCGCCTCGCTCGACGCAACGCCGCTGCCGGCTGAACTCGAGTGCACCTTCTTCACAGGCTGCTGCTTCGCAGTACGAACGCAGCAGTTCGCCGCGCGCGGTGGCTTCACCGAGCGCTTCTTTTTCGGCGAGGAGGATTTCGAACTCTGTCTGTGGATGCTGGATCACGGCAAACGCGCCATGGTCCTGACCGACTGCGTTGTCGAGCACAAGGTCAGCGCGGCTTTCAACCGCGCCAGCCGACGTGATGCCGCACGGGTCTACGTTTACTACTTGAACCGCTTCATCCACATGCGGCTGCGGCTCGGGCGCGCGACCTGGTTCCTGTGGCTGCTCCTGTACCTGCCCTACACGGCCCAACTGCTGCTGCGCGGCTCGGCAGTGCGCCTGCGCGAGTTGCCGGGATTCGTCTGGCGATTGATCCGGGACGCGATGCGGCACGACGGCGTCGATCGGGCGAAGTTCATGAGCGTCATGAAAGGCGCGGCGGGATGAGCCTTGCCGCTGCCGCCGTGCTCGCGCTGCTCAGCCTTGCGTTTGGCAAGCTCGACCGCTGGTTGTGGGGCTCTGCGCTTACGCCAGGTGTTGTGCTGGCCTCAGGGTACGCGGTGATCGTGTTGATCTACGGCATCGCGCGCAGCTTCTACGACTTCGCCGAAGTGCGATGGATCACCTACGCTGCCCTGGCGCTGTTCATCGCCGCATGCATGCTTTGCAGCGTGGTTGCAGCGGCAACTCTGCACTGGCGGCGCAGTGAGATCCACACCAATGCTCGTGGGACGGGCGCAGCCGCGTCGATCGTGCTCGTGTTGGTACTGGCCGTGTTTCTCCCTGTCGCCGTGGTCACGTCGATCGCCAACGGTGGGCTTTGGTCGACGGGCGCGCGCGATGCGATGTCGAGTGGCCCAATTGGACACTTGCATGTGCTGTTGGCGTTTGCGACTGTGTGGTACGCGGTCGGCGGGAGAGGTGACGCATGGCGTCGCGCGCTTCTGCTCGCTACCGCACTTGCGGCGCTGTCGCTCTACCCGGTCAAAGGATGGACGCTCATTCCGCTGACCGCCGTCATTTTTGCCGTGCTCTATCGATCCCGTACTACTAGTAGTTCCGCGTGGAAGTATTTGCCACTGCTCGCATTGACCGGGACAGCAGTGTTCTTCACGATCTACGTGGCGCGCGCCGACCTCGGGGCAGCAGACGGTGAAGTCGCTGCAGGGGTTCTCTCGGCGGTCTTCGAGCACTTTTTGTTCTACCTGACAGCGGGTCTGTTTGGGCTGGACGCTGTCGTCGCAGGGTTGCAACTACCGGGTGGGCCAATTCTCCTATTTGCGCCGCTGCACAACATGCTGGCCATATTGACTGGTGATTTGCTGGTCTCGTCGTTCAGTTCGGTGTATGTGGAGGGAATGGAGAGCCACGACACAGGGGGCAACGTCTTTTCGTTTCTCGGAAGCTTAGTCGGCTATGGTGGTGTGCTTGTGGGGGTGGCCACCGCAGGCCTGATCGTGACTCTTGCCTATATCTTGTTGGGTTTGGCCTGGCGAATGCGCGCGGCTCCGCTTCGCGCCGCGGCGCTGTATGTCCTCGCGACGCTTGCGTTTGGGTGGTTTGACTACTACCTCTGGTTGCTAACGCCTTGGGAAGTACTAGTCATCGGCGTTCTGGTGGCGTTGCCGGCACTATCGTGGCGCCGGAGATCGACATGAAAGTCGCCTTCATGGCCCCCGCCAGCGTCGTGCACACCCAGCGCTGGGTCACGAGCCTCGCTGCCCGCGGGGTCGACCTGCTGTTGCTGACGCAGCACGCGCCGGGCGAGTGGCCCGTCCCGGGCGGCGTTCGCCTGCAGATGCTGCTCTTCGAAGGCAACAAGGGCTACTTCCTCAATGCACCGGCGGCACGCCGCGCCTTGCGCGACTACGGCCCCGACTTGGTCAATTGCCACTACGCATCGGGTTACGGCACGCTGGCTTCGCTGTGTGGCCGTCGCCCCTGCTTGTTGTCGGTATGGGGCTCCGACGTGTACGACTTTCCCTACCAGTCCGCCATTGCCGGTCGCATCGTGCGCCACAACCTGCGGCATGCGGACCGTATCGCGTCGACCAGCCATGTGATGGCGGCACAGGTGCGCCGGCTCGTGCCCAACGTCGGCGAGATCGACATCACACCGTTCGGCGTGGAGTGCGATCGTTTCATCCCCATGCCGCAGCGGCGCGATGGCGGCGCGATCACGATCGGCACGGTGAAGACGCTGGCCGACAAGTACGGCATCGACACGCTGATCGACGCGTTCGCCGCGCTGCTGCGCGAGGCGTCGTCGCTGCCACCGGAACTGCGCGGGCGCCTGCGCCTGCTGCTGGTGGGTGACGGCCCCGAACGCGCGGCGCTGGAGGCGCGCGTCGATGCGCTGGGGCTGCGCGAGCGCGTCACGTTTGCGGGCAAGGTGCCGCACTGCGAGGTGCCGGCCTGGCTGAACCGCCTCGACATCTACGTGGCAGCCGAGCCGCCTCGACAGCGAGAGCTTCGGCGTGGCGATCATCGAGGCCTCGAGCTGCGAGCTGCCGGTCGTCGTGTCGGATGCCGGCGGCCTGCCGGAAGTCGTGCGCGACGGCGTGACGGGGCTGGTGGTGCCGCGCAACGACAGTGCCGCACTGAGCGCGGCGCTCGCACGCCTTGTTGCCGACGCAGAACTGCGCGCACGGATGGGCAAGGCCGGGCGGGCCCTGGTGCAGCGCGAGTACGAATGGGAGCGCTGCGTCGACCACATGCTCGAGTGTTATGCGGCGCTGCTGCGTTCGCACCGCCGCTGATCCCGAGGACTTCCGAAGGCTGCCATGCTCGTCTCCATCATCTCCCCGTGCCGCAACGAAGCCGGCCACATCGACGCCTACGTCGAAGCCGTGCTGGCGCAGCAATGCCGCGGGTTCGAGCTGGAGGTCGTGATCGCCGATGGCCAGAGCGACGACGGCACGCGCGAGAAGCTCGAGGCCTGGATGCGCCGCGAGCCGCGCCTGAAGGTGATCGAGAACCCCGGCCGCATCGTTTCCACCGGACTGAACCTGGCGCTGCGCGAGTCGCGCGGCGAGATGGTCGTGCGCATGGACATCCACACGACGTATGCGCCCGACTACGTGGCCGAGTGCGTCAAGGCGCTGGAGGAGACCGGCGCCACCTGCGTGGGCGGGCCGTGGGTCGCCAAGGGTGAGGGGCTGGTGCAGCGCGCCATCGCCCGCGCGTTCCAGAGCCGTTTCGGCTCGGGCGGAGCGGCCTCGCGCGACGCGGCCTACAGCGGGCCGGTCGACACCGTCTATCTGGGCGCCTGGCGGCGTGCCGACCTGCTGGCGATCGGGGGCTTCGACGAAAGCCTGGTGCGCAACCAGGACGACGAGCTGAACCTGCGCATCGTCCGCGGTGGCGGCCGTGTGTGGCAGAGCAGTGCGATCCGCTCCGAGTACCGCCCACGGGCGTCGCTGGCGGCGCTGTTCCGGCAGTTCCACCAATACGGGTACTGGAAGATCCCGGTCATCCGCAAGCACCAGCTGCCCGCCTCACCGCGCCACCTGGTGCCATTCGGCTTGGTGCTGTGGCTGGTGGTGCTGGCGCTGGCGACGCCTTTTTCGATGATCGCTGCGATCGTGCTGGCGGCGACTCTGCTGGCGTACGGCGCGGCGGTGCTCGCCAACGCCTTTGCCGTCCAGGACGACGAATGGACCTTGCCGGGCGTGGCCGTCACCGCGCTGGCGTTCGCCTGCATGCATGCTGGCTACGGCCTGGGGTTCGGCCGCGCGCTGTGGGACTTCGCCGTCCTGCGGCGCGGCGCGGCCACGACGATGACGCGATTGACACGATGAAAGCGGTGTGGAACAAGCCATGAAGGAAGTCGACGCGGTGCGCGAGCGCTACGCTCGCCGGGACAGCCAGGCGACGCAGCAGCGCTACAGCCTGCTCAACGAGTCGGCGCTGCTGCCGCGCCAGGAATGGGAGCGGGCCGTCGTGCGCTGGGCCAAGCGCAGCGGCATGGCGCCGCTCGAGTCGCGCTCCCTGTTGGAGGTTGGCTGTGGTGCCGGCGCGAATCTCATCGAGTTCATGCGCCTGGGCTTCCAACCCGAGAACCTCGTCGGCAACGAATTGCTGCCGGAGCGCAGCGAGGCCGCGCGGCGCCTGCTGCCCGTGGCGGTGCGCGTGATCGCCGGCGACGCGACGCAGATGGACGTCGCACCTCAGAGCTTCGACGTCGTGCTCCAGTCGACGGTGTTCTCCTCGCTGCTCGATGACGCCTTCCAGCAGCGCCTCGCCGACGCGATGTGGCGCTGGATCAAACCCGGCGGCGGCGTGCTCTGGTATGACTTCGTGTACGACAATCCGACCAACCCCGACGTGCGTGGCGTGCCCTTGAGGCGGATTCGAGAGCTGTTTCCCCAAGGCCGCGTGGACGCGCGCCGCATCACGCTCGCGCCGCCGATCGCGCGCCGCGTATGCCGCGTCCATCCGTCGCTGTACACCGTTTTCAACGCGCTGCCGTTGTTGAGAACGCATCTGCTTTGCTGGATCGAGAAACCATGAGCACCCCCTTCCTGCCCTTTGCGCTGCCCGACATCGGCGACGAGGAGATCGCGGCCGTCACCGAAGCGCTGCGCTCGGGCTGGGTGACGACCGGGCCGAAGACGAAGCAGTTCGAACAGGACTTCAGCGCATACCTCGGTGGCGGCGTCGAGAGCATCGCGGTGAATTCGGCCACCGCCGGCCTGCATCTGGCGCTGGAGGCGCTGGGTGTCGGACCGGGCGACGAGGTGATCGCCCCGTCGCTGACCTTTACTGCCACCGTCGAAGTGGCGCGCTATCTCGGCGCCGATGCGGTGGTGGTCGATGTCGACCCGGTCACGCTGAACATCGACCCGGCGAAAATCCGTGCCGCGATCACGCCGCGCACCAAGGTGCTGATGCCGGTGCACTACGGCGGCCTGGCCTGCCGCATGGACGAGATCCTGGCGATCGCGAAGGAGCATGGGCTGAAGGTCGTCGAGGACGCCGCCCATGCGCTGCCCACGACCTGGAAGGGAACGCCGATCGGCCGGCTCGCCTCCGACATCACGGTGTTCAGCTTCTACGCCAACAAGACCATGACGACGGGCGAGGGCGGCATGGCGGTGACGCGCGACCCCGAACTCGCCAGGCGCATGCGTGTGATGCGCCTGCACGGCATGAGCCGCGACGCCTTCGACCGCTTCGTGTCGAAGACGCCTGCCTGGTACTACGAGATCGTGGCGCCGGGCTTCAAGTACAACTTGACCGACATCGCCTCGGCGATGGGCATCGAGCAGTTGCGCAAGCTGCCGCGCTTCCTGGCGCGGCGCCAGCAACTCGCGGCGCGCTACCACGAAGGCCTGGCCGGGTTGCCGCTGATCCTGCCGGCCGACGCTCCGCCGGGCGACGTGCACGCCTGGCACTTGTTCGTGATCCGGCTCGGCGAGGCAGCGAAGCCTGGCCGCGATGCGGTGATCGAGGCCTTGTCCCGGCGCGGCATCGGCACCAGCGTGCACTACGTGCCCTTGCACCGCCAGCCGTATTGGCGCGATCGTTACGGCCTCACGCCGGAGATGTTCCCGGTGGCCGATGCCGCCTATCGTTCGATGATCAGCATTCCGCTGTTCACGAAGATGAGCGATGCCGACCAGGATCGCGTGATCACCGCGCTGCACGAGGTGCTGGGCTGATGGCCAAGCGCCTGTTCGACATACTGTTCTCGGCCGTGGTGTTGTTGGTGCTCACGCCGCTGCTGCTGGCGGTGGCGGTGTGGGTCCGGCTGGATTCGCCCGGGCCCGCGCTGTTCCGCCAGGTGCGCGTCGGGCGCGGGGGGCGCGAGTTTCGCATTCTCAAGTTCCGCACCATGCATGTGGACGCGCCAGCACGCGGCCCGCAGATCACGGCCGGGCGCGATCCGCGCATCACTCGGGCGGGCCATGTCCTGCGCCGATATAAGATCGACGAGTTTCCCCAGTTCATCAACGTGCTGGTGGGCGACATGAGCGTGGTCGGCCCGCGGCCGGAGGTGCCGCGCTACGTGGCGATGTATCCGACGGCGACGCGCGAGCTGGTGCTGAGCGTGCGGCCCGGTATCACCGATCTGGCCTCGATCGAGTACCGTGACGAGAGCGAACTGCTCGGACGCAGCGCCGACCCGGAGCGCACCTATGTCGATCAGGTGATGCCGGCCAAGCTCGCGTATTGCGAGCGCTACGTGCGCGAACGCAGCTTCGTTGGCGACATCGGCATCATCGGCCGCAGCTTTGCGGCTTCGTTCGTGAGCCGATGAAACCGACCTCGATGTTCTCCCAGCTCACGAGACTGCCGCCCGTCGCGAAGAGCCTGCTCATCGTGGCGGCGGACGTCGTCGTGCTGCCCTTCGCGTTGTGGTGCGCCATCGCGCTGCGTCTGGGCAGCCTGCCGCCCGTGGGCGTGCCGAAATGGTGGGTGTATGCGCTGACGCTGCTCATCACGCTGCCGATCTTCCTGCACCTGGGGTTGTATCGGGCGGTGATTCGCTATCTCGAGACGCGCGCCTTCCTGCTAGTGATCGGCGCGTCGCTCGGCGCGGCAGCCGTGTTCTCCGCCATTGCGCTGGCGCTGGGCTTCGAGGGCGTGCCAGGCACGTCGCTGGTGATCTACGCCGTGTTCTCGGCCGCCTACGCGGCGCTGGCGCGGCTGCTGGCGCGGCAGTTGCTGCGTGGCGCCGTCGGCCGCGCCGGGCACATCGAGCGTGCGCCGCTGGCGATCTACGGCGCCGGCGCGGCCGGGCGGCAACTGGCGCAGGCGCTGCGCGCCAGCAGCGAGTTCCGGCCGGAGATCTTCGTCGACGATGCCCCCGCGCTGCACGGCCGCACGGTGATGGGCCTGCGTGTCTTCTCGCCGGCGGAACTGCCGCCGGCGATCGAACAGCACGACATCCGCACGGTGGTTGTCGCGATCCCGAGCCTGTCACCCGGGCGGCGTGCCGAGTTGCTGCGCCGCCTCGAACCGCTCCATCTCGAAGTCCGCCTCGTGCCGGGCATGGCGGACCTGATCCGCAATGAAGTCGGCTTGGCCGACATCCGGCGCGTGCGCCCGGAGGATCTGCTCGGCCGCGACGCCGTGCACCTGGACACGCAGGCGATGCACCGCTTCCTGGCCGATCGTGTCGTGATGGTCACCGGCGCTGGCGGCTCGATCGGCTCCGAGCTGTGTCGCCAGATCCTGCACTACCGCCCGAGCCGTCTGGTGCTGTTCGAGATCAGCGAACCGAGTCTGTACACCTTGCGCGAGGAACTCGTCGCGCTGGCGCCGTCGATCGTGCTGGTCTGCGCGATCGGCGACGTCAAGAACGCGTCCCGCGTCGACGCGGTGTTGCAGGAGCATCGGCCCGCGGTGGTGTTCCATGCGGCGGCCTACAAGCACGTGCCGTTGATGGAGGAGATCAACGCCTGGGAGGCGGTGCGCAACAACACGCTGGGAACCTACGTGATCGGGCAGGCGGCGATACGCCACGGCGTCGAGCGCTTCGTGCTCGTCTCCACCGACAAGGCCGTCAACCCGACCAACGTGATGGGCGCATCCAAGCGCCTCGCGGAAATGGTCTGCCAGGCGCTGAACGGCGCGGGCGGCACGCACTTCGGGATGGTGCGCTTCGGCAACGTGCTCGGCAGCAGCGGCAGCGTGATCCCGAAGTTCCGCGACCAGATCGTCGCCGGCGGGCCGGTGACGGTGACGCACCCGGACATCGTGCGCTACTTCATGTCGATCCCGGAAGCCGCGCAACTCGTGCTGCAGGCCGCCTGCATGGGCCAGGGCGGCGAGGTGTTCGTGCTCGACATGGGCGAGCCGGTGAAGATCGTCGATCTGGCGCGCAACATGATCCGCCTCTCGGGTTTCAGCGAAGACCAGATCCGCATCGAGTTCACCGGCCTTCGCCCGGGCGAGAAGCTCTTCGAGGAACTGCTGGCCGACAGCGAGTTCACGCGGCCGACGCACCATCCGAAGATCCGCATCGCGCGCGTGGCCGGCGTCGACGAGGAGCGCTGGTCTCACCTTCGTGAGTGGGTCGTCAGCGACGGCTGCTTCGACGACGACGCGGTGCGTCGCCGGATGGCGGGGCTGCTGCCCGAATACAAACCCTGGCAACCCTGACGGCCAGCGTCATCAGACCACCCCGGCGTCGAGCAGCATGCGCATGTTGACGGCGCCGACGAGGGTGCCGGCCGCGTCGACGACGGGTACCGCCGAGATGTGCTTATGCTCCATCAGCTCGACGGCTTCCACGGCGAGTTGCTCGGGCCGCACCGCTGTGAAACGGCGCGTCATCACGGCTTCGATCGGCGTCGTGCGGATGTCGAGGTCACGATCCAGCGTGCGGCGCAAGTCGCCGTCGGTGTAGACGCCGACCAGGGCACCGGCCGGATCCAGGACGTTGACGAAGCCCATCGCGCCGCGCGACATCGCCACGAGCGCCTCGCGGACGGTGGTTGTCGTGGTGCTGCGCGGTATGTCGTCGCCCTGCGCCATGACGTCGCCGATCGTCACGAGCAGCTTGCGCCCGAGTGTGCCGTGCGGATGCGTGGCGGCGAACATGTCGGCCGTGAAGCCGCGCGCCTCCAGCAGGCACAGGGCGACGGCGTCGCCGAGCGCCAGCGTGAGCGTGGTGCTCGCCGTCGGCGCGAGGCCCAGCGGGCAGGCCTCGCGCTCCACAGCGGTGTCGAGCATCGCGTCGGCATGCTGCGCCAGGGGCGAGTCGGCCGCGCCGGTCATCGCGATCACGCGGATGCCGTTGCGCTTCATGTAGGGCATGACGCGCAGCAGCTCGTCGCTCTTGCCCGACTGCGAGATGGCGATCACCACGTCGTCCGCGGTGATCATGCCGAGATCGCCGTGCCCGGCCTCGCCCGGGTGGACGAAGTGCGCCGGCGTGCCGGTGCTGGCGAGCGTCGCGGCGATCTTGCGGCCGATGTGGCCGGACTTGCCCATGCCCATCAGCACCACGCGACCGGACTTGCTGACGCCCAGCAGGATGTCGAGCACGTCGATGAAGCGTTGGTCGAGCCGGCGCCGGGCGGAGACAATGGCCTCGGCCTCGGTGTCGAGGACATGGCCGGCGAGGGCTAGCAGTCGTTTCATGACGCCGATTGTGCGCCGCCGGACGCGGCGGCGCGAAGTCTCAGTCGAAGAGCGCTGCGGCCGACAGTTGCGGGCCCTGGGCATCCTTGGCGGACAGCAAGGGCGAGGTGTGCGGCCAGTCGATGCCGATGTCGGGATCGTTCCAGCGGATGCAGCATTCGGCCGACGGTGCGTAGTAGTCGGTGGTCTTGTAGAGAAAATCCGCCGACTCGCTCAGCACCAAAAAACCGTGCGCCATCCCCTCCGGCAACCACATCTGCCGATGGTTCTCTCCGCTCAGCTCCACACCCACCCATTTTCCGAACGTCGGGCTGCTGCGGCGAATGTCAGCGGCCACGTCGAACACCTTTCCCTGCGTCACCCGCACCAGTTTGCCCTGCACATGCGGCGGCAGCTGGTAGTGCAGCCCGCGTAGCACGCCTTTCGTGGAGCGCGAGTGGTTGTCCTGCACGAACGCCACGTGCCGCCCCACCGCCTCGTCGAACACCTTCCGGTTGAAGCTCTCCATGAAGAAACCGCGCTCGTCGCCGAACACATCCGGCTCGAGGATCAGCACGCCGGGAATCGCAGTGGGTATGACCTTCATCGAAGTACCCGCTCCTCGAGCAGTCGCACGAGGTATTGCCCGTAGCCGTTCTTCAGCATCGGCTGGGCGAGCCGGCTCAGTTGCTCCGCGTCGATCCAGCCGCTGCGCCAGGCGATCTCTTCCGGGCAAGCCACCTTCAGGCCCTGACGCCTTTCCAGCGTGGCGATGAACTGGCCGGCCTCCATCAGGCTGTCGTGCGTGCCGGTGTCCAGCCACGCATAGCCGCGGCCCATGATCTCGACGTCGAGCTGGCCCTGGCCCAGGTAGCGCGCGTTGACGTCTGTGATCTCCAGCTCGCCGCGTGCCGAGGGCTGGATGCTCGCGGCGATGTCACACACCTGGTCGTCGTAGAAATACAGGCCAGTCACCGCGTAGTTGCTCTTCGGCGCCTTGGGTTTCTCGGCGATGCTCAGTGCGCGCTTGTCCGCCCCGAACTCGACCACGCCATAGCGTTCGGGGTCGGTCACGTGATAGGCGAACACGGTGGCGCCGCTGGCGCGGTCGGCGGCGTTGTGCAGCAGGCGCTGGAAGTCGTGGCCGTAGAAGATGTTGTCGCCCAGCACCAGCGCGCTCGGATGCCCGGCGACGAATTCGCGGCCGAGGATGAAGGCCCGCGCTAGGCCGTCGGGGCTGGGCTGCACGCGGTAGCGGATGTCCAGGCCCCACTGCGCGCCGTCGCCGAGCAATGCCTCGAAGCGTGGTGTGTCCTGCGGCGTGCTGATCAGCAGGATCTCGCGGATGCCGGCCAGCATCAGCGTGGTCAGCGGGTAATACACCATCGGCTTGTCGTACACCGGCAGCAGCTGCTTACTCATTGCCAGCGTGGCGGGGTGCAGACGGGTACCGGAACCTCCGGCGAGGATGATGCCTTTGCGGTTCATGCTGTTGTGCTCCGACGCGCCTGCGCGCGCAGCCCGCCCACGATGACGAACAGGCTCGCGCCGAGCAGGGCGGCGAGCGCCGCCGCCACGGTGATGAAGGCCCGCTTCGGCCCCGCTTTGCGCTCGGCCGGCAGCGCCGGGTCGACCACCTGGATCAGCGCGCCTTCGCGGCTCTCGTCGACCTTCGCCAGCTCGTACTGCTTGACGAAGATCTCGAACAGCGCTTCCTGGTACTTGAACTCGCGGTACTTGTTGACGTAGTCGGAATCGTTGCCGCGGCTGTCCTGCCGCTCAGCGCGTGCCAGCTGCTCGCGCAGCGCGGCCAGCGCCGCCTGCTGCTGAGCGACTTCCGGCGTGTTGTCGGCCAGCATGCGGCGCAGCGTCTGCAGCTTGACTTCGGCAGCCGTCGCCTGCGCGCGTAGCCGTGCGTAGCTCTCAGCGGCGGTCTTGGGCTCGACCTTCAGCGCGCCCTGGCTGATGCCGCTTTCCTCCAGAGCCGATTGCGCCGAGGCGAGGCGCTTCTTGGTGTCGTTCAACTGCTGCTCGAAGAACATGCGGCGTTGCTGGGCCTCCGAAACGGCCAAGCCGTTGGTCATCTCGCGCAGTTCCTCGACGTAGGCGTTGGCCATCGCGGCGGCGCGCGCCGGCTCGCGGTCGTCGACTTCGACGGCGATCAGCCCGTCCTTCTTGCCGACCGTGATGCGCACGTTGTTCTTCAGCTGCTTGCGCGCGTCCTGGCGAAACTCCACGTCGTACACCTTCAGCAGCTCGAAGCGGTCGATGATTCGATTGCTGATGGTGGCGCTCTCCATCAGCGCGACGTACTGGTCGGCTGGGCTCTTGACGTTGGCCAAACCTCCCGCAAGGCCGGCCAGCGCGCCGAGCTGCGAGATCGCCGCGGCGGCGGAGCTTTGCTGCTGTTGCGGCGGCAGGAACACGGTTTTCGACGTGTACCACTTGGGCACGAGGAAGGCGATGACCAGGCCGATCAGCGCGCCCAGCAGCGTCGCGGCGCCGATCAGGCGGCCACGCGCGGCCAGCAGCGCGAACAGCTCCGACAGCGTGATGCCGTCATCGGCTTCCATCTCGTCCATGGCGGGTACGGCGCTCATTTCATTTGAGGCTGTTGATCGCCGCCACGCCCAGGCCGAACTGCGCCAGAATTTGCGTCCACTCCTTGGCGGCCTGCACGAAGGTGGTCTTGCCGACCTCCTCAGGCACGAAGATGGTGTCGCCCGGCTGCGCGTTCACGCCGGCCAGCGAGCCGCCACTGATCCAGGTGGCGCGCTGCCGCGCGCTGACCACGCTGCCGTTGGCGCGCAGCACGAAGGTGCTGTCGGCGTCGGCGCCGCGTGTCGCTCCGCCGGCGAGCTTGAGGAAGTCGTCGACGGTCCGACCTTGCGCGAAAAGGTAGTTGCCGCCGTTGAAGACGCTGCCGAACACGCCCACGGTGTTGGGCCGCGGCGGGATGTAGAGCCGGTCGCCGTCTTCCACCACCAGCGGCGGGATTTCGGGGGCCGCAGGGTCGAGTTGCAGCACCACGCGGCCGTTAGGACGCACGTCGCGCAGGCGCTGGATCAACACCGATGAGCCGCTGCCTGCCGCCGCCTGCGCCGCAGCCTCGTCGGCGCTGATGGCGCGGCGCGTATAGGCGGCCTTGGCGAACTCGACTTCCAGGTCGCGCAGCGCACGCTCGTAGTTCTCCTGCTGCGCGACGCGCACGCTCTCGCGCGTGAACTCGGCGCCGAACACATAGGCCAGCGGCGTCAGCCCGCCGGCGGTGCGCAGCGCGTCGGCCAGCGTGCTGTCGGGCGTCAGGATGTATTCGCCGGGCTTGGCGACTTCGCCCTCGATGCGCACGCGCTTGTTCTGCAGCTGCGTCGACAGGCGCGCATCGACCTCGCTGAACGAGCGCAGCACGTCGCCGCTGGCGAGCATGTCCTTCGAGGCGTCGGGCATGCGCAGTTGGGCGATGCGCTTTTCGCCACGCTCGGACAGGCGCTCGACCGACAGGCGCGTACGGTCCGCGACGGCCGTGAAGCCGCCGGCCATCACGATCACGTCGCCAACGGTCTCGCCCGCCTTCAGCTCGAACACCGCCGGCTTGTTGAAGCTGCCGATCGCGCCGATCTGCGCGCCCACCGGGCCGATGTAGAGCACGTCTTCAGCCTGCACGATAGCGTCGGCCGCCTTGTCGCCCTTGAGCAGCAGGTCGTAGAGATCGAAGCTGGAGACGGTCTTGCCGGCGCGGCGCAACTCGATGTGGCGGAAACTGCCCGCCGCCGACGGCCCGCCCGAGCGCATCAGCACGTTGACGATGGTCGACAGGCTGGCCACGAAGTGGGCGCCGGGCTGCTTCGCGAAGCCGGTCACGTAGACGCGCACGCTGCGCAACTGGCCCAGGCCGACGCTGATCTGGAAGTTCTTGAACACCTGGCCGACGCGCCGGCCGATCACGTCGGGCAGGTCGGCGTAGCGCGTACCGGCCACCATGATGCTGCCCACGCGCGGCAGGCTGATGCGGCCGGAGCGGTCGACGGTGGCTCGCACGTCGGCGTCGACGCTGCCCCACAGCGTGACCATCAGTTCGTCGCCGGCGGCGACGATGTAGTCGGCCGGCACGAGAGCGCTGTGGTCGGCGGCAGCCATCGCCTGCCCGGTCATCAGGTCGACGCCGAAGCGGCGGATGTCGGGCTGCGTCGGGTCGGCCGGTGTCGTGGCGGTGGCGACGGCGCGCGATTCGTCGATGCCGGCAAGCTTGCGCACGTAGCGCTCGAAGTCGTCGGGCTTGTACGGTTGCGGCGGTTCGAGGCGCTCGGCCAGCGGCCGGCGCGGCATCGTCGACAGGCCTTCACCGGGCAGCGCATCACGCTGCTCGGCGCGCACGGTCGACGGCGTCTGGCGCAGCCGGATCGGCGCGCCCGAGACGCTAGCTCCCGGCTCGTTGGCCACCTGCGCCGGCTCCAGCTGCGCATGCGCGCTCCAGCACGCGGCCAGCAGCGCCGCGGCCAGGGCCATGCGCACGGGCCGAACCAGGGGCGTGATCCAGGGGTCTGCAGACATGGGCGAGAGCACCTTCGAGTTGTCGTGGCGCGTGCGCACCGGCTAGGAGGATCGCGGATTCTATGCGCCGGCCCCGACGCGCCTCAGCGGCCCAGCACCTCGGTCAGCATGCGCTCCACCCCCCAGCGCCAATCCGGCAACACGAGCCCGAAGCGCTCGCGCAGCTTGCCCGTATCCAGCCGCGAGTTCAGCGGCCGCCGCGCCGGCGTCGGGAAAGCCGAAGTCGGCACCGCCTCGACCGCCTCTTCGCCCACCTTCAGCGCCACGCCGGCCGCGCGCGCGAAGGCGATCACGTGGCTGGCGTAGCCGTGCCAACTGGTCTCGCCGGCGGCCGCGGCGTGGTAGGTGCCGGCGAGGGACGCATCGGCGCGCACGGCGCGGATCATGTGCGCGCTGAGGTCGGCAAGCAGGTCCGCGCCGGTGGGCGCGCCGATCTGGTCGTCGATCACCTTCAGCGTCTCGCGCTCCTGCGCCAGCTCGAGCATCGTGCGCGCGAAGTTGCCGCCGCGCGCGCCGTAGACCCAACTGGTGCGCAGGATGAGGTGGTGGCAGCCGCTGGCGCGGATCGCCTCCTCGCCTTCCAGCTTGGTGCGGCCGTAGACGTTCAGCGGGCCGGTAGCCGCTTCTTCGTCGCGCGGCGTGCTGCCGCTGCCGTCGAACACGTAGTCGGTGCTGTAGTGCAGCAGCCAGGCGCCGCGTACCGCCGCCTCGCGCGCCAGCACGGCGGGGGCTTCGGCGTTGATCGCGCGCGCCAGTTCGGACTCGCTCTCGGCCTTGTCGACGGCGGTGTGCGCGGCGGCATTGACGATCACGTCGGGCGCCACCGACTGCACCGTGGCGGCGAGCGATTCGGGCTTCGAGAAGTCGGCCTTCAGCGGCCCGGGGCTGTCGAAATCCAGCGCGACCAGCTCGCCCAGCGGTGCCAGCGAGCGCTGCAACTCCCAGCCGACCTGGCCGTTCTTGCCCAGCAGCAGGATCTTCATGCGATGTCAGCGCGAAGCGTAGTTGGTGGCCACCCAGTCGCGGTAGCTGCCGCTCTGTACATGCGCCACCCAGTCGGCGTTGTCGAGGTACCAGCGCACCGTCTTGCGGATGCCGCTGTCGAAGGTCTCGGCCGGGCGCCAGCCGAGTTCGCGCTCGATCTTGCGTGCGTCGATCGCGTAGCGGCGGTCGTGGCCGGGGCGGTCGGTCACGTGGGTGATCAGCCTTGCGTACGAGCCGGCTGGGTCGGGTTTCATCTCGTCGAGCAGCGCGCAGACGCTGCGCACGATCTCGATGTTGGGGCGCTCGTTCCAGCCGCCGACGTTGTAGGTCTCGCCGACGCGGCCGCAGGCCAATACGGTGCGGATCGCCGCGGCGTGGTCTTTCACGTACAGCCAGTCGCGCACCTGCATGCCGTCGCCGTACACCGGCAGCGGCTTGCCCGCCAGCGCGTTGACGATCATCAGCGGGATCAGCTTCTCGGGGAAGTGATAAGGCCCGTAGTTGTTCGAGCAGTTGGTGGTCAGCACCGGCAGGCCGTAGGTGTGGTGCCAGGCACGCACGAGGTGGTCGCTGGCCGCCTTGCTGGCCGAGTAGGGGCTGTTCGGCTCGTAGGTGTTCGTCTCGGTGAAGGCGGGGTCGTCGGCCTTCAGCGAGCCGTACACCTCGTCGGTCGAGACGTGGTGGAAGCGGAACGCCTCCTTCTCGCCGGCCGGCAGCGCCGCCCAGTGCGCGCGCACCGCTTCGAGCAGCGTGTAGGTGCCTGCTATGTTCGTCTTGATGAACGCGCCCGGGCCGTGGATGCTGCGGTCGACGTGGCTCTCGGCGGCGAAGTGCACCACCGCGCGCGGGCGGTGCTCGGCGAGCAGGCGATTGAGCAGCGCGCGGTCACCGATGTCACCTTTCACGAACACGTGCCGCGCATCGCCTTGCAGCGATTTCAGGCTCTCGAGGTTGCCGGCGTAGGTCAGCGCGTCGAGGTTGAGCACCGGCTCGCCGGTGGCGGCGATCCAGTCGAGCACGAAATTGGCGCCGATGAAGCCGGCGCCGCCGGTGACGAGGATCATGACGAGCGTGTCCGCAGGTGTGGCAGGGAACCCAAGATTCTAGGGTGCCCTGCGGGTGTTCCCGGAGGCCGGCGGCCCCAGGGGCGATAATCGCGAAATGAGTGACCCCACCCCCGGCATCGCCATCAGCGGCGCCACCCCGGAGCCCGCGACACCCGCGCCGGCCCGTTTCGACACCCTGCCGCTGGACGACAAGCTGCTGCGCGCCGTGGCTGACAGCGGCTACCAGACGATGACGCCGATCCAGGCCAAGGCGATTCCGATCGTGCTGGCCGGGCGCGATGTGATGGGCGCGGCGCAGACCGGCACCGGCAAGACCGCCGCGTTCTCGATCCCGCTGCTGCAGAAGATGCTCAAGCACGAGAACCCGAGCATGTCGCCGGCGCGCCACCCGGTGCGCGCGCTGGTGCTGGCGCCCACGCGCGAGCTGGCCGACCAGGTGGCCAACAACGTCAAGCAGTACTCCAAGTTCACCAAGCTGCGCGCCGCGGTGGTGTTCGGCGGCATCGACATGAAGCCGCAGACGCTGGAGCTGAAGGCCGGCGTCGAGGTGCTGATCGCCACGCCGGGCCGGCTGCTCGACCACATCGAGGCGAAGAACTGCGTGCTGAACCAGGTCGAGTACGTGGTGCTCGACGAGGCCGACCGCATGCTCGACATCGGCTTCCTGCCCGACCTGCAACGCATCCTCAGCTACCTGCCCAGGCAGCGCCAGACGCTGCTGTTCTCGGCCACCTTCTCCAACGAGATCAAGCGCCTGGCCGAGAGCTACCTGCAGGACCCGGTGCTGGTGGAAGTGGCGCGCCCCAACGCCACCGCCTCGACGGTGGAGCAGCGCTTCTTCAGCGTCGCCTCCGACGACAAGCGCCGCGCGGTGCTCAAGCTGCTCAAGGAGCGCTCGATCGGGCAGGCCATCGTGTTCGTCAACTCCAAGCTCGGCTGCGCGCGGCTGGCGCGTTCCTTCGAGCGCGACGGCCTGCGCACCAACGCGCTGCACGGCGACAAGAGCCAGGACGAGCGGCTGAAGGCGCTCGAAGCCTTCAAGCGTGGCGAGGTCGACGTTCTCGTGGCCACCGACGTGGCGGCGCGCGGCCTGGACATCGCCGACCTGCCGGCGGTGTTCAACTTCGACGTGCCCTTCAACGCCGAGGACTACGTGCACCGCATCGGCCGCACTGGCCGCGCCGGCGCCTCGGGCCTGGCCTTCACGCTGGTGGCGCGCGAGGACATGCGCAACGTCGGCGACATCGAGAAGCTGATCAAGAAGAAGATCGAGATCGAGCCGCTCGAACTCGACGACGCGGCGCCGCCGCGGCGCGAGCGCTACAAGGACCGCGACCGCGACGACGACCGCCCGCCGCGCGCCGCCGCGCCGCGGCCCAGCGCCCCGGCGCGGCCGGCCGATCCGCTGTTCGACCAGCCCTACGTGCCCAGCAATACCGAGGCCAAGCCCGAGTGGGAGCAGAAGGCTGCCGCGCCGGTGCCGCGCGGCCTGTCGGCCTACATCAAGCCGAAGAAGAAGGTGGCGGCGCTGTTCGGCGCCAAGAAGACGCCCGCGCCGGACGAGGAAGTGTCCTCGTCCTGAGCCGCGCGCTCAGACCTTCACTCAAGCCGCGAGCAAGGCGAACACCGCCGGCCGGTCGCCCGGCAGCGATGCGGGCTGGGCGCGCCAGCGCGCCACCGTGTCGCTGCGCGTGAAGCCGCCCGGCGCGGTCAGCCCGCAGCCCACCGCGAGCCGCGTGCCGGCTTGCAGGTGCGCCAGCAGCGCCTCCAGCAGCGCGGCGTTGCGGTAGGGGGTCTCGATCAGCAGTTGCGTCTGGCGCGCCTTGCGCGACAGCGTCTCCAGCTCGCGCACGCGCGCGGCGCGCTCGGTCGCGTCCACCGGCAGGTAGCCGACGAAGGCGAAACTCTGGCCGTTCAGCCCGCTGGCGGCCAGCGCCAGCAGCAGCGAACTGGCGCCGGGCAGGGCGACCACCTCGATGCCGGCGGCATGCGCCGCCTGCACCAGCGCCGCGCCGGGGTCGGCCACCGCGGGCAGGCCGGCTTCGGAGATCAGGCCGAGGTGGTGGCCGGCGCGCAGCGGGGCGAGCAGGGGAGCGAGGTCGGGCTGTGATGCGGTTCTCACGCCTTTCGGCGCGCGCGGCAACTCGACGATTTCGATCTGTTGCAGCGGCAGCGCGAGCGGCACAACGGCATCGACGCGCTTGAGGAAGGCGCGCGCGCTGCGTGCGTTCTCCGCCACCCAGTGATCGAGCCGCGCCGCGATGCGCAGCACGCCCATAGGCAGCAGCTCGTCGAGCGGCACGGCCTCGGCGCCTTCGATGCCGAAGTCGAGCGGGCTGGGCACGAGATGGAGCGTGCCGGGTTTCGGGCTCATGGCCGCAGCGCGTCGATGCCCGCTTCGCGCAGCAGCGCGCTGGTGCGGATCAGCGGCAGGCCGACCAGCGCGGTCGGGTCGTCCGACTCGATGGCCTCCAGCAGCGCGATGCCCAGCGTCTCGCACTTGGCGCTGCCGGCACAGTCGTAGGGCTGCTCGGTGCGCAGGTAGTGCTCGATCTCGGCGTCGGACAGCTTGCGAAAGCGCACCGTCACCGGCGCCAGCGCCGCGCCGGCATGGCCGCTGGCCGCGCATTGCACCGCCACCGCGGTGTGGAACACCACGCTGCGCCCGCGCATCGCGCGCAGTTGCGCCACCGCGCGCTCGTGCGTGCCGGGCTTGCCGATCGCCTGGCCGTCGAGTTCGGCCACCTGGTCGGAGCCGATCACCACCGCGTCCGGATGCAGCGCCGCCACCGCCGCCGCCTTGGCCGCCGCCAGGCGCCGGGCCAGCGCGGCCGGCGCCTCGCCGGGGCGCGGCGTCTCGTCGACCTGCGGCGACACCACCTCGAAAGGCAGGCGCAGCCGCTCCAGCAGTTCGCGCCGGTAGCGCGAGGTGGAGGCGAGGATCAGCGGTGGGCGCGGCGTCATGGCGGGCATTGTCCCATCGCGCCTCGCCCGCCCCGCGGCCCCGTACACTCGCCGCGATGAAACCGCGCGTGCACGATCCGCTGCGCCTCGATGTCGAGGTTTTTGCCAAGGACGCCGGCCGGCTCGAAGGCCGCTGGCCGCTGGCCGGCTTCGCGCGCCTGGCCGAATCGGCGCATGCGCAGGCGCGCCCCGGCGCGGCCGACCCGGTGGCCTGGCAGGCGCGCGGCGAGCAGCGCGCGCAGCGCGGCGGCGCGGCGCAGACCTGGCTGCACGTCGAGGCCGAGGCCGAGGTGCAGCTCGAATGCCAGCGCTGCCTGCAGGCCGTTGCCGTGCCGCTGGCCGTGCGGCGCAGCTTCCTGTTCGCGCCTGATGAACCCACCGCCGCCGCGATCGACGCCGACAGCGAAGACGACGTGTTGGTGCTCACTCGCGCGCTCGACCTGCACGAGCTTGTCGAGGACGAGCTGATCCTGGCACTGCCGCTGGTGCCGCGCCACGACGTTTGCGCGCAGCCGCTGGCGGTGCCGGCGCCCGCCGAGGAGGCGCAGGCCGAGCGCCCCCATCCCTTCGCCGCGCTGGCGGCACTCAAGCGCGGCGCGGGCGGCTCGCACTGAGGCGCTGCCGGGGGCATCGCGGAGGGGTAGCCCCGCCCATGCTAGAATCATCGGCTTTTCATCGGGTGCCTTGCCGTTTGGGTTTGCAGGGCCGTCAGGAGAATTCCACATGGCCGTTCAGCAGAACAAGAAGTCGCCGTCCAAGCGCGGCATGCACCGCTCGCACAACGCGGTGGCCGCGCCCGGCACCGCGATCGAGCCGACCACCGGCGAGACGCACCTGCGCCACCACATCAGCCCGACCGGCTTCTACCGCGGCCGCAAGGTCCTGAAGACCAAGGCCGACGCCTGATTCCCGGGTGACGGCGGCGCGCCGCCGCGCCGCCCCCGAGCCGCTTCCGGTCAGACATGATTCCAGCCGCCCTCGCGCGGGTGACGCTCGCCGTCGACTGCATGGGCGGCGACCACGGTCCGTCGGTCACGCTGCCGGCCTGCCGCGCCTTCCTCGAGGCGCACCCTCAAGCCCACCTGATCCTCGTCGGCAAGCCCGACGTGCTGGCCGAAGCCGCCGGCTGGCCGCGCTGCATCGTGGTCGGCGCGAGCGAGGTCGTCGAGATGGACGATCCGGTCGAGGTGGCGCTGCGCAAGAAGAAGGATTCGTCGCTGCGCGTGGCCGTCTCGCAGGTCAAGCCGGGCGAGAACGGCGAATCGGCCGCGCACGCCTGCGTCTCGGCCGGCAACACCGGTGCGCTGATGGCGGTGTCGCGCTACGTGCTCAAGACGCTGGAGGGCATAGACCGCCCGGCCATCGCCAGCGTGATGCCCAACGAGCGCGACGGCTACACCACCGTGCTCGACCTCGGCGCCAACGTCGACTGCACGGCCGAGCACCTGTTGCAGTTCGCGGTGATGGGCAGCGCGCTGGTCGCCGCCGTCGAGGGCCGCGACGACCCCAGCGTCGGCCTGCTGAACATCGGCGAAGAGGCGATCAAGGGCAGCGACACCATCAAGCGCGCCGGCGAGCTGCTGCGCGCCGCGGCCGCCAGCGGTCAGTTGAACTTCCACGGCAACGTGGAGGGCAACGACATCTTCAAGGGCACGACCGACATCGTCGTGTGCGACGGTTTCGTCGGCAACGTCGCGCTCAAGACCGCCGAGGGCCTGGCCTCGATGCTGTCGAACTTCATCAAGCAGGAGTTCACGCGCAGCGTCTTCACCAAGCTCGCCGCGCTGGTGGCGCTGCCGGTGCTGAATCACTTCAAGGCGCGCGTCGACCACCGCCGCTACAACGGCGCCGCGCTGCTCGGCCTGCGCGGGCTGGTGTTCAAGAGCCACGGCTCGGCCGATGCCTTCGCCTTCCAGACCGCGCTGAACCGGGCGTATGATGCCGCGCGCAATCGACTGCTCGATCGCGTGCACGACCGCATCCTCGAGACGCTGGCGGCGATGCCGGCGCCGGGCGCGGAGCCTTCGACCGACACGCCGGCGCTGGCCGCTTCAGCCTCACGATGAGCCCATCCTCACCGCGCTTCTCCCGCATCACCGGCACCGGCAGCCACCTGCCGCCGCAGCGCGTGACGAACGCGGCGCTCGCCGAGCGGCTGGCGCGCGACGGCATCGAGACCTCCGACGAGTGGATCGTCGAGCGCACCGGCATCCGCGCGCGCCACTTCGCCGCGCCCGAGATGGCCTGCAGCGACCTGGCCGAGCAGGCGGCGCGCCACGCGCTCGAATCCGCCGGCCGCAAGCCGGAGGAAATCGACCTGATCATCGTCGCGACCTCGACGCCCGACATGGTCTTCCCGTCCACCGCCTGCATCGTGCAGCGCAAGCTCGGCGCCGCCGGCGGCGCGGCCTTCGACGTGCAGGCGGTCTGCTCGGGCTTCGTCTACGGCCTCGCGGTGGCCGATTCGATGATCCGCGGCGGCCTGGCCACGCGCGCGCTGGTGATCGGCGCGGAGGTGTTCTCGCGCATCCTCGACTTCAAGGACCGCACCACCTGCGTGCTGTTCGGCGACGGCGCCGGCGCGGTGGTGCTGGAAGCGAGCGACACGCCCGGCATCCTGGCCAGCGACCTGCACGCCGACGGCCGCCACGTCGACATCCTGTGCGTGCCGGGCACCGTCTCGGGCGGGCAGGTGCTGGGCGATCCGCTGCTCAAGATGGACGGCCAGGCGGTGTTCAAGCTCGCCGTCGGCGTGCTCGAAAGCGCGGCGCGCGCGGTGCTCGCCAAGGCCGGCCGCAGCGACGCCGACATCGACTGGCTGATTCCGCACCAGGCCAACATCCGCATCATGCAGAGCACGGCGCGCAAGCTGAAGCTGCCGCCCGGCAAGCTCGTCGTCACTGTCGACCGGCACGGCAACACCTCGGCCGCCTCGATCCCGCTGGCGCTCGACGCGGCGGTGCGCCAGGGGCAGGTCCAGCGCGGCGACACCATCATGCTCGAAGGCGTGGGCGGCGGTTTCACCTGGGGTGCGGTGCTGCTCGACTTCTGACGCGCCGGCCCGCCGGCGCGGGCCGCGAGAAACTCATACAAGACAGAGAGACAAGCCGCGATGACCACCTTCGCATTCGTCTTCCCCGGCCAGGGTTCACAAAGCGTCGGCATGCTCGACGCCTGGGGCGAGCACCCGGCCGTGCGCGACACGCTCGCCGAAGCCTCGCAAGCGCTCGGCGAGGACATCGCCCGGCTGATCCACGAGGGCCCGAAGGAGCAGCTCGACCTCACCACCAACACCCAGCCGGTGATGCTGGCCGCGGCCGTGGCCTGCTACCGTGCCTGGATGGCCGAGACCGGCCGCGCACCCGCGCTGGTGGCCGGGCATTCGCTGGGCGAGTACAGCGCCTTGGTGGCGGCCGGTTCGCTGACGCTGGCCGACGCGCTGCCGCTGGTGCGCTTTCGCGCCCAGGCCATGCAGGAGGCGGTGCCTGTCGGTGCCGGCGCGATGGCGGCCATCCTCGGGCTCGACGCCGAACTCGTGCGCAGCACCTGCGCCGAGGTCGAGGCGGCGGTCGGCGAGACGGTCTCGGCGGCGAACTACAACGATCCCAAGCAGACCGTGATCGCCGGCAGCAAGGCGGCGGTCGAGCAGGCCTGCGAAGCGCTCAAGGGCCGCGGCGCCAAGCGCGCGCTGCCGCTGCCGGTGTCCGCGCCCTTCCACTGCGCGCTGATGAAACCCGCCGCCGAGCGGCTCGAGGAGCGCCTCGCCGCGGTGGAGCTGCGCGCGCCGCAAATCCCGCTGATCAACAACATCGACGTGGCGGTGCACGACGCGCCCGAGGCGATCCGCGAGGCGCTGTACCGCCAGGCCTTCGGCCCGGTGCGCTGGGTCGAGGTCGTGCAGGCGATGCACTCGCGCGGCGTCACGCACGTCGTCGAATGCGGGCCGGGCAAGGTGCTGGGCGGGCTGGCGCGGCGCATCGTCGCCGAGCTGGCGGTCGGCCACGTGAACGATCCGGCCTCGCTGGCCGAGACCAAGGGGATGCTGGCATGAGCGAGACCACGACGAGCGCCACGCCGAGCGGGCAGGTCGCGCTGGTCACCGGCGCGTCGCGCGGCATCGGCCGCGCGATCGCGACGGCGCTGGCCGCGCAGGGCATGAAGGTGGTCGGCACCGCCACCACCGAGGCCGGCGCGGCCGCGATCGGCGAGGCGCTCGCGCCGCACGGCGGCAGCGGCCTGAAGCTCGACGTCACCGACGCCGCGGCGCTGGACGCGGCCATCGACGCCATCGTCAAGCAGCACGGCGGCCTGCACGTGCTGGTCAACAACGCCGGCATCACGCGCGACACGCTGGCCATGCGCATGAAGGACGAGGACTGGGACGCGGTGCTGGACACCAACCTCAAGGCCGTGTTCCGCGCCAGCCGCGCCGCGATCCGGCCGATGATGAAGCAGCGCTACGGGCGCATCGTCAACATCACCTCGGTGGTCGGCGCCAGCGGCAACCCGGGCCAGGCCAACTACGCCGCCGCCAAGGCCGGCGTGGCCGGCATGACACGCGCGCTGGCGCGCGAGCTCGGCAGCCGCGGCGTCACGGTCAACTGCGTCGCGCCGGGCTTCATCGCCACCGACATGACACACGGCCTGCCCGAAGCGCAGAAGGCCGCGCTGCTGGCACAGATCCCGCTTGGCCGGCTCGGCGCGGCCGAGGAGATCGCGCACGCGGTGGCCTTTCTCGCCTCGCCCGGCGCCGGCTACGTCACCGGCACCGAACTGCACGTCAACGGCGGCATGTACATGGCTTGATTCCGGTCCGTGCCGGGCCCGGCGACCGGGCCGGCCGCCGGCCGGGCAAGCCCTTAGAATCCGCCCCTGTTTTCAGCAAACAACTCCCGGAGGAGTCATGAGCGACATCGAAGCACGAGTCAAGAAGATCATCGCCGAACAGTTGGGTGTGCCCGAAGCCGATGTGAGCAACGAGAAGGCCTTCGTCGCCGACCTCGGCGCCGACTCGCTGGACACCGTCGAGCTGGTGATGGCCCTCGAAGACGAGTTCGGCATCGAGATTCCCGACGAGGAAGCCGAGAAGATCACGACCGTGCAGTTGGCGATCGACTACGCCGTCAAGCACCAGAAGGCCGCCTGAGGCGCTTCGGCACCGTTCGCATGAGCCGCCGTCGCGTCGTCGTCACGGGCCTCGGCCTGGTCAGCCCCGTGGGCAACACGGTGGCCGAGGGCTGGGACAACATCGTCGCCGGCCGCACCGGCATCGCGAACATCACGCGCTTCGACGCGTCGGCGTTCGCCTGCCGCTTCGCCGGCGAGGTGAAGGGCTTCAACGTCGAGGACTACATCCCCGGCAAGGAAGCGCGCCACATGGACACCTTCATCCACTACGGGATGGCGGCGGCGATCCAGGCGGTGCGCGATGCGGGCCTGCCCACCAACGACGCGCTGGACGAGGAATACGCCGAGCGCATCGGCTGCATGGTCGGCTCGGGCATCGGCGGGCTGCCGATGATCGAGCAGACCGAGGTCGAGTACGCCGCGCGCGGCCCGCGCCGCATCTCGCCGTTCTTCGTGCCGGCCTCGATCATCAACATGATCTCCGGGCACGTGTCGATCCACTTCGGCTTCCAGGGGCCGAACCTCGCCATCGTGACGGCCTGCACCACCGGGCTGCACTGCATCGGCGAGGCGGGCCGGCTGATCGAGTACGGCGACGCCGACGTGATGGTGGCCGGCGGCGCCGAGTCGACCGTCTCGCCGCTGGGCATCGGCGGCTTCGCGGCGGCGCGCGCGCTGTCCACGCGCAACGACGACCCGGCCACCGCGTCGCGCCCGTGGGACAAGGGCCGCGACGGCTTCGTGCTCGGCGAGGGCGCCGGCGTGCTGGTGCTCGAGGAGTACGAACACGCGAAGAAGCGCGGCGCGAAGGTCTACGCCGAGCTGTCCGGCTTCGGCATGGGCGCCGACGCCTTCCACATGACCGCGCCGAACGTCGACGGCCCCAAGCGCAGCATGCGCGCCGCGCTGCGCAACGCCGGCATCGACGCCGCGCAGGTGCAGTACCTCAACGCGCACGGCACCTCGACGCCGCTGGGCGACGTGAACGAGACCAACGCGATCAAGCTCGCCTTCGGCGAGCACGCGAAGAAGCTGGTGGTCAACTCCACCAAGTCGATGACCGGCCACCTGCTCGGCGGCGCCGGCGGCATCGAGTCGGTGTTCACCGTGCTGGCGCTGCACCACCAGGTGTCGCCGCCGACGATCAACATCTTCGACCAGGATCCCGAGTGCGACCTGGACTACTGCGCCAACGAGGCGCGGCAGATGAAGATCGAATACGCCGTCAAGAACAACTTCGGCTTCGGCGGCACCAACGGCACGCTGGTGTTCCGCCGCGCCTGAGCCGGCACACGCGGTTCGGCCGCGTGATGGCGCCGCCATGACTGCCTCCCGCTTCGAGTTCGGCTGCGCGCGCGCCTGGCGCGCCGGCAGCCTCGCGCTCGCGGCGCTGGCCCTGCTGGCCGCCGCGGCCTGGGCGCTGACGCTGCTCGGGCGCGGCGAGGCCGGCCTCGCCTGGCTGGCGCTGCCGGCGGCGGCGCTGGCGCCGTGGGCCGCGAGCGCGAGCCGGCTGCCCGGCGGCGCGCTGCGCGACGAGGGCGGGCGCTGGTGGCTGGACGCCGCGCCCGGCTCGCTGGCCGTCGCCTTCGACTTCGGCGCCTGGATGCTGCTGCGCTTCCGCCCCGACGGCGCGCGCCGCGGCCGCTGGCTGGCGCCGTCGCGCGCCGACCTGCGCGACGCCTGGCCGGCGTTCCGGCGTGCTGTATATTCGCCGCGCAGCGCCCCGGCCGGCCTCTCGGCGCAGGCTCCCGCCGACCCTCCCGCATGAACCCCAACGACGCCGACGCACCGCTGATCGAGAGGATCCGGCAAGGCGACGTGCGGGCCTTCGAGATGCTGGTGGTCAAATACCAGCGCCGCATCGAGCGCCTGATCGGCCGCATGGTGCGCGACGTCGACCTCGTGCCCGACATCGCCCAGGAGACCTTCGTGCGCGCCTACCGCGCGATCGGCCAGTTCCGCGGCGACAGCGCCTTCTACACCTGGCTGTACCGCATCGCCGTCAACACCGCCAAGAAGGCGCTGGTCGACCTCAAGCGCGATCCGATCGTGACCGAATCCGCACTCGCCAGCCGCGACGACGACGACGAAACTTCGCGGGTGGAAAACGAACTAAGCGACGGCGAGACCCCCGACGCCGTCCTGGCCAGCAAGGAAATCGCGGCGGCGGTGAACTCGGCGATCGAAGGCTTGTCCGACGATCTGCGCCAGGCCATCACCCTGCGCGAGATCGAGGGCTTGAGCTACGAAGAGATCGCGGAGTTGATGAACTGCCCGATCGGGACGGTGCGTTCGCGCATCTTCCGGGCGCGCGAGGCGATCGCGGCGCGGCTGAGGCCGCTGCTCGACACCCGCGAGGGCGAGCGGTGGTGAGGGGTCGGGAAGGGTATGGAGTCGAAGATGTCGATTGAGCACAGCGGGTTGACGGCCGGAGGCGCCGAGCGCTTGTCGGCGCTGGTCGACGGCGAAGTCGCCGCCGATGAAGTGAAGCATGTCTGCATGGCCTGGCGCGGCGATGCGCAGGCGCGCCAGCGCTGGCATACCTACCAGTTGATCGGCGACGTGCTGCGTTCCGACGACCTCGCCTCGGCGCCCGGCCGCGACGAAGCCTTCCTGCAAGCGCTGCGCGCGCGCCTGGCCGGCGAGCCGGTGGTGCTGGCGCCCCAGCCCGCCGCGCCGGCGAAGTTGGACATGGCCGCCGGCCGCTCGCTGCGCCGCTGGCGCACCGGCATGGCGGTGGCGGCCGGCTTCGTGGTCGTGGCCGGTGCGCTGGTGGCCGTGCAGATGCCTTCGGGGCCCTCGGTCGACAACGCAGCGGGGCTGGCGCAGGCGCCGGCACCCGCGGCGCCGCCGCTGGCGGTGGCCGCGCCGGCCGTGCCGACGCTGGCCAGCGCCGAACAGCCGCTCGAAACGGCCGACGCCTCGGCCGATGCCGCCGCGCTGGTCACCGACGGCCGGGTGATCCGCGACGCGCGGCTCGACCGCTACCTCGCCGCGCACCAGCGTTTTGCCGGCGCGTCGGCGCTGGGCGTGCCTTCGGCCTTCCTGCGCAGCGCCACCGCCACGGCGGACGGCGCCAAGCGCTGAGCATCGCCTCATGCTGCTGCGTCCCGCGCTCGCGCTGACCCTGTTCGGCGCCCTCGGCGGCCTCGTGCCCGCCGCCGTGCTCGCCGGCCCGGCCGCGGCCGGCGAGGGCGGCGAGATCCGCTCGCTGCTGACGCGCATCCACGAGGCGGCGGGCAAGCAGAATTTCCAGGGCACCTTCGTCGTCAGCGGCGGCGGCGCGGTGTCCAGCGCGCGCATCGCCCACTACGGCGAGGGCAGCAACCAGTACGAGCGCATCGAGTCGCTCGACGGCCAGGCGCGCTACGTCTACCGCCACAACGACGTGGTGCAGACGATCTGGCCGGGCAGCCGCGTCGCGCTGGTCGAGCAGGCGCGCTCGATGACCAGCTTCCCGGCGCTGCTGCAAGGCGGCGTCGAGCGGCTGGCCGAGTTCTACGAGCTGAAGGCGCAGGGCAGCGAGCGCGTCGCCGGGCGCGAGGCGCAGGTGCTGCTGGTGCAGCCGCGCGACGCGCACCGCTTCGGCTACCGGCTGTGGTCGGACACGGCCTCGGGCCTGCTGCTGCGCGCCGACGTGCTCGGCGAGCGCGGCGAGGTGATCGAGACCTCGGCGTTCTCCGAGGTCACCATCGGCGTCAAGCCGCAGTTCGACAGCGTCACCGGCCCGATGCGCAAGCTCGACGGCTACCGCGTGATCCGTCCGGCGGTCAGCAGCACGAAGATGGAATCCGAGGGCTGGGCGATGCGCCAGCTCGTGCCCGGCTTCCGCGAGGTCAACTGCGTCAAGCGGCCGATGGAGTCGCCCACCGCCGGCGCGCTGGAGGCCGCCTCCGAGCCCGTGCTGCAGACCATCTTCTCCGACGGCCTGACCTATGTGTCGGTGTTCATCGAGCCCTTCGACGCGCAGCGCCATTCGCGCGCGATGCGCACCGCCGTCGGCGCCACGCAGACGCTGATGCGCCGCCAGGGCGAGTGGTGGGTCACCGTGGTGGGCGACGTTCCCCAGGCCACGCTGCTGGCCTTCGCCAAGGGGCTCGAACGGCGCAAGTAGCGCAACCATTTTCGGTCTTCCGGATCCGAAGACCGTCGCAGTTCCAAAGGAGCATGAAGAACATGCAAAACCACCTCATCGCGGCGGTCCGCCGCAGTGTCGCCGCGGCGCTGGCCGGGCTCGCCCTCATCGTCGCCGCCGCGGCGCTGGTGCCGCCGGCCGCGCACGCGCAGAGCAACCTGCCCGAGTTCGCCGACCTCGCCGAGCGTGTCGGCCCGGCGGTCGTCAACATCCGCACCACCGAGCGGCGCGCCGCGCGCGGCGGCGCGACGGGCGAGATGGACGAGGACATGCTCGACTTCCTGCGCCGCTTCGGCCTGCCGGTGCCCAACCAGCCGGGGCCGCGCGGCCAGCGCCCGCAGCAGCCGCAGCCCGACGCCGAGCCGCAGCAGCGCGGCATAGGCTCGGGCTTCATCCTCAGTGCCGACGGCTACGTGATGACCAATGCGCACGTGATCGAAGGCGCCGACGAGGTGTTCGTCACGCTGACCGACAAGCGCGAGCTGAAGGCGCGCGTGATCGGCTCGGACCGCCGCTCCGACGTGGCGCTGGTGAAGGTCGATGCCAGCGGCCTGCCGACGGTGCGCATCGGCGACGTCGGCAAGCTGCGCGTCGGCGAGTGGGTGATCGCGATCGGCTCGCCGTTCGGGCTGGAGAACACCGTGACGGCCGGCATCGTCAGCGCCAAGGCGCGCGACACCGGCGAATTCCTGCCGCTGATCCAGACCGACGTGGCGATCAACCCGGGCAACTCCGGCGGCCCGCTGATCAACATGCGCGGCGAGGTGGTGGGCATCAACTCGCAGATCTACAGCCGCTCGGGCGGCTACATGGGCATCTCGTTCGCGATCCCGATCGACGAGGCCACGCGCGTGGCCGAGCAGCTCAAGGCCGCCGGGCGCGTCAGCCGCGGCCGCATCGGCGTGAGCATCGACCAGGTGAGCAAGGAGGTCGCCGAGTCGATCGGCCTGGGCAAGCCGAGCGGGGCGCTGGTGCGCAGCGTCGAGGCCGGCGGGCCGGCCGAGAAGGCGGGCGTCGAGCCGGGCGACATCATCACCCGGTTCGACGGCAAGCCGGTCGAGCGCTCGGGCGACCTGCCGCGCATCGTCGGCGCGGTGAAGCCGGGCAGCAAGGTGTCGCTGCAGGTGTTCCGGCGCGGCGCCACCAAGGACCTGAGCGTGACGGTGGCCGAGGTCGAGCCCGACAAGACGCGCCGCACCGCCGAGGCCGAGGGCAAGCCGCAGGCGACGCCGACGACGACGCTGGGCATCGGCGTGTCCGACCTGACCGAGGCGAGCAAGCGCGAGCTGAAGATCAAGAACGGCGTGCGCGTCGAGGTGGCCGAAGGCGCGGCAGCGCGCGCCGGCGTGCGCGAGGGCGACGTGATCCTGTCGATCGACAACACCGAGATCGGCAGCGCCAAGCAGTTCGAGACGGTTGCGGCCAAGCTCGACAAGAGCCGCGCGGTGACGCTGCTGGTGCGGCGCGGCGACACGGTCAACTTCCTGATCGTCCGCCCGGCGCGCTGAGCGAGGCACCCGACTGCAAAGTCGGGTCTTTCCGGGATCCGGGAAGTGATCCGAAGTGATCGCACCCGGATCTCTAAGTCAGTGACCGCAAACGTTCGCTTGCCAGCTCGGATTGCTGTTGCCAGGGGCTAGAATTCGGGGGTTGTCAGCGTTCGTTTCGACGTTCGAGGCAATAAAAACAGGCGACTCCAACTATCCCCAGGCGGTCCACAAGGGTTTGTGGATAAGCTGTTGATGAATTTCGATGTTGGAACCCTGCAACGCGCAGCAAACCAGCATTGGCGCGGCTTCCGGAGGGGTGCTTTTGGCTACAATGAAGGCCCAACAAGCAGTTGCCATACGTTTTGTTGGAAGGCGCGTCACTCTTTCGACGTGCCTTTTTTTTGACTTCGACACGCCGCTTCGCGGCTTCACATCGCTGCGCGATGGGAGTCTGCGTCGCAACGGCTGCGCCGTTGTGTCTACCGCGTGAGCTTCGAGTCACGGCTTCATGGACCACATCCGCAACTTTTCCATCATTGCCCACATCGACCACGGCAAGAGCACGCTGGCGGATCGGCTGATCCACCGCTGCGGCGGCCTGTCCGACCGCGAGATGGAGGCGCAGGTGCTCGACTCGATGGACATCGAGCGCGAGCGCGGCATCACGATCAAGGCGCAGACCGCGGCGCTGGAATACAAGGCGCGCGACGGCAAGACCTACAACCTCAACCTGATCGACACCCCGGGGCACGTCGACTTCAGCTACGAGGTCAGCCGCTCGCTGTCGGCCTGCGAGGGCGCGCTGCTGGTCGTCGACGCCAGCCAGGGCGTCGAGGCGCAGACGGTGGCCAACTGCTACACCGCGATCGAGCTCGGCGTCGAGGTGGTGCCGGTGCTCAACAAGATGGACCTGCCGCAGGCCGACCCCGAGCGCGCCAAGGAGGAGATCGAGGACGTGATCGGCATCGACGCCGACGACGCGATCCCGTGCAGCGCCAAGACCGGCGAGGGCATCGACGAGATCCTCGAAGCCGTGATCGCGCGCATGCCGGCGCCGCGCGGTAAGCCCGACGGCGCGCTGCGGGCGATGATCATCGACTCCTGGTTCGACAACTACGTCGGCGTCGTGATGCTGGTGCGGGTGGTCGACGGCTCGCTGTCCCGCGGCGAGCGCATTCGCCTGATGGCCAGCGACGCGGTCTACGGCTGCGAGCAGCTCGGCGTGTTCACGCCCAAGTCGGTCGCGCGCGAGTCGCTGCGGGCCGGCGAGGTCGGCTTCGTGATCGCCGGCATCAAGGAGCTGCAGGCCGCGCGCGTGGGCGACACCATCACGCTGGAGAAGAAGCTGCCCAACAACAACGGCGTGGCCAGCGAGCCGCTGCCGGGTTTCAAGGAGATCAAGCCGCAGGTGTTCGCCGGCCTGTACCCGACCGAGGCGAGCGAATACGACCAACTGCGCGACGCGCTGGAGAAGCTCAAGCTCAACGACTCCTCGCTGCAGTACGAGCCCGAGGTCAGCCAGGCGCTGGGCTTCGGCTTCCGCTGCGGCTTCCTCGGCCTGCTGCACATGGAGATCGTGCAGGAGCGCCTGGAGCGCGAGTTCGACCAGGACCTGATCACCACCGCCCCTTCGGTGGTCTACGAGGTCGAGCTGAACGACGGCACGGTGCTGCAGGTCGAGAACCCCTCGAAGATGCCCGACCAGGGCCGCATCCGCGAGATCCGCGAGCCGATCGTCACGGTGCACCTGTACATGCCGCAGGACTACGTCGGCCCGGTGATGACGCTGGCCAACCTCAAGCGCGGCAACCAGATCAACATGGCCTACCACGGCCGCCAGGTGATGCTCACCTACGAGATGCCGCTGGCCGAGATCGTGCTCGACTTCTTCGACAAGCTGAAGTCGGTGTCGCGCGGCTACGCGTCGATGGACTACGAGTTCAAGGAGTACCGCGCGGCCGACGTCGTCAAGGTCGACATCCTGCTCAACGGCGACAAGGTCGACGCGCTGTCGATCATCGTGCACCGCAGCCAGAGCGTGTACCGCAGCCGCGCGGTGGTGAGCAAGATGCGCGAGCTGATCTCGCGCCAGATGTACGACGTGGCGGTGCAGGCGGCCATCGGCGCCAATATCATCGCGCGTGAGACAATCAAGGCGCTGCGCAAGAACGTGCTCGCCAAGTGCTACGGCGGCGACATCACGCGCAAGCGCAAGCTGCTCGAAAAACAGAAGGCCGGCAAGAAACGCATGAAGCAGATCGGCTCCGTCGAGGTGCCGCAGGAGGCGTTCCTGGCCATCCTCCAGGTGGACGACTGAATGGGAACCCTCACCGGTGCGCTGTACGGACTGCTGCTCGTCTACCTCGGCGGCTGGTACGTCGGCAAGTGGACGGGCAACTTCTCGCTGCTGCTGTTCATCCTGAGCGTCGTCACGCTGGCCTACTGGCTGGCCGAGCGCTTCCACTTCGCGCCGCGGCGCGCCGCCGCGGCCCGCGCGCTCGAGGCGCAGGACGCGCAGCGCCGCGCGCAACTGGCCGCGCAGGGCATCGCCAAGGTCGACACCGACATCGCCCCGGCGCGCGAGAAGCTGCTGATGCAGCCGTGGTGGCTCGACTGGACGGCCGGGCTGTTCCCGGTGATCCTGGCGGTGTTCCTGCTGCGCTCGTTCCTGTTCGAGCCCTTCAAGATCCCCTCGGGCTCGATGATCCCGACGCTGCTGGTCGGCGACCTGATCCTGGTGAACAAGTACCACTACGGCATCCGCCTGCCGGTGATCAACAAGAAGATCATCGCCAACCACGACCCGCAGCGCGGCGACGTGATGGTGTTCCGCTTCCCGCGCGACCCCAGCGTCGACTACATCAAGCGCGTGGTCGGCGTGCCGGGCGACGAGGTCAGCTTCCGCGGCCAGCGCCTGTACCTCAACGGCGAGGCCGTGCCGCTGGAGCCGCTGCCGCCGCCGGGCTTCTACGACGAGACCACGCTGCGCTACTCGCCGGAGTTCAAGGAGAAGCTCGGCAAGGTCGAGCATCGCATCCTGGTCGACCCGAACGCGCAGCGCCTGTTCGGCGCCGACGGCGCCTACGTCTTCCCGTTCCGCGAGAACTGCCGCTACAGTGCGCAGGAAGTGACCTGCAAGGTGCCCGAAGGGCACTATTTCATGATGGGCGACAACCGCGACAATTCGGAGGACTCTCGCTTCTGGGGCTTCGTCCCGGACGAGAACATCGTCGGCAAAGCCTTCTTCGTGTGGATGAACTTCGGCAACCCGAAGCGCATCGGCTCGTTCCAGTGACGTTCACGTTGGGAGCATGAACGCATGACCTGCAAGCCCGCATCGAGCCGCCGCCAGCGCGGCGTCACCCTGT
Organism: Piscinibacter sp.; assembly: GCF_047600445.1. Classification (GTDB taxonomy): domain Bacteria; phylum Pseudomonadota; class Gammaproteobacteria; order Burkholderiales; family Burkholderiaceae_C; genus Piscinibacter. The sequence goes on from NZ_JASGKT010000002.1 coordinate 663,691, forward strand.
TCGGCCTGATGTTCTGGGCCATCCTGATCGGCATCACGGCGCTGGTGGTGATGCGCGTGCTGCCGACCGTCAACGAGTACTTCACCATCCAGCGCGCGGTCGACAAGATCGCCCGCGAGGGCGGCACGACGGTGCCGGAGATCCGCGCCGCGTTCGAGAAGCAGAAGCAGATCGAGTACTCGATCACCTCGATCGACGGCAAGGACCTGCAGGTCACCAAGGAGAACGAGCAGGTCGTGGTGGCGTTCGCCTACGACAAGGAGATCGAGCTGGTCGCGCCGGTCTACCTGCTCATCAAGTACGAGGGGCGCTCGAAGAAGTAGCGCGCGGGGGCAAGCCCGGGCCCGGCCCGAGGACAATTCACCCGATGGATCCACGACTAGCCGAACTCCAGGCCCGCATCGGCCACCGCTTCCGCGAGGCGGACCTGCTCGAGCGGGCGCTGACGCACCGCAGCTTCGGCGCCGACCACAACGAGCGCCTCGAATTCCTCGGCGACGCCGTGCTGAGCCTGGCCGTCTCCAGCCTGCTGTTCGAGCGCTTCGGCGGCTCCGACGAGGGCGACCTGACGCGCGTGCGCGCGCATCTCGTGCGCGAGGACAGCCTGCACCGCGCGGCTTTGCAACTCGGCCTGCCCGATGTGCTGCGCTTGTCCGAAGGCGAGGCGCGCGGCGGCGGCGCGCAGCGCGCCTCCATCCTCGCCGACGCGCTGGAGGCGGTGATCGGCGCGGTCTTCCTCGACGCCGGCTTCGACGCCGCGCAGGCGCTGGTGCGGCGCCTGTTCGGCGAGGTGATCGCCGGCTCGGAGATCGGCGGCTGGGCCAAGGACGCCAAGACCGAATTGCAGGAGTGGCTGCAGGCGCGCCGCCTGCCGGTGCCGGGCTACCGCATCCTGGCCACGCGCGGCCAGGCGCATGCGCAGACCTTCGACGTCGAATGCGCGGTGCCGGCGCTGGGCCTGACACAAAGCGGCGAGGGCCGCTCGCGCCGCCAGGCCGAGCAGGAGGCGGCGCGCAGGATGCTCGACGTGCTGAAAGCCAGCGACCGCCCCGGCGGCCCCCTTCGGTCATGACCCCCCCCCGGAGCGCCTCCGGCGCTCCCCCCCAGGGGGGCGCCGCCAGCGAACCGGCGGAGCCGGATCCGCGGCGACCGCTCGATCCTTCCATCCAACGCTGCGGGCTCGTCGCCATCGTCGGCCGGCCCAATGTCGGCAAGTCGACGCTGCTCAATGCGCTGGTCGGGCAGAAGATCAGCATCACCTCGGCCAAGGCGCAGACCACGCGGCACCGCATCACCGGCATCCGCACGGTGGGCGACACGCAGTACGTGTTCGTCGACACGCCCGGCTTCCAGACGCGCCACGGCGCGGCACTGAACCGCACGCTGAACCGCACCGTGCAGGGCGTGCTGGCGGATGTGGACGTGGTGCTGTTCGTCGTCGAGGCCGGCCGCTTCGGGCTGGACGACGCCAAGGTGCTGTCGCTGATCCAGGGCGAGGGGCTGCGCGACAAGCCGGTGTTCCTGGTCGCCAACAAGCTCGACGCGGTGCAGCGCCGCACCGAGCTGCTGCCCTGGCTCAAGGGCATGCAGGACCGCCACGCCTTCGCCGAGTACGTGCCGCTGTCGGCCAAGAAGGCGGCCGAGGTGGAGCGGCTGCTGGCCATCGTCCGCCCCTACCTGCCCGAGCAGGGCTGGTTCTACGAGGAAGACGCGCTGACCGACCGCAGCGAACGCTTCCTCGCCAGCGAGATCATCCGCGAGAAGCTGTTCCGCCTGACCGGCGACGAGCTGCCCTACACCTCCACCGTGGTCATCGACAAGTTCGAGGAAGAGGGCAACCTGCGCCGCATCGCCGCCTCCATCGTCGTCGAGCGCGACGCGCACAAGGGCATGATCATCGGCAGCGGCGGCGAGCGCCTGAAGCGCATCGGCTCGGAGGCGCGCCAGGAGCTCGAGCAGTTGATGGAGGCGAAGGTCTTCCTCGAACTGTTCGTCAAGGTGCGCTCGGGCTGGGCCGCCGACGAGCAGCACCTGCGCAGCTACGGCTACGAGTGATGGCCACGGCGCGCGGCGCGGCGCCGCTGGCGGCCTACGTGCTGCACCGCTGGGACTGGAGCGAATCCAGCCTGATCCTCGACCTGTTCACGCGCGCCCAGGGCCGCGCCACCGTGGCCGCCAAGGGCGCGAAGAAGCCGCACTCGAACCTGCGCGCGGTGCTGTTGCCGTTCCAGCGCGTCAACGTCACGCTCGGCCGCCTGCCCGAAGGCGAGGGCGCGAGCGACATCCAGACACTGCGCCAGGCCGAGTGGGCCGGCGGCGCGGCGATGCTCACCGGCGAGGCGCTGTTCAGCGGCTTCTACCTCAACGAACTGCTGATGAAGCTGCTGGCGCGTCACGACCCGCACCCGGCGCTGTTCGACGCCTACGCGCAGACGCTGCCCGCGCTGGCCGCGGCCGACGAGGCGCGCGCGCAGGCGGCGCTGCGCGCCTTCGAGCTGACGCTGCTGCGCGAGATCGGCCTGCTGCCGGACCTCGCGGCGGCGACGCTGACGCTGCAGCCGCTGCGGCCCGAGGCGCTCTACGCGCTGCGCCCCGAGGCCGGCGTGATCGAGGCGGCCGGCGACGAGGCCGGGCTGCCCGGCGCGGTGCTGGCGGCCCTGCAGGCGGCGCTCGATCGTGCCGGGCTCGACGCGCTGCAACAGACCTGCGCGCTCGCGCTGCCGCCGCTCAAGGCGCAGTTGCGCGCGCTGCTTCACTATCATCTCGGCTCCACCCCGCTGCGCACCCGCCAGGTGATGCACGACCTCCGCACGCTCTGATGAACCCGCTCGTCACCACCGGCCTCGATGCCCAGCGCGGCGCGACGGCGCTGTCGGTCAACCTCAACAAGGTCGCGCTGCTGCGCAACACGCGCGCGCTCGGCATCCCGAGCGTGACGCGCGCCGCGACGCTGGCGCTGGAAGCCGGCTGCCAGGGCATCACCGTGCACCCGCGCCCCGACCAGCGCCACATCCGCCCGCACGACGTGGTCGAGCTGGCCGAGCTGCTGAAGGCCTGGCCGCAGGCGGAATACAACATCGAGGGCAACCCCTTCCACAACCTGATGGACTGCGTGCGCGACCTGGTGCGGCGTGGCCTGCCGGTGCATCAGGTGACCTTCGTGCCCGACAGCGTGGACCAGCCGACCTCCGACCACGGCTGGCGCTTCCCCGACGACCACGCGCGCCTCGCGCCGCTGGTGGCCGAATGCCGGGCGATGGGGCTGCGCGTGAGCCTGTTCATGGACCCGGAAGGCTCGCAGATGCGCGGCGCGCGCGAAGCGGGGGCGGATCGCGTCGAGCTGTACACCGAGACCTACGCGCGCGCCCACGGCACGCCGCGGCAGGCCGAAGTGCTGGCCGGCTTCACCGCGGCGGCGCGGGCCGCGCTCGCCGAGGGCCTGGGCCTGAACGCCGGCCACGACCTGAACCGCGACAACCTCGCCGACTTCCTGCGCGCCGTGCCCGGCGTGCAGGAGATGTCGATCGGCCATGCGCTGATCGCCGACGCGCTGGAACTCGGCATGGTCGAGACGGTGCGCGACTACCTGCGCTGCATCCACCGCGCGTACGAATGAGCGTCCCGAGATCGAGGCGGGCCGAGCGCCGGGCCGCTCCCAAGCCGGCCGGCATTCCCTCGGGGGATCGGCCGGCGTACTCGACGGCCGAGGGGTCGTCATGATCTACGGCGTCGGCACCGACATCTGCGACATCCGCCGCCTGCGCGACGCCTATGCGCGGCGCGGCGAGCGCTTCGCGCTGAAGGTGCTGGGGCCGCACGAGATCGAGGTGTTCCGCGCCCGGCTCGCCAAGGTCGAGTCGCGCGGCATCGCCTACCTCGCGACGCGCTTCTCGGCCAAGGAGGCGTTCTCCAAGGCCATCGGCCTGGGCATGCGCACGCCGATGACCTGGCGCGACTGCGAGATCGTCAAGGCCGCCAGCGGCAAGCCCGAGATCCGCCTGCACGGCGCGCTGGCCGAGTGGTTCGCGCAGCGCGGCCTGCGCGCGCAGGTCAGCGTCAGCGACGAAACCGACTACGCGGCGAGCTTCGTCGTCGTCGAAACCCTGGACAACCGATGAGTCCCATGCGCCATTCGCCCGTCATCCTCGACATCGCCGGCACCACGCTGAACGCCGACGACCGCCGCCGCCTCGCGCACCCGCTGGTGGGCGGCATGATCCTGTTCGCGCGCAACTGGGCGAGCCGCCGCGCGCTGGTCGAGCTGAACGCCGAGATCAAGGCGATCCGCCCCGACCTGCTGGTCTGCGTCGACCACGAGGGCGGCCGCGTGCAGCGCTTCCGCAGCGACGGCTTCACGCACCTGCCGGCGATGCGCGTGCTCGGCGAGCTGTGGATGCGCGACGCGCTGGCCGCCACCGATGCCGCCACCGCCGCCGGCCACGTGCTCGGCGCCGAGCTGCGCGCCTGCGGCGTCGACCTCAGCTTCACGCCGGTGCTCGACCTCGACCACGGTGAAAGCGGCGTGATCGGCGACCGCGCCTTCCACCGCGACGCGCGCGTCGCGACGCTCCTGGCCAAGAGCCTGATGCACGGCCTGCTGCTGGCCGGCATGGCCAACTGCGGCAAGCACTTCCCGGGCCACGGCTTCGTGAAGGCCGACAGCCACACCGAGGTGCCCGTCGATCGCCGCGGCCTCAAGGCCATCCTCGCCGACGATGCGAAGCCCTACGAATGGCTCTCGACGAGCCTCGCCAGCGTGATGCCGGCGCACGTGATCTATCCCAAGGTCGATGCGCACCCGGCCGGCTTCTCGCCGCGCTGGCTGAAGGAGATCCTGCGCCAGCAGCTCGGCTTCACCGGCGCGATCTTCAGCGACGACCTGAGCATGGAAGGTGCACGCCGCCTCGGCGGCGTGGAACTGAGCTACGCCGAGGCGGCGGCCGTGGCGCTGTCGGCCGGCTGCGACCTGGTGCTGCTGTGCAACCAGTCGGTGGACGGCGGGCGCGCCGTCGACGAACTGCTCGACGGCATGCAGCGCGGCCTGGACCAAGGTCGCTGGCAGCTCGACCCCGACAGCGAGGCGCGGCGCCTGCGGCTGCTGCCGCAGAGCCGCCCGCTGTCGTGGGACGAGCTGATGCACGACGCGGCGTACCAGCGCTCGCTGGAACGCCTGCCCTGACGGCGGATCAGCGCGCCGCGTCGAACGGCAGCGTGATCTGCGACAGGTCCTTGCGCGTCTCGACCAGCACCAGCGGGCCTTCGTCGATCACCACCGGCGCCGGGCGCTCGCGCGGCACGTGCACCGGCTTGGGCTCGCGCGCCATCGCCTCCTGCACGGCGCGGATCTTCTCGGCGTCGGAGTTCACCCACTGCAAACCGGCGGCCTCGGCGATCGAGGCGAGCTGATCGGTCGGTAGCACGAAGGCCTGGACGCGGGGGGCGGCTGCCACGATGGGTGCCGGCGCCGGCTGCGCCGCGACGGCGGGTGCGATAGCGACGGGTTCGACGGGGGCGGCGGCAACTTCTTCGACCACGGCTTCGGCCACGGTCGTCGCGGGAGTCACGGCTTCGGCAACCGCTTCCGGCGCGACGGGCGTCGGCTGCTCGGCCTCGACCGCGCCGTCTTCACGGCGCTCGCGGCGCGGCCGGTCGCCGCGGCCACGGCGGCGGCGGCCGCCTTCTCGTTCTTCGCCTTCGGCGGGCGGCGCGGTGTCGACGGGCGCGGTGTCGGCCACGGCCTCGCTGGCGACGGCTTCGCTGTCCGCCGCCGCATCGGCGGCCTCGGCATCGCCGTTCAGTTCGTTGATGGCCTCGCCGTTGCGCGCCTCGTCGCGGTCGCGTCCACCACGGCCACGGCGGCGACGGCGGCCGCCGCGTTCGCCCTGGGCCTGCTCACCGTCGGCCGGCGCGTCGCCGGTCGGCACGGTGTCGACGAAGGCCTGCGGCGGCACGGCGGCGCTGTCCGGCGCCACCGCTTCCGGCGCCGGACGGCGCTCGCTGCGTTCACCACGTTCGCCGCGCCCACCGCGGCGGCCTTCGCCGCGCGGCTCGCTGCCGGCCTGTTGTTCGCCTTCGGGGCGCTCGGCGCGCGGCTGCTGCTCGCCACGGCGGCCACGGCCGTCGCGGCCCTCGCGTTGTTCGCGGCCTTCACGGCCTTCACGGCCTTCGCGGGCGCTGCGGCCTTCGCCGCGCTGTTCTCCGCCACGCTCGCCACGTTCGCCGCGCCGGCCATCGCGCCCGCCCTTGCCGCCGCGCTCACCACGCTCGCCCCGGCCTTCCTTGCGCGGCTCGCCGGCCGTCGCTGCCTTGGCCGGCGCTGCCGGTGCGGTTGCCGGCGCGGCGGTTTCGCCAGCGCCGAAGATCTTCTTCACCCACGCGAAGAAGCCGCCACCCGCCACGGGCGCGGCCACCGCCACCGGCGCGGGCGCCGGCACCGCAGCGGCCGGCACCGGCGCCGGCTTGGGCTCGGGCTGCGGCGCCGGCGCGTCGGGCAGGATGCCCTTGATCACCGGCTCCTGCTTGGCCTTGGCCTTCTCGCGCCGCGTGATGCCGACTTCCTCTTCCACGTCGTCGATCATCGTGTAGCTGGCCTGCAGGTTCTCCAGGCGCGGATCGTCGTGGCGCAGGCGCTCGAGGCGGTAGTTCGGCGTCTCGAGGTTCTTGTTCGGCACCAGCAGCACGGTGACGCGCTGCTTCAGCTCGATCTTGGTGATCTCGGTGCGCTTCTCGTTGAGCAGGAAGGAGGTCACCTCCACCGGCACCTGCACGTGCACGGCGGCGGTGTTCTCCTTCATCGACTCCTCCTGCACCATGCGCAGGATCTGCAGCGCCGAGCTTTCGGTGTCGCGGATGTGGCCGGTGCCGTTGCAGCGCGGGCAGGTGATGTGGCTGCCTTCGCTGAGCGCCGGGCGCAGGCGCTGGCGCGAAAGCTCCAGCAGGCCGAACTTGGAGATCGAGCTGAACTGCACACGCGCGCGGTCCTGGCGCAGCGCGTCGCGCAGCCGGGTCTCGACCTCGCGGCGGTTCTTGCTCTCCTCCATGTCGATGAAGTCGACGACGATCAGGCCGCCCAGGTCGCGCAGCCGCATCTGGCGCGCGATCTCGTCGGCGGCTTCGAGGTTGGTGCGCGTGGCGGTCTCCTCGATGTCGCCGCCGCGCGTGGCGCGCGCCGAGTTCACGTCGACGCTGACCAGCGCCTCGGTGTGGTCGATCACGATCGCGCCGCCCGAGGGCAGGTTGACGGTGCGGCTGAAGGCCGTCTCGATCTGGTGCTCGATCTGGAAGCGGCTGAACAGCGGCGCGTCGTCGCGGTAGCGCTTGACCTTGTGAGCCGTCTCCGGCATCACGTGGTTCATGAACTGCTGCGCCTGCTCGTAGATGTCGTCGGTGTCGATCAGGATCTCGCCGATGTCCGCGGTGAAGTAGTCGCGGATCGCGCGGATCACCAGGCTCGACTCCTGGTAGATCAGGAAGGCGCCCTTGCCGGCCTTGGAGGCGCCGTCGATGGCGTCCCACAGCTTGAGCATGTAGTTCAGGTCCCACTGCAGCTCGGCGGCCGAGCGGCCGATGCCGGCGGTGCGGGCGATCAGGCTCATGCCCTTGGGGTAGTCGAGCGACTCGAGGTTCTCCTTCAGCTCCTCGCGGTCCTCGCCCTCGATGCGCCGGCTCACGCCGCCGCCGCGCGGGTTGTTGGGCATCAGCACGAGGTAGCGGCCGGCCAGCGAGATGAAGGTGGTCAGCGCCGCGCCCTTGTTGCCGCGCTCTTCCTTCTCGACCTGCACCAGCAGTTCCTGGCCGTTGGCGATCACGTCCTGGATCTTCGCGTCGCGCACCGAGACGCCCTGCTTGAAGAACTCCTTGGCGATTTCCTTGAAGGGCAGGAAGCCGTGGCGGTCTTCGCCGTAGTCGACGAAGCAGGCCTCCAGCGAGGGCTCGACGCGCGTGACGACGGCCTTGTAGATGTTGCCCTTGCGCTGCTCGCGCCCCTCGATCTCGGTTTCGAAGTCGAGCAGCTTCTGGCCGTCGACGATCGCCAGGCGGCGCTCTTCCTGCTGCGTCGCGTTGATCAGCATGCGTTTCATGTGCACTCCTCCTGCGCCGCGTTCATGCGCGGCGCGCATTCACCAGCCGCCGCCCGCCGAAGGCGGGAAGCGGCGCTTCGATGCACGAGAAAACGCGAGGGAACCGGGAAGGAATCGCCCTGGACTGCGCTGCGCGCCGATCAGCGGATCGGCGGCGAAAGCAGCGTTGGCGCGTGCGTGGCAGTGGGGAACAACGGGATCATCCGACTGGATTCACTGGACGCGGGCCAGGAGCGCAGCCGCCTCGGCGGGGCCGGGCGTTTGTCTCCTGTGCACAAAACCTTGGGTTGGGTTCGTTCTTCGTTTGCTCTGCCGCGCCGCCCCTGCCGCCGCGCCGTCGCTTCGGGACGGCACCTGCGGTGGCCAGCGGTGCGTTGCATCACCGGATGAGCCGCTCTCCTGAGCGGCCCGCCACGCCGGCTTGCAAGGCTAAACTCCGAAGAATCAAGCACTTAGAGCACAGCGTGGACCGGCCGATTATAGGTGGGAAATCTCCGGCGGCCGCGCCACCGGGCAAGCCCGCGGCCGTGCTGCGGGTCACGGTCGACGAGGGTGCCGAGGGCCAGCGGCTCGACAACTTCCTGATCCGCCTGCTCAAGGGCGTGCCCAAGACGCATGTCTACCGCGTGATCCGCTCGGGCGAGGTGCGCGTCAACAAGGGCCGCGCGGCGGCCGACACGCGGCTGGCCCTAGGCGACGAGGTGCGCGTGCCGCCGGTGCGCGTGGCCGAACGCGGCGCCGAGAGCACGCCCGTGCCGGCGCGCGAGTTCCCGCCGGTCTACGAAGACGAGCATCTGCTCGCCGTCGACAAGCCCGCCGGCGTGGCGGTGCACGGCGGCAGCGGCGTGAGCTTCGGCGTGATCGAGCAGTTGCGCCGCGCCCGGCCGCAGGCGAAGTTCCTCGAACTGGTGCACCGGCTCGACAAGGAGACCTCGGGGCTGCTCTTGATCGCCAAGAAGCGTTCGGCGCTGACGGCCTTGCAGGACCAGTTGCGCGAACGCGAGACGGGCAAGACCTACGCCGCGCTCGTCGTCGGCGCGTGGCCGGCGAGCCGCAAGGTCATCGACGTGCCGCTGCACAAGTTCCTCACCGATGAGGGCGAGCGCCGCGTGCGCGCCGTCGAGCCGGGGCACGAACAGGCCAAGCGCTCGATCACGCTGGTCAAGGTGGCCAGGCGCTACGCCGAGTTCACGCTGCTGGACGTGACCATCAAGACCGGCCGCACGCACCAGATCCGTGTGCACCTGGCGCACGAGGGCCACCCCATCGCCGGCGACGCCAAGTACGGCGACTTCGCGCTGAACAGGCAGCTCGCGCGCGGCGCGTCGAAATTCGAGCGCATGTTCCTGCACGCGCGGCGGCTGCGCTTCCGGCACCCCGCCAGCGGCGAGATCCTCGAGCTGGAAGCGCCCTTGCCGGCAGAATGCGAGGCCTTCCTCGCCACGCTCGTGACATGACCCGACCGCGCCAATTCGACCTCATCGCCTTCGACTGGGACGGCACGCTGTTCGACTCCACCGCGCTGATCACGCGCTGCATCCAGTCGGCCTGCGCCGACGTGGGCGTGCCGGTGCCCAGCGAGCGCGACGCCAGCTACGTGATCGGCATGGGCCTGGTGGAAGCCTTGACGCACGCCGCGCCCGACCTGCCGCGCGAGCGCTACAAGGAGCTGGCCGAGCGCTACCGCCACCACTACTTCGCGCGGCAGCACGAGATCGTGATGTTCGAGGGCACGCTGGCCATGCTGCACGACCTGAAGGCGCGCCACCACTGGCTGGGCGTGGCCACCGGCAAGTCGCGCCGCGGGCTCGACGAGGCGCTGCGCACGGTCGAGCTGCACGGCGTGTTCGACGCCACGCGCACCGCCGACGAAACCGCCTCCAAGCCGAACCCGCGCATGCTGCTCGAGCTGATGCGCGAGTTCGGCGTCGCGCCCGAGCGCACGCTGATGATCGGCGACACCACGCACGACCTGCAGCTCGCCGCCAACGCCGGCGCGGCGGCCGTCGGCGTGAGCTACGGCGCGCATGCGCACGAGGCCTTCGAGGACTTCGACACGCGCTTCGTCGCGCATTCGACGCGCGAGCTGCACGACTGGCTGCTGCGCCATGCCTGACGCGCAGCGGCTGTGCGCCTCGGCCGAGCTGGCCGAGCGCGGCGCGGCGGTTCTGTTCGACGTGCGCCAATGGGGCCAGCCGGCGCGCGCCTTCGCGCTGCGCATCGACGGCCGCGTCGTCGCCTACCTGAACCGCTGCGTGCACGTGCCCACCGAGATGGACTGGCAGCCCGGCCAGTTCCTCGACAGCGAACGCCGCTTCATCCTCTGCTCCATCCACGGCGCCGCCTACGAGCCGGCCAGCGGCCGCTGCGCGGCCGGGCCCTGCGGACGCGGCAGCCTGGTGGCGATCGAGGTCGAGGAACGCGGCGGCGAGGTGTATTGGTATCCTTCCCGCGACACCCAACCCGCCGCCCAACCCGCTGAACCGGCCCAACCGGGCCCGCCCGACCGATGAACCCATCCGACGAACCCCGCTCCTCCGGCGCGCGCGTGGAGCCCGCTTTCGGGCAGGCCGCCGGCGCGCCCGCCGCCGCCGCGCCCGCCTGGGGCGCCAACCTCGAGCAGCTCGCGCAGGACATGCTGCGCGAGCGCCGCGCCGAGCGCCGCTGGCGCATCTTCTTCCGCCTGCTGTGGCTGCTGCTGGCGCTGGTGGTGATCACCGTGCTGCTGTCCTCGCCGGTGCGCAACGCTACCAAGAGCGCGCCGCACACCGCGCTGATCGAGGTGCGTGGCGAGATCGCCGCCGATACCGAGGCGAGCGCCGAGAACCTGGTGGCCGCGCTGAAGTCGGCCTTCGACGACCAGGGCGCGCAGGCGGTGGTGCTGCGCATCAACTCGCCGGGCGGCAGCCCGGTGCAGGCCGGCATCGTCAACGACGAGATCCAGCGCCTGAAGAAGCTGCACGACAAGCCGGTCTACGCGGTGGTCGAGGAGATGTGCGCCTCGGGCGCCTACTACATCGCGGTGGCGGCCGACGAGATCTACGTCGACAAGGCGAGCCTGGTGGGCAGCATTGGCGTGCTGATGGACGGCTTCGGCTTCACCGGCACGATGGAAAAGCTCGGCGTCGAGCGCCGCCTGCTGACCGCCGGCGAGAACAAGGGCATGCTCGATCCGTTCTCGCCGCAGAACGAGCAGCACAAGGCCTACGCCAAGGCGATGATCGACCAGATCCACCGGCAGTTCATCGCGGTGGTCAAGCAGGGCCGCGGCGAGCGGCTGAAGGAAACGACCGACACCTTCTCCGGCCTGTTCTGGAACGGCGAGGAGGCGATCAAGCTGGGTCTGGCCGACAAGACCGGCAACCTCGACTTCGTGGCGCGCGAGGTCGTCAAGGCCGAGGAGATCGTCGACTACACGCCGCGCGAGAACGTCGCCGAACGCCTGGCCAAGCGCTTCGGCGCCGGCGTGGGCGCCGGCGCGGTCAAGGCGATGCGGGAGTTCGCGCCGCAGATGCGCTGAAGGCGGAATTCCCCGGCAGCCCGTTCGCCCTGAGCCTGTCGAAGGGCGTCGCGCCGCACCTCGCCCGGGTGTCGTCTCCGCAGCTCACGGCGCCTTGGGCTGGAAGCCCGCCACGCCCATCTGCCAGAGGAAGAAGGCGTAGATGTCGGCGCGCTCCTGCATCTGCTGGGCGCGAGTGTTGCCGATGCCGTGGCCGGCGTCGTAGTCCAGGCGCAGCAGGATGGGCCGGCCGCTGGTGCTCGCGGCGGCCAGCCGCGCGGCCGCCTTGGTGCTGTGCCACACCTCGACGCGCGGGTCGTTGACGCCGTGCGTCAGCATCACCGCCGGGTACTTGGTGCCGTCGGCGATCTGGTGGTAGCTGCTCATCGCCAGCAGCGCGCGGAAGCCCGCTTCGTTGGTGCGCGTGCCGAACTCGGGGATGTTGGGCACGCCGTTGGGCGTGACCTCGGCGCGCACCGCGTCGAGCACGCCGACCGCCGGAACCACGGCGGCGAACAGGTCGGGCCGCTCGGTCATCGCGCGGCCGACCAGGATGCCGCCGGCGCTGCCGCCGAGGATGCCCAGCCTGTCGGGCGAGGTCCACTTCCGTTCGATCAGCCACTGCGCGCAGGCGATGAAGTCCTTCCAGGTGTTGGGCTTGTTCGCCTGCCAGCCGGCCTTGTACCAGTCGTGCCCGTACACCGAGCTGCCGCGCGGGTTGGCCACCGCGAACACGCCGCCGGCGTCGAGCCAGGCGAGCCGGGCCGGGCTGAAGAACGGCTCCTCGGTGATGCCGTAGCTGGCGTAGCCGTACAGTAGGGTCGGGTTGCGGCCGTCGAGCGCGACGCCCTTGCGATGGATGATGGACAGAGGCACCTGCGCGCCGTCGTGGCTGGCCACCTTGACCTCGGTGGCCACCACGTCGTCGGGCGCGTCGTAGGGGCCTTGCGGCTGCAGGCCGGAGTTGCGCACCGAGCCGTCGGCGCCCACCAGGTAGATCTGGCGCGCGCGGGTCCAGCTCTGCAGGTCGAGCACCAGGCCTGGCAGGCGCGGGTCGGCGGCGCTGCCCAGGCCCTCGTCGTCGTTGAGGCGGAACGAGCCTTGCACCGGCAGCTTCACCTCGGCCAGCTCGGCGGCCGGCGCGTAGGCGCGCTTGTAGAGGCGCTTGACGTTGCCGTCGCGGCGCTCGACGTACAGCGCGTCGACCGCCGCCGCGATGCCGGTGACCACCTGCTCGCCCGGCGGCACGAGCAGCTCGGCCGCGGCCATGCCGCCGGCGCCCAGCGGCACGCGCAGCACCTTGGAGCGCGGCGCTTCGTGGTGCGAGACCAGGTACACGGCGTCGCGCTGGTAGGCGACGCCGGTGACTTCGGCGGCGGCGTCGAAGAGCCGCGTCCAGCGCGGCGTCTTGCCGGCCAGCACCGGCGCCGCGGGCGCGGTGTAGAGCGTCAGCTCGCGCTGCGTGCCGTTGAAGACGAGGCCGAGCAGCCAGCGGCCGTCGTGCGTGAACACCGCGATCGGCACTTCCACCGGCGTGATGTCCACGCCGGGCAGGCCGCGGCCGAACACCATGCGCGCCTTCTCGGGGTCGCCGCCGACGCGCATCAGCCAGGTCTTGGCGTGTTGGTACTTCTCGGTGGCCGGCATGCCGGGCTTCATCGCCTGCAGGCGCGAGTACATCAGCCAGCGGCCGTCGGGCGAGAAGTTCGGGCTGCCGTAGTCGGCGCGTGTCACCGGCTTGCCCACCGGCTTGCCGCTGCGTGTGTCCAGCACGTGCAGCACCGCTGCCTCCGAGCCCTGCGCCGACAGGCCGTAGGCCACGTGCGCACCGCCCGGCGCCGCGGCGTAGTAGTTGATCGCGTGCGGCTTGCCGGTCTTCTTCTCGATCGCCTCGGGGTCGACCAGCACGCGCTCGCGCCCGGCCGGGCCGTCGCGCATCAGCAGCTTGAACTGGTTCTCGCCCGCGCCGCGGCGCTCGAAGAACCAGCGGTCGCCGCTCTCGCGCGCGACGCCGAAGACGCGCGCGGGCACCGAGCCGTCGAGCTTCTCCAGCTCGGCGAGCAGCTTCGCGCGGCCGGGAATCGCGGCCAGCGCCGCGTGACTGCGCTCGCTGGACGCCTTCATCCACGCCGCGGCCTCGGGCGACTTGATGTCCTCCAGCCAGCGGTAGGGGTCGTGCACCGTGGTGCCGAAGAAGGTCTCGGCCACGTCGCGCGCCGGCGGCGCGACGGTGGGCGAGGCGATCTGCGTCACGGCCTGCGTCGGGGCCTGCGCCTGCGCGCCGGCCAGCGCGGCCAGCAGCAGCGCGGCGATGAAATGGCGGTGCGTCTTCATGTTCTCAGCATTCCCCGGGTTTCGATGAAGTCGATGACCTGCTGCAGCCCGGCCTTCGTCTTCAGGTTGGTCATCACGTAGGGCCGCGCGCCGCGATGATCGGGGCGCATGCGCTGCGTGTCGGCTTCCATCACGGCGAGGTCGGCGCCGACGTGGGGCGCGAGGTCGGTCTTGTTGATGACGAACAGGTCGCTCTTGGTGATGCCGGGCCCGCCCTTGCGCGGGATCTTCTCGCCGGCGGCCACGTCGATCACGTAGATCGTCAGGTCGGAGAGTTCCGGGCTGAAGGTCGCGGCGAGGTTGTCGCCGCCCGACTCGATGAAGACGACGTCGGCGTTCGGGAACTTCTCCAGCATGCGGTCCACCGCCTCGAGGTTGATCGAGGCGTCCTCGCGGATCGCGGTGTGCGGGCAGCCGCCGGTCTCGACGCCGACGATGCGCTCGGGTTCGAGCGCGCCGGCCACCGTCAGCAGGCGCTGGTCTTCACGGGTGTAGATGTCGTTGGTGACGACCACCAGGTCCCAGCGCTCGCGCATCGCCTTGCACAGCATCTCGACCAGCGTCGTCTTGCCCGAGCCGACCGGCCCGCCGACGCCGACACGCAGCGGCGGGAGTTTCCTGGTGCGGCCGGGGATGGAGTGCAGGGTGCTCATGGCGCCGATCATAGGCGCCATGCCGGGCGGCGTCAGGCCGCTTCAGGTGCCTTCAGGTGGTGATGCCGACCGTCAGCGTGGCGGCGAAGCCGCTGCTCGCGTCGCCGCTGACCGTGGCGAGCTGCGTCGTGTAGCCGTCGCTGAAGACGTTGTCCGAGGCCAGCGAGATCGCCGCGAAGTTCGAGGCGCTGGCCGAGTAGCCGGCGACCACGCCGTAGACCTGGCTGCAGGCGGCCGCCGGCAAGGCGAGCTGCGAGGTCTTCACGTCGTTCCTGCCGCTGGTGGCCGCGCTCAGGCTGGAGTAGACCTCGAAGTGCATGTGCGGCCAGCGCCCGCTGTAGCAGCCGGGGAAGATGGTGGTGAAGGTGACCTCGCCGTCGGCGTCGGTGACCTGCACGCCGCGCAGGAAGTTCTCGCTCGTGACGCCGCTGGAGTAGAGCGAGTAGCCGCCCTCGCGCGTGCAGTGCCACAGGTAGATCGCGTAGCCGGCCAGGCTGGCGCAGCCCGAGGCGCTGTCGACCAGCTTGAGCGTCACCGTGGTCGGCACGCCCTGGGCGGTGCCGCTGGCGCCGGCCACGCTGCCGCGGATGTCGCTGCGCACGATGCCCGCGAGCGTCAGCGCGTTGACGGTGCCGCTGGCGTTGGCGTTGGTGCCGTCGGCGGGGTAGGGGCCTTCGGTCTCGCTCGGGATCACCGAGCAGCTCGTCGTCGTCGTGCCGCCGCTGCCGGTCGATCCCGTGCCGCCCGTCGAGCCGGTGCTGCCGCTGCCGCCGGTCGTGGTGGTGGTCGTCGTCGTGCCGGCGCCGTCGTCGCCGCCGCCACCGCAGCCGAGCAGCGCGGCCGGGGCGGCGCCGGCCACGCTCAGCCAGCGCAGCAGGCGGCGGCGCCGCATCGCCTCGAGGTCGTGCAGCAGGCAAGGGGAGTGGGGGTGCTTCATGGCTCGCTCCTGTCGTGAGGAAGCGAAGCCTGGGGCCTTGCCGTTTCGGCTTGCGTGGCGCCGCGTGTCGGCGCCGACACAATGGTTTCAGGCGGCCGGCAGCACCAGCAGCGCGCGCAGCCCGCCCTCGGGGCGGTTCACCAGCGTGAGCCGGCCGCCGTCGCGCTCGGCGAGGTCGCGCGCGATCGCCAGGCCCAGGCCGTGACCGTGGGTCTGCCCGTACACCGGACGCGCCGCGTCGCCGGGCAGGCGCACCCAGGGCTCGAAGGCCTGCGCGATGCGCTGCGGCGGCAGGCCCGGGCCGTCGTCGTCGACGTGGATCTCCAGCGTGTCGCCGCGCGCCACGGCGCCGATGCGCGCGCGCTCGCCGTAGCGCAGCGCGTTGTCGAGCAGGTTGCCGAGCACGCGGCGCAGCGCCACCGGCCGGGCGCGCACGCGCAGCGGCGGCAGCGCGCCGTCGATGCGCACGTCCTGCCCCTGCTCGGCGCGGTCGTCGGCCACCGCCTGCAACAGCGCCGCCGCGTCCAGGCGCCGCGGCGGCTCGGCGTCGCGCTGTTCGCGCATCAGCGCCAGCGTGTCGTCGACCATCGTGTCCATCTCGTGCAGGTCGGCGGCGGCGGCCTCGGCCTGCGGCTCGTCCAGGCCCAGGCGCTCGAGGCGCAGGCGCAGGCGCGTCAGCGGCGTGCGCAGGTCGTGCGACAGCGCGGCCATCTGCAGGCTGCGCGCGTCGAACTGCTGTTGCAGGCGCGTCGCCATCGTGTTGAAGACCTGCGCGGCCTCGCGCACCTCGCGCGTGCCCTGCGCTTCGTCCAGACGCGGCGCGGCGCGGCCGTGAGCCAGGTCGTCGGACAGCGAGGCGGCGGCGCTCGAGAGCTGCTTCATCGGCCGCGCCAGCCAGCGCGCGCCGAGCGCCGCGCCGAGCGCGATCACCAGCGCGCGGATCGTGTAGTCGGCCCACAGCGCGCCGGCGGGCATGGCGGGGCGGGGCGGCGGCGGCGCGTCGCGCAGTTCGTCGAAGGGCACTCGCGGCGGCGGCGCGCGCCCTGGTTCGAGCAGGCCGGCCGGCGGCAGCGAGGGCAGCGGCGGCATCGCCCGCGGCGGGCCGTGGTTCGGCGCGGCGGCGCTGAAGGCGACCAGGTGGCTCGCCACCAGCGTCACCCACATCAGCAGGAACAGCCGCACGAACAGCGTGTCGAAGCGTCTCCAGGTCATGGCTGTACTTTCGCGTCGAAGACGTAACCCTCCCCGCGCAGCGTGCGGATCAGCGGCGCGCCGCCGGCGCCCTCGCCGAGCTTGGCGCGCAGGCGCGAGACGGCCAGGTCGATGCTGCGTTCGCTCACCGCGGCGCCGCGCGTGCGCGTCAGCTCGACGAGGCGCTCGCGCGTCAGCGCGCGGCCCGGGTGGTCGACGAAGGCGCAGAGCAGGCGGAACTCGGCGGCCGACAGCGCGAGCACGGTGCCGTCGCGCGCGACGAGTTCGCGGCGCAGCCGGTCGAAGCTCCAGGCGTCGAAGCGCACGTGCGTCGAGGGCGCGGCGGCGGCCGTGCCGGCGCTGCCGCCGCGGCGCATCACCGCCTTGATGCGCGCCACCAGCTCGCGCGGCTCGAAGGGTTTGGGCAGGTAGTCGTCGGCGCCCAGTTCGAGGCCGAGCACGCGCGACATCGGGTCACCCTGCGCGGTCAGCATCAGCACCGGCAGTTCGGGGCGCTCGCGCTTGAGCCACTGGCACAACGACAGGCCGTCCTCGCCGGGCAGCATCAGGTCGAGCAGCAGCACGTCGGGCGTGGTGCTGGCGATCTCGCGGCGCAAGGCGCGGCCGTCTTCGAGCGCGCGCACCGCGAAGCCGAAGCCTTCGAGGTAACCCGGCAGCAACGCGCGGATCTCCGCGTCGTCGTCGACCAGCCAGCATTGGACCGTCATGAGCGGAACAACCGCGAATACTGCGTCTCGTGCTGCGCCGAGAGAATGGACAGCAGCGGCGCGAAGGCCTGGCGCTCGTCGTCGCCGAGCGGCAGCGCGGCGTCGACCGCGGCGGGCATCGCCTCCACCAGCGCGCCGAGGATGCGCTGGCCGGCGCTCTGGCCGAGCGGCACGGCCTTCAGCGCCGCCTGCACCATGTTCTCGGCCCAGCCGAAGGCGAAGGCGAGCAGCGCCTCGCGCGGCGCCGCGCTGCCTTGCGCACACGCCAGCGCGAAGGCCAGCGGCCAGCTCGGCGCGGGCGGCAGCGCGGCGAGCACGGCGATGCGCGTGTCGGCGCCGCCGCGGTTCTTCAGCCATTCGAGCATCGAGCGGCCCATCTGCTCGGCCTGCGCGCGCAGCTCGCGCGATTCGCGCGTGGCGAGCACCCAATCGTTGAGCGAGCGCACGCGCGCCGCGTCGCTGGCGCGCCAGGCGGCGATCGCCTGCGCCAGCAGCGGCAGCTCGCTGCGCGCGAGGCTCAGGTGCAACTGGTCGAGCAGCCAGCGCGCGGCCTGCGCTTCGTTCGTCACGCGGCCGCTGTCGACCGCCGCCTCCAGCGCCTCCGAGTAGCTGAAGCCGCCCACCGGCAGCGCCGGCGAGGCCAGCCACAGCAGTTGAAGCAGCGCGGCCGGCGCGGCGTCAGTGGCCGTGATCGTGGCCGTGGGAGTGGTCGTGGTGGTGCTCATGCCCGTGATCGTGGTGATGCCCATGCCCCTGCGCGTGCGCCGCCGCGTAGGCGCCCGACTCGGGCTCGAACGGCGCCTGGGCCTCGGTCACGATCAGGTGCATGGCCCGCAGCATCTGCGCCAGCACGTGGTCGGGCTCGATCTGCAGGTGATCGGGCTTCAGCTCGATGGGCACGTGGCGGTTGCCGAGGTGGTAGGCGGCGCGCAGCAGGTCGAAGGGCGAGCCGTGCGCGGCGCAGTGCGTGATGCGCAGCACCGGCTGCGGCGCGGCCAGCACGCGCAGCAGCGAGCCGTCCTCGGCCACCAGCACGTCGCCGCCGCGCACCACGCTGCCGCGCGGCAGGAACACGCCGAGCGGGCGGCCGCCGGAGTCGGTGGCGTCGAAGCGGCTCTTCTGCCGCACGTCCCAGCCCAGCTCGACCGTGGGCGCGCGCTCGAGCAGCACGCCGGCCAGGCCGCGCCCGCCGGGAATCAGCTTGTTGATCGTCAGCATGGCGGCATTGTGCCGCGCGGCCACGACGGCGCATGTCGTCGATCCGATACGAAGCCGGGCGCCGTGGGTGGCGGAAACGCGGGCTGTGGCGGACAAGGCACGCTCGCGGTCGTCTTTCGGGGGAGGGGCGCGAACGCCGCGCGGCGTTTCGGGCGCGGCACGTCGAGATTGCCACGCGATCTTCCTAGGCTGGACCCCGTCCTCGCTCTCATGGCATGGGACGCGCAACCCAACCCACCCTGAAGGAACATCATGAAGAAGATCGTTATCCTGGCAGCCCTGGCTGCCGCCGCCGGCGCGGCCTCGGCCCAGTCGTCGTCCGTCACGCTGTTCGGCATCGCCGACGCGGCCGTGCGTCAGGTGAAGAACGGCGACACCTCGCTGAAGTCGCTGGCCAGCGGCGGCTACAACAGCAGCCGCCTCGGCGTGCGCGGCGTCGAGGACCTGGGCGGCGGCCTGTCGGCCGGCTTCTGGCTCGAGCACGGCTACAACGTCGACAGCGGCTCGGTCAGCGACACCACGCGCTTCTGGAACCGCCGCGCCACCGTCAGCCTGATCAGCGGCATCGGCGAAGTGCGCCTGGGCCGCGACTTCTCGCCCACCTACACCGGCTATGCCGACTACGACCCGTTCGGCGACAACGGCGTGGGCGCATCGAGCAAGTTCGACTCGTCGCTGGGCACCGCGCGCGACACCGGCACGCGCGCCGACAACCAGGTGACCTACCTGACCCCGGGCAACCTGGGCGGCCTGTACGCGCGCGTGTCCGTGGCGGCGGGCGAAGGCGCGCTGGGCAAGCGCTACGTCGGCGGCCGCCTCGGCTACGCGGCGGGCCCGCTGGACGTGTCCGCCTCCTACGGCGAAACGCTGGTGGCGCCGGTGGCCGGCGAAGACCAGTTCAAGACCGCCGGCTTCGGCGCCGCGTACAACTTCGGCTTCGCCAAGGCGCTGTTCTACTTCCGCCAGGCCAAGATGGCCGACTACGAGCTGGCGGTCTACGGCCTGGGCGCGCACGTGCCGGTCGGCAACGGCGTGCTGCGCGTCGGCTACACGCATGCCAACGCCTCGGGCAACAACGCGGCCGGCGCCAGCGTCGACGCGAACGACGCCAACCAGCTCGCGCTGGGCTACGTGCACAACCTGTCCAAGCGCACCGCGCTGTACGGCACGGCCGCCTACGTGAAGAACAAGGGCAACGCGACCTTCGCCGTCGCGTCCACGCCGGCCCTGCCGGCCGGCCAGAAGTCGACCGGCTACGAGGTCGGCCTGCGCCACAGCTTCTGATCGGCGCGCCCAAGGCGTTTGCGAGGGCCGCACCCGCGAGGGTGCGGCCCTCTTTCGTTGGCACGTCATCGCATGGTCAAAAAAATGTCAAGGGTAAACCCTATATTGGGTGCGAACACGGAACCCTGCATGCGACGACAAGACATTCAACTGCTCGCGCTGGCGCGCCAAGGCGATGGCGCGGCGCGCTGCGAGGTGGGGCGGCGCTACCTGCTCGGGGCGGACGGCTTCGCCCGGCACGTGGCCAGCGGGCTCGACCACCTGGGCCGCGTCGATGCGGCGCAGCGCCCGCTTGCCGCGCGCATCGTCGCCGAGAGCCTGGCCCTGGAGGATCTGGTGACGCTGCGGCAGGAGCCGGCTTTGGCGCAGGCCGCGGCCGACGGCAGCCCGCTCGCGCAGGTCAAGCTCGGCGTGTGGCTGTGCCTGCGCGAAGGCCGCGTCGACGAAGGCGTGCGCTGGATCGACCGCGCCGCCACGGCCGGCCATGCCGGCGCGCGGCGGGCCGCCGCCGCGCTGCGCCGGCCCGACGCCGACGATCCGCTGGCCGCCTTCCTGCAAGCGCTCACGCGCTGCGGCGAACTCGACGGCCTCTCGGTCGCGCTGCTGGCGGCGCGCCAGGCGCAGTCGCAGGCCGACCTGCGCCAGTTCGTCGCCGCGCTGCGCACCGTGCTCGCGCTGCGGCCGCAGGTCGATCCCGAACTGGCCGAACTGATCGCCGCCGCCGTCCACCTGGCCGAGCAGCGCGGCCAGCCGCTGGTCGGCCTGTCGGCCGAGGCGATCGAGACGGCGCTGGAGATGCGCTGCCAGCGCGGCGACGGCGACGCCGCCCATGCGCTGGGCCGCGCCCTGTGCGGCATCGCCTGCGGCGAACTCGCGCCGCGCGCGCTGGCCGGCGGCCAGAACATGCGCAAGGGCGTGGCCTTGCTGCTGCGTGCCGCCGACGCCGGCCGCAATGCCGCCTGGATGCACCTGTACCGCATGCACGGCGACCACCGGCTGTCGGTGGCCAACCCGCAGATGGCGCGCTTCTGCCTGGAGAAAGCGGCGCAGTCCGGCGACACCGAGGCGCAGCGCAAGCTCGGCGCGCTGATGCTGCGCGACGCCGAGGGGCTGGCCGACAGCGAGGCGGCGATCGAATGGCTGCAGCGCGCGGCCGGCAAGGGCGACGCGCACGCCGCCGGGCTGCTGCGCTCGCTGGTGCTGCCGCTGGCCGGCGACGACGCCGCGGCCGAGGCCGCGATCGAGCGCGTGCGGCAGGACGACCCCTGGGTGGCGGCGCGCATGTCGCTGGCGCGCCACTTCGGCCTGACCAAGCTCGAAGCCCTGTGCGTCGACCCGGTCGACGGGCAGCGCGCCTGGGGCCTGGTGGTCGGGCGCAACCCCTTCATCACGCAGGTGCGCCTGTCGGCGGCGCGGGCGATCCCGGCGCTGCACGACGCGGCCTTGCAGGCGTTGCAGCGCGCGGTGAGCTTCTACCACCAGGCGCAGCGCGAAGCGCCGCTGCTGGAAGGCGACCTGCGCCGCCGCTCGCGCCGCCAGCGCCGCGCCTTCGAGCGCCACGGCGTCGACGAATCGATGTTCTTCGCCCAGGCCAGCGCCACCACGCTGCAGACGCTGCGGCTGGGCACCAAGTGGGCGTTCCATGCGCGCGAGCCGCTGAAGTCGGCGCTCGCCGCCTGAACTGCGGCGCCGCGCTTCAGCGGCTCAGAACAGGAAGTAGCGCTGCGCCAGCGGCAGCACCTGCGCCGGCTCGCAGCTCAGCAGTTGCCCGTCGGCGCGCACCTCGTAGGTCTGCGCGTCGACTTCCATGCGCGGCGCGTAGCCGTTGTGCACCATGTCGCGCTTGGCGACGCCGCGGCAGCCCTTCACCGCGGCGACGTGCTTCTTCAGGCCCAGCGATTCGGCGATGCCGCCGGCCAGCGCCGCCTGGCTCGTGAAGGTGATCGCGCCGGCGTGCAGCGCGCCGCCGAAGGCGCCGAACATCGGCCGGTAGTGCACCGGCTGCGGCGTCGGGATCGAGGCGCTCGGGTCGCCCATCGCCGCCACGGCGATGAAGCCGCCCTTGAGGATCAGCGCCGGCTTGACGCCGAAGAAGGCCGGCTTCCACAGCACCAGGTCGGCCCACTTGCCGGGCTCGACGCTGCCGATCTCGTGCGCCATGCCGTGCGCCAGCGCCGGGTTGATGGTCAGCTTGGCGACGTAGCGCTTGACGCGCACGTTGTCGTTGCGCGCGCCGTCGCCTTGCAGCGCGCCGCGCTGCACCTTCATCTTGTGCGCGGTCTGCCAGGTGCGGATCACGACCTCGCCGACGCGGCCCATCGCCTGGCTGTCGCTGCTCATCATGCTGATCGCGCCCAGGTCGTGCAGCACGTCCTCGGCGGCGATGGTCTCGCGGCGGATGCGGCTCTCGGCGAAGGCCAGGTCCTCGGCGATGCCGGCGTCGAGGTGGTGGCACACCATCAGCATGTCGACGTGCTCGTCGAGCGTGTTGACGGTGTAGGGCATGGTCGGGTTGGTGGAGCTGGGCAGGAAGTTCTGCTCGCCCACCACCTTCAGGATGTCCGGCGCGTGGCCGCCGCCGGCGCCCTCGGTGTGGAAGGCGCACAGCGTGCGGCCCTGGGTGGCGGCGATGGTGTTCTCGACGAAGCCCGACTCGTTCAGCGTGTCGCTGTGGATGGCGACCTGCGTGTCGGTCTCCTCGGCCACGTCGAGGCAGCAGGAGATCGCCGAGGGCGTGGTGCCCCAGTCCTCGTGCAGCTTCAGCCCGGCCGCGCCGGCCTCGACCTGCTGGCGCAGCGCCTCCGGCCGGCTGGCGTTGCCCTTGCCGAGGAAGGCGAGGTTGACCGGGAAGGCGTCGGCCGAGCGCAGCATGCGCGCGATGTTGGCCGGCCCCGGCGTGCAGGTGGTGGCGAAGGTGCCGGTGGCCGGGCCGGTGCCGCCGCCGATCATCGTCGTCACGCCCGAGGCCAGCGCGGCCTCCACCTGCTGCGGGCAGATGAAGTGGATGTGCGAGTCGATCGCGCCGGCCGTGACGATCATGCCCTCGCCGGCGATCACCTCGGTGCCCGGGCCGATGACGATGTCCACGCCCGGCTGCACGTCGGGGTTGCCGGCCTTGCCGATGGCGGCGATGCGCGTGCCGCGGATGCCGATGTCGGCCTTGACGATGCCCCAGTGGTCGATGATCACCGCGTTGGTGATCACGCAGTCGGCCGCCTCGTGCGCGCCCGGGCCGTTGACGCGCTGGCCCTGGCCCATGCCGTCGCGTATGGTCTTGCCGCCGCCGAACTTCACCTCCTCGCCGTGGCCGCCGGCCCGCAGGGTGTAGTCCTTCTCGATCTCGACGATCAGCTCGGTGTCGGCCAGGCGCAGGCGGTCGCCGACGGTGGGGCCGAACATCTCGGCGTAGGCGCGCCTGCCGATGGTGGCCATCTCAGAGCGCTCCCTGCACCAGGCCACGGAAACCATACACGACACGCGCGCCGGCGAAGTCGACCAGCTCCACCGTGCGCTGCTGCCCCGGCTCGAAGCGCACCGCGGTGCCCGAGGCGATGTTCAGCCGCATGCCGCGCGCGGCGTCGCGGTCGAACTTCAGGGCGCCGTTGGTCTCGGCGAAGTGGTAGTGCGATCCCACCTGGATGGGTCGGTCGGCGCCGTTCTCGACCACCAGCGTCAGCGTGCGCCGGCCGGGGTTGAGCGCCAGCTCGCCGTCGTCGACGAGCAGCTCGCCGGGGGTGAAGTGAGTCGTCATGCGTCCGCCTATGCAATCGGTTGGTGCACGGTCACCAACTTGGTGCCATCGGGGAAGCTGGCTTCCACCTGGATGTCGGGAATCATCTCGGGCACGCCGTCCATCACGTCGGCGCGCGCGAGGATGGTCTTGCCCTCGCTCATCAGCGCCGCGACGCTCTTGCCGTCGCGCGCGCCTTCCATGATCGCCGCGCTGATCAGCGCCACCGCCTCGGGGTAGTTCAGCTTCAGCCCGCGCGCGCGGCGCCGCTCGGCCAGCAGCGCGGCGGTGAAGATCAGCAGCTTGTCCTTCTCGCGCGGCGTCAGTTCCATGGCGCGGGATCAGCAGGAGGCGTGCCAGAGGCCGGGCAGCGCGCCCGTTGGCACAGGCCTTGCCCCAAGGCGGCGCATGCACGACACCGCCCTCGCTCACCCGGCGCCGCCCGCGCTCGGCCCGGCCATCGCCGCGCCGGCAGGCACCGAAGCGGTGCAGCGGGTCGTCAAGGTGCGGCGCGACTACAACAGTTGGGTGGCGCGCGAGACCATGGAGGACTACGCGCTGCGCTTCACGCCGCGCAGCTTTCGCAAGTGGTCGGCGCCGCGCGTGGCCAACACGGCCTTCGGCGCGGCCTCGTTCCTGGTGCTCGAGGCGGTGGGCGGCACGCTGCTGGTGGACTACGGCTTCGTCAACGCGCTGTGGGCCATCCTCGCCACCGGGCTGATCATCTTCGCGGCCGGCTGGCCGATCAGCGTCTACGCGGCGCGCCACGGCGTCGACATGGACCTGCTGACGCGCGGCGCCGGCTTCGGCTACATCGGCTCGACCATCACCTCGCTGATCTACGCCAGCTTCACCTTCATCTTCTTCGCGCTCGAAGCGGCCGTCATGGCCTATGCGCTCGAACTCGCCTTCGACATCCCGCCGGCCTGGGGCTACCTGCTGTGCGCGCTGGCGGTGATTCCGCTGGCGACGCACGGCGTCACGACGATCAGCCGCCTGCAGGTGTGGACGCAGCCGCTGTGGCTGGCGATGCTGGTGCTGCCCTTCGTCTACGTGCTGCAGCAGCACCCGACGGTGCTCGCCGACATCTGGCAGTTCGGCGGCATCGCCGAGGGCGGCACGCTGGACGACGCGCTGCCCGGCGGCTTCGACCTGATGAAGTTCGGCGCGGCGACGACGGTGGGCATCGCGCTGATCACGCAGATGGGCGAGCAGGCCGACTACCTGCGTTTCATGCCCGAGCCCCGGCCCGGCCGCAAGCTCGCGTGGTGGGCCAGCGTCGCCATCGGTGGCCCCGGCTGGGTGATCCCGGGCGTGCTGAAGATGCTGGCCGGCTGCCTGCTCGCGTACCTGGCGATCGGCTACGCCGTGCCGGTGGCGCGCGCGGTCGACCCGAACCAGATGTACCTCGTCGCCTGGGGCGCGGTCACGTCCAACGTCGGCCTGGCGGTCGCGGCCACCGCGCTGTTCGTCGTCGTCTCGCAGCTCAAGATCAACGTCACCAACGCCTACGCCGGCTCGCTGGCGTGGTCGAACTTCTTCGCGCGCCTGACGCACAGCCACCCGGGCCGCGTGGTGTGGATGGTGTTCAACACGCTGATCGCGCTGATGCTGATGGAACTGGACGTGTTCCAGGCCATCGGCAAGGTGCTGGGCCTGTACTCGAACATCGCGATCAGCTGGATCATGGCGGTGGTGGCCGACCTGGTGGTCAACAAGCCGATGGGCTGGTCGCCTCGCGGCATCGAGTTCAAGCGCGCGCACCTGTACGACGTGAACCCGGTCGGCGTCGGCGCGATGGGCGTGGCCTCGCTGCTGTCGATCACGGCCTACCTCGGCGCGCTCGGCCCGATGGCGCAGGCCTTCTCGGCGCTGATCGCGATGGTGACGGCCTTCACCGTCTCGCCGCTGATCGCGTGGTGGACGAAGGGCCGCTATTACCTGGCACGGCAGCCCGAGCAGGGCGCGTACCGGCGCCTGACGCGCTGCACGATCTGCGAGCGCGAGTACGAAAGCGACGACATGGCAAGCTGCCCGGCCTACGGCGGCGCGATCTGCTCGCTGTGCTGCTCGCTGGACGCGCGCTGCCACGACCTGTGCAAGCCGCAGGCGCGCGTGGCGGTGCAGTGGCGCACGGCGATGGCGCGCCTGCTGCCGGCGCGGCTGTGGCGGGGCCTGGACACCGAACTGGGCCACTACCTGATGCTGATGGCGCTGGCGATGCCGCTGCTGGCCGCGCTGTTCGCGGCGGTCTACCGCCACGAGCGGCGCGCGCTCGGCCCGCTCTCGGCCGAAGCCGAGGCGGCCCTGCGGATGGGCTTCGTCAAGATCTACGCCGTGCTGCTGGTGGCCAGCGCGGTGGTGGCGTGGTGGCTGGTGCTCAAGCACCGCAGCGCGCAGGTGGCGCAGGAGGAGTCGAACCGCCAGACGCTGCTGCTGATGCAGGAGATCGAGTCGCACCGCCGCACCGACCTCGCCTTGCAGCAGGCCAAGCAGGCCGCCGACGCCGCCAACCAGGCCAAGACGCGCTACCTCTCGGCCATCAGCCACGAGCTGCGCACGCCGCTGAACAGCATCCTCGGCTATGCGCAACTGCTCGACGACGACCCCGCCATCCCCGAGGCGCGGCGCCAGGCGGTGCGCGTCATCCGGCGCGGCGGCGACCACCTGCTGTCGCTGATCGAGGGCACGCTGGACATCGCGCGCATCGAGGCCGGCAAGCTGCGGCTCGAACCGGCGCCGATGCGGCTGCGCGAGAGCCTGCAGCAGATCGCGCGGCTGTTCGAGCTGCAGGCGCGCTCCAAGGGCATAGCCTTCGCCGCCGAGATCGACGCGCACGCGCCCGAGCTGGTGCGCGCCGACGAGAAGCGCCTGCGCCAGATCCTCATCAACCTGCTCGGCAACGCGGTGAAGTTCACGCGCGAAGGGCGCGTCGAACTGCGCCTGCGCTACGCGCGCGAGATGGCGCACTTCGAGATCGAGGACACCGGCCCCGGCATGCCGCCCGACGAGCTGGCCCGCGTGTTCGAGCCCTTCGCGCGCGGCTCGGCGGCCGGGCAGGGCGGCGGCGCCGGCGGCACCGGCCTGGGCCTGACGATCGCCAAGATGCTGGTGGAGCTGATGGGCGGCGAGATGACGGTGCAAAGCCAGCCCGGGCGCGGCTCGACCTTCCGCGTGCGCCTGTTCCTGCCCGAGCTGCGCGCCGACGCGCTGCCCGCGCCGCAGGCGGCGCCGCGCGCCGGCTATGCCGGGCCGCGCCGGCGCATCCTCGTCGTCGACAACGAGGAGGCCGACCGCGGGCTGCTGGTCAGCGTGCTCGCGCCGCTGGGCTTCGAGCTGCGCAGCGCCGGCTCGGGCGAGGAGGCGCTGGCGCTGCTGCGCGAGCGGCGCTGGCGGCCCGACGCGATCTTCATGGACCTGGCGATGCCCGGCATCGACGGCTGGGAGACCATCCGCCGCGTGCGCGGCGAGGGGCTGGGCCCGGCGGCCATCGCGGTGGTCTCGGCCAACGCCTTCGACAAGGCGCTGGACAACGACGCCGGCATCGCGCCGGCCGACTTCATCACCAAGCCCGTGCGCGTGGCCGAGCTGCTCGACTGGCTGGGCGGCGCGCTGGCGCTCGAATGGCACGCCAGCGCGCCCGCCGAGGCCGCGCCGGCGGCCGAGGCGACGCTCGCGCTGCCGGCCGCGCCGCAACTGCGCGCCTTGCAGGAGCTGGTGGAGATCGGCTACGTGCGCGGCATCGTCAAGCGGCTCGACCGCATCGAGGCCGAATCGCCCGAGAGCGCCGCCTTCGTCGAGCGCCTGCGCGTGATGGCGCGCGGCTTCCAGCTCGACGAGATGACGGGCGTGCTGCGGCGCGCCTTGCAGACGCCATGAGCGCGGCGATGGAACTCGACCGCGGCCATGCCGACGTGGTGCTGATCGTCGACGACGCGCCCGACAACCTCTCGATGCTGCACGACGCGCTCGACGAGTTCGGCTACACCGTGCTCGTCGCCACCAACGGCGAGCAGGCCTTGCAGCGCGCCGCGCAGGCGCTGCCCGACGTGATCCTGCTCGACGCGCTGATGCCGGGGCTGGACGGCTTCGAGGTGGCGCGGCGGCTCAAGGCCGAGGCCGCCACCGCCGGCATCCCGGTGATCTTCATGACCGGGCTGACCGAGACCGAACACGTGCTCGCGGCCTTCCGCAGCGGCGGCGTCGACTACGTGGCCAAGCCGATCCGGCCGATGGAGGTGCTGGCGCGCATCGCCGCGCACGTGCAGGGCGCGCGCGAGCGCCGCCAGGCGCGCAACGCGCTCGACGCCTTCGGCCACGCCACGCTGGCGGTGCGCGCCGCCGACGGCCGCATCCTCTGGCAGACGCCGCTGGCGCGCCAGATGCACGGCTGGCTGGGCGCGCACGAGGCCGGCGGCGGCGCGCGGCTCGGCGAGGGCGTGCTCGACTGGCTGCAGGCGCAGGCCGTGGTGCAGGCCACCGGCGGCACGCCGCAGCCGCTGACGCTGGCGCGCCACGGCCGCCGCCTCGTGGTGCGGCTGCACGAGGCCAGCGCGGCCAGCGGCGGCGCGAGCGGCGGCGACGACGAATGGCTGCTGGTGCTCAACGAATCGTCCGACGAATCGACCATCGAGGCACTGGGCCTGGCCTTCAAGCTCACCGCGCGCGAGGCCGAGGTGCTGTACTGGGTGGTGCAGGGCAAGACCAACCGCGACATCGGCGACATCCTCGGCACCAGCCCGCGCACCGTGCACAAGCACCTGGAGCACGTGTTCGAGAAGCTCGGCGTCGAGACGCGCACCGCCGCCGCGGGCCTGGCGTTGACGCGCGTCAGGCAGTTGGCGGCCGGGCGCTGATCCCGTTCAAGGCGGGGGCGCCGCGGCGAGGCACACTGCGGGGGTTCGAACCGGAGGACCGCCGCCATGTCCAGACTCGGCCCGCTGCTCGCCGCCACCGACTTTTCCGCCCCCGCGCGCCTCGCGGTGGAGCGCGCCGCGCGCCTCGCGCACGAGGCCGAGGCGCCGCTGACGCTGCTGCACGTGCTGCCCGGCGAGCCGCTGGCGCAACTGCGCAACTGGCTCGGCGCCGACAGCGCGCCCGAGCGGCAGATGGCGCAGCAGGCGCAGGCCGAACTGCAAGGCCTGGCCGCCGAGGTGGCCGCGGCGAGCCGCGCCGAGGTCGACGCGCGCTGCGCCGGCGGCGTGGCGATCGACGAGATCCTGCGCGCCGCCGACGCGCTGGACGCCGCGCTGATCGTCACCGGCGCGCGCGGCAGCGGCTTCCTGCGCCGCCTGGTGCTGGGCACCACGGCCGAGCGGCTGATGCGGCGCAGCGCGCGGCCGCTGCTGGTGGTGCGCCAGCCGCCGCGCGAGGCCTACCGGCGCGCGCTGGTGGCGCTGGACTTCTCGCCCTGGTCGGCCCGGGCGCTGGCGCTGGCGCGGCGCGTCGCGCCGCAGGCGCGGCTGGTGCTGCTGAGCGCCTACCAGGTGCCGTTCGAGGAGAAGCTGCACTTCGCCGGCGTCGACGCGCCGACCATCGACCTGTACCGCGGCCACGCCCGCGCCGAGGCGACGCAGCGCCTGCACGCGCTGGCCGCCGAGGCCGGCCTCGCGCCCTCGCAATGGGAGCCGCGCATCGTCGAGGGCGATGCCTCGCTGCGCATCGTCGAGAGCGAGCAGGCCCTGGCGTGCGACCTGACGGTGCTGGGCAAGCACGGCCTGTCGGCCGGTGTCGAACTGCTGCTGGGCAGCGTCACCCGGCACGTGCTGGCCGAGGGCGGCGCCGACGTGCTGGTGTCGACGGCGCGCGGCTGACGCTTCGCGCCGCTCACGGCCGCGACGGATCGAGGAAGCGCGCGACGCCGACGACCTTGTCCACCGGCAGCACGAAGGCGATGCCCTGTCCCACCTCGTTCAGCCCGGCGGCCTGCACGATGGCCTCGAGGATGGCGTCGGCGCGCGTCTCGGGCACCAGCGTGAGCACGATCTCCTTCTCGGGCTCGATCGAGACGCCGAAGATCTTCTCCTTCTCGTTGATGCCGGCGCCGCGGCCGCCCATCACGGTGCCGCCGCGCGCGCCGGCCTCCACCGAGGCCTCCAGCACGGTGCTGCCCCAACCCTTGCGCACGATGGTGACGATCAGCGAGGTGTTCATGCCCGGACTCACTTTCTGGAACGCTCCGGCCGCGTCCGCCAGCGGATCACCAGGCCGAGAATCATGACCGACAGGATGGGCGCCAGGGCGATCAGCGCCACCAGCCCGAAGCCGTCGAGCAGCGGGTCGGCGCCCTCGGCGGCGGAGGCGATGCCCAGCGCCAGCGCCAGCAGGAAGCTGTTGGCCAGCGGGCCGGTGGCCACGCCGCCGGCGTCGGCGGCCACGGCGACGAAGGCCTTGTCGCTGAAGCGCATCAGCAGCAGCGCCAGCGCGTAGCCCGGCACCAGCAGCCAGGCCATCGGCAGCTCCAGCGCGATGCGCAGCACGCCCAGGCCCACCGAGACGGCCACGCCGATGCAGATGGTGACCAGCACCATCGAGCGGTGGATCGAGCCGCCCGAGGCGTCCTGCACCTCGTCGGCCAGGATGCGCACCGCCGGCTCGCCCCAGGTGGTGACGAAGCCGAGCAGCAGCCCGACGCCCAGCATCGCCGCCGGATGCGGCAGCGTGGCGATGGCGCGGCCGATCAGCGTGCCGAAGGGCAGGAAGGCCAGCGCCACGCCGGTGAGGAACAGGAACAGCCCGAGCGCCGCCACCAGCGTGCCGGCGAGGATGCGCACCACCTCGCGCTGCGGCAGCTTCAGCAGCAGCGCCTGGAAGACGAGGAATACCACCAGCAGCGGCGTGACCGCGATGACCACGCTGCGCGCGGTGTCGCCGGCCAGCGCGAGCAGTTCGGCGCCGTTCAACGCAGCCACCCGATCAGCAGCACGACGATCACCGGCCCGGTGGAGGCCAGGCCGAGCAGGCCGAAGCCGTCGAGGCTGCCGGCATGGCGCGCCAGCACCGAGCTGAGCCCCAGGCCCAGCGCCAGCAGCACCGGGCCCGACAGCACGCCGGTGGTCACGCTGCCGGCGTCGAAGGCGAGCGGGATGAAGCTGGGCGCGGCCAGCAGCGAGAGCACGATCATCAGCGCGAACGCGATCGCCAGCAGCAGCGTCAGCGAGCGGCCGTGCGCGATGCGCCACAGCGCGGCGGCGCTGAACACGCCGACGCCGGCGGCGATCAGGACGGCCAGCGCCTGCGCGCCGACCGGGCTGTCGGCGATCGTGCCGACCTGCGCCGACAGGATCATCACGTCGGGCTCGGCGATCGTGGTGACGAAGCCGAGCGAAGCGGCCACCGCGAGGATCAGCGCCAGCGAGCCCTTGCGCGGCAGCTCGGCGCCGATGTAGCGGCCCATCGGCAGGATGCCGTGCTCGACGCCGGCGAACAGCAGCAGCATGCCCAGCGCGGCCAGCGCCGAGCCGGCCAGGAACTGCAGGAACTGCGGCAGCGGCGCCTGCACGAAGGCGACCTGCAGCACGCACACCGAGCCCACCAGCGGCGCCATCGCGCGCAGCACCTCGGGCAGCTTGGCGCGCAGGAAGTCGCGCATGGCGCGGCCCGCCCGCTCAGCCGCGCCGGCCCAGCGGCGGCGGCAGCGCGTCGCCGGCCTGGCGGCGGCGGAACAGCGCGGCGCGCGCCAGCACGATGGTGGTGACCGGCGCGGTGATCGACAGCACGATGATCACCAGCCACACGTGCAGCGCCAGCGTGCCCTCGCGCGCGCTGAAGTGCACGATGGAGGCGAAGGTGACGATCCACGCCGCCAGCGTCGAGGCCAGCGCCGGCGCGTGCATGCGGGTGAAGAAGTCGCGCAGCCACGCCAGGCCCAGCGCGGCCACCAGCACCACCGCGCCGCTGGCCAGCAGCAGCACGGCGACGGCGATCTCGGAGGCGGTCGCGTTCATTCGATCACCTCGCCGCGCAGCAGGAACTTGGCCAGCGCCACCGAGCCGACGAAGCCGAACAGCACCATCAGCAGCGCGCCCTCGAAGTACATCTCGCTGTCGTAGCGGATCGCCAGCACCAGCATCACCAGCATGCCGACCACGTACAGGAAGTCGAGCGCCATCACGCGGTCCTGCGCGCTCGGGCCGCGCCCCAGGCGCAGCGCGCCGATGCCCATCGCCAGCACGTACAGCACCAGCGTGGCGTCGATGGCCAGCAGCAGCAGCGGGCTCATTCGAAGATCTCCTTCAGCGGCTGTTCGTAGTCGGCGCTGAAATGCGCCAGGAAGTGCGCCTCGTCGTCGAGGTCGAAGACGTGCAGCAGCAGCGCGCTGCGGTCGGGCGCCAGCTCGCACCAGACGGTGCCGGGGATGACGGCGGTGATCATCGCCAGCGCGGCCAGCGCGTGCTCGTTGCGCAGCGTCAGCGGCACCACGACGAAGGCGCTGCGCGGCGGCTGGCGGCGTGCGCGCAGCACGCGCCGGCCGACCTGCAGCGCCGAGCGCAGCACGTCGCGCCCGACGCGCAGGATCAGCCGCGCCAGCACGCCCAGGTGGCGCAGCGGCCCGGGCTGCGGGCGCAGCGGGCGCGCCAGCAGCGGCATCACGACCGCCAGCGCCGCGCCGAGCAGCAGCGTGCCGGCGCCGGTGCTGCGCGCCAGCAGCACCCAGCCGCCGAAGATGCCCAGCGACAGCCAGGGCGAGGGCAGCCAGCGTTTCATCGCACGCCCTCCGCCGCCGGCGGCGGCAGCGCGCGCGTGCCCAGCACCGCGGCGATGTAGCGCTGCGGCTGGTGCAGCGCGCGCGCCGCCTCGCGGGTGTAGTCGAGCAGCGCCTCGCCGCGCACCACCAGCGCCGCCAGCGCCAGCACCAGCGCCGCCACCGGCAGCGACTCGGCCACGCGCAGGCGCGGCGCCGGGCCGTGGCCGGCGGTCCAGAAGTGGCGCATGCCGACGCGCACCAGCGCGATGGCGGCGAACAGGCCCGAGCCGATCAGCAGCGCGAACAGCGTCCAGGCGCGCGCCGAGCCGATGTCGATCAGCGCGCGCAGCATCGCCAGCTTGGCGACGAAGCCGGCCAGCGGCGGCAGCCCGGCCACCACCATCGCGCACATCGTGAACGACACGCCGAGAAAGGCCAGCGCGGCCGGGATCGCGCGGCCGATCAGCGCCTGCTCGTCGTCGTCGAGGTTGGTGCTGGGCGGCGGCTCGGCGTCGAAGAACACCGGCAGCGCGTCGTTGCCGTCGTCGAGCTGCTGCGGGCCCAGCTCGACCTGGCGGCCGCGCTCGAGCAGCTCGACGAGCAGGAACATCGCGCTGCCGGCCAGCGTCGAGGTGGCGAGGTAGAACAGCGCGCCGCCGGCCAGCGCCGCATCGCCGAAGCCGATCGCCGCCACCAGCGTGCCCGACGAGGCGATCACGCTGAAGCCGGCCAGCCGCGCCAGCCGCTGCGAGGCCAGCATGCCCACGGCGCCGAAGGCCAGCGTCGCCAGCCCGCCCCACACCAGCACGCCGCCGCCGAAGCCGGCCGAGGCGCCGGCGTCGGCCGGGAAGCACAGCGTCCACAGGCGCAGCAGCGCGTAGACGCCGACCTTGGTGAGGATCGCGAACAGCGCGGCCGCCGGCGCGCTGGCCGCGGCGTAGGCCGGCGGCAGCCAGAAGTTCAGCGGCCACACCGCCGCCTTGGCGAGAAAGGCCACCGCCAGGATGGCCGCGCCGGCGTGCAGCAGGCCGCGGTCGCCGGCCGGCACGAACGGCAGCTTCAGCGCGATGTCGGCCATCGTCAGCGTGCCGGTCACGCCGTACAGCACCGCCACGCCGATCAGGAACAGCAGCGAGGCCACCAGGTTGATGGCGATGTAGTGCAGCCCGGCGCGCACGCGCGCCATGCCGCCGCCGTGCAGCAGCAGCCCGTAGCTGGCGGCCAGCATCACCTCGAAGAAGACGAACAGGTTGAACAGGTCGCCGGTCAGGAAGGCGCCGTACAGGCCCATCAACTGCAACTGGAACAGCACGTGGAAGTACACGCCGGCGTGCTGCCAGCGCGCCAGCGCGTACAGCAGCGCGGCCAGCCCGACGCCGCCGGCCAGCAGCGCCATCAGCGCCGAGAGCCGGTCGGCGACCAGCACGATGCCGTAGGGCACCGGCCAGTTGCCCGGCAGGTAGGCCGCGAAGGCGGCCGGCCCGGCGGCGTCCACGCGCAGCAGCAGCGCCAGCGCGATCACCACGCCGAGCGCGGCCGAGGCCACGTTGAGCAGCGCCTTCAGGCGGCGCCGGTGCTCGCCGAGCATCAGCATCAGCGCGGCGGTGGCCAGCGGCAGCAGCACCGGCGCGACCACCAGGTGCTCGGGGGCCGGGGTCGGCGTCACGGCGCCTCCTCCTCGCCGTCGACGTGGTCGCCGCCGGACAGGCCGCGCAGCGCCAGCAGCACCACCAGGAACAGCGCGGTGGTGGCGAAGCCGATCACGATCGCCGTCAGCACCAGCGACTGCGGCAGCGGGTCGCTGTAGTGCGCGAGGTCGGGCACGACGCCGGGCTCGACGATGGGCTCGCGGTC
Source organism: Piscinibacter sp. (assembly GCF_047600445.1). Taxonomy (GTDB): domain Bacteria; phylum Pseudomonadota; class Gammaproteobacteria; order Burkholderiales; family Burkholderiaceae_C; genus Piscinibacter. Next base: position 697,886 of record NZ_JASGKT010000002.1, read on the forward strand.
GATCGCCAGGCTGCCGACGCTGAAGATGAACAGGTTGATCGCGTACGACAGCAGCGACAGCCCGATCAGCACCTGGAAGCTGCGCGGGCGCAGCACCAGCCACACGCCGGCGCTGGCCAGCACGCCCACCGCGATCGAGACGACGATTTCCATCAGTGCCGTTCCTCCCGTGCGTCGTCCTCGGCGGCGGCCTGCTGGCGGCGCGCGCGCAGCGACTGGTGCGCGATCGCGGTCAGCAGCAGCAGCGTCGAGCCGACCACCACGGCGAACACGCCGAGGTCGAACAGCGTCGCGCTGGGCAGGTGCACCTCGCCGACCAGCGGCCAGTGCACGTGCGCGGTGTGCGTGGTCAGGAAGGGGTAGCCCAGCGCGATCGAGCCCAGCCCGGTCAGCAGCGCCGCGCCCAGCCCGAAGGCGATCCAGCGCGGCGGCTGCAGGCGCACGCGCGCCTCCACCCAGCGCGTGCCGGAGACCATGTACTGCGCGATGAAGGCGATCGCCACCACCAGCCCGGCGACGAAGCCGCCGCCCGGCTCGTTGTGGCCGCGCATGAACAGGTGGAAGGCGAACACGAAGGCCACCGGCAGCAGCAGCCGCACCAGCACCGCCGGCACCTCCAGGTAGCGCTGCGCGGCCTCGCCGCCGTCGTGCGTCTGCAGGTCGCTGACCGCGTCGGCCGGGATGATGCGCTGCTGCGCCGGCCGGTCGATCACCTCCACCGGCGGGCGGAAGCGCCGCAGCAGCGCGTAGACGGTGATGCCGACGATGCCCAGCACGGTGATCTCGCCGAAGGTGTCGAAGGCGCGGAAGTCGACCAGCATCACGTTGACGACGTTGGCGCCGCCGCCCAGCGGCAGCGCGTTCTCGAGGAAGAACGGCGAGATCGACAGCGGCGCGCTGCGCGTCAGCAGCGCGTACGACAGCGTCGCCAGGCCGAGGCCGATCAGCACCGCCAGCGCCAGGTCGCGGCGGCGCCGCCAGCGCGCGCGCAGCGTGATGCGCGGGTCGTCCTGCTCGACGCGCTTGGGCATCCAGCGCAGGCCGAGCAGGAACAGCACCATGGTCACCACCTCCACGGCGAGCTGCGTCAGCGCGAGGTCGGGCGCGGAGAACCAGGCGAAGGTGATGCACAGCGCCAGCCCGACCACCGACAGCATCGCCAGCGCGGCCAGGCGGTGGAACTTGGCCTGCCAGGCCGCGCCGATGGCGCAGGCCAGCGCGACGATCCACAGGCCGACGAAGGCCGGCGAGGCCGGCACGCGCGCGCGGTCGCCCCAGATCAGCGGCACGATCAGCGCCGAGCCGAGCCCGGCCAGCCCGGCGATCAGCACCATCAGCGCGAGCTGCGGCTGCAGCCGCCGCGTGCCGAGCAGGCGCACCGTGCGGCGCGCGCCGTCGCTGGCCAGCGCCAGCGCGGCGTTGAACAGGCGCCGGCCGTTCAGCGCGCGCAGCAGCGGCGCGCCGAGGTGGCCGCGCAGGCGCAGCCGCTGCCCGAACCACAGGTACAGCAGCAGGCCGCCGAGCATGGCCGCCAGGCTCATCATCAGCGGCGTGTTGAAGCCGTGCCACACCGCCAGGCTGTAGGCCGGCAGCGTGCCGCCGACCACCGGCGCGGCGGCGATGGCCAGCACCGGCCCGATCGACCAGGCCGGCGCCGTGCCCACCACCACGCAGGTCAGCACCAGCAGCTCGACCGGCACGCGCATCCAGTGCACCGGCTCGTGCGGCTGGCGCGGGCAGTCGCCCGAGGTGGGGCCGAAGAACACGTCGTGGCCGAAGCGCAGCGAGTACACCACCGCGAACATGCTGGCCAGCGTGGCCGCCGCCGGCAGCAGCCGCTCGACCGCCGGGTGCGCCGCGACGAACACCGTCTCGGCGAAGAACATCTCTTTCGAGAGGAAGCCGTTGAGCATCGGCACGCCGGCCATCGCCGCGCAGGCCACGATGGCCAGCGTGCCGGTGATCGGCATGGCGCGGAACAGGCCGTCGAGCCGGCGCATGTCGCGCGTGCCGGTCTCGTGGTCGATGATGCCCACCGACATGAACAGCGAGGCCTTGAAGGTCGCGTGGTTCATCATGTGGAACACCGCCGCCACCGCGGCGACCGGGCTGTTCAGGCCCAGCAGCAGCGTGATCAGCCCGAGGTGGCTGATGGTCGAATAGGCCAGCAGCCCCTTCAGGTCGTTCTGGAACATCGCCACGTAGGCGCCCAGCAGCAGCGTCGCCAGGCCGGCGCCGCCGACGATCCAGAACCAGGCGTCGGTGCCGGCCAGCACCGGCCACAGCCGCGCCAGCAGGAACACGCCGGCCTTGACCATGGTCGCCGAGTGCAGGTAGGCCGACACCGGCGTCGGCGCGGCCATCGCGTGCGGCAGCCAGAAGTGGAAGGGGAACTGCGCGCTCTTGGTCAGCGCGCCCAGCAGCACCAGCGCCAGCGCCAGCGGGTACAGCGGGTCGGCGCGCACGATCTCGCCGGCGGCCAGCACCGCGTCGAGCTCGTGGCTGCCGACGATGTGGCCGATCAGCAGCACGCCGGCCAGCAGCGCCAACCCGCCGGTGGCGGTGACGGTGAAGGCCATGCGCGCGCCGCGGCGCGCGTCCTTGCGGTGCGTCCAGTAGCCGATCAGCAGGAAGGAGAACACGCTGGTCAGCTCCCAGAACACCACGAGCTGCACCAGGCTGCCCGACACCACCACGCCGAGCATCGCGCCCATGAAGCCCAGCAGCAGCGAGTAGAAGCGCGCCGCCGGGTCTTCCGGCGAGAGGTAGTAGCGCGCGTAGATCACCACCAGCAGCCCCATGCCGCTGACCAGCATCGCGAACATCCAGGCGAAGCCGTCGATGCGCACGACGATGTCCAGCCCCAGGCTGGGCAGCCATTCGAGGCGCTCGGCCACCACCGTGCCGGCGCTCACCTCGGGGTACAGCAGCGCCAGCGGCACGGCCACGGCGAGCGCCACCGCCGCGGCCCAGAGCGATTCCAGGTTGCGCGCGTTGGTCGGCAGCAGCGCCGCGACGGCACTGCCGGCGAAGGGCAGCAGGAGGATGAGCAACAGCGACATGGGCGGCGCCATTCTAGAAAGGGATGGCGCCTCTCAGGCCGCGGCGCCCTGCGCCGCCAGCAGCACGTCGGCGCCGCCCTCGGCCAGCACCATGCGCGCGGTGCCGCCGAGCAGGAATTCCTCGAGCGCGCCGCGGCCCTGGCGGCCGATGGCGACGAGATCGCAGCCGCGCTCCTGCTCGGCCCGCACGATCAGCATCCACGGGTCGGCGCCCTCGGGCGTGACGAAGCCGGTGCGATGCGGCGCGAGGCCGGCGCCGGCGGCCAGCGCTTCCAGCCGCTCGCGCGCCTCGAGGCGCGCGCGTTCGAGGTAGAGCCCGGCGCCGCGGCCGGCCGCGCCGGCGCCGCGCAGGCGCGCCTCGAAGGGCAGCTCGACGGCGTGCATCAGCAGCAGCTCGGCCTGCGGCGCGACACGCGCGGCCAGCGCGATGGCGCCGGCGCTCCAGGGCGAGAAGTCCACCGGCAGCAGCACGCGGTGGTAGGCCGCCTCGGGCGCGCGCCGCACCATCAGCACCGGCCGCGCCAGGCGCCGCGCGATGCGCTCGGCGGTGGAGCCGACCGCCATGCGGCGCACGATGCCCGCGCCGCGCGTGCCGGTGAGCACGAGCTCGGCCTGGAGCTGCTCGGCCACTTCGCGCGTGCTGCGCACCGCATGGCCCTGCACGAGCCGTTCGGCCACCGCGATGGCGTGGCGCGCGGCCAGCTCGCCGGCCAGCGCGTGAAGGCGCCCGCGCGCCTCGTCGCGCACGCCGCCGGCATCGGCGCCCGCATCGCCAGCCTCGTCGCCCAGCCAGCGCGCCATGTCCTGCAGCGCCAGCGCGTCCAGCGTGTGCAGCAGCGTCAGCGCGGCGCCGTGCTGGCCGGCGAGCTGCGCGGCGCGTTCGACGGCGCGCAGCGAGGCTTCGGAGAAATCGGTGGCGGCCAGCAGGGTGCGCAAGGGGGTCATCGGGTCTCCTCCGGGGACGGGCTCGGGGACGGAGCGGCGCCGCGCGCCGCGGTTCCCCAGCGGCGGTTGTACGCCACCTTGCGTATTGGGCATCGGCGGCGCCGCACCTAACCTGCGTGCAGCCCCGGACGATCCGGGATCAACGCAGGAGCCCAATCGCATGAACACCACCCGCCGCTTCGCCACGAAGACGCTCACCGCGCTGGCCGCCGCCGCCTGCACGATGGGTCTGACCACCATCGCCCGCGCCGCCGACACCATCAAGGTCGGCGTGCTGCACTCGCTGTCGGGCACGATGGCGATCTCCGAGACCGTGCTGAAGGACGTCGCCCTGATGACCATCGACGAGATCAACGCCAAGGGCGGCGTGCTCGGCAAGAAGCTCGAGCCGGTGGTGGTCGACCCGGCCTCCAACTGGCCGCTGTTCGCCGAGAAGGCCAAGCAGCTCATCGACCAGGACAAGGTCGCCGTGACCTTCGGCTGCTGGACCAGCGTGAGCCGCAAGTCGGTGCTGCCGGTGTACGAGGAGAAGAACGCGCTGCTGTTCTACCCGGTGCAGTACGAGGGCGAGGAGCTGAGCAAGAACGTCTTCTACACCGGCGCCGCGCCGAACCAGCAGGCCATTCCCGCGGTGGAATACCTGATGAGCAAGGACGGCGGCTCGGCCAAGCGCTGGGTGCTGCTGGGCACCGACTACGTCTACCCGCGCACCACCAACAAGATCCTGCGCGCCTTCCTGCACAGCAAGGGCGTGGCCGACGCCGACATCATGGAGGACTACACCCCGTTCGGCCATTCGGACTACCAGAGCATCATCGCCAAGATCAAGAAGTTCGCCTCCGAGGGCAAGAAGACCGCGGTGGTGTCGACCATCAACGGCGACTCCAACGTGCCCTTCTACAAGGAGCTGGGCAACCAGGGCCTGAAGGCGACCGACGTGCCGGTGGTGGCCTTCTCGGTCGGCGAGGAAGAGCTGCGCGGCGTCGACACCAAGCCGCTGGTGGGCCACCTCGCGGCCTGGAACTACTTCATGAGCATCAAGAGCCCGGCCAACACCGCGTTCGTCAAGCAGTGGAGCGACTACGCCAAGGCCAAGGGCATCCCCGGCCACAAGGACAAGCCGCTGACCAACGACCCGATGGAGGCCACCTACATCGGCATCCACATGTGGAAGCAGGCGGTCGAGAAGGCCAAGAGCACCGACCCCGACAAGGTGATCGCCGCGATGGCCGGCCAGACCTTCCCGGCGCCGGGCGGCTTCATGTCGACGATGGACAAGGAGAACCACCACCTGCACAAGCCGGTGTTCATCGGCGAGATCAAGGCCGACGGCCAGTTCAACGTGGTGTGGAAGACCAAGGGCCCGGTCGTCGCCGACCCGTGGAGCGACTACATCCCCGAGAACAAGGGCAAGAAGAACGTCCCGGAAAAGAAGTAAATCCCCCCCGGAGCGCCTGACGGCGCTCCCCCCCCCAGGGGGGCGACGCCAGCGGACCGGCGCAGCCGGATCCGCGGCGTCCGCTGGAGGGGCGGGCGGGCTTCGCCCGGCCCGCCCGGTTCGTCCGACTTTCCTTGCCATGATTCGACGTCTGGTTCTCTGCTGGCTGCTGCTGTGCTCGTCGTGCGCGGCGTTCGCCCTCACGCCCGAGCAGGCGCGCGGCATCGCCGTCGGCGACGGCGACGAGCGCATCGCCGCGCTGAACCGGGCGGCGGGCGAGGGCGCCGAGGGCCTGGAGGCCTTCGTGCAGGCCCTGCTCGCCGACGAGGTCAAGGTGGCCGGCGAAGCGGTCTTCATCGTGCAGGGCGACAAGGCGGTGGACGCCGCCAGCGGCGCGCCGGCCACGCTGCCGGCCGATGCCGACGACGTGGTCAACAACAACCGCGTGCGCGGCGCGCTGCAGGCGGCGCTGGCCTCGCTGCACCTGTTCTCGCCCGATGTCGCGGTGCGGCGCGCGGCGGTGACGGAGCTGATGGGCCAGTCGTTGGACGAATCGCAGCTTGTGCTGCTCGACAAGGCCGTCGCCGCCGAGAGCGACGCGGCGCTGAAGGATTCGCTGGCGCGCATGCGCGCGGCGATCCTGGTGGCCTCGCCCGACAAGGCGCGGCGCCTCGAGGCCATCGCCGAACTGGCGCGCAGCGGGCAGGGCGCGGTGGCGAGCCTGCTGCAGGAGCGCCTCGCCCCCGACGCGGAGCTTGATGCGCAGGTGCGCGCCGCGCTGGCCGGCGCGCTGGCCGAGGTGAAGTCGCGCCTGGCCTGGGGCGAGCGGCTGGGCGTGCTGTTCACCGGTGCGAGCCTGGGCTCCATCCTGCTGCTCGCGGCGCTGGGCCTGGCGATCACCTACGGCCTGATGGGCGTCATCAACATGGCGCACGGCGAGCTGCTGATGATCGGCGCCTACGCCACCTACGTGGTGCAGAACCTGTTCCGCCAGTACCTGCCGGGCGCGTTCGACTGGTACATCGCGGCGGCGATACCGGCGTCCTTCCTCGCCGCGGCGCTGGTCGGCGCGGCGATGGAGCGCAGCGTGATCCGCTGGCTCTACGGCCGCCCGCTCGAGACGCTGCTGGCCACCTGGGGCATCAGCCTGGTGCTGATGCAGGCGGTGCGCTCGTTTTTCGGCGCGCAGAACGTGCCGGTGGAGAACCCGGCCTGGCTGTCCGGCGGCGTGGCCGTGATGGGCAACCTGACGCTGCCGTGGAACCGCATCGCGATCATCGCCTTCGCCGCGCTGGTGCTGGCGGCGGTGGCGCTGCTGATCGCGCGCACGCGGCTGGGCCTGTTCGTGCGCGGCGTGACGCAGAACCGCCGCATGGCCGCCTGCGTCGGCGTCGACACCGCGCGTGTCGACACGCTGGCCTTCGCGCTCGGCGCCGGGCTGGCCGGGCTGGGCGGCTGCGCGCTGTCGCAGGTGGGCAACGTCGGGCCCGATCTCGGCCAGGGCTACATCGTCGACAGCTTCCTCGTCGTCGTGCTCGGCGGCGTCGGCCAGCTCGCCGGCACCGTCTACGCCGCGCTCGGCCTGGGCGTGCTGAACAAGTTCCTGGAAGGCTGGGCCGGCGCGGTGCTGGCCAAGATCATGGTGCTGGTGTTCATCGTGGTGTTCATCCAGAAGCGGCCGCAGGGCATCTTCGCGATGAAGGGCAGGAGCGCCGAGGCATGATCCCGCGCCGCTGGTTCGCCGTCATCGTCGCGCTGTTCGCCGTCGCCGTGCTCGCGCCGGTGCTCAACCTCGTCGTGCCGCCCGGCAGCGTGTTCCACATGAGCGACTTCGCCGTCGCGCTGGTCGGCAAGATCATGTGCTACGCGATCTGCGCGCTGGCGATGGACCTGATCTGGGGCTACACCGGCATCCTCTCGCTCGGCCACGGCCTGTTCTTCGCGCTCGGCGGCTACGCGATGGGCATGTACCTGATGCGCCAGATCGGCCGCGACGGCCAGTACCGCGCCGACATGCCCGACTTCATGGTGTTCCTGAACTGGAAGGAATTCCCCTGGCACTGGGCCTTCAGCGACAGCTTCGTCTTCCAGATGGCGATGGTGGTGCTGGTGCCGGGGCTGCTGGCCTTCGTGTTCGGCTTCTTCGCGTTCCGCTCGCGCATCAAGGGCGTGTATTTCTCGATCATCACGCAGGCGATGACCTACGCGGCGATGCTGCTGTTCTTCCGCAACGAGACCGGCTTCGGCGGCAACAACGGCTTCACCGACTTCAAGCGCATCCTCGGCATCCCGATCGCCACGCCCGGCACGCGCATGGCGCTGTTCGTGATCACCGGGCTGGTGCTGATCGGCTTCTACCTGCTGGCGCGCTGGCTGGTGGCCAGCAAGTTCGGCCGCGTGCTGATGGCGATCCGCGACGCCGAGAGCCGCGTGATGTTCACCGGCTACGACCCGATCCGCTACAAGCTGACGATCTGGGTGATCTCGGCGGTGATGTGCGGCATCGCCGGCGCCCTGTACGTGCCGCAGGTGGGCATCATCAACCCGGGCGAGATGAGCCCGGCCGCGTCGATCGAGATGGCGATCTGGGCCGCCGTGGGCGGGCGCGGCACGCTGGTCGGGCCCATCGTCGGCGCCTTCGTCGTCAACGGCGGCAAGAGCGTGTTCACGCAGCACTTCCCCGAGTTCTGGCTCTACGTGCTGGGCGCCTTGTTCATCGCGGTGACGCTGTTCCTGCCGCGCGGCATCGTCGGGCTGTTCCGGAAGGAGCCGCGCTCATGACCCCCGAGCTGATGAAGGCCGGCGCGAAGACCCGCGCGGAACATGGCGGCGCGAGCTACGGCCGCGTCGTCACGCCGGGCGAGGTGGACACCGCGCACGGCGCGATCCTCTACCTCGACGACATCACGGTGAGCTTCGACGGCTTCAAGGCGCTCAACGCGCTGAGCCTGGCGATAGACGCCGGCGAGCTGCGCTGCATCATCGGCCCGAACGGCGCCGGCAAGACGACGATGATGGACGTCATCACCGGCAAGACGCGGCCGGACGCCGGCCGTGCCTTCTTCGGCTCGACCATCGACCTGCTGCGCCTGCGCGAGAACCAGATCGCCACCATCGGCATCGGCCGCAAGTTCCAGAAGCCGACGGTGTTCGAGCACCTGTCGGTGTTCGAGAACCTCGAGCTGGCGCTGAAGACCGACCACGGCGTGCGCGCCTCGATGTTCTTCCGCCTCGGCGGCGCGCAGCTCGACCGCATCGGCGAGGTGCTGGCGCTGATCCACCTGAAGGACAGCGCCCAACGCAGCGCCGGGCTGCTCAGCCACGGCCAGAAGCAGTGGCTGGAGATCGGCATGCTGCTGATGCAGGACCCCAAGCTGCTGCTGCTCGACGAGCCGGTGGCCGGCATGACCGACGACGAGACCGAGCGCACCGCCGAGCTGTTCCTCTCGCTCGAAGGCAACCACTCGCTGGTGGTGGTGGAGCACGACATGAAGTTCATCGCCGCGCTGACGCAGGGCCGCGCGGACAAGAAGGTCACCGTGCTGCACGAGGGCAGCGTGCTCGCCGAAGGCCCGCTGAAGAGCGTGCAGGCGAACGACAAGGTCGTCGAGGTCTACCTGGGCCGCTGAGCCGGCACACGCCATGCTGAAGGTCGAAGGCATCAACCAGTACTACGGCGGCTCGCACATCCTGCGCAACCTCGCCTTCGAGGCGAAGGCCGGCGAGGTGAGCGTGGTGCTCGGCCGCAACGGCGTCGGCAAGACCACGCTGCTGAAGGCGCTGATGGGCGTGGTGCCGGTGAAGACCGGCAGCGTCCGCCTGGACGGCCAGGACATCACGCGCGACACGCCCTACCAGCGCGCCCGCAAAGGCATAGGCTACGTGCCGCAGGGCCGCGAGATCTTCGGCCGCCTGACGGTGGAGGAGAACCTGCGCATGGGCCTGGCCAGCCGGCCCGGCGGCACGGCGATTCCGGCCGAGCTGTTCGAGCTGTTCCCGGTGTTGAAGCAGATGCTGCAGCGGCGCGGCGGCGACCTCTCCGGCGGCCAGCAGCAGCAGCTCGCCATCGCGCGCGCGCTCGCGGCCGGGCCCAAGCTGCTGGTCCTCGACGAGCCGACCGAGGGCATCCAGCCCTCGATCATCAAGGACATCGGCCGCGTGATCCGCATGCTGGCCGATCGCGGCACGATGGCCATCGTGCTGGTGGAGCAGTACTACGACTTCGCCGCCGAACTCGCCGACCAGTACCTGCTGATGGAGCGCGGCGAGATCGTGCAGCGTGGCCGCGGCGCGGCGATGGACGCCGAGGGCGTGCGCGACCGCATGGCGATCTGAGCGGGCCGGCGCGGCCGGGCTCGATCAGAATGCGCGCCATGATCACCGTCCACCACCTCAACGATTCGCGCTCGCAGCGCGTGCTGTGGCTGCTCGAGGAGCTGCGCCTGCCCTACGAGATCCGCCACTACCAGCGCGACGCCAGGACGATGCTCGCGCCGCCCGAGCTGCGCGCGGTGCACCCGCTGGGCAAGTCGCCGGTGATCACCGACGGCGACACGACGGTGGCCGAGTCGGGCGCGATCGTCGAATACCTCGTCGACCGCGCCGGCGGCGCGCTGCGCCCGGCGCCGGACACGCCCGAGTTCCTGCGCTACCGCTACTGGCTGCACTTCGCCGAGGGCTCGGCGATGCCGCCGCTGCTGCTCAAGCTGGTGTTCGACAAGGTGAAGAGCGCACCGATGCCGTTCTTCGCCAAGCCGATCGCGCGCGGCATCGCGGCCAAGGTGATGGCGGGCTTCGTCACGCCCAACCTCGAACGGCAGCTCGACTTCATGGAAGCGGAACTGGCGCAGCGCCCGTGGTTCGCCGGCGACGAGTTCAGCGCGGCGGACATCCAGATGAGCTTCGCGGTCGAGGCCGCGGCGCAGCGCGCCGGCCTGAACACGAGCCGGCCCCAACTGATGGACTGGCTCGCGCGCATCCACGCGCGGCCGGGCTACCGCAAGGCGCTGGAGCGCGGCGGGCCGTACGGCTTCGCGGACTGAGGCGTCGGCCCGGCGCCGCCTCAGGTCGTCCAGATGCGCGGCGGCGCCGCGCCCAGCGCCCAGGCCTGCGCGCGCCATGCGTCGCGCACCGCCTTGAAGAGATCCATCAGCGGCTCGACGCGCGGCGCGAGCGCGCGCAGCAGCACCACGGCGTCGTTGGGCGCGGTGGCGCCGGCCTGGCGCGCCAGCGCGTGGTCGGCGCAGGCGGCCCGCGCGGCGTCCAGCAGCGCGTCGCGCCGCGCCGGCGCCAGCGGCGTGCCGGCGGCGAACCACAGCGTGCCCAGCACACGCTGGCCGGCCAGGCCGAGCGGCGAGTCGAGCAGCAGCGTGTCGTCGGCGGCGATCACGCCGCGCTCCAGCCAGCGGCCGGCGACTTCGAGCTGCTGGCGGTAGCGGCCGCGCTCGAAGGGCTGACCGGCGGCCGGCAGGCCGAGCGCGAGCACGTCCCAGCCGAGCATCTCGGCGCCCGGGGCGAGGTCGAAGCGCAGCCGGTTCTCGCCCTCGCAGCCGCTGTAGGCCAGGGTTTCCAGCGGCAGCCATTCGAGCCGCGCGCCGGCGGCCAGGCGCGCGTCCACCCGCTGCAAGGCGCGCTCGCCGCCGCTGCGGTAGAAGCGCGCCGCGCCGGGGCTGGTGACCAGCGCATGGGCCTGTTCGCCGAGCGCGAGCGAAATGGTCAGCGTGTCGCCGCCGACCATGCCGCCGGGCGGATGCACCAGCACGTGGTGGCAGATGCCGGGGCCTTCGGGGTACAGGCGCTGCAGCACGCGCAGCGGGCCGTCGTGGCGGTCGTGGGCGAGCGTGGTGTCGCCGTCGCGGCGGTAGTCGAGTTCGAGTCGGCCGTGCCAGCCCATGCGCGAGAGGAGGAAGTGAGCCGGCAGTGTAGCCAGGGCCGGCGCGGGGCTGGCGCGGCTTCAGGCGGGTGCAGCCGCCTCCGGCCGGCGCTGGCGCACGCGCACGATCACGTCGACCTCGTCCAGCGTCAGCCCGGCGGGCAGCTCGGGCAGGCCGTCGAGGCGCACCGCCAGGCTCGGCAGGTCGCTGACCTCGCCGGTGTCGACGTTGTACAGGTGGTGGTGCGGCGCGACGTTGGAGTCGTACACCGTCGCCGCGCCGGCGATCGGCAGCTCCTTCAGCAGCCCGCGCCGCACGAACAGTTGCAGCACGCTGTAGACGGTGGCGCGCGAGATCGGCGGCAGCAGCTCGCGCGCGGCGCGCAGCACCTGCTCGGCCGTCATGTGGCGCGGCTCGCGCAGCAGCACGCCGGCCACCGCCATGCGCTGCAGCGTGGGCAGCACGCCGGCAGTGCGCAGGCGCTGGTGCAGGGTGCGGGTGTCGTCGCTCAGCATGGTGTTCTGCGCGTGCGGCGGCGCCCGCCGTGGCGGGCGCCGGCCGCCGGACTCACTTGAACGGGCTGGGCCGCGGCGTCGCGTCGCTCGACGGCGGCAGCACCGGCAGCGTGAAGCTGGGCTGGTCGCCGGTCAGCGTCTTCAGGAAGGCGACGATCTTGGCGTTCTCGTCCTTCGTGAAGTTCTTGCCGAGCTGCAGCCGGCCCATCGTGTCCACCGCCTGCGTCAGCGTGTTGGCCGCGCCGTCGTGGAAGTACGGGTAGGTCAGCTCGACGTTGCGCAGCGTCGGCACCTTGAAGCTGAAGCGGTCGATGTCCTTGCCGGTCACCGCGCTGCGGCCCTCGGCCGGGCTGGTGGCCTTGTAGGCCTGCACGATGCCCATCTTCTGGAACGAGTTGCCGCCCACCGCCGGGCCGTTGTGGCAGGCCACGCAGCCGCTTTCCTTGAAGAGCTTGTAGCCGGCCTGCTCGTCGCCGGTCAGCGCGTCCTTCTTGCCGAGCAGCCACTGGTCGAAGCGCGAGTTCGGCGTCACCAGGGTCTTCTCGAACTCGGCGATCGCCAGCGTCACCTGCTCGATGTCGATCTTGTCCTTGCCGAACACCTGCTTGAATTCGCGCTGGTAGGTCGGGATGGACTCGAGGATGCCGATGGCCAGCGTGTGGCTGAAGGCCATCTCGCCGGGGTTGGCGATCGGGCCACCGGCCTGCGCCTTCAGGTCGGCGGCGCGGCCGTCCCAGAACTGCGCGACGTTCAGGCTGGAGTTCAGCACCGTCGGGGCGTTGATCGGGCCCTGCTGCCACTTGTCGCCGATGGAGGTCGGGATGTTGTCGGTGCCGCCCATCGACAGGTTGTGGCACGAGTTGCACGAGATGAAGCCCGACTTGGACAGGCGCGGGTCGAAGTACAGCTTCTTGCCCAGCTCGACCATGCCGAGGTTCACTTGCTGGGGCGGCACGATGGGCTGGATCGGCTCCTGGCTCTGCGCCATGGCGGCGCTCAGGCCCAGCAGCGATGCCACGGCGGCGAAGGCCAGCGGCGCGAGACGGGTCAACATGTTCACTCCTCGTTCCATCCGCGGGGTTCGAGTGCGCGGCCGGATGGAAGGAGCCGCTCACCGCGCCGATCTGGACTGAATCCAGACCATGGCGTCATTCCAGCGGCTTGCGGGGAAACCCGCATTGCATTGAGTCAAGGTGACGCGGCTCCGGCCCTCCCGGCGGCAGCCATCGAAACAAACCTTGATCGGGCGCAAACCCTCGCCGGCAAAGCGGCAAGACGGGATCTCAGGCGAGGGCGCCGCGCCGGTAGTCGCTCGGCGGCAGCCCGAGGTGGGCGCGGAACACGCGGCTGAAGTGCGCCATGTTGGAGAAGCCGAAGTCGAAGGCGATCTCGGTGATGGAGCGGTGCGCCTGGGCGCGGTCGTCCAGGCAGCGGCGGCAGCCTTCCAGGCGGCGGCGCAGGATGTAGCCGGCCACGCCGTCGGGCTCTTCGGCGAAGGCGTTGTAGAGCTGGCGGCGGCTGCAGTTCAGCGCCAGCGCGATGGCGTCGACGCTCAGGCCCGGGTCGCCGAGGCGCTCGCCCACGTGCTGCTTGATGCGCTCGCGCAGCGCCTCGCGCTGCGTGACCGCCGTGCCGATGCCGGCGAGGTCGAGCATGGCGAGCTGCACGAGCTGGGTGATCGCGTCGCCCACGCCGCGCGCGGCGCTCTCCGACATGCCGGGCAGCTCGCGGTAGGCGTTGCGCATGGTCTCCAGCGCGATGCGCGCGACGCCGCCGCTGCCGCCCAGGCGGCGCGCCATCAGCGCGTCGAGCGAGATGCCGCGCTCGACCAGCCGGTCCTTGGGCAGCATCACGATCAGGTGCTCCACGCGCACCGGGTTGGCCACGGCGTAGCTGTCGGTGGTGTCGTAGATGCTCCACTGGTCGGGCGTCACCCAGGCCTCGCGGCCCTTCTGCTCGACGCCGGCGCAGCCCACCCAGGGCGCGACGATCTTCAGGTAGCCGACGTCCGAGTGCCGCACCAGCGAGGCCGAGCGCATCACGCGGTGGCGGTTCGCCTCCAGCCGCGTCAGCACCACGTCGCCGGCATGCACGGTGGCGATGCGGGCGTCGAAGTCGCCGTCGCCGTAGAGGTCGGAATCCAGCCCGTGGAAGAGACGGTGCAGCCAGTCGGCCCAGAACCCCGGCCGCTCGGCGGCGGAGACCTGGTCGGTGCTCATCGCGCTGACGGCCGGACTGCTCATGGGGCGCGAGCGTAGCGGCCCCGCCCCGGCCCCTCAAGCGCCGCGGCGGGCGCATCGGGAAAGCCCTAGGCGGCGTGCACGGATCGTCAATCCGCGCTGCACGGCCGGCAAAGCCGCGCGGCGCGCGGCCGCGAAGAATGCGCCCACAACTCCAGGAGACAGACCATGAGCACCCGCCGCACCGTCGTCCAGGCCCTGGCCGCCGCGCCCGCCGCGCTGGCCTTCCCCTCGCTCGCGCTGGCCCAGACCGGGCCGGTGCGCATCGGCTACGCGATGCCGCGCACCGGCGCGATGGCCGGCGGCGCGCAGGTGAGCCAGGAGCCCAACTTCATCATGTGGGCCGAGCAGCACAACGCCGCCGGCGGGCTGAACGTGAAGGGCGTGCGCCGCCCCATCGAGCTGATGGGCTACGACGACCGCAGCGAGGTCGAGACCACGGTGCGCACCTACGAGAAGCTGATGGGCAGCGACAAGGTCGACCTGGTGCTCGCGCCCTACGGCTCGAACTACAACTTCGCCGTCGCGCCGCTGGCCAACCGCTTCGGCTACCCGCTGGTGGCGCCGTCGGCGCTGTCGCGCAAGCTGATCGACATGCGGCTGCCGTACTTCTTCTCGATGCTGCAGCAGCCCGACCAGATGATGGGCGCGCTGATCGACCTGCTGGTGGCGCAGGGCGTCAAGTCGGTGGCCATCCTCTACATGGACGACCTGTTCGGCCTGGAGAACTTCGCCGCGCTGAACGCGGCGCTGAAGAAGACGAGCATCCAGGTGGTCGAGCGCAAGGGCTACCCGCTCGGCGTGAAGGACCTGTCGCCGGTGCTGCGCACCATCAAGGACCAGAACCCCGACGCCTTCATCGGCATCACCTACCCGCCCGACACCATCCTGGCGAGCAAGCAGTCCAAGGAGATCGGCTTCAACCCGAAGTTCTTCTACGCCGCGGTGGGCGTGGCCTTCCCGCTGTACAAGAACGTGATGGGCGCCGGCGTCGACGGCGTGCTCGGCATGGGCTCGTGGAACCCCAAGACCAGCCCGGCCGCCAAGGCCTACTTCGACGCGCACGTCAAGCGCTGGCAGAAGGAGCCCGACCGCTGGGCCAGCGGCCACTGCTGGGCCGGGCTGGAGATCCTCGCCGACGCGGTGGCCAAGGTGGGCCTGGACCGCAAGGCGATCCGCGACCACATCGCCGGCAACACGCACGACACGATCATCGGCAAGGTGAAGTTCAGCGGCAGCGAGATCTCGGTGCCGGGCTCGGTGGGGCAGTGGCAGGGCGGCGACTTCGAGGTGGTGTGGCCGCAGGGCATGGCGACGGCGGCGCTGCACCCGGCCAAGCCGGCCTGGAAGTGAGCTTCGGCGCCTGGCTCGAACTGATCGCCTCCGGCCTGATCACCGGGGGCGTGTACGCGCTCATCGCGCTCGGGCTGAACCTGCAGTACGGGCTGATGCGCATCCTCAACATCGCGCACGGCGAATTCCTGATGCTCGGCGCCTTCGCCACCTGGCTGGCGCAGACCGCGTTGGGCATCTCGCCGCTGCTGATGGCGCCGATCGCCTTCGCGCTGCTGATGGCGCTCGGCCTGGCGATCCACCGCCTCGCGTTCCGGCGCCTGGCGGCGACCTCGGCGAACGTCGACCTGTTCGAGGCGCGCGCGCTGATGGTCAGCTTCGGGCTGATGTTCCTGGTGCAGAACTTCGCCGCGCTGGTGTGGGGCGGCGAGCTGCGCGGCTACGACTACCTGACCGAGCCGGTAGCCGTGGGCGGCGCGCAGTTCGCCGGCAACAAGCTGGTGCTGCTGGGCGCCGCGCTGCTGGCCAGCGCGGCGCTGATCGCGCTGCTGCGGCGCACGCTGCTCGGCAAGGGCGTGCGCGCGCTGATGCAGTCGCCCACCGGCGCGCAGCTCGTCGGCATCGACACCGAGCGGCTGCACCCGCTGATGTTCGGCGTCGGCCTGGGGCTGTCGGGCCTGGCGGGCAGCCTGCTGTCGATGAGCTACGCCATCTCGCCCTCGATCGGCGAGCCCTACACGGTGACGGCGCTGATCGTCATCACGCTGGGCGGCTTCGGCAGCATGACCGGCAGCCTCGTGGCCGCGCTGGCGCTGGGCGTGATCGAGGCGCTGGGCATGCACTTCACCAGCCCGTCGCTGAAGCCGCTGCTGTCCTACGGCGTGTTCATCGCCGTGCTGCTGTGGAAGCCGAACGGCCTGTTCAAGCGATGACGACGACCACGACCGCGCGCGACGCGCTGCTGCTGTTCGCCCTGGCCGGCTGGGCGCTGGCGCTGCCGCACTACGGTAGCGACTTCGCCGTCTCGATGGCGCTGACCTGCCTGATGTACGTGGCGCTGTCGTCGAGCTGGAGCCTGTTCTGCGGCAGCACGCGCTACATGTCGCTGGCCACCTCGGCCTTCTTCGGCGCGGGCGCCTACGCCGGCGCGCTGACGATAGAGCAACTGCCCTGGCTGGCGGTGATCGTGCTGGGCGCCGCCGTGGCGGCGGCGCTCGCGCTGCTGATGGGCGGCGCGGTGCTGCACCTGCGCGGCACCTATTTCGCGGTGCTGACCTTCGGCATGACGGAGCTGATCCGCCACGCCGTGACCTACGCCGAGAAGCAGCTCGCCGGCACCGTGGGGCGCGTGCTCGCGGTGGCGCCCGAGCGCGACACCATCTACCTCACCGTGCTGGCGCTGGCCGTGCTCGCGGTGGCCACCGCCATCGTCGTGCGGCGCAGCCGCTTCGGCCTCGCGCTGCTGGGCATCGGCGCCGACGAGCAGCGCGCGCAGACGCTGGGCGTGAACACGCGGCACGTGAAGATCGCCGGCTTCGCGCTGACGGCGGCGTTCGCCGGCGCGGTGGGCGCGGCGATGAGCGTGCGCTGGACCTACATCGACCCGGCCACCGTCTTCAACCCCTTCATCGGCTTCCAGACCGTGCTGATCGCGCTGATCGGCGGCGCCGCCACGCTGTGGGGGCCGCTGCTCGCCGCGGTGGTGTTCAGCCTGCTGGCCGAGACGCTGCGCCTGCAGCTCCCGCAGCTCTACATGATGACGCTCGGGCTGCTGCTGATCCTGTGCGTGCTGTACCTGCCCGGCGGGCTGGCCTCGCTGCGCCCCGGCGCCTGGCGCAGGAAGGCGGCGCGATGAACGGCCACCCGCTGCTCGAAGCCCGCGGCGTGACGGTGCGCTTCGGCGGCCTGACGGCGGTCGACGGCGTCAGCGCCGCCTTCGCGCCCGGCGAGCTGGTCGGCATCATCGGGCCGAACGGCGCGGGCAAGACCACCTTCTTCAACGCGCTGTCGGGCGTGCTCGAGCCGAGCGCGGGCGAGCTCTACGCCGCCGGCGCGCGGCTCACCGGCGCCCGGCCGCACCGCTTCGCGCAGCAGGGCATCGCGCGCACCTTCCAGACGCCGCGTGTGTTCGCCGAGCTGAGCGTGGCGGCCAACATCGACTTCGGGCTGCAGTTCGCCGGCCGGCGCCGCACGGCGTCGTGGCTGCTGAAGGACGAGGCGAGCATCCTCGAGCTGATCGGCCTGGCGGTGCAGGCCGCGCTGCCCGCCGCGGCGATCACGCCCAGCCAGCAGCGCCTGCTGGAGATCGGCATGGCGCTGGCCACGCGCCCGAAGCTGCTGCTGCTCGACGAGGTGGCCGCCGGCCTGACCGAGAACGAGATCGAGGCCATGGCCCGGCTCGTCCGCCGTCTGCGCGACGAGCTGGACCTCACCGTGATCTGGATCGAGCACGCCGTGACCACGCTGCTGCGCCACGTCGAGCGCGTGCTGGTGCTGCACCAGGGCCGCAAGATCGCCGACGGCACGCCGGCCGAGGTGGTGCGCAACGCCGAGGTGGTGGAGGCCTACCTCGGCGACGAGATGGTCGAGGCCGCATGAAAGCCGCGCACCTGAGGATCGAGGGCCTGTCGGCCGGCTACGGCGCCTTCCTGGTGCTGCGCGAACTGACGCTCGAAGCGCGCCCCGGCCTGACCGTCATCCTCGGCCCGAACGGCGCGGGCAAGACCACGCTGCTGAAGGCCGTCGCCGGGCTGATCCCGCGCGGCGGCGCGGTGCGGCTCGACGGCGAGGAGATCGCTCGCGGCGCCAAGACCTCGGCCATCGTCGAGCGCGGCGTCGCGCTGGTGGCCGAGGGGCGGCAGCTCTTCGCGCAGATGACGGTGACCGAGAACCTCGAACTCGGCAGCTGGCTGCTCGGCAAGGACGAGCGCGCGAGAAGGCTCGAACAGGCCTTCGCCGACTTCCCCAAGCTGCGCGAACGCGCCCAGCAGCTCGCCGGCACGATGAGCGGCGGCGAGCAGCAAATGGTGGCGGTGGCGCGCGCGATGATGAGCGCGCCGCGCCTGCTGATGCTCGACGAGCCCTCGCTCGGCCTCGCGCCCCGGATGGTCGACGAACTGCTCGCCATCGCGCGCCGCATCGCCGACGCCGGCACCACCGTGCTGATGGTCGAGCAGAACGTGCGCAAGGCGCTGGCCGTGGCCGACCGCGGCTACGTGCTCGAACGCGGCCGCCTCGTCGCCAGCGGGCCGGCCTTCCTGCTGGCGCGCTCCAGCGTCGTCCGCCACGCCTATCTCGGCCAGGGCTCGGCCCCGACCGCATCTCAAGCAGCCCACAAGGAGCACACCATGTCCGACCTGTCCATGCTGATCAACGGCCTGGCCGTCACGGCCGAGAACGGCGCCACCTTCGAGCGCCGCAACCCGCTCGACGGCTCCGTCGCCACGCGCGCGCCGGCGGCCAGCGAGGCCGACGTGGTGGCCGCCGTGGAGGCCGCCGCCGAAGCCTTCAAGACCTGGAGCCAGACCGGCCCCGGCGAGCGCCGCGCGCTGCTGTTGAAGGCCGCCGAGGCGCTCGAGGCGAAGACGCCCGCCTTCTGCGAGGCCGTGCCGGCCGAGACCGGCGGCACCGCGATGTGGGCCGGCTTCAACGTGATGCTGGCCGCCGGCATGCTGCGCGAGGCGGCGGCGCTGACGACGCAGGTGGGCGGCGAGGTGATCCCGTCCGACGTGCCGGGCTCGCTGGCGATGGGCGTGCGCCAGCCGGCCGGCGTGGTGCTGGGCATCGCGCCATGGAACGCGCCCGTCATCCTCGGCGTGCGCGCCATCGCCACGCCGCTGGCCTGCGGCAACACGGTGGTCTTCAAGGGCAGCGAGAACTGCCCGCGCACCCACCAGCTCATCGTCGAGGCGATGCAGGATGCCGGCTTCCCGGCGGGCGTGGTCAACTACGTCACCAACGCGCCGGCCGACGCCGGCAAGGTGGTGGAGGCGATGGTGGCGCACCCGGCGGTGCGGCGCGTGAACTTCACCGGCAGCACGCGCGTGGGCAGGCTGATCGCGCTGACCTGCGCCAAGTACCTCAAGCCGGTGGTGCTGGAGCTGGGCGGCAAGGCGCCGCTGGTGATCCTGGACGACGCCGACATCGACGACGCCGTCAACGCCGCGGCCTTCGGCTGCTTCGCCAACTCGGGGCAGATCTGCATGTCGACCGAGCGCCTGATCGTCGACGAGAAGGTCGCCGACGCCTTCGCCGACAAGTTCGCCGCCAAGGCGGGCTCGTTGCCGCTGGGCGACCCGCGCAAGCCCGAGCCGGTGGTGCTGGGCTCGGTGGTGGGCATGGGCACGGTGGAGCATTGCAACGCGCTGATCGACGACGCGCTGGCCAAGGGCGCGCGGCTGCTGTGCGGCGGCAAGGCGAAGGACACGCTGATGCCGGCGACGGTGCTGGATCGCGTGACGCGCGCGATGCGCATCTACCACGAGGAGACCTTCGGCCCGGTGAAGTGCATCGTGCGCGTCAAGGGCGTGGACGCCGCGGTGGACTGCGCCAACGACAACGAATACGGCCTGTCGGCCGCCGTGTTCGGGCGCGACATCGCACGCGCGCTGAACGTGGCGCGGCGCATCGAGTCGGGCATCTGCCACGTCAACGCGCCCACGGTGCACGACGAGGCGCAGATGCCCTTCGGCGGCGTGAAGGCCTCGGGCCTCGGGCGCTTCGGCGGCAAGGCCGGTATCGCCGAGTTCACCGACCTGCGCTGGATCACGGTGCAGACGGCGCCGCGGCACTATCCGTTCTGAGCTCAGTGCCCCTGCGACCCCCGGTGCGCCCACGCCGTGGTGCGCTTCTCGATCACCGAGAACAGCTCGTACATCAGCATCGCCATCAGGCCCACGACCACCAGTCCGGAGAACGCCAGCCCCATCTGCATCGAGCTGCCGGCCGAGATCAGCAGGTAGCCGATGCCCTCGTTGCTGGCGGTCATCTCCGAGACCGTGGTGCCGACGAAGGCCAGCGTGATCGCCACCTTCAGCGAGCCGTAGAAGTAGGGCAGCGAGCGCGGCAGGCCGACCTTCATCAGCACGTCCCAGCGCTTCGCGCCGAGCACGCGCAGCACGTCTTCCAGCTCGGGCTCCAGCGTCGCCAGCCCGGTGGCGATGTTGACCATGATAGGGAAGAAGCTGATCAGGAAGGCGGTCAGCACCGCCGGGCCGACGCCGATGCCGAACCACACCACCAGGATGGGCACGAAGGCCGCCTTGGGCAGCGCGTTGAAGCCGGTCATCAGCGGGTACATCGCGTCGTAGGCCAGGCGCGAGCTGCCCATCAGGAAACCCAGCAGCACGCCGACGACGATGGCCAGCGCGAAGCCGAGCATCGTCACCCAGAAGGTGCGCCAGGCGTGGCCGAGGATGGTGGCGCGGTGCTCCCAGGTCTGCTCGGCGATGCGCCACGGGCTGGGGAAGATGAACTCGCTGACCTCGAAGGCGGAGCAGGCCAGTTGCCACAGCAGCACCGTGGCGGCCAGCAGCAGCAGCGGCGCCGCGCGTTCGATGGGCGACTTCACGGCGCCGCCTCCGCGACGCCGCCCGCCGGCTTGCGCATCGCGCCGATGTGGCCGCGCAGCTCGTGCACGATGTCGGTGAAGCGCGCGGTGTAGGTGATCTCCAGGTCGCGCGGGCGCGGCAGCTCGATCTCGCGGCGCACGACGAAGCGGCCCGGGCTGCGGCTCATCACGTAGACGGTGTCGGCGAGGAACACGCTCTCGCGCAGGTCGTGCGTGACGAGGATGACGTTGAACTTGCGCGCCGCCTGCAGGTCGCGCAGCGCGCACCACAGCTCCTCGCGCGTGAAGGCGTCGAGCGCGCCGAAGGGCTCGTCGAGCAGCAGCATCTTCGGCTCGTGGATCAGCGCGCGGCAGATGCTGGCGCGCTGCTGCATGCCGCCGGAGAGCTGCCAGGGGAACTTGTCCTCGTAGCCCGCCAGGCCGACCGAGGCGAGCAGCGCGCGCGCCTTGGCGGCGTACTCGGCGCGCTTGCCGCGCAACGCCGAGCGGTACGGCTCGACGATCTCCAGCGGCAGCAGCACGTTGTCCAGCGTGGTGCGCCAGGGCAGCAGGCTGGGCGCCTGGAAGGCCATGCCGGTGATCTTCAGCGGCCCGCTGACCTGCTGGCCGCCGATGATCACCGTGCCGCGGCTGGGCCGCTTCAGCCCGGTGGCGAGCTTCATGAAGGTGCTCTTGCCGCAGCCCGAGGGCCCGACGATGGCGATGAACTCGCCTTCGCTCACCTTCAGGTCGATCGCCTCGACGGCGAACTGCCCCTTCGCGAGCAGTTCGTCGTTGTAGGCGAGCCAGACGTCGTGAAAGTCGACGAACGCGTTCATGTCCGCCCCTCGGCCGCCGGGTACGTCGGCCGATCCCCTGAGGGGATGCTCGCTTGCTTGGGGCGGCCCGGCGCGGCGCTCGCGCTCATTTCTTGAAGATGTTGCGCTCGGCGGCGCCGGGCAGGTACGCGCCGCTCCACACCGCCGCCGCGTTGACGCGCTCCTTGGTCGCGAAGGCGTCCGACACCTGGCTGGCCATCAGCGCGAGGCGCGAGGCATCGACCTCGCCGAAGCCCTCGGCCTTGGCGTCCGGCGTCAGCACGGTCTGCTCGAGCGCGAGCTTGAGGCGGCGCAGCTCGAGATCGGCGTTGGCGATGCCGTCGCGCGCCTTGACCTCGGCCACCGCGGCCTTCGGGTCGGCGATCACGTCCTTGACGCCCTTGGTGAAGGCGCGCAGGAAGGCTTTCACCGCTTCCGGGTTCTTCTTGAGGAAGTCCTCGCCGGCGATGATCACGTTGCCGTACAGCTTCACGCCGTGCCGCGCGTAGGGCAGCATGACGATGTCCTCGGTCTTCACGCCGCGCGCCTCCAGGTTGAGCAGCGAGGTGAACGAGAAGCCGGTGATCGCGTC
The DNA here is from genome assembly GCF_047600445.1 of Piscinibacter sp. Taxonomy (GTDB): domain Bacteria; phylum Pseudomonadota; class Gammaproteobacteria; order Burkholderiales; family Burkholderiaceae_C; genus Piscinibacter. The sequence goes on from NZ_JASGKT010000002.1 coordinate 720,210, forward strand.
GATGTCGCCGCGCACCAGCATGGTCTCGCGCAGCGGCGGGTCCATCGCGGTCCAGGCCACGTCCTTGACCGCGTTGGCCTTGGCGAAGATCGGCCAGGCGCGCCGCCCGGCGTCGAACACCGGCGCGCCGAGCTTCTTGCCGCTCAGGTCGGCCGGCGTCCTGATGCCGCTCTTCTTCAGCGCCAGCACCGCGGCCGGCGTGTTGTTGTAGACCATCATCACGGCCACCGGCTTGTTCGGCGCCGTCGGGTTGTTGGCGTGGAACTCCATCAGCGCCGCCAGGTCGGCGAAGCCCATGTCGTAGGTGCCCGAGGCCACGCGCGTGACCGTGCCGCCCGAGCCGTTGCCGGCGTCGACGCTGACCGACAGCTTCTCGGCCTTGTAGTAGCCCTTGGCGGCCGGCACGAGGAAGAGCGCGGCCGGGCCCTCGAAGCGCCAGTCGAGCTGGAACTTGATCGGCGTGTCCTGCGCCCGCGCGGGCAGGGCGGGCAGCAGGCCGAGCAGCGCGGCGAACAGGGGCGCCGCGAGCAGGGTCAGGCGGCGGGCGGCGATGGGCGTCGAGGGCATGGGCGGCTCCGGATCGGTGACGAGCCGGTCCGGATCGCAAGAAGCGTGCGCGGCCGTCCATGCCCGCGCCGGTGCGCGATGCACCGGCGGGGGTCGCGGCGCCTCAGGAGAGCAGGTCGAACAGCGTGCGCGCCACCACCTTGGTGGCGCGGCGCAGGTCGTCGAGCACGATGTGCTCGTCGGCGCGCTTGGCGTTGCTCTCCAGCACGGTGCGCGGGCCGGCGCCGTAGATCACCGCCGGGATGCCGTGCTCGCAGTACAGGCGCACGTCGGTGTACAGCGGCGTGCCCGAGGTCGGGATGGGCTCGCCGAACACCGCCTCGCCGTGTTTCTGAAGCGCCTGCACCAGCGGCTGGTTGCCCGGCAGCGGCGTCAGCGCGCGCGCCAGCAGCATGCGCTTGATCTCCACCGTCACGCCCGGCACCTGCCGGGCGGCGTCTTCGATCACGCGGCGGATCGTCGCTTCCACCTCGGCCGGGTTCTCCTCGGGGATCATGCGGCGGTCGAGCTTCAGCACCACCTTGCCCGGCACCACGTTGGTGTTGGTGCCGCCCTGGATCAGCCCGACGTTCAGGTAGGGGTGCTTGATGCCCTCGACCTTCGAGCTGATCTGCTTGTACAGCGTGTTCTGCGCGTACAGCGCGTTGAGGATGGCGGTGGCGCCCCGCAGCGCGTCGACGCCGGTGTCGGGAATCGCCGCGTGCGCCATGCGGCCGTGCACCGTCACCTCCATCTGCAGGCAGCCGTTGTGCGCCGTCACCACCTGGTAGCTGAAGCCGGCGGCGATCAGCAGGTCGGGCTTCGTGTAGCCCTTGTCCAGCAGCCAGCCGGGGCCGAGCTCGCCACCGAATTCCTCGTCGTAGGTGAAGTGCAGCTCGACGCCGCCCTTCAGCGGCGCGCCCAGCGATTCGAGCGCGCGCGTGGCGAAGACGTAGGTCGAGAAGTCGCACTTGCTCACCGCCGCGGCGCGGCCGTAGAGCCGGCCGTCGTGCACCTCGCCGCCGTAGGGCGGGTGCGTCCAGCCCTCGCCGGGCGGCACCACGTCGCCGTGGGCGTTCAGGGCCACGGTTCTTCCTTCGCCGTAGCGGCGGCGCACGATCAGGTTGGTGATGCTCTCCAGGCCCGCGGCCTTCACCTGCTCGGCGGGCACCGGGAACTTCTCGGCCTCGAAGCCGAAGCCCTTCAGCAGCTCGGCGGTGCGCTCGGCGTGCGGCGCGTTGTTGCCCGGCGGCGTGTCGGTGGGCACCTGCACCAGCGCCTGCAGCGTGCGCACCTGCTCGTCGAAGTGGGCGTCGATCCAGGCGTCGAGTTTTTGATAGGCAGTCATGAGAGTTCTTCGTTGAGTTGATCGAGCAGATGCCGGAAGGCGCGCACGCTCAGGTCGGCGTCGTCGTTGGTGCTCGATTCGAGCGGGTTGTGGCTGATGCCGGCGTTCAGCCCGCGCACGAACAGCATCGCCTGCGGCATCACCTCGTGCAGCTTCATCGCGTCGTGGCCGGCGCCGCTGGGCATGCGAAAGACCGGCAGGCCCAGCGACTCGACGGCGCGCTCCCAGCGTTTTTGCCACGCGGGCGCGCTGGGCGCGGCGGCGGCACGCATGGTCTCCTCGGCCTGGTAGGCGAGGCCGCGGCGTTCGCAGATCGCCGCCAGTTCGGCCAGCACGTCGCCGGCCAGCGCGTCGCGCGCCGCGTCGGTGGTGGCGCGCAGGTCGAGGCTGAAGCGGCAGCGCCCGGGCACGACGTTGATCGAGCCGTTGGGCACGTCCAGCATGCCGATGGTGCCGACCACCTCGGGCACGCCGGCCGCGCGCCTTTCCACGTACAGCGCCAGTTCGGCCACCGCCACGGCGGCGTCGCGGCGCCGGTCCATCGGCGTGGTGCCGGCGTGGCTGGCCATGCCGCGCACCTCGCAGGCGTAGCGCACGCTGCCGTTGATCGAGCTGACCACGCCCAGCGGCAGGTCGAGTTCGTTGAGCACCGGCCCCTGCTCGATGTGCACCTCGACGAAGCCGAGGTAGCGCGACGGGTCGCGCCGCTCGGCGTGGATCGCCTCCAGCGTGGCCGGCAGGCCGGCGGCGCGCATCGCTTCGCGCATCGTGATGCCGTCGGCGTCGCGCTGCTCCAGCCAGGCGGGGTCGAAATCGCCCGTCACCGAGCCCGAGCCCAGGAAGGTGGCCTTGTAGCGCTGGCCTTCCTCCTCGGCGAAGCCGATCACCTCGATGCCGAAGGGCAGGCGGCGCCCGGCGCGGTGCAACTCGCGGACCGCCACCAGCGGCACGAAGATGCCCAGCCGCCCGTCGTACTTGCCGCCGTTGCGCACGGTGTCGTAGTGGCTGCCGGTGAGCAGGCGTTTGGCCGCCGCATCGCTGCCGTGGTAGACGCCGACGACGTTGCCCACCGCGTCGACGCGCACCTCGTCGAAGCCGCAGTCGTGCATCCAGCGCCGCAACTGCGCCTGGCAGGCCAGGTGCGCATCGGTCAGATAGGTGACGGTCAACTGGCCCAGCTCGGCGTAGCCGGGGTCGGTGTGGCGCGCGAGGATCTCGGCGCAGTCCCACACCTGGTTGCCCAGCACCGGCTCGAAGCCGAACTTGTCGGCCAGGCGCATCTCGGCGATGCGGTGGATGTTGCGCAGGCACTCGGCGAACTCGAAGTCGGGGTGGTTGGCGAGCCGGCGCGCGAAGGTGTCGATGATCTCGGCGCGCGCCAGCCCCACGCCGCGCGGCCCGCGCACCGCGAGGATGAAGGGCCAGCCGAACCTGGCGTTGTAGTCGGCGTTGAGCCGCTGGATGCGCGCGAACTCCTCGGCCGAGCAGTGCGTCAGGCCGGAGGCCGTCTGCTCGTGCGTCGACTCGGCGGTCAGCGCCTTCGCCACCATCGCCTTGCCGGCCAGTTCGGGGTGGGCGCGGATCAGCGCGAGCTGCGCGTCGCGGCCGCCCTCGGCCAGCGCCTCCACCAGCGCGCGTTTCAACTGCGCCAGCGAGACGAACGGCCGGCGCCGCAGCGCGCGCTCGGCGATCCACGGCGAGTGTTCGTACAGGCCGTCGAGCAGCCGCGCCGCCTCGTCGGGCGTGGCGGCGTTGAGTTGGTCCAGTGTGGTCGTCATGCGGTGGCCTCGCAGGGGTGCACCTGTTTCCAGTGGCGCGCGATGTCGATGCGGCGGCACACCCAGACGCGGTCGTGGCGCTCGACGTGGTCGAGGAAGCGTTGCAGCCCGCGCAGCCGCCCCGGCCGGCCGAGCAGCCGGCAGTGCATGCCGATGCTGAGCATCTTCGGCGCCTCCTCGCCCTCGGCGTAGAGCACGTCGAAGGCGTCGCGCAGGTAGGTGAAGAAGTCCTCGCCCTGGGTGAAGCCCTGCGGCAGCGAGAAGCGCATGTCGTTGGTGTCCATCGTGTAGGGCACCACCAGGTGCGGCACCGTGCTGCCGTCGCTGCGCGTGACGCGGGTCCAGAACGGCAGGTCGTCGCCGTAGTAGTCGCTGTCGTACTCGAAGCCGCCGAAGTCGGCGACGAGGCGGCGCGTGTTCGGGCTGTCGCGGCCGGTGTACCAGCCCAGCGGGCGTTCGCCGGTGAGCTTGCGGATGGTCTCCACGCCGAGGCGCATGTGCTCGCGCTCCTGCGCTTCCGGCATGGTCTGGTAGTGGATCCAGCGCCAGCCGTGGCAGGCGATCTCGTGGCCGGCCTCGACGAAGGCGCGCGTCAGCTCGGGGTGGCGCTCCAGCGCCATCGAGACGCCGAACACGGTCAGCGGCAGGCCGCGCTTGTCGAACTCGCGCAGCAGCCGCCACACGCCGGCGCGCGAGCCGTATTCGTAGATCGACTCCATGCTCATGTGCCGGTCGGGGTAGGCGATCGGGTTGAACATCTCGGAGAGGAACTGCTCGCTGCCGGCGTCGCCGTGCAGCACGCAGTTCTCGCTGCCCTCCTCGTAGTTCAGCACGAACTGCAGCGCGATGCGCGCGTTGCCGGGCCAGCGCGCGTGCGGCGGCGTGCGGCCGTAGCCGACCAGGTCTCGGGGGTAGGAGGAAGTCATGGTGCGTAGGGTCTCAGGGCGTCGGAGAGGTCGGGCGTGCGCGGAGCCAGGCGCAGGTTGTGCTCGACGTTGTGCAGGTGCGCGTCCATCAGCTCGACGGCGCGGCGCGCGTCGCGCGCGGCCAGCGCCTCGACGATGGCCACGTGCTCGGCGAACGAATGCTCCGCCGAATGCGAGGACTGGTACATCAGCGCGATCAGCGACGAGCGCGTGACCAGGTCGGCCAGCAGCTCGGCCAGCACCTCGTTGCCCAGCATGCGCGCGATGACGACGTGGAAGTCGGCCAGCAGCCGCGTGCGGCCCGGAACGTCGGTGCGCTGCACCGCGGCCTGCTCGTCGCGCAGGTGCCGGCGCAGTTCGGCGAGCTGCGCGGCGGACAGGGCGCCGGCGGCCTGCCGGATCATCGCCGTCTCGAGCAGCCGGCGCACCTCGAACACCTGGCGCGCCTCGGCGATGCCCGGCTCGGCGACGCGCGCGCCGCGCGCCGGCTCCAGCGTGACGAGCTTGTCGCGGCTGAGCTGGTTGAGCGCCTGGCGCACCAGCGTGCGCGAGACCTGGAAGATGTCGGCGATCTTCTGCTCGGCCAGCTTGGTGCCCGGCATCAGGCGGCGCTCGACGATGGCCGCGGTGATCGACTCGACGATGCGCTGCGTGCTGGTGCCGGCATCGGCGCCGGCACGCGGCCTGCTTGCCTTCGCACGCGGGCGGACGATGGGCAGGGTGGGGCGAGTGCGCGGCATCGCGTGGGGCGTCGGGTTGCTGCTGTGATTTGCCGGTCAAAGTGTATACACTTTTGACGACGCCGCAACCGAACCCTGCCAAGGAAAGGACTTTCATGGGCCAACTCACCACCCACGTGCTCGACACGGCCAACGGCTGCCCCGCGGCCGGCATGGCGGTGCGGCTGTACCGCCTCGGCGCCGACGGCGCGGCCACCGAGCTGAAGCGCGTCACGCTCAACCACGACGGCCGCGCCGACGCGCCGCTGCTGCAGGGCGAGGCCTTCCAGCCCGGGCGCTACCGGCTCGTGTTCGGCGTGGCGGCCTACTTCCGCGCGCGCGGCGCGGCGCTGGCCGAGCCGCCGTTCCTCGACGAGGTGCCGCTCGACTTCGGCCTCGCCACGGCCGGCGCGCACTACCACGTGCCGCTGCTGGCCAGCCCGTGGTCGTATTCCACCTACCGCGGGAGCTGAGCCGGCTCGGGGAAAGCGCGGAGCGCATCGCGTACCGGGCTGTATACAATCGGACCGCGTCGCCGCGGAGCCCGGCCCCTGCCGCCGGTTGCGACACTTCCGCCTCACAGAGCCCGCTGTGGTGAGGCCGCGCACAGGCGCGCTTCTTGCGCGGCCGGTGCCGAAAGGAAGTGGCCGCGCATGGAAGCGTATGTTCTCGACTGGGTCAACCTGCTGCTGCGCTGGGCCCACGTCATCGTCGCGATCGCCTGGATCGGCTCGTCGTTCTACTTCGTCTTCCTCGACAACAGCCTGACCAAACCGACGGCGCCCGACCTGGTCGCCAAGGGTGTCGACGGCGAACTGTGGGCGGTGCACGGCGGCGGCTTCTACCACCCGCAGAAATACATGGTGGCGCCCAAGGCGCTGCCGCCCAACCTGCACTGGTTCTACTGGGAGAGCTACTCCACCTGGCTGACCGGCTTCGCGCTGTTCACGGTGCTGTACCTCTACCAGGCCGGCACCTTCCTGATCGACAGGAACCTGTTCGCGTGGTCGCCGGCCGGCGCGATCGCCGCGGCGCTGGCTTTCCTCGCGGTGTTCTGGCTGGTCTACGACGGCATCTGCCGCGTCTTCGGCCAGCGCGAGGGTGGCGACCGCATCGTCGGCATCGGCGTCACGGTCGCCGTGGTGGTCGCCTCGTGGCTCGCCTGCCAGTTGTTCGCCGGGCGCGCCGCCTTCCTGCTGGTGGGCGCGATGATGGCCACGGCGATGAGCGCCAACGTGTTCTTCTGGATCATTCCGGGGCAGCGCACCGTGATGGCGCAGATGAAGGCCGGCCAGCCGGTCGATCCGGTGCACGGCCAGCGCGCCAAGCAGCGCAGCGTGCACAACACCTACTTCACGCTGCCGGTGCTGATCGCGATGCTCAGCAACCACTACGGCTTCCTCTACGGCGCGAAACACAACTGGCTGGTGCTGGTGGCGATCATGCTGGCCGGCGCGCTGATCCGCCATTCCTTCGTGGCGCGCCACAAGGCGCTGGTGGCGGGCAAGCGCGTGCCCTGGGAGTTCGCCGCGGCCGGCACCGCGCTGATCGTCGCGCTGGCCGCCTGGCTGGCGCCGGCACCCGCCGCGAAGAGCGCCGGCGCGCCGCCGCCGAGCTTCGCGCAGGTGCGCGCGGTGATCGCCGAGCGCTGCGCGATGTGCCACAACGAGCAGGTCAACAGCAAGGGCATCCTGCTCCACACGCCCGAGCTGATCGCGAAGAACGCCCAGGCGCTGTACCAGCAGGCGGTGGTGCTCAAGACCATGCCGCTGAACAACGCCACGCAGATCAGCGACGCGGAACGATCCTTGCTCGGGAGGTGGTTCGAGGCCGGCGCGCCCTCGAACTGAGTCGGCGCCCGGCCCCGGCCCGCACCCCAACCCGAGGAGGAAGATCCCGATGAACCGCTACACGACCCTTCGCCGCGCGCTGCTCGCCGTCGGCGCCGCCGCGGCGCTGCCGCTGGCCGCGCAGGCGCAGTCCAGCGTCACGCTGGCCGGCCTGATCGACATGAGCGCCGGCCAGTCCAAGCCCGTCGGCGCCGCCGACAAGATCTGGGGCGTCGACAACGGCAACATGACGACGAGCTGGTTCGGCTTCGAGGGCAGCGAAGACCTGGGCGGCGGCCTGTCGGCGGTCTTCATGGTGCAGTCGTTCCTGCGCGCCGACACCGGCGCGTCGGGCCGCTTCGGCGGCGACGCCTTCTGGGCGCGCAACGCCTTCGTCGGCCTGGCCAGCAAGAGCCTGGGCAAGGTCACCGTCGGCCGCAACACCACGCCCTTGTTCGTGACCACGCTGCTGTTCAACGCCTTCGGCGATTCGTTCGGCTACTCGCCCAGCATCCGCCACTACTTCACCAGCGGCACGACCACCGGCGACACGGGCTGGAACGACTCGGTGCTCTACACCAGCCCCAGGTTCGGCGGCGCGACGCTGCAGCTCATCGTCGCCGCGGCCGAGACCGGCAGCAACGGCCGCAACCACGGCGCCAACCTGGGCTGGGGCGCCGGCGCGTTCAACGCCGCGCTGTCGTGGCAGGACGTGAAGAAGAACGGCGCCGGCCCGGTGGACGACACCAAGACCTGGCAGGCGGCGGCCTCCTACGACTTCGGCGCCGCCAAGCTGTTCGGCCAGTTCGGCAAGGTCGACAACAAGACCAGCGGCAACGAGTACGACATCGCCGGCCTCGGCGCCAGCGTGCCGGTGGGGCAGGGCAAGATCCTCGCGCAGTGGGGCCGGATCAAGCCCGACAGCGGCCCCAAGCGCAAGACCTTCTCGGCCGGCTACGACTACTTCCTGTCCAAGCGCACCGACCTGTACCTGGTCGGCATGAGCGACAAGGTCGACGGGCTGTCCAGCGGCAGCGCCTTCTCGGTCGGCGTGCGGCACCGCTTCTGAGCGGCCGGGCGCGGGGCGGGTCAAGCTCGCGCCTGGGTACGCTGATCGGCGGCCTGTTCAACACCTTTCCGTACGCCAGCTTCTCGCAGAACGAGGGCCTGGTCGGTGGAAGACCGCGCGGGGCTCAGCGCGGATGCGAACCGCGTGACGCGAAGGCGACCGGCTGCGCGCCGCGCTGTGCCGGCGCCGGCATCGGCTCGATGAGATCCGCCAGCGTGTAGCGGTCCAGGTTCTCCATGAATGCCATCAGGCTGCCGTGCAGCACGCCGGTCAGGCGGCATTGGCCGCTGAGCGTGCAGGCGTTGCCGGTGGCGAAGCACTCCACCATCGCGAAGTCGGGCTCCATCGCGCGCACCACGTCGCCGATGCCGATCTCGGCGGGCGGCCGCGCCAGCCGCATGCCGCCGCCGCGGCCGCGCAGGGTCTCGAGAAAACCCGCCAGCGCGAGCTGGTGCGTGATCTTCATCAAGTGCGCTTCCGAGATGCCGTACACCTGCGCGATCTCGGCGATCGTGCACAGCCGGCCGCCGTGCTGGCCGACGTGCATCAGCAGGCGCAGCGAGTAGTCGGTCATCGCGGTCAGGCGCATCGGGGCTTCGTGCGGAAGGTGGCGGGCTTGCGCATTCTCAAGCCGCGCGGCGGCGCGGCGCGGTTCGCAAAAGATATACTTGATCTGAATCTTAAACGCAGGATCGAGCTCAGGAAAAAGTCGAGAGGCGATGGCCAAGCGCTTCCCCATCCACCCGGCGCACCCCGAGCGCAACTGCTGGGGCTGCGAGCGCTACTGCGCCGCCGACGCGATGCTGTGCGGCAACGGCTCGGAGCGCACGCAGCACCCGGTGGAACTGTTCGGCGACGACTGGACGCTCGAACCCGGCGAGGATCAGCCCTTGGACGGCACCGGCGTGCCGGCCGGCTGAGCGCCGGGCGCGGCCGACGGCGCCACGGCGGGTGCGCGCATCACGCGCGTCCTGCCGCCGGTGGTGACGAGGATCACCGCGTCGCCCGGGTTGAAGGGCTCGCTGCCCTTGGCCTGCACGATGGCGCGGCGTTCGCCGTTGCGCAGTTGCACGAGGATCTCCAGCGCCTCCTCGCGCGTGCCGGCGCGCTCTATCGTGTTGCCGATCACGGCGCCGGCCACCGCGCCGAGCACGCCGATGGCGACCGCCTCGCGGCTGCCGCCCACCGACGAGCCGGCCACGCCGCCGATCACCGCGCCCGAGGTGCCGCCGATGCCGCTCTGGCTGCCGTCGACCACCACCGGGCGCACCGTCAGCACGGTGGCGTCCTGCACCTGCGACAGGCGCTGCGCGTCGGCGCGCTGGATCACGTCGGGGTTGGAGGTGGCGCAGGCCGTCAGCGCGGCCAGGGCGACGAGGGAAAGCAGCTTCTTCATGGTGGGGAACTCCACGGGGAACAGGCGGCGCAACGCCCGCCCGGGGCTGCGCGTTGACCGATGGAGGCGCACTGTACGCGGGTGGTTCCGCGCCGGCGTGTAAAGAAGGGCGTCGGCCCCGGTCAACCGTGAAGGCGGCTCGAACGCGGCACGCTGGCGAGCAGGAACTCCATCTGGTCGGCCAGGATGCGCCGGCCGCGCAGGATCATGTCTTCGTGCAGGCTGGGCACGTAGGGCAGGTACAGCAGGCCCATGCGCGCCTCTTCGGGCAGGCGGTTGCCCTTGCGGCCGTTGCAGGGCCGGCAGGCGGTGATGCAGTTCATCCAGCTATCGTGCCCGCCGCGCGAGGTGGGCACGATGTGCTCGCGCGTCAGTTCGTCGAAGGGCAGGCGGTGGCCGCAGTAGGCGCAGACCTGGCGGTCGCGCGCGAACAGCTTGGGGTTGGACAGCGCCGGCGTCTGCCGCCAGGCCTTGCTCGGCACCGCGCCGCGCACCGCGATGATGGGGTGCACCTCGATGCGGCTTTGCAGCCCGGTGCGGCGCTGCACGCCGCCGCGCAGCACGTAGAAGGTGTCGCCCAGCGTCCAGGCCACGCCGTCGCTGGCGTACAGCACCGCGGCCTCCTTGGCCGAGATCCACGCCTGCGGGCGCCCGGAAACGTCGAGCTGCAACACATCCATGATTCGATGAGCGTATCGCATCCGCCGCATTCCGCTCAAGTCGCGGGCGTGACGCCGTCGTCTAGGGGCCAAAGCCTAGAAATACCGTGGGGCCGTTGGGCGCGCGCGGGTGCTTTTCTGCAAAATAGAACGATCGTTCGTTTCAAATTCCTTCCACCGTCGATGGCCGAACCCCCGACCCCCGTCCGAACGCTGCACAAAGGCCAGCAGACCCGCGCCGCCATCCTGGACGCGGCGCTGGCGCTGGCCTCGCACATGGGTCTGGAAGGGCTGTCGATCGGCGCGCTGGCCGAGATCACGGGCATGAGCAAGTCGGGCGTGTTCGCCCACTTCGGCTCGCGCGACGAGTTGCAGATCGCCGTGGTGCGCGAGTACCACCACAAGTTCGAGGAAGAGGTCTTCTACCCGGCGCTGCGCGAGCCGCGCGGGCTGCCGCGCCTGCGCGCGCTGTTCGACAACTGGGTGCGCCGCGTCGCGGTGGAGATCGATTCGGGCTGCATCTACATCAGCGGCGCGGTCGAGTTCGACGACCGGCCCGGCCCGGTGCGCGACGCGCTGGTCACGATGGTGCAGGCCTGGCAGGACGCGCTGGAGCGCGCCATCCGCATCGCCATCGAGGAGGGCCATCTCGAACCCGACACCGACCCGCGCCAGATGCTGTTCGAGGTGCACGGCCTGATCCTCGCGCTGCACCACGACGCGCGCTTCCTGCGCCGCCCGGGCGCGGTGGAGCGCGCCACGCAGGTCTTCCGCCGCGTGCTCGAGAACCATGCCGTGCCCGGCGCACTCGAAGCCACGTCCCCCCCGGCCCGCAGGCGCGGCGCAAGCGCGCGCGCGGCCCGTTCCTGAATCACCGTTCCCGGAGAGCCGAGCCATGCCCAGCTACACCCCGCCCCTGCGCGACATGCAGTTCGTGATGCACGAGGTGCTCAAGGTCGTCGACGAGCTGAAGATGCTGCCGGCGCACGCCGACATCGACGCCGACACCATCAACGCCGTGCTGGAAGAAGGCGGCAAGTTCGCCGCCGAGGTGATCGCGCCGCTGAACCAGAGCGGCGACGCCGAGGGCTGCACGCTCGACAAGGCCACGCACGCCGTCAGCGCGCCCAAGGGCTTCAGGGAAGCCTATGCGAAGTACGTCGAGGGCGGCTGGCCGGCGCTCTCCTGCGACCCGGCCTACGGCGGCCAGGGCCTGCCGCACGTGGTGAACCAGAGCTTCTACGAGATGCTCAACTCGGCCAACCAGGCCTGGACCATGTACCCCGGCCTGTCGCACGGCGCCTACGAGGCGCTGCACGCGCACGGCTCCGAGGCGCAGAAGGCGCTGTACCTGCCCAAGCTGACCAGCGGCCAGTGGACCGGCACGATGTGCCTGACCGAGCCGCACTGCGGCACCGACCTGGGCCTGCTGCGCACCAAGGCCGAGCCGCAGCCCGACGGCACCTACAAGATCACCGGCCAGAAGATCTTCATCTCGGCCGGCGAGCACGACCTGGCCGAGAACATCGTGCACCTGGTGCTGGCCCGCCTGCCCGACGCGCCGGCCGGCTCCAAGGGCATCTCGCTGTTCGTGGTGCCCAAGTTCCTGCCCCAGGCCGACGGCACGCCGGGCGAGCGCAACGCCATCTTCTGCGCCGCGCTGGAGCACAAGATGGGCATCCACGGCAACGCCACCGCGCAGATCGTGCTCGAGGGCGCCACCGGCACGCTGGTCGGCGAGCCGAACAAGGGCCTGGCCGCGATGTTCGTGATGATGAACGCGGCGCGCCTGGGCGTGGGCATGCAGTCGCTCGGCCTGACCGAAGTGGCCTACCAGAACGCCGTGGCCTACGCCAAGGAGCGCATCCAGATGCGCGCGCTGTCGGGCGCGAAGAACCCCGACAAGCCGGCCGACACCATCATCGTGCACCCCGACGTGCGCAAGATGCTGCTGACCGCGCGCGCCTACGCCGAGGGCGGCCGCGCGCTGGCGATGTGGACCACGCTGATGCTCGACAAGGAACTCGCCAGCGACGACGAGGACGAGCGCAAGGAGTGCGCCGACTTCGTCGCGCTGGTCACGCCCATCGTCAAGGCCTTCTTCACCGACAACGCCTGGATCGCGACCTCGCACTGCCTGCAGGTGTTCGGCGGCCACGGCTACATCCGCGAATGGGGCATGGAGCAGTTCGTGCGCGACGCGCGCATCAACATGATCTACGAGGGCACCAACACCATCCAGTCGCTCGACCTGCTGGGCCGCAAGGTGCTGGGCGACAGCGGCAAGAAGCTGAAGAAGTTCGGCAAGCTGGTGCAGGAGTTCGTCGAGGAGGAAGGCACCAGCGAGGCGATGCAGGAGTTCGTCAACCCGCTGGCCGACCTGGGCGACAAGCTCACCAAGCTGACCACCGAGATCGGCATGAAGGCGATGGGCAACGCCGACGAGGTGGGCGCCGCCGCGGTGGACTACCTGCGCGTGTGCGGCCACCTGGTGTTCGCCTACTTCTGGGCGCGCATGGCCAAGGTGGCGCTGGCGAAGAAGGATTCGGGCGACCCGTTCTACACCGCCAAGCTGGCGACGGCGCGCTTCTACTATGCGAAGCTGCTGCCCGAGACCGCCGGGCTGATCCGAAGCTGCCGCGCCGGCCTGGCCCCGCTGATGGAGATGGACGAGGCGCTGTTCTGAACCTGCCACCCGAGGAGACAACGACGATGAACAAGAAGATCGCCACCGCCCTGGCCGCGCTCGCCGCGGCGCTCGCGCCCGTGGCCGCGCTGGCCCAGGCCGCCACGCCGGTGGGCCTGTGGAAGACCATCGACGACGAGAGCAAGGCCGAGAAGTCGCTGGTGCGCATCAGCGAGGCGGGCGGCGTGCTGACCGGCCGCATCGAGAAGATCCTCGATCCGGCCAGGCAGAACGAGGTGTGCGACAAGTGCACCGACGAGCGCAAGGGCAAGCCGATGCTCGGCCTGGCCATCATCCGCAACGCCCGCCACGACAGCGCCGACGCCAGCGTCTGGACCGGCGGCGACATCACCGACCCCAACAACGGCAAGACCTACCGCCTGCGGCTCAAGCCGCTGGCCGAAGGCAAGCAACTGGAGGTGCGCGGCTACATCGGCCCGTTCTTCCGCAACCAGACCTGGATCCGCGTGGAGTGAACAACATGAATCGTTTCAACGTTCGCAAGGTGGCCGTGCTCGGCGCCGGCGTGATGGGCGCGCAGATCGCCGCCCATCTGGTCAACGTCAAGGTGCCGGTGGTGCTGTTCGACCTGCCGGCCAAGGAAGGGCCGAAGAACGGCATCGTCAGCAAGGCCGTCGAGGGGCTGAAGAAGCTCAAGCCCGCGCCGCTGGGCGTGCCCGAGGACGCCGCCTTCATCGAGCAGGCCAACTACGAAGAGCACCTCGACAAGCTCAAGGAGTGCGACCTGATCATCGAGGCCATCGCCGAGCGCATGGACTGGAAGCTCGACCTGTACAAGCGCATCGCCCCGGCGGTGGCGCCGCACGCGATCGTCGCCTCCAACACCTCGGGGCTGTCGATCACCAAGCTCAGCGAAGCGCTGCCCGAGGAGATCAAGCCGCGCTTCTGCGGCATCCACTTCTTCAACCCGCCGCGCTACATGTACCTGGTGGAGCTGATCCCGACGCCGACGACGCGGCCGGAGATCCTCGACCAGCTCGAGAGCTTCGTCACCAGCAGCGTCGGCAAGGGCGTGGTGCGCGCCAAGGACACGCCGAACTTCATCGCCAACCGCGTCGGCATCGCCGGCATGCTGGCCACGATCAAGGAGGCCGAGGCCTTCGGCCTGAGCTACGACGTCGTCGACGACCTCACCGGCAAGAAGCTCGGCCGCGCCAGCAGCGGCACCTTCCGCACCGCCGACGTGGTGGGCCTGGACACGATGGCGCACGTCATCAAGACGTTGCAGGACAACCTGAAGGACGACCCGTTCTACGACACCTACGGCACGCCGCCGGTGCTGGCCAAGCTGATCGAGCAGGGCGCGCTCGGCCAGAAGAGCGGCGCGGGTTTCTACAAGAAGGTCGGCAAGGACATCCTGCGCCTCGATCCGGCCAAGGGCGACTACGTGCCCGTGGGCGGCAAGGCCGAGCCCATCGTCGAGCGCATGCTGAAGAAGGCGCCGGCCGAGCGGCTCAAGCTGCTGCGCGAATCGACGAATCCGCAGGCGCAGTTCCTGTGGGCCATCCTGCGCGACGGCTTCCACTACGCCGCGGTGCACCTGGCCGACATCGCCGAGAGCGCGCGCGACGTCGACTTCGCGATGCGCTGGGGCTTCGGCGTGCAGCAAGGCCCGTTCGAGCTGTGGCAGCAGGCCGGCTGGAAGCAGGTGGCCGGGTGGATCCAGGCCGACATCGAGGCCGGCAAGGCCTTGAGCAAGGCGCCGCTGCCGGCCTGGGTGTTCGACGGTCGCGACGGCGTGCACACCGCCGAAGGCTCGTGGAGCCCGAGCCAGGGCAGGTACGTGCCGCGCAGCGGCCTGGCCGTCTACCAGCGCCAGCACTTCCCCGAGAACGTGGCGGGCTCCGGCGCGGTGGCGCCGCTGCAGGCCGGCACCGAGGTCTTCAAGAACGAGGAGCTGCGCGCCTGGACGCTGGACGGCGAGGTGCTGATCGCCAGCATCACCGCCAAGCTGCACCTGATCAGCCCGACCGTCACCGAGGGCCTGCACAAGGCGCTCGACCTGGCCGAGGCCGGCTACAAGGGCCTGGTGATCTGGTCGCCCGACGACGTGTTCTCCGCCGGCGCCAACCTCGAGGCGCTGATGCCGGTGTTCATGAAGAGCGGCAGCAAGGGCATCGCCCCCGAGGAGAAGAAGCTGCAGGACCTGATGCTGCGCATCCGCTACGCGCAGGTGCCGGTGGTGTCGGCGATCCGCGGCATCGCGCTGGGCGGCGGCTGCGAGCTGGCGGTGTACTCGGCGCGCCGCGTCGCGGCGATGGAGTCGTACATGGGGCTGGTGGAAGTCGGCGTCGGCCTGGTGCCGGGCGGCGGCGGCCTGACCTACATCGCGCGCCGTGCCGCCGAGATGGCGGCGGCCGGCAACGCCAACGCCGACATCTTCAAGTTCCTCACCGACGGCTTCACCAACGCCGCGATGGCCAAGGTGGGCACCAGCGCGATCGAGTCGCGCAAGCTCGGCTACCTGCTGTGGAGCGACGTGATCGTGCCCAACAAGGACGAGCTGCTCTTCGTGGCGATCCAGCAGGCGCGCGCGATGGCCGACAGCGGCTGGCGCGCGCCGGCCAGGTCGCTGTTCCCGGTGGCAGGCCGCTCGGGCATCGCCACGATCAAGGGCCAGCTCGCCAACATGCGCGACGGCGGCTTCATCAGCGAGCACGACTTCCACATCAGCGCGCTGATCGCCGATGTGGTCTGCGGCGGCGAGGTGGAAGCCGGCTCGCTGGTCAGCGAGGAGTACCTGATGGCGCTCGAGCGCAAGCACTTCTGCGCGCTGCTCGACAACGCCAAGACCCAGGAACGCATCATGGGCATGCTGCAAACCGGCAAGCCGGTGAGGAATTGACCCACCCCCGTAGCGCCTTCGGCGCTCCCCCTCGAGGGGGCGCCGCCGGCGGCCCGGCAAAGCCGGTTCCGCGGCGGCCGCTTGACAAGACACCAGGAGATTCGTGATGAGCAAGCAAGTGCAAGACGCCTACATCGTCGCCGCCACCCGCACGCCGATCGGCAAGTCGGGCCGGGGCTACTTCAAGAACACGCGGCCGGACGACCTGCTGGTCGCCGCGGTGCAAAGCGCCTTGAAGCAGGTGCCGACGCTGGACCCGAAGGCGATCGAGGACGCGGTGATCGGCTGCTCCTTCCCCGAAGCCGAGCAGGGCATCAACATGGCGCGCGTCGCGATGGTGCTGGCCGGGCTGCCCAATACCGTGGGCGGCGTGACCGTCAACCGCTTTTGCGCCTCGGGCCTGACCGCGCTGCAGATGGCGGCCGACCGCATCCGCGTCGGCGAGGCCGACGTGATGATCGCCGGCGGCGCGGAGTCGATGAGCATGGTGCCGATGGGCGGCAACAAGCCCTCGTTCAACCCGGCGATCTTCGCCAAGGACGAGAACGTCGGCATCGCCTACGGCATGGGCCTGACGGCGGAGAAGGTGGCCGAGCAGTGGAAGGTGTCGCGCGAGGCGCAGGACCAGTTCGCGCTGGCCTCGCACCAGAAGGCGCTCAAGGCGATGGCGGCGGGCGAGTTCACGGCCGAGATGACGCCGGTTGAGATCGTCGAGCGCTTCCCCAACCTCGCCACCGGCGAGGTCGGCGTGAAGACGCGCACGGTGAACCTCGACGAAGGCGCGCGCCCCGACACCTCGCTGGAAGGCCTGGCCAAGCTGCGGCCGGTGTTCGCCGCCAAGGGCAGCGTCACCGCCGGCAACAGCTCGCAAACCAGCGACGGCGCGGGCGCACTGATCCTCGCTTCCGAGAAGGCCGTCAAGCAGTTCGGCCTGAAGCCGCTGGCGCGCTTCGTCAGCTTCGCGGCGCGCGGCGTGCCGCCGGAGATCATGGGCATCGGCCCGATCGAGGCGATCCCGGCGGCGCTGCGCGCGGCCGGGCTGAAGCTCGACGACCTCGGCTGGATCGAGCTGAACGAAGCCTTCGCGGCGCAGGCGCTGGCGGTGATCAACACGGTCGGGCTCGACCCCGCCAAGGTCAACCCGATGGGCGGCGCGATCGCGCTCGGCCACCCGCTGGGCGCCACCGGCGCGATCCGCGCGGCGACCGTCGTGCACGCGCTGCACCGCCACAACCTGAAGTACGGCATGGTCACGATGTGCGTCGGCATGGGGCAGGGCGCCGCCGGCATCATCGAACGGGTCTGAACCCCGTATGCATCCCGTTCGGGCTGAGCCCTTCGACAAGCTCAGGGCGAACGGATACCGCCCGCATGAGGAGACACGCATGAGCATCAAGACCGCCACGCTGAACGGCGTGGCCACCATCGAGATCGCGCGGCCCGAGAAGAAGAACGCGCTGACGATCGCGATGTACCAGGCGATGGCCGACGCGCTGAACGCCGCACAGGCCGACGCGGCGGTGCGCGCCGTGCTGATCACCGGTCAGCCGGGCATCTTCACCAGCGGCAACGACATCGAGGACTTCATGAGCCGCCCGCCGGGCAGCGGCAGCGGCCACGCCGACTCGCCGGTGTTCCAGTTCATGCGCGCGCTGCTGGGCGTCGACAAGCCGGTGGTGGCCGCCGTCACCGGCGCGGCGATCGGCATCGGCACGACGCTGCTGCTGCACTGCGACCTGGTCTACGTGTCCGACGAGGCGCGCCTGGCGATGCCTTTCGTCAGCCTCGGCCTGGTGCCGGAGTTCGCTTCCAGCCTGGTCGTGCCGCGCCTGCTCGGCAACGTCAAGGCGGCCGAGAAGCTGCTGCTGGGCGACCCGTTCTCGCCCGCGGAGGCGGTGGAGGCGGGCATCGCCAACGCGGTGCTGCCGGCCGGCGAGGTGGTGAACCACGCGCGCCGCGTGGCCGAGCGCTTCAACGCGCTGCCGCCCGGCGCGGTGCGCGAGACCAAGAAGCTGCTGCGCCGCGCCGGCGCCGACGAGGTGCTGAAGACCATCGCCGTCGAAGGCGAACTGTTCGGCGCGCGGCTGCGCAGCCCCGAGGCGATGGAAGCCTTCCAGGCCTTCTTCCAGAAGCGCAAGCCGGATTTCTCGAAGTTCTCCTGAAGCCCCGACGAAGAGCGCTTCGGGCATGTCGCTGACGCTCAAGCTGGCCCTCGCGCCGCTGCTGGTGGCGCAGGCGGTGGCGACGCGCCGGCGCGCGCCGCGCTTGCCCGAGGCCGAGGGCGCGCGGCAAGGCCAGGTGGGCGAGGGCGAGCGGCTCGCGCTGCTGATCGTCGGCGACTCGTCGGCCGCCGGCGTCGGCGTGGCGACGCAGGACGCGGCGCTGGCCGGCCACCTGACGCGCGCGCTCGCCGCCGAGGCGCGCCGCCGCGTGCACTGGCGGCTCGTCGCGCAAAGCGGCATCACCAGCGCGCGGGCGCTCGAACTGCTGCGCCGCGAACGAGCCGGGCCGGCGCAGATCGCGGTGGCGGTGCTGGGCGTCAACGACGTGATCGACCAGGTGAGCCCGGCGCGCGCCGTGCGCCAGCGCGCCGCGCTGGCCGACTGGCTGCGCCAGTCCGCCGGCGTGCGCCACGTGGTGTTCGCGCCGCTGCCGCCGCTGCACCGCTTTCCGCTGCTGCCGCAGCCGCTGCGGCGCGTGCTGGGCGACGACGCGCGCCGCCACGACGAGGCGCTGGCGCGCTGGGCGGCGACGCGCGAGGATGTCTCGCACGTGCCCATCGAACTCGCGCTCGGCCCCGAGCACATGGCCGACGACGGCTTCCACCCCGGCGAGCCGGTCTATCGCGCCACCGGCGAGGCGCTCGCACACTTCATCGCACGACGATTGATCACGGAGACAGCACCATGAGCCTGAAGGACAAGACCCTCTTCATCACCGGCGCCTCGCGCGGCATCGGCCTGGCGATCGCGCTGCGCGCGGCGCGCGACGGCGCCAACGTCGTCATCGCCGCCAAGACGGCCGAGACCAACCCCAAGCTGCCCGGCACCATCCACAGCGCGGCCGCCGAGATCGAGGCCGCCGGCGGACGCGCGCTGGCTTTGCAGACCGACATCCGCGACGAGGCCAACGTGCTCGCCTCCGTCGAGCAGGCGGTGGCGCGCTTCGGCGGCATCGATATCCTGGTGAACAACGCCAGCGCGATCAGCCTGACGCCGACCGACGCGACGCCCATGAAACGCTTCGACCTGATGTTCGGCGTCAACGTGCGCGGCACCTACCTGTGCACGCAGGCCTGCCTGCCGCAGTTGATCCGCTCGGCGCAGGCCGGGCGCAACCCGCACGTGCTGAACATGTCGCCGCCGCTGTCCATGCGCGAGCACTGGTTCGCGCCGCACGTGGCGTACACGATGGCCAAGTACGGCATGAGCGAATGCACGCTGGGCCACGCCGGCGAATTCCGCAAGCACGGCATCGCCGTCAACAGCCTGTGGCCGCGCACCGCGATCGCCACCGCGGCCTTGCAGATGATCCCGGGCGTCGAGGTCGGCAGATGCCGCAAGCCGGAGATCCTGGCCGACGCGGCCTGGCACGTCCTGACCAGCGACGCCAGGACCACCACCGGCAACTTCTTCATCGACGACATGCTGCTGGCGCAGCACGGCGTGACGGATTTCGAGCGCTACAGCGTGGCGCCGGGCAACCGCGACTTCATCCCGGACTTCTTCGTGGATTGACCCACCGGCGCATACTCGCGCCATGGCGCTCCCGCACGCACGTTCCGGCGAGGTGGTCGATGTCCAGCCGCTGGGCGCTCGTCTGGCCAGCGGGAAGACGGCCGCGCTGTTCAAGTCCGAGGATCTGGAACTGATGCGCCTCGTGCTGCCGGCGGGCAAGGCGCTGCCGCCGCACCGCGTGCCCGGCGAGATCACGATCCAGTGCATCGAGGGTGCGCTGGAGGTCGGCGTGGAAGACGGCTCGCACGTCCTGCGCGCCGGGCAACTGCTGTACCTTCGCGGCGGCGTCACGCACGGCGTGCGCGCGCTGCAGGATTGCTCGGCCCTCGTCACCATCGCGCTGCGCAAGCAGCCGTCGTGAACACGAACGGCCCGATTGCGTGGCAGTATCGGCGGCTGCCAACCCGGAGAGCCTTCGCGTGTTCCGATTTTTCGAGCGTCTCGTCGACCCCCATCCCGATGCCGAGCCCGGCGAGCCGCCCAGCAGCCTGATCGCGTTCATCTGGCACTGCACCGCGGGCATGCGCCCGCACATCGCGCTGATGACGGCCGCCACCGCGGTGATCGGCGTGTTCGAGGCGGCGCTGTTCGGCTTTCTCGGCAAGGTGGTCGACTGGCTGTCGCAGGCCACGCCCGCCACGCTGTTCAGCCAGCACGGCGCTTCGCTCGTGCTGCTGGCCGCGGTGCTGGCGGCCAGCGTGGCGCTGGTGGCCTTGCAGACGCTGATCAAGCACCAGTCGCTGGCGGGCAACTTCCCGATGCGGCTGCGCTGGAACTTCCACCGCCGCATGCTCGGCCAGAGCATGGCCTTCTACCAGGACGAGTTCGCCGGCCGCGTCTCGGCCAAGGTGATGCAGACCGCGCTGGCGGCGCGCGACGTGGTGCTTCTGGTCGCCGACATCCTGGTCTTCGTGGTGATCTATTTCGTCACCATGGTGATCATGGCGGGCAGCTTCGACGCCTGGCTGCTGCTGCCCTTCCTCGGCTGGATGCTGCTGTACGGCATCGCCACCGCCTATTTCGTGCCGCGCCTGGCCAAGGTGGCGCAGGCGCAGGCCGATGCGCGCTCGCTGATGACCGGGCGCATCACCGACGCCTACACCAACATCGCCACCGTCAAGCTGTTCTCGCACGCGCGGCGCGAGGCCGGCTACGCGCGCTCGGCGATGGAGGAGTTCCTCGTCACGGTGCACGGCCAGATGCGCCTGGTCAGCGGCTTCGAGATCGTCAACCATGCGCTGTCGATGGCGCTGGTGGCCGGCACCACCGCGATGGCGCTGTGGCTGTGGACACGCGGCCAGGTCGGCGCCGGCGCGGTGGCGGCGGCCACCGCGATGGCGCTGCGCCTGAACGGCATCTCGCACTGGATCATGTGGGAACTGGCGTCCCTCTTCGAGCACGTCGGCACGGTGCAGGACGGCATCAACACGCTGGCGCGGCCACACCGCGTGGTCGACCGGCTTGGCGCGCAGCCGCTCGCGGTGACGCGCGGCGAGATCCGCTTCGAGGCGGTCGACTTCGACTACGGCCGCGCACGCGACGCGCAGAGCGCCGCACCGCGCGTGATCGAGACGCTCTCGCTCGTGATCCGTCCGGGCGAGAAGATCGGCCTGGTGGGCCGCTCCGGCGCGGGCAAGTCGACCATCGTCAACCTGCTGCTGCGCTTTCACGACATCGAGGCCGGCCGCATCCTGATCGACGGCCAGGACATCGCCGGCGTGACGCAGGATTCGCTGCGCGCGCAGGTCGGCATGGTGACGCAGGACACCTCGCTGCTGCACCGCTCGGTGCGCGACAACATCCTCTACGGCCGGCCCGACGCCGACGACGCGCAGATGATCGCGGCGGCGCGGCGCGCCGAGGCGCACGAGTTCGTGCAGGGCCTGACCGACCCCAAGGGCCGCCAGGGCTACGACGCGCACGTCGGCGAGCGCGGCGTGAAGCTCTCCGGCGGGCAGCGCCAGCGCATCGCGATCGCGCGCGTGATGCTCAAGGACGCGCCCATCCTGCTGCTCGACGAGGCCACCAGCGCGCTCGACAGCGAGGTGGAATCCGCCATCCAGGCGAGCCTGTACCGGCTGATGGAGGGCAAGACGGTGGTGGCGATCGCGCACCGCCTGTCGACCATCGCCGCGATGGACCGGCTGATCGTGCTCGACAAGGGCCGCATCGTCGAGGAGGGCGACCACCGTAGCCTGCTGGCGCGCGGCGGCATCTACGCGCGGCTGTGGGCGCACCAGAGCGGCGGTTTTCTCGGCGAGGACGTGGGCGACGAGGACGAACTGGTGCCGGCTTGAGCCTTCGGGCCAGGGGCTTTCGCGAGGTAGGGATTCGCGCCGGGCGCTTGTTTCGGCACAGTGCGCGCCTCGTCCACAGCCCAGACCGCTTCCCGATGGCCACGATGACCTACCGCTTCGCCCACCGCCTCGCGCCTGGCACGCCCAGCGCGCCCCGGGACGAGCGGCCGCGCATCGCGGTGGCCGGCGCGGCCGGAGCGACCGGCCAGCATGCGGTGCGCCAGGCGCTCGCGCTGGGGCACCGCGTCACCGCGCTGGTGGCCGAGCCGGCGCGCTGGGCGCTGGCGCACGAGGCGCTGGACGTGGTGCGGGCCGATCCGCTCGAACCCGACAGCCTGCACGGCGTGCTGGCCGGCCACGACGCGGTGCTGTGCACCGTCGGCCACCAGCCCGAATCGCCCGGGGCGCGCGGCGCGCGGCGTGCGCCGCCGCAGGCGGCACGGGCCACGCGCCACCTCGTCGCGGCGATGGGCGAGGCCGGCGTGTCGCGCCTCGTGCTGATGGGCGCGGCCGGCGTCGGCAGCTCGGTGGCCGCCGGCAGGCTCGGCCTGGGCCGCTGGCTGCACTGGCTGCTGCCCGAGGTGATGGCCGACAAGGAGCGCCAGGAGGCACTGGTGCGCGGCAGCGCGCTGCGCTGGACGGTGCTGCGTCCCGCGCGGCTGTCGCACGCGCCCTCGGGCACCGACGTGTGCATCGGCGAGAACCTGCGCTGGGGCTGGCGCGCGATCCCGCGCGAAGACCTGGCCGCGCTGATGGTGCGGCTGGCCACCGACGGCGCGTCGGTGGGCAAGGTGCTGACGGTGGCCTGAGCGTCGCGTGACGCGCTTCACGCCCGTCTGGGGGGATGGGTCCCCCTCGTCATCGGGTCGCGCTGTCGGCGCGTTTCCTACACAGTGCATCGAAGCAGGCAGACAGAGGATCGCGGCGGACATCCCTGGCGAGCGCTTCGCGCACTGTCTACCTTGTCGTCGTGTGAACCGCTGTTGCAGGAGACCGCAACGTGAACACTGCCAAGATGCCCCTGACGGCGCTGTGCGGCTACGAGCTGCGCTTCCAGTCGCTGTTCAACGAGGGCCGCGCGCTGGCCTTCCCCTGCGATGCCGAGGGCCATGTCGACCTGGATGCGCTCAGCGAGCGCGCCCGCGGCAACTACCTCTACGCGCGCGCCGTCGTCGGGCGCGAGTACGCGACGCCGGCCGTGCAGCGCTGCCACTGACGCTGCCGCACGCGGCGCTCAGCGCCCGGGTGCCTTGCGCAACTGGGCGAGCAACTGCGCCGTGGCGCGCGACAGCCGCGTGTCTTCCTTCGCGGCGGCCTGCTCGGCGCTCAGCGCCTCCAGCACGGCCAGCGCCTCTTCCTGCCGGCCGGCGCGTGCGCCCAGCAGCGCCAGCGCGAAGCGCAGCAAGGGCCGGCGCTCGGCCACCAACTGCTCCTGCGGATACAGCCATTCCAGCGTCGCCAGCGCATCGGCGGGGCTCAGGAAACTCAGCAACTGCTCGCGCTCGGGCTCGGGCGCCAGCAGCCCCCAGTCGATCAGGCGGCGCCACACCAGGTCGCGCTGCGTGGGGTCGGGCTGTTCGCCGGCGGCGCGCATCTGGTTGAGCACTTCCAGCGCATAACCGTTCAGCTCGGCGCGCAGCGAGGCGATCGCGAACTGCATGCGGCGCAGCCAGGGCCGTTCGCGCGCGCCCTTGGCGGCCGTCTCCAGGTGTTGGCGCGCCGCGGCGTCGAGCGCGCCCGTCTGCCAGACCAGCCAGTGGGCCCACATCGTGTGGGCGTAGACGTTGCCGGCGTCGTCGGCCAGCGCGCGGCGGTACAGCGCCGCGGGGTCGACCGTGGCGCCGCCGTCGCGGCCGCGCAGGAAGTCGGCCCAGCCCAGGTGCGCCTGCAGGTCGGCGCGGCGTTCGCCGCTGGCAAACGCCAGGCCCTGCGTCAGCACGGGCTGGATGGGCGCCACCAGCGCGCCGAAGCTGGCCGTGTCGCCGGCCACGCGCGCCTCGCGCAGCCAGCGCATGCCGCAGTCCTCGCGGGCGACGCGCAGCGCGTCGTCGGCGGGGCGCCTGTCGGCCATCGCCTCGAACTGCTTCCAGGCCACGGCGTGGTTGCCCGCTTCGCACAACTGCACCGCCGCGCCGAGTTCGGCGGCTTCGTGTTCGAGCCGCGCGCGTTCGGCGGCGCGCTGCTGCTCGACGCGCTGCTGCACGATGAAAAGCGCGCCCGCCAGCAGCGCCAGCGTCACCGCGCCGATCAGCCAGCCCCACAGCGGCATGCGGCTGCGCAGGCGCGCCACCGCGGCCACCGTCTCGGCCACCAGGTCGCCCTTGGGGCTCAGCAGCGTTACCGCGCGCAGGTAGGGTGGGATGTCCTCGATCGGCGTGGGCTGCGCCAGCACCGGCAGCACGTGGCCGCCGGGGCGGCGCCAGCGGCGCTGCGCGATGTCCAGCTCGGACAGCGCGTAGCTGCCCGGGCGGATGGCGCGCGGCGTGATCAGGAACACCATCGCGTCGGCCGCCGCGATGGCCTCGCGAAGCATCTCGTGGTAGGGCTCGCCTTCCTTCAGTTCGGCGCGGTCGGTGAAGACGTCGTGGCCTTCGGCTTCGAGCGCCAGGCGCAGGCGCTCGGCCAGGTCTTTCTGGTCGGACGAATAAGAGACGAACAGCTTCACGGGACGCAGCGAAACGGAGGCTCGAAGGGGCGTGCGATTGTGGTGCGCATCGGCGGGTGGCGCAACGCGGCTACGATGCACGCTCGCGGCGCCGCCGCCCATCCCTATCCACGCTGCTCGATCCCCCATGGCCACCAGCCTGCTCGCCCTGCTCGACGACATCGCCAGCGTGCTCGACGACGTGGCCGTGCTGTCCAAGCTGGCGGCCAAGAAGACCGCCGGCGTGCTCGGCGACGATCTCGCGCTGAACGCGCAGCAGGTCAGCGGCGTCAGCGCCGAGCGCGAGCTGCCGGTGGTGTGGGCCGTGGCCAAGGGCTCGCTGGTGAACAAGGCGATCCTGGTGCCGGCGGCGCTGGCCATCAGCGCCTTGCTGCCGGCGCTGATCACGCCGCTGCTGATGGTGGGCGGCGCCTTCCTGTGCTTCGAGGGCTTCGAGAAGATCGCCCACAAGCTGCTGCACGACGCGCACGAGGACGAGGCGCGCAAGACCGAGCTGTCGCGGGCGCTGCTCGACCCCTCGGTCGACCTGATGGCGCTGGAGAAGGACAAGGTCAAGGGCGCGGTGCGCACCGACTTCATCCTCTCGGCCGAGATCATCGCGATCACGCTCGGCACCGTGGCCGGCGAGCCGCTGGCGACGCAGGCCGTGGTGGTGGCCGGCATCGCGCTGCTGATGACGGCGGGCGTCTACGGCGTCGTCGCCGGCATCGTCAAGCTCGACGACCTCGGCCTGTGGCTGACGCGCAGCGCGGCCGGCGCGGCGCGTGCGCTGGGCCGCGCCATCCTGAACGCCGCGCCCTGGCTGATGAAGCTGCTGTCGATCGCCGGCACGGCGGCGATGTTCCTCGTCGGCGGCGGCATCCTGGTGCACGGCATCGCGCCGCTGCACCACGCCATCGAGGCCTGGGCGAATGGTTTCGGCGCGGTGGCCGGGCTGCTGTCGGCGCTCGCCAACGGGCTGCTCGGCGTCGTCGCCGGCGCGCTGGTGCTCGCGGGCGTGAGCTTGTTCCGGCGTTTGACGGGTGCGCGCGGCGTCCGCCCGGAATAATGCGGGACAACGACAACGATTGGAGGAGACACCGTGCAGCGCATTCCGACGAGACAAGGCCTGGCCGCCGTGCTGATCGGCGCCACGATCGCCGTCGCCGCGCAGGCCGCGCCCACCAGCACCAAGTTCGAGCCGAAGCTCGAGGTGCAGGGCAGCACGCTGCAGCTCAACGGCGCGGGCACGCGCTTCAGGGCGATCTTCAAGGTGTACGACATGGGCCTGTACACGACGAAGAAGGTGTCCAGCGCCGCCGAGCTGCTGGCGCTGCCAGGGCCGAAGCGGCTGCAGTTCACCGCGCTGCGCGAGTTGCCCGGCACCGACCTGGGCCGGTTGTTCATCAAGGGCATGAACGACAACTCGCCCAAGGACCGCGTGCAGCGCCACGCGCTGGCGAGCATGCGGCTGATCGAGGTGTTCTCGGGCCGCTCGAAGATGCTGCCGGGCGAATCCTTCGCGATGGAGTTCGCGCCGGGCAAGGGCACGACCTTCTACATCCTCGGCAAGCCGCAGGGCGAACCCGTCGGGGACGACGAGTTCTTCCAGATGGTGCTGAAGATCTGGGTCGGCGAGTCGCCGGCCGACACGCACTTGCGCGACGCGCTGCTCGGCCTGGACAAGGAGTAGGGTGCCGCCGCGCTCAGCGCGCGCCGGCCAGCCACAGCGCCAGCGCCGCCCAGTGCAGCGCCACCGTGACCCAGTAGGCCTTGCGGAACGACGGCTTGGCCGACTTGTGGCGCAGCAGGCGCTGCGCCAGCCAGGCGCCGGGCCAGCCGCCGACCAGGCCGGCGGCGTGCAGCACCACTTCGGGCGTGCGCCGGGCGCCGCGCTGCGCCGCGAACTTGTCGCGCCAGTAGAGGTAGAAGGCCAGCACGCTCAGCAGCGGCACCGACAACGCCAGCGGCACCGGCAGGCGCTGCGTCCAGGCGGCCCAGGCCAGCACGCCCAGGTACAGCGGCACCAGCAGCGCCATCACGCGCATCTCGACGCGCACGTGGGGCGGCGGCGGCGCGCGCCGGCTGCCGTCGCGCCGGCGCGGCAGCTCGGGCGGCAGGCCGCGGCGCGGGTCGACGTAGTCGAGCGGCGCCAGCGCCATCGCGCGCGGCCCCTTGCCGCCGACGTGGATCTCCTCGTAGCGCACCTGCAAGCCTTCGCTCGGCGCGGTGCTGCCGCCGCGGAAGTCGCGGATGTGGAAGAACACGTCCGCTTCGACCGTGGCAGCGGCGGCGGCGCGCACGAAGCCGTAGCCGCGCTCGGCGTCCCAGCGAACGATGGTGCCCTGCTTGTTCATGCGGCGTGGATGCTGCCAGCGTGCGGAGCGATGCCGTGTAGCCCGGCGTAGCCGGTGTAGCCGCGTGTAGCGTTCAGCCGCGCGGCGCCGCGCCGCGCGGCGCGAGCGCGTCGAGGTCGTCGAAGTAGTCCGACGACACCGGTTCGAGCTGCGGCATCGCCGCCGCGAAGGCGTCGCCCTCGCTGATCACCTCCACCATCTCGGGCACCGGCAGCATGCGCTTGCCGTGCGGGCCGAGCGTGTCCTCCTCGGCTTCCGCGCCCTGCTCGCGGAAGAGGGCGCGCACTTCGGCCGGGCTCGGAAGCGCCTCGGCATTCCATTGCAGCACGCGCACGCCGGCGGCCTGCAGCACCTGCGTCATGCGCTCGTGGCGGCGGATGCTGCGCTCGGACTGGCCACCGGTGCGGATGTCGACCACCGCCACCACCCGTGAGCTCTTGTCACACACCAGCAGGTCGACCGTCAGCCGGCCGACGCGCGTCAGCCAGTCGCTGTACGAGTGGCGCGTCGGCACGCTGATGAAACGCGCCAGCGGCACCTGCGCCAGCACCAGCCGGTTCGGCATGGCCCGGCGCATCAGGTCGTAGGCCTGGCGCTCGGGCAGCGTCAGCACACGCACCGCCTGCGGCGTCCATGCCTGCACGGTGTCGAGCGGCGCATCGGCCTGCGCCGCCTTGCCGCTCTTGCCGTTCTTGCGCTTGCCCGACGGCCGGCTGCCGCGGCGGCGCGCCCAGACCCAGGCCAGCAGCAGTGCGGAGACGGTCAGCGCGCCGATGAAATTGATGTCCAGCATGGCCACGGCCGCGTGCGGCGAACGAAGGGTTGGAAACGCGCCCAGCGTAGCCTTGCGCGCCGGCGCCGGGTCGATCGAGAAGCGGCACGATTTCACGCTTGAAAGAGGGATAGGCGCGCACCGGGCGCTGTCGCGGTCCGGCCCCTTCCATGCGCAGTATTTCGTGGAAGCGCACGATCGTGGGCCGCGCCGTCCGCACGGCGGGGCGATCCGTGGCACGCTCGACGCCGTCGCTTCGTTCATCCGATCATGGCCGCCTCCCGCAACACCGCTTCCTCCGCTGCGTCGCGCCCCGCCCATCGGCTGCGCGAATTGCTGCAACGCCCGCTCAAGCTCGAACTGCGCGGCGCGCAACTGCACGTCGTGCTGGCCGACAAGGCCGAACGCCGCCCCGAGGCGCCCGCCGGCGCGTCGGCCGGCGAGATGCTGCGCCGCGGCCACGCCGAACTGGGCGAGCTGCTGCGCCGCCACCCCGAGACGCGCCAGCTGATGCGGCACCTGGCCTTCACCGAGGCGCAGATCGGCCGCTTCGGCAGCCGCGCGCTCAAGCTCGAGATCCCGGTGCCGGTGCTGCGCAAGGCGCTGGAGCAGTTCGACCTGCTCTTGCAGGGCGCGCCCAGCGAGGCCCTGGCCTGCCTGCGCGCGCGCATCGCCGAGACGGTGGAAGTGCGCGGCCGCGCCCTCGAGATCGACGAGGACACCGAGACGCGCCCCGGCAGCCTGGAAGTGATCGAAGCCTCGCACTCGCTGTTCGACGAGATGGAGCGGAGCTGGACCGGCCACGTTCCGCTGGACAACAGCGCGGAATCCCCCGCACGCTGAGACGGCTCCGAACGGAGTAAGGTGAGCGCCTGGCGCGGCCCCGCCGCGCGGGAGACGCTCATGACGCGCTCGCTGCATCGCATCCTCGCCCTCGCCGCCACGTTCTGGCTGGCCGCCTGCGCCGCCCCCGCGCCGCCCGCCGAGGGCCTGTTCGACGACACGCTGTTCGCCCCGCCCGCGCAGCCCGTGGATGCGGGCGCGGTGTTCGCGCTGTCCGATGCGATGCGGCGCTACCTCGACGAAGACCTGGCGCGCGAGGTGCGCCGCAAGGGCGCGCGCGCCGCGCTGATCGACGCGCTGTATGCGCCGGACCGGCTGCGCCTGGACTACGACGCGCAGCGCACCCGCAGCGCCGCCGAGGCCTTCGAGGCGCGCAGCGGCAACTGCCTGTCGCTGGTGATCATGAGCGCCGCGCTGGCGCGCCACCTCGGCCTGCCGGTGCAGTTCCACAGCGTGCACACCGACGCCGGCTGGGGCCGCAGCGGCGACCTGCTGGTCAGCAGCGGCCACGTCAACCTGACGCTGCGCCACCCGGGCGGCGACGAACGCATGCGCTTCGACATCGCCGAGGCGATGCTGATCGACTTCGAGCCGCCGCAGCCCGGCCAGAAGCAGTATTCGCGCGGCATCACCGAGGCCACGCTGCTGGCGATGTACATGAACAACCGCGCCGCCGAGTCGCTGGCCGCCGGCGCGGTGGACGACGCCTACTGGTTCGCGCGCGCGGCCATCGCGGCCGACGCGACCTTCCTGCGCGCGCGCAACACGCTGGCGGTGGTCTACCAGCGGCGCGGCGCGTTCGCGCAGGCCGCCCGCGTGCTGGAGCAACTGCTGGCGCTGGAGCCGGCCAACGTGGCGGTGCTGTCCAACCTCGCCAACGCCTACACGAAGCAGGGCCGCGCGGACGATGCCGCCGCCGTGCAGCGGCGCCTGGCGCGCATCGAGCCCGAACCGCCCTACCACTTCTTCCAGCTCGGCCTCGACGCGATGCAGCGGCGCGACTACGCGCGGGCCAAGGCGATGTTCGAGAAGGAGATCGAACGCGCCGCCTACCACCACGAGTTCCACTTCGGCCTGGCGCTGGCGAGCTACGGGCTGGGCGACGTGAAGGAGGCGCGGCGCCAGCTCGGCCTGGCGATGCAGGCCAGCACGCGCGCGGCCGAGCGCGAGCTCTATGCCGGCAAGCTCGAACGCCTCAAGGCGCTGCGGCTCCAGTAGCCGGGCCGGCGAGCCCCCAGATCGCGAGCATGAAGGTCACGACTTCGGCGCGCTCGGCCAGCGCGTCGTAGCGGCCCGAGGCGCCGCCGTGGCCGGCGTCGAGGTTGACGGACAGCAGCACCGGCTCGTCGTCGGTCTTCAGCGAGCGCAGCTTCGCCGCGTACTTGGCGGCCTCCCAGCACGGCACCTGGCTGTCGTTCAGCCCGGCGCGCAGGTACATCGCCGGGTAGGCTGCCGCGCGCAGGTTGTCGTAGGGCGAGTAGCGGCGCATCACCGCGTAGTCGGCCGGCAGCTTGGGGTTGCCCCATTCGAGGAACTCGCCCACCGTCAGCGGCAGCGTCTCGTCGAGCATGGTGTTGATCACGTCGACGAAGGGCACCTCGGCCACCACGGCGCGGAACAGATCCGGCCGCAGGTTCGCCGCCGCCACCAGCAGCCCGCCGGCGCTGCCGCCTTCGACGATGAGCTGCGCCGGCGTGGTCCAGCCCTGCGCCACCAGCGCCTCGGCGCAGGCGACGAAGTCGCTGAAGCTGTTCGGCTTGGCGGCCAGCTTGCCGTCGTCGTACCAGCGCCGGCCGCGGTCGCCGCCGCCGCGCACGTGGGCGATCGCGAACACGACGCCGCGGTCGAGCAGGCTCAGGCGTGACGACGAGAAGTACGGATCGACGGCAATGCCGTAGGCGCCGTAGCCGTACATCAGCAGCGGCTGGGCTTGGCCCCGGCGCAGATCCCGCAGATCGCGCCGCCACACCAGCGACACCGGCACCTCGGTGCCGTCGGCCGCGTGCGCCAGGATCTGCGTGCTGTCGTACCGCGCCGGGTCGTAGCCGCCGAGCACCGGCTGGCGCTTCTTCAGCGTGCGCCGGCCGCTGCGCAGGTCGACGTCGATGATGGAGTAGGGCGTCACCATCGAGGTGTAGGCGACGCGGTAGACCTCGCTGTCGAACTCCTCGTTGACCTGGCCGCCGGCGCTGTAGACCGTCTCGTCGAAGGGGATGTGCCAGTCGCGCCCGATCCGGTCATCCGCCAGCTCGAAGACGCGCAGCTTGAGCGTGCCCAGCTCGCGTTCCTGCACCACCATCCAGCGCTCGAACAGGTC
This sequence comes from Piscinibacter sp., assembly GCF_047600445.1. GTDB lineage: Bacteria > Pseudomonadota > Gammaproteobacteria > Burkholderiales > Burkholderiaceae_C > Piscinibacter. The sequence continues at coordinate 750,999 of NZ_JASGKT010000002.1, forward strand.
CACGTCTTCCAGCATCACGTCGTCGCGCTGCGCGATCAGTTCGCGCGCGGTCTGCAGCGATGGCGCGTCGGCATCGGTCTCGACGAGGCGGAAGTTGCGCCCGCTGTCGTTGACGAGAAGGTAGAAGCGCCCGTGCCGGTGGTCGAGCGACATCTCGATGCCGCGCCGGCGCGGCAGCACGATGCGCGGCGCCGCGGCCGGATCGTCGGCGGCGACGACGCGCAGCTCGGTGGTGTCCTTGCTGGCCGACGAGATCACGATGAAGCGCTCGTCGCGCGTCTTGCCCAGGCCGAGCCAGAACAGCTCGTCGGATTCTTCGTACAACAGCTCGTCGGGCGTGCCGGCGCCGAGGCGATGCCGCCAGACGCGGTGCGTGCGCCGGGCCTCGTCCTTGCTGAGGTAGTAGAGCGTGCGGCTGTCGTTGCCCCAGGCGGCGTCTTCGGTCTTCTCGATCGCCACCGGCAGGTCGGCGCCCGTGGCGAGCTCGCGCACGCGCAGCGTGTGGTCGAGCGCGCCGGTCTCGTCGAGCGAGTAGGCGAGCAGCGTGTTGTCGGGGCTGAGCTCCAGCGCGCCGAGTTGCAGAAAGGGCTTGCCCTCGGCGAGCGCGTTCAGGTCGAGCATCACCTCCTCGGCCGCGCCGGCCACATCGCGCCGGCGCAGCCAGGTCTCGTACTGGCGGCCCTTCGCGGTGCGGCTCCAGTGCCACCAGCCGTTCTTGCGCCAGGGCAGCTCGTCGTCGTCTTCCTGGATGCGCGCCAGCATCTCGTCGTAGAGCCGCTGCTTCAAGGCCGCGTGCGGCGCGAACCAGGCCTCGGTGTGGGCGTTCTCGGCCTTCAGGTGGGCGATGACCTCGGGGTCGTCGCGCTCGCGCAGCCAGTGCCAGTCGTCGATGCGCGTCTCGCCGTGGATGGAAACGTCCTTGGGGCGGCGCGCGGGGATCGGTGCGGTGCTCGTCATCGGGCGAGCATACGGTGCGCGGCGGGGCGCATCAGCGCAGGTAGGAGCGCAGCGCGCGCACCACCTGCTCGACATCGTCGGCGCGCTCGCGCGCCGAGGCGTCCGCGCGGCCCAGGTGCTCGCGCACGTGGCCTTCCAGCACCTCGGCCATCAGCCCGTCGACGGCGCCGCGGATCGCGGCGATCTGCTGCAGCACGGCGGCGCAGTCGACCTGCGCATCGAGCGCGCGCTCCAGCGCCTCGGCCTGCCCCTTGATGCGGCGCACGCGCGCCAGCAGCGGCTTGCGGTGGTGAATCGTGTGGGCCATGGCATCTCCTTCGTGTCGCAATATACTGGGGTGCAGTATATGAACACGACACCGATCCACACCGTCGCCGAACCACGGCACAGCCACGACTTCGCCGACGCGGACCCGCTCGCCGAGCGCAACACGCGCCGCGCGGTGCTGCTGGCGGCCGCGATGATGGTGGTCGAGATCGTCTGCGGCATCGCCTTCAACTCGATGGCGCTGCTCGCCGACGGCTGGCACATGAGCTCGCACGTGCTGGCGCTCGGCCTCTCGGCGCTGGCCTACCTGGCGGCGCGGCGCCTCGCGCACGACCGGCGCTTCGCCTTCGGCACCTGGAAGATCGAGGTGCTGGGCGGTTACACCAGCGCGCTGCTGCTCGTCGCGGTGGCCGTGCTGATGCTGTGGCAGTCCATCGAGCGCCTGGTCGAGCCCCTGCCCATCCGCTACGGCGAGGCGATCAGCGTCGCCGTGATCGGGCTGGCCGTCAACCTGGCCTGCGCGTGGCTGCTGAAGGACGGGCACGGCCATGGCCACGGGCACCACCACCACGACGACCTCAACCTGCGCTCCGCCTACCTGCACGTGGTGGCGGACGCGGCGACCTCGGTGCTGGCCATCGTGGCGCTGTTCGGCGGCATGCTGTGGGGCGCCGACTGGCTCGACCCGCTGATGGGCATCGCCGGCGCGATGCTGGTGGCGGTGTGGGCCGGGGGCCTGCTGCGCGAGGCCGGCCGCGTGCTGCTGGACGCCGAGATGGACGCGCCGGTGGTCGAGGAGATCCGCGAGGCGCTCGCGGCGGGCGAGGCCGCGGCCGAGATCGCCGACCTGCACGTCTGGCGCGTCGGCAAGGGGAAGTACGCCTGCATCCTGGCCGTGATGACTTCAGCCGATGTCGGGCCGGAGTACTTCCGCAAGCTGCTCGCGGTGCATGAGGAATTGGTGCACGTGACGGTGGAGGTTCGCCGGCAGGCACCGTAGCCGAGAGGGAGCGGAAGAGACTCATGGACGACGCTTCGAAGAAAAGCGAACTTCCGGTGCTGGCCCAGGCGCGAGAAATCCTCGCCGAATATGGTCAGCCGATGACGAAGTTCAGCACGCTTGCGGGTCTGCTGATCACCTGCGTCTACTTCATCAAGTCGGGCGCCATGCCGTTGGACAGCCTGTCGAGTCTCGGCGCCCTGGCCCTCGTGGTTGCCGTGGTCGCGCTGTTCACCGCTCTGATGTTCCTGGTTCTGTGGGTGACGCCGCCAGCGATCACCCTGTTGTTTCAGCGAGAGGACCCCAGCGGATGCCTTCTGCGCTGGTTTCAGTACCGTTCCGACGGCAAGGTCCTGACGCTCGTGCAGCAGCGGGGTCGATTGCTGCTCTTTGCCGGAGTGACTTGCGCTGCGGTGTGGGTATGGCTGATTGCCTGGAGCCTGCCGGACATCTTTGCTGGCGAAGCGGTGCGATGGGGTTCGAGGCTTGCCACGGCCCTGGCAGTCCTGATCCTGTGCTGGCACTACATGAGGCCTTCGATTCCGGAGGCAGACAACCGGACCGGCAGAAGCAGGTCGTGGCTTCAGTTCTTCTTCGTGCTTGCCTATGGAGCAGTGAGCCTCTACCAGCTATGGCTGTTCATCCTCCTGCTGACGACTTCGGACTTCCGGCACGACGACCGCGCGCCCGTCATGTGGGGGCTGTTGACGGGCGGATTGTTGGTCGTCATCGCCGTGAACAGCATCGGACTGGGTGTGTGTCAGCACTTCAAGGGCTCGCGCGCCATCGGCATGTTGGCCGCGGTGGGGCTCTGTTCGCTGCTCCTGCTTTTGACGTTGCTCGGATCGTCGGCGCGGCTGCTCGACGGCCTGATGAGCTTGTCGACGGTGCGAGTCGGCAACACGACCCTGGCCCTCGACGGCAAGGCCTGCGCCGCGGTGCGGATGCTCCGCGTGGCGGCCAAGCCGGCCGGCGACAACTGCCTGCTGGAAAACGTCACGCTGATATCGCGTGTCGGCGAGCGGTGGGTGGTTGCATGCGATCGCAGCGATACCGTGGTCGAGGAGCCCATGCGCCGACGACGCAGGAACTTCCAACTCGACGCCAAGAGCGTGCAAGCGCAGATCGATGCCAGCGCCGAGGTTCGGGAACGCACCGGCAAATCACCCTTGTGCAGCTAGGCGCGCAAGGACGAGCAGTCGGCGCCGGCAATCCTGGCGGAAGAGGTGGGATTCGAACCCACGAACGGTTGCCCGTTGCCGGTTTTCAAGACCGGTGCAATCGACCACTCTGCCACTCTTCCGCGAAGGCGCGGATTGTCTCACCCCGGCGCCTGCGCCTGCTCGCACGCCACCTGCACCACCTCGCGCCGTCCGCCGTCCACACGCACAGCGGTCAGCGCGCCGCCCCACACGCAGCCGGTGTCCAGCGCCAGCAGGTCGGGCCGGTTGACGAGGCCGAGTGTCGACCAGTGGCCGAAGGCGATCGGCACGCCCTGCGTGCGCCGCCCCGGCGCCTCGAACCACGGCGTGCAGCCCGGCGGCGCGCCGCCGGCGCCTTCCTTGCTCTTCAGCTCGAGCGCGCCGCTTGCATCGACGAAACGGGTGCGCGTCAGCACGTTGATGATGAAGCGCAGCCGGTCGTTGCCGGCGAGCGCCGGGTCCCAGCGGCGCGGCTCGTCGGCGTACATCGTGTGCAGGAACTCGCCCAGCGCGTCGCCGCGCAGCATCGCCTCCACCTCGGCGGCGCAGGCCAGCGTCTGTTCGAGATCCCATTGCGGCACCACGCCGGCGTGCAGGCACAGCCAGCCGGCCTCCATCACCGCCATGCGGCGCTGGCGCAGCCAGTCCAGCCAGGCGTCGCGGTCGGGCGCGGCCAGCACCTCGGCCAGCGTGTCGCTGCGGCGTGTCTTGTGTCCGCCGCAGGCCACGGCGAGCAGGTGCAGGTCGTGGTTGCCGAGCAGGCAGGTGGCGGCGTCGCCCAGCGCGCGCAGGCGGCGCAGCGTGGCCAGCGAGGCCGGCCCGCGGTTGACCAGGTCGCCCAGCACCACCAGCCGGTCGCGCGAGGGCGAGAAGCCGATCGCCGCCAGCAGCCGCTCGAAGGCGTCGCAGCAGCCCTGCACATCACCGATGAGGTAGATCATGCGGGCGATTCTGCTACGCTGGCTGTTCCACCACCGCCGAATGCGCCCGCACATCGCACGCAAACGCCCTGCATGGACGTTGCCCTTCTGATCTTCCTGATCCTGCTCAACGGCCTGTTCGCCATGTCCGAGATGGCGCTGACGGCCGCTCGCAAGGCGCGGCTGCAGGTGATGGTGGAGTCCGGCGATGCCGGCGCGCGGCGCGCGATGGAACTGCACGAGCACCCGACCAAGTTCCTCTCGGTGGTGCAGATCGGAATCACCTCGATCGGCGTGCTCAACGGCATCGTCGGCGACGCGGCCTTCTCGGCGCCGTTCGCCACCTGGCTGCACGAGACCTTCGCCATCCACGACCGCGCCGCCGACATCACCGCGACGGCGATGGTGGTGGTGGTGATCACTTTCCTGACCATCATCTTCGGCGAGCTGGTGCCCAAGCGCCTCGGCCAGATGTACCCCGAGGCGGTGGCGCGGCTGGTGGCGCGGCCCATGGAGTGGCTGTCGATCGCGACGCGGCCCTTCGTCAAGCTGCTGTCGTTCTGCACCGAGGGCACGCTGCGCCTGCTCGGCATCCGCGCCGTGCCCGATCGCTCGGTGACCGAGGAGGAGATCGCCGCCAGCCTGGTCGAGGGCGTCGACGCCGGCGTGATCGAGGCGCAGGAGCACCAGATGGTGCGCAACGTGTTCCGCCTCGACGACCGGCAGGTCGGCTCGATGATGATCCCGCGCGCCGAGATCGTCTGGATCGACGTGAACGCCACGCGCGCGGAACTGCTCGCCGTGCTGGCGCAGGAGGGCCACACGCGCTATCCGGTGTGCCGCGGCGGGCTCGACGAGGTGATAGGCGTGGTCAGCGCGCCGCGGCTGCTGCGCCAGGCGATGGAGGGCCGCGAGCTGTCGCTGGCCGACAGCCTGGAGGCGCCGGTGTTCGTGCCCGAGACGCTCTCCGGCATGGAACTGCTCGAGCACTTCAAGGCCTCGTCGACGCAGATCGTCTTCGTGGTCGACGAGTACGGCGCGGTGCAGGGCATGATCACCGTGCTCGACGTGCTGGAGGCCATCACCGGCGAGTTCACCACCGCCGAGCCGGGCGATGCCTGGGCGGTGCGGCGCGACGACGGAAGCTGGCTGTTCGACGGCCTGATCCCGGTGCCCGAGCTGAAAGACCGCCTCGAACTGAAAGAGCTGCCCGAGGAAGACCGCGGCCGCTACAACACGCTGGCCGGCATGATCATGCTGCTGCTCGGCCGGCTGCCGCACGTGGCCGACAGCGTCGAGTGGGACGGCCTGCGCTTCGAGGTGGTGGACATGGACGGCAAGCGCGTCGACAAGGTGATGGTCAGCGCGCTGCCGGCGCGCGCGCAGGACGAAGGGGGCGGGCATGCAGCGCAGTGACGATTTCGAGCGCGGCGCGGCGAACCGCCGCGCGGTGCTGGGCGACGAGTGGGTCGATCGCTCGCTGGGCGGCACCACGCAGTTCAACGCCGATTTCCAGGACCTGGTGACGCGCCACGCCTGGCTCGACATCTGGGGCCGCCCGGGTCTCGACGTGGTGACGCGACGGCTGCTGGTGCTCGGCATGACGATGGCCGCGGCGCGCTGGGAGGAATTCGAGCTGCACTGCAAGGCCACGGTGCGCGCCGGCGTGCCGCTGGAGAAGATCCGCGAGACGCTGATGCAAGGCGCGATCTACTGCGGCGTGCCGGCCGCCAACACCGCCTTCAAGATCACGACGCAGATTCTGCGCGACGAAGGCAGGCTGCCGCCGGCCGCGCCGCTGACGCCGGGCGTGCGCGCGGCCGTGCACCACACCTTCAGCGCGCCGCAACTGCGCGTGGCGATCCAGGGGCAGGGCGTGCCGGTGCTGCTGGCCCACGCGCTGGGCGCCGACCTGCACCTGTGGGACGAACTCGCCGCGACGCTGGCCGCCGCCGGCTGCGAGGTGCTGCGCTACGACCAGCGCGGCCACGGCGGCTCGGCCGCGCCGGCCGGGCCCTATTCGATGGACGCGCTGGTGGACGACGCCGCGCGCCTGGTCCGCGAATGGGGCCGCGGCCCGGTGGTGTTCGTCGGCATCTCGATGGGCGGCATGGTGGCGCAGGGGCTGGCCGTGCGCCACCCCGGGCTGCTGCGCGGCGCGGTGATCGCGCACAGCAGCGCGCGCTACCCCGACGAGGCGCGCGCGATGTGGGCGCAGCGCATCGCGCTGATCGAACGCGAGGGCCTGGCCGCGATCGCCGAGGTGACGATGGAGCGCTGGTTCACGCCCGCCTTCCGCGCCGCGCGGCCCGAGGTGGTGGAGCGCACGCGGCAGGCGCTGCTGCGCACCAACCCTGCCGGCTACGTCGCCTGCGCGCAGGCGGTGGCCTCGGTCGACTGGCTGGACCGCCTCGCCGCGGTGAAGACGCCCGCGCTGGTGATCGCCGGCGCGCACGATGCCGGCGCGCCGCCGGCGATGTCGGAGGCGATCGCCGCGCGCATCGCCGGCGCCGAGCTGCTCGGCATCGAATCGGCGCACATCGGCGTGCTCGAGCAGCCGCAGGCGTTCGCGCAGGCGGTGCAGGCCTTCATCGCCGGCCGCTGCGGCGGCTGAGCCGGCGGGCGGGCCGGCTCAGGCCCGCGCGCGCGCCACCGCGTCGGCCACCGCCAGCGCCGTCATGTTGACGACGCGGCGCACCGTCGCCGCCGGGTTGAGGATGTGCACCGGCGCCTTCGCACCGAGCAGCACGGGCCCGACCGTCACGCCCTTGCCGCTGGTCACCTTCAGCACGTTGAAGAGGATGTTGGCGGCGTCCAGGTTGGGCAGGATCAGCACGTTGGCCGCGCCGGCCAGCGTGGCGTCGGGCACCATGGCGTTGCGCAGGTCCTCGTTGAACACCGCGTCGCCCTGCAGTTCGCCGTCGGCCGGGATGTCGGGGTGGCGCCGCACGAACAGGTCGCGCGCGGCGCGCATCTTCAGCGCCGAGGGCCGCTGGCTGCTGCCGTACATCGAGTGCGACACGAAGGCCACCTTGGGCGGCACGCCGAAGCGGCGCAGCTCGTCGACGGCCATCGTGGCGATGTCGGCGAGCTGTTCGGCGCTCGGGTCGTCGTTGACGAAGGTGTCGGCGATGAACAGCGTGTGCTTGTCGAGCATCAGCGCGTTCATCGTCGCCCAGCAGCGCGCGCCCGGCGCCGCGCCGATCACGTCCTTCACGTTGGCGAAGTGCGCGTCGAAGCGACCCACCAGGCCGCACAGCATCGCGTCGGCGTCGCCGAGGTGGATCATCAGCGCGGCGATCGTGGTGTTGGAGCGCCGCACCGCGGCCTTGGCCATCGCCGCCGTCACGCCGTTGCGCGCGTTCAGCCGGTGGTAGGCCTCCCAGTACTGGCGGAAGCGCGCGTCGTCCTCGGGGTTGACGACCTCGACGTCGCGCCCCGGCACCAGGCGCAGACCGGCGCGCTCGATGCGCGCGGCGATCACCGCCGGCCGGCCGATCAGGATGGGCTTGACGAGCTTCTCGTCGAGCGCCGTCTGCACGGCGCGCAGCACGCGTTCGTCCTCGCCCTCGGCATAGGCCACGCGCTTCGGTTCGGCGCGCGCCGCGGCAAATACCGGCCGCATGAACATGCCGGTGTGGGTGACGAAGCGCGTCAGCGACTGCCGGTAGGCCTCCAGGTCGGCGATCGGCCGCGTCGCCACGCCCGAATCGGCCGCCGCCTTGGCCACCGCCGGCGCGATGCGCAGGATCAGCCGCGTGTCGAAGGGCGTCGGGATGATGTAGTCGGGCCCGAAGCGCAGCTCGCGGCCCGAATAGGCCGAGGCCACCTCGTCGCTGATCTCGGCCTTGGCCAGCGCGGCGATCTCGCGCACGCAGGCCACCTTCATCTCCTCGGTGATGGTGGTCGCGCCGCTGTCCAGCGCGCCGCGGAAGATGTACGGGAAGCACAGCACGTTGTTGACCTGGTTCGGATAGTCCGAGCGGCCGGTGGCGATGATGCAGTCGGGCCGCGCGGCGCGCGCCAGCTCGGGGCGGATCTCCGGCTCGGGGTTGGCCAGCGCGAGGATGATCGGCCTGTCGGCCATGGTCTCGACCATCTCCGGCGTGATCGCGCCGGCCGCCGAGCAGCCCAGCACCACGTCGGCGCCGGCCATCACGTCGGCCAGCGTGCGCGCGGCGGTCTTCTGGCGGTAGCGCTGCTTCGATTCGTCGAGCCGGTCTTCGCGGCGGTCGTGGATCACGCCGCGCGAGTCGCACACGAAGATGTTCTCGCGCTTCACGCCCAGCGCCACCAGCAGGTCGAGGCAGGCGATCGCCGCCGCGCCGGCGCCCGACACGGCGAGCTTGATGTCCCCGATGCGCTTGCCCACCAGTTCCAGCCCGTTGAGCACCGCGGCGGCCGAGATGATCGCGGTGCCGTGCTGGTCGTCGTGGAAGACCGGGATCTTCATGCGTTCGCGCAGCTTGCGCTCGACCAGGAAGCACTCGGGCGCCTTGATGTCCTCGAGGTTGACGCCGCCCAGCGTGGGTTCGAGCGCGGCGATGATCTCGACCAGCTTGTCGGGGTCGCGCTCGGCCAGTTCGATGTCGAACACGTCGATGCCGGCGAACTTCTGGAACAGGCAGCCCTTGCCCTCCATCACCGGCTTGCCGGCCAGCGGGCCGATGTCGCCCAGGCCCAGCACCGCGGTGCCGTTGGTGACCACGCCGACCAGGTTGCCGCGCGAGGTGTAGTCGGCCGCGAGCGCCGGGTTCTCCTCGATGGCCAGGCACGCGTAGGCCACGCCGGGCGAGTAGGCGAGCGAAAGGTCGCGCTGGTTGGACAACGGCTTGGTCGGCGTGACGGCGATCTTGCCGCGCACCGGCGCGCGGTGGTATTCGAGCGCGGCGTCGCGCAGCGCCTGCTCGGCGCTCGACAAGGGCTTGCTGTTCCTTTCCATGAGAGGTCTCCTGAGGCACGGGGCGACGCGATGGTGCGCCTTCGCGCCGGGCGCGGCATCGGCGTTTCCCACGAGGCGCGCGGGGCCGCCGGCGCTTCAGCCCAGCCAGGTTTCCAGTTGCGCGTAGACCTCGGCGCTGGAGAGCAGCTCGAGGTGGCCTGTGCCGTAGGCCGTCCACTGCCGGTCCGGCGCGAAGGCCAGCGTGAGCGCGGCTTCGGCGTGCCGGCCGAGCGCGCTGTCCAGCGGCACCAGGCCGTCGCCGAGCAGCTTCTCCTTCAGCGCCCGGCCGGGCGCGCCCAGGCAGGCCGCTGCGGCGCAGCAGCGCACGCCCTCGGGCAGCGGCAGCCCTGACAGGCCGTGGCGCAGGTCGGTGATGCCGGCGCTGCGCACGCGGCCGAGGCGCGCGAACGGCGTGGCATAGGGCGTGGCGCCGAGCACGGTCTCGACCCAGTGGCCGGCGCGCTCCAGCGGCGCGCCGTGGTGTGGCGTGCCGAGGAAGACCAGGTCGTCGAGCCGCTTCGGCCAGGCCATGCCGGCGCGCATCGCCGCATCGACCGCGCTGCGCGCCACCAGCCCGCCCATGCTGTGGCCGATGATCGCCAGCCGTTGCAGCGGCACCGGCCACTCCGCGAGCAGGGTTTCGAGCCGCTGTGCGAACGCCAGGCCGTTGGCCGCGATCGGAAGGCCGCTGTTGTAGCGCAGGTAGATCGGCGTCCAGCCCAGGTCGCGCGCCAGCGCGGCGCCGTGGTCGTGGCCGTTGCGCAGCCACTGGCGGTCGTTCATGCACAGCCCGTGCAGCAGCACCAGCGCCCGCGGCCCGGGCACGGCGGCGCAGCGCAGTTGCATGGCCTGCACCAGCGGGTTGCCGCTGGCCGCCAGGTAGTCGCCCAGCACGCCGTTGAGCGCCGCGACGATCGCGTCGCGCTCGGCGCCGTCGCCGTAGCGGCCCAGCGCCGGCGCGATCACGCCGAGCAGCGCGTCGACGCTGCCGCCGGCCACGCGCGTGACGCCGCGGATCGTCTTGTAGACCAGGCCGGTGATGCCGCCGGTGCGGCCGTCGAGCGCGGCGCCCGAGCCGGGCAGGCGCGCGATGCGCTCGTGCATCGCCTCGACCAGGTCGGCCAGCCCGGCGGTGGCGTCTGCGGCGAGGCGGGCGGCGCCGCGCAGGTCGGCGCCGGGGGAGGGCGTGTCAGGCATGCGCCGCAGTATCGTCGACGAACAGCGCCGCCAGCAGCGCGCCGCGCCGCGCACCGTCCATCCACACGAAGCGCCCCGGCGGCGCCTCGCTCGCGTCGGCCCGCGCCTCGGCCAGCGCGGTGTCGGCGTCGCTCAGCACCACCACGCGCGCGAGGCGCGGCGCGCGCGCCAGAACGCCCAGTTCGTGACGGCAGCCGCGGTTGTGCGCCTTGAAGCTGCGCAGGTCCATCAGCACCACGTCGCTCACGGCGACCAGCGCGGCCAGCGCGGGCTGCCAGGTGCTGTCGTGGCAGTAGATCTCGTTGACGCGGTGCCGCCCCTCGGCATCGGGCGCCAGTTCGAAGGCGGCGATGCGCGCGCCCACGTCGGCGGGCCGGCGCACGAAGCGCTCGCCCAGCCGGCCGTCGAGGAAGGCGAAGATGTCGCCGGCATCCAGCGTGCGCTCGACCAGGTCGGTGCCGGCGATCAGGACGGTGTTGCCGCTCGCGCGCCAGCGCTCGATGACGTGGTCGAACAGCGCCTGCACCTGCGCATCGCGCTGGAACACGCGCAGCACCAGCAGCGTCGGCGGCCGGCCGCCGCTGCCGCGTGGCCGGCCCGCGAGCACGAGCACGACGGGAATCCAGGCCAGCGGCAGCAGCATCAGCAGCGCGGCCGCGCCCAGGGCGCTCCAGGCGCCCAGCGCGGTCAGCAGCAGCACGATGCCCCACACGGCGGTGAACAGCACCATCAGTTCGGACAGCCAGCGCCGCGTGTACGCGGCGGCCAGCGCGCGCCCCAGCCACCGGGCGGGCCACCAGGCGACGAGCCAGGGCGCGAGCACGAAGAACAGCAGCACCGGCTCGGCGCCGATCGCCTCGGGCAGCGCCGCCAGCCACTGCGGCCGGTTCGCGACGATCCAGGCCAGCGCATCGGCGCCGGCCACCGAACCGGCCACCAGCAGCACGAACAGCGGCAGCAGCCAGGGCGCGATGGCGCGCGTGGCGCCGCCCAGGCACAGGGCGCCGATCAGCAGCATCGGCGCGCCGATCTCGGCGACCAGATAGCCGAGCACCAGGGGAAGCGGCTGCGACTCGACGGCGCGCCAGAAGAGCAGCGCAACGGCGCCGGCGAACCACAGCGCGAGCGCCGCGGCGACGCGCCAACGCGACCAGCGCCACAGCAGCCCGAGCGCCGGGATCACCGGCCAGAGGTTCAAGGCCGTGAGCGTGGCCAGCCGCGCTGGCGCCAGCAGGTTCTCCCGCGCCATCACGACACCGAGGAACAGCCATGATCCCGTCAGCGAGATCAGCGCCGACATCAGCATCAGCAGCGCGGCGATGCGCCACATGGTGCGGCGGTTGTCGTCCAGCGTGACGGGCGCCGGCGGCGCCCGCGCCGTGAGCGCAGCGGGGCCGGTGTCGGTGGCTGCGTCGGCGCCGCCGCTTGGCAGGCTCATCAGCCGCTTCATCGCGGCGCGGTAGCTGCGCGCCATCAGCCAGGCCGCGATGACCGACAGCAGTGCCACGGCCAGCACGATGAAGAGCAGCTTGCCGCTGGTGTTGTCGTCCATGGGCCGGAGCCTCAGGCGGGCAGCTCCCCCGCCACGCTGCGCTCCAGGTTCTGCAGCCAGGCGCGGTCGTCGGCGTGGCGCGGCTTGCTCAGCCAGGCGTCGACGCCGGCGGGCAGTGGCTCGGGCGCTTCGTCGCCGGACAGCACGAAGATGCGCATCGCGCGGCCGCCCTGGCCTTCGCGGCGCCGCTGCATCACGTCGGCCACCAGTTCGGTGCCCGAGGCGCCCGGGCCCATGTTGAAGTCGGTCACCAGCACGTCGAACTCGCGCTGCGCGAGCAGCGCGCGCGCCGCGTCGGCGCCGTGCGCCGTCTCGACGCTGAAGCCGCGCGCGCGCAACTGCTCGGCGAACACCAGCAGGTTGACCGCGTCGTCGTCCACCAGCAGCAGGCCGGGCGCCGCGCGGCCGGCCGCGGCCGAGGGCAGGGCGCGCGCCTCGCGGGTGCGGATCACGACGACGAACTCGCTGCCCTGGCCCGGATCGCTGCGCACGCTGATGCGGCCGTCGGCGCGCTCGACGAGCTGCTGCGCGATCGCCAGCCCGAGCCCGCTGCCGCCGTTGCGGCGCTCGACGCCGGGGGCCTGCACGAAGCGGCCGAACAGGCTCTCGCGCACCGCCGCGCTCATGCCCGGGCCGGTGTCGCGCACCGACAGCGTCAGCTCCCAGAGTGCCTCGCCCAGCGCGCGGCCGTGCAGCGTGACCTCGACCTCGCCGTGTTCGGTGAACTTGACGGCGTTGGCCACCAGGTTGTTGACCACCTGCTGCGTGCGCTGCGGGTCGAGCATCAGCAGCGGCAGCGGCGGGTCGACGTGCACATGCAGCGCCACGCCCTTGGCGGCGGCCAGCGGCTCGAAGGCGCTGGCGATGCCGGTGATCAGCCGGGCGGCATCGGCCGGCTCGGGAACGATCTCGAGCCTGCCGGCCTCCAGCCGCGCCATGTCGAGCAGCGTGTTGAGCAGCTCGACGAGGCGATGCGCCGAGGCCAGCAGCGGGTCCAGCACGCGGCGCGCGGCGGCCGGCAGCGTCGGCTGCCGGTCGAGCAGGCGCAGCCCGGCGGTCAGCGCCACCAGCGGCGTGCGCACCTCGTGGCTCATGTCGGCGACGAAGTCGGCGCGGGCGCGCGCCTCGGCGTTGGCGCGGTCGCGCTCCTCGCGCAGCGCGTTCTGCGAGGCGCGCAGGCGGCGCGCCGACCAGGCCGAGCTCAGCCACAACACCGTCAGCCCGACCAGCAGCGGCACCACCACCAGCGCCACCGGCCGCCAGTCGACGCCGACGTGGATGTTGGTGCGCAGCAGCGAGTTGGCGAGCATGCGGCGCTCGTTCTCGGGGATGCGCGCGAAGCCGGCATCCAGCGCGGCGGCCAGCTCGCGGCGCCCGGGGGCGACCATGAAGTACAGCTCGCTGGGGTTGTTCTCGACGAAGCCGGAGACCTGCAACTGCCCGACATAGCGCGTCGCCACCAGCCCGGCGGCGACCTCGACGTTGGTGATGCCCGCATCGGCCTGCCCGGCCGCGACGGCGGCGAGCACGGCGGTGGCGGTCGGCACGACGTTCAGCCGCACCGCCGGCGCCTCGCGGACGATCGCCGGGATCAGGTAGTGCTCCTCGTCGATCGCCAGCGTGCGCCCGGCCAGCGAGCTGAGCGTCGGCCAGCCGCCGTCGAGCCGGCTGATGATGGCCGACGGCGTGCTGTAGTAGGGGCCGACGAACAGCCCGTCGCGCAGCCGCTCGGGCGTGCGCACCGCGGCCACCACCACGTCGGCCTCGCCGCTGCGCAGCGCCTGGATCGCCGCGGCGAAGCTCGGCTTCGCGGCGAAGCGGTAGGGCAAGCCGGCCGCCGCGGCGCTGCGCCGGAACACCTCGATGGCCAGCCCGTCCGCGCCGCCGTCGGCCTTGGTGTGGGTGATCGGCGCGAAGCTGGCGTCGTAGGTCACGCGCAGTTCGCCGACGGCCGGCGGCGGCCCGGCCGAGGCGATGGCCGGCGCCGCCGGTGCCAGCGCCAGGTAGGCCGGCTGCCAGCGCCGCTGCATCTCGGCGATGCGCGCCGGGCCGAGCGCGCGCAGCGCGCCGTCGAGCGCCTCGGCCAGTTGCGCGTCGCCCGCGGCGAAGGCGAGGTCGGCGTCCTCCAGGCGCGGCGTGCCGAGCACGCGCAGGTTGGCGAGCTGCTCGCGTTCGATCACGTAGTGCGCCGGCGCGAGCGTGCCGCGGTAGACGTCGGCGCGGCCGTCGGCGACGGCGCGCAGCGCCTCGGCGGTGCTGTCGACCTCGAGCCGCCGCACCGCCGGGAAGCGCTCGCGCAGCATGCCCTGCGCCGGGTAGCCGCGCTCGACCGCGACGGTGCGGCCGCCGAAGTCGTTGGCCTCGGAGAAATCCGTCGTGTCGCGGCGCGTGATGTAGGCCACCGGCAGGCGCAGCACGGTCTGCGTGAAGTGCAGCGCCGCCTCGCGCTGCGGCGTGCGCGAGACCGAGCTGAGCAGGTCGACCTCGCCGGCGCGCGCCGCGGCGACGGCGTGGTCGTAGTCGTCGAAGGGCACCGCCTCGATGCCGCGGCCGAGCGAGGCCGCGGCGGCGGCGAGGATGTCGGCCGAGGCGCCGGTGTGGCGGCCGCGCGCGTCGATGCCGTCGATGGGCAGCCACTCGCGCACCACGCCGACGCGCCAGGGGCGCGCCGCGGCGGCGTCGGGCGCGGCGACCACCGGCGCGCCGGCCGGCAGAAGGCACAGCACGGCCAGCCACGCGCCCGCCACTCGGCTCGACCAGCTCATCGGGTCACTCCATTTCCATCCGGAGAGGTCGGGCAATGGTAGCCGGCCGCGTGCCGCGCCCGGAAAGCAGGAGGCCCGCACAAGGCGGGCCTCCGAGAAATGGTGCCGGTGAAGAGAGTCGAACTCCCGACCTTCGCATTACGAATGCGCTGCTCTACCAACTGAGCTACACCGGCGAAAACGCAAGATTATAGCGATGCTCAGCTGTAGGTCACCCAGTCGGCGTGTGCGCTGGCCTGCAGGTGCGGCAGCGCGTTGAAGCTCAGCAGCGAATGCCGCTTCGGCGTGAAGACGAATTCGGTGAGCGCGCTGTTGCGGATGCGCATGTTCAGCTCGATGGCGGTTTCGTTCGACGCGCCCAGCACCTGCGCCACCGCGGTGGCGATCGGGCCGCCGCTGGAGACGATCAGCACCGCGCCCTCATAGTGCGCGCGGACGTGGTCGAGCGCGTCGCGCACGCCGGCGACGAACTCGGCGTGGCTGGGCATGCCCTGCGGCCGCGTGCGGCCTTCCATCCACGCGAGCAGGCCCTCGCGCAGCAGGCGGAAGTGCTGGCGCGCGCCCTCGGCGCTGGTCAGCGGGGGCGGCGGCGGGCGGTTCAGCGCCGCCACCAGCGCGTCGCCGTCGTATTCGTTCAGCCCGGGCCACGACAGCGCCTCGGGCGCCATCTGCATGCCCTGGGCGATGCAGCCCAGCGAGTCGATCTGGCGCTTGAGCGTGCCGGTCAGCGCGGCCTCGAAGACCAGGCCCGATTCGCGGAAGAACTCGCCCAGCCGCACGCACTGGCGGCGGCCGAGATCGCTCAGGCGGTCGTAGTCGTCGCTGCCGAACGAGGCCTGGCCGTGGCGGACGAGGTAGAGCTGGCCCACGGCGGCGCTCAGGCCGCGTCGCGGTGGTAGGCCGTGACGCGCTCGACCTCGCTCTTCGAGCCGAGCACGACGCTGACGCGCTCGTGCAGCTTGCCCGGCACGACGTCGAGGATGCGCTGCGTGCCGTTGGTGGCCATGCCGCCGGCCTGCTCGACCAGGAAGCTCATCGGGTTGGCCTCGTACAGCAGGCGCAGCTTGCCGGGCTTGTCGGGCTCGCGCTTGTCCCAGGGGTACATGAAGACGCCGCCGCGCGTCAGGATGCGGTGCACGTCGGCCACCATGCTGGCCACCCAGCGCATGTTGAAGTCCTTGCCGCGCGGGCCTTCCTTGCCGGCCAGGCATTCGTCGATGTAGCGCTTCACCGGCGGCGCCCAGTGGCGCATGTTGCTCATGTTGATCGCGAATTCCCTGGTCTCGGCCGGCACCTGCACCTGGTCCTCGGTCAGCACCCAGGAGCCCATCTCGCGGTCGAGCGTGAACATCGCGACGCCGTCGCCCACGGTCAGCACCAGCGTGGTCTGCGGGCCGTAGACGCAGTAGCCGGCGGCGGCCTGCTGCTTGCCGGGCTGCAGGAAGTCGTCCTCGCTGACGCCGCGGTTGTTGTTGACCTTGCGCAGCACCGAGAAGATGGTGCCGATCGACACGTTGACGTCGATGTTCGAGCTGCCGTCCAGCGGGTCGAACAGCAGCAGGAACTCGCCCTGCGGGTAGCGGTCGGGCACCACCGAGATGGTGTCCATCTCCTCGCTGGCCATCGCGGCGAGGTGGCCGCCCCAGACGTTGGCCTCGATCAGCACCTCGTTGGCGATGACGTCGAGCTTCTTCTGCACCTCGCCCTGCACGTTCTCGGTGTGGGCGCTGCCGAGCACGTCGCCGAGCGCGCCCTTGTTGACGGAGATGGCGATGCGCTTGCAGGCGCGCGCGACGACCTCGATCAGCAGCCGCAGCGGCGGCGTGATGCGGCCGTGCTCGCGCTGCTGTTCGACGAGGTATTGGGTCAGGCTGATCTTGCGGGACACGGTTCAGGACTCCAGGGCACGGGTGACGACTTCGCGCACGTCGTCGGACAGGTCGGTGCGCGCGGCGACGCGCGCGATCGCCTCGCGCGCGGCGCTCTTGCAGGGTTCGGCGAGCGTGGCCCAGCGGTCCAGCGCGCGCGCGATGCGCGAGGCGAGCTGCGGGTTGATCGCGTCGAGTTCGACCACGCGCTCGGCCCAGAACACGTAGCCGGCGGCGTCGGCGCGGTGGAAGGCGGCCGGGTTGTCGCTGCACAGCGTGCGCACCAGGCTGCGCGCGCGGTTCGGGTTGGCGAGCGTGAAGTCGGGGTGGGCCAGCAGCGCCTTGACGCGCGCGAACACGCGGCCGTCGCGCTCGGGCGTGGCGGCCTGCAGCGCGAACCACTTGTCGATCACCAGCGCGTCGCCGCGGAACTGGTCGTGGAAGCGCCGCAGCGCCAGGTCGGCCATTTCGGAATGCGAGGCCAGCAGCGCCCACAGCGCGCCCTGGCGGTCGGTCATGTTGCCGGCGTCCTTGAAGCGCTGGTAGGCGCGGCCCTGCCAGAGCACGTCGCCGCGCGCGGTGGCGTCCAGGCACAGCATCGCCAGCGCCAGGTTGGCCAGCGCGCGCCGGCCGGCCTGCTGCGGCTGCGGCGAGTAGGCCTCGCGCATCGGGTGCACTTGGTAGGTTTCCCAGGCCCATTCCCAGTCGGCCCTCAGCGCCTGCGCGAGCTGCAGCAGCATCGCCTCGCGCGCCGCGTGGATGCGCTGCGGGTCGACGTGGTCGAGCTGCTCGGCCACGTAGATCTCGGTGGGCGGCGTCAGCACCAGTTCCTTGAAGGCCGGGTCCAGCGTGTCGTGGCGCAGAACGCCGCGCATCGCCTCGATGAACGCGGCGTCGAGCTGCAGCGCGTGGCCGTCCCGGGCGGCGGCGGTCAGGCGCTGCAGCGCCAGGCGCTGGCCGGCCTCCCAGCGGTTGAAGGGGTCGGCGTCGTGCGCCAGCAGCACCAGCAGCTCGGCGTCGGCCAGGCCGTCGAACAGGCGCACCGGCGCCGAGAAGTGGCGCAGCAGCGAAGGCACCGGCTCGCGCTCGACGCCGACGAAGGTGTAGAAGGCGCGCGCCTCGTCGAGCACCAGCACGCGCTCCGGCGCGGCCTTTTCCGCCGGCTCGTCCTCCAGGCGCAGCGGGATCGGCGCGCCGTCGTGGTCGAGCAGGCCCATCGCCACCGGGATCACGAAGGGCTGCTTGTCCGCCTGGCCGGGCGTCGGCGGGCTGTGCTGCTCGAGCGCCAGCGTGTAGCTGCGCGTCGGCGCGTCCCAGCGGCCGCGCGCCGTCAGCTGCGGCGTGCCCGACTGGCTGTACCAGCGCTTGAACTGCGGCAGCGTGCGCGCCAGCTCGCTGTGCGGGTTGGCGTCGGCGATGGCCTGGGCGAAGTCGTCGCAGGTCACGGCCTGGCCGTCGTGGCGCTCGAAGTACAGCGTCATGCCGCGCGCGAAGCCCTCGCGGCCGACCAGCGTCTGCATCATGCGCACCACTTCCGCGCCCTTCTCGTAGACGGTGGCGGTGTAGAAGTTGTCGATCGCGACGTAGGCGTCCGGCCGCACCGGGTGCGCCATCGTGCCGGCGTCCTCGGGGAACTGGCGCTCGCGCAGCGAGCGCACGTCGGTGATGCGCTTGACCGCGCGCGCCGAGGCGCCGCCGGCCATGTCCATCGAGAACTCCTGGTCGCGGAAGACCGTCAGCCCTTCCTTCAGGCTGAGCTGGAACCAGTCGCGGCAGGTGATGCGGTTGCCGGTCCAGTTGTGGAAGTACTCGTGGCCGACCACGCTCTCGATGTCGGCGAAGTCGTTGTCGGTGGCGGTGGAAGGATTGGCCAGGACGTACTTCGTGTTGAAGACGTTCAGGCCCTTGTTCTCCATCGCGCCCATGTTGAAGTCGCCGACCGCGACGATCATGAAGCGCTCCAGGTCGAGCGGCAGCCCGAAGCGCGCCTCGTCCCACGCCACCGAGGCGACCAGCGAGTTCATCGCGTGCTCGGTCTTGTCGAGGTCGCCGCGGCGCACCCACACCTGCAGCAGGTGCTCCTTGCCCGCGCGGGTGCGGATGTGCTGCTCGCGCGCGACGAGGTCGGCGGCCACCAGCGCGAACAGGTAGCTCGGCTTGGGGAAGGGGTCGTGCCACTTGGCGTAGTGGCGGCCGTTGTCCAGGTCGCCCTGCTCGACGAGGTTGCCGTTGCTCAGCAGCACCGGGTAGCGCTTCTTGTCGGCGCGCAGCGTGACGGTGTAGACCGCCATCACGTCGGGGCGGTCGAGGAAGTAGGTGATGCGCCGGAAGCCCTCGGCCTCGCACTGCGTGAAGAAGCCGCCGCCCGAGGTGTACAGGCCCGAGAGCTGGGTGTTCTTCTCGGGCGCGACGGTGTTGCGGATCTCCAGCGTGAAGGCCCCGGCCTGCGGCGGGTTGTCGATCACCAGCTCGTCGCCCTCGACGCGGAACGACACGCTCTGCCCGTCGGCCAGCACGCGCAGCGGCTCGATGCCCTCGCCGTGCAGGCGCAGCGCGCCGCCGGACGCGGCCGCGTTGCGCTCGACGCGCAGGCGGCTGGCGACGATGGTGCGCGCCGGGTCGAGGTCGAAGCTGAGTTCCGCGCTGCGGATCCAGTAGGCCGGCGCGGCGTAGTCGGCGCGCTGGACGGCCTGGGCGATGCCTTCACGCATGGTGGTCTCCCTCGTTCAAACTCAAACGCCTTGCTTCAGGCTCGCTTCGATGAAGGCGTCGAGGTCGCCGTCGAGCACCTTCTGCGTGTTGCTGATCTCGACGTTGGTGCGCAGGTCCTTGATGCGGCTCTGGTCGAGCACGTAGCTGCGGATCTGGTGGCCCCAGCCGACGTCGGTCTTGCTGTCCTCGAGCTTCTGCTGCGCCTCCATCTGCTTGCGCATCTCGTGCTCGTACAGGCGCGAGCGCAGCATCTGCCAGGCCTCGTCGCGGTTGCGGTGCTGGCTGCGGTCGTTCTGGCACTGCACGACGATGCCGGTCGGGATGTGCGTCAGCCGCACCGCCGAGTCGGTCTTGTTGATGTGCTGGCCGCCCGCGCCGCTGGCGCGGAAGGTGTCGGTGCGCACGTCGGCCGGGTTGATCTCGACCTCGATCGAGTCGTCGACCTCGGGGTACACGAACAGCGAGGCGAACGAGGTGTGCCGCCCGCCCGACGAGTCGAACGGGCTCTTGCGCACCAGGCGGTGCACGCCGGTCTCGGTGCGCAGCAGCCCGAAGGCGTACTCGCCCTCGACCTTGATCGTGGCGCTGCGGATGCCCGCCACGTCGCCCTCGGTCTCTTCCATCACCTCGGCCTTGAAGCCCTTGCGCTCGCAGTACTTGAGGTACTGGCGCAGCAGCATCTGCGCCCAGTCGCAGGCCTCGGTGCCGCCGGCGCCGGCCTGGATGTCGATGAAGCAGTTCGACGGGTCGGCCGGGTTGTTGAACATGCGGCGGAACTCGAGCTGCTCGACCGTCTCGCGCAGCTTGTCGGCCTCGGCCTCGATCGCGGCCAGGCCGTCGAAGTCGGCGTCGGCCTTCGACATCTCGTACAGCTCGGTGTTGTCGGCGAGGTTGCCCGCCAGGTGGTCGATGGTGCCGACCACGGTGTCCAGCGATTTTTTCTCGCGGCCCAGCTCCTGGGCGCGCTTCGGGTCGTTCCAGACGTTCGGGTTCTCGAGCGCCGCGTTGACCTCGTTCAGCCGCAATGCCTTGCGGTCGTAGTCAAAGATACCTCCGCAGCGCTTCGGTGCGCGTGCTCAGGTCGGCCAGCGTGTTGCCGATCTGGTTGATGCGTTCGATGTCCATGGCGGTTTTCCGGCAAAGGGTCGCATTTTGGCATGCGGCGTCCCCCTGGGGCGTTCCCTGGGGCGAAGGGGGCGTGAAGTGGGCAACAATGCCGGCGCCGCACGACGCCGCCTTCGATGAACGATCCGTCGCACCGCTCGCCCGCCGCCGATGCCCGCCACTGGCGCCGCAACCGGCGCGCCGCGCTGTGGCTGGGCGCGTGCTGGCTGGCGATCTCGTTCGCGCCGCTGCTGCTCTCGCGCCAGCTCGAGCTGCCGCTGTTCGGCGCGCCGCTGGTGTTCTGGATCTGCGCGCAGGTCGTGCCGCTGGGCTTCCTGCTGCTGGTGTGGCGCTACGAGCGCATCCTGGACCGGCTCGACCGCGAGCGCGCGCAGGGGCGGGTCGACGGATGAAGTTCTCCGCCCCGGGCACGGCAGGCGCCGACCCGCTCGAGTGGCGGCGCCGCATCGACCGGCGCTACGTGGCCGCCGCCGCGGCCTTCGTCGTGTTCCTCGGCGTGATGTACGCGCTGGAGCTGGCCGGCCTGTCGCGGCGCTGGATCGCGGCGGTGCTGCTGCTCGGGCCGGTGGTCGTCTACGCCGGCATCGGCCTGGCGGCGCGCACCATGCAGCCGGCCGAGTACTTCGTCGCCGGACGGCGCGTGCCGGCGGTCTACAACGGCATGGCGATCGGCGCCGACTGGATGAGCGTGGCCTCGTTCATGAGCCTGACCGGCATCCTCTACATCACCGGCTTCGGCGGCCTGGCCTACGTGCTGGGCTGGACCGGCGGCTTCTGCCTGATCGCCTTCGGCCTGGCGCCCTACCTGCGCAAGTTCGGCCAGTACACGATTCCCGACTTCCTCGGCGAGCGCTACGGCGGCTGGTTCGTGCGCGTGGTCGGGCTGGTGGTGTGCGCGCTGATCTGCTTCGTCTACGTCGTGGCGCAGATCTATGGCGTCGGCCTGATCACCTCGCGGCTGACCGGCTTCGCCTTCGAGCTGGGCGTGCTGGTCGGGCTGGGCGGCATCCTGGTGTGCTCCTTCCTCGGCGGCATGCGCGCGGTCACCTGGACGCAGGTGGCGCAGTACGGCGTGATGCTGCTGGCCTTCCTGCTGCCGGTGACGTGGCTGTCGATCAAGCAGACCGGCCTTCCGCTGCCGCAGGCGGCCGTCGGCATCCAGTTGACCAAGCTCGCCGAGCGCGAACGCGAGTTGCGCGACGACCCGGCCGAGCGGCAGGTGATGGCGCTGCACGCCGCCGAGGCGGCGCGCTACGAGCGGCTGCTCGGCGACGTCGAGGGCTCGCTGGTGCGCGAGCGCGCCTCGCTGCAGCGGCAGATCGCCGAGGCCATCGCGGCGCGCACGCCGGTGCGCGAGATCCACGCGCTCGAGCGCCAACTGCACGCCATGCCGCAGGACGCCGCGGCCGCGCGCGACACCTGGGAGCGCGCGCGGGCCCAGGCGGCGCTGCGCGCCACGCAGCTCGGCGGCATGCCGGTGCACGTGCAGCCCTTCGAGGGCGACCCCGAGGGCGCGCCGGACCAGCGCCGCGCCTTCGGCGACTCGCGCGCCAACTTCATCGCGCTGGTGTTCTGCCTGATGGCCGGCACCGCCGGCATGCCGCACATCCTGGCGCGCTTCTACACCACGCCCGGCGTGCGCGAGGCGCGCCAGTCGGTGAGCTGGGCACTGCTGTTCATCGTGCTGATCTACGTCAGCGCGCCGGTGCTGGCGGTGCTGCTCAAGGTGGAGGTGTTCAGCGGCGTGGTCGGGCTGCGCTTCGACCGGCTGCCGGCCTGGATCGTCGAGTGGTCCCGGGTCGATCCGTCGCTGCTGTCGGCGGTGGACATCAACCACGACGGCATCCTGCAGCTCGGCGAGCTGCGCATCAACGGCGACATCCTCGTGCTGGCCGCGCCCGACATCGGCGGCATGCCCTTCGTCGTGAGCTGCCTGGTCGCGGCCGGCGCGCTGGCCGCGGCGCTGTCCACCGCCGACGGCCTGCTGCTGACCACCGCCAACGCGCTGACGCACGACCTGTACTTCCGCATGGCCGACCCCGAGGCCTCGCCGACGCGGCGCGTGGCGATCTCCAAGGTGGTGCTGATGGTCGTGGCGCTGCTGGCCGCCTACACCGCCACGCGCAAGGCGGCGACCATCCTGCACCTGGTGACGCCGGTGTTCTCGATCGCCGCGGCCACGCTGTTCCCCGCGCTGCTGCTGGGGGTGTTCTGGAAGCGCACCAACCGCTGGGGCGCCTGCGCCGGCATGCTGGCCGGCCTGGCGGTCACGCTGTACTACCTGGCCACGCGCCATCCGGTGCTCGGCCCCTGGTTCGTCGACGGCCCGGCGCAGCCGCTGTGGTGGGGCATACAGGCCAACGCCGCGGGGGTGTTCGGCGTGCCCGCGGCCTTCGCCGTGGCCGTCGCCGTGAGCCTGGCGACACGCGCGCCGGTGGCCGCCGGCCCCTTCGTCGACGCCATCCGGCGGCCCGACGAGGCGGCGTGAGGCGGTACTTGTGCTCAACTCCGGCGTGGCATGCAGGCCGCATCACCCAATGACGCGCGTTTCTGGACGATAGTCCGTGCTGTGTCAAGTTCGTGTCAGGTACACGGGCCTGGCGCGCGTCAACCCGAGGAGTCAAGGTGTCGAGTGTTCTCGCGAAGACCGCAGCCGGCATGGCGGAGATCCGCGACCGGTCGCATGCGCTGCCGCGCCACGCGCGCACGCTGCTCGTGCTCGCCGACGGCACGCGCAGCGCCGATCAGTTGCTCTCGATGGTGCAGGGCGCGTCGGCCGCCGACCTGACGCTGCTGGTCGAAGGCGGCCTGCTGGCCGAGGCCGGCCGCTCGCGCGCGGCCGCCGCGCCGCCGCCGGCCGCCGAGGCTCCGGCCGCGCCGGCCGCCGCAGGCGAGGGGCTGGGCTACCGCGAGCTGTACGACAGCCTGAACGCGCTGTCGAAGGAGCAGCTCGGCCTGTTCAAGGGCTACCGCTTCGCGCTCGAGATCGAGAAGGCCAGCGGCGTCGAGGAACTGCGCCAGGTGGCGCAGCACCTCGTCGAGGAGGTCGAGCGCGTGAAGGGCGAATCGGCGGCGCAGATGGTGCGCCGCGCGCTGGGGCTGAAGCGCTGAGGCCTCTTGCGCCGCGAAGGCGCTTCGTCCGTCAGAAGCGGTATTCGGCCGTCAGCATCGCATTGCACGGTGCGCCGAAGGCGTTGCCGCCCGTGCCCCAACCGACGTTGGCGTAGTAGTACTTGTCGAACAGGTTGTTGACTACCAGTCTCAGATCGATCTTCTCGGTTGGTCGATAGCCTACCTGCAAGCCAAAGATGGCATAAGCCTTCTGCTTGGACAGGTCGTTGCCCCATGAGCCGCTGACGCGGTTCTGCGCATACACGTTGCCGCCGATGCGCCAACGCTGCAAAGCACCGGGCAGTTTGTACATCGTGGACAGCCTGAACTGGTTGCGCGGAAGCTCGGGGCGGTACAGCGTGCCGATGCGGGCCGGGTCCGCGTCCTTGGTGTATTTGGCCGTGGCGTGCGTGAATCCGGCCGTGATCTCCCAATGAGGCGTCAGCGCTCCGCTGACCTCCAGTTCCACACCCTTGCTTTCGATCTCGCCCGAGGCGCGCTGGCAGTAGCCCCAGCCCGTGCCGGGGCAGGGATTCGGGCCTTCCAGATCGTCCACCGCGAGGTTTTGCTGCCTGATCTGGAACAAGGCGATGCTGGCGTTGAGGCGCTTGTCGAAGTATTCGCCCTTCACCCCGGCTTCGTAATTCACACCGGTGATCGGCTTCAGGTAGTCGCCGTTGCGGTCCACGCTGCTCTGCGGCTGGAAGATCTCCGTCCAGCTCGCGTAAGCCGTGTGCCGCGCGTCGATGTCGTAGAGCACGCCGGCGTAGGGCGTGATCTCGTTGCTGACCTTGTAGGCGACGTCATCGCGGCGGTTCTCGAAGTCGTAGCTGTGCGAGCGCGCGCCGAGGATCAGCTTGAGCGGCTCGGCCAGATGCCAGCGGCTGACCGCATAGAAGCTGTGCTGCTTCGTGACGAGGCGCTGCGTCCACAGATCCATGGGAATGACGGGGCGAGGTACGACGTTCGGGTTCCAGTGGTACGGATCGACCACCGGCCCATCGGTGGTCCAGGCGTAGTCGGCCCAGCCGCCGTTGGCTTTGAGGTTGTGTTCACGCGCACTGGCGCCGAACGCCAGTTCGTGGCGGCGCTGGAACAACTCGAAGGAGCCTTTCAGCGACAGGTCGTAGCTTGCCTGCTTGCTTTCGAGCACATAACGCTGGGTGTCCTGGTACAGGGTGCCGTCGTCGTCCGAAGCTCCGATGCCGGAGTACAGCAGATCCTGCTCCGGTCGCTTCCAGGTGGCGGCGAGCTTGACGCTCCAATCGTCGCCAAGCTGCTGGGTGACTTCGGCAAAGGCGGTCTTGTCGGTTTGCTTCCAGTAGTCGAAGGCGTTGCCGAAGCTGCTGCGGCGGGAAAGGCCGGGATAGAAACTCCCGTCCTCCCGCGCCGGCAGGCTGGCGACGCTGCCGTCGTTGTCGACCCGCCGGTAGTGCAAGCCGGCTGCAACCAGGGTCGTGGGTGTCACATCCGCCTCCACGACGCCGTAGAACTGGTGGTTGCGGTCATGGGCGACAGCGTAGAACTGCTCGGTGTCCTGTGCGGTGACCACGGCGCGGGCGCGCACGCTGCCGCTGGCGTTGAGCGGCGTACCGGCATCCACGCCCAGGCGCCGGTTGCTCCAACTGCCTACCGATGCCGTGATCTGCGCCTGCGGCGTGTCCGTGGGGCGCTTGCGCACCAGATTGATCGAAGCAGACGGAGTGCCTGCGCCGGTCATCAGGCCGGTGGCGCCGCGCACGACTTCGATGCGGTCGTAGATGTCCAGCGCATCGTTGTCCGGGTTGAACGTGCCGTTGGCGCCGGTGCTGATCGGCAGCCCGTCGAGCATCAGGTTGGAGATCTCGAAGCCTCGCGCATTGAAGCTGCCGGAATCGCCCACGTAGTCGCCTTT
Organism: Piscinibacter sp.; assembly: GCF_047600445.1. Lineage (GTDB taxonomy): Bacteria > Pseudomonadota > Gammaproteobacteria > Burkholderiales > Burkholderiaceae_C > Piscinibacter. The sequence continues at coordinate 776,511 of NZ_JASGKT010000002.1, forward strand.
CCTGACGACCATGCCGGTGACGCTGCGAAGCGCGTCGTCGAGCGTGCTCATCGCCTGGTCGTCGATGCGTTCGCGCGTCAGCACGCTGACCGACTGCGGCGTCTCGCGCAGCGTCAGCGACAGGCCCGTGGCGCTGGTTCCGGGGCCGGTGGCGGTGTAGGAGCCCGTACCTTCCGTAGCCCCGCCGCGCTCGGCCCGGGCCGTCACCTTGACCGTCGGCAGCAAGGCCTCACGCGGCGGGTCAGCGGCCGGCGCCGCCGGCACCGTGACGGCCGGCGCGGCCCGCGCCGCCTTGCTCAAGGAATACCCGCCGCCCGCCTGCGCCACGGCTTCGATGCCCGTGCCGGCCAGCAGCAGCGAGAGGGCGGCCGCGACGCGGTGGTCGCCGGCGAGCCCCTTGGTCGTCAGCCCGGCGACCAGCGCTGCGTCGTACGAGAGGTTGACGCCGGCGGTGCGTGCAAACCGATCCAGCGCCGCATCGAGCGGCCCGGCGGGCACGTTGAAGGTCTTGACGGCCTCGCCCGCCGGCAGCGCCGTCGCGGCGGCCTGCGCGCGCGCCGGCTGCGGCAGCGCGGCCGCGGCGATGGCCAGGCCGAGCAGCGCGCCGTGCAGGGCGGCCGCCAGCACGGTCGGTCGAGGGGCGACGCGGCTCGCGGGCCGGCTAGTGCGCGGGTGCTTGAAGGTCATGTCGGTCTCTCGGCAAGGCAGGTGTTGAAGTGCTCCTGCCTGGTAGGCCGATCGAGCTCCGGAATCCCCTCACTCTTTTGAAGTGCTACGATGTACTGATCGTGTAACACACAAGGCAACGCGATGAGCGAGGCAACTTTTACCTTCCGGGTCGACGAGGTTTTGAAGCATGAGTTCGCCCAGGCTGCGAAGGCCCGCGACCGCACGGGCGCGCAGCTCCTGCGCGATTTCATGCGCGAGTTCGTGCAACAGCAGCAGGAGGCGGCCGAGCACGATGCTTGGTTCCGCGGCCAGGTGCAAGCCGGCCTGAACTCCGCCAACGCTGGCCGCCTGGTGCCTGCCGCCGAGGTCGAAGCCAGCTTCGCAGCCCGTCGCGCCGCCACTCGACGCAGGCTTGAAGCACCCGAGTGATGAAGCTGCTCTGGACGCTCGAAGCCATCCAGGACCGCGAAGCGATCTACGACTACATCGAGGCCGACAACCCGGTCGCCGCCTTGGCTCTCGATGAGCTGTTCGAAGAGAAGGCCGGCCGACTCCTCGACCATCCCGGCCTCGGCCGGCGTGGCCGTGTCGCCGGCACTCGCGAATTGGTGGCGCACCAGAACTACATCCTGGCCTACGACGTGGTCGGTGAACTGGTGCGTGTGCTTCGTGTGCTGCACGCGACCAGGCAGTGGCCACCGGAAAAGTGACGAATGCCCGTCAGCGGTCCCTGACCGGGCAGGTGACTCGCCTGCCCTACCGTCCCGGCCCCACCGTGACCCACCAGCGCGTCCGGTAGCTCACGCTCACCGGCTGCGTCTGCACGAGGAACTGCAGCGTCCGGTCGGTGTCGCGCACCTGGAACAGGCCCGACACGCGCAGGTCGGCCACGCGCTCGTCGCAGACGATGCGGCCGTTGCGGTAGCGCGCGAGTTCGGCCAGCAGGTCGGCCAGGCGGATGTTCTTGCCGGCGATCACGCCGTCGGCCCAAGCGTCGGGCTCGAAGCCTTGCGCTTCGATCGGCTCGCTGCCGCCGTCGTGCAGCCAGCGGCTCTGGCCGGCTCGCAGCACGTGCGCGGCGCCGCCGCCGGCCGGGTGCAACTCCACCGTGCCGTCCTGCACGCTGATGCGTGCGCGCCGATCGTCGAGCCGCACGGTGAAGCGCGTGCCCAGCGCGCGCAGCGCGCCGAACGGCGTGTGCACCCAGAATGGGCGTTTGGCGGTCTCCCCGCCGTCGGCGCCGGTGGTGACCAGCATCTCGCCGCGGCGCAGCATCACGAGGCGGTGCTCGTGGCCCAGCTCGGTGCTGACGGCGCTGTCGGTGTTGAGCACGATCACGCTGCCGTCGGACAGGTGCAGTGTTTTCTGCTCGCCGGTGGTGGTGCTCGCATCGGCCAGCAGGCGCTGCCACGGCGCGTGCTCGCGCACCGCCCAGCCGGCCCCCAGCGTCACGCCCGCCAGCGCGAGCAGCTTGCTCACCTGGCGCCGGCCGGGCGGCGAGCGTTGCTCGCGCTTCGTTTCGGCGGTGGCCAGCGTGGCACGCAGCAGCGCGGGCGGCACCACGGCGAACGGCTGCTGTAGCGAATCGACACGCTGCCAGGCGAGCGCGTGCCGCGGGTCGGCGCCCAGCCAGCGCTCGAAGGCACCGCGCGCCTCGGGCGTCGGCTCGTTGTAGCCGAGCTGCACCGCCCAGGCGATGGCCGCTTCGACGATGTCCCGAGGCAGCGCCGGCACGGCGCCCGCCGAGGTCGTGCCGCTCATCGCCGCTCGAAGCGCAGCGCGTAGCAAGTGCGCAACGCCTTGGCGATGTAGCGCTCGGCGGTGGCCAGTGACACACCCAGCCGCTCGGCGATGCGCGGGCAGGTCAGCCCGTCGAGCTGGGCGAGCAGGAAGGCGCTGCGCACGGCGGGCTTGAGCGAATCGAGTACGCGGTCGATCTCGATCAGCGCTTCGAGCAGGATCAGCCGGCTCTCGGGCGAGGGCGTCTCGGGCTCGGGCAGCGCGGCGAGCGTCTCGAGCCAGGCGCGCTCCAGCTCGCGGCGGCGCCAGTGCTCGACCACCAGGCCATGCGCGATCGTCGAGAGGAACGCGCGCGGCTCGCGTGCCTGCACCGGCTGGCGGCGCAGCAGCAGGCGCATGAAGACGTCTTGCGCGAGGTCGGCCGCGTCGAAGCTGTCGCCGAGCCGGCGCCGAAGCCACGCCTGTAGCCAACCGTGATGGTCGTTGAACAGCGCATGGACTTCGTGGTGCAGGGCAAGCTCGGTGGCCGACACGGCGCACTCTCCGGGATGGTCGCGCACGCGGCGGATCGTTGCGCAAGAATGAGAATTGATCTCATTCTATTACGAGCCACGCCAGCACACCACAAGAACGGGAATGCCGGCCGGCCCGCCTCAGCCCAGGAACGTCTCCAGCCGCTGCGCCAGCGCCTCCGGCTGGTCGTGGTGCAGCATGTGCCCGGCCGGCGCGAGCAACTGGCGCTGCACCTTCGCCACCACCGCCAGGCGCTGCTCGAACTCGCTGCGCGGGTAGCGGTGGCCCCACCATTTCGCGACGTCGGTGCGGTCGCCTTCCACCCACAGCAGCGGGGCTTCGATCCGCTTCCAGCACGCCAGCACCTCGTCGACGCGGTAGAGCTGCGGGTTGGAGCGCTTGTGCGCCGTGTCGCCGAGGATGCGCCAGCGCCCGTCGCCGTCCTGGCGCGCCCAGTGCGGCGCCAGCCACGCCGCCTTGTCCTCGCCGAGCAGCGGGTTGGTCTTGCGCAGCCGCGCGGCCACTTCGGCCAGGCTGTCGTAGCGGCGCAGTTGCATCGGCGTCTTCAGCTCGTCGAGCCAGCGCGCGTAACGCCCGGGCGCCTCGTCGGGCACGGTGGCGGGCATGCCGAAGCCTTCCAGGTTGACCAGCCGCCGGATGCGCCCGGGCCGGACGCCGGCGTACAGCATCACGACGTTGCCGCCCATGCTGTGGCCGAGCAGGTCGACCGCGCGGCCGGCCAGCCCCAGTTCGGGGTGGTCGAGCAGCGCGTCGAGGTCGCCGAGGTAGTCGGTGAACCAGTAGCCGTCCTGGCCCGAGGCGTCGGTCAGGCCGAAGCCGCGCCAGTCGGCGGCGACGACGTAACGATCGGCCGACAGCGCATCGACCATGAACTGGAACGAGGCCGCCACGTCCATCCAGCCGTGCAGCAGCACCAGCGGCGGGCGCTCGGGCGTGGCCAGCGAGGCGTCGCCCCAGGCGAGCAGGTGGTAGCGCAGGCCGCGCACGGTGACGAAGACGCTGCGCGCCGTGCGGCGCGCTTGGTAGACGGGAGCGGGGTTCATGCCACGCACTCTAGGGCCAATCGCGGCGCGGCGCTGGGCGCCGCTGCGCGCTTCGGGGCTTGACCCGATGCGGCCCGCTTGCGCGCCACCTTAGGCTCGCCGGCATGAACCCGGTCGACAACCACGCCGCGCTGCACGCCGGCTTCCGCTGGCACGTGCCGGCGCACTTCAACATCGCCGAGGCCTGCGCCGCGCGCTGGGCGCGCCGGACGCCGCAGGCGGTGGCGGTGCGCTACGAGCACGAGGACGGCCGGCGCGCCGCCTTCAGCTACGCCGACCTGCAGGCCAACGCGAACCGGCTGTCGAACGCGCTGGCGCGCCTGGGCGTGCGCCGCGGCGACCGCGTCGCGGTGGCGATGCCGCAGCGCTTCGAGACCGCGGTGGCCGACATGGCGGTGCTGCAGCTCGGCGCGGTGGTGGTGCCGCTGTCGATGCTGTTCGGGCCCGATGCGCTCGAGTACCGGCTGCGGCACAGCGAGGCGGTGGCGGCCATCGTCGACGAAAGCTCGGCCGCCAACCTGCGCGCGGCGCGGCCCCACTGCCCGGCGCTGCGCCACGTGATCGCGGCCGGCGAAGCCGCCGGCCAGGGCGATGGCGACTGGGACGCGCTGCTGGCCGCCGAGCGCCCCGAATTCGACGCCGCGCCGACGCGGGCCGGCGAGGGCGCCTTGCTGATCTACACCAGTGGCACCACCGGCCCGCCCAAGGGCGCGCTGATCCCGCACGGCGCGCTGCTGGGCAACCTGCCCGGCTTCGTGTGCAGCCAGAACTGGTTTCCGCAGGACGATGCGGTGTTCTGGTCGCCGGCCGACTGGGCTTGGACCGGCGGCCTGATGGACGCCTTGCTGCCCACGCTGTTCTTCGGCCGCGAGATCGTCGCTTTCCACGGCCGCTTCGGCCCCGAGCGCGCCTTCGAGCTGATGCAGCGCCACGGCGTCACGCACACCTTCCTGTTCCCGACCGCGCTGAAGGCGATGATGAAGGCCGTGCCGCGCCCGCGCGAACGCTACACGCTCGCGCTGCGCGCCGTGATGAGCGCCGGCGAGGCGGTCGGCGACGCGGTGTTCGCCTGGTGCCGCGAGCACCTGGGCGTGGCGGCCAACGAGATGTTCGGCCAGACCGAGATCAACTACGTCGTCGGCAACTGCGGCCGCTTCGTCGATGCCGCCGGCCGCGCGCACGCCGGCTGGCCGGCGCGCCCGGGCAGCATGGGCCGCGCCTACCCCGGCCACCGCGTCGCGGTGCTCGACGACGACGGCCGCGAATGCCCACCCGGCACGCCGGGCGACGTGGCGGTGCACCGGCGCGACCGGCACGGCCACCCCGACCCGGTGTTCTTCCTCGGCTACTGGAGGAACGAGGCCGCCACGCGCGCCAAGTTCAGCGGCGACCCGGCCGATTCGTGGTGTCGCACCGGCGACACCGCGGTGATGGATGAAGACGGCTACCTCTGGTACCAGGGCCGCAGCGACGACGTGTTCAAGGCGGCCGGCTACCGCATCGGGCCGAGCGAGGTGGAGAACTGCCTGGTGAAGCACCCGGCCGTGGCCAACGCCGCGGTGGTGCCCAAGCCCGACCGCGAGCGTGGCGCGCTGGTGAAGGCCTACGTGGTGCTCGCGCCCGGCTTCGAGGCCGGCGACGCGCTGGTCGACGAACTGCAGCGCCACGTGCGCGGCAAGCTCGCGCCCTACGAATACCCGAAGGAGATCGAGTTCATCGACGCGCTGCCGATGACCACCACCGGCAAAGTGCAGCGCAAGGTCTTGCGCCAGCAGGAAGAGGCGCGCGCCGCGCAGCGGGCACACTGAGGGCATGGAACAGACCCTGCCCCCCACGCCCGCCGCGCTGGCCCCCACCGCGCTGATCGACAGCGACCACCCCGAGGTGGTCGCCTTCGCGCGGCGCCACGCCGTCGGCGGCGACGACCGCGAACGCGCCGTCGCGCTCGCCTACGCGGTGCGCGACGGCTTCCGCTACGACCCCTACCGCATCGACCTGAGCGTCGCGGGCATGCGCGCCAGCAGCGTGATCGCGCAAGGCCACGGCTGGTGCGTGCCCAAGGCGGCGCTGCTGGCCGCCGTGGCGCGCGCCTCCGGCATCCCGGCGCGCGTGGGTTATGCCGACGTGCGCAACCACCTGAGCACCGAGCGGCTGCGCCGCACGCTGCAGACCGACCTGTTCGTCTGGCACGGCTACACCGACCTGTGGCTCGAAGGCCGCTGGGTCAAGGCCACGCCCGCCTTCAACATCGAGCTGTGCGAGCGCTTCGGGCTGCTGCCGCTGGACTTCGACGGCCGCAGCGACTCGATCTACCACCCCTTCGACAAGGCCGGCAACCGCCACATGGAGTACGTCACCCAGCATGGCGCCTTCGACGACATGCCGCTGGAGCGCATCACCGCCGCCTTCGAGGCCACCTACCCGATGTGGCGGCGCGAAAACGCGGCGATGCACGAAGCGAGCTTCGACGCCGACGTGGCGCGTGAGGTGGACCGCCCGGCCTGATCGTCACGCCGCCGCTGCCGCGCGCCGCCGCCGCAGCCCCCACAGCAGCAGCACGATGCCGAGGTTCAGCAGGTTCCAGGCGATGCCGTTGACGAAGGCGGCGTCGTACGAGCCGGTCAGGTCGAACACCTTGCCCGACATCCAGCCGCCCAGCGCCATGCCGAACAGCGTGCACATCAGCACCGTGCCGACGCGCGCGCCGGCCTCGGCGGCGGGGAAGTGCTCGCGCACGATGATCGCGTAGCTCGGCACGATGCCGCCCTGGAACAGGCCGAACAGCGCCGACACCACGTACAGCGACACCAGCCCGTCGAAGGGCAGGAACAGCAGCAGCGCCGTGCCCTGCAGCACCGAGCCGAGCAGCAGCGTGCGGATGCCGCCGATGCGGTCGCAGATCAGGCCCGACACCAGCCGGCTGACGATGCCCGCGGCGAGCATCAGCGAGAGCATGCGCGCGCCCTGCGCGGCGCCGAAGCCGAGGTCGGTGCAGTAGGCGACGATGTGCACCTGCGGCATCGACATCGCCACGCAGCAGGCCACGCCGGCCACGCACAGCAGCGCCTGCGCCTGGTTCATCGAGAAGCCGAACGGCCGCGTCGAGGGCTGCGCCGCCGCGCCGCCGCGCGTGAGCCCGGCGACGGCCGCCGGCGGGCGCGCCTTGAGCGCCAGCGCGAGCAGCGGCATCGCCACGGCGCTGACGACCGCCAGCACGTTGTAGGCGCCGCGCCAGCCGATGGTGTCGACCAGGTGCTGCACGATCGGCGGCCAGACCGCGCCGGCCACGTAGTTGCCGCTGGCGCACACCGCCACCGCGATGCCGCGCCGGCGCACGAACCACAGCGAGGTGTCGGCCACCAGCGGCGCGAAGGTGGCCGAACTGCCGAGCAGGCCCAGCAGCAGCCCGGAGACGACCGCGAAGCCGAGGATGCTGCCGCTGGCCGCCGCGAGCGCGAAGCCGGTCGCCAGGCCCACCGAGCCGACCAGCACCGGCACCATCACGCCGAAGCGGTCGGCCAGCTTGCCCATCAGCACGCCGCCCAGGCCGAAGCCGACCATCAGCAGCGTGTAGGGCAGCGACGCATCGGCGCGCGCGACGCCGAACTCGGCCTGCACCGCCGGCAGCACCACCGCGACCACGTACATCGCCGCCGAGCCGATGGTCATCAGCCCGAGCGTCGCGGCCAGGCGTGCCCAGGCGTAGCGTGAATCGGCGGCGTGCATGCGAGGCATTGTGAACCGCGGCGGCAGGGGCGCATCGGTACAGACGCGGTGGTGCCGCGCCAGTACAGCGCGCGCCGCGCGCTGGCGGCGGCACTGGTCGCCCAACCCGGCGAGGCCGGGCTCGCGCCGAGGCACGTATGGCGCGGCGCGTGGCCTCGCTGTCGAGCAGCGGCGGCGCAAGCCTGGCGTGACCGAGTAGTACTCGACCTCGTGAAGCAGTTCTGCCTCTGCCTGCGGCAGAACCTGGACCGCGATCACTTCGCGATGGCCCGCGCCTTGGCGAAGACTTCTTCGGCGGAGAGCGCCTGCGCCTCGCCGCGGTCGTATGCCGCCAGGCGACGCTCGATCTCCGCTGCCCAAGCCGCGTCGAGTTCGGTGGATGCCGGCTCGTTCAGCGACTCGAGCAGCTCATCGACAAGGCGCTCACGCTCCCCGCGTGGCAGTTGCTTGCCTCGAAACGCAAGCTCGGCGGCGGTACCGGGCATGGTGAGCACTCCGAAGGGTGCGGTGAGCCACTCCTGGGTCGATTCGAGTAGCGGATCACCCGCCGTCGCGCGGAAGGGCGTCGAGACTCGCCATCGTCTGGAGACACGCCTGCGCGGCCTCCGTTCCCTTCTTGACGAAGTGCTCGCGGAAGAACCGCTGGTGGTCCGCGTGCTCGTGGAAGTCTCGCGGTGTCAGCACCGCGGACAGGACCGGCGTGTCGGTTTCCATTTGAACCCGCATCAACGCGTCGATGACGGCCGAGGCGACGAACTCGTGGCGGTAGATGCCGCCGTTGACCACGAGGCCGCAGGCGATGATGGCGTCGTAGCGTCCGCAGCGGGCCAGACGCTTCGCGTGCAGCGGTATCTCGAACGCGCCCGGCACCTCGAACAGATCAATCCGGTCCGGCGCCACGTGATTCCGTTCGAGTTCGGCGCGCATCGCGGCCGTGCCCGTGGCGACGATGTCGCGATGCCACGCCGACGCGACGATGGCCACCCGGCGCGGCCGTGAATGCGGCGCTGCGGGTTGCGGCGCTGCTGCGGGAGAGTGGGAAAGCTGATTCATGGGGTTCTCACCAGAGTGGCTACCAGAATCAGGGCATGCACGCATACGCGGCGCCGTGCGCATGCGCGCCGACGCCGAGGCTACGCGCTCTCTTTCATCCGGACTGTGACCGTCGGCTCTGGCGTCGCACCAGATCTGCTGACCCCGGCACCGCAAGGGCGGATACCAGGCGCTCGCGGGCTCCCGCGGTTGCCCGCAGATACCGCCGGTGGGGAATTCCGCCCCGCCCTGAGAACGCTGCCGGCCCGCGAAGGCTGGCGGGGGGATTGTAGAAGGGCAGGTGCGCGGCCGATCCTTCAGCCATCACCCCGCCGAGTTTTTCACCGCAACACCTCCAATCCCCCACTCGCCCGCAAATCCGCCAACACCTTCTCCGCGAAGTCCCCTGTGTAGAAATTCTCGAACGTCTCCTGCGTGCGCGGATAGCGGTAGCTGCGCTGGAACTCGCCTCGGGCAACCACGCTGACCATCCCGGGCGCAGCCTCGGCGGCAGCGCCTTCCTTCGGCACCGCGCGGAACAGCGTGACGTCGAAGCGGAAGAACCTGCCCGCCGCATCCTCGTCGACCTTGTGCGCCACCTGCAGCACGCGGCTGCAGCGCTGCGCGGCGACGCTCTCGAACACCATCTGCTCGGCCGTGCCGGTGATCCCCTCGGGCACCAGCAGCTTGACGACGCGATAGCGCTGCGCCACCAGCCGGTCGTGCAGCTCGGTGGTCACCGCCGCGTTGATGCGCGTCCACATCGCGCTGACCTTGGCGTCGGCGAAGCGGCTGCCGATCGCGCCGCCGGCGACGATCGCGCAGCCTTCGTTGGCGAGCAGGTAGGCCGGCACGCCCGGCTCGGCGCTGGGCACCGCCGGCGACGCGCGTTTCACCGAAGGTGTCGCCGCCGCGGGTGAAGGCGATGCGGGCGGCGTCGAGCAGGCCGCGAGCGCGGCGGCCGCGCAGAGGCAGGCGAGGGTGCGGGCGAGTGTCATCAAGGTGTGGGCGGCGAGTGGCGGATGTCGCGCAAGCATAGAGCACGCGCGCGCCGTAGACTCGCCGCCATGACCTCCGCAGCACTCCCCCTTCGCACCCTCGGCCGCAGCGATCTGGCGGTCACGCCCGTCTGCCTCGGCACGATGACCTTCGGCGAGCAGGTCGCCGAGCGCGACGCGCACGCCATCCTCGACCACGCGGTCGAGCGCGGCATCAACTTCATCGACACCGCCGAGATGTACTCGGTGCCGGCGCGGCGCGAGACCTACGGCGCCACCGAGACCATCATCGGCAACTGGTTCGCCGCGCGCCCCGGCGTGCGGAAGAAGGTGGTGCTGGCCACCAAGGTGGCCGGGCCGTCGCGCGGCATGGACTGGATCCGCAACGGCAGCGCCAACCTGACGCGCGCCGACATCCTGGCCGCCTGCGACGCCAGCCTGAAGCGCCTGCGCACCGACGTGATCGACCTCTACCAGATCCACTGGCCGGCGCGCAACGTGCCGAGCTTCGGCGCGCTGTATTTCGACCCGACCAAGGAGCGCGAGGTCAGCGGCATCCACGAGCAACTCGACGCGCTGGGCGCGCTGGTGAAGGCCGGCAAGGTGCGCCACGTCGGCGTGTCGAACGAGTCGTCCTACGGCGTGGCCGAGTTCGTCAAGCTCGCCGAGATACACGGCCTGCCGCGCATCGCCAGCGTGCAGAACCCCTACGCGCTGACCAGCCGCGCGCTCGACAACGGGCTCGACGAGGTGATGCACCGGCTCGGCGTGTCGCTGCTCGCCTACTCGCCGCTGGCCTTCGGCGCGCTGACCGGCAAGTACGACGAGAGCGGGCTGAACGGCAGCGTGCAGCCCGGCCGGCTGGCGATGTTCGACAGCATGAAGAAGCAGCGCTGGGCGCGCCCCGAGGCGCTGGAAGCCGCCAGGCGCTACAACGCGCTGGCCCGCCGGCACGGCCTCGCGCCGGCGCACCTGGCGCTGGCCTTCTGCTACACCAACTGGCGCGTGGCCAGCACCATCATCGGCGTGACCACGAAGGCGCAGCTCGACGACGACCTCGCCGCCTGGGGCCTGGCGCTGTCGCCGCAGGTGCTGGCGGAGATCGACGCGATCCGCTGGGCGCAGCGCGATCCGGCGCAGTAGGCGTGGACCTTCTCGCCGGCGCGCCCGCCGCGACGCTGATCCTCGCCGTCATCGTCGTCGTCAGCCTGCTCGGGCTGAACGGCATGCCGCAGCTCGTCGAGCGCAACCTGTTGCGGCCCTTCCACCTCGTGCCGCAGCGGCAGTGGCACACGCTGGTCACCAGCGGCTTCATCCATGCCGACGTGGCGCACCTGCTGTTCAACGGCTTCAGCTTCTGGGCCTTCGGCTTCGACCTGGAGCGCGCGCTCGGCACGCCGGCCTTCGTGGCGCTGTATGCGTTCGGGCTGCTGGCCAGCAGCATCGCCACCTGGCTGATCCATCGCCGCCAGCCGGGCTATTCCAGCCTCGGCGCCTCGGGGGCGATCCTGGCGGTGGTGTTCGCGGCGATCGTGGTCAACCCGGGTTCGTCGCTGTACATCCTGCCGATCCCGTTCCCGATCCCGGCGCCGCTGTTCGCCGTCGGCTACCTCGCCTACAGCGTGCTGGCCGGGCGCAGCGGCGTCGGGCGCATCAACCACGACGCGCATGCCGCCGGCGCACTGGCGGGGCTGCTGTTCATGGCGCTGGCGGCGCCGGGCTCGCTGGGCCGCGCGCTGTCCACCTGGCTCGGTTGAATCCGCATGGCGAAGAAGGACAAGCACGTCAGCGAGACGCCCGCCACCGCCTGGCTGCGCGAGCGCGGCATCGCCTTCACCGAACACGTCTACGACTACGTGGAGCACGGCGGCACGGCCGAGTCGGCGCGCCAGCTCGGCGTGGACGAGCACGCGGTGGTCAAGACGCTGGTGATGCAGGACGACAAGCGCGAGCCGCTGGTCGTGCTGATGCACGGCGACAGGCAGGTGAGCACCAAGAACCTCGCGCGCGCCATCGGCGCGAAGTCGGTCGAGCCCTGCGCGCCCGAGGTGGCGCAGCGCCACAGCGGCTACCAGGTGGGCGGCACCTCGCCCTTCGGCACGCGCAAGGCGATGCCGGTGTATGTGGAGGCATCGGTGCTCGCGCTGCCGCGCATCTGCATCAACGGCGGGCGGCGCGGGTACCTGGTGGAGATCGAGCCGGCGGTGCTCACGCAGCACCTGGGGGCGAAGGCGGTGAATTGCGCGATCTGACTAGGGCCGCTTCTTCCCCGTCAACATCCCCGCCACCAGGTTCTCGCCCTCCAGCGCGCTCATCACCAGCACGCCGCACAGGTGGCCGGCCACCAGCGCGGCGAGCAGCCAGGCCAGCGCGGCGTGCAGCGCTTCCAGCCAGGCGTAGCCCCACAGCCAGTCGGTGGTGTAGAGAAAGCCGGTGAGGCTGGTCAGCGCCACGCAGCCCAGCAGCGCCACGATCATCCAGCCGCCCAGCGGGTTGTGGCCGAGGTGGCGCGGCGCCCGTCCGCGCAGCAGCGCCCGCGCGTAGCGCCAGGTGGCGCGCGGGCCGCGCACGAAGTCGGCGAAGCGCGCGTGCCGACTGCCCCACACGCCCCAGGGGATGCGCGCGGCGACGATCGCCGCCGCGCCGTAGCCCAGCGCGTGGTGCAGCGGATGAAACCAGTGCCCGGTGACCCACGCCGCGCCGACCGTGACGGCCAGCAGCCAGTGCAGGCTGCGCACCAGCGCATCCCACACCGGCACCGCGGCGGGTTTCACTTCGCCGCGGGCGCCGAGGCTGCCGAGCCGCGCGGCTCGATGCGCTCGAAGGTCTTCGGGTTGAAGAAGGCCTCCACCCGCTCGCCCTTGGCGTCGAAGCCGTAGACCTCGTAGCAGGTGCCGAAGGTCTTCACCTGGCGCACGCGCCAGCCGGCGTCGACCAGCTTGCGCTGCAGCGCCATCTGCGGCTGCCACTGCTCCTTGGGCTCGTTCGGGCAGTCCACGTCGCCGTGGGCGAGGGCCGCGCCGCCGGCGGCGGCGAGCAGCAGGGCCAGGGTCGATCGAACGATGGTCTTCATGTCGGGACTCCGGTGCGCGGCCATGGCCTCAGAAGCGCATGCCCAGCGTGAGCTTGATGTTGCGCGCTTCGCCCGGCGTGTAGAAGCCCGGGTAGAGCTGGTCGCCGTAGACCTTGTTGGTCAGGTTGCTCACGTTGACCTGCGCGTAGATGTCCTCGTTGAAGGTGTACTCGGCCATCGTGTCGTAGACCACGTAGCGCGGCACGCTGGCCGTCAGCGAGGCCGCCGCCGTGCCGCCTTGCAGCGGGCGGTTGGTCGACGCGGCGCGCGCGCCGGCGGCGATGCGCAGTTGCGGCATCAACTGGTAGCTGAACCAGGCCGCGCCGGTGTGCTTGGGGCTGAGGCCGACGTCGTCGGTGGTCAGGTTGACGGCGGTGCCGACCTTGTCGATCTTGGCCTCCTGGATGTACGAGTACGACATGTACACCTCCAGCGCGGGCGTCACGCGCCCCACCACGTCGAGTTCCAGGCCCTGCGAATGGCGCTTGCCCGACAGCACCGGGAAGTTGCCGGCGAAGTCGGAGTCGGTGGTGCGCTCGTTGTACTTCTCGGTGCGGAACAGCGCCGCGCGCGTCGAGAGCTGGCCGTTCAGCCAGTCGAGCTTGGCGCCCACCTCGATGTTGCGGCTCTTCTCGGCGCCGACGCTGGCGGTCTGCTGGTTGGTGTACTGGTAGGTGTCGGCCGAGGTGTTGAACGAGGTGCCGTAGGAGACGTGGTACGACTGGAACGGCGTCGGCTGGAACAGCACGCCGAAGCGGCGGCTCCACAGGCCCGGGTACTTCAGCCGCGACTCGGTGACCGCGCTGGGCACCGTCGGCGTGGCGGCGTTGGCGTAGGCCAGGCTGTGCATGGTGGCCTCGACCTTGTCGTAGCGCAGGCCGCCGAGCAGCTTCCAGTGCTCGGTCAGCGAGACCAGGTCCTGCACGTAGGCGCCCAGCGCGCGGCCGGCGTAGTCGCTGCCCTTGCGGTAGGTGGGCACGGCGGCGGTCACGCGGCCGTCGTCGGGCGTGGCGACGCTGGTGCCGCCCTTGTTGTAGTTGGTGCCGACGGCGCCGTAGGCGGTGAAGCGGTCGGCCGATTCGCGCGAGGCGTCGATGCCGGCCAGCACGTCGTGGCGCATGCCGAACCAGGCGAAGCGGTTGCTGTAGTCGATTTGCAGGTAGGTGCCGTCTATGTCGTCCTTGCGCGGCGACAGGCCGCTGCGCGTCAGCGCGGTGTCGCGGCTGAAGGTCGCGCGGGTCACCGCCGGCGTGCCGGCCGGGCAGGTGCCGGCGGGCGTGAGCGCCACGCCGCAGTAGCCGGCCGTGGTGCCCCAGGTGGCGCGGCGGTAGTTGCCGGTGCGGAACTGCGTGCGCAGCTCGCCGTTGCCGTCGCCGAAGCGGTGCGTCCAGATGCCGGTGGCGTAGGCCGCCCTGCCGAGCAGGTAGTCGCTGTCGGTGCCGTAGAAGTTCTTCGCCGGGATGCCGGTGGCCACGCTGCCTTGCAGGTAGCGCAGGTTGGACATCGGCACGTTGTTCACGTTCAGGTAGAAGCCGCCGAGCGTGACTTCGTCGCTGCTGCCCGCACCCCAGGTGATGGTCGGCGCGATGCCCTGCTTGTCGATCTTCGCGCCGTGGTTGTCGGCCGACTGCACGACGGCGTTGAGGCGGAATGCGGTTTCTTCGCCGAGGCGCTTGTTGAAGTCGCCGGTGAAGCGCAGGTTCTCGCCGCTGCCGATGGTGGTGATGACCTCGTTGAGATCGGCCAGCACCGGCTTCTTGGTCACCTGGTTGATCACGCCGCCGGTGGAGCCGCGGCCGAACAGCATCGAGGCCGCGCCGCGCATCACCTCGATGCGGTCGTAGTTGAAGCTGTCGCGGTCGTACTGCGAGGGGTCCTTCATGCCGTCGATCAGCAGGTCGCCCGTCGTCGCGACCGGGAAGCCGCGCATGCGGATGTCCTGGTCGGTGCCGTTCTCGGTGGCCGCGAAGGTGATGCCGGCGGTGTAGTGCAGCGCCTGGCGCAGCGTGTCGAGCTTGACGTCGTCGAGCAGCTTCTCGGTCATCACGGTGACCGACTGCGGGATGTCGCGGATCTCCTGCCGGCCCTTGCCGATGCTCGTCTTGTTGACTTGCAGCGTCTCCTTGGCGGATTCCTCGACCGAGGCCTTCACCTTCACCTCGGGCAGCGTCGCTTCGGCCGGGGCCGAGGCGGCGGACGCCGGCGGCGTCGCGGCCTGCTGCGCCAGCGCGCTGCCGCCGGCCAGCATCATGCCGAATCCGGCGGCCAGCGCGCCGAGCGGCAGCATCTGGGGTGGGGCGTCACGCAGGCAGTCGGTCTTCTTGCTCATGGCTTCTCCAATGGGATTTCTTCGTTGAAACGCTGGCTTGCCGGCACCGCATGGCGGGCCGGCTGGCTGTGGGGGAAAGAGGTGCGCGCGCCGTCCTCAGCGCGGCTCCGGCTCGCTGACGAAGCCGATCTTGGCGAGGCCGGCGTTCGACGCGTCGCCCAGCACCTGGGCGACGAAGCGGTAGGGCGTGTCCTGGTCGGCGCGCAGGTGCACCTCGGGCTGCGGCACGCGCCGGCTCTCCAGCGCGAAGCGGCGCCGCGCCTCGGCGCGGTCGACCGGCTCGCCGTTCCAGAACCACTGGCCCGAGGGCGTGATCGCGAACTCGATCTTCTCCGCCCGCGCGATGTTGGGCGTCGAGTCCACCTTGGGCAGTTCCAGCTTGACCGCGTTGGTCAGCAGCGGCGCGGTGACGATGAAGATCACCAGCAGCACCAGCATCACGTCGATCAGCGGCACCATGTTGATCTCGGAGGTGGGCGCGCTGCCGCGCTGGGCGTCGAAGCTCGCGAAGGCCATCGCCGTCTCCTCAGGCGCGCGCCGTCTTCAGCGCCAGC
Source organism: Piscinibacter sp. (assembly GCF_047600445.1). Classification (GTDB taxonomy): domain Bacteria; phylum Pseudomonadota; class Gammaproteobacteria; order Burkholderiales; family Burkholderiaceae_C; genus Piscinibacter. The sequence continues at coordinate 792,209 of NZ_JASGKT010000002.1, forward strand.
GGCGCGGCCGCGGGCGCATCGGAGGCGGCCAGCGGCTGGCCCATCGCCACGAAGGTGTGCATCTCGTAGGCGAAGGCGTCCAGGCGCGACAGCACGACGCGGTTGGTGCGCGTCAGCCAGTTGTAGCCCATCACCGCGGGAATCGCGACCGCCAGGCCGACGCCGGTCATGATCAGCGCCTCGCCCACCGGGCCGGCCACCTTGTCGAGCGTGCCCGAGCCGCTCATGCCGATGGCCACCAGCGCGTGGTACACGCCCCAGACCGTGCCGAACAGGCCGACGAAAGGCGCGGTGGCGCCGACGGTGGCCAGCGCCGCGAGGCCGTTCTCCAGGCGCGTGGTCTCCTCGTCGAGCACCTTCTTGATGGTGCGCGTGACGAAGTCGCCCGCGCTGCCGGCCTCTTCGAGCTTGGCGGCGCCGTAGCGCGCGTGGTGCTGGCGCGCGTGCATCGCGTGGCTGGCCAGGTGCGAGAACGGGTCGCGCGCGCCGTGCGTGCTGATCTCGTTGGCGACCGCCTCCAGCGAGCTGGCGTTCCAGAAGAAGTTCAGGAAGCGCTCGCTGCGGCGCTTGCTGACCAGCAGCGCGATGCCGCGCACGACGATGATCGACCACGAGGCCACCGACATGATCAGCAGGATCGCGAGCAGCGTCTTGCCCACCACGTCGCTCTGCGCGATGAAGTGGCCGAAGCCGAGGTTGGCGGTGTCGTTCAAGTTCAGTTCTCCAGATCGAAGCTCAGGGGGATGGCGGCCCAGCCGGCGGTGGGCACGCCGTTCTCGGTATAGGGTTTGAAGTGCGCCTTGCGCACGGCGGCCAGCGCGGCCTCGTCGAGCGCGGCGAAGCCGCTGGAGCGGCTGACCTGCGTCTGCCGCGGCAGGCCGGCCTCGTCGATGTAGACGCGCACCAGCACGCGGCCGCTCTCGCGCGCCCGGCGCGAGGCGCGCGGGTACTCGAGCTGCGGCGGCACCAGGTACTGCACCGGCGAGGCGGGAATGATCTTGGGCGGCGCCGGCGGCGCGACCGGGGCGGGCGGCTCCGGCGGTGCCGGCGGCGCCTCCACCGCCACCGGCGGCAGCGGCGGCTCGGGTTCGGCGACGAAGCTCGGCTCGGCCGCCACCGGCGCGGGCGCCGCGGCGATCAGCGGAACCTTGGGCGGCGGCGTGCGTGGCGCCGGCGCGGGCGGCGGCGGCACCGGCGGCTGCTCGGGCGGTGCCGGCGGCGCGACGATGTCGACGAACATCGGCGCCGCGTCGACCACGGCCTGGCGCACCGCGTCGATCTGCAGCAGGCCCCAGCCGGCCACGAGGTGGGCGGCGATCATGCCGGCGACGACGCCGCGCCGCTGCGTCGGCGAGAGCGCGGCTTCGCGGTGCGGGCGGGGCAGGGCGGTGACGCTGTTCATGCCGAACGCCTGCCGGCCGCCGCGCACTGCGGGCACAGGCCGTGCAGGATCACGGTGTGGCCGCTGAGCTGGAAGTTCGACGCCTGCGCCACGCGGCGCAACTGCGCGTCGAGCGCGCGGTTGTGCATGCCGCGTGCGTGCCCGCAGCGGTTGCACACCTCCAGCGCGCTCCACGGCGGGCCGCGCCGCAGGCAGTACAGCGCCGGCCCGGCGCCGAGGCGGAAGCGGTCGATGATGCCGCTGTCGGCCAGCAGCGACAGCACGTTGTAGACCTGCGGCACCGAGGCCTTGTCGCCGCGCTGGTAGATCGCCCGGCAGACCTCGTCGGGCGTCAGGCAGCCGTCGTCCGGCGCGCCGTCGCGCAGCGCCTTCAGCACGAACAGGCGGATCGGCGTCGGCTTGAGGCCGCGCGCGAGCAGCAGGGCCGTCAGCGTGCCGTCGTCATCGGGCTCGGCGGATCGGATCAGGGCGAAGGGCACGGGTGCGCTCTGGAAGGGGTGTTTCCCTCCTTGCCGCACCAGATCCCGAAAAGGGAACCGCCGCGCGAAAAAATTTTCCGGCCGGGCTTCAGTACAGCAACTGCACCCCGAGCCGCAGCGCCCGCGGCGCGCCCGGCGTGATGTTGGTATTGCTGTGCGCGAAGGCGTGGTAGCGGGTGTCGAACAGGTTCTCGACGTTGAGCTGCACGCGCAGGTGGCGCGACGGCGCGTAGAACAGCGCGCCGTCCCAGCGCGCGTAGCCGGGCAGGCGCACGCTGTTGTCGGTGCTGGCGTACAGGCCGCTGCGCGCCGTCAGCCCCAGCGCGGCCGACCAGCGCGCGTCGAGCGCCCAGCGGTTCCACAGCGACAGGCCGTGGCGCGGCACGTGCGGCATCGCCGCGCCGGCCGGCGCGAGCGCGCTCAGCGAGCGGCGGATGCGGCTGTCCTGCAGCGTGTAGGCCGCCATCACCTGCCAGCCCGGCCGCGGGCTGCCGCCCAGGCCCAGTTCGAGGCCGCGCGTGCGCTGGCCGTCGACCAGCAGCAGGGCCTGCGTCGGCGCGGCCGGGTCGGCCACGGCCACGTTGCGGCGCTCGAACCGGTAGACCGCCGCGCTCGCGTCCAGCCCCGGCCGCGGGCTCCAGCGCAGGCCCAGTTCGCGGTTGGAGAAGCGCTCCGGCGCCAGCGACTGGTTGGCCGGCGTCAGCAGGTTGAGCTGCTCGCCGGCGCGCAGCGCGTAGCCGAGGCTGAGGTTGCCGTAGGCCGACCAGGCCGGATCGGGCTGCCACAGCAGCCCGGCGCGCGGCGACCACAGGCGGTCGCGGCTGGCCAGCCGCCGGCCGAGCTGGCGGTCGTCGACGTCGAGGCGGATGCGGTCGTGGCGCAGCGCCAGCGTCGCCTGCCAGTGCGGCGCGAGGCGCATCTGGTCTTGCAGGTGCAGCGCCGCGACGTGGACCTCGCTGCTGTTGTCGGGGTCGCTGTCGCGCTGCCGGAAGTCGATGGGCAGGTGCGACACCGGCTGCGACAGCGGCACCCACAGCGTGGTGGCGGCCGGGTCGGTGGCGAAGAAGCCGGTCTCGCGCCGGTTGTCGCCCTGCTGGCGGCCGAGTTCGATGCCGGCCAGCCACTGGTGCGTGACGGCGCCGGAGGCCGTGCGCCAGCTCAGCTCGGCCTGGTGCAGCAGGTTGCGGCGCCGCATGCGGCTGTTGTGCGCCAGCAGTGCCACCTCCAGGCCGTCGGCGCCCTGCCGCACCGTGCCGGGAAAGGCGTTCTGGAAGAACTTGTCGTAGTCGGCCAGGCGGCTGCGCGCCTGCAGCAGCAGGCCGTCGCCGAGGTCGAGGTCGAGCTGCGCGTTCAGCGCGTTCAGGCGGATCCAGGTGGTGCTCGCCTGCGGGTTGCCGAAGAAGGCCGCCGGGTCGGTGGCCAGCGGGCGGCCGAGCCACGAGGGCACGCCGCGGTCGGCGGTGCGGTGGTCTTCGAAGTGCTCGAAGCCGGCGCTCAGCAGCGCCTTGCCCGGCACGCGCCAGGCCAGCACCGGGTTGATGCCGTGGCGGCGCAGGTGGAAGAAGTCGCGGTAGCCGCCGGAGTCTTCCAGCATCAGGTTCAGGCGCGCGCTCAGCGTGTCGTCGATCGGCTCGTTCAGGTCGAGCGTGACGCGGCCGAGCGCGTCGCTGCCGGTCTCCATCGCGAGGCGGCGGAAGGCCGTCGCCTCGGGCTGCTTGGCGATGCGGTTGATCAGCCCGCCGACCGCGCCATGGCCCACCGTCGCCGCGTTCGGGCCGCGCAGCGCCTCGACGCGCTCGATGTTGTAGAGGTCGCGGTAGTACTGCACGTCGTCGCGCAGGCCGTCGAGCAGGAAGTCGGAGGTCGACAGGCTGCCGCGGAACACCGGCGTGTCGCGGTTGCCCTCGCCCTGCGCCGCGCCCAGCCCGGGCACGTAGCGCAGCAGCTCGGCCAGGCTGCGCGGCGCCTGGTCGCGGATGAAGTCGGCCGACAGCACCGTGGCCGACTGCGGCAGCTCCTGCAGCGGCGTCTCGCTGCGGGTGGCCTGCACGCTGGGGTAGCGGTAGCGCACCGGCGCGTCGTCGGCCGCGGCGTGCACGCGGATCTCGGCCAGCAGCGTGTCGCGCCCGCCCGGCGCGGCCGCCTCGGCCGGCGCGGCGCGGCGCAGCGTGAAGGCCGGCCCGTCGCCGGCCAGCGCCAGGCCGCTGCCCGCCAGCAGGCGCTCGAAGGCCTCGCGCAGCGTGAAGCGCCCGCTCAGCGGCGCATGGCGCACGCCGGCCACCAGACGCTCGTCGACGGAGAACGGCACGCCGGCCTGGGCCGCCAGCCGGCTCGCGCCGGCGGCCAGCGTTCCGGCCGGCAGGTCGACGTCGAACACGCGCTCGTCCGCCACGGCGGCCTGCATCACCAGGCTCAGCAGGCCGGCCCGCAGCGCGGTGCCGATCCAGCGCCGGGTCTGCTTCACGCCGCGACGACGCGGACCCAGCCCGGCAGCGGGCGTTCGACCCGCACCGGCAGCGTGCGCTCCAGCAGCCGGTAGACCTGGTCGAGATCGTCGAGCGGGAAGGCGCCGACGATGCGCAGCGCCGCCGCGTCGTCCGCGCAGCTCAGCCAGCCGCGCTGGTAGCGTGCCAGCTCGGCGCAGAAGGCGGCCAGCGGCCAGCCGTCGGCCACCAGCATGCCGCGTGTCCAGGCGTCGGCCTCGGGCGTCGCGGGCTGCGCGTCGCCGAGGCTCGAGCGGTCGAAGCGCAACTGCCGGCCGGCCGGCACGCGCCGCGGCGCGGCGCCCGCGGCGTGGGCCACGTCGACTGCGCCCTCGAACACGCACAGCGAGCCGTCGTCGCCGTTGCGCCGCGCGCTGAAGCGCGTGCCGACGGGGCTCAGGCCGCAGGCGGCCAGGTCGAGCCGCCAGGGGCGCGACGGCACGGCCGTGTCCTCGGCGGTGGCCACCAGCAGCTCGCCGCGCAGCAACTGCACGGCGCGCTCCTGCGCGGTGTAGCGGATGCGCAGCGCCGTGTCGGTGTTGAGCCACAGCCGCGTGCCGTCGGCCAGGCGCATCTCGCGGCGCTCGCCGACGGCCGTGCGCGCATCGGCGTTCCAGTCCTGCTGCGCCACCAGCCAGCCGGCCGCGCCGGCGAAGCCCACGCCGGCCAGCGTGCCCAGCGCGCGGCGCCGGCTGGTGTTCACGCGGCGCGCCCGTGTCAGCGCCTGCACCGCGGCATGGCGGTCGATGCCGGGCGGCAGGTCCTCGAAACCTTGGTTGAGGGCTTCGACGCGCTGCCAGGCGCGCGCGTGGCGCGGGTCGGCCTGCAGCCAGCGGCGCCAGGCCTCGCGCTCCCGCTCGCCGGGCGCCCCGCCGAGCACCGCGAACCACTCGGCCGCCTGCCGCAGGATCTGCTCGCTCGGCGCGCCGGCCGCCTCGGGCTCAGTCATCCTGGAGCAGCAGCCGGTGCATGACCTGCGCCATGTACTTCTTGACCATGCGTTCGGACACGCCCAGCTCGGCGGCGATCTCCGGATAGCTCAGCCCTTCGAGCCGGGCCATCAGGAAGGCGCGGCAGGCGTTCGGCGGCAGGCCGCGCAGCCGCGCGTCGACCTGCGCCAGCGCCTCCAGCGCGAGCGCCTTGTCCTCGGGCGAGCGGGCCCATGCGGGCGGCGTCGCCTGCAAGGCGTCGAGGTAGGCGCGCTCCAGATCCTGGCGGCGCCAGTGCGACACCACCAGTGCGTTGGCCACCGTGGTCAGCAGCGCGCGCGGCTCGCGGATCGCCGCGGCCAGCTCCGACGACAGCAGCTTGACGAAGGTGTCCTGCGCCAGGTCCTCGGCCTTGTGGCGGCAGCCGAGCTTCTTGTTCAGCAGCCCGCGCAGCCAGCCGTGGTGGTCGGCGTAGAGCGTGCCGAGGGAGGGATGCACCGGGTTGGCAGACATGGTGTGGGCGGGAGGAGAGCGAAATTTGACGAATGATAACGATTTCGATTCGTTCAGGCACCGATGCGGTACCGATGCGGCATTGACGCGGCCTTGACGCCGCAGCGACGCCGCGCTGACGCCGCGCCGCCTACGCTGCCCGCACGATGTCGACGCAACCCGCTTCCGCCGGCGGCAGCCTGCCGCGCCTCGGCCGCCCGCTGGCCCTGCTGGCGATCACCGCCTTGCTCAATCCCTACACGCTGTTCCTGCGCGACGCGGGGCTGGTGCACTGGGTCGCGGCCTTCCTGATTCCCTGCGGCGGCTCGCTGGCCGCCGAGGCGTGCCTGCGCTGGCTGCGGCGCGGCGCGGCGCGCGCCGGGGACCTGGCGGCCGCGCTCAGCGCGAAGGCGTTCGCGCTGCAGGCGGTGCTTCTGTGCTTCCAGTGGGCCGACGTGTAGCGCCGCGCCGCGAGCGCGCGATCATCCACGCCAGGAAGCCGCACATGCCCGTGCCGGCGACCACCAGCCCGGCGGTGGCCGCCGCCCACATGCCCGCGGCGCCCTTGAGCGCCGGCGGCGTCAGCCCGGTCAGGTCGAAGGCCACCGTGTAGCCGCCGGCCAGCCCGACGCCCCAGATCGCCAGCGCGTAGATCACCAGCGGTGCCACCGCGATGCGCCAGGCGCGCAGCACGAAGCCGGCGATGGCCTGCGCGGCGTCGGCGACGTGGAACAGCGCCACCCAGGCCAGCAGCGGCAGCGCCGCGGCGGCGACCACCGCGTCGCGCGTGTACAGGCCGACGATGCCGGCGCGGAACAGGTAGACGAAGCTGCCCATCGCCGCGGCGATGGCCACGCCGATCTCCACGCCGTGCCAGCCGATGCGGTGCGCGTCGGGCAGGTCGCCGGCGCCGATGCGCTGCGCCACCAGCGTGCTGGAGGCGTTGGCGATGGCCAGCGGCATCATGAACATCAGCGCCACCAGGTTGGCCGCGATCTGGTGCCCCGCCACCGGCGTGGCGCCCAGGCGCGAGATGAAGAAGGCCATGAAGGTGAAGCCGGTCACCTCGATCATGATCGAGCCGCCCATCGGCACGCCCAGGCGCAGCAGCGCGAGCAGGCTGGCGCGGTGCGGCCGCGCGAAGCGGCCGGCGACGCGAAAGCGCGCGTAGAACGGGTCGCGCTGCAGGATCAGCCAGGCCGCCGCGAGCTGCGCGAGCATGCACAGCGCCGTGGCCGTGCCGCAGCCGGGCGCGCCCAGCGCCGGCAGCGGCCCGGCGCCGAACACGAACAGCGCCGTCAGCGGCACCTTGAACAGCAGCGCGCCGAGCTGCAGCAGCATCACGATCTTCGGCCGCGACACCGCGGTGTTGAAGCCGCGGAAGGCGGTGAACAGCAGCGCCGGCGGCAGCGCGACGGCCAGCGCCGCGAGGTGGCCGCGCACCTTGGCCGCCACCTCGGGCGGCGCGCGCGCGAGGTCGAGGAAGGGCTGCGGCCACAGCAGCAGCGCGCAGCCCGGCACGGCCAGCGCGAGCGCCAGCCACATCGCCTGGTGCAGTTGCGCGCCGCAGGCCTCGTGGTGCTGTGCGCCGTAGAGCTGGCCGGCGATCGGGCTGACCGCCAGCACGATGCCCATCAGCCCGATGAAGACGGTGATGTAGGCGGCGCCGCCGATCGCCAGCGCGGCGAGGTCGGTGGCGCCGGCGCGCGCGGCCATCACCGTGTCGACGGTGGAGAAGGCCAGCACCGCCACCTGGCCGACGAACACCGGCCAGGCCAGCGGGGCGATGCGCCGCGCGCTGCCCGCCAGCGCCGCGAGGCGGCTCACGAGGCCGCCTCGCGATCCTCGTCGGCGCCGCGCTCGGCGCGCTCGGCGTAGCGGTTGAAGCGCCAGGCCGTGCCTTCCATCGTGATGCGCCGCCAGGTGGCGCGTTTTTCCACCGGGCTCATCTCGGTCCAGCGCTGCACCTCGTCGAACGTGCGGCCGCAGCCCTTGCAGACGTCGTCGCCCTGGCTGGTCGAGCAGATCGCGATGCAGGGCGTGTCGGGCGTGCTGCGGTACCAGTCCATCCACGCGGCGCGCGCGCCGCCGGACAGCGCGGCCTCGTCGACCTGCAAGTCGTGCTGCCAGACCATGCTGCCGTAGACCTCGGCGAGCGCGCGCACCTCGGCGCAGGCGGTGATGCCGTCGAGCGAGGGCGAGCGCGCGCGCCACCAGTTGATGGCGGCCTCGATGTCGGTGATGTGGATGCCGGCCATGACGCTCGTCGCGCGCGAAGGGGCGGAAGAATAGCAGCGCGCGCACCTTCCTGCCGGGTCCGGGCGCGGTGTCACAATCGCCGCGCAGCGAGGTCCGCCGTGCTCGACATCGAAGCCCCTTCCATCGACTCCGCGCGCATGCGCCGCGCGGGGCGCGAGCTGCTCTCGCTGGCGCTGATGGATTCGCGCAACCACACGCTGCGCTGGATCGCCGCCTTCGAGCGCGCGCTCGCGTCGAGCGAGCTGACGGTGCCGCAGCAGCACGACCTGAGCCCGCCGCTGTGGGAGCTGGGCCACCTCGGCTGGTTCCAGGAGCGCTGGATCGCGCGCAACGTGCAGCGCCAGCGCGGCGCGCGCTGCGACCCGTCGCGCCCGCGCCTGCCGTCCATCCTCAGCGACGCCGACCGCTGCTTCGACCCCGCCGAGGTGTCGCACGCGATGCGCTGGCGCGTCGAGCTGCCCGAGCTGCAGGCGACGCGGCAGTACCTCGTCGACACGCTGGAGACCACGCTCGAGCTGCTCGACGCCACGCCCGAGGACGACGACGACGCGCTGTACTTCTACCGCCTCGCGCTGTTCCACGAAGACCTGCGCGGCGAGATGTTCGCGCAGATGAGCCAGACGCTGGGCTTCGACGCCGGCCTGCTGGCCGCGCCGGCGGCGCTGAACCCGCGCGAGGCGCTGCTGTTCCCGGCCACGCGCTGGCCGCTGGGCTGCGAGCCCGGCGGCTTCGTGTTCGACAACGAGAAGTGGGTGCACGAGGTCGCGCTGCCCGAGTTCGAGATCGACGCGCAGCCGGTGAGCTGGCAGCAGTACGCCGAGTTCGTCGAGGACGGCGGCTACGACGCGCCGGAGTTCTGGCATCCGCAGGGCTGGCAGTGGCTGCAGCGCGAGGGGCGGCGCACGCCGCGCCACGTCGACCAGATGCGCCACGGCGTGCTGGCGCAGCGTTTCGGCAAGCTGATGCGCGTGCCGATGGCGCAGCCGGCGATGCACCTGGCCTGGTACGAGGCCGACGCCTGGTGCCGCTGGGCCGGCCGGCGCCTGCCCAGCGAGGTGGAGTGGGAAGCCGCCGCGCACCAGGGCGCCAGCCGCGGCTGGCGCTGGGGCGACGTGTGGGAGTGGACGGCCAGCACCTTCCGCCCCTACCCGGGCTTCGCGCCGGGGCCGCTGCGCGACTACTCGCAGGGCGCCTTCGGTACGCACAAAGTGCTGCGCGGCGCCTCGTTCGCGACGCGCTCGCGCATGCGCGAGCCCAAGTTCCGCCAGTTCGCGCTGCCCGAGCGCGACGAGATGTTCTGCGGCTTCAGGAGCTGCGCGGCGTAGCGCCGCGCCCGGGCTCGTCGAGCGCCGCCGCGAAGGCCTGTTCCAGCGCGTGGCACAGCGCCTCGATCTGCGGCGCCAGCCGCGCCTGCGCGCGCCGCTCGGCGGCCAGCAGCCGCGCGCCGGCCGGCGACAGCCGCGCGGGCTGGCCCTTGACCCAGACGACCAGCTCGCGGCCCAGTTCGGCCTCCCAGCGCCTCAGCTCGCCCCACACGTGGCGGTAGGACAGCCCGAGCGTGCGCGCCGCCGCGCGGATCGAGCCGGTGTCGTGCAGCGCGTCGAGCAGCGCGATCAGCGGGTGGTGCAGCCCGCGCCGCAGCTCGGGCTCGACGCTCAGCGCATAGCTCAGGTGGACGTGGTGCATGGGGCGCGTCGGGGGCAGCGGGGAGGCGGTGTTATGAACAAAAGATCATAAGGGAACCCCTGCGCTTTGCAGGGTCGGGCACGGCTCGAAGAATGCTTCGCAGACCGCCGCGCGGCGCGGCGGCACGCCACCCGAGGAGACACCACCGTGAGCGTTCCCATTTCCCTGACCGTCAACGGCAAGGCCGTGTCGGTGAACGTCGATCCGCGCACGCTGCTCGTGCAGTTGATCCGCGAGCACCTGCAACTCACCGGCACGCACGTCGGCTGCGACACCGCGCAGTGCGGCGCCTGCACGGTGCACCTGAACGGCCGCGCGGTGAAGTCGTGCTCGATGCTGGCGGTGCAGGCGCAGGGCGGGCAGGTGACGACGATCGAGGGCCTGTCGGCCGCCAACGGCGAACTGCATCCGATGCAGGCCGCGTTCCGCGAGTGCCACGGACTGCAGTGCGGCTTCTGCACGACGGGCATGGTGATGTCGGCCGTCAAGCTGCTGGAGGACTGTCCGAACGCCAACGAACAGCAGATTCGCGAAGGGCTGGACGGCAACATCTGCCGCTGTACGGGTTATCACAACATCGTCAAGGCGATCCAGCACTGCCAGAGCGGCAAGGCCGGGCAGCCGGTGGCGGCGGCCTGAGCGGGGAGGGCACGACCATGACGGACATGTCCAACTCCCCCATCGGCAAGCCGCTGCTGCGCCGCGAGGACGCCCGCTTCCTCACCGGCGCCGGCCAGTACACCGACGACGTGGTGCTGCCGGGCCAGACCTACGGCGTGTTCCTGCGCTCGCCGTTCGCGCACGCGCGCATCAGGTCCATCGACACCGCCAAGGCGGCGCAGGCGGCCGGCGTCGTCGCGATCTTCACCGGCGCCGACCTCGCCGAGGCCAAGGTCGGCGGGCTGCCCTGCGGCTGGCTGATCCACAGCAAGGACGGCTCGCCGATGAAGGAGCCGCCGCACCCGGTGCTGGCGCAGGGCAAGGTGCGCCACGTCGGCGACCAGGTGGCGCTGGTGGTGGCCGAGACGCTGCTGCAGGCCAAGGACGCCGCCGAGCTGATCGAGGTCGACTACGAGGAACTGCCGCCGGTGATCGACATCACCCGGGCCGACACCTGCGGCAGCGCGGTGCACGACGAGGTGCCCGACAACGTCTGCTACGACTGGGGCCACGGCAACAAGGACGCGGTGGACGCCGCCTTCGGGCAGGCCGCCAAGGTGAGCACGCTGGCGTTCGTCAACAACCGGCTGATCCCCAACGCGATGGAGCCGCGCGCCGCCAACGCGCAGTACACCCGGCACGACGACAGCTACACGCTGTGGGTGGCGAACCAGAACCCGCACGTCGAGCGCCTGCTGATGAGCGCCTTCGTGCTCGGTCTGCCGGAATCGAAGGTGCGCGTGATCGCGCCCGACGTCGGCGGCGGCTTCGGCTCGAAGATCTTCCTCTACGCCGAGGAGACGGCGCTGGTGTGGGCGAGCAAGCGCGTGGGGCGGCCGATCAAGTGGACCGCCGAGCGCAGCGAATCCTTCCTCACCGACGCGCACGGCCGCGACCACCACACCAAGGTCGAGCTGGCGATGGACGCCAAGGGCAACTTCCTCGCCATGCGCGTGGACACCATCGCCAACCTGGGCGCCTACCTGTCGACCTTCGCGTCCAGCGTGCCGACCATCCTGTACGCCACGCTGCTGGCCGGGCAGTACAAGACGCCGGCGATCTACTGCAACGTCAAGGCGGTGTTCACCACCACCGCGCCGGTGGACGCCTACCGCGGCGCCGGCCGGCCGGAGGCCACCTACGTGGTCGAGCGCATCGTCGAGCAGGCGGCGCGCGACATGAAGATGGACCCGGCGGCGATCCGGCGCCAGAACTTCATCACCGAGTTCCCGTACGCGACGCCGGTCGGCCTGACCTACGACACCGGCAACTACGCGGCGCACCTCGACAAGGCGATCCAGATCGCCGACGTGGCCGGCTTCGCGGCGCGCAAGGCGGCTTCCGCCGCCAAGGGCAGGAAGCGCGGCCTGGGGTACAGCTGCTACATCGAGGCCTGCGGGCTCGCGCCGTCTAACATCGCCGGCGCCCTGGGCGCGCGCGCCGGGCTGTTCGAGGCCGGCGAGGTGCGTGTGCACCCCACCGGCACGGTGACGGTGTTCACCGGCTCGCACAGCCACGGCCAGGGCCACGAGACCACCTTCGCGCAGGTGGTGGCGGCCAAGCTGGGCATCCCGGTCGAGAGCGTCGAGATCGTGCACGGCGACACCGGCCGCGTGCCCTTCGGCATGGGCACCTACGGCAGCCGTTCGCTGTCGGTGGGCGGCACGGCGATCGTCAAGGCGGTCGACAAGATCATCGCCAAGGGCAAGAAGATCGCCGCGCACCTGCTCGAAGCCTCGGACACCGACATCGAGTTCGAGGGCGGCGAGTTCAAGGTCAAGGGCACCGACAAGAAGCTGCCGTTCGGCTCGGTGGCGCTGACCGCCTACGTGCCGCACAACTACCCGCTCGACAAGCTCGAGCCCGGCCTGAACGAGAACGCCTTCTACGACCCGACCAACTTCACCTACCCGTCCGGCAGCTACGTCTGCGAGGTCGAGGTCGACCCCGAGACCGGCCGCGTGACGGTGGAGCGCTTCACCGCGGTGGACGACTTCGGCAACATCATCAACCCGATGATCGTCGAGGGCCAGGTGCACGGCGGCCTCGCGCAGGGCCTGGGCCAGGCGATGCTGGAAGGCTGCGTCTACGACAGCGAATCCGGCCAGTTGCTGACCGGCTCGTACATGGACTACACCATGCCGCGCGCCGACGACCTGCCGAGCTTCAGCGTCGACCACACCGTCACGCCCTGCACGCACAACCCGCTGGGCGTGAAGGGCTGCGGCGAGGCCGGCGCGATCGGCTCGCCGCCGGCCTTCGTCAATGCGCTGACCGACGCGCTGGGCGTGAAGGACATGCCGATGCCGGCCACCGCCGAGCGCGTCTGGCGCGCCGCCAACCACATCCCCGCCTGAGGAGAGACGACCATGTATGCATTCGACTACCAGCGCCCGGGCAGCGTCGCGGCGGCGGCCGCGGCCTTCCAGGGCGATGCGCGCTTCCTCGCCGGCGGGCAGAGCCTCGTGCAGGCGATGCGGCTGCGGCTGTCGTCCAGCGAGCGCCTCGTCGACCTGGGCGGCATCGCCGAGCTGAAGGGCATCACGGTCGGCGGCGGCAGCGTCGTGATCGGCGCGATGACCACGCACGCCGCAGTGGCCGCCTCGCCCGAGGTGAAGAAGGCCCTTCCGGCGCTGGCCGGGCTGGCCGGCGGCATCGGCGACGCGATGGTGCGCAACATGGGCACCATCGGCGGCTCGATCGCCAACGCCGACCCGGCGGCCGACTACCCGGCCGGCGTCGTCGGCCTGAACGCGACGGTGAAGACCAGCCGGCGCAGCATCGCGGCCGACGACTTCTTCAAGGGCCTGTACGAAACCGCGCTCGAACCCGGCGAGCTGATCACCGCGGTGAGCTTCCCTGTGCCGCAGCGCGCCGCTTACGTGAAGTACAGGCAGCCGGCCTCGCGCTTCGCGCTGGTGGGCGTGTTCGTCGCGCAGACGGCCGACGGCGTGCGCGTGGCCGTCACCGGCGCGGCCGGCAGCGTGTTCCGCTGCAAGCCGATCGAGGACGCGCTGGCGAAGAGCTTCACGCCCGAAGCCGCCAAGGCGGTGAAGGTGAGCGCCGACGGCCTGAACGCCGACCTGCACGGCTCGGCCGCCTACCGCGCCGCGATGATCAGCGTGATGGCCTCGCGCGCGGTGGCCGCGGCGCTGGCGTCTTGAGGGACGGCATGAGCCGGGCCGAGCGCCGGGCCGCTCCCAAGCCGGCCCGGATCCCCTCGGGGGATCGGCCGATGTACTCATCGGACGAGGGGCGGTCATGAGCGGTGCATCGAACTTGCCGGCCACGGTCGACGAGACGATCGCGCTGCTCGCCGCGCACGACTACCTGAGCGACCGGCGGCTCGCGACCGCGCTGTTCCTCGCGCTGACGCTGCGCCGGCCGCTGTTCCTCGAAGGCGAGCCCGGCGTCGGCAAGACCGAACTCGCCAAGACGCTGGCCGGCGCGCTGGGCGCCACGCTGCTGCGCGTGCAGTGCTACGAGGGCCTGGACGTGGCGCATACCGCCTACGAGTGGAACGTGGCGCGCCAGATGGTCGAGATCCGCCTGGCCGAAGCGGCGCACGCGATCCACGACAGCGCGGACCGCGACCGCCTCGCGCACTCGCTCTACTCGCGCGCGATGCTGATCGAGCGCCCGCTGCTGCAGGCGCTGACGCAGCCGCGTTCGCCGGTGCTGCTGATCGACGAACTCGACCGTGCCGACGAGCCCTTCGACGCCTTCCTGCTCGAAGTGCTGGCCGAGAACCAGATCACCATCCCCGAGCTGGGCGCGGTGAAGGCGAGCGCGCCGCCGATCACCATCATCACCAGCAACCGCACGCGCGAGATCCACGATGCGCTCAAGCGCCGCTGCCTGTACCACTGGGTGGAGTTCCCCGATGTCGAGCGCGAGCTGGACATCGTGCGCCGCAAGGCGCCGGGCGCCTCCGAGCGGCTGTACCGGCAGGTGGTGGAGTTCGTGCAGCGCATGCGCACGCTCGACCTGTTCAAGGCGCCGGGCGTGGCCGAGACCATCGACTGGAGCAACGCGCTGGTGGCGCTCAACGCGATGCGCCTGGACCCCGCCACGGTGAGCGACACGCTGGGTGTGCTGCTGAAGTACCAGGACGACATCGCGCGCATGGGCGGCGGCGACACGGCGAAGATCCTCGACGAGCTGAAGGCGCGCGCGCTGCTGGACTGAACGGGCATGCTGGCCGAGAACCTCGTGCACTTCTCGCGCATCCTGCGCGACGCGGGCCTGGCCGTGGGGCCGGACCGCGTGCTGGCGGCCGTCGCGGCGGTGGAGGCGGTCGGCCTCGACCGGCGCGAGGACGTGCGCGCCGCGCTGTCCGCCGTGATGCTCGAACGCCACGAGCAGCAGACCCTGTTCGACGCCGCCTTCGACGCCTTCTTCCGCGACCCCAAGCTGCTCGAGCAGATGATGTACCTGCTGCTGCCCAAGGTGCAGGGCCGCGGCGAGAAGCACACGCCGCCGCGCGCCAACCGCCTGGCCGAAGCGCTGGCCGCGGCGCCGCCGAAGCGCGAGCCGCCGCCCGGGAACCGGGCCGCGCAGGACGAGATCCGCTTCGAGACCGAGTTCAGCTTCTCCGCGCGCGAGCGCCTGGCGCAGGCCGACTTCGAGAGCATGACGACGGCCGAGTACGAGATGGCCAAGAAGCTCGCCGAACGCTCGCCGCTGCCGGTGCGGCCGGTGCGGCGGCGCCGCCACGAGGCGAGCCCGCGCGGCGGCGCGCTCGACCTGCGCCGCACGCTGCACGGCATGGCGCGCGCGCCGCACACGCTCACGCCGGCCTTCACCCGGCCGCGCAGCGAGCTGCCGCCGCTGGTGGTGCTGATCGACATCTCGGGCTCGATGGAGCGCTACTCGCGCCTGTTCCTGCACTACGTGCACGGGCTGACGCGCCGGCACCTGAAGGTGCACACCTTCGTGTTCGGCACGCGGCTGACCCCCATCACGCGCTGCCTGCGCCAGCGCGACCCCGACGTGGCGCTGAATATGGCCGATCAACTCGTGCACGACTGGAAGGGCGGCACCCGCATCGCCGCCAGCCTGGACGAATTCAACCGCCGCTGGGCGCGCCGCGTGCTCGGCGGCAACGCGGCGCTGCTGCTCGTCAGCGACGGGCTCGAACGCGACGACGACGGCGCGCTGGAACGCAGCGCCGCGCAACTGCGGCGCCTGGCGCACCAGGTGGTGTGGCTCAACCCGCTGCTGCGCTTCGCCGGTTTCGAGCCGCGCGCCGCCGGCATCCGCACGCTGCTCGCGCACGTCGACCGCTTCCTGCCGGTGCACAACCTCGCCAGCCTGGCCGATCTGGCGCAGGCCTTGCGCCGGCCGGCGCTGAACCCTTCCACCCTGCTGCACTGAACACCACTGCCATGGAACTCACAGGCGAACGACTCATTGCCGCCCCGATCGCCACCGTCTGGGCCGGCCTCAACGACCCCGAGGTGCTGAAAGCCTGCATCAACGGCTGCGAATCGCTGGAGCGAACCGGCGACGACGCCTTCGCCGCGCTGGTGGCGGTGCGCGTCGGGCCGGTGTCGGCGAAGTTCAAGGGCACGCTGAAGACGAGCGACGTGAAGCCGCCGACCAGCTACACCATCGCCTTCGACGGCCAGGGCGGCGTGGCCGGCTTCGGCAAGGGTTCGGCCGACGTGCGGCTCGCCCCCGAGGGCGGCGGCACCCGGCTCAGCTACCAGGCGCGCGCCCAGGTGGGCGGCAAGATGGCGCAGGTGGGCTCGCGCCTGATCGACGCGGCGGCGGCCAAGATCGCCGAGGACTTCTTCTCCGCCTTCGAGGCCAGGCTGGCGCCGCCGCCGCCGGCGGCCGAGCCGTCCGCGGCGGCGCCGCAAGCGGCTCCTGCGCCCGCCGCCGGCGGCGGCAACACGCTGTGGTGGATCGCCGGCGCGCTGGTGCTGGCGGTGCTGGCCTGGCTGCTGATGCGATAACGGAGCGGATCATGGACAGCCTCGACCTCCAGGTGCTGCAACAGGCGCGCGACTGGCGCGCGCAGGGCCGCGCGGCGTGGCTGGTCACCGTGATCGAGACCTGGGGTTCGGCGCCGCGCCCGCCCGGCGCGCTGCTGGCGATGCGCGACGACGGCCTCGTCGTCGGCTCGGTGTCCGGCGGCTGCGTCGAGGACGACCTGATCGAGCGCGTGCGCGGCGGCGAGCGCGTCGCCAGGCCCTCGCTGATCACCTACGGCGTCACCAAGGAGGAAGCCGCGCGCTTCGGCCTGCCCTGCGGCGGCAACCTGCGGCTGGTGCAGGAGCCGCTGCTCGACACCGCCTGGGTCGACCAGATCCTCGAGCGCACCGCGCGCCACGAACTGGTGGCGCGCCGGCTCGACCTCGACAGCGGCGAGGTCGGCATCGAGCCGGCCGCGCGCGGCGAGGCCTTCCGGTTCGACGGCCGGCAACTGCGCGCGCTGTTCGGCCCGCGCTGGCGGCTGCTGATCGTCGGCGCCGGCCAGCTCTCGCGCGCCGTCGCGCAGATGGCGCTGATGCTCGACTTTGAGGTGATCTGCTGCGATCCGCGCGAGGAGTACCACCTGAGCTGGGACATCCCGGACACCCGCTTCAGCAAGGCGATGCCCGACGACCTGGTGCTCGAACTGCAGCTCGACCCGCACAGCGCCGTGGTGGCGGTGACGCACGACCCCAAGCTCGACGACATGGTGCTGCTGGAGGCGCTCAAGTCGCCGGCCTTCTACGTCGGCGCGCTCGGCTCGCGCGGCAACACCGCCAGGCGCATGGAGCGCCTCGCGCTGTTCGACCTCAGCCCGGCCGAGATCGGGCGGCTGCACGGCCCGGTCGGGCTCGACCTCGGCGGCAAGTCGCCGGCCGAGATCGCCGTGGCCATCGTCGCCGAGATCGTCGCGGTGAAGAACGGCGTGGCGCTGGTGCAGAAGAAGGAGGGCTCGGCGGTGGCGCAGGCGCCCGGCGTGTGCGCGCGGCCTTGAATCCGCGCGGCGCGCCGATGCTTCAGCGCATGCCGATGCCCGCCGCCAGCTCGGCGATCACCGCCTGGATCGCCGGGTGATGGCGCTCGCCGCTGCGATGGGCCATCGAGATCCGGCGGCGCACCTGCGGGCGCAGTTCGATCATCGCCACGCCGCGCGGCGCCTGGCGCCGCCGCATCGCCGGGATCACCGACACCGAGCAGCCGGCGGCGACGCAGGCGGCAACCATCTCGAAGCCGCGGCAACGCGCGTTGACGCGCGGCTCGAATCCCGCCCGGCGGCACAGCCCGAGGATGAACTCGGCATAGGCGCTGGAGCTCGAGTCCATGGCCCAGGCGTCCGCCGCGAGGTCGTCCACCGTGACCGATTCGCGCCGCGCCAGCGCGTGGCGCCGCGACACCAGCGCCACCAGCGTGTCGTCGGTCAAGGCGGTCTGCACGATGCCGGCCGGCGCGCCGGAGGCGAGCGACAGGTCGTCGACGAGCGCGACGTCCGCCTGCCACGACGCGAGCGCGGCCAGCCCTTCGGCCGGCTCGAGCTCGATCAGCACCGGCTCGAGCCGGGGATGCGATTTGCGCAGCGCATTGATCGCGCGCGGAAGCAGCGCCGCGGCGGCGGAAGGAAAGGCCGCGATGCGGACTTCGCCGGCAACCTCCCCGCGGATCTCCGCGAGCGAGGCGCGCGCCGAATCGAGCACGGCCATCGCCTGCTCGGCGTGCTGCGCCAGCACCTGCCCGGCGTGCGTGAGCCGGATGCTGCGCCCGTGGCGTTCGGTGAGCGCCAGGCCGGCCTCCCGTTCCAGTTGGGCGATCTGCTGCGAGATCGCCGACGGCGTCACGTGCAAGGCCTGCGCCACGGCGTTCATCGTTCCGCGCATCGAGAGTTCGCGCAGGGCGCGCAGCCGGGCGAGATCCATCGGCGACTCCGGGGCCGCCTGCACGACGGCTGCCAATACAAAACGCATGCTAATCCATAACTTAAGAAAAGATCAGTATTTCTGATGTGATATCGACCCTAGCATTCCGGCGTCCAGCACCCCCGACACACCCGACCATGCAACAAGCCTCCCTCCTGCCTCCCGGCTACTTCAGCGCCGGCGTCGATCGGACCGACCCGCTGGTCGCGCAGGCGATCGAGCGCGAGAAGGCGCGCACGCGCGACGTGATCGAGCTGATCGCCTCGGAGAACATCGTCAGCCGCGCCGTGCTCGACGTGCAGGGTTCCATCCTGACCAACAAGACGGTGGAAGGCCTGCCCGGCAAGCGCTACCACGCCGGCGCCGTGAACGTCGATGCGGTGGAGAGCGCCGCCATCGAGCGCGCCTGCGCGCTGTTCGGCTGCCGCTTCGCGAACGTGCAGCCCCATTCGGGCAGCCAGGCCAACCACGCGGTGCTGCACGCGCTCGCCGAGCCGGGCGACACCATCCTGTCGATGGATCTCAATGCCGGCGGCCACCTCAGCCACGGCGCGGCGGCGAACCTCAGCGGCGCGTGGTTCGACGTGGTCAGCTACGGCGTGCGCGGCGGCGACGGCCTGATCGACTACGACGAGGTGAGCGCGCTCGCGCGCCGGCACCGCCCCAAGGTCCTCATCGCCGGCGGCTCGGCCTATCCGCGGGCGCTGGACTTCGCGGCTTTCCGCCGCGCCGCGGACGCCGGCGGCGCGAAGCTGCTCGTCGACATGGCGCACTTCGCCGGGCTCGTCGCCGGCGGCGCGCACGGGCATCCCTTCCCGCACGCCGACGTCGTCACGACGACGACCTACAAGTCGCTGCGCGGGCCGCGCGGCGCCATCGTCCTGTGGAACGACGAGGGCTTGAGGAAGCGCATCAACAATGCCGTGTTTCCCGGGCTGCAGGGCACGCCGTCGCTGCACATCGTCGCGGCCAAGGCGGTGGCGCTCGGCGAGGCGCTGCGGCCCGAGTTCGCCGACTACGCGCACGCCGTGCTGGCCAATGCGCGGGTGCTCGCACAGCGGCTGCGGCGGCACGGTTTCGATCTGGTGGGCGGCGGCACCGACACGCCGCTGATGCTCGTCGACCTGCGCGGCAAGGGCCTGACGGGCGCGCCCGCGGCGCGCAGCCTGGAGCGCGCCGGCATCATCGCGAACATGAACCCCATCCCCTCGGACGCCGCCGACCTGAAGGTGATGTCGGGGCTGCGCTTCGGCGTCTCGGGCGCGACCACGCGCGGCCTCGGCCAGGCCGAGTTCGACGCCGTCGGTGACTGGATCGCCGAGGTGCTCGAAGGCTTGCGTGCGAGCCCCGACGACAACGCGGCCGTCGAAGCGCGCGTGGCGGCGGCGGTCCGCGAGATGGCCGCGCGCTTTCCGACGTACCGCTGAGTCCGAGTGCACGGCCCGCGAGCCCGATTGATCCGTCCTGGCACACCTGTCCCGGGTTCGCCCTGACTGGAGCAGCGTGGCGCATCCGGCCAGCATCGCGGCCATGCTGCGTTTCTTCGCCCTCCTGATCCTGCTGTGCACCAGCGCCGTCGCCGCCCGCGCGCAGGACAGCGGCGGCGATCCCTTCGGCTCGCTTCAATGGCCCGACCTGCGGCGCGAGTTCTTCGGCAATGCGCCGGTGGTGTTCGACGAGCGCGTGCAGGTGCGCGGCCCGGCCTTCGCCGAAGACCCGATGAACGTGCCGATCAGCGTGTCGGCGCTCGGGCTGCGCGAGGTCGAGACCATCGTCGTGATCGTCGACCGCAACCCGATCCGCAAGGTGCTGGAGTACCAGCCTCTGGCCGCGCTGAGCAGCCTGGGCTTTCGCTTCAAGCTCGAACAGGCGAGCCCGGTGCGCGCTGCGGCGCGCACGAAAGACGGCGTCTGGCACGTCGGCGGCACGCTGGTCGATTCGGCCGGCGGCGGCTGCACGGTCTCGGGCGCCACGCGCAAGGACGGGAGCTGGTCGCAGACGCTCGGGCAGGCGCGCGGCCGGCTGTTCGCGAGCAGCCCGGCGGCCGGCGCGGGCGCCTCGCGCGTGCGCGTGATGGTGATGCACCCGATGGACACCGGCCTGGTCGGCGGCATCCCGGCCTTCTACGTCAACCGGCTCTCGGTGCGCGACGGGCGCGACCGCGAACTGGCGCGCCTGGCCACCTTCGAGCCCATCAGCGAGAACCCGGTGTTCAGCTTCGACTTCCCCGGCAGCCCCGGCGCCGGGCTGCGCCTGGTCGGCGCCGACAACAACGGCAACCGCATCGACGGCCGCATCGAATGAAGACGCCGAAGACCGCGCTCGCCTCGCTGCTGCCGGCGGCGCTCGCCGTGGCGCTGGCGCAGGCCGCGCCGCGCGTCGACGTCGACCGGCTCGACTACGGGCTTTCCGCGCGCGCCCTCGCGCCCGGCGTGTGGGTGGTGGAGGGCGCCAACGCCGACTTCTCGCCGGCCAACGGCTGCAACATCATCAACACCGGCTTCATCGCCACCGGCAAGGGCGTGCTGGTGATCAACACCGGGCCGTCCAGGCGCTACGGCGAGCAGTTGCGCGCGCTGATCGCGAAGACGACGAGCGAGCCGGTCGCGCAGGTGATCCACCTGAACCTGCACCCCGACTACTTCCTCGGCAACCAGGCCTTCGCCGACGTGCCGCGCCTGGCCACCGACACCACGCGCGCCGGCATGGCGCGCGAGGCCAAGTCCTACGAGGACAACCTCTACCGCCTGTGCGGCGACTGGATGCGCGGCACCGAGGCGCTGCTGCCCAGCGCCACGGCCGCGCCCGGCACGCTGCGCCTGGGCGAGCGCGAACTGGAACTGCGCGAGTACCGCGGCCACACCGACAGCGACCTGGTGCTGATCGACAAGGCCAGCGGCGTGGTGTTCGCCGGCGGCCTGGTGTTCGCGCAGCGCGTGCCGACCACGCCGCACGCGCAGCCCGCCGTGTGGCTGCAAAGCCTGCGCGAGTTCGGCGGCCTGCCGCTGAAGACGCTGGTGCCCAGCCACGGCCCGGTGCGCGCCGACGCCAGCGCGGTGGCCGAGACGCAGCGCTACCTGCAATGGCTGGACAGCAGCTTCCGCACGCTGGCCGAGCAGGGCGCCGAGATGAACGAGGTGCTGCGCGCCGAGGCGCCGGCCGAGTTCCGCGGCTGGGCCGCCTTCGGCACCGAGTACACGCGCAACGTGGCGCACCTCTATCCACGCTACGAGCAGGCGGTGCTGAAGGCGGCGAAGCCCTAGCCGGGCGGACGGGCGCGTCAGTCGTCGAACTCGACCTTGCTCGCTTCGATCGAACTGCCATCGGCGGCCAGCCGGCCCTCGACCTCGACACGCACGCCCACCGCCAGGCCGGCCGCGCCGCCGCCTTCGAAGCGCGCCGCGCCCCAGGCCACGCGCATGCCACGCACGACGAAGGTCTGCGCCGCGCTGTCGAGCGCTTCGATGCGGCCCTCGATCTCCAGGCCCTCGTCGTCGTCGCGGTCGTCCTCGATCTCCACTTCGCGCGCATGCAGGACGCCGTTGGCGAGCACGCCTTCGACCTCGACACGCCGGCCCAGCGCCAGGCCGGCCGGCACGCGCGTGGCGGCCGAGGCGTCGATCGTCACGCCGTCGACGCTGAACGCCGCCGCGCTGGTGAACGCGGTGATCAGCCCTTCGAGTTCGGCGCGCAGCCCGCTGGCCGTGGCCGGCGCGACGGCGGCGAGGGTGATCTCGGTGGCTTGCCACACGCCTTGCGCGTCGGGCCTGGTGCGCAGCTCCACGCGCACCTGCTGGCCGTCGGCCAGCGTCGCCGGCAGGCGCGTCGCACTGGTGTACGAGATCGGCAGGCCGCCGATGGTCAGGCGGCGCGCCGCGGTGTCCAGGCCGCTGATGGTGCCGCGCAGCTTGTAGTCGTCCTCGTCGGCGTCTTCGCGTTCGATGCGCGTGGCCAGCACGTTGCCGTCGGCGGCGCGGAAGCCGTAGACCTCGACGATGTCGCCGACGCGCAGCGCGGCCAGGCCGCCGGCGCCAAGGCTCAGCACGGTGTTGGCGTCGACCGTCACGCGCTGGCCCAGCGCCGTCAGCGTGCCGGCCGCCGCGTCGACGGCCGACACCGGCCCTTCGATCTCGCTGCGCACCGCGACCGCGCTGGCCGGCGCCGGCGCGGAGGCCGACGCGGCGGCCGCCTGCACGCTGACCACCATGCCGAGCTGCACGGCCTCGCGCGCCAACGGCCGGCCGTCGTCGCCGCTCACCGCGGCGGCGCTGTCGTCGAAGCTGGCGCCGTTGACCGCGAGGGTGCCCACGCCGTGCACCACGCCGCTGGTGAAGACGCCCTGGCCGGCGGGCGCGGCGTTGTCGTTCGCGCTGCCTCCGCCGCCGCCGCAGGCGGCGAGGCAGGCGGCCAGCGTCAACCCGGCGGCGATGCGCACGCCGCGCCGGCGCGGCCAAAGGGCGCAAGGAGAAGGGAGTGTCATGGCATGTGCTCCTGGGGAAAGGCAGGCGTCGCTGCCGATTCCGGGGCATTCTTCGGATCGACCCTAAACCGGCGCTGAACCGCGCGTTCATCGGACGTTTAGGCTGCACCGCTAACATTCCGACACGATGCCGATCCGCCTGGTTCGCCTGGCCGCCCTGTGGTGCGCCGCCTGTCTCGCGCTCGCGTCCGCGCCGGCCGCGCTCGGCGCCGATCAGGACGCGGTGCGCCGCGGCGTGCAGTCCGGCAAGCTCAAACCGCTGGCGGAGATCCTGGCGCGCATCCAGAAGACGCATCCCGGGCGCGTGCTCGACGTCGAACTCGAGGCGCGCCCCGACGGCCAGCTCTGGTACGAGATCACGCTGCTGCACAAGGACGGCCACCGCGTCGAGCTGTTCATCGACGCCGCCACCGGCGCCGAGGTCGGCCGGCAGGCCCTGGTGCAGCCCAGCCTGATGTCGATGGCCGAGGTGCTGCGCCTCGTGTTCGCGCGCGAGACCGGCACCGTGCGCGAGGCGGAGCTGAAGCGGCCGCGCCAGCAGCCGCCGGTGTACGACCTGTCGATCGTGCGCCCCGACGGCAGCGAGCAGCGCTTCCTGATCGACGCCACCAGCGGCCAGGTGCTGGAGCAGGGTCGCCGTCCCGAGACGCTGCCGGCGGCGCCGCGGCAACTGCCCGCGCTGATCGAGGCGATCGAGCGCCGCTACGGCGGGCGCGCCGTCGAGGTCGAGGTCAAGCACGACGCCAACCGCGCGCCCTACTACGAGATCGAACTGCAGTTGCCGAACGGTCGCGGCATCGAGGTCGACATCGATCCGGCCACCGGTCGCGTGCTGCGCGAGGGCTCCTGAGGCGATGCGCGTGCTGGTGGTCGAGGACGATGCCGAACTCGGCGACAGCCTGCGCCGGGCGCTCGCCGACGCCGGCATGCTGGTCGACCTGTGCGGCGACGGCACCGAGGCCGAGTTCCTCGGCGTCACCGAGACCTACGACGCCGCGGTGCTCGACCTCGGCCTGCCCGGGATCGACGGCGTGACGCTGCTGCGCCACTGGCGCGAGCAGGGCGCGGCGTACCCGGTGTTGGTGCTGACCGCGCGCACGCGCTGGGGCGACAAGCGCGCCGCCTTCGAGGCCGGCGCCGACGACTACCTGACCAAGCCCTTCCTGCACGACGAGGTGGTGATGCGCCTGCGCGTGCTGCAACGGCGCGCCTATGGCCGCGCCGAGCCGGTGATCGCCGTCGGCGGCCTGCGCCTGGACACCGCCGGCCAGCGTTTCACGCTGGGCGGCCGGCCGCTGGCCCTGACGGCGCAGGAACACCGCATCCTGGAGTACCTGATGCACCGGAAGGGCCAGCCGGTGTCGCGCGCCGAGCTGGCCGAGCACGTCTATGCGCGCGACCTCGACCCCGACTCGAACACGCTGGACGTGCTGATCGGCCGCATCCGGCGCAAGCTCGGCACGCCGCTGATCCACACCGAGCGCGGCCGCGGCTGGCGCCTGGCCGCGCCCGACGATGGCGACGATCCGGCCGCTTGAGCGCGCGGGCCTCGCGGCCCGGCTGATCCTGCTGGGCCTGCTGTCGGCGCTGCTGGTCTCGGCCGGGGCCGCGTGGCTGCTGCGCGAGAGCCTGCACGGCGTGGTGCTGCGCAGCTTCGCGCAGGGCCTGGCCCAGCGCGCCGACCGCCTGGAGGTCGAACTGCTGGCGGCCCGGCAGCGCGGCGTGCCGCTGGGCGAAGCCGCCGCCGGCTCCGAGTTCGACACCATCTTCTCCGGCTGGTACTGGCAGATCGGCGAGGGCGCCGACGCGCCGCGGTCGCGCTCGTTGTGGGACGCCAGCCTCGACCTCGGCGCGGCCACGCCCGACGAGCGCACCGAGCCGCCGCTGCGGCGCGCCGTCGGCCCGCGCGGCGAGCCGCTGCTGGGCGCGGCGCGGCCGCTGGCGCTGCCGTCGGGCATGCACACGCTGCATGTCTACGGCGCGGCGCAGGAGACCGACTCCGAGATCGAGCGCATCGACCGCGTGCTGCTGACCGTGCCGCTGGCGCTGAGCGCCGCGCTGGTCCTGCTCAGCGTGCTCCAGGCGCGCATCGGGCTGGCGCCGGTGCGGCGCCTGCAGGAGGCGCTGGGCCGCGTGCGCGGCGGGCAGGCCGAGCGCATCGGCGATGCCTTCGGCCCCGACCTCGCGCCGCTGGCGCAGGAGATCGACGAGGTGCTGCTGCGCAACGCCCGCGTCGTCGAGCGCGCGCGCCACCACGCCGCCGACCTCGGCCACGCGCTGAAGAAGCCGCTGGCGCTGCTGGCCGCGCAGGCGCACCAGGCGACGGTGCCCAGCGAGGCGGTGCAGCGCCAGGTGACGGCGATGAACGGCTTGATCGAGCGCCACCTCGCGCGTGCCGCCAGCGGCGCCGGCCAGACGCGCCGGGTCGGCGTCGGCGAGGCGCTGGACGGCGTGCTGGCGCTGGTGCGCCACCTGCACGGCGCGCGCGGCCTGGCCTGGCGCGTCGAGGTCGAACCCGGCCTGCGCTGGCAAGGCCATGCCGCCGACCTGGAGGAGGTGGCCGGCAACCTGCTCGACAACGCGGGCAAGTGGGCGCGCAGCGCGGTGCGCCTGACCGCGCGGCGCGACGGCGACCGCGTGCTGCTGGAAGTCGAGGACGACGGTCCGGGCCTCAGCGCCGAGCAGATCGGCGAGGCCGCGCGCCGCGGCCGGCGCTTCGACGAGAGCGTAGCCGGCAGCGGACTGGGCCTGGCGATCGTCGACGACATCGTGCGCACCTACGGCGGGCAACTGGCGCTGGACGCCGCCGGCACGCTGGGCGGCCTGCGCTGCCGCGTCACGCTGTGATGGCCACTGCCGGGCCATCCCGACTCCGCAGCGCCATCGCCGCCTGTTCCAGTGCGACGCGAGACTGTCACGCAATGGCGCAGTCCGCGTGAAAACCCTCGGCGTCGCGCGCCGCCGGGTGCGAATCGCGCCGGCTTTCTCAGCGCTTCGGCAGGTCCGGCAGCGTGCGTGGCGGAGGCAGCGGGCGCGTCTCGGTGTAGCTGCGGATCGCCCAGATGGTCTCGGGCGGCAGCACCGTCTTCCACGCCGGCATGTGCATCTGGCCGGCGCGCAGCTTGCCCTCGCGTACCGAGAAGAGGAAGTAGGTGTCGACGTCGGCCAGGCAGTGTGTCTTCAGCGCCGTGTCGGTGAGCCGGTTGCAGAAGGTGTTGAGGCGGCGCAGGTCGGGGCCTTCGGCCACCGGCCGGCTGGAGCGTTCGCCGTGGCATTCGGCGCAGTAGCGCTCGTAAGCCACGCCGCCGGCCTCCAGCACGGCGTCGCTGCCGCGATAGGGGTTGCCCTTGGGCGGGTTCGCCGCGTCGAGCGCCGGCAGCCCGGCGGGCACCGGTTCGAGCGCGAACGCGGGCCCGGCGGCGGCCAGGGCGAACAGCAGGCTGGCTGCAATGCGTGTCATGGCGGGGTTCATCGCCTTCGTCACCAGTCGGTCGGGCAGCCGCGGCAGCCGCCCATCTCCGAGTCGGGAAAGATCGTGTAGCGCAGCAGGTTGTCGTCGAACACCGCTTCGCGCAGGTTGGCCGCGACGAACTTCGCCTCCTGCAGGTTGGCGCCGATGATGCGCGCGCCGACGAACTGCGTGAAGTTCAGCCGCGCCGCTTCGAAGCTCGCGCCGGTGCAGTCGGTCCCGCTCAGGTCGGCGCGGAACAGCCGGGCCTGCACGAGGCGCGCCTGTACGAGCCGCGCGCCGCGCATCGACACGCCCGGCGCGTTCAGCGCGTAGCCTTCGACGCCGGTCAGGTTGGCGCCGTCCAGGCGTGCACCGGCCATGTTGGCGGCGCGCAGGTGCGCGCCGGCCAGGTTCGCGCCGGTGAAGTCCACGCCGCGCAGGTCGAGGCCGACCAGGTCGGCATCACGCAGGTCGGCGCCGGGGCACTGCGCATACGGCCACAGGTGGCAGCCGTTGATCACACGCACCACCGGCGCCTGCTGCGCCTGCGCTTGGGCTTGCGCCGCCGTGGTGGCCGTGGCGGCGAATGCCACCACGGCCGCGGCGAGAAGCGCGCTCGGCTTCACCGCGACGGCAGGCGGAAGGCCCAGAAGCTGCCGCCTTGCGTGACCTGGCGGGTCAGCTCGGCCATGTCGCCGCCCCACAGCGGCACCGCGCCGCCGTAGCCGGAGGACAGGCCGAGGTACTGCACGCCGTCCTGCTCCCAGGTGATGGGCACGCTGACCACGCCGGAGCCGGTCTGGAAGTGCCACAGCTCCTCGCCGGTCTTGGCGTCGAAGGCCTTCACGTAGCCGTCGCTGGTGCCGGTGAACAGCAGCCCGCCGGCGGTGGTGAGGGTGCCGGCCCACAGCGGGAACTTCTCCTTGTGCTGCCAGGCGATCTTGCCGGTCTTCGGGTCGATCGCGCGCAGGATGCCGACGTGGTCCTCGTACAGCCGCTTGATGCGGAAGCCCTGGCCCAGGTAGGCGCTGCCGGCCTTGTAGGTCAGGTGCTCGGTCCAGTAGTCCATCGCCCAGTGGTTGCCGGGGATGTAGAACAGGCCCGTGTCGGGCGAGTAGGACATCGGCATCCAGTTCGTGCCGCCGAGGAACGGCGGCGAGACGAAGATCGACTTGCCCTTGTCGCTGCCGGCCTCGGGCAGCGGCGGGTGCTGGCCCTTGACGACGTCGGGCTTGCCGGTCTTCAGGTCGAAGCCCTTCGACCAGGTGATGCCCTCGACGAAGGGCCAGGCGCCGATCAGGCCGGTGGGCTTGCCGCCGATGCCGGCGCCGTTGGCGAGCTTCTCGCGGTCGGTCACGAAGAAGAAGCCGTTGCGGTCGGCGTGCGCGCTCGCCTTGACGAGCTTGCCGTCCTTGTTCTTGTATTCGAACAGCAGCACCGAGTTGTTGCCGCTGAAGTCCCAGGCGTCGTTCGGCGTGTGCTGGAAGAAGCCCTTCAGGTCGCCGGTGCCGGCGTCG
The DNA here is from genome assembly GCF_047600445.1 of Piscinibacter sp. GTDB lineage: Bacteria > Pseudomonadota > Gammaproteobacteria > Burkholderiales > Burkholderiaceae_C > Piscinibacter. Next base: position 819,936 of record NZ_JASGKT010000002.1, read on the forward strand.
ACGTAGGCCTGGCCGCTGGTGAACAGGCTGTCCCAGTTGCGCGGATCGTCGCCTTCCTTGGTGCGCTTCCAGGTGTTCCACGGCGCCGGGTTGCCGGTGCCGATCACCACCGTGTTGGTCTCGGCGTCGAAGCTCGCGGTCTGCCACGGCGCGCCGCCGCCGTGATGCCAGGCCTCGACGAGGTTGCCGTCCTTGTCGCGCGGCCAGCTCGGCGCCTTCGCGTCGCCGCTGACGGTGCTGTCCTTGCCGTTCAGGCGGCCCATGTGGCCTTCGACCATCGGCCGTGCCCACACCTCGGCGCCGGTGTCGGGGTCGCGGGCGTACAGCCAGCCGACCACGCCGAACTCGTCGCCCGAGCTGCCGTGCACCAGCAGCACCTTGCCGCTCTTGGCGTCCTTCACGACGAAGGGCGCGCCGGTCATCGTGTAGCCCACCTTGTGGTCGCCGAACTTCTCGTTCCAGACGACCTTGCCGGTGTTCTTGTCGAGCGCGACGATGCGCGCGTCGAGCGTGCCGAAGTAGACCTTGTCGCCGTAGATCGCCGGGCCGCGGTTGATCACGTCGCAGCACGGGCGGATGTCGTCGGGCAGGCGGTGCTCGTACATCCACAGTTGCTTGCCGGTCTTGGCGTCGAGCGCGAAGAAGCGCGAGTAGCTGGCGGTCACGTAGATCACGCCGTCTTGCACCAGCGCCTGCGCTTCCTGGCCGCGCTGCTTCTCGCCGCCGTAGCTGAAGCTCCAGGCCGGCAGCAGGTTCTTCACGTTCTTCGTGTTGATCTGCTTGGCCGGGCTGTGGCGCTGCGCCTTCAGGCCCAGGCCGTAGGTGAGCACGTCGCCGGTGGTGCGGTGGTCGTTGGCGATGTCGTCCCAGGTGACGTTCTTGCCGGCGGCCTGCGCGCTGGTGGCCAGGGCCATGCTGCAAGCCAATGCCAGGAGGGTCTGTCTCATCTCTCGGTCTCCTCGTTGTGATGAAAGGGCTCTGCGGCGGCAGTCTAGGAATCGGCCCGTCGCGCGCCCCGGGAGACGGTCCTCGCGGCGGCGGGACTTCTTCCTGCGGCGCGGGCCGTGCGGCAGGCATGCGGATTGCGTTTTGGTGGGGGTGCTTCGGCGTGGCACAAATGGCCTCGCAAAGCGCGCGTAAACCCTGAATCAACGAACCGCGAGATGAACAACAAGCTGCTGTCCGACTGCATCAAGGTGCTGCTGCTCGACGACCACGCAGTGGTGCGCCATGGCTACCGCAGATGGATCGACGGCGAGGACGACATGTGCGTCGTCGCCGAGGCCGCCACCTCGGCGCAGGCCTGCGAATGCCTGCGCCAGGCCGAGATCGACATCGCCGTGATCGACCTCAGCCTGAAGAACGACAGCGGCCTGGAGGCGATGCGGCGGCTGCGCGAGCGCCAGCCGCGCCTGAAGATGCTGGCCTTCACGATGCACGACCACGCCGGCTTCGCGTTGCAGGCGCTGCGCCTGGGCGCGATGGGCTACGTCACCAAGGACAGCGAGCCGCAGCAGCTCCTCGACGCGCTGCGCCAGGTGGCCGAGGGCCGGCGCGTGTTCTCCGGCGAGGTGGCGCAGTTCTGCCTGGCGCAGGCCCAGGCCGGGGAATCGGCCTTCGATCCGTTTGCGCAGCTCACGCCGCGCGAGTTCGAGGTGTTGCGGCTGACCACCTCCGGGCAGGACGCCGCCGTCATCGCGCAGGCGCTGCACGTCAGCCAGAAGACCGTGCTCAACACCATGTCGCAGGTACGCCAGAAGCTCGACGTGCGCAACGACTTCCGGCTGATGCGCCTGGCCGAGCAGCACGGCCTGGCCGGCCTCGGCGCCGCGGCGAGCGCGTTGCCGTGCTGAGCATGGAACGATCCGGCGGCGGGGCTTGAGCGGGCCGTGAGCCGTGAGCGAAGCGCGCCGCCCGCTCGACCTGCCGCGCCGCGTGATGCGGCGCGCGCTGGCCGCGGCGCTGGTGACGCTGCTGGCGGCGCTCGGCTTCGGCCTGGCGCGCACCGATGCCGGCGTCGACGGCGGGGTTCGCGCCGCGATGGCGCTGGCCGCCACGATGGCCGGGCTGGCGCTGTTGCTGTTGCTGTTGCTGTTGCGCTCGCTCGGCGCCGCGCTGGCCGCGGCGCAGGCCGAGCGCCGCCGGCTCGGCCACAAGGTGCAGTCGCTGCAGGAGCAGGAGCGCATGCGGCTGTCGCGCGAGCTGCACGACGAGTTCGGCCAGCGCCTGACCGCGATCCGCGTCGATGCCGCCTGGCTGGCGCACAAGCTGAAGGACCACGCCGAGGTACAGCCGGTGCTGCAAGGCATGCTCGAGCAGTGCGCCGCGGTGCAGGGTGACGTGCGCGGCCTGCTGGCGCGGCTGCAGCCGCTGGCCGGCGTCGACGACGAGGGCGGCGCGGTCAGCGTGGCCACGCTGGCCGAGCTGCTGCAAGGGCTGGCCGACGGCTGGCGCAGGAGCGGCAGCGGCGCGCTGCGCGTCGCGCTGGAGATCGACGCGCGGCGCGGGCGCGGCATGCCGCGCGACCTGGCGCTGGCGCTGTACCGCATCAGCCAGGAGGCGCTGACCAACGTGGCCCGCCACGCGCAGGCCGGGGACGTGAAGCTCGCGCTGCGCTGGCCCGACGACAGCGACGCGGTGGAATGGTCGCTGGCCGACGACGGCATCGGCCTGGCCGACGCGGGCGGCTCGCCGCGCCGCGGCAACGGCCTGGCCGGCATCAAGGAGCGTGTCTGGGCGTTCGGCGGCGATCTCGCGCTGCGTCCCGCGCGGCCGGGCCACGAACGGCCGGGGCTGGTGCTGGCGGCGACGCTGAGGGCGGCGCCGCCGGCGGACTAACGCTGCATCGGTACGGGTTCGATCGGCGCCAGCCGGCCGACTTCGTCGTCGGTCCACAGGCGCATCTGCGCCGTGAAGTGCTGGCCCGAGCCGTCTTCCAGCCCGAAGCTGCCGCTGTCGCCGGGGGCCACGTCGAGTGTCATCGCCAGGCCGGCGAGGTACTCGCACTGCGCCTCGCTGGCGTAGACCGGCACGCCGTCGCTCGCGCCGTCGAGGCGGCCGAGCAGGCGGTCGCCGGGGCCGAGCGCCAGCTCGGCCTCGGCGAAGCACATCGGCGCGCTGCCCGCGCAGCAGCCGTGCGACTGGTAGAACAGGATCGCACCGTGCCGCGCGCGCAACTGCTCGACCAGCGCGCGCGCCGCGGCAGTGGTTCGCACGCGCGGCAGCGGTTCCATCGTCCGGCTCCTCAGAAGAAGCCCAGCGAAGGGCCACGAGTGCGCTGGGTCTTCTTCATCGCTTCGCTCAGAAGAAGCCCAGCGAAGGGCCACGAGTGCGCCGAGTCTTCTTCATCGCTTCGCTCAGAAGAAGCCCAGCGCGTTGGGCGAGTAGCTCACCAGCAGGTTCTTGGTCTGCTGGTAGTGGTCGAGCATGGCCTTGTGCGTTTCACGGCCGATGCCCGATTCCTTGTAGCCGCCGAAGGCCGCGTGCGCCGGGTAGGCGTGGTAGCAGTTCGTCCACACCCGGCCGGCCTGGATGGCGCGGCCCATGCGGTAGGCGCGGCTGCCGTCGCGGCTCCACACGCCGGCGCCCAGGCCGTAGGGCGTGTCGTTGGCGATCTGCAGCGCCTCGGCTTCGTCCTTGAAGGTCGTCACCGCCAGCACCGGCCCGAAGATCTCCTCCCGGAAGATGCGCATCTTGTTGTTGCCCTTGAACAGCGTGGGCTGGATGTAGTAGCCGCCGCCCAGGTCGCCGCCGAGCTGCGCCTTGCCGCCGCCGATCAGCACCTGCGCGCCTTCCTGCTTGCCCAGCTCGAGGTAGGACATGATCTTGTCCATCTGCATCGCCGAGGCCTGCGCGCCCATCATCGTGTCGGTGTCCAGCGGGTTGCCCTGCTTGATCTTCTTGACGCGCTCCAGCGCGCGCGACATGAACTTGTCGTAGATCGATTCCTGGATCAGCGCGCGGCTCGGGCAGGTGCAGACCTCGCCCTGGTTGAACGCGAACAGCACCAGGCCTTCGATCGCCTTGTCGAAGAGGGCGTCGTCGGCCGAGGCGATGTCCTCGAAGAAGATGTTCGGGCTCTTGCCGCCGAGTTCCAGCGTCGCCGGGATCAGGTTGCTCGCGGCGGCCTGCGCGATCACGCGGCCGGTGGCGGTGCTGCCGGTGAAGGCGATCTTGGCGATGCGCTTGCTCTGCGCCAGCGGCATGCCGGCTTCGCGGCCGAAGCCGTTGACGATGTTCAGCACGCCCGGGGGCACCAGGTCGGCGATCAGCTCGGCCAGCACCAGGATGCTGATCGGGGTCGATTCGGCCGGCTTGAGCACCACGCAGTTGCCCGCGCCCAGCGCCGGCGCGAGCTTCCACGCGGCCATCAGGATCGGGAAGTTCCAGGGGATGATCTGGCCGACCACGCCGAGCGGCTCGTGGAAGTGGTAGGCGATGGTGCTGCCGTCGATCTCGCTGAGCGCGCCTTCCTGGGCGCGCACGCAGCCGGCGAAGTAGCGGAAGTGGTCGACCGCCAGCGGGATGTCGGCGTTCAGCGTCTCGCGCATCGGCTTGCCGTTGTCCACCGACTCGGCGTAGGCCAGGCGCTCGATGTTCTGCTCGATGCGGTCGGCGATCTTCAGCAGGAGGTTGGCGCGCTCGGCCGGCGGGGTGGCGCCCCACTTGGCGGCGGCGGCGTGGGCGGCGTCCAGCGCCAGGTTGACGTCGCGTTCGTTCGAGCGCGCCGCCTGCGTGAAGACCTTGCCGTTGATCGGCGTGATGACGTCGAAGTACTGGCCGTCGGCCGGCTTGACGAACTTGCCGCCGATGAAGTTGTCGTAGGTGCGCTTGAATTCGACGGGCGCGCCGGCACTGTTGGGCTGGGCGTAGATCATGGCTTGTCTCCGTGCGGATGGGTGGATGGAGGGCCGCGCGACCCGGATGCCGGCGCGGTACCGCACGATGCACTGCACACCGCATGCCAACGTGCCTGGCGCCCACATCGCGGTATTCCGCGGCATTCGGCGCTCGGAAGCGAGGGTTTGCCCCGATCACCACGCCCGCGCCGGTGCTGCCGCGTGGCACGCCGTTGTCACGAAGCGGAGCAACGCCGCGGTCGTAGACTCGCCGCGTGCCGCGCCCGCCTTCGCATTCCACGCCGCCCGATCCGGCCTGCCACGTCCTCGTCGTCGAGGACGAGCAGACCATCGCGCGCAACGTCGTCGAGTACCTCGAGGCGAACGGCTTTCTCGTCGACATCGCCTACGACGGCCATGCCGCGCTGCTCGAACTCGGCCGCCGCACCTTCGACGTGCTGGTGCTCGACCTCGGGCTGCCGCGCCTGGACGGCCAGCAGGTGCTGGAGCAGCTTCGCCACCGCCTCGGGCTGACGCTGCCGGTGCTGGTGCTGACGGCGCGCGATGCGATCTCCAGCAAGCAGGCCTGCTTCGACGCCGGCGCCGACGACTACCTCGTCAAGCCCTTCTCGCTGGTCGAGCTGGCGATGCGCGTGCGCTCGCTGCACCGCCGCGCCACCAAGGCGGTGGCCGAGGTGGCGCTGGTGGCCGGCGCGCTGCGGCTGGACCGGCGCGAGCGCCAGGTCTTCGTCGGCGAGCGAGCGGTGCACCTGCCGCCGCGCGGCCTGCAGATCCTCGAACTGCTGCTGCGCGACCCCGGCCGCGTGGTGTCGCGCGCCGAGCTGGAGGCCGCGCTGTGGCCGCAGGGCTCGCCCGACAGCGACGCGCTGCGCAGCCAGATCCACCTGCTGCGGCGCGCGCTCGGCCAGGCCGGGTTCGACGGCCTGGAGACACGCCCCGGCCTGGGCTGGCGGCTGCGTCCGGAGGCGGACGCATGACGCTGCGGCGCCGCGTGCGCGTGGCGATGGTGGCGCTGACGGCGCTGTTCACCATCGTGCAGGGCACACTCGCCGTGCTGGCGATGCACGAGCAGGAGGACGACCTCGTCGACGACCTGGTGCTGGCCGCCAGCCGCCACCTGGCGCGCGGGCTGGAGCGCAGCGGCGCCGAGGTGCTGGGCGAAGGGCGCGAGCGCGTGCTGCTGCCCGAGGGTTACGAGGCCTGGTGGACCGCCGCCGACGGGCGCACGCTGCCCGACGAACTGCCGCCGTCGATGCGCGCGCTGGCCGACGGCCCGCACCTCGACAGCGCGGCGGGCGGCGAGTACCACATCATGGTCGCGCCGGCGGCGGGCGGGCGCCTGTTCGTGCGCTACAACGCCGCGCGCAACGAGGCGAAGGTGCGCGCCTTCGCCGCCCAGGTGTTCGCGCTCGGCGTGTTCTTCATCGCGATGGCGGCGTGGATCTCGCGCTACGTGTCGGGCCTGCTGGTGGCGCCGCTGGAGAAGGTGGCGCGCCTGCTCGACCACTGGGCGCCGGCCTCGGAGCCGGGCGCGGCGCTGCCCGTCGACGAGGAGCGCCGCGTGCTCGACGCCTTCGCCCGCGTGCAGGTGCGCTGGGAGCAGGGCCTGGCGCGCGAGAGCGAACGCTTCGCCGACATGCACCACGAGATCCGCACGCCGCTGGCCGCGCTGCGCACCGACCTCGAGATGCTCGAAGGCGCCTTGCGCCGCCAGGCCGAGGGCGGCGCCGCCGCCGCGCCGCAGGCCGAGCGGCTGCGCCGCGCGCTCGCCGCGGTGGACGCCATCACCGGCGCGCTCGAGGCCGAGCGCGCGCTGCACGGCGGCCGCGCCGGCGCGCCGCAGCGCGTGCCGCTGCTCGACTGCGTCGACGACGCCTGGGCCAGCCTCGGCGAGCTGCCCGAGGCGCGCGGCCTGAGCCTGCGCAACGAGGTCGATGCGCAGGCGCACGCGCTGGTCGACCGGCAGGCCCTGATGGCGATCCTGCGCAACCTGTTCCGCAACGCCGCCGAGCACGCCGCGCCGGCGCAGTTGCGCGTCGGTTATGCCGACGGCCGCCTGAGCGTCGCCGACGACGGCGCCGGCATCGCGGCGGAAGACCGTGCCTTCGTGTTCGAGCGCTACTACCGCGGCCGGCTGGCCGATTCACCCGATTCCGCCGAAGCACCCGATGCGCAGCGCGCCGCCGCGCCGGGCGCCGGCGACGACTACCAGCGCGGCCTGGGCCTGGCCATCGCGCGCCGCGTGGCCGAGGCCAACGGCTGGAGCCTGACGGTCGAGGCCGGGCAGCCTCGGGGCACGCGCTTCGTGATCGCGCTGCACGACGCGGCCGACACCGCGGCGCCGCCCGCCACGATGTCTTGACGCGCCTTTGACGCGGCGTCGACGCGCCGCTGACGTGCCCCTGCCTACGCTGGCGGCATGCTTTTGTCGAGCCGCCAGCGCTTCTTCCTCCAGGTCGGCCTGCTGCTGCCGCTGGCGCTGATCGCGCTGGCCGTGGCCGTGCCGCGCACCGGCCTCGACGCCGGCCTGAGCGCGGCGTTCTACGACGCCCACGCCCAGCGCTTCCTGGTCAGCGGCAGCGGCTGGCTCGACCTGCTCGGGCACCGCCTGGGCAAGTCGCTGGTGCTGGCGCTGTGGCTGCTGATCGGCGCCGCCGCGGTGGCGTCGCACTGGGTGCCGCGGCTGGCCGCGCACCGGCGGCTGCTGTGGACGCTGGTGGTGGCGATGGGCGCCGGCCCCATCCTCGTGACGCTGCTCAAGGACATCAACACGCACGCCTGCCCGTGGAGCCTCAAGGCCTTCGGCGGCAGCGCCGACTACAGCGCCGAGTGGTTCGTGTCGCGCTTGAACGCCGGCCGCTGCTTCCCGAGCGGGCATGCGGCGGGCGGCTTCTCGCTGGTGGCGCTGGCCTTCGCCGGCGAGGTGATGAACCAGCCCAGGCTGCGCCGCCTCGGGCTGTGGCTGGGGCTGCTCACCGGCGCCGCCTTCAGCCTGCTGCGCATCGCGCAGGGCGCGCACTTCCTGAGCCACAACCTGTGGTCGGCCGCGATCGACCTCGCCACCGCGGCGCTGGCCTTCGCGCTGCTGGCGCCGGATCGCGCGGCGCAGGCCGAGGCCGCGCCGTGATGAACCGCGACGAACGGGGCTGGTCGGTCGAGGTGCTGGTGCTGGCCACCATGGCGCTGCTGATCGCGCTGGCCAACATCCCGTTCTGGCGCGAGGCGCTGGCCGGGCGCAGCGCGGCCGACCTCGGCACCTGGCGCTTCGTCGCCGGCACCACCGTGCTGCTGGCGGCGGCGCAGGCCGTGGTGGTGCTGCTGCTGGCCACGCGCGCCACGGTGCGGCCGCTGCTCGGGCTGTTGATCGTCGCCAGCCTCGTCGCGCAGCACCTGATGCAGCGCTACGGCGTGGTGCTCGATCCGTCGATGATGCGCAACGCGCTGCGCACCGAGGTGCGCGAAGCCTCGGAGCTGGTGTCGCCGTGGCTGCTCGTCAACGCCGGCATCGGCGCGGTGGCCTTCGCCGCGCTGTGCCGCGTGCCGATCCGGCGCCGCACGGCGCTGGCGCCGGCGCTGGGGCGGCGGCTGGCCTTCGTGGCCGGCACCGCGGTGGTCGGCGTGGCCGCGCTGCTGCTGGTGTTCCAGGACTTCTCGTCGACGATGCGCAACCAGCGCGAGCTGCGCTACCGCATCACGCCGGCCAACCTGCTGTACTCCACCGGCCGCGCGCTCGCCGCCGACATGCGCGACGCCCGGCGCGCGCGCGAGCCGCTGCTGCCGGTGCACGCCGCGTCCCCGGCGCACGGACGCAAGCCGCGGCTGCTGGTGATGGTGGTCGGCGAGACCGCGCGCGCGATGAACTTCTCGCTCAACGGCTACGCGCGCGACACCAACCCCGAACTGGCCGCGCTGCCGGTCGTCAACTTTACCGACGTGACGGCCTGCGGCACCTCCACCGAGGTGTCGGTGCCCTGCCTGTTCTCCTCGTTCGGCCGCGCCCGCTACGACGAGGCGCGCATCCGCGCCAGCGAGTCGCTGCCGCAACTGCTGGCGCGCGCCGGCCTGCACGTGGTGTGGCTGGACAACCAGGCCGGCTGCAAGAAGGTGTGCGCGGGGCTGGAGTTCGTCGACGTCTCCAGCGGCACCGACCCGCGGCTGTGCCCCGGCGGCGAATGCCTGGACGGCGTGCTGCTCGACGGCCTGCGCCGCGTGGTGGAGGCGCAGGGCGAGGCGCCGGCGCGCGACACCGTGGTCGTGCTGCACCAGCTCGGCAACCACGGGCCGGCGTATTCGAAGCGGTATCCGCGCGAGTTCGCGCACTTCCAGCCCGAGTGCACGAAGCGCGAGCTGCGCGAGTGCTCGCGCGAGGAGATCGTCAACTCCTACGACAACGCGATCCGCTACACCGACCACCTGCTCGCGCAGGCGGTGGGCATGCTGCAGGGCTGGCAGCAGCGTTTCGACGTGGGGCTGATGTACTTCTCCGACCACGGCGAATCGCTGGGCGAGAAGGGCCTGTACCTGCACGGCATGCCCTACGCGATCGCGCCGCGCGAGCAGCTCGCGGTGCCGATGCTGTGGTGGTTCGGCGGCGCCGGCGCGCGCGGCTGGGACGGCGTCGACGCGGCCTGCCTGCGCGAGCGCGCCCGCCGCCCGGCGCGGCACGACGACATCTACCACTCGGTGCTCGGCCTGATGCAGATCGAGACGCCCAGCTACGACGCCGGCAGCGACCTGGTCGGCCCGTGCCGCCGCGGCGGGGCGGACGGATGAGCGAGGCGACGACGAACCCGCACAAGGGGCGCACCGGGTTGGTCCGCCTGTCGTGGGCGCTGCGCCATTCGCTGGCCGGTGTCGAGGCCGCACTGCGCGGCGAGAGCGCGTTCCGGCAGGAGGCGCTGCTGGCCGCGCTGCTGCTGCCGGCGGCCTTCTTCATCGCGCGCGGCTGGGTGGAACTGGCGCTGCTGCTCGGCTCGGTGCTGCTGGTGCTGATCACCGAACTGCTGAACTCCGCCGTGGAGGCGGCCATCGACCGCATCTCCTACGAGCAGCACGAGCTGTCCAGGCGCGCCAAGGACATGGGCAGCGCGGCGGTGCTGCTGTCGCTGCTGCTGTGCGTGCTGGTGTGGGGGATGGCGGTGTGGGGGCGGTGGGGCTGAGCGCGCACGCGGCCTGATCCGCGGCGTCAGGAACCCGATGCCGGCCTGGGCCGCGGCAGGTGCAGCGGCACGACCATGGTCACGTCGGCGGGTTTGCCGTCGATCAGCTTGGGCGCGAACTTCGCGGCGCGCATCGAGTGCATCGCCGCCTCGTCGTGCCCCGGGCTGCCGCAGCTTTCGAGCAGCACGACGCGCCGCACCTCGCCGGCCGCGTCGACATGCACGCGCAGCACGACCGGGCGGCGTACCTCGCCCCTGGGGCGCATCGTCGGCACCGAGATGCGCATCGGCGCCAGCATGCGCATGTCCTCGATGCGGACGACCGGTTCGGGCCATTCGTACTGTGCCTGCGCGGCGAAGGCGAGCGAGGCCAGCAGGGGCAGCAAAACGCGAGAGGGTGCTTGCACGTCGGGCTCCGGGCGTTGAATCCAAGGGGACGCCCGTGCGTGGCTGCGGGCTGCGTGGCGAGCGTTCGGGGAGCGAGTCTAGGCGCGCGTCGCGGGCCGGCGTCACGGCGCCGGCGCGGTATCGCGCAGGAATACCGGCAGGTCCATCACCGGCGGCTTCAGCCCGGCCTGGTAGAGCAGATCGGCCACGTAGCCGCGGTGGTAGGTCTTGTGATTGACGGTGTGCAGCAGCATGTCGGCGCGCGACATCGCGCCGGCGCCGCCGTCGACGAAGCGGAAATGCACGATTTCGTCGTGCGCCGCGTCCGACAGCGTATCGGCGTAGTCCACGAACCATTGGTCCACGTCCGCCTGCGCGCGCCGCAGTTCGTGCAGCGGCGGCCCGGTCGCGGTGTTGCGGCTCGTGAAGCCGTGCGGCTGGCCCTGCAGGTGCGCGCGCCAGATCAGGTCGACCACGTGCGCGTGGCTCAGCGTGTTGACGATGGTGCCGAAGCCGGTGGGGCGCGGCGCCGTGAGCACCTCGTCCGGCAGCGTGCCCAGCAGCGCGAACAGGCGCTGGTTGGCCCAGGCGTTGTAGCGCGTGAGCATGCGGACGTGGCGGGTGAGGCTCATGGGCAAGCGCCTAGAACACCAACGCCCGCCAGCGCGCATCCGCCGCGCGCGCCATGAACTGCACCGCGCCGCCGCGGCCGTGGCATTCGGCGATCAGCGTGTCCGGGGCGATGCCTTGCGCGTCCAGCGCGTCGCCGCAGGCATAGAGCCTGGCGCCGTGCGCCACCGCCTCGCGCATCGCGTCGAGCACGGTCTTGGCGTGGCGGTCGCTGGCGCGCAGCGCGGCGGCCACGCCGGGGGCGAGCAGGTGCACGCTGCGCGCGCTGAAGTAGATCTCCACCGGGATGTCCATCGCCGCCGCCGCGGCGGCGTGGAAGAAGGGCGTGGCCAGAAGCTGCGGCCGCTCGGGGTCGGCGGCCCACAGCAGGATGGCCAGGCCGGCCACCGGCTCGTCGACGAAGCTCATGGGTTCTCGCCTTCGTTCCCGATGCGCGACAGCCACGCATGATGCGCCATCGCCGCGGCGACCGGCTCGCCGTGCAGCAGCGCGGCGCGGTCGGCCTCGAAGTCGGCCGGGCGCACGCGCGCCAGCCAGCCTTCGCCGTAGGGGTCGCGGTGCACCAGCTCGGGCGTCGCGGCCAGCCGTTCGTTGACGGCCAGCACCGTGCCGCGCAGCGGCGATTTCACCGAGACGATGGCCTTGGCCAGTTCCACCACCGCGATCGAGCGTCCCTGCTCGACCTCGCTGCCCACCGTCTTCGGCCGGCACATGTAGATCTCGCCGGCCTGCGCGATGCCCAGCGCGGTGATGCCCACCGTCGCCGTGCCGTCGGCCTCCAGCCGCACCCACACCTGGTGCTCGACCAGGTAGTGCAGATCGTCGGGAAACTCGAACCCCGCAGCGTTCACGACGACGCTCCACAACGGCATGCCGCCACTGGACCCAAGCAAACGCCGCGGAACCGGCTTCGCCGGGCCGCCGGCGTTGCCCCCTGGGGGGAGGCGCCGCAGGCGCTTCCGGGGGGGGCGTCATCTCGGCGGAGGGGAACGGGAGTCGAACCCGCCCGGCAGCGCATGGCGCCACCCACCGGGTTTGAAGCCCGGCCGATCCACCAGGATCGTTTCCCCTCCGTGTTCATGCTCGTCACGTCGACACCGCCTCGGCGATGAACAGCGTCGAGTCGGCGCGCAGCTTGTGCATGTCGCCGACGCGGCGCAGCAGGCCGATGCGGTCGAAATACTCCAGGACCTGGATCGCGCGCTTGCGGCCGAGGCCGGTGGCGTCGCGGAACCGCGCGGCGCTGACCTCGCCCGACCCCTGCTCGGCGGCGACCCGCCGCGCGATGCTAGCGAGACTGGCGATGGTCGCCATCGGGTAATACAGGTCCTTGACGACCTGGTGCAGTTCGCCGCGCTGCGCCAGCCGCGCGAGCGTGGTGCGCATCAACGCCTCGGATTCGCCGCCGTCGCGCGCCAGGTCGCGCGCCCAGGCGCCTTCGAAGCCGGCTTGCGCGAGCGGCACCGCCACCTTCTGCGCGATGCGTTCCTCGCTGGCCGACAGGCGCACGCCGTGCTCGGGCAGGTGCACGAAGGCGCCGCGCAGCGCCAGCGCGCCCTCGGCGCGCAGCGCGTCGAGCAAGGCATGCCACAGCGGCTCGGCCAGGCGCGGCAGGGCGAGGCGGCGCAGCCGCGCGGCGTCGGGGCCGATCTCGTCGGGCTGGCGCGCGTGGTAGGCCGCCAGCGCGGCCAGCACCGCGCCGCGCGCCGCCGCGGCGTGCGCGGCGCCTAGCGCCCAGTCGCCGTGCGCATCGGCGTGATGCAGCGCGCCGGGCGCGTCGAGTGTGTCGAGTGTGGCGGCGCGGCCCTGCGCGGCGGCGAAGCGGCGCAGGTCGACGCCGTTCGGCGCGTGCGCGAGCACGGCGGCCAGGCGCGCGACTGGCGTGGGCAGCGCCAGCGCGTCGAGTTCGGCCAGGCGCTGCGGCGTGCGCCGGTAGCGCTGCGGCGCGAAGGGGTCGAGCACGCTGCCGCCGGCCAGCGTGCGGCTGGCCGAGGCGTCGCGCAGCACGACACGCTCGCCGTGCCAGGCGCCGACGCTCTGGCGCAGCACCAGTTGCACACGCGCCGTCGCGCCCGGCGCGAGGCTGTCGCCGTCGAGCACCGCCACCGTGCCGGGCAGGCCGGCCGCGCCCAGGTGCACGTGCACCGGCGTGCCGGAGCGCAGCGGCCTGGTTTCTTCGTGCCACAGCGTCAGCACGGCGTCGAGCCGGTCGGTGGCGATCGCGGCGGCCGGCGCCGCCAGCCATTGCCCGCGCGTGATCTCGTCCTTGGCCACGCCCACCAGCGCCACGGCGCAGCGCTGCCCGGCGTGCGCGGACGGCACCGGCTGGTTCTGCGCATGCAGGCTGCGCACGCGCGCCTCGCGCTCGCCGGGCACGAGGCGCAGCGTGTCGCCCACCGTCACCGTGCCGGCGTGCACCGTGCCCGTCACCACCGTGCCGACGCCGTCGAGCGTGAAGGCGCGGTCGATGGCCAGGCGGAAGGCCGCGTCGGCCTCGGCGCGCGGCGGCAGGCGGCGCGCGGCGTCGAACAGCAGCGCCTTGAGCTCGGCCAGCCCGGCGCCGCTGGTCGCCGACAGCGCCAGCACCGGCGCGCCCTGCAGCGGCGTGCCGTGCAGCAGCGCGGCGGCTTCGTCCTTCACCGCCTGCAGGCGCGCCGCGTCCACGCGGTCGGCCTTGGTCACCGCCACCGCGCCGCGCGCGAGGCCGAGCAGCGACAGCACCGCGAGGTGCTCGCGCGTCTGCGGCATCACGCCGTCGTCGGCGGCCACCAGCAGCAGCGCGAAGTCGATGCCGGTGGCGCCGGCGAGCATGGTGTGCACCAGGCGCTCGTGGCCGGGCACGTCGACGAAGCCGATCCGCTCGCTCGACTCGGGCACGTCGGCAAACGCATAACCCAGCTCGATGCTGATGCCGCGCTTCTTCTCCTCCGGCAGACGGTCGGTGTCGACGCCGGTGAGCGCGCGCACCAGCGTGGTCTTGCCGTGGTCGATGTGGCCTGCGGTGCCGACGATCATGAAGGGTTCAGGCGAGTTCCTTGGCGCTGATGGCGTAGCGGAAGCCGTCCGGCGCGAGTTCGTCGAAGGGGCCGGCGTCGTTCTCGCCGTTCGGGTACATCAGGAAGGGCAGCATACCCTTGCGTTCGCTGCCCGGCAGCGTCACGTCGTGTGCGGTGTTCCAGCCGACCCAGTTGCCCTCCCAGCGCCCGAACAGGCCGCGATTCACCGGCGCGGCCAGCGGGTGCGCGGTGTCCTTGATCCACTCGGGCGTCTCCTGGCGCATCACCTTCAGCACGTCGGCCGGGTCCATCGCCACCCAGCCGTGCCCGCGCAGGAACACCTCGGCGCGGCAGTGCTGCGCGCCTTTCAGGTTGGCGGGGTTGGCGCCCAGTTCCCTGTAGCCGAAGGCCGAGGGCGCCAGGCGCAGGCCGTAGACGTCGCGCGCCGGCACGCCGGCCGAGCGGCACAGGCCGACGAAGACCGCGTTCAGGTCGGCGCACTTGCCGCCCAGGTTGCCGCTTTCCAGCATCGCCTCGATGTCGCCGTTGCCGCAGCCGCGCACCGTGGGCTCGCGGTGCGCGTTGCTCACCACCCACTGGTAGATCGCGCGCGCCTTGTCGATGTCGGTCTTGGCGCCCCGGGTGGCTTGCAGCGCGGTCTTGCGCACGATGCCGTCGGTGGGCAGCAGCGCGGTCGGCGCGAGGCTGGCGCGCAGCAGCGCCGGGTCTTCGTCGACCTTCGTGCGCGCCGCCCAGTCGACCGCGCGGCTGCGCGTCTGCACGCGGCTGACCAGCGTCAGCGCCGGCGCGCCGGCCGTGGGCGCGAACTCGGCATACAGCATGCGCACGCCGCGCGCCGGGTCGGCGACGATGCGCGCGGCCGTGGCGTTGCCACTCCAACTGTTCTCGCCGGGGCGCTGCCAGTCGCTCGCCACGTCGGGAATCGGCAGCCAGACGCGCGTGGTGCCCAGCGCCTCGGGCACGCTCACGCTGGTGCTCAGGTCGAAGGTGCGCCAGGCGCCGGGCTGCGGCTCGAAGCGGCGTTCCTGGGCGCGCGCGGCCAGCGGCGCGGCGAGCAGCGCGGCGCCGCCTTGCAGCAGCGCGCGGCGGGTGAGGGTGCGGTTCATGGCAGTCCTTTCGTTCCAGGGTTGATTCACAGCAGGGCGCGCAGCCAGCCGCGCGCCGGCTCGCCGGTCCAGTCGGCGGCGCCGATCACGCTGAAGGCGGCGCGCCCGTCGCGGCCGATGAAGACGGTGCTCGGGAACAGCCGCACGCCACAGGCCTTGGCGGCCGAGCCGTCGGCGTCGCGCAGCACCGGCAGGCTCATCGCCTCGTTCTCCATGAAGCGGCGTATGGTCGCGGCGCCTTCCTTGAAGTTCACCGCCACCACCTGCAGGCCGTCGGCTTCGTGGCGCTGCGCCATCAGTTCGAGCGAGGGCATCTCCTCGCGGCAGGGCGGGCACCAGGTGGCCCAGAAGTTCAGCGCGAGCACGCGGCCGCGCTGCTCGGCCAGGCGCCAGGCGCGGCCGTCGAGGTCGGGCAGTTCGAGCGCCGGCGTCGCCGCGCCGCGCGGCCAGGGCCGGCGCTGCGCGGGCGGGTCGGCGGCCGGCGCGGGCAGCGCCAGCAGCGCACCGAAGGCGCCGAGGGCGCCGAGCAGCCGGCGGCGCGGCGGCCGCGTCGTCGTCACGCGAACATGTCCTCGAACTTCAGCCCGGCCCAGCGGAAGTTCTCGGCCACCAGCTCGGCGCGGCGCTGGTTGTCGTCGATCTGCTGCTGCTCGATCACGCCCTGCGCGTTCACCGAATAGTCGAACTGCACGCTGATCGCCTCGCGCGGGCTGCCGTTGACGAGCATGTAGCACAGGTTGTCGGGCAGCTTCAGCTCGGGCTCCTTGCCGGCCAGGCGCTGCGCGATGTAGCCGGCGACGATGTGGCCGTGCGAGTTCGCCACGTGGCCGCTCTTCGGATAGAAGCGGAAGCTCGGCGCCACCTCGCCGACCGCGTCGCCGATCACGTAGACGCGGTCGTCGTTCTTCAGGTGCAGCCGGCGCGGCTCGATGTCGGCCCAGCCAGTCGGCTTGCCCTGCGCGTCGGCGCCGATCGTGCCGGCCTTCCAGGCGATGTCGGCGGCCTGGTGCGGCGCCATCAGCACGGCGTGGTCGAAGCGCATGTCGCCGGCGCTGGTCTTGATGCGCTTGGCGAAGGGGTCGACCTCCTGCACGTGTGCGTTCGGCACGTAGGTGATGTAGTCCTTGTACAGCTCGTCGAAGGCGGCCTTGAAGCCCACGCCGATCGGCATGATGCGCGGCTTGTGGTCGAGGATGGTCACGCGGCCGGGGATCTTGTTGGTCTTGAAGTGCCAGGCCACCATGCAGGCGCGTTCGTAGGGGCTGGGCGGGCAGCGCTGCGGCGGCGGCGGCAGGTTCATCACCCAGTCGCCGCCCTTGAAGTCGTGCAGCGCGCGCTTGAGCGCGACGTGCTCGGCGCCGGGGATGTAGGCGGCCGGGAAGCGCGAGCGCGCCGCGTCGGCGGCGCGGCGGTCGTTGCCGAACCAGGCCTCGTAGCCGTAGCGTATGCCCGCGGCGATGACGAGGTAGTCGTAGTCGAGCGCGCCCTGCGTGGTGACGACGCGGCGCGCGGCGCGGTCGATCTCCAGCACCTCGGTCTGCACGAAGCGGTAGCCGTGGCGCTCGGAGACGCGCAGGTAGTCGTGCGTGAGGTAGGCGGTGTCGACCACGTCGATCAGCCACTTGTTGCTCAAGGGGCAGGAGAAGAACACCGGGTTGCGCTCGAGCATCACCACTTCGGCCTGCGGCGCGAGCAGGCGCAACTGCTTGGCGACGCTGAGGCCGCCCCAGCCGCCGCCGACCACGACGATGCGCGGCGCCCTGCCCTTGGGCAGCAGCGTCTGCCCGGGCGTGGCGATCAGCGGGGGAAGCGCGGGCGAGGAGGAGGTGGCAGTGGTGGCGCAGCCGGCGAGCAGCGCGGCCGACGCCCCCGCCGCACCGGCGAGGAACTGGCGTCGAGCTAGGGTCATCTCTTGTCTCCGTTTTTTGTGGGTCAGGCCAGCGCGTCGCGCAGCGCCGGCAGTTGGGCGAGGAAGGGCTGTGCGTCTTTTTCGGTTTCGAGGCAGCGCAGGTCGAGCAGCAAGCGGTCGTCGGCGATGCGGGCTATCACCGGCAGCGGCAGCGAGCGCAAGGCGGCGGCGAGTTCGTCGAGCGCGCGGCCGGCGCCTTTCTTCTGCGCCGGCGCGATCGCGAGGCCGGCCGAGGGCAGCCGCTCCACCGGCAGCGAGCCCGAGCCGATCTGGCCCTGCATCGCCGCCACCTCGACCGTGAAGCGCGGCGCCACGGCCTCGGCCACGGCCGGCGCGAGCTGCTGCGCGAGGGCGCGGATCTCGTGCTCCGGCCGCGTCAGCAGGCGCAGTGTCGGCAGATCCCGTGCGAGGCGCTCGGGGCGCAGGTACAGGCGCAGTGTCGCTTCCAGCGCGGCCAGCGGCAGCTTGCTCATGCGCAGCGCACGCTTCATCGGGAACTTGCGGATGCGGCCCACCGCGTCTTGGGTGCCGACGATCAGCCCGGCCTGCGGGCCGCCGAGCAGCTTGTCGCCGCTGAAGGTGACGACGTCGCAGCCGGCGGCGAGCTTGTCCTGCGGCAGCGGCTCGCGCGGCAATCCATATGCCGCCAGGTCGACCAGCGCGCCGCTGCCGAGGTCGGTGGCCATCGGCAGGCCGCGCGCGTGCGCGATGCGCGCGATCTGCGCCTCGTCTACCGCCGCGGTGAAGCCCTGCACCGCGTAGTTGCTGGTGTGCACCTTCATCAGCAGCGCGGTGCGTTCGCCGATGGCGCGCTCGTAGTCGTGCGCATGGGTGCGGTTGGTGGTGCCCACTTCGACCAGCGTGGCGCCGGCCGAGGCCATCACGTCGGGCATGCGGAAGGCGCCGCCGATCTCGACCAGCTCGCCGCGCGAGACGATCACCTCCCGGCCGCGCGCCAGCGCGGCGATGCTCAGCAGCACGGCGGCGGCGTTGTTGTTGACCACCGTCGCGGCCTCGGCGCCGGTGATCGTGGTGAGCAGTTCCTCGACGACCGAATCGCGGTCGCCGCGGCCGCCGGAGGCGAGCTCGTATTCGAGGTTGTTCGGCCCGGCCATCATCGCCAGCAGGTGCTGCAGCGCCGGCTCGGCCAGCAGCGCGCGGCCGAGGTTGGTGTGGATCACCGTGCCGGTGAGGTTGAGCACGCGCCGCAGGCGCGGCGCGAGGCGCGCCTCGACGCGCGCGCGCAGCGCGGCGTTCAAAGCATCGGGCTGCACCGCGGCAGCGGAAAGCTCACCTGCCAGCGCCTGCGCGCGCAGCGCGTCGAGCAGCGCGCGCGCCTCGCCGGCCACCAGCGTGTGGCCGTGCTCGGCCAGCAGCGCGGCGGCGGCGGGCGTACGGATCAGGCGGTCGACGGAGGGGAGGTCCTTCGCGCTGGCCTTGGAACCGTGTACCACGGATTCTTCGGGCCGGGCGTTCATGGACCGGGGTCTGGCGGCGGCGCCTCGGGCGCGCCGAACAGCAGCATCAGGTTGACGCCATGGCGCTGGTAGCCGGCGTCGGAGACGAGCAGGTCCAGCGTGACGCTGGCCAGGTCATCGGCCACCGGCTCGACGAAGGGGTCGCGGTCGGTGTGCATGATCTTCAGGTAGCTGTGGCAGTCGTCGCAGGTCTCGGCCTGCAACGCGGCGCTGGCGGCGCGGCTGCGGCCGCCTTCGCCGCCTTCGCCGCCGTCGTCGGCGCCGGCGGTGTCCAGCGACTGGTAGGCCATGCGCTTCGTCGACAGGCAGCTCGGGCACTTGATGCGCACCATGTGCCACTGCAGGCCGCACAGCGAGCAGTGCAGGTAGCGCTGGCCCAGCGATTCGCCGCTGCTGCGCGTGATGCTGGCGGTCGGCCGGCTGCCGCAGCAGGGGCAGGCGGTCTCGTCGTCGATGCGGCCGAAGGGCGCGCCGCGCTCCGGCGGCTGGGCGAGCAGGGCGGTCGCCATGTGGGTCCAGTAGACCTGCAAGGCCGCGGCCACCAGCGGCGCCGTGGCCAGGTCCAGCCCTTCCATCACGCCGGTGAGCAGGCAGTCGGCCTGGCGCTCCAGCCAGTCGGCGTCGGCCTGGGCCGCCACGTCCAGCGCCGCCTTGGCGCCGGGCGGCGCGCCGCGTTGCAGGTCGGCGGCGATCTGCCGCGCGGCGCCGTGCCAGGCCGGGTCGCGCGGCCAGTCGGCCGCCGGCAGCGGCGGCCGGCCCATGCCGAAGGCGCGGTCCAGCGCCGCGGCATCCGGCAGCGGCACGGACGGGAAGGCCTCCAGCCGGCGCTGCTGCGCCTGCGCCAGATCGGCCATGAACAGCAGGTAGTCGCCCATCGCGTGGCCGCGCGCCAGCTGGCGCAGGCGCATCGCGCGCTCGGCGAACAGCGTGCCGCGCTGCGGCGGGTGCAGGAAGGCCGTCTCGCCGCCGGCGCGCGCGGCGATCTCCTCGGGTGTCATCACCCGCACGCTGGCGGCGGCGGCTTCCGTCATCGGCGGCCCTGCGTCATGTCACGGTGCCACAGCGCGTGGTGCTGCCGCGCCCAGCTCTCGGTGACGGTGCCGCGGGTCATCGCGCGCACCGTGCCCTTCACCCAGATCGCCGCGTAGACGTGCACGATGGTCGCCAGGATCAGCACCACCGCCGCGATCGCGTGCAGCAGCACCGCGATGCGGCCCACGGTGATCGGGAAGTAGGGCGCGAACCAGGGGCGCCAGAACATCACGCCGGTGACGATCAGCACCGCGAGGCTCACCGCCATCGCCCAGAAGATGCCCTTCTGCCCGGCGTTGTACTTGCCCACCGGCGGCATCTTCGACTTGTCGCCGCGCAGCATGTCGGCGCTGTGGCGGCGCCACTCGCGGTCGGCGTCGGTCATCACGTTGGCGCGCCACAGGCGGAAGAACAGTCCGAGGAAGGACACGAACATGATCACGCCGAAGAACGGGTGCAGGATGCGCGACCACGAACCGCCGCCGAACAGGTTGGTGAGGAAGAAGAACGCCGGGTGGAAGAACGCCAGGCCGGAGAGCGCGGCGAACACGAAGAAGATCGCGATGACCCAGTGGTTCATGCGCTCGCTGTCGGTGTAGCGCAGCAGCAGGCTGTCTCGTCTCATCACGCATTCTCCTTCTCGTCTTCGCTCTTCTCCTCGATCGGGCCGACCTTCATGTAGTGCAGGAAGCCGACCAGCACCGCGCCGATCATGCCCGCCACCGCGAGCGGCTTGGCGAAGCCCTTCCACAGCGACACCATCGGGCTGATGCTCGGGTTGTTGGGCAGCTCTTCCAGTTCGGGCCGGTCGGCGTGCTTGAGCACGTACATCACGTGCGTGCCGCCCACGCCGGCCGGGTTGTACAGCCCCGCGTTCTGGAAGCCGCGCTCCTTCAGCTCGGCCGCGCGCTTCTCGCCGTAGACGACCATGTCGTCCTTGGTGCCGAAGCCGATCGCCCCGGTCGGGCAGGTCTTCACGCACGCCGGTTCGAGGCCCACGCCGACGCGGTCGGAACACAAGGTGCACTTGTAGGCCTTGTTGTCCTTCTCGCTGATGCGCGGCACGTCGAAGGGGCAGCCCTTGACGCAGTAGCCGCAGCCGATGCAGTTCTCCGAGATGAAGTCGACGATGCCGTTGGCGTACTTGACGATCGCGCCCGGCGACGGACACGCCTTCAGGCAGCCCGGATCCTCGCAGTGCATGCAGCCGTCCTTGCGGATCAGCCATTCGAGGTTGCCCTCGGTCGGCTCGACCTCGAAGAACTTCATCACCGTCCACGACGACGGCGTGAGGTCCACCGGGTTGTCGTAGACGCCGACGTTCTGGCCGACCTCGTCACGCAGGTCGTTCCAGTTCATGCACGCGACCTGGCAGGCCTTGCAGCCGATGCACTTGGACTCGTCGATGAGCTTGGCGACCTGCGGTACGGCGGAGCGTGCCTGCGGGGTGGGCGTGGTGGTGGCCGAGCGCGCGACCACATCTTGCGATTGGAGGCTGGCCATGGCTTACACCTTCTCGATGTTGACGAGGAACGCCTTGAACTCCGGCGTCTGCGAATTTGCGTCGCCGACGAACGGGGTCAGTGCGTTGGCCAGGTAGCCGTTCTGCGTCACGCCCTTGAAGCCCCAGTGGATGGGTATGCCCACCATGTGGATCTTCTTGCCGTCGACGTCCCAGGCCTTGATGCGCTTGGTGACCACGCAGGCCGCGACCACCTCGCCGCGGTTGCTGCGCACCTTGACCTTGTCGCCCTGCTTGATGCCCTTCTCCTTGGCCAGCTCCTCGCCGATCTCGACGAAGGGCGCCGGCTGCACCACGGCATTGCTGCGCGAGTGCTTGGTCCAGAAGTGCTGGTGCTCGGTCAGGCGGTAGGTCGACGCGGTGTAGGGGAACTCCTCCTTCTTGCCGAAGGCCTCCAGGTCGCCCTTGTAGACCCGCGCGGCCGGGTTGCTGACGGCCTTCGGGTTGTTCGGGCACATCAGGTTCACGCCCAGCGGGGTCTCGAAGGGCTCGTAGTGCTCGGGGAAGGGGCCTTCGGCCATGCCGATCGCGTGCAGCCGCGCCACGCCCTCGGGGTTCATGATGAAGGAGCCCACGCCCTGGTCGGGCGCGGCGTCGGGCCGCATGTCGGGCACGTCGGCGCCGCCCGCCCAACTCGTGCCGTTCCAGGCCAGGTACTTGCGGCTCGGATCCCAGGGCTTGCCGTCCTTGTCGGCGCTGGCGCGGTTGTAGAGGATGCGCCGGTTCGCCGGCCACGACCAGCCCCAGCCGGGGTACACGCCCAGCCCGGTGGGGTCGGACGTGTCGCGGCGCGCGGTCATGTTGCCCGACTGCTGCCAGCAGCCCGCGTAGATCCAGTTGCCGCAGGCAGTGGAGCCGTCGGCCTGGAGCAGCGCGAAGTTGGGCATCTGCTCGCCGGCCTTGACCAGCACCGGCCGCGGCGACTTCGGATCCTTCGGGTCGGCCGGCGGGCCGAGCACGTCGGTGATCGCGCGGCCGTTGATCTCGCGCAGCAGTTCGGCCGGGGTCGGCACGTTCGCGTTCAGGTACGGCCAGGTCAGCGCGGCCACCGGCTCGGGCAGCGCGCCGCCCTCCTTGGCGTACAGCGCGCGGATCTTCATGAACAGCCGCGCGACGATCTCCGAATCGACCTTGGCCTCGCCCGGCGGATCGACCGCCTTCTCCTTCCACGAGATCACGCGGCTGGAGTTGGTGAAGCTGCCGGTCTCCTCGGCGAAGCAGCTCGTCGGCAGGCGGAACACCTCGGTCTGGATCTCCTCCGGCTTGACGTCGTTGAGCGGCCCGAAGTTCTTCCAGAACTCGCTCGTCTCGGTCTCCAGCGGATCCATCACGACCAGGTACTTCAGCTTCGAGAACGCGGCCGACAGCTTCTTCTTGTTGGGCACCGCCGCCAGCGGGTTGAAGCCCTGCACCAGGAAGCCGTTCATCTTGCCTTGATGCATCAGCTCGAAGATGTGCAGGATGTCGTAGCCGGCGTCGCGCTTGGGCACCCAGTCGTAGGCGAAGCCGTTGTCCGCGGTGGCCGCCGCGCCGTAGTACGACTTCATCAGGCTGGTGAACCACTTCGGGAAGTTCTGCGTGAACGCCATCTGCCCGGGGCGCAGCGGCTTGCCGGTGCGTGTGGCGAGGTACTTGTCGCGCGTGTCGTCGGCGTCGGTCGGCGCCGAGAGATAGCCCGACAGCACCTCCGAGTAGGCGTTCATGTCGGTGATGCCCTGCACGTTGGCGTGGCCGCGCAAGGCGTTCACGCCGCCGCCCGGCCGGCCCATGTTGCCCAGCAGGAGCTGGATCATCGCCATCGTGCGGATGTTCTGGCTGCCCACCGAGTGCTGCGTCCAGCCCAGCGCGTACATGATCGTGCTGGTCTTGTCGGGCGCCGACATCTCGCCCAGCATCCGGCAGATCTGCAGGAACTTGTCCTTCGGCGTGCCGCAGATGCGGCTGACCATCTCCGGCGTGTAGCGGCTGTAGTGCTTCTTGAGCTGCTGGTAGACGGTGAGCGGATCCTGCAGGGTCTCGTCGACCTTGACGAAGCCGTCCTCGCCGATCTGGTAGCCCCACGAGGCCTTGTTGTAGCTGCGCTTGCCCTCGTCGTAGCCGCTGAAGAAGCCGTTGTCGAACTTGAAGTCCGGCTTGGTCAGGAAGGCGATGTCCGTGTTGAAGCGCGCGTAGTCGTGGTGGATCTTGTCGTTGGACAGCAGCCAGTTGATGACCCCGCCCAGGAAGGCGATGTCGGTGCCGTTGCGGATCGGCGCATAGACGTCGGCCACCGCCGCCGAGCGCGTGAAGCGCGGGTCGACGACGATCAGCTTGGCCTTGCGCTGCTGCATGGCCTCGGTCACCCACTTGAAACCGCAGGGGTGGGCTTCGGCGGCATTGCCGCCCATGATCAACACCAAGTCCGTGTTCTTGATGTCGTTCCAGGAGTTGGTCATCGCTCCGCGACCGAAAGTCGGGCCCAGACTGGACACCGTCGGCGCGTGTCAGATACGTGCTTGCGTATCGAGTGCGACCATCCCCAGGCCGCGCGCGACCTTGACGGAGAGATAACCGGATTCGTTGGACGCCGCGCTGGACATCAGGAACCCGGTAGTGTTCCAGCGGTTCACCGTGACGCCGGCGGCGTTGGTCTTGATGAAGTTGGCGTCGCGATCGGCCTTCATCAGCTTGGCGATGCGCGTCAGCGCCTCGTCCCAGCCGATGCGCTTCCACTCGCTGCTGCCGGGCTCGCGCACCTGCGGGTACTTGGTGCGGTTGGGCGACTGGATCATGTCCATCACGCCGGCGCCCTTCGGGCACAGCGTGCCGCGGTTGACCGGGTGGTCGGGGTCGCCTTCGACGTGGATGATGGTCGACTTGACGTTCTTCGCCTTGTCGCCCAGCGTGTACATCACGACGCCGCAGCTCACCGAGCAATACGGGCAGGTGCTGCGGGTCTCGGTCGTCCTGGCCAGCTTGAAGTTGCGCGTCTCGGCGAGCGCCGCCGTGGGCGAGAAGCCCAACGCGACGAGGCTGGAACCCACCAGCCCCGCTCCGCTGACCCGGAAGAATTGCCTCCGGTTCATGTCCATCGTTCCAGTTCTCCTGCGGGCCCGCGGCCCGGCGCAAACCGCCTGCTTCACGGCAGAGCTGGGGAGATTGAAACCCGATACGTTTGCACGTTCGATGGAAGTGATCCCTTATGAAGATCAATGCATAAGAGACATCACGACACGATCTCCGTCGATTCGCTCGAAAAGGCGAGCCGCTGGCCGCTGGCCCGATCCTCGATCAGCAGCGCGACGCTGTCGCCGACACGCAGCGCGTCGCCGCCGGGGCGGTCGACCGCGATGCAGCGCAGGCCGCGCATGCTCTCGACGACGAACTCGGCGCTGTGCACATCGCCGGCCACCGGCAGGGGATGCCAGCGCAGGTCGCCCAGGCGCGGCAGCCGCGTCGTCAGCGCTTCGAACACGCTGGGCGTGGCGTAGAGCGCGAGCGGGTGGCGGCGGCTCAGCGCCGTCAGGCGCGCGGCGTGCTCGAGCTGCGCATCGAGCAGCACCACGCCGGCCAGCCGGCCGTCGTGCGCGGCGGCGTCGAGCGGCGCGTGCGGCGCGATCTCGGGCGCGGCGATGAGCAGCAGCCAGCGCCGCTGCTCGTCACTGACGGCGATCGTGCCGGGGCCCAGCTCGAGGATGTCCATGCTGCGCCGTGCTGCAAAACACATGCCGCGGCTGCTGTTCCAGCCGGGCACAGGGTTCCCCCGTGGTCGCCGATCAGGCGGCTTTGTTCCAGCGCAGCTTGCGGTAGATGGTGTTGCGGCTGATGCCCAGGCGCTTGGAGGCTTCGGAGATGTTGCCGCCGGCGGCGTCGAGCGCGGTGCGGATCATCTCGATCTCGATCTCCTCCAGCGTGCGGTTCGGCAGCGGAGCGGGCGCCGGTGTGGGCGCGGGTGCCATCGGTGGCGGCGGGGCCATCATGGGAGCCACCGCGGCCGGCGCGGTCACCGCCACCGCGACGGGCGCCGCGACGGTTGCCGGCGCCGGCGTCGCCGCGCGCGGCGGCAGGCGGCGCGCGTCCTCGAGGAAGTCGTCCGACAGGTGCGCCTCGGTGATCTGCCCCTCGCCGCAGGCCATCACGGCGGCGGTGCGCAGCACGTTGGCGAGCTGGCGGATGTTGCCCGGCCACTGGTAGCGCAGCAGCAGGTCCATCACCGACGCGCTGATCTCCGGCGTGCCCCGCGGGCACTCGCCCTGCAGGATGCGGCGCGCCACCACCGCGAGGTCGCTGCGCTCGCGCAGCGGCGGCATCTTCAGCACCAGGCCGTTGAGGCGGTAGTAAAGATCCTCGCGGAACTGCTGGCGCTCGATCATCTCGCGCAGGTTGCGGTGCGTCGCGCCGATCACCGCGATGTCCACGCCGATGTGCTTGTGGCTGCCCAGCGGCGTGACCACGCGCTCCTGCAGCACGCGCAGCAGCCGCGCCTGCAGGGGCAGCGGCATGTCGCCGATCTCGTCGAGGAACAGCGTGCCGCCATTGGCCTGCACGATGCGGCCCACCGCGCCCTTGCGCCGCGCGCCGGTGAAGGCGCCTTCTTCGTAGCCGAACAGCTCGGCCTCGATCAGTGATTCGGGGATCGAGGCGCAGTTCACCGCCACGAAGGGCTGCTTGGCGCGGTTGGACTCCTGGTGCACGGCGCGCGCCAGCAGTTCCTTGCCGGTGCCCGTCTCGCCGAGGATCAGCAGCGGGATGTCGCGGTTGATCACGCGGCGCACCTTCTGCACCACCGCCTCGACCTGAGCGTCGCCGGTCTGCAGGAACTGCAGGCCGCTGGGCGGCTTGGGCGCGGTGCCGGCGCTGGCGAGGGCGCCGCCGTCGCTGCGCGTTTCTTCGTCGCGCCGCGCCGTGGTGTCGTCGAAGCCTTCGGGCAGGCTTCCGAAGACGCGCCGCGCGCCCCAGTCGAAGCGTGCGCTGGCGTGGAAGTGCAGCCCGTTGGGCAGGCTCAGCTTCATCGGCACCGGCAGCGGCATGCGGAAGTGGTCGTGCACCGCCGCCACCGTGGTGCCGAACAGCGTGGTCAGCGTGTGGCCGCGCAGCGAGATGCCGGTCATCGCGAGCTGGTCGAGCGCGCTGCGGTTGGCGCCGAGGATCTTGCCGTCGGGGCCGACGACGATGATGCCCTCCAGCAGCGTACCGATGAACTCGGCGCGGGCGTGGAAGTGCAGGCGCAGCCGGTCGCTGAAGTCGTCGGACAGCCAGTGGTTCTCGATCATGCGCGCCGACATGCGCACCAGCCCCATCGTGTGCTGGTGGAAGCTGCGCTGGTCGCCCGACACGTCGAGCACGCCCAGCATGTTGCCGCGCGGGTCGAAGATCGGCGCCGCCGAGCAGGTGAGGAAGTGGTTGGCGTGCATGAAGTGCTCGTCGGCATGCACGATCGTGGGCCGCTCCTCGAATAGCGTCGTGCCGACGGCGTTGGTGCCCTTGCTGTGCTCGGCCCAGTTGACGCCCGGGGCCAGCGCCACCTTGCCGGCGCGGCCGAGGAAGTCGCTGTCGCCGATCGCGTGCAGGATGGTGCCCTGCGCGTCGGTCAGCACGATCATGCTTTCGGTGTCGACGATCTGCTCGAACAGCATCTCCATCACCGGCGCGGCGTGCGTGAACAGGCGCTGGTTGCGGTCCTTCGCGACGTTCAGGTCGCTGCGCATCAGCGGCGCGAAGTCGGGGCGCTCGATGCGCGTCAGGCCGAGCGCGGCGCAGCGCTCGTGCGACTGCTGGATCAGATCGACGTGGCGCGCGTCGCGCAGCGGCGGCGCGCTGGCGGCTTCGGCGCTGCTCCAGCCGCGCGGACTCGGGTTCCGGCTCATAGGCATGGCTGCTTGCTGGCCGCCGGCGGTGGGGCGGCCTGTCTCCTGGATGGCGCACTGTCGGGCAGGCGTGCGCCATTGTCCACCGAGGGACTGCCCCGACGCCACGGCCCGAAGTGTTCGAGGATGAAACACTTCCAGTGGCATGGCGTTTGCAGTCGCTGGGGCAGTCCATGACGAGCCACAAGGAGACAAGCTCATGCCCGCCACCCTCTCTCGCCACCCCCGATTCCGCCTGGCCGCCGCCGTGCTGGCGGCCGCCTTCCAGGCCGGCGCCTGGGCGCACGGCGACGTCACGCCACAGGCGGTCGACACCAGCGCCCTGCCCAAGCTGGGCGACAACTGGCGCGCCGAGAACCCGTTCCGCAAGAACGACGCGGCCATCAAGATCGGCAGTTCGGCCTACAACCAGAACTGCGCGCGCTGCCACGGGCTGGAGGCGGTGTCGGGTGGCATCGCGCCCGATCTGCGCAAGCTCGACAACGATTGCGCCACGCAGAAGGACGAGAAGAAGAAGGCCGTCTGCGTGAAGGAGGTCGACGACTACTTCCTCGGCAGCGTGCGGCGCGGCAAGACGCGCAACGGCGCGGTGTACATGCCGCCGTTCGAGGGCCTGCTCAACCAGGAGGCGATGTGGTCGATCAAGTCCTACCTGGAAACGCGCCGCGAGAAGCCGCTGTAAGCCCGCAGCGTTGTAGCCGCCTGGAACAGCGAGCGAGGGTTTTCCCGATGCGCTGGTGAAGGGCGGCTACTTCGAGACGCCCATCACCGCGTCGGGCAGCCAGGTGACGATCACCGGGAACAGCGTGATCAGCACGATGCACAGCACCAGGCAGACGAAGAACGGGATCGCCGCGCGGGCGATCGTGTTGCTGTCCTTGCCGGTCATGTTCTGCAGCACGAACAGGTTGAAGCCCACCGGCGGCGTGACCTCGGCGATCTCGACCAGCAGCACGATGAAGATGCCGAACCACACCAGGTCGAAGCCGGCCTGCTGGATCATCGGCAGCACCACCGCGCTGGTCAGCACGATCATCGAGATGCCGTCCAGCGCGGTGCCGAGCACGAGGTAGACCAGCGTCAGCACCGCGATCAGCGCGTAGGGGCTGAGGTGCATCGCGTTGACCCACTCGGCCAGCTCGCGCGGGATGCCGGTGAAGGCCATCGTCTTGGTCAGGTACGACGCGCCGGCGAGGATGAACATGATCATGCACGAGGTGCGCGTCGTGCCCATCAGGCCTTCCCGGAAGTTCTTCCAGGTCAGCGAGCGGCTCCACGCCGCCAGTGCCAGCGAGCCCAGCACGCCGTAGGCGGCGCATTCGGTGGCGGTGGCCCAGCCGGCGATCAGCACCCAGCAGATGAAGACGATCAGCGCCGCGCAGGGGATCAGGTTGCGCGATTGCCTCAGCTTCTCGCGCCAGCTCGACGGCGGATCGGCCGCCGGCACGCGGGCGGGGTGCCGCAGGCTCCACCACGCGATGTAGCCGGAGAACAGCAGCATCAGCAGCGCGCCGGGCAGGAAGCCGGCCAGGAAGATGCGGATGATGGAGGCGTCGGCCGCCACCGCGTAGACCACCATCGTGATCGACGGCGGGATCAGGATGCCCAGCGTGCCGGCGGTGGCCAGCGAGCCCAGCGCGATGCGCTCGTCGTAGCCGCGCTTGAGCAGCTCGGGCAGCGCGACCTTGCTGATGGTCGCGCAGGTGGCCGCCGACGAGCCCGACACCGAGCCGAAGATGCCGCAGCCGAGGATGGTGGTGTGCATCAGCCGGCCGGGCACGCGGTTCAGCCAGGGGCGCAGGCCCTCGAACATCTCCTCCGACAGCCGCGTGCGGAACAGGATCTCGCCCATCCAGATGAACAGCGGCAGCGCGGCCAGCTCCCACGAGGCGTTGCTCTCCCAGAAGGCCGAGAACAGGTTCTTGCCCGGCTGCGTGCTGGTGAAGAAGGCCTGCCCGACCCAGCCGCAGATGGCCAGCGTCATCGCGATCCACACGCCGCCGGCCAGCAGCACCAGCATCAGCGCGAGCAGCACGGCGCCGACGACCAGGATGTCCATTCAGACCTCGGAGGAAAAGTCGCCGTGCGCGTGGCGTTCCTCGACGGCGACCACGTAGCTCGGCCGCCCGCCGCGCAGCACGATCAGCAGCTCGTCGGCCAGCGCGACCCACAGCAGCACCGCGCCGAGCGCGAAGCTGGTCTGCGGGATCCACAGCGGAATGGGCAGCAGGCCCTGCGCGATGTCGTTGAAGCGCCAGCTCTCCCAGGTGAAGGCCAGGGCCGACCAGGCGAGGTAGCCGACCGCGACGCAACCGATCGCGAGCGCGGCGGTCTCCAGCGCGCGCCGCGCGCCGTCGCCCAGGTGCTCGAGCAGCAGCGTCACGCGCACGAAGTCGCCGTGCTTGAAGGCGTGCGGCATCGCCAGGAAGGCCGCCGCCGCGCAGCACCAGGCCACCATGTCGTTGACCGCGCCGGTGCGCACGCCGAACTCGCGCAGCACGCTCTGGCCGAGCATCAGCACGGCGATCAGCAGCACGAAGGCCGCGGCGAGCGCGCCGGCGCCGAGGTAGATCGCATCGAGCGCGCGGCGCATCGGGCGGGTGTCCGTCGGTCCGTCGGTCGTGGTCGGCTCAATTGCCGCGGTAGGCCTTGACGATCGCCTGCCCGTCGGGGCCGGCGCGCTTCTCCCAGTCGGCCAGCATCACGGCGCCGACCTGCTGCATGTCGGCCACCAGCTTGGGCGTCGGCTTGACGATCTTCATGCCCTTCTCGGCCAGCGCGTTCTTGTACCAGTTGTCCTTCTCCTCGCTGACCTTCCAGCCGCGCTCCTCGGCGTCGGCGGCGGCCTTCAGCACGGCGGACTGCGTGGGCTTGTCGAGCGCGTCGAAGGCGGCCTTGTTGACCAGCACCGCGTTCTTCGGCAGCCAGGCCTGCGTGTCGTGGAAGTACTTCAGGCTCTCGTAGGTCTTGCTGTCGTAGCCGGTCGAGCCGGAGGACATGTAGGAATCGACCACGCCGGTGGCCAGCGCCTGCGAGAGCTCGGCCGCCTGGATGGTGACCGGCTGCGCCTCCACCAGCTCGGCGATCTTCGCGGTGGCCGGGCTGTAGGCGCGCCACTTCAGGCCGCGCATGTCGGCCCCCGAGTTGATCTCCTTCTTGGCGTAGATGCCCTGCGGCGGCCAGGCCACCGTGTACAGCAGCATCAGGCCCTGCGCGCCGAGCAGTTTGTCGAGCACCGGCTTCTGCGCCGCCGCCAGCTTGCGCGCCTGCGCGTAGCTGGTGGCCAGGAAGGGCACGCCGTCGGCGCCGAACACCGGGTTCTCGTTCTCGAAGTTGACCAGCAGCACCTCGCCGATCGGCGCCTGCCCGCCCTGCACCGCGCGCTTGATCTCGTTGGCCTTGAACAGCGAGGCGTTGGCGTGCACGGTGATCTTCAGCTTGCCGGCCGTGGCCTTGTCGACGTCGGCGGCGAACTGCGTCAGGTTCTCGGTGTGGAAGTTCGTCGCCGGGTAGGCGGCGGGCAGGTCCCACTTGGTCTGCGCGAAGGCGGGAAGCGCGAGGGCCGACAGCACGAGGGGCGCGGTCAGCGCGGCGGCGTTCAGGGTGCGGCGGGTCAGCGGCATGCGAACTCCTGCGATGGTGGTGGGGTGATGTGCCGTTGCAGTCTAGGGAGCGTTCCGATAAATTGTCAATAAATCTTCAATGTTTCGGGGTAATCACCCATGAGCGCACGGACGGCCGGCAAGGCCCCGGCCAAGCCCAAAGCACGAAACGCGCCGCGCGGCATCGTCTCGTCGTCGCACCTCGTGTCGGCGCGCAGCGTCGAGCTGTCGGAGTTCGAGTTCGGGCTGATCGTCGCCTGGAACGCCTTCTCGCGCTGGGCGATGCGCTGCATGGCCGCCGCCGGCTGCCCCGACCTGACCATCACCGACGTGCTGGTGCTGCACCACATCAACCACCGCGCGCGCAACAAGAAGCTGGCCGACATCTGCTTCGTGTTGAACTACGAGGACACGCACGTGGTCGGCTATTCGCTGAAGAAACTGGTGGCGCTCGGCCTCGCGCGCGGCGACAGGCAGGGCAAGGAGGTCTTCTACAGCCCCACGCCCGAGGGCGAGGCGGCGGTGGCCAAGTACCGCGAGGTGCGCGAGCGCTGCCTCGTCGACAACCTCGACACCGCGCGCAACACCGACATCGGCGAGGTGGCCAAGCTGCTGCGCACCATGTCGGGGCTGTACGACCAGGCCGCACGCGCGGCGACCTCGCTATGACGACGACGCATCGAGCCCCGCGCTGGCAGTTCTGGATAGACCGCGGCGGCACCTTCACCGACATCGTCGGCAAGCGGCCCGACGGCACCCTCGTCACGCACAAGCTGCTGAGCGAGAACCCCGAGCAGTACCGCGACGCGGCGGTGGCCGGCATGCGGCACCTGCTGGGCCTGGGCGCGGACGAGCCGATCACGCCCGATCGGGTCGAGTGCGTGAAGATGGGCACCACGGTGGCCACCAACGCGCTGCTCGAACGCAAGGGCGAGCCGACGCTGCTGGTGATCACCCGGGGCTTTCGCGACGCGCTGCGCATCGCCTACCAGGACCGGCCGCGCCTGTTCGAGCGCCACATCGTGCTGCCCGAGCTGCTGTACACGCGCGTGATCGAGGCGCAGGAGCGTGTCGGCGCCGACGGCGCGGTGGTCGAGCCGCTGGACTGCGACCACCTGCGCGAACGGCTCTGGGCCACCCACGACGCCGGCCTGCGCAGCGTGGCGATCGTCTTCATGCACGGCTACCGCTTCCCGGCGCACGAGAAGGCGGCGGCGCGGCTGGCGCGCGAAGCCGGCTTCACGCAGGTCAGCGTGTCGCACGAGGTCAGCCCGCTGATGAAGCTGGTCGGCCGCGGCGACACCACGGTGGTCGACGCCTACCTCTCGCCCATCCTGCGCCGCTACGTCGACCAGGTGGCCGCCGAGATGCCGGGCGTGAAGCTGTTCTTCATGCAAAGCAGCGGCGGGCTGGCCGACGCGCGCGCCTTCCAGGGCAAGGACGCCATCCTCTCCGGCCCGGCCGGCGGCATCGTCGGCATGGTGCGCACCGCGCAGCTCGCCAGCGCCGACCTCGGCGGCGACAAGGTGATCGGCTTCGACATGGGCGGCACGTCCACCGACGTGAGCCACTTCGCCGGCGAGTTCGAGCGCGCCTTCGAGACGCAGGTGGCCGGCGTGCGCATGCGCGCGCCGATGATGAGCATCCACACCGTCGCGGCCGGCGGCGGCTCCATCCTCGGCTTCGACGGCGCGCGCCTGCGCGTCGGCCCCGAGAGCGCGGGCGCCAACCCCGGGCCGGCCTGCTACCGGCGCGGCGGGCCGCTGGCCGTGACCGACGCCAACGTGATGGTCGGCAAGCTCCAGCCGCGCTGGTTTCCCAAGGTGTTCGGGCCGAACGCCGACCAGCCGCTGGACTGCGAGGTCGTCGCCGCGCGCTTCGGCGAACTGGCGGCGCGCATAGCGCAGGCCACCGGCACGAAGCGCACGCCGGAGGAGGTGGCCGAGGGCTTCATCGACATCGCCGTCGGCGCGATGGCCAGCGCGATCAAGAAGATCTCGGTGGCGCGCGGCTACGACGTGACGCGCTACACGCTGCAATGCTTCGGCGGCGCCGGCGGCCAGCATGCCTGCCGCGTGGCCGACGCGCTGGGCATGGACCGCGTCTTCGTGCACCCGCTGGCCGGCGTGCTGTCGGCCTACGGCATGGGCCTGGCCGACCAGAGCGTGATGCGCGAGGCGGCGGTCGAGCTGAAGCTCGGCGCCGAGGCGCTGCCCGCCGTCGCGCAGCGGCTCGACGCGCTGGCGGCGCAGGCCGAGGCCGAACTGCTGCGCCAGGGTGTCGCCGGCGGCGCGCTGCGCACGCACCGGCGCGTGCACGTGCGCTACGAGGGCACCGATTCGGCGCTGGTGGTGCCCTTCGGCGCGCTGGCCGAGATCGAGGCCGCCTTCGAGGCCGCCTACCGCCAGCGCTTCGCCTTCCTGATGAAAGGCCGCGCGCTGGTGGTCGAGGCGGTGTCGGTGGAAGCGGTGGGCGCGGGCGACGCGCCGGCCGAGCCGGCGCAGCCGCTGCAGGCGCCGGCCGTGATGCCGGAGGCCGAGACCGTGCGGCTGTTCAGCGGCGGGCGCTGGCACGAGGCCGCGCTGGTGCTGCGCGAGGCGGCGCGGCCCGGCCTGTACGTCGACGGCCCGGCGGTGATCGCCGAGCGCAACGCCACCACCGTGGTCGAGCCCGGCTGGCGCGCGCGCGTCACCGCGCTCGACCACCTCGTGCTCGAACGTGTGCAGCCGCGCGAGGCCCGGCGCGCCATCGGCACCACGGTCGATCCGGTGATGCTGGAGGTCTTCAACAACCTCTTCATGAACATCGCCGAGCAGATGGGCCTGCAACTGCAGAACACCGCCTACTCGGTGAACATCAAGGAGCGGCTCGACTTCTCGTGCGCGCTGTTCGACGCCGAGGGCAACCTGATCGCCAACGCGCCGCACATGCCGGTGCACCTGGGCTCGATGAGCGAGTCGATCAAGACGGTGATCGCGCGCAACGCCGGCGCGATGAAGCCGGGCGACGTCTACGCGCTCAACGACCCCTACCACGGCGGCACGCACCTGCCCGACGTGACGGTGGTGACGCCGGTATTCATGGAGCCCCCGGGCGATGGCGTACCGTCGCCCACCCTTCGAGGGGGTTCGGGCCCGGCTTCGGAGCGGCCGGGCGCCGGGCCCGGCGCGACGCCGCAGATACTGTTCTACGTCGGCAGCCGCGGCCACCATGCCGACATCGGCGGCAGCACGCCGGGCTCGATGCCGCCGTTCTCGACGCGCATCGAGGAAGAGGGCGTGCAGCTCGACAACGTCAAGCTGGTCGAGGGCGGCCGGCTGCGCGAGGCCGAGATGCTGGCGCTGCTTTCGAGCGGCGAGTTCCCCTCGCGCAACCCGCAGCAGAACCTCGCCGACCTGAAGGCGCAGATCGCCGCCAACGAGAAGGGTGCGCAGGAACTGCGCCGGATGGTGGCGCAGTTCGGCCTGCCGGTGGTGCAGGCCTACATGCGCCACGTGCAGGACAACGCCGAGGAATCGGTGCGGCGCGTGATCACCAAGCTGAAGGACGGCGCCTTCACGCTGCCGCTGGACAACGGCGCGCGCATCGCCGTGGCGATCCGCGTGAACGCCGCCGAGCGCGGCGCCGTGGATGACAAGACCGCGCCGAGCGCGGTCATCGACTTCACCGGCACCAGCGCGCAACTGGAGAACAACTTCAACGCGCCCACCGCGGTGTGCATGGCCGCGGTGCTGTACGTGTTCCGCACGCTGGTGGGCGACGACATCCCGCTGAACGCCGGCTGCCTGAAACCCTTGAAGGTGATCATCCCGGAAGGCTCGATGCTCAACCCGCGCCCGCCGGCATCGGTGGTGGCGGGCAACGTCGAGACCTCGACCTGCATCACCAACGCGTTGTACGGCGCGCTCGGCGCGATGGCCGCCGGCCAGTGCACGATGAACAACTTCACCTTCGGCAACGAGCGCCACCAGTATTACGAGACCATCTCCGGCGGCTCGGGTGCCGGCCCCGGCTTCGACGGCACCAGCGTCGTGCAGACCCACATGACCAACTCGCGCCTGACCGACCCCGAGGTGCTGGAGTTCCGCTTCCCGGTGCGGCTGGAGAGCTACGCGATCCGCGCCGGCTCGGGCGGCGCGGGGCGCTGGAAGGGCGGCGACGGCGGCGTGCGCCGCGTGCGCTTCCTCGAAGCGATGACGGCGTCCATCCTCTCCAACGGCCGCGTGCACGGCGCCTTCGGCATGGCCGGCGGCGCCGACGGCCTGCCCGGCGTGAACCGCGTCGAGCGCGCCGACGGGCGCGTCGAGCCGCTCGGCCACATCGGCTCGGTGCAGATGAACCCGGGCGACGTGTTCGTGATCGAGACGCCCGGCGGCGGCGGGTACGGCACGGCCGGCTGAAGCGCGCCGCGCGATGCTGCTCAAGCTGCTGCTGGTCGCCGCCTCGGCGCTGCTGTCCTCGCTGGTGGCGCGGCGTTTCGGCCACGCGGTGGGCGGCACGCTGGCCGGCATGCCGATGATCGCCGGGCCCATCATGGGCTTCGTGCTGTGGGCCACGCCGGTGGACGGCGTGCGCGCCATCGCGCTGGCCACGCTGGTGTGCCTGCCGGCCACGGTGGCGCACCTGGTCGTCTACGCCTGGAGCGCGACGCGGCTGCCGTGGTGGCCGGCGCTGGCGCTGGCCAACGTCGCCTTCTTCGGCCTCGGCGCGCTGCTGCCGCTGCTCGGCCTGCCGGCCTGGCTGAGCTGCGCGCTGGCGCTGGGCGCGCTGGCGGTGGGCGGCGCGGCGATGCCGCGCCTGCCGGTGGCGCCCGGCGCGGTGGACATCCCGAACATCGAGCTGGCCTGCCGCGTCGCCGCGGCGCTGCTGGTGGCCTGGCTGATCATCCGCAGCGCCGGCGTGGCGCCGGCGGCGCTCAGCGGCCTGCTGCTGGCCGTGCCCATCACCGGCAACGTGCTGCCCTGCTTCACGCTGCCGCGTTACGGCGCTGCCGCCACGGTGGCGCTGCTGCGCGGTTTCGTGCGCGGGCTGTCGGGTTTCGGCGCCTTCTTCGTCACGCTCTACCTCGGCCTGGCCGCCTGGCCGGCCGCCGCGGCGTATGCGCTGGCCTGGGTGGCGGCGCTGCTGGTGGCCAGCGGCCTGTACCTGCTGCAGCGGCGCCGTCTCGCGGCGACCGCATAGACTGCACCCCGATGAAGCTGCAACCCGCCCCCAACTCGATCTTCGGCCTGCTGCTGCGCTCGCCGTGGTGGTATGCGCTGGTCGTGGCGCTGCTGTTCGGCGGCGCGTTCGCCGCGTTCCTGCCCGAGGGCTGGCGCGTGGCGGGGGCGCTGACGGGCTTTCCGTTCGTGGTGATCGCGGTCATGGCCTTCGCGCGCCAGCGCGGCCGGCCGAGCGAGGCGCAGGTGGAATCCGCCCGCGCCGCGCTGGCGGCCATGCCCTGGCCGGAGTTCGCCGCGCTGCTGGAGCAGGCCTTCGTGCGCGACGGCAACCGCGTCGAGCGCCTGGCGCACGAGGCGGGCGACTTCGCGGTCGAGCGCGGCGGCCGGCAGATGGTGGTCAGCGCGCGGCGCTGGAAGTCGGCGCGCACCGGGCTCGAGCCGCTGCGCGCGCTGCAGGCGCTGCGCGAGCAGCGCGGCGCGGCCGACGCGCTGTGCATCACGCTGGGCGAGCTGGGCGAGCCGGCCGCGGCCTACGCGGCCAAGCAGCGCGTCGAGGTCTGGCGCGCCGCCGAGCTGGCGCAAGGCCTGCGCGGGCTGCTCCCGGACAGGCAGCGCTGAGGCCGCTCGGGGGCCGCCGGGCGGCCGCTACCATGCGCCCGCGATGAAACGTCTGCTGCTGCTCGGGGCCGGCCCGGCCCATCTCCACGTGATGCGCGCGCTGGCCGCCGAGCCGCTGCCCGGCGCCGAGGTGACGCTGGTGTCGCCGTGGCCGCGGGCGGTATGCCCGGCCATGCTGGCCGGCCACGTGGCCGGCGACACCACGCTAGACGAATGCAGCGTGGCGCTCGCGCCGCTGGCCGAGCGTGCCGGTGCGCGGCTGCTGCAAGCCGCCGCGACCGGCCTGGACGCCGCCGCGCGCAGCGTGGCGCTGGCCGACGGCCGCACGCTGGCCTACGACGCGCTGAGCCTCGACCTGGCCGCGACGATGGAGCGCGACGCGATCGCCGGCGCGCGCGAGCACGGGCTGTTCCTGCGCCCGGCCGAGGTCTTCGCGCCGCTGTGGCAGCGCATGCTCGAACTGGCCGAGCGCCAGGCGCTGTGCGTGGTGGTGGTCGGCGCCGGCGCGCCGGGCGTGGAGATGGCGCTGGCCTTGCAGC
The DNA here is from genome assembly GCF_047600445.1 of Piscinibacter sp. Classification (GTDB taxonomy): domain Bacteria; phylum Pseudomonadota; class Gammaproteobacteria; order Burkholderiales; family Burkholderiaceae_C; genus Piscinibacter. Next base: position 856,802 of record NZ_JASGKT010000002.1, read on the forward strand.
GGCGCCTGGGCGAGCGCTCGCGCGTCAGCCTGGTCGGCGCCGGCATGGCGCTGCCCGGCGGCATGCTGCGTTCGTGCGTGCTGCGCGCGCTCAGGCGCGCGCGGGTCGCGCTGCTCGAAGACGAGTGCGTCGAGATCACCGCGCAGCACGTGCGGTTGGCCGGCGGAACGCGCGTCGCCTGCGACGCCGCGGTGATCGCGCTGCCGCAGTGCGCGCCGGCCTGGCTGGGCGCGAGCGGCCTGCTGCTCGACGAGGCCGGCTTCGTCGCCGCCGGCGCCACGCTGCAAAGCCGTTCGCATGCCGAGGTGTTCACGGCCGGCGCTGTCGGAACGGATGCGCGCGGCGCCGGCGCGCTGGCGCTCAACCTGCGCCGCTTCCTGGCCGGCGGCGCGCTGACCCGATGGACGCCGCCGGCGCGCCGGCTCGAACTGCTGGCCAGTGGCGAGCGCCGCGCCATCGCCGCCTGGGGCGGCTGGGCGGCGGAGGGCCGCTGGGCGTGGCGCTGGAAGCGCCGCCACGAGCGCGCCTGGCTCGACGCCCAGCGCGCCCACCGCGCCTGACGCGCCTGACGCGCCTGACGCGCTGGGCCAGAATCACGCACCCGCCGCAACGAACCGGAGAACACGATGACCCCCTCGCACCTCGCCGCCGACGACAAGAAACCCGCGGAGGCCGGCCCCGGCCGCATCGAGGAACAGCTCGCCTTCAAGTCGCGCTACGTGCTGGTGTTCGGCGAGATCGACGACAAGCTCGCGCTGGCCACCTGCCGGCGCCTGCTCGCGCTGTCGGAAGACTCCGACGCGCCGATCACGATGCTGATCTCCTCGCCCGGCGGCCACGTCGAATCGGGCGACGCCATCCACGACATGATCCGCTTCGTGCGCGCGCCGGTCACCACCGTGGGCAGCGGCTGGGTGGCCAGCGCCGGCGCGCACATCTTCCTGGCGCCGCCCAAGGAGCGCCGCCTGTGCCTGCCCAACACACGCTTCATGATCCACCAGCCGGCCGGCGGCGCCGGCGGCCAGGCCACCGACATCGCCATCCAGGCCAAGGAGATCCTGCGCACGCGCGAGCGCATCGCGCGCGTGATCGCCGCGCAGACCGGCCGGCCCTACGAGACCGTGGTGTCCGACATGGAGCGCGACTTCTGGATGAGCGCGAGCGAGGCGGTGGAGTACGGCATCGCCGCGCGCATCATCGAGCGGCAGGCGCAGATCGGCGGTTGATTTCTACGCGGGCTGCGGCCCCTCGTAGCCCTCGACGATGATCAGGTCGGCCTGCGACACCGGCTGGCGGATGGCCCGCGCGTGGCGGTATTCGGGCGAGTTCCAGCAGTCCAGCGCCGCCTGGTAGCTGGGGAACTCGATCACCACGTTGCGCTGGCGCGAGGCGCCCTCGAGGCTCTCGAAGCGGCCGCCGCGCGCCAGGAAGCGCGCGCCGTACTTCGCGAAAGCGGCCGCGCCGGCGGCCACGTAGTCCTTGTAGCGCTCGGCGTCGGCGACGTCGACATGCGCGATCCAGTAGGCCTTGGGCATGGTTGCTCCTTCTTCGATGGCTGTCAGCCGCGTGGCCGCTGCACGACCTGGAATTCGTTGCCGTCCGGGTCGCGCACGGTGGCCAGCGTGCCGCCCCAGAACTGCCGCTGCGGCGGGCTGGTGAAGACCACGCCGCGGGCGCGCAGGTCCTGATGGGCGACGTGGATGTCGTTCACCTGGAAGGATAGCCCGGTGAAGCGGCCGACGAGCGCCTGCTCGTCGGGCGGCGCGTCGACGTGTACCGCTTCGACCACCAGCTCGCAGTTGCCGGCGTTGAACACGCACCAGCCGCGCGCCGGGTCCTGCGCATGCAGCGTCAGGCCCAGCGCGTCGGCGTAGAAGCGCCGTGCCTGCGCGAGGTCGCGCACGAAGACGCGGGCGGTGTTGAGGTTCATGCCGGCAGTCTAGCGGCCCGCCTCAGTACGACGACGCGCCGGTGTGCTTGTGCTCCAGCAGCGCGCGCCATTCCACCAGGATGGACGCGACGCGCCGCGCGTGGCTGGGACGCGGCGCGAGGCCGAGGAACTCGGTTTCGAGCAGCAGCAGCAATTCCATGACGCGCTGCTCGTCGGCGTCGTCGAGCAGCGCGGCGAACACGTCGGGCACGAAGCCGGCGTAGTGCTCGCGCGCGAGCGGGTCGCGCGACACGCCGTTCGGGTCCCACTGGTACAGCAGCACCTCGTCGATGCGCTGGAACAGCTCCTGGTCGAACTGCTGGGTGTTGAGGTCCATGGCGATGCCAGCATACGGATTGCCGCGACGAGCTCCAAGCGCCTGGGCTAGGGATGGCCGGCCCTAAGGCTCGCCGTGCAGCCGCGCGCCGGCCGCGTGCAGCAGCTCGCGCAGCGCCGAGCGGTGGCAGCGGTCTTCGCGCTCGCAGTAGCAGCCGAGCGAGAAGTCGGTTTGCCGCGACAGCGCGGCGAGCAGCGCGATGGCATGGCCGTTCTCGGGCGTGGCCATCTCCGCGCGGTATTTGCGGAAGAACGCCGCCCACTCGGCCGGCGTCGTGGCCGCGCGCGCGAGCTTCATCGTCTCCAGGCTGGGCGCGAGGTTGGGGAACCAGGCGTCGTACCAGTCCCGGCGCGAGAACTCGGCCTTGGGAACGCCGCGCGGCGGGCGGCGCACGGTGCCGATGCGCAGCCCCTCGTTCTCTGCCCGGGGGCTGCCCAGCCTGACGACGCGGATGACCATCGGGTGCTCCTTCGGGCTTGGGGCCGCGCCGCGCTCACCGCGGCGCGGGCCACTGGTATTTGACGTCTTCGAGCTGCCACGTCGGCTCGAAGCCGTGCGCCACCGCCACGAAACCCTGCTTCTCGTAAAAGGCCCGCGCCCCCGTGTTGCGGACGAAGGTGTAGAGCCACAGGCTGCCGGCCGACTGCGCCTTGGCCCAGTCCATCATGCGGCCGCCCAGTCCCCGGCGCAGCAGCCCGACGCGCACGAACAACTGCGACACCGACTCCGGCGACGCCGCGACGAAACCCATCAGCCGGCCGTCCGCGACGGCCAGGCGCACCGTGTTTCGCGGCAGCACTTCGTCGATGAAGTACTGCCGCTGCCGCTCGATCGGGTTGGGATCCTGGATGCCGACGCCGAACTCGAAGCCCTCGCGCCACATGGGCACGAGTTCATCGAGCCAGCTCGAGTCGTACGCGATGAGTTCGATGGCCGGATGCATGCGCGCGCTCCCGCAAAGGCTCAGGCCGCGTCGCGCGGGCCGGCGCCGCTCAGCCGGACGGCATGCCGCTCGAACGCATTGCCCGCATGCGCGCCTCGGCCGCGCAGGGCCGCCACCAGGCCGGCCAGCGGGTACGCCACGAAGAACAGCGGGCCGAACCACAGGTATTGCCGCACATGGACGTGCTCGTGCAGGCGCAGGCGGTCCAACTCGGCGGTGCTGACGCCGACGATCACCTGGCCGAGCGTGATGGCCGCGAACGGCAGCCGCGCCGCCCGGCTGCCCGCCGGCGCAGTTCCTTCGTGCAGGTACACCTCGACGGCGAGGCCGCAACGCCTGACGCCGCCGCCCGCGAGCAGGACCGGCAGGCCGAGCAAGGCGCCGACCAGGGTGCAGGGCAGGGCCCAGGCCATGCCGGCCAGCGAGGCCAGGCGCCGCACGGGGGCTTGCATCGCCGCCGCCGAAGGCTCAGGCCTGCGGCTTGTGGCAGACGGCTTCGACGTTGTGTCCATCCGGGTCGATGACGAAGGCGCCGTAGTAGTCGGGATGGTAGTGCGGGCGCAGGCCGGGCGCGCCGTTGTCGCGGCCGCCGGCGGCGAGCGCCGCCGCATGGAAGGCGTCGACCTCGGCGCGGCTGTCGGCGACGAAGGCGATGTGAACCGGCGCCGACGGTGCCTGGGCCTGCGAGAGCCACAGCGAAGGCTTGCCCTTGCGGCCGATGCCGACGCCGTAAGGCCCCTCCATCACCACGGCGGCCTGCAGCGGCGCCAGCGCCTGGAGGAAAAACGCCTTGCTGCGCGGCAGGTCGGAAACACCGAGACCGAGATGATCGAACATGGCTGCTCCGGGGTGGTGGGTGGCGTTCACGCGGCCTTGCCGCAGCCCTGCGGCTTGACGACGCGCTGTGTCGATGCGGGGAACTTGGCCAGCTTCGCCGCCGGGCGCCGCGGGCGCGCCACCAGTTCGCCGCCGCAGTTCGGGCACTTGCCGGCCAGCAGGCCTTCGGCGCAGGACGTGCAGAAGGTGCACTCGAACGAGCAGATGCGCGCGTCGGCCGATTCCGGCGGCAGGCTCTTGTCGCAGCACTCGCAACTCGGGCGCAATTGAAGCATCGGGTGTTCCTCCGTGTCGGTCGACGATGGCCTACGAGTCCAGGATGGCCCAGCGCTCATGATCGCGCCAGCGCCCGCGAATCTTCAGATACCGCGGCGAAAAACCCTCGCGATGAAAGCCGCAGGCGCGCACCAGCGCGATGGAGGGCTCGTTCTCCGGCTGGATGTTCGCCTCCAGCCGATGGAGCTTCAGCTCGGTGAAGGCCAGCCGCACGAGCCGCCGCAGCCCCTCGGCCATCAGGCCCTGGCGCGCGTGCTCGGCAAAAGCGTAGCAGCCGAGGTAGGCGCTGCGCAAAGGGCCGCGAACGATCTGCGTGATCTCGATGCAGCCCGCCAGCGCCGCGTCGTCCGCGCGCCGCACGGCGTAGGCCAGGTCGGCGGGGCCCTGCATGCGCGCGAGCTTCTCGCGGAAGGCCGCGCCGGTGGTGGGCGGGTTCACCCAGCGTCCGTGCAAGGCGCGGCTGGCTCGCGCGGCGGCGACGAACTCGGCTTCGTCGTCGAGTGTCAACCGGGTGATGCGCACTCGCGGCTTCATGCGGCTCGATCGTCAGGGATGGAGAAGAACTTCGGCGACTCGCGCCTGCAGCCGCGGCACGAGCTCCTGCTCGAACCAGCGGTTGCGCGCGAGCCAGCGATTGTTGCTCGGGCTCGGGTGCGGCAGCGGCACCACGGCCGGCCAGTGGCGGCGCCAGTTCTGCGTTGCCGCCGTGAGCCCGGAGCGCTCGTCGGGCAGATGGTAGGCGGCGGCATAGCGTCCGATGACCAGCGTCAGCCGAAGCCCGCCGAGGGCTTCGAGCAGCGGCGCGCGCCAGCGCGGCGCGCACTCCGGCCGGGGCGGCTTGTCGCCGGAACTGCCCTGGCCCGGATAGCACAGACCCATCGGCACGATGGCGAACAGCGTCGGGTCGTGGAACTGCTCGCGCGTGACACCCAGCCAACGGCGAAGCCGCTCGCCGCTCGCGTCGTCGAACGGAATGCCTGTTTCGTGCACCTTCCGGCCCGGCGCCTGCGCGGCGACGAGGATGCGCGCCGCCGGGTGAAGCTGCAGCACCGGGCGCGGGCCCAGCGGCAGGTGCCCGGCGCACAGGGTGCAGGCGCGCACCTCGGCCAGAAGCGAAGCGACCGACGACACGGCGGGTGGCGGCGTGGCAGGCCGGAGCTCAGGCCTGCGCCAGCGCGCGGCCGGGCAGCCAGCAGGCCATGCGCGTGGCCAGGCAGCCGCCGCGCCGGAACGGCTGCGAGATCGGATAAAAACCCAGCGCCTCGTAGGCATCCACGGCGCAAGGCGAGGCGTTGAGCTCCACCGTGGTGACGGCGGGGAAGTTCGCCTCGACGTGCGTGCGCGCGGCTTCCCACAGGCGGCGGGCGATGCCCTGGCGCAGATGGTCGGGCGCGACGAACAGGAATGCGAGCACCGAGGGCGCGCTCAACAGGATGAAGCCGACCAGGCGCCCGTCGCGCTCGGCGACCGCCGCGAAGGCCGCGGCCGGAACGAGCGCAGCCAGGCGCTCGGCCGACGACTGCTCGAAAAAGACCTGCCTGGCCTCGGGCGTCCAGTCGGGGGCGACGAACCGATCGAAGCCATGCCGCACCAGCGCCGAGATGGCCGCGGCATCCGCGGCCTCGGGCTGGCGCAACAGGGTCTCGGAGGGCGGCGCCATGCCGGTGGGCGCCCGCTCGGCCGCAGCCTCAGGCCGCGGTCTTGACCGTGGTGGTCGGGCCGTTGGTCTTGACCGACTCGATGCCCTTGTCGCGGCTGGCGGCCGACTGGTACATCTGGCTCGTGCCGATGACCTGGTGGTTGGCGGCCTTGAGCACGAAGTACTGGCGTCCGTCCGAGGCTTCCTTGGACTCGTAGCGTTCCGCGAGCGGACTGTTCTTCTGCACGGAGGCGATGCCGTTGTCGGCCGAGGCCTTGCTCTCGTACTGCTCGCTGGCGAGGATGACCTCGCCGTTGCCCGCCTTCAGGACGAAGGAGTACTGCCCCTTGTCGTTGGACTTGATCTCATACCAGCCAGCCATGGTTGCTCCTGTGAATCGCGGCAAGGGCCGCGGCGGGATGGTAGCGGAAGCGGGGTCGCGATCTCAGCGCTTTCGCTTGGCCGGTGCGGGCCGCGAGCGAGACAGGCGCTTGGCGTTGTGCACGGCCTTCTTGCGCACCGGCTCCAGCGCGGCGCCGACGACCGAAGCGGTTTGATGTTCCAACTGCCGCGCCAGTTGAGCGGCCGTGCGTGAAGGGGCCAGCCAACCGCCGAGCATCAGCGAGCGCCATGCCGCCGCATACAGGGCCTGCTGCGCCTTGAACGCCTGTTGCGAGGCCGCGAGCCAGGCCTGGGTGAAGGCGAGCGGCTTTTCCAGCACCATGCCGGTGAACTCCTTGCGGTCGCGGGCCGAGGGCGCCGGGCCGGCCAGCGCCATGCGCGCGACGCGGTGGGCGATCACCACCGGCGCGGCGGCGCCCAGTTCCAGGGCCTGGCGCGCGGCCTTGGCCGAACTCGATCGTTGGCGTGAGGGCATGGGGTTTCTCCGTTGCTGGACTGCGTGAAGAGCTCAGGCCTCACAGGGCGGGCTGGCCGACTGCGGCAGGCCGAACACCCGATCGAAGGCCCAGGTGAACACGATGGCGTAGACGAAGAAGAAGGCCAGGATGCCGAGGTCCGCGAGAAAGGCCTTGAGCAGCGTCGTCTCCAGCCAGTAGGCCATCACCGGCACGAGCAGGAAGACCAGGCCGCCCTCGAACCCGATGCCATGCGCCAGGCGGCGCCCGAACGAGCGGCCCTTGACCGCCTGGCGCGACTCCCAGGCCTCGAACAGCCCGTTGAAGACGTAGTTCCAGCCCAGCGCGATGGTCGACATGACGACGGCCAGCGCGAGCGTGGAGCCGGCCGATTGCCCGAACATCAGGCTCATCGCCGGGCCGACGAACGCGATGGCAAAGACTTCGTAGAGGATCGCCTGGACGACGCGGCGGCGGGTGGTGGGTGACATGCGGGCGGATTGTGCGCCGGGCCGCCAACGTGCGCAGAAGCGGCAGGCCCGCTGGCGCGACCACTCTTCGCGGTAGCGAAGGCTCAGGCCTCGGGGGCTTGCAGGCCCTGGGAAGGCTGGCCGCGAAGCAGGGCCCAGAACGTGTAGACGCTCAAAGCGGTGCCGATGGGAAAATTGATGACGTGGAAGGCCGCGCTGAGCAGGAGCAGGGGCCGGCCGATCGGCTTGGAGGCCAGGAAGGCGGCGGCGCCGACGAGTTCGATGCCCGCGACGATGCACAGCGCCGTGCCGACCACGAGCCCCACGCTGCCCATCAACGACTTGACGAACGGCGAGAGCGCGCTGTCCGCGTACTGGCTGGCGGCCGTGGCCAGGACGACGCTCAGGACGACGATGATGGCCACGCCGGAGACGAGGTGCAGCCAGGCGCAGAGACGGGAATGGTTGAGCATGTGTACCTTGCGCCTGGTTTCAACTGGGTTCATGGGGCCGTGCGCGAAGCTCCTTGCGCACGGCCAGCTTCAGGCCCGACCATACCGCGTCGACCGCGCAGACCTTGATGTCCACGTACCCCAGAGGCAGCGCTTCCTCACGGATGACGTCTTCGGTGATGCTCGTGGGCACCTTGGACGCCTTCTTCGGCCACGACGTCCAGACCGCGGCGTCCGGCGCGAGCTCCCCGCGCAGGGATGTCAGCCGGCGGGCCAGTTCCGCGCGCTCGGTGAGGAAGACGTGAACGAGGTCGACGTTCGAGCCGATGGTGCGGGCGAAGACGACTCCCGGTGGAAGCGGCGCCAGCAGGGTCGCGTAGTCCGCCGGGGCGCCGATGGCGACGGCAACCGTGCCCGCCTTGTAGCCGAGCTTCGTGGCCAACGGCGTGCCGGAGTAGCCGTTCATGGCGCGTTGGCGCGCATGGTTTCGAGCGCCTCGTCGCACTCGGCGGGCGAACGAAACGCGAGCAACTCGCCACCTTGCTTGCGCGTACAGGTGTGATAGGCGATGGGGAGGCCGAAGGCACCGGACTCACTGAATTCGCAGCCCTTGAATGTCTTGGCGACTGCCTCGCTGATCGGCGCGCACTTGGCCGTCTTCGGCGACGTCCAGACGAAGCCGACGCTTCCCACGACGGGAAACCCGCCGACCGGCGCCGAGATCGCCACATGCGGGGCCGACAGCAACATCGCTGCGAGCAGGGTCACGCGCTGGAACGTTCGATGGATCATTTTCCGGGGCCCTACTTCCTCTCGGCAATCGTGCGAATGCCCTCCAGCATGCGGGTGTACTGAGCGTCGTTCGTCGCACCCACTCTTTCGAGTATCAGGCGCATGTCGGCGGCGCTCAGGCAGGCCATCTTGAAGTCGCCTTTCTCCTGGTGACCGATCACGGACTGCGCGGCGAGCGCCAGCAGATCCAGGTCGGATTTCTTCTTCTTCTCGGCGGCAACGTAGGCCTCGGTCCTGATCTGAGCCTCGAAGAAAATCGCACGATCCTGCTCCACCCACTTGCCGCTTCGAACGAGGCCATCGGCGACTTCCTTGATCCGCCGTTGCATCGCCTCTTCGCGAGCTTCTTGCTGATCCCGCAGTTGCACAAGATCCTTCTCGATCCCTTCGACACTCTTTCTCGCACTCGGTTCATCATCGCATTGGGCGTTGGCCGCGGAGAACGTCGTGGCCAATGAGAGCGAGACAGAAACGATGAGTCGAAGGCTGGATGACATTTGTCGTCTCGAGAAGATGGGCATCATTCGGCTGCGGCAACCGGCTACAGCGACATGTGGAACGCAGCGACCATGAGCGGCAAGCCCGTGCGGCCCGAACTCGGCTGCTACCCTTGCGCGAGCCGATACGCCAAGTAGACGAAGAGCGCCATTACAACCCAAAGCCAAAACATGGAGCCGGAGCGCGGAACTTCGCCAGGCGAGAGCGCACGACCAGCCGCTATGGACTCGACGGTTGCGGCAGTAAACGCCTTGCTTGGACTTGCGGGACTGCTCGGTGTGGGCTTCGCTGAAGCCCGAACCGCGGGCCTGGCCGGCGCCTTGGCTTCCCGTGCGGCCCGGGCCTGCTGCGCGAGAAGCAGCTTGATGGCTTGAATGGGCTCACCCCGCGCAAACGCGGCGGCAATCTCCGGCGGCAAAGGCTGAACTGGCTTGGCCACGACTGTTCCTTCGGTTGACGCTCGATGTTCCGGTCATGCGCCCCAGCGAGAGCTCGGGCTGGCAGTTTGCCAGAAGGGAACCGAGGTGGGGCTGGGTGGATCGCAAGGGCTGGCCGCGCGAGCAAAACGGCCAAACGAGCTTAGCGCGGCCAGCCTTCGCGGGCCCGCGCTCGAGCGAAGGGTCAGGCCACACTCCCTGGAGCTCGCAGGCGACGGCGCACGAGCGCACCAACCATCAGCAGCACGACGGCCAGATTGCCTGCGAGCAGGGCCGCATGCAAGGCGGAGGGGCGATGCACGAACTCCACGAGCTCGAACGGAAGATAGATCGCCCCGCTCGCCGCGGCAAGCACCTCGGCCCAGGTGCGACCCCGAAAAAGGCCATATGCCTCGACGAAGCGCAACACCGAGTACGCGGCCGCGCCAAGCGCGAGAAAGACGAGCCGAGAGTTCTGCAAGTTGCTCGCCGCGGCGAGGAAGATCTCCGGATACCTTGCGGCGGGATTCAGGTGAGCATGCTCGACAAGGCGCAGGGCGAGCGCGTGCAGGTCTTTGTGGACGAGCGACAGAAGGCCTGTCGCCGCGAGGAGGGACAGCAAGCCCTTGAGTGCCTCGAGGAGCGCGACGAAGCGAACTGCGCTGTTCATGGCTTGCCGGTGGCCGTCCCTTCCGATGAAGGGGTGGGTGTCATTGGGAGCCAGGCACTACGGCAGCGAGTACTCGAACTCGTAGAAGTGCTTGCCCTCGGTGATGTTGATCTTGAAGACGCCGGAGATTCCCGCCAGGGCTCCGGTGCCGGAGTCCGGCACGACCGTGATCGACAGCCGCTGCGCCCCTTGGTCCATGGTGCCGCTGTGCTGGAAGACGAAGCTTCCGCTGCGACCCTGGAGCGTACCGGCGACTCGCTCGATGGCGACGTAGCCGGCCGAACCCTTGGTTGGCGTGAGCGCCGTGAGCATTTCACCCTTTCCGGTGGCCACCAAGTCACCCTCGAACTGCTTGTCGAGCGACATGCGACCAAGGCTCACCCCGTCGACTGTGCCGGGCTCGGCTTGGGGCTTCATCTCCACGGTGAACATGCCTTTGGCGACGGTAGACATGCGGCTCTCTCCCTTTGGCTGTGCGGATGCTACTGCCGGCGTGAGCAAGGCACCAGCAAGCGCTTGGAGCGCCGCGCGCCGCGTTGTGTTGGTCATGACGCCGAACGCTTGAGCTGAGCCACGCCGGTGCTTGTCGGCTCCAGTGAAGGGTTAGGCCCCACGCGTTTGCCCCAGCTCAACGGCCATGACTGCGTATGGGCGACTCGAGCCATAGACGCCTTGGCGGCGCCTTTGGCTCGACCCAAAGAGGCTACGCCTTGGACGCCAAGAGAAAGGCCAGGCCCAGCGAAACGATGCTGAAGCCCAAACCGACGCGTGTTGCGCGGGATTCGCGAGCCACAGCATCGCGGGCGATGCCCAGGCCGAGCAATCCGACTACCAGCGGCGACAAGCCCAACAGAAGAAGAGGCAGTCCGCTGAAGTGGAACCGAACGGATGGTTGCCTTGTAGGCAGCGACACGCCACCGCTAAAGAGCAAGAACAAGCCAAGAGAGGCGAAGACCAAGCCGAACATGAACACACAGAGCTTGGTCAACCTGGACATACGCGACGACGGGTCCACTTGTGGGGCCTAACGTTTGAGCCGAGCCGCGAGCGCCGGTGTGGCGCTTGGCCCGCCGGATGGATGATGCACCACTCCAGGAGGCGGGCCAAGTGCCACGCCGGTGCACGTCGGCTCCAGCGAAGGGTTAGGCATCGCTGCGCGATGAGCGACCAGTCGGGGTTTTTGCCTTTGGCGCTGGCGCCGAACCACCGGACTTGCGCTCTTCGAGCCGCCCGGTGACGTACTTGTGGAGGATGCTGGCGATCAGCGTCTGATACGGCATGCCCTCGGCAAGTGCTTTGACCTGAATGTCTTGCAGATCGCCTGCTGACAGCCGAATATTCACTCGTCGGTCTTTGATGGCTGTAGCACGTGCGGCGGCCCTCAGCCGACTGAGTTCGGCCTTTGATGCCACAGACTTCAACTTGCCTGCTTCGTAGGCTTCAACGAGATCAGCTTCAAGCGAATCAGGTTGCGTCATCTGGATCTCCGGTCGTAAGGTAGTCGCGTGTAGCCTTTCGGCTGGGGATGACCGTCTCGAGGAAAAAGTACTCTGCCTCTTCGACATAGGGTACCAAGTAGGCGTAGCTATCCCACGTGACGACCAACAGCCGCTGGCTCGGGTATCTCTTGGTGTTCGGGTGTGCCAGGACATCCAAGAGGCCACCGCCCTCGATGGCGACCACGACTTGCTCGAACGAGACACCGCGTTCCGCCAGGAGTTCGCGGTTCTTATCGGGGTTCCACCGGCAGGGCGTCACGCGGCAAGTGTACTCCGATGTGTGCCTTTTGTCGCCACGTGATGAAATGATGCTGTTCGGCGACGCCTAACGTTTGAGCTGAGGGGCGGGCGCCGGTGAGACGGCTTGGCCGCGAGGCGGATGATGGACAGTGAGCGCCTCGCGGCCAAGCTGGCTTGCCGGTGGCCGTCCCCTCGAGCGACCAGTTAGGCGGCGCTGGGCCTAGACAACAGGCTGCTGACCTCTGCTCTCATGCCAGAAGGCAAGAACACGAAGCTGCTCGTCGGAGGAGAGGTAGTAGACGAAGTACTTAATTCGGCTGAGGTAGAGGCGGCGCACGCCAGGCGTTCGAGCTCCCTCGTACCGGGCTCCGATTCCTGGTTGCTCAGCCAGCAAGGCAATGGCTTCTCGGAAGTCCGTGGCGACAGCGCCAGGTGCCGCAGCTCGGTTCTCCTGCCACCACGTGGCTGCTTGGCGCACCTGAGCAGCCGCTCGGGCGGAAACGAGAACCTTGCGAGCCATTCGCAGGGCTAGTTCGGGAGGGAAGCCAGCAGTTCTTCGAGCGAGACAGCCTCGCCACGGTCGATCTCCGCCATAGCGGCGAGCAACTCGTCTTCCTGCTGAGGCGTCAGGCGAAAACCTTCATCCGCGCCGCGGGTCACAACTGTGACGACGGCGCCTTCCGGGAGTGGAACACCTTCCAGGACGATTTTGCCGTTGACGACGGTACCGGTGGCGACTTGCATGTGGCGAATGGTACTCCTTGCTGCAATGAAGGCGGATGCCGCGCCGCCTAACGTTTGAACTGAGGGGCGGACGCCGGTGAGGCGGCTTGGCCGCGAGGCGAATGATAGACAGCGAGAGCCACGCGGCCAAGACGGCTTGCCGGAGGCCGTCCGCTCGAGTGACTAGTTAGGCCTGCGGCCTGGTGGCAAGTGAGGTCGCGGTTGAGTTGGCGAAATACCAAGAGCGAGCAAATGCTGCAATAGTGGTGCTCGCTGAGCCTCCGACGCCCCAGGCAGAGGTACTGCGTGGAACCGGTGATTGCAGCCTGCATGGTGGTGACAGCGGGCCTGGGGCGGCGACGTGAGTCAAGCTAGACGGTAGGACCGCGACAGCAGCCGATATTGGCAAGTGCGCCCCAGTAGCCTGGAGCGGGCATGCCGCCCACGGACTGACCGATGGCGGGGGAGGGAAGGCCAGTGCACCGAGGAAGGCACCGTTTCTTCGCGCAGGCCATGGGCTGCTGCTGCCAGAGCGCGGCCAGTGGAGTGACCGCAACGGCCTAACGTTTGAGCTGAGCCGCGTGCGCCGGTATGGCGCTTGGCCCGCCGGATGGATGATGTACCACTCCAAGAGGCGGGCCAAGTGCCATGCCGGTGCACGTCGGCTCCAGCGAAGGGTTAGGCCACACTCGTTGCACAGCAGAGTGCCGCCCGGTGCGGCTTACGGAGGACAAGTGAAATAGCTCGCCGAACAATGCGTAGGTGTACGGCCGACTGTCCGGCCAGCGCTAGAGTTGAACGACAGCGACAGTGCACAAGAACACGGTAGCCAGTATGAGCGCAACGTCCGCTGACAGCGGATTGACTTGGTCCTCGGGGTTCTGCTCGATCTCTTTGAGGACTCGCGCACCGAACCAAGCACTTTCGCGCCCATGCGAACGCCGATGAAGCACGACGGCTAGCGTGGCTGTGAGGAACAGAAGTGCGAGATTGGCGACCAGCTCGTTTTCAGCGAACTGCGCCAAGGCTGTATGCCATGCACCTGCAAGCAAGACCACAAGCGGTGCGAGGTATGCGAGCAGGCGCTGAATCCGACGAGTTGTTCTGACGTTCACGGCGGGGCGGCTGTGTGGCCTAACGTTTGAGCTGAGCCGCGTGCGCCGGTGTGGCGCTTGGCCCGCCGGACGGATGATGTACCACTCCGGGAGGCGGGCTAAGCGCCATGCCGGTGCACGTCGGCTCCAGCGAAGGGTTAGGCCTCGCTGTTTGAGGGCCAGGTGCGGGCTCGACGCTCAAGGCCAGTAGCAGGAAGGAACAATGCCCGCTTGGCTGGTGACGACGAGTGCTCCATAGAGGCAGAACAAGCCAAAGGCGATGAACATCCAACTGCGAGCGCGTCTTCCCTGAGCAACAAGATCATCGCGGGAGAGGCTTTGATGCAGCCCTTGGAGCAAGTACGAGAGAACGGCCGACTCGTGGAGTTCGGAGTTCTCGTTCCACCGATGCCAAGTACTGAGTTCCTTCCACAGTGTTGGCTCCTCATCTTTCAAGCGAAGCGCAAACCGTCGTTGGAAGATTCCCGCAGTGACGGCCGAAGTGACCCACGCGAGCAAGAGGGCAATGATCCAGTGATCGACGGGGCGACACATTGCGAGGCCTAACGTAGAGCTGAGCTGCGTGCGGAGGCAGACGGCCCTGGCCGCGTTGTGCATGATAGACAACGGGCGCAACGCGGCCAGGGACGGCTGCCGTAGCACGTCAGCTCGAGCGTTGGGTTAGGCCTCAGTCGGTTTGATGTCAGGGCCATTGGAAACTCTTAGCCTTCCTGCCGAGACTGCTCAGTCCAGCCCGCTGGACCGATGACACGGCCCGAGCCTACGATCTTGCTCCCTTCGCGGATCGTGAAGGTTGCGCCAGGAAGCAATTCGGAGTAGAGGTTGTCTTCCGGCGTTCCATAGGGCAGAGCAAACAACACTTCGGCTTGCTGGCCAGGGAGAATCCGATCTGGGCCAGACCAAGCACAAACCCCGAGATATCGCTCAAGAAGAACATTGCCTTCACCAATGAGCGCTTCACGTTGCTCAGGATTGCCTACAACAAGGTGCGGCCAATACTGACGCTCCTTGAGGCTCCGGTGCCCATTGAGAGTGTAGTTCATCTGAACGACTGTTCGCATAAGTGGAACGGATGTAGTCATGCGGCCTGCCTCACTTTCGATGATGCCGATGATGCTCGAATTGCGTTGGACGTACACGAAAGTCTCGGGACGAGAGATTGCTCGGCAGTGGCCTGCAGGTGCTGGCCTCTGATGAGGCCTAACGTTTGAGCTGAGCCGCGGGCACCGGTGTGGCGCTTGGCCCGCGAGGCGGATGATAAGAACCAGCGCCTCGCGGGCCAAGTGCCATGCCGGTGCACGTCGGCTCCAGCGAAGGGTTAGGCCGCACTCGCGGATAGTGAATGGTGCTCATGTGCGGCGCGGTGCAGCCATAGCTGCTGCAATTGCTGGCCACCGAGGCCAGACCCAAACTGCGAGCCACGACGAGAGTGCACCGCACGCGAGAGCAGCGAAGAACGGTTCTTTCCCGGCTACCCACGTAGCTGCCGTATGCCAGAAGGGTGGCGAGCCCAGCATTTGCACCGTTGCAGGGACCAAGAAGACGAGAGCGATGGCCGTGGGTATGTACACGACGATCAGAATCAGCCAAAGCGCTGTGTAGGCGAGTAGTGGCCCAGCCACCAGGAATAGCCAGCGACCGTGGACCCCGCGGCCCCGTGCGAAACTGAGGAAGGCGCAGACAGCAATAGGTGAAGCCAGGGCGAGCCAAGCGACAAGAACGACGATGAAGTAGAGCGTGGTACTGTCCATTGCGCGCGTGAGCGAGGGGTGTTGTGCGGCCTAACGTTTGAGCTGAGGGGCGGACGCCGGTGAGACGGCTTGGCCGCGAGGCGGATGATAGACAGCGAGAGCCTCGCGGCCAAGGCGGCTTGCCGGTGGCCGTCCCCTCCAGCGAAGGGTTAGGCCGCACTCGCTGCTTTGTATTGCTGTGCGTGGCGAAGGAAGGCGAAGAACTCCTCTTCTGAGGTACTTCCCACTTTGGTGACAGGAATGGGAGCAGTTCGCGTGGCCAGCAGGACGGCGAACTCGGCATCAATGACGAAGACTGAGACTGCGGACCAGTGAAAGACAGCGGTCATTGAGGTTGTAGTGACCGTCAGGTTGGAAGCCGTGGCCTCAAGGGTGAGAGGCTCCTCGGCGTGTGGTGCCAAACTGGCCAAGGCCTTGGCGTCCGCAAGGCGAAGGCGGCTGATCCCGACGACGAAGAAAGCGGGAACGATAAACAGAGCTAGTACAGACCAGCGGAGCACCGAACGGATGGCTTCATCTTGGTGGTTCGGAGCTACCAAGATGACGAACAATGGAACGGTATACAGCACATAAGCCAACAGCGCCAAAGGCTTGAGCGACGTTGGCATCGCACCCGCTCGGCGAAGCCTGTCGACGACAAACGCCGAAGCTCGTGAGTAGTCTGACTGCGTGAGACGAAGACTGATTTGTGCCACTTGTGCGGCCTAACGTTTGAGCTGAGCCGCAAGCGCCGGCGTGGCGCTTGGCCCGCCGGATGGATGATGTACCACTCCAAGAGGCGGGCCAAGTGCCATGCCGGTGCTTGTCGGCTCCAGCGAAGGGTTAGGCCGCACTCGTTGATGGGCAGTGGGTGACCTAGAGCCCTCGCAGGCGACAAGCATGGCCAAACACTCGCCCTGTGGCCTGCGGTTGCTGCTCCGGTTGAGTGGCATGTTGGACCTTGCTTTGGGCCAGCTACAGCTTCACGGCATGTCAAAGCTGCGGCACTGTGCCACGATGCAGAACAGGATGGGCGCGAGGACGGCAAGCACAGGCAACAGAGTGCCCACAAGCAGAGAGAGTGCAAGGACTCTTGGCGTTGATGTAGAAGCTCGTCTTCCAAGGACGAAGTAAACGGCAGCTGTAACGAAGGCGATGGCGACGAAGACGTATGGGGCATGGCCTTCAAGAAGGCCGCCATCGGAGGAGAACCTGCCATTGAAGAGAACAAGCCAAACGCCGCCAAGTGACACGATGCCTGAGGCGAAACCAGCGACTACGTGTGGACTGAGCTTCATGGTGCTGACGTGATGTGGCCAGCGTGCGGCCTAACGTTCGAGCTAACTGGCCCGCGGAGGCAGGCCGCCTTGGCTCGAGCTGAGAAAATATACAGCGTACCTCAGCTCGGGCCAAGGTGGCCTGCCGTAGCGGGTCCGGTTGAGCGAGGGGTTAGGCCGCACTCGCGATGCCGTGACTCTGTCGGAGTTGTTGCTCAAGTTGTTTTAGAAGCCGAGGGCCCCCCTGCAGTAGTTGTACAGCTTCGGGTCGGCGGGTACTGGGATCATGCTTCTGGGTCCAAGCGCTCATCGCGACCAACAGCGGCAGGAGATCGAGCCCTTTCTCGGTCAGGCTGTACACGGCCTTCTGCGCATGCGTCGGATCGTCGTCGCGCCGGAGGATGCCCCTCTCCATCAACGCTCGAAGTCGATCGGACAGCACGTTGGTTGAGATGGCCTCCTCGGACTGAAGGAACTCGCGAAAGCGGCGCTTTCCCGCGAAGACCAGATCTCGGATCACGAGCAGCGTCCAACGGTCACCCACCAGTTCCAGGGCCGTACTGATTGGGCATGTTGATCGCTGATCTTGTCTCATGCCTCAGACTCTACACCGGTTGCAAAACGCAATCGGTATGGATAGAGTTGCGATATCGAAATGCAACCAGTTGAGGTGTGATGACTTATCAGCGGTATCTGGGCAGTTGTCACTGTCAAGGCGTGCGGTACGAGGCAGAGTTCGACTTGGCAGCGGGAAGCAATCGTTGCAACTGCTCCCTCTGCAGCAAGGCCCGCGCTTGGTTCCTCTTCGTGCGCGGCGACAAGATGAACCTGCTATGCGGAGAAGAGCTTCTCAGTACGTATGAGTGGGTTCCGGAAGGGCGATCTGAGTCGGGGCTGAGCTACCGCTTCTGCTCAAGGTGCGGCATCCGGCTCTATGCGACGGGTGAGCTCGCGGAGTTGGGCGGCAGGTTCTACGCCATCCATGTCCCAACGCTCGATAGCTTGGACCGGGACGAACTTGTCAACGCGCCCCTGCGTTTCGTCGACAACGCTCATGATCGACCCGATCGAGCGCCCACGGACACGCGACTAATGTGAAGGACGAGGGCTGTCTTCGTGCGGCCTAACGTTTGAGCTGAGCCGCGGGCGCCGGTGTGGCGTCCTGGCCGCGAGGCGGATGATAAGAACAAGCGCCTCGCGGCCAGGGTGCCATGCCGGTGCACGTCGGCTCCAGCGAAGGGTTAGGCGTCACTCGCGGCCAAGTGCTACAGGTGCTGGGGTTCGAGGCCGGTGTGTTTGGCGATGCGTGCCAACATACGTGGCCCAAGTTCTTCGCCGTCGTGAAAGGCGAACACGAAGTCAGGCCAACCTTCGCGCGCAAGAGTGCGATGGGAGCCAGTTTGGCGCTTGACCTGCCAACCCAACTTGAGAAGCGCGGCGAGGACACGCCTGGCCTTCGATGAAGGCCACTGGCTCATGCGGCTGCCGGGACCGAGATGCTGATTTCTTGCGGCTTGGCCTCACCATGCTCAAGGCGCTCAGCCAGTACGCGCAGGGCAAGTACCTCGGCCTTAGCCATGGCTTCGTTGGCGGACGCTCCGTAAGCCAGTACGCCAGGCAGTTGCGAGACCTCTGCCAGCCAACGACCGTCGTCTTCGCGCTCGCATTCGAGGGTGAACTTCATAGGGCTCTCCGAAGAAGGTGACAGTCTAGCGCGCGGCGCATTTGGTGACGCCTAACGTTTGAGCTGAGCCGCGGGCGCCGGTGTGGCGCTTGGCCCGCGAGGCGGATGATAAGAACCAGCGCCTCGCGGGCCAAGTGCCATGCCGGTGCACGTCGGCTCCAGCGAAGGGTTAGGCGTCACCGGTTGGCGCGCCGACTCATTGTGCGCTACTGCCAACAAACCAGAACTCTGGAGTACACGACTCGTTGCTCAACGGGGCGCACTGAAGCTTCAGCCGCCACTGCGCTCGCAAGTACGAGAACCGGCTTTCCGACGAAGATTCGAGCTGCCAGCCCCGCTCGAGCAGTAGCTTCGGACTGACGGTGACGTTTCCGCAGGTCATGTACAGATGCTTGGGCCAATACTTACACGCCGCAGCTGCTTGATTACCAAACAAGGAAGTGACCTCTTCTCGGAACGCATGCTCCAGCTTGCGCGTCGGGGACTTGCTCGACGGCATTGGGACAAGCCACCAGAGCGCCGCGAGGACAACGGCAAGGCCTCCGATGAGGTAGAGCTTGAAGGCCTCACGCTGGAGCTTGCATTTGATGTATGGCTGCATGCGCAGAGGGGTGCGAGTCGTGACGCCTAACGTAGAGCTGAGCCGCAGGCGCCGGTATGGCGCTTGGCCCGCCGGATGGATGATGGACCACTCCAGGAGGCGGACCAAGTGCCATGCCGGTGCTTGTCGGCTCCAGCGAAGGGTTAGGCCGCACTCTTGGCGAGCCACGTGGCGACGGCGACTTCGCCCACCGCGAGATGCACCCACCAAGCTATGCGTGCTACATGCCCAACTGTTGACGCTGGCGCCAACTTGCTGTTGCTACGAGGCCGAAGACCAGGAGAAGTGTGAACGATGCTAGACAGGAGACCTCCACGCCGATGCATCCCAAAGCTCTCACAGTGGAAGCGCCAGCAGCTAGAGCGAGGGCTGCGGTGGCGTAGAGGCCAAAGGAGCATTGACCATGCGCACTGGCTCAGCTGCGGAACACCTTGAGCAATGCGTGAGCGACTAATAAGCCAATGAGTGCTCCAACTGCGATGTAGACCTTGGCGTCGAGCCACGACCTGACACCATTCAGGTGAGCCACTAGTGCCCCCGCGCCAGCACCAACTACTGCCAGGGCGCCCAGGGCTGGGCGATTGCCACGATGTTGCATGTGCGGCCTAACGCCTGAATTAAGCCGCCTTGCGAAGCAAGGTCGGCTTGAATGAATTGTTAGGCGGCGCCCCACAGCGCAATGCCGCCGATGGTGAACAGTACCAGCCAAGACAGATGCTTGCCACGAGTAATGAAGAGTGGAAGAAGGCCTGAAAGTATGAAGGTGACGCCAATGATGCGTAGCGTACCGGAAGTGGTGAGGTCGACCCGCCCGGCGTGCAACAGGAGTGCCCCAAAGCCGAACCATGCGACGGTGGTGATATGCCAAGCGAAACGCAATGTGCGGGTAGTGAACTCTGTATTGCCAAATAGCTTGGGCAGGTTGTCCCGCCGGAAGAGGCGGACAAGAATGTACCGCTCCCCAAGAACAGAGTGCGCAATACCGAGGGCGACTGCTAGGAATGCTGCAAGATAGAGGAGTTCTTTCATAGCCGCCTAACGTTGAAGATCAGCGTCGCCCGCAGGGTGACGTTGGATCGCCCGGTTAGGCGTCATTGTGGGTCGAAGCCGGGCTGTCGGGGCTGCCGGGGGTGGACCCCCGGCTTGGAGTTCGGCCGGACCGCGCACGGCGAAGATGAGGGCATAGCCCGAAACCCGCAGGGTCTGGAACCCTTGGGTTCCAGATCGAGCCCTGCGCGGAGCGCGCGCAGCGCGCGGTCCGGCCGCCTCGAACTCGGTGCTACTTCCCGGGCCGCGCGCAGCGCGGCCTAGATTTATCTACAGGACACTTAACGTACGGAACACAACGGACGGCGGTTTTTCCCTGGGAGGACAACCACCGGTGAGCGGCCCGCCGCAGGACGGGCAGCCCCCCGACACCCTGCCCTGGATTTCACGTGATGGGAAGCCATCGGTGAACTGCCCGCCGCAGGACGGGCAGTCCCCCACCACCATCACCCGTAAAAGTTGGTGAACACCAACAAAACCACCATCCCCTTCAAACCCCCTAAAGAAGAAAACCCCAAAAAAATAAAACATAACGGCCCGGAAGGGCCAACACCCGAAAACCGAACGGGCGCCCCTTGGGGACACCGGCGGCGGGGGTGCGGAGGGAAACGGGTCGCAGCTCGGGGCCCCGTGTCAAGGGTTGTTGTGGTCGGCGAAGCCGGGCGAGGGTGACCGGAGGCTGGGCGGGGCGGGCCCGACTGCGGAGGGCCCATCCCGGCCGGCCGCAGGGAGGTCGAGCCCGCAGTTCGACATGGGCTCAATCGCCCTTGATACGGGGGCTGCGGCCCGTAGGCTCGCCCTAGCCCCGCAGCGTATTGGGGCGCCCCCAAAGCCCAACAAGTCAGTGGACACCAACAAAGTCGGGCATGCCAGACGCCTAACGTTTGAGCTGAGGGGCGGGCGCCGGTAAGACGGCTTGGCCGCGAGGCGGATGATAGACAGTGAACGCCTCGCGGCCAAGCTGGCTTGCCGGTGGCCGTCCCCTCGAGCGACCAGTTAGGCAGCGGGTTTTCTGGTGACGGACAGCCAGGCTACCAGGCAGCGGTGTTGAGCAGCCTTGGTTGACGCTGCAACCTTGCGAGAAGCCCCGGGGCGACTTGACTTGGCTGAGAGCACCACCAAAGCCACTTGATTGACGAAGGGCAAGCTGCCGTTGCCAAGGACGCAGGGCTGGGGAGGCGAGCTTGGCCGAGGCGCTGGCCTTATGGCACCAACGGTGCCCAAGTTGCCAAAGCGCAAGACGATGAACCCTAGCGGTGAGTTCGTTGAAACGCGAACCGCAACCGCTGCACACCCGATTTGCTGCTGCCGGCGCCCAGTGCAGCGACCGAGCTTTGGTATTCAGCAAAGCGACGAGTACCAACCGAACTGACCTGCTGCCTAACGTTTGAGCTGAGGGGCGGACGCCGGTGAGGCGGCTTGGCCCGCGAGGCGGATGATAAACAGCGAGCGCCTCGCGGGCCAAGTGCCATGCCGGTGCACGTCGGCTCCAGCGAAGGGTTAGGCAGCGGGTTTTGCTCGTGGCAGACAGCCGCGGCGCGAGACAGGAGCATTGAGCAGCCTGAACCGAGACCATAGACCTGCGAAGAGCCGCAGCCTGGTTTTGCTTGGGCGAGAGCACCACCAAAGCGGATTGGTTTGGCGATGAACACGACACCACAGCTACCGGGGCTGCTGCAAGACCAAGGCCGCAACCGTGGCTGAGGCCCTGACCGCGCAAAGCTCACAGTGGCTGAGCTGCCGAAGCGCAAGGCGATGAACCTGAGAGGTGGCTTGTTGATGCGCGAACCGCTACTGCTGCCCGACTTACTGCTCTGCTCCAACACCCCGCACAGTGATGGCGTTTTGGTATTCAGCAGCGCAGCGAGCACCAAACCGACTCTGCCTGCTGCCTAACGTTTGAGCTGAGGGGCGGCCAAGCCGGCTTGCCGGTGGCCGTCCCCTCGAGCGACCAGTTAGGCGGCGCTGGGCCTAGACAACAGGCTGCTGACCTCTGCTCTCATGCCAGAAGGCAAGAACACGAAGCTGTTCGTCGGAGGAGAGGTAGTAGACGAAGTACTTAATTCGGCTGAGGTAGAGGCGGCGCACGCCAGGCGTTCGAGCTCCCTCGTACCGGGCTCCGATTCCTGGTTGCTCAGCCAGCAAGGCAATGGCTTCTCGGAAGTCCGTGGCGACAGCGCCAGGTGCCGCAGTTCGGTTCTCCTGCCACCACGTGGCTGCTTGGCGCACTGAGCAGCCGCTCGGGCGGAAACGAGAACCTTGCGAGCCATTCGCAGGGCTAGTTCGGGAGGGAAGCCAGCAGTTCTTCGAGCGAGACAGCCTCGCCACGGTCGATCTCCGCCATAGCGGCGAGCAACTCGTCTTCCTGCTGAGGCGTCAGGCGAAAACCTTCATCCGCGCCGCGGGTCACAACTGTGACGACGGCGCCTTCCGGGAGTGGAACACCTTCCAGGACGATTTTGCCGTTGACGACGGTACCGGTGGCGACTTGCATGTGGCGAATGGTACTCCTTGCTGCAATGAAGGCGGATGCCGCGCCGCCTAACGTTCGAGCTAACCGGCCTGCGGAGGCAGACGCCGGCTGGCCGCGGAAGGACGATAACAAACATGGCCTGGAGCGGCCAGGCGGTGGCTGCCGTAGCGGATCCGGTTGAGCGAGGGGTTAGGCCTCACGCGCGACCCAACTACCAAAACTGCATTTGACGAAGTGGCAGGCTTACTGGCGTAGGGAAGCCGGCTACTCGATCTTGCCAGTAGCGGCCACTGAGGACAGGAGGAAAGACGGTCTTGTCCTTGATCTCTTCTGGTGTGAGCCAAGCTGCTTCAACGATGAACTCGGCCACCGTCTCCGGATGGCTGACATCAAGTGAGCCACCAAGTAGCGAAGCAGTGAACCAAAACTTGACGTGCCGGCACTCAGGGTTGACCAGTTCTTCGATGTAGATCAGCTTGGACACATGAATGTCCAGTCCTGATTCTTCCTTTGCTTCGCGCGCGGCAGCAGCTTCTAAGCTCTCATCGTCTTTGACGCCGCCTCCAGGCGCCACCCAGAAGTCGTACTTGCCAATCCTGCGGTGCCGAACAAGGAGTACGCGGCCTTCGTTCTCGACGATTGCGCCGGCGGAGATGCGATGGAGCATGTTGTTGTGAGGCCTAACGTTCGAGCTAACCGGCCTGCGGAGGCAGACGGCGCTTGGCCGCGCAAGGACAATTTAACACTGTGGCCTGGAGCGGCCAAGCGACGGCTGCCGTAGCGGGTCCGGTTGAGCGAGGGGTTAGGCCGCATTCGCGCGCTGTGCTTCGCGGCGAGTAATGTAGTGCCACTGAAGAGTGATGAGGTATGAAAGGAGTAGCCAGAGCAGTGCGAAGAACGCATGGCTCTCCCGCTGCAACTGTTGATACTGGACCTTTGTAATCTCGAACTCAGGTTGCTTGTTTAGTGAGAGCCAGTATCTTCCTTTGCTTTCGCTCCAGTTCTTGCTATGTACGGCTGTTCCATCCGGCAAGGTTCCAAAATCGAATTGAACATTCTTGGTCGAGTATGCGGCGATTGCCGCTGCGATGATGCCAAGAATGATCAAAGTTCTGGGTATCGGAAGGAAGGCGTGCCAAACCTCTGACCATGTAGACTTGAGCTTCCTTATTCGCAGGCTTCCCAAAATTCCGAGCATGATGACCGCGATATGAATCCAGAAGAGCAGCGGGAAGAACTCAGTTGCTGCCTCGATGGGTGCTATCAAACAGGCGAACGCGCTCGCCGTGAGAACGCATACTGAAGCGATGGTGAGAGTTCGAGATGCTATGGTCATGCGGCCTAACGTTTGAGCTGAGGGGCGGGCGCCGGTAAGCCGGCTTGGCCGCGAGGCGGATGATAGACAGTGAACGCCTCGCGGCCAAGCTGGCTTGCCGGTGGCCGTCCCCTCGAGCGACCAGTTAGGCAGCGGGTTTTCTGGTGACGGACAGCCAGGCTACCAGGCAGCGGTGTTGAGCAGCCTTGGTTGACGCTGCAACCTTGCGAGAAGCCCCGGGGCGACTTGACTTGGCTGAGAGCACCACCAAAGCCACTTGATTGACGAAGGGCAAGCTGCCGTTGCCAAGGACGCAGGGCTGGGGAGGCGAGCTTGGCCGAGGCGCTGGCCTTATGGCACCAACGGTGCCCAAGTTGCCAAAGCGCAAGACGATGAACCCTAGCGGTGAGTTCGTTGAAACGCGAACCGCAACCGCTGCACACCCGATTTGCTGCTGCCGGCGCCCAGTGCAGCGACCGAGCTTTGGTATTCAGCAAAGCGACGAGTACCAACCGAACTGACCTGCTGCCTAACGTTTGAGCTGAGGGGCGGACGCCGGTGAGGCGGCTTGGCCCGCGAGGCGGATGATAAACAGCGAGCGCCTCGCGGGCCAAGTGCCATGCCGGTGCACGTCGGCTCCAGCGAAGGGTTAGGGCTCACTGGTTGGGTGGCTCAGTGGTTGGGTGGCTCAGTGGTTGCCGTAGCGCAAACGCGAGGGACGTACCCGGCGCCTGAGGCGACCAAGGCACAGCACAACGAGTTGCCCCAGGCGGCTACTAAGCCGTACCGCCGCTTGAGGACGACTCAGACGTATGCGCTGAACCGAGGGGTTTGTCCTGCTCGACCGGAGCGAATGGCCCCTGAGTTTGTTGCTTGAGGTAGCGCTCGCCAGCGGGAGAGTTGAATGCCTTGGAGAGCTTGGCAAACGCCAGCACCAGGACGACCACCGCGCAAGCTATTGCGGCCCACTGCATGGAATGGCTCATTGGCACTCTCCTTGGCTCTAGGACGGATGATGCACGAAAGTGGGCCGGCTTGGGCCACTGCTTGCCTGACCTTCTGCCCGATGAACAGCCAAGCTCGGCGAGCTGCGCTGGCGCTGCTGCTGTGAGCCCTAACGTTTGAGCTGAGGGGCGGACGCCGGTGAGGCGGCTTGGCCGTGAGGCGGATGATAGACAGCGAGCGCCTCGCGGCCAAGCTGGCTTGCCGGTGGCCGTCCCCTCCAGCGAAGGGTTAGGCCTCGCTTGCTTACGAGCGCCCGCGCCAGTAGCCGGGCCTACGGCTCTGGTGGGCTATGGCGATGATGCGCAGCGCGGCCAGCGACTCGTGATAGACGATGCTGTATGGGAAGCGCCGCATCGGAAGTCTGCGCAATGGGCCGCGCCACCGCGCGCCAAGCTTTGGATGCTCGCGGAGCAACTCGACCGCGTGGTGAAACTCGGCAATGAAGGCCTCGCCCAGCACTGCATTGGCCTCCTTGGCGTAGAAGGAGGCACCATCGACAAGCTCTGCTTCCGCCAGGGGATGGATTGAGAAGATCATCGGATCGCGTTGCGAGCGCGAGCGATGGCGGCTTCAATCGGAATGGCAGCAACGGTCCCGGCCTCGAGTTCGGCGAGGCGGCGTTGAGCTTCCGTGGCCCACTCTTCCTCGATCGACGTGTCGGCAGACAGGCTGGCGAGCAACCGATCGGCAAGCTGCGCGCGTTCCTCAGGTGCGAGGCGCAGTGCCTGTACTTCCAGGTCGGTAACGGTGCTGGGCATGCGACTACTCCTCGGAACCAGAACTGCGCGAATCATACGCGCCCGCGTTGCCTGCGAGGCCTAACGTTCGAGCTAACCGGCCTGCGGAGGCAGACGGCGCTTGGCCGCGCAAGGACAATTTAACACTGTGGCCTGGAGCGGCCAAGCGACGGCTGCCGTAGCGGGTCCGGTTGAGCGAGGGGTTAGGCCGCATTCGCGCGCTGTGCTTCGCGGCGAGTAATGTAGTGCCACTGAAGAGTGATGAGGTATGAAAGGAGTAGCCAGAGCAGTGCGAAGAACGCATGGCTCTCCCGCTGCAACTGTTGATACTGGACCTTTGTAATCTCGAACTCAGGTTGCTTGTTTAGTGAGAGCCAGTATCTTCCTTTGCTTTCGCTCCAGTTCTTGCTATGTACGGCTGTTCCATCCGGCAAGGTTCCAAAATCGAATTGAACATTCTTGGTCGAGTATGCGGCGATTGCCGCTGCGATGATGCCAAGAATGATCAAAGTTCTGGGTATCGGAAGGAAGGCGTGCCAAACCTCTGACCA
The DNA here is from genome assembly GCF_047600445.1 of Piscinibacter sp. Lineage (GTDB taxonomy): Bacteria > Pseudomonadota > Gammaproteobacteria > Burkholderiales > Burkholderiaceae_C > Piscinibacter. Next base: position 882,916 of record NZ_JASGKT010000002.1, read on the forward strand.
TGTAGACTTGAGCTTCCTTATTCGCAGGCTTCCCAAAATTCCGAGCATGATGACCGCGATATGAATCCAGAAGAGCAGCGGGAAGAACTCAGTTGCTGCCTCGATGGGTGCTATCAAACAGGCGAACGCGCTCGCCGTGAGAACGCATACTGAAGCGATGGTGAGAGTTCGAGATGCTATGGTCATGCGGCCTAACGTTTGAGCTGAGGGGCGGACGCCGGCGAGACGGCTTGGCCGCGAGGCGGATGATAGACAGCGAGCGCCTCGCGGCCAAGCTGGCTTGCCGGTGGCCGTCCCCTCCAGCGAAGGGTTAGGCGTCGTTGCATGAGTGAGACGGTGGTCGCATGCTCAACGAATGAAGAGTTCGAGAAGACCGCTGACCCCATAAACCACGCTGAGTATGACGAACACTAGCGAGACGCCAGTGCAAACCAGATTGGCTTTCGTGCGAAGCGAGGGATGCTGCCGCAGGGCGGGTAATAGCGCTCTGAGCGAGAGGAACGAGAACACCGTGCCAACGATGAGCAGAACGAAGAATGCTCCTAGTAGTAATGCGCCTTCCGCGTGAATGTTCCACACGTGCCCATTGATCTCGGCCAGCCATGCACCGAGCAGTAGCGTTGCTGGTAGCGCTGGTGGCCACAGGAGTTGCAGCTTCGGGAACTCGGCTGGGTCAGGCGGGATGGTTCGGAATTCCATGTCCACTCGCAAGATGGTTCAGCAGCGTGATGCAAGCGCTCTGCGGCAGCTTGCGACGCCTAACGTGCGACATGAGCGGCAGCCGACAGCAGGCCGCGCGGAGGCAACAATGCGCAGCTGCTGTAGCGCGGCCTGCTGTTGGCTGTCCGCTCGATGAAGAGGTTAGGCGACACTTCGCTTGGCGGAGGCGAGTGCGGCCGCCGCGGCTAGGAAGACACCGCCGGTAGCGCGGTTGAAGGCGACGGCGCGTCCTGGCTGCTGCAACCATTGCTTTGCGCGACTGCCTAGCGCCGCATAGGTGATCAACCAGAACAGTTCGAAGGCAACAAACGTGGAGCAAAGAATCAGAAACTGTGGAAATTGCGGACGAGCAGGATCGATGAACTGAGGGAACAGTGCGGTGAAGAAAACCAAGGCCTTCGGGTTGCTTGCCCCGACAAGGAACCCACGTACGAAGCTACGGGGTTGAGCAGACTCCGTTTGTTCTGTGAGTAGGACATTGCGGCTAGACGAAAGCAATGAGGTGATACCAAGGTAGGCTAGATACGCGGCACCGGCCCACTTTAGGACGGAGAACAGCACCTCCGATGTAGACAACACTGCGCCTAGGCCGACCGCAGACAGCACCATGAGGCAAACGATGGCACTCGTACTGCCCAGGGCAGCGAATATGGCCTGGCGAAACCCGCGATTGACCGATGTAGATACCGCCATAAGAACAGACGGGCCCGGAGTGACTGTGAGTACGAGAACGGCGGCGACGAAGACGAGCCAAGTGTTGAGTTGCATTGGGTGTAGTTGTGTGGTGCCTAACGTTTGAGCTGAGGGGCGGACGCCGGTGAGACGGCTTGGCCGCGAGGCGGATGATAGACAGCGAGCGCCTCGCGGCCAAGCTGGCTTGCCGGTGGCCGTCCTCTCCAGCGAAGGGTTAGGCCTCAGCCGGTGTGCGGACGGCTTGCTTGCGATAGCAATACCAGAAGGCCAGGCTGAGCCCGACCCAAGGTGCCAGCAGGTTAGGCAAGCCCCACCAGGAGCCCGAAACGGCGACCCACAGGCTGTGCAAGAGGGAGCCGCTTGAGCCAGAGTAAGGAAAGAACAGGACGTGTAGGGCGACCCAGGCGAGGACCATGCCGACGAACGCGCCAGCAAAAGCAGAGCGAGGCGAACCGCCTTGCAAGCGAGCCAAAGCAGCGACCGCTACCGCACTGACTGCGGCGATAGGCAGCGCGTAGCTCGTAAACGAAAGCAGGGCCACCGCAAGGGCGCCACGCTCACGCCCGAAGAACGCGAAGTACTCGGGAGGTACATGGATAGCTGCCAAGTAGCCACCGAGGTATACGACCACGACGAAGTACAGCAGAAAGCCTGCCGCTACAAAACCGAGGAAACGCAGCGCGCGCACGTGACTTCTGAGGCCTAACGTTTGAGCTGAGGGGCGGACACCGGTGAGCCGGCTTGGCCGCGAGGCGGATGATAGACAGTGAGCGCCTCGCGGCCAAGCTGGCTTGCCGGTGGCCGTCCCCTCCAGCGAAGGGTTAGGCCGAACTGGCTGAACTGCGCCTTGCTGCTCGCGAGCACAATTACTACGCCCAACGGACCAAAGGATTGAACAACTGGCTCCTTGGCTACATGCACTTGTTCATGTAGAAGCACGTAAAGGCCAAGCCAAGATACATGCCTAGTACGAGTCCCATTGGCAATGCAGCTCCGAGGGTTACCAGCTTCACGGGTGATAGCCGGGGCCGTGGCAGAACGAACCACCAAGCCAAGGCAATTGAGATGAGTGGCAGCCAGAAGACCATAGCTGAGCGCGACGCTAGAAGCGAGTACCAGAAGCCGCTGCCGGATTCAAACCAGGCTCTAAAAGCGACATACCAAAGTACGGGGAGCAGGACGGCAAGGACAGCGAACAGTGCAAACCTGACACCTGCTCGCTCCGAGCGAGAAGTGGCGCTATCTGTGGTGGGCATGATCGTCGTGCGGCCTAACGTTTGAGCTGAGGGGCGGACGCCGGTGAGACGGCTTGGCCGCGAGGCGGATGATAGACAGCCAGAGCCTCGCGGCCAAGCTGGCTTGCCGGTGGCCGTCCCCTCCAGCGAAGGGTTAGCCGTCACTGGGCGAACAGCGGATGCCTTGCGCGTAGCTCCGAGACGCTGGCGATGAACTCCACTGCTTTTGCGTTCTCGCGGGTGACCTTGAAGCCAAGGCGAGTATGGAAGGCCATAGACAGGTGGTTGGTCTTGTAGACATTACTGCGCAGAGACGCTATGCCTCGGCGCGACGCGATGTGTAGAAGCTGACCGAACAGAGAACGCAACACTGCTGCACTGCGGTGCTCGGGATGTGTGCTGAAGCCTGTGACGAACCACTGGCCTGCCTCTTGTGGCTGAAGCATGGCGTAGGCGACAAGAGCGCCTTGGCGGCGCACGACTGCCACCTCAGAGAAGGGGAGCAGGTTCTCGATCGACTGGCGAAGACGTACTGGGTCAAGCGTGTCGCCCGCGCGTTCCGTGTGTTCACGCAGCGTCAGGAGATCGAGTTCGAGGATTTCGTCGACTTGGGGCACTTGCTGACGGCTAACGTTCGAGCTAACCGGCCTGCGGAGGCAGGCGGCGCTTGGCCGCGGAAGGCATGATGCCACGGGCGCCTGGAGCGGCCAAGCGACGACTGCCGTAGCGGGTCCGGTTGAGCGAGGGGTTAGGCGTCACTGGGCGATGTGCGAGCATGTGTTTGACTTTGCCTCCCAGCGGCCACCGGAATCAAGACACTTGTCTTGCTCGATGAACTGCGATGCTTTTGAGTACAGCAGTGCAGCGAGAAGTACCGCCACTGCGGCTGATAGCGTGCGCAGCGGGGGCAGCCAGGACTTGTGTTCTTCGAACGCCCTGCGAACCAGTGGCAAAGATTGTGTTGACTTGCCGTCCTTCGCTCCAATCCAGTAGCGACTGTTGTCGCCATACGGTTCCTCAATTGCGAACTTGTCCGGTCCGATGGTGAAGATGCAGAACTCGTCTGTGTCACGGAACAGCCTGCTTCGTTTCATGATACTCGCGCCAGGAATGGCTTCGACTATCTTGCAGGCCCGCGATCTTGTGAGCAGCAGGTTATTCACCTCAAATGCGTTGGTCTTGCCTTCAGCGCTGGGAAGATCGCGTACGCGCATTCTGTGACGCCTAACGTTTGAGCTGAGGGGCGGACGCCGGTGAGGCGGCTTGGCCGCGAGGCGGATGATAGACAGCCAGAGCCTCGCGGCCAAGCTGGCTTGCCGGTGGCCGTCCCCTCGAGCGACCAGTTAGGCAGCGGGTTTTCTGGTGACGGACAGCCAGGCTACCAGGCAGCGGTGTTGAGCAGCCTTGGCTGACGCTGCAACCTTGCGAGAAGCCCCGGGGCGACTTGACTTGGCTGAGAGCACCACCAAAGCCACTTGATTGACGAAGGGCAAGCTGCCGTTGCCAAGGACGCAGGGCTGGGGAGGCGAGCTTGGCCGAGGCGCTGGCCTTATGGCACCAACGGTGCCCAAGTTGCCAAAGCGCAAGACGATGAACCCTAGCGGTGAGTTCGTTGAAACGCGAACCGCAACCGCTGCACACCCGATTTGCTGCTGCCGGCGCCCAGTGCAGCGACCGAGCTTTGGTATTCAGCAAAGCGACGAGTACCAACCGAATCGGCCTGCTGCCTAACGTTTGAGCTGAGGGGCGGACGCCGGTGAGACGGCTTGGCCGCGAGGCGGATGATAGACAGCGAGCGCCTCGTGGCCAAGCCGGCTTGCCGGTGGCCGTCCACTCCAGCGAAGGGTTAGGCAACGCCGCGCGCTACGCCACTGCAATGCGAAACCTAAGCCCGGGCTTGCTGCCAAACTGCGGCGGCTTGGTGAACCGCTCCACGAGGACGCCACCATTGGCCAGAATGACCCGCTGGGATGCGAGGTTCTCTGGATCGGTGGTGAGTTCCACGAACGGCAACCCCACCGACTTGGCCTCTGGCAGCAACTGCGCCAGCGCCACCGTGGCATAGCCAAGCCGTTGCTTCCAAGGAACCACGGCATAGCCGATGTGCCCGAGGCAGTGAGGCGGCAGATCGGTAGTGCCCTCTTGCCAGCGAAAGCTGATGCTCCCGCAGAACTCGCCGTCCCACAGCCAGCGCCGAAAGCCCGGAATGCGATTGACCACCGAACCGTCTGGGAGCGTGACCGGCGGACCCTTGGCCTGGCGGTCCTCCATGCTGGAGAGAAACGCCTGAGCGTCAGCTCGAACGCGGGCAAGTTCTTCCTGCGCTGCTTCGGGGCGCAGGTTGTCCGCAGACCAACCGCGCTCCAGCGCTGCGACATAGCTCGGCAAATGGAGTTCAGACGGTCGAACAAGCTGCATGGGTGGGGTTTGCGTTGCCTAACGTTTGAGCTGAGGCGCGAGCGCCGGTGTGGCGCTTGGCCCGCTGGACGGATGATGGACCAGACCGGGAGGCGGGCCAAGTGCCACGCCGGTGCGAGTCGGCTCCAGCGAAGGGTTAGGCCTCATTTCGCCGGTGCGCAAGAAAGGACCAATGCAGAAGTTGCTGATGCGGGGGCCGTGGCACTGGAGTTCAGTTCACAGCGATAGGTGGCCTCTTTCACTTTGACGAAATCGCTGGCGCCAACGACCGTGAGAGAGCCCGTCAGGGCTACCCAGACCGCAGCGCTGACTTGCTGCCCGTGCTTAAACAGTTCCCAACTGTCGGGAGCGCCGCCTTCTCGATAGATGAAGAAGTACTCGTAGAAGAACCACATTGGGCCGCCTATGCCCCACGTGGCCGCGAGGCCAAGGACCACGGTTTGCGACCAAGCGGCCGGGCGGTTCACTACTACTATGACAAGCGCAGCAATAGTCACAAACGTCAGTAGCACGCCGAGCTTCCCAGCCAAGGCGACCTTCGACGCTGACTTGTCGTCGACGTAGATGCTGGCCTTTGGATTGAATTCCTTTCCGTCGGGCATGCTCGTTCTCCATGAGGCCTAACGCCTGAGTTAAGCCGCGCCGCGAAGCGGCGTCGGCTTGAACGAATTGTTAGGTGCCAACCGGACGATGTTCCGTGCCAGCACCGGGGGTGAGGAACAACATGGTAACAGGCGCATCGGCCCTCGCTGTGTGCCAGACATTCTTTGGTACAACGACATAAGAGCCGGGGCTGCTTAGTTGGATGGTCTGCTCTTGACCAGATTCTTCGAGTATGAGCGTGGCAACACCAGAGAGCAGCATGACTAATTCCTCTCCGGCGGGATGCCTCTCCCACATGGCCCACGGCTCCGAGAAGGTGAAGGCTGACATGAGCCTGCCTTGCTCTAGTTCAGGATGATTTCCAGCCGCGACCTCTTCCCAGAACGATTCTGATAGGGGAATTGGATTGACTCGCCCAATGCCCTGGAAGTGCAGGTATGTGCTGAGAATATCTTTGACGAGACTCACCTTTGCCTCCATTGGCACCTAACGTTTGAGCTGAGCCGCGTGCGCCGGTATGGCGCTTGGCCCGCCGGATGGATGATGTACCACTCCAAGAGGCGGGCCAAGTGCCATGCCGGTGCACGTCGGCTCCAGCGAAGGGTTAGGCCACACTCGTTGCACAGCAGAGTGCCGCCCGGTGCGGCTTACGGAGGACAAGTGAAATAGCTCGCCGAACAATGCGTAGGTGTACGGCCGACTGTCCGGCCAGCGCTAGAGTTGAACGACAGCGACAGTGCACAAGAACACGGTAGCCAGTATGAGCGCAACGTCCGCTGACAGCGGATTGACTTGGTCCTCGGGGTTCTGCTCGATCTCTTTGAGGACTCGCGCACCGAACCAAGCACTTTCGCGCCCATGCGAACGCCGATGAAGCACGACGGCTAGCGTGGCTGTGAGGAACAGAAGTGCGAGATTGGCGACCAGCTCGTTTTCAGCGAACTGCGCCAAGGCTGTATGCCATGCACCTGCAAGCAAGACCACAAGCGGTGCGAGGTATGCGAGCAGGCGCTGAATCCGACGAGTTGTTCTGACGTTCACGGCGGGGCGGCTGTGTGGCCTAACGTAAAGCTGAGCCGCGCGCGGAGGCAGACAACCCTGGCCGCGCGGAGCATGATAGACAACGAGCGTAGCGCGGCCAGGGTTGGCTGCCGTAGCGCGTCGGCTCGAGCGTTGGGTTAGGCCGCAACTCGGCGAAAGTATTCAAAGTTCTTGCTGCCACTGCGCAGAAAGAAGTATGGCTCGTCAAAGTACAGCGTTATATCCTCACGCCGCTCAACATGTAGTAGCTGGATAGTGATTACGTTCTCGCTCTCGCTTCGAACTTTATACGGCGCCTCCCAGGAGCCGCCATCGTATTCGGCGAGAGCGGACTTCTGGGTAAATGTATACGTGAAGCTGCCGAACCATGCCTCGATTCGCTCTCTTGCCTCTGGTGTAGCGGTCGGCAGATGACTCCAGTGCTTCATGGTCTTCTCTCGATCGGACCGCCATGTTCCGATGAGCCGCCTCCTTGCTTGTAGGGGCAGCGGCGCGGCAAGCGAAGACGCACGCGCGGTCGCGAAAAGCAGTGCGGCGGAGAGAAGAGCGCGGCGATACATTCTTTGCGGCCTAACGTTTGAGCTGAGCCGAGAGCGCCGGTGTGGCGCTTGGCCCGCTGGACGGATGATGGGCCACTCCGGGAAGCGGGCCAAGTGCCATGCCGGTGCGAGTCGGCTCCAGCGAAGGGTTAGGCGTCACTGTGGAAGAAGCAGCAGAGCATCGCGGAGCATTTGACGGGTGCTTGTGACTTGGATAGACCAAAGTGTCTTGGGGATCACGACACAGAGCCGCAAGCAAGCCTTACCCCGAACTTCATTGTTCTCTCCTGAGTTCAAGAGTCGGTCACCAAAGGCTGCTTCAATCTCGGAGATCTCATTTGGCACAAAAGGTTGTTCTGCGTCGGTGGAGGCCGCAGCCTGCGAGTAGTAGTCGGTTGCGTCGTCCAGCGACCGCAAGAGCAGCTCACGAGACTCTACGGGCAACTCATGTACCCAACTGAACAAACCTGCGGCGACCTCATTCTCGACTTCAGGCGTAAGCCCGCAGGACTCGACGGTGTGCATGGCCGCTGCGGCCGTAAGCAGGAGAAGTTCTGACTCGTAGTGCGCGCGAGAGAGCTCAGCCTCCTGAAGCCAACTTGGATTGATCCCCCCGGACAGCTTCTGAGCCAGGTTTGCAACAGCCAAGCCGATTGCGTGGCCGGCTTGGCGTGGCGTTGATTTGAAATGGATCGACATGACGAGAGAAGCGCGTGACGCCTAACGTAGAGCTGAGCTGCGTGCTGCGGCAGACGGCCCTGGCCGCGCGAAGCATGATAGACAACAGGCGTAGCGCGGCCAGGGACGGCTGCCGTAGCACGTCAGCTCGAGCGCCGGGTTAGGCCTCAATACCGTTAGTTTAAGGCACCAAATGCTCGATTTCCCTGACCTTCCGGATGTGTGCCGCCTATGATCGCCTGCGATTTCGGATGCCAGGGTAAACCCGCAAAATCTCCTTAAGCTAACGGTATTGGGTTAGGCCTCAGCGCTCCCACGGCGGATGGCGTTCCGGTGAGTCGTGTTGGTTGCCCCAGATGAGCATGAATACTGGTCTGAGGCGAAGGCTTAGTGTCTGCACTTCTGTGTTGTGGAAGCGGATCTCCACTTTCTGATCCACTTCACCCTCTTCTTCTTCGCTCATGACAACGATTTCCCTCACGTCTTCAAGTCCAAGCAGAAAGAAGCGAGACGGCGTTTTGGTGAAAACTCTGACGTTAACCTCTTCCGCAACTGGCAGAACCGATAGTGTGACTCGTTCATGCTCGGTGTCGCACTCGACCTCGTAGTTGAGAGCGCCCAACTCAGGGTGCGTCGCCTCAACGCGAGGTTGGCAGCCAAAGTATTCAGCAAGAGCGTCGATGGACGGGAGTGTTTGCATTTCTGAGGCCTAACGTTTGAGCTGAGCCGCAAGCGCCAGCGTGGTGCTTGGCCCGCTGGACGGATGATGAACCACTCCGGGAGGCGGGCCAAGTGCCATGCCGGTGCTTGTCGGCTCCAGCGAAGGGTTAGGCCGCATTCTCGATGGGAGCCACAGACTTGACCATGACGACCTCATCTGACTCCGCGCCGAACTCAGCCGCTTGCTCACTGGCAGCGGGCTTAAAGCCAAGGTTGAGCAACAACCCGAGCGACCTGTGGTTGACAGCCTTGAGCACTGCTGCGAACAGGCGAACACCATAGCTGGATTGGAGTTCACCGAGCATGGCCGAAACAGCGCAACTGCCGATGCCTTGCCGCCAGTAGCGACTCGCCAACTCGTAGGCAACCAATGCGGCACCAGAGGGAAGCACGGTTGCTTGAACATAGCCCGCCAACTCTCCGCCAGGTAGCCGCAAGACCCAGTTGAGCCAGACTTGGCTTCCATCCGCTGAAGCACGGCGCTCAAGCCTTGTGTACCGCTCGGCAAGCCATGATTCCGAGCAAGGTGGCTCGTTCTCGAACTCGTAGATAGCAGGGTCAGAGAGAACGCTGAACATCTCTTGCGCATGAGCCACGACCAAGGGTTCAAGGGTGCAGTGAGACGCTTCGACGGTTCTCATGCGGCCTAACGTTTGAGCTGAGGGGCGGACGCCGGCAAGCCGGCTTGGCCGCGAGGCGGATGATAGACAGCGAGCGCCTCGCGGCCAAGCTGGCTTGCCGGTGGCCGTCCCCTCGAGCGAAGGGTTAGGCAGCGGGTTTGCTCGTGGCAGACAGCCGTGGTGTGAGGCAACTGCATTGAGCAGCCTGAGCCGAGACCACAGACCTGCGAAGAGCCGCAGCCTGGTTTTGCTTGGGCGAGAGCACCACCAAAGCGGACGGGTTTGGCGATGAACACGGCGCAACCGCTGCTGATGCCGCCAAGCCAGGAAAGCGACTGTGGCAGAGGCGCCGAGCGCCACCAACGCCTACGCTGCCCAACTGCCGCAGCACAAGACGACGAACCTGAGCTGTGACCCTCTTGATGCGCGGACCACAGCCGCTGACCGACTTGATTGCTCCGTTCTCCAACGCTGCGAGCAGTGAAGGCATTTGGAATTCAGCAGCGCAGCGAGTGCCCAACCGGCTTCGCCTGCTGCCTAACGTTTGAGCTGAGGGGCGGACGCCGGCGAGACGGCTTGGCCGCGAGGAGCATGATAGACAGCGAGCGCCTCGCGGCCAAGGCGGCTTGCCGGTGGCCGTCCCCTCCAGCGAAGGGTTAGGCCGCACTTGGTACTGCTGACAAAGTGCGGGCGCTCGCAACGATTGCCGCCAGAACTGGACCTCACTAGATGCCCGCGATGACAGCTGTTTCGCAGGCCATGAGCGCCCGGATACCTTTGACTGCCCCCAAGGGCCTGCTGTAGCGCCCTGTCACAGTGCGGCAGGGCCAACGCAGAGCATCTCAGCAGGCTCTAGTGCTACCGAGTGAGACACACAAGTTCCTTCTGCTTCGTTGGGCCACCGCTTGCACACCCAAGGCTGGCCATACTCGTCGATCTCTTCCACTTCAAAGATCTGGCCAAGCATTGAGTCCACACGCTCCCGTTCATCGGCGGGTAGTTGTTCATACCAATCGCCTGAGAAGCCCAAGACCCGAACACGCGAGCCGACTCGGACGGGTGTTCCATCGCGATCGACGGGTGTGCGGCGCTGATTCATCGTGCGGCCTAACGTTTGAGCTGAGCCGCGGGCGCCGGCGTGGCGCTTGGCCCGCGAGGCGGATGATAAGAACCAGCGCCTCGCGGGCCAAGTGCCATGCCGGTGCACGTCGGCTCCAGCGAAGGGTTAGGCGGCGCTGGTTGCATTGCTGAGTAAGGAATGCTGCTCTGCCTATAGCCTAAGGCGTGGACTTGGAGTTGCGCTCCCACGATGGCCAGAGACCGACAACTCTCCAGTTGCCCGGGCGCAGCGTTGTGACTGCGAGAGCGCCACCAACGGCGCCAAGGCTGTAGCTCAGGAAGGAGAACAGTTGACCGGAGCTCGCTGCATGCGCCGAGGGAAAGGAAGCGAAGGCCTGGAGGACGAAGCCAAAGCCGGCGATGCCGAGGCAAAGGCGAAGCCAGTTGTTGTGTTCACCGTTGATGCGAAGTTGCAGCGAGTACGCAAAGACGACTAAGGCTCCCGCCGCAAGGAAAGCTTCTCCTAGGAGCACCATGATGCCTCCGACTTGTTGTTGTGCGCTTGAACAATGCCAGAGATGGCAACTCGTCGCAACGCTGTTTGCTTGCGACGCCTAACGTTTGAGCTGAGCCGCGGGCGCCGGTGTGGCGCTTGGCCCGCCGGACGGATGATGTACCACCCCGGGGAGGCGGGCCAAGTGCCACGCCGGTGCTTGTCGGCTCCAGCGAAGGGTTAGGCCTCCGTCTTTGACCTGAGTGGAAACGCTGACGGATTGCGAATGGATTCGACCGAGAGATCGACGTCGAGCTGCGGCCAGTAGAGGTGATTCTCAGTAGGGCGCTGAACGTCCGCGAGTTGCTCGATCGTGGCTCGCTTGAACCACGGGAACTCGGAGAACGGGACGTGAAGCTCTTCGCTGCCGAGTAACAGCCAGAGGCCGTGCGGCGAGACGTTGGTAACTTCAGCCTCCAAAGTGGCGATGCCAGGCATCTTGAATCTCCTGGATGTGCGCCTCGACAACGGCCTGCGCTTGCCTTACCTGAGCCTGGGAGAGACCTATGTTGACGGCCAAGTGTACCGTGGGCGTGAGCCAGAACTTTGCCTCCCCGTCGGGATGGGCCACATGGACGTGGATCCGTGTCTCCTCACGAGAAAAGAAGAACAACCGGAACTGTCCGTCACGGACGATGGTGGGTGCCATAGGTCCACTGTAACGGAGCGCCGAGATTCGGTGTTTTTCGGAGGCCTAACGTTTGAGCTGAGGGGCGGACGCCGGGAAGACGGCTTGGCCGCGAGGCGGATGATAGACAGTGAGCGCCTCGCGGCCAAGCTGGCTTGCCGGTGGCCGTCCCCTCCAGCGAAGGGTTAGGCCTCGCTTGCTTACGAGCGCCCGCGCCAGTAGCCGGGCCTACGGCTCTGGTGGGCTATGGCGATGATGCGCAGCGCGGCCAGCGACTCGTGATAGACGATGCTGTATGGGAAGCGCCGCATCGGAAGTCTGCGCAATGGGCCGCGCCACCGCGCGCCAAGCTTTGGATGCTCGCGGAGCAACTCGACCGCGTGGTGAAACTCGGCAATGAAGGCCTCGCCCAGCACTGCATTGGCCTCCTTGGCGTAGAAGGAGGCACCATCGACAAGCTCTGCTTCCGCCAGGGGATGGATTGAGAAGATCATCGGATCGCGTTGCGAGCGCGAGCGATGGCGGCTTCAATCGGAATGGCAGCAACGGTCCCGGCCTCGAGTTCGGCGAGGCGGCGGTGAGCTTCCGTGGCCCACTCTTCCTCGATCGACGTGTCGGCAGACAGGCTGGCGAGCAACCGATCGGCAAGCTGCGCGCGTTCCTCAGGTGCGAGGCGCAGTGCCTGTACTTCCAGGTCGGTAACGGTGCTGGGCATGCGACTACTCCTCAGAACCAGAACTGCGCGAATCATACGCGCCCGCGTTGCCTGCGAGGCCTAACGTTTGAGCTGAGCCGCGGGCGCCGGTGTGGCGCTTGGCCCGCGAGGCGGATGATAAGAACCAGCGCCTCGCGGGCCAAGTGCCATGCCGGTGCACGTCGGCTCCAGCGAAGGGTTAGGCGTCACCGGTTGGCGCGCCGACTCATTGTGCGCTACTGCCAACAAACCAGAACTCTGGAGTACACGACTCGTTGCTCAACGGGGCGCACTGAAGCTTCAGCCGCCACTGCGCTCGCAAGTACGAGAACCGGCTTTCCGACGAAGATTCGAGCTGCCAGCCCCGCTCGAGCAGTAGCTTCGGACTGACGGTGACGTTTCCGCAGGTCATGTACAGATGCTTGGGCCAATACTTACACGCCGCAGCTGCTTGATTACCAAACAAGGAAGTGACCTCTTCTCGGAACGCATGCTCCAGCTTGCGCGTCGGGGACTTGCTCGACGGCATTGGGACAAGCCACCAGAGCGCCGCGAGGACAACGGCAAGGCCTCCGATGAGGTAGAGCTTGAAGGCCTCACGCTGGAGCTTGCATTTGATGTATGGCTGCATGCGCAGAGGGGTGCGAGTCGTGACGCCTAACGTTTGAGCTGAGCCGCGTGCGCCGGTGTGGTGCTTGGCCCGCGAGACGGATGATAAGAACCACCGGCTCGCGGGCCAAGTGCCATGCCGGTGCACGTCGGCTCCAGCGAAGGGTTAGGCCGCATTCGCGATGGGAGCCACAGACTTGACCATGACGCTCTCATCTGACTCTGCGCCGAACTCAGCCGCTTGCTCACTGGTGGCGGGCTGAAAGCCAAGGCTGCGCAACAACCCAAGTGACCTGTGGTTAGCAGCTTTGAGCACCGCTGCGAACAGGTGAACACCATAGCTGGATTGGAGTTCACCGAGCATGGCCGAAACAGCGCAACGGCCGATGCCTTGCCGCCAGTAGCGACTGGCCAGCTCGTAGGCAACCAAAGCGGCACCAGAGGGGAGCACGGTTGCTTGAACGTAGCCCACCAACTCTCCGCCAGGTAGGCGCAAGACCCAGTTGAGCCAGACTTGGCTTCCATCTGCTGAAGCACGGCGCTCAAGCCTTGCGTACCGCTCGGCGAGCCATGACTCCGAGCGAGGTGGCTCATTCTCGAACTCGTAGATGGCAGGGTCAGAGAGAACGTGGAACATCACCTGCGCATGGGCCACGACCAAGGGTTCAAGGGTGCAGCGGGACGCTTCGACGATTCTCATGCGGCCTAACGTTTGAGCTGAGCCGCGAGCGCCGGTGTGGCGCTTGGCCCGCGAGGCGGATGATAAGAACCAGCGCCTCGCGGGCCAAGTGCCGCGCCGGTGCGAGTCGGCTCCAGCGAAGGGTTAGGCGTCTTTGCCACCCAGTACAAGATTTTCATGCTTCTCACCGCCAAGCTCGAAGTAGGTGATGCCCAGCTTTCTGTACCCGTGCTTGGCATAGAAGGCAATGGCTCGAGAGTTCTTGGAGTTCGTAGCGAGCCACATTGACGTATTTGCGCGCTGCTTCGCGCACTGCTCGGCGTGCTTGAGAAGTGCGCCTCCAACCCCTTTGCCCAGAAACGGCGACTGAACGTAGAGGGTTGCAAGCTCGATCTTCTCGGTTGTGGGAACCGGGCACAGTGTTCCAACTACCAGCTTTGCATAGCCGAGAAGGTAATCGTTGTTCTCAGCAACGAAAATGGCCGACGAGTCTTCCGTGAGCACGGTTTCAAACTTCTTCGCCGACAGTTCCGACAGCACATAACGTGAGACCACAGACGAGACGCCTTCAGTGGCGTACGTGTGAAGCCAAACCTGTATCGCGAGGGCAGACAGATTCTCGGCATCTTGGAGGTTCGCTTGTCGGATGAGCATCTCAAGACGCCTAACGTTTGAGCTGAGGGGCGGCCACCGGCAAGCCGGCTTGGCCGCGAGGCGGATGATAGACAGTGAGCGCCTCGCGGCCAAGCTGGCTTGCCGGTGGCCGTCCCCTCGAGTGACCAGTTAGGCAGCGGGTTTTCTGGTGACGGACAGCCAGGCTACCAGGCAGCGGTGTTGAGCAGCCTTGGCTGGCGCTGCAACCTTGCGAGAAGCCCCGTGGCGACTTGACTTGGTTGAGAGCGCCACCAAAGCCACTTGATTGACGAAGGGCAAACTGCCGTTGCCAAGGACGCAGGGCTGGGGAGGCGAGCTTGGCCGAGGCGCTGGCCTTATGGCACCAACGGTGCCCAAGTTGCCAAAGCGCAAGACGACGAGCCCGAGCGGCGAGTTCGTTGAAACGCGAACCGCAACCGCTGCACACCCGATTTGCCGCTGCCGGCGCCCAGTGCAGCGACCGAGCTTTGGTATTCAGCAAAGCGACGAGTACCAACCGAACTGACCTGCTGCCTAACGTTTGAGCTGAGCCGCGGGCGCCGGTATGGTGCTTGGCCCGCGAGACGGATGATAAGAACCGCCGGCTCGCGGGCCAAGTGCCATGCCGGTGCACGTCGGCTCCAGCGAAGGGTTAGGCCTCACCGTGTACCCCGCTCTGTTGTTTTGTTCGGAACAGCAAAGGCGCTTCTTGGAGGTACGTGCGCTCACTGCCAAAGGTGTGGGCTCCGGAACAAGTACTGATGTAGAGCGAAGATGTAGGGTGCACTGAGCAACAGAGCGGCCGCGGCAATGGCAAGAGGCAGGACGGAAAGGCTCAGCCCCGCCGTTACCAAGCAGATGACCGTTGCGACTACCGCGCCAAGCACACTCAGCCAGAACACACCCAACCAAAGCCAGCGCGGGTTGTAGCGACGTTGGCGGACGTAGCCGAACAGGGGCCAGAGGCCGATGAGTGCAAATGTGGTGCCAAAGAGTGAGGGAGACCCTTTGGGGCTAAACGCCTCCGCGAGGCTGTACATGCTGTTCGTGATGAACAGCAGCACGGAGAGTACGAAGTACCCCAGCCAGAACCTTGGGTATTGACGCGCGTAGTTCATGCAGGCGGATGCAGTGTGAGGCCTAACGTTTGAGCTGAGGGGCGCGCGCAGGCATGGCGCTTGGCCCGCGCGGTGCATGATATGAACAAGCGCCGCGCGGGCCAAGTGCCATGCCTGCGCGCGTCCACTCGAGCGAAGGGTTAGGCCTCACCCGCTGCCCAGCGAAGCGACTGAACCGCCGGCAGGGCCAATCGCTGCCTGGCAAGGGTGACTTGTTCCTCAACGGCGGTGATTGCGTCGGTACGGGCCGCCTCCATGATGTGTCTGGACAGACTCTGAAGTTCCAAGCACCACTCATAGTCGGCTTTCAACCTTAGCAATGACTGAGAGTACTTGGCGGCGCGGTCAATCTGACTACACGCCAACGCAGCCATCATTGCGTTGTAGTGGTCCCAATGGCTCTGAGACCCGACGACCTGCTCTTCAAGGTAAGCCAGTGCCGAGTGAACATCGCGGAACTGCTGTTCGTTCTTGAGCGCTCCTTCGGCGGCCATACGCGCCAGACCCTCCGCCGCGGGCCCGAAACTCGCCTCGTCCAGAAACTCAGCATAGCGTCCCAGTCGTTCGCAGACATGGAATGCGAAGTGGTCCTGTGGGTGCCAAAGCCACATGCAGGCGACATTCAGATAGGAGCCCTTCGACCAAGAACTCGGCTGAAACTCCACGATCGCAAGCCACCAACCGTGGTCACGGTACCAAGTTCGCGAGCGCCCCTTCTGTCTGAAGCCCAGCGGGCCCAAGTGCGCTTTCGCTGCCGCGCGGATGATTGCGGCGTGAGGGCCAGGGTTTCCCATCGTGAGGCCTAACGTTCGACATGAGCGGCGACCAACAGCAGGCCGCGCGGAAGCAAAAATGACGATGTGCTGTAGCGCGGCCTGCTGTTGGGCGTCCGCTCGATGAAGGGGTTAGGCGACATGGTCTTGCTGCATGAACGCGCGCGCCTCGTTCCACGAAGGGAAGATCCTGAAGCGAGGCTCTGACCCCGAGCGGAGCGAAGCAATGCATTCAACCGTGCAGTCCTGAAACGTGAGGATCCAGTGTCCGTTGTCGGCGAGGAACGAGTCGCGATCATGCCGAGGATGCCCAGCGTTTGCGCGCTCAAGCGTGAGTAGCCTCGACGAGTTGATCACCCGATGCACAGAGTAGTGCTCAAGCCCGCGGGAGTACAGAGGATGACCGGAGAGAGCTTCGTCGTTTGGGTGGCCGCAAACGAGTTGAAGGCATATGGGAAACACGGCGACTGCGACTAGCTCCTCCGGCGTGTCGAAGGCCACTAGGACTCCCACGTGGCTGTAGAGCACCGAGGGGCTGGAGTTGCCCGTGGCCAGGCCTGGCCAATCGGGTAGCACTTCGACAATCTCAGGCGCTGCCACGTGTTGCCTAACGTTTGAGCTGAGCCGCGAGCGCCGGTGTGGCGCTTGGCCCGCCGGACGGATGATGGACCACACCGGGAGGCGGGCCAAGTGCCATGCCGGTGCACGTCGGCTCCAGCGAAGGGTTAGGCACCACCGCGCCGCTGCACAAACTCTAGGGCGTGTTTGATGTCGTATGCCACTAGGAAACCGGTGTTGTAGTGCACTGTCATTCCCGTGGCGGCTCCTTCGGCGTCCAGTACTGATTCAGGCTCGACGCGGTACTTGGACACTACGCCGGCAATGTAGGGCTCCTGAGGGTTGTTGTTCCGGAAGAAGTAGAGCGGGCCGCCTGAGAACCCTTCGTTGTTCAGTGCGTCGACGTAGAGAACCTTTGGCTCTGTGAGCGTCACCGCAGACAGCGCGCCCTTCTTGAGGAACGGGCCTGGAAGACCAGCGAAAGGTTCTCCGTAGTCGACCGACATCTTGTACGGGTAGCCAACAAAGAAGACATCTTGGCCAACAAAGACGCTTCCCATTGAGGCAGTGACTGGAAAGCCGGTAGGTGTGAGGCGTGTGGCGACCCGCAAGACCGCAATGTCAAGTTCGCCACGACCTCGGCCCACTACGGTCGCAGTACCGCTCAACCACTGCTTGTTGAAGTAGATCTGGATCGGAACCTCACGATCGTTGGGCGCGGGTAGCAGGTGCGCTGCAGTTATCAAGTATTCGGCACCATCAATGTCGAGCGTAAAGGCCGTTCCATACTGCGCGAGGCGAACGAAGAACGTGCGATAAGCGATGTTGGTGGGTAGCACGGCCTTTCCCTGTGGTGCCTAACGTTTGAGCTGAGGGGCGGACGCCGGTGAGACGGCTTGGCCGCGAGGCGGATGATAGACAGCGAGAGCCTCGCGGCCAAGGCGGCTTGCCGGTGGCCGTCCCCTCCAGCGAAGGGTTAGGCCGCACTCGCTGCTTTGTATTGCTGTGCGTGGCGAAGGAAGGCGAAGAACTCCTCTTCTGAGGTACTTCCCACTTTGGTGACAGGAATGGGAGCAGTTCGCGTGGCCAGCAGGACGGCGAACTCGGCATCAATGACGAAGACTGAGACTGCGGACCAGTGAAAGACAGCGGTCATTGAGGTTGTAGTGACCGTCAGGTTGGAAGCCGTGGCCTCAAGGGTGAGAGGCTCCTCGGCGTGTGGTGCCAAACTGGCCAAGGCCTTGGCGTCCGCAAGGCGAAGGCGGCTGATCCCGACGACGAAGAAAGCGGGAACGATAAACAGAGCTAGTACAGACCAGCGGAGCACCGAACGGATGGCTTCATCTTGGTGGTTCGGAGCTACCAAGATGACGAACAATGGAACGGTATACAGCACATAAGCCAACAGCGCCAAAGGCTTGAGCGACGTTGGCATCGCACCCGCTCGGCGAAGCCTGTCGACGACAAACGCCGAAGCTCGTGAGTAGTCTGACTGCGTGAGACGAAGACTGATTTGTGCCACTTGTGCGGCCTAACGTTTGAGCTGAGCCGCAAGCGCCGGTGTGGCGCTTGGCCCGCCGGATGGATGATGTACCACTCCAGGAGGCAGGCCAAGTGCCATGCCGGTGCTTGTCGGCTCCAGCGAAGGGTTAGGCATCGCCTTACAGCGCGGCGACGAACTCCTCATGCGAGACCTCAGCCTGGCGCAAAAGCCCAGCGAGAGTGCCGACCTTGAGTTCGGCGTGCATTGGAATGACACAGCCCTTGGAGCCACGACGCACAATGACGTGGCTTCCGGACTGGCGAGCCTTCTCGAACCCGAGCTTCTGCAAAGCCTTGAGCGCTTGGGCGCCAGACACTCGCGGAAGCTTAGGCATGCGCCGGCACAGAGAAGGTGGTGACCACCGGGTGGCCGCGAGTGGCAAGGGGGAATTCGCTCAGATAGAGCGCAGTAGCCTCTTGCAGGTTAGCCACAGCCTCTTCCACCGTTTCACCTTGGGTGGTGGTGCCAGTCTCGGGATTGAGGGCCACGTAGCCGCCTTCATCCGCGGGCGTGAGCACAGCAGTAAGTTCCATCGCGAACCTCCGACGATAGGGTCTGAGCCGGATTGTCGCTCAGACGCTGGTTTGCGATGCCTAACGTTTGAGCTGAGCCGCGGGCGCCGGCGTGGTGCTTGGCCCGCGAGACGGATGATAAGAACCACCGGCTCGCGGGCCAAGTGCCATGCCGGTGCACGTCGGCTCCAGCGAAGGGTTAGGCCGCATCTCTATTCACCCAAGACGAGCTGTGTTCAGGGTTTGGGCCGAACCAGTGCGCTTTGCCGGCCTTGACCAAGAAGCCAACAGTCGCCGCGAGGGCAAGAGCGTTGCCGAGAGGAAGTGCGAACAGAAGAACTTTGAACCAGACTTGTTCGCCTACGGATGGTTGATAGATGGCTATGACTATGAGCCCAGACAGAGCGATTGCGAACTGGCATAGCCAACTAAACGAGTACGCTGCCCAACGACATTGATAACGTGAGTAGGTCTCGCCGCTCATTGGCTGCGGACCTATCCAGGTGAAAGCCACTCGTGCCAAGACGCTCTGCGGATTCCGGCGGAGAAACCAGAGCACGGCATAGACAACAAGCCAGAAGGTGAGGATTTGCTCTGCCACTTGCGGCCTAACGTTTGAGCTGAGGGGCGGACGCCGGTGAGACGGCTTGGCCGCGAGGCGGATGATAGACAGCGAGCGCCTCGCGGCCAAGCTGGCTTGCCGGTGGCCGTCCCCTCCAGCGAAGGGTTAGCCGTCACTGAGCGAACAGCGGATGCTTTGACCGTAGCTCCGAAACGCTGGCGGTGAACTCCACTGCCTTTGCGTTCTCGCGGGTGACCTTGAAGCCAAGGCGAGCATGGAAGGCCATAGACAGGTGGTTGGTCTTGTAGACATTGGAACGCAGAGACTCAATGCCCCGGCGCGATGCGATGTGTAGAAGCTGACCGAACAGAGAGCGGAATATCGCTGCACTGCGGTGCTCGGGATGCGTGCTGAAGCCTGTGACGAACCACCGACCCGCCTCTTGTGGTTGAAGCATGGCGTAGGCAACAAGAGCGCCTTGGCGGCGCACGACTGCGACCTCGGAGACGGGGAGCAGGTTCTCGATCGAGTGGCGAAGACGCACTGGATCAAGCGCATCACCGGCTCGCTCCGTGTGTTCACGCAGCGTCAGAAGATCGAGCTCGAGGATTTCGTCGACTTGGGGCACTTGCTGACGGCTAACGTTGGAGCTAACCGGCCTGCCACGGCATGCGGCTTGGCCCGCGTGACGCATGATAGGCAGAGGCGTTACGTGGGCCAAGCCGCATGCCGTGGCAGGTCCGGTTGAGCGAGAGGTTAGGCCTCGCCTGCAAGCGGTGCCTTTCGACCGCGTTTTGCCGTTCGCACAGGCTTGCCGTCTTCGAGGGTAGGCACGAGGAGATCTTCTAAGGTTAGTGGGGGAACTTGCAAGAGATGAGCCCACTTCTTGGTCGTCTCAACGATTGGCATCGCTGTTAACAGGCTCGGGTTTGGACTGCCATCCATGCAGGCAAGTTGCGTTAAATATAGCAGTGTGATAGGCGTGACCTCATCCTCTGGGTGTCCTGCAGCTCGTGCAAGTCTTCTTCGAATTTCCGTTGCGTCAGCTGAGAACTGTTTCTTCTGTGGGGCGGTCATCGCCTGGAGGAAGCGCAGGAGCGGGGTTGCGGTCTTCATGTGTTTTGGTTGAGCCTTGGCTTCTTAGATTTGTCCTGTGTAGTTCATGCCGAAAGCGTTGATGCTGCTGGAGCACTGCGCGGCCTTCGCTGCGAGGCCTAACGTTTGAGCTGAGGGGCGGGCGCCGGAAAGACGGCTTGGCCGCGAGGCGGATGATAGACAGTGAGCGCCTCGCGGCCAAGCTGGCTTGCCGGTGGCCGTCCCCTCGAGCGACCAGTTAGGCAGCGGGTTTTCTTGTGGCCGACAGCCAGGCTACGAGGCAGCGGTGTTGAGCAGCCTTGGCTGGCGCTGCAACCTTGCGAGAAGCCCCGGGGCGACTTGACTTGGTTGAGAGCACCACCAAAGCCACTTGATTGACGAAGGGCAAACTGCCGTTGCCAAGGACGCAGGGCTGGGGAAGCGAGCTTGGCCGAGGCGCTGGCCTTATGGCACCAACGGTGCCCAAGTTGCCAAAGCGCAAGACGATGAACCCTAGCGGTGAGTTCGTTGAAACGCGAGCCGCAACCGCTGCACACCCGATTTGCTGCTGCCGGCGCCCAGTGCAGCGACCGAGCTTTGGTATTCAGCAAAGCGACGAGTACCAACCGAACTGACCTGCTGCCTAACGTTTGAGCTGAGCCGCGGGCGCCGGTGTGGCGCTGGGCCCGCCGGATGGATGATGTACCACTCCAGGAGGCGGGCCAAATGCCATGCCGGTGCACGTCGGCTCCAGCGAAGGGTTAGGGCTCACTGGTTGCGTGACTCAGTGGTTGCGCAGCGCAAACGCGAGGAGCGTACCCCGGCGCCAGATGCGACCAGGCACGGCACAACGAGTTGCCTCAGACGGCTACTAAACCGTACCACCGCTTGAGGATGACTCAGGCGTATGCGCTGAACCGAGGGGTTTGTCTTGCTCGGCCGGAGCGAATGGCCCCTGAGTTTGCTGCCTGAGGTAGCGCTCGCCAGCGGGAGAGTTGAATGCCTTGTAGAGCTTGGCAAACGCCAGCACCAGGACGACCACCGCGCAAGCTATTGCGACCCACTGCATGGAATGGCTCATTGGTACTCTCCTTGGCTCTGGGGCGGATGATGCACGAAAGTTGGCCGGCTTGGGGCGCTGCTTGCCCGGCCTTCTGCCCGATGAACAGCCAAGCTCGGCGCGCTGCGCTGGCGCTGCTGCTGTGAGCCCTAACGTTTGAGCTGAGGGGCGGACGCCGGTGAGGCGGCTTGGCCGCGAGGCGGATGATAGACAGCCAGAGCCTCGCGGCCAAGCTGGCTTGCCGGTGGCCGTCCCCTCGAGCGACCAGTTAGGCAGCGGGTTTTCTGGTGACGGACAGCCAGGCTACCAGGCAGCGGTGTTGAGCAGCCTTGGCTGACGCTGCAACCTTGCGAGAAGCCCCGGGGCGACTTGACTTGGCTGAGAGCACCACCAAAGCCACTTGATTGACGAAGGGCAAGCTGCCGTTGCCAAGGACGCAGGGCTGGGGAGGCGAGCTTGGCCGAGGCGCTGGCCTTATGGCACCAACGGTGCCCAAGTTGCCAAAGCGCAAGACGATGAACCCTAGCGGTGAGTTCGTTGAAACGCGAACCGCAACCGCTGCACACCCGATTTGCTGCTGCCGGCGCCCAGTGCAGCGACCGAGCTTTGGTATTCAGCAAAGCGACGAGTACCAACCGAATCGGCCTGCTGCCTAACGTTTGAGCTGAGCCGCGGGCGCCGGTGTGGCGCTTGGCCCGCCGGATGGATGATGTACCACTCCAGGAGGCGGGCCAAGTGCCATGCCGGTGCACGTCGGCTCCAGCGAAGGGTTAGGCCTTGCTACGTGGCTGCAAGTGCGATGGCTGTGCCCGCGACGAGGAAGGCCCAAGCACCCAGCGTGACCAGCATGTTGCGACGCGACTCATGATGGGTGAGAAACAGATGCCCGAGCAGACTGGTGATGCCTGACATGCCGCCAGTAGCTGCGATTGCTAGGACAACGCCGAGGTAGACCAAGTGGAAGGCCCAAGGCAGCGACAGCCATGTATACGCTGCCACCCGCCCACTACCGAGCGCAAGAGCCAAGCCCAAGTACAGGGAAAGTTCGAACAGCGGGACGCAGAGGGCCACTGCAAGTGCTCTTGTGGCCAGGTTCTCGGTGTTGCCGGAATCGGGCTGAGTTCTCACGCGGGCTGCTTAGCTTGGCTGACGTTGTGAACTGCTCACAGCGCCGAATGCGCCTGAACTCCAGTTCCCAGGTAGGTCACTATGTGGCCTGCAAGGCCTAACGTTCGAGCTGAGCAGCACGCGGAGGCAGGCAGTGTAAGCCCGGGTTGAGACAATGTACGGAGTATCTCGGCCCGGGCTTATACTGCCTGCCGTAGCGCGTCGGCTCGAGCGAGTTGTTAGGCCTCACCTTGCGCTGCCGCTCTGATATTGGCATTTTCGTTCTTCTGCCTTCCATTGGCCACCGCTGTCTAGGCACCTGTCTTGGGCGATAAAGTCGCGCGCCAGCGAGTAGCCGTTCCATGCGGCCGTAGCAACTGCAACGGCGAGCGTGATGCCAAGGATTGTAGAAAGCCCGTACCACGCTATGCGGGCGATTGAGAACTCTTTGCCCTCAGCCCTTTTCTCGAAGTAGCGCGTACCTTGCTTCATACCTGGAAGCGACATGAAGAAATGTGCTGCCCCTTCGACGGCAGCGTTTGCCAAGAGGCCCATAGGCACGATGGCGACTGCCCACAAACACCACTTCACCAAGCCTTCAGGCTGCAACAACATCAGGGCAACCGCTGCAGCGATACCACCCGCGAGCCAGAGCCACAGCAGAAGGAGGAGTTTGCGGGGCATGAGCGGCGGGGTTTGGATTGTGAGGCCTAACGTTGGAGCTGAGCCGCGTGCGCCGGTGTGGCGCTTGGCCCGCGAGGCGGATGATAAGAACCAGAGCCTCGCGGGCCAAGTGCCATGCCGGTGCACGTCGGCTCCAGCGAAGGGTTAGGCCGCGCTTTTCGTTTGGCTGCTCAACAATTGACTGCACTTGCGGGAGGCTTACTTCGTAAGCGGGCGCCCCCAAGGCGTGCAGGCTTGAGGTGCTGGCACAGTAGGGCTATGGCAGCACGCGGCGGCTACTCATAGATCTTGCCACAGTAGAGAAACACAGCAAACCTTTTCCACGAATTGGATGGATCGAGTCCTTGCGTGAGACCGAAGTTGGTTGATTCGGCCCAAGCTGATGCAGCCCCGAGGAAGGCTTCTATCGTTCGGTTTTCCCAGCCGTTTGCGCCTGGACCGTACGGACTTGATGGGGACGGGCGTTCCTTCTCGTCCTCCTCGATCCTGTCGAGCCGAAGGGCATTGACGAACGCAAGCAAAGTAGCTTCGTCTTTGACTAGATCAAGAAGATCGTGGGGATCGGTGGCCATGACTTCGAGCGCAGGCTGTGCGGCCTAACGTTTGAGCTGAGGGGCGGACGCCGGCAAGCCGGCTTGGCCGCGAGGCGGATGATAGACAGTGAGCGCCTCGCGGCCAAGCTGGCTTGCCGGTGGCCGTCCCCTCGAGCGACCAGTTAGGCAGCGGGTTTTCTGGTGACGGACAGCCAGGCTACCAGGCAGCGGTGTTGAGCAGCCTTGGCTGGCGCTGCAACCTTGCGAGAAGCCCCGTGGCGACTTGACTTGGTTGTGAGAGCACCACCAAAGCCACTTGATTGACGAAGGGCAAACTGCCGTTGCCAAGGACGCAGGGCTGGGGAAGCGAGCTTGGCCGAGGCGCTGGCCTTATGGCACCAACGGTGCCCAAGTTGCCAAAGCGCAAGACGATGAACCCTAGCGGTGAGTTCGTTGAAACGCGAACCGCAACCGCTGCACACCCGATTTGCTGCTGCCGGCACCCAGTGCAGCGACCGAGCTTTGGTATTCAGCAACGCGACGAGTACCAACCGAATCGGCCTGCTGCCTAACGTTTGAGCTGAGGGGCGGCCACCGGCAAGCCGGCTTGGCCGCGAGGCGGATGATGGACAGCGAGCGCAACGCGGCCAGGGACGGCTGCCGTAGCACGTCAGCTCGAGCGAAGGGTTAGGCCGCACTTCGCGACTCAGCCAACGCCTTGAGTTTGGCTAGCGTGACCGGAAGCCCCGAGTTCAACTGCTTGGTGAGCATGCCGCCCAGGAAGATGGTGAGCGGCCCGGAGAAGGTAACCCTGTGGATGACCTCGGTCAGCCCTTGCTCGGGTACCAGTTCGTGCTCGAACACCATGCGAAACAGCGGGATCTTCGACTCGACCGTGAAGTGGCTGTCGCGAACCGCGTGCGTAAGGACCATTGGAACGGTGTTGCCCTTGGTAGGCGTGAGCCGGCCCCGGCTTCCAACCTCAAACGGGCCTTCAAGGAAGGCAACCTTCGTGTCAGGATCCCAGGTGTGCCAGTTCTGCACGTCCTCGTAGATGCGGAAGATGACCTCAGGGGCGGCAGAGACCTTGATGCGATGTTCGACTTGCATGGACCAAGAAGAGTGTGAAGACACCCCGTTCAACGCACCGCTGCCGCAAGGGCGGACAGGCGGGCTTGTGCGGCCTAACGTTTGAGCTGAGGGGCGGACGCCGGTGAGCCGGCTTGGCCGCGAGGCGGATGATAGACAGCAAGAGCCTCGCGGCCAAGGCGGCTTGCCGGTGGCCGTCCACTCCAGCGAAGGGTTAGGCGTCGTTGCGGGACTCAAGCGATGTGCGTGACCTCACCCGGCACCTGAACCCAGGAGTGCATGCGCTCCTCGTAGACGGAGAAGGAGGGCGCTGGAAAGGAGGGATCGGCGAATGCCCCGACGGGGATGGCGACGAACTCCTCGAGCCCGAACATTGTGTAGTACACCGTGGCACCGCAGTGCGGACAGAAGCCGAAGGTGACGTGTGTTCCTTCGTCCCCCACGCGGACAAACTGAGTGACGTTGCCGCTGATAGCAACGGCTGCCTTGGGGAAGCGTGCCTGAGCGCCAAACACACTGCCTGTGCGACGCTGACAAGCCAGGCAGTGGCAAACGGATACGCGAACTGGTTCTGAAGTGACCAGTGCTCGCAATTGACCGCAGCTACAAGAGGCAGTGCGCTGAGTCATACGGCTGTTGGGGTTGGTTTGCGACGCCTAACGTTTGAGCTGAGCCGCGGGCGCCGGTATGGCGCTTGGCCCGCCGGATGGATGATGTACCACTCCAGGAGGCGGGCCAAGTGCCATGCCGGCGCACGTCGGCTCCAGCGAAGGGTTAGGCCGCATTCCTTAGGGCGCAGGCGATCTACTGTTTAGAACAGATGACACCTTAGCGCCGAAGCAGCGAACCCAAGTACCTAAGGATCTGGGCTACGCCTTCGCGCTTAAGCTCGACGTAGACGGGGTAAAGGTAGACGACGGCAACGAGTGCCGGTGGTATGAGCAAATGACGGTACTTGTAAGGGTGATCGCTATCGAACGACATCCAAGCAAGTGCGCAGCCCAACAGGAAGGCGCAAGCCGCAAGTACGTGGAGACGGCGCAGCCTAGAAACAAGGTCGTCTTTTCCGTCGAGCTTGCTCAGCCGATTGCCAAGGTAAAGCATCGTCGCCGCGATTGCCGAATACACGGCGATCATTCCGAAAACGACAAGCGCGATGGTGACGGGTGCTTCGTTCATGCGGCCTAACGTTTGAGCTGAGCGGCCGGAAGCGGCGAGGTGCTTGGGCCGCGAGGCGCAGCATAAGCCTGAGCGCCTCGCGGCCCAAGTGCCTTGCCGGTGGAGGTCCGCTCGAGCGAAGGGTTAGGCGTCACCGCTCATCCTGGAAAGCAGCGTCGTAGAGCGACTTGAAGACAGTGTCCTGGTTCTCGTCGATGTACTTGGCGAGTGCAGAGTCAATGGATTGAACGAGGTCGCTACGATTCCAGAGGATCGCCCAGATCGCCAGTTCGACGGGAGTGCCCCGATGCCTGCCGTTTGAGAGGTCATCGGAATAGGCTCGATATGCTTGGCCGACCAAGGCGAAGTCATGTGGGTCCGGCATCTGATGCGCCAGCAGGCGGTTCTCCGGCGCCGAGAGATCGACCGACTTGTCGAGTCGGTCGAGCCCTTGCTCGTGCAGCTTCGACATGTCCTTGCCGTAGGTTGTGACGAACGCCCGCGCGACCGTTTCCTTCATTTCCCACTTCTCAGTCATGTATGACAGAAAGTCGGCCGAGTGATCTGGGGTTCGATCTTGGCGATTGCCATCCACGTCAAGCGGGACGATCTCCGGCTTGTACGAGAAGCGTGGCGCGTTGGGATCAGGTGGGAGGCAATACAAGGTTCCACCACAGCTGTGCCGCAAGCTAACGCAGTTTCCACTGTCATCAAATTGCAGAGGGACTGTCCCGTCAGACCCGCAGGCCAAGCACCTTGGACCGGACTTACGAACCTTGGTTACTCGTATAAGCCCGTTCAGGCGTTGGACTTCAGCGTCTTCGTCGTTCGAGTTGCCTCCAAGCGCTCGGTCAATGGCGCCGAAGAGTCCCCTGGGGCGGCGAGAGTTGATGGCATGCAGCTCGGATTGCAGTTGTTGAGCATCGAGACGTTGCTCGATGTCTCTTATGCCATTGCATCGCCTACACCAACCGAACTCGCGGTGGCCATCGACAGTGGAGCCGTCGGCAAGCATGTAGCGCAGCGTTACTGAGCGGCGCTGTAGCACGCCCTCGAAGTCGCAGCCGTGGCAGCGAATTTGACCGGCCGGGGCGGACATGAGTTCTCCTGTGTGACGCCTAACGTTGGAGTTAACCGGACCGCAGCGGCATGCGCCCTGGCCCGCGCGGCGCATGATAAACAAAGGCGTTGCGCGGGCCAGGGCGCATGCCGCTGCGGGTCCGGTTGAACGACTTGTTAGGCCTCGCTCGGCGGTAGGGCATACGTGACCTTGGTGCCGTCTATCTCAATGACCCCCTCGGATTGGAGGTGCCGCAGAAGTGCGACAAGCTCCTCCTCTGAGAGTTGCTTCTGGAAGATGGAGTTGACCGTGCTCGTCAGGGTCTTGAGGGTACGCGGCTTGGATGCTCCACGTTGTTGAAGGTTGGCAATGACAACACTTGCTTTGTCTGGAACGGACTTGGAGTTGCTGGCCTTGAGCAGCGGAATGTCAGCGATCGACTTCGATCTGCCTGCGAAAATCTTTCGATCCTTGAGGTGCTGGATCAGCGGGTCGAATCCGGTGTCCTTGGAGATGATGTGAAAGAAGGCGCTGGCGTCCTGGGCTGCGAGGTTGCCGATGTAGAAGGCAATGTGGAAGTCCAGGGCGTTGGCTCCGTTACCTGCGATCTTTATGTACTGCGCGCGGTCGCCCAGCTTCTGAGTGGCGGAGGCGATTTCGAACGTGAGCTTGTTCTGGTTGGCGCCAACGAACAAGAGGACGCGAAAATGCTCTGCGTCGAGGCCAGCCAACGTGTCGGGCTGGACGTTCTCATAGTCGATCAGGACGTAGTTGGTTCGCACGGTCGGGCTGTTTGGATTCTGGCTGTTGGTTTTCGCGGCGTGAGCGTACTACGGAACACGGTTTGCGAGGCCTAACGTTTGAGCTGAGCCGCAAGCGCCGGTATGGTGCTTGGCCCGCTGGACGGATGATGAACCACTCCGGGAAGCGGGCCAAGTGCCATGCCGGTGCTTGTCGGCTCCAGCGAAGGGTTAGGCGTCACTCGGCACCCCGCGCTCTTCTAGAAATTGCTTGATACGTTGCCGGAAGTTCTCGTGCGGCGCTCGCTGACTTGCACGCTCAAGTACTTGAGTTGCTTCGACGTGCCGACCGAGCCTGTCGAGACACCAGGCATGGCTCTCACAGTACCAAACGGAATCAAGCTCCGCATACAAGTTCACTAGGGTTGGTAAGGTGGACATCCGGCGGAGTAGATCCAGCCCTGTATTGGAGAATACCTCCCTGACTTGAGAGAAGAGGGCCGTTGTGTCGGCGCCGTACTCTATGGTCCACCGTTGCCTCCCTTCGACGTGCAAGCTCAATCCAATGCACATCAATCGCCGGTTGGGAGGTAGCGAAGCATGAGTAACACACAAGTCAAGCCCGAAGTGAATCGGGCCACAAGGCGAAGCAGGGCCGGACTCTAGGGTTACTGACGTCACCAGACCGTCATCGGCCTGCCGTTCACTGCGCCGTCCCTTCTTGCGAAACCCAGCGGGCTTAAGCCACTGCTTGTGAAGCTCGCTGAACAAGGTATCTCGCGGGTCGGTCATGTTCTGTGTGACGCCTAACGTGTTTTGTCCCCCACTTTGCCACACCCACCAACAAGTTCCTTCATCTATCCACCTCTTCCCTCAGCAATTGTTCCTGCGACACCGCGATCCGGTGCGCCAGCCCCAGGCTCAGCACGTCGTGCCGCGCCAGCTTCCACAGCCCGGTCTTCGCGTCGAACCAGGCGCCGCGGCGCAGGGCTTCGCGGCGTAGCCGGGTTTCGCCGTCGCGCAGCTTGAAGGCGACGATCTGGTCGCCGCGCTTGCGCACCATCGTGCGCTCGACGATCAGCTCGATCGTGGTCAGCCGCTCCTCCCCGCTGCCGCTCGTGCGGTAGCGCACGCACACCAGCCGGTCGCCGTGCAGGCGCATCAGGCGCACCGCGCCGCGCTCGCCGGGTTGCATGGTCTTGCTCACGTGCCACCACCCGCGTTGGGGGTGCTTGTCGTTTCGGCGTGGCGGCGGCGACATGACTTCTCGCTCCATTTTGTGGATACTGTACAAAAACACAGTTTCGAAAGCAAGCCGTGAGCCCCACCCCAGACGTGACGCCTGCTCCCGCCCCAGCCACCGCCCCTCGTCTGCTCGACCTCCTGCGCACCCAGGTCCGCGCGCAGCACTACAGCCTGCGCACCGAGCAGGCCTATGTGCACTGGGTGCGCGGCTTCATCCGTTTCCACGGCCTGCGCCATCCGGCCGAGCTGTCGGGCGCGGAGGTCGAGGCCTTCCTGTCCTGGCTGGCCGTCGAGCGCCGGGTCGCGCCGGCCACGCACCGGCAGGCCTTGTCGGCGCTGCTGTTCCTCTACCGCAGGGTGCTCGGCCAGCACCTGCCGTGGATGGACGAGATCGGCCGCCCGCAGCGTCCGCCGCGCCTGCCGGTGGTGATGTCGCGCGACGAGGTGGCGCGCCTGCTCGCCGCGCTCGCGCCCTGGCCGGTGCCGCAGCTCTTCGCCCAGTTGCTCTACGGCACCGGCCTGCGCCTGATGGAAGGGCTGCGCCTGCGCGTGAAGGACATCGACTTCGAGCGCCGCGCCATCGTCGTGCGCGAGGGCAAGGGCGGCAAGGATCGTGTCGTGATGCTGCCGGCCGCGCTCGAGGCGCCGCTGCGCGCGCAGCTCGCCCGGGCGCATCGCCAGTGGGAGGCCGACCGCGCCGCCGGCGTCGCCGGTGTGCACCTGCCGCATGCCCTGGCGCGCAAGTACCCGCGCGCGGCCGAATCCTGGGCCTGGTTCTGGGTCTTCCCGCAGGCCGCGCTGTCCGTCGATCCGCGCGCGCAGGCGCACCCGCCACAACCGCCACAACCGCGCCGCCATCACCTCGGCGAGCAGTCGGTGCAGCGCGCCTTCAAGCAGGCGCTGCGCGAGGCCGGCCTGGCCGACAAGCCCGCCACGCCGCACACGCTGCGCCATTCCTTCGCGACGCACCTGCTGCAGTCGGGCTACGACATCCGCACCGTGCAGGAATTGCTGGGCCATGCCGACGTCAGCACCACGATGATCTACACCCACGTGCTCAAGCTCGGCGGCGGCGCGGTGCGCAGCCCGCTCGACCAGCTCCTGCGCGAGCCCGCCCCGCCGTGTTACCCGCCGACACCCGCCGCCCGGTAGCCGCCGCGGCACCCGGCGGCCGGCCCGGCCTGCCGGGCTATGCCGAGCTGCATTGCCGCAGCAGCTTCAGCTTCCTCACCGGCGCCTCGCAGCCCGGCGAGCTGGTGCAGCGCGCCTGGGCGCTCGGTTACGCGGCCCTGGCGATCACCGACGAATGTTCGCTGGCCGGCGTGGTGCGCGCGCACCTGGAGATCGAAGGCGAACGGGCGCGGCTGCACGACGGTGGCGGCGGCGAAGCGCGCCCGCCGCACCCGCTGCCGCGCCTGATCGTCGGCGCCGAGATGCGGCTGTCGTGCGGCACCCGCCTGGTCGTGCTCGCGCAGTCGCGGCGCGGCTACGGCAACCTGTCGCACTGGATCACGCTGGCGCGCCGGCGCGCGGCCAAGGGGCAGTACCTCGCGCATGCGCGGGATGTCGAAGGCCGCGAGCCGACCGCGCCCTTTCTCGCCGGCCTGCCGGGCTGTTTCGTGCTGCTGGTGCCCGATGCCGCGCAGGGCGCCGAGGGCGTCGAGGCGCTGCTCGAACGCGCGCGCTGGCTGAAGGCCTGGTTCGACGACGGCGCGCGCGCCGCGATCGCCTTCGAGCGGCTGCTGCATCCCGGGGAGGACGCGCTGCGCGCCGATGTGCAGCACGCCGCGCGGGCCAGCGGCCTGCGCATCGTCGCCGCCGGCGACGTGCTGATGCACCTGCGCTCGCGCAAGGCGCTGCAGGACACGCTCACCGCCGTGCGCCTGAAGCGTCCGCTGGCCGAATGCGGCGCGGCGCTCGCGCCCAACGCCGAGCAGCACCTGCGGTCGCGCACGCGGCTGGCGCGCCTGTACGAGCCCGGGTGGCTGCAGGCCACGCTGGACGTGGCCGATACCTGCCGCTTCTCGCTGGCCGAGCTGCGCTACGAATACCCGCAGGAGCTGGTGCCGCCCGGGCACACGCCGGCCAGCCACCTGCGCGCCTTGGTCGAGGCGGGTTTCCCGGGGCGCTTCCCGCCCGAGCGCTTCGGCGCCGCCGAGCGCGAGGCGCACCGCCGCCAGATCGAGCACGAGCTGGCGCTGATCGGCCGGCTCGAATACGAGCCTTATTTCCTCACCGTCGCCGACATCGTGCGCTGGGCGCGCGAGCAGGGCATCCTGTGCCAGGGCCGCGGCAGCGCGGCCAACTCGCTGGTGTGCTACTGCCTGGGCGTCACCGAGGTCGAGCCGGGCCAGGCCAGGCTGCTGTTCGAGCGCTTCATCAGCGCCGAGCGCCGCGAGCCGCCCGACATCGACATCGACTTCGAGCACCAGCGCCGCGAGCAGGTCATCCAGTACGTCTACCGCAAGTACGGCCGCCACCGCGCCGCGCTGACGGCCGTGGTGATCAGCTACCGCCCGCGCAGCGCGCTGCGCGACGCCGGCCGCGCGCTGGGCATCGACGAGCAGCGCATCGCCGCGGTCGCCAAGGGGCAGCAGTGGTTCGACGGCCGCGGCGTCGCCGCCGAGCGGCTGCGCGAGAACGGCTTCGACCCGGCCTCGCCGGTGGTGCGCCAGTGGGTCGCGCTGACGCAGCAGTTGATCGGCTTCCCGCGCCACCTCTCGCAGCACCCCGGCGGCTTCGTCATCGCGCGCGACCAGATCGAGCAGCTCGTGCCGGTGGAGAACGCCGCGATGCACGGCCGCTCGGTGGTGCAGTGGGACAAGGACGACCTCGACGCGCTCGGGCTGATCAAGGTCGACATCCTCGCGCTGGGCATGTTGAGCGCGCTGCGGCGCAGCTACGAGCTGATCGGCCGCAAGCTCGGCCATCCGTTCGATGCGCAGCGGATCCCGCAGGACGACGGCGACACCTACGACATGATCTGCGCCGCCGACACCATCGGCGTGTTCCAGATCGAGAGCCGCGCGCAGATGAGCATGCTGCCGCGCCTGAAGCCGCGCTGCTACTACGACCTGGTGGTCGAGGTGGCGATCGTGCGGCCCGGGCCGATCCAGGGCGGCATGGTGCATCCGTACCTGAAGAACCGCGAGCTGGAGAACGGGCAGATCGACTACCCCGAGGCGCTGCGCCCGGCGCTCGAGCGCACGCGGGGCGTGCCGATCTTCCAGGAGCAGGTGATGCAGATCGCGATGATCGCCGCCGACTTCACCCCCGGCGAGGCCGACGCGCTGCGCCGCGCGATGGCGGCCTGGAAGCGCAAGGGCGGGCTGGGGCCGTTCCACCAGCGGCTGGTCGGCCGCATGGTCGAGAAGGGTTACGACCCCGGGTTCTCCGAGCGCATCTTCAAGCAGATGGAAGGTTTCGGCGAATACGGCTTCCCCGAGAGCCACGCCGCCGGCTTCGCGCAGCTCGCCTACGCCAGCAGTTGGATCAAATGCCACCACCCCGACGTTTTTCTCGCCGCGCTGCTGAACAGCCAGCCGCTGGGCTTTTACGCGCCGGCGCAACTGGTGCGCGACGCGCGCGCGCACGGCGTCGAGGTGCGGCCGGTGGACGTGCAGCGCAGCGAGGTGGAGACGGTGCTCGAAGGGCGCATCGACGCGGCGGGCGAGGCCCTGCTGCCGGTGCGCCTGGGGCTGGACCGCATCGGCGGCCTGGGCGCGGCCGCCGCGCAGCGCATCGCCGCGGCGCGCCGCGCGGGCGGCCTCTTCACCGGCATCGAAGACCTGGCGCGCCGCGCCGAACTCGATGCGCCGGCCTTGCAGGCATTGGCCCGGGCCGATGCCCTGCGCGCGCTGGCCGGCCACCGCCACCAGGCCGCCTGGGGCGTGGCCGGCGTCGACACGCGCCCCACCGCGCTGCTGCGCGCCACGCGCCTGCGCGAGGGGCCGCAGGAGGTGGCGCTCGCGCCGCCCAGCGAGGTGCAGGACATGCTGGCCGACTACCGCAGCGTCGGCCTGACGCTGAAGCGCCACCCGATCGCGCTGCTGCGCGAGCAGCTCGCGCGCTTCAAGGTGCAGCCCGCGGCCGTGCTGAAGACCTACCCCGACGGCCGCCTGGCGCGTGCCAGCGGCATCGTCACGCACCGCCAGCGCCCCGAGACCGCCAAGGACACCACCTTCGTCACGCTCGAAGACGAAACCGGCGTCGTCAACGTGATCGTCTGGCCGCGGGTCTTCGAGGCGCACCGCCGCGAACTGCTGGGCACGCGGCTGCTCACCGTCTACGGCCGCTGGCAGCGCGAGGGCGAGGTGATGCACCTCGTCGCGATGAAGCTGGTCGACCACAGCCCGCTGCTGGCCGGGCTCGTCGCGAAGAGCCGCGACTTCCATTGAGCCGCGTTGCACCGACAATCCGCGCATGCTGTTTCTTCTCTCCCCCGCCAAGCGCCTCGACTACGAAACCCCCGTGCCGCCCGAGGTGGCCGCGCTCGCCACCACGCCGCAGCGCATGGGCGATGCCGCCGAGCTGATCGCGCTGATGAAGGCCAGGACGCCCGCGCAGGTGGCGCGGCTGATGGACCTCTCCGACGAACTCGCCGCGCTCAACGTGGCGCGCTACGCGGCCTGGTCCCGGCGCAACACGGCGAAGAACAGCCGCCCGGCCGTGCTCGCTTTTGCCGGCGACGTCTACGAAGGTTTGCAGGCCGACACGCTGACGCCCGACGAGCTTGCCTGGGCGCAGCGGCACGTCGTCATCCTCTCGGGCCTGTACGGCCACCTGCGACCGCTCGACAGGCTGCAGCCCTACCGGCTCGAGATGGGCACGGCGCTGGCCACCGGACGCGGGCGCGACCTCTACGCCTTCTGGGGCGATGCGATCGCCGAACACCTCGACCGCCTGCAGCGCGGCGAGCGTGCGCCGGTGGTCGTCAACCTCGCCTCGCAGGAGTATTCGCGCGCCGCGCTGCGCCCGGCGCTGAAGGCGAGGGTGGTCGAGTGCGTGTTCGAGGAAGGCAAGGGCGGCGGCCAGTACCGCATCGTCAGCTTCTTCGCGAAGAAGGCGCGCGGCACGATGGCGCGCTTCGCGATTCGGCACCGCATCGAATCGCCCGACGCGCTGCGCGACTTCGACGAAGACGGCTACGCCTTCGCGCCGAAGGCGTCGGGCGAAAACCGGCTGGTGTTCCGCAGGCGCGGCGCGTGACGGCGCTCAGCGCCGCGCGTCGAACACCAGGCAGGTGGTCGTGGCGTGCGCGTACAGCTTGCCGTCCGGCCCGACGAGCCGGCCCTCGGCGGTGGCCACCTGGTTGCCGCCGTGCACCACGCGCCCTTCGGCGCGCACCAGCGGCACCTTGTCGGTCAGCGCGCGCACGATGTTGAGCTTCAGCTCCAGCGTCGTGTAGGCCTTGCCGGCCGGCAGCGTGGAGTGCACCGCGCAGCCCACCGCCGAATCGAGCAGCGTCGCGAACCAGCCGCCGTGCACCGTGCCCAGCGGGTTGTAGTGCGCGAAGCCCGGCCGGCCCTGGAACACCGCGCAGCCGGGCTCGATGTGCACCAGCACGAAGTCGAGCGTCGCGCCGATCGGCGCCGCCGGCAGGCGGCCGGCGAGCATGGCCTCGAACACCTGCATGCCCGACAGCCCCGCCACCTGCTCGGGCCGCGCCACGCCGATCTCGCCGCGCCGCGCCAGCGCCGCGTCGGCCTCCTCGCGCCAGCGCGCCAGCGTGGCCTCGGCATCGTGGGTCTTGTGCATCGTCACTCCTTCAAGTTGCATCTACAACAATTGTAGATACAATAATCAGCATGAGCGAAGCCGTCAAGCCGCGGGGCTGCACCAACCTGAAGCTGCGCCAGCTCGGGCGCGCCGTCACGCGCCACTACGACGCCTACGTCGCGCCCACCGGGCTGAAGAACTCGCAGTACTCGCTGCTCTCGCACGTGGTGCTGCTCGGGCCGATCCGCCCCGGCGAGCTGGCCGCGCGCATGAAGCTCGACGCCTCCACGCTGACGCGCAACCTGCAGCCGCTGATCGCCGCCGGCTGGGTGGCGCAAGGCCCCGGCGACGACGCGCGCAGCCGCTCGGTGGCGGCCACCGAGGCCGGCCGCGCCAAGCGCGCCGAGGCGCAGCGCGCCTGGAAGCAGGCCCAGCTCGCGCTCAACGCCCGCCTGGGCAACGGGCGCGTGGCGCGGCTGCACGCGCTGCTCGACGACTGCCTGGCCCTGGTCGACACGGCGGTCGACGATGCATGACGCCGCGCGTCGCGGCGGCGGCCCGGCCGCTCAGCCGCCGCGTGTCGCGGCCACGCCCGGCACCACGTCGTCGCCGTAGGCGGCCTTCCAGCGCGCGCTCAGGCGCTCGCTGGCGTCGAGCCGCGTGCCGGGCAGGCCGTCGTCGGCATGCCAGTTCGCCACGCGCGACTCGATCGCGAAGTGCGACACCGGCCGGATGCGCGCCGGCTCGTCCAGGCTGCCCACCGACAGGTCCATGCGCTGCGAATCGACATAGGCGAAGGTCAGCGGCGTGCCGCATTCCGGGCAGAAGCCGCGCCGCGCGAAGCGCGACGAGGCGTGGTACTTCGGTTCCTCGCCGAGCCAGCGCACCGCGGCCTGCGGCACGTTGATGAAGGTGGCGCGCGTGTTGCCGAAGGCGAGCTGGCACATGCGGCAGTGGCAGTAGTAGCCCTCGTCGGACTCGGGCTGCACTTCGTAGCGGACGCGGCCGCACAGGCAGCCGCCTTGCAGGGTCATCGTCGTTGCGGCCATGCGAACGCTCCTTTGCGGGATCAGACGGTGTAGTTGAGCGCCCGCCGCCCGCCGTCGGCATAGACGATCTCGCCGGTCAGGTAGCTGGCGGCGTCGCTGAGCAGGAAGGCCACCACCTCGGCGATCTCGGCCGGCTCGCCGAGCCGGCGCAGCGGCGTGCGGCTGAGGATGCGCGCTCGGGCCTCCTCGCTGCCCAGCACGGCGGCCTGGGCCAGTTCGGTGGCGATGGTGCCCGGCGCCACCGCGTTGACGCGGATGCCGCGCCCGGCCAGCGCGAGCGCCATCACGCGCGTGAGCTGGTCGACGCCGCCCTTGCTGACGTTGTAGCTGGCGATGCTCGGGATCGCCATCACGCCGTTGACCGAGCTCATGTTGACGATGGCGCCGCCGCCGGCCGCGGCCATGTGGCGCGCCACCGCCTGCGCCACCAGGAAGGCGCCCTTGAGGTTGACGCCGAGCACGGCGTCCCAGTCGGCCTCGCTGATGTCGAGGAAGTCGGCGGCCTTGAAGATGCCGGCGTTGTTGACCAGCGCGTGCACCCGCGGCAGCGCCGCCAGCGTGGCGGCGAGCGCGGCGTCGACCTCGGCCTTGTTCGCCACGTCGCAGCGCACGAACAGCGCCTGCGCGCCCTGGTCGCGCAGCGCGGCGGCGAGCGCCTCGCCGCGCGCGGCGGCGATGTCCCACAGCGCCACCGCCACGCCGCCGGCCGCGAGGCGGCGCGCGCAGGCTTCGCCTATGCCCTGCGCCGCGCCGGTGACGATCGCGGCGCGGCCGGCCAGCGCGAAATCGACGCCGCTCATGCCGCCGCCTCCCGGTCGAGCCAGACGGCGATGCCTTGCGCGTTCAGCGTCACGTCCATGCCCAGCAGTTGCATCGTCTCGTCTTCGCCGAGGCGGCAGCCGCGCGCCGCGGCGATGGCCAGGTACTCGTCGCGCAGCGCGCGCTCCAGCGCGGCGTGGCGGTCGGGTGCGCTTTTCAGCGCGCGGCCGATCGCCACCAGGCGGTCGAGCTGTTCCAGCAGGCTCGCACCCAGGCGCTGCACGTCGCGCACGCGGCCGTAGTGCGTCAGGTACATGCACTCGGGCCGGTACGACAGCAGCCGCTGCACCGATTCGCGCAGCCGGTCGGGCTCGAACTGCACCGGCGTCGTGGTCGGCAGCAGCCACGGGCCCTGCGCGGTGTCGAACTCGCGGTAGCTCAGGCCGAAGGTGTCGCCGGTGAAGAAGCCCTTGGTGCGCGCGTCCCACACGCAGTGGTGGTGGCGCGCGTGGCCGGGCGTGTCGATCAACTGCAGCGGCCGGCCGGCCAGCTCGATGGTCATGCCGTCGCACGATTCGCGCACGCGCGCCGCATCCACGCCGACGATGCTGCCGTAGGAGCGCGCGATCTCCGCCTCGCCGTACACCGCGGTGGCGCCGGCCACCAGCGCCGAGGGGTCGATCATGTGGCGCGCGCCGCGCGGATGCACGATGGCCTTGGCGCGCGGCAGGCTGCGCATCAGCAGGCCGACGCCGCCGGCGTGGTCGAGGTGCACGTGGGTCGGGATCACGTAGTCGACGGCGTCGCGCGCCAGGCCCAGCGCCTCCAGCGCGGCCAGCAGGCGCGGCACGCCGAAGTTGGTGCCGCTGTCGACGAAGGCCGCGCGGCCGTTCTCGACGACCAGGTAGGCGGCATCGAACAGCGGGCGATGGAAGCCGGTGTCGATGGCGACGATGCCGTCGCCGAGATCCTGGGCGAAGGAGGGAAGGGCGGCCATGAAGAGGGATTCTAGGCAGCGCCGCTTCGCGCCGCGCCGGGAGTTCCGCTATCGTCCCGGGTCATGGCCCGTGTTTCCATCCTCGCCGCCGCGCTGGCCGGGGCGCTGCTCGCCGGCTGCGTCAACATGAACAGCCCGAGCGTGCTCGCGCCGGGCGCGAGCGCCGAGGCGATCCGCGCCCGGCTCGGCGAGCCGACCGGCCGCTATGCGATGCCGGGCGGCGGCACGCGCCTGGAGTACGCGCGCGGCCCCTACGGCCGCCAGACCTGGATGCTCGACGTCGATGCCGGCGGCGCGCTGCTCAAGGCGACGCAGGTGCTGAACGAAGCCACCTTCCACACCATCAAGGCCGGCATGACGCGCGACGATGTGCTGCGCACCATCGGCCGGCCGGGCAGCCTGGGTTACGTCGGCTGGCAGAAGCAGACGGTGTGGAACTACCGCTACGACAGCCCGTTCTGCCAGTGGTTCATGGTCGGGCTGAGCCAGTCCGGCATCGTCGAGGACACCGCCTTCGGCCCCGACCCGCTGTGCGACGACGACAGCCATTCGCTGCAGGGCGTGCTGCGCCTGCGCTGAGCCTCATGAGCACCCCGACCACGCTGTACGGCATTCCCAACTGCGACACCGTCAAGAAGGCGCGCGCCTGGCTCGCCGCGCGCGGCGTCGAGGTCGTCTTCCACGACTACAAGAAGCAGGGCGTGCCCGAGGCCGCGCTGCGCGGCTGGGTGAAGGCGCTCGGCTGGGAGGCGCTGCTCAATCGCAAGGGCACGACGTGGCGCAAGCTGGAGCCGGCGCGCCAGGCGGCCGTCGGCGACGCCGCCGGCGCGATCGCGCTGATGCTCGAACAGCCGAGCGTGATCCGCCGTCCGGTGCTGGTCAGGGGCGACACGCTGCGCGTCGGCTTCGATGCCGGCGAGTGGGCGAAGCTCTTTCCCTGAAGCTCACAGCTTCAGCTCGAACTCGGCCTGAGCCACCACCTCGCCGTTGATGCGCAGGTCGACCGCATGCCGCCCGGCGTGGTAGCGCCGCGTGCTGATCTCGCGCATCACGTGCCGCTTGGCAAGGCTGCGCGATTCGCCCGCCGCCAGCGTGAGCGCCCAGCCCTTGAACACCTTGGGCGTTCGTTCGCCGTTGGCCTTCACGTGGTGTACCGCGTAGTCGATCACCAGCGGCTGCGCGCGCCGCGCGGTCGATTGCAGCGCGAGCTTCATCTCCAGGCTGTTGCCGAGTTGCAGCGTCTTCGGCGCGATGGTGAGCGCCGCCGTGCCCGCGAAGCGGCGGCCCAGCCCCCAGGCCTTCAGCATGCGCGCGTCACCTTGCTTGATCAGCGTGCGGCTGGCGTGCTTGAGCAGCGCGCGGCGTTCGGGCGGCGCATCCGGCAGGTGGCGCAGCACCCAGTCCACCACGAGGGCCGGATGGTCCTTGGCGATGTCGTTGAGGTGGTTGGCCACGCTGCGCCGCACGTACTCGCTGGGGTCGTCGAGCAGCGCTTCGAGCAGCGGCAGCGTGGGCGAGGGGTCGGCGACCAGGCCATCGAGCCGCTGCCCCCAGGGCAGGCGCGGCCGGCTGCCTTCGCTGGCCAGGCGGCGCACGTGCGGGCTGGGGTCGCGTGTCCAGCGCATCAGCGTGGCGTAGGCGAGTTCGGGCCGCGCGACGATGAAGGGCCGCAGCGCCCATTCGGCGGTGAAGCGCTGCGTCAGCGCATGCAGGCAGCGCAGCGAGCGTTCGGGTGAAGCCAGGCCGCGCGCCGCGACAAATTCGGTCAGCGGCCAGATCGGCCAGCCGGCCAGGCCGGTGTCGCCGCTGCGCAAATCGCCCAGGGCCTCGTCGCCGCGCACCGGCCGCAAAGAGGCTTCGATGATGCTCGCCGCGGCGTCGAAGTCGGCCGGCAGCGTGGCTTCCAGCGCGGCGCCGAGGTGGCGGGCGCGCGCCTTGAATTCGAGCGCCTCCAGGCCGTTCAGCGCCAGCGCCTCGAAGCGCGCGCCGTCGAAGCGCTTCCAGGCGCGCGCCAGGTGGCGGCGCAGGCTGCGCACGCTGCCGGGGTCGAGCAGGTTCTTGAACGGCTCGGCCATCGCCGCCGGCTCAGGCCGCGATCAACTGCCTGAGCACGTAGGGCAGGATGCCGCCGTGCAGGTAGTAGTCGACCTCGATCGGCGTGTCGATGCGCAGCGTCAGTGCCACCCGCTGCGTCGAGCCGTCGGCGCGGTGGATGGTCATCGAGGCGTCGGCCTGCGCGCGGATCTGATCGCCCAGCGCGATGTCGATCCGCTCGTCGCCCTTCAGCTCCAGGCTCTGCCACGAATCGCCCGGCTTGAACTGCAGCGGCAGCACGCCCATGCCGACGAGGTTGCTGCGGTGGATGCGCTCGAAGCTTTTGGCGACGACCGCCTCGATGCCCAGCAGTTGCGTGCCCTTGGCGGCCCAGTCGCGCGACGAGCCGGTGCCGTATTCCTCGCCGCCGAAGATCACCGTCGGCGTGCCGGCGGCGATGTAGCGCATCGCCGCGTCGTAGATCGGCAGCTTCTCGCCGGTGGGCTGCAGCAGCGTCAGTCCGCCTTCCTCGCGCGAACCGTCGGGCAGCGGCGGCAGCATCAGGTTCTTGATGCGCACGTTGGCGAAGGTGCCGCGCATCATCACCTCGTGGTTGCCGCGCCGCGAGCCGTAGCTGTTGAACTCCAGCTTGGGCACGCCGTGCGCCTTGAGCCACTGGCCGGCCGGGGAACTCTCCTTGATGGAGCCGGCCGGCGAGATGTGGTCGGTGGTGATCGAGTCGCCGAACAGCGCCATGATGCGCGCGCCGGTGATGCTCGTGCCCACCGGCTCGGGCACCGCGCTGAAGCGGTCGAAGAAGGGCGGCCGGGCGATGTAGGTCGAGGTCGGCCAGTCGTAGACCTGGCCGGTGGTACCGCGGATCGCCTTCCACAAGGCGCCGGGCTGCTTGTTCACCTTGTCGTAGTTGGCCTTGAAGGCGGCGCCGTCCATCGCATGCTTCATCAGCGCGTGGATCTCGGAGGGCGTGGGCCAGATGTCGCCCAGCCAGACCGCGCGGCCGTCGGCGTCGACGCCCACCGGCTCGGTCATCAGGTCGCGCAGCACGGTGCCGGCGATCGCGTAGGCCACCACCAGTGGCGGGCTGGCGAGGAAGTTGGCCTTCAGGTTCGGGTGGATGCGCGCCTCGAAGTTGCGGTTGCCCGACAGCACGGCGGCGCAGACGAGGTCGTTGCCGGTGATCGCCTCGTTGATCTCGGGCGCCAGGTCGCCGGCATTGCCGATGCAGGTGGTGCAGCCGTAGCCGGCGAGGTAGAAGCCGAGCTTTTCCAGGTAGGGCAGCAGGCCGGCTTTCTGCAGGTATTCGGTGACGATGCGCGAGCCCGGCGCCAGCGAGGTCTTGACGTGCGGCTTGACGCTCAAGCCCGCCTGCACCGCCTTCTTCGCCAGCAGCCCGGCGGCCAGCAGCACGCCGGGGTTGCTGGTGTTGGTGCAGGAGGTGATCGCGGCGATCAGCACGTCGCCGTTCTTCAGCGCCAGGCCGCCGCGCGTCGTGAAGGTTTGGTCGAGCTTGGCCGCCGGCTGGTTGAAGCCGTTGTCCGCGGCGCCCGCGCTGAACAGCGCGGCGAACTGCTTCTTGACTTGGCCGATCTCGATGCGGTCCTGCGGGCGCTTCGGCCCGGCCAGGCTGGGCGCGACGCTGCCGAGGTCCAGCCGGACCACCGCGCTGTAGTCGATCTCGCCGGGCCGGGGCACGCCGAACAGGCCCTGCCCGCGGAAGTAGGCCTCGAAGGATTCGATCTCCCGCGGCGTGCGCCCGGTGCCCTCGAAGTAGTCCAGCGTGCGCTCGTCCACCGGGAAGAAACCCATCGTCGCGCCGTATTCGGGCGCCATGTTGGCGATGGTCGCGCGGTCGGGCACCGACAGGCTTCTCGTGCCCTCGCCGAAGAACTCGACGAACTTGCCGACGACCTTGTGCTTGCGCAACAGCTCGGTGACGGTGAGCACCAGGTCGGTGGCGGTCACGCCCTCGCGCAGCCGGCCGCTCAGCTCGAAGCCGACCACGTCGGGCGTCAGGAAGTAGACCGGCTGGCCGAGCATGCCGGCCTCGGCCTCGATGCCGCCCACGCCCCAGCCGACCACGCCGATGCCGTTGATCATCGTCGTGTGGCTGTCGGTGCCGACCAGCGTGTCGGGGTAGCACACGCCGTCGGCGCGGCGGTGGATGCCGCGCGCCAGGTACTCGAGGTTCACCTGGTGCACGATGCCGAAGCCCGGCGGCACGACGCCGAAGGTGTCGAAGGCCTGCATGCCCCACTTCATGAACTCGTAGCGCTCGCGGTTGCGCTCGAACTCGAGCTTCATGTTCAGGTCGAGCGCATCGGGCGTGCCGTAGTGGTCGACCATCACCGAATGGTCGACCACCAGGTCCACCGGCACCAGCGGCTCGATGGTCTTGGGGTTGCGGCCCATCGCGGCGGCCACGTTGCGCATCGCCGCCAGGTCGGCCAGCAGCGGCACGCCGGTGAAGTCCTGCAGCACCACGCGCGCGACGACGAAGGGGATCTCCTCGCTGCGTTCGGCGTTCGGCTGCCAGTTCGCCAGTTGCGCGACGTGCTCGGCGGTGATCTTGCGGCCGTCGCAGTGGCGCAGCACGGCTTCGAGCACGATGCGGATCGACACCGGCAGGCGCGCGACCGAGGGGAACTGTTTGGCCAGCGCCGGCAGCGAGTGGAAGCGGCCCTCGTGGCCGGAAGCGGTGCGGAAGCGCTGGAGCGTCGAGGCGAAGGGATGCGCGGCCATGATCGATGGTGAGCGAGTGGCTGAGGGCACTACGCTAGCGCCAATCGCTTGCCTTCGCTACCGCTTGGGGTAAGTACGTTGGGTGAGTCGGGTTGGAGCGGCAAAGGGCCGTCCGGGGCGCCCGCGGCGCGCCACCCCCGAGAACCTCACCCGAACCGCCCCGCAAACTCCCGCAGATAGTCCACCAGCGCCCGCACCCCTTCCATCGGCATCGCGTTGTAGATCGAGGCGCGCATGCCGCCGACCACGCGGTGGCCCTTGAGCTGCACCAGGCCGCGGGCCTGGGCGCCTTCGAGGAAGCCGGCGTCCAGCGCCGCGTCGCGCAGCCGGAACGGCACGTTCATCAGCGAGCGGCAGTCCCGCGCCACCGGCGCGCTGTAGAAGTCCTGGCTGTCCAGGTAGTCGTACAGCAGCGCCGCCTTGGCGCGGTTGTGCGCCTCCATCGCGGCCAGGCCGCCCTGCGCCTTGATCCACTTGAACACCAGCCCGGCGATGTAGATCGCGTAGGTGGGCGGCGTGTTGAGCATCGAGTCGGCGGCGGCCTGCTGGGCGTAGTCGAAGGCCGAGGGCGTGACCGGCAGCGCGCGGCCTAGCAGGTCGTCGCGCACGATCACGATGGTCAGCCCGGCCGGGCCGATGTTCTTCTGCGCGCCGCCGTAGACCAGGCCGTACTTCGAGACGTCCAGCGGCCGCGACAGGATGTTGCTCGACACGTCGGCCACCAGCGGAACCTCGCCCACGTCGGGCGTGAAGTGGTATTCGACGCCGCCGATGGTCTCGTTGGCGCAGATGTGCACGTAGGCGGCGTTCGGGTCGAGCTGCCAGCGCTCGCGCGGCGGGATGCTGGTGTAGCCGGTGTCGCGGCTGCTGGCCGCGACGTTGACCTCGCAGTACTTGCGCGCCTCCTCGATCGAGCGGCGGGACCACTCGCCGGTGTCGATGTAGTCGGCGCCGGTGTAGCCGCGCAGCAGGTTCATCGGCACGATCGCGTTCTCGGCGATCGCGCCGCCCTGCATGAAAAGGACCTTGTAGTTCGACGGCACCGCCAGCAGCTCGCGCAGCAGCGCGACCGCCTCGGCGTGGATGGACATGAACTCGCGGCCGCGGTGGCTCATCTCCATCACCGACATGCCCGAGCCCTGCCAGTCGAGCATCTCGCCGGCGGCCTGGCGCAGCACCGGCTCCGGCAGGGCGGCGGGGCCGGCGCTGAAGTTGTAGACGCGGGTCATGGAACGGGCTCTCCGGGGGCGTGCATCGCGACGAGGGGCGCACAGCATAGCGCCCCTGGCGCGCTGGCGCGTTTGGTGCCAGCATCGGCACACCATCCACCCCCGAGCGAGGAGACGCGCCATGCTGAAGTCCGGCATCGACCAGGACAGGATCATCGAGATGTTCGCCACCGCCAGCGCCGGCGGCACCGACCAGTTGCGCAAGGGCGTGCAGCAGGCGACGCTGGCCGCGCTGCAAGGCCGCGAGCTGACGCTGAAGAACATCCGCGCCGTGCTCAAGACCGTGGCCGACGCCGCCTCGACCGGCGCGGCGCAGAACAAGCTGCCCAACGTCGACGTGGAGGCGCTGCTCGACAAGGCCGTCACCGGCATGGACGAGGCGCTGCTCAAGGCGGTGGAAGCCAACCGCGTGGCCTTGCAGCAGCTCGTCAACCAGGGCGCCGACCTGCGCGAGAAGCACCTGAAGAAGGCGCTGGCCGACCTGGAGGCGATGGAAGACGGCTTCATCGGCGCGCTGAAGAAGGCCGCCGACGCCGCCGGCGCGCAGGCCGGCCAGGCCTGGGCGCCGCTGCTGGAGAAGCTGCAGGCCGGCGGCACGCTGTCCGGCGCCAAGGCGGCCACCACCGCCGAGCAGTTCATCGGCCAGATGCAAGGCGCGCTGCGCGACAGCCGCGCCGCCGGGCTGAAGGCGGCGCAGACGCTGGCCGAGAGCTACGCGGCGCTGGTCAGCGGCGTGCTGATCGGCATGTCGGACGCGCTGACGCAGGGCGGCCGCGCCGCCGCGCCCAAGGCGGCGGCGAAGAAGAAGTGAGGCGGCGCCGCTCGGTTATCGTGCTTGCATGAATGAATCGGGCGGCGACCTCACGTTTTTCTGGCACGACTACGAGACCTTCGGCCGCGTGCCGCGCCGCGACCGGCCGGCGCAGTTCGCCGGCGTGCGCACCGATGC
This sequence comes from Piscinibacter sp., assembly GCF_047600445.1. Classification (GTDB taxonomy): domain Bacteria; phylum Pseudomonadota; class Gammaproteobacteria; order Burkholderiales; family Burkholderiaceae_C; genus Piscinibacter. Next base: position 927,349 of record NZ_JASGKT010000002.1, read on the forward strand.
GGATCTGAACGAGATCGGCGCGCCGCTCGATCTGTACTGCCGGCCGCCGCTGGACGCGCTGCCCGAGCCCGAGGCCTGCCTGCTCACCGGCATCACGCCGCAGCGCTGCGCCGAGCGGGGCGTGGCCGAACACGCCTTCGCCGCCGCCGTCGAGGCGCAGCTCGCCGCGCCCGGCACCGTGGGCGTGGGCTACAACTCGATCCGCTTCGACGACGAGGTCACGCGCTTCCTGTTCTGGCGCAACCTGATCGACCCCTATGCGCGCGAGTGGCAGAACGGCTGCGGCCGCTGGGATCTGCTCGACGTGGTGCGCGCCGCCTTCGCGCTGCGCCCCGAGGGCATAGCGTGGCCGCGCCACGACGACGGCAAGCCTTCGTTCAAGCTCGAACACCTGAGCGCCGCCAACGGCCTCGCGCACGCCGCGGCCCACGATGCGCTGTCGGACGTGCGCGCCACCATCGCGCTGGCGCGCCTGGTCAAGACGAAGCAGCCGCGCCTGTGGGACTTCTGCCTGCGGCTGCGCCGCAAGGACGCGGTGATCGCCGAGATCGGCGCGGCGCGGCCCTTTCTGCACGTCTCGGGCATGTACGCGCCGGAGCGCGGCTGCGTGGCCGTCGTCTGGCCGCTGGCGCCGCACCCGACCAACAAGAACGAGCTGATCGTCTGGGACCTGGGCGCCGACCCGGCCGAGCTGATGGCGCTGGACGCCGCGGCGATCCGCGAACGGATGTTCACGCGCGCCGACGAACTGCCCGAAGGCGTGGCGCGGCTGCCGATCAAGACCATCCACCTGAACAAGTCGCCCATCGTCGTGGGCAACCTGAAGACACTGAGCCCGGCGATGGCCGAGCGCTGGGGCGTGGACGTGGCGCAGGCCCTGCGCCACGCCGAGGCCGCCGCCCAGGCCGGCGGCGCGCTGGCCGGGCTGTGGCGCGCGGTGTTCGAGCGGCCCGCCGCCGCGCAGGCCGTCGACGTGGACGAAGACCTGTACGGCGGCTTCGTCGGCAACAGCGACCGCGGCCGATTGCAGCGCCTGCGCGAGATGACGCCGGAGCAACTGGCCGCGAAGCGCCTCGCTTTCGACGACGCGCGGCTGGAGGAGATCGTGTTCCGCTACCGCGCGCGCAACTTTCCCGAGACGCTGTCGCAGGACGAACGCGAGCGCTGGGAGCAGCACCGCGCCGAGCGCCTGCACGGGGGTGCCGTGCAGGACTACTTCGAGCGCATCGACGCGCTCAGCGAGGCCGCAGACGAAAACGGCCAGGAGATCCTGGCCGCCCTGTACGACTGGGCCGAGCAGATCGCGCCGGAACGCTGAGCGCCCGGCACGACCCGCGCGCGCTCAGACCGCCACCGACTTCGCCGTCTCGGCGTACTCCTCGATCTGGTCGAAGTTCATGTAGCGGTACACGCTGGCGGCATCCTTGTTGATGATGCCCATCGCCTCGTGGTACTCGGCCACCGTCGGGATCTTGCCGAGCTTGGAGGCGATCGCCGCCAGCTCCGCCGAGGCCAGGAACACGTTGGTGTTCTTGCCCAGGCGGTTGGGGAAGTTGCGCGTGGAAGTCGAGACCACCGTCGCGCCCTCGCGCACCTGCGCCTGGTTGCCCATGCACAGGCTGCAGCCGGGCATCTCGGTGCGTGCGCCGGCCGTGCCGAAGGCGGCGTAGTGGCCTTCCTTGATCAGCTCGCTCTGGTCCATCTTGGTCGGCGGCGCGACCCACAGCTTGACCGGGATGTCGCGCTGCCCGCCCAGCAGCTTGGCCGCGGCGCGGAAGTGGCCGATGTTGGTCATGCACGAGCCGATGAAGGCTTCGTCGATCTTGGTGCCGGCGACTTCACTCAGAACCTTGGCGTCGTCCGGATCGTTCGGGCAGCACAGCACCGGCTCCTTCAGCTCGTTCAGGTCGATCTCGATCACCGCGGCGTACTCGGCGTCCTTGTCGGCCTCGAGCAACTGCGGGTTGGCCAGCCACGCCTCCACCGACTTGATGCGGCGCTCCAGCGTGCGCTTGTCCTGGTAGCCGTCGGCGATCATGTTCTTCATCAGGACGATGTTGCTCTTCAGGTACTCGATGACCGGCGCCTTGTCGAGCTTGATCGTGCAGCCGGCGGCCGAGCGCTCGGCGCTCGCGTCGCTCAGCTCGAAGGCCTGTTCCACCTTCAGCTCGGGCAGGCCCTCGATCTCGAGGATGCGGCCGCTGAAGATGTTCTTCTTGCCGGCCTTGGCGACAGTCAGAAGGCCGGCCTTGATCGCGTACAGCGGGATCGCGTGCACGAGATCTCGCAGCGTGACCCCCGGCTGCATCTGCCCCTTGAAGCGCACCAGCACCGATTCGGGCATGTCCAGCGGCATCACGCCGGTGGCCGCGCCGAAGGCCACCAGGCCCGAGCCGGCCGGGAACGAGATGCCGATCGGGAAGCGCGTGTGCGAGTCGCCGCCGGTGCCCACGGTGTCGGGCAGCAGCAGGCGGTTCAGCCACGAGTGGATCACGCCGTCGCCCGGGCGCAGCGCCACGCCGCCGCGGTTGCTGATGAAGGCCGGCAGCTCGCGGTGTGTCTTCACGTCCACCGGCTTCGGGTAGGCGGCGGTGTGGCAGAAGCTCTGCATCACCAGGTCGGCCGAGAAGCCCAGGCAGGCCAGGTCCTTCAGCTCGTCGCGTGTCATCGGGCCGGTGGTGTCCTGCGAGCCCACGGTGGTCATCTTCGGCTCGCAGTAGGTGCCCGGGCGGATGCCCTGGCCTTCGGGCAGGCCGCAGGCGCGGCCGACCATCTTCTGCGCCAGCGTGAAGCCGGCCGTGCTGGCCGCCGGCGCCTGCGGCAGGCGGAACGCGGTCGAGGCGCCCAGGCCCAGGAAGTCGCGCGCCTTGGCGGTGAGCGAACGGCCGATGATCAGGTTGATGCGGCCGCCGGCCTGCACTTCATCGAGCAGCACGTCGCTCTTGAGCTTGAACTCGGCCACGGTCTGCCCGTTCTTGACCAGCTTGCCCTCGTAGGGCAGCACGTCGACCACGTCGCCCATCTCGAGCTTGGACACGTCGACCTCGATCGGCAGCGAGCCGGAGTCTTCCTGCGTGTTGAAGAAGATCGGCGCGATCTTGCCGCCCAGCGTGACGCCGCCGAAGCGCTTGTTCGGCACGAAGGGGATGTCGGCGCCGGTGGCCCAGATCACCGAGTTGGTGGCGCTCTTGCGGCTGGAGCCGGTGCCGACCACGTCGCCCACGTAGGCCACCAGGTGGCCCTTCTTCTTCAGGTCTTCGATGAACTGGATCGGGCCGCGCTTGCCGTCTTCCTCGGGCTTGAAGGCCGCGTCGGGGCGGGTGTTCTTCAGCATCGCCAGGTAGTGCAGCGGGATGTCGGGGCGCGTGGTGGCGTCCGGCGCGGGCGACAGGTCGTCGGTGTTGGTCTCGCCGGGCACCTTGAAGACGGTGATGGTGATCTTCTGCGCGACCTTGGGGCGGCTGGTGAACCACTCGGCGTCGGCCCACGACTGGATCACCTCCTGGGCCTTGGCGTTGCCGGCCTTGGCCTTGGCGGACACGTCGTTGAAGTAGTCGAACATCAGCAGCGTCTTCTTCAGCGCGTCGGCGGCCACCGGGGCCACCTCGGCGTCGTCGAGCAGCTCGATCAGCGGGTGCACGTTGTAGCCGCCGACCATGGTGCCCAGCAGCTCGGTGGCCTTGGCCTTGGACACCAGACCGACCCGGATGTCGCCGTGCGCCACGGCGGCCAGGAACGAGGCCTTGACCTTGGCCGCGTCGTCCACGCCCGGCGGCACGCGGTGCGTCAGCAGGTCCAGCAGGAAGGCGTCCTCGCCGGCCGGCGGCGCCTTGATCAGCTCGATCAGCTCGGCGGTCTGCTTCGCATCCAGCGGCAGCGGCGGGATGCCGAGGGCGGCGCGTTCGGCGGCATGTTGGCGATAGGCTTGCAGCATGAAGGGCTCCGTTGGATGGGCTGGCGGGGTGGGGCGGGCGAAACGGGGTCGTGGGATCGGCGATCCGGGAAACCCCGATATTTTATGTCTTATATAAGACTTGAGGAAGGGGCGCGGCGCGCATGCCGAACTGTCGCTCGGCGCGCAAGCAAAAGAAAGGCCCGCGCGCGGCGGGCCTGGGGTGCGGGGCGGGCCGGTTTACTGCTTGGCCAGCGAGGCGGACACCGCCTTCTGCTCGGCGTTCATGCAGCCGTCGAGCACGCGCTGGCCGCTCTTGCTGTCGAACAGCATCGACTTGTTGGCGATCTGCAGCACCAGGAACTGGCCCTTGAGGTCTTCCAGGCGGATCGCGCCGGTGCTGGAGGCCACCGGCTTCATCATCCAGGTGCGGTTGCCCGACTTGACCTCGGCGTAGCCGGGGTACTTGGGCAGCGTGGCGACCTGCGCGGTCTTGCCGAATTCGCAGTCGTAGGTGCCGTAGTAGACGCGCTCGGCGGCAGCGAGCTGCTCGGCGGAGGCGGGCGCCGGCTCGGCTTCGGCCTTGGCCGCGGACTTGGGCTTGGCCGCCGGCTTGGCCGCGGCCTTCTTCGCCGGCGCCGGCTTGGCCGGGGCGGTCTGCGCGGCGGCGACGGTGGCGCCCAGGCAGAGGGCGGCGGCGATGGCGAGGGTGTTCTTCAGGTTCATGGCGGTGCGCGCAAGCGCGGGTCGGGTGACGGTGCGCGCAGCATGGGGCCGCCGGGCCCGGTCGTGCAACCAATTGCTGCGCCTCCGTGCCGGCGCTTACATGTGGCTACCTGGAGCGCCCGCCGGTCGTGGCGCCTGCCACGCCCGCGCGGGCCGGCTCAGGCGTCGAACCAGGCCTGCCGCACCTCGGCCGGCAGCGGCTGGCCGGTGCGCCGGGCGCGCTCGACCACCTGCCAGAAGTAGCGGTAGCTGGCGCGGTCGTGCAGCGTGTCGCGGTGCCGGATCGGCGCCCACTGCGCCGCCTGCGCGGCGCGCAGGATCTCGATGGCCAGGTCGGTCTCGGCGGCGCCGGGCGCGAAGGCCTCGACGATGGTGCGCACCTGGTCGGGGTGGATGCTCCACATGCGCGTGTAGCCGAACTCGCGGCCGGCGCGCGTGGCGGCCGCGGCGAGCGCGCGCAGGTCCTTGAACTCGGTGACCACGCAGTGCGAGGGCACCTTGCCGTGCGCATGGCAGGCGGCGGCGATCTCCAGTTTGGCGCGCCGCACCAGCGGGTGCGTGAACTGGCCCTCGGCGCTCATCGCCGAGGCCGGGATCGCGCCGCGGTGCGCCGAGACGAAGTCCATCAGCCCGAAGGAGATCGACTCGATGCGCGGATGCGCCGCGATCGCGTCGACCTCGCGCAGCGCGCCGTGCGTCTCGACCAGCGCGTGCACCGGCACCGCGCGGCCGTGGCCGTGGACGCGGATGGCGTGGTCGATGTGCTCGACGGCGCGCTGCACGTCGGCCAGGCCGCGCGGCTTGGGCAGCATCAGGTAGGCCAGCCGCGCGCCGGCGCGTCCCAGCAGCGTGTCGACGTCGTTCCCGAAGCTCGGGTGCTCGACCGGGTGCACCCGCGCGCCGACGCGGCCGAAGCGGTTGGCGGCCGACATCACCAGCTCGGCGCACAGCAGCGCGTGCTCGGCCTCGCCGCCGACCGGCGCGCCGTCTTCGCAGTCGAGCGTGACGTCGAACACCGGCCCCAGCTCGGCCTGCAGTTCCAGGCTCTTGCGCATGCGCGCCTCGACGCCGCTGTAGTGGTCGCACACCGGCAGATCGCCGGCCGCGACTTCGCCGGGGTCGAACAGGGCTTGGCGGGGGTGGGGTGCGCTCATGGGGCCGGATTGTGGGCCTTGCCGGCCGGCGCTACGCGCCGCGGCGGGCCACGTAGAACAGGCGCGGGAAGGCCAGCAGCCGCTGTCCGTCGGCGCGCGGCGGGTAGGCGGCGGCGATGCGCGCTTCGTAGTCGGCCACGAAGGCCGCCTGCTCGGCGTCGGGCAGCGGGTCCAGGAAGGGCCTCAGCCCGGTGCCGCGCAGCCAGTCGACGATGGCGCGCGGCGAGGGCATCGGGTGCTGGTAGATGGTGTGCCAGAGGTCCACGCTCGCGGCCCGCGGCGCCAGCAGGTCGTAGAGGCGGCCCACCGGCAGGCGCGGCGCGCGCACGGCGCCCGGGTCTCCGATGCGGGCCGCCCAGGGGCCGGCCGCGGCGGTTTCGCGCATCAGGCGGTGGCTGGGCTCGTCGAGGTTGTCGGGCACCTGCACCGCCAGCACGCCGCCGGGGGCCAGCAGGCCCATCAGGCGCGGCAGCAGGCGCTCGTGGTCGGGCACCCATTGCAGCGCCGCGTTGGCGAAGATCAGGTCCGGCGGCGCCCCGGGTGTCCAGCGCGCGATGTCGCCGAGCTCGAAGCGCGCCCGCGGCAGCCGCTCGCGCGCGGCCTGCAGCATCGCCGCCGAGCTGTCCAGCCCGAGCAGCCGCGCCTGGGGGTAGCGCGCCGCCAGCAGTTCGGTGGAGTTGCCCGGGCCGCAGCCCAGGTCCACGACGAGCGGCGCCGCGTTCGCCGCCGTCGAGGGCAGCTCCGGCACGCGCGCCAGCAACTCGGCGGCCGGGCGCGTGCGCTCGGCCTCGAAGCGGCGGTACAGCGCGGGGTTCCAGTCGTTCACCGGGCTCCCCGCGCCGCGCCGGTCACAGCAGGTGCTTGACGCCGTCCTGCTCGCCCTGCAGCTCGGCCAGGGTCTTGGCTATGCACTCCTGGCTGAAGGCGTCGATCGCCAGGCCCTCGACGATCTTGTACTTGCCGCCTTCGCAGGTGACCGGGTAGCCGAACATCACGTCCTTCGGGATGCCGTATTCGCCGTTACTGGGCACGCCCATCGTGACCCATTCGCCGTGGGTGCCCAGCGCCCAGTCGCGCATGTGGTCGATCGCGGCGTTGGCGGCCGAGGCGGCCGACGACAGGCCGCGCGCCTCGATGATCGCCGCGCCGCGCTTGCCGACGGTGGGCAGGAACACGTCCTTGTTCCAGGCGTGGTCGCCGATCATGTCCTTGACGCTCTTGCCGTCGATGGTGGCGAAGCGGTAGTCGGCGTACATCGTCGGGCTGTGGTTGCCCCACACGCCGAGCTTCTTGATCGAGGCCACCGGCTTGCCGGTCTTGGCGGCGATCTGGCTCAGCGCGCGGTTGTGGTCCAGGCGCAGCATCGCGGTGAAGTTCTCGCGCTTCAGCTCGGGCGCGCTCTTCATCGCGATCCAGGCGTTGGTGTTGGCCGGGTTGCCGACCACCAGCACCTTGACGTCGCGGCTGGCCACGGCGTTCAGCGCCTTGCCCTGGCCGATGAAGATCTGGCCGTTGATGGCCAGCAGCTCGGCGCGCTCCATGCCGGCCTTGCGCGGCATCGAGCCGACCAGCAGCGCGTAGTCGGTGTCCTTGAAGGCCGTCATCGGGTCGCTGTGCGCCTCCATGCCGTGCAGCAGCGGGAACGCGCAGTCCTCGAGTTCCATCATCACGCCCTTGAGCGCCTTCTGCGGGCCTTCGACGGGCACTTCCAGCAGTTGCAGGATCACGGGCTGGTCCTTGCCCAGCATCTCGCCGGAGGCGATGCGGAACAGCAGCGCGTAGCCGATCTGGCCGGCAGCGCCGGTGACGGCGACTCGAACGGGTTTCTTGCTCATGGGAGGGCTCCGGAAAGGCAGAGGGGAAGGAGAGGTCGAGGGGAATCCGGGCGCGAGTGTAGGCCGAATGGCGCCCGGCGGCGAGGGGAATCCCGAGTCTTATGTCTTCTATAAGACATCTGTCAGTTGATCGTGGACGATGGCGGCCCGTTGTGCTGCAATCCGGCCATGTCCACCCCCGCCACCGAGCTCGCCAGCCCCGCCTTCAGCCCGCTGTACCGGCAGATCAAGGCGCTGATGGTGCGCGAGCTGCAGGCCGCCACCTGGCGCCCCGGCGAGGCGATCCCGAGCGAGACCGAGCTGGCCGCGCGCTTCAAGGTCAGCCAGGGCACGGTGCGCAAGGCGATCGACGAGCTGGCCACCGAAAACCTGCTGGTGCGCCGCCAGGGCAAGGGCACCTTCGTCGCCACGCACGCCGAGCAGACCACGCAGTACCGCTTCCTGCGCTTGCACAGCGACGACGGCGAGGCCGGCGGCGGCACGCAGCGCCAGTTCATCGACTGCCGGCGCCTGCGCGCGCCGGCCGACGTGGCGCGCGTGCTCGGCCTGCGCTCGGGCGACGCGGCGATCCAGGTCAAGCGCGTGCTGTCGCTGCGCGGCGCGCCGGTGGTGTTCGACGAGATCTGGCTGCCGGCCGCGCCGTTCAAGGGGCTGAGCGCCGAGAAGCTGTCGGGTTACCGCGGGCCGATGTACGGCCTGTTCGAATCGGAGTTCGGCGTGCGCATGATCCGCGCCGAGGAGAAGATCCGCGCCGTCGCGGCCGAGGGCCAGGCGGCCGAGCTGCTGGCGGTGGCGCCGGGCACGCCGCTGCTGTCGGTGGAGCGGCTGTCGCTGAGCTACGACGACAGGCCGGTCGAGCTGCGCCGCGGCCTGTACAACACCAGCGCGCACCATTACCGCAACGAGCTGAGCTGATGCCGATGCATTGATCGAACGCAGCCGGCGCGGGCGCGCAAGCACGGCGAAAGCCTGTTGCGGTGCAATAGAATCATCTGGTTTCGCGTCGATTACATCCTCACTGAACAGGGTTGGGCATGGCAGACACACTCAAGCCGCGGCCGGAGTTCCGCAACATCCACGTCACCCAGATCGTCGCGTACCGGATGCCGGTGGCGGCCATCGTGTCGATCCTGCATCGCATCAGCGGCGTGCTGATGTTCCTGCTGATGCCGTTCATCATCTGGATGTTCGACGCCAGCGTGACCTCCGAGGTCTCCTACGACGTGTTCCGCTCGGCCTTCGCCGCGGGCGTCGGCTTCATCCCCGGCTGGTTCCTCAAGCTCGTCGCGCTGGGCCTGATCTGGGCCTACCTGCACCACCTGATCGCGGGGCTGCGCCACCTGTGGATGGACGGCACGCACGCGGTGTCCAAGGAGTTCGGCCGCAGCTCGGCGATCGCCACGCTCGCGGTCAGCGTGCTGCTGACGCTGGCGCTGGGCTACAAACTGTTCTTCTGAGGGCGTCCGCGATGGCACAGAATTACGGATCGAAGCGCACCGTCGTCGGCGCGCACTACGGCCTGCGCGACTGGCTCGCGCAGCGCGTCACCGCGGCGCTGATGGCGCTGTTCACGCTCGCGCTGATCGTGCAGGTCCTGCTGCCCGGCGAGATGGGCTACGACAAGTGGGCCGGCATCTTCAGCCACCAGTGGATGAAGGTGCTGACCTTCGTCGTGATCGTCGCGCTGCTGTACCACGTGTGGGTCGGCATGCGCGACGTGTGGATGGACTACATCAAGCCGGTGGCGATCCGCCTCGCGCTGCAGGTGTTCACCATCGTCTGGCTGACGGGCTGCGCCGGCTGGGCCATCCAGGTCCTTTGGAGACTGTGATTCCATGAGCTCCCTCAACGTCTCGAAGCGCAAGTTCGACGTCGTCATCGTCGGCGCCGGCGGCTCCGGCATGCGCGCCTCGCTGCAACTGGCGCGCGCCGGCCTGAACGTCGCCGTGCTGTCCAAGGTGTTCCCGACGCGCTCGCACACCGTCGCCGCGCAGGGCGGCATAGGCGCCTCGCTCGGCAACATGAGCGAGGACAACTGGCACTACCACTTCTTCGACACCGTCAAGGGCTCCGACTGGCTCGGCGACCAGGACGCGATCGAGTTCATGTGCCGCGAGGCGCCCAAGGTCGTCTACGAGCTCGAGCACTTCGGCATGCCGTTCGACCGCAACCCCGACGGCACGATCTACCAGCGCCCGTTCGGCGGCCACACCGCCAACTACGGCGAGAAGCCGGTGCAGCGCGCCTGCGCCGCGGCCGACCGCACCGGCCACGCGATGCTGCACACGCTGTACCAGCAGAACGTCAAGTCGCGCACCAACTTCTTCGTCGAGTGGATGGCGCTCGACCTGATCCGCGACGCCGAGGGCGACGTGGTCGGCGTCACCGCGCTCGAGATGGAAACCGGCGAGCTGCACGTCTTCGAGGCCAAGACCGTGCTGCTGGCCACCGGCGGCGCGGGGCGCATCTTCGCCGCCAGCACCAATGCCTTCATCAACACCGGCGACGGCCTGGGCATGGCCGCGCGCGCCGGCATCCCGCTGGAGGACATGGAGTTCTGGCAGTTCCACCCCACCGGCGTGGCCGGCGCCGGCGTGCTGCTGACCGAGGGCTGCCGCGGCGAGGGCGCGATCCTGCGCAACGACAAGGGCGAGCGCTTCATGGAGCGCTACGCGCCGACGCTGAAGGACCTGGCGCCGCGCGACTTCGTCTCGCGCTGCATGGACCAGGAGATCAAGGAAGGGCGCGGCTGCGGCCCGAACAAGGACTACGTGGTGCTCGACATGACGCACCTGGGCGCCGAGACCATCCTCAAGCGCCTGCCCAGCGTGTTCGAGATCGGCCACAACTTCGCCAACGTCGACATCACCAAGGAGCCGATCCCGGTGGTGCCGACCATCCACTACCAGATGGGCGGCATCCCGACCAACGTGCACGGCCAGGTCGTCGTGCCGAACGGTGGCGTGCACAACGCCGTGGTCAACGGGCTGTACGCGGTGGGCGAGTGCTCGTGCGTCAGCGTGCACGGCGCCAACCGGCTGGGCACCAACTCGCTGCTCGACCTGCTGGTGTTCGGCCGCGCCGCGGGCAACCACATCGTCGACGCCGGGCTGAAGAACCGCGCGCACAAGCCGCTGCCGAAGGACGCCGCCGACCGCACGCTGGCGCGCCTGGCCAAGTACGAGAAGAGCAGCAGCGGCGAGTACGCGCAGGACGTCGCCAACGACCTGCGCCGCTGCATGCAGCAGCACGCCGGCGTGTTCCGCACGCAGGCGGTGATGGACGAGGGCGTGGCCAAGGTCAAGGAAGTCGCCGAGCGCGCCAAGGGCATCCACCTGGCCGACAAGTCCAAGGTTTTCAACACCGCGCGCATCGAGGCGCTGGAAGTCGAGAACCTGATGGAGGCCGCGCTGGCGACGATGATCTCGGCGGCTGCGCGCAAGGAAAGCCGCGGCGCGCACACCGTCGACGACTACGCCGACACGCCCGAGCACCCGAACGGCCGCAACGACACCGAGTGGCTGAAGCACACGCTGTGGTACAGCGAGGGCAACCGCCTCGAGTACAAGCCGGTGAACATGCAGCCGCTGACCACCGAATCGGTTCCGCCCAAGGTTCGCACGTTCTGACCTCCGAAAGATCGACATGACCAAGCGCGTCTTCCAGATCTACCGCTACGACCCCGATACCGACGCCAAGCCGCGCATGCAGACCCTCGAGGTCGAGCTCGACGGCAGCGAGCGCATGCTGCTCGACGCGCTGATCAAGCTCAAGCAGGTCGACCCCAGCCTGAGCTTCCGCCGCTCCTGCCGCGAGGGCGTGTGCGGCTCGGACGCGATGAACATCAACGGCAAGAACGGCCTGGCGTGCCTGACCAACATGCGCACGCTGCCCGACGTCGTCGTGCTCAAGCCGCTGCCCGGCCTGCCGGTGATCCGCGACCTGATCGTCGACATGACGCAGTTCTTCAAGCAGTACCACTCGATCAAGCCCTACCTCGTCAACGACGAGCCGCCGCCCGAGAAGGAGCGGCTGGCAGTCGCCCGAGGAGCGCGACGAGCTCAACGGCCTGTACGAGTGCATCCTGTGCGCGAGCTGCAGCACCTCGTGTCCGAGCTTCTGGTGGAACCCCGACAAGTTCGTCGGGCCCGCCGGGCTGCTGCAGGCCTACCGCTTCATCGCCGACAGCCGCGACCAGGGCACCGGCGAGCGGCTCGACAACCTCGAAGACCCGTACCGCCTGTTCCGCTGCCACACCATCATGAACTGCGTCGACGTCTGCCCCAAGGGCCTGAACCCGACCAAGGCGATCGGCAAGATCAAGGAGCTGATGGTCCGCCGCGCGGTGTGACCGCTGCATCGCCATGCACGAGGTGATCGACGAACGGGCCCTGTCCAAGCTGCGCTGGCGCTGCCGCCGCGGGCTGCTGGAGAACGACCTGTTCGTCGCGCGCTTCTTCGAGAGCCGCGCCGGCCGCGTCACCGAGCGCCAGGCCGAGGGCATGGCGGCGCTGATGGAGCTGGCCGACAACGACCTGCTCGACCTGCTGCTGCGCCGCAAGGAGCCCGAGGGCGAGCTGGCGCGCGACGACGTGATCGAGGTGCTCGGGCTGATGCGCACCGCGCCGCGCGCGCCGAGCCGACAAGACAACGACAAGAAGACGAACGAGGGACGAACGAGCCCCGCCGATGGAGACGACGAGCCCGTCCTCAATCCGAACCGCCTCACAAGGAACCGACCATGACTCCGTCCGACGTCAAAGCCACCCTGTCGTTCTCGGACGGCAGCCCGAACATGGAGCTGCCGATCTACAAGGGCTCGATCGGCCCGGACGTGATCGACATCCGCAAGCTGTACGCCCAGACCGGCAAGTTCACCTACGACCCGGGCTTCCTGTCGACGGCGTCGTGCAACTCGACGATCACCTACATCGACGGCGACAAGGGCGAGCTGCTGTACCGCGGCTACCCGATCGAGCAGCTCGCCGAGAAGTGCGACTTCCTCGACACCTGCTACCTGCTGCTCAAGGGCGACCTGCCCAACGCGGCGCAGCAGAAGGACTTCCACAAGCTCGTGACCAACCACACGATGGTCAACGAGCAGATGCAGTTCTTCCTGCGCGGCTTCCGCCGCGACGCGCACCCGATGGCGGTGATGACCGGCCTGGTCGGCGCGCTGTCGGCCTTCTATCACGACAGCACCGACATCAACAACGCGCAGCACCGCGAGGTGGCGGCGATCCGCCTGATCGCCAAGATGCCGACGCTGGTGGCGATGGCCTACAAGTACGGCGTCGGCCAGCCCTTCATCTACCCGCGCAACGAGCTGTCGTACAGCGCGAACTTCATGCGCATGATGTTCGCCACGCCCTGCGAGGAGTACGTGCCGAACGACGTGCTGGTGCGCGCGCTGGACCGCATCTTCATCCTGCACGCCGACCACGAGCAGAACGCCAGCACCTCGACGGTGCGGCTGTGCGGCTCGTCGGGCACCAACCCGTTCGCGGCCATCGCCGCCGGCGTGGCCTGCCTGTGGGGCCCGGCGCACGGCGGCGCCAACGAGGCGGCGCTGAACATGCTGGAGGACATCCAGCGCAACGGCGGCGTCGAGAAGATCGGCGAGTTCATCAAGCAGGTGAAGGACAAGAACTCCAACGTCAAGCTGATGGGCTTCGGCCACCGCGTCTACAAGAACTACGACCCGCGCGCCAAGCTGATGCGCGAGACCTGCCACGAGGTGCTGACCGCGCTGGGCCTGCACAACGACCCGCTGTTCAAGCTGGCGATGGCGCTGGAGAAGATCGCGCTGGAGGACGAGTACTTCGTCGCGCGCAAGCTGTACCCGAACGTCGACTTCTACTCGGGCATCGTGCAGCGCGCGATCGGCATCCCGGTGCAGTTGTTCACCGCGATCTTCGCGCTGGCGCGCACGGTCGGCTGGATCGCTCAGCTCAACGAGATGATCGCCGACCCCGAGTACAAGATCGGCCGCCCGCGCCAGCTCTACGCCGGCTCGCCGCGGCGCGACGTCAAGCCGATCGCGCAGCGCGGCTGACCCGGCCCGCCCGCTCGGCAGGGGCCCCGGCGCGCGCCGGGGCCTTTTGTTTGGCGAACGCCTAAAATCACGGGTCGACCCGCCGACCCTCCCGCGAAGCCCCATGCCACGCACGCTGTACGACAAGATCTGGGACGAGCACGTCGTCCACACCGAGGAAGACGGCACCTCGGTGCTCTACATCGACCGCCACCTGGTGCACGAAGTCACCAGCCCGCAGGCTTTCGAGGGCCTGCGCCTGGCGGGCCGCAAGCCGTGGCGCGTCAGCTCGATCGTCGCGACGGCCGACCACAACACGCCGACCACCGGCTGGGAGCTGGGCTACGACGGCATCGTCGACCCGACCTCCAAGCAGCAGGTCACGACGCTGGACGCCAACATCAAGGCCTTCGGCGCGGCGGCCTTCTTCCCCTTCCTCGACAAGCGCCAGGGCATCGTGCACGTGATCGGGCCGGAGCAGGGCGCCACGCTGCCGGGCATGACGGTGGTGTGCGGCGACTCGCACACGTCCACGCACGGCGCCTTCGGCGCGCTGGCGCACGGCATCGGCACCAGCGAGGTCGAGCACGTGCTGGCCACGCAGACGCTGCTGGCCAAGAAGGCGAAGAACATGCTGGTCAAGGTCGATGGCACGCTGGCGCGCGGCTGCTCGGCCAAGGACGTCGTGCTGGCGATCATCGGCCGCATCGGCACCGCCGGCGGTACCGGCTACACCATCGAGTTCGGCGGCTCGGCGATCCGCGCGCTGTCGATGGAAGGGCGCATGACGGTGTGCAACATGGCGATCGAGGCCGGCGCGCGCGCCGGGCTGGTGGCCGTCGACGAGACCACCATCGGCTACGTCAAGGGCCGGCCGTTCTCGCCTTCCGGCGTCGAGTGGGAGCAGGCGGTGGCCTACTGGCGCACGTTGCGCTCCGACGACGACGCGCCGTGGGACGCGGTGGTCGAGCTCGACGCGGCGCAGATCCGCCCGCAGGTCACCTGGGGCACCTCGCCGGAGATGGTGCTGTCGATCGAGGACCGCGTGCCCGACCCCGACCGCGAGAAGGACGCCGGACGCCGCAGCGCGATGGAGCGCGCGCTGCAGTACATGGCGCTGGAGCCGAACAAGCCGATCGCCGACATCGTGGTCGACAAGGTCTTCATCGGCTCGTGCACCAACTCGCGCATCGAAGATCTGCGCGAGGCCGCCGCGGTGGTGCGCAAGCTCGGCGGGCGCGTGGCGGCCAACGTCAAGCTGGCGCTGGTGGTGCCGGGCTCGGGCGTGGTCAAGGCGCAGGCCGAGCGCGAAGGGCTGCACGAGGTCTTCAAGGCCGCCGGCTTCGAATGGCGCGAGCCGGGCTGCTCGATGTGCCTGGCGATGAACGCCGACCGCCTCGAGCCGGGCGAGCGCTGCGCCTCCACCTCGAACCGCAATTTCGAGGGCCGCCAGGGCGCCGGCGGCCGCACCCACCTGGTCAGCCCGGCGATGGCCGCGGCGGCCGCGATCGAAGGTCATTTCGTCGACGTCCGGCGCATCGCCTGACGGTGTTTTCACCCACCCAAGGAGACTCTGTACCATGAAGCGCATCCTGTTCGCCTGCCTCGCCTCGCTCTACCTGCTGGCCGGCTGCAACACCGTCGAAGGTGTCGGCAAGGACATCCAGAAGGGCGGCGAGAAGATCGAAGACGCCGCCAAGAAGAAGTAAACCGCCGGCATGCAGGCCTTCACCGTCCACAAGGGGCTGGTCGCGCCGCTCGACCGCGAGAACGTCGACACCGACGCGATCATCCCGAAGCAGTTCCTCAAGTCGATCAAGCGTTCGGGCTTCGGCCCGAACCTGTTCGACGAGTGGCGCTACCTCGACCGCGGCGAGCCCGGCCAGGATCCGGCCCGGCGCAAGCCCAACCCCGACTTCGTGCTCAACCAGCCGCGCTACCAGGGCGCGTCCATCCTGCTGGCGCGCAAGAACTTCGGCTGCGGCTCGTCGCGCGAGCACGCGCCGTGGGCGCTCGACCAGTACGGCTTCCGCGCCATCGTCGCGCCGAGCTACGCCGACATCTTCTTCAGCAACTGCTTCAAGAACGGCCTGCTGCCCATCGTGCTGGGCGAGGCGCAGGTGGGCCGGCTGTTCGACGAGGTGGCGGCTTTCCCCGGTTACCAGCTCAGCGTCGACCTGGCGCGCCAGGTGGTCGGCAAGCCCGACGGCGAAGAACTGCCGTTCGAGATCACGCCATTCCGCAAGTACTGCCTGCTCGGCGGCTACGACGACATCGGCCTGACGCTGCGCCACGCCGACAAGATCCGCGCCTTCGAGGCCGAGCGGCTGATGCAGAAGCCCTGGCTCGCCCACACCCTCTGACCCCGAAGGACATCCGCTTGAAGATCGCCATCCTGCCGGGCGACGGCATCGGCACCGAGATCGTCGCGCAGGCCCAGCGCGTGATGGGCTGCCTCGACCTGCGCTTCGAGACCGAGACCGCGCCGGTGGGCGGCGCGGCCTACGAGGCCAGCGGCCACCCGCTGCCCGAGGCGACGCTGAAGCTCGCCCGGGAGGCCGACGCGGTGCTGTTCGGCGCGGTGGGCGACTGGAAGTACGACAAGCTCGAGCGCGCGCTGCGCCCCGAGCAGGCCATCCTCGGGCTGCGCAAGAGCCTCGGCCTGTTCGCCAACTTCCGCCCGGCGATCTGCTACGAGCAGCTCACGCATGCGTCCAGCCTCAAGCCCGAGCTGGTGGCGGGGCTGGACATCCTGATCATCCGCGAGCTGACCGGCGACATCTACTTCGGCCAGCCGCGCGGCCGCCGCGAAGCGCCCGACGGCGCCTTCCAGGGCGCGCCCGAGGCCTTCGACACGATGCGCTACTCGCGCCCGGAGATCGAGCGCATCGCGCACGTCGCCTTCCAGGCGGCGCGCAAGCGCGGCCGGAAGGTCACCAGCGTCGACAAGGCCAACGTGCTGGAGACCTTCCAGTTCTGGAAGGACGTGGTGACCGAGGTGCACGCGCAGTACCCCGACGTCGAGCTGGAGCACATGTACGTCGACAACGCGGCGATGCAGCTCGTCAAGGCGCCGAAGAAGTTCGACGTGCTGGTCACCGGCAACATGTTCGGCGACATCCTCTCGGACGAGGCGGCGATGCTGACCGGCTCGATCGGCATGTTGCCGTCGGCGTCGCTGAACGAACGCGGCCGCGGCCTGTACGAGCCCAGCCACGGCAGCGCGCCCGACATCGCCGGTAAGGATCTCGCAAACCCGCTGGCTACAATCCTGTCCGTGGCCATGATGCTCCGCTTCTCCCTGAACCAGCCCGAGGCCGCCGACCGCATCGAGTCGGCCGTGCAGCGCGTGCTCGCCTCGGGGCTGCGCACCGCGGACATCTGGTCGGACGGCTGCACGAAGGTCGGCACGCGCGCGATGGGCGACGCCGTGGTCGCCGCGCTGACCGGCGGCAAAACCACCATTACCAAGAGCTAGTTCGGCTCCGGTTCGTCTCGCCCCATCCCCGGCGAAGCGATCCGGGGGCTGCGAAGGTTTCCACTTCAACTTCAAGCAAAAGGGCGACGACGATGAGACTCACGGGATTGGTCGGCTGGCGCGGCATGGTCGGCTCCGTGCTGCTGGAACGCATGCAGGCCGAGGGCGACTTCGCCCACATCGAGCCGGTGTTCTTCAGCACCAGCAACGCCGGCGGCGCGGCGCCGGCGATGGCGAAGAACGAGAAGACGCTCGAGGACGCCTACGACATCGAGGCGCTCAAGCGCTGCGAGATCATCGTCACCGCGCAGGGCGGCGACTACACCGCCGAGGTGTTCCCCAAGCTGCGCGCGGCGGGCTGGAAGGGCCACTGGATCGACGCGGCGTCCACGCTGCGCATGAAGGACGACGCGGTCATCGTGCTCGACCCGGTCAACATGCCGGTGATCGAGAACGCGCTCGCCAAGGGCGGGCGCAACTGGATCGGCGGCAACTGCACCGTGAGCTGCATGCTGATGGGCGTGGGCGCGCTGTACAAGGCCGGGCTGGTCGAGTGGATGTCGACGATGACCTACCAGGCCGCTTCCGGCGGCGGCGCGCAGCACATGCGCGAGCTGCTGACGCAGTTCGGCACGCTCAACGCCGAGGTCAGGCCGCTGCTCGACGACCCGAAGAGCGCGATCCTCGAGATCGACCGCAGGCTCGTCGCCAAGCAACGTGCGCTGAGCGAAGCCGAGACTGCGAATTTCGGCGTGCCGCTGGGCGGCTCGCTGATCCCCTGGATCGACAAGGACCTGGGCAACGGCGTGTCGCGCGAGGAATGGAAGGGCGGCGCCGAGACCAACAAGATCCTGGGCCAGGGCGAGGGTTTCGGCGCGCCGGCCGTGCCGGTGGACGGTTTCTGCGTGCGCGTCGGCGCGATGCGCTGCCATTCGCAGGCGCTGATGTTCAAGCTGAAGAAGGACGTGCCGCCGGCCGAGGTCGAGGCGATGATCGCCGCCGACAACGCCTGGGTGAAAGTGGTGCCCAACACGCGCGAGGCGACGCTGCGCGACCTGACGCCGGTGGCGGTGACCGGCACGCTGACGATTCCGGTCGGCCGCATCCGCACGCTGGCGATGGGGCCGCAGTACCTGGGCGCCTTCACGATCGGCGACCAGTTGCTGTGGGGCGCGGCCGAGCCGCTGCGGCGCATGCTGCGCATCCTGGTCGAGGCCTGAGGCCGGGCGCGCTGTCGAATACCTACAAAGCCTCGTTGGCGCGCTGCAACATTTCTCACGACGACGCGGAGTGCATGCACACTGGCGCGAATATCAGCCAATGCATGAGCTTGTTTTCGTATCCTGTTGATGTTATTGTGATTTTGTGGCACGCATGCGCCGTTCGGTCCTCTTGGGAGACGCCTTGAAATCAAACTCGACCTTCTCGGGGCGCTTTGCCCTGACCGGTGTGGCAGCAGCCGCCCTCTGGCTGGCCGCATCGAATGCGTACGCGCTGGGTCTGGGCAGGCTTTCCGTGCAATCGGCACTGGGTGAGGCGCTGCGGGCCGAGATCGACGTCACCAGCATCACGCCGGACGAGGCGGGCACGCTGCTCGTGAAAGTGGCCAACCCGGAGGCCTACAAGGCGGCGGGCGTCGACTACAACGCCGTGCTGGCCGCCACCCGCGTCGAGTTGCAACGCCGCGCCGACGGCAGGCACTACCTGCGCCTGAGCAGCGACCGCGCCGTGCAGGAGCCCTTCATCGACGTGATCCTCGACATCGCGTGGTCCAGCGGCCGCCTGGTGCGCGAGTACACCCTGCTGCTCGATCCGCCGGTCGTCGCGCGCGCGCCCGCGCCCGCCCCGGCGGCGACCACCACGGCGCCGGTGATCGCCGCCGCGCCGCCGCCCGCCACGCCGCTGCCGCCGACCCCGCGCGCGACGCGCCCGGCACCCGAGCCGCGCCAGGCGCCGGCCGTGTCGGCCAGCAGCGGCGCCGGCATCGACGAGTACAAGGTGCGCGCCGGCGACACGCTGTCGCGCATCGCCGGCAAGACGCAGCGGCCGGGCGTGTCGCTCGACCAGATGCTGGTCTCGCTGTTCAAGGCCAATCCGGACGCCTTCGTCGGCAACAACATGAACCGCCTGAAGGCGGGCGTAGTGCTCGACGTGCCGAGCGCGGAGAGCGCGCAGGCGGTGTCGCCGTCCGAGGCGCGCCAGTTGATCCAGGCGCAGAGCGCCGACTTCGGCGCCTATCGCCAGCGCCTGGCCGGCGCGGTGCCGGCGGCGCGCGACAGCGGCCCGGCGCGCCAGGCCACCGGCACGGTGCAGACCGAGGTGCAGGACAGCAAGCAGGCCGCCGCGCCGGCGCCCGACAAGCTCACGCTCAGCAAGGGCGCCGCCTCGGCCAAGGCCGAGGAACAGATCGCCAAGGGCGCCGAGAAGAAGGACGCCGCCACGCGCGTGGCCGAGCTGTCGAAGAACGTCGCCGAACTGAAGAAGCTGGGCGACGAAGCCGCCAAGACCAAGGCCGCCGGCGCGGGTGCGCCCGCCGCCGCGGCTGCGGCCGTGGCATCGGCCGCCGCATCGCTGCCGGCCGTCACGGTGCCGGTGACGCCGCCGGTGGTCGCCGTGCCCGCGCCGGCCAGCGCGCCGGCGCCGGTGGCGGCGCCCGAACCCGCGCCGGTGGTCGCCTCGGCCCCGGCGGCGCCGGCCTCGGCCGAGCTGCCCACGCTGGTGGCCGAACCCGCCGCGTCGGAAGCGGCCTCGGCCGTGGCCGTCGCCGAGCCGGCCTCCGCGGTGGTTGCGCCGCCGCCGCCCAAGCCGGCCCCGGTGGCCGTGCAGAAGGAGGAGCCGGGCTTCTTCGCCTCGCTGCTCGACGACAACCCGCTCCTGCTGGCCCTCGGCGGCGTCCTGATCGCGGCGCTGGCCGGCCTGGGCATCTACCGCTTCACGCGGCGCAGCAAGAAGGACAGCGGCGAGACCTCCTTCCTCGAAAGCCGCCTGCAACCCGATTCGTTCTTCGGCGCCAGCGGTGGCCAGCGCATCGACACGCGCGATGCCGGCGGCAACTCGTCGTCGATGAGCTACTCGCTGAGCCAGCTCGACGCGATCGGCGACGTCGATCCGGTGGCCGAGGCCGACGTCTACCTCGCCTACGGCCGCGACCTGCAGGCCGAGGAGATCCTGAAGGAAGCGATGCGCGGCAACCCCGAGCGCATGGCGATCCGCACCAAGCTGCTCGAGGTCTACGCCAAGCGGCGCGACACCAAGGGCTTCGAACTGCTCGCCACGCAGCTCTTCTCGCTGACCCACGGGCAGGGCGAGGACTGGGCCAAGGCGCAGGAACTCGGCGCGCAGATCGACCCGGAGAACCCGCTCTACCAGCCCGGCGGCATGCCGGCCGCCGGCGTGTCGGCCTCGGGCCAGGTGATCGAGCCGCTGGGCGCCAGCACGATGCCGCAGTCGGTGCTGCCGTCGCCCTCGCAGTACGCCGCGTCGGCGCTCGACACGCGCCCGGCGCCGCCGGACGACGGCGTCGACCTGGATCTGGACATCGGCGGTGGCGGCAGCGTGTCGGCCGAGCCCGAGCCGCCGGCCCCCGCCGCGCCGCCGGCCGCCGGGGCGTCGCTCGACTTCGATACCGACCTGTCGCTGCCCGACCTGTCGACGCCCGCCGCCGCGCCGGCCAGCGCGCCCGCGGCGGTCGAGTTCGACCTCGGCGGCATCTCGCTCGACCTCGACCTGCCGGCCGACAGCGCCGCGGCGCACGCGGCGTCGGCGCCGAACACCGTGCCGTCGAGCTTCGGCGAATCCGGCCTGTCCGGCTTCGACGACGACGAATCGGCCGATCCGCTGTCGCGCAAGCTCGAGCTGGCCGAGGAGTTCCGCCAGATCGGCGACATGGAAGGCGCGCGCGACCTGCTGCAGGAAGTCGTGTCCAAGGCCTCGGGCGCGTTGAAGTCCAAGGCCCAGGGCATGCTCGAACAGCTCGGCTGACGAGGCCCGGGCGCCGCGCGGCGCCCGGTTCCCGATGAGGGTCGCCCTCGGCGTCAGCTACCGCGGCAGCGCCTACCAGGGCTGGCAGAGCCAGCCCGGCGGCAACACCGTGCAGGACCGGCTGGAAGCCGCGCTCGCGCAGTTCCTCGACGTGCCGGTGCGCGTGATGTGCGCCGGCCGTACCGATGCCGGCGTGCACGCGCTGAACCAGGTGGTGCACCTCGACACCGAGGCGAGCCGCGAGCCCTTCTCGTGGGTGCGCGGCACCAACCGCTTCCTGCCCGACGACATCGCCGTCGAATGGTGCCGGCCGGTCGACGAGCGCTTCCACGCCCGCAACAGCGCGCTGGGGCGGCGCTACGTCTACGTGATGCGCGAGTCGCCGGTGCGGCCGGCGCTGGAGGCCGGGCTGGTGGGCTGGAGCTTTCGCGCGCTCGACGGCGAGGCGATGCGCACGGCGGCGCAGGCGCTGATCGGCGAACACGACTTCTCGGCCTTCCGCTCGGCCGAGTGCCAGGCGGCCTCGCCGGTCAAGACGCTGCGCCGCATCCACATCGACAAACGCGGCGCGTACTGGCGCTTCGAGTTCGAGGCCAGCGCCTTCCTGCACCACATGGTGCGCAACCTCCTCGGCTGCCTGGTCGCGGTGGGTGCGGGCACACGCGACGCAAGCTGGCTCGCCGGCGTGCTGGCCTCGCGCGACCGCAGCCTGGCCGCGCCGACCTTCCCGGCCGACGGGCTGTACTTCGCCGGGCCGTACTACGATGCGGCCCTCGCCCTGCCAGAGACCACGGCGGCGATGGACTGGCTGCCCTGAGGCCCGCACCCCGATGCTCCCCGAACGCACCCGCATCAAGATCTGCGGCCTGACGCGCGAGGCCGACCTCGACGCCGCCGTCGCCGCGGGCGCCGACGCGGTCGGCTTCGTGCTCTATCCGAAGAGCCCGCGCTGCGTCGGCGCGGCGCGTGCCGCCGAGCTGGCGCGGCGCCTGCCGCCCTTCGTGACGCCGGTGGCGCTGCTGGTCAACGCATCGCGCGACGAGATCGACGCGGCGCGGGACGCGCTGCCGCACGCGGTGCTGCAGTTCCACGGCGACGAGAGCCGCGCCGACTGCGAAGCGGCCGGCCGGCCCTACCTGCGCGCCGCCCGGATGGCGCCCGGGCTCGATTTGGTAGACTTCGCCTCCCGATTCCCGAGCGCCCAGGCCATCCTGCTCGACGCGCATGTCGAGGGGTACGGCGGCGGCGGAAAGGTCTTCGATTGGTCTCTCATTCCAGCCAACGTGTCCCGTCCGGTCGTTTTGTCTGGTGGGTTGCATGCCGGAAATGTGACCGAGGGCATTCTTCAGGTGCGGCCCTGGGCCGTTGACGTGAGCTCCGGCGTGGAAGCAGCCAAAGGCATCAAGGATGCCGCCGCGATGCGCCGGTTCTGCGAAGCGGTGCGCGAGGCCGATGCCCGCATCGCCGACTCCGAGACCTGAATCCTTCCAGCACCATGTTGAACTACCAGCAGCCCGACGAGCGCGGGCACTTCGGCGTCTATGGCGGCAGCTTCGTCGCCGAGACGCTGACCCACGCGCTCGATGAACTGAAAGCCGCCTACGACGCGGCGCGCAACGATCCGGCCTTCATGGCCGAATTCCGCCACGAGCTGGCGCACTACGTCGGCCGGCCGACGCCGGTCTACCACGCGCAGCGCCTGAGCCGCGAACTCGGCGGCGCGCAGATCCACTTCAAGCGCGAAGACCTCAACCACACCGGCGCGCACAAGGTGAACAACACCATCGGCCAGGCGATGCTGGCGCGGCGCATGGGCAAGCCGCGCGTGATCGCCGAAACCGGCGCCGGCCAGCACGGCGTGGCGACGGCGACGATCTGCGCGCGCTACGGCATGGAGTGCGTGGTCTACATGGGCAGCGAGGACGTCAAGCGCCAGGCGCCCAACGTCTACCGCATGCACCTGCTGGGCGCGACGGTGGTGCCGGTGGAGAGCGGCTCGAAGACGCTGAAGGACGCGCTCAACGAAGCGCTGCGCGACTGGGTGACCAACGTCGAGAATACCTTCTACATCATCGGCACGGTGGCCGGCCCGCACCCGTATCCGGCGATGGTGCGCGACTTCCAGCGCGTGATCGGCGACGAATGCCTGGTGCAGATGCCCGAGGCCATCGGTCGCCAGCCGGATGCGGTGATCGCCTGCGTCGGCGGCGGCAGCAACGCGATGGGCATCTTCTATCCGTACATCCCGCACGAGGGCACGCGGCTGATCGGCGTCGAGGCCGCCGGCCTCGGGCTCGCGAGCGGCAGGCACGCCGCCTCGATCAGCGCCGGCACGCCCGGCGTGCTGCACGGCAACCGCACCTACCTGCTGCAGGACGCCAACGGCCAGATCATCGAGACGCACTCGATCTCCGCCGGCCTGGACTACCCCGGCGTCGGCCCCGAGCACGCCTACCTGCACGACATCGGCCGCGCCGAGTACGTGGGCATCACCGACGACGAGGCGCTGGCCGCCTTCCACCGCCTGTGCCGCACCGAGGGCATCATCCCGGCACTCGAATCGAGCCATGCGGTGGCCTACGCGATGAAGCTGGCGCCGACGATGCGGCCCGACCAGCACCTGCTGGTCAACCTCTCCGGTCGCGGCGACAAGGACATCAACACGGTGGCGGCGCTCTCCGGCGCGCCGCTGGTGAAGGGGCTGTCATGAGCCGCATCGCCGCCACCTTCACAGCTCTCCAGGCACGCGGCCGCAAGGCGCTGATTCCCTACGTGACCGCTGGCGATCCGTTCGCCGATGCGACGGTCGACATCATGGTCGCGATGGCGAAAGCCGGCGCCGACGTGATCGAGCTGGGTGTGCCCTTCTCCGACCCGATGGCCGACGGCCCGGTGATCCAGAAGGCCTCCGAGCGCGCGCTGGCGCGCGGCATCGGCATGGGGCAGGTGCTGGCCATCGTGCGCGAGTTCCGCAGGCACGACGAGCGCACGCCGGTGGTGCTGATGGGCTACGCCAACCCGGTCGAGCGCTACGGCGTCGAGCGCTTCGCCGCCGACGCGAAGGCGGCCGGTGTCGACGGCGTGCTCGTCGTCGACTACCCGCCCGAGGAATGCGAGGCCTTCGCCGCGCTGCTGCGCGACGCCGGGCTGGACATGATCTTCCTGCTCGCGCCCACCTCCACCGAGCAGCGCATGAAGGACGTGGGCCGCATCGCCAGCGGCTACGTCTACTATGTGTCGCTCACGGGCGTGACCGGCGCCGGCCACCTCGACACCACGGCGGTGGCGGCGATGCTGCCGCGCATCCGGCAGCACGTGAAGCTGCCGGTGGGCGTGGGCTTCGGCATCCGCGACGCGGCCACGGCGCGCGCGGTGGCCGCGGTCTCCGACGCGGTGGTGATCGGCTCGGCGCTCGTGCAGCGGCTCGAAGCCTGCGAGCGCCAAGGCGTGGCCGCGGCCGCGGCGGACTTCATCGGCGGCATACGCGCCGCCCTCGACTCGTGAAAGGACAGACACCATGAGCTGGCTCGAGAAACTGCTGCCCCCGAAGATCCAGCCCACCGACCCCAGCGAACGCCGCACGGTGCCCGAGGGCCTGTGGATCAAGTGTCCGTCGTGCGAGACGGTGCTCTACAAGACCGACCTGGAGCAGAACGTCAACGTCTGCCCGAAGTGCGGCCACCACCACCGCATAGGCGCGCGCGCGCGGCTCGACGCCTTCCTCGACGCCGAGGGCCGCTACGAGATCGGCCAGGAGGTGCTGCCGGTCGACGCGCTGAAGTTCAAGGACAGCAAGAAGTACCCCGAGCGCCTGAAGGACGCGCTCGAAACCACCGGCGAGACCGACGCACTGGTGGTGATGGGCGGCGCGCTGATGAGCCTGCCGGTGGTGGCGGCCTGCTTCGAGTTCGACTTCATGGGCGGCTCGATGGGCTCGGTGGTCGGCGAGCGTTTCGTGCGCGGCGTCGAGACCGCGGTCGAGCAGAAGACGCCTTTCGTCAGCTTCACCGCCACCGGCGGCGCGCGCATGCAGGAGGGCCTGCTGAGCCTGATGCAGATGGCCAAGACCAACGCCGCGCTGACGCGGCTGGCGAAAGCGAGGCTGCCCTACATCAGCGTACTGACCGACCCGACCATGGGCGGCGTCTCGGCCAGCTTCGCCTTCGTGGGCGACGTGGTGATCGCCGAGCCGCGCGCGCTGATCGGCTTCGCCGGCCCGCGCGTGATCGAGAACACCGTGCGCGAGAAGTTGCCCGAAGGCTTCCAGCGCGCCGAGTTCCTGGTCGAGAAGGGCGCGATCGACATGATCGTGGACCGGCGCGAGCTGCGCGCGACGGTGGCGCGCGCTATCGCGATGCTTCAGGGCCTGAGCGCGGACGCGATCGCGTGAGCGGGCGCCGGCCGCTCATGAGGGCCGGCGAACAACCCTTTCCATCTTGTTGGTGACGCGCCGCGACAGCGCCTTCAGCCTGTCGACGGACGGGTTGCCGGGCACCGGCGCGGGCGTGAATCCGCGTTGCCGCGCCCAATGGTTCCACTCATGGGCGGAGCGCCAGACGCGCGTTTCGTCGGTGTTGAAGATGATCGACAGCGAGATCGACACGTCGTCCGCGCCGTTCCTGACGTGGTGCCCGGCCGCGAACGGGATGTGCAGCGCTTCGCCGGGTGCAAACGAGTAGGGCATGCCGAACTGGTCCATCTCGGGCGTCCAGCCCAGCTCGGTGCTGTCGTAGGCGATGTAGCTCTCGCGCTGCCGATGGGTCACGACACGTTCGTCCCATTGCGGGAAGATCGTCACCGTCTTGCTGCCGCGGAACTGGAACAGGAAGGTCGAGTAGCGGTCGATGTGGAAGGGCGTGACGCTGTTCGGCGACGCGATGAACATGTAGAGCATCGCGCCGTGGGCCTGCGCGCCGACGCCCTTGGCGCGCATGATCGCCTCCGTGTCGGCGAGCAGTTCCCGGTACAGCGGCTGGAACGAAGGATGCGACTCCGGTGCACGCACCATGATGTAGGAGTCCGACTCGCGGATCTTCTCGATGGTCTCTTCCAGCGTCGCGTTCGCGTTGCCGAAGGATTGCTCGAAGTTCTGGTCGACCGAGAGGCGGTTGGTCGCGTACTTCACCTGTGCCGCGGGCAGCGCGGGAATCACCTGTGCGAGGTTGGACAGCGACAGCGCCGGGTGATCCATCATGGCGTGGCGGAACTTGAGCGGGGCGCGGTCGAGCGCCTGGGCGTCGATGTCTTGGAACAGGGCGGTTTGCATGCGGACTCCTCGGCTGATCGGGGGGCGGATCGGCTGGCCTGCAGTGTCCGCCTGTCGCCGCCTTGTTTCATCCCCGGGATGAAGTGGATCGAAACCCCTAACTGTGAATGACACCACGGTCGATGCAGGCGGCGGCGGCGATGAAGCCGTCGCCAGCCGCGTCGCACAGCGAGACGAGATCGGCGCTCGCCTCACGCCCCTCGGCAACGGGCAGCGGCACGCGGCGGGTGCCGGCGTCGAGCCCGACGTGGACGAGGGAAGGCTCGATCGAGAGCCCCACGCCGAGCGCCTTCAGGCAGGCCTCCTTGCGCGTCCAGGCGTGCATCAGCGCGCCGAGGCGGGCCGGCGTCGGCAGCGCCTGCAAGTCGAGCAGTTCGCTCGCGCTGAGCACGCCGCGGGCCGTCTGCATCAGCTCGTCGGCGTTCCAGGACGGGGCGTTTTCGATGTCGACGCCGACGTCGAGCATCCGCGACAGCCCGATCAGCGCGAAATCGCGGCAGTGGCTGAGGTTGAAGTCGACGGGTTCCGCGGGCCAGGTCAGCCGAGGCTTGCCGTCGGCATCGGGCGTGTAGCGCAGCGCGGCAGGCTCGACGCCGAGTTCGCGTGCCAGCACCCGTCGCAGCGCGACGTGCGAGCGCCGGTAGCGTGCGCGGTCGGCCTCGAAGCGCAAGCGCGCCATCCGCTCGATCTCGTCGCGCGCCAGGGTCGACGCCGTGGCCGCCACATTGTCGGGCTCGCGAAGGTCGACCAGCCAGAGCCGCAGATCGCCCATGCCGCCGGCCGCGAGTTCGCGGATGGACGGCGGCAGCGGCTGCATCATTCCTTCCCGGAAGCCGGCACGCGCGGCGGGTGCGGCCCCACGAGCCTGTCCAGCAGCCAAGCGATCGCGCGCCGGTAGAGGTCGCGCCGCACTTCGCCGATCTGACCCAGCAGCCAGGCCGCCACCAGCGTCGACGCGATGACGAGCGCGTAGCGGCCGCCGTCCACGTGTGTCCATCCTGCTGCCGCGAACAGCACCAGCAGCGAGAAGTGAACCAGGTAGAGGCTGAAGGTGTAGCCGGCCAGCCAGCGGATCGCGGCGGCCGTGCGCGGCCCGAAGGCGATGCGGCTGCTCGCGCAGCCGACCAGAAAGGCGGCGAACAGCAGCGCGACGACATAGTCGCTCAGCGGATGGACCGTTCCCCCCGGCTTCAGCGGCACCGGCAGCCAGTGGTTGAGCGTGCCGTACATCGCCCGGCTCGCCAGGTCGGCCTCGGCGCGCAGGCCGGACGCCGCGTAGACGCCGTAGGCGGCCACGGCCAGCGCCATCACCGCCAGGGCCACCGGCCGCGCCAGCGCGAGCCGCGCGCCGTGGCGGTACAGCAGAACGCCCAGCCACCAGCACGGCAGCAGCAGCCAGATGCGCGGGCCCATGATCGCCAGCGCGGCGGCGATGCCGACGGCGCGCGCGCGCCCGTGCAGCAGCGTGGCGCAGCCGAACAGCACGTAGTACCAGACCTCGTAGGGCAGCGACCAGTACGACGCCATCGAGAACGGGTCCATCGGGCCGAGCCAGGTGCCGCCGAGGAACAGCCAGTGGATGGGGATGAACAGCCACGGACGCGGATACTGCCAGTCGACCGCGTAGAGCGTCGGGTCGAGCCGCATGCCGATGTGGTCGAGCGCCAGCGCCACCAGCACCGCCGGGATAGCGACCGAATAGATGCGCGAGGCGCGCGCCTCGGCGTAGCCGCGCACCGTGACGCCCGGCCGGTCCACCGACCAGGCGATCACGTAGCCCGAGATGACGAAGAACGCGATGACCGCGTCGTCGGCGCTGCGGTGCCAATGCGGCGCGATCCAGTCCGGTGCGACGGCCAGGCCGCGCGAGTGGCCGACGAACACCACCGCCGCGGCCAGCACACGGCACAGGTCCAGCCAGACCGACAGTGCCGCGCTCATCGCGTCGCGGGCATCAGGCCGCGGCGGCCTCGCGCGGCGCGGCGGCAGGCGGCATGGCGGTGCCGTCCAGCAGCCCGGTGTCGGCCAGCCAGCGGTCGACGCTGGCGACGAAGGCTTCGCGCGAACGGCGTTGTGTCAGCAGGTGGTCGCTCTGGCCGAGCTGCTCGCAGCGCAGGTCGCGCAGCGCGGGGAAGGGCTTGAAGAAATCGCGCAACTGGCCCGGGTAGTTGAACCACTCCGGCTCGCCGCCGCAGAACATCACGAAGACCTCGACCCCGCGGCCGCGCAGCACGACGAGATCGCGCGCGAACTCGTCGACCGGCGGCACGCGCGGCGGCTCCAGGTCCTGGAGCTGGCGCTTGTCGGCCGCGGGCAGCTTCACCAGCCCGGCGGCGGCCATCGCCTTGTGCACCAGCTTGACGGCGGCGCCGGCCAGACCCGCGCGGCGCAGCCTGTACAGCAGCGTGTTCAGACGCGAGCGCGGCGTCGGGTAGGCGTACAGATCCCACAGCAGGATGCCGCGCAGGCGTTCGTCCTCGAGCGCGCAGCGGTAGGCGACCTCGGCGCCGGAGCAGAAGCCGATCATGAAGAAGCGGTTGCTGCGCAGCCGCTGCGCGGCGAAGTCCATCACGCTGCGCGTATCGGCGACCCACTGCTCCATTTGCGGCTTGGTGCTGGCGGCACGCCGGCTGTCGCCGATGCCGCCGAGGTCGAAGCGGATCGACGCGATGCCCCGCTGCGCGAGTCGGCGCGCGATCTGCACGTTGATGCGGTGCGGGCCGGCGCGCGAGATCACGCCGGAGTTGGTGAGCAGCGCGACCGGCAGGCCCCCGGCGTCGACCGCGCCCGCGGGCAGCGTGATGGTGGCCACCAGGTTGTTGCCAGGGCCGCACAGCAGCGATGTCTCGGTCACCATCTCAGGCACAGGTCTCGTTGAGGGCGGGCAGCACTTCGGGCGGCACGATCGCGCTGCCCATCGCCTGGCTCAGCATCCAGTTCGTGCGGCTCTCGATGCGCTTGCCGGACACCAGGCCCGCGCCGGTGAGCGCGGCCAGCCGCGCCTCGTGTTCCTCGTGGACGCCGCAGGTGATGCGCACGCCGCGGCGCATCGCCTGCGCCAGCGGCAGCGGCGCCAGGTTCTGCATTTCGGCCGCGAACGCCGGGCCGACGGCGAAGCCCAGCACGTCGCCGGGCAGCGCCGGCTCCACGACGCGGCCCTGGCGGAGCAGCCGCTCCCAGGGGAGGTGGTACTCGTGCTCGAGTTCCTGACGATGCGAGGCGAAGAGGCGTTGGACGTAGTCCGGCCCATCCAGCACCGGCTCCCAGAGCACCAGGTGCGCCGGCGGATCGGGCATGCGCGCCGCCGCCTTCAGCGCCGCGTGGCAGGCCAGCCCCATGCCGAACCAGTGCACGGCGGCGCCGATCTCCTCGACGAGCACGCGGTGTGCCGCCTCGATGTCGTGCGACCAGTCGGCCAGGGTCTGGTCCGCTTCCTCGCCGGGCGAGTCGCCCGTGCCGTGATAGTCGAAGGTGAGCACCGTGCTGCCTTCGCGCGCCAGCCGGTCGGCCACCACGCGGTACATCGAGGCCGTCCGCGTGCCCTCCTGGCCGAACGGACGGCACAGCAGGA
This sequence comes from Piscinibacter sp., assembly GCF_047600445.1. Taxonomy (GTDB): domain Bacteria; phylum Pseudomonadota; class Gammaproteobacteria; order Burkholderiales; family Burkholderiaceae_C; genus Piscinibacter. Next base: position 957,286 of record NZ_JASGKT010000002.1, read on the forward strand.
AACTCGCGCGCGGCCGCGCGCCGGGCCGGCCGCGCGAGAGCAGGCCCACCATCTGCCGCGCGGATGTGCCGAAGCGTCTGACTTCCAGGCTCACGCGCGCGACACCAGGCGGCGGATGCGCGTCAGCATGCCGCCGCGCTCGGGCTCCGAGTTGGCCGCTGGGGGCGGCGTCTCGACCACGGGGCGAGTGGGGTCGGGCGTCACGTCGTCATAGGCCGCCGCGAGTTGTCCCAGCGTCTCGAACACGAAGCGCCGCGGCGAGACGCGCCGGCCGCCGAGGCGTTCCTCGAGGCGCTGCGATACCTGCATGGCCGTCAGCGAGGTGCCGCCGAGCTCGAAGAAGTTGTCGTGCAGCCCGACGTCGTTCAGGCCGAGCACGTCCTGCCAGACCTCCACCAGCGCGGCCTGCGTCGGCGTGAGCGGCGTCGCCGGGCCGTCCGCCTTGGCGCGGCGCCGGATCAGCAGCGCGCCGGCGTCGACCTGGCCATTCGCGAGCCTAGGCAGCGGGCCGGGATGGATGCGAACGCTGGTCAAGCCGGCGAGCAGCGGCGCGACGGCCTTCTCCCAGTGCGCTTCGTCGTCCGGCGCGCCGGACGAGGGCTCGATGCCGACGATCAGGCAACGGTGCAGCACCGGGTCGTCACGTGTCGCCACGGCCGCCGCGGCGACGCCGGGCAGGGCCTCGATCGCGGCGACGAGCCGGGCGGTGTCGATGCGGCGGCCTTCCACGTAGGCCACCGGCTCGACCTCGCCGAGGTACTGAAGTTTTCCGTCGGCACGCCAGCGCGCCAGCGACCCGGTGTTCGATGCGGCGCCCGGCAGGCTCACGCGCAGCGGCGCGGCCACGGTGACGGGCACCGTCCGGTCGGCGTCGTCGCGAACGTCCAGGGCGCTGGCGATCAGCGGGCGGCCGAACACCATGCAGTCGCGTTCGTCGGCCACCAGCGCGGCCGCCAGCGGCAGCCCGAGGGCATGGGGGCGGTAGGTCGACAGCAGCGTGCAGCCCTTGGCCAGCAACTGCCCGGCGAGGTCGGCACCGAGTTCGGTGACGTCGACCATCGCCACCAGCTCGAGCGGCCGCGCGCCGATGCCGGCCAGAACGCTGCGCCAGGTGGTGCCGCTGGCGTGCATCCAGGCGATGCGTTCGTCGGCCAGCGTTCCGGCCAGCCGTGCGGGGTCGGCTGGCAGCCCGCTCGGGGCCACGTAGGTCTCGGCGCCGGCGGCGAGGGCCATGACGACGGTGAACAGGCGTTGCGCCGGCTCGTCGTCGATGAAGCACAGCGCGCGGTCGCCGGCCAGCAGCGTGACTTGCGCCGCCAGCGATGCCGTGAGTTCGGCGAACTGGCTGCGGCCGATGGCGCACAGGCTGGCGCCGCCCGATGCGGCATCGCGGGTCACGCTCCAGCTTTGGCCGTCGGGCTGGTCACTCAGCACCAGCACGGGCTCGGCGGCCGCGACCTGGAAGGCCGACCCGCCGGCCGAGACCGACAACCCATGCTGCCAGGCCGCCAACGCGGCAGCGGTGTGTTCGACCACGTCGTCGATGCGCAGGCGCAGCGCGCCGCTCGTCGGCGCCTCGGCGTCGCGCAGGCGCTGCGCCATGGCTTGCACGCGGCGGGCGAGCTCGGCGCGCGTCACGATCGACTTGCCGATGCGGATGGCGGCCTGGTCCGGCGCCGATCGCGCCAGTTCTTCGATGCGCGCGAGGAAGTCGGCCCCCGCCTGCGGCTGGCGCGCGCCGGCCGTCCAGCGCTGCACCTGCTGCGCATCGGTGTCGCTTGCCGCCAGCAGGCTGGCGACGCTCTGCTCCGGACGTGCCGCGGTCGAGCGCAGCAGCGCGAGGAAGCGCGCAGCCAGCCGGTCGGCGGTTTCGGGCAGGAACAGGTCGGCGTTGTACTGCAGGCCTGCTTCGATGCCGTGGTCGAGTTCGACCATCCAGAGGTTGAGATCCTCGGTGGTGCCGCGATGCGGCAGCGGAATACGCTCGTGCGACAGGTTGCCCCAGCGCGTCTGGCGCGCGCGCGCGTCCTGGTACGAGAACATCGCCTGGTACAGCACTGGCGCGGTTCCGCCTTGCGCGGCCTCCAACTCGGCGGCCAGCAGCTCGAAGGGCGCCTCCTGGCTGGCGTAGGCCGCGACCATCGTGCCGTGCACGCTGCGGATCCAGTCCAGCACCGACGCCGAGGTGTCGACGCGGAAGCGCACCGGCAGCATGTTGTTGAAGAAGCCCATCACCGCGTCGAGCTCCGGCGTGCCGCGGCCGCGCACCGGCAGCCCGATGGCCGGCGTGGGCTCGCGCAGCCACTGCGACATCATCGCGCCGTAGACCGCGAGGATGACGATGCTGGTGGTCGTGCCCGCGCGCTTGGCCAGCGCCCGCAGTTCCTCGAGCTGCGAACGCTCGACGTCCAGCCGCGACGTGCCGCCGACGTGCTCGACGGCGGCCACGCGGGGGAAGTCGCCGGCCGGCAGCTTCAGCGTGCCGCCCGAGGCGAACTGCCTCTTCCAGTACTCGATCTGGTCGCGCAGCTCCTGGCTCTTCAGCCAGTCCTGGTGCCACTGCGCGTAGTCGCCGTAGGTCACGGCCAGCGGCGGCAGCGACGGCTGCTGCCCCGTGCGATAGGCCTCGTAGAGCGCCGCGATCTCCGCGTAGAGCACGTCGAACGACCACCCGTCCCAGACGATGTGGTGGGTCATGAAGAACAGCACGTGGTCGTCGTCGGCGAGCTTGAACAGCGTCGCCTTGAACAGCGGCGCCCGGCCGAGCTCGAAGGTCTCGTCGACCATCGCCGAGAGCGTGTCGTTCAGGCGCGCGTCGCGCTGCGCCGGTGCCTCGCCGCTGAGGTCGACGAGCGGCAGCACGTAGCCGTCGTCCGGCTCGTGGATGCGCTGGACGACACCGCTGTCCGTGCGCTCGATCGAAGTCCGCAGGCTCGCCTGCCGGCGGATCATCTCGACGAAGGCACGCCGGAAGGCCTGCAGGTCCATCAGCCCGCGCAGCCGATGGCCGGAGGGCGCGTTGTACGCGGTGCGCCCCGGATGCATCTCCTCGACGAAGCGGATGCGCTCCTGCATCACGGTCAGGGGCGCCTCGGTCTGGTCGGCGCGATGGACGATGGGGGCGCGCACCGGCTGGCTGGCGGCGCCGCTGCCGGAATCCAGCGCGGCCGCCAGCCGGGCCGGCGTCGGCGACTCGAAGATCGTGCGCAGGCCGGGGCGATGGCCGACCACGTCCTTCAGCGCCGTGGCGAGCTTGGCGGCCAGCAGCGAGTGGCCGCCGAGTTCGAAGAAGTTCTGGTTCGGCCCGACCATGCCGCAGCCGAGCACCTTGCCCATCAGTTCGCCGATTCGGCGGGTCAGTCCGGTGGCTTCGGCCGCGCCGTCGGCGGCGCCCGCGGCGGCCGTGGCCACCGGCGGCTCGGGGCGGATCGCCGGCGCGGGCAGCGCCTTGCGGTCGATCTTGCCGTTGGGCAGCAGCGGCAGCGCCGCCAGCGCGAGCACGGTGCGCGGCAGCATGTAGTCGGGCAGGGTGCTGCGCAGGCCGTCGCGGATCGTGTTGGTGTCCAGCGCCACGCCGGCGCGCGGCACCACGTAGCCGATCAGCGCGAGGTCGCCGGGCGCCACCTCGCGTGCGACGACCACCGCGCGCGCCACGCCGTCGGCCTGCTCCAGCCGGGCCTCGATCTCGCCGAGTTCGATGCGGTAGCCGCGCAGCTTGACCTGGAAGTCCAGGCGACCGAGGTGTTCGAGCGTGCCGTCCTCGCGCCAGCGCCCCAGGTCGCCGGTGCGGTAGGCGAGCGTGCCGGCGCGCGGGCCGAAGGGCAGGCGCACGAAGCGGTCGGCCGTCAGCTCCGGCCGCTTGAAGTAGCCGAGCGCGACGCCGTCGCCGCCGATGCAGATCTCGCCCTCGGCGCCGACGTCCAGCGGCTGGAGCTGCTCGTCGAGGATCCAGACCTGGGTGTTGTCGATCGGGCGGCCGATGGTGATCTTCTGCGCGGCGTCGCCGATGCGCGCCAGCGTGGACCAGACCGTGGTTTCGGTCGGGCCGTAGAGGTTCCACAGTTCGAGGCCCTGCGCCAGCAGCGCGGCGGCCAGCGCCGGCGGTAGCGGCTCGCCGCCGCACAGCGCGCGGAAGCCCGGCGCCGCGCGCCAGCCGGCGTCGAGCAGCAGGTGCCAGGTGGTCGGCGTGGCCTGCATGACGTTGACGCGGTGCTCGGCGATGAGCGCCGCCAGGGCGTCGCCGTCCATCGCGTCGTCGCGGTCGGCCAGCACGACGGTGGCGCCGGTGACCAGCGGCAGCAGCAGCTCGAGCACGGCGATGTCGAAGCTCAGCGTCGTGACGGCCAGCAGCGCGTCGCCGGCGCGCAGGCCGGGTTCGCGGCGCATGCTGGCGAGGAAGTTGCACACCGCGCGCTGCGGCACGGCCACGCCCTTGGGCTTGCCGGTCGAGCCGGAGGTGTAGATGACGTAGGCCGCCGCCTCGCCTTCCGTCAGGCGCGGCAGCGCCATGTCGGGCGCCGTGGCCAGCACGGCGGCATCGTCGTCGATGCGCAACTGCTTCTCGCGCGGCAGGCCGGCGAGCTCCGCGTGCGCGGCCTGCGTGACGACCAGCGGCAGCGCCGCATCCTCGGCCATCATGCGCAGCCGTTCGCGCGGGAAGCCGGGGTCGAGCGGAACGTAGGCGGCGCCGGTCTGCAGCACGCCGAGCAGCGCGGCGACCAGGTCGGTGCCGCGGTCGAGGCACAGGCCCACCAGCGCGCCCGGCCCGATGCCGCGGCTCGCGAGCACCTGGGCGAAGCGGTTGGCGCGCGACTGCAGTTCGCGGTAGCTCAGGCGCGCGCCCTTGGCCGCGACGGCGAGCGCGTCGGGCGTGGCGAGCGCCTGCCGCTGCACCCAGTGCTCGACGCGCGCGTTCGGCTCCAGCGGCCGGTCGGTGGCATTCCACTGCAGCAGGCGCGGGTCCAGCGTCGCCACGGCGGCGGTGGCCGGCGCGGCGGCGATGGGCAGGGCGGCGGCGATGGGCAGGGCGGCGGGCAGGGCGGCCGGCGCGGCTTCGTCCAGGCAGGCGGCCAGCAGGTCTTCGGTGGCCGCGGCGATGCGCTCGGGGCTGAAGTACTCGGTGCTGTAGTGCACGTCGAGCGTGATGGCGTCGTGCTGCTCGTAGAAGTTGAAGAACACCTCGCCGAGCAGGCCGCGCTTGCGCCCTTCGTGCATCGCCGCCTGCAGCGGCGCCCAGCCGCTCAGATCGACCTTGGGATTGAGGTTGAAGAACACGCCGGTGAGCGGCGGGCGGTTGCCCTCGGCGCGAATGCCCAGCGCGCGCGCGGCGGTGCCCTGCGTCATCAGCGGGTATTCCATCGCATCCATCAGCGCGTTCTTGACGCGTGCCAGCACCGTGCCACGGGCCTCGCCGCTCGCGCAGCGCAGGCGCAGCGGCAGGTCGAGCACGCCGTCCGCGAGCAACGGGCCCTGCCGCATCAGGTTCTGCGCCGCGTAGGGGATGCTGACCACGAAGTCGTCATGTCCGCTGCGTCGCTGCAGCATCACGGCCACGGCCGTCAGCAACCACTGGAACAGCGTCGCACCCTGCGCGCGCGCGCTGGCGCGCAGCCGGGCCAGGTGCTCGCCGTCGATGCGGGCGCGCACCGTGTCGGCGTCGAAGCGCCGCGTGGCCGGCGGCGTCCGGTCGCCCAGCACCAGCGGGGCGGGGGGATTCTTCAGCACGCCGCCCCAGTACGCCAGCGCGGCCTGGCCGTCGGCGCCGCCGAAAAGGCGCGTCACCTCCTGCGCGAAGCGCACCGGCGACTCGGCCGGCTTGAACGCCGGCAGCGCGCCGCCGCTGCGCGCGCGATAGGCCGCCGCCAGCTCCGCGTTGAAGACGCTGGAGGCCCAGCCGTCGAAGATCAGGTGGCTGGCCACCATGTGCACCACCACGCGCCCGTCGCTCAGGTGCAGCAGGCTGACGGCGGCCAGCGGCGCGCGGCCGAGGGTGAACTCGCGCTCGCCGGCGCGGCAGCAGAACTCGTCGAGCGCGGCGTCGGCATCGGGCTGCGCGCGCAGGTCCACCTCCGCGATGGCCGGCGCGGCCGCCGGGCCCACGGTCTGGACCGGTTCCTCGTCGCTGAAGGTCAGGCGCAGGGCCGGATGGCGCGCGAGCACGTCGGCCAGGGCCGCCTTCAGCGCCGCCAGGTCCACGCCGCCGCGCAGGCTCACGCAGAACGATTCGTTGAGCGCGCGCAGCGCGTTGCCGTCGAAGCTGGCGGCCAGCCAGCGCTCGGTCTGCCCGGGCGCGAGCGTGCCCGAGGCGGGCTCGCCCTGAGGGTCTTCGGGCCGCTTGGGCGTGCCCGGGCCGCCCGGCCGGGGCGTGATGAAGCCCAGCGCCATCAGCTCGTCGAGCGCGTTGGTGAAGACCGTGAAGATGCGGTCCAGCTCGGCCTCGCCCATCGCCTCGGTGACGAAGTGGCCGAACTGCTCGTACAGGTGCAGGCCGTGGAAGCGCACCAGGTAGTAGAAGAGGCTGACGTATTTCTGGTCGTCGTCCCAGGCCAGGCGCCACAGCGAGGCGCAGTGCACCGCCTTGACCGGCGCGCCGCGCGCCGCGAAGGCGGTGTTCAGGCGGTCGATGAAGCGCTGCGTGCGCTCGTTCAGGCTGCGGTACAGCTCGCGGCCGCCGCGCTTGAGGTGCAGCAGCGAGGCGTGCGCCGCGGCCAGGGCGAGCGGGTGCCGCACGAAGGTGCCGGCGAAATAGGTGACACCGGCTTCCGGGTACGAGTCGTCGCCGTACTGCCAGTGGCCGCCGTCGAGCGCATCGAGCCACTTCGAGGCGCCGCCGATCGCCGCGAAGGGCAGGCCGCCGCCGATGATCTTGCCGTAGGTGGCGATGTCGGCGCGCACGCCGTAGAACTCCTGCGCGCCGCCGGGCGCGACGCGGAAGCCCGTCACCACCTCGTCGAAGATCAGCGCGCAGCCCGCCTCGTCGGCGATCTGGCGCAGCGACTCGACGAACTCGCGCGGCTGGAGGGTCGGGTACTTGTTCTGGATCGGCTCGGTCATGATCGCCGCCAGCTCGCGGCCGCGCTCGCGCAGCACGCGCAGCGACTCCTCGCTGTTCCAGTCGAGCACCAGCACGTTCTCGACCGCGTTGGCGAGGATGCCGGGCGCGGCCGACAGCGAGCGGAGCTGCCTGGTGCCGCGCACGATCACCTCGTCGAAGATGCCGTGGTACGAGTTGGTGAAGATCGCGATGGTCTTGCGGCCCGTCACCGTGCGCGCGATGCGCATCGCGCCCATCACCGCCTCCGAGCCGGTGTTGCAGAACGCCACGCGCTCCATGCCGGTGAACTCGGAGATCAGGCGCGCCACGTCGGCGGCCAGCGGGTGCTGCGGGCCGACCTCGATGCCGGCCTGGAGCTGCGCCACCATCGCGTCGACGATCTCGTCGGGCTGGTAGCCCAGCAGGTTGGCGCCGAAGCACGACAGCAGGTCGATGTACTCGTTGCCGTCCAGGTCCCACAGGCGCGCGCCCTTGGACTTGTCGACCACGATCGGGTAGACGAGGTCCTTCCACTGCGGGTTGAAGCCGGTGACGACGCGCGGGTCGGCCATCACCTTGCGGTTGTCCTGGCTGAAGGCCTTGGACTTGCCGGTGCGCGCGTTGTAGCGGGCGATGAAGTCGGCCAGCCACTTCGACTGCGCCGGCGTCATGTCGGTCTTGCGCTCGAGCGTGATGCGCGCGGAGGCGCCGAAGGGCTTTTCCACCAGCGCCTTGGACGAGGGCTCGGCCGCCGCCGCGGGCTCGACCGGCGCCGGCGTGGCCGCAGCGGCCGGGGTGGCTGCAGGGGCCGCCACGGCGGCAGCGGCGGGCGCCGGCAGCGCCACGCCGGCCGGCTGGGCCGCCGCCGCGCCGCCGAGCAGCGCGAGCTGCTGCGACATGAGCTGCAACTGCTGCGCGAGCAGCGCCTGCACGCCGCTGACCGCGCCGGGCGGCAGCGCGGCCAGCGTGGCCACGGGCGCCGCCGCCAGCGGCAGCGCCGCCGGCACGGCCGCCGGCTGCGCGGCAGCCGCGGGCGCATCGACCGGCGCGGCCGCCGGCGCCGCCACCGGTGCGGGCGCCGGCGCGAACTTGCCGGCCGGCAGCTCGGTGTCGAGCTGGCGTGCCAGCTTGCCGATGCTGTCGAGGTCTTCGAGCAGGCGGCGGAAGCGCATCTTGACGCCGAACACGCGCTCGATCTCGAGCGTGGCCTGGGTCAGCGACAGCGAATCGAGGCCGAGGTCCAGGAAGGTGGCGTCCGCGTTCAGCTCGGCCGAGGGCAGGCCGGAGACGTTGCTCATCAGTTCGACAAGCTCGCGCTCGATGTTGGGAATGCGACTCATGGTGGGAACGGCTTCGATGGAATTCGTGACGCCGGCACGCGCCGGGACGGCGGCCGGCGCGGTGCCGGCCTTGCGCTTGAACCAGTATTCCTGGCCGGCGAACGGATAGGTGGGCAGCGTGGCGCGCGGCGCGCCGGCCGGCACCGGCCAGTGCAGTTCGACGCCCGCGCTCCAGGCGGCGCCCAGCCCTTGCAGCGCCTGCGAGGCCGGCTCGCCCGGCGCGTTGGCGGGGCCCAGCAGCGGCACGATGCGCGGCACCTTGCCGTCGCCGGTGCGGTGCTGGCGCAGCAGCGCGCTGAGCGCCTGGCCGGGGCCGACCTCGATGAAGACGGTGTCGCCGCCGCGCGCCAGCTCGGCCTGCACCGCGCGGCTGAACTGCACCGCGGCGCGCACCTGGCGCGCCCAGTACGATGGGGCGCGGGCTTCGTCGGCCGTCAGCGGCGTGCCGCTGACGCAGGAGTACACCGGCACCTTCGGCGCGGCCAGCGCGACGCCGGCCAGCGCGCGCTCGATGGCCGGCAGGGCGCCTTCCATCGACGCGCTGTGGAAGGCGTGCGAGACCTTCAGCGCCGTGGTGCCGATCTCGCGCGCCTCGAGCGCGGCGGCGAACTCGCGCAGCGCGTCGGCCGGGCCGGCCACCACGGTCAGCGCCGGCGCGTTGCAGCCGGCGATCTCCACGCCGGGTGGCAGCAGCGCCTGCACGCTGGCGGCATCGGTGCGCACCGCGAGCATCGCGCCGCGCGGTTGATCGAACATCGCCTGGCCGCGCGCGACGACGGCGCGCACCGCGTCGGCCAGCGTGAACACGCCGGCGCGGCAGGCGGCGGCGTACTCGCCGATGCTGTGGCCGATCATCGCGTCGGGCGCGACGCCCAGGCTCTCCAGCCAGGCGGCCAGCGCGTAGCAGACGCTGAACAGCGCCGGCTGGGCGTGGCGCGTCTCGGCCAGCAGTTCGCCGACGGCGGCGTCACCCGGTTCGGCGTCGACCAGCCAGGCACGCCAGTCGGCATCGCCGTGGCGCGCCAGTTCGGCGAGGCAGTCGTCGAAGGCGGCGCGGAAGGCCGGCACCTCGTGGTACAGGCCGCGCACCATGCCCGCGTGCTGCGAGCCCTGGCCGGGGAACAGGAAGACCACGCGCGGCCGTTGCGCGGCCTGCGTCGTGGACTTGGCCGCGCGCAGCGCCGCGACGGCCTGCGCGGTGTCGCGCGCCACCACGGTGAGCCGGTGCGCCATAGTCTGGCGCGCACGCGCCAGCGTGGCCAGCACCTGCGGCAGCGGCAGCTCGGGATGCGCCTCGAGGTGATCGGCCAGCGCGGCGGCGCGGCGCAGCGCCGCCTCGGCGCTGCGCGCCGACAGCGGCAGCAGCCAGGCGCCGTCGCCGCCCGCCTCGGCGGGCGCGGCCTGCGGCGCGGGCGCTTCTTCGATGACCACGTGCGCGTTGGTGCCGCCCACGCCGAAGGAGCTGACCGCGGCGCGGCGCTTGTCGGCGCCGCGCGGCCACGGCGTGTTGCCGGCCACCGGCACGAAGGGCGTCGCGGCGAAGTCGATCTGCGGGTTGGGCGTGCGGAAGTGCAGCGTCGCCGGGATGACTTCGTGCTCCAGCGACAGCGCCGCCTTGATCAGCCCGAGCACGCCCGCCGCGGCGACGGTGTGGCCGAGATGGCCCTTGATCGAGCCGAGGCGGCAGAAGCCGCTGTCGGGCGTGTACTCGCGCCAGGCGCGTGTCAGCGCCGCCACCTCGATCGGGTCGCCCAGCGCGGTGCCGGTGCCGTGCGCCTCGACGTAGCCGATGCTGCGCGGATCGAGCCGCGCCTCTTCCAGCGCCATCACGATCGCGCCGGCCTGGCCGCCGACGCTCGGGGCGGTGAAGCTGGCCTTGTCGGCGCCGTCGTTGTTCAGGCCGACGCCGCGGATCACCGCGTGGATGTGGTCGCCGGCGGCCAGCGCGTCTTCGAGGCGCTTGAGCACCACCACCGCGCCGCCGCTGCCGAACACCGTGCCGCTGGCCTCGGCGTCGAAGGGGCGGCAGCGGCCGTCGGCCGACTCCATGCCGCCTTCCACGTGCAGGTAGCCGCCGAACTGCGGCACCACCACGGTGGCGCCACCGGCCAGCGCCACCTCGCACTGGCCGCTGGCCAGCGCCTGGCAGGCCTGCGCCACCGCCACCAGGCCGGTCGAGCAGGCGGTGTGGATGCTCAGCGCCGGGCCGTCGAGATCGAGCCGGTGCGCGATGCGCGTGGCGACGTAGTCCTTCTCGCTGGCCAGCATCGCGGCGAATTCGCCGGCCTGCTGGATCAGCTCGGGCTGCTCGTCGCGCAGCGAGCCGATGTAGCTGTTGTTCGCGGTGCCGGCGTAGACGCCGACGCGGCCCTCGCGGCGCGCCGGGTCGATGCCGGCGTGCTCCAGCGCCGTCCAGCACAGTTCGAGCAGCAGGCGCTGCTGCGGGTCGATCAGCGCCGCCTCGCGCGCCGAGATGCCGAAGAAGCCAGCGTCGAAGCGCCCCGCGTTCTCCAGCACGCCGCGCGCGGCGACGAAGTTGGGCCGCTGGCGCAGCTCGGCGGGCACGGCCGGGTCGATCTCGTCGGGGCCGAAGCGCCGCAGGCTCTCCTTGCCGGCGAGCAGTTGCTGCCAGAGCGCGTCGACGTCGGCCGCGTCGCCGGCGCGCGCGGCCATGCCGACGATGGCGATGCCGCCGCCGCTGTTGCCGCCGTGGCGGCGCGAGGCGCGCTCGCGTGCCGTGCGCGCGCCCTCGCCGCGCAGGCGCGCCGCGATGCCGCGCAGCGTCGGCCGGTCGTACACGTCGGTGACGCTGAGCTGGTCGACGCCCAGCTCGCGCATGCGCGCGATGAAACGCAGCACCAGCAGCGAGCGCGCGCCCAGGTCGAACAGGTTCTGGTCGAGCCCGATGTCGGCGATGCCCAGCAACTGGCTCCACACTTCGCGCGCCGCCACGGCCGGGTCGGCGCTGACGGCGGCCTGCGCCTCGGGTTCGGGCAGCGGCAGGCCGCGCCGGTTGATCTTGCCGCTGGGCGTGGTGGGCAGCGCGTCGAGCACGACGTAGCGCACCGGCACCATGTAGTCGGGCACCTGGCCGCGCAGGTGGTTGCGCATCGCCGCGGGCAGGTCGGCCAGCGGTTCGCGCAGCACGAGGTGCGAGACGAGCTGCCGCCCGGCGCCGGGCACCACCGGCGCGGTGACGACCGCGTCGCGCACCGCCGGGTGGCGCATCAGCGCCAGCTCGATCTCGCCGGGCTCGATGCGGAAGCCGTCCACCTTCACCTGGTCGTCGGCGCGGCCCAGGTAGGTGAGCACGCCGTCGGCGTCGCGGCGCACCAGGTCGCCGGTGACGTACCAGCGGTGGCCGGGCTCGGCCGGATCGCTCTGGAAGCGCTCGGCCGTCAGGTCTTCGCGGCCGAGGTAGCCGTGCGCCAGCGTCTGGCCGCCGAGCAGCAGCTCGCCGGTTTCGCCGCCGTCGCCGGGCTCGGCGTTGACCAGCGCGATGCGCACGTAGGGCAGCGGCGTGCCGATCGGCGGGATCTCCGGCCAGGCTGCCGCGTCGCCGCGCAGTTCGTGCGCCGTGACGACGTGCGATTCGGTCGGGCCGTAGTGGTTGTGCAGTTCGGCCCCGGGCAGGGCGCCGAACAGCGCGCGGATCGCCGGCGTGACCTGCAACTGCTCGCCGGCGCTGACCACCTCGCGCAGCGAGGCGGGCGCCTGCGCACGCGAGGCCTCGGCCAGCATCTGCAGCGCCACGTAGGGCAGGAACAGGCGCTGCACGCCGTGGCGCACGATGGCCGCGTGAAGCTGCGCCGGGTCGCGCCGCTCGGCGTCGGACAGCAGCACCAGCGCGCCGCCGCAGGCGACCGTCGAGAGGATCTCCTGGAAGTGCACGTCGAAGGACAGCGGCGCGAACTGCAGCGTGCGCGCCGGCCGGCCCAGCCGCGGGTGGGCGGCGTGCCAGGCGACCAGGTGGCGCAGCGGCAGCGCGCCCATCGCCACGCCCTTGGGCTGGCCGGTCGAGCCGGAGGTGAAGAGCACGTAGGCGAGGTCGGCCTCGGCCGCATGCACGGCCTGCGCCGGCGCGGGCTGCGCCAGCGTCGGAAAGCCGGGCACGCTGCCGCGCAGTTGTTCGAGCGCGGCGGCGTCGCCGAGCACGGCGCGCGGCCGGCTCGTCTCGAGCATGGCCGCGAGCCGCTCGGCCGGGTAGGACAGGTCCAGCGGCACGTAGCCGACGCCGGCGTCGACGCAGGCGAGGATCGCGACGATGGTCTCGACGCTGCGCGTGGCGGCGATGGCGACGCGGTCGGAAGGCGCGGCGCCGATGTCGCGCAGCCGGGCGCGTTCGGCCTCGACCAGCGCGCGCAACTGCGCGTAGCTGACCGACCGGCCGTCGGCGATGATCGCGGGCTCGCGCGGGTGGGCCTCGGCGGCATGCCGAAGCCAATGGGACAATTCCGGCACTTGCGCGGTTGCGGAAGTGCCGCTGACGGTCGGGGCTCGATCGGCCATCCGGGGTTCCTAGTCGCCGTTTCATGGCGAAGCCGGCCGGCTTCGCGTGTCGTCTGTCCGGCCCGCCGACGAAGCAGTCATCTGCGGTTACCGAAAGCGTTCTGATTATGCTGAGCGGGTATGTGGCTCATGCCCCCCACTCCGGGGGCAAATTGACGATGTTTTTGCGATTTCTCGTACCGCGAAGGGCCCTTGATCGCGGGCCGGCGCGATGAAGCGCACGCTCGCCGACTGGCTGGCCCACTGCGCCGGCATGCATCCCACCGAAATCGACCTGTCGCTCGAGCGCGTGGTCGAGGTCCGTTCGCGCCTGGGCCTGGACTTCAGCACCCCGGTGATCGCCGTCGCCGGCACCAACGGCAAGGGCTCCACCTGCGCGATGCTCGAAGCCATCGCCCTGCAGGCCGGCTACCGCGTCGGGCTGTACGCCAAGCCGCACCTCGTGCACTTCGAGGAGCGCTGCCGCGTCGACGGCCGCATGGTCGATGCGGCGCAACTGCTGCCGCACTTCGAGGCCGTCGAGGCGGCGCGCGGCGAGATCACGCTGAGCATCTTCGAGTTCACCACGCTGGCGATCGCGCGGCTGCTGGCGCACCAGCCGCTCGACCTCGTGATCCTCGAAGTGGGCCTGGGCGGGCGCTTCGACGCGGTCAACGCCTTCGACGCCGACTGCGCGGTGATTACCAGCATCGACGTCGACCACGTCGAGTTCCTCGGCCCGGACCGCGAATCCATAGGGCGCGAGAAGGCCGGCATCATGCGCGCCGGCAGGCCGGCGATCGTCAGCGACCCGGCGCCGCCGCGCAGCGTGATCGACGAGGCCGCGCGCATCGGCGCCGAGTTGCGCCTGCTCGGGCGCGATTTCAGCATCGGCGGCGACCGCCAGCAGTGGAACTGGGCCGGCCGCGAGCGGCGCTACAACGGCCTGGCCTACCCGGCGCTGCGCGGCGCCAACCAGTTGCTCAACGCCGCCGGCGCGCTGGCCGCCTTCGAGGCGCTGCGCGAGCGGCTGCCGATCACCGCGCAGGCGGTGCGCACCGGCCTGGCGCTGGTCGAACTGCCGGGGCGCTTCCAGATCGTCGCCGGCCAGCCGGCGCTGGTGCTCGACGTCGCGCACAACCCGCATTCGGTCGCGGCGCTGGCCGAGAACCTCGACCAGATGGGCTTCTACCCGCGCACGCACGCGGTGTTCGGCGCGATGCGCGACAAGGACGTGGCGGCGATCCTCGCCAGGATGGCGCCGCTGGTCGACGCCTGGCACTTCACCGACCTGCCGATCGCGCGCGCGGCGCGCGCCGACGAACTGGCGCAACTGCATGCCTCGCTGGGCTGCAAGGGGCCGGGGCCGGTGGACGTGCGGCGCCACGAGTCGCCCGCGCAGGCCCTGGCCGCCTGCGTCGCGGCGGCGGACCCCGCTGATAGAATCGTCGTCTTCGGATCGTTCTACACCGTCGGCGGTGTGCTGAAGGATGGCCTGCCCCGCCTCGGCGCGCGGCACGTCGGCTGAGCAGCGCGCCGCCCGACGCACCGCATGGGTCTGCTGTCGTTCTTCCGGCGCCGCACGAACGCTGCCGACACCCCCCCGAGGTCGCTGGACCCCGCCGACGCCGTCACGGCGGCGCGCACACGCGCCCGGCGCCGCCTCGTGGGCGCGCTGGTGCTGGTGATCGCCGGCGTGATCGGCTTCCCGCTGGTGTTCGAGAGCCAGCCGCGTCCGCTGCCGGTGGACATTCCGATCGAAATCCCGCGCAAGGACGGCGCGCCCGCGCTGGCGATGCCGCCGGCGCGCGTGGCCACGGGCAAGGTGGAGCAGCCGCCGCGCGAGGAAACGCCGCCGCCGATCGAGGAAAAGCCGGCCGAGAAACCGGCGGAGAAACCTGCCGAGAAGCCGACCGAGAAGTCGGCCGAAAAAGCCGCCGAGAAACCCACCGAGAAGCCCGAGCCGAAGAAACCCACGGCCGCTGCCGACGCTGCCCGCGCCAAGGCGCTGCTCGAAGGCAAGGCCGAAGCCAAGGCGGACGTGAAGCCGGCCGCCGCCAAACCCGCCGCAGCCAAGCCCGAGCCCGCGCGCGAGGGCGGCCGCTTCGTCGTGCAGGCCGGCGCCTTCGCCGACGCCGCCGCGGCGCGCGAGATGCGCGCCAAGCTCGACAAGCTCGGCCTGAAGAGCTACACGCAGGTGGTCGAGACCTCGTCGGGCAGCCGCACGCGCGTGCGCGCCGGCCCCTTCGCCACGCGCGACGAGGCCGAGCAGGCGCTCGCCAAGGCCAAGGCCGCCGGCATCGGCGCCGCCGTGGTGCTGACGCTGTGACGCGCTGAAGGCCGCCATGGACTTCGCGCAGATCGGCTGGGTCGACGCGGTGCTGCTGGCCGTGCTGGCGCTGTCGGTGATCGTCGGCCTGGTGCGCGGTTTCGTCTTCGAGCTGCTGTCGCTGGCCGGCTGGGTGGCCGCGTGGTTCGCCGCGCAGTGGTTCGCGCCGCTGGCCGCGCGCTACGTGCCGGTCGGCGAGCCGGGGTCGGCGCTGAACCTGGGCGCGGCGCTGGCCGGGGTGTTCGTGCTGGCGCTGATCGTCTGGGCGATCGTGACGCGGCTGATCCGCTTCGTCATCCACGCCACGCCGCTGAGCCTGCCCGACCGCGCGCTGGGCGCGCTGTTCGGCGCGCTGCGCGGCGTGGTGCTGCTGCTGGCGGCGGCGGCCGTGGTCGGCCTGACGCCGGCGGTCACGTCGCCCGCCTGGCAGCAGTCGCGCGGCGCCGGCGTGCTGGCCGCGCTGCTCGACGGATTGATGCCGCTGCTGCCGCCCCAGGTGGCCGAGCACCTGAAGAGGAGTTGAACCCATGTGTGGCATCGTCGGCGTGATCTCGGGCTCGCCCGTCAACCAGCTCATCTACGACGCGCTGCTGCTGCTGCAGCACCGCGGCCAGGACGCCGCGGGCATCGTCACGATGCAGGGCACCAAGTGCTTCATGCACAAGGCGCGCGGCATGGTGCGCGACGTCTTCCGCACCCGCAACATGCGCGCGCTGCCGGGCAACGTCGGCCTGGGCCAGGTGCGCTACCCGACCGCCGGCAACGCCTACAGCGAGGAGGAGGCGCAGCCCTTCTACGTCAACGCGCCGTTCGGCATCGTGCTGGTGCACAACGGCAACCTGACCAACGCGCACGCGCTCAAGCAGGAGCTGTTCGACGTCGACCGCCGCCACATCAACACCGAGAGCGACACCGAGGTGCTGATCAACGTGCTCGCGCACGAACTGGAGCGCTGCGCGCGCGACCTGCCGCTGACGCCCGAGGCGATCTTCAAGGCGGTCGGCGTGGTGCACAGGCGCCTGAAGGGCTCGTATGCGGTGGTCGCGCTGATCGCCGGCCACGGGCTGCTGGCCTTCCGCGACCCCTTCGGCATCCGCCCGCTGTGCTTCGGCGAAGCCGATTCACACCAGGGCTCGCCAGGCCGTGAGGTGATGGTGGCCAGCGAGTCGGTCGCGCTCGAAGGCACCGGCCACAGGCTGGTGCGCGACGTCGCGCCGGGCGAGGCGATCTTCATCGACCTGCAGGGCCGGCTGCACGCGCGCCAGTGCGCCGAGCAGCCGCGCCTGAACCCCTGCATGTTCGAGTTCGTCTACCTCGCGCGGCCCGATTCGGTGATGGACGGCGTGTCGGTCTACCAGGCGCGCCTGAACATGGGCGAGACGCTGGCGCAGCGGCTGATCTCGACCATGCCGCCGAGCGAGATCGACGTGGTGATCCCGATCCCCGAATCGAGCCGGCCCTCGGCGATGCAGCTCGCGCAGAAGATCGGCAAGCCCTACCGCGAGGGCTTCGTCAAGAACCGCTACGTCGGCCGCACCTTCATCATGCCGGGGCAGGGCATGCGCAAGAAGTCGGTGCGCCAGAAGCTCAACGCGATCGCCAGCGAGTTCAAGGGCCGCAACGTGCTGCTGGTGGACGACTCGATCGTGCGCGGCACCACCTCGAAGGAGATCGTGCAGATGGCGCGCGAGGCCGGCGCGCGCAAGGTCTACATGGCCTCGGCGGCGCCGCCGGTGCGCTTCCCGAACGTCTACGGCATCGACATGCCGACCAAGGACGAGCTGATCGCGCACGACCGCAGCACCGAGGAGATCCGGCAATACATCGGCGCCGACGCGCTGATCTACCAGGACGTGGCGGCGATGAAGAAGGTGGTGGGCACGCTCAACCCGAAGCTCGACGGCTTCGAGGCCTCGTGCTTCGACGGCGTCTACGTCACCGGCGACGTGTCGACGGCCGATTTCGAGGCGCTTGCCGCGCAGCGCAGGAACCAGGGCGGCGAGGAAGACGGCGCCGGCGAGCGCTCGCGCCTGGCGCTGCACAACGCCTCGGAGGCCGGCTGATGAGCGACGGCAAACGCATTCCGCGCATCGAGCTGCCCGAGGGCACGCACCGCGACACGCTGGCCGTGCGCGAAGGCCTGCCGGCCGGCCCCTGGGGCGAGAACAGCGAGGCGCTGTTCCTCACCAGCAGCTTCCGCCAGCCCGACGCGGCGAGCGCCGCGGCGCGCTTCGCCAACGAGGAAGACGCCTTCATCTACTCGCGCTTCACCAACCCGACGGTGATGATGTTCGAGCGCCGCCTCGCGGCGCTGGAAGGCGCGCAGGCCTGCATCGCCACCTCCAGCGGCATGAGCGCGATCCTGCTGCTCGGCATGGGGCTGCTGAAGGCCGGCGACCACGTGGTCTGCTCGCAAAGCGTGTTCGGCTCGACCATCATGCTGTTCGGCCGCGAGTTCGCGAAGTTCGGCGTCGAGACGAGCTTCGTCTCGCAGACCGACCTGGCGCAGTGGCGCGCCGCGATCCGGCCGAACACCCGGCTGCTGTTCGCCGAATCACCCACCAACCCGCTGACCGAGGTGTGCGACATCGCCGCGCTGTCGGCGATCGCGAAGCAGGCAGGCGCCTGGCTGGCGGTGGACAACTGCTTCTGCTCGCCGGCGTTGCAGCGGCCGATGGAATACGGCGCCGATCTCGTCATTCACTCCGGCACCAAGTACCTCGATGGCCAGGGCCGCGTGATCGCCGGGGCGATCTGCGCCAGCGAGGCGCTGGTCAACGGGACCTTCATGCCGGTGATGCGCAGCGCCGGCATGAGTCTGTCGCCCTTCAACGCCTGGGTGGTGCTCAAGGGGCTGGAGACGCTGGCCATCCGCATGGAGGCGCAGAGCCGTCGCGCGCTCGAGCTGGCGCGCTGGCTGGAGGCGCAGCCGCAGGTCGAGCGCGTTTTCTACCCCGGGCTGGAATCGCACCCGCAGCATGCGCTGGCGATGGCGCAGCAGTCGGGCTGCGGCGGCGCAGTGGTGTCCTTCATCGTGCGCGGCCAGGCCGAGGGCGGCCCCGCGCAGGCGCGCGCCAACGCCTTCCACGTGATCGACGGCACGCGCGTGTGCTCGATCACCGCCAACCTCGGCGACACCAAGACCACCATCACCCACCCGGCGAGCACCTCGCACGGACGCCTCAGCGAAGACCAGCGCCAGGCGGCGGGCATCACGCAGGGCATGATCCGCGTGGCCGTCGGCCTGGACGACGTGCGCGACGTGCAGGCCGACCTGCAACGCGGTCTCGCGACGCTGTGAACCCCCGACCCCGATGACCCGCAGAGTCCGCACCCGCATCGCCCCGTCGCCGACGGGCTTCCTCCACCTCGGCACGGCGCGCACCGCGCTGTTCTCCTGGGCCTTCGCGCGCCACCACGGCGGCGACTTCATCCTGCGCATCGAGGACACCGACGTCGCGCGCTCGACGCAGGAGGCGGTCGACCAGATCATCGCGGCGATGAAGTGGCTGCGCCTGGACCACGACGAGGGCCCGTACTACCAGATGCAGCGGCTGGACCGCTACCGGGCGGTGGTCGGGCAGATGCTCGCCGCGGGTACGGCCTACCACTGCTACTGCACGCCCGAGGAGCTGGAAGCGATGCGCGAGGCGCAGCGCGCGCGCGGCGAGAAGCCGCGCTACGACGGCCGCTGGCGCCCCGAGCCGGGCAAGACGCTGCCGCCGGTGCCCGAGGGCGCGAAGCCGGTGGTGCGCTTCCGTAACCCGGTCGACGGCGACGTGACCTGGAACGACATGGTCAAGGGCCCGATCACGATCTCCAACCGCGAGCTCGACGACCTGATCATTTGCCGCCCCGACGGCACGCCGACCTACAACTTCTGCGTCGTGGTCGACGACTGGGACATGCAAATCAGCCACGTGATCCGCGGCGACGACCACGTCAACAACACGCCGCGCCAGATCAACATCCTGCGCGCGCTGGGCGCCGAGCTGCCCGAGTACGGCCACGTGCCGATGATCCTCGGGCCCGACGGCGACAAGCTCTCCAAGCGCCACGGCGCGGTCAGCGTGATGCAGTACGAGCAAGGCGGCTACCTGCCCGACGCGATGGTCAACTACCTCGCGCGGCTGGGCTGGAGCCACGGCGACGACGAGCTGTTCGACCGCGCGCAGCTCGTCGCCTGGTTCGACGGCAGCCACCTCGCGCGCAGCCCGGCGCAGTGGGACGCGGCCAAGCTCAACTGGGTGAACGCCCACGTGATCAAGCACATGCCCGACGCGGAGCTGGCGCCGCTGGTGGCCGCGCAGTTCGCGTCGCGCGGCGTGAGCGTCGCCGCTGATGCGCTGCTGGCGCAGCGCTGCGCGCTTTTCAAGGACCGCTGCGCGACGCTGGTCGAGCTGGCCGACTGGCTGGCGATGTACGTCGTCGACGTGAGCCCGCGCGAGGAGGACGTGGCGCAGCACGTCACCGACGCGGTGCGCCCGGCCTTGCAGACGCTGCGCGACCGCCTGGCGGCGATCGACTGGGACAAGGGCACGATCGCCGCGGCCATCAAGGAAACGCTGGCCGCGCACGCGCTGAAGATGCCGCAACTCGCGCACGCGCTGCGCGTGCTGGTGTGCGGCCGCGTGCAGACGCCCTCGATCGACGCAGTGCTGGCGCTGTTTCCCCGCGAGACGGTGCTGCGCCGATTGCAGGCGGTCTGAAATACGGGCTATACTCGCAGTCTCGCTTGAAACTGCACTGCTGCACCGACGGCGCCGAACGAGGCCACGGGGGTATAGCTCAGCTGGGAGAGCGCTTGCATGGCATGCAAGAGGTCAGCGGTTCGATCCCGCTTACCTCCACCACAACAGCCGATGCGCGGCGCAGGTTCGAGAGGGAAGGTTTGAAGTCCCCTTCGTCTAGAGGCCTAGGACACGACCCTTTCACGGTTGTAACAGGGGTTCGAATCCCCTAGGGGACGCCAAGTTTCGGCAGCGCTTGAGGAGTCATCCTGAAGTTGCCGGCCACGCGGAGTGGTAGTTCAGTTGGTTAGAATACCGGCCTGTCACGCCGGGGGTCGCGGGTTCGAGCCCCGTCCACTCCGCCAAGCATTCGCAACGCCCCGCCGGCTTCCGGCGGGGCGTTTTCTTTTAGGCGTTCAGCGTCCGATCGGGAAGTACTCGATGCCGCGCTCGCGCACCGCCTTCGGGTCGTAGAGATTGCGGCCGTCGAAGATCACCGGCTGCTTCAGCGCGGCGACGACCGCGTCGAAGTCGGGACTGCGGAATTCCTTCCACTCGGTCACGATGAGCAGCGCGTCGGCGCCGGCCAGTGCCTCCATCGGGCTCGCGGCGAAGTGCAGCCCCGGCGTGTCGGCGAGCACGCGGCGCGCCTCGGTCATCGCCACCGGGTCGTAGGCGGAGATGCGCGCGCCGCGCGCCACCAGTTCTCGGATGATCACGCGGCTGGGCGCCTCGCGCATGTCGTCGGTGTTCGGCTTGAAGGCCAGGCCCCAGACGGCGAAGGTCCGGCCGGCCAGGTCCTCGCCGAAGCGCTGCACCACCTTCTTCGACAGCACCTGCTTCTGCGCCTCGTTGGCCGCCTCCACCGCGCCGAGCACGCGCAGCTCCATGCCGGCGTCCTGGCGCGCGGTGCGGATCACCGCCTGCACGTCCTTCGGGAAGCACGAGCCGCCGTAGCCGCAGCCGGCGTACAGGAAGTGGTAGCCGATGCGCGGATCCGAGCCGATGCCGTGGCGCACCGCCTCGATGTCGGCGCCGAGCCGCTCGGCCAGCAGCGCCATCTCGTTCATGAAGCTGATGCGCGTGGCCAGCATCGCGTTGGCGGCGTACTTGGTCAGCTCGGCGCTGCGCACGTCCATCACGATCAGGCGGTCGTGGTTGCGGTTGAAGGGCGCGTACAGCTCGGTCATCAGCTCGATGCCGCGCTTGTCGTCGGCCGCGGCGCCGATCACGATGCGGTCGGGCTTGGCGAAGTCGGCCACCGCCGCGCCTTCCTTGAGGAATTCGGGGTTCGAGACGACGCTGAACGGCAGCGCGGCGCCGCGCTTTGCGAGTTCGTCGGCGAGGGCGGCGCGCACCTTGTCGGCCGTGCCCACCGGCACCGTGCTCTTGTCGATGACGAGCTTGTACTCCGTCATGTGGCGGCCGATGTTGCGGGCCGCGGCCAGCACGTACTTGAGGTCCGCGGAGCCATCCTCGTCCGGCGGCGTGCCGACGGCGATGAACTGCAGCGTGCCAAAATCGACCGCTTTCTTGACATCGGTAGTGAAGTGCAGCCGGCCGGCGCGCACGTTGCGCTCGACGATCGCGTCCAGCCCGGGCTCGTGAATGGGGATGCCGCCCGATTCGAGTGTGGAAATTTTCTTCTCGTCGAGGTCCAGGCACAACACGTCGTTGCCGACGTCGGCGAGACAGGCGCCGCTGACCAAACCCACATAGCCGGTGCCGATGATCGTGATTTTCATGGTGGAGTCGTGCAGTGGCGGCACGATGCCGCCGTGAGGGGTCGAAACCGGGCGATTTTAGGGAGCGCCCCGCCGCGGAACCACCTCTCAACAGGGGTGCGGCGGCGGCAGTGTCGAGGAAGTCTCGCTTCCGTGGTGGCACCCCCGATTCACGGGGAACGCTCCGTCCGGGGGATGGCCGCTGTCATGGACGGCTCCAATAATTCCTGCAACCAGAAGGCCCCCGGGTCAACCAAGATCGGTCAGTGTCCTCCGGTAAAACTCAATGGCTGGAATCGCAAGCATGCTCCTCGACGTCGTCATCGCCTTCTCCGCAGTGATGCTCGCCGCCTTTTCCGTGTACGGCGCGTCGAGCCTCACCGGGCTGTACCTGCCGGAAGGCCCCAGCCTGCTGTTGGTGGCCGCGGAGTTCGCGCTGGTCATGGCCCTGACACATGCCTTCGTCGGGTTGTATCGCCCGCAACGGCTGGCCACGGGCGCGGTCGTGCGGCGCACCGTCTTCGCCGTCGCCTGTGGTGGTGCGGTGAGCTACGCGCTGTGGGGCTTCACGACCTACACCAAGGTGGCCGATGAACTGATCTTCGGCTCGCTGCTGTACCTGCTGGCTGGCATCCTGCTGCTGCGCGGCGTGGCGCGCGTCGTGCGCGCACTGGCCGAGGCGCCGCGCGTGCTGGTCGTCGGCGCCGGGCCGGAGGCGATCTCGGTCGTGCAGGATCTCGCCGCCGCCCATCATTTTCGGCGCGAGGTGGTCGGCATGTATCCGGGCCTGCACTGCGATCCGGCCGGCGCGTCGGTGGCCGGCGTCGCCCCCGTGCTCGATGCGCCGCAGGGCCTGGCCGAGCTGGTCGACCGCCAGCGCGTCAACGAAGTCATCGTCGCGGTGCGCGAGCAGCGCGGCGGCGGCGTGCCGATGGACGAGCTGCTGGCGTGCCGCATTCGCGGCGTGCGCGTGCTCGACCTGGCCGCCTACTACGAGCGTGCGCGCAGCGAGGTGCGCATCGACAGCCTCAAGGCGAGCTGGCTGGTGTACGGCGACGGCTTCGTCCAGGGGCCGCTGCGCCAGGCCGCCAAGCGCACCTTCGACATCCTCAGCTCCAGCCTGCTGCTGCTGCTGGCTTCGCCGGTGATGCTGCTGGCCATGCTCGCGATCCGCCTCGACAGCCCGGGCCCGGTGCTGTACCGGCAGGAGCGCGTCGGCCTCGGCGGCCGCTCGTTCATGTGCATCAAGTTCCGCAGCATGCGCACCGACGCCGAGAAGGACGGCGTCGCGCGCTGGGCCACCAAGAACGATTCGCGCGTCACGCGCGTCGGCGCCTTCATCCGCAAGACGCGCATCGACGAGCTCCCGCAACTGATCAGCGTGCTCAAGGGCGAGATGAGCATGGTCGGCCCGCGCCCCGAGCGCCCGAGCTTCGTCGCCCAGTTGCGCGAGCAGATCCCGTTCTACGACCTGCGCCACAGCGTCAAGCCGGGCGTGACCGGCTGGGCGCAGGTGCGTTACAGCTACGGTGCCTCGGTGGAGGATGCGCGCCGCAAGCACCAGTACGACCTGTACTACGTCAAGCACAACTCGCTGCTGCTGGACATGCTCGTGCTGCTCGAGACGGTCAGCGTCGTGCTGTTTCGCGAAGGCCAGTAGTCTGCCGTCCACACGCGGCGGATTCGGTCACGGCAGCGGCGCCCGCGGGCCCGCCCGCAGGCGTACATTTGCTAGCATGTCCCGCAGCAGGATGCCCACGACTGGGGCTGCCCATCAAAGATTCGAGGAGTCAACCATGTTCATGTCGCTGATCGTCCGGATGGCCCGTCTTCCGCTGCGCTGGGCGGCGTTGGCCGGCATCGCTCTCGCGGCCACCGGCTGCGCCTCGCTGGGCAACCATCCGCCCGCGCCGCAAGACGTTTCCAACCTCGAGCACCGCTACAAGATCGGCGCGCTGGACACGCTCAACATCCAGGTTTGGCGCAATCCCGAGCTGTCGTCGACGGTGACGGTGCGTCCGGACGGCCGCATCTCGTCGCCGCTGGTCGAGGATCTCATCGCCGCGGGCCGCAGCCCGGCCGAACTGGCGCGCGAGATCGAGAAGGCGTTGGCCAAGTTCATCCGCGACCCCGTCGTCACGGTGCTGGTCAGCGGCTTCCAGGGGGTGTACTCCGAGCAGATCCGCATCGTCGGCGAGGCGACGCGCCCGCAGGCCGTGCCGTACCGCCAGGACATGACCGTGCTCGACGTGATGATCCAGGCCGGCGGCCTGACCGACTTCGCCGACGGCAACGGTGCGGTGCTGGTGCGCGGCGCCGAAGGCGGCAAGCAATACCGCATCCGTCTGAAGGATCTGCTCAAGCGCGGCGACATCTCCGCCAACGTGCCGGTGCGCCCGGGCGATGTGGTGATCATCCCGCAGAGCTGGTTCTGACCGGATGACGCGCCAGCCAACGATGAACGCCGGAGCCTCCATGCAGCCCGATTCACCGCTGACCCAACTCAAGGAACTGCTCAAGGGCGCCTGGCGCAGCCGTCGCGTCGGCGTGATCGTGGCATGGGCGCTCGCGCTGCTGTTCGTGCCGCTGGTGCTGCTGATGCCCGACCGCTACCAGGCCACGGCGCGCGTCTACATCGACACGCATACCGTGCTCAAGCCGCTGATGGCCGGCCTCGCGTTCCAGCCCGATTTCGACCAGCAGGTGCGCATGCTGGCGCGCACGCTGATCTCGCGGCCCAACGTCGAGCGGCTGCGCGCCGATACGTCCATCGGCTGGGCGCCGGCGTCCGAGGTCGGCATCTCGCGCGAGGTCGATGCGCTGATGAAGGCGATCCGCATCGTCTCCGAGGGCAGCAACGTCTACACGATCGTCTACCGCGACACCGATGCCGGCCGCGCGCAGCGCCTGGTCGCGACGTTGGTGTCGAGCTTCTCGAGCACCAGCAACGCCGACAAGCAGCGCGACTCCGAGGAGGCACGCAAGTTCATCGACGAGGAGATCCGCCAGTACGAGGTGAAACTCTCCGCCGCCGAGAATGCGCTGAAGGACTTCAAGCTGCGCAACTTCGGCGTCTCCGGCGTGTCGGGGCAGGACTACTTCGCGCGCATCTCGTCGCTGTCGGAGGACGTCGCGCGGCTGCAGTCCGATCTGCAGGCCGCCGAAGCCTCGCGCGATGCGCTGCGCAGGGAACTGAGCGCCCAGCCGGAGCAGTTGCCCGTCGAGGCGCTGCCCGGGCAGATGGCGGCCGCGCCGACCGAGTTGGACACGCGCCTGGAGGCCCAGAAGCGCCAGCTCGACGAATTGCTGCGCCGCTACACCGACGAGCACCCCGACGTGCTCGCGGCGCGCAAGACCATCGCGCAGATTGAGGCGCAGAAGCGTGTCGAGGCCGAGGCTGCGCGCAAGCGTCGCGAGGCCGACGGCAAGACGCCGGCACCGACCAACCCGGTGTACCAGCGCATCCGCGTCTCGCTGGCCGAAGCCGAGGCCAGCGTGGCCTCGCTGCGCGGCCGCCTGACCACCCAGCAGGCGCGGCTCGAGCAGGTGCGCGGCGCCGCCAGCAAGGTGCCGCAGGTGGAGGCCGAACTGGCCCAGTTGAACCGCGACTACGACGTGATCCGCAAGAACTACCAGGCGCTGGTGGAGCGCCGCGAGTCGGCGTCGATCGGCGTCAAGCTCGACCAGACCGCCTCGATGGCCGAGTTCCGCACCATCGATCCGGCACGCGCCGCGACGACGCCGGTGTTCCCGAACAAGGTCGGGCTGGCAGCCATCGGTTTCGTGCTCGCGCTGGTCGGCGGGCTGGTCGCCGCGATCCTCTACAGCCGTGTGCATCCGGTGGTCGATTCCACCAAGGTGCTGCAAGAACTGAGCGGACGGCCGGTGGTGGGCCGCATCACGCTGATCCCCGACGCCGCGACGATCGCCGCGGTGCGCCACAAGTTCGTGCTGCTCGGCGGCGCCGTGCTCGCGCTGTGCGCCTGGCAGGTCGCCTGGATCGGCTGGCTGGCGGTGAGATCCATTTCCTGACAGGGGGCCTGATGAACATCATTGAACAGGCCACGCAGCGCCTCGAAGAGCTCAAGCGCGCCGGCATCGACATCCCCTGGGCTGCCGTGGAGCAGGCCGGCGCCGGCGCGGCGCTCAAGGAAGCCACTGCGGCGCCCGCCAACGTGATCGCCCACGCCGCCGTTCCGGCCCCCGTGCGCCGCGACGGGCCGGTGCTGCGCTCGAAGGATATCCACGTCGACATGGCGCGCCTGGCCGAGCTGGGCTACATCGTGCCGGGACGCGAGCGCAGCCGCTGGGCGGAGGAGTTCCGCGCCGTCAAGCGGGCCGTGCTCGACGTGATCCGCCAGCCGCAGCAGAAGACGCCGCGCAGCAACCTGCTGATGGTGACAAGCGCGCTGCCGGGCGACGGCAAGACCTTCTGCGCGCTCAACCTGGCGCTGAGCATCGCGGCCGAGGTCGACTCGTCGGTGATGCTGGTCGATGCCGACGTCGTCAAGCCGTCTGTGCTCGATCGCCTCGGTGTACAGGCCGAGGCCGCCGGCCTGCTCGACGTGCTGAGCGGTTCGGTCAACGATCTGAGCGAGGTGCTGCTCAAGCCCGACAGCATCCCGAAGCTGACGCTGCTGCACGCCGGCATGCCGCGCGAGAACGCCACCGAACTGCTCGCCAGCGGTGCGATGGACCGGCTGCTGGACGAGTTGTCGACCCGCTACACCGATCGCATCGTCGTCTTCGACGCGCCGCCGCTGCTGCTGACCAGCGAGGCCAAGGCACTGGCCAAGAAGGTTGGCCAGTTGCTGATGGTAGTGCGCGAAAGCGTGACCAGGGTCGAGGATCTGACCAACGCCTATGCCTGCGTCGAGTCGGTGCCGAACGTGATCTCGGTGCTCAACGGCAGCCCGCTGGAAGAAGCCCCGCAGGGCTACGCCAGCGGCTACGGCTACGCGGCATGAAGCTGCGGACCTCGCGCCTCGCCACCGCTCTGGCCGGCGTCGCCGCGCTGTGCGCTGTGCAGCAGGCGAGGGCGCAGGCCGGGTTGCGCATCGAGCCGAGCGTCGGCGTCATGGCGACCGTCACCGACAACGTCAATCCGGGCAGCTATTCCGGTGAGCGCGACAAGGCGCTGGTGCTGGAATTGCGGCCGCAGATCCGCGTCTCCGGGCAGAGTTCGCGCATCCGTGCGAACGGCATGTTCGGGCTGCAGATGCTGACCTACCAGAAGTCCGACGAGGCCAGCCGCACTTTCCCCAACGGGCACCTGGAGGCCAACGTCACGCTGCTCGAGCGCTGGATCTTCGTCGATACCGAGGTCAGCGCAAGCCATGCGGGTTCGGAGATCTTCAGCTTGCAGTCGGGCAGCCAGTCGACGCCGACGGCGGATGACCGCATCACTTACAGCTACCGGCTCAGCCCCTACTTGCAACGCGAGCTGTCGCCCGGCCTGATGCTCAACGCGCGCGCCGACAAGTACTGGACTCGCCTGAAGGAAGACGACGCGCTCGGCCTGGTGGCCTCGAACTCCGATTCGCGGCGCAACACCGCCTCGCTGGAGAAGCGGCCCGAGCCGTTCGGCGGCGCCGTCGAGGTCTTCGATGAGCGCTCCAAGACCGAGTCGCTCACCGACTCCTCGCTGGCCTCGCGCGGTGGCCGCGTGGTGGCCAGCTATGCGGTCAACAACGAACTGCAGTTCGGCCTGTCCGCGGGCCGCGAACGCAGCGCCATCGACGAGGATGTGCAGACCGACGGCACCTACGGTTTCCGCCTGCGCTGGACGCCGAGCGAACGCGCGCGCTTCGAGGCGCAGGCCGAGCGGCGCTACTTCGGCTGGGGCGGCTCGGGGCTGGCCACGCTGCGCTCGCCGTTCTTCGCCTTCACGCTCGAGGCGCTGCGCATGCCGGTGATGCAATCGTCACCGCTGTTCGCGCCCGAGTTCGGCCAGAACCTCGGCGCCGCGCTCGACGCCGTGCTGACCACGCGCTACCCCGACGTGGCGCAGCGCGAGACGCTGGTGCGCAACCTGCTTACGCAGCGCGGCCTCGACCCGAACGCCGTCGGCCCGGTGGACGTGTTTCCCGACTATGCGCAGTTGCTCAACCGCGTCAGCGCGTCGATCGTCTTCCTGGGCCGTCTGACCACCGTCGAGTTGCGCGCTTTCGGCGAGCGCTCCACCGTGCTGCTGCGCGAGAACCAGCTCGTCGTCTCGCCGGTCGCGTCGCTGCAGGACAACCGGCAGCGTGGCGTGTCGCTGACCACGACGCGCCGGCTCACGCCGCAACTGGCCGCCACGCTCGACCTTTTTGCGCGCGAGATCCGCGGCCTCGGCGACGCCACGGGCCAACTCAGCCGCGAGGGCGTGGCGACGTTGGGCGCGCGCATGCTCGTCAACCCGCGCAGCGAGGTCAGTGCTGGCCTGCGCTACCGGCTGTTCCGCTCGAACGTCATCCCCGACTCCGAGGCGACCAGCGTGTTCGTGGGTGCCCTGCACAGATTCTGATCGATCATGTACGAATCGCACTTCGGTCTCAGCAGCCCGCCCTTCCAGCTCAACCCGGACCCGACCTTCTTCTTCGACAGCCGCGGGCACAAGAACGCGCTGGCCTACCTCCAGTTTGGCGCGCACCAGGGTGAAGGTTTCATCGTCGTGACCGGCGAGATCGGCGCGGGCAAGACCACCGTGGTCAATGCGCTGCTCAACGGGCTGGACCGCGACAAGGTGGTAGCGGCCAAGGTGGTCAGCACGCAGCTCGAGGCGGGCGACCTGCTGCGCGCGATCATGACCGCCTTCGGCATTCCGCCGACCGCGCCGTCGAAGGCGCAACTGATCGCGACGCTGGAGGCCTTCCTCACCGCCGTGGCGGCGAGCGGGCGGCGTGCGTTGCTGGTGGTCGACGAGGCGCAGAACCTCAACCGCACGGCGGTCGAGGAACTGCGCATGCTGTCGAACTTCCAGCTCGGCAGCCACGGGCTGCTGCAGAGCTTCCTGGTCGGGCAACCCGAGTTGCGCGCGCTGCTGCAGTCGAAGTCGATGGAGCAACTGCGCCAGCGTGTCATCGCCTCGTGCCACCTCGGGCCGCTGGACGTGACCGAGACGCAGGGCTATATCGAGCACCGGCTGCACATCGTCGGCTGGCACGACGACCCGTCGTTCGATCCGCTCGCGTTCGCCGAGATCCACCGCTGGACGGAGGGCGTGCCACGCCGCATCAACCGGCTGTGCAGCCGGCTGCTGCTGGGCGCCTACCTGCAGGACCTGCACCGCATCGACGTCGCGCTGGTGCGCGAGACCGCGCGCGAACTGGGCGTCGAGGTCGGAGATACGCCGATCGAAGGCGCCGGCGCGCCGCTGCGCGTGCTGGCGTCGGCGCCGGCCGCGCGTAACGAGCCGCTGGCCGGCGAGGCGCAGGGCGCCGCCGCCGCGCGGCCCGTGCTGTGTGTCGTCGACACCATGCCGCAGTACTACGTGGCGCGCAGCCTGGCTGCTGCCGCACGACTGCGTGCCGAGCTGCCGGGTTTCAGCACCGTCTGGGTCGACTCCGGCCGGTCGGGAGCGCTCGCCTTCGAATCCGAGCGGCCGCGCTCGGCCGATTACGTCGAGCTGGCGCCCGAAGGCACGGGCGGGGACGCGATGGAGCGTGCCTTCCAGCGCCTGCTCGACCGCGAGCGCCCGACGGCGGTGATCGTCTGCGCGTCCAGCCACACTGCGTTCGATTGCGCGATGGCCGCTTTCCGCTCCGGTGTGCCGGTGCTGCGCGTCAGCAGCGGCCGGCGGCGCTGGTGGGCCACGCACGAGCAGCGCGTGCGGCTCGAGCTGTTCGAGCGCCTGGCCGCGCTGCTCTACACCGACAGCCTGGCCGCCTCGCATGCGCTGCACCGCAGCGGCATCCCGGTCGATCGTGTGCAGTGCAGCGGCGACATGGCGGCCGTGGTGGTGCGCGCGGCAACCGAATGCGTCAGCGCGCAGGACGTCGACGACCTGCTCGCGCGGGCCGGCCTCGACGGCGCGCAGGGCTTCGTGCTCGCGACGCTGGCCTTCACCCCCGGCGAGTACACGCCGGAGCAGACGGCGCGCATCGTCAACCGGCTGGAAGACATCGCGCGGCGCACACCCGTGCTGTGGCTGGCCGACGAGCGCACGCGCCTGGAGCTTTCCACCTCCGGACACGAATCGCGCCTGCGCGACAGCCCGGTGCATCTGCTCGCCGCGCCGGACTTCGGCGCCTCGGTGGCGCTGCTCATGCGCAGCGCGGCGCTGGTGGCCGACACGCGCGCCGTGCTCGTCGAGTCGGCGCTGGCGCGCGGCCTGCCGTGCATGCTGCTCGACCAGCGCGGCGCGGCATCGGCGCGCCCGCTCGATGCGGGCACCTGGCCGTCGGTCGAGTTCTCCAACGACGTGGACGCGGTGTTCGACGCCGCGCTGGCGCAGAGCCAGGCCATGTCGGAGGCCGATGCCGAGGCGCAGGCGTCGGCGGCCACGGGCATCGTCGACCACCTGGCGGGCTGGCTGCCGGCCGTCGGTGGCAGGGCAAAGGCCCCGGCAATCACCCTCGAGCCGTCGCGCGGCAAGAAGGCCTGAGCGGCCGGTGCGCTGACGCGGCTCGATACCCGTTCCGGGTGGGTTTACCCTTGCTTGAGGGGGCGTACAACCGACGCGCCATCCAAGCCGGATTCCATAATTCCCGCTGAACAAGCATTCACTCGACAGATCCGACCATGACGCAGCAAACCGGTCCGTGGCAATCCGCCCGGCGCGTGCTCTACCACCATCGCACCCAGGGCAAGGCGGTCGAGGGTGTGCACATCCGCGGCATCGCCGACGCACTGAAGGCTGGCGGTGTCGCGGTCGACGTGCTGTCGCTGCCCGGCGCAGACCCGTACGCCTCGCCCAAGTCGATGTCTCCGACCAAGCAGGCCACGCCGCTGATGCGCCTGGTCTCGAACCTGCCCGAGCCGCTGTTCGAGTGCGTGGAGGTGGCCTACAACGCGATCGTCGCCTGGCGGCTGCTCGGCTACCTGCGCAAGCACCGCGACGTGGACTTCATCTACGAGCGCTACTCGCTGTTCATGTTCGCCGGGTTGCTGGTGGCGCGCATGAAGGGGCTGCCGTTCTTCCTCGAGGTGAACGACTCCTCGGAGGTCGAGCGCGTCAGGCCGCTGTTCTTCCGGCGCCTCGCGTCGATGATCGAACGCTGGGTGTTCCGCAAGGCCACCGGCCTGGTGTTCGTCTCGCGCGTCTTCCTGCAGCGCATGGAGCAGGCGCACGGACAGCTGGCTCCGGCGATCGTGACGCCGAACGCGGCGAACATCGACAAGTTCAGCTTCACGCCGGAACAGCGCGCGGCGGCGCGTGCCAAGTACGGGCTCGACGGATCGGTGGTGTGCGGCTATCTCGGTGCCTTCGTGCCCTGGCATGCCATCGACCGCTTCGTCTACGCGATCGCCGATCGCCTCGAGAGCGCGCCGCACCTGAAGATGCTGCTGGTGGGCGATGGGGCCACCTTCACCGAGGTGCAGGACTTCGTGAAGCGCAAGGGGCTGGATCAGCGCGTCATCCTCACCGGCCGCGTCGCGCACGACGAAGTGCCCGGGCTGCTGGCGGCGATGGACATGGCCGTCCTGCCCAGCGCGGGCGACTACACCTCGCCAGTCAAGCTGTTCGAGTTCATGGCCTCGGGCATCGCGCCGGTGGCGCCCGACTTCGATCCCATCCAGGAGGTGCTGGTGCCGGGGCGGACGGGCTGGATCTTCAAGGCGGGCGACATGGAGGCGGCGGTGCAGTCGGTGCTCGAGCGCAGCCGCGATCCGGACGTGCTGCGCCAGGTCGGCTCGGCGGCGCGCGAGTACATCCGCGCCGAGCGCCAGTGGCGCAACAACGTCGAGCAGTTGCTCAACTTCCACGTGCGGCTCGGCGGCGCGCCGGCGCGCGCGTGAGCGGGTACGGGGAGGCTCGATGCTGATCGCCGACCTCGCGGCCAAGCGCGAGCTCTACGCGCAGTACGGCACGCCCTGTTCGGCGCTCAAGGCGCTGATGGCTGACGGCACCACGGCGGTGCTGCTGTACCGCCTGCAGCAGGCGCTGGCGCGCATCGGGCTGGCGCCGCTGGCGCTGATCCCGCATCAACTCAACAAAATCCTCAACGGCTGCGTGATCGGCGTGCGCGCGCAGTTCGGCCCGGGGCTGGTGCTGATCCACCCGGTCGGCGTCGTCGTCAACTCGGCGGTGCGCGGCGGCGCCAAGGTGTGGATCGAGAGCAGCGTGGTGATCGGCGACAACCGCGGGGGCTACCCGATTCTCGGCGATGGCGTCTTCATCGGCTCGGGGGCGAAGGTGATCGGCGGCGTGCGCGTTGGATCGGGCGCGCGCATCGGCGCGAATGCCGTGGTGCTGCACGATATTCCGGAAGGAGCCACGGCGGTGGGCATTCCGGCGCGCTGTGTGAGAACGAACGAAGGGAGCCCATGAATCGAGCCCGGCTGCGCATCGCGCTGGTGACGCCGATGCTGCCCGTGCCGCACGACCTGACGCGCGGCCGCTACATCCACGAGACCGCACGTTGCCTCGCGAAGATCGCCGACGTGCGCGTCTACTTCCAGACGCTGCGCTATCCGCGCCTGCCCGGCATCGTGCCCAAGAGTTACCTCTATGGCGACGTGCCGCCCGACTACAAGCTCGACGGCGTCGACGTGGAGGCTTTCAGCTACGGCTCGCTGCCGGTGCTGGGGCGGCCGCTCAACGGCTGGCTCGCCTCGCGCGCACTGACGCCGCGCATGGCGACGTTCGCACCCGATGTGGTGGTGGGCTACTGGGTCTACCCCGATGGCTTTGCCGCGCTGCTGGCGGCGCATCGCCTCGGCAAACCCTGCGTGGTGGGAGCGCTCGGCTCGGACATCCATGTGCGTTCCGGCTCGAACGCCTGGCTGACCCGTCGCACCATCGAGCGTGCCGATGCGCTGGTGGTCGTCAGCGAGGCGATGGCGCGCGGTGCGCAGGCGCAGTTCGGCGCGGACCCTGCGCGCGTGCACACCATCGTCAACGGCTTCAACCGCAGTGTGTTCCGGCTGCAGGACCAACAGCAGGCGCGTGCCGCGCTGGGCCTGCCGATGCAGGGCCGCCTGATCGTCTACGTGGGGCGCTTCGTCGAGGCCAAGGGCCTCATCGAATTGCTGGACGCGTTCGAGAAGATGGCGGCCGAGGACGGTGACGTCCGTCTGGCGCTGATCGGCGACGGCGTGATGGCGCCTCAACTGCCCGGCCTGGTGCGCGACCGTGGTCTCGCGGAGCGTGTGCTTCTGCCCGGCAGCATGGAGCCGGTGCAGGTCGCGCGCTGGATATCGGCCGCCGATCTGCTGACGCTGCCGAGTTGGTCGGAGGGCTACCCGAACGTCGTCGTGGAAGCGCTCGCCTGTGGCACGCCGGTGGTGGCCACCGACGTGGGCGGCACGCGGGAGATTCTGCGCGAGGACCGGGGCCTGTTGGTGTCGCCGCGTGATGCGCAGGCGTTGCGTGTCGCGCTCACCGAGGCGCTGCGGCGGCCTTGGGACCGGGCGGCGATCGCGGCCTCGATGGCACGCAGCTGGGACGACGTCGCCGCCGAGACGCTGCAGGTCTGCGAGTCGGTCGTGGCACGGCGCTCCGCGCGCCGGCAGGGCTGAGGCCGCTGGCCCCGGGGTAGATCGGTTCGTGCGATGAGCACCGCCGCTCCATCCACCGCCGGCGTGCGGCTCGAGCAGGTCGACGGACTGCGCGCCCTGGCTGCGCTGAGCGTGGTCGGCTTCCATTTCACGACCCGCTACGAGCAGGTGTTCGCGCACACGCGGGCGCTCGAAGCGGGGTTCGATCTCGGCTACCTGGGTGTCAACCTGTTCTTCGTGATCAGCGGCTTCGTCATCTTCATGACGATCGAGGCCGCGAAGTCGCCGCAGGATTTCGCCTTCTCGCGCTTCTCGCGTCTCTTTCCCACCTACTGGGCTGCTGTCCTGCTCACCTGGCTGCTGACGCTGCTGCTGCCGATTCCAGGCAACGTTCGTGCGCTGCCCGAGGTGCTGGCCAACTTCACCATGGTCCACGAGGGTTTTGGCTTCAAGAGCGTCGATGGCGCCTACTGGTCGCTGGAGATCGAAATCGTCTACTACCTGTGGATGCTGGCGCTCTGGTCGCTCGGCTGGCTGCGCCGCCCGCACCTCGTGATCGTCGCATGGCTGGCCGCGGCATTGGCCGCTGCCGCGGCCAATGCCGCGCGTCCGGCGACGGTGCCGCACACGCTCATGCACTATGCGCTGCTGGGTTGGATTCCGTGGTTCGGGCTGGGCATGGTGGCCTATCTCGCCTATCGGCAACGAGCTTCCGCGCCGTTCATCGCCGCCGTATCGGCACTCGCGCTGGCGGCGATCGCCTGCCGGTCCGGTCCCGTCGAGGTGCTGGCCGGCCTCGGCGCCGGCTTGGCGGTGTGGCTCGCCAGTCGCGGCAGATTGCGCCTTGCGGGGTGGCGGCCGTTGGTCTTCATCGGCGCGATCTCCTATCCGCTGTACCTGCTCCACGAGCAGTTCGGATGGCTGTTCATGCTGCAGTTGCAGCAGCGCGGTATCGACCCCTGGCTGTCGATCGTCGGCGCCCTCGTGTTCTGCATCGCAGCGGCGTGGACGCTGCGCGTGACGGTGGAGATGCCGGCGATGCGCTGGCTGCGCGCGTGGTGGAGGCGGCATGCCGTCGTGCCGCCGTCTCCTGGTGTCTTTCGGCGTGCGACGGTGGCCAGCCTCGCCGCGTTGATGGCCCTGGCCATCGGCTCCATAGCGACCACCAAGCTCCGGCTGGTGGGCCACGGCGAGCCGCTGGCGGAAGTCAACGACTGGCCACGCGCGCCGGCGCCCGGATGTGCGCCGGAGTTGCAGCGCGAACTTCGCATTCTCGTGGTGCTTGGGCAGTCGAACGCTGCCAGCCATGCCGAGCCGGTGGCCGGCGCGAGCGAGATTCCGGTCATCCACGAGGGACGCTGCCGCATGGTTGCCGATCCCTTGCCGGGTACGAGCGGCCGTGGCGCCAGCCTGTGGACCGCACTGCTGCCGCGGCTCGATGCTGCACGGCCAGGCGTCGTCGACGCGATCATGCCGCTGGCCGTGGGCGACACGACGATCGCGCAGTGGGTGGCACCGGGGCGCCTGCGTGACATGCTGAGCGCGGAACTCGCGGCGCTGTCTGCGCAGCAGGATCGTGTGGACTTCGTGTTGTGGCAGCAGGGCGAGGCCGACATGCTGCGAGGTACCGAAGCGGCCCACTACCTGCGCGACCTTCGTGCGTTGCGCCGGCTGCTCGACGAGGCTGGCGTGCGTGCGCCGCTGGTGGTGGCGCGCTCGACGCGCTGCTTTGCACCAGGTCTCGGGGCGGGCAGCGTGCGGCGCGTGCTGGAGCGCCACGAGACGCTGTTGCGTGGCGAGCGCATCGTGCTCGGCCCCGACACCGACGGCATCGGCGGCGAAGGCCGCTCGGATGGCTGCCACTTCAATGAACGTGGCCGCCGGGAGGCGGCCACGTTGTGGCTTCGGACGCTGACGACGCTGCTTCGCGGCGGTTGATGCGCCGCGAGGCCGTTGCCGCCTTACTTCTCGATCGCGCCCAGATCGGCCGCTGCGCCGCTCACCGAGCGGGCCGTTCCCACCAGGCTGGTGTTCAACTGGTAGTTCACCGGGAAGCCCGAAGCGGCAGAGAGGCTTGCCTGAGCCTGATCGATGATGGCGGAGCCTGCGAGTGGGACGAGGGAGTTGACATCGACAGGCGGGGTGGAGCCCGTGATGAAGTTGGAGGTGCCGAGGATCTGCCCGGGGACGGGGTGATAGGGATCGGAGTCGACCCAGCGGGAGTTGATCCAGTTGCGGCCGAAGTTCAGGATGCCGCCGGTGGTCCATGCGGAGCCGACCTCGGTGGAGGCACGCAACATGGCGTAGGGAGCGGCATCGTCGTAGACGAAGACGTTGTTCCAGATCTCGGCGCGCTCCTCGGTGGTGGAGAGCTGGAAGAGCACGGCATAACCGTTGCCGGTGATGCGCACCGTGTTGTTGAAGAAATACAGTGTGCCCTTGCGGTTGTTCGGCTCGCCCCAGTTGGCGCCCGGGGTGGAGCCGTTGTGGTCGCCGCCATAGTGGATCGTGCTGCCCTTGCGACCATCCTTGATGATCTGGTTGCCGTAGACGAACGTGGTGCGGTAGTCGGGCTGCTTCTTGGCGTAGACGGGGAAGTCCTCGGCCTCGACCAGATCGATGGCGCGAGAGCCGTCCTCGATGCGGTTGTAGCGCACCACGGTGCCCACCGAGCGATCCTTGAGGGAGTTGCCCGAGGCGCCGGAGCGCATGGCGCCGTAGCGGTTGAACTCGTAGACCACACCGTGGCTCTGGATGTAGGTGGAGTGCATGTGCACGTCACCGACGATGCCGTTGTTGGTGAAAGTGTTGCCGGCGATGCGCAGGTTCTTGGTGACGGCGAAGTCGCCGTCATCGGTGGACTTGCTGAAGATGCCCTGGCTGCAATCGGTGATCTCGTTGTCGGCGATGGTGATGTTGTGGCCGCGGTCGACCCAGATGCAGGCGCCGAAGTCGGTGTAGGACTTGGAGGCGCCGGCGGCGTCGGTGAACTTGTAGCTGGGGTGGGCCGAGCGCACCACGAGGCCGTCGATCTGGATGTTGCGCGGATAGGACTCGTAGGCCTGGGTGGCCAGCGGCTTGACGACGATGACCGAGCGGTTCTGGTGGATGTCGCTGACGGCGGTGGAGCTGCCGTAGGCGTTGGCCAGGGCGCGGCGGGTGACGGCGTTGGCGCCGGTGATGACGGGGCGCTGGCCGTTGGGGCCCTTGACGCCGCAGATGCGCACGGGCGCGTCGGCGGTGCCCTGGGCGGCGATGAGGAACTTGCCGGCGTAGGGCGTGGCGCTGTAGAAGATGCGCACGGTGTCGCCGGCCTTCAGGCTCTCCCAGGGCACGTCGGCCAGGCTGGCGAGCTGGCCCGCGTTCGGCCCCACCTGGTAGTCCGTACCCTTGCCCGAGGGCTGGCACGCCGTCAGGCTGACAGGCGAGGGTGCGGGGGTCGGTGCAGGTGCAGGTGCAGGTGCAGGTGCAGGTGCAGGTGCAGGTGCAGGTGCAGGTGCAGGTGCAGGTGCAGGAGCAGGAGCAGGAGCAGGAGCAGGAGCAGGAGCAGGAGCAGGAGCAGGAGCAGGAGCAGGAGCAGGAGCAGGAGCAGGAGCCGGCGCAGGGGTGGGAGCCGGCGCAGGCGCAGGGGTGGGAGCCGGCGCAGGCGCAGGCCTCGGGGATGGTGCGGGTGCCGGGGCAGGTGCCGGCGCTGGAGCGGGCGTCGGGGCAGGCTTGGGCGCCGGCGCAGGTGTGGGCGCGGGCGCGGGCGTCGGGACTGGCACCGGAACCGGGGTGGGCTCAGCGGCGGGCGTCGGAGCGCTGGCGGCGGGGCGCTGGACGGTCGTGACACTGGTCGAACGATTGCCGGCTGCATCTTCGGCGACGACGGTGATCTTGTTGCTCCCGGTCCGCAGTTGGATCGAGGCCACCGACCAGCGTGCCGAGAAGTAGCTGCCCCTCATCGAAGCCATGCCCGAACCGCCGCGGTCGCTGGACCAGCGAACGCGGTACAGGCGCATGTTGTCGGAAGCCGTGCCACTCAGTCCGACGACGCCGCTGGCGCTGGCCTTGGGGGATTCATCGACGGTCACGCTCGGTGCGATAGTGTCCCGCGCGCGCCAGCGCAGGCGCTCGGCATCTTCGAGGTCAACGCTGAACACGTCCTCGTCGGCGGCTGCAGCGTCCTCGCCATTGGAGCCGCCGCAGGCGGCAAGCGTGGCAGCCATCATGGCGTGGAATGCCGCGAGGGCGATGCGATTGCGCTTGAAGTTCATCGAGATTCCCAACGAGTGATTTCCCTGGACGCGCCTGGCGATGAGCCTGACGTGCCTTCGTTGCCCGGCCATGACCGTGTCGATCGGTTCCGGATGCGTGAGTCGCACGGTAGTGGCCCGTGGTGCATCCCCCGTAACCGAGCGGGTCGTGTGTAACGGCAACAGGAATCGCCCACCGCGACCGCTTCTCTGGGCAAAGCGTCGTGTGTGACGAACTGTCGCGTGAGAATTTCACGTACCCCGAACACAAAAGTTACGGACTGGTGCGAGGCTGCGATGATTCATGCACCGCGTCTTGGGGGAAGGCTGTGTGGAGGCCTACCGTATGATCCGGTCGGTCGACGAGGCGCGATCTCGCGCGATCCACGCGCATGACACCGCGCAAGAACAGGAACTGCATCGGCAGTCCTCGATGAGCTTCTTTCTCTTCACCCTTTATCTGGCGCTCAACTTCGCAAGGCCGGTCGAGCTACTGGCGCCTGAACTGGGCGAATTGCGGCCGATGCTCTGGTTGTGGCTGCTCGCCTTCGGGGCCGCTTGCGTCGAGGCGGTGCGGTACCAACGCATCGCGGCTTCGAGTCTGCACATCCTGATGCTGCTCGGGTTCATGGCGGCGATCGTGGTGTCCCAGGTGATGCAAGGCTGGGCAGGCGGCGCGGTGTACGCAATGGCGGTGTTCAGCACATCGTCGATGTTCTTCTTGCTGGCCGCCCTCAACCTGACCACGCACGAGCGGCTCGTGACGGCCGGCAAAGTGCTTGCGCTGAGCATCGTGGTCATGGCAGCCGTCGGCGTGTTCTCGTACCACACCGGCTGGCATGCCGACACGCTCGTACTCGCGCAGAACACCTACGACGACAATCTCGATCCCGACGTGGGGCCCGAGCCCGGCACGGCGCCGGCGAAGGACAGCAGCGGACGCTTTCTCTGGCGCTTGCACGCCCTGGGCTTCCTGCAGGATCCCAACGATTTTGCGCAAGCCATGATCGTGAGCCTGCCGCTGCTGCTGCTCGGCTACGCGCCCGGCAGGCTGCTGCGCAACCTCGTGTTCATCGGGCTGCCGGCGGCCCTTCTGCTCTACGCCATCTTGCTCACGCACTCGCGCGGAGCGCTGGTCGGCATCGGTGCGATGCTCTTCTTCGGCGCACGGCGCTACCTCGGCACCACCCGCACGCTGATGCTGGGTGGGCTGCTGGTGGCGGGCGCTCTGGCCACCAGCTTCGGCGGCGGTCGTGCATTCTCGGCCCAGGAGGAGTCGGCGGGCGACCGCATCTCGGCCTGGTACGCCGGATTCCAGATGTTCAAGAGCAGCCCGCTGTTCGGCATCGGCTTCCAGAACTTCACGGAACATCATCACCTCACGGCGCACAACTCCTTCGTGCTGTGTCTCGCCGAACTGGGAATGTCCGGCTACTTCTTCTGGATGGCGATGCTCGTGCTGGCCTTCCTCGGCTTGAAACGCGCCGGCGCGGCGGCCGGCGGCAGCTCGACGCCAGAACTGCTGACGACGGCGCTCATCGGTTTCCTGACCTGCGCATGGTTTCTGTCGCGCACCTACCAGCCGACGCTGTTCCTGCTGCTGGCGATGTGCGCCGCGGCATGGCATTGCGCCACGCGCGGCGCCGTGCAGGCGAGCGCGCCCAGCCCGGCAGCGGCGCGCGCACTGGTGGCGACCCAATCGCCCTGGCGCTGGCCCTGGTTCAAGTACACGCTGGCGGCGATCGCCGCTTCGATGGCGCTGGTCCAGTTCTTCATCGTTGCGAGCCGCTAGCGCACCGGGCTCGTGTCATCTACAACCGATCAATGAGCAGATCCTTCCTTCCTTCCATGCCTCGCGACGCCGACTCACGCCGGGGGAGAACGCCATGATGATGTTGCTCTGGATCCTCCTGGGCCTCGTGGCCGTGGCCGTCCTGACGGCGCTGGTCTTCTTCCAGCGTCGCCATGTGGGCGTCTGGATAGGCAACTATCTGAAGCAGGACTGGCGCGCCCCCGTGCCGCCGGGCACGACGCGCCACCTGATGTTCTGCTTCGTCGACCACTACGAGCCGCGCTGGGCCTCGCCGAGCTACGAGACGGAGTGCGTACGCGTGGCACGCTGGCGGCAGGACTACCCGAAGCTGTGCGAGGGCCTGCGCGACGCCGACGGCCGCCAGCCCGTGCACACGTTCTTCTACCCCGAGGAGGAGTACCGGCGCGAGCACCTCGATGCGCTCGTCGATCTGTGTCGCATGGGCCTGGGTGAGATCGAGATCCACCTGCACCACGACGACGACACCGAGGCCGGGTTGCGCGAGAAGCTGCGCCGCTTCACGAACACGCTGGTGCAGGAGCACGACGCGCTGCCGCTCGACCCGCAGACCGGACAGGTGCGCTGGGCCTTCATCCACGGCAACTGGGCGCTCGACAACTCGCACCCCAGCGGCCGCAACTGCGGCGTGAACAACGAACTGATCGTGCTGCGCGAGGAAGGCTGCTACGTCGACTACACCTTCCCGGCCGCGCCCGATCCGTGCCAGACCAGCACGATCAACAAGATCTACTACGCCAAGGACGATCCGCACCGCCCGAAGTCGCACGACACCGGCCTGCGTGTGAAGGCCGGGGGCCAGCCCTGGGGTGACCTGATGCTGATCCAGGGCCCGACCGGCTTCATGTGGCACAACCGCAAGTTCGGCCTGCTGCCGCGCATCGAGAACGCCGACGTGCGCACCAGCAGCCCGCCGACGCTGGCGCGCGTCGACGCCTGGGTCGAGACCGGCATCCACGTCGAGGGCCGGCCGGAGTGGGTGTTCGTCAAGGTGCACACGCACGGCACGCAGGAGCGTGATACCGACACGCTGCTGGGCAAGCCGATGCGCGAGGCCTTCGAATACCTCGGGCGCCGCTACAACGACGGCAAGGACTGGAAGCTGCACTACGTCAGCGCGCGCGAGATGTACAACATCGCGAAGGCCGCCGAGCGCGGCTTGGCCGGCGACCCAGGGCAGTACCGCGACCTCGTCGTGCCGCGCCCCGGATACGCGCCCAGGCAGGCCTGACATGCTCGAGACGCTGCTGTGCTGGCTGGCCGTCGGCTGCCCGTTGCTGGCGGTCTATTCCTACGCCATCTACCCCGTCGTGCTCGCGATCGTCGCGGCCGCGGTGCAGTTGCGCGAGGATGCGCGCTACGTCGCGAGCAAGAGCGGGCGTCGCGTGCGCGAGGGCGCCGAGCTGCCGCGCGTCGGCGTGGTGATCTCGGCCTACAACGAGCAGCGCCACATCCGCGAGCGCGTCCAGAACCTGCTCGCGCTCGACTACCCGGCGCACCTCGTCACCTTCTACATCGGCTCCGACGGCAGCAAGGACGACACCGGCGCCATCCTCGGCGAGATGAGCCACGCGCAGCTCAAGGCCTTCGTCTTCGAGCGCAACCGCGGCAAGGCCAACGTGCTCAACGACCTGGTCTCGCGCGTCGAGGAGCCGATCGTCGCCTTCTCCGACGCCAACACGTTCTTCGCGCCGGATGCGCTGAAGCGCCTGGCGGTGCATTTCGCCGATGCGCGCGTCGGCGGCGTCAGCGGCGAGCTGCGCCTGCTCGGCAGCGCCGGTGACAACCAGGACAGCCTGTACTGGCGCATCGAGCAGGTCCTGAAGTTCTTCGAGTCGCGCATCGGCGGCCTGCTCGGCGCGAACGGCGCGATCTACGCGATCCGGCGCGAGCTGTGGCGGCCCCTGGAGCCCGACACCATCTGCGACGACTTCTGCGTGGCGATGAACGTGGCGGCGGCGGGCTACCGGCTGGTCTACGAGCCGAACGCCATCGCGACCGAAGACACGCCGGACAACATCAGCGAGGAATACAAGCGGCGCGTGCGCATCGGCATCGGCAACTACCAGGCGCTGTGGCGCCATCCCGAATACCTGCTGAAGACATCGGCCGGCACGAAGTTCTCCTACGTGTCGCACAAGGTGCTGCGCTGGCTGACGCCGCACCTGGTCCTCGTGGGTCTGCTCGCCTGCGTGCCGCTCGCGCTCGGCTCACCCGCCTGGGCGTGGGTGCTGGCGGCCGAGCTGGCGGCCATCGCCGTCGCGGCCTGGCTGTACGGGCGCAGTGCGGCCGGCCGGAAGCTGCCGGGCCTGCTGCGCATACCGGCTTTCCTGTTCGCGCTGAACTGGGCCTTCCTCGTGGGCTCGATCAAGTTCGTGCGCGGCACCTATGGCGGCGCATGGGCACGCACCAGCCGCTGAGACCGAATGAAGAACGAGACTTGGAACCTGGAATGACGCAGCGGAGGTTGAAGGTCGGGCTGGTCGGATGCGGCAAGATCGCCGACGGGCACATCGAACAGGTGAGGGCGCTCGGCCGCGCCGACGTGGTGGCCGTGTGCGACAGCGAGCCGTTGATGGCCGAGCAGCTCGCCACGCGCCTGGGCATCCCGGCGCGCTACGACAACCTGGTGCGCATGCTCGACGAGCAGAAGCTCGACGTGCTGCACGTGGCGACGCCGCCCGACTCGCACCGCGCGATCGCCACGCTCGCATTCGAGCGCGGTTGCCACGTCTTCATGGAGAAGCCGTTTGCGCTCGACGAGGCCGAGGCGAAGCTGATCGTCGACGCGGCCGCGGCCGCCGGGCGGCGCGTCGGCGTCAACTACCTCTACAACTACGAGACGCCGGGGCTCGAACTCGAGCGCCTGGTGACCGGCGGCGAACTGGGCAGCATCGTCCACCTCGAGAGCCACTACGGCTACAACCTCGCGGGCGACTACGGCATCGCCGTGATGTCCGACCCGCGCCATTGGGTGCACCGCCTGCCCGGCAAGCTGTTCCACAACGTGCTCGACCACGTGCTCGCGAAGATCGTGCCGCACATCGGGGACGATTTCGAGCTGCAGGCGATCTCGCTGCGCCGCCGCCAGCCGATCGGCGTCGACGTGGTCGATGCGATGCCCGACGAGCTGCGTTTCATGCTCAGCAGCGGCTCGGTGACGGCCAGCGGCCTGGTCAGCGCGCACGGCCGCCCGGTGGCGCACACGCTGAAGGTCTTCGGCGAGCGCGACAGCGTCGAGCTCGACTACATGGCGCGCACGCTGGTGCATGCCTCGCGCTGGGCGCAGCCGAGCGCGCTCGGGCGGCTCTTCCCGGCGTTCGTGCAGGCGCGCCAGCACTGGCGTGGTGGCTGGGCCAACGTCGGGCGCTTCCGCCGCCACGAGTACCACTATTTCCAGTGCATGAGGGTGCTGCTCGACCGCTTCTACGACGCGGTCGAAGGCAAGGGTGCGGACCCCGTGCCGGTGGACCAGATCCTGCGGGTCTGCCGCATCATCGATCGCATCGTCGAAGTCACAGGGCGCAAGGCATGAAGATCCTGATCACCGGCGCGGCCGGTTTCCTCGGCCAGCGCATCGCGCGGCGGCTGCTGGCGCAAGGCGCCCGCGCCGTGGTGCTGCACGTGCGGCGCGTCGCGCCCGCCGGCCTCGTCGAGGGCCTGCAGCGCGACTATCCCGACGCGCACATCGAGGTCGCCGCCGCCAACCTGCTGGCGCGCGGCACGCTCGGCCCGATGGTGCAGGGCGTCGACTGCATCGTGCACGCTGCCGCGGGCATGAAGGGCGCGGCCGCCGACATGTTCGCCAACACGGTGCTAGGCTCGCGCAACCTGCTCGAGGCGGCCGGCCCGGCCGGCGTGCGGCGCATCGTGCTGGTCAGCTCGTTTTCCATCTACCGCACCGAAGACCTGCCCGACGACGCACTGCTCGACGAGCGTGTGCCGCGCGAGGCCGTCGGCATCGAGAAGGGCGCCTACGCCTATGCGAAGACGCGCCAGGAGCAGCTCTTCGACGAGTTCCAGAAGCAATACGGCTTCGAGAGCGTGGTGCTGCGGCCGGGGGTGATCTACGGTCCCGGCGGGGGGGCGATGTCGCCGCGCGTCGGCCTGTCGGCGATGGGCCTGTTCGCGAGTCTCGGCGGGTCGGTCGTGCTGCCGCTGACCTACGTCGAGAACTGCGCCGACGCGATCGCCGTGGCGG
This sequence comes from Piscinibacter sp., assembly GCF_047600445.1. GTDB lineage: Bacteria > Pseudomonadota > Gammaproteobacteria > Burkholderiales > Burkholderiaceae_C > Piscinibacter. Next base: position 1,000,840 of record NZ_JASGKT010000002.1, read on the forward strand.
CACTGAAGGCCCCGGCCGGCAGCGCGTTCAACGTCGTCGACGACGATCTGCCCACCTGCGCCGACTACCTGCGCCAGTACCGCCGCAACGTGAAGTCGCTGCGCGTCTTCCGCCTGCCCTATCCGGTGTTCCTGTGGGCGTCGAAGCGGTTGCAGGGCTATCACAAGCGCTCCAAGGGGCAACTGCCCGCGGTGTTCACGCCCTACGTGGTGCGCTCGATGTATCGCCCGCTGCGCTACACCAACGCGGCCCTCAAGGCGCTGGGCTGGACACCCGCCGTCTCGACGGCGCAGGGCCTGGACGCGACCTGGAAGGCGCTGCGCGGCGCCTGATCGGCTCAGGCCCCGGCCTGCGCTTGCCGCGCTTCGCCGTAGAGGCGTTCGTAGGTGGCCGCGACGGCGGTGATGGACGCATGCTCCTGTGCCCACGCGGCGGCGGCGGCGCCGAGCCGCTCGCGCAGCGCGGGCGCTTCGAGCAGCCGGATCAACGCCGCTTGCAGCGCGGCGCCGTCTTCGCTCGGCACGAGCAGGCCGGTCTGGTCGTCCTTGACGATCTCCGGGTTGCCGCCGACCTGGGTCGCGACGATCGCCAGGCCGGTCGCGCAGGCTTCCAGCAATGCGATCGACAGGCCTTCGGTGCGCGACGGCATCGCGAAGATGTCGAAGGCCGGCAGCAGGTCACCCACGTCGGGCCGCTGCGAGGCCAGCAGCACGTTCGTGCCCAGGCCCAACTCGGTGACGAGGCCGGCCAGTTCCGCCTCGAGCGGGCCTCCGCCGACGATCACCAGCCGCAGCCCGGGCCAGCGAGCCACCAGCGCCGGCATCTGCTCGATCAGCAGGCGATGGTTCTTCAGCGGTACCAGCCGCCCGACCGCGCCGATCACCAGGGCGTCGTCCGGCAGGCCGAGGCGCTCGCGGGCGATGCGGCGGCGCTGTTCGGAGTTGCGGAATCGCTCGACCGGAATGCCGTTGAGCACGATGGCCGCGCGGCGCGAGGGCACCCAGCCCTCGCCGACGAAGCGCTCGTAGACCATGCGGCCGACCATCGCCACGCGCGCGGTGCGTGTCAGCGATGCGCGGTACATCCAGCGCAGCCGCCGGTTGCCCAGCCGGTGGCCCATGTCGTGGCAGGTGCCCACCATCGCCGCGCGCGACGTGGCGCCGAGTTGCGCCGTGGCGCAGTAGTAGTTGGGCACGAAGCTGTGCGTGTGGGCCACGTCGGCGGCGCGCTCGCGCAGGTGAGCCCTCAGCTTGCGGATCAGGCGCAGGTCGAACGGGTTCTTCTTGTCGCCGATGACGACCGGAATCCCTGCGGCCTCGAGCTCTGCGCGCAGGCCCTGCGTGTCGAGCAGCGAGAACACCGACACCTCGTGCCCGCGGCGCTTCTGCTCCAGCGCGAGGTCGGTCACCACGCGCTCCAGCCCTCCGAATTCGAGGGAATCCACCACATGCACGATTCGCATGTTGTTCCGTTGCTCCTTGTCTGAGTGCTTGCCGCGGACGCCCGAAAGAGACGCGGCCCCCGAAGGGGCCGCGAGCTTGCGGTCCGGCCCGCGGGCCGATCAGTACTCTACTGCGCCCAGGTCTGCGGCACTGCCCTTGACCGAGCGGGTTGCGATGCTCAAGTCGGGGGTGATCTGGTACTGGACTGGATAGTTGGAAGCGGCAGAGAGGCTTGCCTGAGCCTGATCGATGATGGCGGAGCCTGCGAGTGGGACGAGGGAGTTGACATCGACAGGCGGGGTGGAGCCCGTGATGAAGTTGGAGGTGCCGAGGATCTGCCCGGGGACGGGGTGATAGGGATCGGAGTCGACCCAGCGGGAGTTGATCCAGTTGCGGCCGAAGTTCAGGATGCCGCCGGTGGTCCATGCGGAGCCGACCTCGGTGGAGGCACGCAACATGGCGTAGGGAGCGGCATCGTCGTAGACGAAGACGTTGTTCCAGATCTCGGCGCGCTCCTCGGTGGTGGAGAGCTGGAAGAGCACGGCATAACCGTTGCCGGTGATGCGCACCGTGTTGTTGAAGAAATACAGTGTGCCCTTGCGGTTGTTCGGCTCGCCCCAGTTGGCGCCCGGGGTGGAGCCGTTGTGGTCGCCGCCATAGTGGATCGTGCTGCCCTTGCGACCATCCTTGATGATCTGGTTGCCGTAGACGAACGTGGTGCGGTAGTCGGGCTGCTTCTTGGCGTAGACGGGGAAGTCCTCGGCCTCGACCAGATCGATGGCGCGAGAGCCGTCCTCGATGCGGTTGTAGCGCACCACGGTGCCCACCGAGCGATCCTTGAGGGAGTTGCCCGAGGCGCCGGAGCGCATGGCGCCGTAGCGGTTGAACTCGTAGACCACACCGTGGCTCTGGATGTAGGTGGAGTGCATGTGCACGTCACCGACGATGCCGTTGTTGGTGAAAGTGTTGCCGGCGATGCGCAGGTTCTTGGTGACGGCGAAGTCGCCGTCATCGGTGGACTTGCTGAAGATGCCCTGGCTGCAATCGGTGATCTCGTTGTCGGCGATGGTGATGTTGTGGCCGCGGTCGACCCAGATGCAGGCGCCGAAGTCGGTGTAGGACTTGGAGGCGCCGGCGGCGTCGGTGAACTTGTAGCTGGGGTGGGCCGAGCGCACCACGAGGCCGTCGATCTGGATGTTGCGCGGATAGGACTCGTAGGCCTGGGTGGCCAGCGGCTTGACGACGATGACCGAGCGGTTCTGGTGGATGTCGCTGACGGCGGTGGAGCTGCCGTAGGCGTTGGCCAGGGCGCGGCGGGTGACGGCGTTGGCGCCGGTGATGACGGGGCGCTGGCCGTTGGGGCCCTTGACGCCGCAGATGCGCACGGGCGCGTCGGCGGTGCCCTGGGCGGCGATGAGGAACTTGCCGGCGTAGGGCGTGGCGCTGTAGAAGATGCGCACGGTGTCGCCGGCCTTCAGGCTCTCCCAGGGCACGTCGGCCAGGCTGGCGAGCTGGCCCGCGTTCGGCCCCACCTGGTAGTCCGTACCCTTGCCCGAGGGCTGGCACGCCGTCAGGCGCACCATCGCCGCGGCGGGGGCCTCAGTGGGGGAAGGTGCGGGCGCGGGGCGCGACACCGGCTGGTCCGAGCCGGTGTCGGCACCCGTGTCGAAGTCGGCCGCGCCCGATCCGCCGCCACCGCAGGCGGTCAGGCTGATCATCGCGACAGCGCCCATCAGGTGGCGCAGGTGGTGGAAACGGGGGAGCGAATACGTCATCTTGGAATCCGAAAGTACAGCAAGTGCTCTGTTGCCTCCCGGCGACGAGCTGGCGGTGATTCTCCCCGCAGATGAGGGGTGATCGGTAACAGGATGAGTAACCGAGCGCGGGAACTTGTAACGGCCGCCGCGCTTGGCCATTTCAGGGCTCCAGCGCACCCAGCGTACCGCTGTTTCCGCTCGAATTCCGCGGGAGGATCTCCCCGCGGGGCCCGATCTGCCATTTCACTTCGTGCAACCGAGCGCTTTCCGGCCCGACGACGCCGGCGCCGACCAGCGGCGAGCTCGCAATGGGCTTCAAGGTGGCCGCGTCGACGGGGGGGCGCGCGCCGCTCAGCAGGCGGCTCGCCCCGTGCAACTGGCCACCGACCTTGTGCCATGGCCCGGCATCGCTCCAGCGCGAGACGATCCAGTTGCGGTCGAGCCGGACGATGCCACCCGACTCGATGCCGGGTGCGTTGTCCTGGCCGTCACGCATGCGTGGATGCGGGATCGTGGCGTCGAACAGGAAGACGTTGTTCCACACCTGCGCCGTCTCCTGCGTCGTCGAGAGCTGGAACAGCACGCCGTAACCGTCGCCGGTCAGCCGCACCGTGTTGTGGAAGAAGTACAGCGTGCCCTTGCGGTAGTTGTCTTCGCTGCCGGCGTGGTCGCCGCCGTAGTGGATCGTCGAGCCTTTGCGGCCGTCCTTGACGATCACGTTGCCGTAGACGAAGGTCTCGCGGTAGCGCGGGTCCTGGCGTGCCACGTCCGCATAGTCTTCCGCCTCGACAAGGTCGATCGCACGCGCGCCGTCCTCAATGCGGTTGTAGCGCACCACGGCGCCGACCGAGCGGTCCTTGATGGCGTTGCCGCCCGCGCCGTCGCGCATTCGGCCGAAGCGGTTGAACTCGTAGACCACATCGACGCTTTGCACGTAGGCGGCATGTTCGCGGTCGCTGCCCGCGATGCCGTTGTCGTGCAAATGGTTGCCGGCGACGCGCAGCCGCTTGGTGACGGCGAAGTCGCCGTCCATTGTCGAGCGGCTGAAGATGCCTTGGCTGCAATCGCTGATCTCGTTGTCGGCGATCGTCACGCCGTCGCCGCGCTCGATCCAGACGCAGGCGCCGAATTTTTCGTAGCGCTGCGGCTGGCCTTTCGAGTCGGTGAAGCCGTTGTCCGGATGCGCGCCGCGGATGTGCAGGCCGCTGATCACGACGTTCTCGGGGAAGGCCTGCCAGGCCTGCGAGCCGAGGCGGTTGACCAGCACCACCGACCGCGCCTCGTGCAAGGGGTGCCCGTAGGCGAGGCCGCGGCGCGCCTGTGCGCCGTTGCCGTCGATCACCGGCCGGCGCCCCGCGTCGTCGCGCACGCCGCACACGCGCACCGGCGCATCGGGCGTGCCGCGGCCGGCGACGAGGATCTTGCCGCGGTAGGGCTGCGGCCGCGCGAAGATGCGCACCGTGTCGCCGCTGCCGAGGCGTTCCCACGGGACGTCGTCGAGCGTCGCGAGTTGCCCCGGCCCGGGCCCGACCTGGTAGTCGGTACCCTTGCCGGAAGGTGCGCACGGCTTGACGCCGGCCAGCGGATCCGGCTCGGCCGCGTTCGCGATCAGCGGCCAGGCGACCAGCAGCGGCGCCAGCAGGCGGGCGAGGGCGCGTGGTGCCGGCACGGTCAAGCGGCCGAGGTGTGCAGTCTGCGCGTGCGCTGCCCGACGGCGGCCAGCCGCAGCATGAACCCGCGCGTGCTCATCTCCCACGGCGCGACGCGCGGGATCTGCATCAGGTCGGTCTCGGTGCCGCCGCTGCCGTAGGCGGTGTTGACCGCGGCGCGGTAGCCGCATTCGCGCACGATCGCCGCGTGCCGCGCTGTGTAGTCCTGGTTCGGCTTGCCGTTCGGGTAGGCGAACAGCGTCAGCGTGCGGCCCGTGATCGATTCCAGCCGGCGCCGGTTGATGAGGATCTGCTCGCGCACCTCGTCGTCGCCGATCGACGTCAGGATGGGGTGGTCGTGCGTGTGTCCGCCGATCTCCATGCCGCTGGCGACGAGTTGCCGCACGTGGTCTTCCGTCATCATCAAGTCGGTCGGCAGCGCGATGCCGGCACTGTCGGCGAGCTTGCGGGTGATCTCGGCGCGCTGCGCTGGCGCCACCGGCTTGATCGCACGTGCGATGCGCTCGATCGCCGCACAGCGCGAGCCCGGCGCGTCCAGCTTCAGCGTGCCCAGGCCGAGCCAGGCCAGGTCGATGTGGTCGGACGGACAGCGGCGGATTACCTCGGAGACGGCGTCGTGGAACATGATGCCGCCGTCGAGCATGGCCGTGGCGATGAAGAAGGTGGCCGTCAGCCCGTGGCGGCGCAGGATCGGGCAGGCCACGTCGACGTTGTCGCGGTAGCCATCGTCGAAGGTGATCGCCACGGCGCGCGGCGGCAGGTCGCCCGCGTGCATGCGCTCCACGGCCTCGGCGAGCGGCAGCACGTTGAAGGCCCCGGCCAGCGCGGCCATCTGTGCGTCGAAGGTCGCCACCGGTGTGCCGAAATCGTGGATAGGGTCGGCCTGCGCGAGCACGCGGTGATACATCAGCACGGCCAATCGCCCCTGCCTGCCTCCCGGCGCGATCACGTTGCCGAGCCCTCGAATCAGCGCGTGCTCCAGTGTCATTTCCTGCTGTACTGCTCTTTGCCTTGCTCGTTCAGCGGCTCTGCGGACCGGTGCCACGCCCCTCGATCCAGCGCGCCAGCCATCCCAGTTGTTTCGGCCTGCGGCGCGCGAACTCGAGGATCAGTCTGGCGTCGTTTGCGGTCCAGGCGCCGAAGCTGATCGACGCGGCCGTGAGCAACAGCACATAGCCGGCCCCGACGGCGAACTTGACCAGCATGTGCGGCCACGCGAACGCCACGGCCGCGGCCACGCCGGCGGCCAGCGTGGCGGCGAGTGCCTGGCGGGTCAGTTCCTTCCACGGCAGCCGCGCACCGATGGTGCGGTTGACGATGCGCGCAACCACTGCGAGCGAAAGCACGCTGCCGATGGCGACCGACGCGGTCGCGCCCATCAGGCCGAACTTGGGCACCAGCGCCAGCGCCAGCCCGGCGCCCAGCGCCACCAGGATGCCCGCCGAGGTGGCGCGCACGCGCTGGTTGTCGGTGGTCGACAGCACCGCGCCGAACGCGCCCAGGCTGAGGCCGAGGCCGGTGGCCACCACCATCACCTGGAACACCGGGATGGCGGCCTGGTACTTCGCACCATAGATCAGTGTGATCAGGCCTTCCGCCCAGAACGCGCCGATACCGGCCAGCACCAGGCCGGCGAAGGTGAAGTAGCGCACCGAAGCGGCGAGCATCTCGCGCACGCGACCGACGCCGTCCTCGCCGTAGCCCTGCGCCATCAACGGCATCAGCACCGAGTTCAGCCCCGAGGTCAGCATCTCGGCGCCGCCGCGGCACAGCGCAGCGGCGATCGCGAAGTAACCGACGTCGGCGGCCGTCCACAGGTGGTTGAGCAGGTAGGTCTCGGCGGCGCGATTGCCGAAGGCGGCGATCAGGCACAGGATGATGGTCCAGAACAGGTGCTGGCCGAGGCGTGCGCGCAGCGCCGGGTCGACGGCTTCGCCGCTGGCCGTGATGCCGCGCCGCCGCACCAGCCAGCGCGCCACGACGGCGTAGCCGATGCTGACCGCGACGAAGGCCCACAGGAAGGGCAGCAGCCCCGCGTGCAACCAGTACAGCGCGGCGACCACGGCGATGTTGAGCACGCTGAGCGCGACCGTCGAACTGGCCTCGACGCCGAACTCGCGGTGGCCCTTCGCCGCCGAGACATCGAACAGGTAGACCGACTTGGCGAACACCGTGATGGCGACGACCACGGCGAAGACCACCAGGCCGGCCTGCCAATCGCTCGGCGTGAGCAGCGCGGCGCCCAGCCCCATCGCCGCGACGGTCGCCAGCGAACTGGCGAGCTGGCGCTTCCACAGCCAGCCGTGCACCGCGCCGACGTCGCCGGCGCGCCCGGCGCCGCGCAGTTCCGAGATGAAGCGGATCGCGGTGGTCGTCAGCCCGTTGTTGGCGATGATCACCAGCACGCCGCTGAGCCAGACGACGTAAGCGTAGCGCCCGAAGTCGTCCGGTCCGAGCGTGCGCGCGGCCAGTGCGTTGGCGACCAGGCCGAGGGTGAAGGCGATGTAGGTCGAGCCCGTGATGAGCAGCGCCGCGCCGATGATCGTTCCCTGGCGCGTGGGTGCGACCTTGCTCATCGGCTCTTGGGGGTTCGTGGAAGCGGCAGCGTCGGACACGGCAAATCGAAGGGAGCAGGCGGCGTGATTGAGGTTTTGGCAAGATGGCGCATCACTTCTGATCTATGACGGAACATGACGAACCCGACGCGCGGACTATGCCTGCGGCATGGCCGCTGAGGCAGCCCGCATCCGTGGGTTTCGGTTTCAGATGTCGGTTGTGCACGGGACAACTGTGCAGGAAGTCCATGTGCGCTAGCGTTCCACGCGCAGCAGGCGCCCATCGGGGCTGTCGGTCAGCACATAGAGCCAGCCGTCGGGGCCCTGGCGCACGTCGCGGATGCGCTCCGACAGGCCGGTCAGCAGGTGCTGCTGTTCGACGACGCGGTCGCCGTCGAGGCGTATGCGCAGCAGCGAACGCAGTCGCAGGCAGCCGACGAACAACTGGCCTTCCCAGCCCGGATAACGCGCGCTGGTGAGGAAGGCCATGCCGCTGGGCGCGATCGACTTCGGGCCCCACCAGGCGACGGGTGGCTCGATGCCTGGCTTGGCCGTGCCTTCCCCGATCGGGGCGCTGGTGTCGTACTCGGTGCCGTGGGTCACGACCGGCCAGCCGTAGTTCAGCCCGCGGCGGATCAGGTTGAGTTCGTCCCCACCCTGCGGCCCGTGCTCCAGCGCCCACAGTTCGTCGCTGCCGGGGCGGAAGGCGAGCGCCTGGATGTTGCGGTGGCCGATCGTCCAGATCGCGGCCCGTATGCTGTCGGGTTCGATGCGCACCAGCTTGCCGAGCAGGCTGGCCTCGCCCTGCGCGGCGTGGCGCTCGCCACGATCGCCGAAACCGACCAGCAGCGCGCCGTCCGGCGCGAATGCGAGGCGCGAGCCGAAGTGCAGGCCGTTGTCGCTCTTCTCCTGCTGACGCAGGATCACCTCGGCGCCGACGATGCGCTGCCCGTCGAGGCGGCCGCGCGCCACCGCCGTGCCGAGCTTGGTGGCGTCGCCGGGTGCGGGCTCGGCGAAGGTCCAGTAGATCAGGCCGTTGGTGGTGAATTGCGGGTCGAGGGCGACGTCCATCAGCCCGCCTTCGCCGTTCACGCCGACCGGCGGCAGCCCTTCGAGCGGCGCTGACAGCTCACCGTCCGGCGAGACGATGCGCATGTGGCCAGGCCGCTCGGTGACGAGCATGCGGCCGTCGGGCAGGAAGGCCAGCGCCCAGGGGTGCTGCAGGCCTTTGGCGACGGTCGCCGGGCGCAGGCCCTGATTGTCCAGGCGGCGCAGCAGTTTGGGCGTGGCCCAGATCGCCGCGGCGGCCAAGGCCACGACCACGGCGGCGAGGACCACGCGGCGGGTGCGAGTCGACAAGAGGCTTGCTCCTTCGGCCGGATGTGTGCTGGTGTGCTGGTGTGCAATAGGCCGCGATTCTTGCGTGATCGTGTCCCAGGCGGCCGCGCCGGGCCTGAACCCTGGGGGGTTGCGGTCCGCCCGGCGCGCCTAAACTGCGCTGCTTCATGTCAAGCACTTACCGCACGGAGTTGGCCGACCTGCGCGAGCACGACCGCGAGCTGCAAGGCCTGTGGGCGCGCAATCTGGACGGCTGCGACACCGCTGCGGCAGCGTGGAAGCTCGCGCACGGCTACCTCGGCAACCCGGCTGGGCAGGGTTTGACCGTGCTGCTGTTCGACGGCGACTGCGGCGCCGCGCTCGGCGCGCAAGGCCTGCATGAACGCCGTCTGCACCTCGGGCGCAAGGTGCTGCGTGCCGCCTGCATGGCCGACTTCGTGGTCGATGTCGCGCACCGTTCGCTCGGTCCGGCTCTGATGCTGATGAAGCGTGCCACCGAGCAGGCCGGCCAGGGCTTCGATCTGGTCTACGGCCTGCCCAACCGCAAGGCTGCCGCGGTGTGCGCGCGTGCCGGGTTGGTCAAGGTCGCGCAGGTGCATCGCTACGTCAAGCTGCTGCAGACGCGCGAGCGCTTCGCTTCGCGGCTGCCGTCGCCGGCGGCCAGCGCGGCCAGCGTGCTCGCCGACGGGCTGCTGACCCTGGCCGACCAGGGGCGGCGCTGGGGCCAGGCGTGGCGCTGGGCCGGCGTGGAACTCGCCTGGGGCGACGGCCGCGCGGCGGCTTTTGTCGATGCGGTGTGGGCGCGCCGTCGGGCGGGCCTGCTCTTGTCGGAGCGCTCGTCGGCGCTGCTCGCATGGCGCTTCGACGGCGGGCGGCGGGGCGGCTGGCGACTGTGCGGCGTCGCCGATGCTGCCGGCACGCCGGTCGGCTGGGCCGTCTGGCGCCCCGAGGGGAACGACGCCGAGATCGGCGATTTTTTCGTCGCCGACCCGATGAACGACGCAGCCGCATCGCTCACCGTGGTCGCCGCCGAGTTGCGCAGGCAGGGCCTGGCCGGGATCTCGATGGAGATGCTCGCGCCGCCGGCGGTGGAGGCGGCGCTGCTGGCCGCCGGGATGTCGCGCCGCGACGACGCGATGCCGGTGTTCGCGCGCGTCGCGCCGAGCGGCGTACTGCCGCAGGCCGGTCACTGGTACCTCACCCGTTTCGACAACGACTCCGACTGACCCTTTCATCTCCCATGTGCGGCATCGCAGGACTGTTCAGCTTCGGCGCGGCCGCGCCGCCGGCCCGGGACGAGCTGGCGCGCATGATCGGCGCGCTGCACCACCGCGGCCCGGACGGCAGCGCGACCTTCGTCGACGGGCCGCTCGGCCTGGCGCATGCGCGGTCTGGCCATCATCGACCTGGCCACCGGTGGGCAGCCGATCGCCAACGAGGACGAGTCGCTGCACGTCGTCTTCAACGGCGAGATCTTCAACTTCGTCGAACTGCGCGCCGGCCTGGAGCGCCGAGGCCACCGCTTCCGCACGCACTCGGACACCGAGGTCATCGTGCATCTGTACGAGGAACGCGGCGACGACTTCGTCGACGAGCTGAACGGCCAGTTCGCGATCGCGCTGTGGGACCGCCGCCGCCGCCGCCTCGTGCTGGCGCGCGACCGCACCGGCATCCGGCCGCTGTTCTACACCCGCGATCGCGGCCGGCTCGCCTTCGCTTCCGAGGTCAAGGCGCTGTTCACGCTGCCCGGCGTGACGCGCGCGCTCGATCCGGCCGGCCTGGCCGCCACCTTCAGCTACTGGGCGCCGCTGGCGCCGGGCTCGATCTTCGCGGGCGTGTCCAGCCTGCCGCCCGGGCACCGCATGATCGTCGACGACGCCGGCGTGCGCACCGAGCGCTACTGGGACTGGACCTTCCCCGAAACCGTGCCCGAGGCGCGCCCGGAGGACGAGTGCGCCGAGGAACTGCGCGCGCTGCTGATCGACGCGGTGCGGCTGCAACTGCGCGCCGACGTGCCGGTGGGCGCCTACCTGAGCGGCGGGCTCGATTCGTCGATCATCACGACGATCATCCGCAAGCACACCGCGACGCCGCTGCGCAGCTTCTCGCTGGCGTTCGAGAACCCGGAGTTCGACGAAAGCGCGCACCAGGACGAGCTGGTGCGCCACCTCGGCACCGACCATTCGCGCCGGCTGTGCCGCACCGGCGACATCGGTGCCGCCTTCCCGCGCGCCGTCTGGCATGCCGAGGCGGCGCTGGTGCGCACCGCGCCGACGCCGATGATGCTGCTCGCGCACAGCGTGCGCGAGGCCGGCTACAAGGTGGTGCTGACCGGCGAGGGCGCCGACGAGGTGTTCGCCGGCTACGACCTGTTCCGCGAGGCCAAGGTGCGGCGCTTCATGGCGCGCGCGCCGGGTTCGCGCTGGCGTGGACGCATCCTCGAGCGGCTCTATCCCTACCTGCGGCATTCGCCGGCGGCGGGGCGCGCCTTCACGCAGCGCTTCTTCAGCGAGGGGCTGGACGAGATCGGCGAACCCTGGTTCGCGCACCTGCCGCGCATGGCGACGGCACGCCGCGCCTTGCAGTTCCTGCGTCCCGAGTGGCACGAGCGGGCGATGGCCTGGGACGCACGCGCCGCGCTGCGCGCCACGCTGCCCGAGGCGATCGACCGCTGGCCGCCGCTCGGGCGCGATCAGTACGTCGAGGCGCACACGCTGATGTCGGGTTATCTGCTGTCCTCGCAAGGCGACCGCATGGCGATGGCGGCGTCGATCGAGGCGCGCTTTCCGTTCCTCGACCACCGCGTCATCGAGTTCGCCAACCGGCTGCCGCCGCAGTACAAGCTGCGCGGGCTGGCCGAGAAGCACATCCTGAAGAATGCGATGGCGGCCGAGCTGCCGGCCTCGATCACCCAGCGCGTCAAGCAGCCCTACCGGGCGCCCGACAGCGCGAGCTTCTTCGCCGACGGCAAGCCGCTCGACTACGTCGCCGAACTGCTGAGCCCGGCGGCGATCGACGCGGCCGGCGTGTTCGACGCCGCCTCGGTCGGCCGGCTGCTGGAGAAGTGCCGCAGCGGCCGCGCCGTCGGCTTCGGCGACAACATCGCCTTCGTCGGCGTGCTGTCGACCATGCTGCTGCACCGGCAGTTCATCGCGCCGGCCGACGGCCCGCGTGCCATGGTGGCCTGAACCATGCTGCTTCACCACGCCTTCGAAGCGACCTGCGAGCGCGTGCCGGGCAAGACGGCGATCGTCTGCGGCGCCGAGCGGGTCAGCTACGGCGAGCTGGCCGCGCGCGTGACCGCGCTGGCCGCGTTGCTGAAGCGCCGCGGCGTCGAGCGCGGCGACCGTGTCGCGCTGTTCCTCGAGAGCGGCGTCGAGTTCGCGGTGGCCGTGCACGCCGTGCTGCGGCTCGGCGCGGTGTTCATGCCGCTGTCGCCGCTGATCAAGGCCGACAAGCTCGCCTACATCCTGGTGGACACGCGCGCCAAGGCGCTGCTGACGCAGGCCCACCTGCGCGGCGTGTGGCACGACGCGCTGCGCCGCAGCCCGTGCGTGGAAAGCTGCGTGGCGGCCGGCGAGAGCGGGCTCGACGAGCGCCTGCTCGGCTGGCCCGCAGCGGGCGAGGCACGCGGCGCCGAAGCGCGCTGCGACGAACTGATCGACCAGGACCTCGCCGCCATCATCCACACCTCCGGCACCACCGGCCTGCCCAAGGGCGCGATGCTCACGCACCTGAACATGTGCAGCGCCTGGGCCTCGGTGCAGGCCTACCTCGGGCTGCGCGAGGACGACGTGATCGGCCTGATGCTGCCGCCGGCGTTCAGCTACGGGCTCTATCATGTGCTGATGGGGCTGGGCCTGGGCGCGACGCTGGTGCTGGAGCGCTCGGTGGCGTTTCCGGTCAGGGTGGCCGAGACGCTGGCGCGCGAGCGCGTCAGCATCTTTCCCGGTGTGCCGACGCTGCATGCGGCGCTGCTGGAGCTGTCGGGCATCGCGGGTTACGACCTCTCGGCGATGCGCATCGTCACCAATGCCGCCGCGGCGCTGCCCGACGTGCACCTGCACCGCCTGCGCGAACTGCTGCCGCAGGCGAGCCTCTATTCGATGTACGGCATGACGGAGTGCAAGCGCATCAGCTACCTGCCGCCCGAGCAGCTCGCGATCCGGCCCACAAGCGTCGGCCGCGGCATGCCCAACCAGGAATGCTGGCTGGTCGACGAGTTCGGGCGGCGCCTGCCCAACGGCTCGACCGGCGAGCTGGTGGTGCGCGGCAGCCACGTGATGCGCGGCTACTGGGAGAAGCCGGTCGAGACGGCCGAGCGCCTCAAGCCGGCCGGTGCGGTGCAGGGCGAGCGCGTGCTCTACACCGGCGACGTGTTCCGCACCGACGCCGAGGGCTGGCTGTACTTCGTCGCGCGCAGCGACGACATCATCAAGACGCGGGGCGAGAAGGTCGCGCCGCGCGAGGTCGAGAACGCCATCCAGGCGCTCGACGACGTGCTCGAATGCGCGGTCGTCGGCGTGGACGACGCACGGCTCGGCCAGGCGGTCAAGGCCTTCATCACGCTCAAGCCGGGCGCGGCGCTGTCCGAGCGCGACGTGATCCGCCACTGCCTGGCCCGGCTGGAAAGCTACATGGCCCCCCAAACGGTGGTGTTCCGCGACCACCTGCCGCGCACGGATTCCGGGAAAATTCGCAAGAGGGGCCTGCAGTGAACGCGGCCCGCACCACCACACGAAGACGCTTCACGAGGATCCGATGTCTCAGACCAAGGCCACGCTGCGCCAGTACATCCGCGACAACTTCATCCTGGGCAGCCAGGCGATGAATTTCGCCGACGGCGATTCGTTCATGGAGCTGCACATCCTCGACTCGACCGGCTTCCTCGAACTCGTGTCGCACCTGGAAGAGGCCTACGGCATCACCGTCGCCGACGAGGAGATGGTGCCCGAGAACCTCGACTCGCTCGACGCGCTCGATGCCTTCCTGCTGCGCAAGCGTGCCGCGTGAACATGAGCGAGCCGACCACCGCAGGAGCGGCCGAGCTCTCGCCCGACGTCCTGAGGATCGACCTCGCCGCCGAGGCCGACCGCATCGCGCGCTGGATGGTCGACACGCTGTCGACGAAGCTGCACCGCCGCGGCGTCGTCGTCGCGATGTCCGGCGGCATCGACAGCTCGTGCTGCGCGGCGCTGGCCGTGCACGCACTCGGGCCGAAGAAGGTGTTCGGCCTGCTGCTGCCCGAGCGCGACTCCAGCGACTTCAGCACGCGCCGCGCGCGGCTGCTCGCCGAGCACCTGGGCATCGAGTACCAGGTCAACGACATCGCCCCGGCGCTGGAAGGCCTGGGCTGCTACGCGCAGCGCGACGAGGCGATCCGCCGCGTCTTCCCCCAGTACGGCGAGGGCTGGAAGAACAAGATCGTGATCGCCGGCGGCACCGAGCGCGGCATCAACTACTTCAAGCTGGTGGTGCAATCGCCCGGGGGTGAACTGCTCGACAAGCGCCTGCCGCTGAAGGACTACCTGCAGATCGTCGCCGCCACCAACTTCAAGCAGCGCGTGCGCAAGACGATGGAGTACTTCCACGCCGACCGGCTGAACTACGCCGTCACCGGCACGCCGAACCGGCTCGAGTACGACCAGGGCTTCTTCGTCAAGAACGGCGACGGCGCGGCCGACCTCAAGCCGATCGCGCACCTGTACAAGACGCAGGTCTACGCGATGGTGCGCCACCTCGGCGCGCCGGAAGAGGTGTGCAACGCCGTGCCGACCACCGACACCTACACGCTGGCGCAGGGGCAGGACGAGTTCTACTTCGCTCTGCCGCACGCGCAGATGGACCTGGCGCTGTGGGCGCACAACCACGGCCGCCCGGCGGCCGAGCTGGCGCGTGCGCTCGGCATCGGTGAAGCGCGCGCGGCGCTGGTGTACGCCGACATCGAAGCCAAGCGCCGCAGCACGCACTACCTGCATGCGCGGCCCGAGCTGGTGGCGCCCATCGCCGAGATCCACGCCTGAGATCGCCGCGCCGGCCGGCAACATTCCGGCCGCAAAGCCACGCCACTGAGGGCTTTTACCGTTCCGGCCCGAGCCCGGGCGCGCTAGGGCTGCCCGGCGCGGCATACTCGACGGATGTACGAGAGTCACTTCGGGATCAGCGGGCCGCCGTTCCAGCTCAGCCCCGACCCGAGCTTTTATTTCGACAGCCAGGGCCACCACGACGCGCTGGCGGCGCTGCGCCGCGGGCTGGCCGAGCCGGCCGGCTTCGTGGTCGTCAGCGGCGAGATCGGTGCGGGCAAGACCACGCTGGCGCGCACGCTGCTGTCCGAATTCGATGCGGCCAAGCTGGTGGTCGGCCAGGTTCTGACCACGCAGCTCGACGATGCCGAGCTGATGCGTGCCGTCGCGATGGCCTTCGGCATCGAGGGCGACGCCGCCAACGCCACGGCCAGCGCCGAGGACATCGAGCGCGACCTGCAGGCCTTCCTGCTCGCGCTGGCCAAGGAAGGGCGGCGCGCGGTGCTGATCATCGACGAGGCGCAGAACCTCGAGCGCAGTTCGTTCCACTGGCTGGCGCGGCTGGAGAAGGGCCATTCGCCGACGCGCATCCCGCTCAAGGTCTGCTTGGTCGGTCAGCCCGAGTTGCGCGAGCTGATCGCCTCCGGCGACCTGCTCGACGTGCGCGAGCGCGTCGCGGTGCAGTGCCACCTCGGCCCGCTCGCGCCGGCCGAGACCGGCGCCTACATCCACCACCGCCTCGCCAAGGTCGGCTGGAAGGGCGTGCCGAGCTTCGAGCCCGGTGCCTTCGAGGAGATCCACCGCTGGACCGGCGGCATCCCGCGCCGCATCAACCTGCTGTGCAACCGGCTGATGCTGTCGCGCTTCCTGAGCGCGACGACCAGCATCGACGCCGCCGCGGTCGCCGAGATCGCACGCGACCTGCGCGCCGAGATCGGCGACAACTCGCCGCTGCCGGCACCGGCTGCCGCGCCGGCCGCCGCGGCGCCGGCGACGGCGGCGCTGCCGGTGCTCGACGACCTCGTCGCGACGCCGCCGTCCGAGCCGCTGGACATCCAGTTGCTCGATCCGGTCGAGCCGCCGCCCGCACCCCCGCTGCGGCCCAAGCCGCGCAAGGACAAGGCACCCGCGTCAGCAGCGCCGGTGCCGAGCAGCGTCGACGTCGAGATCGACATCGGCCTGGAAACCACCATCGACGAGCACCAGCCGCAGCCGACCCTGCCGACGCTGCGCGGCGGCGCCGGTGGCGCCGAATCGCGCCCGCTGCTGTGCGTGGTGGGCGGGCAGGGCGAGCACGTCAAGGCCGCCGCGCTGATGCACGCCATCGCGGCGCGGGCCGAGCTGCCGGTGACGCTGCTGGTGCGCTGCTACGCGAACAGCGCCTTCGAGCGCCACAAGGAGATGTTCTCCGGGCTCGACGTGGCCGGCCGGCTCGTCAACCTCGGCATCGCCGGCGGCACCTACGCCGGCCGCGCCGCCGAGCTGATGAAACGCTTCGAGTTCGTCGTCGACCACTGCCAGCCCTCGGCGGTGGTCGTGTTCGACGGCAGCGACGCCGCGCTGTCCTGCGGCCTGGTCGCCAGCCGCAAGGGCCTGCCGGTGCTGCACGTCGGCGCCGGGCTGCGCAGCGGCGCGAGCGGCGATGCCGCCGACATCACGCGGCGCCTGGCCGACCAGCTCTCCGACGTGCTCTACACCACCGAGGCGCAGGCCAACCAGCAACTGGCGCAGGAAGGTGTTGCCGCCGACCGCATCCGCTTCGTCGGCAACACGCTGGCCGACGCGCTGCAGATCGCGCTGCGCAGCAAGCTCGCCGTGCCCAACCCGCGCGAGCGCCTCGGCCTGCCGGCCAACCTGCTGAACGACCGCAACGGCTACGGCGTGGTGGTGCTCGACGCCGCCGCCAACGTCGGCGACCGCCAGGTGCTGGCCGAGCTGATCAACATCCTGCGCGCGGTGGCGCGCGACGTGCCGCTGGTCTGGCCGATGCACGCGCGCACGCGCGAGCTGCTCGCCAAGTTCAAGCTCGACGCGATCGTCGCCAGCGAGCGCATCGCCACGCTGCCCTCGCAGAGCTATCCCTCGCTGGTGCAACTGATGTCCAACGCCACCTGCGTGCTGACCGATTCGTGGAGCGTGCAGGAGGAGGCGACCATCCTCTCGGTGCCCTGCCTGAGCATCGGCCTGGGTCGCGAGCGCGCCATCACCGCCGCGATCGGCTCCAACCAGGTGGTCGGCCGCAACAAGGCGCTGGCCACGCGCGCGGTGTGGGACTGCATCTTCAACGGCGGCAAGCGCGGCCGCGCGCCCGACCTGTGGGACGGCAAGGCGGCCGAGCGCATCGCGCAGCACATGGCGGGTTTCCTGGCCGCGCGGCGCGGCGCGCCGGAGCGCCTCGACGCCTGACAGATTCCGCTCGGGCTGAGCCCTTCGACAAGCTCAGGGTGAACGGAGGCGTGTGAACTTCAGCACGCCGGTGGCCAGCGCGGTGCCGAACAGGATCACCGCGCAGCCCAGCGCCATCGCCGGCGTCAGCGCCTCGGCGAGGAACAGCCAGCCCCACAGCACCGCGAAGGCCGGGATCAGGAAGGTCACCGCGATCGCGTTGGCGGCGCCGACGTGCGCGATCAGCCGGAAGTACATCAGGTAGGCCAGACCGGTGCACAGCAGCGCGAGCAGCGCCACCATCAGCCAGGCCTTGGCCGACGGCATCGTGGCCGGCCACCACAGCAGCGCCGGCAGCGCCAGCAGCAGCGCCGCGGAAAGCTGGCTGCCCGCCGCCACCGCGAGCGGCGCCGCGCCGTGCAGGCGCTTCTTCGTGAAGTTGGCCGAGAAGCCGTAGAGCAGCGTCGCCGCCAGGCAGGCGACGATGGCCCAGCCCGAGCCGCCCGGCTTGAACGAGGCTTTCTCCCAGGCCAGGCCGATCACGCCGGCGAAGCCGATCGCCAGCCCGAGCGCGCGCGACGGCGTCGGCCGCTCGCCCAGCCACCAGGCCGCGATCAGCGCGCCCCACAGCGGCGTCGACGCGTTGAAGATCGACGCCAGCCCGGCGCTGATCGACAGCGCCGCGTAGCTGTAGAACAGAAAGGGCAGCGCCGAGTTGGTGACGCCGACCAGGAAGATCGCGCGCCAGTGGCGGCGCAGTTCGCCCGCCTGTCCGCGCCACAGCAGCAAGGGCATCAGCACCAGCGCCGCGCCGGCGACGCGCACCGCGGCCAGCGCCACCGCGCCGAACTCGCCCGCGCCCAGGCGCATGAACAGGAAGGACGCGCCCCACAGCGCGGCCAGCGCCACCAGTTCGGCTCCGTCGGCCGTCTTCATGCTGCGCGCGCTTCCAGCGCCAGCAGCGCGCGCTTGCGCTCGACGCCGCCGGCGTAGCCGGTCAGCGAGCCGTCGGCGCCGAGCACGCGGTGGCAGGGCACCACCAGCGAGGCCGGGTTGCGGCCCACCGCCGCGCCCACCGCGCGCACCGCCGCCGGCGCGCCGAGCGCGCGGGCCAGTTCGCCGTAGCTGCAGGTGCGGCCGCTCGGAATGTTCAGCAACGACCGCCACACCGCGCGCTGGAAGGGCGTGCCGTGCAGGTCCAGCGGCAGGTCGAAGCGCGCCAGCGTGCCGGCGAAGTAGCGCTGCAACTGCGCTGCCGCTTCGCGCAGCAGCGGGTCGTCGGCATCGTGCGGCGCGGCCAGCGCGCCGGGGTGGTGCTTCTGGCCCTCGAACCACAGGCCGGCCAGGCCGTTTGCGGTGCGCGCCAGCAGCACGCGGCCGAGCGGCGTGTCCATGATCGCCTGCGCGGTGCAGGCGGCGTTCAGCGTGTTCGTCAACGTGTTCATCGGGCCGTCTCCAGGCTGTTCCACAGGCGCAGCACCGCGTAGGCGCGCCACGGCCGCCAGGCCTGGGCGCGCGCGTCGGCGCCGCGCTGGTTGGTCGTGCCGAACAGGCGCCGCATCGCCTTGAGCACCGCGACGTCGTTGGGCGGAAAGGCATCGGGCCAGCCGAGCGCGCGCATCGCGATGTAGTGCGCGGTCCAGGGGCCTATGCCGGGCAGCTCGCACAGCGCGGCGATGAACTCGTCGGGCGCGGCCGCCGGCGTCGTCAGCGTTTCGAATCGGGGCCAGGCCTGCGCCAACGCGATCAGGGCGCCGGCGCGCTGGCGCACGATGCCCAGGCTCGCGATGTCGCCCGGCGCCGCCGCGGCGAGTCGCTCGGGCGCGGGGAACTGGTGCGTGACGTCCGGCCACGGCGTCGCCAGCGGCTCGCCGAATCGCATCACCAGCCGGCTCGCCAGCGTGCGCGCCGCCGCCACCGTGACCTGCTGGCCGAGCACCGCGCGCACCGCCAGCTCGAAGGCATCGACGCTGCCGGGCAGGCGGCTGCCGCTGGCGCCGGGCAGGTCGGCGAGCGCGCGGTCGATGGCCTCGGGTGCGGCGTCGAGGTCGAGCCAGCGGCGCGCCGCCGCCGCGACGCGCGCGCTCGCCGCCGCCAGCGCCGGCGCGAAGCGCAGCCGCACACGGGCGCGCTCCGCGTCGAAGCTCGCCTCCATCCAGCCCGGCGCTTCGGCCAGCGCGCCGGCGCGCACGCTGCGCCGCACGCAATGTTCACTCACCGTCTCGACGCCCGGCACCGCGCGCTGCGCGAGAAAGCGCATCAGCAGCGTGTGCTCGAACGGCGGGCGGTAGGCGAGCGTGATGCTCACCGCGTCGAGCGCGGCGTCGCCCGGCGCGTCGCGTTCCGCCGCGCCGCGCAAACGGCTCGGGCTCATGCGGTAGCGCTGCGCGAAGGCCGCGTTGAAGCGCCGCAGGCTGCGAAAGCCGCTGGCCAGCGCCACCTGCGCAACCGGCATCGCGCTGTCGCTCAGCAACTGCTTGGCGAGCAGCAGGCGGCGCGTCTGCAGGTACTGCATCGGCGTCACGCCCTGCTCGGCGGCGAAGATGCGGCGCAGGTGCCGGTCGCTGACGCCCAGGCGCGCCGCCAGCGCCGCGAGCGACGCCGGCTCGCCGCTGGCCGCCTGCGCGTTCAGTTCGAGCGCCGCCTGGCGCGCCAGCGTGCGCGAGGCGTCCATCACGCTCCACGGCAGCCCGGCGCCGGGCGCGATCTCGGGGCGGCATTTCAGGCAGGGACGGAACGCCGCCGCCTCGGCCTGCGCCGGCGTCTCGAAGAAGCGGCAGTTGCGCCGCTGCGGCGTGCGCACGCGGCAGATCGGCCGGCAGTACACGCCGGTGCTCGTGACGCCGACGAACAGGCGTCCGTCGAAGCGCGCATCGCGTGCGGCGAGGGCTTGCCAGGCGGCGTCGGCATCGAAGGTCATGCGAGGCATTATCGGCCGCGCCCGCCGCGGCGCTGGCCGTTTTCGGACATGCCCCCGGGCGCGCGCCGGCGGCGCGACGCAGGCCTCGGCGTGACGGCCTCAGGCGACCATGTAGGCCGCGGCGCCGGTGGAGAGCAGCTTGCCGTCGGCGCCGAGGAACTCCATGCGCGTGGAGGCGACGCGCGAGCCCAGGCGCAGCACCTGCGCGGTCAGCTCGAAGCGCTCGCCGATGGCCGGGCGCAGGTAGTCGATGCGCAGGTCGATGGTGCCGAGCTTGCCGAAGCGGTGCAGGCGCTGCGCCGGCGCCTCGTCCATGTGGCGCGCGCCGATCGCGGCCATCACCGCCAGGCCGCCGAGCCCGTCGAGCGCGGCACTGATCACGCCGCCGTGCAGGCGGTTGTAGGTGAAGTGGCCGATGAGCTCTTCGCGCATCGCGATCGCGCCCCTGACGCTGTCGCTGGACACGGCGACGATGCGCAGGCCGAGCATGCGGTTGAAGACGATGCGCTGCTCGAAGATCTCCTTGAGGCCGGCGATGAACTCGGGCTCGAACGCGGGCGGGGGGGGCGGGGTGGGGGAACGCATGACCGCCGATGATAGGGGCGCAGAAGCTGACCCCTGCCGCGCTTGACGCGGTGGCGTGTTGAACAGATACTTTCCTAAATTGGAAAGTATTGCCGACGCCATGAACGCTCTCACGCTGCACTACCACCCACTCTCGTCCTATTGCCACAAGGTGCTCATCGCGATCGACGTGCTGGGCATCGAGGTGGAGAAGCGCTTGCTCGATCCGGGGGATCCCGGGGAGCGGGCGGACCATCTGTCGCTGTGGCCCACGGGCAAGATCCCGCTGCTGATGGACGGGCTTCGACCCGTGCCCGAGTCGAGCATCATGATCGAGTACCTTCAGCGCCGTCACGCAGCGCCCGGCCGCACGCTCATCCCGGACGAGCCGGACGCCGCGCTCGACGTGCGCTTGTGGGACCGCGTTTTCGACCTGCACGTGATGACGCCGATGCAGGCGCTGACCGCCGACCTGCTGCGTCCGGAAGACGAGCGGGATGCACGGAGCGTGGCCCGGGCGCGGGAAGGGCTGTCGTCGGCCTATGCCTTCATCGACCGCCACCTGGAAGGGCGCACCTGGGTGTCGGGCGGCGCATTCAGCATGGCCGACTGCGCCGCCGCACCGGCCCTGTTCTATGCGGTGACCCACGTGCCCTTGTCGCCGCAGCATGCCCACCTGACGGCGTACTTCGAGCGCTTGATGGATCATCCGTCGGTGGCGCTCGCCGTCGATCAGGCGCGGCCTTACTTCAAGTTCTATCCCGGGCGCGCTGGGCTGGCCCGGCGCTTCTTCGACGCGACAGCCGTCTGAGATGCGAGCGATCTCCGAACCGGCAGGCCTCGACCGCATGTTCTTTGCGCTGGCCGACGTGCATCGCCGCGGCATGCTCGATCGCCTGAGCCGCGGCCCGGCGTCGGTGTCCGAACTGGCCGAGCCGCTGGGCATCGCGCTGCCCTCGGCCGTCAAGCACCTGGCCGTGCTCGAGGCGGGCGGCTTCGTCGTCTCGCGCAAAGTCGGCCGCGTGCGCACCTACAAGGCCGAGTCCAGGGCGCTCGATGCGATGGAGGCCTGGGTCACGAAGCGCAAGATGCTGCTCAACGCACAGTTCGACCGGCTCGATGCCTACCTGGCCGGGCACAAAGGCAAGGCCGCGACATGAAGCACCACCCGAGCACGCACACCGACTTCGTCATCGAGCGCCGGTTCGACGCCACGCCCGAGGCGGTATTCGAGGCCTGGGCCGACCCGGAGGCCAAGCGACGTTGGTCCGACTGCCACGCCGAGCACACGACCGACTACCGCCTGGACTTCCGGCCATTCGGGCACGAGACGCACCGCGTCGCCTATCCCGACGGACGTGTTCAGCAGATCGAGAAGGTGTTCTTTGACATCGTCGCCGCGCGGCGCATCGTCTTCGCCTACGACATCCAGCTCGACGCTCGCCGGCTGTCGGTTTCGCTCGTGACGGTCGAGTTCTTCGCCTACGAGCGCGGCACGCGCATGGTCTACAAGGAACAACTGGCTTACCTGGACGGACACGAGGATCGCGCCCGGCGCCTGCGTGGAACGGAAGAAAGCCTGGACCGGCTGGGCCTGGAACTGATGGCCCCCGGCGGGCAGGGGCAAGCCGGGGGCCGGCAATGAAAAAGCCCCGCATTCGCGGGGCTTCTCGCTCGTGCTGCGGGCCCGTGGCCCGCGCACTCACTTCAGGCTGAGGATCCAGGTGACCAGCTTCTTCGCTTCGGCGTCGTTCACCTGCGCGTTGGCCGGCATCGGGATCTGGCCCCAGGCGCCCACGCCTCCCTTGATGACCTTCTGCGCCAGCTTGTCGACGGCGTCTTTCTGACCGGCGTACTTGGCGGCGACTTCCTTGTAGGCGGGGCCGACGACCTTCTTGTCGACCGTGTGGCAGGCCATGCAGTTCTTGGCCTTGGCGAGGGCTTCGTCGGCCAGCGCGGGAGCGGACACGGTGACCGCGGCGGCGATCAGCGTGAGGGCGGGAACCAGCTTCATCGTCTTCCTTTCGAGATCAAACGGGGAAATCTGCGGAGGTTTCGACACCCCGGCAGCCACGCGGTCGGCTACAGTGGCATCAACGGATTGTAGGGGCAGCGGTTGACGCGCGAGCCCAAAAACAGTGCCGTGACGAAGGAGCAGCGGGAATGATTTTCATCATCATCGGCGTCGCGATCATCGCGCTGCATTTCCTCGGCTTCGGGCCGATGGCCGCCTGGACCTGGAACCTCGGCGGCGACCTGTGGAAGTTCTGCGTGCCCTTCGCGCTGGCCGCGGTGTGGTGGGCCTGGGCCGACGGCACCGGCATGACCAAGCGGCGCGAGATCGAGAAGATGGAGCAGCGCAAGCGCGACCGGCGCGAGAAGAACCTCGTCTCGCTGGGCATGGACAAGGTGGCCAAGCGCGCGAGGAAGGCCGGCAAGTAGTCGACTCCGCCGGCCCGCTCGCTCACGTCACTTCGGCTCGAATTTGTCGAGCACCGCGCCCGAGCTGGCGCTCGACGCGTTCATCGCGAACTTCGCCAGCACGCCGCGCGTGTAGCGCGGCGCCGGGCGCCGCCAGGCGGCGCGGCGTTTGGCGATCTCGTCGTCGGGCACGTTGAGCTGCAGCACCAGCGTGTGCGCGTCGATGGTGATCGAGTCGCCTTCCTTCACCAGCGCGATGGTGCCGCCCTCGTAGGCCTCCGGCGCCACGTGGCCGACCACCATGCCCCAGGTGCCGCCGGAGAAGCGGCCGTCGGTGATCAGGCCGACCGATTCGCCCAGGCCCTGGCCGATCAGCGCGCCGGTGGGTGCGAGCATCTCCGGCATGCCCGGGCCGCCCTTGGGGCCGAGGTAGCGCAGCACCATCACGTCGCCGGCCTTGATCTTGCCGGCCATGATCGCGGCCAGCGCCGACTGTTCGTCGTCGAACACGCGCGCCGGGCCGGTGATCTTCGGGTTCTTCAGGCCGGTGATCTTCGCGACGCAGCCCTCGGGGCTGAGGTTGCCCTTCAGGATCGCGAGGTGGCCTTGCGCGTAGATCGGCCCGGCCACGGGCTTGATCACCTTCTGCTCGCGCGACAGCTCGGGCACCTCGGCGAGGTTCTGCGCCACCGTCTTGCCGGTGATCGTGATGCAGTCGCCGTGCAGCAGCCCGGCCTTCAGCAGTTCCTTCATCACCGCCGGGATGCCGCCGGCGCGGTGCAGGTCGACCGCGAGGTACTGGCCGCTGGGCTTGAGGTCGCACAGCACCGGCGTGCGCTGGCGGATGCGCTCGAAGTCGTCGATGGTCCACTCGACGCCGGCGGCGTGCGCGATGGCCAGGAAGTGCAGCACCGCGTTGGTCGAGCCGCCGGTGGCCATGATCACCGCCACCGCGTTCTCGATCGCCTTCTTGGTGACGATGTCGCGCGGCTTGAGGTCGTTCTTCACCGCCTCGACCAGCACCTTCGAAGCACGCTCGACCATGCCGACGATCTCGCCCTCGACGTTGGCCATCGTCGAGGCGTAGGGCAGCGACAGGCCGAGCGCCTCGAAGGCCGAGCTCATCGTGTTGGCGGTGTACATGCCGCCACACGAGCCGCTGCCGGGGATGGCGTGGCGCTCGATCTGGCAGAAGTCCTCCTCGTTCATCCTGCCGGCGGTGAACTGGCCGACCGCCTCGAACACGCTGACGATGTTCAGGTCCTGGCCCTTGTAGCGCCCCGGCAGGATGGTGCCGCCGTAGATGTAGATCGCCGGCACGTTGGCGCGCAGCATGCCCATCATGCCGCCGGGCATGTTCTTGTCGCAGCCGCCGATCACCATCACGCCGTCCATCCACTGGCCGCCGACGCAGGTCTCGACGCAGTCGGCGATCACCTCGCGCGACACCAGCGAGTACTTCATGCCCTCGGTGCCCATCGCCATGCCGTCGCTGATGGTCGGCGTGCCGAAGATCTGCGGGTTGGCGCCGGCTTCCTTCAGCCCCGTCACCGCCGCGTCGGCCAGGCGCTGCAGGCCGGAGTTGCACGGCGTGATCGTCGAGTGGCCGTTGGCCACGCCGATCATCGGCTTCTTGAAGTCGCCTTCCTCGTAGCCGAGCGCGTAGTACATCGAGCGGTTGGGCGCGCGCGCGACGCCCTCGGTGATGTTGGCGGAACGGCGGTTGATCTTGCTGCTCATCGGGGGCTCCTGGCGTGCGGCTGGGGTCGAGGGCGGCATTGTCGGCGCCCGAGTGGGCGTGCGTCCAATCGAATCCGCGCGGCCGATTGATATGCTCGGCATATGAGTCGCGAGCTGCCCGCCCCGGACATCGAGCTGCGCGTGTGGCGCCAGTTCCTCGCGCTGGCCGAGACGCTGCACTTCGGCCGCGCCGCGCAGCGGCTGCACATGACGCAGCCGCCGCTGACGCAGGCGATCCAGCAGCTCGAGCGCCGCCTGGGCGTGCCGCTGTTCGAGCGCACGCGGCGCAGCGTCGCGCTGACGCCCGCCGGCGCGGCGCTGGTCGAGCCGGTGCGCCAAGTGCTGCGGCAGGCCGGCGCGCTGGCGCTGCGCGCGCGCGACGCGGCCGGCGGCGAGCTGGGGCGCATCCGCCTGGGCTTCGTCTCGACGGTCGGCTTCGGCCCGCTGCCCGGCTGGCTGCGTGCCTTTCGCGAGGCGCACCCGGGCATCACCGTCGAACTGCGCGAGGCCACCGGCGACGTGCAGGCCGAGGCCTTCGCGCAGCGCGAGCTGGACGCCGGCTTCGTGCTGCACGCGCCCGGCATCGCGCCGCCGCCGCCCTTGCAGCGCCTGTCGCTGGGCGTCGAGCCGATGCTGCTGGCGCTGCACGACGCGGCGCCGCGGCGCCTGGGCGCCGCGCAACTGCTGCGCGAGCCGCTGGTGATCTTCCCGCGCGCGATCGCGCCCTCGCTGTACGACGCGGTGCTGGCCTTCTATCACCGCCACGGCGCGACGCCGGCGATCGCGCAGGAGGCGATCCAGATGCAGACCATCGTCAACCTCGTCTCGGCCGGGCTGGGCGTGGCGCTGGTGCCGCGCGCGATGCGGCAGTTGCAGCGCCCGGGCATCGTCTACCGCGCGCTGCCCGCCGCGCTGGCCGACGGCGCGCCGCGCGCCGAGACCAGCCTGGTGTGGCCCAGCGACGCCTCGCCGGCGGTGCGGCGCTTCGTCGCCTTCGTGCGCGAGCAGGGGCCGCGCGAGCGGTAGGTTATCGTTCGCGCATGCTCGTTCATCCGCAGTTCAACCCGGTCGCGCTGCAGCTCGGGCCGGTGGCGATCCACTGGTACGGCCTGACCTACCTGGTCGCCTTCGGGCTGTTCCTCTGGCTGGCCGGCAAGCGCGCCGCGCTGCCGCAGTTCGCGCAGGCCGGCTGGACGCGCCGCGAGGTCGAAGACCTGCTCTTCTGGGGCGTGCTCGGCGTGGTGATCGGCGGGCGGCTGGGCTACGTGCTGTTCTACAAGCCCGGCTATTACGCGCAGCATCCCTTCGAGGTGTTCGCGGTGTGGAAGGGCGGCATGGCCTTCCACGGCGGGCTGCTGGGCGTGATCGCGGCGATGGCGCTGTATGCGCGCGTCAAGGGCAGGCCCTTCCTGCAGGTGATGGACCTGATCGCGCCGGCCGTGCCCACCGGCCTGGCCAGCGGGCGCGCCGGCAACTTCATCAACGGCGAGCTGTGGGGCCGCGCCGCCGACCCGGGCCTGCCCTGGGCGATGGTGTTCCCGCAGTCGGGCAGCCTGGTCCCGCGCCACCCCTCGCCGGTCTACCAGTTCCTGATGGAAGGGCTGCTGCTGTTCGTGATCCTGTGGCTGTACGCGCGCAAGCCGCGCGGGCCGGGGCAGGTGTCCGGGCTGTTCCTGATCGGCTACGGTGTTTTCCGCTTCATCGCCGAGTTCTTCCGCGAGCCAGACGCCTTCCTCGGCCTGCTGGCGCTGAACATGAGCATGGGCCAGTGGCTGTGCGTGCCGATGGTGCTGGCGGGCGCGTGGCTGTGGTGGCGCGGCGCGCGGCGTACCGCTTACTGACCCGACCCGATGCGACAGATCTTTCTCGACACCGAAACCACCGGCCTGAACGCCGAATCCGGCGACCGCATCATCGAGATCGGCTGCGTGGAGATGCTGAACCGGCGCCTGTCGGGCCGCAACCTGCACTTCTACCTGAACCCCGAGCGGCCGAACCACGAAGACGCGGTACGCATCCACGGCCTGACCGACGAGTTCCTCGCCGACAAGCCGCTGTTCGCCTCCATCGCCGACGAGCTGATGGACTACCTCGCCGGCGCCGAGATCCTGGCCCACAACGCGGCCTTCGACGTCGGCTTCCTGAACGCCGAACTGAAGCGCCTCGGCCGGCCGTCGTTCGAGTCGCAGGTGAGCCAGGTCACCGACACGCTGCTGATGGCGCGCGAGATGTTCCCCGGCAAATCGAACTCGCTGGACGCGCTGTGCAAGCGCCTCGAGGTCGACAACGCCAGCCGCAGCCTGCATGGCGCGCTGCTCGACGCCGGGCTGCTGGCCGAGGTCTACATCCGCATGACGCGCGGGCAGGACTCGCTGGTGATCGACGAGGTCGAGGCCGCCGGCGCCGAGGTGACGCTGGAGAGCATCGACCTGTCGGCCTTCGCGCTGCCGGTGATCGCCGCCGACGCGGCCGAGGCGCAGGCGCATGCGAAGCTGATCGCCGAGCTGGACAAGGCCAGCGGCGGCAAGACGGTGTGGAAGGCGCCGGGTGCCGAGCCGGCTATGGCATAATGTGCGGCTCTGCGGATCGCGAGGGCGGCTAGCTCAGGGGTAGAGCATCGCATTCACACTGCGGGGGTCGGGGGTTCGAAACCCTCGCCGCCCACCACCGATCCAGACAGACCATCGCGCACGGCCGGGACATCCCGGCCGTTTGCTTTTGCGGCTTTGCAGTTCGCGGCTTCGCGGCGCGACACAATCGCAGGCATGGACAGTGTCGATGCAGTGGTGATCGGTGCCGGCGTGGTCGGCCTCGCGGTGGGCCGGGCGCTGGCGCGCTCGGGCCTGGAAACCGTGGTGCTCGAACGCGCCGACGCCATCGGCACCGCCACCAGCGCGCGCAACAGCGAGGTGATCCACGCCGGCCTGTACTACCCGGCCGGTTCGCTGAAGGCGCGGTTGTGCGTGCAAGGGCGCGCGCAGCTCTACGACTTCTGCGCCTCGCACGGCGTGGCGCACGCGCGCTGCGGCAAGCTGGTGGTGGCCACCTCGGCGGCCCAGCATGCCGAGCTGGAAGCGACGCGCGCCAAGGCCGCGGCCAACGGCGTCGAACTGCAATGGCTGGGCGTGGACGAGGCGAGGGCGCTCGAGCCCGCGCTGCGCTGCACGGCCGCGCTGCTGTCGCCCGAGACCGGCATCGTCGACAGCCACGGCCTGATGCTCGCGCTGCAAGGCGATCTGGAGGCGGCCGGCGGCGCGCTCGCGCTGTGCTCGCCGGTCACGGCGCTGCGCTGCGGCGGCGCCGAGGGCCACGTGCTCGCCGTCGGCGGCCAGGCGCCGATGGAACTGCGCGCGCGCATCGTCGTCAACGCCGCCGGGCTGTGGGCGCCGGCGCTGGCGGCGGCCACGCAGGGCCTCGCGGCGCGGCACGTGCCGGCGGGCCGCCACGCCAAGGGCAACTACTTCTCGCTGGCCGGCCGCTCGCCGTTCTCGCGCCTGATCTACCCGGTGCCCGAGCAGGCCGGCCTGGGCGTGCATCTGACGCTCGACCTGGCCGGCCAGGCGCGTTTCGGGCCCGACGTGCAGTGGCTGCCCGAGGGGCCGCCCGATGCGATCGACTACCGCGTCGACCCGGCGCGCGCCGAGGGCTTCTACGCCGAGATCCGCCGCTACTGGCCGGACCTGCGCGACGGCGCGCTGCAGCCGGCGTACAGCGGCGTGCGTCCCAAGCTCGGCGGGCCGGGCAGCGCGGCGGCGGACTTCGTCGTGCAAGGCCCCGCGGCGCACGGCGTGGCCGGGCTCGTCAACCTGTTCGGCATCGAGTCGCCGGGGCTGACCTCGTGCCTGGCGCTGGCCGACGAGGTGTTGCGCTCAATCGGCTGAAGGCGTGGTCGAAGAAGGGGCCGAAGGCGGCGCCTGCCAGCGCCCGTCGAGCAGCACCTCGTGCGGGGTGAAGCGCGCCTTGTAGGCCATCTTCTCGCTGCCCGCGATCCAGTAGCCGAGGTAGACGTGCGGCAGCTTCAGCGCGCGCGTCTGCTCGATCTGCCACAGCACGTTGTAGGTGCCGTAGCTGGCGGCGTCGCCGGGCTCGTAGAAGGTGTAGACGGCCGACAGCCCGTCGTTGAGGATGTCGAGGATGGAGACCATCTTCAGCGCACCGGGCGAGCCGTCGGCGCCCGGCTCGCGGAACTCCACCAGGCGGCTGTTGACACGGCTTTGCAGCAGGAACTGGGTGTACTGGTCGATCGAGTCGTGGTCCATGCCGCCGCCGCTGTGGCGGCCGGCCTGGTAGCGCAGGTAGAGCTGGTAGTGCTCGGGCACGAAGCACAGGCGCAGCACGCGCGCCTTCAGGCTGGCGTGCTGCTTCCAGGCGCGCCGCTGGCTGCGCGTCTGCGCGAAGCCCGCCACCGGCACGCGCAGCGGCACGCAGGCGCGGCAGCCGTCGCAGTAGGGGCGGTAGGTGAACATGCCGCTGCGCCGGAAGCCGTTGGCCACCAGGCCCGAATAGGCGTCGGCGTGGATCAGGTGCGAGGGCGTGGCCACCTGCGAGCGCGCCATGCGCCCGGCCACGTAGCTGCACGGGTAGGGCGCGGTGGCGTAGAACTGCAGCGAGGCGAGCGGAAGCTCTTTCGGGTGCGTCACGGGCCGGAATCCTGCTCGGCGCCGGCGGCCGAAACATCCAGCCGGCGCCACAGCGACGCATCATAGGTCCAATCGGAAACCGGCTGCGCCGCCACGGCCGGCGCGAGGCGGCGCTCGAACTCGGCGCGCGGCAGTTCGCGCGCGCCCAGCGAGGCGAGGTGGGCGGTGCGCTGCTGGCAGTCGATCATCGCCACGCCGTGCGCGCGGCAGAAGCACACCAGCGCGGCCAGCGCGATCTTCGAGGCGTCGCTGCGCCGCGAGAACATCGACTCGCCGAAGAACATGCGCCCGAGGCCGACGCCGTACAGGCCGCCGACGAGTTCGCCGTCGATCCAGGTCTCGACGCTGTGCACCGCGCCTAGCGCGTGCCAGGCGGCGTAGGCCTCGACCATCTCGGGCACGATCCAGGTGCCGTCCTGCCCCTCGCGCGGCGTGCCGGCGCAGGCGTCGACGACGCGCCGGAACGCCGAGTCGAAACGCAACTCGCAGCCGGGCGTGCGGATGAACTTCGTGATGGTCTTGCGCAGCGAGCGCTTGAGGCGGAACTCGTCGGTCAGCAGCACCATGCGCGGGTCGGGCGACCACCACAGCACCGGTTGGCCCTGGCTGTACCAGGGGAACACGCCCTTCGAGTACGCCTCGTTCAAGCGCCGCGGCGTCAGCTCTCCGCCGGCGGCCAGCAGCCCCGGCGCGTCGGAGCCGGGGCCGAGCGCGCGGCGCGTGTCGGGCAGTGCATCCTGCGGGCCGCGCAGCCAGGGGACCACGTCGCCTCAGTTGCCGAAGGCCGCGATGCCGGTGATCGCGCGGCCGAGGATCAGCGCATGCACGTCGTGCGTGCCCTCGTAGGTGTTCACCACCTCGAGGTTGACGAGGTGGCGCGCCACGCCGAACTCGTCGCTGATGCCATTGCCGCCCATCATGTCGCGCGCCATGCGCGCGATGTCCAGCGCCTTGCCGCAACTGTTGCGCTTCATGATCGAGGTGACTTCCACCGAGGCCGAGCCCTCGTCCTTCATGCGGCCCAGGCGCAGGCAGCCTTGCAGGCCGAGCGTGATCTCGGTTTCCATGTCGGCCAGCTTCTTCTGGATGAGCTGGTTGGCCGCCAGCGGGCGGCCGAACTGCTGGCGGTCGAGCACGTATTGCCGGGCGCGCGCGAAGCAGTCCTCGGCCGCGCCGAGCGCGCCCCAGGCGATGCCGTAGCGCGCGCTGTTCAGGCAGGTGAACGGGCCCTTCAGGCCGCGCACCTCGGGGAAGGCGTTCTCCTCGGGGCAGAACACGCGGTCCATCACGATCTCGCCGGTGATCGAGGCGCGCAGGCCGACCTTGCCGTGCACCGCCGGCGCGCTCAGGCCCTTCCAGCCCTTTTCGAGCACGAAGCCGCGGATCTGGCCGCCCTCGTCCTTGGCCCAGACCACGAACACGTCGGCGATCGGGCTGTTGCTGATCCACATCTTCGAGCCGGAGAGTTCGTAGCCGCCGGCGACCTTCTTCGCGCGCGTGACCATGCCGCCGGGGTCGGAGCCGTGGTTGGGCTCGGTCAGGCCGAAGCAGCCGATCCACTCGCCGCGCGCCAGCCTCGGCAGGTACTTCTGCTTGGTCGCCTCGTTGCCGAAGGCGTGGATGGGCACCATCACCAGCGAGCTCTGCACGCTCATCATCGAGCGGTAGCCGGAGTCGACGCGCTCGACCTCGCGCGCGATCAGGCCGTAACAGACGTAGTTCAGGCCGGCGCCGCCGTAGGCCTCGGGGATGGTGGGCCCGAGCAGGCCCAGCTCGCCCATCTCGCGGAAGATCGCCGGGTCGGTCTTCTCGTGGCGGAACGCCTCCAGCACGCGCGGGGCGAGGCGGCCCTGGCAGTAGTCGCGCGCGGCGTCGCGCACCGCGCGCTCGTCGCCGCCGAGCTGCTGGTCGAGCAGCAGGGGGTCGTCCCACTGGAAAGCGGCGTGCTTCGTGGCCATGATCGAATCTCCATTTTCTCCAGACTGCGGGCATGGTATCGCAGCGACCATGAGCAACAGCACGAGCATCATCACCAGCACCTTCATCGCCGACACCGCGTTCGCCACGATCGCCGAGTGCATACGCCGCCATGCGCGCGAGCGGCCGGACGCGCCGGCGCTGGCCGACGACGAGCGCGCGCTGAGCTATGCGCAGCTCGACGCGCTGATGGACCGCGCCGCCGCCGCCTTGCAGCGCGACGGCATCGCGCCGGGCGAGGCCGTCGCGCTGTGCGCGGCGCCGTCGGCGATGCAGGCGGCACTGTTCCTCGGCGCGCTGCGCGCCGGCGTGGTGGTGGCGCCGCTGGCGCCCGGCAGCACGCCGGCCGCGCTGGCGCGCATGCGCGCCGATGCGCAGGCCAGGCGCCTGTTCACCGACGACGACGATCTGCAGGCCTGGCTCGCGCCGCAGGGCGCGACGCCGGCGCCGGTCGACATACGCCCCGAGTCGCCTTTCAACATCATCTATTCCTCGGGCACCACCGGCGAGCCCAAGGGCATCGTGCAGCCGCACGGCATGCGCTGGGCGCACGTCAAGCGCGGGCTGCCCTACGGCTACGGGCCCGGCGCGCTGACGCTGCTGGCCACGCCGCTGTACTCCAACACCACGCTGGTGGTGTTCTTCCCCTCGCTCGCCTTCGGCGGCGCGGTGCGCCTGATGGGCAAGTTCGACGCGCGCCGCTACTGCGAGATCGCGCAGGCGCAGCGCGCCACGCACACCATGCTGGTGCCTGTGCAGTACCAGCGCCTGATGACGCTGCCGGACTTCGACACCTTCGACCTGGGCGCCTTCCGCATGAAGTTCTGCACCAGCGCGCCGTTCCCGGCCGCGCTGAAGGCCGACGTGCTGGCGCGCTGGCCGGGCGGGCTGGTCGAGTTCTACGGCATGACCGAAGGCGGCGGCACCTGCATCCTCGAAGCGCACGCGCATCCACACAAGCTGCACACCGTCGGCCGTCCCGCGCCGGGCACCGACATGCGGCTGATCGACGAGTCCGGCCGCGAGCTGCCGGCGGGTGCGACCGGCGCGGTCGGAGAAGTCGTCGGCCATTCCCCCGGCATGATGGCCGGCTACCACGGCCGCCCGGAGGCGACGCGCGAGGCGGAGTGGTTCGATGCGCTCGGCAAGCGCTTCATCCGCACCGGCGACATCGGCCGCTTCGACGAAGACGGCTTCCTGACCCTGCTCGACCGCCGCAAGGACATGATCATCTCCGGCGGCTTCAACATCTACCCGAGCGACCTGGAAGCGGCGCTGCGCGAGCACCCGGCGGTGGCGGACGCGGCCGTGGTCGGCGTGCCGTCACCCGAGTGGGGCGAGACGCCGGTGGCCTTCGTCGTGCGCCGCGGCGATGTCGGCGCCGAGGCGCTGCGCGAGTGGCTCAACGCGCGCGTCGGCAAGACACAGCGGCTGGCGGCGCTGCACCTCGTCGACGAGCTGCCGCGCAGTGCGATCGGCAAGGTGTTGAAGCGGGAGCTGAAGGAGCGGGCTCAGACGCCGACGTCGTCCAGATCCCGATAAACGTCTCGCAGCCACATCTTCACGCGTTGCCGGTCCATCAGGCCGAGTGCGATCGGGCTGTCGGTGTGGGTGGCGTGCCAGAAGCTGCTGCTGTTGATGTCGATCTTCTGGATCGCGCTGTCGTGCAGCTTCTTCACCGAGACGATCTTGGCGCCCAGGCCGAGCGCGCGCGCCTGCTCGCCGGACTGCTCGAGCGCCGCGAAATCGGTGCCGCGCACCTGGTTGCGCACCAGCACGTACTTCAGGCTGGTGCCGAAGCGGTCGAGCAGCTTGCGCAGCAG
Organism: Piscinibacter sp.; assembly: GCF_047600445.1. GTDB lineage: Bacteria > Pseudomonadota > Gammaproteobacteria > Burkholderiales > Burkholderiaceae_C > Piscinibacter. The sequence goes on from NZ_JASGKT010000002.1 coordinate 1,034,095, forward strand.
GTCGACCGAGTCGCGGCCGGTGTCCATCACGTGCCAGTAGTGGATCGCGATGCCGCTTTCGTCGGCGAGGTTGAGCACGCCGGAATCGTCCATCCAGCGCACCAGCGGGTCGTGCGTCTGCGCAGCGAGGTCGACCAGGATGCGGCGCTCGGGCTGCTCGACGGCGGCTTCCATGATCGCGTCGAGCGCCTCGTAGCGGTCGACGATCACCGGCGAGGCGTAGCCGGCGTAGAAGCGCATCAGCGCGCCGTGCGAGCGGTCGGTGTCGAAGCCGAGGAAGGGCATCTGGTGGTCGATCAGGTATTGGGCCAGCACGCGCGCCAGCAGCGACTTGCCGACGCCGCCTTTTTCACCGCCGATGAAGTGGATCTTCGCCATCCCGCTTGCCTCTGCTCAGTGTTCGACCGGGCGATTCTGTCACGCCGACGGCCGGGTCAGAATCACGCCATGCGGAGGCTGCCGTGATCGAGAAAGTGCCCGCCGGCGTCGTGCTGGCCTGCTGCGCCGTGATGCTGCTGCGCCTGGCCCTGGGGCCAGCGCGGCGGCAGCGCTTCGACGCCTTCTTCGTGCGGCTGTGGCGCTGGCCGCGCTCGCGGCGCAAGGCCCGCAAGCTCGCCGACGACGCCATCGCCCGCGCGCGCGGCGTGCGCCGCGAGGGCAACGTCTACACGCCCGACTCGTTCGAGAACAAGCCGCCGCGCGACAGGATGCACTGAGCCCGGCGGCCTCAGCCGCGGCCGACGAAGGGCATGGTGGTGGCCATCACCGTCATGAACAGCACGTTGGCCTCCAGCGGCAGGCTGGCCATGTGCACCACCGCGTCGGCCACGTGCTTGACGTCCATGCGCGCCTCGACCTTGGTGCTGCCGTCGGCCTGCAGGATGCCGGCGGCCATGCGCTCGGTCATCTCGGTGGCGGCGTTGCCGATGTCGATCTGGCCGCAGGCGATGTTGTGGCGGCGGCCGTCGAGCGCGGTGCTGCGCGTCAGGCCGCTGATGGCGTGCTTGGTGGCGGTGTAGGGCGCCGAGAACGGCCGCGGCGCGTGGGCCGAAATCGAGCCGTTGTTGATGATGCGGCCGCCCTGCGGGCTCTGGCTCTTCATCAACCGGATCGCCTCCTGCGTGCACAGGAAGGGGCCGGTGAGGTTGACGTCGACGACGGCCTTCCACTGCTCGACGCTCAGGTCTTCCATCGGGACCGGCGGCGCGCCCATGCCGGCGTTGTTGAAGAGCAGGTCGAGGCGGCCGAAGGCTTGTTGCGTCCGGGCGAACAGCGCCTTCACCGAGGCCGGGTCGGCCACGTCGGTGGGCACGGCGAGCAGCCGGGCCGCGTCGCCGCCGGCCCGGGCGATGGTGTCGTTCAGCGCGTCGAGGCGGCGCCCGGCGAGCACGACGTGGTAGCCCGCCGCATGCAGGGCCAGTGCGCAGGCGCGGCCGATGCCGCTGCCGGCGCCGGTGACGAGGGCGACGCGGGGGGTGTTGCTCATGGTGGGTTTCCGTTGGGGGGAGGAAGCGCCGCCGCCGGGCTCGCTGCGCCATCGGCGAAGCAGTCGGCGAAGCTGAAGTACAGCGAGACGTAGAACACGGTGGACAGCAGCAGCGAGGCCGGCATCGCCAGCACCGCCACCACCTGCGGCGCCCCGAGCAGCGCGCCGGCGAGGTTGGCGGCCGCGCCGGTGGCCAGCACCAGCGCGCTCCAGGCGAGCGCGAACACCGCGAACGCGCCCTTGTTGCGCCAGATCGCCAGCGTGCTGGAGAACAGCGACTGCGCCGCGCCCTGCGCGCCCCAGTGCACCAGCGCCGGCGCATGCCAGAACGGGATCGACAGCAGCCCGGCCAGGCCGAAGCGCAGCGCCACGCCGAAGGCGAGCTGCGGGTCGGCGATGCGCCCGGCCACGTCCTCGGGCGTCGCCTTGCCGTCGGCCAGCACGTCCATCAGCCGTTCGAGCGCGCCGCCGTCGGCCCACTCGGCGAGGTTGATGATCAGCACGCTGCCGACCGCGTAGAGCACGCCCAGCGTGAGCATCGCGCGCAGCGGGCGCCGCCCGCGCCGCAGCGGGTCGACGAATACGCGTGGCAGCGGCACGCGGCCCTGCAGCGCCTCGCGCGTGCCGATCATGAAGCCGAGCGAGCCCAGCGGCAGCAGCGCGAGCAGCAGCAGCGGGCCGACCAGCGGCAGCAGCGTCAGCGCGAAGATGCCGAACAGGAAGGCGGCGAACAGCCCGCTGAAGGCGAGTGGCTGGCGGGCGAAGACGCGCCAGCCCTGGCGCACCCAGGCGTGGCCGGCCGTGGCGGGAACGGTCTGCAGTCTCATGGTCTGCTCGTCATGGCCGGGTGTAGTGCCACGGTGCGTCGCGGCGCGCGCGCAGCACGCGCTCGAAGTGCGCGGGGTCGTGCGGCGTCAGCAGTTGCGCGTCGCGCGGCAGGTGCAGGTCCCACAGGCGCGAGACCCAGAAGCGCAGCGCCGCGGCGCGCATCAGCGCCGGCAGCGCGCGCAGCTCGGCGCCGTCGAGCGCCCGCACCGCGTCGTAGGCGGCGACGAAGGCGTTGGCGCGGTCTTCGGCGAGGCGGCCGCTTTCCAGGTCGATGCACCAGTCGTTCAGGCACACCGCGAGGTCGAACAGCAGCGCGTCGACGCCGGCGAAGTAGAAGTCGAAGAAGCCGGCGAGGCGGTCGGCGCCGTCGTCGCCGGCCTCGAACATCACGTTGTCGCGGAACAGGTCGGCGTGGATCGCGCCGCGCGGCAGGCTCGTGCCGGCGGCCGAGGCGGCGAAGCGCTGCTGGAAGGCCAGTTCGTCGCGCAGCAGCGCGGCGAGGTCGGCCGTGACGAAGGGCTCGATCACCGGCACCGTCTCGGCCCACCAGGCCAGGCCGCGCAGGTTGGGCTGGGCGGGCGCGAAGTCGCGCGCGGCGAGGTGCATGCGCGCCAGCATGTCGCCCACCAGCGCGCAATGCGCCGCGTCGGGCGCGAGGCGGTGGCGGCCGCGCAGCCGGTCGACCACCGCGGCCGGCTTGCCGGCCAGCGTGTGCAGCAGCGCGCCGCTCGTGTCGGCATGCGGGCGCGGCACCGGGATGCCGCGCTCGGCCAGGTGCTTCATCAGCACCAGGTAGAAGGGCAGTTGCGCGTGCGTCAGGCGCTCGAACAGCGTCAGCACGTAGCGGCCACTGGCGGTGTCGGCGAAGTAGTTGGTGTTCTCGATGCCGGCGGCGATCGGCTGCAGGGCCGTCAGCGCGCCGGTGTCGAGCCGGGCGAACAGGCCGGCTGCCTCGTCGAACGAGACCTCGGTGTAGACCGCCATCCCGGTCAGAAGCTCAGCACGCTCCACACCCGCTTGCCGGCCGCGCCGCGCGAGGTGTTGACGCCCTCGCCGAGGTCGCGCGAGCCGTCGCCGGTGAGGATCTCGTAGCCGCGTGTCGTGCCCAGCTTGGGCGTCACGGTGATGCGCTGCGTGGCGCCGCGCGCGCGCAGCTCCTCGATGCGCGTGGCGTTGTCCTCGTGCACGATGTGCTGCACGCGCGGCTCGCCCTCGGCGGCGTTGGGCGTGGCGACGGGCGCCGCGGCCTGCGCGAACACGGTGGTGGCGGGCGCCGCGAGGGCCAGGGCGCTCAGCGCGGTCATCAAGGCGTGGCGGGCGTTCATGCGCTCATTCTAGGCGGCACCCTTGCTCCACAATCCCGCCATGACGACCAAGACCCTGCTGCTGGTGGATGGCTCCAGCTACCTGTATCGCGCCTACCACGCGCTGCCCGACCTGCGCAGCGCCGACGGCTTCCCGACCGGGGCGATCCACGGCATGGTGGCGATGCTCAAGCGCGCGCTGGCCGACGTGCAGCCGGCGCACGCGGCCTGCGTGTTCGACGCCAAGGGCGACACCTTCCGCAACCAGTGGTATGCCGAGTACAAGGCGCAGCGTGCGCCGATGCCGGAAGACCTGGCGCGCCAGGTCGAGCCGATCCACGAGGTGGTGAAGCTGCTCGGCTGGCCGGTGCTGGTCGTGCCCGGCATCGAGGCCGACGACGCGATCGGCACGCTGGCGCGCATCGCCGCGCGCGGCGGCCACGAGGTGGTGATCTCCACCGGCGACAAGGACCTGGCGCAGCTCGTCGACGAGCACGTGACGCTGATCAACACGATGAGCAACGAGAAGCTCGACGTGGCGGCGGTGAACGCCAAGTTCGGCGTGCCGCCGCAGCGCATCGTCGACTACCTGACGCTCACCGGCGACGCGGTCGACAACATCCCGGGCGTCGACAAGGTCGGCCCGAAGACCGCGGCGAAGTGGATCGCCGAGCACGGCTCGCTCGACGGCGTGATCGCCGCGGCCGGCTCGATCAAGGGCGTGGCCGGCGAGAACCTGCGCAAAGCGCTCGACTGGCTGCCCACCGGCCGCAAGCTGGTGACGGTGGCGACCGACTGCGACCTGAGCGCCGAGATGCCGGGTTTTCCGGCGCTGGACGCGCTCGTGCTCAAGCCGGTCGACAAGGCCGGGCTGCTCGACTTCTACACGCGCTACGGCTTCAAGAGCTGGAAGCGCGAGCTGGAAGGCGACGCCGAGCTGGCCGCCGAGGCGCCGCCGCCGCCCGCCGCGGCCGCCGTCGAGAAACGCTACGAGACCGTGCTGACGCGCGAGGCGCTGCACGCCTGGATCGCGCGCATCGAGGCGGCCGGGTTGAGCGCCATCGACACCGAAACCGATTCGCTCGACCCGATGCGCGCGCGCATCGTCGGCGTCTCGCTGTCGACGCAGGTCGGCGAGGCGGCCTACATCCCGCTGCGCCACGACTACGCCGGCGTGGCCGAACAGTTGCCGGCCGACGAGGTGCTGGCCGCGCTGAAACCCTGGCTGGAGGACGGCGCGCGCGCCAAACTCGGCCAGAACATCAAGTACGACACGCACGTGTTCGCCAACGCCGGCATCACGGTGCGCGGCTACGCGCACGACACGCTGCTGCAGAGCTACGTGCTCGAAGCGCACAAGCCGCACAGCCTGGAGAGCCTGGCGCTGCGCCACCTCGGGCGCGCCGGCCTGAGCTACGAGGACGTGTGCGGCAAGGGCGTGCACCAGATCCCGTTCGCGCAGGTCGAGATCGCGCGCGCCTCGGAGTATTCGTGCGAGGACAGCGACATGACGCTGCACGTGCACGAGGTGCTGTGGCCGCAGTTGCGGCAGCAGGCCGGCCCGCTCTACGTCTACGAGAAGATCGAGATGCCCAGCGCCGCGGTGCTCGGCCGCGTCGAGCGCAACGGCGTGCTGATCGACGCCGCCGTGCTGGCGCGCCAGAGCCAGGAGCTGGCCGAGCGCCTGATGGCGCTCGAACGCGAGGCGCACGAACTGGCCGGCCAGCCCTTCAACCTCGGCAGCCCGAAGCAGATCGGCGAGATCCTGTTCGGCAAGCTCGGCCTGCCGGTGAAGAAGAAGACCGCCAGCGGCACGCCGTCCACCGACGAGGAGGTGTTGGCCGAACTCGCCGCCGACTACCCGCTGCCGGCGCGGCTGCTCGAACACCGCGGCCTGGCCAAGCTCAAGGGCACCTACACCGACAAGCTGCCGCTGATGGTGAACCCCGACACCGGTCGCGTGCACACCAACTACGCGCAGGCGGTGGCGGTGACCGGCCGGCTGGCGAGCAACGACCCGAACCTGCAGAACATCCCGATCCGCACGCCCGAGGGCCGGCGCGTGCGCGAGGCCTTCGTCGCGCCGAGCGGGCACGCGATCCTGAGCGCCGACTATTCGCAGATCGAGCTGCGCATCATGGCCCACATCAGCGAGGACCCCGGGCTGCTGAAGGCTTTCGCCGACGGCATGGACGTGCACCGCGCCACCGCGAGCGAGGTCTTCGGCATCCCGCCCGATCAGGTGACCAGCGAGCAGCGCCGCTACGCCAAGACCATCAACTTCGGGCTGATCTACGGCATGGGCGCCTTCGGGCTGGCGCAGAGCCTGGGCATCGAGCGCGCCGCGGCGCAGACCTACATCGAGCGCTACTTCCAGCGCTTCGCCGGCGTCAAGCGCTACATGGACGAAACGCGCGCCTCGGCCAAGGCCAAGGGCTACGTCGAGACGCTGTTCGGCCGGCGCATCTACCTGCCCGACATCAACGGCGGCAACGGCCCGCGCCGCAACGGCGCCGAGCGCCAGGCGATCAACGCGCCGATGCAGGGCACCGCGGCCGACCTGATCAAGCTGGCGATGATCGAGGTGCAGGCGCTGCTCGACCGCGAGCGGCGCGCGACGAAGATGATCATGCAGGTGCACGACGAACTGGTCTTCGAGGTGCCCGACGGCGAGATCGGCTGGGCGCGCGAGGCGGTGCCGCGCGTGATGGCCGGGGTGGCGACGCTGAAGGTGCCGCTGCTGGCGGAAGTCGGCGTCGGGCCGAACTGGGACCGGGCGCACTGACGCCGCGGGGTGTCACGCGGCTGTCGCAATTCCTTCATAGACTGCCCGGATGAATGATCGGGCTCTCGTCGCGCTGCCCGCACTGCTCAGCCGCGAGCGCGCCATCCTCGCCTTCAACCGCCGCGTGCTGGCACAGGCGCAGCGCGCCGACGTGCCGCTGCTGGAGCGGCTGCGCTACGTGTGCATCGTCTCGTCGAACATGGACGAGTTCTTCGAGGTGCGCCTCGCCGACTTCCTCGAGGTGGCGCGCGAGGGCGAGGCGGGCGCCGGCACGGCGCTGCGGCGCGACCTCGCCGCGGTGGCGGCCGAGGCGCACGCGCTGATCGACGAGCAGTACACGGTGTTCAACGACGAGCTGACGCCGCTGCTGCAGCGCGAGGGCATCGTCATCCTCAACCACGCCGAGCGCGACGCCGCGCAGCGCGAGTGGGTCGACGGCTTCTTCCAGAAGCAGGTGCGGCCGCTGCTGGTGCCGGTCGGGCTGGACCCCTCGCACCCGTTCCCGCAGGTGGCCAACAAATCGCTCAACTTCATCGTGCGCCTGTCGGGCCACGACGCCTTCGGGCGCGCCAACGCGATCGCCATCGTCAAGGTGCCGCGTGTGCTGCCGCGCGTGATCCGCCTGCCCGACGCGCTGGCGCCGGGCCACCAGGCCTTCGTGCTGCTGACCAGCGTGATCCGCGCGCACCTGGCCGAGCTGTTCCCGGGCCGCGAGGTGGAGGCGTTCTCGCAGTTCCGCGTCACGCGCGACTCCGACCTCGAGGTCGACGAGGCCGACGTGAGGAACCTGCGCCAGGCGCTGCGCAGCGGGCTGACGACGCGCCACTTCGGCCAGGCGATCCGCCTGGAGGTGGTGAACACCTGCCCCGACGAACTCTCGGCCTTCCTGCTGCGCCAGTTCGCGCTGCCCGAGGCGGCGCTGTACAAGGTCAACGGGCCGGTCAACCTGGTGCGGCTGAACCAGCTCATCGACCAGGCCGACGCGCCGGCGCTGCGCTTCGCGCCGTACGAGCCGGCGTGGCCCGAGCGTCGCCTGCCGCGCGAGGCGTCGATCTTCGCGCGGCTGCGCGAACGCGACGTGCTGCTGCACCATCCCTTCGAGTCCTTCGAGCCGGTGGTGGCCTTCCTGCGCGAAGCGGTGGCCGACCCCGACGTGCTGGCGATCAAGCAGACCATCTACCGCACCGGCAGCGAATCGCCGCTGATGGAGGCGTTGATCGAGGCGGCGCGGCGCGGCAAGGAGGTGATGGTGGTGGTCGAGCTGAAGGCGCGCTTCGACGAGGAGGCCAACATCAACTGGGCCGAGCGGCTGGAGGCGGTGGGCGCGCAGGTCGTCTACGGCATCGTCGGCCTGAAGACGCATGCCAAGATGCTGCTGGTGACGCGCCGCGAAGGCAGCGCGCTGCGCCGCTACGCGCACCTGTCGACCGGCAACTACAACCCGAAGACGGCCAGGCTCTACACCGACGTCGGCTACCTGACCGCCGACCCCGACCTGACCACCGACGTCGACGCGGTGTTCCAGCAGCTCGCCAGCCTGGGCCGCACGCGGCCGCTGCGCAAGCTGCTGCAGGCGCCGTTCACGCTGCACCGGCGCACCGGCCAGATGATCGACCGCGTCGCCGAGGCGGCCCGCGCCGGGCGGCCCGCGCGCATCGTCGCCAAGATCAACGCGCTGACCGACGAGGCGCTGATCGAGAAGCTGATGCTCGCCTCGCAAGCCAGCGCGAGCATCGACCTGATCGTGCGCGGCGCCTGCATGCTGCCGCCGGGCGTGCCGGGCGCCACCGATCGCATCCGCGTGCGCTCGGTGGTGGGGCGCTTCCTCGAACACAGCCGGGTGCTGTACTTCCGCTGGGGCGAGGGCGAGGACGACGAGGCGCTGTGGCTGAGCAGCGCCGACTGGATGGGCCGCAACATGTTCCGCCGCATCGAGGTGGCCTGGCCGGTGCGCGACGCGGCGCTGCGCCAGCGTGTCATCGACGAGTGCCTGGTGCCCTGCCTGCACGACCGCCAGGACGCCTGGGCGCAGCGCGCCGACGGCAGCTACGAGCGCATCGCCGCCGACGGCGTCAGCGCGCAGCAGGCGCTGATGCGCCGCTACGCCGCCGGCGGGGCCTGAACGTGGACCTGATCCTGTGGCGCCACGCCGAGGCGGTCGAGCGCGAGGGCCTGCCCGATCTCGAACGCATGCTGACGAGCAAGGGCGAGCGCCAGGCGGCGCGCATGGCCGACTGGCTGAACCAGCGCATGGCGCATTCGACGCGCGTGCTGGTCAGCCCGGCGCTGCGCTGCCAGCAGACCGCCAAGGCGCTCGGGCGCAAGTTCCGCACCATCGAGGCGATCGCGCCCGAGGCCGGCCCGGGCGCCGTGCTGGCCGCGGCGCGCTGGCCCGACGCGAGCGAGCCGGTGCTGGTGGTCGGCCACCAGCCGACGCTCGGGCTGGTGGCCGCGCTGCTGCTGGCGGGCCAGGCGCAGCCCTGGTCGGTGAAGAAGGGCGCCGTCTGGTGGCTGCGCAGCCGCGACCGCGAAGGCAGCGCGCAGGTGGTGCTGCACGCGGCGCTGGGGCCGGACGCGCTGTAGCGGCCTTCGGGCCTCAGTCTCGCAACACCAGCTTCAGCACCCCGCCGCGCGCCCAGGCCTGCGCCTCCTCCTGCAGCAGGAACAGCGTGCGTGGGTGCGCTTCGGCCCAGCGTGCGCCGCAGGCCAGGCGCGCCTCGGTGCCGTGGCGCTCGATCCTGAGCGCGTCGTCGCGCACCTCGCCGCGCGCGTGGCACTTGATGATCGCCAGCCTCAGGCACAGCACCTGCCACGCGAAGGCTTCCTGCGTCAGCCCGGCCTCGACCTTGCGCAGCCCGCCGCGCTGGCCCAGCACCAGCTCGGCGACGCGGCGCTGCTGGCTCTGCGAGAAGCCCGCCGCGTCGACGTGCGCGAGCAGGTAGGCGCTGTGGCGGTGGTGGTCGTGGTGCGAGACCATCATGCCCATCTCGTGCAGCGCGCAGGCCCACAGCAGCTCGCGGCGCGCCTCGCGCCCGGCGCGCGGCTGCACCCGGGCGTAGAGCGCCTCGGCCACGCGCGAGACGCGCCGGGCCTGCTGCGCGTCGACCATGAAGCGGCGTTGCAGCTCGCGCACGGTGGCGTCGCGCAGGTCGTGGCCGTCCTGCGGCAAGGCGGTGGCGTGCAGCCGCTCGTCGAGGTCGAAGATCACGCCCTGGCGCAGCGCGCCGCGCGCCGGGTGCAGTGCCTCGATGCCGAAGTGCGCGGCCAGCGTGTAGAGGATCGCCAGGCCGCCGGCGATCACCGCGCGGCGGTCTTCCTTCAGCCCGGGCAGGTCGAGCCGGTCGATGCGGCCGCACTCGATGCAGCGCTCGATCAGCCAGCGCAGCCCGGCCGGCGTGATGCGCCCGTCGCTGACGCCGCCGGCGGCGAGCAGTTGCGACACCGCGCCCACCGTGCCCGAGGAGCCCAGCGCCTCGCGCCAGTGCGCGGGGGCGAAGGGTTCGAGCGCTTCCTCCAGCTCGGCGCCGGCGGCCACCTGCGCGGCGCGGAAGGCCTGCGCGGTGAGCCGCCCGTCGGCGAAGTAGCGCATCGACAGGCTGACGCTGCCGACCTGGAAGCTCTCGGCGCGCAGCGCCTTGCGGCCGTGGCCGAGGATCATCTCGGTGGAGCGCCCGCCGATGTCGATCACCAGGCGCGGCGCGTTCGAGGGCTGCAGCCGCGCCACGCCGGCGTAGATCAGGCGCGCCTCCTCGCGGCCGGAGATCACCTCGATCGGGCGGCCGAGCACGGTCTGCGCGCGTGTCAGGAAGACGTCGCGGTTGCGCGCCTCGCGCAGCGTCTGCGTGGCCACCGCGCGCACCTGCTGCGGCGCGAAGCCCTCGAGGCGCCGCGCGAAGCGCTCCAGGCAGGCCAGGCCGCGCGCGCTGGCCTCCTCGGTGAGCAGGCCGTTGGCGTCGAGCCCGCCGCCCAGGCGCACCGTCTCCTTCAGGTAGTCGACGCGCCGGTAGCGGTGCTGCGTGACCTGCCCGATCTCGAGCCGGAAGCTGTTCGAGCCCATGTCGATCGCGGCAAGCTGACCCGGCCAGCGGGTTTCGATGTCGTGCGGCTGCGCCGATGTCTTGGTCATGCGAGGATTGTCACCCGCTTCACCGCTTCACCCGGAGGTTCGTCCCATGCTGAAACAGGAACTCGACAGTCTGGTCCCGTCGCGCGACTTCTCGCGGCGCGGGTTCGTCAAGACCGCCGTGGGCAGCGGCTTCGCCGCCGCGGTGCTGCCGGTGACGGCGCAGGCCATCAAGACCGACAGCGATGGCCTGAGCGTCGGCGAGGTGATGATTCCGGTGGGCGACTTCAAGATGCCCGCCTACCGCGCCCAGCCGGCCGGCAAGAGCGGCCTGCCGGTGATCCTCGTGATCTCCGAGATCTTCGGCGTGCACGAGTACATCGCCGACGTGGCGCGGCGCTTCGCCAAGCTCGGCTACCTGGCGATCGCGCCGGAGCTGTTCGTGCGCCAGGGCGATGCGCAGTCGTACGGCGAGGTGTCGCGGCTGATCACCGAGGTGGTCGCCAAGGCGCCCGATGCGCAGGTGATGGGCGACCTCGACGCCTGCGTGGCCTGGGCCGCGGCGAACGGCGGCGACACCCGACGGCTGGGCATCACCGGCTTCTGCTGGGGCGGGCGCACCACCTGGATGTACGCCGCGCACAACCCGGCGCTGAAGGCGGGGGTCGCCTGGTACGGCGCCGTGGCGCGTGCCTTCCACACCGGCGACAAGACGGCGCTGGACGTGGCGGCCAAGGTCAAGGCGCCGGTGCTCGGCCTGTACGGCGCGGCGGACGAGGGCATCCCGGTCGACACGGTCGAGAAGATGATGGCGGCGCTGAAGGCGGCGGGCAACACCAAATCGGAGCTGGTGCTGTACCCCGACACGCCGCACGCCTTCCACGCCGACTACCGGCCGAGCTACCGCAAGGCGCCGGCCGAAGACGGCTGGAAACGCGCCGTCGCGTGGTTCAAGGCGAACGGCGTGTGAACGTCGGCCTCTCGCCCGACGGGTACGTCGGGCGATCCCCCGAGGGGAACGACGGCCGCGGCTCCATGCCCGCCTGCGCGGGCATGGACGGCCGAAGTGCCGGCCCCTTCTCGGGGCCGGCGGGGCCGGCTTGGGGGCGGCCCGGCGCTCGGCCCGCCGTTGCGCCGTCGCTCCGTCGCGCTGTCGTCGTGTCAGCGAACGACCAGCACCGGCACCGTCGAGTGCGTCAGCACCTTTTGCGTCTCGCTGCCCAGCAGCAGCGCGGTGACGCCGCGCCGGCCGTGCGAGGCCATCACCACCAGGTCGCACTCGGTGCGCTTGGCGTGGTCGATGATGGCCTCCCAGGGGTGCAGCGCCTCGACGCTGTGCGCCTGGCAGTCCACGCCGGCGGCCCTGGCGGCGTCGGCGACGTCGGCCAGCCGCTTGGCGGCGATGCGCTCCTGCGCGTCGAAGAACTCCTGCGGCGGCGTCGGCTGCATCTCCGAGATCGCGCTGTACGGAAAGGGCTCCTTCACGCTGATGGCATAGAGCTGCGCGCCGACCGACTTGGCCAGCGCCAGCGCGGTGTCTACGGCCTTGCGGGTGATGTCGGAGCCGTCGGTGGGTACGAGGATGCGCTTGAACATGCGTGTTCTCCAGTCGTGGTCGAATGGAACCAGTGTTCAACGCCAGCGTAGGCAAGCGCTTGACGATGGTCAACCGGTGGCAATCGGGCGCGCAGGGTCGCTGCACCACTCGCTCCACGAGCCGGGGTACAGGCACGAGCCGTCCAGGCCGGCATGCTCCATCGCCAGCAGGTTGTGGCAGGCGGTCACGCCCGAACCGCATTGGTGCACGGTCCGCGCCGGCGCGTCGCCTCCGAGCAGCGCCTCGTACTCGGCGCGCAGCGCGGCGGCGCTCTTGAAGCGCCCGTCGGCGCCGAGGTTGTCCTTGAAGAAGCGGTTCAGCGCGCCGGGGATGTGGCCGGCGGCCGGGTCCAGCGGTTCGACCTCGCCGCGAAAGCGCTCGCCGGCGCGTGCGTCGATCAGGCGCACGCGGCCGAGCCGCTCCAGCAGCGCGTCGGCGTCGAGGGTGGGCGCGAGCGGCGCACGCTCGGGGTAGGGCGCGCCGGCCGTTGCGGCCGGCGCGAGGGCATCGACGGCGCCGCCCGCGGCGCGCCAGGCGTCGAGGCCGCCGTCGAGCACCGCCGCCGCCTCGTGGCCCATCCAGCGCAGCATCCACCACAGCCGCGCGGCATACGGGCCGCCCTGGCGGTCCAGCGCCACCACCTGCGTCGCCGGCGTGATGCCGAGCCGGCCCAGCGTGGCCGCGAAGGCGGCGCGTTCGGGCAGCGGATGGCGGCCGTTGCGGCCGTTCTTCGCGCCGCTCAGGTCGCGGTCGAGGTGCAGGTAGAACGAGCCGGCGGCATGCGCCTCGCGCCAGGCGCGCTCGCCGGCCCCGGTGTCGGCGAGGTCGAAGCCGCAGTCGACGATGACCGGCGGCGCGCCGCCGGCCGCGAGCAGCGCGCGCAGCTCGGCGGCGGCGATCAGGGTGGTGAAGACGGGATTCATGGTGTCAGCCCTCCAGGGTCGATTGGCGCGCGTCCGGCGGCGCGGTCTGCTGGCGCAGCAACGAGGCGCCCAGCCCCGCGCCGACGATCAGCCCCATGCCGGCCACGGCCATCCAGGTGACGCGGTCGCCGAACAGCGCCACGCCGTAGACGAACGCGAAAGCGATGCCGAGGTACTGCAGGCTGGCGACCACCAGCGTGCGCCCGGTGGCGTAGGCGCGTGTCATCAGCAACTGCGCGACGCTGGCCAGCAGCCCCACCGCCAGCAGGGAGGCCGGGCCTTCGAGCGTGCGGTGCGGCGTGGCGCCGGTCCACAGCATGCTCAGCGCGCCGGCCGCCACGCCGCCGGACGAGAAGTAGAAGACGATGCGGTACTCCGGCTCGCCGGCGCGGCTCAGCGCCGTCACCTGCAGGTAGGCGGTGGCCGCGACCATGCCCGAGAGCAGGCCGATCAGGCCGTGCCAGAGCTGGTCCTGCTCCATGGTCGGGCGCAGGATCAGCGCGACGCCGGCGAAGCCGGCCAGGATGGTGGCGATCAGGCGCGTGTCGACGCGCTGGCCGCCGAGCATGACCGCGCCGCCGACGAGGAACAGCGCCATCCACACCGACGACATGTAGTTCAGCGTCATCGCCGTGGCCAGCGGCAGGTTGCCGATGGCGTAGAACCACAGGCACAAGGCGCTGACGCCGCTGATGCTGCGCCAGAAGTGCATCGCCGGCACGGCGGTGCGCAGCGTGCCGCCCCGCCAGCGCGCCATCGCGCCCATCAGGGCCATGCCGAGCAGGCCGCGGTAGAAGACGATCTCGCCGGTGGCGTAGTGGGCCGAAGCCAGCTTGACGCACACGCCCATCGTCGCGAACAGCAGCGACGCCACGACCATCAACCAGGGAGCAGACATGCGGGCGATTGTGCCCGCAGGCCTGCGGCGTTCAGCCCTTCAGCCTGTCGCCCATCGTCCTGCGGTACCACTCGTGGAAGTGCTGCATGCCGTCTTCCATCGGGCTCTGGTAGGGGCCGACCTCGTCGTCGCCGCGCTCCAGCAGCGCGCGGCGGCCGGCGTCCATGCGCTCGCCGATCTCGTCGTCCTCCTTGCAGGTCTCCCAGTAGGCGGCCTGCTCGGCCTCGATGAACTCGCGCTCGAAGGCGGCGATCTCCTCGGGGTAGTAGAACTCCACCATGTTGAGCGTCTTGGTCGGGCCCTTGGGCAGCAGCGTGGAGACCACCAGCACGTGCGGATACCACTCGACCATGGTCGTCGGGTAGTAGGTCAGCCAGATCGCGCCGTGGCGCGGCGGCTTGCCGTCGCGGTAGGCGAGCAGGGCCTCGTGCCACTTGCGGTAGGCCGCCGAGCCGGCCTTGGCGGCCAGCGCCTGGTTGGGGCCGACGGTCTGCACCGAGTGGTGCCGGCCGAACTCCCAGCGCAGGTCTGCGCAGGTGACGAAGCCGCCCAGCCCGGGGTGGAAGGGCGCGACGTGGTAGTCCTCGAGGTAGACCTCGATGAAGGTCTTCCAGTTGTAGTTGCACTCGTGCAGGTGCACGCTGTCGAACACGTAGCCCGAGAAGTCGAGGTCGGCCTTGGGGCCCAGGCGCGCCAGGTCGGCGTTGACGTCGCGCCCGCCGGCCTCGAACAGCAGGCCGTTCCAGTTCTGCACCGGGTAGTTGCGCAGGTTCAGGCAGGGGTCGTCGGCGAAGTGCGGCGCGCCCAGCAGCTTGCCGCCGGTGTCGTAGGTCCAGCGGTGCAGCGGGCAGACGATGTTGCTGCCGGTGTGGCCGCGGCCGCGCAGCATCAGCGCCTGGCGGTGCCGGCAGACGTTGGACACCAGCTCGATGCCCTTGGGCGTGCGCACCAGCACGCGCCCCTCGCCCTCCTGCGGCAGGGCGTGGAAATCCCCCACTTCGGGCACCGCCAGCTCGTGCCCGAGGTAGCGCGCACCGGACTCGAAGATCAGCGCCATCTCGTGCCGGTACAACTCGGCATCGAAATAGGTGGAGACGGAAAGCTGCGAGCGGCTGCGCTGCAGCGCCTCGATCGGGACGCTCAGGTCGGACATGATCCCCAGGATCTCCAAAAACCGATGTCGAACCGCCACCCCGGCGCGCCGGACGTGGGCCTTCGGTCACCGCGGTCTGCGGCGGGCCGCGGATTGTACCCAGGGGGGGTGACCGGGCATGAAAGCCGCACCGGCGTGCTGACTACAATCGCGCCTTCAGGATTGCGCATGGCAAAAAGCTCGACATCCCCCGCCCACGCTGCCGCCGCGCCGGCCAGCTACGAAGACGCCCTGCGCGAGCTGGAAGGCCTCGTCGCCGGCATGGAGGGCGGCCAGTTGCCGCTCGACCAGATGCTGGCCGGCTACCGCCGCGGCGCCGAGCTGCTGGCCTTCTGCCGCGGCAAGCTCGAGGCGGTCGAGGCGCAGGTCAAGGTTCTCGAGGACGGGCAGCTCAAGCCCTGGATCTCCGGATGAGGCTGCAGCAATTCGACGCCTGGGCCGCGCAGGAGCTGGCCACGGTCGAGTCCGCGTTGTCGGCCTGGGTGCCGGCCGACGCGCCGGCCGGCCTGGGCGACGCGATGCGCTACGGCGTGCTCGACGGCGGCAAGCGCGTGCGCCCGCTGCTGGTGCTGGCCGCCGCGCAAACCGTCGACGGCGAGCGCGAGGCGGCGCTGCGCGCGGCCTGCGCGGTCGAGCTGATCCACGCCTATTCGCTGGTGCACGACGACATGCCCTGCATGGACGACGACGTGCTGCGCCGCGGCAAGCCCACCGTGCACGTGAAATACGGCGAGGCGCAGGCCATGCTGGCCGGCGACGCCATGCAGGCGCTGGCCTTCGAGGTGCTGACGCCCGACGCGGGCGTCGCGCCGGCCTTGCAGGCGCGCCTGTGCTCGCTGCTGGCGCGCGCCGCCGGCCAGGCCGGCATGGCCGGCGGCCAGGCCATCGACCTGGCCAGCGTCGGCCAGCCGCTGAGCGAGCAGCAACTGCGCGACATGCACCGCCGCAAGACCGGCGCGCTGCTGCGCGCCAGCGTGCTGATGGGCGCCGCCTGCGGCCCGGTGGGCGCGGCGGCGTGGGAGGCGCTGGGCCGCTACGGCGACGCCATCGGCCTGGCCTTCCAGGTGGTCGACGACATCCTCGACGTGACCCAGGCCTCCGAGACGCTCGGCAAGACCGCCGGCAAGGACCTGGACAACAACAAGCCGACCTACGTCAGCGTGCTCGGACTGGAGCGCGCCCGCGCCCATGCCCAGGAGTTGCGCGCGCAGGCCCACGCGGCGCTGGCGCGCAGCGGCCTGGCCGACACCAGCGCGCTGGCGCTGCTGGCCGACAAGGTGGTCGAACGGGACAACTGACGATGAACTACCTGCTGCTGCCGAACATCAACAGCCCGGCCGAGCTGCGCAAGCTCTCGCGCCTGGAGCTCAAGCAGCTCGCCGCCGAGCTGCGCGACTACGTGCTGACCAGCGTCTCCAAGACCGGCGGCCACCTGTCGTCCAACCTCGGCACGGTGGAGCTGACGATCGCGCTGCACTACGTGTTCGACACGCCGAACGACAGGCTGGTGTGGGACGTGGGCCACCAGACCTATCCGCACAAGGTGCTGACCGGCCGGCGCGAGCGCATGGGCACGCTGCGCCAGTACGGCGGCCTGTCGGGCTTCCCGCGCCGCGACGAGAGCGAGTACGACACCTTCGGCACCGCGCACTCGTCGACCTCGATCTCCGCCGCGCTCGGCATGGCCACCGCCGCGCAGGCCAAGGGCGAGAACCGCCACGCGGTGGCGATCATCGGCGACGGCGCGATGACCGCCGGCATGGCCTTCGAGGCGCTGAACAACGCCGGCATGCCGCACGTCGGCCACGTGCCCCGGCTGCTGGTGGTGCTCAACGACAACGACATGTCGATCAGCCCGCCGGTGGGCGCGTTGAACAAGCACCTGGCGCGGCTGATGAGCGGCAAGTTCTACGCCGCCGCGCGCGAGGGCGCGAAGAACGTGCTGAAGAACGCGCCGCCGCTGTTCGAGCTGGCGCGCCGCTTCGAGGAGCACGCCAAGGGCATGGTCGTGCCCGGCACGATCTTCGAGGAGTTCGGCTTCAACTACGTCGGCCCGATCGACGGCCACGACCTCGACGCGCTGATCCCGACGCTGGAGAACCTGCGCGACAAGCCCGGCGCGCAGTTCCTGCACGTGGTCACCAAGAAGGGCTACGGCTACAAGCTCGCCGAGGCCGACCCGGTGAAGTACCACGGCCCCACGCCCTTCGACCCGGCGCAGGGCATCCAGAAGCCGGCGGTGCCGCCCAAGACCACCTTCACGCAGGTGTTCGGCCAGTGGCTGTGCGACATGGCCGAGGCCGACAAGCGCCTGGTCGGCATCACGCCGGCGATGCGCGAGGGCTCGGGCATGGTGGAGTTCCACAAGCGCTTCCCCGAGCGCTACTTCGACGTCGGCATCGCCGAGCAGCATGCGGTGACCTTCGCCGCCGGCCTGGCCTGCGAGGGGCTCAAGCCGGTGGTGGCGATCTATTCCACCTTCCTGCAGCGCGCCTACGACCAGTTGATCCACGACGTGGCGCTGCAGAAGCTGCCGGTGGTGTTCGCGCTCGACCGCGCCGGCATCGTCGGCGCCGACGGCGCGACGCACGCGGGCGCCTACGACATCGCCTTCCTGCGCTGCATCCCGAACATGAGCGTGCTGACGCCGGCCGACGAGAACGAGTGCCGCCAGGCGCTGTACACCGCCTTCCTGCAAGACCACCCGGTGGCGGTGCGCTACCCGCGCGGCAGCGGCGCCGGCGTGGCCGTCGAGACGGCGATGACGGCGCTGCCCTTCGGCCGGGGCGAGGTGCGCCGGCGCGGCTCGCGCATCGCGATCCTCGCCTTCGGCACGCTGCTGTACCCGGCGCTGGCGGCGGCGGACAAGCTAGACGCCACGGTGGCCAACATGCGCTTCGCCAAGCCGCTCGATGTCGCCTTGGTGACGGAGCTGGCGAAGAGCCACGACGCCATCGTCACGGTGGAAGAGGGCTGCACGATGGGCGGCGCCGGCAGCGCCGTGCTGGAAGCGCTGGCCGCGGCCGGCCTGCAAACCCCGGTGCTGACGCTGGGCCTGCCCGACGAATTCATCGAGCACGGCGACCCGGCCAAGCTGCTGGCGCTGTGCGGGCTCGACGCCGCGGGCATAGAGCAGTCCATCCTCAAGCGCTTCGGCGCCAAGCCGGCGCTGGTGCGCGCGGTGAACCACTGAACTCCGTCCATAACCTTCCTCGCCCGCTGGGGCGCGATTGATGCGATCCTTGCGCCCATGAGCAACCTGAAGGACGCCCTGCACATCCCCGACACGCAAAGCGAGCGTGACGAGCGCCACCTGGCGATCCAGCGCGTCGGCGTGCGCGGCGTGCGCTACCCGATGCAGTTGCGCCTGGGCGCGGCCGAACTCGCCACCGTGGCCGACTGGGATCTCGACGTCGCGCTGCCGGCCGAGCAGAAGGGCACGCACATGTCGCGCTTCGTCGCGTGGCTGGAGTCGCTCGACCGCGCGCTCGACGCCGCCGAGCTGCGCCGCCAGATGGGCGTGATGCTGGAGAAGCTGCATGCGGCCAGCGGCCGCATCGAGGCGCGCTTCCCGTTCTTCCTGCGCAAGCGCGCGCCGGTGTCGGGCGTCGAGAGCCTGCTCGAATACCAGGGCCGCTGGATCGTCGAGGCGGCGAACGGCGCGGTGGCGGTGTGGGCCGAGGCGGTGGTGCCGGTCAAGAGCCTGTGCCCCTGCTCGAAGGAGATCTCCGACTACGGTGCGCACAACCAGCGTTCGCACGTCACGGTGCGCGTCGAACTGCTCGGCGAGATGCCGTGGCAGGAACTGGTGCGCTTCGCGGAAGACTCCGCCTCCAGCGAGATCTGGCCGATGCTCAAGCGCGCCGACGAGAAGTGGGTCACCGAGCGTGCCTACGAGAACCCGAAGTTCGTCGAGGACCTGGTGCGCGACGTGGCGCTGCGCCTGAACGCCGACCCGCGCGTCGGCCGCTACGTGGTGGACGTGGAGAACTTCGAGTCCATCCACGCGCACAGCGCGGTCGCCCGCATCGAGCGAAGCTAGTCGGCCTCTTCCAGCGCGAGGCCCAGCAGCGCCGGGTCGCCGCGCCCGGCGCGCACCAGCGCCGGCGCGTCGCCGGTGAGATCGACCACCGTGGTCGGCTGCATCGGGCAGGCGCCGGCGTCGACCACCGCCTGCAGCAGCTTCTGGAAACGCTCGCGGATCTCGTGCGGGTCGTTCATCGGCTCGCTCTCGCCGGGCGCGATCAGCGTGGTCGCGATCAGCGGCTGGCCCAACTGCTCCAGCAGCGCCTGCGTCACGGCGTGTTCGGGCACGCGCAGGCCGATGGTGCGGCGCGAGGGGTGCGACAGCCGCCGCGGCACCTCCTTGGTGGCTTCCAGGATGAAGGTGAAGGGCCCGGGCGTGCCGAGCTTGAGCAGCCGGTACTGGCGGTTGTCGACGCGCGCGTAGCTGGCCAGCTCGCTCAGGTCGCGGCACAGCAGCGTCAGGTGGTGCCGGTCGTCGACGCCGCGGATGCGCCGCAGCGCCTCGGCGGCGGCCTTGTCGTCGAGGTGGCACACCAGCGCGTAGCTGGAGTCGGTGGGGATCGCCACCACGCCGCCGCCGTGCAGTATCTGCACCGCCTGCTTGAGCAGGCGCGGCTGCGGGTTGTCGGGGTGGACCTCGAAGTACTGCGACATCAATGCGCGCGCTGGATGCGCTCTGCTAGCCAGTCCCACACCGGCGTCAGCCGCGCCGGCAGCGCCGGCAGCGCGCCGAGGTCGGTGTGGCTCTCGTCGGGGCTGTGGAAATCGCTGCCGCGCGAGGCCGCCAGGCCGTATTCGAGCGCGGTCTCGGCGTAGCGCACCACCTCGGCGGCGCTGTGGCTGCCGGTGACGACCTCGACGCCGCGCCCGCCGTGCGCGATGAATTCGGTGAACAGGGCGT
The DNA here is from genome assembly GCF_047600445.1 of Piscinibacter sp. GTDB lineage: Bacteria > Pseudomonadota > Gammaproteobacteria > Burkholderiales > Burkholderiaceae_C > Piscinibacter. Next base: position 1,054,059 of record NZ_JASGKT010000002.1, read on the forward strand.
GCTCCTCGTTGGCTGTGAAGCGGTAGCGCGCCGGATGCGCGATCACCGCCAGCCCGCCGGCGTCGGTGATCCAGCGCACCGCGTCGCGCAGGCTGGCCCAGCGGTGCGGCACGAAACCCGGCTTGCCCTCGGTGAGGAAGCGGCGGAACACCTCGTTGGTGTCGGCGCACACGCCGGTCTCGACGAGATGGCGGGCGAAGTGCGTGCGCGAGATCAGCTCGGGGTTGGAAACGTACTTCAGCGCGCCCTCGAAAGCGCCCGGGATGCCGGCCCTGGCCAGGCCCCCGGCCATTTCCAGCGCACGCTCGCGGCGCCCGCCGCGCGTGGCCGCCAGGCCTTGTTGCAGCGCGCCGTCGTCGGCGTCGAAACCGAGGCCGACGATGTGCACCGTCTGGCCGCAGAAGCTCACCGAGATCTCCACGCCGCTGAGGTAGGGCAGACCGAGCGCGCGCGCCGCCTCGGCCGCGCCGTGCTGGCCGCCGAGCTCGTCGTGATCGGTCAGCGCCCACAGCTCGACGCCGTGATCCTTGGCGCGCTGCGCCAGCGCCTGCGGGCTCAGCGTGCCGTCGGAGACGCAGGAGTGGCAGTGCAGGTCGGCGTTCATCCAGGGGCTCGGGTGCATCGAGCCCTGGATTGTAGAGACGCCCTCAGCGCGCGATGCGCACGATGCGTCCGCCGCCGCCGTCGGTGAGCGCGTAGAGCGCGCCGTCCGGGCCCTGGCGCACGTCGCGGATGCGCGTCGAGAGCTGGCCGAGCGAGAGCTTCTCGCGCGCCGTGATGGAGGTGTTGTTGCTGCCGAGCGTGAGGCGCCACACGCCGGTGCCGGCCAGCGCGCCCATGAAGAGGTTGCCTTTCCACTCCGGGAGCAGGTCGCCGGTGTAGAAGGCCATGCCCGAGGGCGCCTGCGAGGTCGGCACCCAGTAGGCCAGTGGCTCGACGTAGGCCGGCGCGTGCTTGCCCTCTGTGCCGCCGATGCGGCAACTGGTGTTGTCGCTGCCCGGGTAGCTGGCGCCGTAGTCGCAGCCGTAGCTGACATTGGGCCAGCCGTAGTTCTGCCCGGCGCGCGAGATGTTGATCTCGTCGCCGCCCTGCGGGCCGTGCTCGCAGACCCACAGCTCGCCGGTCGTCGGGTGCAGCGCCGCGCCCTGCGGGTTGCGGTGGCCGTAGCTCCAGATGCCGGGCAGCGCGCCGGCGAGGCTGGGGTTGCCGGCCGGGATGGAGCCGTCGCGGTTGATGCGCACCACCTTGCCCAGCGTCTTGCCCAGGTCTTGCGCCGGGCTGCCCTGCTGGCGCTCGCCCAGCGTGATGAACAACGTCTTGTCGCCGCGGAACACCAGGCGCGAGCCGAAATGGCCGTCGCCGTTCACCTTGGGGCTCTGCCGGAAGATCACCGCGAGGTTCTGCAAGGCCGTGCCGGCCAGTTGCGCACGCGCCACCGCGGTGCCGGCGCCGCCGGTGCCGGCTTCGGAGTAGCTGAAGTAGACCCACGGCGTGGTGCCGAAGTCGGGGTCGATCGCCACGTCGAGCAGGCCGCCCTGGCCGCTGCTGGCCACGGCCGGCAGGCCGCTCACCGGTGTCTTGGTCTTGCCGTCGGCGCTGACGATCAGCATGCCGCCGGCCTTGAGCGTGACGAGCAGCCGGCCGTCGGGCAGGAAAGCCATGCCCCAGCCGCTGTCGATGCCGGTGGCGAAGTTGCTCGCGCTGATCGCGCCGGAGGGCGGCGGAGCGGGCGGCGGCGGGGCCGGGGGAGGCGGCGCAGGCGGGGGCGGCGCAGGCGGGGGCGGCGCGGGAGGCGGCGGCGACGGCGGCGTCGGCGACGGGGGCGTCGGCGCGGGCGGTGTCGGCGCGGGCGGTGTCGGCGCGGGCGGCGGCGGGGCCGGCTCATTCCCCGTGGGCGGCGGCGCCGCGTTGCTGCCGCCGCCGCAGGCGGCCGTGCCGCCGCCGGCCAGCGCCAGCAGCCAGGCGAGCGTGGTGCGGCGGTCGGGATGCATTGCCTCGTCGTTCATGGCGGTGGGCTCCAGCGGCAGCGAATCCGCGCAGTATCGCCACGCGCGATGACCCTGGCGCTACCAGTTGAAACCGCTGCGGCGGCGCATCAGCGTGTCAGCGCGCCTCGTCGCAGCCCTCGATCACCATCTGCACACGCTCGCGGCCGTTGAACTCGTCGACGCTGAGCCGGTAGGCGAGCCGCGCGCGCGCGCCCAGCGGCTCGCTGCGGCCGAACCAGATCGCGTCGCGCAGCGCGCCGCCGTGGCGCACGGCGAGCTTGAGGTGGCGCTCGCCGACCAGGCGCTGCGAGACGATCTCGACCTCGTCGCAGAACACCGGCGGCTCGAAGGCCTGGCCCCACACCTGCGCGTCCAGCGCGCGCACCGTGGCGGCGTCGAACTGCGCCGGCTCCAGCGGCCCGTCGGTCAGCAGCGTGCGCGCCAGCGTGGCGGCGTCCAGCGATTCGCGCGCCACCTGCTCGAAGGCGGCGGCGAAGGTCGGCAGGCCGGCCTCGGCGAGCGTCGCGCCGGCCGCCATCGCGTGGCCGCCGAAGCGGCGCAGCAGGCCGGGGTGGCGCTTGCTGACCAGGTCGAGCGCGTCGCGCAGGTGAAAGCCTGGGATCGAGCGGCCCGAGCCCTTCAGCAGCCCGTCCTGCCCGCGCGCGAACACGAAGGTCGGGCGGTGCACGCGGTCTTTCAATCGCGCCGCGACGATGCCGACCACGCCCTCGTGGAAACCTTCGTCGAAGATCGCCAGCGCGGCCGGCGCGTCGCCTTTGGGCATCAGCGCCTCCAGCATCGCCTCGGCCTGCTCGCGCATGCCCGACTCCAGCTCGCGGCGCTCGCGGTTGATGCCGTCCAGTGTCTTCGCCAATTCGGCGGCGTGCGCGGCGTCGTCGGTCAGCAGGCACTCGATGCCCAGCGTCATGTCGGCCAGCCGGCCGGCGGCGTTGATGCGCGGCCCGAGCGCGAAGCCGAAGTCGAAGGCGCTGGCGCGGCGCGCGTCGCGTCCGGCGGCGGCGAACAGCGCGGCCAGCCCGGCGTGCAGGCGCCCGGCGCGGATGCGGCGCAGGCCCTGCGCCACCAGGCGGCGGTTGTTGGCGTCCAGCCTGACCACGTCGGCCACCGTGCCCAGCGCCACCAGGTCGAGCAGCGCGTCCAGGCGCGGCTGCGACTCGGCGCTGAAGGCGCCGCGCTCGCGCAGCTCGCCGCGCAGCGCCAGCAGCACGTAGAACATCACGCCGACGCCCGCGAGGTTCTTGCTCGCGAAGCCGCAGCCCGGCTGGTTGGGGTTCACGATCACGTCGGCCTCGGGCAGCACGACGCGCCCATCCTGCTGCGCCGGCAGGTGGTGGTCGGTGACCAGCACCGCGATGCCCTGGGCGCGCGCATGCGCCACGCCTTCCAGGCTGGCGATGCCGTTGTCCACCGTCAGCAGCAGAGCGGGGCGCTGCGCGGCGGCGAGGTCGACGATCGCCGGCGTCAGCCCGTAGCCGTGCACCGCGCGGTCCGGCACCACGTAGGCCAGCGCCTCGCGCGGCATGCCCAGCAGCGCCAGGCCGCGGATCGCCACCGCGCAGGCGGTGGCGCCGTCGCAGTCGTAGTCGGCGACGATGCAGATGCGCTCGCGCCGTTCGATGGCGTCGGCGAGCCGCTTCGCCGCGTCGGCCGCGCCGGCCAGCGTGGCCGGCGGCAGCAGGCGGGCCAGGCCGTCGTCGAGTTCGTCGGCGCTCTTCACGCCGCGCGCGGCGAACAGGCGCGCCAGCAGCGTCGGCACGCCGGCCTGTTCGAGCGCCCACACCGTGCGCGGCGGCGCCTCGCGGCGCGTGATCGTGAGTGCGCTCACAAGGCCTCCAGCACGTCGGCCGGCGTGGGGTGCGAGAAGCGCCGCTTCAGCGCCGTCCACCACGAGCCGCCGGCTGGGTGGGCCAAGCGCTGCGCGAAGCGCTCGCCGGCCAGCGTCAGCGCGACCGGCGCGCCGTGCCCGGCCGCCTCGGCCAGCGGCGCCAGCGCCTGCGCGTCGAGCGTGCGCCAGGCCTCGGCCCAGGCGGCCCAGTCCTCGGCCAGCAGCGGCGCGCGCAGGCGCGCGTCGACCGTCGTCGTGTCGCCGCCGTCGGGCTGCCAGCGGCCGCAGCCGCTGATCCAGAAGGAATTGACCGCCAGCGCGCCGCGCGCCTCGCGCGCTTCGTTGATCGGGTGGGTGTACAGCAGCATCTGCACCTCGTTCTGCAGGCGGCGCAGCAGGCGTGCCTCGCGCCCCTCGGGCAGCCAGCGGTCGACGTTGCGGCCGATCGCGCGGTCGAGCGACGCGGTCGGCAGCCCGGCCAGGCTCTCGTGCGCCGCATACCAGCGCAGCGGCGCGCCCCAGGCGAGCGCGAAGCCCTCGCTCTCGAACAACGCGCGCACGGCGTCGAGCAGCGCGCGCGACTCGGCCTCGTCGAGCTGCAGGGCCTGCGGATCGGTGAGCACGATCTCGTCGCGCCCGACGTGCCAGTGCACCGGCGTGAGCAGCCCCCAGGCGAGGTCCAGCACCTCGATGCCGTCTTCGCGCGCCGCCTGCGCGGCGAACGGCAGCGCGCCGGCGCCGCCCTGCCAGCCGCGCGCGGCGGCCAGCGCGGCTTCGTGCGGCGGGGTCAGGCTGTACTCGTCGGTGCCGAGGCGCGCGGCCGGCGCCAGCAGCGCGAGCAGGCGGTCCAGGTTCGGCAGGCTCAGGTCGCGGACCGTGTGCCGGCCCGCCTCCGACAGGGCCGATGCGAACGGAACGAGCAGGTGCATCGCACGATTATCCGGTGTGCTCGGGTAGCATGCGCCCGACATGAACTGGCCCTACGAACTGCAGATCGGCTGGCGCTACACCCGCACGGGCCGCACGGGGCGGCGCAACGGCTTCATCTCGTTCATCTCGGCGGTGTCGATGGCCGGCATCGCGCTCGGCGTGGCCGCGTTGATCATCGTGCTGTCGGTGATGAACGGCTTCCAGAAGGAGGTGCGCGACCGCATGCTGTCGGTGATCGCGCACGTCGAGGTGCACGCGGCGGGCGACGCCGCGCTGCCCGACTGGCGCATCGTCGCCGCGCAGGCGCGCAAGCATCCGCAGGTGATAGGCGCGGCGCCCTTCGTCGCGGCGCAGGGGCTGGTCTCGCACGGCGAGGCGATGCGCGGCACGCTGGTGCGCGGCATCTCGCCCGACGACGAAGCGAGCGTGACGCCGCTGGCCGCGAAGCTGCGCAGCGAGATCGACCGCCTCGCGCCCGGCGGCTGGAACGTGCTGCTCGGCGCCGACCTGGCGCGCGGCCTGGGCGTGCGCGAGGGCGACAAGGTGGCGCTGGTCACCCCCGGCGGGCAGGTCACGCCGGCCGGCGTGGTGCCGCGCCTGAAGCAACTCACCGTGGCGGGCACCTTCGAGTCCGGCCACGCGGAGTACGACACCGGCCTGGTGCTGATGCACCTCGACGACGCGGCGCGCCTGTTCCGCGTCGGCGGGCCCACCGGCGTGCAACTGCGGCTGAAGGACGTGCAGGCCGCGCGCAGCGTCGCCGACGAGCTGGCGCGCAGCTTCGGCCCCGGCTACGAGCTGCGCGACTGGACGCGCAGCAACCGCGCCTGGTTCGACGCGGTGCAGGTCGAGAAGCGGCTGATGTTCATCATCCTGACGCTGATCGTCGCGGTGGCGGCCTTCAACCTCGTCTCGACGCTGGTGATGACGGTCACCGACAAGCGCGCCGACATCGCCATCCTGCGCACGCTGGGCGCCAGTCCGCGCTCGGTGATGGGCGTGTTCATGGTGCAGGGCGCCACCGCCGGCACGATAGGCACGCTGGCCGGCGTGCTGGTGGGCACGCTGGTGGCCCTGCACATCGACACCATCGTGCCGGCGATCGAGCGGGCGCTGGGCGTCGCCTTCCTGCCCGGCAGCGTCTACGTGATCAGCCGCATGCCGAGCGACCCGCAGCGCGCCGACATCGTGCCGATCGCGCTGATCTCGCTGCTGCTGGCCTTCGTCGCCACGCTCTACCCGAGCTGGCGCGCCAGCCGCGTGCAACCCGCCCAGGCGCTGCGTTATGAGTAGTGAACGCCGCCAGCCCTACGAGCTGCAGATCGGCGTGCGCTACCTGCGCGCGGCGCGCGGCGGGCGCCCGGACGGAAACGACAGCGGCTTCATCTCCTTCATCGCCGGCGTGGCGATGCTGGGCATCGCGCTGGGCGTGGCGGCGCTGATCGTGGTGCTGTCGGTGATGAACGGCTTCAGCCGCGAGGTGCGCGAGCGCATGCTGTCGGTGATCGCGCACGTGCAGGTGTTCGAGGCCGACGGCCGCGCGCTGCCCGACTGGCAGGCCACCGCCGCGCTCGCGAAGCGCGAACCCGAGGTGGTCGCGGTGGCGCCCTTCGTCGCCGCGCAGGCGCTGCTCGGCCGCGGCGACGAATTGCAGCCGGCGCTGCTGCGCGGCATCGACGTGGAGGCCGAGGCTCGGGTGTCCGACCTGGCCGCGCGGCTGCACGACGAGGTGCTGGCGACGTTGCAGCCCGGCGCCGGCCAGGTGGTGCTGGGCGCCGAGCTGGCGCGCAAGCTGTCGGCCCGGGCCGGCCAGCGCGTCACGCTGGTGCTGCCCGACTCGGCCAAGCCCGGCGGCGTGCCGCGCCTGCTGCCGCTGACGGTGGCCGGCACCTTCGAGGCCGGCCACTACGAGTACGACAGCACGATGGCGCTGATGCGTCTGGACGACGCGCGCGCGCTGCTCGGCCTGGCCGGCCCCAGCGGGCTGCAACTGCGCCTGGCCGATCGCGACCGCGCCGGCGAGGTCGGCTGGCGCCTGGCCGGCGAGCTGGGCCCCGGCCTCGTCGTCAGCGACTGGACGCGCACCAACCGCTCCTGGTTCGAGTCGGTGCAGATCCAGAAGCGCATGCTGTTCCTGATCCTCGCGCTGATCGTCGCGGTGGCGGCCTTCAACCTCGTCTCGATGCTGGTGATGACGGTGACCGACAAGCAATCCGACATCGCCATCCTGCGCACGCTGGGCGCGACGCCGCGCTCCATCATGGGCATCTTCGTCGTGCAGGGCGCGGCCTCGGGCGTGATCGGTACGCTGGCCGGGCTGCTGATCGGCCTCGTCGTCGCCTTCAACGTCGGCCGCATCGTGCCGGCCATCGAGGCCCTGCTGGGCAGCACGCTGCTGCCGGCCAACATCTACCTGATCGACCACATGCCGAGCGAACCGCGCCTGTCCGACATCGTGCCCATCGTGCTGATCTCGCTGCTGCTGGCCTTCGTCGCCACGCTCTACCCGAGCTGGCGCGCCAGCCGCGTGCAACCCGCCCAGGCGCTGCGCCATGAGTGACACGAACCCCGTCGCCGCCGAGGCCATCGTGCAGGCGAACAACCTGAGCAAGCGCTTCAGCGAGGGCGGGCTCGACGTGCCGGTGCTGCACGGCATAGCCCTGGCCGTGCGGCGGGGCGAGACGGTGGCGGTGGTCGGCGCCTCGGGCTCGGGCAAGAGCACGCTGCTGCACCTGCTCGGCGGCCTGGAGGCGCCCACCAGCGGCACCGTGCTGCTGGCCGGGCGCAACCTCGCGTCGCTGGGCCCGGCCGAGCAGGGGCAGTGGCGCAACCAGCACCTCGGCTTCGTCTACCAGTTCCACCACCTGCTGCCGGAGTTCACCGCGCTCGACAACGTCGCGATGCCGCTGCGCATACGCCGCCAGGGCATCGCCGAAGCGCGCGAGCGCGCCGCGGCCGTGCTGGCGCAGGTGGGCCTGGCGCAGCGCACGCTGCACCGGCCGGCGCAGCTCTCCGGCGGCGAGCGCCAGCGCGTGGCGATCGCGCGCGCGCTGGCCGGCGCCCCGGGCTGCGTGCTGGCCGACGAGCCCACCGGCAACCTGGACCGCGACACCGCCGACGCCGTGTTCGCGCTGATGCTCGAACTGGCGCGCGGCCAGGGCACCGCCTTCGTGCTGGTGACGCACGACGAGGCGCTGGCGCGGCGCTGCGACCGCGTGCTGCGGCTGGTGAAGGGGCGCTTCGAGGGCTGAGCCGGCTCAGCAGCGCCGGCGCTCCGGCAGCGCCACCATCACCGGCTGGCCCGGCGTCGTGCAGCCGGTGTCGCAGCACTTGCCGGGCTGCCGGTTCTGCGTGATGGCGCGCCGCTCGTCGTGCAGCACGCCGCGTTCGAGCAGCCGCTCCACCAGCTCGACCTTGGAGCCGACCGGGTAGTTGCGCCAGATCTCCTGCTTCATCGCCGCTGGCGAGCCGCCGCCGTGCAGGCTGATCAGCGAGTACCAGCCGCCCTGGTACGAGGCGGTCAGGTCCTCGATGAAACGCGCCGTCTGGATGCGCTTGTCGTAGGGGATGTCGGGTGCCGCCTGCAGCACCTCCGACAGCCGGGCGGCGGTGGCGGGGTTGTGGTCCTCGTCCGGCCCCGGCAGCGCGACGATCAGCCCGCCCGACACCTCGTGCGCGAGGCGGTGCATGTCGTAGATCTTCGTGGCCAGCAGCAGCTTGCCGATGTTGCTGAACACCGGCTCGGGCATGAACGAGCCGCTGTGCGGGTCGCGTTCGGCGTACACGCTCGCGGCCACGCCGCAGGCGAAGAAGCTCTCGGTGATCGTGATCAGCTCGACCATCGGCTCGCGCAGGTTGCTCTTGGCGCCCGGGTCCAGCCCGTTGGCCTCGCACATCAGCGCGCCGGCGCCGATCAGCAGGTCGCCGAAGCCGGCGCGCGCGCCGATGCAACTGTGGCGGTGGTGCGTGGCGTAGCTGTAGGTCAGCACGTGGCTGTGTTCCCATTCGCCGGCGAAGAACACGCGCTCCCAGGGCACGAAGACGCGGTCGAAGATCACCACCGCGGTGGACTGCCCGTACTTGCGCGAGAACAGCGCGTCGCCGTGCTCCAGCTTCTCGCCGGGCCGCCCGGCGGGGCGCGCGACGATGGTGATGCCGGGCGCGTCGACGCGAACGGCGCAGCACACCGCGAAGTCGGCGTCTTCCGGCCCCATGTTGCGGCTGGGCATCACGAGGAACTCGTGCATGTACGGGGCGCCGGTGACGATGGCCTTGGTGCCGCTGATGACGATGCCCCGGGCATTGCGCTCGACGACGTGCACGTAGGTGTCTGGGTTGGCCTGCTGGTGCGGTTTGCGGCTGCGGTCGCCCTTGGCGTCGGTCATCGCGATGCCCAGCGACAGGTCCTGGTCCTGCGCATGGGCGAGGTAGGCCTCGAAGCGGGCGCGGTGCTCGGTGCCGCCCTTGGCGTCGTCGATGCGGGCCGTCGCCTGGGCGATGCCGTTCAGCGCGTCGTGCGCCAGGTAGCGCTGCGCGCAGCCGGTCTCCTGGCACAGCAGCCGCACGGCTTCGAGCTTGTTCAGCAGGTCGCCGGCCGATTCGTTCACGTGCAGCATGCGGTTGACCACCCGCTTGCGCCGCGACTGGGTTGCCAGCGCCACCGGCGCCAGCTCGGCGCGCAGCGCGAAGTCGTAGGTGAACGCGAGCGCATTGACGCCGGGGCGCAGCGCCGGCTCGTCGGCCACGCTGGCCACCTCGCGGCCATCGACGAAGACCCGGGGCGCACAGCGGCGCAGCGACTCGCGGTAGGCGTCGCCGGACATCAATTCGACCTGGCTGGCGGCGGGTGTGGACATGGCGGTGTGCGGATGAATCGAACGAAGACGCAATGATTAAACACTGTTCAAAATATGCGATCAACGTTTACACTGACGCCGATGGATGCCCCGTCCGCTCCCCGCAGCGCCGCTCGCAGCGCCGCCCGGAAATCCTCCGGCGCCAGGCCGCGCGAGCTGCGCCACCAGGCGCTGGCCGACGCGAGGCGCCGCTCGGTGCTCGACGCCGCGCGCGCCGCCTTCTTCGAACTGGGCATGGAGAAGACCAGCATGCGCGAGATCGCGCAGCGCGCCGGCTACACCGTGGGCGCGCTGTACAGCTACTTCGCCAGCAAGGAAGAGGTCTACGGCGCGCTGCTGGCCGAGTCGCTCGAACGACTGAACGCGCGCGTGCGGCAGGCGGTGGAGGGCTGCGCCGACGAAGCCCGGCGCGCGCGTCGCTCGGCCACGGCCTTTTTCGACTTCTATCGCGAGAACCCGCGCGACCTCGACCTCGGCTTCTATCTCTTCCAGGGCATGACCCCGCGCGGCCTGACGCCCGAACTGAACGAGAAGCTCAACGCGCGCCTGCGCGACGCGCTGCAACCCACCCAGAATGCGTTGAAGGCGCTCGGGCTGCCGGCCAGGAAGGCCCTCGAGGAAGTGACGGCGCTGTTCGCGCACACCGTGGGCCTGCTGGTGCTCAGCCACACGGGCCGCATCCGCATGTTCAGGCAGGCATCGCAGGACTTGTTCGATGCCTATCTCCGGCAACTGCTCGCCCGCGCCGGCGCGGGCCAGGAGGCATGACGATGGACACGATGAACGCCGCAGCCGGCGCGCTGGTGCTGGTGGACTACCAGGCCCGGCTGCTGCCGGCCATCCACGACGGCGCCGCGGCGGTGGCCCACGGCGTGCTGCTGGCGCGCGCGGCGCATGCGCTGGGCATCCCGGTGATCGGCACCGAGCAGAACCCCAAGGGCCTGGGCCCGAACGTCGAGGCCATCCGCGCCGAATGCCGGCTCACGCTCGCCAAGACGCATTTCGACGCCTGCGCCGATGGTCTCGTGCCGGTGCTGCACGAGGCCCGGCCGGGCTGTCGCGAGGTGGTGGTCGCCGGCTGCGAGGCGCACGTGTGCATGATGCAGACCGCGCTGGGCCTGCTGCGCGCCGGGCTGCGCGTCTGGGTGGTCGCCAACGCCAGCGGTTCGCGCCGCCCGAGCGACCACGCCGCCGCGATGGCACGCCTCGCGCAGGCCGGCGCCACGATCGTGACGCACGAGATGGTGCTGTTCGAGTGGCTCGCGGACTGCAAGCACCCGCGCTTCCGCGAGGTGCTGGAGATCGTCAAGAGCGCTGCGTGAATGAGGGGGCCGCGCGGACGAAGCGCTGCTCCGTGACCGTGTTCCCCCATTGGTTGCCGGCCTTCTCGTCGGCCAGCTCGAAGCCGAAGGACTCGTAGAGCCGTCGGGCCGCGTCCAGCCCCTTGAACGTCCAGAGCTGGATTGCCGCGAAACCGCACCGGTCGCAAAAGGCGATCGCCTCCTGCATCAACCGGCGCCCGGCGCCGGCGCCGCGGCAACCATCGTCGAGAATGAACCAGCGCAGATGAGCCTGCCCGTCACCCAGGTCCTGGCCGTCGATGGCGATCGAGCCCACGATACGGTCGTTCTGCGTCGCCCTCCAGATGCCGTTACACGGCTGGTCCAGGCGGCCCACGAACTCCGCGACGCCGCTGGCGACCTGGCTCTCGAAGAACTGGCCGAAGCCGGAATGGCGCGCATAGAACACCGCGTGCATCTCGGTGATCCGCCCGACCAGCCCGGGACGGTATCCGGAACTCACGCTGACGACCATCACCGCAGCACGCCCGCACGTTCGACGATGCGGTTCGCCGCCGCGTTGTCCAGGCCCAGGCCCAGCGTCCCGAACATCGAACCCCATGCGCCGGCCGCATCCGGGCAGCGCGTGGCGAGGAAAGCGTCCACCACCTCCGGGCTGCTGTAGCGCATCAGGTCGGCGGCCTGCAGGGCGCGGGCCACGCTCTCGGTCATCGGGCGCGCCAGGAATTCGTCGCCCACCGCGGCGTGCACCAGGCGCTCGGTGGCCCCCAGCAGCGCATCGAAGCGGCGGTCCCGGCCCTTCAGCGGGTTCAGCTCCGCGAACAACGCGTCGACGGTGCGCAGGTCTTTGAGCATCGCGCGGCGAACGTCCATGCACATCATGTTGGCCGTGCCTTCCCACACGCTGTTCAGCGGCGCCTCGCGGTAGATGCGGGCCATCGGGTTCTCCTCGATGAAGCCGTTGCCGCCGTGGCACTGCAAGGCTTCGTTGGCGATGGCCGGCGCGCGCGAGCAGTTGAAGTACTTTGCGGCCGGCGTGGCGACGCGCGCGAGCAGTTTTTCTTGCTCGTCCGTCTTCATCCGGTCGGTGGCGCGAGCCACGCGCAGAGCCATCAGCGTGGCGGCCTCCACCTCGACGGCCATGTCGGCCAGCACGTTGGCCATCATCGGCCGCGCGGCGATCGGGGTGCCGAAGGCCTTGCGGGTGGTGGTGTGGCGCAGCGCCAGCGTCAGCGCCTGGCGCATCAGGCCGGCCGAGCCGACCGCGAAGTCCAGCCGCGTCAGGTGCGAGTGCGACAGGATCTCGCGGATGCCGCGGCCTTCCTCGCCGACGCGGATGGCCAGCGTGCCGGCGAATTCGACTTCGCTCGACGCGTTGGACTTGTTGCCGGCCTTGTCCTTCAGCCGTTGCACGAAGAAGCGGTTGAAGTTGCCGTCGGGCAGGGTGCGCGGCAGGAAGAAGCAGGTCACGCCGCCGTTCACCTTGGCCAGCGTGAAGAAGCCGTCGGACTGTGGCACCGAGCAGAACCACTTGTGGCCGGTCAGCTCGTACCAGTGCGCCGTCGCGCCGTGGTAGTCGTCCGAGTGCGAGAAGCGGGCGGTGGTCTGGGTCTCGCGCAGGTCCGATCCGCCCTGCTTCTCGGTCATCGCGTAGCCGATCACGACCGAGGGCTTGTCGCCCACCTCGCGGCGGCTGAATTCGTATTCGGTGCCCTTGCTCTTCTCGGCCCAGACCGCCAGCGCCGGCTCGGCGGCGAAACCGGCGAACGAGGCATAGGCCATGCCGGTGGGGCAGGCGGTGCCGTGCTCGACCTGGTTCCACAGATAGGACAGCACGGCGCGCGCGATGTGGCCGCCCGCCTCGTGCGTGCGCCAGCACAGGTTGGGTACTTCGTGCTTCCATGCCAGCGACATCAGCGCGTGCCAGCTCGGATGGAACTCGACCCAGTCGATGCGATGGCCGAAGCGGTCGTGCGTCTTCAGCTCGGGGGTGTGGCGGTTGGCCAGGCGCGCCAGCTCCTGCACGTTCTCGTCGCCGGCCAGCGCGCCGAGGGCGGCGCAGCGTCCGGCCGCCCAGGGCGCCTCGCGGGCGATGGTGGCGCGCAGCACCGCATCGCCGTCGAAGGCGTTGAAGCCGCTGGCGGGCAGGGCCTGGTTGAGCACCTCATGGGTGCCGTGACGCTGGATGGAGGTTTCGAGGATGGCGGGCGAAAGGGGCTTGTTCATGACGCTCTCCGGTGGAGTGGCTTGACCGTGGCGGCGGGCACCGCCACGCTGGTGCAGGCCAGCGCGGCGATCTGGTCGGCCAACTGGGCGACCTCGCGCCGGTAGGCCTCGGTGTCCTGGTGCTGCTGGCGGCTCAGCGGCGACAGCGGGCCGATCAGGCCTTCCATGAAGCCGCCGACGATGACGGTGGCGGCGATGTCGGGCCGCACGTCGGGCCGCACCTCCTTGCTAGCCTGGCCGGCCTCGATGATCGAACGCACCACCTCGCTGATCGCCGCGCGGTAGGTCAGGCGCGCCTCGTCGATCTCCTTGTCGCAGGGTTCGGCGATCAGCGCGTAGGCCAGGCGCGGATTGCGCATGGCGCGGCGCACGAAGGTCGCCACCGCCGAGTGCAGCCGGCCCAGCGCGGCGCCGCCCGAATCGGCGATGTCGGCCAGCACGTCGACCTCGCGCTGCGAGACCGCCGACAGGACCTCGGCGAACAGCTCCGCCTTCGAGGGGAAGTAGCGGTAGACGGTGCCCGTGGCGATGCCGGCCGCCGCCGCGACGCTGGCGACCTGCGCCTCCTTCCAGCCCCCTTCGCCGACCAGCGCGCGGGCGGCCTGCAGGATGCGGCTGCGGTTGTCCTGCAGGCGTGCCTCGACGGCGGGGGTCTGACGGTAGGCCATGAAGAAATGAACCTTAGTTCACAATTGATGTGAATCCTAGTTCATTCTTTTCCGGCCTGCAAGCCGCCCTCGGGTGGACCTAGTCCGCCCCGCCGGCGCCGCGGGATCATGCGTCGCTGCGCGGAATGACGGCCAGCAGGTCGGTGACGCCGATGTCCACGCCGGACTGGAACAGCAAGGTGGACGCCTGGCCGCGATGATGGGTCTGGTGATTGAAGAAGTGCTGGAGCAGGGCGTCCAGGCGCCTTCTCGACTGGACGCCGGCCATGTTGCCGTAGCTGAGGTCGGACGAGAGGTGCTCGGGCTGGAGTTCCGCGACCCAGCGCGTGATGAGCGCATCGAGTTCACGGCGATAGCTACGCAGGCCCGCGAGATCCGGCGCCAGGCGCTGGGTCAGCGAAGACGGCTGTGGAAACCGGGAGAGGGCGCCCAGGCTGTCAAACGATGGTTCGAACCGGGCGAAGCGATGCAGCCAGATCGTGTCCGCGGTCGCGATGTGATTGAGCGTTCCCAGTATGGAGCCGAAGAAGGCGCCTTTGTCGGCAGCCAGCGTCGCGGCGTCGAGCGTCGCGGCCGCGTCGTACATGCGCTCGTTCATCCAGCGGTTGTATTCCGCCATCAGCGATGCGGCCTGCGGGGTCATGGCGATGCCTGGTTCGGGTCGAACGGCATGCCGTGGCGTGTCCGGCTGAACGAAGGGTCAGCCCGCACCGCGCGACGACAGATGAGCAACCCCGGCGCCGAGCAGCAGGATCAGCGCGAGCACGTCTGCGATGACGACGCGGTGCAATTGAGCGTTGATGGGCCCGACGATCCAGGCCAGGGCCAGGAAGGACACCACGCTGGCCAGGCCCACGAGCAAAGCGATCGGCTGTAGCGACACACGGAACGCGGCAACCGCGAGCAGCAGTCCGATGATGCCGAACAGGATGGCGCGGTGTCGAAGCAGAAGTTCCAGATTGGGTTCCGAGACGGATACGCCGTACAGCCCGGCCAGACGCGGCGGACCCAGCACGCCAACGACCGGAAGCAGGTGAATGATGGCGACGACGATGAGTGCGGTGGCGATGAAGTGGCGCATGGGTTGGAGTCCGGCAAGCGTCTGCTAAGCCACCCGCCCGAACCACGCCACCGACAGCGCCGCCGCGGCGGCCACCAGCAGCGCGCCGAGCGCCGCGAACAGCGCGCTGATCTCGGTCTCCTTCTTCTCCACCACCAGCCGCGTCGACAGGCCCTGGTAGACCTTCTTCAGGTCTTCGGCGGTGCCGGCGTAGAAGTAGTCGGCGCGGGTGATCTGGGCCACGGCCTTGAGCGCGTCCTCGTCGAGGCGCACGCGCATCGACCAGCCCTCGAAGCCGATGGTCTCGCCCTCCTTGGTGCCTATGCCCACGGTGTAGACGCGCACGCCGCGGTCGGCGGCCATGCGGGCGGCTTCCACCGGGTCGGGGCCGGTGGTGCGCTGGCCGTCGGTGAGCATGATGATCGCCGCCGAGCCGTAGGAGCCCGGCTCCACCGGCGTGAAGTCGGGCCGGGGCTTGTCGTTCGGCCCCGGCGGCATGGCCTTCTGGCCGGTGATCTGCGACAGGTCGATGCCGGCCTCGGGGAACAGCGCCGCCAGCGACAGCACGATGCCGCTGCCGGTGGCGGTGCCGCGCTGCAACTGGAAGCGGTCGATCGCGGCGAACACGTCGTCGCGGCTGTGCGTGGGCGGCTGCACGATGGCCGCGGTGCCGGCGAACTGCACCACCGCCACGCGCACGCTGCGCGGCAGCTCGGCGACGAAGGCCTTGGCCGCCTCCTGCGCGGCCACCAGCCGGTTCGGTTGCACGTCGGCGGCGCGCATGCTGCCCGACACGTCCATCGCCAGCACGATGGTCTCCTGCTGCGAGGGCAGCGTGATCACCGCGGCCGGCCGCGCCGCCGCGACCAGCAGCACGGCGATCGCCAGCAGCATCAGCGCCGGCGGCACGTGGCGCTTCCAGCCCGCCGACTTGCCCATCGCCTGCTTGACCAGCGCGAGGTTGGCGTAGCGCAGCGCGGTCTTCTTGCGCCGCGCCAGCAGCCACAGGTAGCCGAGCACCAGCAGCGGCACGGCCACGAGCAGCCACAGCATCTCGGGCCAGATGAAGTTGAGCGGCATGCTGCCTTTCACGACGCCCTCCGCGACGGGTTGTGCATCAGGTGCGCCGGCACGCTGCCCGAGGCCAGCCGGGCGCGCTGGCGGCGCAGGTCGACGAAGCGCGCGACGGCGTCGAGCAGGTCGTCGTCGGTGGCGAGTTCGAGCGTGTCCACGCCGGCCTGCGCGAGCGCGGCCAGCAGGGCCTCCTCGCGCACGCGCGCGGCGGCGGCGAAGCGCGCGCGAAAGCCCGGGTCGTGCGTGTCCACCAGCAACTGCTCGCCGGTCTCGGCGTCGCGCATCGTCACCAGGCCGAGGTCGGGCAGCTCGCGCTCGAGCGGGTCGGACAGGCGCACCGCGGTCACGTCGTGGCGCCGCGCGAGTTCCGCCAGCGCCTGTTCCCAGCCCGGCGGGCTGATGAAGTCGGACACCACGAACACCGTGCCGCGCCGCCTGACGATGCGCTGGCCGGCGAGCAGCAGGTCGCGCAACTGCGTGGCGCCGGGCGGCGCCTCGGCCGGCCGCTGCGCCATGCGCTGCAGCAGGCTCAGCACGTGCAGGCGTCCGCCGCGCGCCGGGATCACCGTGTCGACCTCGCTGCCGTAGAGCAGCGCGCCGACGCGGTTACCGTGGCGCGTCAGCAGCCGCGCCAGCACGCCGACGAACTCGCGCGCCACGCCGCGCTTGGCGCGGCTGCCGGAGCCGAAGTCGACGCTCGCGCTGAGGTCGACCAGGAACCACGCCGCCACCTCGCGGTCTTCGGTGAACTGGCGCACGTAGGGCTGCTGCAGCCGCGCGGTGACGTTCCAGTCGATGTGGCGCACGTCGTCGTGGTGCTGGTATTCGCGCAGGTCGGCCAGGTCGAGCCCGGCGCCGCGCATCAGCGTGCGGTAGTCGCCCTGCAGCAGGCCGTCGAGACGGCGGATCACCGTCCACTCCAGGCGGCGGAGCAGGGTGTCCGAGTCGGAGGCCTCAGCGGCCGGAGGCGCCTGGCTGTTCATGCGGAGCGAGCGGCTTGTCGGGTGCGGGAATCTTCTGCATCACCTGCTGCACCAGGCGATCGGGCGAGAGGCCGTCGGCCAGCGCCTCGTAGCTCAGCACCAGGCGATGCCGCATCACGTCGGCCACCAGCCCGGTCATGTCTTCCGGCAGCGCGTAGCCGCGGCCGCGCATGAAGGCCAGCGCGCGCGCGCCTTCGATCAGCCCGATGGTGGCGCGCGGGCTGGCGCCGAAGCTGAGGTACTTGGTCATGTCGGCCAGGCCGTACTGCGCCGGCCGGCGCGTCGCGCTGACCAGCTTCACCGCGTACTGCATCAGCGAGGGGTCGACGTAGACCTTGCGGCAGGCCTGCTGCAGCTCGGCGAGCTGGCCCATGCTGGCCACCGCCTGCACCTGCACCGGCGCGCCGGTGACGCGCTGCGCGACGACGAATTCCTCCTCCTCGCTCGGGTAGTCGACCAGCACCTTCATCATGAAGCGGTCGACCTGCGCCTCGGGCAGCGGGTAGGTGCCCTCGGTCTCGATCGGGTTCTGCGTGGCCATCACCAGGAAGGGCTCGGGCACCTTGTGCGACACGCCGGCGATCGTCACCTGGCGCTCCTGCATCACCTCGAGCAGCGCGCTCTGCACCTTGGCCGGCGCGCGGTTGATCTCGTCGGCCAGCAGCAGGTTGGCGAACACCGGCCCGAGCGAGGTGTCGAACTCGCCCGTCTTGGGGCTGTAGATGCGCGTGCCGATCAGGTCGGCCGGCACCAGGTCGGGCGTGAACTGGATGCGCTTGAACTGGCCGCGCAGCGTCTGCGCCAGCGTCTTGACCGTCAGCGTCTTGGCCAGGCCCGGCACGCCCTCGACCAGCAGGTGCCCGCCGGCCAGCAGCGCCACCATCACGCGCTCGAGGAACTCGTCCTGCCCGACCACGACGCGCTTGACCTCGTAGAGCACGCGCTCCATCAGCGTGGCGGCGCCGCCTTCGGGGTGGGAGGTGGATTCCATGCGGCTCCTTCGGAGTGTCAGAACGGTGGCATGCCCGCGCCCGCCGCGGCGTTCTCGATCGGCACCGCGAAGCCGATGCCGACGAACACGCGCTGGCGCGTGGGGTTCATGATGGCGGTGACGATGCCGACCACCTCGCCGTCCATCGTCACCAGCGGGCCGCCCGAGTTGCCGGGGTTGGCCGCGGCGTCGAACTGGATCAGGTTGGTCAGCGTGCGTTCGCCCTCGGGCGAGCGGAACTCGCGCTTCAGCCCGGAGACGATGCCCTCCGAGGCCGAGGGCCCGACGCCGAACGGGAAGCCGACCGCCATCACGCGGTCGCCGGGCGCGAGGTCGGTGGTGCTGCGCATCGTGGCGGCGGCCAGGTCGTCGGGGATCTTGTCGGCGCGCAGCACGGCGAGGTCGTGCTCGGGCATCACGGTCAGCAGCCGGGCGTCGCTCTCCAGGCCGTCCATGAAGGTCACGCGCACGCGCTCGGCGCCCATCACCACGTGCAGGTTGGTCAGGATGGTGCCGTTGTCGACGATCACCACGCCGGTGCCGACGCCGCGCTCCTCGAAGCCGGGCAGCTCGCCGGCGTCGCGCCGGGCATGCGGGTCTTCGGCGCCGGCCGGCTCGCGGCGCGCCTTGCGCTCTGGGCGCGGCTTGTCGCCTTCGCGGTCGTAGCCGATCACGCGCACCACCGAGGGGATGATCTTGTCGTAGGCCCGCGCCGCCGCCGAGGCGAGCGGCTTCTCGGCGATCGATTCGCGCACCAGGTGGTCGATCTGCTCGAAGCTCAGCGGCGCGGGCGGGCGCGGGCCGTTGCGCCACAACAGTGCAACGGGCAGGAGCAGCAGCACGGCGGCGATCCACAGCGCGCGTTCGTGGCGGGCGGCGAAGCTGCGCAGGCGGGAAGGGCGGCGCGCGGCCGCCGGCGCCTCGGGGGCGCTCGCCGGCGCGGGCGGCGGCTCGGCGGAAGCGGCCACCCCTCGGCGAGATCGGCTGTACAGCGGTGCCTTCTTCATCGGCTGCTCCGGTGCGGCGCCCTGGGGACGGGATGCGCTGCAACGGTAGCACGTCCGCGCGGCCCGTGTCACAGGCAAGGCATCATCGGGCCCATGTGGATCGACACGCACTGCCACCTCGACGCGCCCGAGTTCGACGCCGACCGCGACGCGGTGGCCGCGCGCGCCCGCGCCGCCGGCGTGGCGGCGATGGTGCTGCCGGCCGTGGAAGCGGGCAACTTCGCCGCGGTGCGCGAGCTTGCGCATGCGCACGGCCTGGCCTACGCGCTCGGCATCCACCCGCTGTTCGTGGCGCGGGCGGCCGAGGAAGACCTGGAGCGCCTCGACGCCGAACTCGCGCGCCTGCGCGGCGATGCGCGGCTGGTGGCCGTCGGCGAGATCGGCCTCGACCACTTCGTGCCGGGGCACGACCGCGAGCGCCAGGAGCGCTTCTACGCGGCGCAGCTCGCCATCGCGCGGCGCCACGGCCTGCCGGTGATCCTGCACGTGCGGCGCTCGGCCGACGCGCTGCTGAAGCACCTGCGCCGCATCGAGGTCGGCGGCGGCATCGCCCATGCCTTCAACGGCAGCGCGCAGCAGGCGCGCGGCTTCGTCGAGCGCGGCCTGAAGCTCGGCTTCGGCGGCGCGGCCACCTTCGAGCGCGCCTTGCAGATCCGCGAGCTGGCGCGCACGCTGCCGCTGGAGGCCATCGTCACCGAGACCGACGCGCCCGACATCCCGCCGCAGTGGCTGTACCGCAGCGCCGCGCAGCGCGCCGCCGGGGCGAGCAGCCGCAACGAACCCGCCGAGCTGCCGCGCATAGGCGCCGTGCTGGCCGGCCTGCGCGGCATGGCGGTGGATGAGTTCGCCGCGGCGACGGCGGCCAATGCGCGCGCCGCGCTGCCGGGGCTGTGCGCATGAGCGATCTGCTGCAAGGCCTGGCCCCGGTGATCGTGCGCGACACGCGGCTGGTGGTGCTGGGCAGCTTCCCGGGCGTGGCCTCGCTGCGCGCGCGGCAGTACTACGCCCATCCGCGCAACCAGTTCTGGCCGCTGCTGTCGGCGATCTGGGGTGTCGATCTCGTCGCGCTGCCCTATGCCGAGCGCCTGGCCGAAGTGCGGCGGCGCGGCCTGGGCATCTGGGACGTCTACGCCCACTGCCGGCGCGAGGGCAGTCTGGACAGCGCGATCGAAGACAGCGTGCCCAACGACCTGGCGAGCCTGAAGCTCCGCGCGCCCCGGCTCGAGGCCGTGGCGCACAACGGCGGCGAATCGGCGCGCGCGATGGCGATCACGCGCACGCTCGGCGTGGCGGTGCTGCGCCTGCCTTCCACCAGCCCGGCCAATGCGAGCTGGAGCTTCGAGCGCAAGCTCGCGGCCTGGCGCGCGGCCTTCTCGACACACGGACTGGCATGACGACGAAGAAGAAGGCCGCGCCCGCGCTGGCGCCGGCCACGCTCTCCGAGCACGACGGCGTGCGCTACCTGCACCTGGGCACGCCCTGGGTGCAGGGCGCGATGCGGCTGCGCAAGCCCGAGCACATCGAGCTGGAGTACGTGCAGCGCATGATGGCCTGGATGCTGCTGCGCCCGGCCGCCGAGCTGGCGCGCGGCCACGCGGTGCAGCTCGGCCTGGGCGCCGGCGCGATCACGCGCTTCACGCACGGCGTGATGAAGATGAGGACGACCGTGATCGAGATCAATCCAGGCGTCATCGCCGCGAACCGCCTGTACTTCCGCCTGCCCGCCGACGGCGCGCGCCTGCGCGTGCTGGAGATGGACGCGCAGCACTGGCTGGACGCGGTGGCCGAGCCGGGCTCGGTGGACGCGCTGTGCGTCGACCTGTACGACCACGAAGCCGCCGCCCCGGCGCTGGACGACGAGGCCTTCTACCGCGCCTGCGCGCGCGTGCTGGGCGAGGGCGGCGTGATGAGCGTCAACCTGTTCGGCCGCCACGCCAGCTTCGCGCGCAGCGCCAGGCGCATCGCCGCCGCCTTCGACGGCGGCAGCGTGGTCTCGCTGCAACCCACGCGCGAGGGCAACACCGTCGTGCTGGCGCTCAAGCGCGCCGGCCTGCCCGAGCGTGAAGAACTCGCCGCGCGCGCGCAACAGCTCGACACCCGCTACGGCTTGCCGGCGCGAAAATGGCTGCGCATGATCCGGCCTTTGCCGGACGCCGTGGTGGCTCGCGCATGAACGCTCCCGATCTCGCCCTCGACAAACCGCACGTCGGCCCGCTCGACTGGCGCGTGCTGCTGCGCTGGCTGCGCAAGGACGGCATGCTCAGCGACGAGGTGGCGCGCGCCACCGAGAAGCGCTTCCACGGCACCGACAGCCGCCAGCACCCGCTGGTGCGCCTCGCCGGCCTGGGCCTGCTGCGCGACAAGGAGCCGGGCAAGGGCCGCGTGCTCGACGTGGAGGCGCTCACCGAATGGCTGGCCGAGCGCGTCAAGCTGCCCTACCTGCGCATCGACCCGCTCAAGGCCGACGTCGGCCGCGTCGCCGAGGTGATGTCGATCAGCTACGCCGAGCGGCGCCGCGCGCTGCCGCTGAACGTCGGCCCGCGCGACGTGACCATCGCCACCTGCGAGCCCTGCGACCTGGGCTGGGTCGGTGAGATCGAGGCGCACACCGGCAAGCCGGTGCGGCTGGTGGTGGTGAGCCCGGCCGAGCTGCAGAAGTACACCACCGAGTTCTATTCGCTGTCGCGCTCGGTGCGCGCCGCGATCAAGACCGGCGAGACCTCGGCGATCGCCAGCTTCGAGCAGCTCGTCGAGCTGGGCCGCAGCAACAAGCAGCTCGACGCCAACGACCAGGGCGTGGTGCAGGTGGTCGACTGGCTGTGGCAGTACGCCTTCGACCAGCGCGCCAGCGACATCCACCTCGAGCCGCGCCGCGAGCGCTCGGTGATCCGCTTCCGCATCGACGGCGTGATGCACAACGTCTACCAGGTGCCGCCGGGCGTGCTGAACGCGATGATCGCGCGCATCAAGCTGCTCGGCCGCATGGACGTGGTCGAGAAGCGCCGCCCGCTGGACGGCCGCATCAAGACGCGCAACCCGGCCGGCGAGGAGGTGGAGATGCGCCTGTCGACGCTGCCCACCGCCTTCGGCGAGAAGATGGTGATGCGCATCTTCGACCCCGAGACCACCGTCAAGTCGATCGACGCGCTGGGCTTCGGCGCGCACGACGGCAGGCGCTGGGAAGGCCTGGTGACACAGGCGCACGGCATCATCCTCGTCACCGGGCCTACCGGCTCGGGCAAGACCACCACGCTGTACTCGACGCTGCGCCGCCTGGCCACCGACGAGGTGAACGTCTGCACCGTCGAAGACCCGATCGAGATGATCCAGCCGGCCTTCAACCAGACGCAGGTGCAGCCGGCCATCGAGCTGAACTTCGCCGAGGGCCTGCGCGCGCTGATGCGGCAGGACCCGGACATCATCATGGTCGGCGAGATCCGCGACCTCGAAACCGCCGAGATGGCGATCCAGGCCGCGCTGACCGGCCACCTCGTCTTCAGCACGCTGCACACCAACGACTCGGTGTCGGCCATCACCCGGCTGGAAGACCTGGGCGTGCCGCCCTACCTGATCGGCGCCACGGTGATCGGCGTGCTCGCGCAGCGCCTGGTGCGCACGCTGTGCCCGGCCTGCAAAAAGCCCGACGAGGCGCTGTCGCGCGACGCGCTGGACGAACTCGTCAAGCCCTGGCGCCTGAGCGGCGCGGTCAAGCCCTACAAGCCGGTGGGCTGCCTCGAATGCCGCATGACCGGCTACCGTGGCCGCGCCGGCCTGTACGAACTGCTGACCATCGGCGAGGAAGAACGCCAGTGCATCACCCCCACCACCGACCTGGCGCGCCTGCGCAAGCAGGCGCTGCACGGCGGCCTGCGCCCGCTGCGCGTGGCCGGCGCGATGAAGGTGGCCGAAGGGCTGACGACCATGGAAGAAGTGCTGCGCGCCACGCCCGGCTGGGCGTGACTTCATGCTACGTGTAAACCACACAGGGAGCCGGGGCATCGCTGCCTAGAATCCGCCGCGAACCATTCCGTCTTCGGAGGAGAAAGCGGTGAAGATCAAAAGCCAGCGCGACTTCTGGTCGGGCCTGATGTTCGTGGTCGTCGGCCTGGGCTTCGCCTGGGGCGCCACCGAATACAGCTTCGGCACCTCGGCCCGCCCCGGCCCCGGCTACTTCCCCTTCGGCCTGGGCATCCTGACGGCGCTGCTCGGCGCCATCGTGCTGTTCCAGGCGCTGACCATCGAGACCGAAGGCGGCGACCCGGTCGGCGCCTTCGCCTGGAAGCCGCTCGGTTTCATCGTGCTGACCGTCGCGATCTTCGGCTGGGCGCTGCCGCACCTGGGCATGGTGATCGCGCTGCCGCTGCTGGTGGTGATCGCGGCGCTGGCCGGCGACGAGTTCCACTGGGGCGAGGCACTGGTCAACGCCGCCATCCTCACGGCGGGCTGCTGGCTGGTTTTCATCGTCGGCCTGAGCCTGACGATCCCGCTGTGGCCGTCGTTCATCGGCAACTGAGGACGACGCCATGGAACTGCTCTCGAACCTGGCGCTCGGCTTCGGCGTCGCCTTCACCTTCCAGAACCTGCTGTACGCGCTGGGTGGCTGCATCCTGGGCACGCTGATCGGCGTGCTGCCCGGCCTCGGCCCGGTGGCCACCATCGCGATGCTGCTGCCGTCGATCTACGCGCTCGACGCGACGCCGGCGCTGATCATGCTGGCCGGCATCTACTACGGTGCGCAGTACGGCGGCTCGACCACCGCGATCCTGATCAACGTGCCGGGCGAGTCCAGCTCGGTGGTCACCGCGATCGACGGCTACCAGATGGCGCGCCAGGGCCGCGCCGGCGCGGCGCTCGCCGCGGCCGGCCTGGGCTCGTTCTTCGCCGGCTGCGTCGGCACGGTGATCATCGCCGCCTTCGCGCCGCCGCTGACCGAGCTGGCCTTCAAGTTCGGCCCGGCCGAGTACTTCTCGCTGATGGTGCTGGGCCTGATCGGCGCCGTAGTGCTGGCCTCGGGCTCGCTGATCAAGGCGATCGCGATGATCCTGCTCGGCCTGCTGCTGGGCCAGATCAACACCGACGTGATCTCCGGCACGCCGCGCTACAGCTTCGACATTCCCGAGCTGACCGACGGCATCAACTTCGTCGCCATCGCGATGGGCGTGTTCGGCTTCGGCGAGATCATCGCCAACCTGGGCAAGCCGGCCGAGCACCGCGAGGTGTTCACGAAGGACGTGAAGGGCCTGTGGCCGACGGTGCAGGACTTCAAGGACGCCTTCCCCGCCGTGCTGCGCGGCACCGCGCTGGGCTCCCTCCTCGGCGTGCTGCCCGGCGGCGGCGCGCTGCTGGCCGCGTTCGCGGCCTACACGCTGGAGAAGAAGTCGCGCGGCCGCCCCGGCGAGGTGCCGTTCGGCAAGGGCAACATCCGCGGCGTGGCCGGCCCCGAGTCGGCCAACAACGCCGGCGCGCAGACCAGCTTCATCCCGATGCTGACGCTGGGCATCCCGCCCAACGCGGTGATGGCGCTGATGGTCGGCGCGATGACCATCAAGGGCATCCAGCCCGGCCCGCAGGTGATGACCAGCAACCCGCAGCTCTTCTGGGGCCTGATCGCCTCGATGTGGGTCGGCAACCTGATGCTGATCATCCTGAACCTGCCGCTGATCGGCATGTGGATCAAGCTGCTGACGGTGCCTTACCGCTTCCTGTTCCCGGCCATCATGTCGTTCTGCTGCATCGGCCTGTACACGCTGAACAACAACCCCTTCGACGTCTACATGGGCGCGGGCTTCGCGGTGGTCGGCTACCTCTTCTACAAGCTCGCGTGCGAACCGGCGCCGCTGCTGCTGGGCTTCATCCTCGGGCCGATGATGGAAGAGAACCTGCGCCGCGCGCTGCTGCTGTCGCGCGGCGACTGGAGCACCTTCCTGACGCGCCCGCTGTCGGCCGGCCTGCTGGTGGCCGCGGCGCTGATGGTCGTGGTGGTGATGCTGCCGTCGATCAAGAACAAGCGCGAAGAGGCCTTCCAGGACGCGGATTGACCCGCGCGTGAGCGACGCGCCACCGTCGTCGCTGGCCCCGCTGAAGGGGCCGGTGTTCCGCATGCTGTGGACGGCCTGGCTGGCCGCCAACGTGACCATGTGGATGAACGACGTGGCGGCGGCGTGGCTGATGACCACGCTGACCGACAGCGCCGTGATGGTGGCGCTGGTGCAGGCGGCCTCCACGCTGCCGGTGTTCGTGCTGGGCCTGCCCAGCGGCGCGCTGGCCGACATCGTCGACCGGCGCCGCTACTTCGCCGTCACGCAGTTGTGGGTGGCCAGCGTCGCGCTGCTGCTGTGCCTGGCTTCGCTGGCCGGCGCGCTGTCGGCGCCGCTGCTGCTGGCGCTGACCTTCGCCAACGGCATCGGCCTGGCGATGCGCTGGCCGGTGTTCGCCGCCATCGTGCCGGAAGTGGTGCCGCGCCACGAGCTGCCGGCGGCGCTGGCGCTCAACGGCGTGGCGATGAACATGTCGCGCGTCATCGGCCCGGTGCTGGCCGGCGCGCTGCTGGCCGGCGCGGGCAGCGCGGCGGTGTTCGCGCTCAACGCGGTGTTGGCGGTGGTGGCCTTCGCGCTGATCCTGCGCTGGAAGTCGCAGCGCAAGGTCAGCGCGCTGCCCGGCGAGCGCTTCCTCGGCGCGATGCGCGTCGGGCTGCAGCACGTCACGCAGTCGCCGCGCATGCGCGTGGTGCTGATCCGCATCTTCCTGTTCTTCCTGCAATCGACCTCGCTGACCGCGTTGCTGCCGCTGGTGGCGCGCAAGCTGCACGACGGCGGCGCCGGCACCTTCACGCTGCTGCTCGCCTCGATGGGCGGCGGCGCGGTGGCCGCGGCGCTGTACCTGCCGCGCCTGCGCCAGAACATCGGGCGCGACGTGTTCGTGCGCTGGGGCACCGTGACGCATGCGCTGGCCTCGGTGGCGGTGGTGTTCGCGCCCTCGATCTGGCTGGCGGTGCCGGCGATGGCGGTGGCCGGCATGGCCTGGATCTCCACCGCCAACTCGCTGACGCTGGCCGCGCAGATGGCGCTGCCGAACTGGGTGCGCGCGCGCGGCATGTCGATCTACCAGATGGCGTTGATGGGCGGCAGCGCCGCCGGCGCGGCGCTGTGGGGCCAGGTGGCGAGCTGGAGCAGCGTGCCGGCGAGCATCGTCGCGGCCTCCGTGGCCGGGCCGCTGGTGCTGCTGGCGACGCGCCGCCTGACCGTCGACGGCGGCGAGGACGAAGACTTCAGCCCGGCCCGCCCCGGCGGCGCGCCGCCGCTGCCGCTGGTGGAGCCGCAGCCCGACGAGGGGCCGGTGATGGTGACGGTGGAGTACCTGATCGCGCCCTCGCGCGCCGACGCCTTCATGGCCGTGATGGAAGACACGCGCCGCGCGCGGCTGCGCCAGGGCGCGCTGTCGTGGGGGCTGTTCCGCGACCCGGCGGTGCCGGGCCGCTACATCGAATACTTCCTCGACGAGACCTGGGTCGAGCACCTGCGCCGCCAGGAGCGCTTCACCGCCGCCGACGTGGGGCTGCGCGAGAAGCGGCTGGCCTTCCACCTCGGCACCGAGCCACCGAAAGTACATCGCTACATCGGCGAATCCATCGACTAGCATCGCGCGATGCAGCACGTGCACCCCTTGCGCGAGAGTCTTCACCACGAGGTGCACGCGCGTCCCTACGAGCGCATGAACGCGCCGCTGCTGCTGTCGCACGTGGCGCTGGTGGGCAACGCGGGCGACGCCGAGCGCGCGCACCTGGCCGCGCTGCTGGCGGCGCGCCAGCTCGCGGTGCCGGCCGAGGGCGCCAGCCACCTCAGCGCCGACATCGGCGGCCTGCGCCTGCGCTGGGAGAAACACGGCGAGTTCCACACCTGCACCTTCTGGCGCCAGGGCGCCGGCGCGGCCGACGGCTTCGCCGCGCCGCCGATCGCCGCCGTGCCGGCCGACTGGCGCGCCGCGCTGCCCGGGCAGTGGCTGGTCGGCCTGCACATGCTGGTGCTGCCGGCGCCGCCCTTGCGCCACGAGCCGCCCGCGCCGGTGCGCACGCTGCTCGACGAGGACGCGCTGGTCGGCGCCAGCGTGATGGACGACTCGGCCGAGGTCTACACCGATTTCCGCATCCACGGCGACGGCTTCACGCGCTGGATCGTCGTCGCCGGCGACATGACGCCGCGCCGCCTCGGCCGGCTGGTGCAGCGCATCCAGGAGATCGAGACCTACCGCATGATGGCGCTGCTGGGCCTGCCGGTGGCGCGCGAGGTCGGCGGCGCGCTGGCGGGCGCCGAGCGCGACCTGGCCGACGTGGCCGAGCGCATCCGCACCGCGCGGCGCGACGACGAACCCGAGCTGCTGCGCCAGCTCACGCAGCTCGCCGCGCGCGTCGAGGGCCTGTACGCGCGAACCCACGCGCGTTTCTCGGCCAGCGCGGCCTACTTCGAGCTGGTGCAGCGGCGCATCGACGAGCTGCGCGAGGAGCGCGCGCACAACCTGCAGACGCTGCGCGAGTTCATGGACCGCCGCCTGCTGCCGGCGATGCAGACCTGCGCCTGGGCCGGGCGGCGGCTGCAGGCGCTGTCGGAGCGCGTCTCGCGCGTCTCGAACCTGCTGCGCACGCGCGTCGAGATCGAGCAGCAGGCCAGCAGCCGCGCGCTGCTCGACGCGATGAACCGGCGCCAGAAGGCGCAACTGCTGCTGCAAAGCGCGGTGGAGGGGCTGTCGGTCGCGGCCGTCACCTACTACGGCGCCGGGCTGGTCGGCTACGCCGCCAAGGGCGCCAAGGCGGCCGGCCTGAACCTCTCGCCGGATCTCGCCGTCGCGCTGGCCATCCCGCTGATCGCACTCGGCGTCTGGCTCGGCGTGCGCCGCCTGCACCGGCAGGCGCACGCCGCCGCCGACACCACCCACCAGGAGCATTGAATGACCCGCCACGCCTTCGACTGGAGCGCCGGCTACCCCAGCCAGCGCCTGCCGGTGTTCGGCCGCAACATCGTCTCGACCTCGCATCCGCTGGCCGCGCAGGCCGGCCTGCGCACGCTCTGGCAGGGCGGCAACGCGGTCGATGCGGCGATCGCCGCGGCGGCCGCGATGACCATCGTCGAGCCGTGCAGCAACGGCCTGGGCTCGGACGCCTTCGCGATCGTGTGGGACGGGCGGCAACTGCAAGGCCTGAACGCCAGCGGCACCGCGCCGCAGGGCTGGACGCCCGAGTACTTCCGCGGCCGGCTCGGCGCCGATGCGCGCGCCCCGGCCCGGCGCGGCTGGGACAGCGTCACCGTGCCCGGCGCGGTGTCGGCCTGGGTGGCGCTGTCGGAGCGCTTCGGCAGCCTGCCCTTCGCCGACCTGCTCGAGCCCGCGATCGAGATCGCCGAGCGCGGCTACGCCGTGCCCTGGGTGGTGCGGCAGAAATGGGCGATGGCCGCGGCGCTGCCCGAGATCACGCGGCAGCCCGGCTTCGCCGAGGCCTTCCTGCCGCACGGCCGCGCGCCCGAAGTCGGCGAGCTGTTCCGCTTCCCGGCGGCGGCGCGCACGCTGCGCCTGATCGCGCAGAGCTACGGCGAGGCCTTCTACCGCGGCGAGGTGGCGCAGGCCATCGAATTGCATGCGCGCGCCCACGGCGGCGCGATGACGGCGGCGGACCTCGCCGCCTACCGCCCCGAGTGGGTGGCGCCTATCGCCAAGGCCTACGCCGGCCACGAGCTGCACGAGATCCCGCCCAACGGCCAGGGCATCGCGGCGCTGATCGCGCTGGGCATCCTGTCGCACTTCGACCTGGCGGGCCTGAAGCCCGACGGCGTCGAGGCGCAGCACCTGCAGATCGAGGCGATGAAGCTCGCCTTCGCCGACACCTACCGCTACGTGTCGGACCGCCGCACGATGGACGTCACGCCCGAGCAGATGCTGGACGAGGCCTACCTCGCCGGGCGCGCCAGGCTGATCGACCGCCGGCGCGCGCAGGACTTCGGCGCCGGCAACCCGGTCAAGGGCGGCACCATCTACCTGACCGCCGCCGACGAGCGCGGCATGATGGTCAGCTTCATCCAGAGCAACTACATGGGCTTCGGCTCGGGCGTGGTGGTGCCGGGCTACGGCGTCTCGCTGCAGAACCGCGGCCACGGCTTCAGCCTGCGCGCGGGCAGCCCCAACCTGGTGGCGCCGGGCAAGCGGCCCTTCCACACCATCATCCCGGCGTTCCTGACGAAGCAGGGCGCGCCGCAGATGAGCTTCGGCGTGATGGGCGGCAACATGCAGCCGCAAGGCCATCTGCAGACGCTGGTGCGCATGCTGAGCTTCCGCCAGGAGCCGCAGGCCGCCTGCGACGCGCCGCGCTGGCGCTTCAACCAGGGCCGTTCGATCAACGTCGAGGCGACGCTGCCGGCGGCCACGCGCGAGGGCCTGCGCGCGCTCGGCCACCAGGTCGAGGACTTCCAGGACAGCTACCAGGACTTCGGCGCCGGCCAGTTCATCTGGCGCCTCGGCGATCCGGCCGTCGAGGGCTACGTGGCGGCGAGCGATGCGCGCCGCGACGGGCTGGCGGCGGCGTACTGAACCGCGCGTACCGGGATGGCCTCAGGCCGGCCAGCCCATCGCCTCGCCCATGCGGATGGCGTGGCCGGGCGTCCAGCCGGGCTCGAAGCGCAGCGTGCCGCGAGGGAACAGCAGCACGACCGTCGAGCCGAGCAGGAAGCGGCCCATCTCGGCGCCGCGCCCGAGCGCGACCTCGCCGTCGCGGTAGCGCCACTCGCGCAGCGTGCCCGGGCGCGGCGGGTTGACCACGCCGTGCCACACCGTGGCCATGCTGCCGACGATGGTGGCGCCCACCAGCACCAGCACGAAGGGCCCGTGCGCGGACTCGAACACGCACACCACGCGCTCGTTGCGCGCGAACAGGCCGGGCACGCCGCGCGCGGTGGTCGGGTTGACCGAGAACAGCGCGCCCGGCACGTGGATCATGCGCAGCAGCCGGCCGGCGCAGGGCATGTGGATGCGGTGGTAGTCGCGCGGGCTCAGGTACAGCGTCGCGAAGCTGCCGCCCTCGAAGCGCGCCGCCAGTTCGGCGTCGCCGCCGACCAGCGCGGTGGTCGTGTAGTCGTGGCCCTTGGCCTGGAAGATGCGATCGTGCGCGATCGCGCCGAACTGGCTGATCGCGCCGTCCACCGGGCACAGCCAGGGCGCCTCGGCCAGCGGGCGGGCGCCGGGTTTCAACGCGCGCGTGAAGAACTCGTTGAAGCTGGCGTAGCTCGTGATGTCGGGGTCGGCCGCCTCGCTCATGTCGACGCCGTAGCGCGCGACGAAGCGGCGGATCGCCGCGCTGGTCAGGCCGCCCGCCGCGCGGCTGGCCGCGGCGCCGGCGAACGAGGTCAGCCACTGCTTGGGCAGCAGGTACTGCGGCAGGACGGCAAGGCGGTCGGCGAGGCTCATGGGCGGGCGGATTCTATCGGCGGGCGATGGCATCGTCGGGCCCCATGCCCCGCTTCGGCACGCGCGCCCCGCGTCGCGCTGCCGCTGGCCGAGGACTTCGCGTCGCTGTTCCTGTGCACCGGCCGCGAAGCGTTCACGGCCCACCGGCCCACGCGCAGGGGCCGGTCTTCATGAACCTCATCGAGCGGTGAAGCCGTGATGCTTGACGACCTTGTCGTAGAGCATCCGCCCGACGGCATTCGTCTCGTGCGTTTGCCAATAGACCCGGGTTGCCACCGCCGCCTTGGCCCGGGCGCAGACGGCTTCGACCCGGGTCATGCCGCGATGGAACAGGTAGTGGGCGAGGCCGACGAGACGGCCTTGATCGTCCTGAGCGACCAATGCAAAGACCGGCTCGTGCGGGTCGAAGAATCGCCGCCAGGCGGTCTGGGTGATGTGTTCGGGCAGCGCCGTGTCGCCGTGCCGTCCATAGAAAAGGCGTTGTAGCCCTCCCAGAGAGGACGCCAGGATGAATCGTCTTCTTGCGTGGGCGGGCGAATGGCAGGAGAGAGCATGACTCTGGACTCCACCTTTGCGCGCGGCGAATGTCAGTCCGGCCGCTCGAACAGCCTGCCGGCGCGTGACGCGCCCCGCTCAGAGATCGGTGCGCAGCTTCCAGATCTCCGGGAACAGCACCGTATCGAGCATCTTGCGCAGGTAGCCGACACCGCTGGTGCCGCCGGTGCCGCGCTTGAAGCCGATGATGCGCTCGACGGTGGTGACGTGGCGGAAGCGCCAGAGGCGGAAGGCGTCTTCGAGGTCGGTCAGTTCCTCGCCGAGCTGGTACAGGTCCCAGTGCCGCTCGGGGTCGCGGTAGACCGCCAGCCAGGCCTGCTCGACGGCGTCGCTGGCCGGGTAGGGCTGCGTCCAGTCGCGTTCGAGGTGGCTGGCCGGCACGGGCAGGCCGCGGCGCGCCAGCAGGCGCAGCGCTTCGTCGTAGAGCGAGGGCGCGCGCCACGCCGCTTCCACCCTGGCCAGCAGGTCGGGGCGGTGCGAGTGCGGCCTGAGCATCGCGGCGTTCTTGTTGCCGAGCATGAACTCGATGCAGCGGTACTGCCAGCTCTGGAAGCCGCTGCTGTTGGCGAGGTAGGGGCGGATCGCCGAGTACTCCGGCGGCGTCATCGTCGCCAGCACGTCCCAGGCGTGCACCAGTTGCTCCATGATCCTGCTGACACGCGCCAGCATCTTGAAGGCGCTGCCCAGCTCGTCGCGCGCGATGCAGGCCAACGCGGCGCTCAGCTCGTGCAGCATCAGCTTCATCCACAGCTCGCTGGTCTGGTGCTGCACGATGAAGAGCATCTCGTTGTGGTCGGGCGAGAGCGGCTTCTGCGCGTTCAGCACGGCGTCGAGCTGCAGGTAGTCGCCGTAGCTCATGTCGCGCGAGAAGTCGAGCTTCGCGCCCTCGTCGTGCACGATCCTCTCGGTGTCGCTCATGCCAGCCCCTCGTCCGACGCCGTCATGTCACGGCCGCCTTCTGGTTGAAGCGCGCCTGCCGCCACTCGCCGGTGTCCAGCACCTGGCGCAGGTGCTCGACGGCGTCCCACACCTCGGCGAAGCGGGTGTACAGCGGCGTGAAGCCGAAGCGCAGCACGTCGGGGGCGCGGAAGTCGCCGATCACGCCGCGTGCGATCAGCGCCTGCACGATCGCGTAGCCGCCCTCGCGGCGCGCGAGGTTGACCTGGCTGCCGCGCAGCGCGTGTTCGCGCGGCGTGACCAGTTCGAGGCCGTGGCCGGCGCAGCGCTGTTCGACCAGCGCGATGAACAGGTCGGTCAGCGCCAGCGACTTGCGGCGCAGCGCCGCCATGCCGCCGGCCGGCTCGGCGGCCAGCAGCGTGTCGATGCCGGCGTCCAGCGCGGTCAGGCCCAGCACCGGCGGCGTGCCGCAGGCGAAGCGCGCGATGCCGCCGGCGGGGCGGTAGTGCGGCGAAAAGTCGAACGGCGCCACATGGCCGAACCAGCCCGACAGCGGCTGCCACAGGTCGTCGCGCTCCATGCGTTGCAGATGGCGCGGATGCACCCACAGGAAGGCCGGTGCGCCCGGGCCGCCGTTGAGGTACTTGTAGCCGCAGCCGACGGCGAAGTCGGCGTCGGCCGCGTTCAGGTCCACCGGCACGGCGCCGGCGGAATGCGCCAGGTCCCACAGCGCGAGCGCGCCGCAGTCGTGCGCCGCGCGGGTGAGCGCCGCCATGTCGTGCATGCGCCCGCTGCGGTAGTTCACGTGGGTGAGCATCAGCACGGCCAGCGAGGGGCCGAACTGCGCCGCGATCTCGTCGGGCTCCACCAGGCGCAGCTCGAAGCCGTGCTGCCGCGCCAGGCCCTCGGCGATGTAGAGGTCGGTGGGGAAGTTGCTGCGCTCCGAGACGATCACGCGCCGCGCCGCATCGCCGCTGCCGCGCCGTTGCCCGACCAGCAGCAGCGCCGCTGCCAGCACCTTGTAGAGATTCACCGAGGTCGATTCGCCGGCCAGCGTCTCGCCCGGCTGCGCGCCGATCACGCGGCCGATCTTGTCGCCCACGCGCTGCGGCAGCGTCACCCAGTTCGCGCTGTTCCAGCTCCGGATCAGGCCCTCGCCCCATTCCTGCCGCACCGCCCGCGCCACGCGCTGCGGCGCGGCCGCGGGCAGCACGCCCAGCGAGTTGCCGTCGAGGTAGATCACGCCCTCGGGCAGCGTGAACTGCGCGCGCAGCGCGGCCAGCGGGTCGCTCGCGTCCAGCGCCAGCGCGTCTTGTCGGGTCGTCATGCAAGCTCCCTCAGGATGGCGCGCACCGGGCTCGCGCAGGCCTGGGCCAGCTTGAGCGGCAGCGCGATCAGTTCGTAGTCGCCGGGCGGCACCTCATCGAGCACCAGGTTTTCCAGCACGCGCAGGTCGTGCTTCAGCAGCAGATGGTGGCTGTCCAGCGTCTTGCTCGTGGCCGGGTCGACCGACTGGCTGTCGATGCCCACCAGCCGCACGCCGCGCGCGGCGAGCAGCGCGATGGTCTCGGGCGCGTAGGCGGCGAAGTCGTCCGACCACGCGGTCGGCGCGCGTTCGCAGGTGCGCACCAGCACGCGCGGCGGAAGCGCGTCGAGCGCGTGGGCGACGTGTTCGGGTTTCACCAGCGCGCCGCAGCCGATCGCGTGGATCACGCGGCACGGGCCGATGAAGGGCGCCAGCGGCAGCTCGCCGATGGCCGGCGCGCCGTCGGCGTAGTGCAGCGGCGCGTCGGCGTGGGCGCCGAGGTGCGGCGAGAGCGTGATCGCGCTGAGGTTGACCGGGCAGCCGGGGCCGATGCGCGCCGTCCAGCGCTGCTCGTAGGCCTGGTCGCCGGGGAAGGGCGGCGTGGCCGGGCCCAGCACGGGGGAGATGTCCCACAGACGGCTCATGGTGGCTTCAGTATAAATGCTTGACACTTGAAATATCAAACCATAAAGTTGATTCGACACGACGGAGACGACGGCATGCGCATCACCTGCATCGGCGGCGGCCCGGCCGGCCTGTACTTCGCGCTGCTGATGAAGCTGCAGGACGCCGCCCACGAGGTGACGGTGATCGAGCGCAACGCGCCCACCGACACCTTCGGCTGGGGCGTGGTGTTCTCCGACCAGACGCTGGGCGCCCTGAAGCGCGCCGACGCCAAGACCGCCGGCCGGATTCTCGACGCCTTCAACCACTGGGACGACATCGACGTGCACTTCCGCGGCCGCACGCTGCGTTCGTCCGGGCACGGCTTCTGCGGCATCGGCCGCATGCGGCTGCTCGACATCCTGCGGGAGCGCTGCGAGGAACTGGGCGTGGCGATGCGCTACCGCAGCGAGTGCGTCGACGACGCCGGCATCGACGCCGACCTGATCGTCGCCTGCGACGGCCTGAACAGCCGCTTTCGCGGCAAGTACGCCGCCACCTACCAGCCCGACATCGACCTGCGCCGCTGCCGCTTCGTCTGGCTGGGCACGCACAAGCTGTTCGACGCCTTCACCTTCGCGTTCGAGAAGACCGAGTGGGGCTGGTTCCAGGCGCACGCCTACCGCTTCGACGCGACCACCTCGACCTTCATCGTCGAGACGCCCGAGGAAGTGTGGCGCGCCGCCGGGCTCGAGCAGATGAGCAAGGAGGAGGGCATCGCCTTCTGCGAGAAGCTGTTCGCCAGGTACCTCGACGGCCACGCACTGATGAGCAACGCGGCGCACCTGCGCGGCTCGGCGCAGTGGATCCGCTTCCCGCGCGTGGTGTGCAAGCGCTGGGTGCATCACAACGGCCGCGCGCCGGTGGTGCTGATGGGCGACGCGGCGCACACCGCGCACTTCTCGATCGGCTCGGGCACCAAGCTGGCGCTGGAGGACGCGATCGCGCTGGCCGAGCGCATCGCCGCGCACCCCGGCGAGCTCGCTGCCGCGCTGGGCAGCTACGAGGCGCAGCGCGGCGTCGAGGTGCTGAAGATCCAGAACGCGGCGCGCAACTCCACCGAGTGGTTCGAGAACGTGGCGCGCCACGCCAAGCTGGAGCCCGAGCAGTTCGCCTACGCGCTGCTGACGCGTTCGCAGCGCATCTCGCACGAGAACCTGCGCCTGCGCGACGCGGGCTACGTCGGCGCGCTGGAAGGCTGGCTGGCGGGCAGGGCGGGTTTGTCGAACGAGCCGGTGCCGCCGATGTTCACGCCCTTCACGCTGCGTGGGCTGACGTTGAAGAACCGCGTCGTGGTGTCGCCGATGGCGCAGTACAGCGCGGCCGAGGGTGTGCCCGGCGACCACCACCTCGTGCACCTGGGCGCGCGCGCGATGGGCGGCGCGGGCCTGGTCTTCGCCGAGATGACCTGCCCCAGCGCCGACGCGCGCATCACGCCGGGCTGCCCCGGGCTGTGGAACGACGCGCAGACGCAGGCCTGGAAGCGCATCGTCGACTTCGTGCACGGCCATTCCACGGCGAAGATCGCGATGCAGCTCGGCCATGCCGGTCCCAAAGGCTCGACGCGCGTGCCTTGGGAGGGTGAGGACCTGCCTTTGGCGGACGGCAACTGGCCGCTGCTCGCCGCCTCGCCGCAGCAGTACCTCGACGGCGTCAGCGCCTGGGCGCGCGCCGCGACACGCGACGACATGGCGCGCATCCGCGACGACTTCGTCGCCGCGACCCGGCGCGCCGACGAGGCCGGCTTCGACTGGCTGGAACTGCACTGCGCGCACGGCTACCTGCTGTCGGCCTTTCTCTCGCCGCTGACCAACCAGCGCGACGACGAGCACGGCGGCTCGATCGAGAACCGCCTGCGCTTCCCGCTCGAGGTGTTCGCCGCGATGCGCGCGGCGTGGCCGCGGCACAAGCCGATGTCGGTGCGCCTGTCGGCGCACGACTGGGTGCCGGGCGGCAACACGCCGGCCGACGCGGTGGAGATCGCACGCGCCTTCCAGCGCGCCGGCTGCGACCTGATCGACGTGTCTTCCGGCCAGGTCAGCAAACAGCAGCGGCCGGTCTACGGCCGCATGTACCAGACGCCCTTCGCCGACCTGATCCGCAACGAGCTGGGCATCGCGACGATGGCGGTCGGCGCGATCAGCGAGGCCGACCACGTCAACAGCATCGTCGCCGCCGGCCGCGCCGACCTGTGCGCCATCGCGCGGCCGCACCTCGCCAACCCGGCCTGGACGCTGCTCGAGGCGGCCCGCATCGGCCACACCAGCGGCGTCGGCGCCGACTGGCCGGTGCCCTACCTCTCGGGCAAGGCGCAGCTCGAACGCAACCTGGAACGCGAGCGCCAGTTGGCCGCGGCGAACGCCGGCCTGTCGGCGCAGGAACAGGCCAACCTGGCGCAAGGAGTCTGACGATGACGCTCGTCGATGCCGAATCGCGGGTCGAGGCCGATCACCACCAGGCCATCAAGCTGTGGCTGCGCCTGCTCGCGTGCACCACGCGCGTCGAGAACGTGGTGCGCCAGCGCCTGCGCAGCGAGTTCGGCACCACGCTGCCGCGCTTCGACCTGATGGCGCAGCTCGACCGCGAGAGTCAGGGCCTGAGCATGGGCGAGCTGTCGGCGCGCTTGATGGTCACCGGCGGCAACGTCACCGGCATCGTCGACCAGCTCGAAGGCGAGGGGCTGGTGGTGCGCGAAGACCACCCCAGCGACCGGCGCGCCTACCGCGTGCGCCTCACCGCCGCGGGCCGGCGCCAGTTCCGCCGCATGGCGGCCGTGCACGAGACCTGGATCGTCGAGATGTTCGACGGCTGGAATGCCGCGCAGAAGACCCAGGTGCACGGCCTGCTCGCCACGCTGAAGCGGCACCTCGCGGACTTGGAAAACCAACGACAGGAGAACGCATGACGCCCCACCTCGCCGGCGGCAACCGCCGCACGACGGCCGAGCTGAAGCCGGCTCATTTCGGCTGGCGCGTCGAGCGCCGCGTCGGCGTGGTCACGCTGAACCGGCCCGAGCGCAAGAACCCGCTGACCTTCGACTCCTATGCCGAGCTGCGCGAGCTGTTCCGCACGCTGGCCTACGCCGACGACGTGCGCGCCGTGGTGGTGCAGGGCGAGGGCGGCAATTTCTGCTCGGGCGGCGACGTGCACGAGATCATCGGCCCGCTGACCGGCATGACCATGCCCGACCTGCTCGCCTTCACGCGCATGACCGGCGATCTCGTCAAGGCGATGCGCGCCTGCCCGCAGCCCATCGTCGCGGCGGTCGACGGCGTGTGCGCCGGCGCGGGCGCGATCGTCGCGATGGCGTCCGACCTGCGCGTCGGCACGGCGCGCAGCAAGGTGGCCTTCCTGTTCACGCGCGTCGGCCTGGCCGGCTGCGACATGGGCGCGTGCAGCATCCTGCCGCGCATCGTCGGCCAGGGGCGCGCCTCGGAGCTGCTCTACACCGGCCGCGCGCTGCCGGGCGACGAGGCGCAGGCCTGGGGCTTCTACAACCGCCTGGCCGAGCCGGAGGCCCTGGGCGGCGCCGCGCTCGACTGGGCCGCCGAACTCGCCGCCGGCCCGAGCTTCGGCCACGCGATGACCAAGCGCATGCTGCATCAGGAGTGGGCGATGGGCGTGGACGAGGCGATCGAAGCCGAGGCGCAGGCGCAGGCGATCTGCATGGCGACGCAGGATTTCGAGCGCGCCTACCACGCCTTCGTCGCGAAGCAGAAGCCGCGCTTCGAAGGCGACTGAGATGAAACACGATCACCTGGCCTGGCCGTTCTTCGAAGACAGGCACCGCGAACTCGCGGCGCACCTGGGCGCGTGGGCGGCCGCACACCTGAACGGCGCCAGCCACGCGGCGGACGTCGACGCGCAGTGCCGCGCCTTCGTGCGCCAGCTCGGCGCGGCCGGCTGGCTGCGCCACGCGGTGGCCGGCACGGCCTACGGCGGCGCCGGCGAGGCCATCGACACGCGCGCGATCTGCCTGCTGCGCGAGACGCTGGCCTTCCACCACGGCCTGGCCGACTTCGCCTTCGCGATGCAGGGCCTGGGCTCGGGCGCGATCTCGCTGGCCGGCACGCATGCGCAGCGCCAGCGCTTCCTGCCGCGCGTCGCCGAGGGTGCGGCGCTGGCGGCGTTTGCGCTGTCCGAGCCCGAGGCCGGCTCCGACGTGGCGGCGATGGCCTGCGCCGCGCGCGACGACGGCGACGCCTACGTGATCGACGGCGAGAAGACCTGGATCAGCAACGGCGGCATCGCGGACGTCTACGTGCTGTTCGCGCGCACCGGCGAGCAGCCGGGGAGCCGCGGCATCAGCGCCTTCATCGTCGAGGCCGGCACGCCGGGCTTAGAGATCGCCGAGCGCATCGCCGTGATCGCGCCGCACCCGCTGGCGCGGCTTCGCTTCACGAACTGCCGCGTGCCGAAGGCGAACCGCCTCGGCGAGCCGGGGGAGGGCTTCAAGATCGCGATGCGCACGCTCGACGTGTT
Organism: Piscinibacter sp.; assembly: GCF_047600445.1. Lineage (GTDB taxonomy): Bacteria > Pseudomonadota > Gammaproteobacteria > Burkholderiales > Burkholderiaceae_C > Piscinibacter. The sequence goes on from NZ_JASGKT010000002.1 coordinate 1,092,334, forward strand.
CCGCACCTCGGTGGCGGCGGCCGCGCTCGGCTTCGGCCGCCGCGCGCTGCACGAGGGGCTGGAGCGCGCGAAGTCGCGTCCGATGTTCGGCCAGCGCCTGGCCGACTTCCAGTTGACCCAGGCCCGGCTCGCGCAGATGGCCACCACCATAGACGCCGCCGCCTTGCTCACCTACCGCGCCGCCTGGCAGCGCGACCAGGGCCGCACGGTGACGCGCGAGGCCGCGATGGCCAAGATGGCCGCCACCGAAGGCGCGCAGCAGGTGATCGACGCGGCGCTGCAGTTGTGGGGCGGCGCCGGCGTGGTGCACGGCAACGTGGTGGAGTCGCTCTACCGCGAGATCCGCGCGCTGCGCATCTACGAGGGCGCCACCGAGGTGCAGCAACTGATCATCGGCAAGGACTTGTTGAAGGAGGCTTGAAAGATGGCGTCAGCCCACGTCGACACCTTCGCCGCGCGCAACCTGCCGCCGCGCGAGCAGTGGCCCGAGTTCCTGTTCGACTCGCCGGAACTGCAGTTCCCCGAGCAGTTGAACTGCGCCACCGAGCTGCTCGACCGCTGGGTCGAGCGCGGGCAAGGCGATCGGTTGTGCGTGCAGGGCGCCGGCGTGCGCTGGAGCTATGCCGATCTGCAAGCGCAGAGCAACCGCATCGCCCGCGTGCTGGTCGAAGACATGGGCCTGGTGCCCGGCAACCGCGTGCTGCTGCGCGGCGCCAACTCGCCGATGCTCGCGGCCTGCTGGTTCGCGGTGATCAAGGCGGGCGGCATCGCGGTGGGCAGCATGCCGCTGCTGCGCGCCAAGGAGCTGACGCAGATCGTCGTCAAGGCCGAGATCACGCATGCGCTGTGCGACGCGCGGCTGGCCGAGGAACTGGCGCTGGCGCGCCCGGCCTGCCCGACGCTGGCGCGGGTGCTGCACTTCCACTCGCCGGATGCCGATGCGCTCGACGCGCGCGCCGCCGCCAAGCCGGCGAGCTTCGAGAACGTACGCACCGCCAAGGACGACACCTGCATCATCGCCTTCACCTCGGGCACCACCGGCCAGCCCAAGGGCACGATGCATTTCCACCGCGACGTGATGGCCGCCTGCGCCTGCTGGCCGCGCCACGTGCTGCGGCCCACGCGCGACGACGTCTTCATCGGCAGCCCGCCGCTGGCCTTCACCTTCGGGCTGGGCGGGCTGCTGCTGTTCCCGCTCTCGGTGGGCGCGTCCACCGTGCTGCTCGAGAAGGCCTCGCCCGACGCGCTGCCGGCGGCGATCGCGCAGTACCGCGCGACGGTGTGCTTCACCGCGCCGACCTCGTACCGCGCGATGGCCGGCGCGGTGCTGGCCCCCGGCGCCGGGCACGACCTGTCGTCGCTGCGCAAGTGCGTCAGCGCCGGCGAGGCCCTGCCCGCCGCGACGCGCGCGCTGTGGAAGCAGGCCAGCGGCATCGAGATGATCGACGGCATCGGCTCCACCGAGATGCTGCACATCTTCATCTCGCACGACGAGGCGCACGCCAGGCCCGGCGCCACCGGCACCGCGGTGCCCGGCTACCTGGCCTGCGTGCTCGACGAGCAGGGCCGGCCGCTGCCACCCGGGCAGGTGGGCCGCCTCGCGGTGAAGGGGCCCACCGGCTGCCGCTACCTCGCCGACGAGCGCCAGCGCAACTACGTGCACGACGGCTGGAACCTCACCGGCGACGCCTACATGGTCGACGACGAGGGCATGTTCGTCTACCAGGCGCGCACCGACGACATGATCGTCAGCGGCGGCTACAACATCGCCGGGCCGGAGGTGGAGAGCGCGCTGCTGCTGCACCCCAAGGTGGCCGAGTGCGGCGTGATCGGCGTGCCCGACGCCGAACGCGGCCAGATCGTCAAGGCCTTCGTCGTGCCCAAGCCGGGCGTGGAGCCCGGCGATGCGCTGGCGCGCGAGCTGCAGGACCATGTGAAGCAGGCCATCGCGCCCTACAAGTACCCGCGCGCCGTCGAGTTCCGCACCGCGCTGCCGCGCACCGAGACCGGCAAGCTGCAACGCTTCAGGCTGAGGCAGGCATCGTGATGCAAGTGCTGCACCCCCCGGGCTGGGACAAGCCCAAGGGCTACGCCAACGGCGTCGCCGCCGAAGGGCGGCTGGTGTTCGTCGCCGGCCAAATCGGCTGGAACGCGGCGTGCCGCTTCGACAGCGACGACTTCGTCGCGCAGACGCGCCAGGCGCTGGCCAACGTGGTCGCGGTGCTGGCCGAGGCGGGCGCGAAACCCGAGCACATCGTGCGCATGACCTGGTACGTGACCGACAAGCGCGAGTACCTCGCGCGCGGCCGCGAGATCGGCGCGGTGTTCCGCGAGCTGATCGGCGTGTACCACGCGGCGATGAGCGCGGTGCAGGTGGCCGCGCTGATGGAAGACCGCGCCAAGGTGGAGATCGAGGTCACGGCCGTCGTGCCTTCTTCCTGATCCGTAGAATCCCGCGGGCCATGACTTCGCCCGCGGCCGCCACCGCCGCTCCCGCCCCCGTGCTGCCCGGCCTGGCGCTCGCCGCCGCCGGTGCGATCGCCTTCTCGGGCAAGGCCATCATCGTCAAGCTCGCCTACCGCTACGGCGTCGACGCGGTGACGCTGATCATGTACCGCATGCTGTTCGCGCTGCCGCTGTTCGTCGTGCTGGCGTGGTGGGCGGGGCGCGGCAAGCCGGCGCTGACGCGGCGCGACTGGCTGGCGGTGCTTGGCCTGGGCTTCAGCGGCTACTACCTGTCGAGCTTTCTCGACTTCGCCGGGCTGGCCTACGTCAGCGCCAGCTTCGAGCGGCTGGTGCTCTACCTCAACCCGACCTTCGTGCTGCTGCTCGGCTGGGTGTTGTTCGGCCGCCGCGCCAGCGCGCGCCAGTTGATCGCGATGGCGGTCAGCTACGGCGGCGTGCTGCTGGTTTTCGGCCACGAGCTGCAACTCGCCGGGTCCGACGTGGCGCTGGGCGCCGCGCTGGTGTTCGGCAGCGCGCTGAGTTATGCGGTCTACCTCGTCTACAGCGGCGAGGAGGTCAAGCGCCTCGGCTCGCTGCGCCTCACGGGCCTGGCCACCAGCGTGGCCTGCGTGCTGTGCATCGCGCAGTTCGTGCTGCTGCGTCCGCTCTCGGCGGCGACCAGCGTCGCGCCCGAGGTGATCTGGCTGTCGCTGCTGAACGCCACGCTGTGCACCTTCGCGCCCGTGCTGATGGTGATGATGGCGATAGAGCGCATAGGCGCGACGCTGGCCGCGCAGACCGGCATGCTCGGGCCGATGTCGACCATTCTGATGGGTGTGTGGCTGCTCGGCGAGCCGTTCACGGTGTGGGTGGCGCTGGGTACCTTGGCCGTGCTGACCGGCGTATGGCTGCTCGCGCGCTGGCGCTGACTTTTTCGAGGCAACGAACATGGATCTGGGCATCTCGGGCCGCTGGGCTCTGGTCTGCGCGGCGAGCAAAGGGCTAGGCAAAGGCTGCGCGATGGCGCTGGCCGGCGAGGGCGTCAACGTGGTGATCACCGCGCGCGGGGTCGAGGCGCTCGAAGCCGGCGCCGCCGAGATCCGCGCCGCGCACCCTGGCGTGCAGGTGGTGGCGGTGGCGGGCGACATCGCCACGCCCGAGGGCCGCGCCGCGGCGCTGGCGGCCTGTCCGCAGGTGGACATCCTCGTCAACAACGCCGGCGGCCCGCCGCCGGGCGACTTCCGCGACTGGGACCGCGAGGTCTGGCTGAAGGCCATCGACGCCAACATGCTCGCACCCATCGAGCTGATCAAGGCCACGGTCGACGGCATGGCCGCGCGCGGCTTCGGGCGCGTGGTGAACATCACCTCGGGCGCGGTGAAGGCGCCGATCGACATGCTGGGCCTGTCGAACGGCGCGCGCAGCGGCCTGACGGGCTTCGTCGCCGGGCTGGCGCGCCAGCCGCACCTGGCCTCGGCCAACGTGACCATCAACAACCTGCTGCCCGGCTGGTTCGACACCGATCGTGTGCGCACCACGCTGCAGGCCGCCGCCGCGAAGAGCGGGCAGAGCGCGCAGGCGCTGATCGAGAAGCGCCGCGCCGGCATTCCGGCGCAGCGCATGGGCCGTGCCGACGAGTTCGGCGCGGCCTGCGCCTTCCTGTGCAGCGCGCAGGCGGCCTACCTCACCGGCCAGAACATCCTGCTCGACGGCGGCGCCTACCCGGGCACCTTCTGATCAGGCCCGGCACGCCGCGCGCACGCCGAACGACGAGACCACGATGCCCGCGGCGATCAGCGCGAAGGCCGCGGCGTGGAACCAGCGCGGCGCCTCGCCCAGCAGCGCGGCCGACAGCAGCGCGGCGAACACCGGCGTGAGGTTGGAGAAGAAGGTCGCCACCGCCGGCCCCACCGTGGCCACGCCCAGCCCCCAGGCGCGGTAGGCGATCAGCGAGGGCCCCACCGCCACGTACAGCAGCGCGGCGCAGACGGCCGGCGTCCAGGCGATGGCGACCGGGGTCAGCGGCGCTTCGACCGCGGCGGCGAGCGTCGCCCAGGCGCTGCCGAACAGCATCTGCACGAACAGGAACTCGGCCCAGTTCCAGGCCGGCCGTTCCTGCCCGCGCAAATGCGCCGGCGGCCGCGCCAGCATCCAGCTGTAGCCGGCCCACAGCAGCACGGCCAGCAGCATGAACAGGTCGCCCGGCACCAGGCGCACCTCGCGCAGCGCGGCGAGGCTGCCGCGCGAGATCACCAGCAGCACGCCGGCCAGCGACAGCACCGCGCCGAGCAACTGGCGCGGCGTCGGCCGCTCGCCGAAGAACAGCAGCCCGACCAGCAGCATCCACACCGGCGAGCTGGCGGCGATCAGCGTCACGTTCAGCGCCGTGCTGGTCTGCACCGCCAGGTATTGCAGCGCGTTGTAGCTGCCCACGCCGAGCAGACCGAGCAGCGCGAAGTGCTTCCAGCGCGAGGCGATCTGCCGCGTGTCGCGCAGCACGCGCCAGCCCAGCGGCAGCAGCAGCACGAGCGCCAGCCACCAGCGCATCGCGTTGAGCGCGATCGGCGGCACCGAGCCGACCAGCGCGCGCCCGACCACCGCGTTGCCGGCCCACAGCAGCGGCGGCAGCGTCAGCAGCAGGGCGAGGCGCGGGGTGAGAGGCGAACTCAAGGAAGCGGAGGGCGCCGCGCCCCGTGGAGCGGCAGCGCGCAAAGGCTGGCACGATAGCGGATTCGCGCCATTCACTCCCGAGGACTCCAACGATGCCCCAGACCGTCAAGGCCATCCGCGTCGCCGCTTACGGCGGCCCCGAAGCGCTGCAACTCGAAACGCTGAGCGTCGGCGAGCCCGGGCCGGGCGAGATCCGCATCCGCCACCATGCCTGCGGCCTGAACTTCATCGACGTCTACCAGCGCACCGGCCTGTACGCCAACCCGCTGCCGCTGGCGCTGGGCATGGAGGGCGCCGGCGTCGTCGAGGCGGTGGGCGAGGGCGTCACGCACCTGAAGCCCGGCGACCGCGCCGCCTACGCCAGCAACCCGCCGGGCGCCTACAGCGAGGCGCGCGTGATGCCGGCGAAGTCGGTGTGCCGGCTGCCCGACGAGATCGACTTCGAGACCGGCGCGGCGATGATGCTCAAGGGCCTGACGGTGCAGTACCTGCTGCGCCAGACGCAGCCGGTGGGCGGCCTGCAGGCGGGCGACTTCGTGCTTTTCCACGCGGCGGCCGGCGGCGTCGGCCTGATCGCCTGCCAATGGGCCCGGGCGATGGGGCTGAAGCTGATCGGCACCGCCGGCAGCGACGAGAAATGCCGCCTGGCGCTGGAGCACGGCGCGGCGTTCGCGATCAACTACCGCAAGGAAGACTTCGTCGAGCGCGTCAGGCAGATCACCGGTGGGCAGGGCCTGAAGGTGGTGTACGACTCGGTGGGGGCCGACACCTTCGTGCGCTCGCTCGACTGCCTGCGCCCCTTCGGGCTGGGCGTGAACTTCGGCAACGCCTCGGGCAAGGTGCCGCCGCTCGACCTCGGCCTGCTGGCCGCCAAGGGCTCGCTCTACGTGACGCGGCCGACGCTGTTCGTGCACATCGCCACGCGCGAGGCGACGCAGGCGATGGCCGACGACCTGTTCGGCATGGTCAAGAGCGGCGCGGTGAAGATCCGCATCGACCAGCGCTATGCGCTGAAGGACGCGGCGCAGGCGCACCGCGACCTGGAAGCGCGCAACACCACGGGGTGCAGCGTGCTGCTGCCGTAGACATCCCGTTCGGGCCAAAGCCCTTCGACAAGCTCAGGGCGAACGGGATACCTCCCGATCATCCTGAGCAGGGTCTGAGCTTGTCGAAGACCCGTGTCGAAGGGCAAGCTCAGGGCGAACGGAATACCTCCCGATCATCCTGAGCAGGGTCTGAGCTTGCCGAAGACCCGTGTCGAAGGGCAAGCTCAGGGCGAACGGAATACCTCCCGATCATCCTGAGCAGGGTCTGAGCTTGCCGAAGACCCGTGTCGAAGGACAAGCTCAGGGCGAACGGAGGAGGTCTGTCAGGCGTTGACCGGCTTCCAGTAGCGCTGCTCGAGCGCCTTCGCGTCCGTGAGCCGCAGCTTGAGCAGCAGGCGTTCGCCGAAGGTCAGCGGTTGCAGCCGGCCGTCGGGCAGCGCCAGCACCGGGCCGAGGATGGGCTCGTCCTCGATGCGCGATTCCTGGTAGGCGCGCACGGGCAGGGTCTCGTCGTTCATGCGGTGTCTCCGTCCTGCTTGTGTGTAACAGGAGGTATTTTACCGATCGGTCGAACACTGCGCGAAGCGCTGTTACGTAACCGTGGCCTCTGGCGCCACACCCACGGCGGCGCGGTAGGCATGCCACGACGCATGGCCCAGCACCGGCCCGACCACCAGCAGGCCGAGGAAGCCGGGCAGCAGCGCCAGCACCACCAGCAGCGTCAGCGTGGCGCCCCACACCAGCATGGGCCAGGGCTGCGTCAGGCACAGGCGCAGGCTGGTCAGCGCGGCGCTCACCGCATCGACCGAGCGGTCCAGGATCATCGGGATCGAGACCACGCTGATCGCGAAGATCAGCCCGGCGAACAGCGCGCCCACGCCGATGTAGGCGACGATGAAGCCGAGGTGCTCGGGGTCGAACAGCGCCGCCAGCGAGCCCTTGAAGTCGGGCATGCCGTCGAAGCTGACGGCGAACACGATCAGCGAGGCGCGCCCCCAGAGCATCTCCAGGATCAGCAGCACGCCGCCGAAGATCGCCATCGTGCCGGCGCGCGACTCCCAGGCGATCAGCGAGGCGCCCAGGTCGGGCGGCTCGCCGCGCTCCAGCCGCCGGCTGGCGTCGTACAGGCCCAGGCACAGGAAGGGCCCCATCAGCAGGAAGCCGGCCGACAGCGCCAGCACCCAGGCCGGCGCGTGGCGGTAGGTCCACAGCAGCGCCCAGCCCATCACCGCGAAGGCGGTGCCGTAGAACAGGCCGATCTGCGGCGCGCGCAGGAAGTCGCGCCAGCCCAGGTGCAGCCAGCGCAGCACGTCGTCGGCGCGCAGCGGGTTCAGCGGCAGCTCGAGGATCGAGGGCGCGGGCGCGGGCGCGGGCGGGGGCGGAGCGTCGTCGGCGGGCGTGTCGTTCATGGCGGCCATTGAGCCGTGCCGAGGGGCGGCGCGCATCCGGGCGCGCCCTAGCTGGGCAAGGACGAGGATCGCGTTCGCATCGCTGTCCGGTGGCACGCCTCCTGCTGGCGGCAAGGCACCCAGGCTTGGCGCCGCACCGCCGCGGTGCGGCGCCGGGCCGGGTGTGTACCCCTTCGAACCCGCGCCGCACGGCGGCGCCGCTGGAGACCCCGATGACACATCGACGCCGTTTGTTGGTGGCCGCCGCTGCGGCCTGGTTGCTGCCCCTGCAGGCGCAGGCGCAGGCCGCGCTGGAGCAGATCATGGCGCGCAAGACGATCCAGATCGCCATTCCCACCGACTTCCCGCCTTATGGCTTCGTCGGCACCGACCTGAAGCCGCGGGGCCTGGACATCGACATGGCCGGCTACATCGCCGACAAGCTGGGCGTCAAGCTCGAGCTGGTGTCGGTGACCAGCGCCAACCGCATCGCCTACCTGCAGACGAAGAAGGCCGACCTGGTGATCTCCACGCTGGGCAAGAACCCGGAGCGCGAGAAGGTCATCGACTTCACGGCCGCGTATTCGCCCTTCTTCCAGGCGGTGTTCGCGCCGAAGAGCCTGCCGATAGGCGCCGCCGCCGACCTGGCGGGCAAGACCGTGGGCGTGACGCGCGGCGCGATCGAGGATCTGGAGCTGACGAAGATCGCGCCGCCCAGCGCCGACATCAGGCGCTTCGAGGACAACAACGCCACCGTCGCGGCCTTCGTCTCGGGCCAGGTGCAGGTGATCGCCACCGGCGCATCGGTGGCCGGCAACATGATGGCGCGCAACCCGGACCTGGGCGCCGAATACAAGTTCGTGCTGAAGGACTCGCCCAACTTCATCGGCGTCGCCAAGGGCGAGGATGCCTTGCGTGCCAAGGTCAACGAGATCATCGCCTCGGCCAAGGCCGCGGGCGAGCTGGACCGGCTCGCGAAGAAGTGGCTGGGGCGTCCGGCAGGCACGCTGCCGGACTGAGCCGGCGCGCGGCAGCGCGCCCCGGCGTCAATCGTCGTCGCGCCGGTGCGTGCTGCGCCAGATCGAGCGGATGAGCCACACGCCGCCGAGCGCGGCGGCGCTGAAGCCGAGGAAGCCGAAGGCCGGCAGGCCGAACAGCGTCGGGCCGCCCTTGACCGTCATCACGATCGACGAGCCGATGATCATCGCGGCGATCACCATCGCCAGCGCGAGGCGGTTGGCGGCGCGGTCGAGCTGGTCGCCGACGCGCTTGAGGTGCGCGATGTCGATGTGCAGTTGCAGCCGGCCGCGGCGCAGGTTGCGCAGCGCGCGCGACACGTCCTGCGGCAGCCGCTCGGCGGTGGCCAGCGCGCCGCGCAGCGTGTTCCAGGCGCGCGTGCCCAGGGCGCGCGGCGTGTAGCGCGCGCGCAGCACCTGGCGCAGCATCGGCAGCGCCTCCTGGGCCATGTGGAAGCCCGGGTCCAGGCCGCGGCCCATGCCTTCCAGCGAGATGAAGGCCTTGATCAGCAGCGCCAGGTCGGCCGGCAGCGCGAGGCGGTGCTCGCGCAGGATGGTGGTCACGTCGGCGAGCATCTGGCCGAGGTGCAGCTCGGCCAGCGGCGTGCCGTGGTACTGGTCGACGAAGGCCTCGATCTCCATCTCCAGTTGCGTCAGGCTGGCGCCGTGGCTGTCGCCGGCCCAGTCGAGCAGCACGTCGGCCACCGCCTGCGGCTCGCGCTGCACCAGCCCGAGCAGCAGCGAGAGCAGTTCCTCGCGGCGCCGCGCGGTCAGGCGGCCCACCATGCCGAAGTCGATGAAGGCGATGCGGTTGCCGGGCAGGTAGAAGACGTTGCCGGGGTGCGGGTCGGCGTGGAAGAAGCCGTCCTCGACGATCATCTTCAGCACCGCCTGCGCGCCGCGGCGCGCGAGCAGCGGCCTGTCCAGCCCCTCGGCGCGGACGCGTTCCAGGTCGTCGCCCTGGATGCCGGCGATGTACTCCTGCACGTTGATGCGCTCGTGCGTGTGCTGCCAGTGCACGCGCGGGATCTGCATGTAGGGCAGCACCGCCAGGTTGGCGGCGATGCGCTCGGCGTTGTGGCACTCGGCGGCCAGGTCCATCTCGCGCTGCAGCGAGCGGGCCAGCTCGCGCACCAGTTCGCGCGGGCGGTAGGGCCGCAGCGTCGGCATCTCGGCCTCGGCGATCGCGGCCAGGCGCTCGAGCAGGCGCAGGTCGGCCTCGACCACCTCGCGGATGCCGGGGCGGCGGATCTTCACCACCACCTCGGCGCCGTCGTTCAGCCGGGCGCGGTGCACCTGCGCGATCGACGCGGCGGCCAGCGGCTCGGGCTCGAAGTGCTCGAACACCGCTTCCGGCTCGTCGCCCAGGTCTTCGCGCAACTGCTCGCGCAGCGCCTCCAGCGGCAGCGCCGGCACCTGGCTGTGCAGGCGCGAGAACTCGGCGATCCACTCCGGGCCGAACAGGTCGGCGCGGCCGGCCAGCACCTGGCCGAGCTTGACGAAGGTCGGCCCCAGCTCCTCCAGCGCCAGCCGCACCTGCACCGGCGGCTCCAGGCGGGCCAGGTCGGCGGCGTGCTCGCGGCGCAGCACGTGGCCGGCGCGCTCCAGCGCGTCGGCCAGGCCGAGGCGGCGCACCGCGTCGCCGAAGCCGTGGCGAATCAGCACGCCGGCGATCTCGTTCATGCGCCCCAGATCGCGCGCGGCGCCAAGCGTCTCGATCAGCATGGGCGCGAGTATCGCGTGCCGGCCCGGACCCGGGGGCTTGACGCAGGACAGGTCGTCATGCCGCAATGCGGGACAGAGCCACTGACCTCGACAACATGCCGCGCTCCTTGCACGCCTGCCTCAGCCTGATCGTCGCCGTCTTCACGGTCGCCGCCACCACCGCCCACGCCGCCCCGCTGCCCAAGACCGATGCCGAGCGCAACTGCTGGCAGCGCTACACACGCGAGCGCACCCGCGTCGACCTGAAGGGGCTGACGGCGGTCAGTTTCTCCAACCTGCGCAACGGCTACCGCGTGCGCAGCCCCTTCCTGGTGGAGTTCGGCATCAAGGGCATGGGCGTGGTGCCGGCCGGCAAGGTGCTGGAGAACACCGGCCACCACCACATCCTGGTCGACACGGCGATGCCGCCCTCGGTGACCGACAAGCTGCCCTTCAACGACGGCCACCGCCATTTCGGCAAGGGCCAGACCTTCGCGGTGCTCGACCTGCCGCCGGGCAAGCACACGCTGCGGCTGTTGTTCGCCGACCACGATCACCGGCCGTATTTCGTGTTCAGCCCCGAGATCACCGTGGAGGTGACGGGCAAGCGCACGGCCGAGCCGCTGCGCATCGACCCGGCCGACCTGGAGGCGAGCTGCGCCGCCTGGTACCAGGACGAGCAGGCGCGTCCGCGCGCGCCGGGCGAGTGGGTGACGGTGACCAACGTGCGCGACGGCGAGGCGCTGGTCAGCCCGTTCACGCTGCAGTTCGGCGTCGAGGGGTACGGCGTCTGCGCCAAGGGTCAGAGCGCCGAGCGCACCGGGCACTTCATGCTCGACGTGCTGCGCGACGGCCGCGTCGTGCAGGCCAGCGACCTGTCCAACGGCGCGACCCAGGCCAACGTGTTCGTGCCGCCGGGCAGCTACCAGCTCAGGCTGCGCTTCGTCGACGGCAAGACCCAGCGCGACCTGCTGCCGCCCTACGAGCAGGGCGTGGTGGTGACGGCGCAGGAGCGCTTGTAGCGCCGTCAACTGCGGCGCACGCGCCGCAGTTCGTCGAGGATCAGCAGCGCCGCGCCGATGGTGATCGCGCTGTCGGCGATGTTGAACGACGGAAAGGCGCGGCCGGCGTAGTGCACCTGGATGAAGTCGACCACGTAGCCGTGCAGCAGGCGGTCGATCACGTTGCCCAAAGCGCCGCCGAGGATCAGCGACAGCGCCCATGCGAACAGGCGCTGGCCGCCGTGGCCGCGCAGCATCCAGACGATGAACACCGCCGCCGCGACGCCCAGGCCGACGAAGAACCAGCGCTGCCAGCCCGACGCGCCGGCCAGGAAGGAGAAGGCCGCGCCGGTGTTGTGCACGCGCACGACGTTGAAGAACGAGGTGACGGTGCGGCTGTCGCCGAGCTGGAAGTAGCCCAGGATCAGCGTCTTGGTGAACTGGTCGAGCAGGATCACGGCCAGCGCGATGCCCAGCCAGGGCAGCAGCGACGATGAACCCGACGAGGATTTGCCCCAAGCCATGATCAGGCCACCGCGCGCGTTTCGCCGGCGCCGTAGAGGTTGCTGGTGCAGCGGCCGCAGATCGTCGGGTGCGCCGCGTCGCGGCCGACGTCGTCGCGCCAGTGCCAGCAGCGCTCGCACTTGACGGCGCTCGACGGCGTGACCGCCACGGCGAGCTGGTCGCCCGAGGCCAGCGCCACCGCCGAGGTGATGGTGACGAAGCGCAGGTCCTCGCCCAGCGCGGCCAGCAGCGCGTGGTCGGCGGCCGGCGCGGTGATGGTCAGGTTGGCCTGCAGCGACGAGCCGACCCTGCCTTCGGCGCGCACGGCCTCGATCTCCTTGTTCGCGAGGTCGCGGATCTCGCGGATGCGCGCCCACTTGGCCAGCAGCGCCTCGTCGGGGGCGTCGAAGGTCCAGTAGGTCTCGGTGAAGATCGAAGGCGACGCGCCCGGCGCGAACACCTTCCACGCCTCCTCGGCGGTGAAGCTGAGGAAGGGCGCCATCCAGCGCAGCATCGCGTGCGTGAGCTGCCACAGCGCGGTCTGCGCCGAGCGGCGCGCCAGCGAACCCGGCGCGCTGGTGTACAGGCGGTCTTTCAGCACGTCGAGGTAGAAGGCGCCCAGGTCTTCCGAGCAGAACACCTGCAGCTTGGCCACCACCGGGTGGAACTCGTAGACCTCGTAGTGCGCCAGCACCTCGGCCTGGAACTGCGCCGCGCGCGCCAGCGCCCAGCGGTCGATCTCCAGCATCTGCGCGGGCGGCACCGCATGCCTGGCCGCGTCGAAGTCGCTGGTGTTGGCGAGCAGGAAGCGCAGCGTGTTGCGGATGCGCCGGTAGGCGTCGACCACGCGCGCGAGGATCTTGTCGTCGCCGGCGATGTCGCCCGAGTAGTCGGAGGCCGCCACCCACAGGCGGATGATCTCCGCGCCCAGCGTCGAAGACACCTTCTGCGGCTCGATGCCGTTGCCCAGGCTCTTGCTCATCTTGCGGCCCTGGCTGTCGACCGTGAAGCCGTGCGTCAGCAGGCCGCGGTAGGGCGCGCGGTCGAACAGCGCGCAGGCCAGCAGCAGCGAGCTGTGGAACCAGCCGCGGTGCTGGTCGTGGCCTTCGAGGTAGAGGTCGGCTTCCGGGCCCTGCGCGTGGTAGCCGCCCGGATGCTGGCCGCGCAGCACGTGCCAGAAGGTCGAGCCGGAGTCGAACCACACTTCGAGGATGTCGCTGCTCTTGGTGTAGTGCGGTGCGTCGGCCGCGCCGAGGATCTGCTCGGCGCTCACGCGGCTCCAGGCCTCGACGCCGCCCTGCTCGACGATGTCGGCCGCCTGGTCGATGATCTCCATCGTGCGCGGGTGCAGCTCGCCGGTGTCCTTGTGCAGGAAGAAGGGCAGCGGCACGCCCCAGCTTCGCTGGCGGCTGATGCACCAGTCGGGCCGGTTGGCGATCATGTCGCGCAGCCGCGCGCGGCCGTTCTCGGGGAAGAAGCCGGTCTGGTCGATCGCGTCCAGCGCCATCTGGCGCAGCGTGCGCGGCGCCTTGTCCTTGGTGAACACGCCGGGGCCCTCGTCCATGCGGATGAACCACTGCGCCGCGGCGCGGTAGATCACCGGGCTCTTGTGGCGCCAGCAGTGCGGGTAGCTGTGCGTGATGGCCTCGGTGGCGAACAGGCGCCCGGCGCTCTTCAGCGCCTCGATGATCACCGGCACGGCCTTCCAGATGTTCTGGCCGCCGAACAGCGGGAAGTCGGCCGCGTAGCTGCCGTGGCCCTGCACCGGGTTGAGGATGTCGTCGTAGCGCAGCCCGTGCTGCACGCAGGAGTTGAAGTCGTCCAGGCCGTAGGCCGGCGAGCTGTGCACGATGCCGGTGCCGTCGTCGGCGGTGGCGTAGTCGGCCAGGTACACCGGCGAGAGCCGGTCGTAACCCGCGTCGACGTGCGCGAACGGGTGCTTGAAGTGGATGCCGCCGAGCTTCTCGCCCGTCACCGTGGCGAGCACGTTCCCGGTCAGGCCGTAGCGCGCCAGGCACTTCTCGACCAGCGAGGCGGCCAGCACCAGCAGGCCGCGCTCGGTGTCGACCAGCGCGTACTCCAGCGTCGGGTTCAGGTTCAGCGCCTGGTTGGCCGGGATGGTCCAGGCGGTGGTGGTCCAGATCAGCGCGAAGGCGTCTTTCTCCAGCGCCGTCAGGCCGAAGGCGCTGGCCAGCCGCTGCGGCTCGGCGCACAGGAAGGCGACGTCGATGGTCTGGCTCTTCTTGTCGGCGTACTCGATCTCGAACTCGGCCAGCGACGAGCCGCAGTCGAAGCACCAGTACACCGGCTTCAGGCCGCGGTAGACGAAGCCGCGCTCGATCACGCGCTTGAAAGCGCGGATCTCGCCGGCCTCGTTGGCCGGGTCCATGGTCGCGTAGCGGTCGGCCCAGTCGCCCAGTACGCCCAGGCGCTTGAAGTCGGCCATCTGCAGGGCGATCTGCTCGGTGGCGTAGGCGCGGCTCCTGGCCTGCATGTCGTCGCGGCTCAGGTTGCGGCCGTGTTTCTTCTCGATCGCGTTCTCGATCGGCAGGCCGTGGCAGTCCCAGCCCGGCACGTACTGCGCGTCGAAGCCCTTGAGCTGGCGCGCCTTGACGATCATGTCCTTGAGCACCTTGTTGACGGCGTGGCCCATGTGGATCGCGCCGTTGGCGTAGGGCGGGCCGTCGTGCAGCACGAACAGGGGCGCGCCGTGGCGCGCGTCGCGCAGCTTCTTGTAGATGCCTTGTTCGTCCCATTCCTTCACCCAGGCGGGCTCGCGGCGGGCGAGGTCGCCGCGCATCGGGAAGGGCGTGTCGGGCAGGTTGAGCGTCGCGCGGTAGTCGGCGGAGGCGGTGTCGGTCATGGCAGCGGGGGCGCCGCGAACGGCGCGCCGGAAGGGAGGAGGAACGGCGCGGTCAGGGCGCCGGCGTTCGTGGCGGGCGAACGCTAAATTCGGTCGCGCGTCGTCTGGCGCCGCTGCGAGGCGTGGGCCGCGAGGAAGGCGCGCGCGTCGTCGGCGTCCTGGCGGATGGCGGCGGTCAGCGCCTCGAGCGAGTCGAAGCGCGCCTCGTCGCGCAGTTTGTGCAGCAGTTCCACGCGCACGATCTTACCGTAGCCCCCTTCGGCGCCCAGGCCGGCGGGCCAGTCCAGGCAGTGCACTTCGAGCAGCACGCGGCCGCTGTCGTCCACGGTCGGGCGCCGGCCCAGGCTGGCGACGCCGTCCAGAGGCTCGTCGGCCAGGCCGTGCACCCGCACCGCGAAGATGCCCAGCGCCGCCGGCTTGGGGTGCGAGAAGCGCAGGTTCAGCGTCTTGAAGCCGAGGTCGCGGCCGAGCTTCCTGCCGTGCACCACGTGGCCAGACAGGCTGTAGGGCCGGCCCAGCAGCACCGCGGCGTGTTTCATGTCGCCGCCGGCCAGCGCCTCGCGCACCGCCGAGCTGGAGACGCGCTCGCCGCGCACCTCGTAGCTCAGCATGCGCGCCACGTCGAAGCCGGCGCGCTGCCCGGCGGCGTCGAGCAGCGCGTAGTCGCCGGCGCGTTTGGCGCCGAAGCGGAAGTCGTCGCCGACCAGCACGTACTTCGCGCCCAGGCCCTCGACCAGCACGTCGGCCACGAAGGCCTGCGGCGACTGCGCCGCGAAGCGTGCGTCGAAGCGCAGCACGACGGCCTGCTCGATGCCGCAGCGCTCCAGCTCGGCGAGCTTGTCGCGCAGCGTGGCGATGCGCGCCGGCGCGAGTTCGGGCTTGTTCGCGGCGGCCGCGAAGTAGTCGCGCGGATGCGGCTCGAACGTCATCACGCAGGAGCGCAGGCCGCGGTGCTGCGCCTCGTTGCGCAGCAGCGCCAGCATCGCCTGGTGGCCGCGGTGCACGCCGTCGAAGTTGCCGATGGTCAGTGCGCAGGCGTCGGCGATGCCGGGGTGGTGAAAGCCGCGGAAGACTCGCATGCGGACGATTATCGGGGCGGCTCGATCTGCGCAGGCTCGATCCAGCGCCACTGTCCCGGCGCCAGATCGGCCGGCAGTTGCAGTGCGCCGAAGGCGCTGCGGTGCAAGGCGTCGACGCGGTTGCCCGCGGCCGCCACCATGCGCTTGACCTGGTGGTACTTGCCTTCGGTGAGGGTCAGGCGCAGGCCGTGCGTGCCCTCGGCCTCGACGGCGGCGGCGCGCACCGGCGCCGGCTCGTCGTCGAGCAGCACGCCCTCGCGCAGCGCGGCGAGCTGGCGTTCGTCCACCGCGTGCTTGCAGCGCACGTCGTACACCTTGGGCACGTGGTGCTTGGGCGAAGTGAGGCGGTGGATCAGCGCGCCGTCGTCGGTGAGCAGCAGCAGCCCGGTGGTGTCTTCGTCGAGCCGGCCCACCGGCTGCACGCCGCGCGTGCGCAGCGGCGCGGGCAGCAGGCTCAGCACGCTGGGGTGATGCCTGGGCTTCTGCGAGCACTCGTAGCCGGCCGGCTTGTGCAGCATCACCAGCGCCTTCTCGCGGTAGGGCCAGCGCTGGCCCTGCACGCCGAACTCCAGGCCCTCGGTGTCGACTTCGCGCCAGGGGTCGTCGCAGACCTCGCCGGCCAGGCTGACGAAGCCGGCGGCGACCAGGCTCTCGCACTCGCGGCGCGTGCCGAAGCCCTGCGAGAACAGCACCTGGGCGAGCGTGGGGCGGCGCGCGCGGCTCATGCGAAGTCGGCGGCGCAGGGCAGTTCGGGCAGCCGCGTCGCGGCGCGCACGCCGTTCAGCACCGCGCGCGCCGTGACTTCCGCCGCCAGCGCGCCGAGCAGCGTGAGATCGGCGCCGCGCCCGGCCGCGCCGGTGGCCAGCGCGAACAGCGTGTCGCCGTCGCCCATGGTGTGCACCGGGTTGATCGAGCGGGCCAGGCCGTCGTGCGCCATCTGCGCGAGCTTGTTGGCCTGCGCCTTCGTCAGCACCGCATCGGTGGCGATCACGCCGAGGGTCGTCGCCGCGCCGGGCTGCACGCGCGCCGGCAGCTCGCCGGAAAGCATGGCGTTCATCGTGCCCAGCAGCCGCGTGCCGTCGGCCGTGCGCGCGCCGGCCACGACACGGCCATCGGCCGGATCGATCACGTCGCCGACCGCATTGACGGTCACCAGCGCCGCGACCGTGAAGCCGCCGACGCGCAGCGAGGCCGTGCCGATGCCGCCTTTCATCGCCCGCGCGATGCCGAACAGCTTGCCGACGCTGGCTCCCGCGCCGGCGCCGACGCTGCCCTGCGCCGGCGGTTGCGTGCTGGCGGCCACGCAGGCCGCGTAACCCGCGTCGGCATCGGGCCGGATGCGCGCATCGCCGAGCCACAGGTCGAACAGGATCGCCGCCGGCACGATGGGCACGCGTGCCGGCCCGACCGCGACGCCGATGCCGCGCTCTTCCAGCCAGCGCATCACGCCGCCGGCTGCGTCGAGCCCGAAGGCGCTGCCGCCGGCCAGCAGCACGGCGTGCACCTGGGCTACGCTGTTCAGCGGCGAGAGCAGCTCGGTCTCGCGCGTGCCGGGCGCGGCGCCGCGCACGTCGACGCCGCAGGTGGCGCCTTGCGGCGTCAGCACCACGGTGCAGCCGGTGGGGCGGCGCGTGTCGGTGAAGTGGCCGACGCCGACGCCGGCCACGTCGACGATCGAATCGGCGCTCGGAACGTTCATGCCGGCATCGTAGCCGGCGGCACGATCAGGCGAACACGCCTGCCGTGTCCTGCATGCGCGCGGACACTTCGCCGAGGTGGTGCAGCGTGTCGCCGAAGCTCGTCTCCAGCACCGTCAGGCGCTTGAAGTAGTGGCTGGCGATGTACTCGTCGGTCACGCCGATGCCGCCGTGCAACTGGATGCACTGCTGGCCGACGAAGCGCATGGACTGCCCGAGCTGCACCTTGGCCTGGGCGATCGCGCGGCGGCGCACCGGCGCGGGCTCGCCGAGCTTGAGGCTGGCGTAGTAGCTCATCGAGCGGCCGAGTTCGAGCTGCATCTTCACGTCGGCGATGCGGTGGCGCAGCGCCTGGAAGCTGGCGATCGCGACGCCGAACTGCTTGCGCGTGTTCATGTACTCGGCGGTGATCGCGGTCAGGCGCTCCATCACGCCGACGCCTTCGGCGCACAGTGCGGCGATGCCGGCGTCCACCGCCTGTTCCAGCAGCGGCAGCGCGTCGAGCGCGACCAGCGTGGCCGGCGTGTCCGCCAGCGTCAGCTCGGCGGCGCGTGCGCCGTCCTGCGTCGGGTAGCCGCGCACGGCCAGGCCGGCGGCGCCCTTGGCGACGAGGAACAGCGCGATGCCTGCCGCGTCGGCATCGGCCCCGGCGGTGCGCGCCGGCACGATGAAGGCGTCGGCTTCGTCGCCGGCCGGTACGAGGCTCTTGGCGCCGCTGAGCGCCCAGCCGTCGCCGGCTTTGGCGGCCTTGGTGGTCACGTGGGCCAGCCGGTAGCGCGCCGCGCGCTCCTGGTGCGCCAGCACCACCAGCGCCGAGGCGTCGGCGATCTTCGGCAGCCACTGCGCCTGCACCTCGGCCGGCGCGCCCGACAGTAGCGTGGGCGCGACGATGGCGCCGTGCGCATAAGGCGCGTTGACCAGCCCGCGGCCCAGTTCCTCGTTGACCACCATGGCCTCGATCGGGCCGAAGCCCATGCCGCCATGCGCCTCGGGGATCGCCAGGCCGGTCAGGCCCAGTTCGGCCAGTTCGCCGTAGACGTCGCGCGTCGCGCCGCCGGCCTTGGCGATGGCGTGGCGGCGCTCGAAGCCGAAGCCCTTGTCGACCCAGCGCCGCACGGCGTCGCGCAGCGATTCCTGGTCTTCGGTGAAGTCGAAATCCATGTCAGGCCTCCTGCTGGGCCGCCCCGAAGGAGGCCTGCGCCCCCTTGGGGGGCAGCGAACGAATGTGAGCTTGGGGGTGCATGTTTTCAGCTCCCGAGCACCGTGGCGGAGACGATGTTGCGCTGGACCTCGTTGGATCCGCCGTAGATCGT
This sequence comes from Piscinibacter sp., assembly GCF_047600445.1. Lineage (GTDB taxonomy): Bacteria > Pseudomonadota > Gammaproteobacteria > Burkholderiales > Burkholderiaceae_C > Piscinibacter. The sequence continues at coordinate 1,111,060 of NZ_JASGKT010000002.1, forward strand.
CGTCTTGCGGTAGTTGAAGTAGGTGGCGGCCAGCGGCGCGCAGTGCGCCGCGCCGACGTGGTCGCCCTGCCAGCCGGCTTCCATCGCCTCTTTCACGAAGGGCACGCTGTACGGCCCGGCGGCCAGCATCATCAGCTCGGTGTAGCGCTGCTGGATCTCGCTGCCGCGGATCTTCAACAGGCCCGCCACGTCCAGCGCCGCCTTGCCGCTCTTCTCGGCCGACAGCACGCGCAGCACCATCATCTCGAGCGCGACGACGTCGACTTCCAGCTTCGCGATCTCGTCGCGGAAGCGCGTGTCCTCGTACACGCCCTCGGCCTTGGCGATGCGCTTCAGGCGCTCCAGCTCGCGCTTGGCGCGGTTCACGTCGGCGATGTTGGTGCGCTCGTGGGCGAGCAGGTGCTTGGCGTAGGTCCAGCCCTTGTTCTCCTCGCCGACGAGGTTCTCGGCCGGCACCTCGACGTTGTCGAACCAGACCTCGTTCACCTCGTGGCCGCCGTCGAGCATGATGATGGGCCGCACGCTGACGCCCGGGCTCTTCATGTCGATCAGCAGGAAGCTGATGCCGGTCTGCGGCTTGCCCGAGGTGTCGGTGCGCACCAGGCAGAAGATCCAGTCGCCGTGCTGGCCGAGCGTGGTCCAGGTCTTCTGGCCGTTGACGATGTACTTGTCGCCGCGGCGTTCGGCGCGGCACTTCAGCGACGCGAGATCGCTGCCTGCGCCCGGCTCGCTGTAGCCCTGGCTCCACCACACCTCGCCGCTCATGATGCCGGGCAGGTGGCGCTTCTGCTGCTCGGGCGAGCCGAAGGCCATGATCACCGGCGCCACCATCACCGGCCCGAAGGGCACGACGCGCGGCGCGCCGGCCAGCGCGCATTCCTCTTCGAACAGGTGGCGCTGGATCACGTTCCAGCCCGGCCCGCCGAACTGCTTGGGCCAGGCCCAGCCGTGCCAGCCCTTGGCGCCGAGGATCCTGGCCCAGCGCTGCATGTCGTCCTTGCTCAGGTGCAGGGCGTTGTGCACCTTGTGGCTGATGTCCTTGGGCAGGTTCTGCGCCACCCAGGCGCGGATCTCCTGCCGGAACGCCTGTTCCTCGGGCGTGAAATTCAGGTCCATGCGTGTCTCCAATGCGGCCCGCGGGCCAGCACGTGTTTTAGCACGATCGTGCGGAAATCCTCTGTCCCTGCCGCGACAGACCTGCCGCAGGCATGTCCCCGGCGGTGGCGCTCAGTAGCGCTTGTCGAGCACCAGCACGTCGGCGTCGCGCTTCATCTGGAAGCGCGACAGGAAGCTGTTGCCCAGCAGCACCATTTCCATCGGCGCCGGCACCACGGTGGCGGCGACGTCGTAGACCGTCACGTCGCCGACGCGCACCTCGCGCAGCGTGACGCGGTGCGCCACCACGTCGCCGTTGGCGGTGCGGGCGATGCCGCGTTCGCCCTTGCTGAAGTCCAGGCCGATGCTGCGCGCGACCGTCTCGCCGATCGCGATGTTGGTGGCGCCGGTGTCGACCACGAAGCGCACGCTGCGGCCGTTGATCGTGCCGCCGGTGACGAAGTGCCCGCCCGGGCCGGCCGACAGCACGATCTGCGTGCCGCCGCCGGCGCTGGCCGAGCCGCCGAGGTTGACCTGCGCGCCGCCGAGCAGCAGCGTCTGGCGCTTGCCGCCGACCTCGACGAGCGTCTGGCTGCCGTCGACGCTGATCACCTTGACGCCGGAGACGGTGGCGCCGGCCGCCACGGTGCGCGGCGTGCCGTCGATCACCAGCAGCGCCTTGTTGCCCAGGCTGCCGCTCATCGAGACGTTCTGCGCGAAGGCCAGGGCCGGCAGCAGCGCCCCGAGTGCGGCAAGGCGGCGCATGCTCAATCGCGCAGGTTCGTGAAGGACACCGGCGCGTCGGGCACGGTTTTCCTGATCAACTGCATCGCGAGCTGCAGGTCGTCGCGCTTGGCGCCGCTGACACGCACCGTGTCGCCCTGGATCGCGGCCTGCACCTTCATCTTGCCCTGCTTGATGGCGGCCTGGATCTTCCTGGCGTTGTCGCCGTCGACGCCGCTCTTGACCGTCAGCACCTGCTTGACCTTGTCGCCGCCGATCTTCTCGATCTTCGCGCTGCGGTCGAGGAAGCGGATGTCCACGCCGCGCTTGGTCAGCTTGGCCAAGAGGATGTCGGTGACCTGGCCGATCTGGAAGTCCGAATCGGCGTGCAGCGTGATCGCCTTGTCGGCCAGTTCGGCGCCGGCCGAACTGCCCTTGAAGTCGAAACGCGTGCCGATTTCCTTGGCGGTCTGGTCGACGGCGTTGCGCACTTCGACCAGATTCGGCTCGATGACGGTGTCGAAGCTTGGCATGGAGGAAAATTCTCGCATGCAAATCGAGTCGGGCGTGAGCCTGAAACCGTTCAATACCTTCGGATTGCCGGCGGTTGCGCAATCCTTGGTGCGCATCAAGAGCGATGCCGACGTGCGCCGCGTGGTCGACCACCCGGAACTGGGCCGCGCGCCCAAGTTCATCCTCGGCGGCGGCAGCAACATCATCCTGACGCGCGACATGCCGGCCGTGGTGCTCAAGGTCGAGGTGACCGGCAAGCATCTGGTGGAAGAGCGCGCCGACGCCTGGATCGTCGAGGCCGGCGCCGGCGAGAACTGGCACGAGCTGGTGGCCTGGACGCTGGCCCAGGGCTGGCCCGGGCTGGAGAACCTGGCGCTGATCCCGGGCACGGTGGGCGCCGCGCCGGTGCAGAACATCGGCGCCTACGGGCTGGAGCTGAAAGACCGCTTCGAGGCGCTCGACGCGGTCGACCTCGTCACCGGGCGCAGCGTGACGCTGGGCCCCGGCATCTGCGCCTTCGGCTACCGCGACAGCGTCTTCAAGCACGCGCTGGCCGGGCGCACGCTGGTCACGCGCGTGCGGCTGCGCCTGCCCCGGCCCTGGCGGCCGGTGCTGGGCTACCTCGACCTCGAACGCCGCATGCGCGAGGAGGGCGTCTCCAACCCCTCGGCGCAGCAGATCTTCGACTGGGTGTGCGCGATCCGCCGCGCCAAGCTGCCCGACCCGGCGCGCATCGGCAACGCCGGCAGCTTCTTCAAGAACCCGGTGGTGACGCCCGAACAGTGCCGCGACATCATTGGCCGCGACCCGGCCATCGTTCACTACCCCATGCCCGACGGCAGCGTGAAGCTCGCCGCCGGCTGGATGATCGACGCCTGCGGCTGGAAGGGCAAGGCGGTGGGGCAGGCGGCGGTCTACGACAAGCAGGCGCTGGTGCTGGTCAACCGCGGCGGCGCGATCGGCTCGGAAGTGATGACGCTGGCGCGCGCCATCCAGGAGAGCGTGTACGGCCGCTTCGGCATCCGGCTGGAGCCGGAGCCGGTGGTGGTCTGACTCAGAGGAAGTGGCAGACGTAGTGCAGCGTCTGCGTCACTTCGATGTCGAAGGCTGAATTGCCCGGCACGTCGAAGCTCTGGCCACCGCGGTAGCTGGCCCAGTCCGCGGCGCCCGGCAGCTTGACGCGGCACTCGCCCTCGATCAGCTCCATGCGCTCGGGCGCGCCGGTGTTGAACTTCAGCGCCGAGGGCAGGATCACGCCGACGCTCTTCTTGCTGCCGTCGGCCAGCTCCAGGCTGTGCGACACGCACTTGCCCTCGAAGTAGACGTTGGCGCGGGTGCGCACGGTGGCTTGCAACTGGTCGGTCATGGCGGCGTCGGGGCGGAATGGAGCGCGGATGCTAGCGCAGCGCCGCAGTCGCACGATGCACGGCGGGCATCCGCGCACGATGCACGCCCGCAAACCGCCGCGGCGCGTTGTAATCGGTTATCCACGCCCGCCCCGACCATGCCCGGCCTGCTGCAACGCAACGAACAAGCCGTCACCGCCGCGCCGCCCGGCGCCCAGCGGGCGCTGCTGCTGGCGCAGCGTGTCGGGCTGCTGGCGCGGCACTGGCGCACGCGCGAGGTGCCGGCGGCGCTGCACGCCGCCGAGGCGGCGGTTCGCGATGCCGGCGACGCCCGCGCCGCCGCCGAGCTGGAGCTGGCGCGCGGCGTGGCGTGTTACTACGGCGCCGGCGTGCAGGCGGCGGTCGAGCCGATCGAGCGTGCGCGCGGCGCCGCCCATGCGCTGGCCGATCGTGGCCTGCAAGCCGAATGCGAGGCCTGGCTCGGCTGCATCGCCGCCACCTTGCAACAGTCGCCGGCGCGCTCGGTGGCGCACCTGCACGCGGCGGCCCGGCTGGGCGCCGCGTTCCGGCCGCTGGCCGCGGCGCGCGCGCTGTACGTGCTCGCCACGCTCTACCAGGAAGCCGAGCTGATGGACCACGCGGTGCGCCACTACCGCCGCGCCACGCTGCTGGCGCGGCGCGAGAACGACGAGCAACTGCTCGCCGCGGTGCACCGCTACATGACGCTGGCGCAGGTGCAGCAGCTTCGCCGTGCGCGCGCCGCCGGGCACCTGCAGGCCCGCCAGCTCGGGCAGGCGCTGGCCGCGCTGGGCAGCGCGCAGCAGCTCGCGGCCTTGCTGGCGGGCGACGACGCCAGCCTGCAGTTCAGCCTGCGCCTGGGCGAGCTGCTGCGCCTGGACGGTCAGCACGAGCGCGCGCTGGAGGTGTTCGAGCACTGCGTCGCCCCCGCCGCGCAGGCCGGCATGACCTGGGAGGCCACCATCGCGCGCGCCGACCAGGCGACCTGCCTGGCGCGCACCGGCCGCCTGCTCGACGCGGAGCATGCCGGCGCGCTCGCCGAAGCCGAACTCGAAGCCGACGCGGCCGACTACGTGCGCGGCGTGGTGCACGACGCGCTGGCCGAGCTGAACGAACTGCTGGCGCGCCCGCAGGCGCGCGCACGGCATGCGACGCTGGCGCGCGCGGCCTGGGCGTCCGACGCCGACTACTGCGCCCGGTTGCGCGCCGCGCTGCAAGCCCAGGAACCGCTGGCCGACTGAGCCGCGCCGCGGGCCGCGCAAGCCGGGGTTCCGCCGCTGGCCGCGCCGCGGGCGCTGCGGTACAACCATCCGCATCGCCCGACCGGAAGCCGCCCGTGCCCGACACCACCGCCACCCGCCCGCACCACGCCATCTGGCCGCGCCGCCTGCCGCGCGAACTGGCCGTGCCGCAGACCTCGCTGTGGTTCAACGTGGAGGTGTCGGCCGCGCGCTGGCCCGACAAGCCGGCCTACCTGTTCTTCGGCCGCGCGCTGAGCTACCGCGAGCTGCGCGAGCAGTCGCTGGCCATCGCCGGCTGGCTGCGCGCGCAGGGCGTGAAGAAGGGCGACCGCGTCGCGCTGTTCATGCAGAACTGCCCGCAGTTCGTCGTCGCGCTGTACGGCATCCTGCGCGCCGACGCGGTGGTGGTGCCGGTCAACCCGATGAACCGCGCCGACGAGTTCGGCCACTACATCGCCGACCCCGAGGCCAGGGTGGCGGTGTGCAGCGCCGACCTGGCCGGCATCGTCGCCCAGGCGAACGCCGCGCTGCCCGAGGCGCAGCGCCTCGCTCACGTGCTGGTGGCGCGTTATGCCGACGCGCTGCCCGAAGGCGCCATCGAACCCGACGAAGCGCCCAACGCCGCCACCGAGCAGTGGCTGCGCGCCGACCCGGCGCTGCCCGAGACCGATGCCGTCGGCCCGCGCTGGACGCGCTGGGCCGAGGCGCTGGCCGCCGGCCTCGCGCCCGGGCCGCACACGGCCGGGCCGGACGACCTGGCGCTGCTGCCCTACACCTCGGGCACCACCGGGCTGCCCAAGGGCTGCCTGCACACGCACGGCACGCTGATGCACAACGCGGTGGGCGGGCAGTGGGGGCACAGCGGGCCGGAGTCGGTGACGCTCGGCGTGGTGCCGATGTTCCACATCACCGGCATGATCTACGGCGTGCTCGGCGCCGTGTACACCGGCTGCACCACGGTGATCCTGCCGCGCTGGGACCGCGAGCTGGCCGGCCGGCTGATCTCGCGCCACCGGGTCTCGCACTGGACCTGCATCCCGACGATGATCATCGACCTGTTCGGCAGCCCGAACTACAAGAGCTTCGACCTCTCGTCGCTGCGCAACATCAGCGGCGGCGGCGCGGCGATGCCGCAGGCCGTCGCGCAGCGCTTGCAGGACCAGTTCGGCCTGACCTTCGCCGAGGGCTACGGCCTGACCGAAACCGCCGCGCCCAGCCACGCCAACCCGCCCGAGCGCGCCAAGCTGCAATGCCTGGGCATCCCGATCTTCGGCGTCGACTCGCGCGTCGTCGACCCCGCCACCTTGCGGGAGCTGCCGCCCGGCGAGACCGGCGAGATCGTCACCCACGGGCCGATGGTCTTCAAGGGCTACTGGAAGCACCCCGAGGCCACCGAGGCCGCCTTCGTCACGCTGCCCGGCGACGCCAGCGGCCGCAAGTTCTTCCGCACCGGCGACCTCGGCCGCATCGACGAAGAGGGCTACTTCTTCATCACCGACCGCCTGAAGCGCATGATCAACGCCAGCGGCTACAAGGTCTGGCCGGCCGAGGTGGAGACGCTGCTGTTCAAGCACCCGGCGGTGCAGGAGGCCTGCATCATCGCCGCGCGCGACGACTACCGCGGCGAGACCGTCAAGGCCGTGGTGGTGCTGCGCGCCGAGGCGCGCGGCACGATCACGGCGGACGACATCATCGCCTGGGCGCGCGAGCACATGGCGGCCTACAAGGTGCCCAAGGTCGTCGAGTTCGTCGACGCGCTGCCCAAGTCGGGCTCGGGCAAGGTGATGTGGCGGCTGTTGCAGGAGCGCGAGGCGCCCAAGGCCTGAGCGCCAGGCCGGGCTCAGTCGAGCTTGGTGCCCGAGTCCTTCACCGCCTTGGCCCAGACCGGCATCTGCTCGGCCAGGTAGGCCGTGAAGGCCTCGCTGCCGAGGAAGGCCGGGTCGGCGCCCTGCGCGGCCATGCGGCTGCGGATGTCGGGTGTCTCCAGCACCTGCCGGAAGGCGTCGGACAGCCGCGCGACCACGTCCTTGGGCGTGCCGGCCGGCGCGAGCACGCCGTAGAAGCCCACCACGTCCAGCCCCCGGATGCCGAGTTCGGCGAAGGTCGGCGTGTCGGGCAGCGCGGCGTTGCGTTCGCGGCCGGTGACCGCCAGCGCGCGCAGCTTGCCCTGCTTGACGTACTGCGAGGCCTGCGGGATCGACTCGGCCATGATCTGCACCTGGCCGGCCAGCAGGTCGGTGAAGGCCGGCGCGCTGCCGCGGTAGGGGATGTGCGTGATGAAGGTGCCGGTGGCGCTCTTGAACATCTCCGGCACGAGGTGGCTGATGCCGCCGTTGCCGGCCGAGCCGTAGTTGAGCTTGCCGGGGTTCTTCTTCGCCAGCGCCACCAGTTCCTGCACGGAGTTCGCCGGCAGCGTGGGGTTGACCAGCAGCGCCAGCGGCTGCTGCGCGGTGCGCGCGATCGGCACGAAGTCCTTCAGCGTCTGGTAGGGCAGCTTCGAGTAGACCGCCGGGTTGATCACCATCGTGCCGGTGTTGGCCATCAGCAGCGTGTAGCCGTCGGGCGGCGACTTGGCGACCGCGTCGGCCCCCACCGTGCCGCCCGCCCCGGCCTTGTAGTCGATCACCACCGGCTGGCCGAGCACTTGTTGCAGGCGCTCGGCGAGCAGGCGCGCGTGCGCGTCGAGCGGGCCGCCGGCCGGGAAGCCGATCAGGATCTTGACCGGCCTGTCGGGAAAGGCGGCCTGCGCGGGCAGGGCGAAGGCGAGGGCGGCGGCCAGCAGGCCGAGGGTGGCGGTGCGACGCTTCAAGCGGGTCTCCTCGTGTGGTGGATCGGGCTCATTGTCCGCGCCCCAGCCGCTGCCACAGATAGGTGAATTCGACGGCTTGCAGCGTGGCGCGCTGTTCGTTGTCGGCCGCGCCGCCGTGGCCGCCCTCGGTGTTCTCGTAGTACAGCACCGGGTGGCCCAGCTCGCGCAGCCGCGCCACCGTCTTGCGCGCATGGCCGGGGTGCACGCGGTCGTCGCGCGTCGAGGTGGTGAACAGCGGCGTCGGATACCTCGCGTCGCGCTTCAGGTTCTGGTAGGGGCTGTAGCGCGAGATCGCCGCCCAGTCTTCCGGCAGGTCGGGGTTGCCGTACTCGGCCATCCAGCTCGCGCCGGCCAGCAGCTTGTGGAAGCGCCGCATGTCCAGCAGCGGCACCTGGCAGACCACGGCGTTGAAGAGTTCGGGCCGCTGCACCATCACCGCGCCGACCAGCAGCCCGCCGTTGCTGCCGCCTTCGATGCCGAGGTGGCGCGCGCTGGTGATGTTGCGGCGGACCAGGTCTTCGGCCACGGCGATGAAGTCGTCGTAGCTGCGCTGCTTGTGCGCCTTGATCGCCGCCTGGTGCCAGCGCGGGCCGTACTCGCCGCCGCCGCGGATGTTGGCCACCACCAGCACGCCGCCGCGCGAATACCAGGCCGCGCCCATGCCGCGCGAATACCAGGGCTCCAGCGAGATCTCGAAGCCGCCGTAGCCGTACAGCAGCGTCGGGTTGCTGCCGTCGGCCTTGGCGCCTTTCGGCCAGACCACGAAGTAGGGCACGCGCGTGCCGTCGCGGCTGGTGGCGAAGGCCTGCTCGGCGCGCATGCCGCGCGCGTCGAAGCTCGCCGGCAGCGTCTTCAGCGTTTCGCGCGTGTCGCCGCCGGCGCGGCCGAGCAGCAGCGAATCGGGCGTCAGGAAGTCGGTGTAGCTCAGCAGGTACTGCTCGGCCAGCGGGTCGTCGCGCCGCAGCGGGTCGTGCAGCGCGACCACGCCGAGCCTGCCGGGCGAGGGCGCCGCGACCGCGCGGCGCGTGAAGCGGCCGTCGGCCTCGCGCTTCCATTCCTCGAGCCGGCCGGTCACGTCGTCGTTGAGCGTGAGCAGCACGTGGCTGCGTGTCGTCGCGATGCCGGCCAGCGAGCGCGTCTCGGTGGGTTCGAACAGCACCTGGAAGCGCCGCTCGCCGCGGCGGAACGCGGCGAAGTCGGCGGCCAGCAGCGTGCCCTTGACGAAGCTGCGCTCGCCGGCGCGGTAGTCGCTGCGCAGTTCCATCAGCAGCGTGTCGCCGGGCGTGCCGGCGCTGTGCATGAAGCTGATGCGCGCGTCGTCGGGCACGTCCAGGCGCAGCAGCTTGTCGCCTTCGAGCAGGAAGCTCTCCTGGCGGTAGAAGTCGAGCGCTCGCACGACCAGCGTGCGCTCGAAGCCGGGCGTGCGGTCGACGCCGGCGCCGACCCAGGTGTCCTCGCGGCGCCCTTCGAAGATCGTCGCCGCCTCGGCCAGCGGCGTGCCGCGCTTCCAGCGCTTGAGGATGCGCGGGTAGCCGGCGTCGGTCATCGAGCCGGGGCCGAAATCCGTGCCGACGATCAGCGTGTCGGCGTCCAGCCATTCGACCTGCGACTTCGCCTCCGGCAGCGTAAAGCCGCCTTCGACGAAGCGCTTGGCCACCGTGTCGAACTCGCGCACCACCTTGGCGTCGGCGCCGCCGCGCGACAGCGACACCAGGCAGCGGTGGTCGTCCGGCCCGAGGCAGTCGGCGCCGCCCCAGACCCAGTTCTCCTTCTCCGCCGCGCCGAGCGCGTCGAGGTCGATCACCGTCTCCCAACGCGGCTGCGCCTTGCGGTACTCGGCCAGCGTGGTGCGACGCCACAGGCCGCGCTTGTGCTCGGCGTCCTGCCAGAGGTTGTAGAGCCAGTCGCCGCGGCGCGAGACCGCCGGGATGCGGTCGCGCGAGTTCAGCACCTCCAGCAGCCGGGCGCGCGTCGGCGCGAAGTCGTCGCGCGCCGAGAGCTGCGCTAGCGTCTCGGCGTTGCGCTCGCGCACCCAGGCCAGCGCCTTGTCGCCCTGCACCTCCTCGAGCCAGAGGTACGGGTCGTCGTCGGCGGGGGGCGGGGCGGGCGTCTCGGCGGTCATGGCAAGAGCGGGCAGGGCGGCGGCCGCGGCGCAGAGCAGCGCGCGGGCGAGAAGGCGCAGGCGCATCGTCAGGCGAGCAGCGACTGCACTTCGGGATGGCGGCGGAAGTAGGCCTGCACGTAGGTGCACAGCGGGCGCACCTTCAGGTCGTTGGCGCGCGCATGGGCCAGCGCCGCGCGCACCAGCTCGCCGGCGATGCCCTGGCCTTCCAGCTCGGGGGCGACCTCGGTGTGCGTCATCGTCATGACGCCGTCGCGCAGCCGGTAGTCGCACAGGCACAGGTGGCCGTGCACGCGGGTGGAGAAGCGGCCGGCCTTCTCGTCGTGCTCGATCGTGATGCTCATCGGTTCGGTCCTCCGCAGGTCGGTTCAGGATTCGAGGCGGCGCGGCGTGATCTCGACCGAAGCCTCGCCGTCGCCCACCCAGCAGGTGCCGTCCTGCACGCTCACCTGCAGCGCCATGGTACGTCGGGCGAGCGCGGCCAGCGCCTGGCTCTGCGCCGCATCCACCTGCCAGACGCGGATGTTCGCCGCGCGGGCGACCTTGCCCGCGATGCCGCTCCACCAGATCGGCGCGCTGGCCGCGTACGCGTAGACGCTGACCCGGTCGGCGCGGCCGGCGGCGCGCAGCAGGCGCTTTTCGTCGGGCTGGCCGACCTCGATCCAGTGGCGGATGCGCCCGGTCAGGTCGCGGTGCCAGAGCTCGGGCTCGTCGGTGTCCGACAGGCCCTTGCCGAACTCCAGCGTGCCCTCGCGGTCGTCGGCCGGCACGTTCAGCGCGAAGGCCAGCACGCGCATCAGCATGCGCTCGTCGGTTTCGGACGGGTGGCGTGCCAGGGTCAGCGCATGGTCGGCATAGATGCCGCGATCCATGTCGGCGAGCGAGAGGCGGGCTTTGAAGATGGTGGCCTTGAGTGCCATGGGCAGCGGTGCGCGCGAGGCAAAGCGGCGATTAGAGCAGAGCGCCCGGCGCGCGGCGCCCGATGGCATCATGCGCGGCTCGAACGACAATGCCAGTGCCAACGCCTGCACCGACCATGATCCGCACCGCCGTCTGCCTGATCACCCTCGCCGCCGCGCTGGGCGCCGCGCACGCCGCCCCCAACGAGAAGCTGCGCATAGGCGCCTTCGGCAGCGGCAAGGCCAGCGGCCCGCTGCTGACCAAGAACGAGTTGCGCGAATGCCTGGCGATCGAGACGCGCGTGGTCGAGGGCAACGACAGCGCCACGCGCGAGCGCGAGCAACTGGAGAAGGAAAAGGCCGAGCTGGTGCGCTCGGGCGACGCGCTGAAAGCCGACCTGGAGACGCTGGACCGCAGCAACGCCGAAGCCATCGAAGCCCTCATCGCGCGCGAGAAGGCGCGCAACGCGGCGGTCGAATCGTTCCAGGCGCGCACCGACGCCTTCAACGCGCGCGTCGGCGAGATCAACGCCGACCGCGCCGCGTTCCGCCAGCGCTGCGACAACCGCCGCTTCGACCAGGGCGACCTGGAGGCCTTGCGCAAGGGGCGCTGAAGGGTTGGCCGGCCTTCACACCGCCGGAAACCGCGCCTCCAGCGCGCCGAGGAAGCCGCGGAAGTCGATCGGCTTGGTCCAGTAGTCGTCGAAGCCGGCGGCGCGGGCGCGGGCGATGTCCTCGGGCATCGCGTTGGCCGACAGCGCCACGCAGGGGATCGCCGCCGTCTCGGGCTGCGCGCGCAGGCGGCGCAGCACCTCGTAGCCGTCGAAGTCGGGCAGTTGCATGTCGATCAGCACGAGGTCGGGGCGCAGCGCCGCGGCGCGCGCCACGCCGTCGGCGCCGGTGGCCTCGCTGTGGATGCTCAGGCCCGAGAGACTGCGCACGATCTCCTCGACCAGCATCACGTTGACCGGGTTGTCCTCGATGTAGAGCAGCCGGCCGCGCGGCGCGCTGATCGGCGCGGGCACGCCGGCGGCCGGCTCGCTCGCCGGCGCGAAGGGCCGTCCCGCCTCGGCGGCCGGCAGCGTCACGTCGAAACGGCTGCCGCGGCCGGGCTCGCTCGTCACCGCGATGCGGCCGCCCATGCCGGACACCAGCGCCTTGACGATGGTCAGGCCGATGCCGACGCCCTCGATGCCCTCGCGCTCGGCGCCGAGCCGGTTGAAGGGCTCGAACAGATGCTCGACCTGCGCGGCGCTCAGGCCGCGGCCGGTGTCGGCGACGCTGATCGTCACCGTGTCGCCGTCGCCGCGCGCCGAGAGCCGCACGCACCCGCCGGGCCGGTTGTACTTGATCGCGTTGGTCAGCAGGTTCACCAGCACCTGCAGCGTGCGCGTGCGGTCGGCCAGCGCGCAGCCCTCGACCGCCTCGCGCAGCACCTGCACCTCGTGGCGGCGCGCCAGCGCGGCCACCAGCGGCAGCGCCTGGCCGGCCAGCAGGTCGAGGTCGACGGCTTGCAGTTGCAGGCGCAGGTTGCCGGCTTCCATGCGGGTCAGGTCGAGCACGCCGTCGATCAGCGACAGCAGGTGCTCGCCGGCCGCGCGGATGTGGCCGAGCTTGGCGACGCGCGACGGGTGGGTGTCCTCGAACTGCAGCAACTGCGTGAAGCCGAGCACGGCGTTCAGCGGCGTGCGCAGTTCGTGGCTCATGCGCGCGAGGAACTGCGACTTGGCCTGGCTGGCGCGCTCGGCGACGATGGTCGCCTCGCGCGCGGCGGCGGCCTCGCGCGCGTCGGTCACGTCCCAGTTGATGCCGATGCGGCGCCGCGTGCGGCCGTGTTCGTCGGCCACGGGCAGCGAGCGCGAGGCCAGCCAGCGCAGCCGGCCGTCGGGCAGCCGGATGCGGAACTCGTACTGCGTCGGCTGCGTGCTCGCCGCCAGGCCGGGACAGGCGTCGATGGTGCGCGCGCGGTCGTCGGGGTGCACCAGCGCGAGCTGGTCCTGCGTCGACGGCGGGTTCGCCGCCGGCGCCAGGCCGCGCAGGTGGAACAACTGCTCGTCCCAGCGCTCGACGCCGCTGTCGAAATCGATCTCCCAGGTGCCTATGCCGACGCTGCGCGCGATCAGCGCCGAGCGCTCGTCGGCGCTGCGCAGCGCCTGCTGGGCCAGGCGCTGCTCGGTGACGTCGATGGTCACGCCCAGCACCACGCGGTGGCCGTCGACGTCTTCCGGCCGCGCGCGGTTGATCAGCCAGCGCACCTCGCCGTCGGGACGCACGATGCGGAACTCGCGCTCCTGCATCGGCACCAGCGCCGGCGTCAGCGCGCGCAGCGCGAGGCGAATGCGCTCGCGGTCGTCGGGGTGCACGATGGTGTCCTCCCACACGTGCAGCGGCGGCGTACCGAGCGACGGGTCGCGGCCGGTGATGGCGAACATCTGCGCGTTCCACTGGCCCTCGCCGCTGGCCGCGTCGCGCCACCAGATGCCGATCTGCGCCGACTCCGCCGCCAGTTCCAGGTGGCGCTCCAGCTCGGCCGACTGGCGGCGCTGCTCGACCTGCTCGGTGATGTCCAGCCCGACGCCGAAGAAGGCCAGCGGCGTGCCGTCGGCGGCGCGCTGCGCCACGCGCCGCGCCAGCACGTGGCGCCAGACGCCGTCGCTGCGCCGGTAGCGCGCCTGCATGTAGGTGGGGCGGTTGCTGGCCAGCGCGCGCTCGGTCGAGGCGAGCACTTCGGCCAGGTCGTCGGGGTGGACGAGGCCGCGCACCTCCGCGATCGGCAAGCCCTCGGGTTGCGGCGGGATGCCCAGCGTCGCGTAGCCGTGCTCGTTGTACTGGATGCGGTTGCTGCGCAGATCGTGGCGCCAGATCGTGATGCCGGCCAGCTCGACGGCGAGCTGGAGCTGCGCGTTGACGTCGGTGAGCGAGCGCGCCAGTTCGTAGATATCGGTGTCGTCCATCATCACGCCGATGGCGCGTGTCGGCCGGCCTTCGGCGCCGGCCTTGACTTCCCACTGCGAGTGGATGCGGCGCACCGTGCCGTCGGGCCGCAGCACGCGGTAGTGCTGCGAGTAGCGCCCCGGCGTCTGCTGCGAGCGCAGGTAGGTGCCGGTGAAGTGGTCCTCGGGGTGGATGTAGCGCGTCGCCTTGGCGAAGTCCGGCGTGCCCTGCGCGGGGTCCAGCCCCCAGAAGTCGAAGACGTGGTGGTCCCAGTGGCCGCGGCCGGTGCTGAAGTCGCGCTCCCAGAGGCCGAGCCGGCCGAACTGCTGCGCCACTTCGAGCAGTTCGCGCAGGCGCTCGGCCTCGCGCTGCGCGGTTTCGTCGACCAGGCGCCAGGCCAGGCCCTCGGGCACCGCGTGCACGTGTACCGCGAAGCAGCGCTCGCCGATGGTGACGCGCTCGCCCGGCGGTATCGACGGCGCCGCGCGCAGCGGCGCGGGCAGGCCGGCGCCGAAGCGCTGGCGGAAGGCGTCGTTGCACCAGCGCAGCTCGCCCGCGTCGTCGCTGATCGCGAGCAGTTCGCTCGACGCGGCGGCCCAGTCGGCCAGGGCCTGCGGAGAAGGGCTGGGCTGCGCTGCGTCGCTCACCGGTCGAGTCTAGGTCAGCCGCTCACGTCCAGGACCAGCTTGCCGAAGTTGCCGCCGTCGAAAAGCCGCAGTAATGCCGCCGGGAAGCTCGCGAGCCCTTTCACCACGTCTTCGCGGCTCTTCATGCGGCCGTCCTTCAGGTAGCCGGCCAGTTCGGCGATCGCGGCCGGGTAGCGCTCGGCGTAGTCGAACACCACCACGCCTTCCATGCGCGCGCGGTTGACCAGCAGCGAGAGGTAGTTCTTCGGTCCCTGCACCGGCGCGGTGGCGTTGTACTGGCTGATCGCGCCGCAGATCACGATGCGCGCCTTGCGGTTGATGCGCGTCAAGACCGTGTCGAGGATCTCGCCGCCGACGTTGTCGAAGTAGATATCGACGCCGCCGGGGCAGTGCTGCTTGAGGCCGTCGCGCACGCTGCCGGCCTTGTAGTCGATGCAGGCGTCGAAGCCGAGTTCGTCGACCACGAAGCGGCACTTGTCGGCGCCGCCGGCGATGCCGACCACGCGGCAGCCCTTGATCTTCGCGAGCTGGCCGACCGTCTGGCCAACCGCGCCGGCCGCGCCCGACACCACCACCGTCTCGCCCGGCTTGGGCTGGCCGATGTCCATCAGGCCGAAGTAGCCGGTCATGCCCGGCATGCCCAGCACGTTGAGCCACTGCGTGTCGCTGCCGAGCTTCGTGTCGATCCTGGCCAGGCCGCTGCGGCCGATGTGCCCGGCCGGGACCAGGCAGTAGGTCTGCACGCCGAGCGTGCCGCTGACCTTGTCGCCGACCGCGAAGGCCGGGTTCTTCGAGGCCACCACCACGCCGATGCCGCCGGCGCGCATCACCTCGCCGATGCCCACCGGCGCGATGTAGCTCTTGCCCTCGTTCATCCAGCCGCGCATCGCCGGGTCGAGCGACAGGTGCGTGGCGCGCACCAGCACGCCGCCCTCGTCGGGCAGTGCCACCGGCTCCTCGGTGAAGCGCCAGTCGCCGTCCCTGGGCAGCCCGAGGGGCCGCGCGGCGAGGCGTACCTGGTGGTTGATCGCGCTGGCGAGGTCGGTACTCATGCTCTTGCCTCCTGGAGAACAAAACAAAAAGCCGCGGACGGAGCCGCGGCCTTGGCTTGCTGCGGCCCGAAGGCCGGGCGCAGGTTCAGAGCGGGCGGATGTTGGCCGCCTGCAGGCCCTTCTGGCCTTGCTTGACTTCGAATTCGACGCGCTGGTTTTCCTGCAGCGTCTTGAAGCCGTTGCCCTGGATGTCGCGGAAGTGGGCGAAGAGGTCGGCGCCGCCGGCGTCTTGCGCGATGAAGCCATAGCCCTTGGCTTCGTTGAACCACTTCACGGTACCGGTCTGGGTCGTCATGGACGGGATCCTATCTGTCTAACAATGGAGTCGAACACGCACCGCGTGATGCGGCGCAAAAGCAGCACACTCAAGCAACGAGCAGGAGATTTCGATCGAGGCCGACTGCGACGGGCGCAGTGGATGGAGCGGAGATCACGAACGATCGGTGACTTGCGTAGAACTGTGGCGCTAATGTACACGACGGCGCGCCGGTGTGCGCGTTGTGCCAAGCTCGCAACATGCGAACGAACCTGCAGCTTTCCGTTCTCGATCAATCCGTCGCGCTGGCCGGCCGCGGCGAGGACGAGGCGATCCGCGACACCTTGTCGCTGGCCGAACACGCCGAGGTGCTCGGCTACGCGCGCTTCTGGCTCAGCGAGCACCACGGCCTGCCCACCATCGTCGGCAGCGCGCCCGAGATCCTGATGGCGGCGGTGGCCGCGCGCACGCGCCGCATCCGCATCGGCAGCGCCGGCGTGATGCTGCCGCACTACAGCGCCTTGAAGGTGGCCGAGCAGTTCCGCGTGCTGGAGGCGCTGGCGCCGGGGCGCATCGACCTCGGCGTCGGCCGCGCGCCGGGCGGGGACATGCGCATCGCGCAGGCGCTCAACCCGAACGCCTACGGCGCCGCCGAGCACTTTCCGGAACAGGTGCGCGACCTGCAGGCCTGGACCTCGCTGCCGGCGCACCGCGGGCTCAGCGCGCATCCGCTCGGCGCGCATGCGCCGCAGCTGTGGGTGCTGGGCAGCTCCGACTACGGCGCGCAGCTCGCCGCGCAGTTCGGGCTGCCGTATGCCTTCGCGTACTTCTTCATGGACGGGCAGGGCGTCGAGCGCGCGCTCGAGCTGTACCGCACGCTGTACCGGCCGAGCGAACGCCATCCGCGGCCACAGGCCACGGTGTGCGTCTGGGCCCTGGTGGCCGACCGTGCCGACGACGCGCGCCACCATGCGCTGAGCCGCGACCGCTGGCGTGTCGACCGCGCACGCGGCCGGCTCGGGCCGCTGCAGGACCCGGACCGCATCGCCGAGCGCGGTTTCGGTACCGAGGACATGCCGGTGCTCGAGGCCATGCGCGCCAAGGCCTTCGTCGGCGATGTGGCCGAGGTGGCGCAGCGCCTGCGTGCGCTGGCCGCATCGCTCGAGCTCGACGAACTGGTGGTCAACACCTGGGCCTTCGACCCCGCAGTGCGCCGGCGGTCCTATGCGCTGCTGGCACGCGAGTTCGGCCTGACGCCGCAGGAGGCCGCGTGATGCGCAGCATCGAGTTCGCCGTGCGCGGCGAGTTCATCACGCTCGATGCGTTGCTGAAGGCCACCGGCCTGGCCGACAGCGGCGGCGCCGCCAAGGCGATGGTGGCTGCCGGCAAGGTGGCGGTCGATGGGCAAATGGAGCTGCGCAAGACCTGCAAGCTGCGGCCCGGCCAGGTGGTGAGCCTGGCCGGCACGCGCATCCACCTGCGCGGCGCGGATGACGGCTCTTCCGCCTGAGCCGGCGTGCGATCGCCATCGCGTCAGACGGGAACCTGCTGGCTGATGCAGTGCATGCCGCCGCCGCCGGCCAGGATCGCGTCGACGTTGAGCTGCACGACACGACGGCCAGGGTAGCAGGTCTCGATGATGGACTTGAAGCGCGCGTCCTTCTCTTCCAACGACGGGTCGCGTCCTTCCGCGTGGAACTGCGGGATCAGCACCAGCCCGTTGGTGACCAGGAAGTTCATGTAGCTGGCCGGCAGCACGAACTTCACCGGCTGGTTGCCGGCGAAGGCTTCGGCCCCCACCAGGCGCTGCACCGGGTGGTGGTCCAGGTCGGCGATGGCCTGGTACAGCACGTCGTCGGGCCCGATGTCGATGAGGATGGCGCCCGGCTCGGGCACGCGCACGATGTCCAGCGGCTGGCCCGCCTCGTTGCTGGCGCCGCGCAGGATCGTATGCGCTTCCTCCAGCACCTCGTGCGCGAGCATGCCGATGGGGTCGCCCGCAGCCTGCGCGGCGGCCAGCTCGGCGGCCGTCACCTCCGGCAGCAGCAGGGTGCGGGCATCGACCCAGGCCACCATCTCGTCGATGTGCGTCACGCCCAGGTTGTAGACGTGCTCGCCGCCGACCAGGTAGGGCGTCTGCCGCACCGCATGCGCGTCGGTGGGCAGGTTGCGCGGCAGCCAGAGCATCTTGCGCACGCCGAACACGCGCTTGATCTCGTCCTCGATCTGCGTCTTGCTCCAGCCCGGGTTGCGGCCCAGCAGGCCGATCTCGAGCGCGATCACCGTGCCCTGGCCGTTGAAGTGCAGGTTGCCGCCCTCGGCGATCAGCGGCGAGCGCTCCACCGGGTGGCGCAGCGACTCGGCCACGCGCACGGCCAGGTCGTTGTCGAAGTCGTACAGATCGACCGTGTCCGGCCCGCCGAACGCGTTGTAGCCGTAGCCGTCGAACTCGAAGTCGACCACCCGGTGCTCGCCGCGGCCGTTGCTCAGGAAGATGCCGCCGTAGTCGCGCACCCAGAACTCGCCGTGCTCGACACGCAGCAGCCGAACCCGCGCGTCGATGGTGCTCTGCGGCACGCCCAGGCCGAGCAGGGCCTGTGTCAGCGCACCGGCATCGCCGCCGTCGGGCTGGTCGCTCTGGTCGGTGTTGACCAGGTAGATCACCGGCACGTGCGCCACCAGTTCGCGGATCATGCGGGCCTGCGTGTCCAGCGTGGACCAGTCGTGCTTGTAGTCGTAGCCCAGCGAGGCCATCAGCACGGCCTGCTGCGTCTCGGTCTCGGCCGGCACGCGAAAGGCCGGCGCGGCGTCGCCGCCTCCGCCACAGGCGGCCAGCGCCAGGCTGCCCAGCGTGCCCAGCAGCAGGTGGCGGCGGTTCAGCGTGGCCCGGGGGGTGGTGTGCGGGCCGCGTGGGGCAGGCCGCCGGGGGTGTGCGTGCATTTCGACTCTCCTGTGACGAGGGATCCGCCGCACCGTGCGGCGCGAATGCAGGCAGTGTGAAAAGCGCAGGTATCAATTCGCCTTCGCGTCCGGCCGGGCCGGGTTTCATTTGTTTCAGGCGTGCCCGCCGACCCGGGGCCATCGCGCATACTGCGCGCCTCCATTCCGACCTTGCCTCCGCCCGCGTGCCATGAATGCCGAACCGCGCCTGCTGATCGTCGACGACGAGGCGGAGCTGATCGAGATCCTGCAGGAGTACTTCGGCGGCCTCGGCTACGGCGTCCAGGCCGCGCGCAATGCCGCGCAGGCCAAGGTGCTGCTGACCCAATCGCCGCCGGATCTGGCCATCCTCGACATCCGCATGCCGGGCGAGGACGGCCTGTCGCTGGCGCGCTGGATGCGCGAGCACTGCCCGCGCACCGGCATCGTGATGCTGACCACCGCGGCCGAGGTGATCGACCGCGTGGTGGGTCTCGAGATGGGGGCCGACGATTACCTGGGCAAGCCCTTCGACCTGCGCGAGCTGCTGGCGCGCGTGAAGAGCGTGCTGCGCCGCCGCGAGGCGGCCGGCGCGCAAGCCGAGCCGGTGCCGCCCGGCCAGGTGATGTTCGGGCGCTGCCGGCTCAACCTGGAGGCGCGCAAGCTGTTCGACGCCAACGGCCGCGAGATGCCGATCACCGCGATGGAGTTCGACCTGCTGCGCGTGCTGGCCGAGCGCCCCAACCGCGTGCTCAACCGCGACGAGCTGATGGCGCTGGCGCACCACCGCGGCTGGGAGGTGTTCGACCGCTCGATCGACCTGCGCATCATGCGGCTGCGCCGCAAGATCGAACCCGACCCCGAGAAGCCGGAGGTCATCAAGACGGTGCGCGGCGTCGGCTACATGTTCGTGGCGCCATGACGGGCGGCACCGCGGCGCCGGCCCCGTCCGGCCCGGACCGCCATGGGCTGCTGGCGCGGCGCGTGCGCTGGCTGCTGCTGGGCGTCACGCTGCCGCTGTTCGCGGTGGTGCTCGCGCTGGCCGCGCTGCAGTACCACGACCAGCGCGAGCAGGTGCTGCAGGACCTGGCCACCGCCAGCGGCAGCTATGCGATCTCGCTCGACGCCGTCGCCAAGCTGGCGCACGACCACGTGCTGCAGATGCAGGCCTGGTCCGAGGGCTACTTCACCCACCCGCCGGGATTCGCGAGCGGCCTGCGCCGGCACTTCACGCCGCGACTCGACCACGGGCAGCCCGACGGCTACACGCTGGACGCGGTGCCCGAGGACCAGCGCGCCGCGATGGGGCAGCTGCTGTGGCTGGGCGAGGACCCGCGCGTGGCGGGCAGCGGCCGCGTCGCGCTCGACCACGGGCTGGACTTCTTCGGCCTGGTGCGGCTCACGCACGACCTGACGCCGTACTTCCGCTGGTCGTATTTCTTTCCCGCGTCGCGTGACTACCTGTCGATCTATCCGTGGGCGTCGAGCACCGACATGGTCAACGGCATGAACTACGGCTCGGTGCGCGCCGGCATGCCGCGCTGGTTCGGCTACGAGGTGTTCACCGCCGGCACGCCGCAGCGCAACCCCAAGCGCGAGGTCTACTGGACCGCGCCGTACCTCGACGGCGCCGGCACCGGCGCGATGGTGTCGGTGGGCGCGCCGGTGTACCGCGGCGAACAGTTCGAGGGCATCGTCGCCACCGACCTGAAGCTGGCGATGCTGGAGAGTCTCGTGCGCCGCTTCCGCCACGACGTCGGGCGGCTGTGGGTGCTCGATGCCCGGCAGCGCGTGCTGGCCGACTCCGGCGGTGCGCAGGACAACGCGCTGCACCGCTTCGACGAGGTGCGCCCGGCCGGCCTGCACGCGGCCGCGCTGGAGACGGCGCATGCCTCGCCCGGCGCGCCGGTGGAGGCCGGCGGCCACACGGTGGTGGTGCACGACATGCCCCACGCGCCGTGGACGCTGGTCTATGGCATCAGCGAGGGCGAGATCGGCCGCCTGCTGCTGCCGCGCTTCATCCCGTACGGAGTGATCCTCGCGATCCTGGCGCTGAACTTCTTCGTGGCGCTGTACCTGCTGCGCCGCGAGCTGATCCACCCGGCGCTGGCGCTGGCACGCTACATCCAGCAGGTGGCCGAGGAGCCCGGCACCGCCGCGCCCCGGCTGCCGGCGCTGTGGCAGCCGCTGGCCGGCGTGGTGTCACGCGCGCTGGACGCCCACCGGCGCGCCACGCTGCAGCTGCAGCACAGCGAAGCCTTCAAGTCGGCCATCGTCGAGAACGCGATGCTGGCCGTCGTCACCACCGACGAGCAGGCGCGCATCGTCGAATTCAATGCCGCGGCCGAGGCGATCTTCCAGCGCACGCGCGAGGCCGTGCTGCGGCAGGACATGGTCGCGCTGCTGATCGCCCCGGCCGAGCGCGAGGCCTGCCGCGACGGGCTGCGGCGCCTCCTGGCCCCCGGCGCGGCGGGCGGGCACGACCGGCGCGAGCTGAGCGGCGTGCGCGCCGACGGCAGCGAGGTGGCGCTGGAGATGTCGGTGTCGAGCGCGCTCGTCGGCGACACCTGTTACTTCACCGCCTTCTTCTCAGACCTGACCTCGCGCAAGGCCGCCGAGCGCGAGCTGGCGAGCCAGCGCGAGACGCTGCGCCAGAGCGAGAAGCTGTCGGCGATGGGCGCCTTGCTGGCCGGCGTGGCGCACGAGCTGAACAACCCGCTGGCCATCCTGATGGGCCGCTCGGCACTGCTGGAGCGCAAGGCGGCCGACCCGGCGGTGAAGGCCGATGCCCTGAAGATCCATGCCGCTGCCGACCGCTGCGGGCGCATCGTGCGCACCTTCCTCGCGATGGCGCGGCAGCGCCCCGCGCAGCGCCGCCGCGTGCAGCTGGCCGACGTGGTGGGCGGCGCGCTCGACCTGGTGGGCTACAACCTGCGCAGCGGCGGCATCGAGGTCGTGCAGCGGCTCGACGAGCCGCTGCCGGCGCTGGAGGTCGATGCCGACCAGATCGGCCAGGTCGTCGTCAACCTGCTGGTCAACGCGCAGCAGGCCCTGGCCGACCAGCCCGAGCCGCGCCGGGTCACCGTGACGGCGCACGCGCAGGGCGAGGGCGTCGTGCTGCGCCTGCAGGACAACGGCCCCGGCGTGGCAGCGTCGATCCGCGACCGCATCTTCGATCCCTTCTTCACCACCAAGCCCGAAGGCGCAGGCACCGGCGTGGGCCTGTCGGTGAGCCGCGCCATCGTGCGCGAGCATGGCGGCGAGCTGGCGCTGGTGGACAGCGCGGCCGGCGCGGCCTTCGAGCTGTACCTGCCGCTGCGCGGCCCGCACCCGCTGCCGGCCGACGGCGCGGCGCCGGTCGCCGAGGCCGGCGGGCGCGGCGGCCATGCGCTGGTGATCGACGACGAGGACGAGGTGGCCCAGCTGCTGTGCGACGTGCTGCGCTCGGCCGGCTGCACCGCCACCTCGGTGGCCAGCGGACGCGAGGCGCTGGCCTGGCTGGACCGCAACGCCTGCAGCGTCATCCTGTGCGACATCCGCATGCCCGACATGGACGGCCCGGCCTTCTGGCGCGCGCTGCAGGCGCGGCACCCGCAGATGCTGCGCCACCTCGCCTTCGTGACCGGCGACACGCTGTCCGCCAGCGTCGCGCCCTTCCTGCGCGAGACGGGGCTGCCCAGCCTCGACAAGCCCTTCACGCCCGACGAGGTGCTGGAGCTGGTCGCGCAGATCGAGCGCGTCGAGGGCTGACCCCGCTCCTTCCCGTCAGCGCATCACGGCCGCGATGCAGGCCAGCACCTCGTCGGGCGTGAAGGGCTTGTCGATCACCGGTACCCGCACCTCGCGCAGGAACTCGTGCGCGCCGCTGCTCAGCGTGTCGCCGGTGACGACGATGACGCGACGCGCCAGCGCCGGGTGGCGGTGCTCGATGTCGCGGTACAGCGCCGGGCCGTCCATGCCGGGCATCTTCAGGTCGGTCATCACCAGGTCGAAGGGCTGCGCCGCGAGCTGTGCCAGCGCCTGTTCGCCGCTGTTCGCGAGCACCGCCGCGTGGCCGGCGTGCTGCACGATCTCGCCCAGGATCTCGGCGATGTCGATCTCGTCGTCGACGATCAGCACGCGCCATGGCCCGCCCGCCGACGGCGTGGCCGCGGGTGCCGTCGCCGGGAGGGAGGGAGCCGCCGCCGGCGCGTGAGCCGGCAGGCTGACGACGAAGCGCGCGCCGCGGTTCGGCGCGTGCGGCGCGAGCAGCATGCTGCCGCCGTGCGACTGCACGATGCCCAGGCTCACCGACAGGCCCACGCCGGTGCCGTCGCCCACCGCCTTGGTGGTGAAAAAGGGCTCGAAGATGCGCGCGCCCAGTTCCGGCGCGATGCCGGGGCCGCTGTCCTGCACGACGACCTGCACCTCGTGTCCGCCGGCGGCGCGATGCGTGCTCACCTGCAGCTCGCGCCGGCCGGCCTGGCCGGACATGGCCTGCTGGGCATTGGTGAAGAGGTTCATGAACACCTGGCCGAGCTGGTCGGCATCGGCCAGCACCGGCGGCAGGTCGTCGGCGAGCGCGGCGTGCACGCTGATGCCGCTGCTGTCGAGCGTGTAGGCCAGCACCTCCAGCGCGTCGGTGATCACCCGGTTCACCGAGGTCGGTGCGCGCGTCACATCCTGGCGCCGCGCCATCGCGAGGAAGGTCTTCACGATGCGCGCGCAGCGCTCCGCCGCCTGGCGGATCCTGCCGGCGGTCTCGCGCTCGGTGGACGAACGCGCGGCCGATTCGAGCTGGATCGAGCGGCCCACGACCACCGCCAGCGGGTTGTTCAGCTCGTGCGCCACGCCGGCCAGCAGGCTGCCCAGCGCCGTGAGCTTCTCGCTCTGGTGCAGCGCCTCGCGCTGGCGCGCCAGGGTCTCCTCGGCGGCCAGGGTCTCGGACACGTCGCGCACGTTCAGCACCAGGCCCTGGATGGCGGGGTGGTGCCGCAGGTCGCTGGCTGCGACCTCCAGCGTGCGCCACTGGCCGTTGGCATGGCGGGCGCGGCACTGCACCGGCTTGCCCAGCGGCCGTTCCAGCCGCGGCCCGAGCTCGGCCGCGTCGTCGGGGTGCATCAGCGCCCGCGCCGGCGAGCCGACCAGCGCATCGACCGGATGGCCCAGCATGCGTTCGGCCGGCGGGCTGACGTAGCTGAACACGCCCCGGGCATCGACGACCGCGATCACGTCGGAGGCGTTCTCGGTCATGGCGCGCCAGCGCTCCTCGGTCAGGCGCAGCGAGGTCAGCGCCTCCTCGATGCGGCGCTTGTCCTCGCGCAGCGTGGCGTCGCGCTGCGCGACCTTGTCGGTCATGTCGTTGAACGCGGTGGCCAGCCGGCCCAGCTCGTCCTCGCGCGTGGTGGGCAGGCGCACGCCGGTGTCGCCGCCGGCCACGCGCTCGGCCGCGCGGGTCAGCTCGCCCAGCGGCGCGGCCACGTGCCGGCGCAGCACCAGGCCGAAGAGGGCCAGCAGGCTCAGCAGCACGCCCATGCCCGCCCCGGCGGCCCACAGCACGGGCCCGCGGGCCTGGTCGCGCACCAGCGTGCCGGGCTGGGCCGCGGCGATGTACCACTGCGGACCGTGGATCAGCGACACGGCGAAGTACGCGTCGCTTTGCGCGCCGTAGCCCGATTGCGGATGCCCGGTGGCGGCTTTTCGGGCGGCCTGGGCGAGCAGGCCCGGCAAGTCGCCGTCGAGCTGGTCCAGCCGGTAGGTGCCGACCTGGCGCGACAGCCGCTCGCCCATCGCGGTGTCGGCGAGCAGGCGTCCGTCGGCGTGGAACAGCAGGTAGCGGCCCTCGCTGCCGTGCGGCGGCAGCACGCGGGCGAGGAAGTCGTTGAGCAGCAGCGTGCTGGCCACCGCCGCGACGTGGCGCCCGTCCACGTGGATGGGCGTGACCGCGGTGTAGACCGGCCCGAGCGTGGAGCCCACCTCGTCGATCTCCGCCATCGACCAGCGCGTGGGTGCGCCCGGCGCGGCCTGCTCGTAGGCCAGGCGGCCCCATTCGTAGTGGAGCTGGGTGAAGTCCTCGCCGATGTCGAAGATCCAGTTCGGGTACAGGTAGGGGTCGAAGCCCATGTTGGCTTCTTCCGGCAGGCCGACGAAGAACAGGTTGTCGTGGCGCAGCGCCGCGCCCGGGCCGAAGTGCTTGGACAGGTCGTAGAACAGCACCACGCGGCGGCGCAGGTCGTCGTTGAGCGCCGCGGACCGGGCGATCCAGCCGGTGGGATGGATGCGCCCGTCGGCGATCTCGCGGCGGTTGCGCCAGGCTCCGTCGGGATAACGCGTCATCAGCGCGTCGAAGCGGCGCAGCGTCGCCGCGTCCTGGTATTGCGGCCATTGGCTGACGAAGGCGTTGCGCACGGTCTCGTGCGTCTCGGCGGAATGCTCCAGCACCCGTTCGGCCTGCCGCGCGCGCTCCTGCACGCGCAGCATCAGGCGGCTGGTGGCCTCGGCTTCGGTCTGCCGGAACAGCACATAGGTGCCCAGCAAACTGGTGAGCAGCAGCACCAGCGCCCCGCCCAGGGCGAGTCGCCACAGGGTCTGGCCGGTCAGCGTACGGGAAAAGGCGTGCTTCATGCCGTCGAGGGGCCAGAGGCCGGGCCGCAAGGGCTGCGGGACGATAGCAGAGGCCCGGCGGCAGGCGCCGGGGCGGCGCCCGGCGCTTGTGTTTCATTGGTTTCAGCCGCGGCGCGGCGCGCGCGTCAGAGCCGCGCCTGGGTGGCGAGCAGGCCGCCGGCCAGCATCAGCGCCGCGCCGCTCAGGCGCTGGAAGTGCCGCGCGCGCACCGGGTGCGACAGCGGCACCATCAGCCGCTGGCCGACCGCCGCGTAGGTGCTCATCACGGTGCCGTCGACCACCATCCAGGTGATGAACAGCACGGCTGTCTGCGCTGCGCGCGGCTGTGATGGGTCGAGAAACTGCGGGAACAGCGCGCCGAAGAACAGCAGGTCCTTCGGGTTGCTGATGCCCACCAGGAAGCCGGTGCGGAACAGCGGCAGCGGCGAATGGCGCGTCGGCACGACGACCGGCCGGCGCGCCGCGACGGGCGCAGGCACGGCGGCGTGGCGGCCGCGCCAGGTGTGCACGCCCAGCCAGATCAGGTAGGCCACGCCGAGCAGGCGCAGCAGGTCGAAGGCGCGCTCGCTGGCGGTCAGCACCTCCCACAGACCGAAGGCCGACACGCTCATCAGCACGAAGGAGGAGACGGTGCCGCCGAGCACCGTGGCCAGCGTGCGGCGGGCGCCGTGCTGCACGCCGTGGTTCACGCAGGTCAGCGCGGCGGGGCCGGGCGTGGCGATGACGAAGGCGATGACGCCGCAGTAGATCAGCCAGGTGTCGAGGGACATGTCCGCTCTCCGGAAGGAGCCAAGGGATCGAGGGAAGAAAGGCCGGCGCAGCGCCCCGCGGCCGAAGTGACGGCGGGGCGCTGCGCGTGGATGCTCAGGGCATCAGCGCGCCGGTGAACACCTGGACCGGCGTCAGGCGGCGGGTCTGCGTGCCGTCGCCGAGGCGGCCGTTCTCGTTCGCGCCCCAGGCCATCAGGCTGCCGTCGCTGCGCAGGGCCAGGCCGTGCACGAAGCCGGCGACGACCTCGCTGACCTGGCCCAGCCCGCTCACCGCCACCGGCGACGACTGCTGCGTCATGCCGCCGTTGCCGAGCTGGCCGTCGATGTTGTCGCCCCAGCTGCGCACGCTGCCGTCGTCCAGCAGTGCGTAGGTGTGGTCACCGCCGGCCTCGATGCGCTTGACGCCGGCCAGGCCGTTGGTCTGCACCGGCGAGTAGCGGTGGACGAGGGTGCCGTCGCCGAGCTGGCCGTAGTCATTGGCGCCGAAGCCGCGCACCGTGCCGTCGGCCAGCGAGACCACGCTGTGGAACCAGCCGCCCGCGATCGAGCTGACGTTGGCCAGGCCGCTCACGGCCGTGGGCAGGTGCTTCTCGTCGGTGCTGCCGACGCCGAGCTGGCCGAAGCTGTTGTCGCCCCAGGCCATCACGGTGCCGTCGTTCTTCAGCGCGAGCATGTGGTACATGCCGCCGCCCAGCACCTTCACGTCGGACAGCGTCGTGACCTGCACCGGCGAGTAGCGGTAGGTGTCGGTGCCGTCGCCGAGCTGGCCGTTGTAGTTGCGGCCCCACGACCACACCGTGCCGTCGGTCTTCAGCGCGAAGCTGTGGTAGCCCTTGGCGTGGATGGCCTTCACGCCGGTCAGGCCCGGCACGGCCTGCGGCGTGGCGCGGCTGTTGACGCTGCCGTCGCCGAGCTGGCCGCTGTCGTTGTAGCCCCAGGTCCAGACCGTGCCGTCGGACTTCAGTGCGAGCGAGTGGTACTCGCCCGCGGCCACCTGCTTGACGCCCGCCAGACCCGGCACCTGGATCGGCGCGTGGCGGTCGATGTGCGTGCCGTCACCGAGCTGGCCGTCGCCGTTGCGGCCCCAGGTCCAGACGCTGCCGTCGTTCTTGATGGCCATCGTGTGGCGATAGCCGGCGGAGACCGTGAAGCCGCCCGCGCCGCTGCCACCGCTGCTGTCCGGCGGCGTGCTGGTGCCGGTGTCGCCGTCGGCGCCGGACTCGGCGCCTGCGCTTCCGCCCCCGCCGCAGCCGGTGACGAGGGTGGTGGCCATCAGCGCGGACCCGCAGAGGATCCACAGACGATCGTTCTTCATTTTCCAAAGCTCCTGTTCGTTCCGCGTCGCGGAGGGCTGCGAGCTGCAACCGTGCTTCTCGCTGGACAGGAAGTTTGAAAAACGCGCGTATCAATCCGACGGCGGGCTTTGTTTCAATGGTTGAGGGCGGCTGAAACGGAAACGCGGCCGCCGGCGAGCCGGCGGCCGCGATGATCCGCGGTCAGAACTTGTAGTTCAGGCCCACCGAGTACATGTCGGCGTTCGACTTGTCGCCCAGCGCGTCGAAGCGGTAGCGCTCCCACTCGCCGCGCACGCCCAGGCGCGGGTCGAAGTCGTACTGCAGCCCGGCGCCGACCTTGTAGCTGGTGCCGCGGTCGCTGCCGTCCAGGCTGCTCCTGAGCTTGCCGTTGAACACGCCGACGCGGCCCAGCGCCGAGAAGCCGTTGCCCAGCGGCAGCGTGCCCACCGCGTCGGCGAAGTAGCCGTCGGCCTTCAGCCGGCCGGCGGCGCTGTCGAACTTGCCCAGGCGCGCGTAGCCGGCCTCGATGCCGAAGTTGGGCGTGAACGACCAGCCGCCGTAGAGCTTGCCGCCGGTGGACGATTTGTCGGTGGACAGGCCGCCGATGTCGTCGCCCTTCCAGTGCGAGGACGACAGGCTGCCGCCGACCGACAGGCCTTCGGCATGCGCCGCGGCGGCGCCGAGCAGGGCCACGGACACGAGGGCGTTGGCGAACTTCTTCATGGAGGAACTCCTTGTGTGAGTGAAGGCCGCGCGCATCGGGGCGCACGGCGGATTTCGACGATGCGCGGCCATCGTGAAGCGCATGCGAGCGCGTGATGAAGTTGTGTGGGCTCGCGTAAAGGCGGGTGAAAGGCGTGCGCCCAGGCGTCGGGCGCGGAACCCGGCCGCGTGTGGGGTGTCCAAGGCCGGCGCTGGCACGAAGCAGGCATCATCGGCGCCATGACCGCGCTGCTCGCCCCCGACTTCACCGAACCCGATGCGCTCGACGACGCGCTGCGCCGCGACGGCCACGCCGCGCTCGCCCCGGAAGGACTGGCGCGGCTGACCGGCCTCGCGCCTGCATCGTTCGACGCCTGGCTGCCGTCGTGGAACCGCCTGCCGCCCGACGCCCATTTGCGCGACGGCGGCCGCTACCGGCGCCGCCGCCACGGCAGCTTCGTGGTGCGCGGCGACGCGGCCAGCGCGGAGGCGCACCGCGCGCACTGGCAGCCGGTGTCGTACAACGCGCTGCACGGCGGCATCGAGCGCTGGTTCGAGCCGCTCGAAGCCGCGCTCGCCGGCGATGCGGCCTTCACGCGGCTGCTCGTCGCGCTGGGCGGCGTCTGCTCGGCGCGCAAGGGCGCGCAGCCGTGGTACGTCGAGGCGCACCAGTTCCGCATCGACACCGAGGGCGGCATCGGCCGGCCCACGCCGGAAGGCGCGCACCGCGACGGCGTCGACTTCGTCGCGGTGATCCTCGCGGCGCGCGAAGGCGTGAAGGGCGGCGAGAGCCGCGTCTTCGACGCCAACGGGCCGCAGGGCCGGCGCTTCACGCTGACGCGGCCCTGGACCACGCTGCTGCTCGACGACGAGCGCGTGATCCACGAGACCACGCCGATCCAGCCGGCCGCGCCGGGCGGGCACCGCGACACGCTGGTGCTGACCTACCGCGCGCATGGCTTCCAGGATCCGACGCCCTCGCGCTGAGCGCGCTTCGACACGATTGACGGCGCGGCGCGTGTGCGCGACACTGCGCGCCGTTTTGCCGATCCCCGCGGCCGCATCGCGCGGCCGCTCCCGCAACCCGAAGCCGAGGAGGTGCCCGATGAACACGATGGACATTGCCCTGCTCGCGGCCGTCGCCTGACGCGCTTTCGGGTCTCGCGTTTCCCGCCTTCCGGCACTCCCGCATCGTGACCTGAGCCGCGCGCGCCGCGGCCGCTTTCCGTTCGCTCCTGCTCCCCGCCGTTCGCGGCGGCCGGCCGGCGTGCCCGTGCGCGCCGGCAACCGATCCGGAAACACCTCATCACCATGATGCAAATCGATTTCGAGCGCCTGCGCGCGATGGGCCTGACCCCCGCGCTGGCGAACCAGGCGATGGCCTGCGCGGCGCAACTGGCCGACGCCGCGCCGCTCGCCCCGATGCGGCTGAGCGCGCTGCACCGCGAGACGCTGCAACTGCACGACGGCGCGCTGGAATGCGGCGCGCGGGTGCTGCCGCGCCTGGCGCGCACGCTGGCCGACGACGAAGACGCGCTGGCCGTCGGCGACTGGGTGCTCGCCGCGCCCGACGCGCACGGCGCGCTGTGGGTGCACGCGCGCGTGCCGCCCGTCACGCGCCTCGTGCGCCGCGACGCCGACGGACGCCGCCACCCGGTGGTGGCCAACGTCGACACCGCGCTGCTCGTGATGGGCCTGGACGCCGACTTCAACCCGCGCCGCATGGAGCGCTTCCTCGCGCTGGTGCAGGGCAGCGGCGTCGCGCCGCTGATCGTGCTGACCAAGGCCGACACCCTGCCCGACGCGCGCGCGCTCTACGCGCGCATGCAGACGCTGCGCGAGCGGCTGCCGGCGGGCGCCGAGATGCTCGCGCTCGATGCGCGCGACGCCGAGGCGGCGCAGTGCCTCGCGCCGCACGCGCTGCCGGGGCGGACGCTGGCGCTGCTCGGCTCGTCGGGCGCGGGCAAGTCGACGCTGACCAACACGCTGCTCGGGCGGGCCGCGCAGCACACCGGCGCGCTGCGCGCCGGCGACGGCCGCGGCCAGCACACGACCACGGCGCGCACGCTGTTCGCGCTGCCCGGCGGCGCCTGCGTGATCGACACGCCCGGGCTGCGCGCGCTGCGGCCCGACGCCGACGAGGCGCAGGTGGCGGCCACCTTCGGCGACGTCGCCGCGCTCGCGCCGCACTGCCGCTTCCGCGACTGCACGCACCGCGGGGAGCCGGGCTGCGCGGTGCGCGCCGCGCTGGACGACGACCGCCTGCGCAACTACCACAAGCTGCTGCGCGAGGCGCGCCGCGACACGATGAGCGCGCTGGAGCGCCAGCGCCAGGTGGCGGCGTGGAAGGCGCGCGGCCGCGCCGGCGCGGCGCGCGCGAAGGCGAAGCGCGAGCCCGGCTGATCAGCCGGCGGTGGCCTCGTCGCGTGTCTCGGGCGTGCAGGCCGCCGAGCCGCAGCTACTGATCTCGGCGTCCGGCAGCGCCTCGGGGTTGAGCACCTCGCCGGTCAGCGGGTCCAGGCCGCAGCGGCGCATGTGCAGCGCCAGCGCCGCGTCCATGCTCTGCGCATGCTGCGGGAACCACTGCGCCAGCTCGCCGGCCATCAGCCGCAGCACGGCGATGTCGCCGTTCTCGGCGCGGCGCAGCCCTTCGCGCATCACGTCGAGCACCACCTTGTGCTGCACCGTGTGGCAGTTGCCGGCCGCGAAGCGGGTCTCGCGCATCCAGCGGTCTTCCTGGTCGAAGTGCACCTGCGTGTGCGCGATCAGCGTGCGCCAGGCGGGGATGATCGCGTCGTCCGCCGCGGCGTCGGCCACGGCGAGCAGGTCGACGAACTCGCGGTGCGTGTCGTCCATGGGAGGCAGGTCCAGCGACAGCGCGTCGGACCATTCGAGTCGGGACATGGCGGGCCTTCGGTACGGATTTGCCGGGAAGCGTAGGCAGGGCGAGGTGCGGCTGCCTTGAGTCAAGTCAACGGTGCTCGCCGGCGGCGGTTCCAAAGTGACCGGTTGATTCATTTGCAGGACGAAGTGCATGGCTCGCATCAACACCACCAGGCAGGCTTCCGGCCGCAGCGGCGCGGCCCCCGCAAAGCCCCGCCGCGGCGTGCGCCGCGCCGCCGACGGCGACGTGATCGCCGCCGATGGCGACGGCCTCGACCGCATCGTCGTCGAGGAGTCGGTGCAGGCCGCGCAGGGCGCCAAGCTCGCCGCGCTGGACGACATCCTGGCGCGCGCCGAAGACCCGGGCGTCGCGGCGCGGCAGTTGCGCGCGATCTTCGAAGGCGCCTCGCCCGACGACGCCGACGCGCTGCGCCGCGAACTGTTCGAAGGCAGCGACGCGAAGCAGCGCCGCCGCCTGGTGCGCCCCGACGAGGAACTGGCGCCCGACTGGCGCAGCGGCGGCTACCCGTACAAGAACCTGATGTCGCGCAAGAACTACGAGCGGCAGAAGTACCTGCTGCAAGTGGAACTGCTCAAGCTGCAGGCCTGGGTGAAGGAGACCGGCCAGCGCGTCGTGATCCTGTTCGAGGGGCGCGACGCCGCCGGCAAGGGCGGCGCGATCAAGCGCTTCATGGAGCACCTGAACCCGCGCGGCGCGCGTGTCGTCGCGCTGGAGAAGCCCACCGAGACCGAGCGCGGCCAGTGGTACTTCCAGCGCTACGTCTCCCACCTGCCGACCGCCGGCGAGATCGTGCTGCTGGACCGCAGTTGGTACAACCGCGCGGGTGTCGAGCGCGTGATGGGCTTCTGCACGCCGGAGGAGTACGCCGAGTTCATGCGCCAGTGCCCCGACTTCGAGCGCCACCTGGTGCGCAGCGGCATCCACCTGATCAAGTTCTGGTTCTCGGTCAGCCGCAAGGAGCAGCGCCGCCGCTTCAAGGAGCGCGAGGCGCACCCGCTCAAGCAGTGGAAGCTCAGCCCGATCGACATGGCCTCGCTCGACAAGTGGGACGACTACACCAAGGCCAAGGAGGCGATGTTCTTCGAGACCGACACCGCCGACGCGCCGTGGACGGTGATCAAGAGCGATTGCAAGAAGCGCGCGCGGCTGAACGCGATGCGCTACGTGCTGCACAAGCTGCCCTACGCGAAGAAGGACCTCGAGCAGATCCGCGCGCTCGACCCGCTGCTGGTGGGCCGCGCGCACGTGGTCTACGAGCGCGGCGAGCGCGTCGGCGGCGCGATTCTCTGAGGCGGCGCTTTCGCCGAGCGCTGCGCGGCGGCGTTGCGGCGCTGCCACGCGCGCGTCGCCGCCGTCACGCCCGCGCGCGGAGCGCTTGCGCCGCTTGCCCGATACTGCGCGCCGCATGAACCTTCTCAAGCGCCTCACCCTGCGGCAGTGGCTCACCTTGCCCTACGTGGCACTGGTGCTGGGCATCGCCGTGCTGATCGGCGCGCTGTCGTACAGCGCCGGCAGCCATGCGGTGGACACCGTGGCCGAGCACCTGCTGCTCGAGACCGTCGGCCGCATCGGCCAGGCGGTGGACCGCCACGTGGTCGGCTCGGCGGCCGTGCTGGAGGCCGCGTTCCCGAACGGCATGGCCGCGCCGGAGCGCATCGAGACCGAGCTGGACGCGCTGCGCATGCGCTTCTGGATCGCCACCACGCTGCACATCGACCCGAACAACTACGTCTACTACGGCTCGCGCCAGGGGCAGTTCTTCGGCCTGTGGCGCGACTCGCTGAGCGAGGCCGAACTGCGCCTGCGCCTGGACGCCGGCGAGGCGCGCCGCATCATGCGCTTCACCGGCATCCACGGCGCGCTCGGCGAGGCCAAGCGCGAGGAGCGCATCTTCGAGCCGCGCGAGCGGCCCTGGTACAAGGCCGGCGAGAGCAGCCCGCACTCGACCTGGACGGCGATCTACATCGACTTCCGCAACGCCGACCTGGTGGCCACGCGCGCGCGGCGCGTGCTCGACGCGGCCGGCGGCCTGCAGGGCGTGGTGGCCACCGACATCTCGCTGCGCCGCCTCAACGACTTCGTGCGCGGCCTCACGCTCAGCGAGAACGCGGTGGCCTTCATCGTCGAGCCCGACGGCATGCTGATCGCCTCGTCGCGCAGCGCCAACATGCGCGCCGACGACCGCAACGAGCGCATCAGCGCCGCGGCCAGCGGCCACCCCTTGCAGGAGGCGGCCTACGCGGCGGTCAGCGCGGCGCTGCGCGCCGATGCCGACAACGGCGTGCTGCCGCGCACGCTGCGCATCGAAGGCCCGCACGGCGAGCCCGTGCACCTGGCCTACAGCCGCCTGCGCGACGACGCCGGGCTCGACTGGATCACCGTGGTGGCGGTGCCGCGCGCCGACTTCATGGGCGACGTGACGCGCAACGTGGCCGGCACGGCGCTGATCGGCCTGGCGGCCGCGGCGCTGGCGATCATGATCGGCCTGACCATCCTGGGCTGGATCGGCCGCGACCTCAAGCGCGTGGCCGACGCGGCGCGCCGCATCGGCGAGGGCCAGCTCGACGTGCCGCTGGAGGTGCGCCGCAGCGACGAGATCGGCGCGCTGGCGGCGAGCTTCAAGTGGATGCAGCAGCGCCTGCGCGTCGACCAGCTCACCGGGCTGGTGAACCGCGAGGTGGTGGTCGGCGGCATCACCGAGCGCATCGCGCACCACCGCCGCGCCGGCGACGAGCGGCCGTTCGCCGTGCTGTTCATCGACCTCGACCACTTCAAGCAGGTCAACGACCGCTTCGGCCACGAGGTCGGCGACCAGGTGCTGGTGGAAGTGGGCCTGCGGCTGCGCCGCGCCACGCGCGAGACCGACCTGGTGGCGCGCTACGCCGGCGACGAGTTCGTGGTGCTGCTCGACAACGTGGCCGACGCCGAGGCCGCCGAGCGCGTGCGCGACGGCGTCGAGCGCGCGCTGGCCGAGACCGCCGGCCTGCCCGAGCAGGTGTCGGGCCGGCTCGGCTCGGTGGGCCTGGCGGTGTACCCGCGCGACGGCCACAGCGCCGCCGACCTGATCCGCGCCGCCGACCACGACATGTACGCGCGCAAGCGCGAGGGCCGGCGCGGCTGACGCCGCGGGCTACTGTCCGGCCGGCCTTCGAGCCGGCGCCACGGGGCGCGCGGGTGCGTCGACGTTGACCACCGTCGTCTTGTTGACGATACGGTCCGGCTCGCGCATCCCGCAGGCGGCGCGCATCGACGAGGCCAACGCCTCGAGCTGGGCCTTGTTGGGCTTGACCGACGAGGCCGAGACCTCGTGCTCTCGCCGGGCCCGCTTGCAGGCCGCGCTGTCGGCCAAGTCGGCCCGCACCTCGGCCGGCGAGCGTCCGGCGGCGGGCGCGGGCGCTGGCGCGGCCAGTTGCTCGCGCAGCCGCTCGTTCTCGGCCCGCAGCGTCGCTTCGCGGCTTTCGGCCGCGTCCAGCGTATTGGGGCGAACCGTCACCGCGGCGCCGGCGGCGCCGCGCGCGCAGGGCGCGTCGGAGAACTCGACCTTGCCCTGGCCGGTTTCGCAGCGGTAGATCGGCTGGGCCTGCGCGGAGGCCGCGAACAGCAGCGCGAGCGAAACGGCGGTGAATCGAAACGTCATGGCAACTCCTGGGCTCATCCCTGCACAACGCGCCCGGCGCCGATCGGGACGACCGGCGCTCACCCGAACGGCGCCGGCGACACGACGTGCAGGCTGCGCCCGTCCGCCGGATGCGCCAGGCGCAGCGCGCTGGCGTGCAGCAGCAGCCGGCCGGCCGCCTGCGCGATGGCCGGCGGCGCGTACAGCGCATCGCCGAGGATGGGGTGGCCGACCGCCGCGAGGTGCACGCGCAACTGGTGCGAGCGGCCGGTCAGCGGGCTGAGTTCGAGATGGGTGCGCTCTGCCGCGCGTTCGAGCACGCGCCAGCGCGTCAGCGAGGGTTTGCCGCGCTCGGCATCGACGATCTGGCGCGGCCGGTTCGGCCAGTCGGCGGCCAGCGGCAGGTCGATCTCGCCGCTGTCGGCGGCGACGGTGCCGGCGACGATCGCCGCATAAGTCTTCTCGACCTCGCGCTGCGCGAAGGCGCGGCTCAGGCGCCGCTGCGCCTCGATGCCGCGCGCGAACAGCACCAGGCCCGAGGTCGCCATGTCGAGCCGGTGCACCACCAGCGCGTCGGCGAATTGCGCGCGCACGCGCAGCCACAGGCAGTCGTGCAGTTCCGCCGGGCGGCCGGGCACGCTGGGCAGGCCGGCGGGCTTGTCGGCCACGACCAGCGTCTCGTCGGCGTGCAGGATCATGGCGGCGGGCCGTCTTCGACGAGCCGGTTGCGCCGCGCCAGCGCCGGGAACCACCTCGCCCACAGCACGGCGATGGCGATCGAGCCGATGCCGCCCAGCAGCACCGAGCCCACCGGCCCGAGCAGCGCGGCGGTGGCGCCCGACTCGAACTCGCCGAGCTGGTTCGACGCGCCGATGAACACCGCGTTGACCGCGCTGACGCGCCCGCGCATCGCCTCGGGCGTCTCCAGTTGCACCAGCGACTGGCGGATCACCACGCTGATCATGTCGGCCGCGCCCGAGACCGCCAGCGTGGCGATCGACAGCGCCAGCCATTGCGACAGCGCGAAGCCCGCCGTGGCCGCGCCGTAGACGGCCACGGAGGCCAGCAGCACCGTGCCGGCGCGGCGGCGGATCGGCCAGCGCGACAGCGCCAGCGCCATCGTCAGCGCGCCCACCGCCGGCGCGGCGCGCAGCAGGCCCAGCCCCCACGGGCCGGTGTGCAGGATGTCCTTGGCGAACATCGGCAGCAGCGCGGTGGCGCCGCCGAGCAGCACCGCGAACAGGTCCAGCGAGATCGCGCCCAGCACCACGCGGCGCTGGAACACGAACTGCACGCCGGCCAGCAGCGTCTGCAGCGTGGCGCGCTGCGCCGGCGCGGGCGCGTGTTCGTAGCGCAGCGCCAGCACCAGCGCGGCGGCCAGCGCGAACAGCGCGGCGCAGCTCGCGTAGACCGCGGTGGCGCCGGCCACGTAGACGAAACCGCCGATCGCCGGCCCGGCGATGATGGCCGCCTGCATGCCCGCCGACGCGAAGGCCAGCGCGCGCGGCAGCAGCGGCGCGCTGACCAGCAGCGGCGTGATCGACTGCTGCGCCGGCAACTGGAAGGCCTTGGCGCAGCCGATCGCCAGCGACAGCGCCAGCAGCAGCGCGCGGCTCGCGAAGCCGTGCGCGGCGCCGGCCATCAGCACCAGCGCGACCAGCGCCTGCGCCGCCATGCAGGCGGCCAGGATGCGCGCGCGGTGGTAGCGGTCGAGCGCGTGGCCGGCCACCAGCACCAGCGCCAGCGAGGGCAGGAACTGCACCAGCCCGACCAGGCCCAGGTCCCAGGCGCTGGCGGTCAGGTCGTACATCTGCCAGCCGACGGCGACCATCAGCATCTGGTTCGCCGCCGTGCCGGCCAGGCGCGCATACCAGAAGCGCATGAAGGCGCGCTGGCGCAGCAGCGAATCGCTCAACGGCGCAGCGCTCCGTGCATGCGCGCCGAGGCGAGGCGGTGCACGCCCGGCTTGCCGGCCAGCGTGGCGGCGATCAGCGCGGCGGCCACGTCGTCGGCCCGGATCGGCCGCACGCCGCGCGGCAGCAGCCGCGCCACCGGGCCCAGCAGCCGGCCGGCCCAGGCCTCGGCGGGGCGCTGCGGCTGGCCCAGCGCGGCGCGGTCGCCGAGCAGCAGCGAGGGCTGCGCGAAACACACCTCGTCGTAGCCGAGCGCCGCCGCGTCGGCCTCCATCTCGCCCTTGACGCGGTTGTAGAAGACGCGCGAGCCGGCGTCGGCGCCGAGCGCGGAGACGACCGCCAGCCTGCGCGCCCCGGCCTCGCGCGCGGCGCGCGCGACGGCGATCACGTGGCCGTGGTCGACCTGGCGGAAGGCGCTCTCGGAGCCGGCCGCCTTGAGGGTGGTGCCCAGCGCGATGTAGACGTCGTCGACGCGCGGCAGGCGGCGCAGGTGCGCGAAGTCGACCACGTGCAGCTCCAGCTTGGGGTGCGCCGCGATCGAGGGCGCCGCGCGGCGCAGCAGCACGTGCACGTGGGCGATGCCGGGGTGCTCCAGTAACTGCGCCAGCAGCGCGCGGCCCACCAGGCCGGTGGCGCCGGCGAGCAGCACGGTGCGAGGCGGATTCGGCATGCCCCGGAATCTACCCTCAGCGCGGCTTGGGCTGTGTCAGACGAGGCTGCGGCTTGTTGTGGGCCGGGCGCTGGCCCTCGGGACGCGCCGGCGCGCGGCCCGCGCCTTGTGCCGGCACGTGGCCGCCGTGCGCGGTGCGCGGGGCCGCCGCCTGCGGCTGGCGCGGGCGCGGGTTGCCGCCGCCACCGCCACTGCCACTACCGCCGCCGCCGCCGCCGCCGCCGCGCCCGCCGCGGCCACCGCCGCCGCCCGGCGCGTGATGCCGGTGGCTGCCGCCGCGCCCGGCGCCTTCGCCGATCACCATGCGGCCCAGCACGATGGGCTCGGGCTTCTCGCCCGCCGGCGGCGCGAAGCCAGGCACGATCTCCTTGGGGATCTCGCGCTTGATCAGCCGCTCGATGTCGCGCAGGAAGATGTTCTCGTCCACGCACACCAGCGACACCGCCTCGCCCTGGGCGCCGGCGCGGCCGGTGCGGCCGATGCGGTGCACGTAGTCCTCCGGCACGTTGGGCAGCTCGAAGTTGACGACGTGCGGCAACTGGTCGATGTCGATGCCGCGCGCGGCGATGTCGGTGGCCACCAGGCAGGTCAGCTCGCCGCTCTTGAAATCGGCCAGCGCCTTGGTGCGCGCGCCCTGGCTCTTGTTGCCGTGGATCGCCATCGCCGTGATGCCCTGCTTGTTCAGGTGCTCGGCGAGGCGGTTGGCGCCGTGTTTCATGCGCGTGAACACCAGCACCTGGTGCCAGTCGTTGCTCTTGATCAGGTGCGTCAGCAGGTCTTTCTTCAGCTCGCGGCCCACCGGGTGCACCTTCTGCGCGATGGTGTCGGCGGTCTGGTTGCGGCGCGCCACCTCGATCAGCGCCGGGCTGTTCAGCAGCCGGTCGGCCAGCGCCTTGATCTCGTCGCTGAAGGTGGCGCTGAACAGCAGGCTCTGCTTCTTCGCCGGCACGATCGCCAGCACCTTCTTGATGTCGTGGATGAAGCCCATGTCGAGCATGCGGTCGGCTTCGTCGAGCACGAAGATCTCGACGTGCGACAGGTCGAGCGTCTTCTGGCCGTGGTGGTCGAGCAGCCGGCCGGGCGTGGCGACGAGGATGTCGACGCCGCGCCGCAGCCGGTCGATCTGCGGCTGCATGCCGACGCCGCCGAACATCACCATGCTGGTCAGGCCGGTGTACTTGCCGTAGGCGCGCACGCTTTCTTCGACCTGCGCGGCGAGTTCGCGCGTCGGCGTGAGGATCAGCGCGCGAATCGGCACGCGGCCGCGCGCGTCCTTGGCGGCGGGCCTGGCGAGCAGGCGGTGCAGCATCGGCAGCGTGAAGCCGGCGGTCTTGCCGGTGCCGGTCTGCGCGCCGGCCATCAGGTCGCCGCCGGCCAGCACGGCGGGGATCGCCTGCGCCTGGATCGGGGTCGGGGTTTCGTAGCCCTGTTCGCGCACGGCGCGCAGCAGCGGCTCGGCCAGGCCGAGTTCGGTGAATTTCATTCGGAAGAGGCTCGAAGCGAGCCGTTGTCGCGACCTGCTGCGCCCGCGAGGGCGGCACCAGTCGGAAGGCGCGGGGTGCGGAAGACGAGATGTCGAGAGTCGACGAGCGCCGCGGCGACTGGTCTCGCGGCGCGGGCGGATTCTAACCGGCTTGTGCCGCGGGCATGCCCTGGCGGTCCTTCAGGCGCAGCCAGCCGCGCGCGATGCGGTAGATCGCCCAGACGCCGAGCGCGAACATGCCGACCGCCCAGGTGGCGAAGCCGACCAGCACCACCGCCAGCAGGATCGACACGCCGGCCACCAGCAGCGCCCACAGCAGCGCCCACCAGAAGGTGCGGATCTGCCAGTCGAAGTGCGATTCGAGCCAGGTGCCGCGCGCCTCGCCGCGTTTCACGTAGTTCAGGATGACCGCGATGATCGACGGCCAGCCGAACAGGAAGGAGCCCAGCACGCTGGCCGCGCCGAAGGCGCCGATCGCCAGGCCGAGCGCGTGCAGCGCGTAGACGAGGTGCACGACGTTCACCAGCGAGGGCGGGGCGTCGAGGGTGGTGATGCGGGTGTTCATGCGCGGATCATGCCATCGCCGCGCGGCGGGGATAATCCCGCCTTTGCCCCGACACCCCGAGAGCTGCGAGATCCCCCCAATGGCCCAGTACGTCTACACCATGAACCGCGTCGGCAAGATCGTGCCGCCGAAGCGGCAGATCCTGAAGGGCATCAGCCTGTCCTTCTTCCCCGGCGCGAAGATCGGCGTGCTCGGCCTGAACGGCTCGGGCAAGTCGACGCTGCTGAAGATCATGGCCGGCATCGACAAGGACATCGAGGGCGAGGCCGTGCCCATGCCCGGCCTGTCGATCGGCTACCTGCCGCAGGAGCCGCAGCTCGACCCCGAGCAGAACGTGCGCGAGGCGGTCGAGTCCGGCCTGGGCGGCGTGATGGCCGCCAAGGCGCGGCTCGAACAGGTGTACGCCGAATACGCCGAGCCGGACGCCGACTTCGACAAGCTCGCCGCCGAGCAGGCCGAGCTGGAGGCGGTGATCGCCGCGGCCGGCAGCGAGAACACCGAGCACCAGCTCGAGATCGCCGCCGACGCGCTGCGCCTGCCGCCCTGGGACGCCAAGATCGGCGTGCTCTCCGGCGGCGAGAAGCGCCGCGTGGCGCTGTGCCGGCTGCTGCTGGCCAAGCCCGACATGCTGCTGCTCGACGAGCCCACCAACCACCTCGACGCCGAATCGGTGGAGTGGCTGGAACACTTCCTGCAACGCTTCCCCGGCACGGTGGTGGCGATCACCCACGACCGCTACTTCCTCGACAACGCCGCCGAGTGGATCCTCGAACTCGACCGCGGCATGGGCATTCCCTACAAGGGCAACTACTCCGACTGGCTCGACCAGAAGGAGAAGCGCCTGGAGGTCGAGCAGAAGAAGGAGGACGCGCGCATCAAGGCGATGAAGGAGGAGCTCAAGTGGGTTCGCTCCAACGCCAAGGGCCGGCAGGCGAAGTCGAAGGCGCGCCTGGCGCGCTTCGAGGAGCTGAGCGACGTCGACTACCAGCGCCGCAACGAGACCAACGAGATCTTCATCCCGGTGGCCGAGCGGCTCGGCAACGACGTGATCGAGTTCAAGGAGGTCAGCAAGAGCTTCGGCGAGCGGCTGCTGATCGACAAGCTCAGCTTCAAGATCCCGGCCGGCGCGATCGTCGGCATCATCGGCCCGAACGGCGCCGGCAAGTCGACGCTGTTCCGCATGATCCAGGGCGTCGAGACGCCCGATTCGGGCGAGGTGCACATCGGCCAGACCGCCAGGCTGGCCTTCGTCGACCAGAGCCGCGAGAGCCTGGCGGCCGACAAG
The DNA here is from genome assembly GCF_047600445.1 of Piscinibacter sp. Classification (GTDB taxonomy): domain Bacteria; phylum Pseudomonadota; class Gammaproteobacteria; order Burkholderiales; family Burkholderiaceae_C; genus Piscinibacter. Next base: position 1,151,441 of record NZ_JASGKT010000002.1, read on the forward strand.
ACGGTGTGGGAAGACGTCTCCGGCGGCCTGGACAACATCGTCGTCGGCCAGTTCGTGATGCCCTCGCGCGCCTATCTCGGGCGCTTCAACTTCAAGGGCAACGACCAGCAGAAGCTGGTCGGCCAGCTCTCCGGCGGCGAGCGCGGCCGGCTGCACCTGGCCAAGACGCTGGCGCGCGGCGGCAACGTGCTGCTGCTCGACGAACCCTCGAACGACCTCGACGTCGAGACGCTGCGCGCGCTGGAAGAGGCGCTGCTCGAGTTCGCCGGCTCGGCGCTGGTGATCTCGCACGACCGCTGGTTCCTCGACCGCATCTGCACGCACATCCTGGCCGCCGAGGGCGACTCGCAATGGGTCTTCTTCAACGGCAACTACCAGGAATACGAGGCCGACAAGAAGCGCCGCCTCGGCGAAGAGGGCGCCCGGCCGCACCGGCTGCGCTTCAAGGCGCTGAAGTGATCTGACGCGCGGGCCCCCACCTCGGGGGGCCGGGCCGCGCCGGCGGCCGTGCGCCCCGTGATCGTGGGTGGCCGACGGCCCCACCGCGCGAGGCGGCCGTTCCAGAATCCGCGCAACGCACGACGCTGCGCCGGACACGGAACATGCCGCAGATCCAGACCCCGCGCGCCGGAATTGGGCCGGCGCAGCCGGTGCCGCCGGCCGACCATCCCCTGGCGCGCTTCGAGCCGCTGCGGCCCGCCGAGCGCGTGTTGCTGCGCGCCTGCCGGCACGGCGACATCGCGCGCATCGGGCTGCGCCGGCCGCGCGAGGCGCTGCCCGACGTGACGCTGCGCGCCGCCTTCGTCGCCGCGCTGGCGCTGGGCGCTGCCACGCGGCGCCACGGCCGCCGCGTACAGGTGCTGGGCGCCTGGATCGAGGGCCGCCTCGACCTCGGCGACTGCGAGGTGCCGGCCAGCCTGTGGTTCTTCCGCTGCGTGTTCGACACCACGCCGCTGTTCGACGGCGCGCGGCTGCGCGGCGCGCTGGCCTTGCCCGACTGCGAGCTGCCCGGCCTGCTGGCCGAGCGCTGCCGCATCGCGCAGGACCTGGCCCTGAACGCCGGCTGCAGCATCGCCGGCGAGCTGCGGCTGGCCCAGGCGCGCATCGAGGGCGACTTCAACGGCGCGCGCCTGTCGCTGGGCGGCCACGAGGCCCCGGTGTCCGCGCGCCGCAGCCTGATGGCCGACGGCATCGAGGTCGGCGGCGACCTGCGCCTGGGCGAAGGCTTCGATGCTTCCGGCCAGGTGCGCTTCGCCGGCGCGCGCGTGCGCGGCGACTTCGTCGCCAGCGGCGCGCGCGTGCACGGCCCGCTCGACGCCGAAGGCCTGCGCGGCAGCGCGCTACTGCTCGACCGCATCGAGATCGGCGGCGACCTGCGGCTCGACCAGGGCTTCGCGGCGGCCGGCGGCGTCAGCGCCCGCCGCGCGCGCATCGGCGGCGACCTGGACTGCGGCGGCGCGGCCTTCGACCGCATCGGCGAAGCCTCCTGGGGCGAGGGCATCTCGCTGGTGCTCGACCGCGCGCGCATCGGCGGCGCGCTGCGCCTGGCGCGCCTGCAAGTGCCCTTGCAGGGCGCGTCGCTGGCCGGCGCGCGCGCCGGGGCGCTGGTCGACGACGCCAGCACCTGGGGCGAGCGGCTGGTGCTAGACGGCTTCACGTACTCGCGCTTCGGCGAGGGCGCGCCGCTCGATTCGGGCTTCCGCCTCGCGTGGCTGGAGTGCCAGCCGGCCGCGCACCTGGACGCCGACTTCCGCATGCAGCCGTGGCGGCGCGCGATGCGCGTGCTGCGCGGCATGGGCCGCTCCGCCAGCGCCGGCACGCTGGCCTGCCGGCGCGAGCAGCGCCTGCGCCGCATCGGGCGCATCGGCGAATCGCTGCCCGCCGCGCTGCGCTGGCTGGCGCGCGCGGCGCACGCCGGCTTCGGCGCGCTGGCCGGCTACGGCTGGCGGCCGCAGCGCCTCGCGGCCTGGGCTTTGCTGGCCTGGCTGGGCGCCGGCGCGTTCTTCGCCGTGGCGCAGCAGCACGGCGCGCTGGCCGCGCTGCCGGGGCCGGAGCTGCCGTTCAGCCCGTTCGCCTACGCGCTCGACCTGCTGCTGCCCGGCATCGACCTGCACGAAGCGAGCCGCTGGCAGCCGGCAGCCAGCGCCGAGCCGCCGTGGAGCGAGGCGGCGCGTGCGCTCGGCTGGGGCCTGCGGCTGTTCGGCGTGCTGGCGGCGTTGCTGCTGCTGGTGTCGCTGGCGGGCTGGGCCGATCGGGATCGTGACCGTGGGCGGCACCGCTGAACCGCGCGGGCTGCGTCAGAATCGCGCGACGCACGGCTTCGCGCCCGGCTCGCGCCCGGGTCCACGCTCATGAACCTACCGCTCCGTCTTGCCGCACTGACCTCTCTGGCCTCGGCGCTGGCCGGCTGCGCCGCGCCCGGGCCGGCCACCACGGCGGCGGCCACGCCTGCCGCCCAGGCCGCGGCACCGGCCGCCAGCGCGGCTTCGGCGCCGGCCGGCGCGGCCTCCGCGCTCGCCGCCACCCCGCCGCGCCCCGACGCCGCCGCGCCGAAACCCTTCGCCGAGGTGATCAAGGATGCCAAGCAGCAGCCGGGTTTCTTCCCGGTCTGGCGCAAGGACGAGAAGGTCTGGCTGGAGATCCCGGCCGAGCGGCTCGGCCAGCCTTTCCTGCTGTCGGCCAACGTGTCGGAGTCGATCGGGGAGCGCGGCCTGTACGGCAGCCAGATGGGGCCCTCGTGGCTGGCGGCGTTCCGGCGCGTCAACAACCAGATCCAGCTCGTTGCGCTGAACAGCGAGTACACCGCCACCTCGCCGGCGATGAAGACCACGGTGGCGCAGGCCTTCTCGGCCAGCCTGCTGGCCGCCGGCGCGGTGGCCAGCGCGCCGCACCCCGAGCGCAAGTCGGTGCTGGTCGACGCCGGCTTCCTGATCGCCGACCTGCCCAACTACTCGATGGCCATCGAGCGCGCATTCCGCATGAGCTACGGACTGGACCGCGCCAATTCGTCGATCGAGAAGGCGCGTGTCGTCGACGACATGACGACGCTGAACCTGCGCATGCACTTCGCGACCGCGCGGCTGCCGCTGCCGCCGCTCGCGCCGCCGCCGCCGAACACGCCGGTGCCGACGCCGCCCAAGGTGCTGCCCGACGCGCGCAGCATGTTCGTCGGCATGGTCTACAGCTTCACCCGGCTGCCCGAGACGCCGATGGCGCCGCGCGAGGCCGATCCGCGCGTCGGCCACTTCACCGACACGGTGACCGACCTCACCACCGACTTGCAGCCCAACCCGAAGCGCTTCCTCGTCAACCGCTGGCGGCTGGAGAAGGCCGACCCGGCCGCGGCGCTGTCGGAGCCCCGGCAGCCCATCGTCTTCTGGCTCGACAAGAACATCCCGCCGCTGTACCGCCAGGCCGTCACCGAAGGCATCCTGGAGTGGAACAAGGCCTTCGAGCGCATCGGTTTCAAGAACGCGGTCGTGGCCCGGCAGCAGGGCGACGACGACGACTTCGACACGCTGGACGCGCGCCACGCCTCGATCCGCTGGTTCGTCGGCTCGGACGTGGGCTTCGCTCGCGGCCCGAGCCAGACCGACCCGCGCAGCGGCGAGATCATCGACGCCGACATCGCGATGAGCGACGTGTTCGGCCGCGGCGCGCGGCGCTTCCGCGTCGAGACCGTGGGCGGCGCGCTGGCCGAGGCGCCGCACCCGCACCACCATCACGACGGGCGCGCCTGCGACTACGCCGACCGGGTGGCCGCCGAATTCGGCTTCGCGCTCGACCTGCTGGCCGCGCGCGGCGAGATCGCCACCGACGGCCCCGAGGCCGAGGCCTTCGCCAAGTCGGTGGTGCGCGACACCATCATGCACGAGGTCGGCCACACACTGGGCCTGACGCACAACTTCAAGGCCTCGACCGTCTACACCCGCGCGCAGTTGCAGGACAAGGACTTCACCGAGAAGCACGGCATCTCCGGCTCGGTGATGGACTACAACGCCTACAACCTCGCCGTCGCCGGCGAGCGCCAGGGCAGCCTGAACAACACCACGCTCGGGCCCTACGACTACTGGGCCATCGAGTACGCCTACAAGCCGATCGGGCCGGCCGACGAGAAGGCCGAGCTGGCGCGCATCGCCGGCCGCAGCGCCGGCGACCCGCTGCTGGCCTTCGCCAACGACCCCGACACCGGCGGCAGCGCGGCCAACGACGGCATCGACCCGCTGGTGAACCGCTTCGACCTCGGCGACGACCCGCTGGCCTACTACCGCAAGCGCCTGCAGCTCTCGCGCGAGCTGTGGCAGCGCGAGCAGGCGCGCACGCCGCAGCCGGGCGAAGACCCGAACCGCCAGCGCCGCGTGCTGGTCTCGGGCTTCACCGCGCTGCGCGACTCGCCGGCGCTGGTGGGCAAGTACGTCGGCGGCATGTACACCGCGCGCACGGTGCCGGGCGAGAAGACGCCGGCCTTCGTGCCGGTGGAGCCGGCCAAGCAGCGCGAGGCGCTGCAGTTCCTCACCACCAGCCTGTTCTCGGCCGACAGCTTCCGCTTCAGGCCGGAGTTCCTGGCCAGCCTCGCGCCCGACTACCGCGAGTGGGATCGCGCCGGGCTGGTCAGCATTCCGGCCGCGGTGCAGCAGTTGCAGGGTGTCGCGCTCGACCGGCTGATGAGCCCGGGCACGGCGTCGCGCCTGCTCGACCTGCCGCTGTTCGTGCCCGAGAAGGATCGCCGCGGGCTGATCTCGCTGCACGAGGTCTACGCCACGCTGCAAGGCGCGGTGTGGAGCGAGCTGAAGCAGGGCGGCGAGATCGACCGCCTGCGCCGCACGCTGCAGCGCGAGCACCTCAAGCGCGTGCAGTCATTGCTGGTGCGCGTCAACACGCCGCTGCCGGCCGATGCACAAAGCCTGCTGCGCGCCAACGCCGTCGCGCTGCGCGACGACATCCGCCGCGCGCTGGCGGGCCGGCGTTGGAACGTGGATGCGCGGGCGCACCTCCAGGAGAGCCTGGCGCAGTTGGAGCAGGCGCTGGGGGCGGGGATGTTGCGGAGCTAGATGCTTCATCTGATGGGCTGGAGCGACAAAGGGCCGTCCGGGGCGCCCGCGCCGCGAGCGCCCCGGACGGCCCTTTGCTGAACCAGCGGTGGCATGCCACCTGTTCGCATGCCACCCCTGGTTCAGCGCGGCAGGCGCGGCCCCGTGGGGGCGATTTGGGGGCGGCGAGAAGCGCAGGCGCCGGGGTCGGCGCGCGTACTCGCGCGCTTCGTCCTCATGCTCGTCGCGGGTGTTTGAGCGCAGCGGGCAAGGCCCGCGCAGCGAGTTCCGCGACGCGACCCTGGTGTCGAGCATCGCAGCGAAGTCGGTGCGCAGCACCGACCGCCACCGCATGAGCCCCCACGGGGCCGCGCCTGCCGCGCCGCTCCACGCCACGCCCGCACCATGCACCACGCGGAAACTCACTGCACCCGCCGCACAGCCGCCTCCCCGGCATCGTTGTGCGCCACCGGCACGCTGGCCGCCGGCGCGGCGGCGGGCGCATCCTCGAACAGCATGCTTCCGATCGCGGCGGTGCCGCCAGCCAGCAGGCAGAAGGTCAGCGCGGCGCAGAAGAGGCGGTCGATCATGTTCGGCTCCTTGGAGTGTGGCGACGACGTGTCGCGTTGGAAGGCACTCTAGGAGCCGCGCCGCCGCGCCGCGAGCGCTTTGCGACGGGCTGCGCAAAAGCGGGGATGAACCGCGCCTGGGTCGCTCAGATCGGCGCGGTGCGCTCGCGCAGCCAGTCGAGCGCCGCGCCCGTCACCAGCGGCTCGATGCGCTCGCGCACCGTCGCGTGGTAGGCGTTGAGCCAGTCGATCTCGTCGGCGCGCAGCAGCGAGCGCTCGACCAGGCGCGTGTCTATCGGGCACAACGTGAGCGTCTCGAAGGCGAGGAACTCGCCGAACTCGCTGGCGCCGGCCGGCACGTTGAGCACCAGGTTCTCGATGCGGATGCCCCACTGCCCGGGCCGGTACAGGCCCGGCTCGATGCTGGTGACCATGCCCGGCTCCATCGCCATGTGGGCGTCGGGCGCGGCCTTGGAGATGCTCTGCGGGCCTTCGTGCACGTTCAGGAAGTAGCCCACGCCGTGGCCGGTGCCGTGGCCGTATTCGAGGCGCTGCTCCCACAGCGGCGCGCGGGCGATGGCGTCCAGCATGGGTGAGAGCGTGCCGCGCGGGAAGACGGTGCGCGACAGCGCCATCGTGCCCTTGAGCACCAGCGTGTAGTCGCGCTTGTGCGCCGCGCCGACGCTGCCGATCGGCCAGACGCGCGTGATGTCGGTGGTGCCGCCGAGGTACTGGCCGCCGGAGTCGATCAGCAGCAGGCCGTCGCCCTCGATGACGGCGTGCGACTGCGGCGTCGCCCGGTAGTGCGGCATCGCGCCGTTGGCGTTGAAGCCGGCGATGGTGGAAAAGCTCAGGCCCGCGAAGCCCGGCCGCCGGGCGCGCGCGGCGCCGAGCCGCTCGTCGATGGTCAGCTCGGTGATGCGCTCCTTGCCGAGCGCGGCCTCGAACCAGGCGTAGAACTCGCACATCGCGGCGCCGTCCTGGCGCATCGCCTCGCGGATGAAGGCGGCTTCGGCGTCGCTCTTGCGGCTTTTCAGCAGCGTGCTCGGGTTGATCGCCTCGATGACCGGCCCCTTCACGCGCTCGCGCAGCCCCAGCGTCACGCGCTTCGGGTCGACCAGCAGCGTGGCGCCGGTCGGCAGCGCGGCCAGCGCGGTGGCCGCGTCGGCATAGGGCGCGAGCGCGATGCCGTCGGCGGCCAGCGCCGCCTTCAGCGCCGCGTCGACCTTGCCCGCGCCGACGAACAGCGTCGCGCCCGACGGCGCGATCAGCAGGTGGGCCAGGAACACCGGGTTGTATTCGACGTCCGCGCCGCGCAGGTTGAGCGCCCAGGCGACGTCGTCCACCGTGCTGACCAGGTGGTGCGTGGCGCCGTGGCGCGCCATCGCCTCGCGCACCTGCGCGAGCTTGGCGGCGCGCGGCAGCGGCGCCTCGGGGGCGCGGTGTTCGTACACCGGCGCGGCGGGCAGGGCGGGGCGCTCGGGCCAGACATCGGCGAGCAGGTCGAGGTCGGTGCGCAGCGTCGCGCCGGCCCGGTCGAGCGCGGCGCGCAGTTGCTGCGCCGCGGCCAGGCCGAGCACCGCGCCGTCGACCGCCACGCCGTCGCCGGCTTTCAGCTCGCGCGCCAGCCACTCGATGTGGTGGCTCGCGGTGGCGGTGGGGATCTTCACCAGCGCGATGCCGCTGCCGGCGAGTTCGGCCTCGGCCTGCACCCAGTAGCGGCTGTCGGCGAACAGCGCGGCCTTGTCGCGCGTGACCACCAGCGTGCCCATCGAGCCGCTGAAGCCCGACAGCCACTGCCGCCCCTGCCAGTGCTCGGGCAGGTACTCCGACAGGTGCGGGTCGGCCGAAGGCACGAGCAGCGCCGCCAGGCCGTGCCGGGCCAGCGCGCGCTGGGTGGTCGCGATGCGTTCGCGGTGCGGCGAGGTGCGGGTGTCCATCGGCCGATTCTAGGTTTGGGAGGCCTTGCCCTGCAGGCGGCGGCGCACCATGTGGATGTTGGCGCGCAGCGCGTACAGCTCGTCGGCATACGACAGCGGCACGCTGATGCGGCCGGCGCGCTCTTCCAGCTTGTCCAGCTCGGCCAGCAGTTCACCGGACGGCCGCTCGGGCGCGGCTTCCTCCAGCCGGCGCAACTGCCCGTACCAGCGGAAGATGCGCGAGCGCACGCGCAGGGCGTACAGCGGCGGCACGACGCGCGACAGCGGGATCAGGATGGCGATGATGGACACCAGCACCACCCACATGCGGTCGATCAGGTTGGCCAGCCAGAACGGCAGGTAGCGCTGCAGGAAGGGCGGCCCGCTGCGGTAGAAGCGCTCGGCCTCGGGCGCCAGCGTGCGTTCGGTGTTCTCTATCGACGGGAACGCGCCCTTGCGCTGGAACCAGCCCGGCCCACCGTGGATCTGCCGCGCCGCCTGCACGAACAACTGCACCAGCGCCGGATGCAGCGACTCCTTGGCCACCAGCGTGGCGGTGGGCGCGATCATGCGGATGTTGGCCGGCGGCAGGTCGCGCGCCAGGTCGACCACGCCGCGCGGCAGCGTCACCGCGCTGAGGAAGGGAAAGCGGCGCGAGTAGGCCTCGGCCTGCGGGAAGTCGAACAGCCGGATGCCCGGCGTCTGCAACAGCATCTGCACCAGCGGCGATTCGGGCGCCGAGGCGAACACCAGCGCGTCGAGTTCGCCGTCGAGCAGCGCGACGACGGCCGGCGTCGAGGGGCGCTCGAAGAGCTTCAGCGCGCCGGGCTCGATGCGGTTGGCTTCGAGCAGCCGCCCGACCAGGTTGGGCACGCCGCTACCGGGCGCGCCGACGTTGAGCGTCCAGTCGCCCGGCCGCGCCATGTCGGCCAGCGATTCCAGCGCCGGCTTGCCGATCGCGCGCCGCGCCGAGGCCTCGCGATAGAACAGCCACACCGGCTCGTAGAACAGGCTGCCGAGCGAGACCAGCCCGGCGTTGGCCGCATCGGCGTCGGCGCTGCTGGCGTGCTGGACGTCGGCGCCGCCCTGCACGAAGGCGAGGTCGACGCCGGAGTCCTCGTCGCGCAGCAGTTGCAGGTTCTCGGCCGCGCCGGCGGTGCCGCGCAGCTCGACGCGGATGCCGTGCCGCGCCAGCAGCGCCGCGTAGCGCTTGCCGAACTCGGCATACGCGCCCTGCTCGGCGCCGGTGGCCAGCACCACCTTCTTGGGCGGGTTCGGGTCGAGCAGCTTGTAGGCCAGCAGCAGCAGCACGAGCGCGAGCAGGATGAACGGTCCCGCGGTGGCGAGCAGGTCGCGCATCGACAGCAGCGTGTGGCGCAGGGCTTGAGGCATGGCCGTACGATAGCGCCATGACCCGCACGCTCGATACCACCGAACTCTCCGACCTGCTCTCGCACCTGACGCGGCCCACCGCGCTGGCCGAACTCGGCGTGCTGGCCGGCTGCCTGGTGCTGGCCTGGGCGCTGGCGCGGCTGGTGCGCGGGCGCGTCGCCGCGGTCGATTCGATCTGGCTCGGCGACCACGTCATCGACGGCGTGCTGTTCCCGGTGCTCGCGCTGGCGCTGGCCTACTGCGCGCGGCTGCTGCTGGCGGGCGCGCTGCCCATCGCGGTGTTCCGCGTCGCCATCCCGATCCTGCTGTCGCTGGTGGTGATCCGCCTGGCGGTGCGCGTGCTGAGCGTCACCTTCCCGAACGCGCCCGTGGTGCGCATCATCGAGCGCACCGTGTCGTGGGTCGCCTGGCTGGCGGTGGCCTTGTGGATCACCGGCGTGCTGCCGCTGCTGATGGAGGCGATGGACGAGATCCGCTGGAAGGTCGGCGGCGCGCAGATCACGCTGCTCAGCGCGGTCGAGGGCACGCTGACCGCCGGCCTGGTGATGGTGGTGGCGCTGTGGATCTCGGCGGCGATCGAGAAGCAACTGCTGCGCGGCACCGGCGACAACCTTTCGCTGCGCAAGATCGCCGCCAACCTGGTGCGCTCGCTGCTGCTGTTCATCGGGCTGCTGCTGGCGCTGTCGGCGGTGGGCATCGACCTGACGGCGCTGTCGGTGCTGGGCGGGGCGCTCGGCGTCGGCCTGGGCTTCGGCCTGCAGAAGATCGCGGCCAACTACGTCAGCGGCTTCGTGATCCTGGCCGAGCGCTCGCTGCGCATCGGCGACATGGTGCGCATCGACAGCTTCGAGGGCCGCGTCTCCGACATCCGCACGCGCTACACCGTGATCCGCGCGCTGTCGGGCCGCGAGGCCATCGTGCCCAACGAGATGCTGATCACGCAGCGCGTCGAGAACCTGTCGCTGGCCGACCTGAAGATCTCGCTGAACACCACCGTGCAGGTGGCCTACGGCACCGACGTGCGCGCCTTGCAGGCCAAGGTGGTCGAGGTGGTGAAGGGCGTGCGGCGCGTGCTGGAGCAGCCGTCGCCCTCGTGCCTGCTCGCCGAGTTCGCCGCCGACGGCATGAACCTGAACATCGGTTTCTGGATCGCCGACCCCGAGAACGGCCAGGGCGGCGTGCGCTCCGAAGTCAACCTCGCGGTGCTGGACCTGTTCGAGCGCGAGGGCATCGAGATCCCGTTCCCGCAGCGCGTGATGCGCCATGTCGGCCCCGACCCGGCGGCGGCGGGCCCGGTCGGCGGAAGCTGAGCGGCGATGGACCACAGCTTCCTGTCCGCGCTGATCCTGCTGCTGCTGGTGCTCGACCCGCTGGGCAGCCTGCCGATCTTCATCCCGATCATGAACGGCGTGCCGCGCGAGCGGCGCCGGCGCGTGGCGCTGCGCGAGGTGGCGATCGCCTTCGCGGTGCTGCTGGGCTTCATGTTCGCTGGCGAGACCTTTCTGCGCGTGATGCGCCTGTCGGAGCGCTCGCTCGAAGTGGCCGGCGGCGTGATCCTGCTGATGGTGGCGATCCGCATGATCTTCGGCGCCGAGGGCGGCGTCTACGGCGCGGCGGAGGGCAAGGAGCCGCTGATCTTCCCGCTCGCCGTGCCGCTGCTGGCCGGCCCCTCGGCGATGGCCACCGTGCTGCTGCTCGCTTCGCGCCAGCCCGAGCGCGTGATGACCTGGGTGGCGGCGCTGACGGTGGCGATGGCCTTCTCGGGCTTCGTGCTGCTGGCCTGCGAACGCATCCGCCGCCTGCTCGGCGACTCGGTGGTCGCGGCGCTCGAGAAGCTGATGGGCCTGGTGCTCACCGCGATCGCGGTGGAGATGATCCTGGCGGGATTGAAGCGCTACTTCCTCGATTGAGCGCGCCATGAAAAAGGGCCGGTCGAAAGACCGGCCCTTTTTGGACGCTGTGAACTTCCGGGATCAGAAGTTGTGGCGGATGCCGAAAGCGACCGACGACAGGTCGTCGCCCAGGGCGTTGCCAATCGCGAAGCGGCCCGGGTTGTAGGCGGCCCCCGCGTCGTTGTCGACCTTCGTGTAGAAAGCGTACAGCTTGGTGCGCTTGCTCAGGTTGTAGTTGTAGGCCAGCGTGAACTGCTTGGCGCCGGTGTCGTTGCCCGAGTACTGGCCGCCGCCCTTCCACTTGCTGGCGACGCCGACGTTGGCGTGCAGTTCGTTGGCGCCGAAGGCGTACATGGCCGACACGCGGTAGGCGTTACGCTTGGACGTGCCGGTGGCGTCTTCGATCTCGTTGCGAACGTAGTAGGCACCCAGCGTGACCGGGCCCATTTCGTACAGCCCACGCAGGCCGATTTCGCTGTGCTTGTCGTCTTCCAGCGGGCCGCCAGGGCCTTGCACGTAGCTGGCGCCCAGGTGCAGCGGGCCGCCGACGTAGTTGGCCGCCAGCACGTAGGTCTTGCGGGGCTGGGTGTTCTCGGCGAGGCCCAGTTGCGCGTCGATCGTCAGGCCGCCGAAGCTCGGCGAGTTGTAGGCGATCGTGTTGGTCGACACGCCGGGGTACAGGTAGAGCGCATCAGCCGACGTGCCGGTGTCGTGGTTGTGCATGCTGATGTAGTCGGCGGTGGCGAAGTACGCCGCCGACGGGCCCATGTTGCCCAGGCGCACGCGGCCGAAGCCGCCTTCCAGCGCGACCCAGCTCTCGCGACCCCAGAATCCGCCGGTGGCTTGCGAGCCGGTGTCGGCGTTGAAGCCGTGCTCGATCAGGAACGAAGCCTTCAGGCCGCCGCCGAGGTCTTCGGTGCCCTTGAAGCCGATACGCGATTGGCTGTCGGCCATCGCGGTCACCGAGGTGCTGCCGACCTTCTGGCGCTCGACCGACTCGTTCAGGCGGCCGTAGATGGTGACGCTGCTTTGGGCCAGGGCGGCGCCGCTGGTCAGGGTGGCCAGGGCGGCCAGGAAAAGAGAGCGCTTCATGTGGATCCTGTCTTGGTTTGAAACACACCGGGTGGTTCGTGACCCCCGGGACGCAGGTGCGAATGTTAGATGACAGCTAGCGGAAAACCCGAATCTTCGTTGCGCCGAAGCGACAATCGGGCGACAAACGGTCAGCGTCCGCGCAGGTGGGACGGCGCTTCGAGCCGTTTGGCGAGCATCGACAGCGTGAGCGTGAGCACCAGGTAGACCGCCGAGATGGCGAGGTAGGGCTCCCAGTAGCGCGCATAGGCGCCGGCCACCGTGCGCGCGGCCAGCGCCAGTTCCGCGAGGCCGATGGCCGAGACCAGCGAGGAGTCCTTGATCAGCGTGACGCCCTCGTTCACCAGCGCCGGGATCATGCGCCGGAAGGCCTGCGGCAGCACTACGAAGCGCATCGATTGCGCATGCGTCAGGCCCAAGCTGTAGGCGGCCTGGGTCTGGCCCAGGTGGATGCTCTGGATGCCGGCGCGGAAGATCTCCGAGATGTACGCGCCGGCGTTGAGCGTCATCGCCAGCGCGCCGGAGAAGAAGGCGCCGTGGCTCTGGCGGAACTCGCGCGCCGCCTCGCCGGACAGCAGCAGGCCGCCGTCGGGGTGCACCAGCATCGGCATCAGCGCGAAGTGCACCAGCAGGATCTGCACGAACAGCGGCGTGCCGCGGAAGAAGGTGACGTAGGCGAGCGTGACGCCGCGCGCCGCCTTCAGCAGCCAAGCGAGCGCGACCGACTTGGGCGCCGGCGCGTCGCGCGAGCTGCTGACCAGCCCGAGCAGCACGCCGAGCAGCAGCCCGGCGCCGATGGCGACGAAGGTGAGCTGGATGGTCGTCCACAGGCCGCTGAGGAACAGCGGCCCGTAGACGGCCAGGATGTCCCAGCGCAGGCCCACGACGACGCTCGCGCCGTGCCGGGCTTACTTCGAGGCCGCCGGTTCCGCGGCGGCCGGGGCGGCGCCGAAGTACTTGGCGTAGATCGTGTTGTAGGTGCCGTCGGCCTTGATGTCGGCCAGGCCCTTGTTCAGCTTGTCGAGCAGTTCGGCGTTGCCCTTCTTGACCGCGAAGCCGTACTGCTCGGGCTCGAAGGCCTTGTCGCTGACGGTCTTGAACTTGGCGTCGGGGTTGTTGGTCACGTAGTTGACGACCACGCCGTTGTCGGCCACCACCGCGTCGACGCCGCCCGACTCCAGCTCCTTGAGCGCCAGCGGGGTCGATTCGAAGCGCTTGATGTTGGTGCTGTTCTTGCCCTGCTGCTTGGTGACCACCTCGTCGCCGGTGGTGCCGGTCTGCACGCCGACCTTGAGCTTCTTCAGGTCGTCGAACTTCGCCACCTTCGACGTCGCCTTGACCGCGATGAGCTGGTAGGCGTCGAAGTAGGGGTTGGTGAAGTCCATCGTCTGCTTGCGCTCCTCGGTGATCGTGATCGACGAGGCGAGGATGTCGCGGTCACCCTGCTGCAGCGAGTTGAAGATGCCTTCCCACGGCGTGTTGACGAACTTGATCTCGATGCCGGCCTTGGCGGCCACGGCGGAGAGCATGTCGATCGTCAGGCCGACGATCTCGCCCTTCTCGTTCTGCGACTCGAAGGGCGCGTAGGCGGCGTCGGTGCCGACCACGTAGACCTTGGCCGGCGGCGGCGCGGCGGCCACCGAGGCGGCCGGCTCCGGAGCGGCGGCGGTCGGCGCGGGCGCCTCGTCCTTCTTGCCGCAGGCGGCGAGCAGGACGCCGGCGAAGAGCAGGCCGGCGGTTTGCAGGAATCGACGGGTGGTGATGGCGGTCATGAACGTCCTCGAATGAAGGAATGTGGCGCGAAGTGTAAGCGCGCCGGGGCGGTTCAGAGCGCGCGCGTCAGGTAGGCGATTTCCTCGTCGCTGAAGCCGGCGGCGCGGCGCGCCGCGTCGTTGAAGGGCGGGCGCAGCCGGGGCGCGGCATGGCGCCGCACCAGATCGGGGTAGATCGCCACCGGGTCCAGCCCGAGGCGCTCGCAGGCGAAGCGGTACCAGCGGTTGCCGATCGCGACGTGGCCGATCTCGTCGCGCAGGATGACGTCGAGGATGGCCACCGCGCGCGCGTCGCCGGCCTTGGCGAGCTTGGCCTGCAGCGGCGGCGTGGCGTCGAGGCCGCGCGCTTCCAGCGTGCGCGGCACCAGCGCCATGCGCGCCACCACGTCGTGCGCGGTGCGCGCCGTCATGGTCCACAGGCCGTCGTGGGCGTCGAAGTCGCCGTAGTCGTGGCCCAGCGTCAGCAGGTGCTCGCGCAGCAGCGTGAAGTGCAGCGCCTCCTCGGCGGCGACGCGGAACCAGTCGAGGTAGAAGGCCTGCGGCATGCCGGCGAAGCGCCACACCGCGTCCAGGCCGAGGTTGATCGCGTTGAACTCGATGTGCGCGATCGCGTGCAGCAGCGCGGCGCGGCCCTCGACGGTGAAGGGCGAGCGGGTCGGCACGTCCTTCGGCGGCACGAGGCGCGGGCGCGCCGGGCGGCCGGGCAGGCCGGGCGGTTCTTCGAGCGGCGCGTCGGCGTCGATGCGTTCGATGCCGGCCTCGAAGGCCGCGCGCACCGCCGCCGCCTTCTCCACCGGCTCGGCGATGCGCAGCAGGGCCAGGGCATGGCGGCGCAGTTCCATGCGCGGATTATCCGCAGCGCCGCTCGATAATCCGCATCTATGCCGCGCCCGCACAGCCACGTCCTGCTCGTCGCCGCCGACGCCACCCTGCGTCGCACCCTGCTCAAAGGCCTGAACGCCGCCGCCAAGAGCCTGCCCAACCCCTGCGGGCTGAGCTTCTCCGGCGTCGAGAGCGCGGCCGAGGCGATGCGCATCGCCCGCGAGGACGGCGACCTGCAAAGCGTCTTGATCGACAACGGCGACAACGGCGGCGACGGCAACGGCGACGACAAGGGCGCCGAGGCGCTGGTGCAGTCGCTCTACGCGCTGCGCCCCGAGCTGGACCTGTACGTGCTGGTCGACGGCGCGCACGACGAGGAGACGGTCGGCGCGCTGACGCGCGAGGCGATCGACGGCTTCTTCATCCGCGACGAGGCCGACCCGCGCGGCTGGTTCCGCATCGTCCAGGCCGAGATCCAGGAGAAGTCGCGCACGCCCTTCTTCGACGCGCTGCGCGACTACGTGCTGATGGCCAAGGACGCCTGGCACACGCCGGGGCATTCCTCCGGCGACAGCCTGCGCGGCAGCCCCTGGGCCGCGGCCTTCCACGAGTTCGTCGGCGAGAACCTGCTGCGCGCCGACCTCTCGGTGTCGGTGGACATGCTCGATTCGCTGCTCGACCCCAAGGGCGTGATCGCGCAGGCGCAGGACATGGCGGCACGCGCCTTCGGCGCGCGGCGCACCTTCTTCGCCACCAACGGCACCTCGACGGCCAACAAGGTGATCTTCCAGACCCTGCTGGCGCCCGGCGACACGCTGCTGCTGGACCGCAACTGCCACAAGTCGGTGCACCACGGCGTGGTGCTGGCGGGCGCGCGCCCGGTCTACCTCGACAGCTCGGTCAACACCACCTACGGCCTGTTCGGCCCGGTGCCGAAGAAGACGCTGTTCGCCGCCATCGAGGCGCACCCGCGGGCGAAGGCGCTGATCCTGACGTCGTGCACCTACGACGGCCTGCGCTACGACCTGCCGCCCATCGTCGAGGCGGCGCACGCCAGGGGCATCAAGGTGATCATCGACGAGGCCTGGTACGCGCATGCGCGCTTCCACCCGGCGTTCCGGCCGACGGCGCTGGAGGCCGGCGCCGACTACGCGACGCAGTCCACCCACAAGGTGCTGTCGGCGCTCAGCCAGGCCAGCATGATCCACGTCAACGACCCGGACTTCGACGCGCACCTGTTCCGCGAGAACTTCAACATGCATGCGTCGACCAGCCCGCAGTACGGCATCATCGCCAGCCTCGACGTCGGCCGCCAGCAGGCGGTGATGGAGGGCTACAAGCTGCTCGCGCGCACGCTGGCGCTGGCCGCCGAACTGCGCGAGGCGATAGACGCCACCGGCGTGTTCCGCGCGCTGACGCTGGCCGAGCTGCTGCCCGCCGAGGTGCGCGGCGACGCCATCGCGCTCGACCCGACCAAGATCACGGTGGACATCTCGAAGTCGGGCTTCACCGTCGACGAGTTCCAGCAGGTGCTGTTCGAGCGCTTCAACATCCAGGTCGAGAAGTCGACCTTCAACACCGTGACGCTGCTGCTGACCATAGGCACCACGCGCAGCAAGGTCTCGCGCCTGCACGACGCGCTGCTGCGCCTGGCGCGCGAGGCGCGGGCGCCGCGCCGGCTCGTCAAGGCGCCCGAGATCGCGCGCTTCACCTCGCTGAAGTTCCTGCCGCGCGACGCC
Source organism: Piscinibacter sp. (assembly GCF_047600445.1). GTDB lineage: Bacteria > Pseudomonadota > Gammaproteobacteria > Burkholderiales > Burkholderiaceae_C > Piscinibacter. The sequence goes on from NZ_JASGKT010000002.1 coordinate 1,167,668, forward strand.
TTCTACTGCGAGGGCGAGCTGCTGCCGCTGCTCGACGAGGACGAGCACGCCAACGCCGCGCTCGACGGCCGCGTCTGCGCCGACCAGATCGTGCCGTACCCGCCCGGCATCCCGGCGCTGGTGCCGGGGCAGGTGATCACGCTGGAAACGGTGCGCTTCCTGCTCTCGCTGATGCGCTCGCACAAGCGCACCGACCTGCATGGCGTGGTGCACGACGGCTACACGCCGTGCATCCGCGTGATGACGGCGGCCGAGGAGCGCGCCAACCGCGCGCTCTGACTACACTGGGCTTTTCTGCCCGCGAAAGAAACCGATGGCGATCTACCGGCTGGACGACGACATTCCCCGCATCGCGAGCGGCGCCTGGGTGGCCGACAGCGCCCGGGTGATCGGCCGCGTCGAGCTGAAGGAGAACGCCAGCGTCTGGTTCGGCGCGGTGCTGCGCGGCGACAACGAATGGATCACGGTCGGACGCGGCTCCAACGTGCAGGACGGCAGCGTGCTGCACACCGACATGGGCTGCCCGCTGGTGATCGGCGACGACGTGACCGTGGGCCACCAGGTCATGCTGCACGGCTGCACCATCGGCGACGGCTCGCTGATCGGCATCCAGGCGGTGGTGCTGAACAACGCGCGCATCGGCCGCAACTGCCTGGTCGGCGCCGGCGCGCTGGTCACCGAGGGCAAGGAATTCCCCGACGGCTCGCTGATCATGGGCGCGCCGGCCCGGGTGGTGAAGCAGCTCTCGCCCGAGCAGTTCGAGCGGCTGCGCAGCGGCGCCGTGCACTACGCCGAGAACGCGGCGCGTTACGCGCGCGGCCTGGAGAAGATCGGCTGATGTCGGAGTTGCACAAGTTCCTGTTCGAAGGCCTGCCGGTGCGCGGCATGCTGGTGCGCCTGACCGAGTCGTGGCAGGAGCTGCTGGCGCGCCGCAGCCGGGCCGACGACGCCTTCGCGCTGCCGGTGCGCACGCTGCTCGGCGAGATGGCGGCGGCCTCGGTGCTGATGCAGGCCAACATCAAGTTCAACGGCGCGCTGGTGCTGCAGGTGTTCGGCGACGGGCCGGTGCGGCTGGCCGTGGCCGAGGCGCAGCCCGACCTGAGCTTCCGCGCCACCGCCAAGGTGGTGGGCGAGGTGGCGGCCGACGCGCGGCTCGAGGCCATGCTCAACCTGCACGGCAAGGGCCGCTGCGCGATCACGCTCGACCCGAAGGACAAGCGCCCCGGCCAGCAGCCCTACCAGGGCGTGGTGCCGCTGCACGGCGACCGCAACGAGCCCTTGCAGGAGCTGTCGCAGGTGCTGGAGCACTACATGCTGCAGTCGGAGCAGCTCGACACCCGCCTCGTGCTGGCCGCCGACGAGCGCATCGCCGCCGGGCTGCTGATCCAGCGCCTGCCGGTGGAAGGCCTGGGCAACCTGCAGGGCGAGCGCAACGAAGACCGCATCGGCCTGGACGAAGCCTTCAACCGCATCGCCCACCTGAGCGCGTCGCTGAAGCGCGAGGAACTGCTGACGCTCGACGCCGAGACCATCCTGCGCCGCCTCTTCTGGGAGGAGAAGCTGCTGCGCTTCGTGCCGCAGGCCGGCACGAACGGGCCGCGCTTCCACTGCGGCTGCTCGCGCGAGCGCGTCGCCGCGATGCTGCGCGGGCTGGGGCGCGAGGAGGTCGACGGCATCCTCGCCGAGCAGGGCCGCGTCGAGATCGCCTGCGACTTCTGTGGCCAGAAGTACCACTTCGATCCGGTGGACGCGGCGGGGCTGTTCCTGCCCGCCGGCACGCAGCCGCCGGGCAGCGGCGCGATCAACTGATCGCCGCCCCGGCGCTTGCTACTGGCGGAAGCGGCGCGCTTCCTCGGCTTCCCGGATGCGCACGCAGGTGGCGTCGCCGGCGTGCTCGGCCTGGGCGCACTCGCGGTGCTCGCAGAAGCCGCGCGTCAGCAGGTTGCCGCCGCTGCACAGCTCGGCGACGGACTTCGGTTGAGCGGCCGTCGCCGGCTCGGGCGCCGGTGCCGAGGCTTCCGGCAGGGCGGGTGCGGGCGCCGGCGCGGACAGCACTGTTTCGGGCACGGGGGCCGGCACGTGCGTGTTTTCGTTCGCCGACGGGCGACGCACCGGCTCGGGGATGCGCTTGCGGCGCTCCGGCGCGCTGGTGGCCGGGGCGGGTGACGAGGCGGGTGAGGCGGCCGGCTCGGGCGCGGCCCGTGAAGGCTCCGAAGCGGGTGCCGGTGCGACGGGCACGACCTCCGGTGTCGAAGCCGCCGCCGACGCCACTGGCGGCGGCGCGGAAGCGGCAACGGGCGCAGGCGCCGGTGCCGGTATGGATGCAGGCGAGGAGGCCGGTGCCTCGTCCGCCGGCCACAGCAGCAGCCACGCACCGCCGCCGACCAGCGCGGCGGCGAGCACCCCGCCCAGCAGGCGCCACGGCAGGCCGCGTGCCGGCTCGGGCTCGGGCGCGATCAGGATGCTCTCCAGCGGCGGCAGCTCGGAGGGCACGGTGTGGTGCATCACCAGCGTCGGCGCCGACAACGGATCGAAGTTGTCGTCCTCGGGAGGCAGCGAGCGCGTGGCCATCGGCGGCGAACGATATCAGAGCGAGGGCAGAAGGCGATGGCGTTCGCAGCCGACGTCGCCGCAGCGCTCGCAGACCCATTGCCAGCGCGGCCGGCCGTCGTCGTCCGGCGTGGTGCGCGCACGCTCGACGGCGGCGAGCGCGTTGGCCAGGCGCGCCTCGCCCTGGCCGAACAGCACCGCCCAGCCGATCGCGGCGCGCGCCAGCGCGGCGCGGATCTTCGCGTCGACCGGCTCGCGCACCTGCGGGCCGTCGCGTTGCAGGCCGTCGGGCTGCCAGGGCAGGTCGAGCGCGCTCAGCAGCGTCAGGTCGGCGCGCGCGTGCGCGGCCAGCGCCGCGTCGTACAGGCCGGTGTCGCCGAACACCTGGTCGCTGTAGACCGCGATCATCAGCGCGCTGGTGTCGGCCACCACCACGTCGCACGCCGCGGCGGCGGCCGCGATGCGGCGCGTCTGCTCGGCGGCGATGCCGCGCTGCTCGTCGATGCGCGGCGTGCGGCCCGCGCCGTCGCAGAACTCGCGCAGGTATTCCTCGACCACCGCGACGCGCTCGCCGCGCCGCGCCAGCACCGCGCCCAGCGCGTGCGCGATCGTCGTCTTGCCGGTGCTCTCCGCGCCCAGCAGCGTGACCACGAAGGCGCTCATGCCGCCGCCGCCAGGCGCCGCCAGGCGCGCCAGCCGAGCACCGACAGCGCGGCGAACACCGCGTAGAGCATCACCGTCAGCCACAGCCCCTTGACCGCGAACAGCACGACGCTGACGAGGTTGACCAGAAGCCAGGCCGTCCAGTTCTCGACGTACTTGCGCCCGAGCAGCCACTGGCCGACGAGGCTGCCGGCGGTGGGCAGGGCGTCCAGCCAGGGCACGTCGGAATCGGTGCGGTGCGCCAGGAACAGCGCCAGCGCCGGCCACGCGACCGCCAGCGCCAGAGCGCAGCCCAGCGCAGCGCGCCGCGGCAGCGCGCGCACGCGCAGCGCGCTGCCGTCGTCCAGGGTGCCGCGCAGCCACTGCCACCAGCCCCACAGCGCGACGGCGGCGAAGAAGATCTGCAAGGAACCCTCGCCATACAGGCGCGCGTCCCAGAACACAAGGAAGTACAGCAGCGAGGAGGCGATCGCCAGCGGCCAGGCGAGCGGGTTGACGCGCATGTTCAGCGCCACCATCAGCAGCGAGAGCAGCAGCGCGATCAGCTCCAGCCAGCTCGCCGGCGCACCCCACAGCGTGAAGGCGCTCGCGAACAGCGGCCGCAGCGCCTGCAGCAGCGAATCCATCGCGCGGCGCGGGGCGCGCGCTCAGCGCTGCGCCGGCGAGATCTGCACGAAGATCTCGTCGGGCTTGACCATGCCGAGGTCGAAGCGCGCCTTCTCCTCGACCATCTCCAGCCCTTCCTTCAGGTCGCTGACCTCGGCGAGCAGTTGCGCGTTGCGCTGCCGGCCCGCCTCGTTGAGCTTCTTCTGCTCGGCCAGCTTGCCCGACAGCTCGATCACGCGCGGCACGCCGCCCTTGCCGAACCACAACTCGGCGTGCACCAGCGCGAGCAGCGCCAGCAGGGCGATCGTGACCAGGCGCATGGCGGCGTGCCTCGGCGGCTCAGCGCAGGTTGTAGAACGCCGCGCGGCCGGGGTAGCTCGCCACGTCGCCCAGGTCTTCCTCGATGCGCAGGAGCTGGTTGTACTTGGCGATGCGGTCGGAGCGCGACATCGAGCCGGTCTTGATCTGGCCGGCGTTGGTGCCCACGGCGATGTCGGCGATGGTGCTGTCCTCGGTCTCGCCCGAGCGGTGCGAGATCACCGCGGTGTAGCCGGCGCGCTTGGCCATCTCGATGGCGGCGAAGGTCTCCGACAGCGTGCCGATCTGGTTGATCTTGATGAGGATCGAGTTGGCGATGCGCTTGTCGATGCCTTCCTTCAGGATCTTGGTGTTGGTGACGAACAGGTCGTCGCCGACCAGTTGCACCTTGGCGCCCAGGCGCTCGGTGAGGTGCTTCCAGCCGTCCCAGTCGCCCTCGTGCATGCCGTCCTCGATCGAGACGATGGGGTACTTGTCGACCCAGGTGGCGAGGATGTCGGTCCACTCCGGCGCGGTCAGCGACAGGCCTTCGCCTTCCAGGTGGTACTTGCCGTCCTTGTAGAACTCGCTGGCGGCGCAGTCCAGGCCGATCGCGACCTGCGTGCCGGCCTCGTAGCCGGCCTTGTCGATGGCCTCGAGGATCAGTTGGATCGCCGCCTCGTGGCTGGCCACGCTGGGCGCGAAGCCGCCTTCGTCGCCGACCGCGGTGCTCATGCCCTTGGCGTCGATGATCTTCTTCAGCGCGTGGAACACCTCGGCGCCGTAGCGCACCGCTTCGCGGAACGAGGGCGCGCCCACGGGGATGATCATCAGCTCCTGCAGGTCGAGGTTGTTGTTGGCGTGCGCGCCGCCGTTGATCACGTTCATCATCGGCACCGGCAACTGCATGCCGCCGGAGCCGCCGAAGTAGCGGTACAGCGGCAGGCCCGACTCCTCGGCCGCCGCGCGCGCCACCGCCATGCTCACCGCCAGCGTCGCGTTCGCGCCCAGGCGGCTCTTGTTGTCGGTGCCGTCGAGGTCGAGCAGGGTCTTGTCGAGGAAGGCCTGCTCGGAGGCGTCCAGGCCCAGCACCGCCTCGCTGATCTCGGTGTTGATGTGCTCCACGGCCTTGAGCACGCCCTTGCCGAGGTAGCGCTTCTTGTCGCCGTCGCGCAGCTCGATGGCTTCGCGCGAGCCGGTCGAGGCGCCAGAGGGCACGGCCGCGCGGCCCATGGTGCCGCTTTCCAGCAGCACGTCGCACTCGACGGTGGGGTTGCCGCGGCTGTCGAGGATTTCTCTTCCGACGATGTCGACGATGGCGCTCATGGTGGGTTCTCTCAGCGGGAGGTTGTTGGAATTCGGTCGTGAAGTCGCTTCAGCAGGAGAAGTCGTTCTCCAGCAGCGGCTGGGTCTTGATCACGCGGTCGAGCGCGACGAGCTGTTCGAGCAGGGCCTTCATGTGCTTCAGCGGCACGGCGTTCGGGCCGTCGGACATCGCCTTGGCCGGGTCGGGGTGGGTTTCCATGAAGAGCCCGGCCACGCCCACCGCCACGGCGGCGCGCGACAGCACCGGCACGAACTCGCGCTGCCCGCCGCTGCTCGTGCCTTGCCCACCGGGCAACTGCACCGAATGCGTGGCGTCGAACACCACCGGCGCGCCGGTCTCGCGCATGATCGCCAGGCTGCGCATGTCGGAGACGAGGTTGTTGTAGCCGAAGCTCGCGCCGCGCTCGCAGGCGAGGAAGCTGTCTTCCGGCAGGCCCTTCTCGCGCGCCGCGGCGCGTGCCTTGTCGATCACGTTCTTCATGTCGTGCGGCGCGAGGAACTGGCCCTTCTTGATGTTGACGGGCCTGCCGCTTTGCGCCACGGCGCGGATGAAGTCGGTCTGGCGGCACAGGAAGGCCGGCGTCTGCAGCACGTCGACCACCGCCGCGACGGCCGCGATCTCGGCCTCGCCGTGCACGTCGGTCAGGATGGGCAGTTGCAGCTCGCGCTTCACCTTCGCGAGGATCTCCAGGCCCCGGTCCATGCCGGGGCCGCGGAACGAGCTGCCGCTCGAGCGGTTGGCCTTGTCGTAGCTCGACTTGAAGATGAACGGGATGCCCAGCGCGGCGGTGATCTCCTTGAGCCGCCCGGCCACGTCCATCTGCAACTGCTCGCTCTCGACCACGCAGGGGCCGGCGATCAGGAAGAAGGGCTTGTCGAGGCCGGCCTCGAAACCGCACAGCTTCATGCCGCCACCTTCTCCTTGCCGCGCTCGGCCTGGTGCGCCAGCGCCGCCTCGATGTAGGAGGTGAACAGCGGGTGCCCGCCCCAGGGCGTCGACTTGAACTCGGGGTGGAACTGCACGCCCATGAACCACGGATGCACCGCGCGCGGCAGCTCGACGATCTCGGTGAGCTTCTCGCGCTGCGTGATCGCCGAGATCACCAGCCCAGCCTGCTGCAGGGCGTCGAGGTAGTTGACGTTGGCCTCGTAGCGGTGGCGATGCCGTTCGGTCACCACGCTGCCGTAGATCTGGTGCGCCAGCGTGCCGGGCTTGACGTCGGAGCTCTGCGCGCCCAGGCGCATCGTGCCGCCGAGGTCGGAGGCGGCGCTGCGCTTCTGGATCGTGCCGTCGCGGTCCTGCCATTCGTCGATCAGCGCGATCACCGGATGCGGCGTCGAGGGGTCGAACTCGGTGCTGTTGGCGTTGGCGAGGTTGGCCTTGTGGCGCGCGTACTCGATGGTCGCCACCTGCATGCCCAGGCAGATGCCCAGGTAGGGGATGCGGCGCTCGCGCGCCAGCCGCGCCGCGCAGATCTTGCCCTCGATGCCGCGCTTGCCGAAGCCGCCGGGCACGAGGATCGCGTCGAACTCGGCGAGCCGTCCGACGTTCTCCGGCGTCAGCGTCTCGGAGTCGACGTAGTCGATCACGACCTTGGCGTGGTTGTGGATGCCGGCGTGGCGCAGCGCCTCGTTGAGCGACTTGTACGAGTCCGACAGGTCGGTGTACTTGCCGACCATCGCGATCTTCACCGAGGTCTTCGGGTGCTCGACCTCGCTGACGAGGTCGTCCCAGCGACGCAGGTTGGCCGGCGGCGTGGCCAGGCGCAGCTTGTCGCAGATCAGCCCGTCGAGCCCTTGCTCGTGCAGCATGCGCGGCACCTTGTAGATGGTGTCGACGTCCCACATCGAGATCACGCCCCAGCGCGGCACGTTGGTGAACAGCGAGATCTTGTCGCGCTCCTCGTCGGGCACCGGGCGGTCGGCGCGGCACAGCAGCGCGTCGGGCTGCACGCCGATCTCGCGCAGCTTCTGCACGGTGTGCTGCGTCGGCTTGGTCTTCAGCTCGCCGGCCGCGGCGATCCACGGCACGTAGGTCAGGTGCACGAAGGCGCACTGGTTCGGCCCGGCCTTCAGGCTCAACTGGCGCGCGGCTTCGAGGAAGGGCAGCGACTCGATGTCGCCCACCGTGCCGCCGACCTCGACGATCGCCACGTCCACCTCGTGGTCGGTGCCGACGCCGGCGCCGCGCCGGATGAACTCCTGGATCTCGTTGGTGACGTGCGGGATCACCTGCACCGTCTTGCCGAGGTAGTCGCCGCGGCGCTCCTTCTCGAGCACGCTCTTGTAGATCTGGCCGGTGGTGAAGTTGTTGGCGCGGCGCATCTTCGTCGTGATGAAGCGCTCGTAGTGGCCGAGGTCGAGGTCGGTCTCCGCGCCGTCGTCGGTGACGAACACCTCGCCATGCTGGAACGGCGACATCGTGCCCGGATCGACGTTCAGGTACGGATCGAGCTTGATCAGGGTGACTTTGAGGCCGCGCGATTCGAGGATCGCGGCGAGGCTTGCAGAAGCGATGCCCTTGCCCAGCGAGGACACCACGCCGCCGGTGACGAAGACGAACTTGGTCATGGGGGGCGGCACTCGCATGCACGAATGCCGTGGTGGTAAAGCGCGATTATAGGCGCCTCGTCGTGACCGCCCCTCGCCCGACGGGTACGTCGGACGATCCCCCTAGGCCATTGCCTCCACCCACCGCAGCACGGCCGCCGCGGTCTCGTCGGGTCTTTCCATCGGGAACAGGTGGCCGCCCTCGATCAGCGTGTAGCGGCCCGGCGCCAGCGCCTTCGACGCCGCGATGCCGCCCTGGCGCATCTCCGCCGACTGCGTGCCGGCCAGGAAGGCCACCGGGCACTTCGGCGGGTGGCGGCGCAGCAGCGTGCCGAACTGGTGCGGCAGCGTGTCGTAGATGCGCGTCTCGACGGCGCGGTCGAAGGCGAGGTGGGTCTTGCCGTCGCGCTCCTCGAAGCCGGCTCGCACGTAGTCGGCCAGCACGCGCGGATCCCAGCGCGCGAACAGCGCCTTGGCGGCGAAGTGGCGCTGCACCGCCTCGCGCGAGGGCCATTCGTGGCGGCGCGTGCGCGACACGCGCCCCGGCGACACGCGCCTGATCAGCCCGGTGGCCTTGGCCACCCGCAGGCTGTGCGCGCGCCAGCCGGTGACCACCGGCGAGTCGATCATCACCAGCCCGGCGGCGAGCTCGGGCCGCCGGCAGGCGGCCAGCAGGCTGAGCAGCCCGCCGAGCGAATGGCCGACCAGCACCGCCGGCTCGCCGACCTCGCGCTCGACGAAGTGGATCAACTGGTCGCGCAGCTTGGGCCAGTTGCCGCTGACGGGGTAGGCCGGGTCGTGGCCGAACTTCTCGATCGCGTGCACGGCGTGGCCGGCGGCGCGCCAGGCCTCGAACAGCACGCGGTAGGTGCCGGCCGGGAAGCCGTTGGCGTGGCTGAAGACGATCGGCCGCCTGCGGCCCGGCCCGGGGCTGTCCATCAGACGATCCTCTCCCCGGGGTGGGTGATCTTGCGCATCGGCTCGTAGCGGCCGCCGGCGCCGCACAGCGGGTGCTCGGTGGCGCCGCCGTTCCACTGCGGCGCCTCGATGGACTCGAACACCTGGCGCAGTTTCTGGCCCCAGGTGCTGCGGATCATGTGGAAGTACGGGTTGTGCTCGTCGACGCAGACGATGCGGTCGCTGGCGAGGCGGTCGCGCTCGTAGACCAGCAGGTCCAGCGGCAGGCCGACCGAGAGGTTGGACTTCAGCGTCGAGTCCATCGACACCAGCGCGCACTTGGCGGCCTCGTCCAGCCCGGTGGCCGAGTTGACCATGCGGTCGAGCACCGGCTTGCCGTACTTGCTCTCGCCGATCTGGAAGAAGCAGGTCTCGCGCGTGGCCTCGATGAAGTTGCCGGCCGAGTAGACCAGGAACAGGCGCATCGCCTCGCCCTTGATCTGGCCGCCGAGGATCATCGAGGCGTTGAAGTCGACGCCGCTCTTCTTCAGCGAGGGGCCGTCCTGGTCGTAGACGCGGCGCACCGCGCTGCCCAGCACGCGCGCGGCGTCGAACATGCTGGCGGCGTTCCAGATCGTGATCGGCTCGCCGCCCGGGTTGTCGATCTTCTCGGCCTGCAGGATCTCGCGCACCGACTGGCTGATCGACAGGTTTCCCGCCGAGAGCATCGCCATGAAACGGTCGCCGGCCTTCTCGTAGACCATCATCTTGCGGTAGGTGCTGATCTGGTCCAGGCCCGCGTTGGTGCGCGAGTCGGACAGGAACACGAGGCCGGCATCGAGCTTGATGCCCACGCAGTACGTCATGGCGGATCCTTCTGCAGGGTCTTGAGCTTGTAGAGCGCGTCCAGCGCTTCCTTCGGGCTGAGCGTGTCGGGGTCTATCGCCGCGAGCGCCTCCTCCACCTCGGAGGGCGGCCGCGCGGCGGGCGCCGGCGGCGACGCGAACAGGTCGAACTGCGCGTCGTGCGCGCGCTGGCCGGCTTCGAGCGCCTCCAGCGTGGCGCGCGCCTGGCGGATCAGCCCGGGCGGCATGCCGGCCAGCCGCGCCACCTGCACGCCGTAGCTGCGGCTGGCCGGGCCGGCCTGGATGTCGTGCAGGAAGACGATGTCGTCGCCGCTTTCGGCGGCCGAGACGTGCACGTTGATCGCGCGCTCGTGCTTGGCCGGGAACTCGGTCAGCTCGAAGTAGTGCGTCGCGAACAGCGTGAACGAGCGGTTGCGCTCGTGCAGTTGCGTGGCGATCGCGCCGGCCAGCGCCAGGCCGTCGAAGGTGGACGTGCCGCGGCCGATCTCGTCCATCAGCACCAGCGACTGCTCGGTGGCGCCGTGCACGATCGCGGCGGCCTCGGTCATCTCGAGCATGAAGGTCGACTGCGCGTTGGCCAGGTCGTCGGCCGCGCCGATGCGGGTGTGGATCGCGTCGACCGGCCCGAGCCGGCAGGCCCGCGCCGGCACGTAGGAGCCCATCGCCGCGAGCAGCACGATCAGCGCCACCTGGCGCATGAAGGTGCTCTTGCCGCCCATGTTCGGGCCGGTGATCACCAGCATGCGGCGGTTCGCGTCGAGCCGGCAGTCGTTGGCCATGAAGGCGCCGGCGCCGGTCTCGGCCAGGCGCGCCTCGACCACCGGGTGGCGGCCGGCCTCGATAGCGATGCACGGCTCCTTGACGAACGCCGGCCGGCACCAGCCCAGCGTGCGCGCGCGCTCGGCCAGCGCCGCGAGCGCATCCAGGCTCGCCAGGCCGCGCGCCAGCGCGGCGAGCGGGTCGAGGTGCACCTGCAACTGGTCGAGCAACTGCTCGTACAGCAGCTTCTCGCGCGCCAGCGCGCGGTCCTGCGCCGACAGCGCCTTGTCCTCGAAGGCCTTCAGCTCGGGCGTGATGAAGCGCTCGGCGTTCTTCAGCGTCTGGCGGCGCTGGTAGTCGGCGGGCACGCGGTCGATGCCGCTGCTGGTGACCTCGATGTAGAAGCCGTGCACCTTGTTGAACTGCACGCGCAGGTTGGCGATGCCGGTGCGGCCGCGCTCGCGCGCCTCCAGGTCGAGCAGGTAGGCGTCGCAGTTGGCGCCGATGCCGCGCAGCTCGTCGAGCGCGGCGTCGAAGCCGGGCGCGATCACGCCGCCGTCGCGCAACTGCACGGCCGGCTCGTCGGCGATCGCGGCGGCCAGCAGCGCCTCGATCTCGCGCGGCGGGTGCAGCGCCTCCCACAGCATGTCGAGCAGCGCGGTGGCGCCGTGCGGCACGCGCGCCACCAGCGCCGGCAGCGCCTGCAGCGTGCCGCGCAGCCCGGCCAGCTCGCGCGGGCGCACCTGGCGCAGCGCGATGCGCGCGGTGCTGCGCTCGACGTCGCTGACGCCGCGCAGCGCCTCGCGCAGCGCGTCGAGCTCGGTGTCCAGCAGCGTCTCGATCGCGTCGTGGCGCTGCGAGGCGACGCGGCGCTCGCGCAGCGGCTGCGTCAGCCACTGGCGCAGCGCGCGGCTGCCCATGCCGGTGCGGCAGGTGTCGATCAGCGAGAAGAGCGTGGGCGCGTCCTCGCCGCGCAGCGTCTGCGTCAGCTCCAGGTTGCGGTGCGTCGTGGGCGGCAGTTCGAGCAGCTCGCTGCCGCGTCGCACCGCCAGCGTGCGCACGTGCGCCAGTGACTGGCCCTGCGTGTGCTCGGCGAAGGCGAGCAGCGCCGCCGCGGCGGCCTGCGCGGCCGCCAGGTCCTGCGCGTTGAAGCCGGCGAGGTTGGCCACGCGCAACTGCTCGCACAGCTTGCGCGCGCCGAGCGCGCTGTCGAACTGCCAGTCGGGCCGCACCGTCAGCGGCGCGCGCGCCGCGGCCAGCGTCGCGCTGCCGTGCTCGCGCTGCACCAGCAGCTCGCTGGGCTGCAGCCGCGCCAGCCAGCTCGCCAGCTCGCGCTCGCCGCATTCGGCCAGGCCCAGCTCGCCCTGCGTCAGCGCCAGCCAGGCGAGGCCGAAGCCGTTGCCCTGGCGCGCCACCGCGAGCAGCAGCGCATCGCTCTTGTCGGCGAGCAGTTCGGTGTCGGTCACGGTGCCGGGCGTCACCACGCGCACCACCTTGCGCTCCACCGGCCCCTTGGCGGTGGCGACGTCGCCGACCTGCTCGCAGATCGCCACCGCCTCGCCCATCTTGATCAGCTTGGCGAGGTAGCTCTCCACCGAATGCACCGGCACGCCGGCCATCACCACCGGCTCGCCGCCGCTCTGGCCGCGCGTGGTCAGCGTGATGTCGAGCAGCCGGTTGGCGCGCCGCGCGTCGTCGTAGAACAGCTCGTAGAAATCGCCCATCCGGTAGAAGACGAGCGTGTCGGGGAACTCGGCCTTGATGCGCAGGTATTGCTGCATCACCGGCGTGTGGCCGTCGAAGGCGGGCTTCGCGGTCGGCGTGTCCACGGTGCGCGTGTCTCCGGGGCGTCGTGCGTCAGCGGGAGGCGTCTTCCTTGCGGATGCGCACCGGCGCCTTCCTGGCCGGCGCGAGCGTCGCCGCCAGCGCCTGCTCCGGCGTGGTCTCGGCCGGCGCGGGCGCCGCGGCGGCCGATGCCGCGGCCGGCTCGTCGGCCTTGATCACGCGCGTGTACGGCGTCAGGATCTGCACCAGTTGCGCGTAGACCTTCGGGTTGCCCGCCACCACCTCGCGCTGGTAGAGGTAGTCGGCCTCGCCGGTGAAGTTGCCGACCAGGCCGCCGGCCTCGGTGATCATCAGCGAGCCGGCCGCGACGTCCCAGGGGTTCAGGCCGGTCTCGAAGAAGCCGTCGTACCAGCCCGCGGCCACGTAGCACAGGTCGAGCGCGGCGGCGCCCGGGCGGCGCAGCCCGGCGCAGTTCTGCATCACTTCCTCGAACATCTGCACGTAGCGCTTGAAGTTGTCGCCCTTGCGGAACGGGAAGCCGGTGCCGATCAGCGCGTCCGACAGCCGGGTGCGTTTCGAGGCCCGCAAGCGCTTGTCGTTCAAGTAGGCGCCGCGGCCCTTGCTGGCATAGAACAGGTCGTTGCGCGCCGGGTCGTACACCACCGCCTGCTGCACCTGGCCGCGGAAGGCCAGCGCGATCGACACCGCGTAGACCGGGAAGCCGTGCAGGAAGTTGGTGGTGCCGTCCAGCGGGTCGATGATCCAGACGTAGTCGCTGTCCTTCGCGCCGTGGCTGCGACCCGATTCCTCGGCGAGGATGCCGTGGCCGGGGTAGGCGGCCAGCACGGTCTCGATGATGGACTGCTCGGCGGCCTGGTCGACCTCGCTGACGAAGTCGTTCGGTCCCTTGGTGTTGATCTTCAGCAGGTCCAGGTCGAGCGAGGCGCGGTTGATGATCGCCCCGGCGCCGCGTGCCGCCTTGATGGCGATGTTGAGCATGGGGTGGAGCGCTTGCGACATGGGGCAGCCTGAAGGAGAGGGACCGGCGGGAAGGAAAGAGCGGGCGCGGCGCCGGCCTTCGCCGGCGGGCCGCTGCGGATAATCGTGATTTTAGCCGCGACCCCATGCAAGCACCGGACCCGACGCGCTTCATCCTGATCGGCACCAGCCACCCCGGCAACGTCGGCGCGGCGGCGCGCGCGATCAAGGTGATGGGCTTTTGCGAGCTGTGGCTGGTGGCGCCGCGCGACGCGCAGGCGCACACGCGCGACGAGGCCGTGGCGATGGCCAGCGGCGCCACCGACGTGCTCGCCGCCACGCGCGTGGTGGCCACGCTGCCCGAGGCGCTGCAGGGCGTGGATTACCTCTGCGCCACCGCGATGACGCCGCGCGACTTCGGCCCGCCGACGCATGCGCCGCGCGCGCTGTTCGCCACGCTCGCGCCGTCGCGGCGGCGCGTGGCCTTCCTGTTCGGCTCGGAGCGCTTCGGGATGGCCAACGAGGACGTCTACCGCTGCCACGCCTGCCTGAGCATCCCGACACGCGCCGACTACGGCTCGCTCAATCTCGCGCAGGCGGTGCAGTTGATCGCCTACGACTGGCGCGAGGCGCTGGGCGGCTTCGCGGTCGAGCCGCGCACCGCCGCGCCGGTGACGGCCGACGCGGCCTCGGTGCAGGGCCTGCTGGAGCATTGGCAGCGCACGCTGGTGGAGATCGGCTTCCTCGACCCGGCGGCGCCGAAGAAGCTGCTGCCGCGCCTGAACCAGCTCGCCAACCGCGCGCAGTTGAGCCGCGAGGAGGTCGACATCCTGCGCGGCATCGCCCGCTTCGTCGGCAGGCCGCGCGGCTGAGCACTACACTGGCGCCATGTTCCAGCGCCTGCGTGAAGACATCGACTGCATCCTCGAGCGCGACCCTGCGGCGCGCTCGCGCTGGGAGGTGCTGACCTGTTATCCGGGCCTGCACGCGCTGGTGATCCACCGCTGGGCGCGCGCGGCGTGGCGGGCGAAGTGGCACTGGCTGGGGCGTTTCCTGTCCCACCTCGGCCGCTGGCTGACGGGCATCGAGATCCACCCCGGCGCGAGCATCGGCCGGCGCGTCTTCATCGACCACGGCATGGGCGTCGTGATCGGCGAGATGGCCGAGGTGCACGACGACTGCACGATCTACCAGGGCGTCACGCTCGGCGGCACCTCGCTGGTGCGCGGCGCCAAGCGCCACCCGACGCTGGAGCGCGGCGTGATCGTCGGCGCCAACGCCTGCATCCTCGGCGGCTTCACGGTCGGTGCGGGCGCGCGCGTCGGCTCGGGCGCGGTGCTGACCAAGCCGGTGCCGCCCGGCGCCACCGCGGTGGGCAACCCGGCGCGCATCATCGAAGCCCGCGTCGACGCGGCGCGCGAGGAGGCCTCGGCGCGCATGGGCTTCTCGGCCTACGGCGTGACGCAGGGCGACGACCCGGTGGCGCAGGCGATGAAGGGCCTGATCGACAACGCCGCCGGCCACGAGCACCAGATCGCGCTGCTGTGGCAGGCGATCGAGAAGCTCTCGCAGCGCTCGCGCGAACTGCCCACGACCGACTGCGTGCCCGACGAGGCGCACACCACCGAGCGGTTCGACGCCGAGACGCTCAACCGCCTCGTGAAGTAGCGCGGCGCGCGCGCCGCACCAGCAGCAGCGCCCCCAGCAGCAGCGGCGCGAGGATCCACAGGAAGCGCCAGTCGCGTGTCGGCGGCAGCAGCTCGAAGCGCTGCGCGTCGCCGAACGGGCCCTGGTCGCCATCGGCGCGCACGCTCGCCAGTCGCCAGTGGTAAGTGCCGGGCTCGCCGATGTTCAGCGTGACCTGGCCGCCTTCCAGCCCCTCGCGCTCGGTGACGATGTTCTGGAAGGCCTCGTCGCGCGCCACCTGCAGGCGCGCCGTGCGGGCGTCGGGATGCGGCGACCACTGGAACTCCACCGGGCCGGCCGGCTGCGTGCTGCCGGCGCGCGGCGTGCTCGAGGCCGGCGGCTCGGGGCGCGCCTTCAGCACGAAGGGCCGCACCGCGTCGTAGCCCTCGACACCCTGGTCGCCGACGCGGCGCGCGCGCAGGAACCAGCGCGCGTCGCCCAGGCCGGCGATGCTCACCTCGGCGCCGGGCTGCGCGTGCAGGTCGGCGACGATGCGCTCGAAGGCCTCGTCCTGCGCCACCTGCAGGTGCAAGGCGCTGGTCTCGGCCGGCAGCGTGAAGCGCACCAGCGGACGCTCGAAGCGCTCGGGCAGCGCGCCGAGGTCGGGCGGGCCGGGCAGTTCGACCGGCACCGGCCTGCGGCCGCTGGTGTCCATGGTCGCGCCGAAGCCGGCCGGGATGTCGGCGCCATTGGTGCGCCGCGGCGATTCGAGGCGCACCTTGCCTTCCAGCACGTCGCTGCGCGTGGTGATGGCGCTGTCGGTGTCGAGCGCCACGCGGTACTGCGTGCCGCGCACGCCCACCACGGCGGTCGGCGTTTCCACTTCGAGCGGCTGGCTGCGCCGGAGCTTGGTCGCGAGCACCTCGACCGAGCCGCGCAGCAGGCGCATGCCGCCGGCGAACCAGCCGTCGGCGGCGCGCCGGGAGGCCTGCGCCTCGTCGGCGCCGGGCGCGCGGCTGGACACGATCTCGGCCAGGGTGGACGGCGGCATGCGCACGCGCGAGCCGTCGGCCAGCACCAGCACGGCCGAGCCGGCGGCGCCGGTCTCGACCTGCTGGCCCTCGGCCAGCGCGCCGCCGGCCGGCGCCGCGGCGCCGCCCACGCGCACCTCGCCGACGCTGCTGGCCAGCGTCACCGGCAGCCGCTGCATGCGCATCAGCCGCAGCGGCACGCGCAGCACCTGGCCGGGCAGGATCAGGTCCGGGTCGGGCAGGCGGTTCAGCCGGGCGATCTCTCGCCAGGCCCGCGGGCCGGCGAAGACCGTCTTCGACAGCTCGATCAGCGTGTCGCCCGGGACGACGCGGTAGTCGACGATCGGCTCCTGGGGTCGCGCCGCCGAGGCGGTGGCGAGAAGGAGCACGGCGGCGCACACCCGTGCGGCGCGAAGCGGGAAGTTCATGGGTGGTTCGGGCGGATGGCGTTTTTCGGCCGGAAGGCCGCGCACACGGCCGCGTCGGTTTCCAGGTAGGGGCCGCCGATCAGGTCGACGCAGTAGGGCACGGCGGCGAAGATGCCGGACACGCCGCGTTCCTTCAAGCCTTCCAGCGTCTCGGCGATGGCCTTGGGCTGGCCGGGCAGGTTGACGATCAGCGCCTTGGCGCGGATCACCGCCACCTGGCGCGACAGGATGGCGGTGGGCACGAAGCTCAGGCCGATCTGGCGCATCTGCTCGCCGAAGCCGGGCAGAACGCGGTCGGCCACCGCCAGCGTGGCCTCGGGCGTCACGTCGCGCGGCGCCGGGCCGGTGCCACCGGTGGTCAGCACCAGGTCGCACTTCGCGGCGTCGACCAGCTCGCGCAGCGTGGCGCTGATGCCGTCCTGCTCGTCGGGAATCAGCCGCGTCTCCCAGGCGATGGGGTTGCGCAGCGCACGGCCCAGCCACGCCTGCAGGGCCGGGATGCCCTGGTCTTCGTAGACGCCGGCCGAGGCACGGTCGCTGATCGACACCAGGCCGATGCGCACCGGATCGAAACCCTGCTCACTCATGCTCGTCGCGTACCTGCTTGATGAACTGGAACAGCTCGCGGTAGGCCCGCCCGCTGCGCTGCTCGGGCGCGAGCGCGGCGTCCTTGCGCGCGGCGCGCACCAGGCTGCGCAGTTGCTGCGTGTCGGCGGCGGGGAACTGCCGCACGAAGGCGCCGACGCCCGCGTCGTCGGCGACCAGTTCGGCGCGCCAGCGCTCGGCCTCGTGCAGCGCCAGCGAGTCCTTGGCGCGGCCGAGCTGCATGTCGAGCACGGCCTGGCGGATCGGCGCGGTGTCCGCGCCGCGCATCAGCTTGCCGATGTATTGCATCTGGCGCCGCCGGCCCTCGTGCGAGCGCGTGCGGCGGTACTCGTGCACCGCGTCGCGCAGGCCCTCGGGGATGTCGAGGTCGCGCACGCGCGCCTCGGGCAGCGCCACCAGCGCCTCGCCGAGATCCTGCAGCTCGTGCGAGGCCTTCTTTCGTTGCGTCTTGCTGGGGCGCTCGGGGGCGGACGGTGTCGGGTCGAGGTCGTGCATCGGGTGGCTTGTGCTGCGCGGGAGGGCGGGCTGCGCAGGCGGCTGGGTATGATAGCCCGCGCCCCTTCGAGCCCCCTTCATGACCGACATCCACGACCGCGGCTTCGCCCACAGCCGCGCGCAGTTCCAGCAACTCGCCGAGGACGCGCTGGCGCTGGCCCGCACGCTCGGCGCCGGCGAGGCTGGCGTCGAGGTGTCCGAGGGCGTCGGCCTGTCGGTCAGCGTGCGCAAGGGCGAGGTCGAGAACGTCGAGCGCAACCGCGACAAGTCGCTCGGCATCACCGTCTACGTCGGCAAGCGGCGCGGCAACGCCAGCACCTCCGACTTCTCGCGCACCGCGCTGGAGCAGACGGTGCGCGCCGCGCACGACATCGCGCGCTTCACCGCCGAGGATCCGGCCGCCGGGCTGCCCGAGGTGGAAGACCTCGCCTTCGGCGCCGCCGCCGAGCGCGAGCTCGACCTGTACCACCCCTGGCCGCTGGTCGCCGAGCAGGCGGTCGAGATCGCGCGGCGCTGCGAGGCCGCGGCGCTGGAGACCGACAGGCGCATCACCAACTCCGACGGCGCCGGCGTCTCGGCGCAGCAGTCGCACTTCTTCATGGCCAACAGCCGCGGCTTCCGCGGCGGCTACGCCAGCTCGCGCCATTCGATCTCGGTGGCGCCCATCGCTTCCGAGCGCGCGCGCGGCGGCGGCGACATGCAGCGCGACGCCTGGTACAGCTCGATGCGAGCCAGCGACGACCTGGCCGCGCCCGAGGCGATCGGGCGCTATGCCGCCGAACGCGCGCTGTCGCGCCTGCGCGCGCGCAAGGTGGCCACGGCCGAGGTGCCGGTGCTGTTCGAGTCCACCGTCGCGGCCGGGCTGATCGGCTCGCTGGTGCAGGCCACCAGCGGCGGCGCGCTGTACCGCAAGTCGAGCTTCCTGCTCGACAGCCTGGGCAAGCCGGTGCTCGCGCCGCACCTCGACCTGCGCGAAGACCCGCACATCCCGCGCGGCAAGGGCAGCGCGCCCTTCGACGACGAGGGCGTGGTCACGCGCGCGCGCGACGTGGTGCGCGGCGGCGTGCTGCAGGGTTACTTCCTGTCGAGCTACTCGGCGCGCAAGCTCGGCATGCGCACCACCGGTCACGCCGGCGGCTCGCAGAACCTGACGCTGACCAGCCGCCTGACGCAGCCCGGCGACGACCTGGACGCGATGCTGCGCAAGCTAGGCCGCGGCCTGTTCGTCATCGAGCTGATGGGGCAGGGCGTCAATACGGTCACCGGCGACTACTCGCGCGGCGCGGCCGGCTTCTGGGTCGAGGGCGGGCGCATCGCGCACCCGGTGCACGAGGTCACGATCGCCGGCAACCTGAAGCAGATGCTCGCGGGCATCGTCGCCGTCGGCGCCGACGTCTACACCGGCGGCGCCAAGACCACCGGCTCGATCCTGGTCGAGCGCATGAAGCTGGCCGGAAGCTGAGCCGGCGGCCTCGCGAGGGGGAAAACACCGTGCGCGGCGCGGCCCCGCGCATGCCTAGAATCCCTGCGTTCTACCCTTCAATTTCTCGCGTTCGCCCCAGGAGATTCCGAATGGAACGTCGTTCATTCATCCATGGCGCCGGCATCGCCGGCGTGCTCGCGGCCGGTGCCGCCCCCGCCGTCGTGCACGCGCAGGCCAATGTGCGCTGGCGCCTCGCGTCGAGCTTCCCGAAGTCGCTCGACACCATCTTCGGCACCGCCGAGGTGTTCGCCAAGCAGGTCAGCGACATGACCGGCGGCAAGTTCCAGATCTCGGTGCATGCCGGCGGCGAGCTGATGCCGGCCTTCGGCGTGGTCGACGGCGTGCAGGGCGCCACCGTCGAGATGGCGCACACCGCGCCGTACTACTTCTACGGCAAGGACCCGACCTTCTGCCTCGGCTGCGCGGTGCCCTTCGGCCTCAACGCGCGCCAGATGACGGCCTGGACCTACGAGGGCAACGGCCTGAAGCTGATGCGCGAGTTCTACGCCAAGTACAACATCGTCAACCTGCCGGGCGGCAACACCGGCGCGCAGATGGGCGGCTGGTTCCGCAAGGAGATCAAGTCGGTGGCCGACCTCAAGGGCCTGAAGTTCCGCACCAACCCGTTTTGCGGCCGGGTGCTCGAGTCCTTCGGCGTGGTGCCGCAGTCGCTGCCCGGCTCCGACCTCTACCCCGCGCTCGAGAAGGGCACGCTGGACGCCGTCGAATGGGTCGGCCCCTACGACGACCAGAAGCTCGGCTTCAACAAGGTGGCACCGTTCTACTACTACCCCGGTTGGTGGGAAGGCGGCCCGCAGCTCGACTTCTACATCAACAGCAAGGCCTGGGAAGGCCTGTCGGCCGACTACAAGGCCGTCATCGAGGCGGCCGCCTCGCACGCGCACGTCAGCATGACGGCCAAGTACGACGTCAAGAACCCGATCGCGCTGAAGCAGCTCGTCGGCGCCGGCACCAAGCTGCGTCCGTTCTCGCAGGACGTGATGAAGGCCGCGTTCAAGTCGGCGCAGCAGATCTACGCCGACCTGTCGGCCACCAACCCGGAGTGGAAGAAGGTCTACACCGACTACGCCAAGTTCCTCGCCGAAGAGAACCTCTGGTTCCGCTTCACCGAGTCGACCTTCGACCGCTTCATGCAGGCCCAGAAGCTCTGAGCGCCGCGACACGCTCGCAGAAGCCGCGCAGCAGCGCGGCGTCTGCGGCGTGGAACCACAGCATCGAACCGTTGCGCTGGCGCACGAACAGGCGCGGCGCGACCAGCCACTCCAGGCGCGGCCAGTGCACCAGCTTGAGCTGCGTGACCTCGGCCGCGCGCGCCTGTTTGCGCCACAGCCAGGTCTGGCTCAGCGTGTCGCCGTCCAGCCGCGTGCGGCTGGCCTGCAGCCAGTAGCCCAGCCAGGCGATCAGCAGCCAGGCGCCGGCCAGCAGCGCGATGCCGCCGGCCGACCACGCGGCCCCGGCCAGCGCCGCGCGCGCGCGCAGCGCCGCCACGACCACCAGCCCGATCAGCGCGAACGCCCCCCAGCGCAGCGTGCGCGGGAAGGCGGCGCTTTCGAGAACCCCGCCCTCGCTCAACCGCCGGGCGCCGAGGCCGCCGGCTCGGTCTTGAACAGGTCGTCGGTGTCCATGTCCGGCTCGTCGGCGTCCTCGGGCGCGACCGGCGCCTCGATCTTCACCTTGTCGACGTCGATCTCGACCTCCTTGTCGAGGAAGACCGTCACCGTCTGCGGCACGAAGATCACGATCAGCACCAGCAGCAACTGCATCACCACCCACGGGATCGCGCCGAGGTAGATGTCGCGCGACTCCACCTTGCGCGGCAGTGATCCGTTCTTGAACAGCGAGTCGGCGATTCCGCGCAGGTAGAACAGAGCGAAGCCGAACGGCGGGTGCATGAACGAGGTCTGCATGTTCACGCACAGCAGCACGCCGAACCACACCAGGTCGATGCCCAGCTTGTGCGCCACCGGGCCGAGCAGCGGCAGGATGATGAAGGCGATCTCGAAGAAGTCGAGGAAGAACGCCAGGAAGAAGATGAAGACGTTGACGAACAGCAGGAAGCCGATCTGGCCGCCGGGCAGGTCGGAGAGCATGTGCTCGACCCACTTCGCGCCGTCGACGCCCTGGAACACCAGCGAGAACACGCGCGAGCCGATCAGGATGAACACCACCATCGCGGTGACGCGCATCGTGCCCAGCGCCGAGTCCTTCAGCAGCTTCCAGTCGAGCCGGCGATGGATGGCCGCGAGGATCAGCGCGCCGACCGCGCCCATCGCGCCGGCCTCGGTGGGCGTGGCCACCGCGTGTTCCATCCAGGGCAGGCCGCCCATGCTGCCGAGCACCGCGAAGATCAGGATCGCCGACGGGATGATGCCGCGCAGGCACTTGGCCCACAGCGCCCAGCCGTCGAGCGTGCGCGCCGACCTCGGCACGCCCGGCACGTGCGCCGGGCGCACGCGCGCGACCAGGAAGGTGTAGAGCGCGAAGATCAGCACCTGCAGGATCGACGGGCCCCAGGCGCCCTTGTACATGTCGCCCACCGAGCGGCCGAGCTGGTCGGCCATCACGATCAGCACCAGCGAGGGTGGCACGAGCTGCGTGATGGTGCCCGAGGCGGCCAGCACGCCGGTGGCGTAGCGCATGTCGTAGCCGTAGCGCATCATCACCGGCAGCGAGATCATCGCCATCGCGATCACCTGGCCGGCCACCGTGCCGGTGATCGCGCCGAGGATGAAGCCGACGATGATCACCGAGTAGCCCAGCCCGCCGCGCACCGGGCCGAACAACTGCCCCATCG
Source organism: Piscinibacter sp. (assembly GCF_047600445.1). Taxonomy (GTDB): domain Bacteria; phylum Pseudomonadota; class Gammaproteobacteria; order Burkholderiales; family Burkholderiaceae_C; genus Piscinibacter. Next base: position 1,189,429 of record NZ_JASGKT010000002.1, read on the forward strand.
AATCGAGCATGTCCTCGGCCAGCCCGCACTTCTCGAGCACCGCGCCCATCAGCGTGAAGAAGGGGATCGCCAGCAGCAGCTCGTTGGACAGGATGCCGAACACGTTCAGCGGCAGCGCGCTCATGAACGAGGCCGGGAACCAGCCCATCTCGACGGCGAAGAAGCCGCACGCCAGCCCGAGCGCCGACAGCGAGAACGCCACCGGGAAGCCGACCAGCAGCACCACCACCAGCGCCGCGAACATCAGCGGCGCGAAGTTTTCCATGCTCATTGCAGCGGCCTCTCGTAGTGGAAGTCGCCGTGGTACTCGTGGCGCAGCCAGGCGACGCGCTTGATGATCTCCGACAGCGCCTGCAGCAGCAGCAGCGCGAAGCCCAGCGGCAGCATCGCCATCGCGGGCCAGCGGATCAGCCCGCCGATGTTGCCCGACATCTCGCCGCTGCGCAGCATGCCGAGGAACAGCGGCCACGCGTACCAGATCATCACCACCATCGTCGGCAGCACGAACAGCGTGAAGCCGGCCAGGTCGAGCAGGGCCTGGCCGCGGCCGGACAACCGGCTGTACAGCAGGTCGACGCGCACGTGCTCGTTGACGCGCATCACCTGCGCCGCGCCCAGCATCACGCAGGCGGCGAACAGGTACCACTGGATCTCGAGCCAGGCGTTCGAGCTGTAGTCCAGCCCGTAGCGCACCACGGCGTTGCCGGCGCTGATGAGGCACGAGATCACGACGGCCCACTTGGCGATCCAGGCGAAGCGGTCCGACAGGCCGTCCACCAGCCGGGAGAAGGCGAGCAGGGTCTTCATCAAGGCTTGTCTCCTTCAGCGTGCCGTCGCTGCGGCGTAGAGCTTGCCCGAGCGCGTGCCGCTGCGGCAGAAGGCCACCATGGGGCGCGGCAGGCTGGCCAGCAGCGCGGCCATGCGCGCGATCTCCTCGGGCGACTGGTAGGCCGGCTGCACCGGCAGGTAGGCGTAGGCGAGGCCGGCGGCCGCGGCGGCGGCGGCCATCTGGGCGTCGGTCGGCTGGTCGGGGCCTTCTTCGTAATCGGGCCGGTTGTTCACCACGCTCTTGAAGCCCAGCGCGGCCAGCTCGGCCATCGCGGCGGGTTCGAGCTGCGGGGCGACGCAGACGTCGGGCGCCACGTTGCGCAGCAGTTGTCGCAGCGGAATCATGCCGTGACCCCTTCAGCGCGACAGCGCCTGCTTGACCGCCGCGGACACCAGGCTCATGTCGGCCTGGCCGGCGAACTTCGCCTTGGCCGCGCCCATCACCTTGCCCATGTCGGTCGGGCCGGCGGCGCCGAGTTCGGCCACCAGCGCCGCCACCTGCGCGGCGATCTGCCCGGCCGACAGCCGCGCCGGCAGGTAGCCTTCGAGCACCTGCAGCTCGGCCGTTTCCTTGTCGACCAGGTCGCCGCGGCCGGCGGCGGAAAACTGGGCGATCGAGTCCTTGCGCTGCTTGATCAGCTTGTCGACGATGCCGACCACGGCCGCGTCGTCGAGCGTGACGCGCTCGTCGACTTCCTTCTGCTTGAGCGCGGCGAGCAGGCCACGGATGGTCAGCAGCCGCGCGGCGTCCTTGGCGCGCATGGCGGCCTTCATGTCTTCGGTGATGCGGTCCTTCAGGCTCATGCCCGTCTCCAGAAGCGACAAAGCCCGCAGGGCTGCGGGCTTCGATGATGCATGCGCCGGAAGCTCAATAGAGCTTCTTGGGCAGTTGCATGCTGCGAACGCGCTTGAAATGGCGCTTGATGGCCGCGGCCTTCTTGCGCTTGCGCTCGGCGGTGGGCTTCTCGTAGAACTCGCGGGCGCGCAGGTCGGTCAGCAGCCCGAGTTTCTCGATGGTGCGCTTGAAGCGGCGCAGTGCCACGTCGAACGGCTCGTTTTCTTTGACGCGAATCGTAGTCATGTAGAACGGTTGGGGTTGAGTTGCGCTCGGTGTTGCGGTGCGTTCCTGGCCGGAGGGTCCGGAGTTCCCGCCAGGATCGGCCGCCGCAATCGCGGCGCGGGTTTGCCAGCAAAGACCACGATTATATGCCGGAAGCCGAACCCTGCAAGCCTGTCGCCGTGGCGGCGCCCAGGGCCCGGGCGCAGGCCGCGGCGCTGGCCCAGGCCCACTGGAAGTTGTAGCCGCCGAGCCAGCCGGTCACGTCGACCACCTCGCCGATGAAGTACAGGCCGGGCACGCGCCGGCTTTCCATGGTCTGCTGGTTCAGCTCGCGGGTGTCTACGCCGCCCAGCGTCACCTCGGCCTTGCGGTAGCCCTCGCTGCCGTCGGGCGTGATGGTCCAGGCCTGCAGGCCGTCCGCCAGCTCGCGCAGCTCGGCGTCGCGCATCTCGGCCAGCGCCCGCGCCGCCCAGCCGGGGCGCGCCGCCAGCCAGGCCTCGGCGAGGCGGCGCGGCAGCCGCTCGGCCAGTTCGCTGCCGAGCTGGCGGCGCGCACCTTTCTTGGCGGCCAGCAGTTCCGCGGCCAGGTCGCGGCCGGGCGCCAGGTCGAGCCGCAACGGCTCGCCTTCGCGCCAGTAGCTGGAGGCCTGCAGCACCGCCGGGCCCGACAGGCCGCGGTGCGTGAAGAGCAGGTCTTCGACGAAGCGCCCGCGCGCCGGGGCGGCGCCGGCTTCGATGCCGACCTCCAGCGAGATGCCGGCCAGCGTCACGAAGGGCGCCCAGTCGGCCGCCGCGAAGGTCAGCGGCACCAGGCCGGGGCGCGTGGCCACGATGCCGTGGCCGAAGCGCGCGGCCAGCCGGTGGCCGAAGTCGCTGGCGCCGATCTTCGGGATCGAGAGCCCGCCGGTGGCGACCACCAGCCGGGGCGAGCGCACCGGCCCGCCGTCGGTGTCCAGCTCGAAGCCGCCGTCGCCGCGGCGCACCGCGTGCACGGCGCAGGGCTGGCGGCGCTGCACGCCGCCGGCCGCGCACTCGGCCAGCAGCATCTGCACGATGTCCTCGGCCGAGCGGTCGCAGAAGAGCTGGCCCTTGTGCTTCTCGTGCCAGCGGATGCCGTGGCGCTCGACCAGCGCGATGAAGTCGGCCGACGTGTAGCGCGCCAGCGCCGAGCGGCAGAAGTGCGGGTTGGCGCAGAGGAACTGCGCCGGCGTGGCGTCGCGGTTGGTGAAGTTGCAGCGCCCGCCGCCGGAGATGCGGATCTTCTCCGCCACCTTGGGCGAGTGGTCGAGCAGCAGCACGCGCGCGCCGAGCTGCCCGGCCATCGCGGCGCAGTGAAGGCCGGCCGCTCCCGCGCCGACGATCACCGCGTCGAAGTGCATCAGCGCGCGCCGGGCCGTCCCAAGCGCGCTGGCTCCCCCTCGGGGGGGCGCGAGCGAGGCGAGCTCGGGGGCGCCGCGGTCATCAGGGTTGATATTTCCAGGCGCCGTCGACGATCTTGACCATCACGTAGGCGCGCTGGTCGAGGCCGAGGTGGTCGGTGGGCGACATCGTGAAGATGCCGTGCGCGCCGGGCATGTTCTTGACCTGCTCGATCGCGTCGCGCAGCGCGATGCGGAACTCGGCCGTGCCCGGCCTGGCCTTCTTCAGCGCCGCCGGCACCGCGGCGGTCATCAGCAGACCGGCGTCCCAGGCGTGCGCGCCGAAGGTCGAGGCGGAGCCCTTGCCGTGCGCCGCCTCGTAGGCCTGCACGTAGGCCATCGCCGTCTTCTTCACCGGGTTGGAGGCAGGCAACTGGTCGGCCACCAGCACCGGGCCGGAGGGCAGGAAGGTGTCGTCGACGTCCTTGCCGCCGACGCGCAGGAAGTCGGCGTTGGCCACGCCGTGCGTCTGGTAGTACTTGCCGGCGTAGCCGCGCTCCTTGAGTGTCTTCTGCGGCAGCGCCGCCGGCGTGCCCGAGCCGGCCACCAGCACGGCGTCGGGCTTGGCGGCCATGATCTTCAGCACCTGGCCGGTGACGGCGGTGTCGGTGCGCGCGTAGCGCTCGTTGGCGACGATCTGCAGGCCCTTGAGCGAGGCCACCTTGGCGAACTCGCCGTACCAGCCCTCGCCGTAGGCGTCGGCGAAGCCGATGAAGCCGACCGTCTTGACGCCGTTGTTGGCCATGTGCGCGGCGATCGCCAGCGACATCATGATGTCGTTCTGCGGCGTCTTGAACACCCAGCGCTTCTTGGCGTCCACCGGCTCGACGATGCGTGCCGAGGCGGCCATCGAGATCATCGGCACCTGCGCCTCGGCCACCACGTCGATCATCGCCAGCGAGTTCGGCGTGACGGTCGAGCCGAGCACGACGTCGACCTTGTCCTCGGTGATCAGCTTGCGGGTGTTGGCCACGGCCCTGGTGGTGTCGGAGCCGTCGTCGAGCACGATGTACTCGACCTTCTGCCCGGCGATGGTCTTGGGCATCAGGTCGATGGTGTTCTTCTCGGGGATGCCGAGCGAGGCGGCCGGCCCGGTGGCCGAGACCGTGACGCCGACCTTGATCTGGGCCTGGGCGGCGCCGGCCATCGTGAGCGCGGCGACGAGCAGCAGTCGCTGGAACTTCATCTTCTGTCTCCTTGAGAGCGGGGTGCGGAAAATTATCGACTGATCGGTCGACGAATCAGTCCCGGGCTTCTACCAGCACGGCGGCCGGCGCCTGCACGGCGCCGAGCCCGCCGAGGAACAGGTCGGCGACGATGGGCGCCACGTCGTCGTGCGCCAGCGCGCCGTTCGGCTTCAGCCAGGTGAACATCCAGTTGATCATGCCGAACAGCAGCATGGTCAGCGGCTTGGCGAGCGCGGCGCGCGCCAGTTCGGGGCGCGCCTGGCCGATCGCGACGGCGAAGGCGGCCACCACGGCGCGCTCCTTCTTCAGCACGCGGCTGCGGTCGCGCGGCTCGAGGAACTTCACGTCCTGCGTCAGCACGCCGTGGTCGTGGCGCGCCTGCGCGTACTCGTGCACGAAGCGGCGGATCAGCTCGCGCAGCCGCGCCGGCGCGGGCAGGCGCAGCGCCTCGACCTCGCCGATGATCGCCTCGAGCCGGCTGACGTGGCCCTCGGTGATCTCGCGCAGCAGCTCGTACTTGTCGCTGACGTAGTGGTACAGCAGCGCCTTGGAGATGCCGCACTCGCGCGCCAGGTCGCTCATCGAGGTCCCGGGGTAGCCGCGCTGCGCGAACAGCCGCGCGGCGCTGCGCACGATGGCCTCGCGGTTCAGCGCGTAGTCGGCGGAGCGGGCGCGTGCCATGCGGGTGCCGTGCGAGGCCTCAGCGCTCGTCCAGCGTGATGGTCACGCTGTCGGTGGTCGGGTGCGCCTGGCAGCACAGCACGAAGCCCTGCGCCACCTCGGCCTCGGTGAGCGCGAGGTTGCGGTCCATGCGCACCTGGCCGTCCAGCACCTTGCCCTTGCAGGTGGAGCACACGCCGGCCTTGCAGGCGTAGGGCACGTCGAAGCCCATGCGCCGCGCGGCGTCGAGGATGGACAGGTCGGACAGGCGGAACTCCACCTCGCGCGTCAAGCCGTCGATCACCAGCGCCACCTTGGCGTGGTCGGCGTCGCCTTCCTCGACGTGGTGCGCGGTGGCGGCGTTGACGTCGCCGAAGCGCTCGACGTGGATGCGCTCGGCGGCGAGTCCGGCCTTCTCGAGCGCCGCGACGGCGCCGTCGAGCATGCCGGCCGGCCCGCAGACGAAGACCTGGTCGACGCTCTCGGCCGGCACCAGCGTGCGCAGGAACTCGCCGACGCGTTCCTCGTCGAGCCGGCCGTTGAACAGCGGCGCGTCCTGCACCTCGCGCGAGAACACCGGCAGCAGCGTGAAGCGCCGCAGGTAGCGGTCTTTCAGGTCTTCCAGTTCTTCCTTGAACATCATGGTCGCCAGGCGCCGGTTGCCGTAGACCAGCGTGCAGCGCGTGCCGGGCTCGCGCGCCAGCAGCGTGCGGATCAGCGACAGCATCGGCGTGATGCCGCTGCCGGCGGCGATGAAGAGCAGGTGGCGCCGCGCGGCCGGGTCGGGCGCCAGCGTGAAGCGGCCCTGCGGCGGCATCACCTGCAGTGTCTGGCCGGCCGCGAGCCGCTGCGCCGCCCAGCCCGAGAAGGCGCCGCCGGGCAGCAGCCGGATGCCGACGCGCAGCTCGCCGTCCTCGGGCGCGCTGCAGATCGAGTACGAGCGGCGCAGGTCCTCGCCGTTCACGTCGGCGCGCAGCGTCAGGTACTGGCCGGGCTCGAAGGCGAACGCCTCGCGCAGCGGCTCGGGCACGCCGAAACCGACCACCAGCGCGTCGGCGTCGCGCGCGATGCTCTTCACCGGCAGGTCGTGGAATTGCAGGCTCATCGTTTGTGTCTCTCGTCGCTCATATCGGTGCATGCCGCGCTGTGACCAAGCGGTCGCCGCGGAACCGGCTGCGCCGGGCCGCTGGCGGCGCCCCCTTGGGGGGAGCGCCGCAGGCGCTGCGGGGGGTTGTCATATGGGCTTGAAGTGTTCGAAGGGTTCCAGGCAGTCGAGGCAGCGGTGCAGCGCCTTGCAGGCCGTCGCGCCGAAGGCCGACAGCCGCTGCGTGTTCAGGCTGCCGCAGCGCGGGCAGGCGATGTTCTTCGGATGGAAGCGCAGCGTCTGCGCCTCAGCGGCGCGCAGGTGCGGCGGCGCGATGCCGTAGGCGCGCAGCCGCTCGGCGGCTTCGGGCGTGATCCAGTCGGTGGTCCAGGGCGGGTCGAGCGTGGTGGTGACCCTGACCTCGCGCGCGCCGGCCTTCTTCAAGGCCTCCACCACCGCGGCCTGGATCACCTCGGTGGCCGGGCAGCCGGAGTAGGTGGGCGTCAGCGTCACCGCCACCTCGTCGTCGCCGGCCACGTCGACCTCGCGCACGATGCCCAGGTCGACCACCGAGAGCACCGGCACCTCGGGGTCGGGCACCTGCGCGAGCGTCGCCCAGGCCTGCGCGGCGTTCACCATGCGGCTCCGGGGAAGCTGCGCGGCAGCGTCTGCATCTCGGCGAGCAGGAAGCCCATGTGCTCGCTGTGCACGCCGCGCTTGCCGGTGGAGCGGAAGGGTGTGTCGGCCAGCGGCGCCAGGTTCGCCGCCGCGAACACCGGCCGCAGCTCGGCCAGCCAGGCGTTCTTCAGCGTGCTCCAGGCCGGGCCCAGGCCGCTGGCCTGCGCCTGCGCGTCGATGGCGTCGTCGGCGAACCACTCGGCCGCGTAGGGCCACAGCAGGTTCAGCGCCTCGTTGATGCGGCGCGCCGATTCGTCGCTGCCGTCGCCCAGCCGCACCACCCAGTCGCCGCTGTGCTGCTGGTGGTAGCGCACTTCCTTGAGCGTCTTGGCGGCGATCGCGGCGAGTTGCGCATGGGTCGAAGTCGCCAATGCCTGGCACAGCACCTTCATGAAGCTGGCCCACAGGAACACGCGCAGCACCGTGCGCGCGAAGTCGCCGTTGGGCAGCTCGAGCATGGTCACGTTGCGGTAGTCGCGCTCGTCGCGCAGGAAGGCGAGCGTGTCCTCGTCGCGGCCGCGGCCCTCGATCTCGCCGGTCAGCGTCAGCAGCGCGCGCGCCTGCCCGATGTGGTCGAGCGCGACGTTGGTCAGCGCGATGTCCTCCTCGATGATCGGCGCGTGGCCGCACCATTCGCCGAGGCGCTGGCCGTGGATCAGGCAGGCGTCGGCAATCCTCAAGACGTACTGCAGGATGTAGTCGGGCTTGGTATCCATCACATGTGGTCCACGTCGGCCGGCAGCTTGTAGAAGGTCGGGTGGCGGTAGACCTTGTCCTCGGCCGGCTCGAAGAACATGTCCTTGGTGTCGGGGTCGCTGGCGACGATCTGCTCCGAGCGCACCACCCACACGCTCGCGCCCTCCTGGCGGCGCGTGTAGACGTCGCGCGCCATCTGGATCGCCATCGCCGCGTCGCTGGCGTGCAGGCTGCCGCAGTGCTTGTGGTCCAGCCCGCTCTTGCTGCGCACGAACACTTCCCACAGGGGCCATTCGTTTCTCATGACAGCCCCTCGTCCGACGGGTACGTCGGCCGATCCCCCGAGGGGATCTCGCCCGGCTTCGGGCGGCCGGGCGCCGGGCTCGCCGCGCTGAACATGCGGTGCTTCATGCTGCCTCCTTGAGTTGCTTCTTGCGTTCGTGCGCGATCGCCGCCTCGCGCACCCAGGCGCCGTCGTCCCAGGCCTTGACGCGGTCGGCCAGGCGTTCGCGGTTGCAGGGGCCGTGGCCGTTGACGACGTTCCAGAATTCATCCCAGTCGATCGGGCCGTGGTCGTGGCTGCCGCGCGCCTCGTTCCACTTCAGATCGGGGTCGGGCAGCGTCACGCCCAGCACCTGCGCCTGCTGCGCGGTGGCGTCGATGAACTTCTGGCGCAGCTCGTCGTTGCCGATGCGCTTGATGCCCCAGCGCATCGACTGCACGCCGTGCGTCGATTCGGCGTCCGGCGGGCCGAACATCATCAGGCTCGGCCACCACCAGCGGTTCACCGCGTCCTGCACCATCGCGCGCTGCGCCTCGGTGCCCCGGCTCATCATCACGTGCAGCGCGTCGAAGCCCTGGCGCTGGTGGAAGGACTCCTCCTTGCAGATGCGCACCATCGCGCGCGCATAGGGCCCGTAGGAGCAGCGGCACAGCGGCACCTGGTTCATGATCGCCGCGCCGTCGACCAGCCAGCCGATCACGCCCACGTCGGCCCAGTTCAGCGTCGGGTAGTTGAAGATCGAGCTGTACTTGGCGCGGCCGCTGTGCAGCGCGTCCAGCAGCTCGTCGCGCGACACGCCCAGCGTCTCGGCGGCGGCGTAGAGGTACAGGCCGTGGCCGCCCTCGTCCTGGATCTTGGCCAGCAGGATGGCCTTGCGCTTGAGCGTCGGCGCGCGCGTCACCCAGTTGCCCTCGGGCAGCATGCCGACGATCTCGGAGTGCGCGTGCTGGCTGATCTGGCGCACCAGCGTCTTGCGGTAGTGCTCGGGCATCCAGTCCTTGGCCTCGATGAATTCGCCGGCGTCGATGCGCGCCTCGAAGGCGTCCTCGCGCGCCTGCTCTTCGGGCGTCTTGACGGCCTGCACCTGGCCCTTGGCCTCGCGGGCCATCGTGTCCATCGCTTGCGTGTACATGTCTTGTCGCTCCTTATCCCTTGGGGCGCTTGTCGATCACCCGCCGCGCCTTGCCCACCAGCGTGCGCTCGATCGAATCGGGCAGGCCGACGTCGACCTCGGCGCTCACGCCCACCAGCGTCTTGATGCGGTGCTGCAGCCACTCGCCGATCTCGCGCCGCTCGGCGGTGCCGGCCGCGCCGGCGTCGGCGCGCACCTCGCAGTGCACCGTGATGTGGTCGAGGTGGCCGTTGCGCGTGACGACGAGCTGGTACTGGCCGCCGAGCTTCTCGTGCGCGAGGATCAGCTCCTCGATCTGCGTCGGGAACACGTTGACGCCGCGGATGATCAGCATGTCGTCGCTGCGCCCGACGATCTTGCCGATGCGGCGCATGCTGCGCGCGCTCGGCGGCAGCAGGCGCGTCAGGTCGCGCGTGCGGTAGCGCACCACCGGCAGCGCCTCCTTGGTCAGCGTGGTGAAGACCAGCTCGCCTTCCGCGCCGTCGGGCAGCACCTCGCCGCTGTCGGGGTCGATGATCTCGGGGTAGAAGTGGTCCTCCCAGATCACCGGGCCGTCCTTGGCCTCGATGCACTCGCTGGCGACGCCCGGGCCCATCACTTCCGACAGGCCGTAGATGTCGACCGCGTCGATGGCCGCGGCCGCCTCGATGTCGCGGCGCATCGCCTCGGTCCAGGGCTCGGCGCCGAAGATGCCGACCTTGATCGACATCTCGCGCGGGTCCAGCCCCTGGCGGCGGAATTCCTCGACGATCACCTGCATGTAGCTGGGTGTGACCATGATGATGTCGGGCCGGAAGTCGAGGATGAGCTGCACCTGCTTCTCGGTCTGCCCGCCCGACATCGGGATCACCGTGCAGCCCAGCTTCTCGGCGCCGTAGTGCGCGCCCAGGCCGCCGGTGAACAGGCCGTAGCCGTAGGCCACGTGCACGATGTCGCCACGCCGGCCGCCGCCGGCGCGGATCGAGCGCGCCACCAGGTCGGCCCAGCGGGCTACGTCGCCCTGCGTGTAGCCGACCACGGTCGGCTTGCCGGTGGTGCCCGAGGAGGCGTGTACGCGCACCACCTGCTCGCGCGGCACCGCGAACATGCCGAAGGGGTAGTTGTCGCGCAGGTCCTTCTTGGCGGTGAAGGGGAACTTCGACAGGTCGGCGAGCGATTTCAGGTCGTCCGGGTGCACGCCCTTGGCGTCGAAGGCGCGCTTGTAGTGCGGCACGTTGGCGTAGGCATGGCGCAGCGACCATTGCAGGCGCTGCAACTGCAGTGCCTGCAACTCGTCGCGGCTGGCGGTCTCGATCGGGTCGAGATCGCCGGGGGCGGGGCGCTTGACGGGCATGGTGTCTCCGTGAGGGCGGGGCGCGTCAGGCCGGGACGACCTGCTTGCCCTTCATGCGGTACGAGCGCCCGCGGAACACCGCGATGCGCTCGCCGCCGGCGTTGGTGACGGTGATGTCGTAGAGCCCGAGCCGCGCGCCCTGCGACACGACGTTCGCGCTGGCGGTGAGCTGCTCGCCGGCGCGCGCCGGGCCGAGCAGGTCGACCTCGAAGCCCGAGGCCACCGTCATCTCGTTGTACGAGTTGCAGGCGTAGGCGAAGGCCATGTCGGCCAGCGTGGCGATCAGGCCGCCCTGGCAGGTGCCGAAGCCGTTGAGCATGGTCTCGCGCACCGTCATCGTCACGCTGGCGCTGCCGGGGGCGATGGCGCTGACCTCCATGCCGAGCGCGTGTGCGGCCTTGTCGGTGGCGAACATGGCGTCGCGCACCCGTTCGGCGAGGGCTTGTGCGTCGTTGTGTTCCGTCATGGGTGGGGGCTCAGCGGTCCTTGAACACGGGGGCGCGCTTGGCGAAGAACGCCGACACGCCTTCGAGGTAGTCGTGGCTCATGCCGAGGCGGCGCTGCACTTCGCCTTCCAGGCTGAGCGCGCCGGCGAGGTCGAGGCGGTCGCAGGCGTCGAAGGCGCGGCGCGTCTCGGCCAGCGCGCGGCTCGGCATGGCCGCCAGGCGCGCGGCCAGCGCCTGGGCCTCGCCGGCCAGCGCGGCGTCGTCGACGCAGCGCCAGATCAGGCCGATGCGCTGCGCTTCCTCGGCGCCGCACTTGTCGCCCAGCAGCGCCAGCGCCATCGCCTGGGCGCGGCCGACCAGGCGCGGCAGCAGCCAGCTCCCGCCGCAATCGGGCACCAGGCCGATCTTCGCGAAGGCCTGGATGAAGCTGGCCGAGCGGGCGGCCAGCACGATGTCGCAGTTCAGCGCCAGGTTGGCGCCGGCGCCCGCGGCCACGCCGTTGACCGCCGCGATCACCGGCACCGGGAAGCGGTGGATCGCCAGCGCCAGCGGCTTGTAGCGCGCTTCGATCAGGTCGCCGATGTCCTTGGGCGCGGCGCCGGGCGTCGGGTCGGGCGCCACCGCGGGGTCGGACAGGTCCTGCCCGGCGCAGAAGCCGCGCCCCGCGCCGGTGATCACCACGCAGCGCACCTCGGCGTCGCCGGCGGCCTGCTTCAGCGCGCCGATCAGCGCCTCGTGCAGCGCGCCGTTGAAGCTGTTCAGCGCCTGCGGGCGGTTCAGGGTCAGCGTCAGCACGGCGCCGTCGCGGCGGCTCAGCAGGGGGGCGGCGTCGTCGGCCATCGGTGGGTACCTCGGGGGTCGGCTCGGGTCGTGATGGGGGTCAATTCATTGACCGATCGGTCAACAAATGTCAATGTAGGGCAATCGGCGGCCGCCGGCAAGCCGTCGGCGGGGCGGGTTATCACCAGTGGGAAAAGGGACGCGCGGGGACGCGCGGGGACGAGCGGGGGCGAGCGCGGCGCGCTCAGCGCTTCTTCCAGACGAACGGGAAGGCGAACTGCTTGAGGAAGCCGTCGGGCACGTAGTCGCCCTGCACGCCGTAGCGCTCGGGCCACTGCCGGTCGGACTGCACCGCGGTGCCGAACAGGTGGTCGAGAAAGGCGAAATGCGCCGCGTAGTTGCGGTCGATGGCCTCGTCGTCCTGCGAGTGGTGCCAGTGGTGGAAGTTGGGCGTGACGATCAGGTAGCGCAGCGGCCCGAGCCGCACGCTGACGTTGGCATGGTTGAACACCGCCTGGAAGCCGACGATGACGATGTAGGCGTCGATCACTTCCTTGCTGAAGCCGAGCACGTAGATCGGCGCCAGCACCAGCGTGCGCGTGATCAGCAGCTCGACGATGTGCTGGCGCGAGCCGGCCAGCCAGTCCATGCTCTTCGCGCTGTGGTGCACCGCGTGCAGCCGCCACAGCAGCGGCACCTCGTGGTAGGCGCGGTGCGTCCAGTACTGCACCAGGTCGGCCACCAGGATGATCAGGAACAGGGCGGCCGGGAAGGGCAGCTCCTGCACCCACAGGCGGATGCCGTCCTGGGCGGCCCAGCCGAACAGCTTGTGCACCAGCAGGTTGGTCGCCAGCAGCACGAAGCCGACCACCATGTGGTTGACGATGAAGTGGTGGAAGTCGGTCTGCCACTCGGCGCGGAACACCGGCTGGTCGCGGCGCAGCGGGAACAGCTTCTCGACGAAGATGAAGATCAGCGACGAGCCGAGCAGGTCGAGGATGAACCAGTCCAGGCCGATGTAGGGCGTGTTGTCGGCGAAGTCGTCGACCGGCACCTTGTGGCCGCCCAGCAGCGCGGTCAGCGCCACCAGCGCGAAGGCGCCCGCGGCCAGCCAGCGGGCGCGGCCGAAGACGATGTTGACCAGCGCGATGCCGCCGGCCAGCACCATCGCCCAGTACATCACCTGGCGCAGCACGGCGACGTCGTAGCTCTTGCGCAGCTGCGGCGTGGTCAGGTACTCGGGGAAGTGGAAGGCCAGCACGCCGAGGAAGCACAGCACGGCCAGCATCAGCGCGACCACGCCCGAGACCAGGCCCTTGCCCGGGCGCAGCGCGCCGTGCGATCCGCTCAGCCGGTTGAGCTTGTCGAAGTCGTCCTGCATGGCCGCGCGCCTCCCTGGTGGCGCCGCATGATACGGCGCGGGGCCGGCCTCACGCGCTGCGCTCCTGCGCCGCGGGCTGGGCGAGCGCGGCCAGCGCGCCGAGCAGCGCCTCGACCTGCTGCTGCAAGGGCGCCGGCGCCGGCTTCTCGCCGCTGACCACCGACTGCACGTACAGCGAGGTGGTGGCGGCATCGTGGTTGCGCGGCAGCACCGGCATCTCGGTGAGCACGCCCTCCTGCGCGGCGCGCGACAGCTCGGCGCGCGGCTGGCCGCCGATGAAGACCTCGAGCCGCGGCAGGCGGCGCGGGTCGGCCACCGGCTCGCCCTCGGTGCCGCGCAGCAGCATCGCGTCGGCCTGCGTCTCGGCGAGGAACTGCGCCAGCGTGCGGCCGTACTCGGGGTGCGTGTAGTTGACCACCCGCAGCAGGCGCCGCCCCGGGCCGGGCGCCAGCAGCTTGGCCACGGTGTGCGCAGGGTTGCGCAGGCCGATCACGCGGCGCACGTCGAGCAGCCTCGCCAGCGGCGGGCACAACCCCTCGGTGCGGATGAACACCGGCTCGCGGCGCGCCCAGGCGGCGTGGATGTCGGCGCTGTCGCTGGCGATGGGCAGGCCCAGCGTCTGGAAGATCTCGGCCGTGGTCACGCGGCCCGGATCGCGCTCGGGCCCGTGCACCAGCACCGGCACGCCTTCCTGGGCCAGCAGCAGCGCCAGCAGCGCGGTCAGGTTGGGCAGCTTGCGCGCGCCGTTGTACGAGGGCAGCACCACGCCGGGCCGCGCCGGGTTCAGCGCGATGCAGCGCTCGTGCGCGGCCTGCAGGAAGCCGGCCAGCTCGTCGGGGCTTTCGCCCTTGATGCGCATCGCGATCGCGAAGGCGCCGATCTCGAGCTCGCTGGCGCGGCCGTCGAGCACCTGGCACATCAGGTCGTGCGCCTGCTGCGAATCCAGCGCGCGCGCGCCTTCCTTGCCGCGGCCGATGTCCTTGAGGTAGGGGGCGATGCTCATCGTGTGCCTGTCTTCGCTTGTCTCCGGTTTGCGGCACCGCAAGCTTCATGCCGCTGGCTCGCGCATGCTCAATCCGCGTGCTTCCCCTCATTCGAGCGGTTCGGGCCCGGGGCATGGCTATCATGCATGTCAACCTAGGGGGCATAGACTGTGGCCGGAAGTGTGAGTCGTCCTTGAAAACCGCCTCGCCGGAGAACAAGATTGTTGGGGCCGCCGCCCGTGCGGGCGCCGGCTCGCGAGCACCACGATGACCGACGTCCCGCCACCAATCGCCGGCCTCGACCCCGAGGCCCTGGAGCGCGCGCTGCGCGAGTTGCTCGATCGCCTCGACCTCGGCTTCGCGGTCAAGGAAGCCGGCTCGCTGAAATACCTGCACGTCAACGCCCGGCTCGCCGGCTGGCTCGGCAGCACGCCCGAGGCGATGCGCGGCACGGCCGACGCCCAGTGGCTGGAGGCCAGCCAGTGGCCGGCGCTGCGCACGGCCGAGAACGCCGCGCTGGCGATGACCCGCGGTGCGCTCACCGAGCACAAGCTCGAGCTGGCCGGCACGCGCCGCGAGTTCGACGTGGCGCGCATCGCGCTGCGCGGCGGCGACGGCGCCCCCGCGGCCCTGCTCGGCCTGTGGATCGACCGCAGCGCGCAGCGCCAGGTCGAGGCCAAGCTGGCGCTGGCGCTGGCGCAGCTCGAGCAGCAGCAGCAGGCCGCCGAGGCGCTGCGCCGCGAGACGCAGGACCACGGCGCGCGCGACGCCCTCACGGGCCTGTTCCAGAAGGAGCACTTCGAAGACCAGCTCCGCCGCGAGGTCGACCTGTCTTCGCGCGAGCACCGCGAGTTCTCGCTGGTGGCCATCGAGCTCGATCCGCTGCCGGCCGAGGCGCAGGCGCTGGGCACGCCGGCGCGCACCCGCGTGCTGGAGGCGCTGGGCCGGCTGCTGCGCGGCAACACGCGCGCGATGGACGCCTCGTGCCGGCTCGACGACAGCCGCTTCGGCGTGCTGCTGTCGGGCGTCGGCCTGGCCACGGCGCATGCGCGCATGGAAGGGCTGCGGCGCCAGTGCGCCACGCAGATGGTCGTGCTGGAGGGCCGCAACCTCGGCTTCACCGTCTCGATGGGCGTGGCGAGCTTCCCGCACACCGCCCACACGCAGGAGGCGCTGGTGCAGGCCGCCGAGATCGCGCTGGCCGAGGCGCGCAAGCGCGGCGGCAACCACGTCACGCTGGCCAGCATCCGCTTCGAGCTGCCCTGACGCTTGGCGTCCTGATGAACGCGCGGCTCAGCCGCTCAGCGCCTTGTAGGCCATGCTGGCGGCCAGCACGTACAGCATCAGCGCGAACACCCGCTTGAGATGCGCGACGTTCAGGCTGTGCGCCACGCGCGCGCCGAGCGGCGCGGTGCTGACGCTGGCCACCGCGATGCACGCCAGCGCCGGCAGGTACAGGTAGCCGAGCGAACCCGGCAGCGCCGAGGGCAACTGCCAGCCGCTGATGACGTAGCCCACCGTGCTGGCCAGCGCGATCGGGAAGCCGAGCGCGGCGCTGGTGGCCACGGCGTTGTGGATCGGCACGTTGCACCAGGTCATGAACGGCACCGACACGAAGGCGCCGCCGGCGCCGACCAGGCCCGACAGGAAGCCGATGCCGGCGCCCGCGCCGACCTGGCCGGCCGGCCCGGGCATCGCGCGCGCGGGCTTGGGCTTGCGGTCGAGCAGCATCTGCGTTGCCGAGAAGCCGACGAACAGCGCGAACAGCAGCGCCAGCCCCGAGCCCTTGATCAGCGCGAAGATGCCCGCGCTGGCGGCCAGCGAGCCGATCACGATGCCTGGCGCGATGCCGCGCACCAGATTCCAGCGCACCGCGCCGCGCTTGTGGTGCGCGCGCAGGCTGGACACCGAGGTGAAGAGGATGGTCGCCATCGAGGTGGCGATGGCCATCTTCACGGCCAGCCCGGCATCGACGCCGCGCGACGAGATGATGAAGGTGATGAAGGGAACCATCACCATGCCGCCGCCGATGCCCAGCAGCCCGGCGAGAAAGCCGGTGCAGGCGCCGAGGGCGAGGAATTCAGCGAGCAGCGTCGGGGTGAGCAGGGTGGATGGCAAGGCGGAGGCGGCGGCGTGGTGTCGAGCGCGGATTGTGCCGCGTCGGCGCGCCGTCGGGCGGTCAGCCGAGCAGCGCCTGCACGGCGCGCCACTCGGCGTCGCTGACCGGCGTGATCGACAGCCGGTTGCCCGGGCGCAGCAGCAGCATGGATTGCAGTTGCGGCAGCTCGCGCATGCGCTTGAGCGGCAGCAGCGCGGTCTTGCGGCGCAGCTTCACGTCGACCAGCAGCCAGCGCGGCTGGTCGCGCGTCGCCTTCGGGTCGAAGTAGGGCGAGGCCGCGTCGAACTGCGTCTCGTCCGGGTAGGGCGCGCTCGCCACCTCGGCGATGCCGGCCACGCCGGGCTCGGCGCACGACGAGTGGTAGAACAGCACGCCGTCGCCGACGCGCATCGCGTCGCGCATGAAGTTGCGCGCCTGGTAGTTGCGCACCCCGAACCACGGCACGCTCTGGCGCGGCGCGGCGGCGAGGTCGTCGATCGAGCACTCGTCGGGCTCGCTCTTCATCAGCCAGTAGGACACGGGCGTGGGGCGTGTGGCGCGGGCGAGGGAAGAAGGGTGTCCGCCACGAACCGGGAGCCGCATTCCTGAACCCAGTAGGTTCAGGTGGGCGAGGTCAGCAAGGCGTCGGGTTCATCTGACGCGAGACGATCACACCAGCCAGGCGATGTTCCAAGCCCTTGCTCGCGAGAGCATCGGTTCAAGGAAATATAGAACTCACGCGAACGCGACGGACCGGGTCATTCTACGGGGCGCGCGCCGCGTCATCACAGCAATTGACCATCGGCGCCCAGGGCCTGATCGATGCGCTTGATCAGTGCCTCGACGTCGACGTCGCCCGTGCCCGCGCTCTGCGCCGCGGCGGCCGGCCGCTCGGCCTGCGCGAAGGCGAGGTTCAGCGCCGCCAGCACGGCGATGCGCTCGCGCGCCTTGACCTTGCCGGCGTCGCGGATGGCGCTCATCTCGCGGTCGACCGCGGCGGCGGCGGCCTGCAGCGGCGCTTCGCCGCCCTCGGGGCAGACCAGGCGGTAGCCCTGGCCCATGATGGTGACTTCGATCGAGTTCACGCGGCGCCCCCGTCGTTGTTGCCGGCCTCGGCCGGCAGGCGTTCGAGCAGCGCGTCGATGCGGCTGCGCGCGGCGGCCAGGCGCGAACGCAGGCTGTCGCGCTCCTGCGTGACGCCGGCGAGCTGCTGTTCGAGCAAGGCGTTGGTGCGCTGCAACTCCTGGTGCCTCAGCAGCAGGCGTTCGACCCGTTCCGCAAGATCCTGGAGTTGGGACATGGCGCACGTGGAGGTGGAGGCAGCGGCATTGTAGGGGCCGGGCCGCCGCCCCGGGCTCGCGCGGCCGTGCAGTGCGTCACTTCGGGGCGCGCCGGCGTTCCGCCGGCTCCGCGTCGAGTTCCAGCGGGGCGGGCATGGTCAGCAGGCGGTTCGGCGAACTGGGTTCCCACAGCGCGGCGGGCTGGGTGTCGGGGCCGGCGGTGGCCGCGTGCAGCAGCGCCAAGCTGGCGCGCGAGCCGATCTGGCGCAGCATCTGCGCCTGGCGCTGCGTCCACGGCTGGGCGGCGCCGGCCTGCTCGCAACTGAACACGCCGAAGGGCACGCCGTTGATCGAGAAGGACACGTCCAGCACCGAGTGCAGGTCGAGCGGCAGCAGGTAGTGGTCGAGGAAGCCGGCGGTCGCCGGGTGGCTGCGGGCCTGCGGGGCGATCACGCAGCCGTCCTGCACCAGTGCCTCGAAATAGGGCCGGAAGTCGGCGGTGTACATGTCGGCCGCGCCGACGATGCGGTCGAGCCGCCGGTCGTACATCGCCATGCAGCGCAGCGCGCGGCCCTCGGCGGTGTCGACGAACACCCACACGCCGCAGCGTGTGCAGCCGATGACGTCGGCGACGGCGCGGGTGAGCTGGTCGAAGAACTGGTCGCGGTCGGTCTCCCCGCGGTCGAGGCGGCCGCAGATCTCCTGGACGAGCTGTCCTTCCGTCATGCACGGATTCTGTGCCGTTTGGCGCCGCGGCGGTCCTGCAAGGTCTTGCAGGTGCCCCGTGAACAGGGGGGGCTCAGCGCGGGCGCGGCGCCGAGTCGCACCAGGCCGCCACGGCGCACTGCGCGCACAGCGGCGCCCGCGCCTTGCAGACGTAACGGCCGTGCAGGATCAGCCAGTGGTGCGCGTCGACCCGGTAGGGCCCGGGTACGCGTTCGAGCAGCGTGTTCTCGACTTCCAGCTCGTTGCGCCCCGGCGCCAGCCCGGTGCGGTTGGCGACGCGGAAGACGTGCGTGTCGACCGCCATCGTCGGCTCGCCGAAGGCGACGTTGAGCACCACGTTGGCGGTCTTGCGCCCGACGCCGGGCAGCGCCTGCAGCGCCTCGCGCGAGCGCGGCACCGTGCCGCCGTGGCGCTCGATCAGCAGCCGGCAGGTCTCGATCAGGTTTTTCGCCTTGTTACGGTACAGGCCGATGCTGCGGATCGCCTCGGTCAGCGCCGGCAGGCCCAGCGCGAGCATGCGGCGCGGCGTGCCGGCGCGCGGGAACAGCCGCCGCGTCGCCTTGTTGACGCCGGCGTCGGTGGCCTGCGCCGACAGCAGCACCGCGGCGAGCAGTTCGAACACGCTGGTGTATTCCAGCTCGCTCACGGGGTGCGGGTTGGCGCGTTGCAGCGTGGCGAAGAAGGGTTCGATGTCGGTGGATTTCATCGCTGTCTCGCGCGGGCGCGCGCCAGCGCGGCTTCGATGACGGCGCGCTTGCGGTCCAGCACGGCCGGGTCGGTGTGCCGGCTGTGGGCGGGCAGGTCGACGAGCTTGGCCTCGGCCTTGGCGGCCAGCCGCGCGTCGTTGTCGCGCGCCGCCTGTTCGAGCCGCACGGCGCGAAAGGCATGGCGCTCGCGCGCCTGAGCCGCCTGCGCCGGGCTCCACGCCGCCCAGCCGGTGCGCGCGCCGCCGGCGTCGACCAGCGCGATGCAGTCCACCGGGCAGGCCGGGATGCACAGCTCGCAGCCGGTGCACTGCGCCGCCACCACCGTGTGCATCAGCTTGGGCGCGCCGACGATGCAGTCCACCGGGCAGGCCTTGATGCACAGCGTGCAGCCGATGCACCAGGCCTCGTCGATGACGGCCAGGCGCAGCGGGCCTTCGCTGCCGTGCGCAGGGTTCAGCGGCCGCACCGGCTGCCCGGTGAGGGCCGCCAGCCGCGCCACGCCTTCGGCGCCGCCGGGCGGGCACTGGTCGATGCCGGCCTCGCCGCGCGCCAGCGCCCGCGCGTAGGCCGCGCAGTCCGGGTAATCGCAGCGCGTGCACTGCGTCTGCGGCAGCGCGGCGTCGATCAGGCGGGTGAGTTCGTCGGGGGGCGTGGTCGGCACGCGCCGATTATCGGGATGCGGCCCGGCGCTTGGCGGCGGCGGCCTTCTTCGCCGGGGCAGGCCGGGCCGCCGCGCCCTGGTGCGCGGCGATGAAGCTGCGCACCTCGGGGTAGACCTTCTCGCGCCAGCGGCGGCCGGAGAAGATGCCGTAGTGGCCGGCGCCGGCCACGTCGTAGTGGAACTGGCGCGACTTCGGGATGCCGGTGCACAGGTCGTGCGCGGCGCGCGTCTGGCCGGCGCCCGAGATGTCGTCGAGCTCGCCCTCGACGGTCAGCAGCGCGGTGGTCTGGATGTCCTGCGGGCGCACCAGTTGGCCGTTGACCTTCCAGGTGCCGTTGACCAGCGCGAAGTCCTGGAACACCGTCTTGATGGTGTCGAGGTAGTACTCGGCCGGCATGTCGAGCACGGCGTTGTATTCGTCGTAGAACTCGCGATGGCCTTCGGCGCTGTCGCCGTCGCCGCGCACCAGGTCGAGGAAGTAGTCGTAGTGCGAGCTGAGGTGGCGATCCGGGTTCATCGCGACGAAGCCGGAATGCTGCAGGAAGCCGGGGTACACCGGGCGGCCGGCGCCGGGGTAGTTGACCGGCACGCGGTAGATGACGTTGTTCTCGAACCAGCTATGGCTCTTGTTCATCGCCAGGTTGTTCACCGCGGTCGGGCTCTTGCGGGCGTCGATCGGCCCGCCCATCATCGTCATCGTGCGCGGCGTGAACTCGCCCTTGCTCGCCAGCAGCGAGATCGCCGCCAGCACCGGCACCGTGGGCTGGCACACCGAGATCACGTTGACTTCCGGGCCGATGTGGCGGATGAAGTCCTGCACGTAGGCGACGTAGTCGTCGAGGTGGAAGGGGCCGACCTCGGCGCTCACCATGCGCGCGTCGGTCCAGTCGGTGATGAAGACCTTGTGCTCGCGCAGCAGCGCGCGCACCGTGTCGCGCAGCAGCGTCGAGTGGTGGCCCGACAGCGGCGCGACCACCAGCACCGTCGGGTGCTTCTTCATCGCGTCGAGCACCCTCGGGTTGTCGCTGAAGCGCTTGAAGCGCAACAGCCGGCAGAAGGGCTTGTCCATCGCGATCTGTTGCTGTACCGCGACATCGACGCCGTCGACCTCGACCGAGGTGATGTTGAACTCGGGCTTCTCGTATTCCTTGGACAGCCTGTGCATCAGGTCGAGCCCGGCGGAAACGCGGTCGGCCATCGGCGTGTGCGCAAACGGCGACAGCGGGTGCCTGTAGAGCTTGGACGACGCGGCGGCGAACTCCGCGAAGGGGCTGAGCAGGGCGCGCTGGGTCTCGTACAACTGATAGAGCATGGATCGGCCCTCTTGGTGCAATGCAGCATTCTAGGAAGATTGCTTGCATCTTGCTGTCGGTCAGGCGCCGAGGAAACCCCGAGTGTGGGCGGGCACGAAAAAGGGGCGCAAATCGCGCCCCCGCGTGTCGGCCAGGCGACAGCGCAGCCGATCAGGACACCTTGGCGATCGCCGCGACGACGGCGTCGATGTTGCGGCTGTTGAGCGCCGCCACGCAGATGCGCCCCGAATCGACGCCGTAGACGCCGAATTCGCTGCGCAGGCGCTGCATCTGCTCCTTGTTCAGCCCGGAGTAGCTGAACATGCCCTTCTGGCGCGTGATGTAGCTGAAGTCCTGCTTCAACCCGGCGGCGCCGAGCCTGGCCTGCAGCGCCTCGCGCATCTGCCGGATGCGCTGGCGCATGCCGGCCAGCTCGCCCTCCCACATCGCGCGCAGCGCCGGCGTGCCCAGCACGGTCGCGACCACCTGCGCGCCGTGCGTCGGCGGGTTGGAGTAGTTGGTGCGAATCACGCGCTTCAACTGGCTCAGCACGCGCTCGGCCGCGTCCTTCGACTCGCAGGCCACCGACAGCGCGCCGACGCGCTCGCCGTACAGCGAGAAGCTCTTCGAGAAGCTGGTCGAGACGAAGAAGTCCAGCCCGCTGTCGACGAACTGGCCGATCACCGCGCCGTCCTCGGCGATGCCGTCGCCGAAGCCCTGGTAGGCCATGTCGAGGAAGGCCACCAGGCCGCTCGCCTTCACGGCCGCCACCACCTGCTGCCACTGCGCGGGGTCGATGTCGTAGCCGGTCGGGTTGTGGCAGCAGGCGTGCAGCACCACGATGGTGCCGGCCTGCGCCGCCTTCAGCGCGGCGAGCATGCCGTCGAAGTTCACGCCGCGCCGGGCCGCGTCGTAGTACGGATAGCTCTCGACCGTGAAACCCGCGCTCTCGAACAGGGCGCGGTGGTTCTCCCAGCTCGGGTCGCTGATCAGCACCTTGGCGGCCGGGTTGATGCGCTTGAGGAAGTCGGCGCCTATCTTCAGCCCGCCGGTGCCGCCCAGCGCCTGCACGGTGGCGACGCGTCCGGCCTTGACCATCGTGCTGTCGGCGCCGAACACCAGGGCCTGCACCGCCTTGTCGTAGGCCGGGATGCCGTCGATCGGCAGGTAGCCGCGCGGCTTGGGCGCTTCCATCAGCAGCTTCTCGGCTTCCTGCACGCATTGCAGCAGCGGCAGCTTGCCGGCGTCGTCGTAGTAGACGCCGACGCCCAGGTTGACCTTCGCCGGGTTCGGGTCGGCCGCGAACTGCTCGTTCAGGCCGAGGATCGGGTCGCGCGGGGCCATTTCGACGGCGGCGAACAGCGACGAAGCGGGCGAAGCCATGGGGGTCAGTCCTTGAGTCGGTGGAGCGAGGGGGTGAATTCCGTTAACCTGCTCGATTGCCTTGCGGTCGCGCGAGGCGGGTTAACCCGGGGATTATCCGCCATGGCCAGAGTGTCCGAAGTGCTTCCCGCGGCAGCGCCGGCCGAGGCGCCGCCCGGCGAGTTCGTCAGTTTCCCCGACTCGCCGTTCCAGTTGTTCCAGCCCTACCCGCCGGCGGGCGACCAGCCGCAGGCGATCGAGCAACTGGTCGAAGGCGTGCGCGACGGCCTGTCGTACCAGACGCTGCTGGGCGTCACCGGCTCGGGCAAGACCTTCACGATGGCCAACGTGATCGCGCGGCTGGGCCGCCCGGCGATCGTGTTCGCGCCCAACAAGACGCTGGCGGCGCAGCTCTACAGCGAGTTCCGCGAGTTCTTCCCGAAGAACGCGGTCGAGTACTTCGTCAGCTACTACGACTACTACCAGCCCGAGGCCTACGTGCCGCAGCGCGACCTGTTCATCGAGAAGGACAGCTCGATCAACGAGCACATCGAGCAGATGCGGCTGTCGGCCACCAAGAGCCTGCTGGAGCGGCGCGACGTGGTCATCGTCGCCAGCGTCAGCGCGATCTACGGCATCGGCAACCCGAGCGACTACCACCGCATGGTGATGACGCTGCGCGTGGGCGACAAGCTCGGCCAGCGCGACGTGATCGCGCACCTGATCCGCATGCAGTACCAGCGCAACGAGAGCGACTTCTCGCGCGGCACCTTCCGCGTGCGCGGCGACACCATCGACGTCTTCCCCGCCGAGCACTCGGAGCTGGCGATCCGCATCGAGCTGTTCGACGACGAGATCGAGACGCTGCAACTGTTCGACCCGCTGACCGGCCGCATCCGCCAGAAGATCCCGCGCTTCACGGTCTATCCGTCGAGCCACTACGTGACGCCGCGCGACCGCGTGCTGGCCGCCATCGACACCATCAAGGACGAGCTGCGGCTGCGCCTGGACGAGCTGGTCAAGTCCGGCAAGCTGGTGGAGGCGCAGCGCCTCGAGCAGCGCACGCGCTTCGACCTCGAGATGCTGCAGGAGGTGGGCCACTGCAAGGGCATCGAGAACTACACGCGGCACCTGTCCGGCGCGGCGCCCGGCGAGCCGCCGCCGACGCTGGTGGACTACCTGCCGGCCGACGCGCTGATGTTCCTCGACGAGAGCCACGTGCTGATCGGCCAGTTCGGCGGCATGTTCAACGGCGACCGCGCGCGCAAGACGGTGCTGGTGGAGTACGGCTTCCGCCTGCCCAGCGCGCTGGACAACCGGCCGCTGAAGTTCGAGGAGTTCGAGAAGAAGATGCGCCAGGCGGTGTTCGTCTCGGCCACGCCGGCGGCCTACGAGCAGCAGCACGCCGGGCAGGTGGTCGAGCAACTCGTGCGGCCCACCGGGCTGGTCGACCCGGAGGTGGAAGTGCGCCCCGCCGCGCACCAGGTCGACGACGTGCTGCAGGAGATCCGCGAGCGCGTCAAGCTCAACGAGCGCGTGCTGATCACCACGCTGACCAAGCGCATGGCCGAGCAGTTGACCGACTACCTGAGCGACAACGGCGTCAAGGTGCGCTACCTGCACAGCGACGTCGACAACATCGAGCGCGTCGAGATCCTGCGCGACCTGCGGCTCGGCAGCTTCGACGTGCTGGTGGGCATCAACCTGCTGCGCGAGGGGCTGGACATCCCCGAGGTGTCGCTGGTGGCCATCCTCGACGCCGACAAGGAAGGCTTCCTGCGCGCCGAGCGCAGCCTGATCCAGACCATCGGCCGCGCGGCGCGCAACCTGAACGGCCGCGCGATCCTGTACGCCGACACCATCACCGACTCGATGCGCCGAGCGCTCGACGAGACCGAGCGCCGCCGCGACAGGCAGATCGCCTTCAACGCCGCGAACGGCATCGTGCCGCGCAGCGTGAGCAAGAAGGTCAAGGACCTGATCGACGGCGTCTACAGCGAGAAGAACGCCAAGGACGACCTGAAGGCCGCCACCGAGGCGGCGGCCGTCGAGGCGCTGAGCGAGAAGGACCTGGCCAAGCGCATCAAGCTGCTGGAAAAGCAGATGCTCGACCACGCCAGGAACCTCGAGTTCGAGAAGGCGGCGCGGGTGCGCGACCAGCTCGCGCTGCTGCGCGAGCAGGCCTTCGGCGCGGCGGGGCACGACGTCAACGTCGTGCCGCTGGCCGCGCCGCTCAAGGGGCCCAGCGCGCCGACGTGAAGGCGTCGACGAAGCGCCCCAGCTCGGCCTCGGGCAGCCGGTCGATGCCGGCCGCCGCCGCGCGGCCGCTGCCGCCGAAGGCCGCGCACAGCGCCTGCGCGCCGTGCGGCGAGCGGCGCGGCGCGCGCACGCTGACCAGGTAGCCGCCGCCCGGCCGCGCGCGCAGCACGGCTTGCGCCTGGCGCGGCGCGGCTTCGCCCAGCGTATTGGCGAAGGCGCCGCCGATGCGCCGGCTCCACGCCGCGTCGGGCAGCACGACGACACGCGCCTGCTCGCCGCTCCAGGCCGGCGCGACGGCGTGGGCCAGCGCGAGGTCGCCGCCGCGCTGGCGGTCGATGGCGTCGATCACCGGCTCCGCGTCGAGCAGCGCGAAGGGGTCGGCGTGGCGCGCCATCAGCGTGTACAGCTCGGCCGGGTGCACCAGCGGGTCCGACGGTTCCTCGCCGTAGGCGTTGTAGTTGATCGCGCGGCCCAGCCGGCGCAGCGCGGCGCGCCGTTCGGCATCGAAGCCGGCGGCGGCGCCGAGGTGGTCGGCCGCCTCGCCCATCTCGTCGCCGTAGGCGCCCACCAGCGCCCAGGCGCGCTGCCGGCCGCCGAGTTCGCGGTCGACCAGCAGGCTGCTGCACATGCCGGGGGAGAAGTCGAGGTGCGCCGCCAGCCCGGCGTGCTGCGGCACCTCGCCGGCGGCGTGGTGGTCGAACCAGCGCACCCGCGCGCCGTGGCCGAGCAGGCGCAGCAGCGCGTCGCGGTTGCGCGCCAGCGAGATGTCGCACACCAGCACCTCGGCGGCGTCGTCGGGCACGCGCTGCAGCAGCGCGATCTCGCGCTTCAGCCCGGTGACCAGTTGCGCGTCGTCGGCCGGGAACTCGGCGCGCCACTGGCGCAGCGCGCACAGCCCGTCGGCGTCGCCGTTGCAGACGTCGAAGCGGCGCATCGCCGGCGTTGCCTCAGGGCCTGCAGTCGCCGCCGAGCTTCACCGTGCCGTCCTTGCACTCGGTGAGGATGGCGTCGCCGCCGCGCGGCGCCGACGCGCCGTGCGGGAGTTGCACGATCTGGCGCCGGCCGAGGTCGCAGCTTCCGACCACCTTGCCGGCCGCCTTGGCGTCTTTCTCGGCCACCAGCAGGCGCGGCTCGGCCACGCCGGCGGCGCGCATCTTGGCTTCGATGCGCGCGCGGATCTCGTCGCAATTGCCGGCCTGGGCCAGCGCCGCGGCGGGCGCGACGGCGGCCAGCGCCAGCGCGAGCCTCGCAAAAAGGTGAGTCATGTCGCGAGCTTGCCACGAGACGGCCGGGCGACCGGCGAAAATCCGTTTCCATGATCTCCAGCGTGCTGTTCGTCTGCATGGGCAACATCTGCCGCTCGCCCACGGCCGAGGGCGTGATGCGCCACAAGCTGCGCGAAGCCGGGCTGCACGAGGCGGTGCGCGTCGATTCGGCCGGCACGCACGGCTCGGCATGCCGGCGCGCCGCCCGACCACCGTTCGGTGCGGCATGCCGCGCGGCGCGGCTACGACCTCGCCGCGCTGCGCGCGCGCCAGGTGGCGGCGGCGGATTTCGAGCGCTTCGACCTGATCCTGGCGATGGACGCCGACAACCTCGCGCTGCTGGAAGAACGCTGCCCGCCGGCGCAGCGCCACAGGCTCGGCCGCCTGACGGCGCACTGCCGCGTCCACGACGGCGAGGAGGTGCCCGATCCCTACGCCGGCGGGCCGCTGGGCTTCGAGCGGGTGCTCGACCTGATCGAAGACGCCTGCGACGGCCTGCTGGAGACGATCCGCCGCGGCGAAACCGCACCGCGCTGAGGGGAACTTTCGGACGGGATCCCGACCGAAACAGTCGGTTTCAGGTATACTCGACCAAAGCGCTCGGAAATAACCGGGCAGCGTCGGAGAGCCGACTGTCTGGACAGATTTCCAGAACCCTTCGCGCCGTTGCCGGCTTCAGGAGAACACAGATGAGACTGACCACCAAGGGCCGTTTTGCCGTCACCGCCATGATCGACCTGGCGCTGCGGGAGCACACCGGGCCGGTGGCGCTGGCCGCCATCAGCGGGCGCCAGCAGATCTCGCTGTCCTACCTCGAGCAGTTGTTCGGCAAGCTGCGCCGCCACGAACTGGTGGAAAGCACGCGCGGCCCGGGCGGCGGCTACTCGCTCGGCCGCAAGGCCGAGGAGATCACCGTGGCCGACATCATCGTCGCGGTCGACGAGCCGCTGGACGCCACCGGCTGCGGCGGCAAGGGCGACTGCATGGGCGAAGAGAGCGGCAAGTGCATGACGCACGACCTGTGGGCCGGCCTGAACGCCAAGATGATCGAGTTCCTCGACTCGGTGACGCTGAAGAAGCTGGTCGACGAGCAGATCGCCAAGGGCGTGTCGATCGAGGAGCACCCGGTCAAGCGCGCGATTTCCAGCCAGCCGGTGGTCAAGCCGATCAAGGTGACCGCGCCGAACTCGGTCTTCGCCCTCGGAAACGCCTTCACGAAGTGATTTTCCCGATTCCGCTTCCATGAGCACCACCCCGCACTTCCCGATCTACATGGACTACGGCGCCACCAATCCGGTGGACCAGCGCGTGGTCGACGCGATGATCCCCTGGCTGCGCGAGCACTTCGGCAACCCGGCGTCGCGCAGCCATGCCTGGGGCTGGGAGGCGGAAGAGGCGGTCGAGAAGGCGCGCAAGCACGTGGCCGACCTGGTCGGCGCCGACCCGCGCGAGATCGTCTGGACCAGCGGCGCCACCGAGTCGAACAACCTCGCGCTGAAGGGCGCGGCGCAGTTCTACAAGGGCCGCGGCAAGCACATCGTCACCGTGAAGACCGAGCACAAGGCCGTGCTCGACACCGTGCGCGAGCTGGAGCGCCAGGGCTTCGAGGCCACTTACCTCGACGTGCAGGAAGACGGCCTGGTCGACCTGGAGGCGTTCAAGGCCGCGCTGCGGCCCGACACCATCCTGGCCTCGGTGATGTTCGTCAACAACGAGATCGGCGTGATCCAGGACATCGCGGCGATCGGCGCGATCTGCCGCGAGCGCGGCATCGTCTTCCACGTCGACGCGGCGCAGGCCACCGGCAAGGTGGCGATCGACCTCGCCACGCTGCCGGTCGACCTGATGAGCCTGGCCTCGCACAAGACCTACGGCCCCAAGGGCATCGGCGCGCTGTACGTGCGGCGCAAGCCGCGCGTGCGCATCGAGGCGCAGATGCACGGCGGCGGCCACGAGCGCGGCATGCGCTCGGGCACACTGCCGACGCACCAGATCGTCGGCATGGGCGAGGCCTTCCGCATCGCCCGCGAGGAGATGGGCACCGAGAGCGAACGCATCCGCGCGTTGCAGCAGCGGCTGCTGCGCGGCCTCTCGGACATCGAGCAGACCTTCCTCAACGGCCATGCGGAGAAGCGCGTGCCGCACAACGTGAACATGAGCTTCAACTTCGTCGAGGGCGAGTCGCTGATCATGGGCATCAAGGGCATCGCGGTGTCCTCGGGCTCGGCCTGCACCTCGGCCAGCCTGGAGCCGAGCTACGTGCTGCGCGCGCTGGGCCGCTCGGACGAACTGGCGCACTCGAGCCTGCGCATGACGATCGGCCGCTTCACCACCGAGGAAGAGATCGACTACGTGGTCAGCACGCTGAAAGACCGCGTGGCCAAACTGCGCGAACTGTCGCCGCTGTGGGAGATGTACCAGGACGGCGTCGACCTCAAGACGATCCAGTGGGCCGCGCACTGACGACAAGAACGGACAGGGATGTTGGAGCACTGACATGGCATACAGCGACAAGGTCGTCGACCACTACGAGAACCCGCGCAACGTCGGTTCGTTCGAGAAGGGCGACGAGACGGTGGGCACCGGCATGGTCGGCGCCCCGGCCTGCGGCGACGTGATGAAGCTGCAGATCAAGGTCAACCCGGCCACCGGCCTGATCGAGGACGCGAAGTTCAAGACCTACGGCTGCGGCTCGGCGATCGCGTCGAGCTCGCTGGTCACCGAGTGGGTCAAGGGCAAGTCGCTCGACGAGGCGCTGACGATCCGCAACACGCAGATCGCCGAGGAGCTGGCGCTGCCGCCGGTGAAGATCCACTGCTCGATCCTCGCCGAGGATGCGATCAAGGCGGCCGTCAGCGACTACAAGGCCAAGGCGGGCCAGGCTTCCGGCCAGGCGCAGTGAGCGGCGCGCGAGCGACATGGCCGTCACGCTGACCGAACGGGCTGCCAGGCACGTCACCCGCTACCTCGCCAAGCGCGGCAAGGGCATCGGCGTGCGCCTGGGCGTCAAGACCACCGGCTGCTCGGGCCTGGCCTACAAGCTCGAGTACGCCGACGAGGCGGCGCCGGAGGACATCGTCTTCGAGGGCCACGGCGTCAAGGTGCTGATCGACCCGAAGAGCCTGCCCTACCTCGACGGCACCGAGCTCGACTTCGTGCGCGAGGGCCTCAACGAAGGCTTCAAGTTCCACAACCCGCGCGAGAAGGACCGCTGCGGCTGCGGCGAGTCGTTCCGCGTTTGACGCGGATCCGGCCCGCACCGTGAAGCGCGGCCGCGAGCCGCGCTTTTTCATTGCCCATGAAGCTCGACGACGACGACTTTGCGCTGTTCGGCATCCCGCGCCGTTTCGCCCAGGAGCGCGCCGCGCTCGATGCGCGCTGGCGCGCGCTGCAGGCCGAGGTGCACCCCGACCGCTTCGCGGCCGAGGGCGCGGCGGCGCAGCGCGTCGCGATGCAGTGGGCGGTGCGCGTCAACGAGGCCCACCGGCGCCTGAAGGATCCGCTCGCGCGCGCCGCCAGCCTGTGCGAGCTGGCCGGGCAGCGTGTCGAGGCCGAGAGCAACACCGCGATGCCGCCGGCCTTCCTGATGCGGCAGATGGCGTGGCGCGAGGCGCTGGACGAGGCGCGCGGCGTCGAGCAGGTCGAGGCGCTGGCCGCCGAGGTCGCCGCGCAGCGCGACGAGGCGCTGGAGCGCCTGCGCGTGCTGATCGACGAGCAGGGCGACATGGCCGCGGCGGCGCAGCAGCTCAGAGCCCTCATGTTCGTCGAGCGTTTTGGCGCCGACGTCGATCGCCGTCTCGAGGCGCTGGGACAATAGCCGCATGGCCCTGCTGCAGATCTCCGAACCCGGCGGCTCGCCCGACCCGCACCAGCGGCGCATCGCGGTGGGCATAGACCTCGGCACCACGCACTCCCTGGTGGCGGCCGTGCGCCACGGCGTCGCCGAGTGCCTGCCCGACGAGCAGGGCAAGGTCATCCTGCCCTCGGCGGTGCACTACCTGCCCGGCGGCCGGCGGCGCATCGGCGCGCAGGCGCTGGCCGAGGCGGCGCTCGACGCGAAGAACACCATCGTCTCGGTCAAGCGCTTCATGGGCCGCGGCCTGGCCGACGTGGCCGGGCGCGACACGCTGCCCTACGACTTCGTCGCCGCGCCGGGCATGCTGAAGGTCCGCACCGTCGACGGCGACAAGTCGCCCGTCGAGGTGTCGGCCGAGATCCTGGCCGCGCTGCGCCAGCGCGCCGAGGACAGCTTCGACGACGAGCTGTTCGGCGCCGTGATCACCGTGCCCGCCTACTTCGACGAAGCGCAGCGCCAGGCGACGAAAGACGCCGCGCAGCTCGCCGGCCTGAACGTGCTGCGCCTGATCAGCGAGCCCACCGCCGCGGCGATCGCCTACGGCCTGGAGCACGGCTCGGAAGGCCTGTACGCGGTGTACGACCTCGGCGGCGGCACCTTCGACATCTCGCTGCTGCGCCTGTCCGCCGGCGTGTTCGAGGTGATCGCCACCGGCGGCGACGCGGCGCTCGGCGGCGACGACTTCGACGCCGCGCTGGCCGCGCTGGCCTTGCAACGCGCCGGGCTGGACGCCGTCACGGCCGAGGACAAGCGCGCCGTGCTCGCCGCGGCGCGCGCGGCGAAGGAGAAGCTGTCGCTCGCCGAGCACGCCACGCTGGCCTGCCCGCTCGCCGGCGGCGAGCTGGAGTTGCGCGTTTCGCGCGACGAGTTCGTCGCGCTCACCGAGCCGCTGGTGGCGCGCACGCTCGCCGCGGTGCGCAAGGTGCTGCGCGACGCCAAGGTCGGCAAGGACGAGGTGCGCGGCGTCGTGATGGTCGGCGGCTCGACGCGCATGCCGCGTGTGCAGCAGGCCGTGGGCGAGCTGTTCGGCCGCGCGCCGCTGACCAACCTGAACCCCGACGAGGTGGTGGCGCTCGGCGCGGCGATCCAGGCCAACGCGCTGGCCGGCAATGCCGGCGCCGACGAACTGCTGCTGCTCGACGTGATTCCGCTCTCGCTCGGGCTGGAGACCATGGGCGGGCTGGTCGAGCGCATCATCCCGCGCAACAGCACCATCCCGACCGCGCGCGCGCAGGACTTCACCACCTTCAAGGACGGCCAGACCGCGATGGCGATCCACGTCGTGCAAGGCGAGCGCGAGCTGGTGGCCGACTGCCGCTCGCTGGCGCGCTTCGAGCTGCGCGGCATCCCGCCGATGGTGGCCGGCGCGGCGCGCATCCGCGTCAGCTTCCAGGTCGATGCCGACGGGCTGCTGTCCGTCTCGGCGCGCGAGGAAAGCTCGGGCGTGCAGGCGGCCGTCAGCGTCAAGCCGAGCTACGGCCTGGCCGACGAGGACATCGCGCGCATGCTCAGCGAGAGTTTCGGCAGTGCCGAGCAGGACATGCGCGAGCGCAGCCTGCGCGAATCGCGCGTCGAGGCCGAACGCCTGCTGCTGGCCACGCGCGCCGCGCTGGCCGCCGACGGCGACCTGCTCGACGCCGCGCAGCGCGCCGCCATCGACAGCCAGCTCGACGCCGTGCAGCGCGCCCGCGAGGGCAGCGACCACCACGCGATCGACGCGGCCGTCGAGGCGCTGGCGCAGGCCACCGAAGCCTTCGCCGCCGAGCGCATGAACCGCGGCATCCGCCAGGCGCTGGCGGGCAAGCGCGTCGAGGACGTCTGAACATGCCAACCATCCGCATCCTGCCGCACCCCGAGTACTGCCCCGAGGGCGCCGAGATCAGCGCGCCGGCCGGCACCTCGCTGTGCGAGGCCATGCTCGACAACCACATCGAGAT
Organism: Piscinibacter sp.; assembly: GCF_047600445.1. Lineage (GTDB taxonomy): Bacteria > Pseudomonadota > Gammaproteobacteria > Burkholderiales > Burkholderiaceae_C > Piscinibacter. Next base: position 1,220,820 of record NZ_JASGKT010000002.1, read on the forward strand.
CGAGCACGCCTGCGAACTGAGCTGCGCGTGCACCACGTGCCACGTGGTGGTGCGTCAGGGATTCAAGTCGCTCGGCGAGATGGACGAGAGCGAAGAAGACCTGCTCGACCGCGCCTGGGGCCTGGAGCCGAGCTCGCGCCTGTCGTGCCAGGCGATCCTCTCCAACGAGGACGTGACGATCGAGATCCCGAAGTACTCGATCAACCACGCCAAGGAAACGCACTGAGAAAAGACGCCCCCGGGCCTTGCGGCGCGGGGGCGTGTGCAAAGGGACGAGCCCTGCTGAGGAGACAGTGACGGTTGCTCTGCCAACCGTCTCAGAGCCTCATGCAAGCGGCATGCCTGACATCTGATCAATTTGGTGCACCAATCGTTGCTCGAAAGCAACGATCCGGCTGGGTTCAGGCCCGGCGCGGGCTGAGCACCCGGGTGCGGCGCAGGAGGTTGCGCAGGGGGCGCAGCGACAGCGGCCAGCCGGTGCGCGGTGCATCGCGGGTGACCAGCGAGCCGCATTCGGCCAGCGTGGTGAGGAACTGGCGCAGTTCGCGGCGCCCCAGCCCGCTGTGGGCGCACAGTTCGGCCAGGCTGACGTGCCGCTGCGACATGTCGCTGAGAACGCGGTGGTAGGCGGTGCGGCGGTGCTGCGGGCCGAGGGTCGGCCAGGTGGCGAGTCGGTACTCTTTCATGGGACCGCGAGCCTAGGGCCGATCCGGCGCCAGCCCGGTAACCAGATGCCAGAGCCTGTAAACAGAGCCTGTCAAAGCAGACGGGCGCCCGTCTGGGCGCCCGCTGCGGAATCTGGAGGGGTAGGTGGGTGGGGGGACCGGGCCGCTGCGAGCGGGCTTGCGCCGGGTGCGCAGCGGCCGCCTGTCCTTACCAGCCGACGCGAGGAAGGCAATACATGGTGGTCTCCCGGTTAAATGCGCCGTTCGGCGCGGTTCGGGAACCATTGTGTGCATTCGATCACGCACCGACTAGCTACAAACCTTTGTAGGGGATGGACAGCCAGGCCGTCCTGTGCTGTCAGGTCAGATCAGCCCAAGCCGCATCGCCGCGAGCACCGCCTGGTGCTTGGACGTGGTGTTGAACTTGCGCTGGATGTTGCGCAGGTGGAAGTTCACCGTGTGCTCGCTGATCGAGAGGATCTGCCCGGCCGACCACGCGGACTTGCCGTCGCGCGTCAGCCGCAGGATGTCGAGTTCGCGTGACGTGAAGATCGGCGCTTCCTCGTTCGCCGCGGGCGGCACCAGCAGGCGCTGTGCAGCGTCCTGCGCATGCACGGCGAGGAACTGAAGATCCGCCAAGAGCCGTGCGAGCTTCTCATCCTCGCGCGGCAGCGCTTCTTCGCGGTCCACGCCGAGCAGGAAATGCCGGTGCGCCGGCAGGTGCAGCGCTACGGCGATGCCGGTGCGATACCCAAAAGGCGCTTGGCGCTCCCAGAGATCGGCGGCGCCTTCTTCGACGTAGAGGCTCTGGTCATAGACGAAGGGCACGCTGAGCCGCTTCACGCGTCTGAGCACTGGATCACGTTTTGCGTCGCCGGCGTTGACCGAAGCATCTTTGTAGGCCTCGGGCGTATTGCCCAGGCTCACAACGGTCGGCTCTTGTCCAGGAGGGTCGACAACCACTGCCGCCGTGGCGAGTCCGAAATCCAGCTCATGCGCGAATCCGACCAGCCTGCGCGTGAAGGTTTCCACGTCGCACGACTGGCTGACATCGAGAAACCGCTGAAGTCTCATGAACGGGACGCGAGAACTACCAAGGTTGACAGCTTGAGCATCTGGGCCTGACGGCCGACACTGAAGATGTTCCAACAGATACCAAGACCATTATGACGATACCTGCATGGAAAATCGTGACGTGGCCCACGGTTTCGACGCCTCTGGACGACTGGCAGCGCGCCGTTCACCGCCTGCGCCACCTCGGCATGTCGGTGCACATCGACGACACCGACAAGGATCTGCGCTACGGCCAGTTGCTGTGGGGTTTCGAGGTGCGCGATGCGATGCTGGGCATCGCCTGGGACTGGCGCGAGGTGATGCCCGACGTGGTGGCGATCGCCGACCCGATGTCCATCGTCTCGAACGCCTGCCTGGTCGACGAGGAAGGTGTGGCCGTCGACGACACGGTGCGCATGATGTTCCTGAACAGCGCCGTCTACCAGTTGCCCTGGCAGACCGCGGTGTGCGCCGCCAAGCGCCGCATGCGCGCCGCCGCGCTGGCCTGACGAAGGGGCTCTCCCCCGCGCCGTAGACTCGGCGCATGAATGTCCTCGGCATCGAATCGTCGTGCGACGAAACCGGCGTGGCGCTGGTTTCGGCGCGCGGCGAGGGCACCCCGGCGCTGCTCGCCCATGCGCTGCACACCCAGATCGACATGCACCAGGCCTACGGCGGCGTGGTGCCCGAACTGGCCTCGCGCGACCACATCCGCCGCGTCGTGCCGCTGCTGCGGCAGGTAATGGCACAGGCCGGCGGCACGCTGGCCGACGTCGACGTCGTCGCCTACACGCAGGGTCCGGGGCTGGCCGGCGCGCTGCTGGTGGGCGCCGGCGTGGCCTGCGCGCTGGCGGCCGCGCTCGACAGGCCGACGCTGCCGGTGCACCACCTCGAAGGGCACCTGCTGTCGCCTTTCCTGTCGGCCGACCCGCCGAGCTTCCCGTTCGTCGCGCTGCTGGTCTCGGGCGGGCACACGCAACTGATGCGCGTCGACGGCGTGGCGCGCTACGAACTGCTGGGCGAAACCATCGACGACGCCGCCGGCGAGGCTTTCGACAAGTCGGCCAAGCTGATGGGCCTGGGCTACCCCGGCGGGCCGGCGCTGGCGCGGCTGGCGGATTTCGGCGACGCGTCGGTGTTCGACCTGCCGCGCCCGCTGCTGCACAGCGGTAACCTCGATTTTTCCTTCGCCGGGCTGAAGACGGCGGTGCGCACGCGCCTGGCCAGGCTCGGGCCGAACGTCTGCCAGCAGGACCTGGCGCACCTGGCCGCCGCCACGCAGCAGGCGATCGTCGACGTGCTGGTGCGCAAGTCGCTCGCCGCGCTGCAGGCCACCGGGCTCGAGCGCCTGGTGGTGGCCGGCGGCGTGGGCGCGAACGCCGCGCTGCGCCAGCAGCTCGACGCGGCCTGCGCCCGGCGCCGCGTGCGCGTGCACTACCCCGAACTGGCGCTGTGCACCGACAACGGCGCGATGATCGCGCTGGCCGCGGCGCTGCGGCTGCAAAGCGGCGCGCAGGCGGCGACGCGCGACTACGCCTTCGGCGTGCGGCCGCGCTGGCCGCTGGCCGAGGTGGTGCGCAGCGCAGCCTAGAATCCGCCCCCCAATGAGCCGACTCAAGACATGCGCCGCGTGGCTGTGCGCCGCGCTGCTGGCGCTGCCCGCGCAGGCCGCCGAAACGATTCCCATCGCCATGATCGAGGGCCTGTCGGGCCCGTTCGCCAACGCCGGCGAGGCGGTCTTCCGCAACCTGCTGTTCGCCGTCGAGCGCGTCAACCGGCGCGGCGGCGTCAAGCTGCCGGGCGGCGCGCGCCCGCTCGAACTGCAGCGCTACGACGGCAAGGGCAGCAGCGAGGAATCGCTGGCGATGCTGCGCGCCGCGCTCGACCGGCGCGTCGCCTTCGTCACGCAGGGCAACAGCTCGGCGGTGGCGGCGGCGATCGTCGAGGCGCTGAACAAGCACAACGCGCGTTCGCCGCAGGCGCGCGCGCTGCTGCTGAACTATTCGGCCGTCGACCCGCCGCTGACCAACGAGAAGTGCAGCTTCTGGCACTTCCGCTTCGACGCGCACGCCGACATGCGCCTGGCCGCGCTGGTCGAGGCGCTGCGCGCCGACGCGGACGTGAAGAAGGTCTACCTGATCGGCCAGGACTACAGCTTCGGCCAGCACGTGCTGCGCGAGGCGCGCGAGCGCCTCGCGGCGGCGCGGCCGGACGTCGAGATCGTCGGCGACGAACTGCACCCGGTCGGCCGCGTGAAGGACTTCCTGCCCTATGCGATGAAGGTCAAGGCCAGCGGCGCGCAGGCGGTGCTGACCGGCAACTGGGGCAACGACCTGACGCTGCTGGTCAAGGCGCTGCGCGAGGTCGGCGTCGAGGCGCGCGTCTACAGCTTCTACGGCAACGGGCTGGGCGCGCCCGCGGCGATCGGCGAGGCCGGCGTCGGCCGCGTGCTGGCCGTGGCCGAATGGCACCCGAACGTCGACACGCCGGCCTCGCGCGACTTTTACGCCGCCTTCCGCGCGCGCTTCCCCAAGCCCGAGGAGGACTACCAGCACGCGCGCATGCAGTTGATGGTGGAGATGCTGGCGGCGGCCATCGAACGCGCCGGCAGCACCGAGGCCACCGCGGTGGCGCGCGCGCTCGAAGGCCTGCACCACGACGGCGCCACGCTCGGCGGCCTGCACGCCGGCACGATGCGCGCGGCCGACCACCAGTTGATGCAGCCGCTGGTGGTCAGCGTGATGGACAGGCTGGGCGCGCCCGGCGTGCGCGTCGACAACGAGGGCTCGGGCTACGGCTTCCGCACGCTGCGCAGCTTCGACGCCCGGGCCACCGAACAGGCGCACCGCTGCGCCATGGAGCGTCCATGAGATCCGTCATCGCCGGCCTGCCCGGCTCCAAGATCCGCGAGGTGGCCAACGCCGGCCTCGGCCGCGGCGACGTGCTCGCCTTCTGGTTCGGCGAGAGCGACGAAGTGACGCCGGCCTTCGTGCGCGAGGCCGCCGCCGCCTCGCTCGAAGGCGGCGAGACCTTCTACTCGCACAACCTCGGCCTGCCCGAGCTGCGCGAGGCGATCGCGCGCTACACCTCGGGCCTGCACGCGCCGCTGGGCGCCGAACGCATCGCCGTCACGTCCTCGGGCGTCAACGCGCTGATGCTGGCGATGCAGGCGCTGGCCGGCGCCGGCGACGAGGTGGTGGCGGTGGTGCCGGTGTGGCCCAACCTGACCGCGCAGCCGCAGATCCTCGGCGCGCGGGTGACGCGCGTGCCGCTGAAGGTGGAAGAGGGCGCCTGGAAGCTCGACCTCGACGCGCTGCTCGCCGCGGTGACGCCGGCCACGCGCGTGCTGCTGGTCAACGCGCCCAACAACCCGACCGGCTGGACGCTGGAGCGCGCCGAGCAGCAGGCGCTGCTCGACCACTGCCGCCGCACCGGCACCTGGATCGTCGCCGACGAGGTCTACGAGCGGCTGTACTACCGCGAGGGCGCGCGCTGCGCGCCGAGCTTCCTCGACATCGCGACGGCCGAGGACCGGCTGGTGGTGGTGCACAGCTTCTCGAAGAGCTTCCTGATGACCGGCTGGCGCCTCGGCTGGATGGTCGCGCCGCCGGCGCTGATCGAGGCGCTGGGCAAGCTGATCGAGTTCAACACCTCCTGCGCGCCGGTGTTCGTGCAGCGCGGCGGGCTGGCCGGCCTGGCGCATGCCGACGAGTTCGTGCCGGCGCTGGTGGCGCGCATGAAAGCCTGCCGCGACACGCTGCTGCCGGCGCTGGCGGCGCTGCCGGGCGTCTCGGTGGCCGTGCCCGACGGCGGCATGTACGCCTTCTTCCGCGTGCAGGGGCAGGACGACTCGCTCGCCTTCGCCAAGCGGCTGGTGGCCGAGGCCGGCCTCGGGCTGGCGCCGGGCGCGGCCTTCGGGCCGGAGGCCGAGGGCTGGCTGCGCTGGTGCTTCGCCTCGCGCGACCCGGCGCGCCTGGCGGCCGGGGTGGGGCGGCTGGCCCGCGCGCTCGGGCTATAATCCCCGGGTTTCGCGTTCGGATCCCGGGCGCGAGCAGGCACGGCGCCGGTCGGTTTCACCGGTGTCCGCAAGTGAAACCGGAAACCGCGGCGGAGCGCCCCAGCCTGGGGCGCGCGCACGGTTTCCCCACAGAGGAAACTCGCATGTCCGCCATCAACAAGGCCGAGATCGTCAAGGCCAACGCCCGCGGTGCCAACGACACCGGCTCCCCCGAAGTGCAGATCGCGCTGCTGACCGCGCGCATCAACGAACTGACGCCGCACTTCAAGACGCACCAGAAAGACCACCACGGCCGCCGCGGCCTGCTGCGGCTGGTCAACCAGCGCAAGAGCCTGCTGGCCTACCTGAAGGGCCGCGACGCGGACCGCTACACCGCGCTGATCGCCAAGCTGGGCCTGCGCAAGTAAGCCAGCGATGAACCCGAGGGGCCTGTCTGGAATCCGCCAGCACAGGCTCTTCGTTTTGGAGTCCGGCAGCCACCGATGACGATGTGTCATTCCAGCAGCGTTGCGCACGAAGAGCGCCGCTGGAATGGCATCGCGCCAGGGGAGGCCGACACTCTCAACCAGGATGGGAGAACCCGATGAGCCTGTTCAACAAAGTCACCAAGACCTTTCAATGGGGCCAGCACAGCGTCACGCTGGAAACCGGCGAGATCGCCCGCCAGTCCAGCGGCGCCGTGCTCGTCAACGTCGAGGACACCGTGGTGCTCGCCACCGTGGTGGCCAAGTCGGAGGCCAAGCCCGGCCAGGACTTCTTTCCGCTGACGGTCGACTACATCGAGAAGACCTACGCCGCCGGCAAGATCCCCGGCAGCTTCTTCAAGCGTGAAGGCCGCCCGAGCGAGCTGGAGACGCTGACCTCGCGCCTGATCGACCGCCCGCTGCGCCCGCTGTTCCCGGACGGCTTCTTCAACGAGGTGCAGGTCATCATCCACGTGCTGTCGCTGAACCCGGAAGTCTCGGCCGACATCCCGGCGATGATCGGCGCGAGCGCCGCGCTGGCGATCTCCGGCATCCCGTTCAACGGCCCGATCGGCGCGGCGCGCGTCGGCTACATCGACGGCCAGTACGTGCTGAACCCGGGCAAGACGCAGTTGCTCGACTCGAAGATGGACCTCGTCGTCGCCGGCACCGAAGCGGCCGTGCTGATGGTCGAGAGCGAGGCGCAGCAGCTCTCCGAAGAGGTGATGCTGGGCGGCGTGGTGTTCGGCCACGAGCAGGGCAACATCGCGATCAACGCGATCCACGAGCTGGTGCGCGACGCCGGCAAGCCGGCCTGGGACTGGAAGGCGCCGGCCAAGGACGAGGCCTTCATCGCCAAGGTCGCGGCGCTCGGCGAGGACAAGCTGCGCGCCGCCTACCAGATCCGCTCCAAGCAGTCGCGCACCCAGGCCTGCCGCGACGCCTATGCCTTCGTGCTCGGCGCGCTGAAGGAAGAGGGCGTCGAGTTCGACGCCGTCAAGGTCGAGGGCCTGCTGTTCGACATCGAGGCGCGCATCGTGCGCGGCCAGATCCTGGCCGGCGAGCCGCGCATCGACGGCCGCGACACCCGCACCGTGCGCCCGATCGAGATCCGCTCCAGCGTGCTGCCGCGCGTGCACGGCTCGGCGCTGTTCACCCGTGGCGAGACGCAGGCGCTGGTGGCCGCCACGCTCGGCACCGACCGCGACTCGCAGAAGATCGACGCGCTGGCCGGCGAGTTCAGCGAGCACTTCATGCTGCACTACAACATGCCGCCGTTCGCCACCGGCGAGACCGGCCGCGTCGGCAGCCCGAAGCGCCGCGAGATCGGCCACGGGCGGCTGGCCAAGCGCGCGCTGGTCGCGGTGCTGCCCGACCGGGGCGAGTTCCCTTACTCGATGCGCGTGGTCTCGGAGATCACCGAGTCGAACGGCTCCTCGTCGATGGCCTCGGTGTGCGGCGGCTGCCTCGCGCTGATGGACGCCGGCGTGCCGATGAAGGCGCACGTGGCCGGCATCGCGATGGGCCTGATCAAGGAAGGCAACCGCTTCGCGGTGCTGACCGACATCCTCGGCGACGAGGATCACCTCGGCGACATGGACTTCAAGGTGGCCGGCACCACCGCCGGCGTGACCGCGCTGCAGATGGACATCAAGATCCAGGGCATCACCAAGGAGATCATGCAGGTGGCGCTGGCGCAGGCCAAGGAGGCGCGCCTGCACATCCTCGGCAGGATGACCGAGGCGATGGGCGGCGCGAAGACCGAGGTCTCGCAGTTCGCGCCGCGCCTGTACACGATGAAGATCAACCCGGAGAAGATCCGCGACGTGATCGGCAAGGGCGGCGCGACGATCCGCGCGCTGACCGAGGAGACCGGCACGACGATCGACATCGGCGAGGACGGCACCATCACGATCGCCTCGACCGACGCCGACAAGGCCGCGCACGCGAAGAAGCGTATCGAGGAGATCACCGCCGAGGTGGAAGTGGGCAAGGTCTACGAAGGCCCGATCACCAAGATCCTCGACTTCGGCGCGCTGGTGAACCTGCTGCCGGGCAAGGACGGCCTGCTGCACATCAGCCAGATCGCGCACCAGCGCGTCGAGAAGGTCACCGACTTCCTCAAGGAAGGCCAGATCGTCAAGGTCAAGGTGCTCGAGACCGACGAGAAGGGCCGCGTCAAGCTGTCGATGAAGGCGCTGCTCGATCGCGAGCCGCAGCCGGCCGCGCCGGTGGCCGCGCCCGAGGAGCGCCACGGGGACTGATGGCCGCATGAAGGCGATCGAGATCGTCCGCCCGGGCGCGCCCGAGGTGCTGCAGCTCGTCGAGCGGCCCGACCCGGTGGCCGGCGCGGGCGAGTTGCTGATCCGCGTCAGCGCGTCGGGCGTCAACCGCCCCGACGTGCTGCAGCGCAAGGGCGCCTACCCGCCGCCGGCGGGCGCCTCCGACCTGCCCGGGCTGGAAGTGGCCGGCACCATCGTCGGCGGCGACACCTCGGCGATGGCGGCGGCCGGCCTCAAGCCGGGCGACCGCGTCTGCGCGCTGGTGGCCGGCGGCGGCTACGCCTCGCTGTGCGTCGCGCCGGCCGGGCAGTGCCTGCCGGCGCCCGGCGGCCTGAGCGACGTCGAGGCGGCGAGCCTGCCCGAGACCTTCTTCACCGTCTGGTCGAACGTGTTCGACCGCGCGCGGCTGCAGGCCGGCGAGACGCTGCTGGTGCAAGGCGGCACCAGCGGCATCGGCGTCACCGCGATCCAGCTCGCCAAGGCGGCCGGCGCGACGGTGATCGCCACCGCCGGCAGCGACGAGAAGTGCGCCGCCTGCCGCGCGCTCGGCGCCGACCACGCGATCAACTACCGCACGCACGACTTCGCCGCCGAGACGAAGCGCCTGACCGAAGGCAGGGGCGCCGACGTGATCCTCGACATGGTGGCGGGCGACTACGTGGCGCGCGAGGTGGCCTGCCTCGCCGAGGACGGGCGCCTGGTGATCATCGCGGTGCAGGGCGGCGTCGCCGCCGGCTTCGACGCCGGACTGGTGCTGCGCCGGCGCCTGACGATCACCGGCTCGACGCTGCGGGCGCGCCCGGTGGCCTTCAAGGCCGCCATCGCGCGCGCGCTGCGCGACAACGTCTGGCCCTGGATCGAGGCCGGCCGCGTGAAGCCGGTGGTCTTCCAGACCTTCGAGGCCGCCGACGCGGCGCAGGCGCACACGCTGATGGAATCGAACCGGCACGTCGGCAAGCTGGTGCTGAGCTGGTGAGAACACACAAGGAAGAACCACGATGACTCGTCGCAAGCTGGTGGTGGGCAACTGGAAGATGAACGGCACGCGCGTGGGCAACATCGAACTGCTCGCCGCGATTCGCGCCGAAAGTCCGTTCGCCGCCGAGCTGGCGGTGTGCGCGCCGTTCCCGTACCTGGCCGACGTGGCGCTGTCGCTGCAGGGCTCGGCGATCGCCTCGGGCGCGCAGGACTGCTCGGCGCACGAGTCGGGCGCCTACACCGGCGAGGTCAGCGCCGCGATGCTGGCCGAGTACGGCTGCCGCTACGTGATCGTCGGCCACTCCGAGCGCCGCGCGCTGCACGGCGAGAGCGACCAGATCGTCGCCGACAAGGCCAAGATCGCGCTGGCCAGGGGCCTGACGCCGATCGTGTGCGTCGGCGAGACGCTGGCCGAGCGCGAGACCGGCCAGACCGACGCGGTGGTCAAGCGCCAGCTCTCGGCGGTGATCCACACGCTGGGCCACTGCATCTCGCAGGTGGTCGTCGCCTACGAGCCGGTGTGGGCCATCGGCACCGGCAAGACCGCCACGCCCGAACAGGCGCAGGCGGTGCACGCGCTGCTGCGCCGCCAGCTCGAAGCCGCCAGCCCCAAGGCCGGCGAGATGAAGATCCTCTACGGCGGCAGCGTCAAGGCCGACAACGCGGCCACGCTGTTCGCGCAGGCCGACATCGACGGCGGCCTGATCGGCGGCGCCTCGCTGAAGGCGGCCGACTTCGTCGCCATCTGCCGCGCCGCGGCCTGAACCGGCACGCGGGCGAGAACGAATCCTCCGGAGTCCATACGCGATGAATTTCCTCCACAACCTGCTGATCGCCGTGCAGATCATCTCGGCGCTGGTGATGATCGGCCTCGTGCTGGTGCAGCACGGCAAGGGCGCCGACATGGGCGCCTCGTTCGGCAGCGGCGCCTCGGGCAGCCTGTTCGGCGCCACCGGCAGCGCGAACTTCCTGTCGCGCTCCACGGCGGTGTGCGCGACGGTCTTCTTCGTCGCCACGCTGTCGCTGGCCTTCTACGCCAACGACCGCGCGGCCGCGCGACCGGCCGGCGGCAGCAGCGTGCTCGAAGGCAGCGCCGCACCGGCGGCGAGCGTCGCCGCCAGCACGCCCGCGCCCAGCGGCGCCGCGCTGGTGCCGGGCGCCGAGAGCGCCGCGCCCGCGGCCTCGAAATGATCCGGCGCAAACCGCGCTGTCGCAGCGCAGCAAATGGCTGCGTCAACGCGGGAATGCCCGGGGAAACTGGTTAGAATCCAAGGTTGTCCGGCGAGCCATTCCTCATGCAAGCCGGCACTTCCGTGAGAACACGGCCGACGTGGTGAAATTGGTAGACACGCTATCTTGAGGGGGTAGTGGCGAAAGCTGTGCGAGTTCGAGTCTCGCCGTCGGCACCAGACACCTGCCTCTCATGAATCTGGAAGCCTACCTCCCCGTCATCCTCTTCATCCTGGTGGGCGTGGCGGTCGGTGTGGCGCCCCAGGTCCTGGGCTTCGTGCTCGGGCCGCGCCGGCCCGACACGGCCAAGAACTCCCCCTACGAATGCGGCTTCGAGGCCTTCGAGGACGCGCGCATGAAGTTCGACGTGCGCTACTACCTCGTCGCGATCCTGTTCATCCTGTTCGACCTCGAGATCGCGTTCCTCTTCCCGTGGGCCGTGTCGCTGAATGAAATCGGCGCGTCAGGCTTCTGGGCCATGATGATTTTCCTGGGCATCCTCGTCGTCGGCTTCGCCTACGAGTGGAAAAAAGGCGCCCTCGATTGGGAATGAGCTGAGAGCACCGACATGGGCATCGAAGGCGTACTCAAGGAAGGCTTCGTCACGACGAGCCTGGACGCGGTCATCAACTGGTCGAAGACCGGCTCGCTGTGGCCGATGACCTTCGGGCTGGCCTGCTGCGCGGTGGAGATGATGCACGCCGGCGCGGCGCGCTACGACATCGACCGCTTCGGCATGCTGTTCCGCCCCAGCCCGCGTCAGAGCGACCTGATGATCGTCGCCGGCACGCTGTGCAACAAGATGGCGCCGGCCTTGCGCAAGGTCTACGACCAGATGGCCGAGCCGCGCTGGGTGCTGAGCATGGGCTCGTGCGCCAACGGCGGCGGCTACTACCACTACAGCTACTCGGTGGTGCGCGGCTGCGACCGCATCGTGCCGGTGGACGTCTACGTGCCCGGCTGTCCGCCGACCGCCGAGGCGCTGCTGTACGGCATCCTGCAACTGCAGGCCAAGATCCGGCGCGAGAACACCATCGCTCGATGATGAACCACATGATTTCGCGGGCAGAACGCCGGGCCGCTCCCAAGTCGGCCCGCATCCCCTCGGGGGATCGGTCGATGTACTCATCGAACGAGGGGCTCCGATGAGCAAACTCGACACGCTTCAGGCGGGCCTGGAATCCGCGCTCGGTGCGAAGCTGAAGAAGCTGGTGCGCGACCGCGGCGAGATCACCATCACCGTCTCAGCGGCCGACTACCTGGAGGCCGCGCGCACGCTGCGCGACCACCCCGAGCTGCGCTTCGAGCAACTGATCGACCTGTGCGGCGTCGACTACGCGAGCTGGAAAGACCAGCCCTGGGAGGGCCCGCGCTTCTGCACGGTGTCGCACCTGCTGTCGGTGTCCAAGAACTGGCGCGTGCGCCTGAAGGTGTTCGCGCCCGACGACGACGTGCCGGTGGTGGCCTCGCTCACCGAGGTGTGGAGCGCGGCGAACTGGTTCGAGCGCGAGGCCTTCGACCTGTACGGCATCATCTTCGAGGGCCACCTCGACCTGCGCCGCATCCTCACCGACTACGGCTTCATCGGCCACCCGTTCCGCAAGGACTTCCCGACCAGCGGCCACGTCGAGATGCGCTACGACGCGCAGCAGCGCCGCGTGGTCTACGAGCCGGTGAGCATCGAGCCGCGCGAGATCACGCCGCGCATCATCCGCGAAGACAACTACGGCGGTCTGCACTAGAGGCTGGCGCGATGGCAGAGATCAAGAACTACACCCTGAACTTCGGCCCGCAGCACCCGGCCGCGCACGGCGTGCTGCGCCTCGTGCTCGAGCTCGACGGCGAGGTGATCCAGCGCGCCGATCCGCACATCGGCCTGCTGCACCGCGCCACCGAGAAGCTGGCCGAGAGCAAGACCTTCATCCAGTCGCTGCCGTACATGGACCGTCTCGACTACGTGTCGATGATGTGCAACGAGCATGCGTACTGCCTGGCGATCGAGAAGCTGCTGGGCATCGAGGTGCCCGAGCGCGCGCAGTACATCCGCGTGATGTTCAGCGAGATCACGCGGCTGCTGAACCACCTGCTGTGGCTGGGCTGCCACGGCCTGGACTGCGGCGCGATGAACATGCTGATCTACTGCTTCCGCGAGCGGGAAGACCTGTTCGACATGTACGAGGCGGTGTCCGGCGCGCGCATGCACGCGGCCTACTTCCGCCCGGGCGGCGTCTACCGCGACCTGCCCGACAGCATGCCGCAGTACAAGGTCAGCAAGATCAAGAACCAGCGCGCGATCGACGCGCTAAACACCAACCGCCAGGGCTCGCTGCTCGACTTCATCGACGACTTCACGCGCCGCTTCCCCGGCATGGTCGACGAATACGAAACCCTGCTGACCGACAACCGCATCTGGAAGCAGCGCACCGTCGGCATCGGCGTGGTCAGCCCCGAGCGCGCGCTGAACCTGGGCCTGACCGGCGCGATGCTGCGCGGCTCGGGCGTCGCGTGGGACCTGCGCAAGAACCAGCCCTACGACGTCTACGCGAAGATGGACTTCGACGTGCCGGTGGGCGTCAACGGCGACACCTACGACCGCTACCTGGTGCGCGTCGAGGAGATGCGCCAGAGCAACCGCATCATCCGCCAGTGCATCGAGTGGCTGCGCGCCAACCCCGGCCCGGTGATCACCGACAACCACAAGGTGGCGCCGCCGTCGCGCGTGGACATGAAGTCCAGCATGGAGGAGCTGATCCACCACTTCAAGCTCTTCACCGAGGGCTTCCACGTGCCCGAGGGCGAGGCCTACGCGGCGGTGGAGCACCCCAAGGGCGAGTTCGGCATCTACCTGGTGAGCGACGGCGCCAACAAGCCGTACCGGCTGAAGATCCGCGCCCCGGGCTTCGCGCATCTGGCCGCGCTCGACGAGATGTCGCGCGGCCACATGATCGCCGACGCCGTCGCGGTGATCGGCACGATGGACATCGTCTTCGGCGAGATCGACAGGTGAGCGACCGATGAGCTTGTTCTCCGAACCCACGCTGGCGCGCTTCGCGCGCGAAGTCGCCAAGTACCCGGCCGACCAGAAGCAGTCCGCCGTGATGGCCTGCCTGGCCATCATCCAGCAGGAGCAGGGCTTCGTGTCCGCCGAGAGCGAGAAGGCGCTGGCCGAGGTCCTCGGCATGCCGGCCATCGCGGTGCACGAGGTCACCACCTTCTACAACATGTACAACCAGCAGCCGGTCGGCCGCTACAAGCTGAACGTCTGCACCAACCTGCCGTGCCAGTTGCGCGGCGGGCAGAAGGCGCTGGACCACGTCTGCGGCCAACTCGGCGTGGACGACGGCGGCACCACGCCCGACGGCCGCTTCACCGTGCAGCACAGCGAGTGCCTGGGCGCCTGCGCCGACGCGCCGGTGCTGCTGGTCAACGACCGCGAGATGTGCAGCTTCATGGGCACCGAGCGGCTCGACGCGCTGCTGGCCACGCTGAGAAAGAACTGAACGTCATGGTCGACCTTTCACAGTTCAAGTCCAGCGGCGTCGAGACCTGCTTCCACGGCCGCCACGTCGGCGCGCAGATCTACGCCGATCTGAACGGCCGCAACTGGAGCCTGAAGGACTACGAGGCGCGCGGCGGCTACCAGGCGCTGCGCAAGATCCTCGGCAAGGACGGCGGCGAGGGCATGACGCCCGACCAGGTGATCGCCGAGGTCAAGCTCTCCGGCCTGCGCGGCCGCGGCGGCGCGGGCTTCCCGACCGGGCTGAAGTGGAGCTTCATGCCGCGCGCCTTCCCCGGGCCGAAGTACCTGGTGTGCAACTCCGACGAGGGCGAGCCCGGCACCTGCAAGGACCGCGACATCCTGATGTTCAACCCGCACATCGTCATCGAGGGCATGGCGATCGCGGCGTATGCGATGGGCATCGCCACCGGCTACAACTACATCCACGGCGAGATCTTCGAGGTCTACGAGCGCTTCGAGGCCGCGCTCGAGGAGGCGCGTGCCGCGGGTTACCTCGGCGACGCCATCATGGGCTCGGGCTACAACTTCCAGCTCCATGCGGCGCACGGCTTCGGCGCCTACATCTGCGGCGAAGAGACCGCGCTGCTCGAATCGCTGGAAGGCAAGAAGGGCCAGCCGCGCTTCAAGCCGCCGTTCCCGGCCAGCTTCGGCCTGTACGGCAAGCCGACCACGATCAACAACACCGAGACCTTCGGCGCGGTGCCCTGGATCATCCGCAACGGCGGCCAGGCCTACCTCGAGGTCGGCAAGCCGAACAACGGCGGCACCAAGATCTACTCGGTGTCGGGCGACGTCGAGCGCCCCGGCAACTACGAGATCCCGATGGGCACGCCGTTCGCGAAGCTGCTCGAACTCGCCGGCGGCGTGCGCGGCGCCGCGCAGGGCCGCACGCTCAAGGCGGTGATCCCGGGCGGCTCGTCGGCGCCGGTGCTGCCGGCCTCCATCATGATGGAGTGCACGATGGACTACGACAGCATCGCCAAGGCCGGCTCGATGCTGGGCTCGGGCGCGGTGATCGTGATGGACGACACCCGCTGCATGGTGAACTCGCTGCTGCGCCTGTCGTACTTCTACATGCACGAGAGCTGCGGCCAGTGCACGCCGTGCCGCGAGGGCACCGGCTGGATGTGGCGCGTGATCGAGCGCATCGCGCACGGCCAGGGCCGCCCGGAGGACCTGGACCTGCTGAACTCGGTGGCCGACAACATCCAGGGCCGCACGATCTGCGCGCTCGGCGACGCGGCGGCGATGCCGGTGCGGGCGATGATCAAGCACTTCCGCGATGAGTTCGTCCACCTCATCGAGCACAAGACCCGCAAGGTCGCGCTGAGCGCCTGAGCGAGCGGGGCCAAGCACATGATCGAAATCGAACTCGACGGCAAGAAGGTCTCGGTGGCCGAGGGCAGCATGGTGATGCATGCGGCCGAGGCGGCGGGCACCTTCATCCCGCACTTCTGCTACCACAAGAAGCTGTCCATCGCGGCCAACTGCCGCATGTGCCTGGTCGACGTGGAGAAGGCGCCCAAGCCGATGCCGGCCTGCGCCACGCCGGTCACGCAGGGCATGATCGTGCGCACCAAGAGCGACAAGGCGCTCAAGGCCCAGCAGTCGGTGATGGAGTTCCTGCTCATCAACCACCCGCTGGACTGCCCGATCTGCGACCAGGGCGGCGAGTGCCAGTTGCAGGATCTCGCCGTCGGCTACGGCGGCTCGGCCTCGCGCTACGACGAGGAGAAGCGCGTCGTCTTCCACAAGGACGTCGGCCCGCTGATCTCGATGGAGGAGATGAGCCGCTGCATCCACTGCACGCGCTGCGTGCGCTTCGGCCAGGAAGTGGCCGGGGTGATGGAGCTGGGCATGATCCACCGCGGCGAGCACTCCGAGATCACCACGGTGGTCGGCGAGACGGTCGACTCCGAGCTGTCGGGCAACATGATCGACCTGTGCCCGGTCGGCGCGCTGACCAGCAAGCCGTTCCGCTACAGCGCCCGCACCTGGGAGCTGTCGCGCCGCAAGAGCGTCAGCCCGCACGACAGCACCGGCGCGAACCTGATCGTGCAGGTGAAGAACAACCGCGTGATGCGCGTCGTTCCGCTCGAGAACGAAGACGTCAACGAGTGCTGGATCGCCGACCGCGACCGCTTCTCCTACGAGGCGCTGAACGGCGACGAGCGCCTGACCGCGCCCATGCTCAAGCAGGGCGGGCAGTGGAAGGAGGTCGACTGGACCACCGCGCTCGAATACGTGGTGCGCGGGCTCACGCAGATCAAGGTCGACCACGGCGCGGCGGCCATCGGCGCGCTCGGCTCGGCGCATGCCACCGTCGAGGAACTGCACCTGCTGGCCAGGCTGGTGCGCGGTCTGGGCAGCGAGAACATCGACCACCGCCTGCGCCACGCCGACTTCGCCAACAGCGCCGGCGCCGGCAAGGCGCGCTGGCTGGGGCTGCCGATCGCCGAGCTGAGCACGCTGCAGCGCGCGCTGGTGGTGGGCTCGTTCCTGCGCAAGGACCACCCGCTGTTCGCCCAGCGCATCCGCCAGGCGGCGCGCAAGGGCGCGCAGGTGCACAGCCTCGGCGCGCTGGCCGACGACTGGCTGATGCCCATGGGCACGCGCCTGGTCAGCGCGCCCTCGGACTGGCTGCAATCGCTGGCCGACATCGCCGCGGCGGTCGCGGCGTCCAAGGGCGTGAGCGCGCCGGCTTCGGGCAACCCGGGCACCGACGCGAAGGCGATCGCCGAATCGCTGCTGTCGGGCGAGCGCAAGGCCGTGCTGCTCGGCAACGCCGCCGCGCAGCACCCGCAGGCCGGCGCGCTGCTCGCGCTGGCCAACTGGATCGCCGCGCAGACCGGCGCCGCGGTCGGCTACCTCAGCGAAGCCGCCAACACGGTGGGTGCGCAGCTCGTCGGCGCGCAGCCGGGCGCGGGCGGGCTGAACGCCGGCCAGATGCTCGGCGGCGGCGCGCTCAAGGCGGCGCTGCTGCTCGACGTCGAGCCCGCCTTCGACGCCGCCGACCCGAGCGCCGCCACCGCCGCGCTGGGCAAGGCCGAGATGGTCGTCGCGCTGACCGCCTTCAAGAGCGCCACGCTGGCCGACACCGCCGACGTGCTGCTGCCGGTGTCGCCCTTCAGCGAAACCTCGGGCAGCTTCGTCAACGCCGAAGGGCGGCTGCAGAGCTTCCACGGCGTCGTCAAGCCGCTCGGCCAGACGCGCCCGGCCTGGAAGGTGCTGCGCGTGCTCGGCAACATGCTGGCGCTGCCAGGCTTCGATTTCGAGACCTCGGAAGACGTGCGCGCCGAGGCGCTGGGCGGCGACGCCGCCGCGCTGGCCGCGCGCCTGGACAACGGCAGCGGCGCCGCGATCGCCGCGCAGCCCGCGACCGCCGGCCTGCAGCGCATCGCCGACGTGCCGATCTACAGCGCCGATTCGCTGGTGCGCCGCGCGCCCGCGCTGCAGGCCACCGCCGACGCGCGCGCGCCGCAGGCCAGCCTGCCGGCGGCGCTGTGGCAGCAGCTCGGCCTGGCCAGCGGCGACCGCGTGCGCGTCGCGCAGGGCGCCGCCAGCGCCGTGCTGCCGGCGCGGCTCGACGCCACGCTCGCCGCCGGCACCGTGCGCGTGCCGGCCGGCCATCCCGACACCGCCACCCTGGGCGCCGCGTTCGGCGCCGTCACGGTCGAGAAGGTCCCAGCATGATCGACTGGCTGCTGCAATTTCCCCAGAGCTACCCGGCCACCTGGGCGGTGGTGTGGGCGCTCGTCAAGATCATCGTGGTGGTGGCGCCGCTGATGGTCTGCGTCGCCTACCTCACGCTGTGGGAGCGCGTGGGCATAGGCTACACGCAGATCCGCCTCGGGCCGAACCGCGTCGGCCCGCGCGGCTGGCTGCAGCCGATCGCCGACGCGCTCAAGCTGATCTTCAAGGAGATCATCCTGCCGAGCGCGGCGAACAAGGGCCTGTTCCTGCTCGGCCCGGTGATGACCATCATGCCGGCGCTGGCCGCCTGGGCGGTGATCCCGTTCGGCCCCGAGGTGGCGCTGGCCAACGTCAACGCCGGGCTGCTGTTCCTGATGGCCATCACCTCGCTGGAGGTGTACGGCGTGATCATCGCCGGCTGGGCCTCGAACTCGAAGTACGCCTTCCTCGGCGCGCTGCGCGCCTCGGCGCAGATGGTCTCCTACGAGATCGCGATGGGCTTCGCGCTGGTGGTGGTGCTGATGGTCAGCGGCTCGATGAACATGACCGCGATCGTCACCGGCCAGGGCGAGGGCCGCATGGCCGCGATGGGGCTGAACTTCCTGTCGTGGAACTGGCTGCCGCTGCTGCCGGTGTTCGTCGTCTACTTCGTCTCCGGGCTGGCCGAGACCAACCGCCATCCGTTCGACGTCGTCGAGGGCGAGTCGGAGATCGTCGCCGGCCACATGATCGAGTACTCGGGCATGGCCTTCGCGATGTTCTTCCTTGCCGAGTACGCCAACATGATCCTGGTGTCGATGCTGGCGGTGCTGATGTTCCTCGGCGGCTGGCTGAGCCCGCTGGACTTCGCGCCGTTCAACTGGATCCCGGGCTGGATCTGGCTGGGCATCAAGGTCTTCGCCGTCGTCACGATGTTCCTGTGGGTGCGCGCGACCTTCCCGCGCTACCGCTACGACCAGATCATGCGTCTGGGCTGGAAGATCTTCATCCCGGTGACGCTGGTGTGGCTGGTGGTGGTGGGCGCGTGGATCCAGTCGCCCTGGAACATCTGGAAGTAAGGACGAAGGACTGCGCCATGGCACAAGCCTCCACCCTCAAGGATTTCGTTTCCAGCTTCATGCTGCTGGAGTTGCTCAAGGGCCTTCGGCTCACCGGGCGGCACTTCTTCCAGCGCAAGATCACCGTGCAGTTCCCGGAGGAGAAGACGCCGCTGTCGCCGCGCTTCCGCGGCCTGCACGCGCTGCGCCGCTACGACAACGGCGAGGAGCGCTGCATCGCCTGCAAGCTGTGCGAGGCGGTGTGCCCGGCGATGGCGATCACCATCGAGAGCGACGTGCGCGCCGACGGCTCGCGCCGCACCACGCGCTACGACATCGACCTGACCAAGTGCATCTTCTGCGGCTTCTGCGAGGAGAGCTGCCCGGTCGACTCGATCGTCGAGACGCACATCTTCGAGTACCACGGCGAGAAGCGCGGCGACCTGTACTTCACCAAGGACATGCTGCTCGCCGTGGGCGACCGCTACGAGCGCGAGATCGCGGCCAACAAGGAGGCGGACGCGAAGTACCGCTGACCGCGCAGACAAGAACATGGACATCCAAACCGCGCTCTTCTACGTCTTCTCGGCGGTGCTGCTGTTCGCGGCCTTCCGCGTCATCACCGCGCGCACGCCGGTGTACGCGGCGCTGTACCTCGTGCTGGCCTTCTTCAACGCCTCGTGCGTGTGGATGCTGCTGCGCGCCGAGTTCCTCGCCATCGCGCTGGTGCTGGTGTACGTCGGCGCGGTGATGGTGCTGTTCCTGTTCGTCGTGATGATGCTCGACCTGAACAGCGAGGCGCTGCGCGAGGGCTTCTGGAAGCACTTCCCGCTGGCGGCGCTGGTCGGCGTGGTGATCATCCTGGAGATGGCGCTGGTGCTGATCCCCGGCTTCGACGTGCGCAGCGCGCCGCTGCCCGACGCCGCCGAACTGCAGCTCGGCAACACCAAGCTGCTGGGCATCGAGATCTACACCCGCTACCTCTATCCGCTGCAGATCGCCGCGGTGCTGCTGCTGGTGGCGATCATCGCGGCCATCGCGCTGACGCTGCGCCGCCGCAAGGACTCGAAGTACGTCGACCCGGCCGAGCAGGTGCGGGTGAAGAAGGCGGACCGCGTCCGCATCGTCAAGATGAAGGCCGAGGTGGAGGCGCCGCCCCCGGCCGCCGAGGCGGCAGGAGAGAGCAAATGATCGGCCCCGTCACGCTAGGCCACTACCTCACGCTCGGCGCGATCCTGTTCGCGCTGTCGGTGATCGGCATCTTCCTGAACCGCAAGAACCTGATCGTGCTGCTGATGGCCATCGAGCTGATGCTGCTGGCGGTCAACCTGAACTTCGTCGCCTTCTCGCACTACCTGGGCGACATGGCCGGGCAGGTGTTCGTGTTCTTCATCCTCACGGTGGCCGCGGCCGAGTCGGCCATCGGCCTGGCGATCCTGGTGGTGCTGTTCCGCAATCGCGCCACGATCAACGTCGACGAGCTCGACTCGCTGAAGGGTTGAGCCCGCCATGTCCTCGACACTGAACCCCAACCTCCTGCTGGCCGTGCCGCTGGCGCCGCTGGCCGGCGCGGTGGTCGCCGGCCTCGCCGGCAAGACCGTCGGCCGGCGCGGCGCGCACGTCGTCACCATCCTCGGCGTGCTGGTCTCGTTCATCCTCTCGGCGATGGTGCTGAAGTCGGTGGCCGCCGACGGCGCGCGCTTCAACGCCACGGTCTACGAATGGATGGTGCTGGGCAGGCTGAAGATGGAAGTCGGCTTCCTGGTCGACGGCCTGACCGCGATGATGATGTGCGTGGTGACCTTCGTCTCGCTGATGGTGCACATCTACACCATCGGCTACATGGAGGAAGACCCGGGCTACCAGCGCTTCTTCAGCTACATCTCGCTGTTCACCTTCTCGATGCTGATGCTCGTGATGAGCAACAACTTCCTCCAGCTCTTCTTCGGCTGGGAGGCGGTGGGCCTGGTGAGCTACCTGCTGATCGGCTTCTGGTACACCAAGCCGACGGCGATCTTCGCCAACATGAAGGCCTTCCTGGTCAACCGGGTCGGCGACTTCGGCTTCATCCTCGGCATCGGCCTGATCGTCACCTACGCCGGCACGCTGAACTACGCCGAGGCCTTCGCGAAGGCGCCCGAGCTGGCCCGGGGCACTCTGCCCGGCACCGACTGGCTGCTGATCACGGTCACCTGCATTTGCCTCTTCATCGGTGCGATGGGCAAGAGCGCGCAGTTCCCGCTGCACGTGTGGCTGCCCGACTCGATGGAGGGCCCGACGCCGATCTCGGCGCTGATCCACGCCGCGACGATGGTGACGGCCGGCATCTTCATGGTGGCGCGCATGTCGCCCCTCTTCGAGCTGTCCGACGCGGCGCTGAGCTTCGTGATCGTGATCGGCGCGATCACGGCGCTGTTCATGGGCTTCCTGGGCATCATCCAGAACGACATCAAGCGCGTGGTCGCGTACTCGACGCTCTCGCAGCTCGGCTACATGACGGTGGCGCTGGGCGCCTCGGCCTACAGCGTCGCGGTGTTCCACCTGATGACGCACGCCTTCTTCAAGGCGCTGCTGTTCCTGGCCGCCGGCAGCGTGATCATCGGCATGCACCACGACCAGGACATCCGCAACATGGGCGGCCTGCGCAAGTACATGCCCATCACCTGGATCACGTCGCTGCTGGGCTCGCTGGCGCTGATCGGCACGCCGCTGTTCGCCGGCTTCTACAGCAAGGACAGCATCATCGAGGCGGTGCACGCCTCGCACCTGCCGGGCGCGGGCTTCGCCTACTTCGCGGTGATGGCCGGCGTGTTCGTCACGGCCTTCTATTCGTTCCGCATGTACTTCCTCGTCTTCCACGGCGAGGAGCGTTTCCGCCACAAGCCCTTCCCGGGCGAGCACGACCACCACGACGAGCATGACGAACACGGCCATGGCCACGCCCACGAGCCGCACGAGTCGCCCTGGGTCGTGACCGCGCCGCTGCTGCTGCTGGCGCTGCCCTCGGTGGTGATCGGCTACCTGACCATAGCCCCGCTGCTGCACGGCGAATTCTTCAAGGACGCCATCTTCGTCGATGCCGCCAAGCACCCGGCGATGGCCGAACTGGCCGAGCACTTCCACGGCGCGCTGGCGATGGCGCTGCACGGCCTGAGCACGGCGCCGTTCTGGCTGGCGCTGGCCGGCGTGGTCACGGCCTACGTGTTCTACATGGTCAAGCCGGGCATCCCGACGGCGATCGCGCGCACCTTCCGGCCCATCGTGACCATCCTCGAGAACAAGTACTACATGGACTGGATCAACGAGAACATCATCGCCCCGGCGGCGCGCGGCCTGGGCCGCGGGCTGTGGAAGGGCGGCGACGTCGGCCTGATCGACAACATCGTGATCGACGGCTCGGCGCGCACCGTCGGCGCGCTGGCCTCGGTGACGCGCCGCATCCAGACCGGACACCTCTACTGGTACGCGCTGGTGATGATCGTGGGCGTGATCGGCCTCATGACCTGGCAGCTCTGGCCCTACCTGGGCGGCAAGTAGCGGACGGAGAACAAGAACATGGGTTTGCTCAGCTTGGCCATCTGGCTGCCGATCGCCTGCGGCGTGCTGCTGCTGGCGCTCGGGCGCGATTCGAACGCGGGGGCCGTGCGCTGGATGGCGCTGCTCGGCGCGTTCGCCGGCTTCCTCGTCACGCTGCCGCTGATCGGCGGCTTCGACACCACCACCGCGGCGATGCAGTTCACCGAATCGCTGCCCTGGATAGAGCGCTTCAACGTGCGCTACGCGCTCGGCGTCGACGGCCTGTCGATGTGGTTCGTGCCGCTGACCGCCTTCATCACCGTGATCGTCGTGATCGCGGCCTGGGAGGTGGTCACCGAGCGCGTCAACCAGTACATGGGCGCGTTCCTGATCCTCTCCGGCCTGATGGTCGGCGTGTTCAGCGCGGTCGACGGGCTGCTGTTCTACGTGTTCTTCGAGGCCACGCTGATCCCGATGTACATCATCATCGGCATCTGGGGCGGCCCGCGGCGCGTCTACGCGGCCTTCAAGTTCTTCCTCTACACGCTGGCCGGCTCGCTGCTGATGCTGGTGGCGCTGGTCTACCTGTACTACAAGTCGGGCGGCAGCTTCGACATCCTCGCCTGGCACAAGCTGCCGCTGACGGCCACCGCGCAGACGCTGCTGTTCTTCGCCTTCTTCATGGCCTTCGCCGTGAAGGTGCCGATGTGGCCGGTGCACACCTGGCTGCCCGACGCGCACGTCGAGGCACCCACCGGCGGCTCGGTGGTGCTGGCGGCGATCATGCTCAAGCTCGGCGCCTACGGCTTCCTGCGCTTCTCGCTGCCGATCGCGCCCGACGCCAGCCGCGAGTGGGCCTGGCTGATCATCGCGCTGAGCCTGATCGCAGTGATCTACATCGGCCTGGTCGCGTTGGTGCAGCAGGACATGAAGAAGCTGGTGGCCTATTCGTCGATCGCGCACATGGGCTTCTGCACGCTGGGCTTCTTCATCTTCAGCGAGCTGGGCGTCTCCGGCGGCATCGTGCAGATGGTGTCGCACGGCTTCGTCTCGGGCGCGATGTTCCTGTGCATCGGCGTGCTCTACGACCGCGTGCACTCGCGCGAGATCGCCAGCTACGGCGGCGTCGTCAACACCATGCCGAAGTTCGCCGCCTTCGCGGTGTTCTTCGCGATGGCCAACAGCGGCCTGCCCGGCACCAGCGGCTTCATCGGCGAGTGGATGGTGATCCTCGGCGCCGTGAAGGCCGGCTTCGTGCTCGCGCTGCTGGCCGCCACCGCGCTGATCCTCGGCGCGGCCTACAACCTGTGGATGGTCAAGCGGGTGTACTTCGGCCCGGTCGCCAACGAGCACGTCAAGGCGCTGACCGACCTGAACAGCCGCGAATTCCTGATGATGGCCATCCTCGCCATCGCGGTGCTGGCGATGGGCGTGTACCCCAAGCCCTTCACCGACGTGATGCACGTCTCGGTGAACGAGCTGCTCAAGCACGTCGCCCAGACCAAGCTGCTGCCCTGAGCCGGACGAGACGAACATGAACGAGATGAACTGGCTCGCCATCGCCCCCGAGGTCGTGCTGCTGGTGCTGGCCCTGCTGGTGGCCATGGTCGACCTGTGGGTCGAGCACCCGCGCCGCACGCCCACCTACCTGCTGGCGCAGGCCTCGCTGGCCCTGGTGGCGGTGATGCACCTGCTGCGCTTCGACGCCGGCGACACCTTCTACGCCGTGCAGCGCATGGTGGTGGCCGACCCGATGGGCCACCTGCTGGCCTTCTTCGCGACGCTCGCGACGATGATCTCGCTGGCCTACGCGCGCCCCTACGCGGCCGAGCGCGACATGCTCAAGGGCGAGCTGATCACGCTGGCGATGCTCTCGCTGCTGGGCATCTCGGTGATGGTCTCGGCGAACAACTTCCTGGTCGTCTACCTCGGCCTGGAGCTGATGTCGCTGAGCCTGTACGCGCTGGTCGGCCTGCGCCGCGACCATCTGCCGGCCTCCGAGGCGGCGATGAAGTACTTCGTGCTCGGCGCGCTGGCCAGCGGCTTCCTGCTCTATGGCCTGTCGATGATGTACGGCGCCACCGGCTCGCTCGATCTCGGCGAGGTCTTCAACGCGATCTCCGGCGGCCAGGCCAAGCCGGCGGTGCTGACGCTGGGCGTCGTCTTCGTGGTCGCGGGCCTGGCCTTCAAGCTCGGCGCGGTGCCGTTCCACATGTGGATCCCCGACGTCTACCAGGGCGCGCCCACCGCCGTGACGCTGCTGATCGCCGGCGCGCCCAAGCTGGCCGCCTTCGCGATCACGATCCGCCTGCTGGTGGACGGCATGGTCGGCCTCGCGCCGGACTGGCAGCAGATGCTGATGCTGCTGGCGGTGGCCTCGATGGCGCTGGGCAACGTCGTCGCGATCGCGCAGAGCAACTTGAAGCGCATGCTGGCCTACTCGACCATCGGCCAGGTCGGCTTCATGCTGCTCGGCCTGACGCCCACGGTGGTGTCGGGCAACACGCTGTCGGCCGCCAACGGCTACAGCTCGGCGATGTTCTACATGCTGGTCTACGTGTTCACCACGCTGGGCACCTTCGGCATCGTGATGCTGCTGTCGCGCGCCGGCCACGAGGCCGAGCAGGTCGACGACCTCAAGGGCCTGGCCAGGCGCAGCCCCTGGTACGCGGCGGTGATGGCGATCTTCATGTTCTCGCTGGCTGGCATCCCGCCGACGGTGGGCTTCTACGCCAAGCTGGCGGTGCTGCAGGCCATCGTCTCGACCAACCTGCCGCTGTACATCTGGCTGGCGGTGGTCGCGGTGCTGCTGTCGCTGGTGGCGGCGTTCTACTACCTGCGCGTCGTCAAGGTGATGTACTTCGACGAGCCGGCCGACGCGCACCCGATCGCCAGCACGGGCGAGGTGCGCACCATCCTGTCGCTGAACGGCGCGGCCATCCTGCTGTTCGGCATCCTGCCCGGCGGCCTGATGGCGATGTGCGCCCAGGCCATCGTCAAGGCGCTCAGCTCCTGAACGCGCCGGACGACCACCTGCGCGAAGAGACCGTCGCGAGCGAGACGGTCTTCGCCGGCCGGCTGCTCGAGGTGCGGCGCGACCGCATCCGCCTGCCCGACGGCGCCGAGGCCACGCGCGAGTTCATCGTGCATCCGGGCGCGGTGATGGTCGTGCCGATGCTCGACGACGGCCGCCTCGTGATGGAGCGCCAGTGGCGCTACCCGCTGGCGCGCGTGATGCTGGAGTTCCCGGCCGGCAAGCTCGAACGCGGCGAGCCGGCGCGCGATTGCGCGCAGCGCGAGCTGTTCGAGGAAACCGGCTACCGCGCCGCCCACTGGGCGCGCGCCGGCGTGCTGCACAACGCCATCGCCTACTCGAACGAGCACATCGAGATCTGGTTCGCGCGCGGCCTCGTGGCCGGCCAGCGGCGGCTCGACGAGGGCGAGTTCCTCGACATCGAGCTGGTCGACGCCGGTGAGCTCGACCGCCTGTGCGCCGCCGGCGCGGTGACCGACGCGAAGACGCTGATCGGCCTGCAATGGCTGCAGAACTGGCGCGCCGGGCGCTGGAGCATCGACGGCTTCACGCCCTGAGGCGCCCGCCGCACCGGATAATCCGCGCCATGAAGGTCCTGAACCTGCGCTGCGCCCACGACCACCGCTTCGAAGGCTGGTTCGGCTCGGCCGGGGACTTCGAATCGCAGCTCGCGCGCGGCCTGGTGAGCTGCCCGGTCTGCGGCGACGCGGCGATCGCGCGGCTGCCGACGGCGCCGCACCTGAACGTCTCGGGCGCGAAAGAAGAGGGCGGCACGGTCGAGCAGCAGGCCGCCGCGATGCGCGCGGTGATGCTGGGAGCGGTGCGGCAGCTGCTGGCGAGCACCGAAGACGTCGGCGAGCGCTTCCCCGACGAAGCGCGGCGCATCCACTACGGCGAGGTCGAGGCGCGCGGCATCCGCGGCCAGGCCAGCCGCGAGGAAGCGCAGGCGCTGCTCGACGAAGGCATCGAGGTGGTGGCGCTGCCGCTGCCGGCGGCGCTGAAAGACACGCTGCAGTAACACGCCCCGGGCCGGCCGGCGCTCGCCTGCCCGATCCGATGTGGGAATGATTCGCATTCTTCTCGTGCGACTATCATTCGCCCCCATGAGCTTGTCCGCCGACTTCGCGCGCTCGCTGCTGGCCGGGTTCGGCGACGCATATCCGCATCTGCTGCGCGTGGCCCAGCGCAGCACCGGCTGCCGCGACGCGGCGCGCGACCTGGTGCACGATGCCTGGTTGCGCCTGGCCGAGCAGGAGCGCGGCGCGGCGCAGCCTGCGGCCGGCGAAGAGCGGGCCCCGCGCGATGCCGCCGCCTATCTGGCCACGCTGGCGCGCCACCTCGCGCTGGACCACCGGCGCCGCGACCACCTGCTGGCCGACTGCCTGCGCGATGCCGCGGCCCTGCGGCAGGCCGCGCCACCGCAGGTACCCGATGCCGCCGAGCACCTGATGTACCGCCAGGCCCTGGCCGCGCTGGAGCAGGCCCTGGCCGGCCTGCCCGAGCGCGCGCGTGCCGCCTTCGTCGACCACCACGTGCACGGCGAGCCGCAGGCCGACATCGCGCGCCGCCGCGGCGTGGCGCTGAACACCATAGAGCGCGATCTGATGCAGGCGCGCGCCTGCATCGAAGACGCGCTGCATCGCTGGCGCGGCACCGTCCCCGGCGCGGCGCGCCCGGCCGCCGGCCGGCGCCGCAGCCTCGCGGCCCTGCTGGGCGTGGCGGGGCTGGGCGGCGCCGGGCTGCTGGCGTGGCGGCAGTGGAGCGTGTACCGGGCCGATGCCGTGCAATGGCAGGCCACGCTCGCAAGCGGCCGGGGCCAACTGACGCGCCACACCCTGCCCGACGGCAGCGTGCTGCAGCTCGACGCCGAAAGCCGTGCCGACGTGCGCCT
Source organism: Piscinibacter sp. (assembly GCF_047600445.1). Taxonomy (GTDB): domain Bacteria; phylum Pseudomonadota; class Gammaproteobacteria; order Burkholderiales; family Burkholderiaceae_C; genus Piscinibacter. Next base: position 1,248,201 of record NZ_JASGKT010000002.1, read on the forward strand.
GCTGGGTGGCTCGCGCCGCGTCAGCCTGCTCGAAGGCGCGGCCTTCTTCGCCGTGGCGCGCGACGAAGCGCGACCCTTCGTCGTGCAGGCGGGCGCGGTGCGCATCACCGTGCTGGGCACGCGCTTCGGCGTGGAGCGCGTGCCGCTGCGCGACGAGGTGCTGGTGCAGGTGGAATCCGGCCGCGTGCGCGTGGAGCCCGGCGCCGGCGAGCCGGCGCGCGAGCTGGGCGCGGGCGAGGCGCTGCGCGTGCATGCCGGCGGCCGCGCCGAGAGCGAGTCGCTGCACGGCGACGCCGCGCCGTGGCGGCAGGGCGAGATCGTGCTGGCCGGCGCCACACTGGGCGAGGCGCTGCAACGCCTGGCGCGCTACGCACCGCGTGCCGCCACCGCGAGCGCGCAGGCCGCGCGGCTGCCGGTGAGCGGGCGCATCCGCATCGCGCAGGCCGGCGAGTGGCTGGCGGCGCTGCCGCTGGCGCTGCCGGTGCGCCTGCTCAGGCGCGCCGACGGTGGCGTGCACATCGAGAGCCTGTAGGGCAGGGGGATTTTTCAGGGTCCGGCCGCGCCGTTCGTCAAGGAAGGAAGAGCCCCTTCTTCCTTTCCATTCCAGGACGACGACGCCATGACCCCTCCGACCTCCCGCCGGCATGCGCTGGCCCTGGCCGCCTACGGCCTCGCGCTGGCGCTGCACATGCCGGTGGCATCCGCCCAGCAGGCGCCCTTCGACATCGCCGCCCAGCCTCTGGCCACGGCGCTCGACCAGTTCGCGCGCCAGGCGGGGCTGCAACTGGTGTTCTCGCCCGCGCTCGCGCAAGGGCGCCAGGCACCCGCCGTGCAGGGCACGCGCGACGTGCGTCAGGCGCTCGACGAACTGCTGCGTGGCTCGGGGCTGGCCGGGCGCATCGAGGGCGGCACGCTGACGGTGGCGCCGCTGGCCAAGGAGCCGGCCGAGGCGACGCTGCCGGCGGTGAAGGTGACGGCGCAGCCCGAGCGCAGCGGCTCGACCGAAGGCACCGGCTCGTACACCACGCGCAGTACCGAGGTGGCCACCGGCCTGAACCTCTCGTTGCGCGAGACGCCGCAGTCGGTGACGGTGATCACGCGCGAGCGGATGGACGACGGAGGCACCAACACCCTGGTCGATGTCGCCGCCCAGGCACCCGGCATCTCGATCATCGCCTCGGGAGCGTCGGTGGGCGGTTTCGCGTCCCTGTATGCACGCGGCTACGAGGTGAAGAACTTCATGCTCGATGGCGTGCCCGTGCCCACGTGGGCCATCGCGGCTTATGCCTTTCAGGGCCTGAGCTACCTCGATTCGGCCGTGTACGACTCGGTGGCCGTGGTGCGTGGGGCCACGGGCCTGTTGGCTGGCGCGGGCGACCCCTCGGCCACCGTGGCGCTGGCGCGCAAGCGGCCCACGCCCGAGTTCCAGGCCTCGCTGTCACAGTCGCTCGGCACCTGGCGGCAGCGCCGCACCCTGGGCGACGCGGGCGGGCCGCTGAACGAGGCCGGCACGCTGCGTGGCCGTGTGGTGGGCGTCTATGAAGCCGGGCATGGCTGGAAGGAAGGCTATGGCTACGACAAATACACGGGCTACGCCGTGCTGGAGGCTGACTTGTCCAGCCGCACCCTGGCCACGCTGGCGCTGGAGTTCGGCGGCGACCATGGTCGTGGTGCCGGGCCGTACATGGGCTATGCGTTGTCGGATGTGAACGGCGACCCGACGGGCTTCGGCCGCAGCGACAGCGCCGTGACCGACTGGAGCTTCTACCGGGACCGCCGCATCGCCCTGACGGCGGCGCTGGAGCACCGCTTCAACGACGACTGGCAGGTCAAGCTGGCCTACAACCGTAACCAGGTGAAGGACAACATGCACTATGGGCTGGCGGGAGACTGGCCCGAGCCGGACGGCACGGTCCCTCTGCATCTGCGCAGCTACCGCCGCAAGAACGACGTGGATTCGCTGAGCCTCAAGGCGGATGGCCGCTACGAGCTGTGGGGCCGCAAGCACGAAGTCACCCTGGGCTTCAATGGCGCCTGGGCCAAACAGAAAACGCCGGTGTTCCATGTGGACCTGGACAACCTCGTCGACGTCTATACCTGGAACCGCCAGTTTCCCCAGCCGGACTGGACTGCCTTCGATGAGCCGGGTGGTATCGACAAGGTGGGCCAGTACGGTTTCTGGGCCGCGACCCGCTTGCGCGCGACCGATCAGTTGTCCGTTCTGGCCGGAGCGCGCTGGACCGCCTGGCGCTCGCGCAGCCTGGATGCGGCGGGGGTGATGACCGACGACCGCAAGGAAAACGGTGTTCTCACGCCTTACGTGGGCGTGATGTACGACCTCACGCCGGGCATTTCCGCCTATGCCAGCTACACCACCATCTTCAACCCGCAGTCCAGCCGAGACGTGAACGGCCGCCTGCTCGACCCCGAGACCGGCAAGAACATCGAGGCCGGCATCAAGGGCGAATGGTTCGGCGGCCGCCTGAACGCCAGCGCAGCGGTGTTCCAGGTGAAAAAGAACAACCTGGCCGTGCTGGACGACGGCAACCTGACCCCCGGCGGGGACGACGCCTACCGCGCCGAAGACGACACCCGGGGCCGCGGCTGGGAGGTGGAGCTGGCGGGCGAGCCGCTGCCCGGCTGGCGTGTGCAGGGCGGCTACACCCGCATGGTCTTGCGCGACAGCGGCGGCCTGCGCCTGGCCAATGACCAGCCCAAGCACCTGTTCAAGCTGTTCACCACCTGGACGCCCGCCGGCCTGAACCAGTTGACGGTAGGCGGCGGCGTGACCTGGCAGAGCGCGACCTTCACCGATTGGGTGGACGAGTCGTGGCGCGAGCTCTACACGCAGAAGAGCTACGCCGTGGTCAACCTGATGGCGCGTTATGCCTTCAGCGAGCCTTGGACGCTGACGCTGAACTTCAACAATGTCTTCGACAAGGCCTACCGCACCGACATGGCATGGCACGAATACGGCCCGCCGCGCAATCTCCAGGCAACGCTGCAGTACAAGTTCTGACGCGGGGCGGGCTCACACCGCCCGCCTCCGAAACCCGGGCTGTGGCATGCTGCGGCCAGCGAGTTGCCCTGGATCCATCATGTCGCTACCCGTCGAAGACCTTGCAGCACAAGCATTGAGCCTGCCGCCCGAAGACCGGGCCTTGCTGCTGGAGCGGCTGATCGCCAGCTTCGAGCCCAAGTCGCCAGCCCAGGAGGCATGGTTCAAGCTGGCCCAGCGCCGCCGCGAGGACGTCCGTGGCGGCCGGGTGCAGATGGTTCCCGGTGACGAAGCGCTCGCGCGGGTAAGGGCACGCCTGGCGTGAGTTACTGGATCCACCCCGAGGCCGAAGCCGAGTTGGGTGATGCTGCCGTCTATTACGCCAGGCATGCCAGCCTGTCCATCGCGCAAGCGTTCCTTGCCGAGTTCGAGCGGGTGCGAGACCTGCTCGTCGAGAACCAGCAACGTGGCCCACACGGCGAGTTCGGATTTCGCGTGTACCACTTCGATCGTTTTCCCTACACCGTGATCTACGACGAAGGTCCACGCGGACCGGAGATCTACGCCGTAGCGCATCAGCGTCAGGAGCCGGGCTACTGGCTGGAGCGCGCCTAGCCGCGCTCCGACGGCGTTGACGGCAGTGATCGTCTCTTAAACCACCCGCCCCGGATTCATCCGCCCCTGCGGGTCGAGCGCGCCCTTGACCGCGCGCATCAGCTTCAGCGCCACCGGCGACTTGCGCTGCGCCAGTTCGTCGCGCTTGAGCGCGCCGATGCCGTGCTCGGCCGAGATCGAGCCGCCGTGCGCCGTCACGGCGTCGTAGACGATCCGGTTCACCTCGTGCTCGCGCTCGGCGAGGAAGCGCTCGGCCGGCTCGTCCTCGGGCGCCTGCACGTTGTAGTGCAGGTTGCCGTCGCCGAGGTGGCCGAAGTCCACCAGGCGCACGCCGGGCACGGCGCGCGCCAGCGCCTCGTCGGTGGCGCGCACGAAGTCCGGGATGCGCGAGATCGGCACCGAGATGTCGTGCTTGATGTTCAGCCCTTCCAGGCTCTGCGCCAGCGGGATGGATTCGCGCAGGTGCCACATGGCGCGCGACTGCTCCAGGCTGGCCGCGACGGCGGCATCGCCGATCAGCCCCTTCTCGAAGGCGAGCGCGAGCAGGTCTTCGAAGCGCTGCGCGGCCTCGGCCGCGCCTTCGCTGGACGACTGCTCGAGCAGCACCGTCCAGGCCGCGCCCGGCAGTGGCTGCGCCAGTTGCGGGAAGTGCCGGCCCACCAGCTCGAGCGAGAAGCGGTTCATCACCTCGAAGCCGGTCAGCGCCGCGCCCAGGCGCTCGCGCGCCAGCGACAGAAAGGCCACGGCCTCGTCGAGCCAGTTCAGCGTGGCCAGCGCCGTGCCGCGCGTGGCCGGCTGCGGATGCAGCTTCAGCGTCGCCGCGGTGATCACGCCCAGCGTGCCTTCGCTGCCGATGAACAGGTCGCGCAGGTCGTAGCCGGTGTTGTCCTTGCGCAGGCCCGACAGGCCGTTCCACAGCTCGCCGTCGGCCGTCACCACCTCCAGGCCGAGGCACAGCTCGCGCGCGTTGCCGTAGCGCAGCACCTGCGTGCCGCCGGCGTTGGTGGCGAGGTTGCCGCCGATGGTGCAACTGCCTTCGGCGGCCAGGCTGAGCGGGAACAGCAGGCCTTGCGCGGCGGCGGCTTCCTGCACCGATTGCAGCAGGCAGCCGGCCTCGACCGTCATCGCCAGGTTGGCGGCGTCGATCTCGCGCACGCGGTTCAGCCGGCCGAGGTGCAGCAGCACCTGCGTGCCGCTGTCGTCGGGCACCGAGGCGCCCACCAGACCGGTGTTGCCGCCCTGCGGCACGATGGCGACGCCGAACTCGGCGCAGGCGCGCACCACGGCGGCGGTCTCCTCGGTGCTGCCGGGGCGCACGACCAGCCGCGCGCGGCCGCGCCAGCGCTTGCGCCAGTCGATCTCGTAGGCCGACAGGTCGCCGCCTTGCAGCACCTGGGCGCTGCCGACGATGCCGCGCAGCCGTGCCTCCAACGTCATGCTGTGGCCTCCTTGGCGCCGCGCAGTCGCGAACGCACGTGCAGCGCGCAGGCCGCGAACAGCGCCAGCGCCAGCACGACTTCGAGCAGTGCCAGTTGCGCCGACAGGCCGTGCTCGGTGGTGGCGCGCACCACGCCCTCGGCGAAGTACAGCCACACCAGCAGCGACACCCAGCGGTAGGTGTAGAGCCGGCGCTTGAGCAGCCCGGCCAGCGCCAGCGTGAGCGGCAGCACCTTGAGCGCGAGCATGCCGCCGCCGGTGGGCGCGAGGAACAGCTCCCAGGCGAGGCCCAGGACGATCAGGCCGAGCAGGCTGGCCACCGCGATGCGCTGCGTCCAGGCCACGGCGGGCGGAAGGGTGTGGTGCATGTCGCTGGCTATCATGCCAGCAATGAATCTGCCGACCCGTCTGAAGGCGCGGCTGCCCGAGAGCTGGAGCGAGCGCATCGCGCTGCTGCTCGAGACGCTGCAGCACTGGCCCTGGCTCGACACGCTGCGCACGCTGCGGCTGCGCTTCCGCGAAGACCACCTCGGCCTGACCGCCAGCAGCCTGACCTTCACCACGCTGATCTCGCTGGTGCCGCTGGTCACCGTCACGCTGGCGGTGTTCTCGGCCTTCCCGATGTTCGCCTCGTTCCAGGTGGCGCTGCAGAAGTACTTCCTGCAAAGCCTGGTGCCCGACGGCATCGCCAAGCCGGTGATGGGCGCGCTGACGCAGTTCGCCGCCAAGGCGAGCCGGCTCGGCTCGGTGGGTCTGGTGTTCCTGGGCTTCTCCGCGCTGGCGCTGATGCTGACCATCGACCGCACGCTCAATGCCATCTGGCGCGTGCGCAACCCGCGCCCTATCGCGCAGCGCGTGCTGGTCTACTGGGCCGCCGCGACGCTGGGCCCGCTGGTGCTGGGCATCAGCCTGAGCCTGACCTCCTACGTGCTGTCGGCTTCGCGCGGCATCGTCGCCGAACTGCCGGGCGGCGTCAGCCTGCTGCTCAACACCATCGAGTTCGCGCTGCTGGCCGGCGGCATGGCGGCGCTGTACCACTACGTGCCCAACACCGCGGTGCGCTGGCGCCACGCGATCGCCGGCGGCGTGTTCGTGGCCATCGGCTTCGAGCTGGCGAAGAAGGGCCTGGCCTGGTACCTGGCCAAGGTGCCGACCTTCGCGGTGGTGTACGGCGCGTTCGCGACGCTGCCCATCCTGCTGGTGTGGATCTACCTCGGCTGGGTGATCGTGCTGCTGGGCGCGGTGATCGCCGCCTACGCGCCCAGCCTGCAGATGCGCGTGGCGCGCTGGCCCGACCGCCCCGGCGCGCGGCTCGGCCTCGCGCTGGCGCTGCTCGCCGAGCTGGCGCGCGCGCGCCAGGGCGAGGCGCGCGGGCTCTCGCTGGCCGAGCTGTCGGAGACGCTGCGCGTCGATCCGCTGCAGGCCGAGCCCATCGTCGACGCGCTGGTGGAGATGGACTGGCTGGGGCGCCTGGACGAAGCCGACGCGGCGCGCCACGTGCTGCTGGTCGATCCGGCCGCGACACCGGCCGCGCCGCTGCTGGCGCAGATGCTGCTGGAGCCCTCGCCCGAGCTGCGCGCTTTCCGCGAGCGCGCCGGCTTCGACCGCCTCACGCTGGCGGAGCTGCTGCCGGGCTGACCGTGCCGTCGCCGTGCGCCGGGCCGTGGTGCGCGCGGTCCTTGCCGAGCCGCTTGGCGGCGTACATCGCGTCGTCGGCGGCCTGCAGCAGCTTGAGCGGATGCTGCGCGTCCAGCGGCGCGAGGGCGTAGCCGATGCTCGCGCTGACGCCGCCGCCGCTCACGCCGGCGCTGACCTCGCGCACTGCCTCGAGCATGTGCAGCGCCAGCGCGCGGGCGCCGGCCGGGCTGCGCACGCTGGCCAGCACCAGGAACTCGTCGCCGCCGAAGCGGCCCACCGCGTCGTCGGCGCGCACGCTGGCCTGCAGCGCCTGCGCCACCCTCACCAGCAGCGCGTCGCCCTCGCGGTGGCCGAGCCGGTCGTTGACGGCCTTGAAGCCGTCGAGGTCGACGAAGAACAGCGCCACCGGCTCGTGCTGCGCGGTGACCATCGCCGCGTCGATGCGGTCCATCATCGTGCGGCGGCTGTAGACGTCGGTCAGCGTGTCGCGCTCGACGCTGCGGCGCAACTGCTCCTGCGCGACGGTCATCTCGTGCACGTCGATGGTCACGGTGTACAGGCCGGCCACGCGGCCGTCGGCGTCGAAGTCGGGCACGTAGCTGGTGCGCAGCCAGCGCGGGGCGCCGGGGCTGTTGGCCATGCCGCCGACCAGCCGCGTGTAGTGCACCGTCTTGCCCTCCAGCGCGCGGCGGAAGTGCGGCTCGTGCTCGGCCCAGCGGCGCGCGCCGCGCGCCGCGCCGATGTGGCGGCCGACCAGTTGATCGGCCGACTGGCCGGCGATCTCGCAATAGGCCTTGTTGACGAAGCGCAGCACGAAGCCCTCGTCGACGTAGGTCAGCGGGTAGGGGATGTTCTCGGTGAAACGATCGAGCCGCACGCGCGCCGCGACCAGCGCCTCGCGCGCGGTGACGTCTTCGTGGATGTCGGTGGACAGCGTGAGCACCGAATGCACCGCGCCGTCGGCGTCGGCGTCGGGAAAGACCTGGATGCGCGCCCAGCGCCCGGCCTGCACGCCGTGGTGCATCAGCCGCTCGTAGCTGGTGGTGGCGCCGCGGAAGGCGCGCTCGAAGGCGGGCCGCGCGCGCTCCCAGGCGTCGTCGCCGAACAGCTCGGCGAGCGTGCGGCCGATCAGCTCGTCGCGCGGGCGCGCCGCCCAGTGCTGGTAGGTCGGGTTGCAGAACAGCAGCCGCGCATCGGCGTCCCAGCGCGCGATCGGCAGCGCGGCGACGTTGACCAGCCGCTCGATCGTGCTCTGCGCCGGGTCGTCGCGCGCGGGGTCTGGCATGGTCACGCGGGGGGTGCGGCGGGTTGGAACGCGCGCCTGAGCGCATTCAACACGCCGTCAGGCGCCTCGGTCATCAGGGAATGCCCGGCGGGCAGCGTCACGCTGTCGGCGCGCAGCGCCGTGGCGATCGCGCGGGCCGCCTTGGGCGGCGTCATCTGGTCGAGCGCGCCCAGCACCAGGCTCACCGGACAGCGCACCCGCGCCGCCGCCTCCAGGCCGTTGGCGTAGGCGTCGCAGACGCGGAAGTCGTGCTCGAACAGGTTCATGCCCTCGCGCCCGGCGCCGCCGGCGAGCACGCGCCGCATCAGCGCCCGGCTGCTGCCGTGCAGCCACACGCCGGGGCCGGGGAACGAGGGCTTGGCGGCGATGCCGCTGTGCGAGAAGGCGTTGACCATGTCGATGGCGGCCAGCGGCCGTTCGCGCGCGGTGGCCAGCAGCGCTTCCGACACCTTCATCGGGCAGGCGGTGCCGAGCATCGCCAGCGCCGTGATGCGCTGCGGCGCGCGCGCGGCCATCTCCAGGCCGACCAGCGAGCCCATGCTGTGGCCGGCCACCGCGGCGCGCGGCGCGCCGGCGGCGTCGAGCACGGCCAGCGCCCAGTCGGCCAGCGCCTCGACGCTGTCCAGCGGCGGGCCCGCGCTGCGGCCGTGGCCGGGCAGGTCGAGCGCCAGCACCGCGTGGCCGTGGTGCGCGAACCAGCGCGCCAGCAGGTTCCACACGCTGTGGTCGTTGAGCGCGCCGTGGATGAACACCACGCAGGGCAGGGCGGTATCGAAGGGTTTGCCGCCGGTGTAGGCGTAGGCCGGGCGGCCTTGCACGGTCAGCTCCATCACGCCCCCGCCTTTTCCGCGATCTTCAGCGCGCGCTTCAGGTCGTCGATCAGGTCGTCGGCGTCTTCCAGCCCGATCGACAGGCGGATCGTGCCCGGCGAGATGCCGGCCTGGTCCAGCGCCGCGTCGTCCATGCGGAAGTGCGTGGTCGAGGCCGGGTGGATCACCAGCGAGCGGCAGTCGCCGACGTTGGCCAGGTGCGAGAACAGCTTCAGCGCCTCGATGAAGGCGCGCCCCTGGGCGCGGCTGCCTTTCAGGTCGAAGCTGAACACCGAGCCGCAGCCGCGCGGCAGCAGCTTCCTCGCCAGCGCGTGGCTGGGGTGGCCTTCCAGCTCCGGGTAGGCCACCGCCGCCACCAGCGGATGCGCGGCGAGGAAACCCACCACCTTGCGCGTGTTCTCGACGTGGCGCGCCATGCGCAGCGGCAGCGTCTCGATGCCTTGCAGGATCAGCCAGGCGGTGTGCGGGCTCATGCAGGCGCCGAAGTCGCGCAGGCCCTCGCGGCGCGCGCGCAGCAGGAAGGCGCCGACGCTGCTCTCCTCGCTGAACACCATGCCGTGGAAGCCCTCGTAGGGCCGGGTCAGCTCGGGGAAGCGGCCCGAGGCGTCCCAGTCGAAGCCGCCGCCGTCGACCAGCACGCCGCCGATCACCGTGCCGTGGCCGGAGAGGAACTTGGTGGCCGAGTGGAAGACCAGGTCGGCGCCGTGGTCGAAGGGCTTCATCAGCCACGGCGTGGTGAAGGTCGAATCCACCAGCAGCGGCAGGCCGTGTTCGTGCGCGACGGCGGCGACCGTCGGGATGTCGAGCACGTCCAGCCCGGGGTTGCCCAGCGTCTCGCCGAACAGCAGCCGGGTCTCGGGGCGGATCGCCGCGCGCCAGCCGTCGATGTCGCCCGGCTTGACGAATGTCGTGTGGATGCCGAAGCGCGCCAGCGTGTAGTGCAGCAGGTTGTGCGAGCCGCCGTACAGCGCGCTCGACGCGACGATGTGCGCGCCCGCGCCGGCCAGCGTGGCGATCGCCAGGTGCAGCGCCGCCTGGCCGCTGGCGGTGGCGATCGCGCCGACGCCGCCTTCGAGCGCCGCGACGCGCTCTTCCAGCACCGCGTTGGTCGGGTTCGAGATGCGGCTGTAGACGTGCCCCGAGCGCTCCAGGTTGAACAGCGACGCGGCCTGCTCGCTGGACTCGAAGACGAACGAGGTGCTCAGGTGGATGGGCACCGCGCGCGCGCCGGTGGCCGGGTCGGGGGCGGCGCCGGCGTGCAGCGCGAGGGTGTCGAAGCCTGGGTCCGTGGCGCCGGGCATGGGGGTGTCCTCCGGGGTGTCTTCGCCGGGCATTGTGGGCTATATTGAACCGAGGCTTGCGACTGGGAGACGATCATGAAGGTCAGCGACATCCTGCGCGTCAAAGGTGGAACGCTCTACACGGTGAGCCCCTCCGAGGCGCTGGCCACCGGCCTGAAGACCATGTCCGAGCGCGACATCGGCTCGCTGGTGGTGATGGACCACGGCGAGCTGACGGGCATGCTCACCTTCCGCGAGGTGATCCAGGCGATCGTCAGGAACGGCGGCAGCGTCGGCACGACGACGATACGCGCCGTGATGGACGACCACCCGCTGACCTGCACGCCCGAGACCGAGATCGACGAGGTGCGCCGCATGATGCTGGAGCGCCACGCGCGCTACATGCCGGTGATGGACCAGCGCACGCTGATGGGCGTGATCTCGTTCTACGACGTGGCCAAGGCCGTGGTCGACAGCCAGGACTTCGAGAACCGCATGCTCAAGGCCTACATCCGCGACTGGCCGGTCGACGAGGCGCCCGCGCAGCCGAGCTGAGCGCGGCCGCGCGCACCTAGAATCGCCGGATGGCAGGCAGCACCTTCGGCGAACTCTTCCGCGTCACCAATTTCGGCGAATCGCACGGCCCGGCGATCGGCTGCGTGATCGACGGCTGCCCGCCCGGAATGGCGCTGTGCGAAGCCGACATCCAGCCCGAGCTGGACCGCCGCCGCCCCGGCACCAGCCGCCACGTCACCCAGCGCAACGAGCCCGACGCGGTGGAGATCCTCTCCGGCGTCTACGAGGGCCGCACCACCGGCACGCCGATCTGCCTGCTGATCCGCAACACCGACCAGCGCAGCAAGGACTACGGCAACATCCTGCAGACCTTCCGCCCCGGCCACGCCGACTACAGCTACTTCCAGAAGTACGGCCTGCGCGATCCGCGCGGCGGCGGCCGCTCGTCGGCGCGCCTGACCGCGCCGATGGTCGGCGCCGGCGCGGTGGCGAAGAAGTGGCTGGCGGAAAAACACGGCACGCGCTTTTCCGGCTGGATGACGCAGCTCGGCGAGATCGAGATCCCGTTCGAGGGCGAGCAGCACATCCCGGACAACCCCTTTTTCGCGGCCAACGCGAGCGACATCGCGCGCCTCGAGGCCTACATGGACGAACTGCGCAAGGCCGGCGACAGTTGCGGCGCGCGCATCGCCGTGGTGGCGCGCGGCGTGCCGGTGGGCCTGGGCGAGCCGCTGTTCGACAAGCTCGACGCCGACATCGCCTGGGCGATGATGGGCATCAACGCGGTCAAGGGCGTGGAGATTGGCGCGGGCTTCGCCAGCGTCGCGCAGCGCGGCAGCCAGCACGGCGACGAACTGACGCCGCAGGGCTTCGCGAGCAACAACGCCGGCGGCGTGCTCGGCGGCATCTCCACCGGGCAGGACATCAGCGTCGCCATCGCGATCAAGCCGACCAGCTCGATCCGCAGCCCGAAGCGCTCGATCGACCTGGCCGGCCAGCCCGCCAGCGTCGAGACCTTCGGCCGCCACGATCCCTGCGTGGGCATCCGCGCCACGCCGATCGCCGAGGCCATGCTGGCGCTGGTGCTGATGGACCATGCGCTGCGCCAGCGCGCCCAGTGCGGCGACGTGCGCCCGGCGCTGGCGCCCATTCCCGGCCGCATCGACTGAGGCGCGCTTCGTCGCGCGCCGGCGCAGCCCGTCGGCCGCGTGGCGCGGGCTGTCGCATAGGGAGTGGTGAAAGCGCCATCCGCTCCTACACTGGCGCCCGCTTCACGAAAGCAGGCCCTGGCAGGAGACGACGGATGCGACGAGCGTGGTGGCTGGCAGGTGCCGTGGTGGTGCTGGCCGTGGCGGCGGCCTTCGGTGCCGCCCGGATGAAGGGGGCGGACGCCGCCGGGCACGCGCCGCCCGAGCCGGCCCTCGAGTTCGGCCCGCGCGAGGTGGTGCGGCCGCTCGCGACCGGCCTGCCGCTGACGCTGGAGTTCTCCGGCGCGCTGGTGGCGCCGCGCAGCGCGGTGCTGCGCGCCAAGACCGCCGGCACGCTGATCGAACTGGCGGTGGCCGAGGGCAGCCGCGTCAAGGCCGGGCAGGTGCTCGGCCGCATCGACCTCGCCGACATCGACAGCCGCGTCGCCGAGCGCGCCGCGACGGTCGAATCGGCGCGCGCCCAGCTCGCGCAGGCCGAGCGCGTGCATTCGTCGAACCAGCGCCTGGCCGACCAGCAGTTCATCTCGCCCAACGCGCTGGACGCCTCGCGCTCGGCGCTGGACGCGGCGCGCGCCGGTCTGGACGCGGCGCAGGCCCAGCTCGGCACCGCGCGGCTGGCGCGGCGCGACGGCACGCTGCTGGCGCCGATCGGCGGCCTGGTCGCCAAGCGCCACGCGCTGCCGGGCGAGAAGCTGGCGCTGGAGCAGCCGGTGCTGACGCTGGTAGACCTGGCCGAGCTGGAACTGGCCGGCAGCGTCGGTACGCACGAGGTGGCGCTGCTCGCGCCGGGCCAGGCGGTGCGCGTGCGCGTCGAGGGCGTGGACGCGGACGTCGAGGGCCGCATCGACCGCATCGCCCCGGCCGCCGAACCGGGCACCCGCGCGATCGGCGTCACCGTGCGCGTGCCGAACCGCGACGAGAAGCTGCGCGCCGGCCAGTTCGCCGTCGCGCGGCTGACGCTGCCCGACGCGACGCCGCGCCTGACCGTGCCGCTGGCCGCGCTGGCCGGCTCGCCCGGGCAGGCACAGGTGTGGACCATCGAGGGCGGCGTGCTGGCGCTGCGCTCGGTCACGCTGGGCCGGCGCGACGAGGCGCAGGCGCGCGTCGAGGTGCTCGGCGGCCTGGCGCCCGACGCGCAGGTGCTGGCGCTGCGCTTCGATGGCCTGCGCGAAGGCCGCGCCGCCAAGGTGGTGGCGCCCGCCGCGGCCGTCGCGTCGGCCGCGTCCGGCGCGCCGCTGCGCTGAGCCCATGTGGATCACGCGCGTCTCGATCGCGAACCCGGTGTTCGCCACCATGATGATGGTGGCGCTGTGCGTGCTCGGGCTGTTCTCCTACTTGCGGCTGGGCATCGAGCAACTGCCCGACGTGCAGCCGCCGGTGGCTTTCGTCGACGTGGCCTACCCGGGCGCCTCGCCCGAGGCGGTCGAGCGCGAGCTGACCAAGCCGGTGGAGGAGGGCCTGAACGCCATCGCCGGCGTCAAGCGCATCACCTCGCGCAGCTTCGAGGGACGCAGCCAGACCAGCGTCGAGTTCACGCTCGACGCCGACATGGCGCGCGCGATGCAGGACGTGCGCGACCGCATCGCCGTCGTGCAGGGCGTGTTCCCGCGCGACGCCAAGCCGCCGACGGTGGCGCGCTTCAACAACGACAACAGCCAGCCGGTGGTGGTGGCCGCGCTGATGTCGGCCACGCGCAGCCCGCGCGAGCTGTCCATCCTGGCCGACCAGACGGTGGCGCGGCGCCTGCAGCGCGCCGAGGGCGTGGCCAGCGTCGAGGTCAACGGCCTGTCGCGCCGCGAGCTGCGCATCGACCTCGACGCCGGGCGGCTGCGCGCCTACGCGATCACGCCGGCGCAGGTGGCGGCGGGGCTGCGCGAGGCGCATGCCGACCAGCCGGTGGGGCTGCTGTCCGACGCGACTCAGGACGCCATCCTGCGCGTCGAGGGGCGGCTGGACGACCCGCGCCGGTTCGCCGACCTGGTGGTGGCGCAGCGCGGCGGCCTGCCGCTGCGGCTGGGCGACCTCGGCCGCGTGGTCGAGCGCGAGCGCGAGCCGGAGTCGATCGCGCGCGTCAACGGGCAGCGCGCCGTCAACTTCAACGTCTTCAAGCAGCAGGACGCCAACACCGTGGCCAGCGGCGAGGCGATCAAGGCCGCGATCGAGGAACTGCGCAAGACGCTGCCGGCCGACGTGGAGCTGCGCCTGGTCTACGCCAGCAGCGACTTCGTCAAGGGCTCGCTGCAAGGCCTGCAGCACACGCTGGTCGAAGGCGCGCTGCTGACGGTGGCCATCGTGTTCCTGTTCCTGCATTCGTGGCGCAGCACGGTGATCACCGGGCTGACGCTGCCGATCTCGGTGATCGCCAGCTTCATCGCCGTGCACGCCTTCGGCTTCACGCTGAACTTCATGACGATGATGGCGCTGTCGCTGTGCATCGGGCTGCTGATCGACGACGCCATCGTGGTGCGCGAGAACATCGTGCGCCACGTGCACCTGGGGAAGGACCACCTCAGCGCCGCGCGCGAGGGCACCGAGGAGATCGGCCTGGCGGTGATGGCCACCACCTTCGCGATCTGCGCGGTGTTCGTGCCGGTGGCCTTCATGGGCGGCATCGTCGGCAAGTTCTTCCATCCTTTCGGCATCACGGTGGCGGTGGCGGTGCTGGTGTCGCTGTTCGTCAGCTTCACGCTCGACCCGATGCTGTCCAGCCGCTGGCCCGATCCGAGCGGCACGCCCGGCGCGAAGCGCATCCCCGGCCTGGCCGCGCTGATCCGCGCGGTGGACCGCGGCATGGACGCGCTGCATGCCGCCTACGAGCGCCTGATCCACTGGGTGTTCGAGCGGCCGCTGCGCAACCGCGCGATCGTGCTGGCGGCCGGCGCGGCGAGCTTCGTCGGCGCGCTGGCGCTGGTGCCGGTGGTCGGCAGCGAGTTCGTGCCGCAGGCCGACCAGGGCTTCACGCAGCTCGCGATCCGCATGCCGGTGGGCGCGAGCCTGGCGCGCAGCGACGACAAGGTGCGCCAGGTGGAGGCCATCGTCGCGGCGCTGCCGGAAGTCGCCACGCTCTCCACCAACGTCGGCGGCGAGGGCACCGGCCTGCAGGTCGGGCGCAACCAGGCGGTGCTCAACATCGGGCTGGTCGAGCGCGCGCGGCGCTCGCGCTCGCAGAAGCAGGTCGAAGAGGCGATACGCGCCGAGATCGCGAAGATTCCCGGCATCGAGGTCTCGGTCGGCTTCGACCGGCCGATCTACGTGGCCGTGCTCGGCAACGATGCGCAGGCGCTGGCCGCCGCGGCCAGCGCCCTGGCCGAGAAGATCAGGAAGATCCCCGGCATCGCCGACGTCGAGCTGTCGGTCAAGCCGGGCACGCCGGCGTATGCGGTGCGGCTGAAGCCCGGCGCGGTGCGCGAGCTGGGCCTGACCGCGCCGCAGCTCGCCGCCAGCCTGCGCGCCTACGTCAACGGCGAGGTCGGCACCTACTGGACCACGCCCGACGGCGAGCAGGTCGAGGTGCTGCTGCGCCTGCCCGAGGCGCAGCGCCGGCGCGTGGCGCAGATGGGCGAGCTGCCGGTGGCCTTCGCGAAGGACGGCACGCCGATCGCGCTGGCCGCGGTGGCGACCATAGCACCGGTGACCAACCCCGAGGTGATACGCCGGCAGGACCTGCAGCGCCGCGAAGCCATCTTCGCCGGCGTGCAGGGCCGCCCGGCCGGCGACGTGGGCGAGGACGTGCGCAAGCTCGTCGAGGCCACCGCGCTGCCCGCCGGGCTGCGCTTCGACATCGGCGGCGCCACCAAGGACCAGGAAGAGGCCTTCGGCGCGATCCTCGGCGCGATGCTGCTGGCGGTGATCTTCATCTACATCGTGCTGGCCAGCCAGTTCGGCAGCTTCGTGCAGCCCGTCGCGATCATGGCCTCGCTGCCGCTGTCGCTGATCGGCGTGATGCTGGCGCTGCTGGCCTGGCGCAGCACGCTGAACATGTTCTCGATGATCGGCCTGGTGATGCTGATGGGCCTGGTGACCAAGAACGCGATCCTGCTGGTCGATTTCGCCAACCGCGCGCTGGCCGCCGGCGCCAGCGTGCCCGAGGCGCTGCTGCGCGCCGGCCAGGTGCGCATGCGGCCGATCATCATGACCACCGCGGCGATGGTGTTCGGCATGCTGCCGCTGGCGCTGGCCTTCAACGAGGGCGGCGAGCTGCAGGCGCCGATGGGCCGCGCCATCATCGGCGGCGTGATCACCTCGACGCTGCTGACGCTGGTGGTGGTGCCGGTGCTGTGGAGCTTCCTCGCCGGCGGGCGGCTCAGCCCGACACGTGAACCACGTCGCGAACCAGCGGATAGATCTGGTTCTGCCAGCGCCGCCCGCTGAACACGCCGTAGTGGCCGACGCCGGCCTGCACGTAGTGCGTGCGCATGTACGGCCGCAGCCGGCTGCACAGCTCCTGCGCGGCGACGGTCTGGCCGACCGCGCAGATGTCGTCGCGCTCGCCCTCGACGGTGACCAGCGCGGTGCGGCGGATCGCCGACGGATCGACGCGCCGGCCGCGGAAGCGCAGCTCGCCGCGCGGCAGGTCGTAGGTCTGGAATACGCGCTCGACGGTCTCGAGGTAGAACTCGGCCGGCAGGTCGGCCACCGCCATGTATTCCTCGTAGAAGCTGCGCGTCGCGGCGGCCTTCTCGTGCTCCTGCTCGACCAGCGCGACGTAGTAGTCGCGGAAGGCGCCGAGGTGGCGCTCCTTGTTCATGCTCATGAAGGCGGTGAGCTGCACGAAACCCGGGTAGACGCGCCGCCCGCGCCCGGCGAAGTGCCAGGGCACGCGGCTGATCAGGTTCTGCTCGAACCATTCGATCGGCCGCGTGGTCGCGAGCTTGTTCACCTCGGTGGGCTCGACGCGGCAGTCGATCGGGCCGGCCATCAGCGTCAGGCTGGCGGGCGTGGCGGGGTGCTCGTCCTCGGCCATCAGCGCGGTGGCGGCCAGCGCCGCCACGCAGGGCTGGCAGATCGCCATCAGGTGCGCGCCCGGGCCCATCGCGGCGAGGAACTCCATCACGTGGGCGATGTACTCGTCGAGGCCGAAGCGGCCCTGCGCGAGCGGCACGTCGCGCGCGTTGAGCCAGTCGGTGACGTAGACCTCGTGGTCCTGCAGCACGGTGCGCACGGTGTCGCGCAGCAGCGTCGCGAAGTGGCCCGACATCGGCGCGACGATCAGCACGCGCGGCTGCGCCGGCGCGCCCGCCTTGGCGAAGCGGCGCAGCGTGCCGAAGGCGGCGTGGTGCACCTCGCTCTCGGTCACCTCCCAGTCGCGCCCCTGCGCGTGCACGCCGCGGATGCCCCAGTCGGGCCGGCGGTGCGTCACTTCGGCCAGGCGCATCACCTCGCAGGCGGCGGCGAGCCGGCGCTGCGGCGCCTGGGCGCCGAGGCGCTCGTCCAGCAGCATCGGGATCGCCGCTTTCATCATCGAGCGCAGCGGCCACATCACGTCGGCCTGGGCCTGGTAGGCGTGGTACATCAAGGGCGGTCTCCGGGTGCTCTCTGTGATGACGGGCAGCGAGCAACTTGCGCGCCAAGGCCGGTGGCATGTGGCTTGCTCGACCCGGGGCAGGCCCGAAAGAGGAGACACCATGCCCGTTGCCGCCCCCGCCCGCAAGAAGCCCGCCGCCAAGCCGGCCGCCCGGCGCGCCGCGGCGCGCCCGACGCTGACGCTGTCGAGCAAGAACTACTCGTCGTGGTCGCTGCGCGGCTGGCTGCTGTGCCGCTTCGCCGGGCTGGACTTCGACGAGGTGATGGTCTCGCCCGACGACGCCGATGCGCGCAAGGAACTGCTGCTGCTCGCGCCGTCGATCCGCGTGCCCTGCCTGACGCACGACGGCGCCAGGGTGTGGAACACGATGGGCATCGCGCAATACCTGGCCGAGGTCTTTCCCGACGCCGGGCTGGTGCCGGCCGAGCGCATCGCGCGCGCGCATTGCCGCTCGATCAGCGGCGAGATGAACTCCGGCTTCGCCAACCTGCGCTCGTCGCTGCCGATGAACCTGAAGGCCAGGCATCCCGGCTACAAGGTGTGGGCCGGCGCGCTGCCCGACATCGAGCGCATCGTCGAGATCTGGAGCGAGTGCCTGTCCGCCTACGGCGGGCCCTACCTGTTCGGCAGGCAGCGCACGATGGCCGACGCGATGTTCGCGCCGGTGGTCGCGCGCTTCCTGAGCTACGACGTCGCGCTGCCCGCGCCCTGCGCCGCCTACTGCCGCACCATCATGGCGATGCCGGAGATGCAGGAGTGGGTCGCGGCGGCGCGCCGCGAGCCCGAGGAGATCGAGGAACTCGACATGGAGTTCTAGGCGGGCAGGGCGCTCATTCCCACTTCGACGGCTCCGGCACCTCGGCCGGCGCCGGCATGTCGATGGTCTTGAAGTCGGCGGGGCCGACGACCTCGAGATACTCCATGTCGGGCGAGTAGTCGAACAGGTAATGCACGATGCCGGGGCGCTGGTGCACACAATCGCCCGCGCTGACCAGCGTCTCCTGGTCTTCGTACATGAACTTCGCCCAACCCTTGAGCATCAGCACGATGTGGAAGTCCGCCTCGTGGCGGTGCCAGCCGGTGCCCTTCTCGGGCGCCATGTTGGCCTTGACGAGCTGGGCGATCACGCGCCCCTTCGTGGCGCTTTCGACGCCCAGGTCCTTGTAGAGGAAGAAGTCGCGCAGCCCGTCGCTGCGCCAGGCGGTGTCGCCCGGCCTGACGTGCGAGAACGTGGTGGTGGTGATGTCGAGCATGGCGGTCCTCCGCATCCGTGGATGCGGGGGCCATGCATCAACCGTTCCACGCGGGCGGCCGGCCCTCAGGCCGCGGCCAGGCGCGTGGCGAGCACCGCGGGCTGCGCCGGCGCGGTGCGCGCGGCCGGCGCCGTCGCCGCCGCGGCCGGCTCGGCCACGCGGTAGACGCCGCAGCCCAGCACCAGCCGGTCGTCGAGGCGGCGCACGTACGAGGCCTTGGGCTGCACCTTGCCGGTCTCGGGGTTGAGGATGTCGTACTCGATCCAGCCCGCGCCGCGCTCGGTGCGTGCCCAGGCGTCGGCGACGAAGCGGTCGCCGTCGATGCCGGGGATGTCGTGCACGCGCTTGCCCTCGGTGGCCGGCTTGGCGGCGTGCAGCCGGTAGCTGCCGTTGCGGTCGACCGCGAAGACGTACAGGTCGCGGTCGACGAAGCCCTGGTCGCGCTCGCGCATCAGCCGGCTGGCCTCGTCCCAACCCTCGCGCTGCACCAGCGCGACGGCGCGCTCGACCAGGTCGCGCGCCTCGTCGGCGCTGCCCTGGCGCAGCCGGATCGAGCCCACCGCGCTGCTCAGCAGTTGCGCGCGCTGCACCAGCTCCTGCGCGGCGGCGGTCGATTCGTCGACCAGCGCGGCGTTCTGGCGCGTGATCTCGTCGAGGTTGCCGACGCTCTGGCTCATCTCGCGCAGCCCCTGGCTCTGCTGCGCGCTGGCCGCGGCGATGCCTCGCAGCCGGTCGGAGACGTCCTGCACGCCGCCGACCACGGCGTCCAGCGTCGCGCTGACGTTCTCGATGCGCGCCACCGAGGCGCCGACCTGCTGCGTCGATTCGCGGATCAGCTTGCGGATCTCGCCGGCCGCGGCGCTGCTGCGCTGCGCCAGGCTGCGCACCTCGGCGGCCACCACCGCGAAGCCGCGCCCGGCCTCGCCGGCGCGCGCCGCCTCGACCGCCGCGTTGAGCGCCAGGATGTTGGTCTGGAACGAGATGCCGTCGATCACGCCGATGATCTCGCCGACGCGCTTGGAGCTGTTCTCCAGCGCCGCCATCGAGCCGACGCTGGCGCGCATCGCCTCGCCGCCGGCCTCGGCCTGCACGCGCAGGCGGCCGGCCACGCCGTCCAGTTCCTTCGCGGCCTCGGCGTTGGAAGCCACCGCGGCGCTGAGCTGGCCGACCGTCGCCACCGTCTGGCGCAGGCTGGCCGCCTGCTCGTCGGTGCGCTGCGATAGCGCCTGGCCGCCGCCGGCCACCTGCTGGCCGGCGTTGCCGACGCGCACCGCGCTGCTGCGGATCTCGGCCACCATCGCCGAGAGCCGGGCGTTCATCGCCTCGAGCATGCCACCGACCTCGGCCAGCTCGTCGCGGCCGCGGATGTCGACGCGGTGCTCCAGGTTGCCCTCGGCGACCCGGCGCACGCCGGTGCTCAAGGCCTTGAAGGCGCCGACGAAGCTCAGGTGGAACGACAGCGCGAGGTAGGCCGTCAGCAGCAGGCCGGCGAGCGCGGCGCCCAGTTCGAGCGCCATCGCGCGCGTGGCGGCGGCGCTGCGCCGCGCCAGGCTGGCTTCCAGCGCGGCGATCACCTCGCGGTCCAGGCGCTGCAGCTCGCCCAGCGCCTGGCTGGCGCGCTCGAAGAAGCCGGCCGCGTCGGCGTCGATCACGTCGGCCTCGATCACGCCGCGCACCTGCCGGCCGAAGTCGTCCATCTGCGCCAGCGCGTCCTGCCAGCGCGCCGGCGGCGGCGTGCCGGCGCGCTCCAGCGCGGCGAAGCGCTGGCGCAGGTCGCCGACCTGGGTCGCCAGCACGTCCATGCGGCCGAGGATCTGCACGCGCTCGGTGTTGCTGGCGTCGCCGCGCAGGAGGATGGCGGCGCCCTGGCCGCGTGTCAGGCCGATGGTCTCGGCCAGCGGCACCACGCGCTCCAGCGCGATGTCGCGCAGGAAGAAGGCGTGCGCCTCGGGGTCGAGCACCAGGCCGGAGCGCTCGCCCACCAGCATCAGCATGCCGCGCAGGCTCTCGATGGCGGCGCCGTGCTCGGCGAAGGCCTCGCGGCGCTGCGTGGCATGGCGGCCCTCGGCGAGCGCGAGCACGGCCCCGCGGCGCTCGCGCCACGGCGAGGCGGCATCGAAGCTGCCCGTCGCGGCCACGCCGGCGTCCAGCGCGCGCAGCGCCTCGACCAGCGCGGCGCGCTGGCCGTCGCGGGTCGCGGCGGCGGTGCCGTCGCCGGACAGCGCGCGCTGCGTCAGGTCGCGCTGCGTCTGCAGCCGGCCGATCAGCTCGCCCAGCGGGCGCGCCAGCCGCACGCCTTCCAGCTCGGCGCCGATCCGGCCGCGCTCGGCCTGCGCGCCGCGGTAGGAGCCCGCCAGCAGCAGCACCAGCGGCACGAGCAGGAACAAGCCCATCACGGACATCTTGGTGGCGATGCGCCACTGGCGCATCAACCGGATGCCGGGGCCGAACAGCAGCTTGAACGCAATCATGAAGTGACAACCTCGCACGGCGCACCCGAGCCGGGTGCTTGCGGCGATATCGGCGGCGGCTGCCGGCGCTTAAGGATTCGCAAAGGCCGAGGCGGTGGTTTACGGTATGGTTCGACCCTGAACCCGATTTCAGCCCGTTTTCCGTGCATTCGTCCCGTCCCGCGCTCGCGGCCAGCCGTCTTGCCTGTCGCCGCGGCGACAGGCTGCTGTTTCGCGGGCTCGATTTCGAGCTGCCGCCGGGCGCCATCGTCTGGCTGCGCGGCCCCAACGGCAGCGGCAAGACCAGCCTGCTGCGCCTGCTCGCCGGGCTGTCGACGCCGGCCGAAGGGCAGATCACCTGGGGCGGCGTGCCGCTGGGCGATGCCGGCGCCGGCTGGTGCCGCTCGCTGTGCTACCTGGCGCATGCCAATGCGCTGAAGGACGATCTCTCGGTGCTCGAATCGCTGCAATTCATCGCCCGGCTGCACGGCCACCCCGGCGACGCGCCGGGCTGCGGCGAGGCGCTGCGGCGTGTCGGCCTGCACGGCCGCCGCCACGCCGCGGTGCGCACGCTGTCGCAGGGCCAGCGCCGCCGCGTCGCGCTGGCGCGGCTGCAGCTCGACGCGGCCGCGCCGGTGTGGATCCTCGACGAACCCTACGACGCGCTCGACGCCGAGGGCACGGCGATGCTCGACGCCGCCTTGTCGGCCCACGCCAAGCGCGGCGGCGCGGCGGTGCTGACCAGCCACATCGAGCTGACGCTCGCCGACCCGGCGCCGACCGTGCTGCAACTCGATGGCTACCGTGTGCAATGAGCTCTGTGTTCGCCACCATCGTCGCGCGGGACTTGCGGCTGGCGGCGCGGCGCCGTGTCGAGGCGCTGCTGCCGATCGCCTTCTTCCTGGTCGCGGTGAGCCTGTTCCCGCTGGGCGTCGGCCCGGAGCCGCAGACGCTGCGCCAGATCGCCCCCGGCGTGGTGTGGGTGTGCGCGCTGCTCGCGGCGATGCTGTCGCTGACGCAGCTCTACGCTGTCGACCATGCCGACGGCTCGCTCGAGCAGATGCTGCTGTCGGGCGAGTCGCGCTGGATGATCGCCGCGGCCAAGGCGCTGGCGCACTGGATCGTCACCGGCGCGCCGCTGGTGCTGGCCGCGCCGCTGTTCGGCCTGCTGTTCGACCTCTCGGCCACCGCCAACCTGACGCTGGCGCTGTCGCTGCTGCTGGGCACGCCCATCCTCAGCCTGCTCGGCGGCCTGGGCGCGGCGCTGACGCTGGGGCTGCGCAGCGGCGCGGTGCTGCTGATCCTGCTGATCCTGCCGCTGTGCATCCCGGCGCTGATCTTCGGCGCCGGTGCGGTGTCGGCCGCCGAGGCCGGCATCTCGACGCGCGGCCACTTTTCCCTGCTCGGCGCGCTGCTGATCGGCTCGGGGCTGCTCGCCCCCTGGGCCACCGGCGCGGCGCTGCGCATCGCCACGGAGTGACACCCCGATGCCAGGGCGCCTGACCCTCTTCACCTTCTCGTCACCGCCGCGCTTCTACTGGCTGACCGGCAGGCTGCTGCCCTGGCTGTGGATCGCGACGATCGCGCTGAGCGTCGCCGGCCTGTACATCGGCTTCTTCGTCGCGCCGACCGACGCGACGCAGGGCGAGTCGTACCGCGTGATCTTCATCCACGTGCCGGCGGCCTGGATGTCGATGCTGCTGTACCTGGCGATGGCCTTCTGGGCCGCCATCGGCTGGGCCTTCAACGCGCGGCTGGCCTCAATGGTGGCGCGCGCGATCGCGCCCACCGGCGCGATGTTCACCTTCCTGGCGCTGTGGACCGGCGCCTTCTGGGGCAAGCCGACCTGGGGCGCCTGGTGGGTGTGGGACGCGCGGCTGACCTCGGAACTCATCCTGCTGTTCCTGTATCTGGGGTTCCTGGCGCTGGTCAACGCGATCGACGACACCCGTCGCGCCGACCAAGCCGGGGCGCTGCTGGCGGTGGTCGGCGCGGTCAACGTGCCCATCATCTATTTCTCGGTGAAGTGGTGGAACACGCTGCACCAGGGCGCGACGATCAGCATGACCGCCGCGCCGAAGATGGCGCACACCATGCTGACCGCGATGCTGCTGATGACCTTCGCGTTCTGGGCCTACGCCTTCGCGGTGGTGTTCATGCGCGCGCGCGCCATCGTGGTCGAGCGCGAGCAGCACACGGAATGGGTGTCGGAGATGGTTCGCAAGCAAGGGGCGGCGGCATGAACTGGGGCAGCGCCGGCGAGTTCTTCGCGATGGGCGGCTACGGGCTCTACGTGTGGGGCTCGTACATCGCGTGCGTCGTGTTGATGATCGTCGAGCCGCTGCTGGCTCGCCACCGCCATGCGCAGGCGCGCCGCGCCGCGGCTCATCTGAACGAGGAGTAATGATGACAACCCCCAAGCTCACTTCGTTCGCTGCCCCCCGAGGGGGCGCAGCCCTCCCTTGGGACGGCCCGGCGGGAGGTCTGAGATGAAACCCCGCCACAAGCGCCTGGCCATCGCCGGGGGCGTCGTCGTCGCGGTCGGCGCGATCGCCGCGCTGGTGCTCAACGCGTTCCAGAGCAACCTGGTGTTCTTCTATTCGCCGACGCAGATCGCCGCCAAGGAGGCGCCGGCCAACCGCACCTTCCGCATCGGCGGGCTGGTGCAGGAAGGCAGCGTCAAGCGCGACGGCGTCAAGGTCAGCTTCGTCGTCACCGACACCGGCAGCACCGTGCCGGTGGTCTACGAGGGCATCCTTCCCGACCTGTTCAAGGAGGGCAAGGGCGTGGTCGCGCAGGGCCAGTTGCAGGGTGGCGTGTTCGTCGCCCGCGAGGTGCTCGCCAAGCACGACGAGAACTACATGCCGCCCGAGGCCGCCGAGGCGCTCAAGCACGGCGCGCAGGTCAACGAGCAGGTCGGCAAGTCGGTGGTGCAGGGGGCCGGACGATGATTCCCGAGATCGGCCACCTCGCGCTGTGGCTCGCGCTGGGCGTCGCCTTCGCGCTGGGCGTCGTGCCGCTGGCCGGCGCGCAGAAGGGCCGCGCCGACTGGATGGCGCTGGCGCGCCCGCTGACGGTCGCGCAGTTCGCGCTGATCGGCACCGGCTACCTGAGCCTGACCTGGGCCTTCGTCGCCAACGACTTCTCGGTGGGCTACGTGGCGACCAACTCCAACAGCGCGCTGCCGCTGCCCTACCGCATCGCCGCGGTGTGGGGCGGCCACGAGGGCTCGCTGCTGCTGTGGATGATGATGCTGTGCGCCTGGCAGCTCGCGGTGGCGCGCTTCAGCCGGCACCTGCCGCTGCCGGTGCTGGCGCGCATCCTCTCGGTGATGGGGCTGGTGGCGGTCGGCTTCCTGGCCTTCACGCTGTTCACCTCCAACCCCTTCGAGCGCCTGGTGCCGGGCGCGCTCGACGGCCGCGACCTGAACCCGCTGCTGCAGGACCCGGGCATGGTGTTCCACCCGCCGATGCTCTACATGGGCTACGTCGGCTTCTCGGTGGCCTTCGCCTTCGCGGTGGCGGCGCTGATCGGCGGCAACCTCGACACCACCTGGGCGCGCTGGACGCGCCCGTGGACCACGCTGGCCTGGATCTTCCTGACCATCGGCATCGCGCTGGGGAGCTGGTGGGCCTACTACGAGCTGGGCTGGGGCGGCTGGTGGTTCTGGGATCCGGTCGAGAACGCCTCCTTCATGCCCTGGCTGGTGGGCACGGCGCTGATCCATTCGCTGGCCGTCACCGAGAAGCGCGGCAGCTTCAAGAGCTGGACGGTGCTGCTGGCGATCCTGGCCTTCTCGCTGTCGCTGATGGGCACCTTCCTGGTCCGCTCGGGCGTGCTCAGTTCGGTGCACGCCTTCGCCACCGACCCGACGCGCGGCCTGTTCATCCTCGCCTTCCTGGTGGTGGTGATCGGCGCCTCGCTGGCGCTGTACGCCTGGCGCGCGCCGAGCGTGGGCCTGGGCGCGCGCTTCGCGCTGCTGTCGCGCGAGACCATGCTGCTGCTCAACAACGTGCTGCTGGTGGCCGCCACCGGCGCGGTGCTGCTGGGCACGCTGTACCCGCTGCTGCTGGATGCGCTGGGCCTGGGCAAGATCTCGGTCGGCCCGCCGTACTTCGACACCGTGTTCGTGCCGCTGATGGCGCCGCTGGTGTTCCTGATGGGCGTGGGCCCGCTGGCGCGCTGGAAGCAGGCCGAACTGCCCGACCTGTGGACGCGGCTGCGCTGGGCGTTGCTGGTGTCGGTGGCCGCGGCCATCGTGGTCGAGTGGGCGGGCGGCGAGATCGGATTGCTGTCGACACTCGGCCTGGCGCTGGCGTTCTGGATCGTCGCGAGCACGCTGACCGACCTGGCCGAGCGCGTGCGCGGCGGCAGCCTCGTCGCGCGGCTGCGGCTGATCCCGCGTGCGATGGCCGGCATGATGGTGGCGCACCTGGGCATCGCGGCCTTCATCATCGGCGTGACCATGGTGCGCGGCCACGAGGTCGAGCGCGACGTGAAGATGGCCCCGGGCGAGAGCACCACGGTCAACGGCTACACCTTCACCTTCCGCGGCGTCAGCGAGGTGCAGGGCCCCAACTACGTGGCCGGGCGCGGCAGCATCGAGGTCAGCCGCGACGGCCGGGTGCTGCGCGAGATGAACCCCGAGAAGCGCGTCTACCGCGTGCAGCAGAACCCGATGACCGAAGCCGCCATCGACACCGGCTTCACGCGCGACCTGTACGTCTCGCTCGGCGAGCCGGTGGAAGGCGCGAGCGGCGCGTGGATCGTGCGCGTGTACGTCAAGCCCTTCGTCGACTGGATCTGGGGCGGCTGCCTGCTGATGGCGCTGGGCGGCGCGCTCGCCGCCAGCGACCGCCGCTACCGCGCCAAGGTGCGCAGCGAACAGCCGGTGGCCGCGGCGCTGGGGGCGCGCGCCTGATGAGAGTCCTCAAGTTCCTGATTCCGCTGGCGCTGTTCCTGGTGCTGGCGGGTTTCCTCGCCGCCGGGCTCAAGCTCAACCCGCGCGAGGTGCCGTCGCCGCTGATCGGCAAGCCGGCGCCGGGCTTCGAGCTGGCGCTGCTCGATGCGCCCGAGCAGACGATCAAGCGCGACGAACTGCTCGGCAAGGTCTGGGTGCTCAATGTCTGGGCCTCGTGGTGCGCGCCCTGCCGCGAGGAGCATCCGCTGGTGGTCGGTCTGGCGCGCCGCAAGCTGGTGCCGATCTACGGCCTGAACTACAAGGACACACGCCCGGCCGCGCAGTCCTTCCTGAAGCAACTGGGCAACCCCTACGAGGCCTCGCTGGTGGACGCCGACGGTCGCGTCGGCATCGACTACGGCGTCTACGGCGTGCCCGAGACCTTCGTCATCGACAAGCAGGGCACGATCCGCTTCAAGCAGATCGGCCCGCTGACGCCCGACGCGATCGAGAAGAAGATCGTGCCTCTGCTGAAGGAACTGAATGGCTAGCGTCACGACCCTGCTGCGCCGCGCGCTGCTGGCGCTGGCCCTTTTGCTGCCGCTGGCGGCAACGGCCAAGGAGGCCGCGCCGGCTTCCGACGATCCGGTGCTGGAGGCCAGGGTGATGCGCATCGCCGCCGAGCTGCGCTGCCTGGTGTGCCAGAACCAGACCATCGCCGACTCGCACGCCGACCTCGCGCAAGACCTGCGCAACCAGGTGCGCGAGATGCTGAAGCAGGGCAAGAGCGAGGCCGAGATCCTGGCCTACATGACGCAGCGCTACGGCGACTTCGTGCTCTACCGCCCGCCCGTCAAATCGACCACGACGCTGCTGTGGTTCGGCCCGGCCGTGCTGCTGCTCGGCGGCGTGGCGGTGCTGTTCGTCGTGCTGCGGCGCCGCAGCCGCCTGCCGGACGAGCGCTTCGAACCCGACGTCCCCGACGAGGACGTCGCGGTGCGCTGACCGGCCCCTGCGCCGATTGCCCCGATTGCCGCCCCGCGGCGGCTCGGCTACAAGCGGGAGATGCCGGTGCCCGAGTCGTCCCGCCCCCGATCGCACCTCTACCTCGGCGCGTCGCAGTTCCTCTTCACCACCGAGGCGCTGCGTTCCGGCCAGACCTCGCGTGCCGCGGCGACGCTGCTGATCTCGGCCAGCGGCCGGTCGTTCGAGCTGCAGGCGGCCGGCGGCGAGCGGGTGCGCTGCGCCGCGGCCTTCATCCCGCCGCACGTCAGCCGCGGCCTGTACGCCGAGGACTGCGGCGGCCTGGTGTCGCTGAACTTCGACCCCGGCTCGCCCGAGCAGCTCGGACTGCTGCACGTGCACGGCCGCGCCGCGATCCGGCCGCTCGGGCTGCGCGGGCTGGGCGCGCTGCTCGAGCCGATCGAAGGCGCGATGAGCGGCGAGCTGCCGGCCGAGGCCATGCCGGCCGGCGCGCGGCGTCTGGTGCACGCGCTGTGCGGCCTGGCCGATGCGCGCGCGGTGGCGCCCGACGCGCGCGTCGTCCACGTGGCCGGCCGGCTGCGAGGCGGCGCGGCGGCGCCGCTCGATGACCTGGCGCGCGAGGTGCGCCTGTCGGGCACGCGGCTGCGCCACCTGTTCCACGAGCAGTGCGGCGTGTCGATCCGCACCTACGCGCTGTGGGCCAAATTGCGCCGCGGCTCGGTGGGCATGGCGCACTCGCAGCACCTGACCGAAGTGGCCGCCGAGGCCGGCTTCGCCGACCTCGCGCACATGAGCCGCACCTTCCGCTCGATGTTCGGGCTGCTGCCTTCGTACCTGGTCGACCGGCAGCGCGTCGACCTGCGCGCCGACGGCGGCGCCGAGCGCGCCTGGCGCGGTGCCGGGGTTTGTCCGGATACGGCCGCGGCCGCTGTGTTCAAGACTGGTGCACGGGGCAGCGCCTAGCATCGCGGGATGCCCCGACAGTGGGCCTGACGAGGAGACAAACACGATGACGAGCAAGCGCATGACGGCGCGCCGCCTGGGTGCGGCGTGGGGAATCGGGGCGGCGTTGATCGCCGGCTGCGGCGGTGGCGGATCGCACCACGACGCGAAATACGATGTCGAGATCCGGCGCACCGCGATGGGCGTGCCGCACATCAAGGCGGCCGACTATGCCGGCGTCGGCTACGGCATGGGCTACGCGCAGGCCGAGGACGCGCTGTGCACCATCGCCGACGCGATGCTCACCTACCGCGGCGAGCGCTCGCGCTGGTTCGGGCCCGACGAACGGGTCACCGACGCCAGCACCATCGGCCGGCCGCTCAACATCGACAGCGACTTCTTCCACCGCCACGTGCTCTCGGCCGACGCGATGAGCGCCTTCCGTGCCGCGCAGCCCGCCGAGGTGCAAAGCCTGATGAGCGGCTACGCCGACGGCTACAACCGCTACCTGCGCGACCTGCGCGCCAATGCGAGCGCCACGGCGCACGCCGCCTGCCGCGGCGCCGAGTGGGTGGCGAGCATCAGCACCGACGACCTGTACCGCCGCGCCTACGCCACCAACTTCGCGGCCGGGCACGCCAACTTCCTGGCCGAGATCGCCAACGCGCAACCGCCCGCGGCGATGGCCGCGCCGGCCGCGCAGTCCGGCGCCGCGCTGCCGCGGCGCGAGATCGCCGCGGCCTTCGCCGCGCGCGACCTGAACGTCGGCGGCAGCACCGGCGTCGGCAGCAACATGTACGGCCTGGGCAAGGATGCCACCGGCGGCGCCTCGATGCTGTTCGGCAACCCGCACTGGTACTGGCGCGGACCCGACCGCTTCTACCAGGCGCACTTGACGATCCCGAACACGCTGAACGTCAGCGGCGCGTCCTTCCTGGGCATGCCGGTGATCCTGATCGGCTACAACAACGACGTGGCCTGGAGCCACACCGTCTCGACGGCGCGGCGCTTCGGCTTCTTCCAGCTCACGCTCGCGCCGGGCAACCCGACCTCCTACGTGAAGGACGGCGCCACCGTGGCGATGACCGCGGCGCCGATCAGCGTGCAGAGCAAGGGCGCCGACGGCGGCATCACGACCGTGACGCGCACGCTCTACCGCACGCCCGACGGCCCGCTCGTCAACCTCTCCGCGCTGCACCCGGCGCTGGCCTGGAGCGGCGCCAGCGCCTACGTGATCCGCGACATCAACGCGACGAACTACCGCACCTTCAAGAACTGGATGCGCTGGGCGCGCGCGAGCTCGCTCGACGAGTTCGCCACCATCCAGCGCGAGGAGTCGGCCATTCCCTGGGTCAACACCGTCGCGGTGGCGCGCGGCAGCACCCAGGCCTGGTATGCCGACATCGGCGCGATGCCCAACGTCACGCCGCAGCAGGTGGCCGACTGCACCACGCCGATCGGCATGGCCATCGGCGCCGCGCTGCCGAACACGCCGTTCTTCGACGGCTCGCGCAGCGCCTGCGACTGGGTCAGCGACGCCGACTCGAAGCAGCCCGGCGCCATCGGCCCGGCGCGCATGCCCAGCCTGCTGCGCGGCGACTACGTCGCCAACATGAACGACAGCTACTGGCTCAGCAACCCCGCGCAGCCGCTGACTGGCTACCCGGCCCTGATCGGCACGCCCGGCACGCAATCGCTGCGCACGCGGCTCGGCCACACGCTGGTGGCGCAACGCCTGGACGGCAGCGACGGCTACGGCGGCAAGCTGTTCAGCGTCGACATCCTCAAGCAGCTCGTGCTGAACAGCCGCAACCTCGGCGCCGAGCTGTTCAAGGAACAGGCGCTGCCGCTGGTGTGCGCCGACGCGAGCATCGCGGTGACGGCCGACTCGCGCACCGGCGAGGCCTTCAACCCGGCCCGCACGGTCGACGTCGGCGCGGCCTGCGCCGCGCTGGCCGCCTGGGACAACACCGGCAACGCCGACGCCCGCGGCGCGCACCTGTGGGACGAGTTCTGGACCCGTGCCTCGCGCATCCCGGCCGCCAGCCTGTATGCCGTGCCCTTCGACGCGGCCGACCCCATCCACACGCCGCGCGACCTGAAGAGCAGCGCCGCCGCGCAGTTGCAGCAGGCCTTCGGCGCCGCGGTGATGCGCGTGCAGGAAAGCGGCTTCGCGGTCGACGCGCCGCGCGGCGACTACCTCTTCGCCACGCGCAGCGGCACGCGCATCCCGCTGTTCGGCGGCTGCGGCGGCTCCGGCTACTTCACCGTGGCCTGCTCCGAGCGCCGCATCGAGCAGGGCGGCTACTCGATGGACGGCGACCCGAACGCGAACAGCTACATGCAGATCGTCAACTTCGCCGGCGCCACGGTGGAGGCGCACACCTTCGTGACCTTCTCGCTGTCGGACGACCCGGCCTCGCCGCACAACGCCGACTACACGCGGCGCTACTCGGCCAAGCAGTGGGTGCGCATGCCGTTCACCGACGCCGAGATCGCCGCCGACCCGGACCTGAAGACGCAGAAGCTGCGCGAGTAAGCGTGGCCTACAGCCGTGCCGCCAGCGAGCGTGTCAGCTCGCCGGCCGGCACGGCGCGGCAGCCGTTGGCGTTCTGGCCGGCCCACAGCGGCGAGAAGTCGCCGCTGCCCCGGCGCTCGGCCCACTGGCGCAGCGGCGCGATCGCCGCGGTGGCGAGCGGAAAAGCCGGCACGGCCGGGTTCAGCGGCGAGAGTTCCCGCATCACGCGGTTGACGATGCCGCGCGCCGGCCGGCCGGTGAACAGCGTGGTCAGCGCGGTGTGGCGCACGGCCTCGCTGGCCAGCGCGGCGCGGTGGATGGCCGTGGTGGTGGCTTCCGGGCACAGCAGGTAGGCGGTGCCGAGCTGCACCGCGGCGGCGCCCAGCGCCAGCGCGGCGGCCACGCCCTCGGCATCGGCGATGCCGCCGGCGGCGATCACCGGAAGCTTCAAGGCGCTCACCAGTTGCGGCAGCAGCGCCAGCGTGCCCATCTGGCGCGTCAATGCGCTGGCCGGATCGGTGTCGAGGAAATGGCCGCGGTGGCCGCCGGCTTCCAGCCCCTGAGCGATCACCGCGTCGACGCCCTGGGCCTGCAGCCACAGCCCTTCGTCGACGGTGGTCGCGCAGCCGAGCACGAAGGCGCCGAGGCGCTTGACTTGCGCCAGCAGCTCGGGCGCCGGCAGCCCGAAATGGAAGCTGAGCACCGGCGGCGCGAAGGGCTCGATGGCGGCGAGCGCATCGGCGCTGAAGGGCATGCGGCCGGCGCCGGGCGGGAGGGTGGCGGGGTCGATGCCGGCCTCGGCATAGAAGGGCGCGAGCACGCCGCGCCAGGCGGCCTCGCGCGCCGCGTCCGGCTGCGGCGGCACGTGGCAGAAGAAGTTGAGGTTGAACGGCCGCTGCGTGGCCGCGCGCAGCGCCTTCAGCTCGCCGCCGAGCTGCTCCAGCGTCAGCATCGCCGCCGGCAGCGCGCCCAGGCCGCCGGCCTCGCTGACGGCCACGGCGAGGCGGTGATCCTGCACGCCGGCCATCGGCGCCTGGAACACCGGCAGCGTGATGCCCAGGCGTTGCAGCAGCGCGCCGCTGCGTGGGTTCATCGTCACAGCGTCAGCCTCCAGCCGTCGATCAGGGCGCCGGGCGTGCGCATCGAGGCGAGGCGGCGCTCGCCGTAGGTCTCGCCGTCGGCGATCAGCTCGGCGCGGTCGGACAGGCCGACCAGGCCCTCGCCGAACATGCGCAGGAAAGAATCGTCGAAGCGCATCACGCCCACCGGCGCCACCGGCTCGCCGCCGTCCACCCACAGGCAGGCGAAGCGTGTCATGCCGGTCATGCGGCAGGCCTGGCGGTCGGAGTAGTTCAGGTACCAGAGGTTGCTGACCCACAGCCCGGTGCCCAGCGCTTGCATCGCCTGCGCCTCGGGCAGCGTGCCCGGCGCGAGCGAGAGCGACTCCGGCATCTCCTCGGCGTTCGCGCCGTTCGCCTCCACGCCGTACTCGCGCGCCGTGCGCGCATTGGCCAGCGTGCCGCTGGCCAGGCCGCGTTCGACCAGGCCGACACGCGCCGGCCGCGCGAAGCCCTCGGCGGTGAAACCCGGCGCGCTGCCCTGCGCGGTGTGCTCGGCGAGTTCGAACAGCGGGCTGAGCACCGCATCGCGCCGCGCCAGGCGCATCAGCGTCGAGGTGCCGGTGCGCCGAGCCTTCAGCCCGAAGCCGCCCCAGCCCAGCGTGGACAGCAGCTCGGCCATCGCCGCCGGGGCCAGCCAGGCGCGGTACTCGCCGGGCGCCAGCGCGCGCGGCGGCCGCGCGAGCAGCGCGAGCTGCCGCGCGCCCTCGGCGACGCGGCGCGCGAACTCGTCGTCGCGCCACTGCGATCCGGCGTAGGACGCCTTCACCGCCTTGTCGGCCTCGTGGTACAGGCACCACTCGGTGTGGAAGCTCTCGACGTGGTGCCAGTGGCGCGTGCCGCGGCTGTCGGCGAAGGCGTGCAGCACCGGGCCGGCGGCGTGGAAGCCGACGAAGTCGAGCCCGCGCGCCGCCTCGCCGACGCAGCGCACCACCTGCGCCGGCGCGGGCAGTTCGCCGCGCTCGTGGCGCTCGCTGTGCAAGGCCGTCTCGGGCAGCAGCAGCCAGGGGTCTTCGGCGACGTCGGGCAGCAGCGCGCGCAGCGCATCGAGCTCGGTGCGCAGCGCGGCCACATCGGCGTCGAGCCGGCCGCCCAGCGTGATGCGGCCCTCGGCGCGGCGCCGGCCCTGCGTCAGCGCCACCGTGGCAAAAGCCTGCTCGACCTGCGTCGCCTGCCGCACCGCGCCGTGGTTGAAGCGGATGAAGTCGGAGGCTTCGGCCTTCAGCAGCAGCGAGCTGCGTTCGCCGGGCTTCGCCTCGGTGCAGGCGGCGTCGGCGAGAGCATCGAAGTACGCGCGTTCCAATGTCTTCATGTCCGCCCCTCGTCCGGCGTGTACGCCGGCCGATCCCCCAAGGGGATGCGGGCCGGCCCTTCGACGCGGCTCAGGACAGGCTTGGGAGCGGCCCGGCGCGCGGCCCGCCTCATGCGCCCACCACCGCCACACCCTCGAACGCACACGCCGGCGAGGCGTGCCCGACGCGGATCACCTGCGAGGGCTCGCCCTTGCCGCAATACGGCGTGCCCATCACCTCGTAGGTGCTGGGGTCGCCCACCGCCTTCAGCGAGCGCCAGAAGGTCGCGCTGACGCCGCGGTAGCCGGGGTCGCGCACCACCTCGGCGAGCCGGCCGCCGCGGATCATGCGGCCCCACTCGCAGCCGAACTGGAACTTGTTGCGCGAGTCGTCGATGCTCCACGAGACGTTGGTGCGCATCATCACGCCCAGCTCGATGCCGGCGATCATCTCGTCCAGCGTCGAGCGGCCGGGCTCGATGTTCAGGTTGCTCATGCGGTCGATCGGCGCGCGGTTCCAGCTCGCCGAGCGTGTCGTCGCCACGCCTTGCAGGTCGGGCCGCAGCCGCCGCGCGCGCGAGAGCGACACCGCGCCGCCGAGCGGCCGCTTCAGGATGCCGCGTTCGATCAGCAGCGTGCGCTGCGCCGGCTGGCCCTCGTCGTCGAAGGCGAAGCTGGCGAGCTGCTCGGCGCGTGTCGGGTCGTAGCTGACGTCGAGCAGTTCGCTGCCGTAGGCGTAGTGGCCGAACATGTCCAGCGTGACGAAGCTGGTGCCGGCGAAGTTGCGCTCGTCGCCGAGGATGCGGTCGAGCTCGATCGGGTGGCCGATCGACTCGTGGATCTGCAGCATCATCTGGTCGGGCATCAGCAGCACGTCCATGGTGCCGCCGGGGCAGGGCGGCGCCAGCGCCAGCTCGATCGCCTCGGCGGCGACGCGCGCGCCCTCGGCGGCGAAGCGGGCGCGCTCCAGCACCTCCAGCCCGCCTTGCTGGCAGAAGCCGTTGTACTGGCCGGCCGAGGAGCGCGTCTGCGTCACGCCGTCGACGTGCGCGCTGGCCTGCACGTGCGGCATGGTCACGTGCCAGTGCTGCTCGGTGCGCCCGCCCTCGCTGGTCAGCAGCAGTTGCGACACCTCCACCGCCATCAGCGTGGCCTCCCAGGCGACGATGCGGTCGTCCGGGTGCGCCGAGGCGCACACCGCGCGCAGCGCGTCGAGCCGCTCGCGCAGCGGCGCGCCGCGCACCGGGCGGCTCACCGCGCCGTCGTAGCGGCCGCGCGCGTCGGCGGCGGGCAGGTCTTCGGGCACGAACACCATGCGGCCGGCCACCGCGTCGGCCATGCCGGCGGCGCGCGCGAAGGCGTCGGCCAGGCCGGCTTCGCTCAGGTCGGCGCTGGCGGCGTGGCCGAGGCCGCCGTTGCGCGTGACGCTGACCATCACGCCGGCGTCGCGGCTGCGCTGCGGCGCCTCGGCGACGTCCTGCCGCACGGCGAGCGTCTCGCTGATCTCGTCGACGGCACGCAGCGACCAGCGTGCGTCGCCGGGGGCGACGCGCGCGGCCAGGGTTTCGAGGTGATCGAGCATCGGAGGGCAGGTGGCGGTCGTGGATGCGAGGCAGTTTAGCGGCGCGCCCACGCGCCGTACCCCCCAAGCTTCCAGGCACCGGCGCCGAGTGGGACACTGCGCGCATGAACACCACCGCCCACCCGAACGCCCGGCTCATCGCCCGCTTCTACGAGGCCTTCGCGCGCCGCGACGGCGCCGCGATGGCGGCCTGCTACCACCCCGAGGTGCACTTCAGCGACGAGGTGTTCGACCTGCGCGGCGCCGACGCCGGGCTGATGTGGCGCATGCTGACCAGCACCGGCAAGGACCTGTCGGTCGAGGCCAGCGCCATCGAGGCCGACGAGCGCGGCGGCCGTGCCCACTGGGACGCGCGCTACACCTTCGGCGCCACCGGGCGGCCGGTGCTCAACCGCATCGACGCCTGCTTCGAATTCCGCGACGGGCTGATCGTGCGCCACGTCGACCGCTTCGACTTCTGGGCCTGGTCGCGCCAGGCGCTGGGATTGCCGGGCTGGCTGCTGGGCTGGTCGGGCTACCTGCGCGCCAAGGTGCGCGCCAGGGCGGCGGCGGGGCTGGCGGCGTTCAAGGCCAAGGCCTGATGCCTCTTGCGCGGCCCGGGCGCGTCAGCATTCCACGATGTTCACCGCCAGCCCGCCGCGCGCCGTTTCCTTGTACTTGCTCATCATGTCGGCGCCGGTCTCGCGCATGGTCTTGATCACCTTGTCGAGGCTGACGTGGTGGGTGCCGTCGCCGCGCAGCGCCATGCGCGCCGCGTTGACCGCCTTCACCGAGGCGATCGCGTTGCGTTCGATGCAGGGGATCTGCACCAGCCCGCCGACGGGATCGCAGGTCAGGCCCAGGTGGTGCTCCATGCCGATCTCGGCGGCGTTCTCCACCTGCGCCGGCGTGCCGCCCAGCACCGCGCACAAGGCGCCGGCGGCCATCGAGCAGGCCACGCCGACCTCGCCCTGGCAGCCGACCTCGGCGCCGCTGATGCTGGCGTTCTCCTTGTAGAGGATGCCGATCGCCGCGGCGGTGAGCAGGAAGTCGATCACGCCGCGCTCGGTCGAGCCGGGAACGAAGCGTGCGTAGTAGTGCAGCACCGCCGGCACGATGCCGGCCGCGCCGTTGGTGGGCGCGGTGACGACGCGGCCGCCGGCGGCGTTCTCCTCGTTGACCGCCAGCGCGTAGAGGTTCACCCAGTCGAGCACCTGCAAGGGGTCGCGCAGCGCGGCTTCGGGGTTGGCGCACAACTGGCGGTACAGGCCGGGCGCGCGCCGCCGCACCTTGAAGCCGCCGGGCAGCGTGCCGTCGTTCTCGCAGCCGCGCTTCACGCAGGCCTGCATCACGCCCCAGATGCTCAGCAGCCCGGCGTCGATCTCGGCGTCGCCGCGCCAGTGGCGTTCGTTGCGGCGCATCAGCTCGGCGATGCCGCAGCGCTCGCGTTCGGCCAGCGCCAGCAGTTCGGCGCCGCTGTGGAAGGGGTGGGGCAGCACCGTGGTGTCGGGTGCCACCACCTTCTGCCGCGTGCCGTCGGCCGCCACCTCGTCGCTGACGACGAAACCGCCGCCCACCGAGTAGTAGCTGCGCTCGGCCAGCAGCGCGCCCGCCGCGTCGAAGGCCGCGAAGCGCATGCCGTTGGCGTGGAAGGGCAGTGATTCGCGGCGGTGGAAGACGAGATCGGCCTTCTCGTCGAAGGCGATGGGCTGCGCGCCGAGCAGCGTCAATGACCTGGCCGTGCGCGCCGCCTGCAGCAGCGCGGGAATCGCCTCGACGTCCACCGTGTCCGGCTCGTGGCCCATCAACCCGAGCAGCACCGCCTTGTCGCTGCCGTGGCCCTTTCCGGTGGCGCCGAGCGAGCCGTACAGGTGCGACGCGACGCGCGCCGCGGCGGCGAGCTGGCCCTCGGCCTGCAGGCGCAGCGCGAACAGCCGCGCCGCGCGCATCGGCCCGACGGTGTGCGAGCTCGACGGCCCGATGCCGATCTTGAACAGGTCGAAGACCGACACCGCCATGGGCCGCTCCGTCGCTCAGCCGGCGTACTCGGCAACCGGCACGCAGGCGCAGAACAGGTTGCGGTCGCCGTAGACGTTGTCGACGCGGCCCACCGGCGGCCAGTATTTGTGCTGCTTCAGCGCGGCCACCGGGTAGGCGGCCTGCTCGCGTGTGTAGGCGTGCGGCCAGTCGGCGGCCAGCAGCGCCTGGGCGGTGTGCGGCGCGTGCTTCAGCGGGTTGTCCTCGCGCGGCCAGGCGCCGGATTCCACCTGCGCGATCTCGCTACGGATCGCGATCATCGCGTCGCAGAAGCGGTCGAGCTCGGCGCGCGATTCGCTCTCGGTCGGCTCGACCATCAGCGTGCCGGCCACCGGGAACGAGAGCGTCGGCGCGTGGAAGCCGTAGTCGATCAGGCGCTTGGCGACGTCCTCGGCGCTGATGCCGCTGCTTTCTTTCAGCGGGCGCAGGTCGAGGATGCACTCGTGCGCGACGCCGCCGCCTTTGAAGCCGGCGATCTCGCCGCTGAAGTGGATGTCGTAGTGCGGCGCGAGGCGCGCGGCGACGTAGTTGGCGGCGAGGATGGCCGCCTCGGTGGCGCGGCGCAGGCCTTCGGCGCCCATCATGCGGATGTACATCCACGAGATCGGCAGCACTGCGGCGTTGCCCAGCGGCGCCGCGCTGATCGCGCCGACCTGCTTGTCGCCGCCGATGCCCGCGCTGCGATGGCCGGGCAGGAAGGGCACCAGGTCCTCGACCACGCACACCGGCCCCACGCCCGGCCCGCCGCCGCCGTGCGGAATGCAGAAGGTCTTGTGCAGGTTGAGGTGGCTGACGTCGCCGCCGAACTCGCCCGGCGCCGCCACGCCGACCAGTGCGTTCATGTTCGCGCCATCCACATAGACGCGCCCGCCGTAGGAGTGCACCAGCGCGCACAGCTCCTTGACGCGCGCCTCGAACACGCCGTAGGTCGAGGGGTAGGTGATCATCACGCAGGCCAGGCGCTGCTGGTGCTGCTCGCACTTGGCGCGCAGGTCGGCCAGGTCGACGTTGCCCATCGCGTCGCACTTGACCACCACCACCTGCATGCCGGCCATCTGCGCGCTGGCCGGGTTGGTGCCGTGCGCGGATTCGGGGATCACGCAGATGTCGCGCTGCGTGTCGCCGCGCGCTTCGTGCCAGGCCTTGATCACCAGCAGCCCGGCGTATTCGCCCTGCGAGCCGGCATTGGGCTGCAGGCTGACGCCGGCGTAGCCGGTGGCCTGCGCGAGCCAGGCGCACAACTGCGCGTCGAGCTGCGCATAACCGGCCAGTTGATCGGCCGGCGCGAAGGGGTGCACGTTGGCGAACTCCGGCCAGGTGATGGGGATCATCTCGCTGGTGGCGTTCAGCTTCATCGTGCACGAGCCGAGCGGGATCATCGTGCGGTCCAGCGCCAGGTCCTTGTCGGCCAGGCCGCGCAGGTAGCGCAGCATGCCGGTCTCGCTGTGGTGGCGGTGGAACACCGGGTGCGTCAGGAACTCGCTCGTGCGGCGCAGCGCGGGCGGGATCAGCGCCGGGGTGCTCTCCAGCGCCTCGACCTCGGGCAGCGCCTGAGCGTCCTTCGCGAACACCGCCCACAGCGTTCGCAGATCCTCGCGCGTCGTGGTTTCGTCCAGCGAGATGCAGAGGTACTCGTTCCAGGCGCGGCGCAGGTTGATGCCGCGCTCGACGGCGCGCGCCATCAGCGTTTCGGTGTCGGCGCCGGTCTTCAGGCAGACGGTGTCGAAGCTGCCGCGCTCGGCGTGGTGCATCAGCGCGGCGCCCCAGCCGAGCTGATGCAGGCCGGCCGAGAGGATCGCGGTGTAGCGCGCCACGCGGCGCGCGATGCGCTTCAGGCCTTCGGGCCCGTGGTAGACCGCGTACATGCTCGCCACGATGGCCGGCAGCACCTGCGCGGTGCAGATGTTGGAAGTGGCCTTCTCGCGCCGGATGTGCTGCTCGCGCGTCTGCAAGGCCAGGCGCAGCGCCGGCGCGCCGGCGCCGTCGACGCTGACGCCGACCAGCCGCCCCGGCATCGAGCGCTTGAACTCGTCGCGGCAGGCGAGGTAGGCGGCATGCGGGCCGCCCGCGCCCATCGGCATGCCGAAGCGCTGCGTGCTGCCGATCGCGATGTCGGCGCCGAACTCGCCCGGCGGCTTCAGCAGCGTCAGCGCGAGCGGGTCGGCGGCGACGATGAACAAGGCCTGCCTCGCATGCAGCGCGGCGGCGTCCGCGCTCCAGTCGTGCAGCCAGCCGCTGCTGGCGGGGTACTGCACCAGCGCGGCGAAGCAGCCGGCTTCCAGGCCGGAGCGCCACTCGTCGGCCGAGTTGGCGATGCGCAGTTCCAGCCCGAGCGGGCCGGCGCGCGTTTGCAGCACCTCGAGCGTCTGCGGGTTCGTGTCGCCCGAGACCAGCAGCACCGGGCTCGGGTTTTTCGCCGAACGGCGCGCCAGCGTCATCGCCTCGGCGGCGGCGGTGGCTTCGTCGAGCATCGAGGCGTTGGCGATCGCCAGGCCGGTCAGCTCGGAGACCATGGTCTGGAAGTTCAGCAGCGCTTCCATGCGGCCCTGCGAGATCTCGGCCTGGTAGGGCGTGTAGGCGGTGTACCAGGCCGGGTTCTCGAGGATGTTGCGCAGGATGACGCCCGGCGTGTGCGTGCCGTGGTAGCCCTGGCCGATGAAGCTCTTGAGCAGCTTGTTGCGCGAGGCGATGGCCTTCAGCTCGGCCAGCGCGGCGGCCTCGGTGGTCGGCTCGGGCAGCGCCATCGCGCGCTCGCGGCGGATGGCGGCCGGCACCAGCGCGGCTATCAGCGCGTCGCGCGAGGCGGCGCCGATCGCCGACAGCATGTGGCGCTCGTCGTCTTCACCCAGGCCGATGTGGCGGGTGATGAATTCGGCGGGGTTCTCGAGCTCGCGCAGCGGCGCGTGGGCGGACATCGGCATGGTGGGTCCCGGGCGTTCGAATCAGGCGTTCTTGAGCAGCTTGTCGTAGGCCGGAGCGTCCATCAGCTGGTCGAACTCGGCCATGCCGGCTTCGGAGATGTGCACCTTGAAGAACCAGCCGTTGCCCAGCGGGTCGGAGTTGGCCAGCGACGGGTCGGCGCGCAGCGCCTCGTTGACCTCGACGACCTCGCCGCTGACCGGCATGTACAGGTCGGCGGCGGCCTTCACCGACTCGACCACGCCGGCCACCTCGCCCTTCTTGAAGCTCTTGCCGACTTCGGGCAGGTCGACGAAGACCACGTCGCCCAGCGCGTCCTGCGCGTGGTGCGTGATGCCGACGGTGGCGGCCTCGTGGTCCTCGATGTTGATCCACTCGTGGTCGGGGGTGTACATGGTCGTCATCGGAGTTCTCCTCGGTGTGATCGGGGGTGGTGGAGGGGTTCAGCCGCGGTGATAGCGGTGCGGCGCGAAGGGCATGGGGCTGACGCGCATCGGCTGGCCCTTGCCGCGCACCTCGGCGTAGACCTCGTGGTTGGGCAGCGCGTGGTTGGCGGCCAGATACGCCATCGCGATTGGCTTGCCGACCGTGGGCGCCAGCGTGCCGCTGGTGACGTGGCCGAGCTTGCGGCCTTGTGCGTCGTTGACGATGGCGCCTTCGCGCACCGGAATCTTCTCCAGCCCGACCAGGCCGACGCGCTTGCACGCCGGCCCGGCGGCGAGCTGCTTGTCGATCGCCGCCGCGCCGGGATAGCCGCCGTGGCGCTCGCCGCCGGCGCGGCGCACCTTCTGGATCGCCCAGGCCAGGCCGGCTTCGATCGGCGTGGTCTTCTCGTCGATGTCGTGGCCGTACAGGCACAGCCCGGCTTCCAGGCGCAGCGTGTCGCGCGCGCCCAGGCCGGCCGGCTTCACCTCGGGCAGGGCGAGCAGCGCCTTGGCCAGCGCCACCGCCTGCTCGGCGGGCACCGAGATCTCGTAGCCGTCTTCGCCGGTGTAGCCCGAGCGCGTGGCGAAGCACTCGATGCCGGCGATGCGGCAGGGTGCGCCGCTCATGAACACCAGTGCGTTCAGCTCAGGCGCGAGCCGGCCCAGCGCCGCGGCCGCCTTCGGCCCCTGCACGGCCAGCAGCGCGCGCTCGGGCAGCGGCTGCACGGTGCAGCGGTGCGCGATGTTGGTCTGCAGGTGGCGGATGTCGGCGTCCTTGCAGCCGGCGTTGACGATCACGAGGAAGTCGCTCTCGCGCCGCGTGATCATCAGGTCGTCGAGGATGCCGCCGGCCGCATTGGTGAAGAAGGCGTAGCGCTGGCGGCCGGGCGCGAGGCCGATCACGTCGACAGGCACCAGCGTTTCGAGCGCCGCCGCCGCGTCGTCGCCGGCCACGCGCACCTGGCCCATGTGCGAGACGTCGAACAGCGCCGCCGCCTCGCGGCAGTGGCGGTGCTCG
Source organism: Piscinibacter sp. (assembly GCF_047600445.1). Lineage (GTDB taxonomy): Bacteria > Pseudomonadota > Gammaproteobacteria > Burkholderiales > Burkholderiaceae_C > Piscinibacter. The sequence continues at coordinate 1,288,948 of NZ_JASGKT010000002.1, forward strand.
GCGAGGATGCCCTGCGGATAGCTCACCGGCATCTCGTAGCCGGCGAAGGGCACCATCTTGGCGCCGAGTTCGAGGTGCAGCGCGTGCAGCGGGGTGTTGCGCAACGGAGTGTCGGACATGCTCGCCTCCTGGCGATGGATCGAGGGCCTTTGCCAAACCCGGCGCGGCGGTTCGCCGTGCCGGGTGCCGTGCCCTCTCTGTCCGCTTTACCTGAGAGATTGGCGGCGCGCCGTTGCCGATGCGTCGCTTGCCCCTTCGGTGGACCCGCTCGAAGGCGAGCCTCTCTCCAGCGAGGAACGCCGCGCGTCGCCGCGTGGCGCGTGCCAGTCCTTTTGCCTGAGCGTTCGAGCCGTGCCCCCGGGGATGCGGCTCTGCGCCTTCGGCGGCTTCGCGGGGGAAGCTCTCTCCTGGCGCGGCCAGTGTAGCAGCGGCCCTGCGGATAATCCGCGCATGACATCAGCGGAAGAATGGCTGGCGGTCGAGTCGCTCGACCTCGAGGCCCAGGGCGTGGCGCACGACGCCGAAGGCAAGGTGGTCTTCATCGACGGCGCGCTGCCCGGCGAGCGTGTGCGCGTGGCGGTGCAGCGGCGCAAGAACAACTGGGAGCAGGCCACCGCCGTGGCCTGGCAGCGCGAAAGCTCGCAGCGCGTGCGGCCGCAGTGCCCGCACTTCGGCCACTGCGGCGGCTGCAAGATGCAGCACCTGCACGTGGCCGCGCAGATCGCCGTCAAGCAGCGCGCGCTGGAGGATGCGCTGTGGCATCTCGGCAAGGTCGAGGCCGAGCGGCTGCTGCGCCCCATCGAAGGCCCGGCCTGGGGCTACCGCTACCGCGCGCGGCTGTCGGTGCGCTGGGTGGCGAAGAAGGGCAAGGTGCTGGTGGGTTTCCACGAGCGCAAGTCGAGCTTCGTGGCCGACATGGAGCGCTGCGAGGTGCTGCCGCCGCACCTGTCGGCGATGCTGCTGCCGCTGCGCGAACTGGTCGCCGGCATGCAGCAGCGCGACCGGCTGCCGCAGATCGAGGTGGCGGTGGGCGATGTGGTGACGGCGCTGGTGCTGCGGCACCTCGAGCCGCTGTCCGAGCACGACCTGGCGCGGCTGCGCGAGTTCGCCGCCGCGCACGGCGTGCAGTGGTGGCTGCAGCCCAAGGGGCCGGACAGCGTGCATCGCCTCGACGAAGGCGGCCCCGAACTCGCCTACACGCTGCCCGAGTTCGGCATCGTGATGCCTTTCAAGCCGACCGACTTCACGCAGGTGAACCACCAGATCAACGCGGTGCTGGTGTCGCGCGCGCTGCGCCTGCTCGACGTGGGGCCGCAAGAGCGCGTGATCGACTGGTTCTGCGGCCTGGGCAACTTCACGCTGCCGATCGCGCGCGGCGCGCGCGAGGTGCTGGGCATCGAGGGCAGCGAGGCGCTGGTGCAGCGCTCGCGCGAGAACGCGCTGCGCAACGGCCTGGCGGGCCGGGCCAGCTTCGCGGCGCGCAACCTGTTCGAGCTGCCGGCGGCGGACCTGGCCGGCTACGGCACGGCCGACAAATGGCTGGTCGACCCGCCGCGCGAAGGCGCGTTCGCGCTCGCCAAGGCGCTGGCCGAACTGCACGCCGAGCCGGCGCTGGCGCCGGGCTGGCGGCCGCCCGCGCGCATCGTCTATGTCAGTTGCAACCCGGCCACGCTGGCGCGCGACGCCGGTCTGCTGGTGCACCAGGCCGGCTACCGCTGCGTGGCGGCCGGGGCGGTGAACATGTTCCCGCACACCGCGCACGTGGAGAGCATCGCGGTCTTCGAGCGCGCATGAAAAACGGGGCCCGCGGGCCCCGTCGGCAGTGGGCGCGGCGGCGCCTCAGTCGCTGCTGCCGCCGGCGATGCCGAACAGCGACAGCAGGCCCTGGAACACGTTGTAGAGGTCCAGGTAGACGGCCAGCGTGGCGCTGATGTAGTTGGTCTCGTAGCCGTCGCGCACGCGCTTCAGGTCGTACAGGATGAAGGCCGAGAAGATGCCGGTGATCAGCACCGACAGCGTCAGCATCAGCGCGCTCGACTGCAGGAAGAAGTTCGCGATGGCCGCGACGAACACCATGATGGCGCCGATGAACAGGAACTTGCCCATCGTCGACAGGTCGCGCTTGATCACGGTGGACAGCGCGGCCATGCCGAGGAACACCGCGCCGGTGCTGGCGAAGGCCATCATGATCAGGCTGGCGCCGTTGGACAGGCCGAGCACCGCGCCGATCAGGCGCGAGAGCATCAGGCCCATGAAGAAGGTGAAGCCCAGCAGCAGCGGCACGCCGGCGGCCGAGTTCTTGTTCTTCTCGATCGCGAAGATGAGGCCGAAGGCGCCGACCAGGAAGACCACCAGCGAGATGCCCGGCGACATCGCGCGCGCGATGCCGGTCTGCACGCCGATCCAGGCGCCCAGCACCGTGGGCACCATCGACAGCGCCAGCAGCCAGTAGGTGTTGCGCAGGACGCGGTTGCGCTGCTCGAGCGAGACGCCGGATGCGGCGCCGGCGTAGGCGGCAGCTTGCAGACTTTGATTCATGAAACCTCCGTGGGGGTTGGATGACATGTCTTGTGACACGCCGCCGCATTCTAGGTTCCCTCGCCGGGGTTCAAGAAGACCGTATCGCGCATGCCGGAATCGCCCCGGCGCGGCGCGATACAGTGCGCCTGTCCCGAACTCGAAGCACGCCATGAAGACCAAGCCGACCCTGACCCTGGACGACGTCAAGCGCATCGCCGCCGCCGCCGAGGCCGAAGCGCTCGCCAACCGCTGGGCGGTGAGCATCGCCATCGTCGACGACGGCGGCCACCTGCTGTGGCTGCAGCGCCTGGACGGTGCCGCGCCGATCTCGGCGCAGATCGCCCCGGGCAAGGCGCGCACCGCGGCGCTGGGCCGGCGCGAGAGCCGGCTCTACGAGGAAATGATCAACCAGGGCCGCGTCTCCTTCCTCAGCGCGCCGGGGCTGGAGGCGCTGCTCGAAGGCGGCGTGCCCATCGTCGCCGAGGGCCAGCACATCGGCGCGGTGGGCGTCAGCGGCGTCAAGTCGACGGAGGACGCGCAGATCGCTCGCGCGGGCATCGCCGCGCTCGGTCTGGCTGGGTGAAAACCCGGGGCGGCGGTGGTCGCTCGGCTATACTTCTGCGGTTTAGCTTCTTCCACCCCCGCCCAGCGAACTCTCGCTGATTCCGACGGCTTCTTCCCTCGGTTTTCCCGCCGGCGCAGCCGGTTCCGGCTTCGACGAGCCGCGCTGGGCGCGCACACACGAACGGAGAACCCGGTGCCGCCGCAATTGCTGTCCCCACAAGCCCCGGCAATCCTGGCTCTCGCGGACGGCACGGTCTTCCAAGGCGTCTCGATAGGCGCCGCCGGCCGCACGGTCGGCGAGGTGGTGTTCAACACCTCGATCACCGGCTACCAGGAAATCCTCACCGACCCGAGCTACTGCCGGCAGATCGTCACGCTGACGTATCCGCACATCGGCAACTACGGCGTCAACGCCGAGGACGTCGAAGCCGCCAAGGTGCATGCCGCCGGGCTGGTCATCAAGGATCTGCCGGTGCTGCACTCCAACTTCCGCAGCAGCGCGACGCTGGCCGAATACCTGCAACGCGAGGGCACGGTCGCCATCGCCAACCTCGACACGCGCCGCCTGACGCGACTGCTGCGCGAGAAGGGCGCGCAGAACGGCTGCATCCTGACGCTGGCCGTCGGCGAGGCGCTCACGACCCGACACCGCGAAGAGGCCATCGCCGCCGCGCAGGCCGCGCCCAGCATGGCCGGCCAGGATCTCGCCAAGGTGGTGAGCTGCACCGAGCGGCACGAGTGGACCGAAACCGCCTGGACGCTCGAAGACGGCCACGGCAAGCTGCAGCGGGCCCGGCACCACGTGGTGGCCTACGACTTCGGCGTCAAGCGCAACATCCTGCGCCTGCTGGCCAGCCGCGGCTGCCGCGTCACCGTGGTGCCGGCGCAGACGCCCGCCGGCGAGGCGCTGGCGCTGAAGCCCGACGGCATCTTCCTCAGCAACGGCCCCGGCGACCCGGAGCCCTGCGACTACGCGATCGCCGCGGTGCGCGAGCTGGTCGACACCGGCATCCCGACCTTCGGCATCTGCCTGGGCCACCAGATCATGGCGCTGGCCTCGGGCGCGAAGACCTTCAAGATGAAGTTCGGCCACCACGGCGGCAACCACCCGGTGAAGGATCTCGACACCGGCCGCGTCTCGATCACCAGCCAGAACCACGGCTTCGCGGTCGACGACAAGACGCTGCCTTCGACCCTGCGCGCCACGCACGTCTCGCTGTTCGACGGCACGCTGCAAGGCCTGGCGCGCACCGACAAGCCGGCGTTCTGCTTCCAGGGCCACCCGGAGGCCTCGCCCGGGCCGCACGACATCGGCTACCTGTTCGACCGCTTCGTCGCGCTCATGGAGAAAAAGTAAATGCCCCAGCGCACCGACATCCGCAGCATCCTGATCATCGGCGCCGGGCCGATCATCATCGGCCAGGCCTGCGAGTTCGACTACTCCGGCGCGCAGGCCTGCAAGGCGCTGCGCGAGGAGGGCTACCGCGTCATCCTCGTCAACAGCAACCCGGCGACGATCATGACCGACCCGGAGATGGCCGACGCCACCTACATCGAGCCGATCACCTGGCAGATGGTCGAGAAGATCATCGAGAAGGAGCGGCCCGACGCGCTGCTGCCGACGATGGGCGGCCAGACCGCGCTGAACTGCGCGCTCGACCTGCACAAGTACGGCGTGCTGGCCAAGTACGGCGTCGAGATGATAGGCGCCAACGAGCACGCGATCGAGAAGGCCGAAGACCGCCTCAAGTTCAAGGACGCGATGACCGGCATCGGGCTGCACTCGGCCAAGTCGGGCATCGCGCACTCGATGGAAGAGGCGCTCGACGTGCAGCGCCGCATCACGCAGGAGATCGGCGGCACCGGCTTCCCGATGGTGATCCGCCCCAGCTTCACGCTCGGCGGCACCGGCGGCGGCATCGCCTACAACCCGCAGGAGTTCGAGGAGATCTGCAAGCGCGGGCTCGACCTCTCGCCGACCAACGAGCTGCTGATCGAGGAGAGCCTGATCGGCTGGAAGGAGTACGAGATGGAGGTGGTCCGCGACAAGGCGGACAACTGCATCATCGTCTGCTCGATCGAGAACCTCGACCCGATGGGCGTGCACACCGGCGACTCGATCACCGTCGCGCCCGCGCAGACGCTCACCGACAAGGAATACCAGCTCCTGCGCGACGCCTCGATCGCCATCCTGCGCGAGATCGGCGTGGACACCGGCGGCTCCAACGTGCAGTTCTCGATCAACCCGGACAACGGCCGCATGGTGGTGATCGAGATGAACCCGCGCGTGTCGCGCTCCTCGGCGCTGGCGTCCAAGGCGACGGGCTTCCCGATCGCCAAGGTGGCGGCCAAGCTGGCGGTGGGCTACACGCTCGACGAGCTGCGCAACGACATCACCGGCGGCGCCACGCCGGCGAGCTTCGAGCCCAGCATCGACTACGTGGTCACCAAGATCCCGCGCTTCGCGTTCGAGAAGTTCCCGGCCGCCGACTCGCGCCTGACCACGCAGATGAAGTCGGTCGGCGAGGTGATGGCGATGGGCCGCACCTTCCAGGAGAGTCTCCAGAAGGCGCTGCGCGGCCTGGAGACCGGCATCGACGGGCTGACCGAGCGCAGCACCGACCGCGAGGAGATCGTGCAGGAGATCGGCGAGCCCGGCCCCGAGCGCATCCTCTACGTGGCCGACGCCTTGCGCATCGGCATGACGCTGGCCGAGATCCAGGAAGAGACCACCATCGACCCGTGGTTCCTGGCGCAGATCGAGCAGATCGTCGCGATCGAGGCGGCGCTGCGGCACCGCACGCTGGCCAGCCTCTCGGCCGACGAGATGCGCCTGCTCAAGCAGAAGGGCTTCTCCGACAAACGCCTGGCCAGGCTGGTGGGCAGCAACCAGCACGAGGTGCGCGTGGCGCGCCACAAGCTGGGCGTGCGGCCGGTGTACAAGCGCGTCGACACCTGCGCGGCCGAGTTCGCCACGCAGACCGCCTACATGTACTCGACCTACGAAACCGCCGACGGCGAGTGCGAGGCGAACCCGAGCGAGCGCAGGAAGATCATGGTGCTCGGCGGCGGGCCCAACCGCATCGGCCAGGGCATCGAGTTCGACTACTGCTGCGTGCACGCCGCGCTGGCGATGCGCGAGGACGGCTACGAGACCATCATGGTCAACTGCAACCCGGAGACCGTCTCGACCGACTACGACACCTCCGACCGCCTGTACTTCGAGCCGGTGACGCTGGAAGACGTGCTGGAGATCGTCGACAAGGAGAAGCCGGTCGGCGTGATCGTGCAGTACGGCGGCCAGACGCCGCTGAAGCTCGCGCTCGACCTGGAGCGTGCCGGCGTGCCCATCGTGGGCACCAGCCCGGACAGCATCGACGTCGCCGAGGACCGCGAGCGCTTCCAGAAGCTGCTGCACGAGCTGGGCCTGAAGCAGCCGCCCAACCGCACCGCGCGCACCGAGGAGGCGGCGCTGCTGCTGGCCAACGAGATCGGCTACCCGCTGGTGGTGCGGCCGAGCTACGTGCTGGGCGGCCGCGCGATGGAGATCGTGCACGGCGACAAGGATCTGGCGCGCTACATGCGCGAGGCGGTGCAGGTCAGCGAGAAGTCGCCGGTGCTGCTCGACCGCTTCCTCGACGACGCGATCGAGGTCGACGTCGACTGCATCGCCGACGGCAGCGAGGGCGCCGACGGCGTGATGATCGGCGGCATCATGGAGCACGTCGAGCAGGCCGGCATCCACAGCGGCGATTCGGCCTGCTCGCTGCCGCCCTACACGCTGCCGGAGCAGTTGCAGGACGAGCTGCGCCGCCAGGCCACGCTGATGGCGCGCGCGCTGAAGGTCAAGGGCCTGATGAACGTGCAGTTCGCGATCCAGGGCGACACCTCGGGCGACGGCTCCAAGGCCACCGTCTACGTGCTCGAAGTCAACCCGCGCGCCTCGCGCACCGTGCCCTTCGTCTCCAAGGCCACCGGCCAGCCGCTGGCGAAGATCGCGGCGCGCTGCATGGTCGGGCAGACGCTGGCGTCGCAGAAGGGCCGTGACGGGAAGAAGCCGGGCGAAGTGATCCCGCCGTACTTCAGCGTCAAGGAAGCGGTGTTCCCGTTCAACAAGTTCCCCGGTGTCGACCCCATTCTCGGCCCCGAGATGCGCTCCACCGGCGAGGTGATGGGCGCCGGCGCCACCTTCGGCGAGGCCATGCTCAAGAGCCAGCTCGGCGCCGGCTCGCGGCTGCCGCGCAAGGGCACGGTGTGCATCACCGTGAAGAACGGCGACAAGGCGCGCGCCGTCGCGGTGGCGCGCGACCTGCACGCGCTCGGCTTCGCGCTGGTGGCCACCAAGGGCACCGCGGCGGCCATCGCCGAGGCCGGCGTGCCGGTCAAGCCGGTCAACAAGGTCAAGGACGGCCGGCCGCACATCGTCGACATGGTCAAGGCCGGCGAGATCCAGCTCGTCTTCACCACCGTGGACGAGACGCGCACCGCGATCGCCGACTCGCGCCACATCCGCCAGGCGGCGCTGGCCAACCGGGTGACCTACTACACCAGCATGGCCGGCTGCGAGGCGGCGGTGGAGGGCATGAAGCACCAGTCGGGGCTGGCGGTGAGGTCGTTGCAGGAACTGCACGCGGAACTGCACTAGACTCGCGCGCGTCCGAACACAACACAGAACCACGGCCGCTGCCGGTCCAGCCGGTGGCGGCTTCCTTTTTGCGGCAAGGTAGAACGCACATGGCCACCATTCCCCTCACCCGGCGCGGCGCCGACAAGCTCAAGGAAGAGCTGGCGCGGCTGAAGAACGTCGAGCGCCACGCCGTCATCCAGGCGATCGCCGAGGCGCGCGCGCAGGGCGACCTGTCGGAGAACGCCGAGTACGAGGCCGCCAAGGACAAGCAGGGCTTCATCGAGGGCCGCATCCTCGAGATCGAGGGCAAGCTCGCCGCCGCGCAGATCATCGACCCGAGTTCGCTCGACGCCGAGGGCCGCGTGGTGTTCGGCTCCACCGTCGACCTGGAAGACGAGGACAGCGGCGCCAAGGTCACCTACCAGATCGTCGGCGAGGACGAGGCCGACCTGAAGCAGGGCCTGATCTCGATCAATTCGCCGATCGCGCGCGCGCTGATCGGCAAGAGCAGCGGCGACGTGGCCGAGGTGCAGGCGCCCGGCGGCGCGCGCCACTACGAGATCGTCGACGTGCGCTACCTCTGATGGCGCCGTCTCGCATCGCGTCGCTGCTGGCCGGGCTGTGGGCCGGCGCGCTGCTGGCGGTCGGGCTGATCGGCGCGCCGGCGGCCTTCGCGGTGCTGGCCACGCCGGCCGAGGCGGGGCGGGTGGCGGGGCGCATGTTCTCCGTCGAGGCACCGCTGAGCCTGGCGCTGGCGATGGTGCTGTTCCTGCTCGAACGCCGCCGCGCGCGCGACGGCGGCGGCTCGCAGTTCAGCACCGGCATGCTGCTCGCGCTCGGCGCGCTGTTCTGCACCGTGGCCGGCTACTACGCGGTGCTGCCGATGATGGACGCGGTGCGCGCCGGCCAGTCGACGCTGACGTTCGCGACGCTGCACATCGTCTCGACGGCGTTCTTCGCGCTCAAGGGCCTGCTGGTGCTGGCCCTGGCCTGGCGGCTCAGCCGGCCGCCTGCTTCTTCTTGACGCTGGTCGCGCGCTTGCGGGCGCGCTTGAGTTCGCCGCCGGCGGCGAGCCGCTGGTTGCCCAGCACCTTGACCTTCTTGACCTGCGGGCGGTGGTTGCCGCTCTTGGAAAACTTCAGCACCTTCACCACCTTGGGCCCGGGCATGCGGTCGTCGCGCTCGGCCTTCTCCTTGGGCGGGATCGGGCGCCACAGCACCAGCAGCTTGCCGATGTGCTGGATGGGCGCGGCGTTCAGCGTGTCGGCCAGCGTGGCGAGCATCTGCTCGCGCGCCTCGCGGTCGTCGGAGAACACCCTCACCTTGACCAGCCCGTGCGCCTTGAGCGCGGCGTCCACCTCCTTGCGCACCGCGGGCGTCAGGCCCTCGGCGCCGATGCGAACGACCGGGTCGAGGTGGTGGGCGTCGGCGCGCTTGTCCTTGCGCTGGGCGGGTGTGAGCTGGATGGCAGGCATATGGGCCTATTATCCCCGCGACATGAAGACTCGGATCCGATGAAGAAGGGCGGCAAGAAGGTCAACCGGGCCTGGCTGCACGACCACCTCACCGACCCCTACGTGAAGCTGGCGCAGAAGGAGGGCTACCGCGCCCGCGCCGCCTACAAGCTCAAGGAGATCGACGAGACGCTGCACCTGGTCAAGCCGGGGCAGCTCGTCGTCGACCTGGGCGCGACGCCCGGCGCCTGGAGCCAGTACCTGCGCCGCAGGTTCGCGCCCAAAGAGGGCGGCGTGGCGCTGAACGGCACGATCATCGCGCTGGACATCCTCGACTTCGAGCCGATCGAGGGCGTGAGCTTCCTGCAGGGCGATTTCCGCGAGGAAGCGGTGCTGGCGCGGCTCGAGGCGGCGCTGGCCGGCCGGCCGGTCGACGTGGTGGTGTCGGACATGGCGCCCAACCTGTCCGGCATCGAGAGTTCGGACGCCGCGCGCATCGCCCACCTGGTCGAGCTGGCGGTGGAATTTGCGCAGGCGCACCTGCGGCCCGAGGGCGCGCTGGTGTGCAAGGTGTTTCACGGCAGCGGCTACAGCCAGCTCGTCAAGCTGTTCAAGGAGCGCTTCCGCGTCGTCAAGCCGATCAAGCCCAAGGCCTCGCGCGACAAGTCGGCGGAAACCTTTCTGGTCGGCATCGGCCTGAAAAATGCGTGATCTGCCGCGATTGCCGTCAAGGTACCAGGGTGAAACTTCGCCGGACGAGGCCCTTGACTCGACTAAAATCGCACACATCTACCGTGGCAATCGGTGGCATTTGGCCCGCCGCGTTGTCGTGACCCCGGAAAAGGAGCCGCGGTGAACAATCAATGGTTCTCCAAAGTCGCTGTGTGGCTGGTGATCGCCCTCGTGCTGTTCACCGTGTTCAAGCAGTTCGACCGCGGGGTGACGTCGGCCGGCACGATCGGCTACTCGGAATTCCTCGAAGAGGTGCGCAACAAGCGCATCAAGAGCGTCGTGCTCCAGGAAGGCGGCGGCGGCTCCACCGAGATCCGCGCCCGCACCACCGATGACAAGGAAGTGCGCACCACCGCCACCTACCTCGATCGCGGCCTGGTCGGCGACCTGATCAACAACGGCGTCAAGTTCGACGTCAAGCCGCGCGAGGAGCCCTCGTTCCTGCTCTCGCTGCTGGCGAGCTGGGGCCCGATCCTGCTGCTGATCGGCGTGTGGATCTACTTCATGCGCCAGATGCAGGGCGGCGGCAAGGGCGGCGCCTTCAGCTTCGGCAAGAGCAAGGCGCGCATGCTCGACGAGGCCAACAACAGCACCACCTTCGCCGACGTCGCCGGCTGCGACGAGGCCAAGGAAGAGGTCAAGGAGCTGGTCGACTTCCTGAAGGATCCGCAGAAGTTCCAGAAGCTCGGCGGGCGCATCCCGCGCGGCGTGCTGCTGGTCGGCCCGCCCGGCACCGGCAAGACGCTGCTGGCCAAGGCCATCGCGGGCGAGGCCAAGGTGCCGTTCTTCAGCATCAGCGGTTCCGACTTCGTCGAGATGTTCGTCGGCGTCGGCGCGGCGCGCGTGCGCGACATGTTCGAGCAGGCCAAGAAGAGCGCGCCGTGCATCATCTTCGTCGACGAGATCGACGCGGTCGGCCGGCACCGCGGCGCCGGCCTGGGCGGCGGCAACGACGAGCGCGAGCAGACGCTGAACCAGATGCTGGTCGAGATGGACGGCTTCGAGACCAACCTCGGCGTGATCGTGATGGCGGCGACCAACCGGCCCGACATCCTCGACCCCGCGCTGCTGCGCCCGGGCCGCTTCGACCGCCAGGTCTACGTGACGCTGCCCGACGTGCGCGGCCGCGAGCAGATCCTCAACGTGCACATGCGCAAGGTGCCGGTGGGCCAGGACATCCGCGCCGACATCCTGGCGCGCGGCACGCCGGGCTTCTCGGGCGCCGACCTGGCCAACCTCGTCAACGAGGCGGCGCTTTTCGCCGCGCGGCGCAACGGCCGCGTGGTCGAGATGGTCGACTTCGAGCGCGCCAAGGACAAGATCATGATGGGCCCCGAGCGCAAGTCCATGGTCATGCCCGAGGAGGAGCGCCGCAACACCGCCTACCACGAGGCCGGGCACGCGCTGGTCGCCAAGCTGATGCCCAAGACCGACCCGGTGCACAAGGTGACGGTGATCCCGCGCGGCCGCGCGCTGGGCGTGACGATGCAACTGCCCGAGACCGACCGCTACAGCATGGACAAGGAGCGCATGCTCTCGACCATCTCGGTGCTGTTCGGCGGCCGCATCGCCGAGGAGGTGTTCATGAACCAGATGACCACCGGCGCCAGCAACGACTTCGAGCGCGCCACGCAGATCGCGCGCGACATGGTCACCCGTTACGGCATGACCGACGAACTCGGCCCGATGGTCTACGCCGAGAACGAGGGCGAGGTGTTCCTCGGCCGCTCGGTGACCAAGACCACCAACATGTCCGAGGAGACGATGCGCAAGGTGGACGGCGTGATCCGCCGCATCATCGACGAGCAGTACGCGATCGCGCGCAAGCTGATCGAGGACAACCAGGACAAGATGCACGCGATGGCGACCGCGCTGCTCGAATGGGAGACCATCGACAGCGAGCAGATCGACGACATCATGGCCGGCAAGCCGCCGCGCCCGCCGAAGGACTGGACTCCGTCGGCGAGCAAGAGCAGCACGCCGACCCCGCCGGTCAACCCGGCGGGCGGCGGCGCCGCGGCGGCGGCCTGAGCGTGCGCTGAGCGCGCCCAGCGCGATTTGCCGATCGATGGGTGAACGGGGCTGCGGCCCCGTTCGTCTTTTCCGCATCCGCCGACCCGACCATGTTCTGGCAGACCACCCGCTTTTGCATCGACCTCGCCGAGCCGAAGGTGATGGGCATCGTCAACGTGACGCCCGACTCCTTCTCCGACGGCGGGCGGCACGGCGACGCGGCCGGCGCGCTGGCGCACTGCGAGACGCTGCTGGCCGAGGGCGCGCACATCCTCGACATCGGCGGCGAGTCGACGCGGCCCGGCGCGGCGCAAGTGCCGCTGGACGAGGAACTGCGCCGTGTGATCCCGGTGGTCGAAGGCGCGCTGAAGCTCGGCGTGCCGGTGTCGGTGGACACCGTCAAGCCCGAGGTGATGCGGCGCGCGCTCGACGCCGGCGCCGACATCGTCAACGACATCAACGCGCTGCGCCTGCCCGGCGCGCTGGAGGCGGTGGCGGCGCACCCCGGCTGCGGCGTCTGCCTGATGCACATGCGCGGCGACCCGGCGACGATGCAGCAGCGCCCGGCCTACGACGACGTGGTGCTCGAAGTCGGCGACTTCCTGCGCGAACGCCTGGCGGCGCTGCGCGAGCGCGGCGTCACCGCCGAGCGCGTCGTGCTCGACCCCGGCATCGGCTTCGGCAAGAGCGTGCAGCACAACCTGGATCTGCTGCGCCGCCAGCGCGAGCTGCTGGCGCTGGGCCGGCCGCTGCTGCTGGGCTGGTCGCGCAAGTCGACGCTGGGCGCGCTGACCGGGCGGCCGGTCGAGCAGCGGCTGGCCGCCAGCGTCGCGGCGGCCCTGGCCTGCGTGCACAGGGGTGCGCGCATCGTCCGTGTGCACGATGTCGCAGCCACGGCCGATGCCCTCAAGGTGTGGGGGGCGGCCGGGCTCGGCGGCTGACCGACAATCGCGCGCGACAACGCAGGCGAAAGAAAGGCAGGCCCCGTGAGCAGAACCTATTTCGGCACCGACGGCATCCGCGGCACGGTCGGCCAGAGCCCGATCACGCCGGACTTCATGCTGCGCCTCGGCAACGCCGTGGGCCGGGTGCTCAAGCGCACCGAACAGCGCCCGACCGTGCTGATCGGCAAGGACACGCGCATCTCCGGCTACATGATCGAGTCGGCGCTGGAGGCCGGTTTCGCCTCGGCCGGCGTCGACGTGCTGATGACCGGCCCGCTGCCCACGCCGGGTGTGGCCTACATGACACGCGCGCTGCGCCTGAGCCTGGGCGTGGTGATCAGCGCCTCGCACAACCCCTTCCAGGACAACGGCATCAAGTTCTTCTCGGCGCGCGGCGAGAAGCTGCCCGACGCCTGGGAACTGGACGTCGAGAGCATGCTCGAGCAGCCGGCCGAGTGGGTCGATTCGGCGCGGCTGGGCAAGGTGCGCAAGCTGGAGGACGCGCGCGGGCGCTACATCGAGTTCTGCAAGAGCACCTTCAGCAACGATCTGTCGCTCAAGGGCCTGAAGCTGGTGGTCGACGCGGCGCACGGCGCGGCCTACCACATCGCGCCCGAGGTGTTCCACGAGCTGGGCGCCGAGATCGTGCCGATCGGCTGCAAGCCCGACGGGCTGAACATCAACGCCGGCGTCGGCGCCACCGCGCCGGCCGCGCTGATCGAGGCGGTCAAGCAGCACGGCGCCGACTACGGCGTCGCGCTGGACGGCGACGCCGACCGGTTGCAACTGGTCGATGCCGGCGGCCGGCTCTACAACGGCGACGAACTGCTGTACGTGATGGTGGCCGACCGCCTCGCGCAGCAGCAGGCCGTGCCGGGCGCGGTGGGCACGCTGATGACCAACATGGCCGTCGAGGTGGCGCTGAAGTCGCGCGGCGTGCCCTTCGTGCGCGCCAAGGTCGGCGACCGCTACATCCTGGAGGAACTGGCCGCGCGCGGCTGGCAGCTCGGCGGCGAGGGCTCGGGCCACCTGCTCGCGCTGGACAAGCACACCACCGGCGACGGCATCGTCAGCGCCTTGCAGATCCTGCAGGCGATCCGCCGCACCGGGCGCTCGCTGGCCGATCTGCTGGGCGGCGTCGCGCTGTTCCCGCAGACGCTGATCAACGTGCGCCTGGCCGACGGCAGCGACTGGAAGAAGAACGCCGCGCTCGCGGCGGCGCAGGAGCGCGTCGGCCGCGAACTGGGCGACGACGGCCGCATCCTGATCCGCGCCTCCGGCACCGAGCCGGTGCTGCGCGTGATGGTCGAGGCGCGCGACGCCGGCCAGGCCCGGCGCAGCGCCGAGCAGCTCGCCGAGGCCGCGCGCGGCTGAGCCTCGGCCTTACTTCTTCGGCGGCAGCAGCACGCGGTCGATCACGTGCACCACGCCGTTGCCGGCGCGGATGTCGGCCTGCGTCACCAGCGCGTCTTCCACCGTCACGAAGCCGCCCGAGCGGGCCAGCGCCAGGTTGGCGCCTTGAACGGTCTTGACGTTGGCGTTGGCGACCTCGGTGGACGCCAGCCGGCCCGGCACCACGTGGTAGCTCAGCACCGAGCGCAGCAGTTCCTTGTTCGACGCCAGCTCGGCCGTGGTCTTGGCGGGCAGCGCCTTGAAGGCCTCGTCGGACGGCGCGAACACCGTGTAGGGGCCGGCGCCGCGCAGCGTGTCGGCGAGGCCGGCGTCGGCGATCAGCTTGTTCAGCGTGCTCAGTTGCGGCGTGCGGGCGGCGGCCTCGGCCACGTTGGCCGGCGGCGTGGCGGTGGTGGCGCAGCCTTGCATCAGCAGCGCGCCGGCAAGGGCAAGACAGGCGAGGGCGAGCGGTCGTTTCACGGCGGGTTTCTCCGGTGGGTTGTCGGTTCGGCCGGCAGGCTAGGGCGGCTTTGTGACAGCTTCGTGATGGCCATATGACGGCCGTGCCGCTCACGCGGCTGTCACGAGATCGTCATGACGGCTGCCTAGCATCCCGGCCAACCCCACCAACGACGAGAGGCCTGTCCATGTTCCATCGCTTCGTCATCGGCGCCACGCTCGGCGCGGCCGCCAGCTTCGCCTTCGCACAGAACATCACCGGCGCGGGCGCCTCGTTCCCGGCGCCCGTCTACGCCAAGTGGGCCGATGCCTACCACAAGGCCACCGGCACGCAGATCAACTACCAGTCGGTCGGCTCCGGCGCCGGCATGCGCCAGATCAAGGCCAAGACGGTGGACTTCGGCGCCTCCGACGCGCCGCTGAAGGACGACGAGCTGGCCAAGGACGGCCTGCTGCAGTTCCCGACCGTGATCGGCGGCGTGGTGCCGGTGCTCAACATCAAGGGCATCGCGCCGGGGCAGGTCAAGCTCACCGGCCAGGTGCTGGGCGACATCTACCTGGGCAAGATCACCAAGTGGAACGACGCGGCGCTGACCGCGCTGAACCCGGGCGTGGCGCTGCCCGATGCGGCCATCGCCGTGGTGCGCCGCGCCGACGGCTCCGGCACCAGCTTCATCTTCACCAACTATCTCTCCAAGGTGAACGCCGAGTGGAAGAGCAAGGTGGGCGAGGGCACCGCGGTGAACTGGCCCACCGGCGCCGGCGGCAAGGGCAACGAGGGCGTGTCGGCCTTCGTCGCGCGGCTGCCGAACTCGATCGGCTACGTCGAATACGCCTACGCCAAGCAGAACAAGATGTCGCACGCTCAGTTGAAGAACGCGGCTGGCAACTTCGTCTCGCCCGACGACGGCGCCTTCCAGGCCGCCGCCGCCGGCGCCGACTGGGCCAAGAGCTTCTACCAGGTGCTGACCGAGCAGCCGGGCAAGGACTCGTGGCCGATCACCGGCGCCACCTTCATCATGATGCACAAGGTGCAGGACAAGCCGGCCAACGCCGCCTCGGCGCTGAAGTTCTTCGACTGGGCCTACGCCAACGGCGACAAGGCCGCGGCCGAACTCGAATACGTGCCGCTGCCCGAATCGGTGAAGGCGCTGGTGCGCAAGCAGTGGGCGCAGATCGCCGACGCCTCCGGCAAGCCGGTGGTTCCGAACGCCAAGTGATCGCGGCGGGCCCGGGCGGGTGCCCGGGCCGATGAACGAGAATCGGAGGAACGCATGACGGCCATCCTGCCCGTCGAGGCATCGTTGAAGGAGGCAGAGGTGCGCCGCTTGGGCTCCGCGAACACCCCACCGGCCCGGCGCAAGCGCGCGCCGGCGGCCGATGCGCTGTTCGCCGCGCTGGCGCAGGGCGCGGCCTGGATCACGCTGGCGCTGCTGGCGGGCATCATCGTCTCGCTGGTGATAGGCGCGGCGCCGGCGATCCGCGAGTACGGGCTGTCCTTCCTCTGGCGCAGCGAGTGGGACCCGGTGCAGGACCGCTACGGCGGCCTGGTGATGATCTACGGCACGCTGGCCACCTCGATCATCGCGCTGCTGATCGCGGTGCCGGTGAGCTTCGGCATCGCGCTGTTCCTGACCGAGCTGTCGCCGGGCTGGCTGAAGCGCCCGCTGGGCATCGCCGTCGAATTGCTGGCGGCCGTGCCCTCGATCGTCTACGGCATGTGGGGCCTGCTGGTGTTCGGCCCCATCCTCGCCCGCTTCGTGCAGCAGCCGCTGCAAGCGGCGCTGGGCGACACGCCGCTGCTGGGCGCGCTGGTCTCGGGCCCGCCGGTGGGCATCGGCATCCTGTCGGCCGGCATCATCCTGGCGATCATGATCATTCCCTTCATCGCCTCGGTGATGCGCGACGTCTTCGAGGTCACGCCGCCGATGCTCAAGGAGTCGGCCTACGGCCTGGGCTCGACCACCTGGGAGGTGGTCTACCGCGTCGTGCTGCCGTACACCAAGACCGGCGTCATCGGCGGCATCATGCTCGGGCTCGGCCGCGCGCTCGGCGAGACCATGGCGGTGACCTTCGTGATCGGCAACATGAACCAGTTGAACTCGCTGTCGCTGTTCGAGGCCGCCAACAGCATCACCTCGGCGCTGGCCAACGAGTTCGCCGAGGCCGGCGAGGGCCTGCACCAGGCCTCGCTGATCTACCTCGGCCTGGTGCTGTTCTTCATCACCTTCGTGGTGCTGTCGATGTCCAAGCTGCTGCTGGCCCGGCTCAAGAAGAACGAAGGAGCGCGCACATGAGCAAGGCTGCGAGCGCACGGCTGGCGAAGCACCACGCCCGCAAGCGCGTCAACGCGGTCGCGCTGGCGCTGTCGCTGGCGGCGATGGCCTTCGGCGTGTTCTGGCTGATCTGGATCCTGGTCGAGACGGTGCGCCTGGGCATGGATGGGCTCGCGCTGGCGACCTTCACCGAGATGACGCCGGCGCCGCAGGCCGAGACCGGCGGCCTGGCCAACGCGATCTTCGGCTCGGCGCTGATGGTGGCGCTGGCCACGCTGATCGGCACGCCGATCGGCATCCTGGCCGGCATCTACCTGGCCGAGTACGGCCAGCGCGGCTGGCTGGGCTCGACCACGCGCTTCATCAACGACATCCTGCTGTCGGCGCCGTCGATCGTCATCGGCCTGTTCATCTACTCGGTGGTGGTGGCGCGCTTCAAGTCCTTCTCGGGCTGGGCCGGCGTGCTGGCGCTGGCGCTGATCGTGATCCCGGTGGTGATCCGCACCACCGAGAACATGCTCAGCCTGATCCCGAACGCGCTGCGCGAGGCGGCCTACGCGCTGGGCACGCCGAAGTGGAAGGTGATCCTGGCGATCACGCTGAAGGCCGCGCGCGCCGGCGTCGTGACGGGCGTGCTGCTGGCCGTGGCGCGCATCGCCGGCGAGACCGCACCGCTGCTGTTCACCGCGCTGTCCAACCAGTTCTGGACCAGCGACCTGGCCGAGCCGATGGCCAGCCTGCCGGTGACCATCTTCAAGTTCGCGATGAGTCCCTACGAGAACTGGCAGAAGCTGGCCTGGGCCGGCGTCTTCCTGATCACGCTGGGCGTGCTGGGCCTGAACATCCTGGCCCGCGTGCTGTTCCGCAACAAGCATTGAGACTTCCCCCATGGACGCGAAAGTCAACCTGCCCGTGACCGAGAAGCCGAAGATCTCGGTGCGCGACCTGAACTTCTACTACGGCGGCTTCCACGCCCTGAAGCGCATCAACCTCGACATCCCCGAGCGCAAGGTCACGGCCTTCATCGGCCCGTCGGGCTGCGGCAAGAGCACGCTGCTGCGCACCTTCAACCGCATGTTCGAGCTGTATCCCGAGCAGCGCGCCGAGGGGCAGATCCTGCTCGACGGCGACAACATCCTCGAGAAGCGCCACGACGTCAGCCTGATTCGCGCCAAGATCGGCATGGTGTTCCAGAAGCCGACGCCGTTCCCGATGTCGATCTACGACAACATCGCCTTCGGCGTGCGGCTGTTCGAGAACCTGCCGCGCGTCGAGATGGACGAGCGCGTCGAGTGGGCGCTGAAGAAGGCGGCGCTGTGGACCGAGGTCAAGGACAAGCTCGACCAGAGCGGCTCCGGGCTCTCGGGCGGCCAGCAGCAGCGCCTGTGCATCGCGCGCGGCATCGCGATCAAGCCCGAGGTGCTGCTGCTCGACGAACCCTGCTCGGCGCTCGACCCGATCTCCACCGGCAAGATCGAGGAGCTGATCGGCGAGCTGAAGGCCGACTACACCGTGGCCATCGTGACGCACAACATGCAGCAGGCGGCGCGCTGCTCGGACTACACCGCCTACATGTACCTCGGCGACCTGATCGAGTTCGGCCCGACCGCCGAGCTGTTCATGAAGCCGAAGAAGAAGGACACCGAAGACTACATCACCGGGAGATTCGGATGAACGACAAGCATCTCTCGACGCAGTTCGATTCGGAACTCAGCGCCATCTCCAACCGCGTGCTGGAGATGGGCGGGCTGGCCGAGTCGCAGCTCGCCCAGGCGATCTACGCGCTGGTGAACTTCAGCGGCGAGACGGCGAGCCAGGTGCTCAAGCAGGAGGAACTGGTCAACCAGATGGAAGTGGAGATCGACCGCGACCTCTCGACCATCATCGCGCGGCGCCAGCCGACCGCGCGCGACCTGCGCCTGCTGATCGCGATCTCCAAGACCATCGGCAACCTCGAGCGCGTCGGCGACGAGGCGGCGCGCATCGGCCGCACCGTGCAGCGGCTGCTCAACTCCGGCATGTCGAGCCGGCTGCGCCTGCCCACCGGCGACGTCTCCTTCGAGGCCAGCCTCGCCACCGCCTCGCTGCGCAAGGCGCTGGACGCCTTCGCGCGGCTCGACCCGGTGAAGGCGCTGGAGGTGATCAAGGACGACAATCAGATCGACCAGGAATTCGACGGCCTGATGCGCAAGCTGATCACCTACATGATGGAAGACCCGCGCACCATCTCGGCCTCGATCGAACTGGTGTTCGTCGCCAAGGCCATCGAGCGCATCGGCGACCACGCCAAGAACCTCGCCGAGCAGATCATCTACATCGTCAAGGGCACCGACGTGCGGCACCACTCGCTCGAGAACGTGGAGTCGGTGGTCCGATGAGCCGCGTGCTGGTGGTCGAGGACGAATCGGCGATCGCCGAGCTGATCTCGCTGAACCTGCGCCACGCCGGCTACGAGGTGACGCTCGCCGCCAGCGCCGAGCAGGCCCAGGCGGCGGTGGATGGCGTGCTGCCCGACCTGGTGCTGCTCGACTGGATGCTGCCCGGGCAGTCGGGCCTGGCGCTGGCGCGGCGCTGGCGCGGCGAGCAGCGCACGCGCGAGCTGCCGATCATCATGCTGACCGCGCGCGCCGACGAGGCCGACAAGGTCACCGGCCTGGACGCCGGCGCCGACGACTACCTCGCCAAGCCGTTCTCGACCAACGAGCTGATGGCGCGCATCCGCGCCGTGCTGCGGCGCAAGGCGCCCGAGGCGCTCGATTCGGTGGTCGAGCTCGGCGGGCTCAAGCTCGACCCGGCGACGCGTCGCGTCTCGCGCGGCGAGCAGGAGCTCAAGCTCGGACCCACCGAGTTCCGCCTGCTGCACTTCCTGATGACGCACCCCGAGCGCGTGCACAGCCGCGCGCAACTGCTCGACCGCGTCTGGGGCGACCACGTCTTCATCGAGGAGCGCACGGTCGACGTGCACGTCAAGCGCCTGCGCGAGGCGCTGGCGCCGGCGCAGTGTTCGCAGATGGTCGAGACGGTGCGCGGCGCCGGCTATCGATTGACCCAGCAGGTGGCGGCACCCTCGGCATGAACTGGCTGCTGCCGCGACTGACCGCCGGCGTGCTGGCCATGCTGGCGGGCGGCTGCGCCGGCTTCCTGGTGTCGAACGTCGAGCACACCGTGGTGTGGCGCGTGCTGGCCGGCGGCGCCATCGGCGTCGCGCTGGCGGCGCTGCTGGACACCGCGCGCGGCTACCGCCTGATCGAGTGGCTGCGCGGCAGCCAGGAGCAGCAGGCGCCGCGTGATGCCGGCTTCTGGGGCGAACTGGGCTACCGCGTCGAGCGCTCGATCCGGCTGCGCGAGCAGGGGCTGGAGCAAGAGCGGCTGCGCCTGGAGCAGTTCCTTTCGGCGATCGAGGCCTCGCCCAACGGCGTGATGATCCTCGACGCCGGCCAGCAGATCGTCTGGTGCAACGGCGTCGCCGCCGACCACTTCGGCCTCGACCCGCAGCGCGACCGGCGCCAGCGCGTGACCAACCTCGTGCGCTCGCCGGCCTTCGTCGCCTACCTGCAGCAGGCGCGCTTCGGCGCCGAGCCGGTGAGCTTCGCCAACCCGCGCGGCGACGGCACGCTGTCGGTGCTGCTGCGCTCCTACGGCGAGGGCATGACGCTGGTGCTGTCGCAGGACGTCACCGACCGCGAGCGCCACGAGGCGATGCGGCGCGACTTCGTCGCCAACGTGTCGCACGAGATCCGCACGCCGCTGACGGTGCTGTCGGGTTTCATCGAGACCATGGGCAACCTGCCGCTGACCGAGGTCGAGCGCAAGCGCGTGCTCGAGCTGATGGCGCAGCAGACCGGCCGCATGCAGACGCTGGTCAGCGACCTGCTGACGCTGGCGCAGCTCGAAGGCAGCCCGCGCCCGGCCGCCGACCGCTGGGTGCCGCTGGCGCCGCTGCTGGCGCAGGTGGAGTCGGACGCGAAGGCGCTGTCGGGCGGCAACCACACGATCGAGTTCGCGGCCGCGAACGGCATCGAGATCGCCGGCTCGCATGCCGAGCTGCTCAGCGCCGTCCACAACCTCGTCGGCAACGCGGTGCGCTACACGCCCGAAGGCGGGCGCATCACGGTCGGCTGGCAGCAGCAGGCCGACGGCAGTGGCGAACTGAGCGTGACCGACACTGGCCTGGGCATCGCGCGCGAGCACCTGCCGCGCCTGACCGAGCGCTTCTACCGCGTCGACGGCAGCCGCTCGCGCGACACCGGCGGCACCGGGCTGGGCCTGTCCATCGTCAAGCACGTGGTGCAGCGCCACGGCGCCGAACTGCAGGTCGACAGCGAGCCGGGCAAGGGCTCGCGCTTTCGCATCGTCTTTCCGGCGGCGCGTGTGCGCACGCTGGGCTAGGGTGCTGCCGCGCGCCGGTAGATCAGCGTGTAGTCGTTGCGGTCGGTCGGCCGGCGGATGCGCGCCACGGCCTTCCAGCCTTCGACCTCGGGCTGGCCCTGGCGCTCGGCGGCCGGCACGAGCAGGTACTCGCAGGGGCTGGTGGCGGCCGGCGTGATCGCGTCGACGCGCCAGCGGCCCTGGGCCTCCAGCGCCGCCAGCAGCGCGCGCGGCGCCTGCGGCGCGGCGATGCAGGCGTCGCGCGGCACGTGCTCGGCGATGCGCGCCAGCAGCGGCCGGTAGCTGCGCGCGTGGTCGAGCAGCGGCAGCCACAGCGTCATCAGCAGCAGCCAGCACACCGCCACGCCGCCGGCCGGCAGCACCAGGCTCTTCCACAGCGGATGGCGGTGCCGCCCGGTGCGCCAGCGCACGAGCCAGATCCAGGCCAGCGTGCCGGCCGCCGCGATGGCCAGCGCGAAGGCCGAGAAGCTCGGAACGAACTCCGGCGCGAGGCGCGCCACGTTGGCGGCCGGCTTGGCCGGCACGCCGGTCTGGATCGCGGCGTAGATGACCCAGATCGCCAGCGCGCAGGCGCTGAAGAAGAACACCGAGAACCAGTCGATCGCCGCCGCGGTGCTGCGTTGCAGCGTCGGCAGCGCGAAGGCGGCCAGCACCGCCAGCGCGGGCACGCCCAGCATCAGCGCGCGCTCCGAGCCGCCCATCGCGAGGCAGCCGCCCAGCGCCGTCAGCGTGATGCCCAGCGGCACCGCGATGTGCCGGTGCAGCAGGTGGCCGCGCCAGCGCCACAGCGTCCACAGCGCCAGCGGCCAGGCCGGCCAGCCGAACCACAGCAGCAGGCGCAGCGTGCTCACCGGGTTGAGCTGTGCCGGGCTGGCGACGCGCCAGGCCCAGGCCGCCAGCGCGCTGCCCAGGGCCACCGCGACGACGCCGGCGGCGACTATCCACCAGGCGGTGCGGCGCACCTGGGCGTAGGTCGATTTGGCGCAGATCGCGGTGCCGATCACGGCCAGCACCGCCGCGATGGCCGGCGCGCCGCTGGCCGCCATCAGCGGCAGCGACAGCAGCGCCGCGATGCGCGCCCGCGCGCGCCGGAACGGCGCCGCCGCCAGCGCGTACAGCAGCAGCGTGGCACCGACGAGCTGCACCAACTCGGGCGTGGTCTCGTGGCCGAGCTGCAGCAGCCCGAGCGTGGCCATCAACGCCAGCACCGCGCCGTCGGCGACGGCGCGCGCGTAGTCGACCGGGGTCGCCTCGCCGCCGAAGGCGAAGGGCACCGGCTGGGCCGCCTCGGTGCGCGCCAGGTGGTAGGTGGCGTACCAGCTGAACACCAGCACCGCCACCAGCAGCAGCGCGAACGGGATGCGCGCGGCCAGCGCCGCGTCCAGCCAGGGCAGGGCCTTGATGAACAGCGCGCCGAGCCAGTAGGGCACCAGCGCGCCGTCGGCCGGCAGCCCGGCCAGCGAGGGCGAGAACCAGCCGGCGCGGCCGTCGGCGATGGCCGCCATGTGGCCGAAGGCGGCCACGTCGGCGTTCTTCCAGGGGTCGCGGCCGAACACGCCGGGCATCACGTAGGCCGCGCAGAACAGCAGCAGGGCCGATCGCGGCAGCCGCTGCGCGGCGCGCTGGGTGACGAGGGCGGGCTTGGGCGAGTTCAAGGGCGGGGGCGCGTCGGGTCGGGGCGGATCATGCAATGAAAAAGGCAGCCGAAGCTGCCTTGATCGTCGGGCTGCACGAAGAAGCTTACTTCTTCAGGTGCGCGAACTTGTTGCGGAACTTCTCGACGCGGCCGCCCAGCGAGTCCACGCTCTTCTGCGTGCCGGTGTAGAAGGGGTGCGATTCGCTGGTGGTTTCCAGCTTCATCAGCGGCAGCTCGCGGCCGTCTTCCATCTTGATGGTTTCCTTGGTCTGCACGGTCGAGCGCGTGACGAACTTGAAACCGTTGGACAGGTCCACGAAGCACACTTCGCGGTAGCTGGGGTGGATGCCTTCTTTCATGACTGGCCTCTGCGCTGTTGACTCGGGAGCCACGCCGAACCTCTCGACGCACTTTCCGACGCTGGAAAACCGCGAAGTATAACTGATCGTTCCGATCCCCGGCCTGCCGGCTTGCAAGCCGGCAGGCGTTCGCCAGGCGCGAAGCAGTCCGCAGGGACTGCTTCACGTCCGGGCTCACCCACCTCTTCGCATCATGTCGAAGAAGTCGAGGTTGTTCTTCGACTGCTTCATCTTGTCGAGGATGAACTCCATCGCCTCGATCTCGTCCATGTTGTAGAGCAGCTTGCGCAGGATCCAGGTCTTCTGCAGGATCTCCGGCTTGAGCAGCAGCTCCTCGCGGCGCGTGCCCGACTTGTTGATCAGGATCGAGGGGTACACGCGCTTCTCGGCCATGCGGCGATCGAGGTGGATCTCGCAGTTGCCGGTGCCCTTGAACTCCTCGTAGATCACCTCGTCCATGCGGCTGCCGGTGTCGATCAGCGCGGTGCCGATGATGGTCAGCGAGCCGCCTTCCTCGACGTTGCGCGCCGCGCCGAAGAAGCGCTTGGGGCGCTGCAGCGCGTTGGCGTCGACGCCGCCGGTGAGCACCTTGCCCGACGAGGGCAGCACGTTGTTGTAAGCGCGCGCGAGGCGGGTGATCGAGTCGAGCAGGATCACCACGTCCTTCTTCAGCTCGACCAGGCGCTTGGCGCGCTCGATCACCATCTCGGCCACCTGCACGTGGCGCGCCGCGGGCTCGTCGAAGGTCGAGCTGATGACCTCGCCGCGCACCGTGCGCAGCATCTCGGTCACTTCCTCGGGGCGCTCGTCGACCAGCAGCACGATCAGGTAGACGTCGGGGTGGTTGGCGACGATGGCGTGCGCGATGTTCTGCATCATCACCGTCTTGCCGGTCTTGGGCTGGGCGACCAGCAGCGCGCGCTGGCCTTTGCCGATCGGCGCGATCAGGTCGATGATGCGCCCGGTGATGTTCTCTTCCGACTTGATCTCGCGTTCGAGCTTGAACTGTTCCTTCGGGAACAGCGGCGTCAAGTTCTCGAACATGATCTTGTGCTTGCTCTCCTCCGGGGTCAGGCCGTTGACACGATCGACCTTGACCAGCGCGAAGTAGCGCTCGCCGTCCTTGGGCACGCGCACCTCGCCCTCGATGGCGTCGCCGGTGTGCAGGTTGAAGCGGCGGATCTGGCTCGGGCTGAGGTAGATGTCGTCGGTCGACGCCATGTAGCTCGTGTCGGGCGAGCGCAGGAAGCCGAAGCCGTCGGGCAGCACCTCGAGCACGCCGTCGCCGAACACCTGCTCGCCGGCCTTGGCGCGCTTCTTCATGATCGCGAACATCAGCTCCTGCTTGCGCATGCGGGCGACGTTCTCGATCTCCAGGCCTTCGCCCATCTTGATGAGCTCGGAGACGTGGAGCGCTTTCAGTTCGGACAGGTGCATAAGGCGAGGGCGCGGATGCGCAAGGCTTCCAGGGACGAGAGCTGGCGGATGCTGGAGTGGGGTGCCGGAGCCACGCGCTGCCGGCGTGGTGGCGAACTTGGCGCGGCGCCGCCCGGAGGCTTGTGACCCGGGCGCGCCGCTATTGGAGCGAATTATAGATGACCGTCGAGGAAGGCGGTCAACTGGGTCTTGGACAGCGCGCCGACCTTGGTCGCGGCGAGCTGGCCGCCCTTGAACAGCATCAGCGTCGGGATGCCGCGGATGCCGAACTTGGCCGGCACGTCGCGGTTCTCGTCGACGTTCATCTTGGCGATCTGCAGGCGGCCGTTGTAGTCCTTCGAGACCTCGTCGAGGATGGGCGCGATCATCTTGCACGGGCCGCACCACTCGGCCCAGTAGTCGACCAGCACCGGCTTGTCGGACTTCAGCACGTCGCTTTCGAACGACGCATCGGAGATGTGTTTGATCAGCTCGCTGCTCATGGATTGTCCTCGGGAGAGCGCCTCGCGGCAGGGGTGCGAGGCACAATGATTCTGACACAAAGCCCCCCTGCGGCACCCGACTGGACCACCCCGTTCCCCCTATGGTCGCGATAGCGCGAATCTCCTTGAACGCCGCCGGCGAATCTGCGTGGGAGGCGTTCGCCGCGCGGGTCGCGGCCTGGGCCGAAGGCGAGGGCATCGCGCTGCGCGACGCGCTGGTGCTGCTGCCCTTCGGAGAGCTGCTGGCGCCGGCGCGCGCCGCCTTCGCGCGCCGCGGCGGCTGGCCGGCGCGCATCGAGACGCCGCGCACGCTGGCCGCCTCGCTCGGGCCGGCGCCGCCGGCCGCGCCGCAGCAGCCGAGCTTCGACGCCGCCGCCGACCGGCTCGTCGCCGCGCGGCTGCTGCGCGCGCAGGCCATCGGGCAGGCGCTGGCCCGCAGCGACCCGCGCCGCTTCGACCACGCGGTCGATGCGCTGGTCGAGACCGCGCACGCCTTCGCGCGCGCCGCGCACCAATGCGCGCCACGGCAGCGCGAGGCCTGGTGGGCCCAGGCGCGCGAGCGGCTCGCGCCGACCACCGGCCCGGGCACCCAGCAGCGCTGGCTGGCGCGCATCGCGCTCGAATGGGCGGCGCTGGCCAATGAGGCCGACACCGACCGCCTGTTCGCGCTGCGCCCGTCGGCGTGGATCGTGCTGCGGGCCGGCGGGCCGGACCGGCTGGCGCAGGCGCTGCTCGATGCCGCTGCCGCCGTGCCTTGCCTCGTCGTCGATGCCGATGCCGGCCTGCCGGCGGTGCCGCGCGAGCCGCCGGCGCTGGCGCGCTGCGACGACGTCGAGCACGAAGCGCAGTGCGCCGCGGCGCAGGTGCTGGCGCATCTGGAGCGCGGCGAGGCGCCGGTGGCGCTGGTCGGGCTAGACCGGCAGCTCGTGCGGCGCGTGCGCGCGCTGCTGGAGCGCCAGAACGTGCCGCTGGCCGACGAGACCGGCTGGACGCTGTCGACCACGCGCGCCGCCGCGCTGGTGATGAGCCTGCTGCGCAGCGCCGCGCCGCGCGCCGGCACCGATGCGCTGTTCGACTGGCTCAAGGCGCTGCCCGAGTGGCCCGGCGTGCCCGAGTTCGACGCGCGCGTGCGTGCGCTGGAGCGCGCCTGCCGGCGCCTCGGCGTGGCGCGTGTCGAGCGCCTCGGCGCGCTGCCGGACTATGTCGCGCCGGACTTGGTCGCGCCGCTCGATGCCGTGCTGGCCCCGCTGCGCGCGCCGCGCCGCCCGGTCGCCGAGTGGCTGGAGGCGCTGCGCGCCGCCTTGCAGGCCAGCGGCGGCTGGGCCTGGCTGGCGGCCGACGAGGCCGGCCGCGCGGTGCTGCGCGCGCTGCGGCTCGACGCCGAAGGCCCGGCCGCCTGGCGTGAGGCGACCGGCGCGGCGCGCCTCGGCCTGGACGGCTTCGCCGCCTGGGTCGATGCGGCGTTCGAGGCGCAGACCTTCAAGCCCGCCGCGCCGCCGGCCGAGGCGGTGAAGGTGGTCATCACGCCGCTGGCGCAGGTGATGCTGCGTCCCTTCGCCGCGCTGGTGTGCCCCGGCGCCGACGATCGCCACCTCGGCGCGCCGCCGGCCACGCATCCCTTGCTGTCCGACGCCGAACTCGCGGCGCTCGGCCTGCCCGACCGCGCCCAGCGCCGCGAGCGCGAATCGCTGGCCTTCGCGCATGCGCTGGCGCTGCCGCGCGTGACGCTGCTGCGCCGCCATGCCGACGCGAGCGGCGAGACGCTGGCCGACAGCCCGCTGCTGCAGCGCCTCGCGCTCGATCTCGCCGCGCAAGGCCGTTCGTTCGCCGCGTGGCACGACCCGCGCGTCGCGACGCCGCTGGCCGCCGAGCCGCTGGCGCGTCCGCTGCCGGTGGCCGCGCAGGCGCTGCCGGCGCGTCTGTCCGCCAGCGCCGTCGAGGCGCTGCGCGACTGCCCCTACCGCTTCTTCGCCCGCCACGTGCTCGGCCTGCGCGAAGACGACGAACTGGAAGCCGCGCTGGAAAAGCGCGACTACGGCACCTGGCTGCACGGCGTGCTGCTGGCCTTCCACCGCGAGCGCGGCGCAGGTGCTTCGGTCGAGCACGACGCCGAACGCCTGCGCGCCCTGGCCGCGCAACAGCAGGCCGAGATGGGCCTGGCCGACGACGAGTTCCTGCCCTTCGCGGCCAGCTTCGAGCGCTTCGTGCCGGCCTACCTCGCCTGGCTGCACGCGCGCGATGCCGAGGGCGCGCTCTGGCAGGACGGCGAGCGCGCGTGCCGGCTGCGCCCCGAGGCCTTCGGCGGCATCGAGCTGGAAGGGCGCATCGACCGCATCGACCGCGTGGCGCAGGGCGCGGCGCTGGAGCTGATCGACTACAAGACCTCGTCGGCCCAGCGCCTGCGCGGCAAGGTGGCGCAGCCGCTGGAAGACACGCAGCTCGCCGTCTACGCGGCGCTGCTCGCGCCCGAGGCCGACGTGCCGCTGCGCGCCTGCTACCTGCCGCTGGACCAGCCCGAGGCCATCAAGCCCATCGTGCACCCGCAGGTGCAGCACAGCGCCGAGGTGCTGGTGCGCGAACTGGGCGCCGAGTTCGCACGGCTGCGTGCCGGCGCGCCGCTGCCGGCGCTGGGCGAAGCCGGGCTGTGCGAGACCTGCGAAGCGCGCGGCCTGTGCCGGCGCGACCACTGGCCCGACGGAGGCGAGGCATGAGCCCCACACCCGCCTACCGTGCCGACGGCCGGCCGGTCTCGCGCGAGGCCTTCTACGCGCTGGCCTGCGACCCGCGCCGCAGCGTCGTCGTCGAGGCCTGCGCCGGCGCGGGCAAGACCTGGATGCTGGTGTCGCGCATCGTGCGCGCGCTGCTGGCCGGCGCGCAGCCGCAGGAGATCCTGGCGATCACCTTCACGAAGAAGGCCGCCGGCGAGATGCGCGAGCGCCTGGCCG
Organism: Piscinibacter sp.; assembly: GCF_047600445.1. Taxonomy (GTDB): domain Bacteria; phylum Pseudomonadota; class Gammaproteobacteria; order Burkholderiales; family Burkholderiaceae_C; genus Piscinibacter. The sequence goes on from NZ_JASGKT010000002.1 coordinate 1,317,177, forward strand.
AGTGGCTGCAGGCGTTCGCCGCGCCGGCCACCAGCGAGGCGCGGCGCATCGCCGAGCTGGTCGCGCGCGGCGTGCCGCCGGCCGAGGCGCCGGCCTGGGCCGATGCGCTGGCCGGATTGCAGCGCCGCGTGCTCGACAGCGGCCGCGCCGTCGAGGTGCGCACCTTCCACGCCTGGTTCGCGCAGTTGCTGCGCGCCGCGCCCTACGAACTGCTGGCCGAGATCGGCCTCGACCCCGCCGGAGAACTGCTGCTGGACATCGCCGACCACCGCGGCGAGGTGATGCGGCGCTTCCACGCCGCGCTGCTGCGCGACGCGGCGCGGCGCGAAGACCATGCCGCGCTGCTGCGCACACGCGGCCGCCACCAGGCCGACAAGTGGTTCGGCGTGGTGCTGGAGCGGCGCGTCGAGCTGGCGCTGGCCGATCGTGCCGGCGTGCTGGACGACAGCGTGCCGCCGGCGGTGCCCGCAGGCGCGCCGGCGCCGATCGAGGAGGTCGGCGGCGCCGCGTGGCGCGACGACCTGCTCGGCCTCGCGGCGCGGCTCGCCGCCAGCGACAAGAAGACCTGCCGCGACGCCGGCGCCGGCGTGCAGCAAGCGCTCGAACTGGCCGGCGCCGAAGCGCGTTTCGCCGCGCTGTGGTCGGCCCTGTTCACCAAGAGCGGCACGCCGCGCAAGCTGGCCGGCATCGCCGGCCTGGACGAAACCACGCGCGCGCTCGAAGCGATCGCCGCGCGCCAGCACCAGCACGACAGCCACCTCGAACACGCGCGCCTGGTGCGGCTGGCGCGCGTGCTGCTCACCGAGTACGCCGGCTACAAGCGCGAGCGCGGCCTGCTCGACATGAACGACCTGGAGCACGGCGCGCTGGCGCTGTTGCGCGACGCCGCGCTGTCGGGCTGGGTGCAGGAGCGGCTCGACGCGCGCATCCGCCACGTGCTGATCGACGAGTTCCAGGACACCAGCCCGCTGCAATGGCATGCGCTGCACGCCTGGCTGGGGGCATATGCGGGCGCCGGCGGCGGCGCCAGCGGGCAGAACGCGCCCGCGCTGTTCGTCGTCGGCGACCCCAAGCAGAGCATCTACCGCTTCCGCCGCGCCGAGCCGCGCGTGTTCGGCGCGGTGCGCGAGTTCGTCGGCCAGGCGCTGGGTGGCTGCGTGCTCGAATGCGATCACACGCGCCGCAACGCGCCGGGCGTGCTGGCCGCGCTCAACGCGGTGTTCGAGGCGGCGCAGGCGCAGGGCGCGTTCGACAGCTTCCGCGCCCACACCACCGAGGCCGGCGCCGACGACGCGCCGGCGCTGTTCGCGCTGCCGCGCGTGCCGCGCCCGGTTGCACAGGAAGACGGTGAGGGCGATGCGGCCGACGCGCCGCAGGCCTGGCGCGACAGCCTGACCCAGCCGCGCCGCGAACCCGAGGCGCAGCGCCGCGAGGCCGAGGCCCGCCTGGTGGCCGAGGCCATCGTGCGGCAGCTCGACGCCGGCCTCGCGCCGCGCCAGTTGATGGTGATGGCGCGCAAGCGCGCGCCGCTGCGGCTGCTCGCCGAGGCGCTGCAGCGGCGCCACGTGCCCTGCGTCGCCGTCGACGACGCGACGCTGATCGAAGCCGCCGAGGCGCAGGACCTGGTGGCCGTGCTCGACGCGCTGGTCTCGCCGCAGCACCGCCTGTCGCTGGCGCGCGCGCTGCGCTGCCCGCTGTTCGATGCCTCCGACGCCGAGCTGCTCGCGCTGGCGCGCCGCGCCGAGGCCGGGCACGCCGGCGACTGGTGGGCCGCGCTGGTGGCCGACACCGATGCGGGCGCCGCGCTGGCGCGCGCGCGCCGCCTGCTCGCCGCCTGGCAGCAGGCCTCGCGCCGCCTGCCGCCGCACGACCTGCTCGACCGCATCGTCGCCGAGGGCGAGCTGCGCGAGCGCCTGGCCGCACGCGTTCCCGCGGCGCGCCGCGCCGTGGCGCTGGCCACCGTCGACGCGGTGCTGGCGCAGTCGCTGGCGCTCGACGGCGGGCGCTACGCGACGCCTTACGCCTTCGTGCGCGCGCTGCGGCGCCGCACGATCACCGTGCCGGCGCCCGACCTGGGCGGCGCGGTGCGGCTGCTGACGGTGCACGGCGCCAAGGGGCTGGAGGCCGACGTGGTGTTCGTGATGGACGCGCAGCCCGAGCCGAGCCGCGCCGAGACCGCCACGCTGCTGGTCGACTGGCCGGTGCAGGCCAGCGCGCCGCGCCGCTGCGCTTTCATCTACAAGGAAAGCGAGGTGCCGCCCGCGCTGGCCGATGCGATGGCCGAGGAGCGGCGCGCGCGCGAACGCGAGGAGCTCAACGGCCTGTACGTGGCGATGACACGCGCGCGCCGCACGCTGGTGTTCAGCGCCACCGCGCCGCACGGCGCCAGCGCCGGGAGCTGGTGGCAGCGCATCGAGCCGCTGGCCGTGCCCTGGCCGCGGCCGGGCGACGGCGGCGTCGCGGCGCGGCCCGAGCCGGCGCCGCAGGTGATCGGGCTGCCGCGCTGGAGCGCCGCGCCGGCCGCGCCGCCGGCGCCGCCCGAACGCGACGACAGCCCGGCCGCGCGCCTGGGCAGCGCGGTGCACCGCGTGCTGGAGTGGCACACCGGCGCGGGCGGCGAGCTGGCGGCGCTGGCGGCCGGCGCCGCCGCCGAGTTCGGCGCGCCGGCCGGGGAGGTGGCGCGCATCGCCGGGCGCATCCTCGCCAACCCGGCCAGCGCGCGCTTCTTCGACGCCGCCGCGCTGCGCTGGGCCGCCAACGAGGTGCCGGTGAGCCTGGACGGCGCCGTGCTGCGCATCGACCGCCTGGTGCGGCTGGACGAGGACGGTGTCGACACCTGGTGGGTGCTGGACTACAAGCTCCACCACCGGCCCGAGGCGCTGCCGGCCTACCACGCGCAACTGGCCGCCTACCGCGCGGCGGTGCAGCGTGCCCAGCCCGGCGCGCGGGTGCGCAGCGCCCTCATCGCCGGCGACGGCCGTTTCATCGAGTCGGCCTGAGCGGCGCGAAGCCGCGATTGGCGGGAATTCCTGCCGCTGATCGGCGCTTCCGACCGGCCGGGATTCGCGTCCAATCGGCGCAAGACCCACCGCCACCGCCGATGGCCGCTTCCGCCACGTCCGCCCCGCCTGCCTCGCCCGCCCGCGCCAGCCCGCCGCGCGCCTTCGGCCGCTACGAGCTGCGCCAGTTGCTGGGCAAGAGCGCCGGCTCGATGAGCTGGCTGGCCTTCGACCCGCGGCTCGGCCAGGAGGTGATGCTGACGCTGCCGCGCGCGCAGCCGGGCGACGCCGCCGCGCTCGAACTGCGCCTGCGCGAGATGCGGCAGGCGGCGCGGCTGAACCATCCGAACCTCGCCCACGTGATCGAGGCCGGCGTGCAGGACCACTGGCCCTACCTCGCGGTGGATCGCGCGCTCGGCCTCACGCTGGCCGAATGGCTGGCGCGCCAGCAGCCGTCGCCCGCGCCGCTGGAGGTCGCCGGCCTGCTGTGCCAGGCCTTGCAGGGCCTGGCCTTCGCGCACGAGGCCGGCATCGTGCACCGCGACCTGCAGATGCACCACGTGCTGGTCGGCGCGCAAGGCCAGTTGCGGCTGGCGGGCTTCGGCGCCGTCGAGCCGGCGCAGGCCGCGGCCGGCGACGATGACGACGCGCTGCGCGTGCGGCGCGACGCCGAGCGCGACGTGCTCGCCGCCGGCGTGCTGCTGCACCAGATGCTGGCTGGCGCGCCGGTGCTCGACGAGCCCGACATCGCCGCGGTGATCGCGCGCCTCGCGCCGCGCGGCCGCGACCTGGTGCGCCTGCCCTGGACCACGCCGCAGCCGGTGCCCGAGGGCCTGCGCGCCATCGCCAACCGCTGCACTGCCTCGCAGGAGCGCCAGCGCTACCTGAACGCGCGCACGCTGCTGCGCGCGCTGGAGGGCTGGCGCGAGGTCGAGGAACGCGGGCAGGGCGACCCGATCGCGCTGCTGATCGACCGGCTGAGCACGGTCGGCCACCTGCCCGCGCTGCCGGGCATCGCGCGGCGCGTCGCCCGGCTGTCGGCCACCGACACGCAGCGCACCGACGAGATGGCCGAACTGCTGCTGCAGGACGTCGCGCTCGCCTTCGAGTTGCTGCGCCTGGCCAACTCGGCGCAGGTGCGCGGCACGCAGATGGCCGGCGGCGGCGCGGTGCTGACGCTGCGCCGCGCCATCACGCTGCTCGGCGTCGACGGCGTGCGCGGCGCCGCCAACGGCCTGCGCCAGTGGCCGGGCCCGATGAACGAGGCGGCGGCCGCGGCGATGGCGCGGCTGGTCAACGTGGCGCGCCTGGCCGGCCACGCCGCGCAGGCGCTGCGCCCGCCGGGCTACGACGCCGAGGTGGTGTTCCTCGTCGCGTTGATGCAGAACCTCGGCCGCCTGCTGGTGCAGTACCACTTTCCCGACGAGGCCGAGCAGATCCGCCAGTTGATGCAGCCGCTGCCGGCGGCGCAGCCGGACGAGCGCGGCCAACCCGGCCTGAGCGAAGCGGCGGCCTCGTACGCCGTGCTCGGCGTGGACATCGAATCGCTGGGCGCGGCGGTGGCGCGCCACTGGGGCCTGGGCGACGAGGTGCAGCACATGATCCGCCGCATCGCGGCCGACCGGCCGGTGCACCAGCCCGACGACGACGCCGACATGCTGCGCGCCGCCGCCAGCGCGGCCAACGAGGCGGTGGACGCGATGACGCGGCTGCCGTCGGCGCAGATCGGCGCGGCGGTCCAGCAGGTGGCGCAGCGTTACGCGCGTGTGCTGGAACTGAGCCCGCGCGAGGTGCAGGAGGCCTTGCAGGGCGCGCGCGCGGCCTTGCAGAGCGGCACCGCGGCGGCGGCGATGCCGCGCGCGGCGGCGCCGCAAGGGCAGCAAGGGTGACGAGCCTTACCCCCGGCACTGGTCGCAACGCTTAGGGCTGCTTGGTTCCCCACCTGACCCGGTTGGGCGCGCTCCCATGCGGGGAGGCCCGTCGCGGACGATTGTAGGCGACGCCCCCGTGCGCCCTCGGGCCCTCAGCGCAGTTGCAGCGCGTCGTCGCCCCACTCGATGCCCAGCGGCTCGACGATCAGGCGCTTCGCGCCGGCCTCGACACGGCCGGCGACCAGCGCCGCCACGCCCTGCGCGCGCGCGATCGCTACGCAGCGCTGCGCCTCGTCCGCCGCGACGAACAGCGCGAAGCCGGCGCCCATGTTGAGCGTGCCGTAGGCCTCGTGGTCGTCCTGCTTCGCATGCTGCTGGATGAACTTCAGCACCGGCGGCACCGGCGGCACGCTGTGGATGCGGTAGGTGAAGGGGGACGGATGGCGCAGCAGCTTGCGCCAGCCGTGGCCGGTGATGTTCGCGCAGTAGTGCGGCACGATGCCGGCGCGGGCCAGCGCTTCGGTCACCGGAGAGTACAGCGTGGTCGGTGCGAGCAGCGCCTCGCCGTAGCTCAGCCCCGGCGCCACCTCGCTCAGGTAGCCCCGCGGCAGCCGCTCCACCAGCTTGCGCGCCAGGCTCAGGCCGTTGGCGTGGATGCCGCTGGAGGCCAGCAGCACGATGGCGTCGCCCGCGCCGAGCCGCTCGCCCAGCGACAGCCGCGTCTTCGGGTTGACCAGGCCGGTGCAGCTCGCCGCGAGGTCGATGCGCCCGGCTTCGACGATGCCGGCCAGCGCCGGCGTCTCGCCGCCGCCCCAGGCCACGCCGCAGGTGTCGCAGGCCTTCTTCCAGCCGGCCACCAGCGCCTGCGCGCGCTGCGCGTCGCCGAACCAGTCGCTGCCGCCGGCGGCCCAGTAGGCCTGCACCACCAGCGGCGTCGCGCCGACGGTGATCAGGTCGTTGATCGCCATCGCGATGGTGTCCTGCGCGATCGCGTCGTAGAAGCTGCGGCCGGTCAGCGCCTTCATCTCGTCGGCCACCAGCGCCTTGGAGCCCAGGCATTCGACGATGCTCGCCAGGTAGAACGGCCCGACGTCGAGCACGTAGGCCGATTCGCCGCGCGAGGCCGGCACTTCCGTGAAGCCGTGCGGCCCGAGGTTGGCGGCGGTGGCGGCGGCGGCGCGCTGCGCGGCCACCTTGAGCGGGTCGATCAGCTCGTAGTCGACGCCGGCCTGTTCGTAGCTGAGCGTGGAGGCGTTGTCGGTGCGGGCGGCGTCGGTCATGGGGCGCGATTATCGGCCAGCGCACGCGCCGGCCGCGGCCGCCGCCGCCGGGGGCGGCCCGTAGAATGCCCCGTATGAGTTACCTGGTGCTCGCCCGCAAGTACCGCCCGCGCAGCTTCGATGCGTTGGTCGGGCAGGAGCACGTCGTGCAGGCGCTGTCCAACGCGCTGACGCAGCAGCGGCTGCACCACGCCTACCTCTTCACCGGCACGCGCGGCGTGGGCAAGACCACGGTCTCGCGCATCCTCGCCAAGTCGCTGAACTGCACCGGGGCCGACGGGCGCGGCGGCATCACCGCGCAGCCCTGCGGCGCCTGCGACGCCTGCCGCGACATCGACGCCGGCCGCTTCGTCGACTACGTCGAGCTCGACGCGGCCTCCAACCGCAGCGTCGAGGAGATCACGCAACTGCTCGACCAGGCCGTCTACAAGCCGGTGCTGGGCCGCTTCAAGGTCTACATGATCGACGAAGTGCACATGCTCTCGAACACCGCGTTCAACGCGATGCTCAAGACGCTGGAGGAGCCACCCGACTACCTCAAGTTCGTGCTGGCCACCACCGACCCGCAGAAGGTGCCGCCGACGGTGCTGTCGCGCTGTTTGCAGTTCAACCTGCGGCCGATGGCGCCGCAGACGGTGCAGGAGCACCTGGCCGCCGTGCTGGCGCAGGAGCACATCGCCGCCGAGCCCGGCGCCCTGCGGCTGCTGGCGCGCGCCGCGCGCGGCTCGATGCGTGACGCGCTCTCGCTGACCGACCAGGCGATCGCCTTCGGCGCCGGCACGCTGGCCGAGGCCGGCGTGCGGCAGATGCTCGGCGCGGTCGATCGCGGCCACGCGGTGCGGCTGGTCGAGGCGCTGGCGGCCGGCGACGGCGCGGCGCTGGTCGGCGCGGTCGAGCAGTTGCGCGGGCTCGGGCTGTCCGCCGCCGGCACGCTGGAGGAGATGGCCGCGCTGCTGCAGCAGATGGCGGTGCAGCAGGCGGTGCCGGGCGCGCTCGACGCGGGCGACCCCGACGCGGCGCAGGTCGAGCGCCTGGCCGGCGCGCTGGCGCCCGACGAGACGCAACTGCTATACAGCATCGTCGTGCACGGCCGCGCCGAGCTGGCGCTGGCGCCCGACGAATACAGCGGCCTGGTGATGGTGCTGCTGCGCATGCTGGCCTTCAAGCCGGCGGGCCCGGGCAGCGCGCAGCGCGCCGCGCCGCGGCCGGCCGCCGCGCCGGCGCAACCGGCCGCCGTGGCCGCGGCAGCGGCGCTGCGCGTGCCGGCGCCGCCGCTGGCGCGGCCCGCACCGACTCCCGCACCGGCACGCGCCGTGACGGCGCGCTCGCCCGAGCCGCCGCCCTGGGTCGACGCGCCCGACGAGGCTGCCGATGCCGATCCGGCCGAAAGGCCCGCCGTGGCCATCGAAGTTGCGGAGCCGAGCCCGCGTGCGGCCGTCACGACCCTTGCCACCACGCCGCTCGGCGACCGCTGGGCCGCGCTGGTCAGGCGCCTGGTCGAAGCCGGCGCGGTCAGCGCGCTGGTGCGCGAGCTGGCGATGCAGGCCGAGTGCATCGCCTTCGACGACGCGCGCATCGTGCTGCGCGTCGAGCGCGAGACGCTGCGCGGCGCGGCCAACGTCGACAAGCTGCGCGCCGCGATCGAGCAGACGCTGGGCCGCGCGGTGCCCTTGCAGGCCGAGTCCGGCGCGGCGCAGGATTCCCCCGCGCGCCGTGAAGCCGCCGCGCGCGCGCGCGCCCAGGCCGAGGCCGAGCAGATCATCGCCGACGACCCGCTGGTCAAGGCGCTGATGGCGCAGTACAAGACCGCGCGCATCGTGCCCGGCTCCGTCAAGCCGTATTGAGAGATTTTGCAGGAGCATCCACCATGATGAAGAACCAGTTGGCCGGCCTGATGAAGCAGGCCCAGGCGATGCAGGACAACCTGAAGAAGGCGCAGGAAGAGCTGGCGTTGGTCGAGGTCGAGGGCCAGTCCGGCGCCGGGCTGGTCAAGGTGACGATGACCTGCAAGCACGACGTCAAGCGCGTCGCCATCGACCCCAGCCTGCTCGCCGACGACAAGGACATGCTCGAAGACCTGGTGGCCGCCGCGTTCAACGACGCGGTCCGCCGCGCCGAGGAGGTCAGCCAGGCGAAGATGGGCAAGCTCACCGCCGGCCTGCCGCTGCCCCCTGGAATGAAGTTCCCCTTCTGATGATCCCCCCCCGGAGCGCTCGCGCGCTCCCCCCAGGGGGGCGCCGCTGGCGGGCCGGCAAAGCCGGTCCCGCGGCGGCCGCCTGGATCCGCGCCGTGGCTGAAGGCTCGCTGGCCGCGCTCGTCGACGCGCTGCGCCGCCTGCCGGGCATCGGCGTCAAGTCGGCGCAGCGGCTGGCCTTCCACCTGCTGCAGCACGACCGCGAGGGCGCGCAGCGCCTCGCCCATGCCTTGCAGGCGGCGTGCGCCGACGTGCGCCACTGCGAGCGCTGCCACACCTTCACCGAAGCCGCGGTGTGCGCCATCTGCGCCGACCCGCAGCGCGATGTGCGGCTGCTGTGCGTGGTCGAGACGCCCGCCGACCAGGCGGCGCTCGAGCGCAGTGGCAGCTACCGCGGCCTGTACTTCGTGCTGATGGGGCGCATCAGCCCGCTCGACGGCCTGGGCGCGCGCGACATCGGCGTGGCAGAGCTGCTGGAGCGCGCCGCCGACGGTCGCACCGAGGAAGTGATCGTCGCGACCAATTTCACCGCCGAGGGCGAGGCCACCGCGCACGTGATCGGCGAGGCGCTGCGCGCGCGCGGCCTGAAGGTCACGCGGCTGGCGCGCGGCGTGCCGATCGGCAGCGAGCTGGAATACGTCGACCTCGGCACCATCGCCCATGCGCTGAGCGAGCGGCGCTGAGCGTTCGGCCGAACGCTATTTCCGGGCGCGCTTCTTCGGCGCGCCGGCGGCCTTCCGTTTGACGCTCTTCGGCGCCGGCTTGGCGGCGACCTTGGCCACGTCCCTGGCCGTCACCGCGCGCGTCGACTTCGTGCCGGCCCTGGCCCCCGGCTTCTTCGCCAGGTAGACGACGATGGCCTGCCCGGGGCGGAAGCTCGCGCCGGCGCCGACGCCGTTCCACTGCGCCACCTGCATGGCGCTGACGCGGTAGCGCCGCGCCACGCTGGCCACGCTGTCGCGCTTGCCGGCCTTCAGCGCCACGCGCCGCAGCGCCGGCCCTTCGGGCGTCAGCGCCATCGTCGCGTTCTCGGCCAGATGCTCGGAGACGTCGGCCTCGCGCTGCGGGCTGCGCGGCACCAGCAGCGTCGAGCCGGCCCTGACCAGCATGCGCGGCGGGATCCGGTTCACCTCGCGCAGCTCGTCCTCGCCCATGCCGACCTGGCGCGCCGCCTCGGCGGGCTTGAGCGTCTTGGGCGCCACCCAGGCCGTCCAGCTCGCCAGCGGGCCGCGGTGCGAGGGCAGCGCGCGCACGAAGTGGTTGGCGTTGTCGTAGGGCAGCAGTACCTGCGGCGTGCCGGCGGCCAGGATCACCGGCTTGTTCATCTGCGGGTTGAGGGCGCGGAACTCGTCGAGCGGCAACTGCGCGAGCCTGGCCGCCAGCGCGACGTCGATGTCGCGTTCGATCGCCACCGCGAGGAAGTACGGATGGTTGGCCAGCGGCGGCAGGTTCAGGCCGAAGTCGGCCGGCCGCGCGACGATGTTCTTCACCGCCTGCAGCTTGGGCACGTACCAGCGCGTCTCGGCCGGCATGCGCAGGCTTTCGTAGTCGGTGCCCAGGCCGCCGCGGCGGTTCTTCGCGATGGCGCGCTGCACGTTGCCCTCGCCCCAGTTGTAGGCCGCCAGCGCGAGGTGCCAGTCGCCGAACATGCCGTGCAGCCGCTCGAGGTAGTCGAGCGCGGCGCGCGTCGAGGCCAGCACGTCGCGGCGGTCGTCGCGGAAGACGTTCTGGCGCAGCTCGAAGTGGCGCCCGGTGGCCGGCATGAACTGCCAGATGCCCGAGGCCTTGGCCGAGGACAGCGCCTCCGGGTTGAAGGCGCTCTCGATGAAGGGCAGCAGCGCCAGCTCGGTGGGCAGGCCGCGCTTCTCGACTTCCTCGACGATGTGGAACAGGTAGCGTCCGCCGCGGTCGCTCATGCGCTGCACGTAGTCGGGCCGCTCGGCGTACCAGCGCTCGCGGTCGCGCACCAGATCGCCGTCGAGGTCGGCCAGCGCGAAACCCTGGCGCACGCGCTGCCACAGGTCGGTGCGCGCCGAGCGGTCGTCCAGGTCGAGCGGCACCTCGGGGCGCAGCGGGTCGACCGCCGGCGGCGTCGGGGCCGGGCCTTCGGGTTCGGCCGACGCAACGGCTGCGGCGGGCGGCTGCGGCGCGGGCTCGGCGGGGGTGGTCGGCGGCGTGGCCGGCGCGGTGGATGCAGTGGACGTGGCGGGTGCCGCGTCGACCGGCGCGTCCGGGGTCGGCACATTGGCGCAGCCCGCCAGCGCGGCCAGCATCAGCCAGGTCAGGGCGGACGCGGCCGCGCTCGGGAATCTCGTCATCGGAATTCGTTCTTCCAGCGGCGCAGCGCCGCAAAGACTTCGGCGCCGGCCGTGCCGGCGGCGCCATGGGCGCGCGCGGAGGCCACCACCTCGGGCTCGGCGCAGCGCAGAAAGGGGTTGATCGCGCGCTCGGTGGCCAGCAGCGCGGGCAGCGTCGGCGTGCCGGCGGCGCGCAGCGCCTCGCAATCGGCCTGGTAGCGCGCCAGCGCGGCGTTGCCGGGCTCGACGGCGCGCGCGAAGCGCAGGTTGGACAAGGTGTACTCGTGCGCGCAGCACACCCGCGTGGTGCCGGGCAGCGCCGCCAGCGCCGCGAGCGAGGCATGCATCTGCTCGGGGGTGCCCTCGAACAGCCGGCCGCAGCCGGCAGAGAACAGCGTGTCGCCGCAGAACAGCAGCGGCGTGCTGTCGGCGTCGCCGTCGACGAAGTAGGCGATGTGCCCGGCCGTGTGCCCCGGCACGTCGATCACCGTGACGCGCCGGCCCAGCAGTTCGAGCCTGTCGCCGCCGGCCAGCGCCACGAAGGGTTCGGGGATGCGCTCGCGCTTCGGGCCGTAAACCGGACCTTTCAAACGATCGCGCAGCGCATCGACGCCGCCGACATGGTCGCCGTGGTGATGCGTCACTAGAATCGCCGCCAGCGCCAGCTGCCGCTCGTCGAGCGCCGCCAGCACCGGCGCCGCTTCACCTGGGTCGACGACCACCGCATCGGTGCCGTCGTGCAGCATCCAGATGTAGTTGTCGGTGAAGGCGGGCAAGGCGATCGGATTCATGGCGCGCAGCGAGCGAATTATAGGTTTGGCCTCCTGGCTCGCCACCCCGGCGGGGCGTTACCTGCTCCAGTGGGAACAGCGGCATCTCGACCTCGCCGTGGCCGACCTGTTCGGCTTCCACGCATTGCAGATCGGCCTGCCCGAGCTCGACGCGCTGCGCGCCAACCGCATGCCGCACCGCTGGTTGGCGATCGACGGCAGCGAGCCGGGCGCCGAAGGCGACGCCGCGCTGCCGCGCGCCGCGATCGCGCTGCAGCTCGACTGCGACGCGCTGCCCTTCGACAGCGCCAGCCTCGACCTCGTCGTGCTGCCGCACACGCTCGAACTGGCGCACGACCCGCACCAGACGCTGCGCGAGGTCGAGCGCGTGCTGCGGCCGGAAGGCCGCGTCGTGGTGGTGGGTTTCAACCCGGCCAGCCTGTGGGGCCTGCGTCAGCGCCTGGGCCGGCTGCGGCTGGGCGTGGGCATCGCGCGGCGCCGGCCGCTGTTCCTGCCGCCCAGCGGCGAGTTCCTCGGCTACCGGCGCCTGCGCGACTGGCTGCAACTGCTGAGCTTCGAGGTCGAGGCGGGCCGCTTCGGCTGCTACCGGCTGCCGGTGGTCTCCGAGCGCTGGCTGCAGCGCTGCGCCTGGATGGACGGCCACGGCGAGCGCTGGTGGCCGGTGTTCGGCGCGGCCTATTTCGTGGTGGCCGTCAAGCGCGTGCGCGGCATGCGCATCGTCGGCCTGGTGCGCGACCAGCAGCCGCAGCGCGCCAAGGCCGGCGCGGTGGTGGCCACGCACAAGCAGCGCCGCGAGCGCGAGAAAGAACCCGCATGACGAGCAGCCAGGCGGCCATCAAGAGGCCGCAAGTGACCATCTATACCGACGGCGCCTGCAAGGGCAACCCCGGCCCGGGCGGCTGGGGCGCGTGGCTGGCCAGCGCCGGCCACGAGAAGGAATTGTTCGGCGGCGAGAAGCTGACCACCAACAACCGCATGGAACTCACCGCGGTGATCGAGGCTCTGGCATCGTTGAAGCGCAATTGCGACGTCATCGTGCACACCGACAGCGAATACGTGCGCAAGGGCATCACCGAGTGGATCCACGGCTGGCAGCGGCGCGGCTGGAAGACCGCCGACAACAAGCCGGTGAAGAACGCCGAGCTGTGGCAGCGGCTCGACGCGCTGCGCCAGCTTCATCACGTCGAGTGGCGCTGGGTCAAGGGCCATGCCGGCGACCCGGGCAACGAGCGCGCCGACGCGCTGGCCAACCGCGGCGTCGCCTCGATTGCCTGAGCGGCGGCGCGCTTCCGGACCCAAGGCTACAGTTCGCAACAAACAACCGAAGTGCCGACTTGAAAACATTGCACACCGTCGTCGCCGTGGTCGGCATCGCCGCCGCCGGCGCCGCCGCCTGGTGGGTTCAGCACAAGGAGCCGGCCGCGCTTGCCGCGGCGCCGCAGGCCGCCGCGCCGGCAGCCAGCGGTGGCGGTGCCGCGCCGGCCGACGCGTCCGGCGGCGGGCCGGTGAGCGTGGAAGTGGCGCGCGCCGCCACGGTGCGCATCGAGGACGACGCGCAGTCGGTCGGCTCGCTGCGCTCGCGGCAGGGCGTGATGCTGCGTCCCGAGGTGCCGGGGCGCATCGCGCGCATCGGCTTCGCCGACGGCCAGCGCGTCAGGCGCGGCCAGTTGCTGGTGCAGCTCGACGACACCTTGCAGCGCGCGCAGTTGCAGCAGTCGCAGGCGCAGGCCAGCATCGCGCGCACCAACTTGCAGCGCAACCGCGAGCTGGTGGCGCAGAACTTCGTCAGCGCCAGCGCGGTCGACCAGAGCGCCGCCGCGCTCGAGGTGGCCGAGGCGCAGGTGGCGCTGTCGCGCGCGCAGCTCGAGCGCATGCGCATCCTCGCGCCCTTCGACGGCGTGGCCGGCATCGCGCTGGTGAACCTGGGCGACTTCGTGAAGGACGGCGCCGACCTCGTCAACATCGAGGACGCCTCCTCGATGTCGGTCGACTTCCGCCTGCCCGAGCGCTACCTGGCGCGCCTGAAGACCGGCCAGTCGGTGGAGGTGCAGGTCGACGCGCTGCCGGGCCGCGGCTTCCAGGGCCGCATCGACGCGGTGGACTCGCAGGTCGACGCCAACGGCCGCTCGCTGCTGGTGCGCGCGCGGCTGCCCAACCCCAAGGGCGAGCTGAAGGCCGGCATGTTCGCGCGCACGCGCACGGTGTTCGCGGTGCGCGAGCAGGCCGTGGTGGTGCCCGAGGAGGCGCTGGTGCCGCAGGCCGGCCGGCAGTACCTGATCAAGGTGGTCGACGGCCCGGCCGGCAAGGTCTCGCAGCGCGTCGAGGCGCGCCTGGGCATGCGCCTGCCCGGGCGCGTCGAGATCCTCGACGGCGTGGCCGCGGGCGACCTGATCGTCACCGCCGGCCAGGCCAAGCTGCGCGACGACAAGATGCCGGTCAGCCCGGTCGAGATCGGCGCGGCGCGATGAAGATCTCCGAAATCTCGATCCGCCGGCCGGTGTTCGCCACCGTGCTGTCGCTGATGCTGGTGCTGGTGGGCGCGGTGTCGTTCAAGGGCCTGCAGGTGCGCGAATACCCGCGCATCGACGAGCCGGTGGTCAACGTGACGACCAAGCTCACCGGCGCCTCGTCCGAGGTGATCGAGTCGCAGGTGACCAAGCCGCTGGAGGACTCGATCTCCGGCATCGAGGGCATCGACATCGTCACCTCGGTGTCGCGCAGCGAGCAGAGCCAGATCACCGCGCGCTTCAAGCTCAGCAAGAACCCCGAGGCCGCCGCGGCCGACGTGCGCGACCGCGTCTCGCGCGTGCGCGCCAAGCTGCCCGACGCGATCGACGAGCCGGTGATCGCCAAGGTGGAGGCCGACGCCACGCCCACCGTCTGGCTCGCCTTCGGCAGCGAGACGCTCTCGCCGCTGGAGGTGACGGACCTGCTCAACCGCATCGTCAAGCCGCGCCTGCAGACCGTGCCCGGCGTGGCCGAGGTGAACATCAACGGCGACCGCCTGTTCTCGATGCGCGTCTGGGTCGACCCCGACAAGCTCGCCGCCTTCAGCCTGACCGTGCAGGACGTGGAAGACGCACTGCGGCGCCAGAACCTCGAGGTGCCGGCCGGCCGCATCGAGAGCCAGCAGCGCGAGTTCAGCGTCACCGCGCGCACCGACCTGACCACGCCCGAGCAGTTCGCGCAGATCGCGCTGAAGAACGCCGCCGGCTACGTGGTGCGCCTGCGCGACGTGGCGCGCATCGAGCAGGCCGCCGCGAGCGAACGCTCCAGCGTGCGCCTGAACGGCATGCCCTCGGTGTCGGCGGGCGTGGTGCGCCAGGCCACCGCCAACCCGCTGGAGGTGTCGGCCGGCGTGCGCGAGGTGATCCCGAGGATCCAGCAAGACCTGCCGCCCGGCGTGATCGTGCGCCAGGCCAACGACAACTCGGTGTTCATCGACCGCTCGATCAAGTCGGTGTACCGCACCATCGCCGAGGCCGTGGTGCTGGTGGCGCTGGTGGTGTTCGTGTTCCTGCGCACGCTGCGCGCCTCCATCATCCCGCTGGTCACCATCCCGGTCAGCCTGATCGGCGCCTTCGGGCTGATGGCGCTGTCGGGCTTCACCGTCAACACGCTGACGCTGCTCGCGCTGGTGCTGGCCATCGGCCTGGTGGTGGACGACGCCATCGTCGTGCTGGAGAACATCTTCCGCCACGTCGAGGAGGGGCTGACGCCGTTCCAGGCGGCGCTGCGCGGGGCGCGCGAGGTCGGCTTCGCGGTGATGGCGATGACGATGACGCTGGCCGCGGTGTTCGCGCCGCTGGCCTTCACGCCGGGGCGCACCGGGCGGCTGTTCGTCGAGTTCGCGCTGACGCTGGCCGGCGCGGTGGTGGTGTCGGGCTTCATCGCGCTGACGCTGACGCCGATGATGTGCAGCAAGCTGCTGCGCCACGAGGCGGCGCCGAACCGCTTCGACCGCCTGATGGAGTCGGTGCTGGTGGCCATAGGCCGGGCCTACGACGGCGCGCTGCGCTGGGTGCTGCTGCGCCGCTGGCTGGTGCTGCTGGTGATGGTGGCCTCGGCCGCGGCGAGCTGGTGGCTGTTCAAGGGCGCCAAGAGCGAGCTGGCGCCGATCGAGGACCGCGGCGTGATCTTCACCTCGGTGAACGCGCCCGACGGCTCGACGCTCGAGTACACGCAGCGCTACATGCAGGCGATCGAGCGCATCGCGCAGCAGTACGACGAGTTCGACCGCATCTTCATCGTCACCGGCAACCCGACCGTCTCGCAGGGCATCGCGGTGCTGCGCACGCTCGACTGGACCGAGCGCAAGCGCAGCACGCAGGAACTGGCGCGCGAGCTGCAGCCCAAGTTCGCGCAACTGCCCGGCGTGACCGCCTTCCCGGTGACGCCGCCCTCGCTCGGCCAGGGCTTCCGCGAGCGGCCGATCAACTTCGTGATCGTCAGCTCCGACAGCTACGACAACATGGCGCAGGTGGCGCAGCACATGCTCGCCGAGATGGCGAAGAACCCCGGCATCGTGCAGCCCGACATCGACCTGCGGCTGAACAAGCCCGAACTCTTCATCCAGGTCGACCGCGACCGTGCCGCCGACGCCGGCATCGCCGTCGAGCAGGTGGCGCGCACCATCGAAACCATGCTGGGCGGGCGCAACGTGACGCGCTACAAGCGCAACGCCGAGCAGTACGACGTGATCGTGCAGACCGAGGGGCGCGGCCGCACCACGCCCGAGGACATCGACCGCATGTTCGTGCGCGGCCGCACCGACGCCGCCGGCAACGCCGCGATGGTGCCGCTGGCCTCGCTGGTGAAGGTGACCGAATCGGTGAGCCCGCGCGAGCTGAACCACTTCAACCAGCGCCGCTCGGTGGCCGTGACCGCCAACCTCGCGCCGAACTACTCGCTCGGCGAGGCGCTGCAGTTCATGGACGCCACCGCCGCCAAGGTGCTGAAGCCGGGCTACGCCACCGAGCTGAACGGCGTGTCGCGCGAGTTCCGCTCGTCCAGCGGCGCGCTGGGGCTGGTGTTCGTGCTGGCGCTGCTGTTCATCTTCCTGGTGCTGTCGGCGCAGTTCGAGAGCTTCGTCGACCCGTTCGTGATCCTGCTGGCGGTGCCGCTGTCGATGGTCGGCGCGCTCGGCGCGATGCGCCTGACCGGCGGCACGCTCAACGTCTATTCGCAGATCGGCCTGATCACGCTGGTGGGCCTGATCACCAAGCACGGCATCCTGATCGTCGAGTTCAGCAACCAGTTGCGCCAGCAGGGCCGCGACGTGCGCGCCGCGGTGACCGAGGCCGCGTCACTGCGGCTGCGCCCCATCATGATGACCACCGCCGCGATGGTGCTGGGCGCGCTGCCGCTCGCCCTGGCCAGCGGCGCCGGCGCCGAAAGCCGCCAGCAGATCGGCTGGGTGATCGTGGGCGGCATGTCGGTCGGCACGCTGCTGACCATCTTCGTGGTGCCGACGATGTACACCCTGTTCGCACGCAAGGGCGTGCCGGGGGAGATCACGACGCCGGAGGCGGGTGGGGCGGCGGCGGTGCATTGAGGACGGTTGGCTTCTCAGGTAGAGGGCGTTTGCCGTGCGGAGCCGGTGTAGGGCGGAACCTTGAAAGTGAGGCCTAAGGGTCGGGTGGCAGTCCCATCCCGCGCCGCGGTCTCTCTTTCTCATCGGAACGCCGTACAACGGCGCACCGCACGAGACCGGCAACGGGCAGATGGTTGCCTTTCTCGCCGAGAGCCGCCAGGTCGTCGACCAGGCACATGCCGTGGCAGTGGCGAACGGAGGCACCTCGGAGGGAGCGCCCGGCTTGCGGCCTGAGTACCACGCCAACTACTATGGCGCGTACTGCCGGGATACCGAGGGCAACAAGCTGTGTGTCGCGTGCCATTCGGCGCCTGCATGAGCCTGCTGCCTCGAGGCGTCATCGCATCACAGGAGGCGCGCCGCCATGCCCAAGCCGAGTTCGTTCCCCATTGAAGGCGGCTGCGACTGCCGGGCCGTCCGCTATCGGATGGAGACCGCCCCTCTGTTTGTCCACTGCTGTCACTGCCGCTGGTGCCAGCGGGAGTCCGGCGCATCGTTCGCGCTCAACGCGATGATCGAGGCGGATCGAGTCACCGAACTCGGCCAGGCGCCGGAACCCGTCGATACACCATCCGAAAGCGGCAGCGGCCAGGTCATCGCCCGCTGCCCGCACTGCAAAGTCGCCGTGTGGAGCAATTGCGCCGGCGCCGGGCCGCTGCTCAGGTTCGTGCGCGTGGGTACGCTGGACGACCCGGACCTTCTGCCTCCGGACATTCACATCTTCACGGCGTCCAAGCAGCCTTGGGTCGTGCTGCCCGAGGGTGTGCCCGCCGTCGCGGAGTACTACGAGCGCGAGAGCCATTGGTCCGCCGAGAGCCTTGCCCGGCGCCGGGTTCTTCTTCCGCTCATCGAGGCGTATCAGGCGGCGAAGCAGGGTGGTGCCTAACCCTTTGCTGAGGCCGACAAGCGCCAGGCTTCGATCCATCTTGCGCTGAGCGCCGCCGGTGGCGATACATTGGCTTCACCAGCCCGGAGGAGCAGCTTGTGGCAGACGCAAAGATGAAACCCACCGACTCCAGCATCGACGAGTACCTCGCTTCCAGGGCCAGCGGCGACCAGCTTGCCGACTGCAAGGCGCTGATGGCGCTGTTCCGGCGCGTCACGAAGTGCGCTCCCAGGATGTGGGGGCCCAACATCGTCGGTTGCGGCGCCTACACGTACGAGTACGAGAGCGGCCGGACGGGCGAAGCGCCCCTGGCCGCGTTTGCCGTGCGCGGCAAGGAACTGGTGGCCTACCTCGACGTGGACAGCCCCGAGCAGCAGCAGCGTCTGTCCCGGCTCGGTCGATACAGGATGGGAAAGTCCTGCCTGTATTTCAAGCGCCTGGCCGAGCTCGACACCAGCATGCTGGAGGCGCTGGTGGCCGAGTCGGTGGCGATGAGGAAGCGCCGCTACCCTGGCGCCGGCGGAGCCTGAGCGCATGACGAAGATCGAGGCGTTCTTTGCCCGCTACGAAGAAGGCGCCAACACCTTCGACCCCGACCTGATGGTCTCGCTCTACACCGCGGAGTTCATGGCGGGCGACCCCAACGGCGTATCGTGCGGCCGCAACGACCAGGCGCTGCGCGACGCCTTCGTTCAGCGCAAGGCCTTCTTCCAACAGATCGGCTTCAGGCGTGCCGAGATATTGGACGTGGCGGCAACGCCGCTCGATGAGCGGTACACGATGGCCAAGGTTCATTGGCACATGACGTTCGAGAAGCAGCCTGGCCATCCGCTCGATTTCAGGTTCCACATCACCTACTTCCTCTACGACCCCGGCGCCGGGCCCAAGGCCGTGTTCTGGATTTCGCACGACGACGAGCGGCGGGTCATGAGGGACGCCGGGCTGATCCCGGGCGGGGCCTGACGCCCCGCTCGCCCGATCCAACACACCCATGCCCCAAGCGCGCCGAGGTGTACATTTCGCCCCATGAAGCTCGCCACCGGCAGCGTCGTCGACGGCAAGATCGTTCTCGAAGGCGAGGCTTTGCCCGAGGGGACCGTCGTCACCGTGTTGGCACCCGAAGGTGACGGCACCTTCCTCGTCCCGCCCGAACTGGAGTCGGAACTGGACGAGTCGATCGCCCAGTCCCTTCGGGGAGAGACGATCCCCGTCTCGGAAGCCCTGCGCAAGCTGCGCACCCATTGACAACCGTGCTCGCCGTTGAAGTCACGCCGAGGGCGTTGGCCCAACTCGAGCGGGCGGCGAAGTGATGGGCTGTCAACAGGCCGGCTGCGCCGGGAGCCATCGCGAACGATGTCGAAGCCGCCACGAAGCTGCTGGCGCTTCAACCCGGCATCGGCGAACGCAGCGCTTCGCACAAGTATCCGGAGCTTCGCTGCCTGCAGCTCGAGCGGGTTCGTTACGACGTCTACTATCACGTGCTTCCCGGCAGGGTCGTCGTTCTTGCCTTCTGGCATTCGAATCGCGGCTCGACGCCCAAGCTGTAGTCCAAGAGGAGCCCGCACCATGACCATCGAAACCCAGGACGACGTCACCGCCCTGAAGCGCATCGGCCGCATCGTCTCGCTGGTGCTGCAGCGGATGCTCGACGCCGCCGAGCCCGGCATGAGCACGCGCGAGCTCGACCAGTTCGGCGCGCGGCTGCTCGAAGCGCACGGCGCGCGCTCCGCGCCCAGGCTAACCTACGACTTCCCGGGCGCCACCTGCATCAGCATCAACGAGGAAGCGGCGCACGGCATCCCCGGCGACCGGATCATCCGCGCCGGCGACGTGCTCAACGTCGACGTGTCGGCCGAGCTCGACGGCTACTTCGCCGACACCGGCGGAACGCGGGTGCTGCCGCCCACCACGGCGCAGAAGACGCGCCTGTGCCACGCCACGCGCACGGCGCTGGCCGAGGCGATGAAGGGTGCGCGGGCGGGGCAGCCGATCAACCGCATCGGCGCGGCCATCGAGCGCACCGCCAGGGCCTATGGCTTCAAGGTCATCGAGAACCTCGGCAGCCACGGCGTCGGCCGCGCGCTGCACGAGGCGCCGGAGCACATCGCCGGCTACTTCGACGCCTCGGACACGCGCCTGCTGCAAGAAGGCATGGTCATCACGATCGAGCCCTTCCTGTCGACCAAGAGCCGCATCGTGCACGAGACGGCCGACGGCTGGACGCTGGCGGGCGCGAGCGGCAACCTCTCGGCGCAGTACGAGCACACGATGATCATCACGAAGGGCGCGCCCATCGTGGTCACGCAGCATTGACGCCGGAGCGCGCCCGATGAACATCCGCCCCACGCCGCTGAGCGCCGCCGCCGCGGGTGCCGTGGCCGCGTTCGCGTGGCCCTTTCTGTGGGCACGGTTCGGCGGCCCGGCGGTGGAGGGTGGCTTCGAGCTGATCGTCGCCACGCTGCTGGTGATCGCGCTGCCGGCGCATGCGTTCGTGGTCGGCTTCGGCCGCTCGGAGCAGGTTTCGCCGCGCGCGCTCGACACCGCGCTGCTCAAGCGCATCGGCGCGTGGCTGGCGGCGGCACTGGCGGTGACGGCGCTGCGCGCCCTGGCGGGGTTCTGAGCGGGCCGCCTCAGCCGCGCGCGTTCATCGCGCGGCGCGCCTGCACGAATTCGAAGGCGAACTGCACCGCCTCGTCCACCCGTCGGGCGTTGGCGCTGCGTTCCTTGTCGCTCAGGTAGAAGGCGAAATCCGCCGCGTGGCGGATGTAGCGCGGCGGCAGGCGGTTCAGCGCCACACAGGCGATGTCGGCCAGCAGTTCAGGCGTGGCGAGGTGCGCGAAGCGCCCGGCGTGCGCCTCGACGGCCTCGAACACGGCACGTTCGTGGAAGTTGTGGATCGAGGCGAAGTCGGCGCTGCTCATGGCCCCGCCAGTGTTCACCGCGGCGGCGCCGGCGGCGGCCCGAAAAGCGCGGCCGGGGCGGTGCAATTCGGGCCTTTGGCCGACCGCCTCACAGCCGCTCGATCACCCGCATCGACAGATCGACCGCGCGCACGTTCTTGGTCAGCGCGCCGACCGAGATGCGGTCCACGCCGGTGGCGGCGATGTCGCGCAACTGCTCCAGTTGCACGCCGCCGGAGACTTCCAGTTCGGCGCGCCCGGCGTTCAGCGCCACGGCCTCGCGCATCGCGGCGAGGTCGAAGTTGTCGAGCATGACGCTGGTGGCGCCGTGCTCCAGCGCGTCCTTCAACTGCGCGAGCGTCTCCACCTCGATCTGGATTTCCACGCCGGCGTTCAGCGCGCGCGCCTGCGCCAGCACCTGGGCGATGCCGCCGGCCGCCGCGATGTGGTTCTCCTTGATCAGGATGCCGTGCCACAGCGCCAGGCGCTGGTTGCGTCCGCCGCCGGTGCGCACCGCGTACTTCTGCGCCTGGCGCAGCCCGGGCAGGGTCTTGCGCGTGTCGAGGATGGCGCATCCCCTGGGGTTGGGCGAGGCGCCGGCGATCGCGTCGACGTGCGCGCGCGTCAGCGTCGCCGTGGCCGAGAGCAGTTGCAGGAAGTTCAGCGCCGGGCGCTCGGCGGAAAGCAGCGCGCGGGCGTCGGCCTCGATCTCGCACAGCGTGGCGCCGGCTCGCACGCGCGCGCCTTCGTCGGCCTGCCACGCGACGCGCGTGTCGGCGTCGAGCGCGTGCAGCGTGCCGTCGAACCAGTCGCGGCCGCACAGCATGGCGTCCTCGCGCACGATCACGCGCGCGCGCACGCGCCTCGCCTCGGGCACGAGACTGGCGGTCCAGTCGCAGCGGCCGATGTCCTCGGCCAGCGCGTCGCGGATGTTGCGCGCGCGCGCCTGCTCCAGCGTTTCGTTGAAGTCGAACATCATGATGGGCAAGGGTCTCAGGCCGGGCCGATGTTCTTCACGAAGGCCGGCTGCGCCAGCGCGGCGGCGTTCCTGGCGGTGAAGTCGAGCATGCGCTCGATGCAGCCCTGCGCCCTGGCGCGCACGGCTTCTTCGACGTGGATCTCGCCGTCGCCGGTTTCCAGCGCGTGCACCACGCCTTGCAGGCCGTTCATCGCCATCCATGGGCAGTGCGCGCAGCTCTTGCAGGTGGCGCTGCGGCCGGCGGTGGGTGCTTCCAGCAGCGTCTTGCCGGGGGCGAGCTGGCGCATGCGGTGCATCAGGCCGTTGTCGGTGGCGATGATGAAGGTCTTGGCGTCGCTCTTGAGCACCGCGTTGAGGATCTGCGTGGTCGAGCCCACCACGTCGGCCAGCGCCACCACGCTCTTGGGCGACTCGGGGTGAACCAGCACCTTGGCGTCGGGGTGCTCCTTGCGCAGCAACTCCAGTTCGAGGCCCTTGAACTCGTCGTGCACGATGCACTCGCCGTGCCACGAGAGCATGTCGGCGCCGGTCTGCTCCTGGATGTAGCGGCCGAGGTGGCGGTCGGGCGCCCACAGGATCTTCTCGCCGCGCGCCTTCAGGTGGTTGACGATCTGCAGCGCGCAGGAGCTGGTCACCATCCAGTCGGCGCGCGCCTTCACCGCCGCGCTGGTGTTGGCGTACACGACGACGGTGCGGTCGGGGTGGGCGTCGCAGAAGGCGGCGAACTGGTCGGGCGGGCAGCCGAGGTCGAGCGAGCAGGTGGCGTCGAGGTCGGGCATCAGCACGCGCTTGTCGGGCGAGAGGATCTTGGCCGATTCGCCCATGAAGCGCACGCCGGCCACCACCAGCGTCTTGGCCGCATGGTCGCGGCCGAAGCGCGCCATCTCCAGCGAATCGGAGACGCAGCCGCCGGTTTCGAGGGCCAGATCCTGCAGGTCGCCGTCGACGTAGTAGTGCGCCACCAGCACCGCGCCGTGCTGTTTCAGAAGCGCCGCGGCGCGCGCCTTCCAGGTGCGGCGCTCCTCGGGGCTGAGCGCCTCGGGCACCTTGGCCCAGGCATGCGCGGTGCAGCTCGCGCCGCTGGCGTCCTGTCGCGTGTAGTCGTAGAGGGCTTGGCTCATGCGCCGATGTTAGCGGCGCACTCAGACCAGCGCTTTGTCCAGCTCCATCAGCTTGTAGCGCGCCAGCGGCAGGTTGGTGCGCTGGCGGTCGAGCAGGCAGACGACGAAGACGTCGGGGTAGCGCGAGATCACGCGCATCACCATCTGGCGCGCGCTGGTGCCGGTCATGATCTCCTCGACCGGGCCGCCCAGGCCCATGGTGCTCGAAGCCTGGCGGTGCTCGCGCAGGATCTGCGCGCAGGCGGCGCCGACCACGTCCATGTCGACCGGCTGGTCCTCGCGCAGCGCGCGCGCCAGCACCAGCCCGGTGCCGGCATCGACGGCCGCGGCGCCGAGCATGCCTTCGAGCGGCAGCATGTTGGCCAGGGCCTGGTTGGCGCGCGCCGGGTCGAGCATGGCGTGTCCCAGGCGCGCCAGCGGTGCCGGCGGCGCCGCGACGGCGGGGGCCTGCGCCGGCTGCGACAGGTCGGCCACCTTGAACGGGAACTCCGGCTTGGCCGCGGCCGGCGGCGCTTCCCAGGCCGGTTGCAGCTTGACGAGGTTCCAGATGCCCAGCATCGCGTTCCACACCGCCGAGGCGCTGATCAGCGGCTCGTCGATCACGTGCACGTTCAGGCGCTGCGGCCAGTGCACGGCGGCGATCTTGTTGGCGATCCACACCGCGTTGGGCGGCAGCATGAACAGCAGGTTGGGGCAGCGCCAGCCGGGCAGTTTTGTCGCGTCGGCCAGCGAGGCGAGCAGCGCGTCGATGGCGTGCGGCTGCATCGGCCCGATGATCACCGCGGTGAGGTGGCTGCGCTCCATCAGCGCGGCCGGGATCTCGGCGGTGTCCTGCCCGGGGGCGCGCACGTCGGCGTGGTAGAGGTTGAGCTTTTCCTCGTGGCGGCGGACCAGGCTGGTGCGCTCGATCATCGCCAGCGTCTTCAGCGTGGTGTGCTCGCGCAGGTGCAGGCGCTCGACCGGCTGGCCGCCGGCGTCCGACAGCGCCTTGATCACCGCCGAGGCCCACACGCCGGTGGGGTCGAGCAGGGTGATCTGGCGCGTCGCGGTGCCGAGGTCGGCGCGCGTGGCGGCGAAGTGCTCGCGGATCGCGGCGGCCGGCGAGCCGGTGACGACCAGGTCGCGCAGGTGGCGGTCGACGATCTGGCCGCGTTCGTTGACCTCGGTGGCCACGCTCTCGAGGATCGCGGTGGCGGCGAATCCGCCGTCGGTTTCGTCGGGGCCGGCGGCGCGCAGGCGCGGATCTTCCGCCGGGCCGAGCTCGCCGAACAGGGACTTGAGCATGGGTTTCCTCCGCGGCCGCGCGCGATTTCTGCGTCGACGTTCAGCCTAAGTTCAACTGCAACGCGGCATTCTCGGCGCAGATGGAAGAGCTGTTGCAAGACGTGTGTCGGGGCCGCGCCACCCGCCCCCGCAAGCGGGGGGAGGGCGGGCCCGCGTCAGGCAAAGAACTGCGTCGGCGGCGCGCCCAGCGTGCGCCGCACCATCGCCGTGAAGGCGCTGGCGCTGGCGTAGCCGAGTTCGGCGGCGATGGTCGCCATCGGCAGCTTGCGCGCCGCCAGCGCCACCGCGTGCGACAGCAGCACCTGCTGGCGCCACTGCACGAAGCTCGTGCCCAGCTCGCTGCGGAACAGGCGCGCCACCGTGCGCGGGCTGGCGCCGGCCTCGCGCGACCACTGCTCCAGCGTGCTCCAGCGCGCCGGCGCGTCGAGCACCGCCTCGCAGAGCTGGCGCAGGCGCTTGTCGGCCGGCAGCTCGATGCCCAGCTTGACCGGCGCGGCGCGGCGCAACTCGTCGAGGATCAGCGCGGCCAGGCAGGCCTCGCGCTCGCCGGCGGCCTTGCCGCCGGGCTCGTTGTCCAGGTGCGCCACCAGCTCGCGCAGCAGCGGCGAGACCTCCAGCACGCGGCATTCGGGCCAGCGCTGGAAGGGTGTCTCGCCGTCGGCGCCGAGAAAGCGCGCGCTGGGGTGCACGTAGAGCGTGCGGATCTCGGCGTCTTCCACCACGGTGACCACGTGCTCGATGCCCGGCGGGATCCACAGCGCGCGCGTCGGCGGCACGAGGTAGGTGCTGCGCCCGGCCTGCATGCGGATCACGCCGGTGGCCGACATCGCCACCTGCGCCCACGGATGGCTGTGCGGTATCACCTGCGTGTCGGCCGCCAGGCGGCGCAGCTTGGCGCGCAGCGGCCGCGCCGGCGTGGGCGCGTAGGCCACCGGGTCGATCGGCAGCACGCTGGTGCGGCCGGCGCGGCGCGGGCGTGGCGTCTTGGGCATTGGCAGGATCTCGACAGAGATTGGCCTTCTATCGTAACCGCGCCGTGCCGCGGCGGCCTACAGTGGCGTGATGACGACGACCGCCACCGCCTCGCTGCGCGACGACGCCCGCACCATCGGCCTGATCGGCCTGGCGCACGGCACCTCGCATTTTTTCCACATGCTGCTGCCGCCGCTGTTCCCGCTGTTCATCCGCGACTTCGGGCTGAGCTACTCCGAGCTGGGGCTGCTGGTCAGCACCTTCTTCGTGATCTCGGGCATAGGCCAGGCGCTGGCCGGCTTCCTGGTCGACCGTGTCGGCGCGCGGCCGGTGCTGTTCGCGGCGCTGTCGTGCTTCGTGCTGGCGTCGCTGGCGGCGGCCAGCGCGCAGGGCTACGCCGGGCTGATGCTGGCGTCGGCGCTGGCCGGGCTGGGCAACTCGCCGTTCCACCCGGTGGACTTCACCATCCTGAACAAGCGCGTCTCGCAGGCGCGCCTGGGCCACGCCTTCTCGGTGCACGGCATCACCGGCAACCTCGGCTGGGCCGCCGCGCCGGTGTTCATGGCGGCGATCACCGCGGCCACCGGCTCGTGGCGCTGGGCCGCGGCCGGCGCGGGGCTGTGGGCGCTGTTCGTGCTCGCGACGCTGCTGCTGAACCGCCGGGCCATCGACGACCGCTCGGCGAGCTGGCCGCACGCCGCCGCCAAGGCCGCCGGCGCGGCCAAGGACGAGCACCCGCTCGCCTTCCTGCGCCTGCCCTCGGTGTGGCTGTGTTTCTCGTTCTTCTTCTGGTCCACCTGCGCGCTGTCGGCGGTGCAGAGCTTCGCCGGCCCGGCCTTGCAGAAGCTGCACGACCTGCCGCTGACCGTGACCTCCTTCGTCGTCACCGGCTTCATGCTGTGCGGCGCGGCCGGCATGGTGGTGGGCGGCTTCCTGGCGGCGCGCGCCGAGCGGCTCGAACGCATCATCGGCGCGTGCCTGCTCGGCGCGGCGGCGCTGTTGTTCCTCGCCGGGCTGCCGGGCATGCCGGGCATGCTGGCGGCGGTGGTGGCTTCGCTGGCCGGCTTCGGCACCGGGCTGGCCGGCCCGTCGCGCGACATGCTGATCAAGCGCGCCGCGCCGCCCGGCGCCACCGGGCGCGTCTACGGCACGGTGTATTCGGGGCTGGACCTGGGCTTCGCGCTGGCCGCGCCGGTGTTCGGCGCCATCCTCGACCGCGGCGCGCCCTCGGGCGTGTTCGTCGGCGCGGCGCTGGCGCTGGTGGGCGGCGTGCTCTCGGCCGGGCTGGTCGGCGCGCGCGTGGCGAAGGGGCGGCCGCAGGCGGCGAAAATGGCTGCATGAACAGCCATCGCCTTGCCGGACACGCCCTCGTCGAAGCCCTGATCGCGCAAGGCGCGGACACCGTCTTCGGCGTGCCCGGCGAGAGCTACCTCGCGGTGCTCGACGGTTTTCACGAACACCGCGACCGCATCCGCTTCATCGCCTGCCGCCAGGAGGGCGGCGCCGCCTTCATGGCCGAGGCACAGGGCAAGCTCGGCGGCCGGCCCGGGCTGTGTTTCGTGACGCGCGGCCCCGGCGCCACCAATGCCGCCATCGGGCTGCACACCGCGTTCCAGGACAGCACGCCGATGATCCTGTTCGTCGGCCAGGTGGCCAGCGACCAGCGCGACCGCGAGGCCTTCCAGGAACTCGACTACCGCCAGGTGTTCGGCCCCGGCACGCTGGGCATGGCGAAGTGGGTCGGCGAGGTGCAGTCGGCCGACCGCCTGCCCGAGTACGTGGCGCGCGCCTTCCACACCGCGATGCAGGGCCGCCCCGGCCCGGTGGTGCTGGTGCTGCCGGAAGACCTGCTCACCACGCCCACCGCCGCGCCGGTGCTGCCGCGCGTCGAGCCGGCGCAGGCCTGGCCGGCGCCAGGCGCGCTGCGCGACCTGCGCGCGCTGCTGGTGCAGGCACGGCGGCCCTTCGTGATCGCCGGCGGCGGCGGCTGGGACGCCGAGGGCGCGCGCGCCTTGCAGCGCTTCGCCGAGAACTGGCAGTTGCCGGTGGGCTGCGGCTTCCGCTTCCAGGACAGCTTCGACAACCATCACCCGCAGTACGCCGGCGACGTCGGCATCGCCATCAACCCGAAGCTGGCCGCTCGCATCCGCGAGGCCGACCTGGTGATCGCGCTGGGCGTGCGCCTGGGCGAGATGACCACCGGCGGCTACACGCTGCTCGAAGCGCCGCGGCCGGCGCAGAAGCTGGTGCACATCCATGCCGGCGCGGAGGAACTCGGGCGCGTCTACGCCGCCGACCTGCTGCTGCAGGCCTCGGTGAACAACGCCGCCAAGGCGCTGGAGGCGCTGGCCGCGCCGCCGTCGCTGGCCTGGACGGCCTGGGCGCGGGCGGCCGCGGCCGACTACGCCGACAACCGCGTCGCGCCGCCGGTGGCGCCGCTGGACATGGCGCAGGTGATGCTGACGGTCGAGCGCCTGGCGCCGCAGGACAGCGTCTACACCAACGGCGCCGGCAACTACAGCGGCTGGCTGCACCGCTACCTGCGCTACCGCGGCCTGCAGCACCACGGCCGCACCCAGCTCGCGCCGACCTCGGGCGCGATGGGCTACGGCGTGCCGGCGGCGATCGCCGCGTCGCTGCTGTACCCGCGGCGCACGGTGATCAACGTCGCCGGCGACGGCGACTTCCTGATGACCGGCCAGGAACTCGCCACCGCCAGCGGCTACGGCGCCGGGCGCGGGCCGGGCCGGCTGATCAGCCTGGTGGTCGACAACGGCACTTACGGCACGATCCGCATGCACCAGGAGCGCGAGTACCCGGGGCGCGTGTCGGGCAGCGACCTGTTCAACCCCGACTTCGCCGCGCTGGCGCGCGCCTACGGCTGGCACGCCGCGACCGTGGAGTGCAGCGACGAATTCGAACCGGCCTTCCGCGCCGCGCTGGCCGCCGACGGCCCCGCGCTGATCCACCTGAAGCTCGCCGCCGAGGTGAGCACCACGCGCAGCACGCTCAGCGCGATCCGCGAGGCCGCGCTCAGGAAGCGGGCCTGAGCGCCGCGCCGCGCAGCATCAGCACCACGCCGGCCAGCACCACGCCGGCGGCGGTCCACTCGAAGCCGCTGACGGCCTCGCCCAGCACCGCCACGCCCAGCAGCATCGCGATCACCGGGTTGACGAAGGTGTAGCTCGACGCCAGCCCGGCGCTGGCGTGCGCGAGCAGGTGCATGTAGGCGTTGAAGGCGATCAGCGAGCCGGCCACGACGAGGTAGAGCCACGCCGCCGCGGCGGCCGGCTGCGGCGGCCACTGCGGCCGCTCGCCGGCCGCCAGCGACAGCGCCATCAGCACCGCGCCGCCGCACAGCATCTCGCTGGCGAAACCCATCGCGCCGGGCGCGAGCGGCAGGCTGCGCTGGCTCAGCACGCTGCCCAGCGCCCAGGCCAGGCAGGCGATCGCGATCGCCGCCAGCCCGGCCGGCGAGGCCTGGAAGCCGGCGCCCTGCGTCAGCATCAGCACGCCGCCCAGGCCGACGACGATGCCGGCCAGCTCCAGCCGCCCGGGCCGGATGCGCCACAGCAGGTTGAGCGCCGCGATCATCAGCGGCACCACCGCGATGAAGGCCACCACCAGGCCCGAGCCGACGCTAGTTTCGGCCACCGCGGTGCCGCCCATGCCGCCGCCGAGCATCAGCGCGCCCACCACCAGCGCGTTGCGCCACTGCGCGCGTGTCGGCCACGCCGCGCCGCGCCAGCGCAGCCAGGCGAGCAGCAGCGCGCCGGCGGCGAGGAAGCGCGTGCCCATCTGGAAGAAGGGCGGCAGGCTCAGCAGCGCGAACTTGATCGCGAGGTAGGTCGAGCCCCAGATCAGCCAGGTGGCGGCCAGGCAGGCGAGCAGCAGCGGCGACAGCGGCGCGGCGCGCGCTGCGCCGGCGGCGAGGGGAGAGGAGGAGGTCATGCCGTGGATG
The DNA here is from genome assembly GCF_047600445.1 of Piscinibacter sp. Lineage (GTDB taxonomy): Bacteria > Pseudomonadota > Gammaproteobacteria > Burkholderiales > Burkholderiaceae_C > Piscinibacter. Next base: position 1,346,305 of record NZ_JASGKT010000002.1, read on the forward strand.
GTATGGAAAGCCGATCACTTCTTGCGGCCACAATCGTCGCGCCGCGCCGCCGCTGCGCAGACGTGAAACACCTCTTCAGGAAAGCGACCCACGCATGAGCACCACCCCGACCGACTTCTCCACCTGCGACCTGTGCGACGCGCACAAGGCCGCGTTCGCCGCGGGCGACGGCGCCTTCCGCGTGCTGCCGCCGGTGTTCGCGAGCTACGGCGGCCGCGCGAAGTTCAGCGGTCCGGTGCTGACCGTGCAGTGCTTCGAGGACAACTCGCCGGTGAAGGCGGCGCTGGAGTCGCCCGGCCAGGGCCGCGTGCTGGTGGTCGACGGCGGCGGCTCGCTGCGCCGCGCGCTGATCGGCGGCAACATCGCCGCCGCCGCCGCGAAAAACGGCTGGGCCGGCGTGCTGATCGACGGCGCGGCGCGCGACAAGGCCGAACTGGCCGCCGCCGACGTGGGCGTCCGCGCGCTGGCGCTGCTGCCGATGCCCACCGAGCGCAAGGCGCCGGGCCAGACCGGCGTGCCGGTGCGCATCCAGGGCGTGTGGGTGCGCAGCGGCGACTGGCTGTATGCCGACGAGGACGGCATCGTGGTGATGAGCGCGCGAGCCGCCTCCGCTTGAATGGCTAGCTAGAGGAAGCCCGTGGTTGTTGACACACGGCAAGACGCAGAGCATGCGCGACCGCGGCTCGCCCGGTTCGCGGCCCGCCCGGAAGCCATCCGGAACCTGCCTCTTCCTGACACAGCCATGCCCGTACGCAACGCCCCCTCCGCCGTTCCGACCACCTTGCGCTTCATGGCCGCGCGCTTGCGGCATCGCCTGTTCTCACCCAGGCCGGCGAGCGCGCCGGACCTTCGCACGCGCATGGGGAAGGTGTTCGCTGCGCTCCAGGCGCGCGGTGTGCAGGCGCACTGGATCCAGGTGCCGGCCGGCGGCGACTGGCTGGACGGCGGCATCGACCTGTTGCCCGGCGAAGCGGTCGCCATCCTCGCCGAAGGCATGGTGTGGCTGGCCAAGGGGCTGGACGTCGGTTTCGGGCCGCAGGTGGGGCTGTGGTACCGCGTCGGCGACGCGCCGCTGCGCAAGACGACGTCCGCGCGGTCGTGGCTGGACGCCGGCGAGGGTGGGCGGCTGCGCTTCACCACCAAGCCGCCGGGCGAATTCGCCTCCCGCGACGGCCGCTTCGAAGCCGACCTGGACCGCAAACCGCTGCAGGGCGGTTTCACCGTCGCGGTGCTGCGCTGGCCGGCGGAGCCGGACGCCGCGCTGGACCATGCCGCCTCGGTGGACGAGGAACTGTTTGCCTCGCTGCGGCAACAACGGCGCGTTCCGGCGCGCGCGCCGCAGGGCTGGCACTACCTCTGGCGCCTCGGCGACGGCAACATCTTCCGCGCCCACGAGCAGCACAACGGCCGGATGTGCTGCCAGACCCATGCCGATGTCGGCATCCTGCAGTTTCCGGTCGACCATGCGCTCGACGAAGGCTCGCGTCTCGACTGGCGCTGGCTGGTGCAACGGCTGCCGTCGGCGCTGCCCGAACACACCGCGCCGACCCACGACTACCTGTCGATCGCGCTCGAGTTCGACAACGGCCTCGACCTGACCTGGATGTGGAGCAGCGGCCTGCCGGAGGGCACGATCTTCCAGTGCCCCTTGCCCTGGTGGGACCAGCGCGAGACCCATTGGGTGCTGCGCAGCGATCCGGCGAAGCTGGGCCAGTGGCTCGATGAATCGCGCCCGATTCTGGCCGACTACCGAAAGGCCATCGGCGGGCCGGACCCGACCCGCATCGTCGCCGTCTGGCTGATCGCCAACACCGCCTTCCAGCGCGGCCACGGGCATTGCGAGTACGAGGGCATCGTCCTGCGCAGCGGCGCCCGTGAAGACCACGTCGGCGGCTGAGGCGCGCAAGCCCCTGTCGCCTGAATGGCTAGTTGGAGAAAACCCCTGGTTGTTGATACACGACAAGACGCAGACCATGCGCGACCGTGGCAAGCCTGATCCGTCCCGACGAACTGCCTCGCTGGGTTCCCGGCGAACTGCTGCTGTGCAGCGATGCACGCGGCTGGAAGGGTGTCGGCGTGCGCGGCTACCGCTACCAGGGCTCGGATGTCGAGGTGCCGCCGCTGGCCGACTACATGATCGTGCGCTACCAGCGCGGCAGCACGCTGATGGAGCGGCGCTTCGAGGGGCGCTGGACGCGCACCGAGTGCCACCCCGGCGACGTGTCGCTGCTGACACGCTCCCAGATGTCGCACTGGCACTGGACGCAGCCGATCGACGTCACCCACACCTACCTGGCTGACGACCTGGTCGCGCGTGTCGCCGCGGACGTGCTTGACCGCCCCATCGCCGAGGTGCGCCTGCACGACCTGCTGCGCACGCAGGACCCGATCGTCACCAACATCGTCGACGCGATCGCGCAGGAGAGCGGCGACGAAGGCGTCGGCGGCGCGCTCTACGTCGACGCGCTGGGCACCCAGCTCGCGGTGCACCTGCTGCGCCACTACGCCTCGTTCGAGTTCCGCGACCAGTCCGGCCGCGGGCGGCTGCCGCCGGCGGCGGCGCGGCGCGTGGTCGAGTACATCGACGCGCGGCTGGAGATGGCGCTGACGCTGGACGAACTGGCCGGCGTCGTCGGCATGGGCGTGTGGAGCTTCGGCAAGCGCTTCCGCGAGACCTTCGGCACGACGCCGCACCACTTCGTCGTCGACCGCCGGCTCGACCGCGCGCGGCAACTGCTCCAGCAGGGCAGCCTGCCGGTCAAGGCGGTGGCCTCGGCCTGCGGCTTCGCCGACCAGGCGCACCTGACGCGCGTGATGCGCGCCCGCCTGGCCACCACGCCCGCCGCGCTGCGCCGCGACCGCGCGAACTGAGCCGCCCGCGCCCGCGCGCGGCACCACAATTTTCAAAACCCGCACGCGGCCGTTCAAGACGGCGCGGCAGGCCGTCCCCGACATTGGCGCCAGGCCCGAGCACGAGGCCACGACGACATTCCAGGAGACAGCATGACCGCATCTGCCAACACCGCCACGGCGGCCCCGCCGCAACGTTCCGCGAACGGAACCCCCACCCGACTCGACGCGCTGGTGATCGGCGCCGGCATCGCCGGGCTGTACCAGTTGCACCGCATGCGCGAGATGGGCCTGAAGGTGCGCGCCTACGACACCGCCTCCGGCGTCGGCGGCACCTGGTACTGGAACCGCTACCCCGGCGCGCGTTTCGATTCGCAGGCCGAGGTCTACCAGTACTGGTTCTCGGAGGATCTGTACAAATCCTGGAAGCCCAGCGAGCGTTTCCCGGCGCAGCCCGAGACCGAGACCTGGCTGAACTTCGTCGCCGACCGGCTCGACCTGAAGAAGGACATCCAGTTCAACACCCGCATCGTCTCGGCGCACTACCGCGACGACACCGGCCGCTGGGACGTGACCACCGACGCCGGCGAGCGCATCGACACCCAGTACCTGCTGGCCTGCTGCGGCATGCTGTCGGCGCCGCTGGTCGACCGCTTCCCCGGCCAGTCCAGCTTCAAGGGCACGATCACGCACACCGGGCTGTGGCCCAAGGAAGGCATCGATCTGAAGGGCAAGCGCGTCGCCGTGGTCGGCACCGGCGCCACCGGCATCCAGGTGATCCAGACCATCGGGCCGATCGTCGGCTCGCTGAAGGTTTTCTCGCGCACGCCGCAGTACGTGGTGCCGATGAAGAACCCGAAATACTCGAAGGAGGACTGGGACCGCTGGAGCAGCCAGTTCCACGATCTGAAGAAGCGCGTGCGCCAGACCTTCGCCGGCTTCCACTACGACTTCGAGAACCGCCCTTGGGCCGAACTGGGCGACGCCGAGCGCACCCAGGTGCTGGAGAAGTTCTGGGAGGACGGCTCGCTGTCGATGTGGCTGGCCACCTTCCCGGAGATGTTCTTCGACGAGTCGGTCAGCGAGGTCGTGTCGGAGTTCGTGCGCGGCAAGATGCGCGCGCGGCTGCGCAACGACGAGAAGCTGTGCAAGACGCTGATCCCCGGCCGCGAGGACTACGGCTTCGGCACGCACCGCGTGCCGCTGGAGAACAAGTACCTGGAGGTCTACCTGCAGGACAACGTCGAAGCCATCGACTGCCGCAAGACGCCGATCGAGCGCATCGTGCCCGAGGGCATCCAGACCTCCGACGGCAAGGTGCACGAGTTCGACGTGATCGTCCTGGCGGTCGGCTTCGACGCCGGCTCGGGCGCGCTGTCGCGCATCGACATCCGCGGCCGCGGCGGCCGTTCGCTGAAGGACCAGTGGCAGCAGGAGATCCGCACCGCGATGGGCCTGCAGGTGCACGGCTACCCGAACTTGTTCACCACCGGCGCGCCGCTCGCGCCCTCGGCCGCGCTGTGCAACATGACCACTTGCCTGCAGCAGCAGGTGGACTGGATCACCGACTGCATCGCCTTCGCGCGCAGCCAGGGCAAGAGCGTCGTCGAGGCCAGCAAGGAGTTCGAGGACCGCTGGGTGCAGCACCACGACGAGACCGCCGCGGCCACGCTGGTGGTCAAGACCGACTCCTGGTACATGGGCTCGAACGTCGACGGCAAGCCGCGGCGGCTGCTGTCGTACATCGGCGGCGTGGGCAACTATCACCGCCAATGCGACGAACTCGCCGCCAGCGGCTACCCCGGCTTCACGATGGCGTGAGGTACGTCATTCTTCACGATGCCGTGAGGCGCAATATTCCAGTTTTGTCACTCTCGGAGAACAGGTCATGAAACGACTGGAAGGAAAGGTTGCGCTCGTCACCGGCGGCGCCAACGGATTGGGTGAAGCGATCGCGCTGCGCCTGGGCGAGGAGGGCGCGGCCGTGGCGCTGCTCGATCTCGACGAGCGCGGCCGCGAGGTGGCCGCGCAGCTCGAGGCGCGCGGCATCCGCACCAGTTTCGTGCGGGCCGACGTCACCCGCGAGGACGAGGTGCGCGCGGCCGTGCAAGGCGTGGTCGAGCGCTTCGGCGCGCTGCACGTGCTGGTCAACAACGCCGGCATCGAAGGGGTCAACAAGCCCACGCACGAACTGCCGCTCGCCGACTGGGAGCGCGTGATGGCGGTCAACGTGACCGGCGTGTTCCTGTGCACCAAGCACGCGATCGCGCCGCTGCGCGCCGCCGGCGGCGGCTCCATCGTCAACATCTCGTCGATCTACGGCCTGGTCGGCGGCGGCGACGTGCCGCCGTACCACGCCGCAAAGGGCGCGGTGCGCACGATGTCGAAGAACGACGCGCTGACCTACGCCGCCGACCGCATCCGCGTGAACTCGGTGCACCCGGGCTTCATCTTCACCGCGATGGTCAAGCGCTACGCGCGCGACGCGGGCCTGCAGGAGGCCGACGCGCGCAAGGCGCTCGACGCGATGCATCCGCTGGGCGGCACCGGCTCGCCGGACGACATCGCCTGGGGCGTGGTCTACCTCGCCTCCGACCAGGCGCGCTGGGTGACCGGCGCGGAACTGGTGATCGACGGCGGCTACACGGCGCGCTGAGGTCCAACCCCAACCACAGGGCCGGCCGCCATCGCGCGGCCGGCGACGAAGGAGGAGACAAGCATGAAAAGACTCGATAACAAAATCGCCCTGATCACGGGCGGCGCGGGCGGCATCGGCCTGGCGACGGCCAAGCTGTTCGTGGCCGAAGGCGCCAAGGTGGTGCTGGCCGATCTCGACGAGAAGGCGCTCAAGGCCGCGGTGGCGGAAGTCGGCAGCGATGCCGCCAGCCACGTGGCATGCGACGTCAGTCAGGAAGACCAGGTGCGCCACATGGTCGCCACCGCGGTGCAGCGCCACGGCCGGCTGGACGTGGTGTTTGCCAACGCGGGCACCGAAGGCACGATCAAGCCGCTGGTGGACTACCCGGTCGAGGCCTTCGACCGCGTGCTGGCGGTGAATCTGCGCGGCGTCTTCCTGTCGCTCAAGCACGCCATGCCGGTGATGCAGAAGCAGGGCGGCGGAAGCATCGTCATCACCTCGTCCATCGCCGGCCTGAAGGGCTTCGCAGGGCTGTCGGCCTACGTGGCGAGCAAGCACGGGGTGGTCGGGCTGATGCGTTCGGCGGTGCTGGAAGCCGGCAACAGCGGCGTGCGCATCAACACCATCCACCCGTCGCCGATCGAGACGCGCATGATGCGCTCCATCGAGGAAGGCGCGGCGCCCGGCGCCGCCGCGGCGGTGAAGGCCCAGTTCGAGACCATGATCCCGGCCGGTCGCTACGGCCTGTCCGAAGAGGTCGCCCGGACCGCGCTCTTCCTGGCCAGCGACGAGAGCGTCTTCTGCACCGGCGGACGCTACAGCGTGGACGGCGGCATGTCGGCGGGCTGAGCCCGCCGCGGCGCAACGACGAATCGACAACACGATCGACACAAGGAGACAGACATGAGCGGCTACTACACCCAGGAAGCGCACGGCCCGTTCGAGATGATCGGCATCGGCGCGCTCGAGCTGGAAGACGGCGGCAGCATTCCCGACTGCCGGCTCGCGGTGGCGACCCACGGCACGCTCAACGCGGCCAAGGACAACGCCATCCTGGTGCCGACCTGGTACTCGGGCACCAGCAAGATCATGGAGCAGGTCTACATCGGCCGCGGCCGCGCGCTGGACCCGACGAAGTACTTCATCATCGTCGTCAACCAGATCGGCAGCGGGTTGTCGACCTCGCCGAGCAACGCCGAGGGCGCGCTCGCCGGGGCGCGCTTCCCGCAGGTGCGCATCGGCGACGACGTGCGCGCGCAGCACCGCCTGCTGACGCAGCACTTCGGCATTGAGCGGCTGGCGCTGGTGGTGGGCGGCTCGATGGGCGCGCAGCAGACCTACGAGTGGGCGGTGCGCTACCCCGACATGGTGCGTCGCGCCGCGGCGATCGCCGGCACCGCGCGCAACACCGAGCACGACTTCATGTACGCGCAGACGCTGATCGAGGCGATCACCAGCGACCCCGCCTTCGCCGGCGGCGCCTACAAGAATTCGGCCGACGTGGCCGCCGGCCTGAAGCGCCAGGCCAAGCTGTGGACGGTGATGGGCTGGAGCACCGAGTTCTTCCGCGCCAAGCGCCACCACGCGCTGGGCTTCGACTCGATGGAAGCCTTCGTCGACAACTTCATGACCGGCTACTTCGCGCCGATGGACCCGAACAACCTGAACGCGATGGCCTGGAAGTGGCAGCGCGGCGACGTCAGCCGCCACACCGGCGGCGACCTGGCCGCCGCGCTGGGGCGCATCAAGGCGCGCACCTTCGTGATGCCGATCAGCCACGACATGTTCTTCCCGCCGGCCGACTGCCAGGCCGAGCAGCAGTTGATCCCGAACAGCGAGTTCCGCCCGCTGGCCTCGATCGACGGCCACCTGGCCCTGTTCGGCACCGACGCGCAGATGCTCGCCCAGCTCGACGCGCACCTGCTCGCGCTGCTGGGCGCGGCGGCACCCTGAGGTTTCAGGCGGGCACCGCGGGCAGGCCGGCGAGCGCCATCGCCAGCTCCTTCTCGTCGTAGGGCTGGTCGACCAGCTTGCCGGCCGCGTAGTTGCTGTAGGCCGCCATGTCGAAGTGGCCGTGCCCGCTGAGGTTGAAGACGATCACCTCGGAGCGGCCCTCGCGCTTGCAGCGCAGCGCCTCGTCGATCGCCGCGCGCACCGCGTGGTTGGCCTCGGGCGCCGGCACGATGCCCTCGCTGCGCGCGAAGGCCACGCCGGCCTCGAAGCAGGCGGTCTGGTGGTAGGCCACGGCCTCGATCAGGCCCAGCTCCTTCAGGTGCGACACCATCGGCGCCATGCCGTGGTAGCGCAGGCCGCCGGCGTGGAAGCCCGGCGGCGTGAAGGTGCTGCCCAGCGTGTGCATCTTGGTCAGCGGCGTCAGGTGCGCGGTGTCGCCGAAGTCGTAGGCGTACTTGCCGCGCGTCAGGCTCGGGCAGGCGGCCGGCTCCACCGCGACGATGCGGCGCTTCTTGGCCTTGGCCCCGCCGCGCAGTTGCAGGCCGAGGAAGGGGAAGGCCAGGCCGGCGAAGTTGCTGCCGCCGCCGGTGCAGCCGATCACCACGTCGGGATCGTCGCCGGCCATCTCGAACTGCTGGATCGCCTCCAGCCCGATGATGCTCTGGTGCATCAGCACGTGGTTGAGCACCGAGCCCAGCGCGTACTTGGTGTCGTCGTTGGTCGCCGCCACTTCCACCGCCTCGGAGATCGCGATGCCCAGCGAGCCGGGGTGCTCGGGGTTGGCGGCCAGGATGGCGCGGCCGGCGTTGGTTTCGTTCGACGGGCTGGCGATGCAGCGCGCGCCGTAGGTCTCCATCAGCGCGCGGCGGTAGGGCTTCTGGTCGTAGGACACGCGCACCTGGAACACCTTGACGTCGATGCCGAACAGCGCGCCCGCGAAGGCCAGCGACGAACCCCACTGGCCGGCGCCGGTTTCGGTGGCGATCTTCCTGATGCCGGCCTGGGCGTTGTACCAGGCCTGCGGCACCGCGGTGTTGGGCTTGTGCGAGCCGGCCGGCGAGACGCCTTCGTACTTGTAGTAGATCTTGGCCGGCGTGCCCAGCGCCTTCTCGAGCCGGTGCGCGCGGATCAGCGGGGCGGGGCGCCAGAGGCGGAACACCTCGCGCACCGGCTCGGGGATCTCGATCTCGCGCTCGGTGCTGACCTCTTGCGCGATCAGCGCCATCGGGAATAGCGGCGCCAGGTCGTCGGGGCCGACCGGCTGCATCGTGCCCGGGTGCAGCACCGCCGGCGCGGCCGCCGGCAGGTCGGCGGCGATGTTGTACCAGTGCTTCGGCAGCTTGCTTTCGTCGAGCAGGAACTTGGTGGGGGTGCTCATGGAGGGTTTCCTCGTGGGGTCGTGGGCGATGGCGCCGCATGCTAGCGCCGCGCGGCCCGCGCGGCATGAGGTCGAGCCCGCGCTCAGGCGTTCTGGAGCCAGGCTCGCGGCGAGCGGCCGACGACCTGCGTGAACGCGCGCGAGAACGCCGCCGGGCTGGCGTAGCCCAGCGCGGTGCTCGCGGTCTTCACCGACGCGCCCTCGCGCAGCAGCGTCTGCGCGAGCGACATGCGCCAGCGCAGCAGGTAGTCGCCCGGCGCGCAGCCGAGCGCGGCCTTGAACGCCGCCGCGAAGGCGCTGCGCGACATGCCCGCCTCGCGCGCCATCGCCTCCAGCGACCAGGGCGCGTCGGGGCGCTCGTGCAGCGCGGTCAGCGCCCGCGCCAGCCTGGCGTCCGCCAGGCCCGTCAGCAGCCCGGCGCTGACGCCGCCGCGCTCGGGGTGGTCGAGCAGCCAGCGCAGCATCTGCAGCAGCAGCACCTCGAACAGCCGGTCGGCCAGCAGGCGCTGCCCGCAGCGCACGCGCTCGGTCTCGGCGAACAGCAGCGCCAGCGTCTGCGCGATGCCCTCGACCTCGGCGATCGGCAGCGCCAGCAGCGCCGGCAGCGCGCGCACCAGCGGGTGCTGCGCGCCGCCGTCGAAGTCGAGCGTGGCGCAGACGAAGTCGCTGCCCTCGGCCGGCGCGTTGTGGAAGTCGTGCGCCAGCGGGCGCGGGTAGAACAGCAGCGTCGGCTCGTTGAGCACCAGCCGGCGTGGCGCGCCGCTGCGGGCGCGGTGCGTCACCGCCATCTCGCCGCGCCGCAGCACGTGCAGGAAGGCGCGGCCCGGACGGGCGTCGAAGTGCGTGACGCCGCACAGCGGCCCGGCGTGGAACAGGTGGGCGCGCACGCGGAAGCGTTCGAGCAGCGCGGAGAGCCGGTCGACGCCGGAAGCCGAGGTCATGGACGATCTGCAATATTCAATGGACCGAATGCAGCCAATCATACGGACATCTTGGCCACACTGGTCGCCTCTCGTCACCAACCCAGGAGCTGCCATGAACCGCGTCCCCCTGATCGACCGTACCGCCACCAGCGCCGACCGCCAGGCGCTGCTCGACGACATCCACGCCGCCTTCGGCGCCACGCCCAACATGTTCCGCGCCGTCGCCAACTCGCCGGCGGCGCTGCGCAGCATGTGGGGCTCGTTCGGCGCGCTGGGCGCCGGCACGCTGGGCGCGAAGCTCGGCGAGCAGATCGCCGTGGCGGTGGCCGACCGCAACGCCTGCGAGTACTGCCTGGCCGCGCACACGGTGCTGGGCCGCAAGGCCGGCGCGAGCGCCGAGGAGATGGCCGCCGCGCAGGCCGGCGAGGCGGCCGACGCGCGCACGCAGGCGGCGCTGCGCTTCGCGCTGAAGCTCGTCGACGCGCGCGCTCAGGTCGGCGACGCCGACGTGCAGCGGCTGCGCGACGTTGGTTTCGACGACGAGGGCATCGTCGAGATCCTCGCCCACGTGGCGCTGAACCTGTTCACGAACTACGTGAACGTGGCCTTCGCGGTGCCGGTGGATTTCCCCGCGGTCAGGCTGCGCGGCTCACTGGACCGCCCTCCGGTCACTGCGTGACCACCTCCCCGAGGGAGGAGCGCGCTCCCTTCGGAGCGGCCGTGCGGGAGCGCTCACGCTGACAGCACTTCGAGCGCGCGGTCCATGCCGCCGCTCGTGATCGAGATCATCGCCCGCTCGCGCACAGCGGGCTTGGGGCGGTAGGCGATCGACAGGCCGGCGGCGCCCATCATCGGCAGGTCGTTCGCGCCGTCGCCCACGGCGATGGTCTGCGAAGGCGCGATGCCCATCAGCTCGGCCACCTCGAGCAGCACGCGCTTCTTCTCGGCGCCGTCGACGATGTCGCCCCAGGGCCGGTCGAACAGCGTGCCGGTGAGCCGGCCGTTGGCGATGCCCAGCGTGTTGGCGCGTGCGAAGTCGAGCCCGAGCTGGTGGCGGATGCGCTCGCTGAAGAAGGTGAAGCCGCCCGAGACCAGCAGCGTCTTCAGCCCGGCCGCCCGGCAGGCCTGCACGAAGCCCTGCACGCCCGGGTTCAGGCGCAGCTTGTCGCTCCAGACCTTCTCCAGCGCCGCCACCGGCACGCCGGCCAGCAGCGCGACGCGGCGGCGCAGGCTGTCCTTGTAGTCGGCGATCTCGCCGCGCATCGCCGCCTCGGTGATCTCGGACACCTCGGCCTTGCGGCCGGCGGCCTCGGCGATCTCGTCGACGCACTCGATGTTGATCAGCGTCGAGTCCATGTCGAAGGCCACCAGCCTGAAGTCCGCCAGGCGCAGCGGCGGTGCGAAGCCGCGGATGAAGAGGCCGGGGGCGTGTTCGGTGCTGGACATGGAGCGGGCAAGGGACGAAGGGCCGCGATTCTACGAGCGGGGTGCCGCAGCCACGGGGACTTCGACGTACGAACCCGGAGACGCCGAATCGATGGCCGCCACGACGGGTGGCAGGTCGGCCAGGATGCGCGGCCAGCTCGTCGTGAGGATGACGACGATGGCGATCTTCCTGCCCGCGAGGTTCTGCTGGTACCTGAGGTTCTGGTCGGTGCTGACGAAGACCTCGAAACCGGCCTGCTCGGTGGCGGCGATGAGGGCGCCGTTCTTCAGTTGCGACCACCCGCGCTCATGGGCGGTTTCGACCTCGTGGCCCGCCAGCGAGCGGCGCAGCGGGGCGGGTGTGCCCTGGTCGAAGAACACCTTCACTCAGGCGGGCGCCAGGGCGCTCTTCGCGGCGTGCTCCAGGACCGTGCGAACCTGCTCCGCGCCGACGCCCGGGAACCATTCGATGAAGTCGTGGACGGATGCGCCGTCTTCCAGGTTCTCGAACAAGGCGGCCACGGGCACGCGCGTGCCCCGAAAGACCCAGGCACCGCTGACGCGCTCGGGGTCGCTTTCGACGGCGGGGCAGGTCGACCAGTCGATCATGGTGGGCATCGTAGCACCGGAGCACGGCGGCTCGTCGTGTCAGGCCGCCACCTTCGGCGCGCCGAGCGAACGCAGCACGTCGCGGATCAGTTGCGCGCGGTCTTTCGGCTCGGGCATGGCGCGCTCGATGCGCAGCTTGTCGTTGCCGGCCAGCTTGACGTGGCGGTTCTTCTGCACCAGCTCGATGATCTTCAGCGCGTCCACCGGCGGGTTGGGGCGGAAGCCGATCACCGTCAGTTGCGGCGCGGCGTCGATCTTGAGCACGCCGTAGGGCTTGGCCAGCACGCGCAGGCGGTGCACGTCGAACAGCGTCTGGCCCTGCGGCGGCAGCTTGCCGAAGCGGTCGGTGATCTCCTCGAGCATCGCGTCGATCTGCTCGGCGCGCTCGGCGGTGGCCAGGCGCTTGTACAGGCTCAGGCGCACGTGCACGTCGCCGCAGTAGGCGTCGGGCAGCAGCGCGGGGGCGTGCAGGTTGATCTCGGTGGCGGCCGCGAGTGGGCTCAGCAGGTCGGGCTCGCGGCCCGCCTTCAGCGAGCGCACCGCCTCGGCGAGCATGTCGTTGTAGAGCTGGAAGCCGACTTCCATCATGTTGCCGCTCTGGTTCTCGCCCAGCACCTCGCCCGCGCCGCGGATCTCCAGGTCGTGCATCGCGAGGTAGAAGCCGCTGCCGAGTTCCTCCATCTGCTGGATCGCTTCGAGCCGCTGCGCCGCCTGCTTGGTGAGGCCCTCCACGTCGGGCACCAGCAGGTAGGCGTAGGCCTGGTGGTGCGAGCGGCCGACGCGCCCGCGCAACTGGTGCAGTTGCGCCAGGCCGAACTTGTCGGCGCGGCTGATCACGATGGTGTTGGCGCTCGGCACGTCGATGCCGGTCTCGATGATGGTCGAGCACAGCAGCAGGTTGTGGCGCTGCGCGACGAAGTCGCGCATCACGCGCTCCAGCTCGCGTTCGGGCATCTGGCCGTGCGCGATGGCGATGCGCGCCTCGGGCAGCAGCTCGGCCAGCTTGTCGCGCCGCGCGGCGATGGTCTCCACCTCGTTGTGCAGGAAGTAGACCTGCCCGCCGCGCTTGAGCTCGCGCAGCACCGCCTCGCGGATCGTGCCGCTGCCCTCGTTGCGCACGAAGGTCTTGATCGCCAGGCGGCGCTGCGGCGCGGTGGCGATCACGCTGAGGTCGCGCAGGCCTTCCAGCGCCATGCCCAGCGTGCGCGGGATCGGCGTGGCGGTCAGCGTGAGCACGTCCACGTCGGCGCGCAGCGCCTTGATCGCCTCCTTGTGGCGCACGCCGAAGCGGTGCTCCTCGTCGATGACCAGCAGGCCCAGGCGCTTGAACTTCACGTCGGCCGACAGCAGCTTGTGCGTGCCGACCACGATGTCGATGCTGCCGTCGGCGATGCCTTCCATCGCCGCCTTCACTTCCTTGGCCGAGCGGAAGCGCGACAGCTCGGCCACCTTCACCGGCCACTTGCCGAAGCGGTCGGCGATGTTCTGGTAGTGCTGCTCGGCCAGCAGCGTGGTCGGCGCGAGGATGGCCACCTGGCGGCCGCCGGTCACCGCGACGAAGGCGGCGCGCAGCGCGACCTCGGTCTTGCCGAAGCCGACGTCGCCGCACACCAGGCGGTCCATCGGCCTGGGGCTGACCATGTCCTGGATCACGGCGTGGATCGCGGCCTGCTGGTCGGGCGTCTCGTCGAAGCCGAAGCTCGCCGCGAAGGCCTCGTAGTCGTGCGGCTGGAAGCGGAACGCGAAGCCCTCGCGCGCCGCGCGGCGCGCGTAGAGGTTCAGCAGCTCGGCCGCGGTGTCGCGCACCTGCTGGGCGGCCTTGCGTCGGGCCTTCTCCCACTGGCCGGAGCCGAGCCGGTGCAGCGGCGCTTCCTCGGCGCTGACGCCGGTGTAGCGCGCGATCAGGTGAAGCTGCGCCACCGGCACGTAGAGCGTGGCCTTGTCGGCGTATTCGAGGTGCAGGAATTCGCTCGGCCCGTCGCCTAGGTCGATGTTGATCAGCCCGATGTAGCGCCCGATGCCGTGGTTGACGTGCACCACCGGGTCGCCGACGTTCAGCTCGGAGAGATCCTTGATCAGCGCGTTGACGTCGCTGACCTGCTCCTGCCGCCGCTTGCGCCGCGCGCTCGGCGCGGTGGCGAAGAGTTCGGTCTCGGTGACGAACTGGATCGTGCGGCCCTCGGCCGGTTCGTGCCAGAAGAAGCCTTCGGCCAGCGGCGCGACGCCGATCGCGAAGTGTTCCGCGCCGGCTTCGAATTCGGCCAGCGAGGCGACGCTGGGCGGCTCGATCTTGTTGTCGCGCAGCAGCTCGAGCAGGCTCTCGCGCCGGCCCTCGCTCTCGGCGAGGATCAGCACGCGGTGCGCGGTGCCCGCCACGTGCTGCTGCAGCTTCTTCAGCGGCTCGGGCGCGCCGCGGTCGACGCTCAGGTCGGGCAGCGGCCGCGCCCACGTGACCTCGGCAGAGCTCACTTCGTGGCCCTTGACCGGCTCGCGGCCGCGCAGCGCCAGCGTCGCATGCACGTTGGCACGCGCGAAGAACTCCTCGCTGCGCAGGAAGATCTCCTCCGGCGCCAGGATGGGCTTTTCCTTGTCGTGCCGCAGGAAGCGGTGGCGCTCGCGCGTGTCGGTCCAGAAGCGGTTCAGCGCCTCGTCGACCTCGCCGTGCAGCGCCAGCGCCGCCGTGTCGCCGAGGTAGTCGAAGATCGTCGCCGTCGCGTCGAAGAACAGCGGCAGGTAGTACTCGATGCCCGCGGTGGCGATGCCGGCGGCGATGTCCTTGTACAGGCGCACCTTGGTCGGATCGCCCTCGACCTTCTCGCGCCAGCGCGCGCGGAAGGCGGTGCGCGCCGCCTCGTCCATCGGGAACTCGCGGCCCGGCAGCAGCCGCACCTCGGGCACCGGGTAGAGGCTGCGCTGCGAGTCGGGGTCGAAGGTGCGTATCGAGTCGACCTCGTCGCCGAACAGGTCGACGCGGTAGGGCACCGGCGAGCCCATGGGGAACAGGTCGATCAGGCCGCCGCGCACCGCGTACTCACCCGGCGACACCACCTGGCTGACGTGGGTGTAGCCGGCCAGCGTGAGCTGGCTCTTCAGCGCCGCTTCGTCGAGCTTCTGCTTCTGCTTGAAGTGGAAGGTGTAGGCGGCCAGGAAGCTCGGCGGCGCGAGCCGCACCAGCGCGGTCGAGGCGGGCAGCAGCACCACGTCGACATCCCGCTGGCGGATGCGCCACAGCGTGGCCAGCCGCTCGGAGATCAGGTCCTGGTGCGGGCTGAAGGTGTCGTAGGGCAGCGTCTCCCAGTCGGGGAACACGGCGATGCGCAGTTGCGGCGCGAAGAAGGCCAGTTCGCCTTCGAGGCGCTGCGTGTCGGCCGGCTCGGCGGTGACGATCGCCAGCGGCGTCTTGCGTTCGGCCTGCCGCTGCGCGAAGCGGGCCAGCAGCAGCGCGTCGGCCGAGCCGAGCGGGCGGGGCAGGGTGAAGCGCTTGCCGGGCGCGATGACGGGGACTTGCATCGGGGGGCGGATCATACAATCCGGGCCCTTCGCCCGCCGCGCATGAACGCCCCCACGAACACTCCTGCGAACGTCGATTCGCAGCCCCGCTGCTACGCCTTGCTGCCCTGTGCCGGCGTCGGTGCGCGCGCCGGCGCCGACGGCCCCAAGCAGTACGTGCGGATCGCCGGTCAGGCGATGGTGGCGCACACGCTCGCGGCGCTGGCTCGTGTGCCGCGCATCGCGGCGACGCTGGTGGTGCTGGCCGGCGACGACGACCGCTTCGAGGCGCTGCTGCCCGGCTTCGAGGGCGAACGCGGCTGGCTCTGCAAGCGCGGCGGCGCGACGCGCGCCGACAGCGTGGCCGGCGGCCTCGACGAACTGCTCGCGCGCGGCGCGCGCCGCGACGACTGGGTGCTGGTGCACGACGCCGCGCGCTGCCTGCTGCGCCCGGCCTGGGTGGAACGGCTGATCGACGCCTGCCTCGCCGACGCCGTCGGCGGCCTGCTCGCGCTGCCGCTGGCCGACACGCTCAAGCGCGCCGAGGGCGGGCGCGTGGCCGAGACGCTGCCGCGCGCCGACAAGTGGGCGGCGCAGACGCCGCAGATGTTCCGCATCGGCCTGCTGCGCGACGCGCTCGCGCGGGCCGGCAGCGCGGTGACCGACGAGGCCAGCGCGATCGAGGCGCTGGGCCTGCGCCCGCTGCTGGTGGAAGGCGACGCCGCCAACCTGAAGGTCACCTGGCCGTCCGACTTCACGCTCGCCGAACGCCTGCTCGCCGAACGCCAGGAGGAATCCGCATGAACCTGCCCAACATCCGCATCGGCCAAGGCTGGGACAGCCACCGCCTCGTCGAAGGCCGCCCGCTGGTGCTCGGCGGCGTGACCATCCCGCACACGCACGGGCTGGACGGCCACTCCGACGCCGACGCGCTGTGCCACGCGATCACCGACGCGGTCTTCGGCGCGCTGGCGCTGGGCGACATCGGATACCACTTCCCCGACACCGACGAGCGCTTCCGCGGCGCCGATTCGCTGGCGCTGCTGGCCGAGGCGGGCCGGCGCGCCTTGCAGGCCGGCTGGCACGTGGCCAACGTCGACAGCACCATCGTCGCGCAGGCGCCCAAGATGGCGCCGCACATCCTGGCGATGCGCCAGCGCATCGCGCAGGCGCTGGCCATCAAGGTCGAGCAGGTCAGCGTGAAGGCCAAGACGGCCGAGAGGCTGGGCCCGGTGGGCGAGGGCCTGGGCATCGAGGCCCGCGCGGTGTGCCTGCTCTACACCCTGCGCCGGCCCGTCGTGCCGGCCTGACCCCGCAGCGAACCCGGCGAGCCCGGTTCAGGGCGCTTTTTTCAGGCGCAGGTGGCAGACGAGGCCGCCGTCCGGCGCGTTGGCCACCTCGAAGGCGCCGCCCATGCGCTGCATCGCCTTCTCGACGATGGCCAGGCCCAGGCCGGCGCCGGTGGCCGCGGTGCGCGCCGCGTCGCCGCGGAAGAAGGGCGTCGACAACTGCTGCAGCTTGGCCGGGTCGACGCCCGGGCCGTGGTCGCGCACGCTCAGGATCACCCAGGGCCCGGTGCGCGCGTAGCTCACCAGTACCTTGGCGATGCCGGTGTCGTTGCTGCGGCCGTAGCGGCGCGCGTTCTCGAACAGGTTCTGCAGCACGCGGCCGAGTTCGGTTTCGTCGGCCAGCACCTTGGTGTCGATCGCCACGCGCGCGGTGATGCGGATCTGGCTGGTGTCGCGGAAGGCCGCCATCTCGCGGTCGACCAGGCTCGACAGGTGCACCGGCACCAGCTTCACGTCGCCCGGCCGCGCGTAGTCCATGAACTTGTCGATGATGGCGTCGAGCTGGTCGATGTCGGAGGCCATGTTGCGCTTGGCCTCGTCGTCGTTGACGCTCATCTCGGCTTCCAGGCGCAGCCGCGCCAGCGGCGTGCGCAGGTCGTGGCTGATGCCGGCGAGCATCACCGCGCGGTCTTCCTCCACCTTGGCCAGCTCGCGCGCCATGCGGTTGAAGCCCATGTTGACCTGGCGGATCTCGCTGGTCATCGTGTTCTCGTCGAGCACCGAGTCGAACTCGCCCTCGCGGATGCGGCTGGCGGCGAACGACAGGTCCTGCAGCGGCCGGTTGATCGCGCGGGCGATCAGCGCCGAGCCGAACACCGAGGCGATCAGCGCGACGCCGCCCCACAGCAGCAGCGTGCCCAAGGTGAGCGTGCTGACGCGCGAGGAGTCGGCCTGCAGCCAGTACGGGTCCTTGTCGATCGTGAAGCCCACCCACAGGCCCGGCTGCTTGTTCACCGAGCCGGCCACCACCGTGTCGGGGCCGAGCTGGGCGCGCAGTTCGGCACCGATGGCGCGCGAGAAGCGGTCCACCTCGTAGGGCTCCCACTTGTCGCCCGGCTCGCGCGGCGCGAGGCGCACCGACTCCTGCTTGGCCATGGTCTTGACCAGCGCGACGCGGTTGATCGTGTCGCTGGCCTGCAGCGCGGTGCGCGCCAGGTTCACCAGCGCGGCGATCTGCTGCGCCGCCTGCACCGCGCGCGGCTCGAACTCCAGCGCCTTGAAGGTCTGCATCCACGCGAACACGCCCCCCACCAGCAGCAGCGCGAGCAGGAAGAAGGTGCGCCAGAACAGGCTGAAGGCGAGCTTGGTGCGGGCCATCCGGGGCGGGGCGGGAGCGTGTGTGGAGGGTCAGTGCGCGAGTGTCGGCGCAAAAAAGGCCCCGACGCGCGGGGCCGTGCTGCCGGCGCGACGCCGCAGCGTCACGAGGTGCCGTCCGGCACGAAGACGTAGCCCACGCCCCACACCGTCTGGATGTAGCGCGGCTGGGCCGGGTCGGGCTCGATCATCTTGCGCAGGCGCGAGATCTGCACGTCCAGGCTGCGGTCGAAGGGCTCGAACTCGCGGCCGCGCGCCAGTTGCGCGAGCTTGTCGCGGCTCAGCGGCTGGCGCGGGTGCCGCACCAGCGCCTTGAGCATCGAGAACTCGCCGGTGGTCAGCGCGATCTGCTCGCCGTCCTTGGTCAGCCGGCGCAGCGCGAGGTCGAACTCGAAGGGGCCGAAGCTCACCGTCTGCGGCTCCTTGGCCGGCGCGCCGGGCGCCTCCAGCGTCGGGCGGCGGCGCAGCACGGCGTGGATGCGCGCCAGCAGCTCGCGCGGGTTGAAGGGCTTGGGCAGGTAGTCGTCGGCGCCCACCTCCAGGCCGACGATGCGGTCGACGTCTTCCACCTTGGCGGTCAGCATGATGATGGGCGTCACGTCGTTGGCGGCGCGCAGGCGGCGGCAGATCGACAGGCCGTCCTCGCCGGGCAGCATCAGGTCGAGCACGATCAGGTCGACGGTCTCGCGCGTCAGCACGCGGTTCAGCGCCTTGGCGTCCTCGGCGAGCAGCACCTCGAAGCCTTCCTGCGTCAGGTAGCGGCGCAGCAGGTCGCGGATGCGCGCGTCGTCGTCGACGACGACGATGCGGTCGGGGCGCTGGTTGGGATTGGCGGGCATCGGGGACTCCGAACTTGTAACAGGCGGGATTCTGCGGGGCTTTGCCGGGGCAATCGGAGCGCCTGACCATATGTTACAAATCTTGCCCCTGCGCGGGCCGGGGCGCCATCGTCACCCCGTTGGCGGCGCCAGCGCGTATAAGCCCTGCCTGTCCACTTTGACGAGGAAAACACAGACATGCGAAGCCGCCCCATCGCCGCCATGCTGGCCGCCGCCACCGCCGCGCTGACCGCCCACGCCCAGGCCGAGCAGCCGCAGGGCGTGGTCTCGCTCTCGGCGAGCGCCACCGTCGAGGTCACCAAGGACCTGCTCAACGTCGTGCTCAGCACCAGCAAGGAAGGGCAGGACGCCGCCACCGTGCAGAGCCAGCTCAAGCAGGCGCTCGACGCCGCGCTGGCAGAGGCGCGCAAGGCCGCCAAGCCGGGCCAGATCGACGTGCAGACCGGCAACTTCTCGCTCTACCCGCGCTACGCCGCCAAGGGCGGGCTGGCCGGCTGGCAGGGCTCGGCCGAACTGGTGATCGAGGGCAAGGACATCGGCGGCATCGGCGCGCTGACCGGCCGCATCACGACGATGAGCGTGGCGCGCGTCAGCCAGGGCGTGTCGCGCGAGCTGCGCGAGAAGGTCGAGAGCGAACTCGCCGCGCAGGCCATCGCGCGCTATCGCGCCAAGGCGGCCGAGTACGCCCGGCAGTTCGGCTACTCGTCGTTCGTGATCCGCGAGGTCAACGTCGGCGAAACCGAGGCGCCGGGCTTCGTGCCGATGCCGATGCTGCGCGCCAAGGCGATGTCGTCGGTGGTGGCCGACGAGGCGCTGCCGGTGGAGGCCGGCAAGGCGCAGCTCGCGGTCAGCGTCAACGGCAGCGTGCAGTTGACGAAGTAGCCGGCGGCGGCGCCGACCTCACTGCGCGGTCCAGCCGCCGTCCACGGCCCAGGCCTGGCCGCGCACGTTGTCCGCGCCCGCCGAGCACAGGAACACCGCCAGGTCGCCCAACTGCTCGGGCGTGGTGAACTGCAGCGAGGGCTGCTTCTCGCCGAGCAGGCGGCGCTTGGCTTCTTCGTCGTCGACGCCGTCCTTCGCGGCGCGCGCGTCGACCTGCTTCTGCACCAGCGGCGTCAGCACCCAGCCGGGGCAGATCGCGTTGACGGTCACGCCGGTGGTGGCGAGTTCGAGCGCGCTGGCCTTGGTCAGCCCGACGATGCCGTGCTTGGCCGCCACGTAGGCCGACTTGCCCGCCGAGGCCACCAGGCCGTGCGCCGAGGCGATGTTGACGATGCGGCCCCAGTTCCTCGCGCGCATCGCCGGGATGGCCAGGCGCATCGCGTGGAAGGCCGAGCTGAGGTTGATGGCGATGATCGCGTCCCAGCGCTCGGCCGGAAAGTCCTCGACGTTGGCCACGTGCTGGATGCCGGCGTTGTTGACCAGCACGTCGACGCCGCCGAATTCCTTGGCCGCGTAGGCCATCATCGCCTCGATCTCGGCCGGCTTGCTCATGTCGGCGCCGTGGTAGCCGACGCGGACGCCGTGCGCCCGGCCGGCCGCGGCCACCTCGGCCTGGGGCGCCTCGGCGTCGCCGAAGCCGTTGAGCACCACGTTGGCGCCCTGCGCGGCGAGCCGCTTCGCGATGCCCAGGCCGATGCCGCTGGTGGAGCCGGTGACGAGGGCGGTTTTTCCTTTGAGCATGAGGGTTCTCCGACGATTGACTTAGCATGGATTATGGAGACCGAACTGAACCGGAACTGAAACGGACATGACGCAACCCCGCCTTCACAGCGTGCAATGCCTGGGCGCGCGCGGACTGCACCGCATGGCCTACGCGGAATGGGGCGACGCCGCCAACCCGCGCGTGCTCGTCTGCGCGCACGGCCTGGCGCGCCAGGGCCGCGACTTCGACGTCTTCGCGCAGGCGATGAGCGACCGCTACCGCGTCGTCTGCCCCGACGTGGTCGGCCGCGGCCGTTCCGACTGGCTGGCCGATCCGGCCGGCTACCAGATTCCCGCCTACGTGAGCGACATGGTGACGCTGCTGGCGCGGCTGGACGCGCGCGAGCTGCACTGGGTCGGCACTTCGATGGGCGGCCTGATCGGGCTGGGCCTGGCCGCCTTGCCCGGCTCGCCGGTGGGCAAGCTCGTGCTCAACGACGTCGGCCCGGTGATCGAGGCGGCGGCCTTGCAGCGCATCGGCGCCTACGTCGGCGCGCCGGGGCGCTGGCCCAGCGTCGAGGCGGCGGCCGACTACCTGTGGAGCATCTCGGCCAGCTTCGGGCCGCACACGCGCGAGCAGTGGCTGGCGCTGACGCGGCCGATGCTCAAGCCCTGCGCCGACGGTTTCGAGCTGCACTACGACCCGGCCATCGCCGTGGCGCTGCGCGCCATCACGCCCGAGGCCGCGCGCGCCGGCGAGGCGGCGCTGTGGGCCGCCTACGACGCGCTGCGCTGCCCGACGCTGCTGCTGCGCGGCGCCGACAGCGACCTGCTCTCGCGCGACACCGCGCAGGCGATGACGCAGCGCGGCCCGCGCGCGACGCTGGTGGAGTTCGAGGGCGTCGGCCATGCGCCGACGCTGATCGCGCCCGGGCAGATCGCCGCGGTGCGCGAGTTCCTGCTCGCGCCATGAGGACGGGCCTGCCGGACACGCACGAGCAAGCCGCCCCCATCGTCCAGCTCGCGGACGTGGCCGGCGCTGTCGCCGACGCCGAAGCCGAGCTGGCCCCGCTGGAGCGCGCCCGCGCCTTCGCCGAGCCGCTGCTGACCGGCCGCACGCTCGGCACCGGCGAAGACGCGCGCGCGCACGCCGACGGCGTGGCCGCGATCCTGCAGGCCATAGGCGCGGCGCCCTCGATGCGCGCCGCCGCCTACCTCGTCTACGCCGGCGACTTCGTGCAGAAGCCCGAGGAGGTGGTCGAGAAGGCCTTCGGCGCCTCGTACGCGAGCCTGGTCAGCCACACGCGGCGGCTGGTGCAGATCCAGCGCGCCGCGCGCGAGGCGCAGCTCGGCGACGCGCAGCGCGCCGGCCAGGCCGAGCGCGTGCGCAAGATGCTGCTGGCCTTTTCGCGCGACCTGCGCGTGGTGCTGCTGCGCCTGGCCTCGCGGCTGCAGACGCTGCGCTGGTACGCCGCCGCGCGGCGCGAGTGCCCGCGCGCGCTGGCCGAGGAGTCGATGCAGGTGTTCGCGCCGCTGGCCAGCCGGCTCGGCATCTGGCAGGTCAAGTGGGAGCTGGAAGACCTGTCGTTCCGCTTCCTCGAGCCGGCCCGCTACCACGAGGTGGCGCGGCTGCTCGACGAGAAGCGCGTCGAGCGCGAGCAGGGCGTCGAGGCCTTCCGCGTCGAACTGGGCGGGCTGCTCGCCCGCGCCGGCCTGAAGGCCGAGGTGCAGGGCCGGCCCAAGCACCTCTACAGCATCTGGAAGAAGATGCGCGGCAAGGGCCTGGACTTCGCGCGCGTGTTCGACGTGCGCGCGATGCGCGTGATCGTCGCCGACGTGCCGGCCTGCTACGCCGTGCTGGCGCGCGTGCACGAGGCCTGGGCGCCAGTGCCCGGCGAGTTCGACGACTACATCGCGCGGCCCAAGCCGAACGGCTACCAGTCGCTGCACACCGTGGTGCTCGACGCCGAGGGTCGGCCGGTGGAGATCCAGATCCGCACGCGCGCGATGCACGAGCACGCCGAGCACGGCGTGGCGGCGCACTGGGCCTACAAGGAGGCCGGCGTCAAGGGCTACGCCGGCGTCAGCGCCGGCAGCGACTTCGACGCCCAGGTGGCCGAAGCGCGCAAGGCCGTGCTGCGCCAGTTGCTCGCCTGGGAGCGCGACTTCGTCGAGCGCAGCAGCGGCGAGCAGCAGGGCGGGTCGGCCGGCGCCGGCGTGTTCGACGACCGCATCTACGTCTTCACGCCGCAGGCGGCGGTGGTGGAGCTGCCGGCCGGCGCGACGCCGGTGGACTTCGCCTACGCGCTGCACACCGACCTCGGCCACCGCTGCCGCGGCGCGCGCGTCGACGGCCAGATGGTGCCGCTGAACACGCCGCTGCGAAGCGGGCAGACGGTGGAGATCAACGCGGCGAAGGAGGGCGGCCCCTCGCTCGACTGGCTCAACGCCGAACTCGGCTACCTGCAAAGCTCGCGCGGCAAGACCAAGGTGCGCGCGTGGTTCAACGCGCTGGCGCAGCGCGACACCATCGCGCGCGGCCGCGAGGCGGTGGAGAAGCTGCTGCAGCGCGAGGGCCGCACCGCGGTCAAGCTCGACGACCTGGCGGCGCGGCTGGGTTTTCGCAACGCCGACGCGCTGTTCGAGGTGGTGGGCAAGGACGAGTTCTCGCTGCGCAACATCGAGAGCCTGCTGCGGCCGGCCGGGCCGGCGCCGAGCGAGGACGAGGCCATCGTCGCCAAGCACCTCAAGGCGCCCGGGCGCGCGCCGCAGGGCGGCGTGCTGGTGGTGGGCGTCGAGTCGCTGCTGACCAGCCTGGCGCGCTGCTGCCGCCCGGCGCCGCCGGACGCGATCGGCGGCTACGTCACGCGCGGCAAGGGCGTGGCGATCCACCGCGCCGACTGCGTCAACTTCCGCCAGATGGCCGCGCGCGCGCCCGAGCGCGTCATCGCCGTGGCCTGGGGCGAACGCAAGGGCGAGGGCGCGGCGGTGTACCCGGTCGACGTGACCGTCGAGGCGAACGACCGGCAGGGCCTGCTGCGCGACATCACCGAGGTCTTCGCCAAGGAGAAGGTCAACGTGACCGGCGTGAAGACCCAATCGGTCAAGGACGCGCGCGGCGGCACCGCCTGGATGACCTTCACCGTCGAGGTCGGCGACGCGACGCGGCTGGCGCAGGTGCTGGCGCAGGTGGCGCGCATCGCCGGCGTGCGGACGGCGCGTCGGCGCTAGCGCGAAGCCTGCTATACTAAGCGGCTTTCGCAGGCGCGTAGCTCAGCTGGTTAGAGCACCACCTTGACATGGTGGGGGTCGGAGGTTCGAGTCCTCTCGCGCCTACCAGATTCGGTAGAAGGAACAAGGGCTTGGCGGTTTCGCCAGGCCCTTTGTCTTTGGTGGCGCGGAAAGCGCGTGCCGAAATTTGGCTGCTTCAGTTGATGGCGGCAGGTCTATGAGGTGTCCGGAATCCGCGACGAGAGAGTCTTCGGACGGCCGCCGCGTGAACCGACACCTCGAAGCCCGGGCACGCGATAGGTGCGCTCCGGATATCCAACTTTGGTGCGCGGCAAAATTACGTCTCAAAATCCGGACGCCTCTCGATGACCTGCTTCGCAGGAACATCAAGGGTAAACGCTCGAATTTCGGGCCCCCGTGACTCATTCCGGGGTCTCGGATTCAGAGACGCCGTGGCTCACGTCCGATCCTAGAGTTTCGCCGTTGACAGCCCGCCGCGACGGGCAACGGACTCGAAGCCACGTGCTTTCCAACCAGCGAGCGAGACCCATGACATCCAGATTCGACGCTGCGGCGATCCGCAGCGAATTCCCGGTGACCAAGCGCATGCTGTACCTGGATTCGGCGCATCAGACACCGTTGGCCACCAGCGTACGCAGCGCCTTGACCGACTTCTATTCCGAAAGCCATGAGACGGCAGGCCCGAAGCCGGTCTGGCTGCGCCGCGTCGAGCAGACACGTGCTCGTGTGGCGTCGCTCTTCAATGCCAAACCCAGCGAGGTCGCCTTCACGAAAAACACCTCCGAAGGGATGAATATCGCCGCCCACGCCATTCCATTCGCGGCCGGCGACAACGTCGTCCTGATCGAAGGCGACCATCCGAACGCTGCGTATGCATGGCTGAACCAGCGTCGCCGAGGTGTCGAGGTGCGCTTCGCCAAGCTGGCCGCCGAAAGCGAGATCGCCAGTGCCGACACCTTCCGGCCCCTGATCGACGAGCGCACGAAGGTGATCTGCCTGTCGCACGTCAGTTTCCACGCCGGCCAGCGCCACGACCTGGCGAGCATCGGCCGCCTGTGCAGGGAGCGCGGCATCTACCTGGTGGTGGACGCGATGCAGTCGGTCGGCGTGCTGCCGGTCGACGTGCAGGCGCTGAACATCTCGATCCTGGCTGCCGGTACGCACAAGGGGCTGCTGGTGCCGCAGGGGCTGGGCGTGCTGGTCGTGCGCGACGGCCTGGATGAGTTGCAGCCGGCGTACCTCGCGATGTCGAGCCTGGCCAACCCGCCGGCCGACTACATTGCCCGCCCCGACGACATGGCGACGCGCAAGGACGCCGCGCGTTTCGAGATCGGCAACCTCAATCTGCCGGACATCCAGGCGCTCGATGCCGCGGTCGAGATGATCACGAAGGTCGGCGTCGAGAACGTCGAGCGGCACGTGCTGGCGCTGGGCGACCGCCTGATCGAGATCCTGGACGCGCAAGCCATCCCCCTGGTCGGCCCGCGCAAGCGCGAACACCGGGCGCACATCTACGTGCTGCGCGTGCCCGTCGGGCCGTGGGCCGAGCACTTCGCCAACAACCAGGTGCGGGTCTCGCCGGAGCGCGATGGCATCCGCATCTCGTTCGCCATGTTCAACACGCTCGACGACGTCGAACGGCTGGCGCAGGTCCTCCGCCTCTACGGAGCCAAGAACTCGGCAGGCCAGGCCGTCGAGCGCATCGACTGAGCCGCGGCACGCATTCAACCGCCAGTTCCCTTCCACACCCTCGGAGTCACTCATGAACGCACGCACCCTCTTGACCATGGCCTGCCTCGCCGGCGCCGCGCTGACCTCGTCGGCCCACGCGCAAGCCACGGGCGACACGCTGAAGAAGATCAAGGAAACCGGCTCGATCACGCTCGGCTTTCGCGAGTCGTCGATTCCGTTCTCCTACCTCGACGGCCAGCAGAAGCCGGTGGGCATCTCGATCGATCTGTGCGACGCGATCGTCGCCAAGGTGAAACAGCAGCTCAACCTGCCCAGGCTGGAGGTCAAGCAGGTGGCGGTGAACTCGTCCAACCGCATCCCGCTCGTCGCCAACGGCACGGTGGACATCGAATGCGGTGGCACCGCCAACAACGCCGCGCGTCAGAAGCAGGCGAGTTTCTCCGTCGCTACCTTCGTCAGCCAGCCGGTGTGGCTGGTGCGCACCGACGCCGGCATCAAGCAGACTTCGAACCTGAAGGGCAAGACCGTCGTGGTCACGCAAGGTTCGAACGCAGTGGCATTCGCTCGCAAGGTCAACGAGGACCAGAAGCTGGAACTGAACATCATCCAGGCCAAGGACCACGCCGAGTCGATGCTCACGCTGGACAGCGGTCGCGCCGTCGCCTGGCTGGAAGACGACATCCTGGTGGCCGGCGAAAAGGCCAACGCGCGCAATCCCGGCGCGTTCGCGCTCGTCGGCAGCAACTTCGACAACATCTACTACGGCCTGATGTTCCGCAAGGACGATGCGGAATTCAAGACGCTGGTGGACGGCGTGCTCGGCGGCCTGATGAAGAGCGGCGAGTTCGACAGGCTCTACAAGAAGTGGTTCGAGTCGCCGATCCCGCCGCGCAACATGAACCTGGCCTTCCCGATGAGCGACAAGCTGAAGGAGCGGGTCAAGGCGCCGAGCGACAAGATCGACGGCTGACCCTGGATCGTCGCCGCGGAATCGGGCCATGTCGTTTGTCTTGCTGGAAACCGTTCAAGATGGCGACGAGCGCTACCTGGACTGGCTCGTCTCCGGTGTCGGCTGGACGCTGCTGCTGGCGATCACCGGCTGGTGCGTCGCCTTCGTGATCGGCGTCCTGGTTGGCAGCGCCCGCACCTCGACCCATCGCCACGTGGCCCTGGCCG
The DNA here is from genome assembly GCF_047600445.1 of Piscinibacter sp. Classification (GTDB taxonomy): domain Bacteria; phylum Pseudomonadota; class Gammaproteobacteria; order Burkholderiales; family Burkholderiaceae_C; genus Piscinibacter. The sequence continues at coordinate 1,372,836 of NZ_JASGKT010000002.1, forward strand.
CTCGCCTGTACGTCGAGGTGTTCCGCAACATCCCGGTCATCGTGCAGATGTTCCTGTGGTACTTCGTGTTCCCGGAGCTGTTGCCGGCCGCGCTCGGCGATGCGTTCAAGAAGATGGCGCCGCCCTGGGGCAGCTTCGTGCCGGCGCTGATCGGCCTGTCGCTGTACACGGCCGCCCGGGTGGCCGAGCAGGTGAGGGCGGGCATCGAGGCGCTGCCGCTGGGCCAGCGCTCTGCGGCGCAGGCCCTGGGCATGACCGAATTGCAGATGTACAGACTGGTGCTTCTGCCCCAGTCGCTGCGCATCATCATGCCGACGCTCACCAGCGAGGTGATGGGCATTTTCAAGAACACATCGGTTGCGCTGACCATCGGCCTGCTGGAGCTGACCGCGCAGGCGCGGCAGATCAACGAGTTCACGTTCCAGACCTTCCAGGCCTTCGGTTCGGCGACCGTGGTGTACCTGCTGCTCGCGCTGCTCGTCTACGCCGGAATGCACTGGATGGAAGAGCGCTTGCGCACGCCGGGCCAGGAGCCCGCGAAGAACGCTGCGCAGCCTGCGGCGACGCGCAAGCAAGGGGCCTGAGATGCAGCACCTCGACTTCTCGGTCGTCGGAGAGGCGCTGCCTTTCCTGTTCAAGGGCCTGGTGTTCTCGCTGGAGCTGACCGCCGTCGGATTTCTCGGCGGCCTGGTGCTGGGAACCGGTCTGGCGCTGGTCCGCCACCTGGATGTGCCGGTGGCCGCGCGTGTGGCCACCGGCTACGTCACGCTGATGCGGTCGATCCCGCTGATCATGGTGCTGTTCTGGTTCTTCTTCCTCGTGCCGCTCATGCTGATGTGGGTGACCGGCGCGCCGAGGCCGGTGACCATCGGGCCGGTGTGGACCGCCTTCATCACCTTCACGCTGTTCGAGGCGGCCTACTATGCCGAGATCATCCGCGCCGGCCTCAAGGCCATTCCGAAGGGGCAGTACGAGGCCTGCAAGGCGCTGGCAATGTCCACGGCCAAGACCTACCGGCTGGTGATCCTGCCGCAGGTCTTTCGCACGGTCAGCCCGATCCTGCTGACGCAGACCATCATCCTGTTCCAGGACACCTCCCTCGTGTACGTGCTCTCGATCACCGACCTGCTCGGCGCGGCCTCCAAGGTGGCGCAGCGCGACGCGCGCCTGGTCGAGATGTACCTGACGGTGGCGGTGGTCTACATGGCGATCTGCTCGCTGGCATCGCAACTGGTCGCGACTCTGCGCAAGCGCTATGCCATCCCTTCGAGAGCCTGAGGAGCGCGCCGCAATGGCCACCAAGAACCGCAGGGCGGCCGTGGAGGCCACGTCGACGGATACGCCGGTGGGCCGCCTGTTCGCGGTGATCGAACTGGCGTCGAAGATGGGCATGATCTCGGCGGCCGACATCGTCTACATGCTCGACCTGCCGCGGCCGACCGCGCATCGGATGATCGCCACGCTGGAGGGGCTGGACTTCCTGCAGAAGATGCCGGTCAAGGGGAAGTACGCGGTGGCGCCCAAGCTCGTCGGGCTGGCAACGGCCATCCTGTCGTCGACGATCGTGTACGCGCCGATCCAGACGCTGCTGGCCACCGTGGCGCAGCGCACCGGCGAGACCTGCGGCATCGCGCTGATGGCCATGGGCGAGGTCGAGTACATCGCCAGCGTGATGGGGCAATCGCCGCTGACGCTGCAGTTCCAGGCGGGGCAGCGCGCGCCGATGCATTGCACGTCCAGCGGCCAGGTCTTCCTGGCGAACCTGGACGCGGAGCAACTGGCCAGGTTCCTCGCCACCGGCCCCTGGGAAGCGACGACCGAGTTCACCGTCACCCAACCCAGGATGCTCGCGGACAAGCTTCGCAAGGTGAAGTCGCAGGGCTACGCGAAGAACGACTCCGAATACATCAGCGGCGTCGTCGGCGCCGCCGTTCCGATCCGCAACAGGGAGGGTCAGGTGATCGCCGCGCTGACGATCTCCGCGCCGCGCAGCCGCCGTTCGCTGGACGAGATCAGCGCCATGGTGCCGACCATGCGCACCTACGCCGATCGCATTGGCCGCATCCTGTGACCGCCGCCTGCCAACGCCGATGGAACACGCCGCCATGAGCACCGCCGCTCCCGAAGTCGCCATCCGGCTCACGAACGTCAACAAGCACTTCGGCGCCTTCCAGGTTCTCAAGAACATCAACCTCGAAGTCGCCGCGGGCGAGCGGGTCGTGGTCGGTGGCATTTGAGAAAGTCATTCATGAACGAGCGGTTGCCGAGTGAGCGCAGCGTGGCGAGGGAGATGGCCCTGCCTACTGCGGCGACATGCCTGCGCGAAGGAGCAGGGCGACCACAATCACAATCAGAAAGCTGTTCAATGCGCGGCGGAATGTCGCTTCCAGCAAGCGGCCAGCTAAGGCGTTTCCGGCGATGAAGCCCCCGAGGCCCACGGCTGTGCTGGCCAGCAGCATTGCAGGCGACGTGAGGCCCAGGGTGCCGGTCAGAGAAATCAGCCCCACCTGGATCGACTTGCCGAGGAAGAAGCACAGGTTCAGGACGATCAACTGCTCGACACGTTTCAGATGCGCCAAGGCGCCGAACAACACCATGAAGGGCGCGCCCACGTTGAGTGAGGACTCCGTGAAGCCGGCCAGTGCGGCGAAAGCGCCGCTGTTGCGCCGCACCTGCTGGGGGTCGACTGCGCTCCATCGCTTCAGCAACCAGGGCAAGCAGACGCTCATCGCCAGCAGGGCGGCGAGCAGCAGGATCGATGCTCGCGCCGGCAGCACGCTCTGAACGGCGACGCCGAGGATAGAACCGGTGGCGATGCCCGCAAGCAGCCGGCCAGGGATGCGTTCGGCCAGCAATGCGTGTCGATGGGTCGCCAGCCACCAAGCCGACATGCCGAGCAACGGGATCGCAGCCAGCACCAGCGATGTCGTGTAATCGAGAAAGAGCGCGAGTAAAGGCGTGGCGATCATCGCGAAGCCGATGCCGAAAATGCCGTGCGCGAGCCCTGCGACGCCCAGGATAGCCAGGGTGCCTATCACCGCTGCGTCCGTCATCTCGGGCGGCCCGGCTGCGGCAAGAGGGGTTTCTCGATCACTGCCATGCAGGCCGCTGCATCACCGGAGCGCTGCCACACCCGGCGGGATACCGGTTGCAGCTTCGAAGCGGCGCCCGAGGTCTCGCAGCAGATCGTCGGAGCCCGACCGTCCGATGATCGAGACGCCGAATGGCAAGCCGTCGGGCCGCAGGGCCGATGGCACGGCGACGGCGCAGAGGTCCAGCGGACCGACGCCGTAGGTGTAGTAGCCGATCTCCGCATTGCGGACGAGTGGCTCTTCCAGCATCTCGCGCACGGTGTATGGACGCGGGAGGGTGGGTGTCACGAGCACGTCGATGTTCTGGAATTGCCGCGCGAACTCCGACTGCAGCTCTGCTAGGCGATACATCGCGTTGAAGGCATCGACGGCCGTGTACTTGCGCGCGCGCATGAGAATCGCGGCGACCGTGGGGACGAGCTGCTGCGGGCTGGCGTGCAGCACGTCGCCGTAGCTGGCGACCCGCTCCGCGACGAGCCCGCTCTCGAAGATCATGCGGCCCGCCTCGTGATACGACGCCAAATCAATCTCCACGCAGCTGCCGCCGAGCCCTTTCAGGCGGGCGACGGCCTGCGCAAAGCACTCGGCCGAAGTTGTGTCTCCAAAGAACTCGAGCTGGTTCGGGATCGCGAAATGGAACATGCCGTCGGCTGGTGCGTTCCTGGTGCCGGCACCGGGCCCCCAGGGGCGCACGGGCTCGTCGGAGTCTGCGCCCGAGATCACGTCGAGGACGACGTACGCCTCCTCGACGGTCGAGGCGAAGATCGGGATGCAGTCGAAGAGGCGATTGTTGTAGACCATTCCCTTCGTGCTGACGCGCCCGATGGAGGGGCGAACGCCGACGATGTTGTTCATCGCGGCCGGAATGCGTCCCGATCCACCGGTGTCCGATCCCAGTGAGAAACTCACCAGACCTGCCGCGACAGCCACCCCCGATCCAGAGCTCGAGCCGCCGGGAATGTAGTCCGCATCGAAGACGTTGCGGCAGTGACCGCCGAGTGTGCGCGTGCCATTGAGTCCCGTGGCGAACTGGTCGAGCGTTTGCTTGCCGATGAAGATTGCACCCGCGTCCAGGGCCTTCTGTACCGCCTGCGATGACAGCTCGGGCGTACGCGAATATGTCGGGCAGCCGCAGGCCGTGGGAGATCCGGCGACGTCGACGTTGTCCTTCACGCCGAACGGCAGCCCGAAGAGGGGCAGGCGGTCGATCTCGTGCATCCGTGCGGCAAGCGTACGCGCGCGCTGGCGTAGGGCCTCGGCGTCGGCAACGAAGGCCCAGACGTGATCCTCTCCACGTGCGGCGATCGTGCGAAGCACTTGATCGACGACCTCGACGGGCGTCAACACTCCTGTCCGATAGGCGGAACGAAGCGCATCGAAACGCAGGGAGTGCGTCATGTCGAATCTTTTGAAAACGGCCGAGCAGCGGGCCATGCATGCTGCTCGCGCTCAACGCGAACGTGGAAGTGATAGGCGTCGCCCCGATGGAACAGGTGCTCGCACGAGACCGGAAGACCCGACTGGTCGGTCGTGACGCGATCGATGTAGAGCAGGGCCGCCCCTGGAACGAGCCCGAGCAGCGCGGCCTGTGCCTCGTCGGCAAGGCGCGCACCGATCACCAGGTCTGCGTGCTGCAAGGTCAGGCCCAGATCGCGCTCGAGGATCACGAAGATGTCGGAGGATTCAAGATCCGCACGAGCCAGCAACGCTCCGAGCTGGGTTTTGAAATAGCTGACATCGATCGACACGCGTTCGCGGTTGAGGAACCGGATGCGTTTGATCTCGCAGGCTTTCTCGTTGCGTTGCAGGCCCAGCCGCTCTGCCACGGCCGACGGTGGCTTCAGTTGCTTGATGCTGATCAGCTTCGAGAAGGTCTCGTATCCCAGCGGGCGCATCGCCTCGCCAAAGCTTTGCAGGCGTGTGAGGTCCTGTGTCGCGCGAGGGCGAGACACGTAAGTGCCCTTGCCGTGCAAGCGGTAGATCAGGCCCTCGTTCTGCAGGTCTTGCAGCGCGTGGCGGATCGTGATCCGGCTCACACGGAACATCGCGGTCATCTCGTTCTCTGACGGCAACTGCTGGTCGGGCAGGTGAGTGCCGTCGAGAATGCGCGCACGAATCGTCTCGCGCACCTGCGCATGGAATGGCAGTCTGTCGATGTTCGTGAGCGCCAGGGGCGCCGCGGGTGTGCGTGCAGGTTTCAGCGCTTGCCCTCCCAATGAACCAGTCGACGCCCGATGGCTGCCAGCCCACGATCACTGACCAGTCCGATCAGGCCGATGAGGATGATCCCGGCAAACACGTGGGCGGTTCGGAAGAAGTTGCTGGCATCGAGGACGATGAAGCCGAGTCCGCGATCACCCCCGAGCAGTTCGGATGCGACGAGGATGGACAGAGCCGTGCCCAAAGCCACGCGCATTCCGGTCACGATCTGCGGCAGCGCGGAGGGCAGCACGACATGCCGGAAGATCTGAAGGCGGCTGGCGCCGAGCGTCTGGGCCGCACGCAGCGAGTCCTCGGCGCAGCTGCGCGCACCGGCTTGGGTGTTGATCATCATGATCAGAAAAACCGACATGAAGATCAGCAGGATCTTCGATGTCTCGCCAATGCCGAACCAGAGGATGAACAGGGGGATCAGGCCGAGCGGGGGGATCGGGCGCAGCAACTCCGAAGGCACCAGGAAGATTGCGTCGACCGCTGGGATGCGACCCCTCATCATGCCGATTGAGACGCCGAGCAGGCAGCCCAGTGCAAACGCCGATCCTACGCGCAGCAAGCTCGCAGACACGTGCGCGATCAAGCTGACGCCAGAGTAGCCCTGCGACACCATTTCCTGCAGCGTCGCAAGCACACTTGCTGGGGATGGCAGCAAGGCACTGCGCACCCAGCCAAGTTGGGTGGCTGCGATCCACAACATCAGCAATGCGACGGGCGACAGCACTGCCAGCAGGACATAAGCGCTTCGCCTGCCCGAAGTCGTCGACGTGGTCATGATTCCCTTCTTCAATGGCCTATGCCGCGCATGGCGCGGTAGACCTTCTCACGCACTGACAGGAACTCTGGATGAAGCCGGTTCTCGGATTGGTCGCGCGGCTCCGGCAGCGCGACAGGGAACTCCTCGAAGCGTCCCTGGCCGTCCTTGAGCATCAAGAAGATCCGGTCGCCCAGGAACACGGCCTCGTCGATGCTGTGCGTCACGAACAAGATCGTGCAGCCGGTGGAGGCCTGAATGCGCAGGATCTCCTCCTGCAGCGTCTCTCGCGTCTGTACGTCCACCGCGGCAAAGGGTTCGTCCATCAGCATGACGCTCGGGCTCGCAGCGAGAACCCGCGCGAGGCCGCACCGCTGTCGCATCCCGCCCGAGAGCTGGTAGGGATAGGAGCGCTCGAAGCCGGACAGCCCGACCAGTGACGCCATGCGGCGCGCGGTTTCGTGCTGCTGCTCCTTCGGCGCGCCGGCGCAGCGCAAGCTGAATGCGATGTTCTCGGCGACTGTCATCCAGTCGAACAAGGCATAGGACTGAAAAACGACGCCACGGTCCGGCCCTGGCTCAGAAATCTCGCGGTTGTCGCACAGTGCCACCCCGGCGGTGGGCCGCAGGAAGCCGGCGACGATGTTCAGCAGCGTTGTTTTGCCGCAGCCCGACGGGCCGAGCAGTGCAATGGTTTCGCCGCTGCGCACACTGAACGACACATCGCGCAGCACAGCATGTTCGCCATAGGCGAGCCCCACACCTTCGAAGCGCAGTATCTCGCGTGGCATGCCCGGCCGGCCGGTGGGGGGCGCTGTCAGGTGTGTCGCCAGTTGTGGCGTGTCGCTCAGATCCATGGCGTTCAGGTGCCTTCGGCGCCGAAGAGCCGCAGCATGGCGAGGGCGAGCACCTGCGTTGCCGGAACCGCCTTGGGTGTGTGGATGTACTCGTTCGTGGGTGGCCAGCCGTCTTCGCCCGGTCCGAAGGTCACCGACGGAATCCCGGCGTGCGAGAAGCGAATCGTGTCGCAGTACGCGTTCTTGCGGTAGAGCATGGGAGCCTCGCCGAACACGCTCTGGTAGGCCCGGGCGAGGGAGGCGACCGGTTCCGCATGCGCGGGCACTTCCTTCGTCGCCGGGACGAAGAGCGAACCGGGTACCTGCCGGACATGCACTTTCAGGGTGGGGTCCGCCGCCATCCGCGTGTCGAGTACGCGACGGATGTCTGTGAGGATCGACTCCATGGTCATGCCCGGCACGAGACCGACCACAGCCGCGATGGCTACAGCTCTCGCCGGCGTGAACTGCATTTCGCGAGGCTCGCCCGCGCGCATGCGTGTGAAGCAGACCATCGGCCGCGTGCCACCATACAACTCGGGCTCTTCATGGGTGAGTTCGAGCAGTTGGAGCGCCGAGACAACCTTGGCCATGTGCGTGATCGCGTTCACGCCCGTGTCCGGGCGCCACAGATGGGACTGTGTGCCCTCGACGGTGATCTCCACCAGGCAGTTGCCGGAGTGTGCAACGGCGATCCCGATCCCCCACTCGTCGACCGATCGTGTCCAGCCGCTAGGCTCTGCCGTGATCTCGAAGTCACCTCGTACGCCGAGTTCTTCCAGCAAGTAGATTGCGCCATTGGGGCCGTGCTTCTCCTCGTCGACCGTGTAAATGCACTTGAGCGTTCCACGCAACTCGACGCCGGCGTCGCGCAGGGCCTTGACTGCCAGCAGCGTGCAAGCTAGGTTGCCGCGTGTGTCCGAGGTGCCGCGCGCGTACAGCTTGTCGTCGCGGACGGTCGGTCGATAGGGCTCACCGCCGGTTTCGGTCCACCCTGCCGGGTCGCCAGCCGGATAGACATCGAGATGGTCGTTCAGTATCACCGTCGGACCCGGCTCGGTGCCTGTCCAGGTACCGATCACGTTCGGTCGGCCGGGCTGCTTCGCTTGCAACTGCACGTCGAGGCCGAGCTCGCGCAACTTGCCGGCGACGCAGGTCGCGATCTTCTCTTCGCTACCGGAAGGCATGTCCGGATCCAACGGATTCTCGGCGTCGGGCTGCCCGGTGGTGACGAGCTCACGTGTGAGCGCGAGCCAAGCCTCGTGGGTTATGCCCTGCACGATGCGTTGCTGCAAGGCAGTGAGCTTGGTGGTGTCGAGAGGCTTCATGTCGTTGGATGGAGTGAAGGAAGGATCAGCGCTTTTCTGCCCGCAGCAGTTCCTGGATAGGGCGCGTGTTGAAGATCCGGCTCCAGTCGGAGGGCAGCGCGCTGATTCGCTTCTCGGTGAGCAGGAACGAGCCGATGGACTGCAGGTGCTTCATCAGGCGCGAATCCAGCTCCTGGCCCGGCGGCCCCATGAAGTCAGCGGTGAGCAACTGCTCGAACGGCGGGTGGCTTGCCGTTTGGCGAGCGATCAATGCATCGAACTCCTGCGGCGTCTGGCCCACGCGCTTGGCCTCGTATTGGCGCACTTCGGCAGGGTTGCTGGCATAGGCCGCCTGTGATTCCCGCCAAGAGCGCAGGAAGCGCTGTACTGTGTCGGGCTTGTCTCGGGTGAAGGCTTGGCGCGCCACCCAGATGCCGCCGGTGATCATCCCCAGGCTCTGCGTCGTGGCGATCGGCCGGGCCCCCGCCTTCTCCATCAGTCCGACATTGGGCTCCCAGGTCAGCGCGGCATCGATCTGCCCCGCGATGTAGGCCGGCGGCATGTTGGCCGGCGTCAGGTTCACCAGGGTGACGTCCGTCTGCTTTAGGTCACCTTGCGCAAGCGCGCGCAGAAGGTGGTTGTGGCTGGTCGATCCAATGGACACGCCGATCTTCTTGCCCTTGAGGTCGGCAAGACTGCGGATGTTTGCCGCTGGATTTGCGACGAGCCGGACGTTGGTGAAGTCCAGTCGCTCCATCATCAGGATCTCGATCGGCATGCCGTTCGAATAGCCCGTGACCGCCGGAAACTCACCCATCCACGCCAGGTCGACTTCGCCTGCGGCCAGCGCTGGGAGCATGGCCGGTCCCGCGGGAAATGGCGTGAGCTTCACGTCGAGGCCGTTGCGGGCCAGCACGCCGGCCTGCTGGGCGTACATCAGAAGAACATTGATGTCCCCGGTCTGAAAGCCAATGCGGATGGGGTTGGCCTGGGCGAAGACCGGAGCAGCGTATGCCAGCACGCCGGTGGCACCGATGGCATGAAGTACAGAGCGTCTGAGCATTGAAGCCTCCAAAAAAACGACGGACTTCATCAACTTGTGATGACTTGTCATTACAAGCGAAACCCATGCCTGCTGTTTTGGAGGGTTGAATGCCCGGGGGCCCAGTCCGACGAACCATCTGTGTGCAGGACGGGTCCAAACAAAGGCGCCCCAAGTTGATTTGGTGCGGCGGCCCCGCGGGTCGAACTGTCAGTCGAAATCTATCCCGGGACCTCGCCCCGCAGCAGGTGGTCCGACCAGGGCGTTCTTACAGCAGGTCATCCACTGATCGACAGCGCCTCGGCGTTCGCAGTCGAAAGGCGGAACCCGGCCTCGACCGGCCAGCCGCGCTCAAGCCTCCCCTTCCGACCCCTCACCCTTGCCGTAATAAAGCACCCCCAACTGGATGCGCGCGCGCCCCTGCGCCACCCGGTGCTCGTTGGTGTCGCGCAGCGAGTAGACGCAGCCGCAGTACTCCTGCTGGTAGAAGTTCTCGCGCTTGCTGATCTCGATCATGCGCGCCGAGCCGCCACCCTTGCGCCAGTTGTAGTCCCAGTACGTCAGGCCCGGGTAGCGCGCCGCGGCGCGCGTGCCGCAGTCGTTGATCTGCGCCATGTTCTTCCAGCGCGAGATGCCCAGCGAGCTGGTCATCACCGGAAAGCCGTGTTCGTGCGCGTACAGCGCGGTGCGCTCGAAGCGCATGTCGAAGCACATCGTGCAGCGGATGCCGCGCTCGGGTTCGTGCTCCATGCCCCTGGCGCGCTCGAACCAGTTGTCGCGGTCGTAGTCGGCGTCGATGAAGGGCACGCCGAACTTCTCGGCGAAGCGGATGTTCTCGTTCTTGCGCAGCTCGTATTCCTTGAGCGGGTGGATGTTGGGGTTGTAGAAGAAGATGGTGTAGTCGATGCCCGAGGCGAGCATGGCCTCCATCACCTCGCCGGAGCAGGGCGCGCAGCACGAATGCAGCAGCACCTTGCGGTGGCCCGCCGGCAGCGGAAGGGGTTTGCGGTCAGCGGGGGCGTTCATGCGGAGGGGCGGCGGGCGAGTTCGACGAAGGCGCGTATGTAGTCTATGGCGGTATCGGCCTCGCGCGCGCCGAGGAAGATCTGCTTGGCGATGCCGCGCGGCCCCAGGCGCACCGGCACGACGTCGAGCCGGGCCGCGTACTCCTGCACCAGCCAGCGCGGCAGCGCGGCCACGCCGCGGCCGCTGGCAACCATCTGCAGCATGATGTCGGTGGTCTCTATCGTCTTGTGGCGCCGGGGCGTGATGCCCGCCGGCAGCAGGAACTGGTTGTAGACGTCCAGCCGCTCGATGTCCACCGGGTAGGTGATCAGCACCTCGCTGGCGAGCTGCCGCGGCTTCACGTGCGCCGCCGCGGCGAGCGGATGGCCCCTGGCGACGACCAGCACCTGCTCGTAGTCGAACACCGGCTCGAAGTGGAGCCCGGGCTTGAACAGCGGGTCGGGCGTGACCAGCAGCTCGATCTCGTAGCCGAACAGCGCACCGATGCCGCCGAACTGGAATTTCTGCTTCACGTCCACGTCCACGTCGGGCCAGGCGGCGAGGTAGGGCGAGACGACCTTCAGCAGCCACTGGTAGCACGGGTGGCACTCCATGCCGATGCGCAGGCTGCCGCGCTCGCCCTGGGCGAACTGGCGCAGCCGCGCCTCGGCCTGGCCGAACTGCGGCAGCACGCGGTTGGCCACGGCCAGCAGGTACTGGCCGGCCTGCGTGAGCCGCAGGCTGCGGCCCTCGCGCAGCCAGACGTCGGTGCCGAGCTGCTGCTCGAGCTTCTTCATGCTGTGGCTCAGCGCCGACTGGGTGACGTGCAGCACCTCGGCCGCGGCGGTCAGCGAACCCTGCCTCTCGACTTCCTGCACGACGGCCAGGTGGATGCGCTCCAGCATGATGAGTGAATGAAATTCATGGATACGTGAGATAAGACCATTTTACTTCATTGAACCGCCTTTCTACGATGCCGGCCGTTCCCGGTTTTCCATTGATCTCCTGTTGATGAGGCGGCGCATGACCACGATCCACAACCTCGGCTTTCCCCGCATCGGCGCCCGGCGCGAACTGAAGTTCGCCCTCGAGTCGTACTGGAAGGGCGAGTCCTCGCGCGACGAACTGAAGGCGCTGGGCGCGCAACTGCGCCGGCGCCACTGGCAGAACCAGGCCGGCCTGGACTGGGTGCCCGTGGGCGACTTCTCGTTCTACGACCAGGTGCTGGACACCAGCTTCCTGCTCGGCAACCTGCCCGAGCGCGTGCAGGGCTTCCACGGCGACGTGCTGGACAACTACTTCCGCGTCGCCCGCGGCCGTTCGGCCAAGGGCACCGACGAGCACGCCGCGTGCTGCGGCGGCGTGGCGGCCGGGGAGATGACCAAGTGGTTCGACACCAACTACCACTACATCGTCCCCGAGTTCACGGCCGCCACGCGCTTCACGCTCGACGCCTCGCGCCTGCTGGCGCAGCTCGCGGAAGCGAAGGCGCAGGGCGTCAAGGCCAAGCCGGTGATCGTGGGCCCGCTCACCTACCTCGCGATCGGCAAGGCCAAGGACGATTCCGACAAGCTGGCGCTGCTGGAGCGGCTGGTGCCCGCTTATGCCGAACTGCTCGGCACGCTGGCCGCCCAGGGCGTCGAATGGGTGCAGATCGACGAGCCCATCCTCGTGACGGAACTCGACGCCGCCTGGCAGCGGGCCTTCGAGACCGCCTACCAGCGGCTCGCGGGCAGCGGGGTGAAGATCCTGCTGGCCACCTACTTCGGCCCCTTGCAGGAGAACGCCCGCCTGGCGGCCGGCCTGCCGGTGGCCGGCCTGCACGTGGACGCCATCAACGACCGCGACGGCGTGGCGCCGCTGATCGAGCTGCTGGCCGCCGGCAAGGTGCTGTCGCTGGGCGTGATCAACGGCCGCAACATCTGGAAGACCGACCTGACGGCGGTGCTCGACTGGATCGAACCGCTGGCGCGGCGCCTGGGCGAACGCCTGTGGATCGCGCCCTCGTGCTCGCTGCTGCACGTGCCGGTGGACCTGGACAGCGAACAGAAGCTCGACGCCGAGCTGAAATCGTGGCTCGCCTTCGCGCTGCAGAAGCTCGACGAGCTGCGCGTGCTCGGCAAGGCGCTGCGCGAAGGCCGCGATGCGGTGCGGGCCGAGCTGGCGGCCAACCGGGCGGCCCTGGCGTCGCGCCGCGCCTCGCCGCGTGTGCACAACCCGGCGGTGCAGGCGGCGGTGGCGAAGATCACGCCGCGCCTGGGCCAGCGCCGCAGCGCCTATGCCGAACGCGCCTCCCGGCAGGCCGCCTTGCTGAAGCTGCCCGCCTACCCGACCACGACGATCGGCTCCTTCCCGCAGACCGCCGAGATCCGCCATGCGCGCGGCGAATTCAAGGCCGGGCGCCTGGGCGAGCAGGGCTACCGCGACGCGATGAAGGCGGAGATCGAGCGCAGCGTGCGCGAGCAGGAGAAGCTGGGCCTGGACGTGCTGGTGCACGGCGAGGCCGAGCGCAACGACATGGTCGAGTACTTCGGCGAGCAGCTCGAAGGCTACGCGTTCAGCCAGTTCGGCTGGGTGCAGAGCTACGGTTCGCGCTGCGTGAAGCCGCCGATCCTGTTCGGCGACATCAGCCGCCCGAAGGCGATGACGGTGGAGTGGATCACCTACGCCCAGTCGCTGACCGACAAGCCGATGAAGGGCATGCTGACCGGGCCGGTGACGATCCTGAACTGGTCGTTCGTGCGCGACGACCAGCCGCGCTGCGTGTCGTGCAGGCAGCTCGCGCTGGCGATCCGCGAGGAGGTGCTCGACCTGGAGAAGGCCGGCGTGCGCGTGATCCAGATCGACGAGGCCGCGCTGCGCGAGGGCCTGCCGCTGCGCCGCGCGCAGTGGAAGAGCTATCTGGACTGGGCGGTGGAGAGCTTCCGCATCACGGCCAACGGCGTGCGCGACGAGACCCAGATCCACACCCACATGTGCTACTCGGAGTTCAACGACATCATCGCGTCGATCGCCGGGATGGACGCCGACGTGATCACCATCGAGACCTCGCGCTCCGACATGGAGCTGCTCGACGCGTTCGAGAACTTCCGCTACCCGAACCAGATCGGCCCGGGCGTCTACGACATCCACTCGCCCAACATCCCGACGCAGGAGCACATCGTGCAACTGATGAGGAAGGCGGCGCAGCGGCTGCCGGCCGAGCGGCTGTGGGTCAATCCCGACTGCGGCCTGAAGACCCGCCAGTGGCCCGAGGTGATTCCCGCGCTGGCCAACATGGTGGCGGCGGCGAAGACCTTGCGCGCCGGCGCCTGATCAGGCCGGGGCGTCGCGGCGCGCGCACAGCGCCCGCAGCTCGGCATGGAAGCGCTGCGCCGCCACGTCCAGCGGCCAGGGCTCCCAGGGCCGGTCGCCGTAGCGCGCGGCCAGCGGGTCGGCCTCGGCGATGGGCGCCGCGATTTTCAGGATGTCGCGCACTTCGGCCTGCGTCCAGCCGACGCAGTGCACGGCCTCGCTGGCCGCCGCGGCGGTGTCGGCGAGCTTGTGCAGGCGGTGCTGCTCGGCCGTCCAGGGCGGCAGGCGGTAGCGCCGCGCCACGGCGCGCATGAGCTGCTCGCCCACCGCGCGGAAGGGCTCGCCCAGCACGGCCTTGAGCGGGCCGATGCAGTCGAAGCCGAGGAAGGCCTCCTCGGCATCGTGCAGCAGCTCCAGCAGTTCGTCGTCGGCGCTCAGCGGCGCGGGGGCCGCCGCCCGGCGCAGCTCCAGCACCAGCAGCGAGTGCTGGGCCACCGACAGCGGCAGCGGCCACACCGATTCGCCGCCCCAGCGCGCGGTGCGCGACAGGCGCACCGCGAGGTCCGTGTCGGTCCAGGCGCAGGGGTCGGGGGTGATGAGGTCCAGGCGCGCGCCGGAGGGCAGGCGCATCCAGGCACGCGCGGGCGAGGGGCCGAAGGGCATGCGGCCATTGTGCCCGCGCCCATGCCCGCGCCCGCGAGGTTCACCTCACCAGCCGCCCGAGTAGCGCACGCCGATCCAGGCCTGCCGGCCCAGGCCCTGGTAGTCGCGCGCCGGTTCGATGCGCTCGTCGGTGGCGTTCAGCAGCTTGGCCTCCAGCGACCACTGCGGCAGGAAGCGCCAGGCGGCCTTCAGGTCGAGCGTGGTCTCGCCGCCGAGCCGCTTGCCGCCGTCGGGACGGCTGGCCAGGTTCAGCACGGCGGCACCGACGCTCCAGCTTCCGCCGTCCCAGTCGGCCGACAGCGTCTCCTGGTGCTTGGCACGGCGCGCCAGGCGCTCGCCGCTGTCGGTGTCCTTCGCGTCGACGAAGTCGATCTGCGCGCGCAGCGCGAGCGCGCCCAAGCGCTGCGCCCCCGAGAGCGTGGCGCCGTCGAGCTTGGCGCGCGCGGTGTTGCCGGCGCAGCCGAAGGGGTAGGCCGCCGGGTCGGGGCACTGCGTGGCGTCGCCCTGGTAGCCGATCAGGTTGCGCACGCGGTTGCGGTAGACGGTGGCCGCCGCTTCGCTGCCGTCGCCCTGCCACGCCACGCCCAGCTCGATGCCGCGCCCGCGCTCGGGCTCCAGCGTCTCGACGCCGTAGCCGGGGTAGTACAGGTCGTTGAAGGTCGGCGCGCGGAAGGTGGTGCCAGCCAGCGCGCGCAGCTTCCAGCCGGGCGCGAAGGCGAAGGCGCCGCCGATGCGGCCGGTGTTGACGTTGCCGTAGGCCGAGTTGTCGTCGTGGCGCGCGTCGAGCTGCCACGACCACGGCCCGGCGTCGCCGGTGAGCTCCAGCACCAGCGCGCTGTTGCGGCGCTTCAGCGAGCCGGGGCCGATGTCGCTGGACAGGGCCTTCTCCTCCACGTGCTCCAGCGCGCCCACCAGTTGCCCGATCGCGCCGGCCTTCCACGCCAGTTGCGCCGAGGCGCCCTGGCGCGTGGTGCGGTAGTGGGCGATGCCGTTGCCGCCGGTCTTGGAGTCGTCGCGCTGGCTGTCGATGCGGGCGCTGCCGACCAGCTCGGGCGTCAGCGCGCCGCGGTAGTCCAGCGCCACGGTGCGCGTGTTCAGCTTGTTGCGGAAGTCGGGCGTGTTGTCGGGCGCGAAGGTCGGCGGCGGGTACTCGCTGCTGTCGTACTGCGCGTTGAGCCGGCTCGTGGTGGCCACCAGCCCGATGCGGTGCCCGGCCGCGGGCTTGAAGCCGATCTGCGCCTGGGCGCTGTCGAGGCGGTAGCCGTCGTCGTCGGGGTTGTGGTTGCCGAACAGGTCGCCCGGCCGCACGGCGGAGACGCCGTCGCTCTTCTCATGCGACAGCGAGCCGGCCAGATCCCAGTCGCCGACGCCGCCGCTGACCGCCAGCGAGGCCTGGTTGCTGCCGTAGCCGCCGATCGCGGCATGCGCGTCGATGCGCGCCGGGCCGTCGCCGCGGCGCGTGTAGATGTTGATCACGCCGCCCAGCGCGTCGGCGCCGTAGAGGCTGGAGCCGGGGCCGCGCAGCACCTCGATGCGTTCGATCTGCGCCAGCGACAGGCTTTCGAGCGACGGCGAGCCGAGCGTGGCCGAGCCGACGCGCACGCCGTCGACGAACACCGCCGACTGGCCGGACGAGGCGCCGCGGATGAAGACGCCCGCGCTCTGCCCCGGCCCGCCGCTGCGCGAGAGCTGCACGCCGGCCTGGCGGCGCAGCAGATCGGCGACCGAATCGGCGCTGGACTGGCGGATGGTGTCGGCGTCGATCACGACCACGTCGGCCGCCAGCCGCTCCAGCGCCAGCGGCTCGCGCGTGCCGCTGATGACGACGCTGTCCAGCGCGGCGACGGCTTGCGCCAGCGCTGGCGGACAGGCGATGAAGGGAAGGGCGCCGGCGATGGCGCGCGCGATCGTGCTGCGCGCAGCGCGGCGGGAAGACGACTCGGTCATGATGAAAGAAGGATCACAAACGCGCCCGCGCCGCTTCCCCGCGGCCTGGCGCCTCACGGCGGGCCGCTCGCGCGGCGCGCCACCTCGTTGGCCGGTATCCGGGCTGACGGAGACTGCGCGCGACGCCTTCCCAGGGCGCAGCGCGGCGAGGCGATGCGCTTCCAGTGGCCGTGTGTCACGCGCCGCGGGCCGTGCCGCCGAGGCTTGGCCTGCGTCCGCTTACCGTTGCGGGGGCAGCTCAGGTTGGGAGCGGGCCGTGCCGGCCGTTTCCTTCCTGATTCCCGTTGAACCGTCTCGGCGGAACGCCTCGACGAGCACCAACGCCGCGATCATAGCCCGGCTATGCTCGGCGGATGAACGCTGCCGACCCCCACGCCACTGCCCACGCCGCCGCCGCCGAGCCGCGCCTGACCTCGCTGTCGCACGGCGGCGGCTGCGGCTGCAAGATCGCGCCCGGCGTGCTGACGAAGATCCTCGAAGGCACCGCCGCGATGGCCGCGCCGCGGGAGCTGCTGGTCGGCATCGAGACCTCCGACGACGCGGCGGTGTACCAGCTCAACGACGAGCAGGCGCTGGTGGCCACCACCGACTTCTTCATGCCCATCGTCGACGACCCGTTCGACTTCGGCCGCATCGCCGCCACCAACGCGATCAGCGACGTCTACGCGATGGGCGGCAAGCCCATCCTCGCGCTGGCGCTGGTGGGCATGCCGATCAACGTGCTGTCGACCCACACCATCGGCCGCATCCTCGAAGGCGGCGCCTCGGTGTGCCGCGCCGCGGGCATTCCGGTGGCGGGCGGCCACACCATCGACTCGGTCGAGGCGATCTACGGCCTGGTCGCGCTCGGGCTGGTGCACCCGAAGCGCGTCGGGCGCAACGCCGACGCGAAGCCGGGCGACGTGCTGGTGCTGGGCAAGCCGCTGGGTGTCGGCGTGATGAGCGCGGCGCTGAAGAAGGGCGAGCTGGGCGAGGCCGGCTACGCGCGCATGATCGCCACGACCACGCGGCTGAACACGCCGGGGCCGGAGCTCGCGGCGCTCGACGGCGTGCACGCGCTGACCGACGTCACCGGCTTCGGCCTGGCCGGCCATGCGCTGGAGATGGCGCGCGGCGCGCGCTGCCGCGTCGAGATCGACTGGACCGCCGTGCCCTTGCTCGACGGCGTGCGCGAACTGGCCGCGCGCGGCCTGGTCACCGGCGCGTCGGGCCGCAACTGGGCCGGCTACGGGCACGACGTGAGGCTGCCCGAAGGCTTCGACGCCACCGAGCGCGCGCTGCTCACCGATCCGCAGACCAGCGGCGGCCTGCTGGTGGCGTGCGCGCCGCAGGCGGTGGACGCCGTGCGCGCGGTATTCGCGCGCCATGGATTCGACGGCGCCGCGCTCATAGGCCGCGTGGCCGAGGGCGAGCCGGGCACGCTGGCGGTGTGTTGACGCGCCCTGGGCTCGCGCCCGAGGCGCCGGGGTAAACCCCTTCGGGTGCTCCGTGGGCGCTTCTTAGAATCTTTGTGCCCTGCACCATGCAAGCCCAACGGAGTCCACTGCCCATGCCCGCCACCCGCCGAACGACCAAGGCCGCCCCGCCCGCCAGCGCAGCGAAGGCCGACGACGCCGCGCTGCGGGTGCTGAAGAAGTACCCCAACCGGCGCCTGTACGACACACGTTCGAGCAGCTACATCACGCTGGCCGACGTCAAGCAGATGGTGATGTCGGGCGAGGCCTTCGTGGTGCGCGACGCGAAGACCGGCGAAGACCTGACGCGCAGCATCCTGCTGCAGATCATCCTCGAGGAAGAGACCGGCGGCGTGCCGATCTTCAGCACGCAGATGCTGTCGCAGATCATCCGCTTCTACGGCCACGCGATGCAGGGCATGATGGGCTCGTACCTCGAGAAGAACCTGCAGACCTTCACCGACATCCAGCAGCGCATCGCCGAGCAGTCGCAGGGCCTGTACGACCCGAAGGCGATGAGCCCGGAGCTGTGGACGCAGTTCCTGCAAGGCCAGGCGCCGGTGATGCAGGGCCTGATGGGCAACTACCTGGAACAGAGCAAGGCGATGTTCCTGCAGATGCAGGAGCAGATGGCCCGGCAGGCCGAGACGCTGTTCCCGGGCATGAGCGGTCTGCATCCGCCCAAGCGCTGATCGGGCGGCTTGCGAGCCGGCGTTCTTTCTTTTTCTCTTTCCTTCGGCGATGGCCCGCATCATCGGCACGATCTGCCTGGCGCTCGCGGCCCTGGTGTATCTCGTTCCGGTGCAGGTGCTGCTGCTCGAACTCGCCCGCAAGCGCGACGACGGCGGCGGTGCCTTCGCCGGCATCCTGCTGTTCGGCGCGCTGTGGGTTCTGCTGGCGATCGCGCTGTGCTGCGCGGTGGCCGAAGGCGGCTTCGACCGGCTGGGCATGGCCCGGGTCTGGCAGTACCTGCTGGTGGTGTTCGCGTCGCTGTGTTTTCTCGTCCTCGCCCTGGCGCGGCTGGAATTCGCGAGGCATCCGGGCAAGGCCGTGAGGCTGCTCACCGTGGCCTTCGTGCACGTGCCGCCCCTGCTCAGCATGCTGCTCGTGGTGATCACGCTGTATCCCCGTTTCGCGTTCGGCGTCGCGCACACGGCCGTGTTGCTGCCGTGGGCCGTCTGCGCGGCCGGCGCCGTGCTGCTCGGCGCCGGTTTCCTGGGTTGTCGGCTGGTGGGCGCGGGCGGGGGGCAGCTCGCCGGGCTCGTCCATCGTGCGGGCCACAAGCGCGAAGTAAGAGCGCAGAACCTGGCCAGCATTCCGACGCTGGACCCGAAGCGCGACTTCTCCGAGCTGATCCGCTTCACCGACGAATGGAATTCCGACGAGGTGCGCGCCGCCGCCATCGCGCGACTGCGCACGGACGGCGGCTTCGTCGCCGCGCTGATCGCCGAGCTGGACGGCGGCCAGGCCGGGCAGGCGCTGGCGACGCTGGAGATCGCGGGCCTGGCGCCGGACGAACAGCAGCGTGTGGGCCCGCACGCGCGCCGCGCCATCGAACGCATCACGCAGAATGCCCGGCGCGAGTGGCGCCACATCCCGAAAGACCGCCGCCAGCGGATGCGCAGCGCTTTCAAGCGCCTGCTGCCCGCGGTGCAGCGCGCGCTGCCGGCGGCGAACGTGGATCTTCAACCGGCCATCGCCGCATTCGACGACCTTTTCGACCATCCAGAGCGGATCACGCCATGAGCGCCACCGCCGCACTGCTGCGCGACAACCCCGGCCTGCTGGCCATGACCGTGGCCGCGGTGCTCGGCGCCGTGGTGCTGGCCGTGATGGGCCTGATGATGTCGCGGTCGGGCGTCTCGCTGCGGCCGCTGGTGTTCGTGGCCGGGCTGTTCGCCCTGGTGCTGCTGCCGCAGTTCGCCTTTCACCTGGCGGTGGCCACGGGCGCCGTGCCGCGTGCTGCGCTGAGCTGGACGCCGGGCGCGCAGCAGGCGAGCGCGCATGGCTGGGTGGAGCGCAAAGCCGCTCTCGCGGTGCGCGACGGCGCGTTCGCGGATCTCACCGCCGTGTTCGGGCCGGATGCCGCCGGCGCGCCCGGCTCGGACCTGCGTGCCGCCGGCACGCTGCCGCCGTTCCGGCAAGCGGAGGCGGCGCACATGGTGGTGCTGCCCGAAGGGGCCGCCATCGTGGCCCGCTTCGCCACGGCCGGGGCGGCGCAGCATGCGGCGCGGGCCTACGCCGAGCAGGCGCTCGGATCCTGGCCCGACCCCGGGCCCGACGGACTGCGCACCGCAACGCGGCCGGCGGGCGACGTGGTGAAGATCGCGCAGGTCGGGCGCAGCTTCGTGATGGTGTCCGGCGCGGATGAACGCGGCGCCACGCGGCGCCTGCTCGCGCTGGGCGCCATCGCGCCGGCACAGGCACGGTCACAGGCCGATTCGGAGGCGGACAGCCACTGGCTCTACCGTCCCGGCGTGCTGCCCGCCATCGTCGTCGCGCTCGTGCTGCTGTACGCGTTCGTGTTCTTCCGTGGCGTGGCCTGGGCGGGCACGGTGCCGGCGGCGGCGGGCACCACACCCGTGCCGCTCGCGGCGCTGCGCGAACGGCTGCTGGCCGTCAATGCGGCGGACGTGCCGCTGACGCTCGGCGAAGAGGCGGACGGCCGCATCGTCGTCACCTGGCGCCTCGCCGATGCGCGCTGGCTGGACCTGGCGCGGGCGCACCGCATGCGGCAGGTGGTGCGCCTGATCCTCGAGCCCGATCCGGACTCGGGCGTCGTGCGCGTGACCGATCAGCGCACGCGCTTCGACGCGGACGCGGGCTCAGGCGGCGCGTCGCTGGACTGGAGCACGCAGCGCGGCGTGGTGTTCTTCCAGGTCGAGCACGAACGTGTGTTCGGATTGCAATTCGACGCCGCCGGACGGCCGCAGCCGCGACTCGACTACGCTTGGCGCTTCGACGCCCAGGAGATGAAGGCGCCGTTCGTCGATGCGGTGACCCACGCCGGCTGGCAGTGGCGCGCCGTTCCCTGGTCCGGACCTTCATGGCTGCGATGGCTTACCGGTTGATTCTGCTGATGGCACTGTTCGGACTGCTCGGCTTTGGCGGTGATCGGCTGGTGCCGCGCACCTTGCAGGGGGTGGGGGAGATTTCGCTGCCCCCTCGCGTCGTTCCGTTCGGGGCGGGCGGGGCCCAGGACGACGATCCGCAGCGCATCCATTTCCGCTTCGAGCGGCAGTTCGGCTGGATGGCATCGCTGGGCAGCAGCACGGCTTTTCGGCAGTTGCTGACCGTGTCGCTGATGGCGCCCGACGCCCCCGCGGCCGCGTACGAGCGCTGGCCGCCGGGCTTCTCGCCGTCGTACGCGACGCTGCGCCACGAACGCACGCTGACGTTCGCAGACGCGCGCCTGAAGATCTCCGCCGGCCGCTACGCGCAGAACTCGCTGGACGAGCCCGCGCACCTGTATCTGTACGCCGATCCGTCGCGGCGCCTGCACATCGCGTGGCATGTGGTGGACGAGGACGTCGCGCCCGACGCGGCGGTGCCGATGCTGCAGCACATCGCGGCGTCGTTCAAGGTCACCGCGGACCTGCGGGCGAAGTTCGCCGAGATGGCCGGACGCGCCGGGCGTGCAGAGGCGCGTGCCACCGCGGCGACGCTGCGGGCGCGCGCGGCGCTGGAGAAAGCCGGCTTCGGCGCGGCGGCGCCCGGCAAGCCTGTGATGGTCAACGGCGTGTACGCGGAGTGGATGGACCATCCCGAGCCGCGCTTCCAGCTTTTGAAACCGCTCGGGCTGATGCTGCGCGAGGGCGCCGCGGCGCCGGTGCCGCGCCTGCCCGCGCGCGCCGACGGCTGGCGCGGCAGCGTCGGATGGCGTCAGCACGCGGAAGGCGCCTGGACCCACGACAACCGCGGCAACGCCTACCTGCCGATGCCGGGCATCGCCCAGGCGCTGGCGCGGCGCCAGACCGATGCGGCGACGCGGCTGTACTACTTCGCGACGACGGTGCGGGTGGAGGTGGCGGACGAGGCCAGGATCGACGAGCTGGGTTCGTTCTTCGACGAACTGCCGGCCGTCGAAGCCACCTGGCAGCAGGGCACGCTGGTGCCGGGCGCGCGGCAGAAGCTGGCGGATGGCGCCGCCGCCCCCGAGGCGGCGCCCACCGCGCCGCGCGAAGGCTTCGGATTGGACCTGCGCACCGGCGACCCGCAGCTCGACGCCCTGCGCCGGCGCCTGGCCGCCGCCGCGCGGGCCGCGCTGCCCGATGTGCAGGCGGGGCGCTTCGCCGAGGCGGATGCCGCGGTGCTGGCGGTGGACAGCGAGATCCAGTCCGCCGTGATGCTCGGCGCGTTGTACACCGAGGCCTTGCGCGACGCCGTGGGCCGCGGCGAGCGCGCGACGCGCCCGGACCACGTGGCGGCCCTGCATGCCCATGCGCTGCACTGGCGCCTGCGCGCCTACCCCGAGCCGCACACCGCCTTCGAGGCGGACAGCTACGACGCCGGCCGCCGAGCCGATCGCGCGGCGCTCGCGGCGCTGCTGGCGGGCGGCGAAACCGGGGGTTGAAGAACAAGGCCCGGCACTTCCCGCACCCATGTCCGCTTCTCGCACCCTCGCCGTCGTGTTCTTCACGGGTCTGCTCTCGGCCGCCGCCGGCCTGGTGCTCGTCGGCTGGCTGGCCGGGCAGTGCATCCGCTGGTATCGCATCAGCAGCTTCGAAGGCGGCTCGGCGTACTTCGCCATCATGCTGGCGCTGGGCGGGGCGATCGCCGGCTTCGTGATCGGCGCGGTGTGCGCGTGGCGGGTGGGCAGCGCGCCCGGCGGCACCTTCGTGCGCGGGTTGGCGCTCGCGCTGGCGGTGGACCTGGCGCTGGTCGCCCTCGCCACCGGCCTGGCCTACGCGGCGGCGGATCATCCGCCGCCGCGAGCCGAATCGAGTGCACCCGAGAACCAGCCACCGACCGAGGCGCAGCGGGCCGAGGCGCGCGAGCGCCGCGAGGCGCGGGCGCTGGCGGCGCTCCCCGCCGACGCGCCGCTCGAAGCGTGGCTGCCGTTCACGCGTGTCGAGGTGGCGGAGGCCCGACGCGCCGAGGTGCGCTCGCGCATCGCCGCGCGGCCGGACCTGGCCGCCGAGCTGCGCGCCCTGGCGCTCGGCGACGACGAGGCGCTGGCGGCCGAGGCGCTGCGCCTGGTTGCCGAGATGCCCGACGCGGCCGCCGCGTGGCGCGATGCGGTTCGTGCGACGGGCCCGGACCTCATCGCGCGACTGCGCCAGGGCATCGCCGTCAGCGCGGCCGACGATCCCTCGTACCTGTGGGCGGCGGCGATCTCGACGCGCTTCTCCGGCTGGCTGCAGGCCGCGCTCATCCTGCGCAAACGCTTCGGCGACGACGTGAGCGCGGAGCTGCGAACCCTGCGCGACCTCGCCCGCCAGCGGCCCGACAGCTACGTGATGCAGCGGGACATCGCCCGCGTGGCGGAGTTCTACGGAAGGCAGTAGCCGAAGCGCTGGCGCAGCTCGGCGATCGCAGCCGCGCGCGCGGCCGGGTCGTCGGTCGCGAAGCGCAGCACGAAGGGGCGGTGCTCCAGCGCCAGGCGATGGCTCGCGAGCCCGTGGAGGTGCAGCAGCAGCGCGGCGAAGCGCGGCGCCACCTGGGCGTCGCGCTCGCTCAGCCCCCGCCACAGCGCCTGCATCACCGGCGCCGGGTGCCAGACCGCGGCTTCGTCCAGCGCCGCCGGCAGCGCGATCAGCGGCTCGGCCTCGTCCAGCGCGCGCAGCAGCGACGCGGTGCGCGTCTCGGCGTCGACGAGCTGCGGGCAGCGGCGCACGATGCGCATGCGCACCTCCGGCGGGCCGTTTTGCAGCGCCTCGCGCAGCGCGGCCAGCGCGCTCGGCGACTCGACCTGCGCCAGCGCGTCGACGTCGCGCCAGTCGCGCAGGCCGCGGTCGAGCAGCACCTGCACCATGCTCTCCTGCGCCTTCGCGGGCAGCGCGGCCAGGGCTTCGAGGTCGTAGCCCGTGCCTTCGCGCCACTTCTCGCAGTCGATGGACAGGCTGGCGAGAAAGCGCTTCCTGAGCAGCGCTTCCGGGCTGGGCTCAGTCATGCCCGCCTCCGGCGGCGTGCAGGGCGGGCGTGCTCATCGGGCCGGCTTGGGCAGCAGCGCGCGCAGGCGGATGCCGCGGCGGTCGGTGATGTCGTCGACACGCCAGCCCTCGGGAGTGCGCAGCAGTTCGTAGTGCAGCGTGTGGCTGCGCCCGCCGTCGGCGAAGCGCACCGGCACGCGGGCGCGCTCCCCGCGCAGCCGGGCCGCGCCGACGGCGAAGCGTGCCGGCGCCTCCTGCGTGTCGGTGAACGGGTCGCCGTTGATCTCCGGCGGTTCATCCGCCTGCGCCGCGCGCGTCAACTCGGCCTGCAGGCCCGCGAGCAGCGCCGGCGTCAGCCAGCCCGCGCCGCGCTGCAAGCCGGCTTCGGTGTAGGCCACGTTGCCGGCGAAGTGCGCTTCCAGCAGGCGCTGCACGGTGGCCTGCGGCGTGCCGTCGGCGGCCAGCGCGCCGGGCGCGCGCGACAGCGTCCAGACGCGGCCGTCCAGCGCGACGAGCAGGGTCTGCGCGTCGGCGCGGTGGAAGTCGAAGCTGGCGTTCGGGCAGTCCACGCGCAGGCTGGGCACCGGGCCGCGGGCCAGGCCGAGTTCGCGCGGGTCGCTGCCGGCGGGCAGCCCGCCCTGGAACAGGCCGGCAGCCGGCACGGCCAGCGTTTTCATCGTCGCGGGCGCGCAGGCCAGCGGCGCCGGGCCGAGCAGGCGGTCTTCGCGCAGCCCGACGATCTGGCCGACCCGGTCCGCCGGCGCGGCGGCGGCCGGCACGCCCGGCGCGCCGGAAGCTCGCGGCAGGGGCCGCGCATGCGTGATGCGCCAGTCGCCGCCGAAGCCGCCGGGCACCGCGGCGGCGGCGGCCAGCGAACCCGCCAGCAGCGCCGCGGCGGCGAGTGCGTGGAAACAATGCGAGGTCTTCATGCCGTTCAGTCGTGGTTGCGCTCGAAAGGATCAGGCGTTTGTGCGGACGCGCGCAGCATCGGTGAGCGGCCCGGACCGGTCAAGGCCATGTCGGCGAAAATCGGGCGATGACCGAAACCGCCACCCCCGCCGCCACGCCCAAGATCGGCTTCGTCTCGCTCGGCTGCCCCAAGGCGCTGACCGACTCCGAGCTGATCCTCACGCAGTTGCGCGCCGAGGGCTACGACACTTCCAAGACCTTCGCCGGCGCCGACCTGGTGATCGTCAACACCTGCGGCTTCATCGACGACGCGGTGAAGGAGAGCCTGGACACCATCGGCGAGGCGCTGGCCGAGAACGGCAAGGTGATCGTCACCGGCTGCCTGGGTGCCAAGTCGGGCGAGGGCGGCGGCAACCTGGTGCGGCAGATGCATCCCAGCGTGCTGGCCGTCACCGGCCCGCACGCCACGCAGCAGGTGATGGACGCGGTGCACGTGCACGTGCCCAAGCCGCACGACCCCTTCGTCGATCTCGTGCCGGCGCAGGGCGTCAAGCTCACGCCACGGCACTACGCCTACCTGAAGATCAGCGAGGGCTGCAACCATCGCTGCACCTTCTGCATCATTCCCAGCATGCGCGGCGACCTGGTGTCGCGCCCGGTCGGCGACGTGCTCTCGGAGGCGCAGCGCCTGTTCGAGTCGGGCGTGAAGGAGCTGCTGGTGATCAGCCAGGACACCAGCGCCTACGGCGTCGACGTGAAGTACCGCACCGGCTTCTGGGATGGCAAGCCGGTCAAGACGCGCATGACCGAGCTGTGCGAACAGCTCGCCGTGCTGGCCGAGCGCCACGGCGCCTGGGTGCGGCTGCACTACGTCTACCCGTACCCGCACGTCGACGAGATCCTGCCGCTGATGGCCGGCGGCCGCATCCTGCCCTACCTCGACGTGCCCTTCCAGCATTCGCACCCCGACGTGTTGAAGCGCATGAAGCGCCCGGCCAGCGGCGAGAAGAACCTCGAACGGCTGCAACGCTGGCGCGAGGCCTGCCCCGAGCTGGTGGTGCGCAGCACCTTCATCGCCGGCTTTCCCGGCGAGACCGAGGCCGAGTTCGAGCACCTGCTCGACTTCGTGCGCGAGGCGAAGATCGACCGCGCCGGCTGCTTCACCTATTCGCCGGTGCCGGGCGCCACCGCCAACGAGCTGCCCGGCATGCTCGCGCCCGAGCTGCGCGAGGAGCGCCGCGCGCGCTTCATGGCGGTGGCCGAGGCGGTGTCGACGCGCAAGCTCCAGGCGCGTGTCGGTGCGACCATGCAGGTGCTGGTCGACGAGGCGCCGGCGCTGGGCCGCCGCGGCGGGGTGGGGCGCAGCTACGCCGACGCGCCCGAGATCGACGGCCGCGTGCGCCTGCTGGCGCCGCAGAAGGCGTCGAAGACGCTGAAGGTCGGCGAGTTCACGCGCGCGCGCATCATCGCCGCCGAGGGGCACGACCTGGTCGGCGAGGCGATCTGAGGACCAACGCATGAGCCAACCCGAAGACGAAGGCGTCGCCACCGGCCTGATCCACCACCCGTACCGCGCGCCGGGCGAGTTCGAATCGCCGCTGGCCGGCGTGCACAAGGCCTCGACGGTGTTCTTCGGCAGCGTGGCCGAGCTGCGCGCGCGCCGCTGGGTCGACAAGAGCGCCTACACCTACGGCCTGCACGGCACGCCGACCACCTTCACGCTGGAGGCCCGGCTGGCCACGCTGGAGCACGCGCGGCACGTGCTGCTGGCGCCCAGCGGCCTGTCGGCCATCACGGTGGTCGACATGGCGCTGCTCAGGCAGGGCGACGCGCTGCTGCTGCCCGACAACGTCTATCAACCGAACCGCAGTTTTTCGGCCCACGAACTGGCGCAGTGGGGCATCGCCCACCGCCTGTACGACCCGATGCAGCCCGACTCGCTGGCCGCCGCGCTGGGCGAGGACGTGAAGCTGGTCTGGCTCGAAGCGCCCGGCTCGGTGACGCTGGAGTTCCCCGACCTGCCGGCGCTGGTCGCGCGGGTGCGCCAGCGCGCGCCGCGGGCCGTGATCGCGCTGGACAACACCTGGGGCGCGGGCCTGGCCTTCGACCCCTTCGAGCTGCCCGGCGGCCAGGGCGTGGACCTGACCATCCACGCGCTGACCAAGTACCCCTCGGGCGGCGGCGACGTGCTGATGGGCTCCATCGCCTGCCGCGACGACGCGCTGTACGAGCGCCTGGCCTGGACGCACAGCCGCCTGGGCCTGGGCGTCGGCGCCAACGACGTCGAGGCCGTGCTGCGCGCGCTGCCCTCGCTGCCGCTGCGCTATCACGCGCAGGACGCCGCGGCGCGGCGCATCGCCGGCTGGGCCGCCGCGCAGCCGCAGGTGCGGCGCGTGCTGCACCCGCCGCATGCCGACTCGCCCGGCCATGCCCACTGGCGGGCCCTGTGCCGCGCGGCGGCCGGCCTGCTGACGCTGGAGATGGACGCGCGCTACACGGCCGCCCAGGTGGACGCCTTCGTCGACGCCCTGCGGCGCTTCCGCATCGGCTGGAGCTGGGGCGGCCCGGTCAGCCTGGCCGTGCCCTATCAGGCCCGCGCGATGCGCCAGTTGCCGCAGCCCTACCAGGGTGTGCTGGTGCGCCTGTGCATCGGCCTGGAAGACGTGGACGACCTGATCGCCGACCTCGCGCAGGCGTTGGCCGGCCTGCCGCCGCCATGACGACCGGCTCACTGCCTGGGCAGCAGCGCGTTGTCGATCTCCGCGGCGCGCAGCGCCGCCGGCCGGCCCATGTGGCGCTCGGCGAAGGCCTTGAAGGCCGGGCGCGCCGGCAACTGGCCGATGCGCATGTAAAAGCCCAGGCAGGCCGCGGCGTAGAGATCCACCGCGCTGAAGTGTTCGCCGGCCAGGTGGGCACGGCCCTGCAGGGCGGCTTCGAGCGTGTCCAGCGTGTCCTGCTCGCGCCCGTAGCCGGCGCTCGACGCGGGCGCCAGCGTGCCGCTGGCCTTGGCCGTCAGCATCGCTTCCAGCGGGCCGGCCAGGAAGAACATCCAGCGGTAGTAGGGGCCGCGCTCGGCGCTGCCGGGCGGCGGCGCAAGGCGCTTCTCGGGCACCAGGTCGGCCAGGTACAGGCAGATGGCGGCGTTCTCGGTGACCACCGTGTCGCCGTGGCGCAGCGCCGGGACCTTGCCCATCGGGTTGATCGCCAGGTAGTCGGGCGTCTTCATCGTGCTGCCGTAGTCCAGGATCACGGCCTGGTAGGGCAGGCCGGTTTCTTCCAGCATCCAGCGCGCCACGCGGCCGCGGGACATGGGGTGGGTGTACAGGGTCAGCGGCGCGGTGCTCATGGCGTGTCTCCAAAATGGAAGTGGATGGCCGGTGCACTGTAGGCCGGGGCTGCTGACAGGCGCTGTCAGCAGTCGTCGCTTCGTCGATTCACGACGGGCGGGACGCCGCCTTCTCCTGCATCTGCGCGCGCCAGCGGCGGATCAGCGCATGGCGGCGCACGGGGTAACGCTGGCCGGTGTCTTCCAGTGTGCGCACGCGGTCGGCGCGGAAGTGGCGGAAGTCCCGCCGCAGCTCGCACCAGGCGGCGAACACGCGCGTCGACGGGCCGAAGAAGGCCATCGCGAAGGGCCAGACGATGCGTGTGCTGGACGCGCCGGCGGCGTCGGCATAGTCCAGGCGCAGCGCGCGCTCGTCGCGGATGGCGTGGCGCAGCGCGGGCAGCCAGGGCTCCGGCGCCGCGGCATCGCGCGGGCGCGGCACGAACAGGCCGCTGGTCTCGACGGCCAGGCGCAGCTCGGCCGGCAGCGTGGCGCCGATGCGCGCCAGCGCGGCGTCGGCGGCGCGGGCCAGTTCGGCATCGGCCTGGGTGCCGACCCAGCGCATGCCCAACACCAGTGCTTCGAGTTCGTCGGCGCCGAACATCAGCGGCGGCAGCAGGAAACCCGGCCGCAGCGCATAGCCGACGCCCGGGTCGCCGGCGATGTCGGCACCCTGCTGGCGCAGCGTGGCGATGTCGCGGTACAGCGTGCGCAGGCTGACGCCCAGGGCCTGCGCCAGCGCCGCGCCGCTGACCGGGCGCCGCTGCCGCCGCAGCGCGTCGAGCAGGTCGAGCAGGCGGGCGGCGCGCGGCTTCATCGCGGCTGTCAGTCCTTGCCCGGCCCCGAGACCTTGTGCCGCATCAGGCGGCCTTTTTCGCGCTCCCAGTCCTTCTGCTTCTCGCTCTCGCGCTTGTCGTGCTGCGCTTTGCCCTTGGCCAGCGCGATCTCGGCCTTCACGCGTCCGCCCTTGTAGTGCAGGTCCAGCGGCACGAGCGTGAAGCCCTTCTGCTCGACCTTGCCGATCAGGCGGCGGATCTGCTCCTTGTGCATCAACAGCTTCTTGGTGCGGTCGGCCTCGGGATGCACGTGCGTCGAGGCGCTGCGCAGCGCGTTGATGCGGCAGCCGATCAGGTGCAGCTCGCCGTCGCGGATCACCACGTAGCCGTCGGTCAGTTGCACCTGGCCGGCGCGGATCGCCTTGATCTCCCAGCCTTCGAGCACGATGCCGGCCTCGAAGCGCTCCTCGATGTGGTAGTCGTAGCGGGCGCGGCGGTTTTCGGCGATGGGCATGGAAGGGCGGGTGCGGCCGGGGGCCGCCAATAGAATCGCGCGATTGTATGAAGCACGTGAAGAAGTCGGTCCTGCTGTGGTACTCGCCGCACGAGATGTACACGCTCGTCACCGGCATCGCCGACTACCCGAAGTTCCTGCCCTGGTGCGAACGCGCCGAGGTGATCGAGCAGCACGACGGCGGCATGACCGCGCGGCTGCACCTGCACTACGCCGGCGTGCGCCACGCCTTCACGACGCGCAACACGCACGTGAGCGACGCCTCGGTGCAGATGGACCTGGTCGACGGCCCGTTCTCGCTGCTCGAGGGCCTGTGGCGCTTCGTGCCGCTGGCGATGCCGGGCAACGACGCGGCGCAGGCCTGCCGCATCGAGTTCGAGCTGCGCTACGCGTTCAGCAGCAAGGCGCTCGAAACCGTCGTCAGCCCGGTGTTCGACCGTGTCGCCAACACCTTCGTCGATTCCTTCGTGCGCCGCGCCGAAGAGATCCACGGCGAGCGCTGAGCGCATGCGCGTCAGCGTGGCCTACAGCCCGCGCGCGGGCGAAGTCGACGAGGTGACGGTCGAGCTGCCGCCGGGCGCGACGCTGGCCGACGCGATCCGCGCCAGCGGCATGGCCGCTCGCCATCCGGGGCTGGACCTGGCCGGCGCGAAGCTCGGCGTGTGGGGCAGGGTGCAGCCGGCGACACATCCGCTGCGCGAGCGCGACCGCGTCGAGATCTACCGTGCCTTGCAGGTGGACCCGAAAGAGGCGCGGCGGCAGCGCTATCGCGGCACGGCGGCGTCGCGGCGCCGCTGAGAGGCGGCCGACTCTCTACTGCGCGCAGTTCGCGCCGGCGACGTCGCGGGCGCGCTTCACCTCGTCGGCGCGCATCTTGTCGTCGAGCACCTCGCGCTCGCCCTTCTCGTTGATGCGCGCCATGCGCATGCCGCTTTCGAGCGTGCGAAGCTGTTCGCGCGCGCGCTTGCAGTTGTCGGCCTTGGCGGCGGCGACGCGCTGCTCTTCTTCCTTGGTCTTGGCCGCCGCGTCCTGCTCGGCCTTCTTGCGCTTGGCTTCGAGTTCGGGGTCGACCGCCGCGGCCGGCTGCGACGCCGCGGAGGCGGCCGGCGCGGCGGCGGGGGCGGCCGCGCGCAAGGTGGCGGCGCTCGGGCGCTGCAGGATGTCCTTCTCGGCCACGCCGGCGGGCGGCGGCAGGTCGCTGTACTGGATCTGGCCATTGGCCCCGCGCCACTTCCACTGCGCCGCGGCGGGCAGGGCCAGCACGGCGCCGGCGAGGGCGATGGACACGAGGGCGGCGAGACGGCAACGCATCATGGTGCGACGAGAGGCAGGCGGCATTGCGCCACAGTGTAGCGGCGGCACCCGCGCGCGCGCCGTGCGAACGGTCACGAAACGTGCGCTGCTGCACGCTCCCTATAATCCGCTTTTGCGTCTGGAGCCCGCCTCATGCGCCTTCTCGGCAAAGCGCTCACCTTCGACGATGTGTTGCTGGTGCCCGCCTTCTCCCAGGTCTTGCCGCGCGACACCACGCTCGCCACGCGCCTGACCCGGAACATCCGCCTGAACCTGCCGCTGGTGTCCGCCGCGATGGACACCGTCACCGAGGCGCGCCTGGCGATCGCCATCGCCCAGGAGGGCGGCATCGGCATCGTGCACAAGAACCTCAGCCCGAAGCAGCAGGCGGCCGAGGTGGCGCGCGTCAAGCGCTACGAGAGCGGGTTGCTGAAGGATCCGATCACCATCTCGCCGGGCGTGCCGGTGCGCCACGTGATCGAACTCTCCAAACAGCACGGCATCTCCGGCTTTCCGGTGGTCGACGAAGGCCGCGTGGTCGGCATCGTCACCAACCGCGACCTGCGCTTCGAGACCCGGCTCGACGTGCCGGTGCGCGAGATCATGACGCCGCGCGAGCGCCTGATCACGGTGCGCGAAGGCGCCTCGCTCGAAGAAGGCAAGGCGCTGATGCACCAGCACAAACTGGAGCGCGTGCTGGTCGTCAACGACGCCTTCGAACTGCGCGGCCTGATGACGGTGAAGGACATCACCAAGCAGACCAGCTTCCCGAACGCCGCGCGCGACGTGCAGGGCAAGCTGCGCGTCGGCGCCGCCGTGGGCGTGGGCGAGGGCACCGAGGAGCGTGTCGAGCTGCTGGTGAAGGCCGGCGTCGACGCGCTGATCGTCGACACCGCGCACGGCCACAGCCACGGCGTGATCGAACGCGTGCGCTGGGTCAAGCGCAACTTCCCGCAGGTCGAGGTGATCGGCGGCAACATCGCCACCGGCGCGGCCGCGCTGGCGCTGGCCGAGGCGGGCGCCGACGGCGTCAAGGTCGGCATCGGGCCGGGCTCGATCTGCACCACGCGCATCGTCGCCGGCGTCGGCGTGCCGCAGATCACCGCGATCGACAATGTCGCGCGCGCGCTGGCCGGCTCCGACGTGCCGCTGATCGCCGACGGCGGCATCCGCTACTCGGGCGACATCGCCAAGGCCATCGCGGCCGGCGCGCACACCGTGATGATGGGCGGCATGTTCGCCGGCACCGAAGAGGCGCCCGGCGAGGTGATCCTCTACCAGGGCCGCAGCTACAAGAGCTACCGCGGCATGGGCTCGATCGGCGCGATGAAGGCCGGCTCGGCCGACCGCTACTTCCAGGAGAACGACGAGGCCGCCAACCCGAACGCCGACAAGCTGGTGCCCGAGGGCATCGAGGGCCGCGTGCCCTACAAGGGCTCGCTGGTGTCCATCATCTTCCAGATGGCCGGCGGCATCCGCGCCGCGATGGGCTACTGCGGCTGCGCCACCATCGAGGAGATGCGCAGCAAGGCCGAGTTCGTCGAGATCACCGCGGCCGGCATCCGCGAGAGCCACGTCCACGACGTGCAGATCACGAAGGAAGCGCCGAACTACCGCGCGGAGTGACGGCCGCGATGTCCGACAGCGATCGCGGGCCGAGCGCCGGGCCGCCCCAAGCCGGCCCCCGCCGGCCCCGAGACGGGGCCGGCACTCCGGCCGTCCATGCCCGCGCAGGCGGGCATGGAGCCGCGGCCGTCGTTCCCCTCGGGGGATCGTCGGGCGTAACCGCACGACCAGGGGCCGTCAGGACGGCTGCGATGCCATTCATCCTGGTGACGGTGCTGCTCGACATGGTCGCGATCGGCCTGATCGTGCCCGTGCTGCCGCTGATCGTCGGGCAGTTCACCGATTCGCCCGCCGCGCAGGCCTTCTGGTTCGGCGCGGTCGCCTTCGCCTTCGGCATCGCCAACTTCTTCGCCGCGCCCGTCCTCGGCGCGCTGTCCGATCGCCACGGCCGCCGGCCGGTGCTGCTGCTGGGCCTGAGCGGGCTGGCGATCAGCTTCATCGTCACCGGGCTGGCCACCGCGCTGTGGATGCTGATCGCGGTGCGCCTGGTCAGCGGCGCGATGCAGGCCAACGCCGCGGTGGCCAATGCCTACGTGGCCGACATCAGCGCGCCGGCCGAGCGCGCGCGGCGCTTCGGGCTGCTCGGCGCGATGTTCGGCCTGGGCTTCATCCTCGGGCCGATGATGGGCGGGCTGCTCGGCGCCGTCGACGTCCGGCTGCCGTTCTTCGCCGCCGGCGCGCTGGCGATCCTGAACTGGCTGTACGGCTACTTCGTGCTGCCCGAGTCGCTGCCCGCCGAACGCCGCCGCGCCTTCGAGTGGAAACGCGCCAACCCGTTCTCGGCCCTGAGGCAGCTCGGCGCGCTGCAAGGCGTCGGCCCGCTGGTGGTGGTGATCGGCCTGGCGCAGCTCGCGCAGTTCACGCTGCATTCGAGCTGGGTGCTGCACAACGCCTTCAAGTTCGGCTGGGGGCCGGCGGAGAACGGCTGGTCGCTGTTCGTCGTCGGCGTGATGTCGTTCCTGGTGCAGGGCGTGCTGCTGCGCGTGCTGCTCAAGCGCTTCTCGCCGCAGCGGCTGGCGAGCATCGGCCTGGTCGGCTCGGCGCTGACCTACCTCGGCTTCGGCCTGGCCACCGAGGGCTGGATGCTGCTCGTGGTGATCGTCGTCGGCACGCTGATCGGCGCGGGCGCGCAGGCGGCCATCCAGAGCATCGTCTCGAACGCCGCCGACGCGCACTCGCAGGGCCAGACCGCCGGCTCGGTGGCCTCGCTGACCAGCCTGATGGCGGTGGTCGCGCCGGTGATCGCCGCGCCGCTGCTGGGCATCGTCTCGCACCTGCCGCGCGGCGACATGCGCATCGGCCTGCCGTTCTTCTTCTGCGCGCTGCTGCAGGCCGCCGGCGCCACCATCGCCTTCCTCCATTTCCGCCGCCAGCGCGCCGCGGCGCACGCCGCGGCCACGGCCTGACTTCGACCGCCATGCACGACAAGATCCTCATCCTCGACTTCGGCTCGCAGGTCACGCAACTGATCGCGCGGCGCGTGCGCGAGGCGCACGTCTACTGCGAGATCCATCCGAACGACGTGTCGGACGAGTTCATCCGCGCCTTCGCGCCCAAGGGCGTGATCCTCTCCGGCAGCCACGCCAGCACCTACGAAGACCACCAGCTCCGCGCGCCGCAGGCGGTGTGGGACGCGGGCGTGCCGGTGCTGGGCATCTGCTACGGCATGCAGACCATGGCCACGCAGCTCGGCGGCAAGGTCGAGTGGAGCGACCACCGCGAGTTCGGCTACGCCGAGGTGCGCGCGCGCGGCCACACGAAGCTGCTCGCCGGCATCCAGGACTTCGCCACGCCCGAGGGCCACGGCATGCTCAAGGTGTGGATGAGCCACGGCGACAAGGTCACCGAGCTGCCGCCGGGCTTCAAGCTGATGGCCAGCACGCCGAGCTGCCCGATCGCCGGCATGGCCGACGAGGCGCGCGGCTACTACGCCGTGCAGTTCCACCCCGAGGTGACGCACACGCTGCA
Organism: Piscinibacter sp.; assembly: GCF_047600445.1. Classification (GTDB taxonomy): domain Bacteria; phylum Pseudomonadota; class Gammaproteobacteria; order Burkholderiales; family Burkholderiaceae_C; genus Piscinibacter. Next base: position 1,406,947 of record NZ_JASGKT010000002.1, read on the forward strand.
GGGCCGCGCGCTGCTGGAGCGCTTCGTGCTCGAGATCGCGCAAGCGAAGCCCGACTGGGTGATGCGCGACCACATCGCCGAGGCGGTGGTGAAGATCCGCGAGCAGGTCGGCGACGAGGAGGTGATCCTGGGCCTGTCGGGCGGTGTCGATTCGAGCGTGGCGGCGGCGCTGATCCACCGCGCCATCGGCGAGCAGCTCACCTGCGTGTTCGTCGACCACGGCCTGCTGCGCCTGAACGAAGCGCAGATGGTGATGGAGATGTTCGCCGGCCGGCTGCACGCGAAGGTGGTGCACGTGGACGCGAGCGAGCAGTTCCTCGGCCACCTGAAGGGCGTGAGCGACCCGGAGCACAAGCGCAAGATCATCGGCCGCGAGTTCGTCGAGGTGTTCCAGGCCGAGGCGAAGAAGCTGAAATCCGCCAAGTGGCTGGCGCAGGGCACGATCTACCCCGACGTGATCGAGAGCGGCGGCGCCAAGACCAAGAAGGCGACCACGATCAAGAGCCACCACAACGTCGGCGGCCTGCCCGAGACGCTGGGCCTGAAGCTGCTGGAGCCGCTGCGCGACCTGTTCAAGGACGAGGTGCGCGAGCTGGGCGTGGCGCTCGGCCTGCCGCACGAGATGGTGTACCGCCACCCGTTCCCCGGCCCGGGGCTGGGCGTGCGCATCCTCGGCGAGGTGAAGAAGGAATACGCCGAACTGCTGCGCCGCGCCGACGCGATCTTCATCGACGAGCTGCGCATGGCGATCGACGAGCACTCGGGCAAGAGCTGGTACGACCTGACCAGCCAGGCCTTCGCGGTGTTCCTGCCCGTCAAGAGCGTCGGTGTGATGGGCGACGGCCGCACCTACGACCACGTGGTGGCGCTGCGCGCGGTGCAGACCAGTGACTTCATGACCGCCGACTGGGCCGAACTGCCGTATTCGCTGCTGAAGAAGGTGTCGGGGCGCATCATCAACGAGGTGCGCGGCATCAACCGCGTGACCTACGACGTCAGCTCGAAGCCGCCGGCGACGATCGAGTGGGAGTGATTCAGGGTTCGCGCTCCCCGACGCCAGACGACCGCGCCGCTCGCGAGCCGCAGAAGACCGCGGCGACGATGCCGCAGATCAGACCCACGATCGGGCCGAACACCAGGCCCATCGCCATCGCTCCGCCGCCGTCGTGATCATGGATCTTGAATAAACCGGTATAGACGCTGTAGCCGACCATGAGCACGACATAGCCGGCGACGGCGCCCGCGACGAAGCCCAACAGGCTGGCGATGAAGACCTGGATCACATCCCCCCAAGTTTCTTTTTCGATTCGACCGAGCACGAATCGAGCGCGCGCCCAGGCTACCCCAAGCGAGCCGGGCCGTGCCGGCCCGTGACTACAATTCTCCGCGTGCGCCGCGGCAGGTGGAGGCGCTGGGCGAACTGATCCGAGGAACCCCACCGTGCCCCAAGCGCTTCAATCGGATGTCGTGGTCGCCGGCGGCGGCCTCGCCGGCATCGTCACCGCCACCGGGTGCCTGCGCGCCGGCCTGCGCGTCACGCTGATCGACCGCGACACGCCCGAGCGCCTCGGCGGCCTCGCGCTGTGGGCCTTCGGCGGCATGGCGCTGGTGGGCACGCCCTTGCAGCGGCGCATGAAGATCCCCGATTCGCCCGAACGCGCGCTGCGCGACTGGCTGAGCTTCGCCGAGCTGTCCGATGCCGACGTCTGGCCGCGCCGCTGGGCCGAGCACTACGTGCAGCACTCGCGCGCGCAGGTGTACGACTGGCTGGTGGCGCAGGGCCTGAAGTTCCTGCCGGCGGTCAACTGGGTCGAGCGCGGGCTCCAGGGCGAGGGCAACAGCGTGCCGCGTTATCACATCCTGTGGGGCAGCTCGCGCGAGTTGGCGCGGCGCATGATCGCGGCGATGAAGGCGGCCGACGCGGGCGGGCGCCTCGCGCTGCTCAGCGGCCACCGCGTCACGGCCATCGAGCACGGCGGCGGCGCCGTCTCGGGCGTGCAGGCGATCGACGAAGCGAGCGGCGCCGCCGTGCGCGTCGACGCGCCGGTGGTGGTGCTGGCGATGGGCGGCCTCAACGGCTCCACCGAGCAGGCCATCGCCAACTGGCCGGCCGGCCGGCCGCGTCCGGCCACGATGCTCAACGGCGCGCACCCGTTCGCCGACGGCCGGCTGCATCGCTTCGCGGCCGAACAGCTCGGCGGCCAGGTCACGCACGCCGGCGAGATGTGGAACTACGCCGCCGGCTTTCCGCATCCGCAGCCGCATTTCCCCGGCCACGGGCTGTCCACCATTCCCTGCAAGTCGGCGCTGTGGCTGGACCATCGCGGGCGGCGCATCGGCCCCGAGCCGCTGGTCACCGGCTTCGACACCCACGAGCTCTGCCAGCGCGTCGCCGCGCAGGAGAAGCCCTGGACCTGGCACCTGCTGAACCGGCGCATCGCCGCCAAGGAGTTCGCCATCTCGGGCGCCGAGCACAACCAGCGCCTGCGCGACAAGCAGTTCCTGCACTTCGTGCGCGAAACCGTGCTCGGCAATCACCGCCTGCTGCGCCAGATGCAGCGCGAGAGCGCGCATTTCCTGGTCGACGACACGCTGGCCGGCCTGGCGCGCCAGATGAACGCGCTGACGCAGAGCAGCGACGTCGACCCCGCGGTGCTGCAGGCGACGGCCGACGCCTTCGACGCCAACTTCGCCGGCAAGGATCTCGCGCTCGCCAACGACGACCAGATCCGCCGCATCCTGCATGCGCGCCAGTGGGGGCCGGACCGGCTGCGCACCTGCGCGCCGGCACCCTTGCAGAAGAAGGGCGCCGGGCCCTTCATCGCGATCCAGGTGCAGCTGATCACGCGCAAGAGCCTGGGCGGCCTGCAGACCGACCTGCAAAGCCGCGTGCTGCGCGCCGACGGCAGCGCGGCCAGCGGCCTGTACTGCGTCGGCGAGGCCGCCGGCTTCGGCGGCGGCGGCGCCAGCGGCAAACGCTCGCTGGAAGGCACTTTTCTGCCCGGCTGCATCCTCACGGCGCAAGCCGCCGCCGCTTCCATCACCCAAGGCAAGACGACCCCATGAACGGCGCCCAGGCCCTGATCAAGACGCTCGCCGACGCCGGCGTCGAGGTGTGCTTCAGCAACCCCGGCACCTCGGAGATGCACTTCGTCGCCGCGCTCGACCACGAACCGCGCCTGCGCGCCGTGCTGACGCTGTTCGAAGGCGTGGCCAGCGGCGCGGCCGACGGCTACGCGCGCATGGCCGGCAAGCCGGCGGCCACGCTGCTGCACCTGGGCTGCGGCCTGGGCAACGGGCTGGCCAACCTGCACAACGCGCGCAAGGGCCGCGTGCCGCTGCTGAACATCGTGGGCGACCACGCCACCTACCACGTCAAGCACGACGCGCAATTGCAATCCGACATCGAGACCGTGGCGCGCAACGTGTCGAGCTGGGTGCGCACCTCGGCCTCCACCGCCGCGCTGTGCGAAGACGCGGTGCAGGCGCTCGCCGCGACCCTGGGTCCGCCGGGGCAGGTGGCCACGCTGATCCTGCCGGCCGACGTGTCGTGGTCGGAAGGCGGCGTGCCCGCCGCGCCGCCGCCGCCCGCGCCGGTGCCGGCGGCGGACGACGCGGTGCTGGCCGCCATCGCGCAGGCGGTGCGCAGCGGCGCGCCGGCGGCGCTGCTGCTCGGCGGCCGCGCGCTGCGCGAACCCGCGCTGCTGGCCGCGGCGCGCATCGCGGCGCGCTGCGGCGTCAAGCTGCTGGCCGAGGTCTTCCCGACGCGCATCGAGCGCGGCGCGGGCCTGCCGCACGTCGAGCGCATCGCCTACCTCGCCGAGTTCGCGTCCGTGCAGTTGCAGGGGCTGCGCCACCTGATCCTGGTCGATGCCAAGGCGCCGGTGTCGTTCTTCGCCTACCCGGGCAAGAAGAGCGACCTGGTGCCCGAGGGCTGCGAGGTGCACACGCTGGCGCGCTTCGACCAGGACGCCGAGGCCAGCCTCGCCGCGCTCGCGCAGCGCCTCGGCGCCGGCGATGCGCAGCCCGCGCTGCAGGCGCCGCAGCGGCCCGGCCGGCCGCGCGGCAAGCTCAGCGCCGAGAAGGTCTGCAAGGCCATAGGCGCCATGCTGCCGGAGCGCGCCATCGTCGTCGACGAGGCGCAGACCTCGGGCGTGCTGCTGAGCGCCTTCACGCGCGGCGCGCCGCGCCACGACGTGCTCACGCTCACCGGCGGCGCGATCGGCCAGGGCCTGCCGGCCGCCGTGGGCGCGGCCATCGCCTGTCCGGACCGCCCGGTGCTCGCGCTGTGCGGCGACGGCTCGGCGATGTACACCCTCCAGGCGCTGTGGACGATGGCGCGCGAGCGGCTCGACGTGATCGCGGTGGTCTTCAACAACCGCTCCTACGCGATCCTCAACGTCGAGTTGCAGCGTGTCGGCGCCCAGGGCAGCGGCGAGAAGGCGCGCGCGCAGCTCGATCTCGACCGGCCCGGCCTGGACTTCGTGCAAATGAGCCAGGGCCTGGGCGTGCCGGCCGTGCGCGCGACCAGCGCCGAGGACTTCGTCGCCGCGCTCGAGCACGCGCTGCGCACGCGCGGGCCGCACCTGATCGAAGCGGTGGTGCCGAGCGCCTTCTCCGGCCTGCGGCTGCGGCTGCTGCCGCGCCTGCTGGCTTCACTGGGCAGCCTGCCGCCGGCGGTGGCGCGCGCGATCAAGCGCAAAGTGGCGCCCTGAGCCGCCGCTGAAGGGCGGCGGGTCTCCCGCCGTCACCCCGCGCATGGGGAGGGTTTCGTGTCGATTCATTGAATGAGAACTATTCTCAAGTAGAATCGACGCCATGCTGCCACCGAACCTCGCCGCACCCGACGCCGCCGTCACCACTTGGCGCTGGCGCACCTGGCTGGGCCTGGCGATCGCGGGCGCGGGTGCGCTGATCCTGCTGTTCCAGGTCTGGCGCGCGCTGCGCGGCGACCCGGTCGTCGCCGGCGCCTTGCTGGGCGGCTCGGCGGCGGCGCTGGCCACCGCGCTGGGCACGCTGCCGGTGCTGCTGTCGCAGCGCCTGTCCGACCGGGTGCAGGACACGCTGTTCGGCTTCGGCGCCGGCGTGATGCTGGCGGCCAGCGCGTTCTCGCTGGTGATCCCGGGTTTGCAGGCGGCGCGCGCGGCCGGCGTGTTCGGCGGCGGGCCGTGGTCGGCCGGCGCGGTGGTGGGCCTGGCGATCGTCGCCGGCGCCGTCGCGCTGCTGGCGCTCGACCGGCTGCTGCCGCACGAGCATTTCATCAAGGGCCGCGAGGGCGCGGCGGCGCGCACGCTGCGCCGCACCTGGCTGTTCGTCATCGCCATCGCGCTGCACAACCTGCCCGAAGGGCTGGCGATCGGCGTCGGCTACGCGGGCAACGACGGCCTGCGCGCCAACGCGCTGGCCATGGGCATCGCGATCCAGGACGTGCCGGAAGGCCTGGTGGTGGCCGCCGCGCTGCTGGGTGCCGGCTACCGGCGCGCCGTGGCGGTGGGGCTGGGCATCGCGTCCGGGCTGGTCGAGCCGCTCGGCGCGGTGGCGGGCGCGGCCATCGTCGGCTACTCGGCCGCGCTGCTGCCCTGGGGCCTGGGTTTCGCCGCCGGCGCGATGCTCTACGTGATCAGCCACGAGATCATTCCCGAGTCGCACCGCAAGGGGCACGAGGCCTCGGCCACCGCCGGGCTGATCGTCGGCTTCGTGCTGATGATGATGCTCGACACCGCGCTGGGCTGAGGTCTGCCCGCCATGCATGAATGCCTCTCGGCCGTGCCCTCGACGCTGCGCATTCCGCTGGCGGCGCGCGCGCTCGGCGATGCGCTGTTTCCTTCGGTGGCGGTGGACGACGCGCACGCCGCGCGCCTGCTCGCCGCTCTGGGCGACGACGGCGCGCTGTGGCTGCGCGACCGCGGCAGCGTCTACGGCGTGCTGGCGCGCACGCGGCGCTTCCGCGAACTGGCCGGCGCCTACCTGGCGCGGCATCCGGCCGGCCACGTGGTCAACCTCGGCTGCGGTCTCGCGCACTACTTCCAATGGCTCGACAACGGCCAGGCGCACATGACCGATGCCGATCTGGGCGAAGTGTTCGCCATCCGCCGCGCGCTGCTGCCGGCCGCGGGTGGCCGCCACGTGCTGCGTGAAGTGAATCTCGCCGACGCCGGCTGGTGGGATGCGCTCGGCCTGCCTGCGCAGCGCGGCGAGGCGCCGGTGTTCCTGTTCGCCGAAGGCGTCTTCATGTACCTGCAGCCCGAAGTCGTGCAGGCGGTGCTGCGCACCTTCGGCGAGCGCGCGCCGGCTGAATCGGTTTTCGCCTTCGACGCGATGTGCTGGCTGGCGGCGGGGCGCGCGAAGCAGCATCCGTCGGTGCGCCACACGGAGGCCGAATTCCACTGGGGGCCGCGCCGCCCGGCCGAGCTGACGGCGCCGTCGCCACGGCTGCGCCTCGCCGCGGCGCACCCGGTGATGGAGGGCTACGGCTGGCCGTACCAGTGGATGGGGCCGCTGTTCCGGGCCGTGCTGGGCGTGCCGTTCTATGCGCTCTACGAGCTGCACGCGACCGACACGGAAAACTGATGCGCATCGACGCACGCGACTTCGAGCAGCTCGCGCGCGAGCACCGCGCGCTGATGCGCGACTACGGGCGCGTGCAGTCGCGGTGCAGCGAGCAACTGCTGGCGCAGGCGCGCCGCATCGAGCGGCTCGATGCGCAGGCCGTGCGCCTGCGCGCCGAACTGATCGTGCGCGAGACCGCGCTCGCCTGGGCGCGCGAGGACCTGGCCGCGCTCGAGCAGGCCATCCCCGGCCTGCCGCGCCGCGTGAGGCTGGCGCGGCACGTCGAGGCGCTGCTGGCGCGCAACCGCGAGCTGATGCGCGAGCGCACGCGCGGCGAGCCGCCGGCCGCCACGGTGCTGCCGCCGCCCGACGATGCCGAGGCGCTGGAAGCCAGCCTGCGCGCCGCCGACCTGGTGATCTGCCAGACCGGCTGCCTGAGCCACGCCGCGTTCTGGCGCGTGCAAGACCATTGCCGGCGCACCGGCAAGGCCTGCGTGCTGGCCGAGCAGCCCGAGGCGCTGCGCATCGTGCGCATCCACAAGGCGCCGGCGAGCAACTAAGATCGCCGTCTCGGATTCGAGGAGCGTGCCATGAGCCACCAGTTCTCTCGTCTCGCAGCCGCCGGCCTGCTCGCCGCGGCCGCCGCCACGGCCGGCGCCGCCGAGTTCAGCGTCGGCTTCGTCCACCCCGAGACCTACACCGACGCCGGCTACTCGCGCTCGCCGGCCAGCGAGCGCGACCGCGCCGAGGTGATGCACGACATCGAGCAGCACCTGCAGCGCCTGGCCGAACGCAGCCTGCCGGCCGGCGACACGCTGCGCATCGAGGTGCTCGACATCGACCTGGCCGGGCACTTCGAGCCGTTCCGCTTCCGCGGCGCCGACGTGCGCATCGTGCGCGACATCGCCGCGCCGCGCATCAAGCTGCGCTACACGCTCAGCCGCGGCGGCCAGGTGGCGGCGCAGGCCGAGGAGCGCCTCACCGACCTGAGCTTCCTGATGGGCTTCAACCGCTATCCGGCCAGCGACCGGCTGCGCTACGAGAAGGCGATGCTCGACGACTGGTTCGACAAGCGCTTCGCCGCGCCGCAGTAGCCCCGGTCAGGCCGCGCCTGCGCGCCGCGCCGCGATCTCCTGCGCCAGCGCGATCACCGACAGCGGCGCGCAGCCCTCGGCCTTGTTGCTGATCGCGATGCACACCGGCTGGCCGGCGTCGGCGGTGGCCAATGCCACCTTGGCGAGCACGCGGCGGGTGTCGATGTCGGCGTCGGCGATGCGCGTGTAGGGCTCGTAGAGCTGGCGCGCCTTCTCGTAGCCCCAGGCGCCGTGGCGGCGGTGCAGGTTCCAGCGGCAGACCAGCGGGCCGGGCCAGAGCGCGCGCAGCATCGGCAACTGGTCTTCGATGGGCGGCATCTTCGCGTGCAGGCCCAGGCAGTAGGTGGCGCCGGCCGCGCGCAGCAGCGCGGCGAAGGCGGGCGTCAGCAGGGCCGCGTCGCGCACCTGCACCGCCACCACGGCGCCGGGCGCATCGGCCAGCGAGGGCAGGGCGCGCAGCATCGCGCCCAGGCGCTCGTGCAGGCGCGGCAGGTCGTGCAGCCACGCCGGGGGCAGCGGGCTGAGCTGGAACACCAGCGCGCCCAGCCGCTCGCCCAGCCCGGCCAGCGCCGGCTCGGCGAACTCGCGGCAGGCGAGGCCGGGGTCCAGGAACAGCGGGTTGGGCTGCGTCGCGCGGCCGTTCTCGTCGCGCACCACGGCATCGGCCACCGAGGCCGGCGCCTTGACGATGAAGCGAAACGAGGCCGGCACCTGCGCCGCGTAGGCGGCGTACTGCGCGCTGCTCAGCGGCTGGTAGAACGAGCGGTCGATGCTGACGCAGCCCAGCAGCGGGTGCCGCGCGTAGGCGGCCAGGCCGTCGCGCGACAGGCGGCTCTCGCCGTACTCGCCGTTCCAGACGAGGCCGTCCCAACCCGGATAGCTCCACGATGAGGTGCCCAGGCGCAGATTCGATGGCAGTTGCGCGGCCAGCGCGGCGATTTCCGCGCCCACCGGGGCGGCCGCCACGCCGCCGCGGCGCGGCCTGGGCGCCTCGGGAAGGGCAAACAATTCGTCCTGCACGTCGCGCAGCGTAGCCCACCCGGGTTTGCGGCGAGAATGCGCCGCGAGGAAAGGAACAGCGCCGAATGAGCGGGGGACACGACGAAGCCGCGATGCGCCTGGCGATCGACCAGGCGCGCAATGCCTGGCTGGTCGGCGAGGTGCCGGTGGGCGCGGTGATCGTGCGCGAGGGGCCGAACGGCCGCCAGGTCGTCGCCACCGGCTACAACCGGCCCATCACCGAACACGACCCGACCGCGCACGCCGAGATCGTCGCGCTGCGCCACGCCGCGACGCTGCTGGCCAACTACCGGCTGCCCGAGTGCGAGCTGTACGTGACGCTCGAGCCCTGCGCGATGTGCGCGATGGCGCTGATGCACGCGCGCTTCAAGCGCGTGGTGTTCGGTGCCTTCGACCCCAAGACCGGCGCGGCCGGCTCGGTGGTCGACCTGTTCGCCGACCCGCGACTGAACCACCACACCGAGGTCGCCGGCGGCGTGCTCGGCGACGAGTGCGGCGCGCTGCTGCGCGAGTTCTTCGCCGAGCGGCGCGAGCAGTACCGCCAGCGCCGCGGCGAGCGCCAGGCCGACGCCCCCGACACCATTCCCGCCGGCGAGGCGATCGAACTCGAACACCCCGATGCATCACCACCACCATCACCATGACCAGTCGCTGACGCTGTTCACGCCCTCCGGCGTGGTGGCGAAGGCGGCAACGCTGCGGCTGGCGGCCCGGCGCCTGCACGAGCTGGGCTTCCGGGTGTCGGTCGACGAAGCCGCGACCGCCCGGCACCAGCGCTTCGGCGGCGACGACGACACCCGCCTGGCCGCGCTGCACCGCGTCGCCGCCGCGGCGCCCGACATCGCGATGGCCGCGCGCGGCGGCTACGGCCTGACGCGGCTGCTGGACCGCATCGACTGGAAGCTGATCGCCGCGAGCGTCGAGCGCGGCACGCGCTGGGTCGGCCACAGCGACTTCACCGCGCTGCAGCTCGGCCTGCTCGCGCATGCGAAGGGCGTCACCTGGGCCGGGCCGATGGCGTGCTACGACTTCGGCGGCGAGGCGCTCGACGACGTCACCCGCGACTGCTTCCGCGAGGCGATGAGCGGCGAGCTGGAGGCGGTGGGCTTCCGCACCGACGAGGGCTTCGACGGGCTCGAGGTCAAGGGCACGCTGTGGGGCGGCAACCTCGCGATGCTGGTCTCGCTGCTGGGCACGCCGCACTGGCCGCGCATCAAGGGCGGCGTGCTGTTCGTCGAGGACGTCAACGAGCACCCCTACCGCATCGAACGCGCCTTGCTGCAGCTTCATCAGGCCGGCGTGCTCGACGCGCAGAAGGCCATCCTGCTCGGCGACTTCACCGAATGGAAGAAGTCGCCGCTGGACCGCGGCTACTCGCTCAAGACCATGGTGCGGGCGCTGCGCGGCGCGACGCGAACCCCCATCCTCACCGGGCTGCCCTTCGGCCACGTGCCGACCAAGGTGACGCTGCCGGTCGGCGCGCGCGTGCAGCTCGCGGTGCAGGGGCGCGACGCCTTCGCCGGCTGGCGCTGACGCTCGCGCCCTTGCCCTTATCATGCGCGGCTTCGACAAGGGGATCGGCCGCATGCACGGTCAGACGAGAGCCTGGAGCGCACGGATCGCCGCGATGGCGGCGCTGCTGCTGGCCGCCTGCAACAACAGCCCGTACCCCGACGGCGCGGCCGCCACCAACACGCTGTTCAATTCCTTCGACGAGCGCTCGCCGCGCTACCTCGACCCGACCGCGTCGTACAGCAACCCCGAGACGCCGTACACCTACTCGGCCTACGAGCCGATGTACGCCTACCACTACCTGAAGCGGCCCTACGAGCTGATCCCGAAGACCGCCGAGGCGGTGGCGCGCCCGCGCTACGTCGACCAGGCCGGCCGGCCGCTGCCCGACGACGCGCCGGCCGAGCAGATCGCCGAGAGCATCTACGACATCCACCTGAAGAAGGGCATCCTCTACGCGCCGCACCCGGCTTTCGCGAAGGACGACCAGGGCGCGTACCTCTACCACGCGATGAAGCCGGGCGAGGTCGGCGACAAGCGCTCGCCCTGGGATTTCGCGAAGCAGGGCACGCGCGAGCTGGTGGCCGAGGACTACGTCTACGCCTTCAAGCGCCACGCCACCACGCGCATCGAGACGCCGATCTTCGCGATCTTCTCCGAGTACGTGATCGGCCTGAAGGAGTACGGCGAGCTGGTGCGCCGCGAAGACGCCAAGCTGCTCGCCGGGCTGCCCGAGTCGAGCCAGGACAAGCCCTTTCTCGACTTCCGCCGCTGGCCGCTGGCCGGCGTGACCGCGCCCGACAGCCACACGGTGCGCTTTCGCATCAAGGGCAAGTACCCGCAGTGGAAGTACTGGCTGGCGATGACCTTCAGCGCGCCGGTGCCCTGGGAGGCCGACGCCTTCTACGCGCAGCCGGGCATGGCCGTCAACGGCCTGTCGCTGGTGAAATGGCCGGTGGGCACCGGGCCGTACATGATGACCGAGTACGTGCAGGACCGCCGCCACGTGATGAAGCGCAACCCCAACTACCGCGGCGAGCCCTACCCGTGCGAGGGCGAGCCGGGCGACAGGGAGAAGGGCCTGCTGGCCGACTGCGGCAAGACCATGCCCTTCGTCGACACCATCGTCTCCACCATCGTCAAGGAGGCGGTGCCGCGCAAGGAGATGTTCAAGCAGGGCTACCTCGACGTGCCCGAGATCGAGCGGCCCGAGTGGGGCGTGCAGTTCCGCGCCGACATGGAGGATTCCGACGACGTGCGGCGCCGCTTCGAGGCGCGCGGCTTCCTGTTCCCGCAGACCACCGACATCAACAACTGGTACCTCGGCTTCAACTGGCTCGACCCGGTGGTGGGCAAGGGCGACACGCCCGAGCAGCAGGTGAAGAACCGCAAGCTACGCCAGGCGCTGTCGATCGCGATCGACTGGGAAGAGGGCTACGGCCGCATCTTCCGCAGCAAGGGCGGCGTGGCCGCGCACGGGCCGGTGCCGCCGGGCGTGTTCGGCTCGCGCGAGGGCACGGCCGAGGGCATCAACCCGGTGACGCACAAGCTCGTCGACGGCAAGCCGGTGCGCCGCGACATCGAAGACGCGAAGAAGCTGCTCGCCGAGGCCGGCTACCCCGACGGCCGCGACGCGAAGAGCGGCAAGCCGCTGGTGCTGAACTACGACTTCCAGCGCGCGCCCACGCCCGACATCAAGTCGGAGCTCGACTGGATGGTCAAGCAGTTCGCCAAGCTCGGCGTGCAGCTCGAGATCCGCGCCACCGACTACAACCAGTTCCAGGACAAGGTGCTCAAGGGCAAGCAGCAGATCTTCTGGTGGGGCTGGCTGGCCGACTACCCCGACGCCGAGAACTTCCTCTTCCTGCTCTACGGGCCGAACGCCAAGTACCCGAATCAGGGCGAGAACACGGCCAACTACAACAACCCCGAGTACGACCGGCTCTATCGCCTGATGCAGACCATGGAAGACGGGCCCGAGAAGCAGAAGGTGGTCGACCAGATGGTGGCCATCGTGCGCGAGGACGCGCCCTGGGCCTGGGGCTACTGGCCCTACGTGGCGCTGGCCTTCCAGCCCTGGGCGCACAACGGCAAGCCGACCATCGTGGTGCGCGACCTGGCCAAGTACTACCGCATCGACCCGGCGCTGCGCGTGGCCAAGCAGGCCGAGTGGAACCAGCCGGTGCGCTGGCCGCTGGCGCTGATCGCCCTGGTGCTGGCCGTCGCGGTATGGCTCACCTGGCGCGGCTACCGCGTGCGCCAGCAGGCCACCGCCAAGCCGGGCTACGCCTGAGATGAAACCCGGGATGCGCCTCACTGCCGCTTCGACACGGGGCCTTCGGCAAGCTCAGTCCCCTGCTCAGGGCGAACGGTTGCTTCACGCCCGCGCCGCTCCCCTTTTCGGGTCGAGCCTGTCCGAACGGTTGCTTCACGCCCACACCACCCCCCCGTTCGGGCTGAGCTTGTCGAAGCCCGCTGCGCGCCTTGCTGCCCCTTCGACATGCTGACCTACCTGATCCGCCGCCTCGGCTACGGAGTGCTGATCCTGATCGGCGTGAACCTGTTCACCTTCGCGCTGTTCTTCACCGTCAACACGCCCGACGACATGGCGCGGCTGAACATCGGCGGCAAGCGCGTCACGCAGGAGCAGATCGACAAGTGGAAGGCCGAGCGCGGCTACGACAAGCCGCTGTACTGGAACGCGAAGGAGCAGGGCGCCGCCAAGCTGACCCAGACTATCGTCTGGGAGCGCTCGGTCTCGCTGTTCGCGCTGAAGTTCGGCCGCTCCGACGCGCGCGCCGCGATCGACATCGGCTATGAGATCCGCACGCGGATGTGGGTCAGCCTGCAGCTCGCGCTGCCCCTCTTCATCCTGCAGGTGATCGCCAGCACGGCCTTCGCGCTGCTGCTGGTGTTCTTCCGCCACTCGCGCATCGACTTCTGGGGCGTGGTGCTGTGCGTGCTGATGCTGTCGATCTCGGCGCTGTTCTACATCATCGTCGGCCAGTACCTGTTCTCGCGCCTGCTGCGCCTGGTGCCGATCAACGGCTACGCGCCGGGACTGGACGCGGTGAAGTTCCTCGTGCTGCCGATCGCGCTGTCGCTGCTGTCGCGCCTGGGCGGCGAGGCGCGCCTGTACCGCGCGATGTTCCTCGAGGAGATCGGCCGCGACTACGTGCGCACCGCGCGCGCCAAGGGCCTGTCGGAAGCGGTGGTGCTGTTCCGCCACGTGCTGAAGAACGCGCTGATCCCCATCATCACCAGTGCCGGCTCCTACCTGCCCTACGTGTTCCTCGGCAGCCTGGTGTTCGAGAGCTTCTTCGGCATCCCGGGGCTGGGCGCCTTCGTGATCGAGGCGATCACCGGGCAGGACTTCGCCATCGTGCGCTCGATGGTCTTCCTCGGCGCGCTGCTGTACATCGCCAGCTACGTGCTGATCGACGTGGCCTACACCTGGGCCGACCCGCGCGTGCGGCTGTCCTGAGCGCAAACGAAGCACACCATGCCCAAGATCGTCCTGCTCTGGACCGACATCGTGCTCTACGCGATGGCCGCCGCGCTCGTCTGGTACGGCTTTCGCATCCGCGCCAACGCCAACCTGCGCGCCAACTGGTGGAAGGTGCTGCGCGACCCGGCCGCGCTGTCGGCCGGCATCGTGCTGGCGCTGTTCGCGCTGGTCACGCTGGCCGACAGCCTGCACTTCCGCCGCGCGCTGCCGCCGCCGCCGGGCGCCGCGGCCGACGCCAGGATCTTCTACGCCACCACCACCGAAAGCGTGCTCGACCTGCTGCTGGCGCGCCAGATCGGCATGCGCGAGACCGGCTACTCCGAGCCGCTGGCCTGGCTAGGCCTGACGAAAGAGCCGTTCGAACGCGACGGCCAGCCGGTGCGCGACTTCCCGCGCCTGAAGTTCGGCGGCGCGCACCTCGCCGACCCGGCGAACGAGCGCGACGCCGACGTCGCGCTGCGCGCCGCGGCCGGCGCCTGCGGCGGGCTGCTGGCAGCCGCGCTGGCCGCGCTGGGCTGCGCGGCCGCGCTGCGGCGCACGCACGGCGGCTGGCGGCAAGCGCTGCGCGACATCGCCGCCGACCGCACCGATCTGCCGCTGCGCGCCGCGCTGGCCACCGTGGCGGTGGCGGCGATGCTGATCGGCGCGGCGCTCGCGCTGATGGGCCACTACCACGTGTTCGGCACCGACCGCACCGGCAACGACGTGCTGTACCAGGCGCTCAAGAGCGTGCGCACCGCCTTCGTGATCGGCACGCTGGCCACCGTGGCGACGCTGCCCTTCGCGGTGGTGCTGGGCATCCTGGCCGGCTACCTGCGCGGCTGGGTCGACGAGGTGATCCAGTACCTCTACACCACGCTCAGCTCGGTGCCCAACGTGCTGCTGATCGCCGCCTGCGTGCTGATGGTGCAGGTGTTCCTCGACAAGAACCCCGACCTGTTCGAGACCGGGCTGGAGCGCTCCGACCTGAAGATCTTCCTGCTGTGCGTGATCCTCGGCCTGACCGGCTGGGCCACGCTGTGCCGCCTGGTGCGCGGTGAGACGCTCAAGCTGCGCGAACTCGAATACGTGCAGGCCGCCACCGCCTTCGGCGTCGGCCACGCGCGCATCATGGCGCGCCACATCGCGCCCAACGTGATGCACCTGGTGCTGATCACCACGGTGCTGAGCTTCTCCGAGCTGATCCTGTACGAAGCGGTGCTGACCTACGTGGGCGTCGGCGTCGACCCGGCGATGAACAGCTTCGGCGGCATGATCAACCTGGCGCGCAGCGAGATGAGCCGCGACCCGGTGGTGTGGTGGAGTTTCGCCGCCGCCTTCGGCTTCATGGTCACGCTGGTGCTGGCGGCCAACCTGTTCGCCGACGGCGTGCGCGACGCCTTCGACCCGCGCGCGCGCAGCCTGCGGCCTCGCCTGGTGAGGCGCAGCCATGCTTGAACCTTCGGCGGCCAGCCCTTCGGCAGGCACAGGGCGAACGGGCTCGCTCCCTTCGCTGAACAGGCCGTTCGGGCCGAGTTTCTCCGCCCGGTTCGGGCTGAGTTTCTCTTCCCCGTTCGGGCTGAGTTTCTCCACCCCGTTCGGGCTGAGCCCTTCGACAAGCTCAGGACAGGCTCTGTCGAAGCCCCATCGCGCACCTCGGCCGCCCTTCGACAAGCTCAGGGCGAACGGGTTGGCGGCTCCCGCTCTCGAAAACCCCGTTCGGGCCGAGTGCGTCGAAGCCTCGTCGCACACCTTGGTTCGCCCTTCGACAAGCTCAGGGCGAACGGACAACACCCCGTTCGGGCTGAGCCTGCCCACCCCGCCTGGGCTGAACCTGCCCACCCCGCCTGGGCTGAACCTGACCACCCCGTTCGGGCTGAACCTGACCACCCCGCCTGGGCTGAACCTGCCCACTCCGTTCGGGCTGAGCCTGTCGAAGCCCCGTGTCGAAGGGCACGCTCGGGGCGAACGGGTTCATTCCCACCCGAAACGAGCACGATGCTGAAGATCGAGAACCTCGAAGTCACGCTCGACGCCGACGCCGGCCTGGTGCGCGCCATCGACGGGCTGAACCTGGCGATACGCCGTGGCGAGACCTTCGCGCTGGTGGGCGAATCGGGCTGCGGCAAGAGCATGACCGCGCTGGCGCTGATGCGGCTGCTGCCCGAGAACGGCCGCATCGACGCCGGCCGCATCGAGGTCGAGGGCGTCGACGTGCTGGCGCTGCCCGAGTCGAGCATGCGCGCGGTGCGCGGCGGGCGCATCGGCATGATCTTCCAGGAGCCGGCCACCAGCCTGAACCCGGTGATGCGCGTCGGCGAGCAGATCGTCGAGGCCATCGAGAGCCACACCGAACTGCGCGGCGAGGCGGCGCGCGAGCGCGCCATCGAGTGGCTGCGGCGCGTCGGCATCCCCGAGCCCGAGCGGCGCATCGACGAATACCCGTTCCGCCTGTCCGGCGGCCAGAAGCAGCGCGTGATGATCGCGATGACGCTGGCCTGCGAGCCCGACTTCCTGATCGCCGACGAGCCCACCACCGCGCTCGACGTGACCATCCAGGCGCAGATCCTCGAACTGCTCAAGCAGTTGCAGCGCGAGCAGGGCATGGGCCTGCTGCTGATCACGCACGACCTCGCCGTGGTCTCCGGCATGGCGCAGCAGGTGGCGCTGATGTACGCGGGCCAGATCGTCGAGGTGGCGAGCGCCGCCGAGTTCTTCGCCGCGCCGCGCCACCCCTACGCCAAGGCGCTGCTGCGTGCGCTGCCCGACACGCGCAAGCGCGGCGGCGCGCTCGCCGCCATCGCCGGCACCGTGCCGGCGCTGTGGCAGGAATTCCGCGGCTGCCGCTTCGCGCCGCGCTGCGAGCGCGTGATGGACGTCTGCCACGACACCGTGCCGCAGATGCTGCGCGTGGGCGAGGGCAGCGTGCGCTGCCTGCTGTACCGCGACGGCGCGGCGGCTGCGGCGGCCGTTGCCGGCGGCGCCGAGCCGGCGCGCGAAGCCGCGCCGCGCGCCGAGACGCCGGCCGAGGCGCCCGCCAGGGCGCTGCTCGAAGTGCGCGACCTCTCGGTGCGCTTCCCGATCCGCAAGGGGCTGCTGCAGCGCGTGGCCGGCGCCTTCACCGCGGTGGGCGGCGTGTCGTTCGACATCCCGGCCGCGCGCACGCTGGCGCTGGTGGGCGAGAGCGGCTGCGGCAAGACCACCACCGGCAAGGCCATCGTGCAACTGCTGCGCCGCCAGGCGGTGATCGGCGGGCAGGCGCTGTTCGACGGGCAAGACCTGTTCGCGCTCGAAGGCGAGGCGCTGCGCAGCGCGCGGCGCGCGGTGCAGATCGTCTTCCAGGACCCGTTCGGCTCGCTCGACCCGCGCATGCGCGTGCTCGAGATCCTCGAAGAAGGCCTGATCGCGCTGCGCCCCGAACTGGACGGCGCCACGCGCCGCGCGCGGTTGCACGCGCTGGTCGACCAGGTGGGCCTGCGCCGCGACGCGCTGGAGCGCTACCCGCACGAGTTCTCCGGCGGCCAGCGCCAGCGCATCGCCATCGCGCGCGCGCTGGCGGTGGAGCCGCGCCTGATCGTCTGCGACGAGCCGACCTCGGCGCTCGACGTCTCGGTGCAGGCGCAGATCCTGAACCTGCTGCGCGAGCTGCAGCGCGACACCGGTGTGTCGTACCTGTTCATCACGCACAACATCGGCGTGGTGGAGTACATCGCCGACCACATCGCGGTGATGCAGCGCGGGCTGATCGAGGAGCAGGGCAGCGTCGAGCAGGTGCTGGGCGCGCCGCGCACCGAGTACACCCGGGCGCTGCTGGCGGCGGTGCCGCGCATCGCGGCGGCCGCGGCGGCGGCCTGACCCCGGTGTGGGGTCCGCGCACCGTTTCAAGGAAACCCCTAGACAAGTTGCCGCACCGCTGTGGTGACAATCCGTTGACGTAGCTTCGCAGACGGGACATAGCCGGCTTACAAGGGCGGCATGTGTCTTGCTCGGGGCAAGGGTTACAGATCAACCTTTCATAGCTTTCGAGGAGAAGCCATGTTCAGGAGAACGAAGGTCAGCGCAGGGGTGGTGTTCGCTTTGGGCGTGATGGGCGCCGCGGGCGCCTGGGCGCAAGCTCAGCAGTTGGAGCGCGTCGAGATCACCGGCTCGTCGATCAAGCGTGTGGCGGCCGAAGGGGCGCTGCCTGTTCAGACGCTCAAGCGCGAGGACATCGAGCGAAGCGGCGTCACATCGGTGGTCGAACTGATGCAGAACCTCGCGGTCGTGCAGGGCGGCTACACCGAAGGCGACGCGATCGGCGGCGGCGGCGGCGGCCTGGCCGAGGTCTCCATCCACAACCAGGGCGGCGATCGCACGCTGGTGCTGCTGAACGGTCGCCGCCTGGTCGGCGAGGCCGGCGGGGCCGTGGACCTGAACATGATTCCGCTGTCGGCGATCGAGCGCGTCGAGGTGCTGACCGACGGCGCGTCGGCCATCTACGGTTCGGATGCGGTGGCTGGCGTGGTGAACTTCATCACTCGGCGCAACACGTCGATGGGGGGTCTGGAACTGCGTGCTTCCATCCCTCAGAGAAGCGGCGGCAAGGAGACCAACTTCGGCATCTCCAAGGGCATCGGCAACGTGGATTCCGACGGCTACAACGTGCTGCTGTCGGCTTCCTTCGACAAGCGCGATTCTCTCTCGGCGAGCCAGCGCAGCTTCTCGAAGACCGGCAACATGTTCTTCGACTATGGCGGCC
This sequence comes from Piscinibacter sp., assembly GCF_047600445.1. Lineage (GTDB taxonomy): Bacteria > Pseudomonadota > Gammaproteobacteria > Burkholderiales > Burkholderiaceae_C > Piscinibacter. The sequence goes on from NZ_JASGKT010000002.1 coordinate 1,425,347, forward strand.
AGCACGTCGGCTTCTTTAATGGCTCGCCGCGCTCCATCCCGGGCAACGTCGTGATGCCGGATGGCTCGCTGGCGAATATCTACGAAGTGCAGAATGGCGAGTGCCCGCCGGGGCACGTGGACTACTTCGGATCCTGCTACAACGACTACGCCGCAACGGTGATGGGCCTGCCCACGCGGGACCGTGCCAGCTTCATGGCGAACTCGGTGCTGAAGATCAGCCCCGACCACGAACTCAAGTTCGACGCCTACTACACGAAGACCAAGACGAAGACCCTGATCGCCTCGGTGCCAGGAGAACTGTCCATCGACCCGAACGGGCCGCTGGGCGGCTACCTCAACGATATCGGGTGGGCGCCCTACACCGATCAGGACGGGTTCGTCCATGATCAGGCGACGGTCTACTACCGGGCGACGGATCTCGGTGGCCGTGAAGCCACCTACAAGCGAGACAGCTTCGGTGCGTGGCTGGGTGCGGAGGGCCGCGTCGGGGGCTGGGACTACAGCACCTCCGTCGGCGCGCAGCAGACCAAGTACAAGGAATTCAACAAGGGTTATCCGTTCGGCAAGGCGTTCAACGAACTGATGAACAGCGGTGTCTGGAATCCGTTCGTGCTGCGCGGCAACCAGTCGCAGGCTGCGCTGGATGCGGCTGCCGGCATCATGACCGACGGCTTCTACGACGGCGAGCGCAGCCGCCTCTATAGCCTGGAGGCGAAGGCCAGCCGGGAGATCTTCCAGCTTCCCGGCGGCGCGGCGTCGATTGCGCTGGGCGCGAACTACAACCAGGACGCGGTGGACACCGACCCGAGCGCCGTGGCGCGTGGCGTGGCCGGGCCGACTGGCGACGACTCCCGGTTCGGGGATGCGGGCGCCGCCATCGCGTACAGCGCCAAGCGCAAGGCCTTCGGCGTGTTCGGCGAACTGCTGCTGCCCGTGGCCAAGTCGTTCGAGATCGGGGCCGCTCTGCGCTACGACAACTACAAGGACATCGACAGCGCCGTCACCGGCAAGGTGAGCTTCCGCTACCAGCCGAACAACGCGGTGCTGTTCCGCGGCTCGCTCGGTACCGGTTTCCGCGCGCCCACGCTGCGCCAGCTCTATCGCCCCTTGCAACAGTTCGGCGTGACCGGCACGCCCTTCGCTTGCACACCGGAGATGCAGGCCATCGCCACCGGGCTCGGCGCCCAGTGCCGCCCCGCGGGCACGCAGTACGACGTGTTCACCGGCGGCGACGCGAACATCAAGCCGGAGGAGTCGCGGCAGGCGACCATCGGTTTCCGCGTCGAGCCCACGTCCTCGTTCTCCTTCGGGGCCGACCTGTGGTGGATCGGGATCAAGAACACCTTCGGAACCATCGACGAGACCGAGGCGTTCAGCAACGCTGCCAAGTACTCCGATTTCTGGACCTCGTACACCGACCCCGTGAGCGGGCAGACCTATCTCGCTTATGCCGCCCGCGAAACCAACCTCGGCAAGAGCTATTCGAGCGGGGTCGACCTCGACATCGTCGGACGGTTCGCGACGGATGTCGGCCCGTTGACTTCGTCGCTCAGGGCGACGTACATGATCCGCGACCGGGGACAGTTGTTGCCGAATGGCGAGTACTTCTCGACCGTGGGTGACAACAACCCGTCGATCGGCGAAGTGACCTTCCGCTGGAAGGCGACCTGGTCGAACACGCTGCAGATGGGCAACTGGACCCACACGGCCGCCGTCAACTTCCTGTCCGGCTACAAGGACTTCCCGGGCTGGGTGGACTTCTATGACGACGCTGGCAATTGGATTGGCGAGGACCAGGAGTTCCGCATGAACATCAAGCGCTTCTCGACCCTGGATTGGCAAACGTCGTATGCCGTCAACAAGGCGCTGCAACTGACCGTGGGCGTCAAGAACGTCTTCGACCGCTCGCCGCCGCTGACGCTGCGCACGACCGGCGCCCACATGCTGGGCTTCGACTACCGCTACTACAACCCGCTGGGACGGACGTTCCAGGCGAAGCTCAACTACGCGTTCTGAGTTCCCGGGACGGAAAGCCGCTTCCCCCATGCCCGCTGGTCACGAGCCGGCGGGCATTTTTGTTAACCTCGCACGCTTTCGAACTGGAGATCCCAGGACATGAATTTCGGTCAGCGACAGCGTGACCCGACGAAGCACTTCGTCGGCATCGCCGCTGTGATCCTGTTCCACGGCTTCGTGATCTACGCGCTGATGACCGGCCTGGCCAAGAAGGTCATCGAGGTGGTGCGCGCACCGATCGAGACCAAGGTCATCGAGGAAGTCAAGAAGCCGCCGCCTCCGCCCGAGGTGCTGCTGCCGCCGCCGCCCAAGCTCGAGGCGCCGCCGCCGCCCTTCATCCCGCCGCCCGAGGTGCAGATCGCCACCCCGCCGCCGCCCCAGCCCACCATCACCGCCGTCACGCCCACGCCGCCGCCCGAGCCGGTGGTGATCGCGCCCGCGCCGCCGCCGGTGGCGGCACCCGCGCCGCCGGCCCCGGCCGCGCCGGCCGTGGTCTCGGCCGGCGTGGTCTGCCCCGGCTACCAGGAGAGGGTCAAGGAAGCCGGCTACCCGCGCGAGGCCAACCGCGCCGGCCTGACGCGCGGCGAGGCGCTGATCGAGTTCAGCGTCGGCGCCGGCGGCGAGGTCAAGAACCCGCGCGTGATCTCTTCCACCCACCCGATCTTCGGCCGCTACGCGGCGCGGCAGGTCCAGGAGATCAAGTGCGTCGGCCAGGGGCACGAGGTGCCGGCCGTGCGCATTCCCTTCACCTTCAAGCTCGACTGACCGGGCACCTACCCGGGCCCGCGTTCCCCGCTTTCACTTCTTCTCTGCACCACAGAAAGAGAACACCATGAATCTCCTCCGTCAAAGCATCGCCGCCTTCTTCCTCACGCTGAGCCTGGGCCTCGCGCCGCAGGCCGTGCTGGCCCAGCAGGCCTCCGCGCCCGAGGCCACCGCGGAAGCGGCCGCCCCGGCGCTGGCGGCCGCGCCGGCCGCGGCCACCAGCACCGAGGTGGTCGACAACCCCTACGGCCTGAAGGCGCTGTGGGCGCAGGGCGACATCGTCGCCAAGAGCACGCTGATCATCCTGGTGCTGATGAGCGCGGGAAGCTGGTACATCCTGTTCTCCAAGCTGTTCGAGAGCTTCAAGCTCAGCGGCGAGGCGAAGAGCGCGCGCGGCACCTTCTTCAAGTCGGCGAGCCTGCAGGACGGCCTGGCCAAGCTGAAGAAGGACGGCGCCTTCCGCTTCATCGCCGAGACGGCCATCGAGGCGGGCGAGCACCACGAGGGTGCGCTGACCGAGAACATCGACCGCAACACCTGGGTCGGCATGAGCGTGCAGCGCTCGGTGGAGGAAGTGCAGTCGCGCCTGCAGGACGGCCTGGCCTTCCTCGGCACGGTGGGCTCCACCGCGCCCTTCATCGGCCTGTTCGGCACGGTGTGGGGCATCCTGAACGCGCTGACGGCCATCGGCATCGCCGGCCAGGCCTCGATCGACAAGGTGGCCGGCCCGGTGGGCGAGTCGCTGCTGATGACGGCCATCGGCCTGGCCGTGGCGGTGCCGGCGGTGCTGGGCTACAACTGGCTGGTGCGCCGCAACAAGGTGACGATGGACGCGGTGCGCGGCTTCGCGGCCGACGTGCACGGCGTGCTGATGGGCGCGCGCAAGGGGCGCTGACGCCATGGCGATGAACGTGGGCTCGCCCAGCGGCGAGGAGGATCCGCTGAACAGCACCATCAACACCACGCCGCTGGTCGACGTGATGCTGGTGCTGCTGATCATCTTCCTGATCACGATTCCGGTGGTGACGCAGTCGATCGCGATGAAGCTGCCGCAGGAGACCAACCTCGCGCGCCAGACCAAGCCCGAGAACATCGAGATCTCGGTCAACCGCGACGGCGACGTGTTCTGGAACACCCAGCCGGTGGCCGACAGCGAGGCGCTGTTCCAGCGGCTCAAGCAGGTGGCGGTGATGAACCCGCAGCCCGAGGTGCACATCCGCGGCGACCAGGCGGCGCGCTACGAGTCGATCGGGCGCGTGGTGTTCGCCTGCCAGCGCGCGGCGATCGCCAAGATCAGCTTCGTGACCGAGCCGCCGCCGAAGGGGTAACGCATCATGGCAATGAATCTGGGCTCCTCCTCGGGCGACCAGGACGTGATGGTCGACATCAACACCACGCCGCTGATCGACGTGATGCTGGTGCTGCTGATCATGCTGATCATCACCATCCCGATCCAGTTGCACAGCGTCAACCTCAACATGCCGCAGGGCGCGCCGCCGCCGACGCAGACCGAGCCGGTGGTGGTGACCATCGACATCGACTTCGACGGCACCGTGCTGTGGAACGGCATGGCGCTGGCCGACCGCGCCGCGCTCGAGGCCAACCTGTCGCGCGCCGCCGCCGAGCCCGACCAGCCCGAGGTGCACATCCGCCCCAACAAGCTGGTGGAGTACAAGCAGGTGGCGATGGTGCTGGCGTCCGCGCAGCGGCTGGGCGTGACCAAGCTCGGCATGGTGGGCAACGAGCAGTTCGTGAAGTAGGCAGTTCCTGAAGTAGCGCGATGAACAAGCAACTCCGTTCGACCCTGCTGGCGCTGTCGCTCGCCGCCGCGTTCGGCGCCGCGCCGGCGCAGGAGGCGGTGCGGCCCGACGTCGGCCGGCCGCTGCAGGCGGCGCAGGATCTCATCAAGTCGGGCAAGTACCGCGAGGCGCTGGCCAAGGTGCGCGACGCCGACGCGGTGGGCAACAAGAACGCCAACGAGGCCTACCTCGTCGAGCGCATGCGCATCGCCGCGGCCTCGGGCGCGGGCGACATGGAAGCGGCCACCCGGGCCTACGAGGCGCTTTCCGCCGGCGGCCGCCTCGCGCAGGCCGACAAGGCGCGCATGGCCGAGTCGATCGCCGGCGGCTACTACCGCGCCAAGGACTACGCACGCGCGATGCAGTGGAGCCAGCGCTACTTCAAGGAGGGCGGCAGCAACCCGGCGATCCGCACGCTGCTGATCCAGAGCCAGTACCTCAGCGGCGACTACGCCGGCGCGGCGCGCGAGCTCACCGCCGAGGTGCAGGCCGCCGAGAAGGCCGGCAACGCGCCGGGCCAGGACCGGCTCAACCTGCTGCTGAACGCCGCGTCGCAGATGAAGGACGCCAACGCCACGGTGTTCGCGCTCGAGCGGCTGGTGACCTACTACCCGAAGAAGGAATACTGGGTCGACCTGCTCAGCCGCATGCAGCGCAAGCCCGGCTTCAGCGACCGGCTGGTGCTCGACACCTACCGCCTGAGCCTGGCCACCGGCAGCCTGTCGTCGGCGGCCGACTTCATGGAAGCCGGCCAGCTCGCGCTGCAGGCCGGCCACGAGGAGGAGGCGCGCCAGATCGTCGACAAGGGCTTCGCCAGCGGCGTGCTCGGCGCCGGCCCCGAGGCCGAGCGCCACAAGCGGCTGCGCGACCTCGTCGCGCGCAAGACCGCCGAGGCCAAGCCCGGCCAGGCGGCGGCCGAGGCGGAAGCCAAGGCCGCGAAGGACGGCGACGCCCTGGTGAAGATCGGCTTCGCGCGCGCGATGGGCGGCGACGGCGCCGCCGGCCTGGCGATGATGCAGCAGGGCATCGCCAAGGGCGGCCTGAAGCGGCCCGAGGACGCCAAGCTGCACCTGGGCATCGCGCAGGTGCTGGCCGGCGACAACAAGGCGCAGGCCACGCTGCGCAGCGTGGGCGGCAGCGACGGCACGGCCGACCTGGCGCGGCTGTGGAGCCTGTACGCGAGGCGGCGCAACTGACATCGACCCGGGCCAGTTGGCCCTGACCGGCACGCCGAGAGCCCTCGCGAATGCGGGGGCTCTCTTGCATCGGGCTCACATCGGGCGCGGTGTTTGCAATGGGGAATCCGTGCTGTTGCTCCTGCGCCTCATTGGTGAACGCCATGAGCGACGCCGCTCACAGGTCGCATTACGCTATTTGCATATCAATCGGAGGGTTTCCCATGTTCAAGCCCAGCAGCATTCGGTTGGCCGTTCTGACACTGTGTGCCGCCGGCGCACACCTGTCGGTGATGGGCCAGCAGCAAAGCCAGCCGCAACAGCAGCAGACTCAACAACTGCAGCGTGTCGAGGTGACCGGCTCCAACATCAAGCGCACCGACATGGAGACCGCGTCTCCCGTCACGGTGATCACGCGCGAAGACATGGTGCGCTCGGGCGCCTCGACGCTCGGCGACGTCATCAGCCGGCTGACCGTGGTGCAAGGCGGCCTGAGCGGCGTCGAGTTCAGCGGCTTCACGCCGGGCGCGGCGACGATCTCGCTGCGCGGCCTGGGTGGCGGCGCGACGCTGGTGCTGATCAACGGCCGGCGCATCGCGCCCTACGGCGTCACCGGCTTCCAGGAGGTGCTGACCAGCGTCAATGCGATCCCGGTCTCGGCGATCGATCGCATCGACATCCTGAAGGACGGCGCCTCGGCGATCTACGGCTCGGAAGCGATCGCCGGCGTGGTGAACATCATCCTGCGCGGCGACTTCACCGGGCTCGAGGCCGCGGTGCAGCACGGCTTCAACGAGAACGGCGCGCTCGGCGTCACGAGCTTCAACCTGTCGGGCGGCATCGGCGACATCGCAGCCGACCGCTACAACATCTTCGCGATCTACGAGCACCTGTCGCAGGATCACGCGACGGTGTCCGACAACCGCTTCTATCCCTCGCGCAACCTCGCACCGAAGGGCATTCCGGTCGACGGGCGTTCGTCATACGCGTATCCAGGCAACTTGCTGACCGGCACGATTTCGATGCTGCCGGGCACCGACTGCGATCCGGCGAACCAGCGTGTCGTCGGCGGCGTCACGCGCTGCGTGCTCGACGTGTTCGAGTACAACACGATGGCGCCCAAGGCCGAGCGCGACAGTCTGTTCGTGCGCGGCAACGTGCAGCTCTCGGCCAACCTCACCGGTTTCTTCGATGCCGGCCTGGGCAAGAGCAAGTACGGCTACCAGTTCGACCCGCAGTTCTATTACAACGACTACGACTTCCAGACGCTGGTGACGGATGGCGCGCCGTACGGCATCGCCGGCCCGGTCGACCTGCTGTATCGCGCCGGCGACCTCGGCCCGCGCAAGTTCAACGTGACGTCCGACGAGATGCGTGTGCTGGCCGGGCTGAAGGGAACGCTCGGCAGCTGGGACTTCGACAGCGCCATCGGCACGATGCAGAACAAGGTTCGCATCGACCAGCTTGGTTCGATCCTGATCACGCCGATGGATGAGGCGCTGGCCAACGGCACGTACGTGCCCGGCATGGTCAACGACCCGGCCGTGCTGGCGCAGATCTCGCCGGCGCTGAGCCGCAAGGGCAAGGCCACCACCACATTCGCCGATGCGCGCGTGTCCACCGAGTTCTCGTCGTTGACGCTGCCCGGCGGCGCCGTCGGTTTCGCCGCCGGCGTCGAGGCTCGGCGTGAGACGCAGAAAGACGAGTTCGACGAGCGTTTCGTCACGGGTGAGGTTTTCGGCTTCGGCTCGCTCGATCCGCTGGATGCCAAGCGCACCGTCAAGTCGGCCTATGCCGAGGTCAATCTGCCGATCCTGCGTACGCTGGAGAGCCAGTTGGCGCTGCGCCACGACCGCTACAGCGTCGGCGGCAAGTCGACCACGCCGAAGGTCGGCCTGAAGTGGACCGCGTTGCCCAGCCTGGTGCTGCGCGGCACCTATGCACGCGGCTTCCGCGCGGCCAATCCGCGCGAGACCAACCCGGCTGTCAGTGTCGGCTTCTACAACGGCGTGCAGGATCCGGTGCTGTGCCCGGTGATCGACACCACCAACCCGAACTGCAGCCTGAGCCTGCAGGCCAACATCTCCGGCAACCCGAACCTCTCGCCCGAGAAGTCGAAGAGCTACACGGTCGGCATGGTGTTCGAGCCTGCCAAGGACATGAGTGTCTCGGTCGACTACTGGCGCATCGACCGCACCGCCGAGATCACCAACCTCGACCTCACCCATCTGCTGGCCAATCAGGGTGCCTACTCGCAGTTCATCCAGCGCGACTCCTCGGGCTCGATCTCCGAGGTCGATCTGCCGTACGTGAACCTGGCGGGTACCTCGGTGCGCGGCTGGGACGTCGATTTCCGCGGACAGACCAACCTCGGCGAGGCCGGCAAGCTGAGCTACGGCGCGGCGGCAACCTACTTCGAGCACTTCTACGTGCAGCCCGCGCCCGATACCCCCAGCGAGGACTACAACGGCACCTGGCAGCAGCCGCGCCTGCGCATGAACGCGCGGATCGGCCTGGAGACAGGTCCGTGGACGACAGAACTCCTGGGCAACTACGTGGGCGGCTACAAGAACAGGCCGACGCCCTCGGGCGTCTGCTCGGCCCCGGCCGCGCTGAGCCAGTTCTGCTCGATCAAGCCCTGGGCCACGCTGGGGTTGTTCGTTCGCTACAAGGGCTTCAAGAACACCGAGCTGTCGCTGGCGATCGACAACATCGGTGACGAGAAGCCACCGTTCGACTACCGTTCGGCGGTGAACAACCAGACGCAAGCCTGGAGCACCAACTACCACAATGCCTGGGGCCGCTCGTACAAGCTGCGCATGAAGTACACCTTCTTCTGACCCGGGGATCTTTGCTCGCGAGAGGCGATCGGCGACGATCGCCTCTCGGCGTTTCACGAGAGGACTTTCGATGCTGAATCGTTGCCTGACCGCCGGCCTGCTGGCCGGCCTGACAGCCGTGCTCCTGCCTGCCGCGCAGGCGCAGACGGTGGTGAAGGACTACAAGAGCGCGGCCGAGGTGCCGGTGGCGCAGTTCTTCGCGCTGGAGGATTTCCGCAGCATGCGCTTGTCGCCCGACGGCAAGAACGTCGCGGCGGTGGCGCCGTACAAGGGCCGCGGCAACCTGCTCGTCGTCGATCTGGCCGGGCGGCAGGCCAAGAGCATCACCGCATCGGAGCGCTGGGACGTCGTGCAGGTACGCTGGATCGGCAACAAGCGCCTGTACTTCACCGTCGCCGACGGGCTGGAAGCCAGCGGGCGTCCTCGCCTGAAAGGCGCCTACACGATCAATGTCGATGGCACCGACATGAAGGAGGTGTTCGGCTACAACGACAACGGCGCGCCGCGCGGGCTGCGCATCGTCAGCGTGCTCGACACCGAGGGCGGCGATTCGACGGTGGCCTATGTCGCGATGCGCGAACGCTCGCGCGAGTACGCGGATGTCTACAAGCTGGACTTCCGCAACTTGCGCTTCGAACTGCTGTCGTTCGACTCGCCCGGGCGCACGGGGCAGTGGGAACTCGACAGCCAGCGGCGCCCGCGTATTGCCGTGCGCCACGAGCCCCGCCCGGCCCAGGGCAAACCGGTGGTCGAGACGTTCTGGCACAAGCCGGCATCCGGCGGCGCTTGGGAGAAGCTGTTCGAGTACAACCTCTACGTCGATCCGGAGACGTACTCGATCTGCGGCTTCGACAAGGACGACAAGACGCTCTACGTGACGGCGCGCCGTGGCCGCGACAAGTCGGCCCTCTGGAAATACGACACCCAGACCAAGCAGTTCGGCGACATGGTGCTCGACGACCCGCTGGTTGATCTGGAGTGCAACAGCGGCTCCGACGAGAGCGAAGGGTCCGGATCGGACGGCGGCCTGCTCACCGACCCGAAGACCAAGGAGGTGGTCGGATTCCAGTACCAGGGAGATCGGCCGAAGAAGGTCTACTTCACGCCGGGCAGCGAGCACGAGCGGCTCGCCAAGATGTTCTCCGCGGCCGTGCCGGGCTTCAGCGAGTTTCGATTCTCCAAGGATCGCTCGGTGGCGCTGGTGATGGCCTACTCGGACATCGATCCGGGCACGTACTACCTCTACGACGCCGCCAAGAAGCAATTGGAGGTCGTTGCGCGGAAACGTGCCTGGGTCAAGCCGGAATTGATGGCCGAGCGCAAGCCGATTCTCTACAAGTCCAGGGACGGACTGACGATTCCCGCCTACCTGACGCTGCCGCGCGGTATGCCCGCGAAGAACCTGCCACTCATCGTGAACATCCACGGCGGGCCGCAGGTGCGTGGCTACTACTGGTCCGAATGGGGGCGTTGGCCGGAAGCGCAGTTCTTCGCGTCGCACGGATACGCGGTCCTCGAGCCCGAGCCGCGGCTTTCGATGGGCTTCGGGCACAAGCTCTACTCCGTGGGCTTCAAGCAGTGGGGCCAGGCGGCGCAGGACGACATCACCGACGGCGCGTTGCACCTCGTCAAGGAAGGCATCGTCGACAAGGAGCGCATGTGCCTGCACGGCGGCAGCTACGGCGGTTACGCCTCGCTGCAAGGGCTGGTGCGCGAGCCGAATCTCTTCAAGTGCGCGCACTCCTTCGTCGCGGTCACCGACCTCGGGTTGATGCAGTCGGTCGCCTGGTCGGACATCGCCGAGGACGTCAAGTTCGACTACCTCGCCAACGAGTTCAAGATCCTGGTCGGCGACAGCAAGGACGACGCCGAGATGTTCCAGCGTGTCTCCCCGGCGCGCAACGCCGACAAGATCAAGGGCGCGGTGATGTTGACGATGGGCTCGGACGACGTGCGCGTGCCGCTGATCCACGGTGAGAAGATGCGCGACGCGATGATCAAGGCGGGCAAGCCCATCGAGTGGAAGGTCTACGCCGAGGAGGCGCACGGCTTCAACAAGGAAGCCAACGTGACCGACTTCTACACCCGCTCGCTGCGCTTCTACGACGAGCACATCGGCGCGAAGCGCAAGACCACGCCCTGAGCCGCGCCCTGAGGCGGGAAACAAAACGGGCGCCATCGGCGCCCGTTTTTCCGTGCTGCGCGGCGCGTTGGCTACTTCGGCGCCAGCCGAATCGCCCCATCCAGCCGGATCACCTCGCCGTTGAGCATCTCGTTGGTGACGATCTGGTGCACCAGCTTGGCGTAGTCGTCCGGCGTGCCCAGGCGGCTCGGGAAGGGCACGCCGGCGGCCAGCGCGTCCTGCACTTCCTGGGGCATGGTGAACAGCATCGGCGTGCCGAAGATGCCCGGCGCGATGGTCATGTTGCGGATGCCGTTGCGGGCCAGGTCGCGCGCGATCGGCAGCGTCATGCCCACCACGCCGCCCTTGGACGCCGAGTAGGCCGCCTGGCCGATCTGGCCGTCGTAGGCGGCCACGCTGGCGGTGGAGATCAGCACGCCGCGCTCGCCGGTGGCTTCGGGCTCGTTCTTCGCCATCGCCTCGGCGGCGAGGCGGATCATGTTGAAGCTGCCGACCAGGTTGACGGTCACGACCTTGGCGAACAGCGCCAGCGGGTGCGCACCGTCCTTGCCGACGGTCTTGGCCGCCGGCGCGATGCCGGCGCAGTTGACCAGGCCGACCAGCTTGCCCAGCTTCAGCGCCGCGGCGACGGCGGCCTGGCCGTCGGCCTCCTGGCTGACGTCGCACTTGACGAAGGCGCCGCCGAGTTCCTTGGCGACGGCCTCGCCCTTGTCGGCCTGCAGGTCGGCGACGACGACCTTGCCGCCGTTCCTGGCCAGCATGCGCGCCGTGCCTTCGCCCAGGCCGGAGGCGCCGCCGGTGACGATGAAGACCTTGCCTGCGATGTCCATGCGCTTGCTCCTCAGCCCAGCGCGGCGAGCGCGCGCGCGGTGATGTCCTCGACGCTGCCGGTGCCGTCGATCTTGCGGTAGCGCGGCGCGTTGGCGTCGCCGGTGGCGGCCCAACGGGAGTAGTAGTCGACCAGCGGGCGCGTCTGGCTCTGGTAGACCTCCAGGCGCTTGCGCACGGTCTCTTCCTTGTCGTCGTCGCGCTGGATCAGGTCTTCGCCGGTCGCGTCGTCCTTGCCGGCCGTCTTGGGCGGGTTGAACTTGACGTGGTAGGTGCGGCCCGAGGCGGCGTGCACGCGGCGCCCGCTCATGCGCTCGATGATGGCGGCGTCGGGCACGTCGATCTCGAGCACGAGGTCGAGCTTGACGCCGGCGCTCTTCATCGCGTCGGCCTGCGGGATGGTGCGCGGGAAGCCGTCGAACAGGAAGCCGCGCGCGCAGTCGGGCTGGGCGATGCGCTCCTTGACGAGGCCGATGATGATGTCGTCGCTGACGAGGCCGCCCGAGTCCATCACGCGCTTGGCGGCGATGCCCAGCTCGGTGCCGGCCTTGACCGCGGCGCGCAGCATGTCGCCGGTGGAGATCTGCGGAATGCCGAAGTGCTTGCAGATGAACGCGGCCTGCGTGCCCTTGCCGGCGCCGGGAGCGCCCAACAGGATCAGTCTCATGGGTTTGCCTCGAATAGTCTTATGCGGAAACGACGCCGGCGCGGGGGCGCCCCGTCGCGCGAACTCGAATCGAGAATAGCATGCACGCCCCTGCGTGAAGCTGACGCTCGGCAGCGGGTGGCTCGCGTGCCCTTCGACAAGCTCAGGGCGAACAGAGGCAGGGCGAACAGAGGCAGGGCGAACAGAGGCAGGGCGAACAGAGGCAGGGCGGATGGAGCCTGTGTCCCGTTCGGGCTGAGCCTGTCGAAGCCCCGGCGAGTGCGGCGATCGATCGTCGCCGGGTATCAGACCGCGGCGAAGATCGCGCGCACGCGCTCCAGGTCTTCGGGCGTGTCCACGCCGGGGCCGGGCGCGTGCGCGGCCACGTGCACCGCGATGCGCTCGCCGTGCCACAGCACGCGCAACTGCTCGAGCGACTCGATGCGCTCCAGCGGCGCCGCCTCGAGCGCCGGGAAGCGGCGCAGGAAGCCGGCGCGGTAGCCGTACAGGCCGATGTGGCGCAGCGGCGCGGGCGAGGGCAGTGCCGCGGCCGTGCTGGCGATGCGGCCGTCGCGCCACCATGGGATAGGCGCGCGCGAGAAGTACAGCGCGCGGCCGGCGGCGTCGAGCACCACCTTCACGACGTTCGGGTTGTCCAGTTCGCGCGGGTGGTCGATGGCGTGCGCGGCGGTGCTCATCACGCAGTCGCCGCGCGCCTGCAGCAGCGCCGCGCAGGCATCGATCAGCGCCGGCTCGATGAGCGGCTCGTCGCCCTGCACGTTGACCACCGTGTCCGCGCCGTCCAGGCCCAGCAGCGCGCAGGCTTCGGCGAGGCGGTCGCTGCCGGTGGCGTGGTCGCCGCGCGTCAGCACGGCGCGCACGCCGTGCGCGGCGCAGGCGGCGACGATGTCGGCATGGTCGGCCGCGACGACGACGGCACTCGCCGCCGACTGCGCCGCGCGCTGCGCCACGCGCACGATCATCGGCAGCCCGGCGATGTCGGCCAGCGGCTTGTTGGGCAGCCGTGTCGAGGCCAGCCGCGCCGGCACCAGCACCGTGAAGTTCACGATGCGCTTTGCGGCTCGCTCAGGGGGCGCGCTTCGCTTTCCAGCATCACCGGGATGCCGTCGCGCACCGGGAAGGCCAGGTGGTCGGCGTGGCACACCAGTTCGTGGCGCTCGTCGGCCGGCGGGCGGCGGTGTTCGAGCGGGCCCTTGCACAGCGGGCAGACCAGCAGTTCGAGCAGTCGGGTTTCCATGGCTCACGAGGTTCGCTGCGGGTGCGGCGGCAGCAGCGCGAGCAGCTCGCGCTCGAAGGCCGCGGGGAAGCCGAAGTCTAGCGCCGCCACCCAGATGCGCAGCGCGCCGGCGCGCTCGGGGCGGATCTTCACGGCGTCCTTCTCGGTGACGATCACGTCCTGCGTGCCGGCGGGCCAGTCGAGTACGGCGTGGTCGTGGTGGTCGGGCAGCGGGTGCTCGACGATGTCCAGCCCGGCCTCGCGCAGCATCGCGAAGAAGCGCTGCGGCCGCGCGACGCCGGCGGCGGCCAGCACGCGGCGGCCGCGCAGCGCTTCGAGCGCGGCGCGGCTGGCGGCGGCGCCGGCCCACCAGCCGGCCAGGCTGGCGGCGCCGGCCAGCGCGCGGCGCGCCACGTGGCCGGGCAGCGGCGTGCTCGGCTGCGCCGCGTTGTAGAGCACGAGGCTGCGCGCCGGCACGCGCGCCGGCAGCGGCTCGCGCAGCGGCCCGGCCGGCTGCAGCCAGCGGTTGCCGGCGCCGCGCTCGTCGAACACGATGACTTGCGCGTCGCGCGCCAGGCGCAGGTGCTGCAGGCCGTCGTCGCAGACGATGACGTCGGCCTCGGGGTGGCGTTCGAGCAGCGCTGCGGCCGCGCCGACACGATCGGCGCCGACGCACACCGGCACGCCGCCGCGCAGGCGCAGCAGCAGCGGTTCGTCGCCGCATTCGGCGGCCGGCGTGTCGGCCTCGACGTGCACGATGCCGCGCGACGCGCGTCCGTGCCCGCGCGACACCACCGCCGGCCGCCAGCCGGCGCGGCGCAGCAGCGCCACCAGCGCCAGCGTCGCCGGCGTCTTGCCGGCGCCGCCGGCGATCAGGTTGCCGACCACGATCACCGGCACGCCGACACGCCGTGTGCGCAGCACGCCCAGGCGGTACAGCGCGCGGCGCAGCGCCGCGGCGAGGCCGAACAGCGCCGCCAGCGGCAGCAGCGCCACGGCCAGCGACCCGCGGCCGCTCCAGATGCGTTGCAGGCGGCGTTCGATGGCGTTCAGCGCCAAATCAACGCGCTTCGCCGCCCGAGGTCTGCGTCGCGAAGGTCAGGCGCGCCAGGCCGGCGCGGCGCGCCGCGTCCATCACGTTGACCACGCTCTGGTGCGCCGCCGTGGCGTCGGCCGAGACGATCACGACCAGGTCCTTCGAGCCTTCGGACACCGCGTTCAGCTCGGCGGCCAGCAGCTCGACGCTGCGCCCGTCCACCGGCTTGCGGTTGACCACGTAGCGCCCGTCGGCGCTGACCAGCACGACGATCTCGCGCGGGCGCTCGCGCAGCTTCTCGGCGTCGGCGGTGGGCAGCGTGACCTGCAGCTCGGTGAACTTCGAGTAGGTGGTGGAGGCCATCAGGAAGATCAGCACCACCAGCAGGATGTCGATGAACGGGATCAGGTTGATCTCCGGCTCCTCGGGGCGGCCCTTGCGGAAGTTCAGCGACATGCGGGCAGTCTCAGCCGGCGTTGCGCTCGCGCGTGAAGCGCAGCAGGTGCGGCACCAGGCGGTTGGCCGACTGCTCCATGTCCAGCGTGTACTGGTCGACCAGGCCGCGGAAGTAGCGGTAGAAGATCAGCGCCGGGATCGCGACGATCAGGCCGAAGGCGGTGTTGTACAGCGCCATCGAGATGCCCTGCGCGAGCTGCGCCGGGTTGCCGCCCGCGGGCGACTGCGAGGCGAAGATCTCGATCATGCCGATCACCGTGCCGAGCAGCCCGAGGTAGGGCGCCGACTGCGCGATGGTGCCCAGCGTGTTGAGGTAGCGCTCCATGCGGTGCACCGCGGCGCGGCCGGCCGACTCGAAGGTGCTGCGCAGCGTGTCCTCGTTGATGCGCGGGTCGTTGATCACGGCGCGGATGCCGCTGGCCAGCACGCGCCCGAGGATGGAGTTGTCGGCCAGCTTGTTGACCACGTCGGGCGACGGCAGGTTGGCGCGTGTCACCGACAGCACCTCGTCGAGCAGCTTCGGGGGCACGACGCGCACGGCGCGCAGGCTGGACAGGCGCTCCACCACCAGCGCCAGCGCGATGATCGAGCAGATGATGAGCGGCCAGATCGGCCAGCCAGCGGCTTGTATGATCGAAAACAAGCGAGCCCTTTCGGTGACGGACTGCGGTTCTTTGGCGAGGCGCGATGATAGACGAAGGGTGTGGCCGCGGCGTCGTGCCGCACCCTCGCAGCGGCGGGCGCGCCACAATCCACCGCGCGTGTGGACAACTTTGTGGGCAACCCCCGTCCGGCCCGCGCAAAGCCGCGCCGATTCTGGCGCCGGGCTGGATCGCTGAAAAATTCAGCAGCGAGAAACCTTTGAAAATCAAGCACTTGCACGAACATGACGGCGCCGTGACGGGCAAGATGGCGCGCCAGGCCGCATGGCTGCGTGTTGTGGAGTTCTCGACCCGCGCCGCCATTGGGTTTGCGCGTGGCTGAGGGCGGCGCGCCGCGGCTGGTCTGGAGCGTCGCCGCGCTGGTGCAGGCGGTGGCCGACACGCTGGCGGCGCGTTTCCCGGTGTGCGTGGTGCGCGGCGAGCTGTCGGCCTTCGCGCGCGCGGCCAGCGGCCACTGCTACTTCAGCCTGAAGGATGCCGACGGCGCCGGCGCGCTGCTGCGCTGCGCGATGTTCCGCCGCGCCGCCGGCCTGCTCGACTTCGCGCCCGCCGACGGCCAGCTCGTCGAACTGCGCGGCCGGCTGGCCGTCTACGAGCCGCGCGGCGAGCTGCAGTTCGTCGTCGAGGGCATGCAGCGCGCCGGCGCCGGCGCGCTGTTCGAGCAGTTCCTGCGCCTGAAGGCCAGGCTCGAGGCGCAAGGTCTGTTCGAGCCCGGGCGCAAGCGGCCGGTCGCGGCCTTTCCGCGCCGCGTCGGCGTGGTCACCTCGCTGGCCGCCGCGGCGCTGCACGACGTGCTGAGCACGCTGGCGCGGCGCAGCCCGCACGTCGAGGTGATCGTCTACCCGAGCCCGGTGCAGGGCGCCGAGGCACCGGCCGCGCTGGCGCAGGCGCTGGCCGCGGCCTCCGCGCGACGCGAGGTCGACACGCTGCTGCTGGTGCGCGGCGGCGGCTCGCTGGAAGACCTGTGGTCGTTCAACGACGAGCGCGTGGTGCGCGCCATCGTCGGCTGCGCGGTGCCGGTGGTGTGCGGCGTCGGCCACGAGACCGACGTGACGCTCGCCGACCTCGCCGCCGACCTGCGCGCGCCGACGCCGACCGCCGCCGCCGAACTGGCCGCGCCGGCCAGCGCCGCCTGCGCCGAGGCGCTCGCGCTGCTGCAGCGGCGCGCCGCGCTGCGCCTGCACGGCGCGCTCGACACCCAGGCGCAGCGTCTCGACGGCCTGGCGCTGCGCCTGGCGCGCCCGGCCGCCGGCGTGCGCGCGCGCCGGCAGCAGCTCGCGCTGCTCGGCCAGCGCCTGGCCGCCGCCGCCGCGCGGCAGGCCGAGCGGCGCGGCGCGGCGCTGGCCCCGCTCGGCCGGCGCCTCGCGCGCGCCGCGGCGGTCGACCTCGACGCGCGCGCGCGCCGGCTCGACGCCTTCGGCCAGCGCCTCGCGGCGCTCGATCCGCAGCACGTGCTGGCGCGCGGCTACGCCTGGCTGACCGACGACGCGGGCCGCGTGCTGCAGTCGGCGCGGCAGTTGCACGTCGGCCAGGGCGTGCGCGCCACGCTGGCCGACGGTCACGCGGCGCTGACGGTGGCTGGCGTCGATCCGGAAAGCGGCCCGGGCGGCGACTGAGCGGCACCACGCCCGCCGGCAGGGTCTCGGGGCCCTGCCTACAATGCGGCGCAGGCCAACGACACAAGAGAGGATGCTCATGGAACACACCCTGCCGCCGCTGCCGTACCCGATCGATTCGCTCGCGCCGCACTACAGCCGCGAGACGCTCGAATACCACCACGGCAAGCATCACAACGCCTACGTGGTCAACCTGAACAACCTGCAGAAGGGCACCGAGTTCGAGAGCATGCCGCTCGAGGAGATCGTCAAGAAGTCGTCCGGCGGCATCTACAACAACGCCGCGCAGATCTGGAACCACACCTTCTTCTGGAACTGCATGAAGCCGGCCGGCGGCGGCGAGCCCCAGGGCACGCTGGCCGCGGCGATCAACACGAAGTGGGGCGGCTACGCCGCGTTCAAGGAAGCCTTCGTCAAGAGCGCGGTCGGCAACTTCGGCTCGGGCTGGACCTGGCTGGTGAAGAAGCCCGACGGCAGCGTCGACATCGTCAACACCGGCGCCGCGGGCACGCCGCTGACCACCGCCGACAAGGCGCTGCTGACGGTCGACGTCTGGGAGCACGCCTACTACATCGACTACCGCAACCTGCGCCCGAAGTTCGTCGAGACCTTCCTCGACAAGCTGGTCAACTGGGAGTTCGCGGAGAAGAACTTCGCCTGAACGCGCGAAGAGGCGCTCCGCCAAAGGGGAAGGCCGGTCGTCGACCGGCCTTTTTCGTCATGGGAGGGGCTGGTTCACTTGGTGCCGAAGGGCTCGCCCTTGATCTTCGCGCCGGCCTTCAGCGCGCGCTTGGCGAACCAGCCCTGGTTCATCTCCAGCGCGTAGCGCACCGGCCGCGCCGAGCAGTGCGAGTCCAGCGTCTGCGGCTTCATGTCCTCGATGTTGACGATGCTGCCGTCGTCGTCGAGGAAGGCGATCGACAGCGGCAGCAGCGTGTTCTTCATCCAGAAGCACTGCTGGCCGGGGCGTTCGAAGACGAACAGCATGCCGTCGTTGGCCGCCATCGCCGGCCGGTGCATCAGGCCGATGGCGCGCTGCTCGGGCGTTTGTGCCAGCTCGGCCTTGATCAGGTGGAAGCCGGCGGTCAGCGTCGTGGCCGGCAGGCGCTGCGGCGCGTCCTGCGCGCGGGCGGCGCCGACCAGGGCGAGCGCGGCGGCGAGGATCTGGACAGCGGCGAGGGAGCGTGGCTTGATGAATGTCATTCGAACCCCAGGGTGCGGCCGGTAGATTATGGGCGTGGCTTCCACATGGACTGAACGCGCGGCGGCGAGCGGCGACGACCTGCGCGCGCTCGACGACCCCTTGAACCAGGCGTCGTTCACGACCTTCGCGCCCGGGCCGGCCGGCGTGCGCGAGGCCACCTCGCAGTTCCGCATCTCGGGCATGTACTGCGCCGCCTGCGCCGGGCTGATCGAGGCTGCCTTGCAGCGCGTCGAGGGCGTGCGCGAGGCGCGTGTGCACGGCAGCGCCGCGATCGCGCTGGTGCGCTGGGATCCGCAGCGCACGCGCGCCTCGGCGCTGGTCGAGGCGGTGCGGCGCGCCGGCTACGGCGCCGTGCCCGACGCCGCCGCCAGCGCCCGCGCGCAGCGCGAGGCCGAGCAGCGCAAGGCGCTGTGGCGGCTGTTCGTGGCCGGCTTCTGCATGATGCAGGTGATGATGTACGCCACGCCGGCCTACGTCTCCGAGCCGGGCGACATCACCCCCGACATGCTGCGCCTGCTGCAGTGGGCGAGCTGGCTGCTGAGCCTGCCGGTGCTGCTGTTCTCGGCCGGGCCGTTCTTCCGCGGCGCGTGGAACAGCCTGCGCCAGCGCCGCCTCGGCATGGACGTGCCGGTGTCGCTGGGCATCGCGGTGACCTTCATCGCCAGCTCGGGCGCCACCTTCGACCCCGGCGGCGTCTTCGGCCACGAGGTCTATTTCGACTCGCTGACGATGTTCGTCTTCTTCCTGCTCGGCGGGCGCTGGCTCGAACTGCGCGCGCGCCACAAGGTGGCGCTGTCGCTGGAGGCCGGCACCGCGCGGCTGCCCGACAGCGTCGAGCGGCTGCGCGCCGACGGCGCCGGCGAGGCGGTGGCGATCGCGCGGCTGGCCGCCGGCGACCGCGTGCGCGTTCCCGCCGGCGCGGCTTTTCCGGCCGACGGCGTGCTGCTCGACGGGCGCAGCCTGGTCGACGAGGCGCTGCTGACCGGCGAATCCGAACCGGTGGCCAAGCAGCCGGGCGACGAACTGGTGGCCGGCAGCCTGAACCTGCGCGCGCCGGTGGTGATGCAGGTGCTGCGGCTGGGCGAGGACACGCGCCAGGCCGGCATCGTGGCGCTGATGCGCAGCGCGCTGACGCAGCGGCCGCGCCTGGTGCAGCAGGCCGAGCGCATCGCCGGGCCCTTCCTGTGGGCGGTGCTGACGCTGGCGGCGGGCGCGGCGGCGGCGTGGTCGCTGATCGACCCGTCGCGCGCCGTCTGGGTGGCGGTGTCGGTGCTGATCGTCACCTGCCCCTGCGCGCTGTCGCTGGCCGCGCCCTCGGCGCTGCTGGCCGCCACCGGCGCGCTGGCGCGGCGCGGCGTGCTGTTGCAGCGCATCGAGGCGCTCGAGGGCCTGGCGGCGATCGACACCGTGGTGTTCGACAAGACCGGCACGCTGACGCGCGACCGCCTCGAACTGGCCGAGACGCGCGTGCTCGCGCCCGGCGCCGATGCGCCCGCGCTGCTGGCGCGAGCGGCGTCGCTGGCGGCGCTGTCGACCCACCCGGCCTCGCAGGCGCTGGTGGCCGCCGCCGGCGGCGCGCCGGAAGCGGGTGCCTGGCGCGAGGTCGAGGAACATGCGGGGCAGGGCCTCGAAGCCGGCGCCGCCGACGACACGCGCTGGCGCCTCGGCCGCGCCGGCTGGGTCGACGCCTCGCTCGCCGCGGAGGTGCCGGACGGCGCGCTGTGTTTCGGTCCGGCCGGCCGCGCCCAGGCCGCCTTCGTGCTGCGCGAGCAGTTGCGCGAGGACGCGCCGGCCACGCTGGCGGCGCTGCGCGCGCAGGGCCTGACGCTCGCGCTGCTGTCGGGCGACGCGCCGGCGCGCGCCGCGGCGCTGGCGCAGCGCCTGGGCATCGCCGAGGTGAAGGGCGGCGCGACGCCGGCCGACAAGCTCGCCGCCGTGGCGGCGTGGCAGGCGCAGGGGCGGCGCGTCGCGATGGTCGGCGACGGCCTGAACGACGCGCCGGTGCTGGCGCGCGCCGACGTCTCGTTCGCCTTCGCGCACGGCTCGGCGGTGGCGCGCAGCGGCGCCGACGTGGTGCTGCTCGGCGAGCGCCTCGGCGACGTCGCGCTCGCGCGCACCCAGGCGCGGCGCACGCTGCGCGTGATCCGCCAGAACCTCGCCTGGGCCGCGCTCTACAACGCCGCCTGCGTGCCGCTGGCGCTGGTGGGCTGGCTGCCGCCGTGGGCGGCGGGCATCGGCATGGCGGCGAGTTCGCTGCTGGTGGTGCTCAACGCGCTGCGCGTGGCGCAGATCGACGCGCCGGCGGGGCGGGGCTGAACGCGATGGACATCCTGTTCGTGCTGATCCCGCTGTCGGTGGTGCTGGTGTTCGCCATCATCGGCGTGTTCGCCTGGGCCCTGAATGCCGGGCAGTTCGACGACCTGGAGCGCGAGGGTGAACGCATCCTCGGCGCGGAAGAGACGCCCGCGGGCCCGCCCGAGGGAAAGGTTGATGGCGATCAATCCGGATAATGACCCTGCGGGGAACAATGGTTTCATCCGGAAATACGACAGGCAAGGAAGGAGAGATCCGATGGTCAACAACGCGTCGGCGGCCACGAGGAGTGCGCCCGTCTACAACGACGCCGTCGTGCGGGCGTTCACGCTCGCCGCGGTGCTATGGGGCATCGTGGGCATGCTCGTCGGCGTCATCATCGCCGCGCAGCTCACCTGGCCCGAGCTGAACCTGGGGATCTCGTTCCTCAGCTACGGCCGGCTGCGGCCGCTGCACACCAACGCGGTGATCTTCGCGTTCGGCGGCTGCGCGTTGTTCGCGTCGAGCTACTACGTCGTGCAGCGCACCTCGCAGGTGCCGCTGTTCGCCGGCAAGCTCGCCTGGTTCACCTTCTGGGGCTGGCAGCTCGTGATCGTGCTGGCGGCGGTCACGCTGCCGCTGGGCCTGACGCAGGCCAAGGAGTACGCCGAGCTCGAATGGCCGATCGACCTGCTGATCGCCGTCGTGTGGGTGTCCTACGCGGTCGTCTTCTTCGGCACCGTCGGCACGCGCAAGGTGCGCCACATCTACGTGGCGAACTGGTTCTTCGGCGCCTTCATCCTGACGGTCGCGCTGCTGCACATCGTCAACAGCGCGGCGATTCCGGTCAGCCTGACCAAGAGCTACTCGGCCTACGCCGGCGTGCAGGACGCGATGGTGCAGTGGTGGTACGGCCACAACGCGGTCGGCTTCTTCCTGACCGCGGGCTTCCTCGGGATGATGTACTACTTCATCCCCAAGCAGGCCGAGCGCCCGGTGTACTCGTACCGCCTGTCGATCGTGCACTTCTGGGCGCTGATCTTCACCTACATGTGGGCCGGCCCGCACCACCTGCACTACACCGCGCTGCCCGACTGGGCGCAAAGCGTGGGCATGCTGTTCTCGCTGGTGCTGCTGGCGCCGTCGTGGGGCGGCATGATCAACGGCATCATGACCCTGTCGGGTGCCTGGCACAAGCTGCGCGACGACCCGATCCTGAAGTTCCTGATCGTCTCGCTGTCGTTCTACGGCATGTCGACCTTCGAGGGCCCGATGATGTCGATCAAGACGGTCAACGCGCTGTCGCACTACACCGACTGGACCGTCGGCCACGTGCACAGCGGCGCGCTCGGCTGGGTGGGCCTGGTGTCGATGGGCACGCTGTACTACCTGATCCCGCGCATGTTCGGCCGCAAGACGATGTACAGCACGCGCGCCATCGAGCTGCACTTCTGGATCGCCACCATCGGCATCGTGCTGTACATCGCCGCGATGTGGATCGCCGGCGTGATGCAGGGCCTGATGTGGCGCGCCATCAACCCCGACGGCACGCTGGTCTACAGCTTCGTCGAGAGCGTGAAGGCGACCTTCCCGTTCTACGTGATCCGCCTGGCCGGCGGCCTGCTGTACCTCGGCGGCATGCTGATCATGGGCTGGAACACGATCAAGACCGCCACCAGCGGCAAGTACGAGCCGGTCCCGGTGCCCGCCGTCGCGGCCCACGCCTGAACCCGCAGGAGGACAGAACAAATGGCCAACACCCATGCCACCGGTCACGAGAAGATCGAGACCAACAACTTCCTGATGATCGTGCTGATCCTGATCGTGGTCGCCGTCGGCGGCCTCGTCGAGATCGTGCCGCTGTTCTTCCAGAAGTCGACCACCGAGCCGGCGCCGGGCCTCAAGCCCTACACCGCGCTGCAGCTCGCCGGGCGCGACGTGTACATCCGCGAGGGCTGCTACAACTGCCATTCGCAGATGATCCGCCCGTTCCGCGCCGAGACGCTGCGCTACGGCGACTACTCCAAGGCCGGCGAGTTCGTCTACGACCACCCGTTCCAGTGGGGCAGCAAGCGCACCGGCCCGGACCTGCACCGCGTCGGCGGCAAGTACAGCGACGACTGGCACCGCATCCACCTGTTCAACCCGCGCGACCTGGTGCCCGAGTCGAACATGCCGGCCTACCCGTGGCTCGAGAAGTCCACCATCGACCCGGCCGACATGGCGCCCAAGATGAAGGCGCTGCGCACGGTCGGCGTGCCCTACAGCGACGACGAGATCGCCAAGGCCGGCGACGAGGTCAAGGGCAAGACCGAGATGGAGGCGGTGATCGCCTACCTGCAGGTGCTGGGCACCGCCCCGGCCACCGCTGCCGCGAACGCCGCCGCCGGCGCGAAGTGAGGGAGGTGCGCGATGGACATCAATGACCTCAGAAGCGTGGTGACCGTGATCTCGCTGATCGCCTTCCTGGGCATCGTCGCCTGGGCCTGGTCCCGCAACAACCGTGCAGGGTTCGACGAGGCGGCGCAACTGCCGTTCGCCGAGGAGCAGGGCGCCGACGGCGCCTCGCGTGGAGGAAACCGACAATGAGCGACTTCATCAACAGCGGCTGGTCGATCTACATCGCCGCCGTCGTCATCGTCAGCCTGGCGGCCTGCCTGGCGCTGCTGATCGTGGCGAGCCGGCGCAAGGTCATGGCCGGCGACAACACCACCGGCCACGTCTGGGACGAAGACCTGCGCGAGCTGAACAACCCGCTGCCGCGCTGGTGGATGGGCCTGTTCGTGATCACCGTGGTGTTCTCGGCGCTGTACCTGCTGCTCTACCCGGGCCTGGGCAACTTCGCCGGCCAGCTCGGCTGGACCAGCGTCGGCCAGCTCGAGGCCGAGCAGGCCAAGGCGCAGGCGGCGATGGCCCCGCTGTACGCCAAGTTCACCAGCCAGACGCCCGAGGCGCTGGCCAAGGATCCGCAGGCGATGGCCATCGGCGAGCGGCTGTACATCAACAACTGCGCGCAGTGCCACGGCTCCGACGCCAAGGGCAGCAAGGGTTTCCCGAACCTGACGCTGCCGGTGGCCTCGCGCCTGGCGACCGACTCGTTCGAGTCGGTCAAGGCGACCATCGTCGACGGCCGCCAGGGCGTGATGACGCCGATGGCCGCCGCGGTGGGTTCGTCGGAAGACGTCAAGAACCTCGCCAACTACGTGCTCAGCCTGTCGGGCAGCCCGCACAACGAACTGGCCGCCCAGCTCGGCAAGCCGAAGTTCGCGGTGTGCGCGGCCTGCCACGGTCCGGACGGCAAGGGCATGAAGGCCCTCGGCGCGCCGAACCTGACCGACAAGGTCTGGCTCCACGGCTGGGGCGAGGACGCCGTGATCGCGATGATCAACAATGGCAAGACCAACGTGATGCCGCCGCAGGGCGCGCGCATGACCGCCGACCAGATCCACGTGCTCGCGGCCTATGTGTGGAACCTCGCCCAGGGCGGCGCCGCGCAATAACGACGGACGCATGAATGGCTGACACGCACGCGGCGCCCCCCGGGGGCTCCGCCCCCGACGCGGCGGGCGAGATCGTCTCGCTCTACGCCGCGCAGAAGAAGATCTACGCCCGCGCGGTCAGCGGCTGGTTCGCCACCTGGCGCTGGGTGCTCGTCTGGGGCACCCAGCTTCTTTTCTACGGCCTGCCCTGGCTGCAATGGAACGGCCGCCAGGCGGTGCTGTTCGACCTCGGCGCGCGCCGCTTCTACATCGGCGGGCTGGTCCTGTACCCGCAGGACTTCATCTACCTGACCGGGCTGCTGATCCTCTCGGCCTACGGCCTGTT
Source organism: Piscinibacter sp. (assembly GCF_047600445.1). Taxonomy (GTDB): domain Bacteria; phylum Pseudomonadota; class Gammaproteobacteria; order Burkholderiales; family Burkholderiaceae_C; genus Piscinibacter. The sequence goes on from NZ_JASGKT010000002.1 coordinate 1,449,889, forward strand.
CCTGTTCACCGCGGTGGCCGGGCGGCTGTGGTGCGGCTACGCCTGCCCGCAGACGGTCTACACCGAGATCTACATGTGGTTCGAGAACCGCATCGAGGGCGACCGCGCCAAGCGCATGCGGCTGGACGCCGGCCCCTGGAACCGCGAGAAGATCCTGCGCAAGGGCGGCAAGCAACTGGCGTGGATCCTGTTCGGGCTGTGGACCGGCTTCACCTTCGTCGGCTACTTCACGCCGATCCGCGACCTCGCCGCGGCGCTGCCTACGCTCGCCTTCGGCCCGTGGGAATGGTTCTGGATCCTGTTCTACGGCTTCGCCACCTACGGCAACGCCGGCTACATGCGCGAGCAGGTCTGCAAGTACATGTGCCCCTACGCGCGCTTCCAGAGCGCGATGTTCGACCACGACACGATGGTCATCAGCTACGACGCCTCGCGCGGCGAGCCGCGCGGCTCGCGGCCGAAGTCGCTCGGGCACGCCGCGCTGAAGGACGCGGGCAAGGGCGACTGCATCGACTGCACGCTGTGCGTGCAGGTCTGCCCGACCGGCATCGACATCCGCAAGGGCCTGCAGTACGAGTGCATAGGCTGCGCCGCCTGCATCGACGTGTGCAACGGCGTGATGGACAAGATGAACTACCCGCGCGGCCTGATCCGCTACGCGACGCAGAACGGCATCGCGCAGCAGTGGACGCGCGAGCAGATGTTCCGGCGCGTGCTGCGCCCGCGCGTGCTGATCTACACCGCGATCATGGTGCTGATCGTCGGCGCCTTCGCGGCCAGCCTGGCGCTGCGCACGCCGTTCCGCGTCGACGTGGTGCGCGACCGCGGCGCGCTGGCGCGGCTGGTGGACGACGGCCGCGTCGAGAACGTCTACCGCCTGCAACTGATGAACGCGATGGAGTCGCCGCAGCGCTTCCGCATCGAGGCCAGCGGCCTGAACGGCGTGGCGGTGACGGTGCCGCGCACCGAGGTGACCGTCGGCCCGACCGAATCGCGCTGGGTGCCGGTGGCGGTGCAGTTGCCGCCGCAGGCCGCCGCCGCGCTGGGCGCGGGTGCGCACCCGCTACGATTCACGATCACGCGGCTGCCCGACGCGGCCGGCGGCGCGGTCGAGGTGCACGAGAAGTCGACCTTCGTCGTGCCGCGCTGAACACCGAGGACATGAACATGCACGACGACGACACGAACAAGAAGCCGGTGCCGTGGTATCGCGTTCCGATGGTGTGGCTGGTGCTGGGCGGGCCGCTGTCGGTGGTGGTGGCCAGCGTCGCCACCGCGGTGATCGCCTGGAAGCACATCGATCCGGTGATCGCCACCGGCCCGCAGGGCGAGCTGCGCCCCGGCGACAACATGGCGCCCAAGCTCAGCCCGAAGGACGCGATGGCGCCGGCGCTGCAGGGCCGCAACCACGCCGCCACGCCGGCCGAACAGTGAAGCAGCGAGTGAAGCAGCGCGCCCTGACCATTCTCTGGCCGGCCTTCCTGATGGCCGGCGTGCTGGAGATGCTCGTCTTCGTGGTCGTCGACCCGAGCGAGCTGCGCTGGTTCGGCGGCGAGGCGCTGGACTGGTCGGCGCAGGCGGTCTACACCGTGACCTTCCTGATCTTCTGGGGCGTGATCGCCGCGGCCGGCGCGCTGAGCGCGCTGCTCGGCGCGAGCCCGGACGAGATCAACGCCGACCGCGGCCGGCACTGGCCGCGCTGAGCGGCTTTCTCAGCAGGCCGTGCTGCTGATCAACTGGCGCAGGCCGGCGTCGTCGAGGATGCGGATGTGGCGCTGCTTGACTTCGAGCAGCCCGTCGTCCTGGAACTTCGAGAAGGTGCGGCTGACGGTTTCGAGCTTCAGGCCGAGGTAGCTGCCGATCTCCTCGCGCGTCATGCGCAGGATCAGCGACGAGGCCGAGAAGCCGCGCGCCTGCAGGCGCTGCGTCAGGTTCAGCAGGAAGGCGGCCAGCCGCTCCTCGGCGCGCATGCTGCCCAGCAGCAGCATCATGCCGTGGTCGCGCACGATCTCGCGGCTCATGATCTTGTGGAACTGGTGCTGCAGCGGCGTGAAGTCGCGCGACAGCTCCTCGAGCTGCGAGAAGGGGATCACGCACACCTGCGAGTCCTCCAGCGCGATCGCGTCGCAGTTGTGGCGGTCGTGGCTGATGCCGTCGAGGCCGAGCAGTTCGCCGGCCATCTGGAAGCCGGTGACCTGGTCGCGGCCGTCCTCCGAAGAGACGCAGGTCTTGAAGAAGCCGGTGCGCACCGCGTAGATCGACTGGAAGGCGTCGCCGGTGCGGAACAGCGCGTCGCCGCGCGTCACCGAGCGGCGCTTGGCCACCAGCTCGTCGAGGCGTTCGAGGTCCGGGTCCGCCAGGCCGACCGGCAGGCACAGCTCGCGCAGGTTGCAGTTGGAGCAGGCGACCTTGAAGGCGTCCGCGCGCAGCGGCACGACGGTCGATGCGCGATCCGCGGCGTCGCGGCGGGCCTTGGAGGCGGTCATGGGCGTGACATCCGCGGTGGTGGAGGGCATGGAATTATTCTCCGCCGCGCCTCGTGGAAGCCCGTTGATTCACGTCAAGGCGCTCGATCGGCGGCAAGGCACAGTCTCGTCTCATGTCCACGTCCTACGCCCCCATCGAGCGCCCCGTCGTGACCGAGGATCTGCTGCGGCGCCTCGACGTCAACGGCCCGCGCTACACCTCCTACCCGACCGCGGACCGCTTCGTCGACGCCTTCGGGCCGGACGACTACGTCCGCGCGCTCGACCAGCGCGCCCAGGGCGGCGGCGTGATCGGCGGCGCCAGCCCGCTGTCGATCTACGTGCACATCCCGTTCTGCGAGTCGCTGTGCTACTACTGCGCCTGCAACAAGGTGATCACCAAGCACCACGAGCGCGCCGCCGAGTACCTCGACGCGCTCGACAAAGAGATCGCGCTGCACGTGGCCCGCCTCGGCCCGGGGCAGGCGGTGTCGCAGTTGCACTTCGGCGGCGGCTCGCCGACCTTCCTCAGCGACGCCGAGCTGACGCGCGTGATGGATTCGCTGCGCGGCGCGTTCCGCATCGCGCCGGGCGCGGAGTGTTCGATCGAGGTCGACCCGCGCACGGTCGACCACGACCGGCTCGCGCACCTGGCGAGCCTGGGCTTCAACCGCCTGAGCTTCGGCGTGCAGGATTTCGACGCCGGCGTGCAGCAGGCGGTGCACCGCGTGCAGAGCCGCGAGATGGTGGCCGCGCTGATGGCGTCGGCGCGCCAGCTCGGCTTCGAGTCGACCAACGTCGACCTGATCTACGGCCTGCCGAAGCAGACGCCGCAGTCGCTGCAACGCACCGTGCGCGAAGTCGCCGAACTGCGCCCCGAGCGCATCGCGCTGTACTCCTACGCGCACCTGCCGCAGCGCTTCAAGCCGCAGCGCCGCATCGACCCGGCCGCGCTGCCGCCGGCGGCCGACAAGGTGCGCATGCTGGCCGAGGCCATCGCCGGCTTCGTCGGCCACGGCTACCAGTACATCGGCATGGACCACTTCGCGCTGCCGGGCGATTCGCTCGCCGCGGCCAAGCGCCAGGGCCGGCTGCACCGCAACTTCCAGGGCTACAGCACGCAGCCCGACTGCGACCTGGTCGCGCTGGGCGTGTCGTCGATCGGGCGCGTCGGCGCCACCTACAGCCAGAACGCCAAGACGCTGGCCGAGTACTACGACGCGGTCAACCGTGGCCAGTTCCCGGTGGTGCGCGGCCTGGCGCTGACGCGCGAAGACCTGCTGCGCCGCGCGGTGATCATGGCCATCATGTGCCAGGGCCGGCTCGAGTTCGAGTCGATCGAGCTGGCGCACCTGGTCGACTTCCGCCAGCACTTCGCCGCCGAGCTGGAGCAGTTGCGCACGCTCGAAGCCTCGGGCCTGGTGGTGGTGGAGCCGTCGGCGATCCAGGTCACCGCGCTGGGCTGGTACTTCATCCGAAGCGTGGCGATGACCTTCGACAAGTACCTGCAGGCCGATCGCACCCGGGAGCGCTTCTCTCGCATCATCTGAGCGATGATCCGGGCATGAACGCCGCGCTCGCCACCACCGCCTTGCTGATGGGCCTGGCCGGCGCGCCGCATTGCGCGGCGATGTGCGGCGCGGCCTGCACCGGCATCGTGCGCGGCTGCGCCGGCGGCACGGCGCAGGAGGCGAGCACGCTGTCCTTCCACGCCGCGCGGCTGGCCAGCTACGCCGCCGGCGGCGCGCTGGCGGCCGGCAGCGTGTCGTGGCTGGCGACGCAGGGCGCGCAGGTCGCGATCCTGCGGCCGCTGTGGACGCTGCTGCAGGTGGCGGCCTTCGCGCTCGGCCTGTGGCTGCTGGTGCGCGGCCGCCAGCCGATGTGGATCGACAAGGTAGGGCGCGGCGCCGCGGGCCGCAAGGTGATCTGGATGAACGGCCCGACCGGCGCCGCCGCGGCCGGCTCGCTGTGGGTCGCGCTGCCTTGCGGGCTGCTGCATTCGGCGCTGGTGGTTGCCGCGCTGGGCTCCGGCCCGGTCGAGGGCGCGACGCTGATGGCGCTGTTCGCCGCCGGCTCGGGCCTAGGCCTGTGGCTCGGCCCGGCGCTGTGGCTGCGCCTGGCCGGCCGGCATGCCGGCCGCGCCCAGGTGATGGCGGTGCGCCTGGCCGGCCTGATGCTCGCCGGCGCTTCCGGCTGGGCGCTCGCGCGCGGCCTGGCCAGCGCGATGGGCAGCGACTTCTGCCTGCCGGGTTTTTGACCCTCCGCGGCGACCCCTTGTAAGGCCTGCTTGTCAGTCGTCGGACAGAGAGCGTGGAATAGAATTCCACGTTCCGGTAAGACCGATCCCCCACCCATTCCAGCGAGGAGCGATATCTCCATGTACCAGCACATCAAGGTGCCCGAAGGCGGGCAGAAGATCACCGTCAACGCCGACTTCTCGCTCAACGTCCCGGCCAACCCGATCATTCCGTACATCGAGGGCGACGGCACCGGCTTCGACATCACGCCGGTGATGATCAAGGTGGTCGACGCCGCGGTGGCCAAGGCCTACGCCGGCAAGAAGAAGATCCACTGGATGGAGATCTACGCGGGCGAAAAGGCCACCAAGGTCTACGGCCCCGACGTGTGGCTGCCGGCCGAATCGCTGGAGGTGCTGCGCGAGTACGTGGTCTCGATCAAGGGCCCGCTGACCACGCCGGTGGGCGGCGGCATCCGCTCGCTGAACGTGGCGCTGCGCCAGGAGCTCGACCTGTACGTCTGCCTGCGCCCGGTGCAGTATTTCGCCGGCGTGCCCAGCCCGGTGAAGGAGCCGCACAAGACCAACATGGTGATCTTCCGCGAGAACTCGGAAGACATCTACGCCGGCATCGAGTACGAGGCCAGGAGCGACAAGGCGAAGAAGCTCATCAAGTTCCTGATCGACGAGATGGGCGTCAAGAAGATTCGCTTCCCCGACAGCAGCGGCATCGGCATCAAGCCGGTGTCCAGCGAAGGCACCGAGCGCCTGGTGCGCAAGGCGATCCAGTACGCGATCGACAACGACAAGCCCAGCGTGACCATCGTGCACAAGGGCAACATCATGAAGTTCACCGAGGGCGGCTTCCGCGACTGGGCCTACGCGCTGGCGAAGAAGGAGTTCGGCGCGGTCGAGATCGACGGCGGCCCGTGGTGCAAGTTCAAGAACCCGAAGACGGGCAAGGACATCGTCGTCAAGGACAGCATCGCCGACGCCTTCCTGCAGCAGATCCTGCTGCGCCCGGCGGAGTACTCGGTAATCGCCACGCTGAACCTCAACGGCGACTACATCTCCGACGCGCTGGCCGCGCAGGTGGGCGGCATCGGCATCGCCCCGGGCGCCAACCTGTCGGACTCGGTGGCCTGCTTCGAGGCCACGCACGGCACCGCGCCGAAGTACGCCGGCAAGGACTACGTCAACCCGGGCTCCGAGATCCTCTCGGCCGAGATGATGCTGCGCCACATGGGCTGGACCGAGGCCGCCGACCTGATCATCAGCGCGATGGAGAAGGCGATCGCCTCGAAGAAGGTGACCTACGACTTCGCGCGCCTGATGGAAGGCGCGACGCAGGTGTCGTGCTCGGGCTTCGGGCAGGTGATGATCGAGCAGATGTGAGGGCGCCCCGGGACGTCCTTGGACATCCCGGGTGGTCCCGTGCGAACCCCAGATCGTTGATTCGACTGGGGTTTTCTGTTTTCGGGCAGCCAGGATCGCTCGTTGACCTCCAATCGTGGTGGGGCCGAATTCGGGACCACGCCCGCCCTGGACCTGCCCACGCGCGCCGGCATTCCCACCCGGTCCGGATGCGCGTAGACTGCGCAGAATTCTGCAACTTCCGAGTGGGTCGTCCATGGGTATCTCTGCTAGCGATGTGGTGCCGTTCACCCAGGCGCGCGCCACGCTGTCCGACCTGGCGGAGCAGGTCAAGGCCGGTGCCGAGAAGATCATCACCAAGAACGGCGAGAGCTACGTCGCGCTCATCGACGCTGAGCGCCTGGACTACTACCACCGACTGGAGCGCGAGCGCATCCACCTGCTGCTGATCGACGATGCGCGCCGCGGCCTCGCGGACATCGCGGCGGGCCGGACCCAGGATGCCGATGCCGCCATCGCCGCGCTGCAGGCGAAGCGGGCCGGCGCATCGACGGCTGGCGCGAAAGGCAAGGTGAAGACCAGCGGGGTCGCACGCAAACGTGGCTGAGCCCGTCGTCCGTGTCGAACTGACGACCAGCTTCCTGGAGCGGCTGGCGGCGATCGAGTCCTTCCTGACCGAGGCCGACGCGGGCGCCGCCTACGACCGGCTGCTCGACGAACTTCGCACCACCGTCATCCCCAATCTCCGGCGCTTCCCTCGCATCGGGCGGCGGTATCTCGACCAGCCGCCGCAGTCCGCCGAAGCCCTCGCGCAGCTGGCCGCATTGCCGGCCGGAGCAGCAGATCGTCTGCGCGAGTACCTGCACGGCGACTACCTGATTCTGTACACCGTGGCGACTCCTGGCCACCTGGTGCACCTGCTGTCGATTCGGCACCACCGGGAGCTGTCCTTCCAGTTTTCTCGGCTATGGGCGGGGCCGGCCGGCAGCCCGGAGCGCTGACGAGAACAAGCAAAGGGTGCCAATGCCAAGCCGCATCGGCGCCGTAGAAGAATCAGATCCCATGAACTTGCAAGAACTGCTCACTCAGCTCGACACGCCCATCATCATCCGCCCCACGCGGCGCATGACCCAGGGCGAGCTGGAGACCTACCTCGATCACGCGGCAAACATCCTGCGGGGCAACGCCGACCACTCCGAGTTCCGCGGCTACGTGTTCGCGCTGCTGTTCTACAAGCGCATCAGCGACTGCTACGACGAAGAGGTGCGCACGCAGACGGACGCGCTCGTCAAGGCCGGCGTGCCGCGCGACCAGGCGCTGCTGCTGGCCCGAGACCCGCAGAACCACCACTTCACGGTGCCGGAACAGGCGGCCTGGGCTGACGTGGCGCGCACCGCCAAGGGCCCGCTCGGCCAGGCCCTGAACGAGGCCATGCTCGCCATCGAGCGGGCGAATGCCCACCGCCAGAACAACTTCGACGGCATCCTCACTGGCAAGATCGACTTCAACAAGCAGGACGAGCTGCCCCGCGACAAGCTGGTCAATCTAATCAACCACTTCAGCAGCCAGACCTTCGACCGCGCGCACGTCTCCGACGACCTGTTCGGCAATGCCTACGAGTACCTGATCCGCAACTTCGCCAGCAAGGCCGGCAAGTCCAGCGGCGAGTTCTACACACCGGCCGAGGTCGGCTTTCTGATGGCGGAGGTGCTGCAGCCGCGGGCCGGCATGTCGGTATGCGACTGGGCCAGCGGTTCGGGCGGCCTGCTGCTGCAGTGCATCCGGCACGTCAAGAAGCACGGCGGCGACGTGCGGCAGCTGCAGCTGCACGGGCAGGAGTCCAACGTCACCACCTACAACATCTCGCGCATCAACATGATCCTTCATGGCATCCCCGTGTGGGAGCACAAGCAGGGCGACAGCCTGCGTGACCCGCGGCATCTGACAGGCGAGAACCGCCTCAAGCAGTTCGACCGCATCATCATGAACCCACCCTTCTCGCTGGAAGACTGGGGGCACGACACGGTGGTGGCCGGCGACAAGTACGGGCGCCTGGGCTTCGGCATGCCGCCTGCGAGCAACGGCGACTGGGCCTGGCTGCAGCAGATCGCCAAATCGCTGAAGGACGCCGACCCCGACACCGGCATCGGTGGCCAGGGCATGGTGGTGATGTCGCAAGGCGTGCTCTTCCGCGGCCAGCCCGAGCAGACCGAGGAAGAGGACGGCCAGAACCAGAAGGCTGACGCCGAATACGTGATCCGCCGGGGCCTCATCGAGGCCGACCTGATCGAGGCCATCGTCGTGCTGCCTGGCAAGCTGTTCTATGGCAACAACGTGCCCGGCTGCCTGCTGCTGCTGAACAAGGCCAAGCCCGAAGCGCGCAAGGGCAAGATCCTGATGATCTGGGCGTCGCGCCACTTCCAGAAGGGCAACCCCCAGAACCTGCTGCGCCCTTCCGACCTGATGCGGGTGCTGGTGCCATGGCAGGCCTTCGGTGACCTGGAAGCAGCCCGCGCGCTGGTGCCGGTGCACGAGGCGCAACTGATCCGCGAAGTGGAGCAAGACCGGGACAGCCGGCTCGCCGACATCGAAGATGCCTACGGCCCTGTGCTGGAGCCACTGGCCCGACTGCAAACGGAACTGGCCACGCTGGAAGCGCTGGACCTCAAGGTGCAAGCCGTCAGGGACGCGATCACCCCGGAGCACCCGTACTTCCATCCATTGGCGCCGTTGAAGGCCGAAGTGGACCGGATCGAGGCCGAGATCGCCGCTGCCGGGCGGGGTGACAAGGCGGCGCTGAAGGCGGCCCTGCTGACCCCGAAAGCGAAGTTCGACGTGGCGCGCAAGCAGCTCGTGGACGCGATCAAGGCGCGCGAGAAGCAGGTGGCGCGAGCCGTCAAGGAACTGCAGAAGTTGCAAGAAGAACGGGATGCGCGCGAGCTGGAAATCAAGCAGGTCGCCGACCGTGAGATCGCGCACCTGCACGAAGCATCCAAGGACCTGCTCCGCATTTGCAGCAGCGAGGACGAGGCGCGGCGCTACTTCGCGATCGTGGGCCTGGGCGAGATCGAAGAGAACGAGTTCAACCTGAACATGCCGCGGTACGTGGACACCTTCGATCCGGATCCCACGAAGCCCCTGACCATCGCTGCACGTGAACTGGCCGATGCCGAAAAGGCGGCGCATGAGGCCCAGCAAGCCTTGAAGGCTGTGCTTGCCGCAGCGGGAGTGCTTTCGGAATGAAGGCCATCTACGACACGCCGCTGCCGGCGGGTTGGCGCGAAGAGCCGCTTGCAAACCTGGTAGTCACGCGGCGGGGTTACACGTGGGAGAAAGCAGACGAGGCGGACTATGCCGATGCGGATACCGTGCCCGTGATCCGGATTCCGAACGTGCAGGACACACTGGACCTGTCCGACCTCGTGCATCTGCGCAACGTTTCGCCGGAGGCGCTTCAGAAGGCTGCTGTGACTAAGGACTGGCTGCTTTTCGTCGGCTCCAATGGAACGCAGGATCGAATCGGCGACTCCGTCTTGATCGAAGAAGACCGGCCCATGGTGTTCGCCTCGTTCTTGATGGGCATTCAACCGAAAGATCAGATTCGACTGCGATCTGACTTCTTCGCCCATTGGATGCGCCTCCATCTCGTGCACGAAATGTTCAGCAAGACGTCGCAGCAGACTACAGGCTTGGCCAACTTCAGTTGGGGTGCCGTAAAGAGGCTACCGGTGCGATTCCCGGACTCAACTGAAGAGCAGCGGCGAATTGGAGCGTCGTTGAAGCTGGCCGAGGAGTCCGTTCATCGGGCACGCGCGCAATTGACCGCTACCGAGGATGTGAAGCGGTCGCTGCTGGCCAGTGTCTTTGAGAAGGGCCTATGCCGGTCAACTACCACGAAGCCCTGCAAGATCCATCGCTGCTTCACAGCGTCCGTCCCTGCGCACTGGGATGACGATAGGCTCGGCCGCAGTCTTGAGCTTGTGGAGTACGGAACGAATTCTCCGTCCAACGACCATCGCAGCGGGTACCCCGTCATCGCCATCCCGCAGGTTGTTGCACCTCACTTGTCACTGACCGACGTTCCATTTGCCGAAGTCCCTCAGGCGGAGGCTGAAGCACTCAGGCTCGTGCAGGACGATGTCCTGCTAATTCGAACGAACGGCAACCCCGAGTACATCGGCAAATCGACCATCGTTTCTGCGGAAGTGGCCGAGGTCCACACGATCTATGCGTCGTACCTCATCCGGGTTCGACCGAACAAGGACAAGGTGCTGGGGGCCTACTTGAACTACTTCCTCGCGTCCCCGCCGGGGAGGCGTCAGGCAGGTGCAGCTGCCAACACCTCGGCTGGCAACAACAATATCGGCGCTCGGGCGATCAAGCATTTTCGCTTTCCAAGGCCACCGCTTGCAGAGCAGCGACAGATCGTGGACCTCTTGGACGCAACCGAACGGCAGATTGACGCACTGACAAGGAAGCTGGTCACGGCCGAGGACGTGAAGCGGTCGCTGCTACATGACCTGCTCATCGGCAGGATCAGAATTCCGGAGGGGGCCATTCATGCCTGAGCTGAGGGAGGGACCGGTCCCATACTCCGTCCGCACGCTCTTCAACGAAGAGACCACCGTTGAACGCGAGATCATCGAGCACCTCAAGGCCGCCAAGCTCGGCTGGACCTGGCGGTCACGCGACTACCTGAAGCAGTATCGGCCGGATGAGCGCGAAGTCCTGCTGCTGCCGCTGCTGCGCGAGAAGCTCAAGGCACTGAACCCCGCCGTGCTGACGGACGACAGCCGGGTGGACGCCATCGTGACCAAACTGCTGGCCTGCCATGACAACCAACAATGGCTGGCCTGGCTGAAGGACGGCGTGAACTACAAGTTCGACGCGGCCGAGAACGCCCAGGACGTGCGGCTGATCGACTACGAGAACCTGGATGCCAACGACTGGTGGGTGACCAACCAGTTCTCGATCGACGGTCGCTCGACCCGCCGGCCCGACATCGTGCTGCTGATCAACGGCATTCCGGTCATCGTCATCGAGGCCAAGACGGCCAGCCGCAGCAAGCCCGACTGGCGCGAAGGCGCCAAGCAACTGGGCATGTACGCGGAAGAGATCGACCAGCTCTTCTACACCAATGCCTACGGCGTGGGCGTGAACGAGACCCGGATGATGTACGGCGTGCCTGGCCGGCGGCTGCAGTTCTGGCTGCAGTGGCGCGACCCATGGCCGCACGACATCGACGAGTACGACGAGATGAAGGTCTCGCTGTACGGCCTGTTCGACCGCAGCAACCTGCTGGACTTCATCCGGCACTTCATCGTCTTCGTCACCAAGGACGGGCGCACCGAGAAGGTGGTGGTGCGCTACCAGCAGTACCTGGCGGTGAAGGACATCGTCAATCGGGCCACCGCGCTGACGCTGCCTTCAGAGAAGCGTCGCGGCTTGATCTGGCATACGCAGGGTTCGGGTAAGACCCTGACCATGATTTACGCGGCCCGCAGCCTGTGGGAAGACCCGAAGCTGAAGTCGCCGACGGTCATCCTGCTGGTGGACCGCGAGCAGCTCGGCGACCAGATGGACCGCGAACTGAACTCCACCGGCACCGACAACGTGCACGTGGCGGCCAGCAAACGCGACCTGGAGGAGAAGCTGCGCGGCGACTACCGTGGCGTGATCCTCACCACGGTGCACCTGTTCGACGGCATGCCGGCGCGCATCACGCAGCAGCGGCCCAACGTCATCGTGATGGCCGACGAGGCGCACCGCTCGCAGGAGCGCGAACTGGGCACCTACATGCGGTCGGCGCTGGAAGGTGCGTCGATGTTCGGCTTCACCGGCACGCCGATCGAGAACGACGACCACAACACGCCCAAGGCCTGGGGTTACGTCAAGGAAGACGGCAAGATCGAGCGCTACATGGGCCGGCCCTACACGGTGACCGATGCCCTGCGCGACGGTGTCGTCAAGCCGATCCACTGGCAACCCCGGGTGACCGATTGGCAACTGCACGGCACCAAGCTTGATGTGGCGTTCCAGCGCGAGTTCGGTCACCTGCCAGAAGACGAGCGCAACAAGCTGGTGACCGAGGGAGCCCGCCTCGACGCGCTGCTGTACCACGACAAGCGCATCGCCCAGATCGCCGACGACGTGGCCCAGCACTTCACCGAGCACGTGCAGCCCAACGGCTTCAAGGCGATGTTCGTGTGCCGGGAGAAGAAGGCCGTCAAGCTCTACACCGACGCCCTTCGCGCGCGCCTGGGCGACGAGTTGGTGATGCCCGTGATCTCCGAGGCGCCGCAGATCGACCCCGAGGACATCAAGGCGATGTACCTCGGCGACGCCAAGCGCAAGGCGCTGCTCAACCAGTTCCTGATCCCGGCAGGTTCAGAGGCCGATGAGCACCGCGACAAACCGCTGCGCAAGGTGCAGATCCTGGTGGTGTGCGACATGCTCACCACGGGCTTCGACGCCCCCATCCTGCAGGCCCTGTATCTGGACCGCAAGATGGAGAACCACCTGCTGCTGCAGACCATCGCGCGTGTGAACCGGCCGTACAACGAGCTGAAGGGCTATGGCCTGATCCTCGACTACTACGGCATCTTCGATCACCTGAACGAGGCCCTGAACTACAAGCCCGACGAGCTGGGTGACGTGGCCTTCCCCTTCGATGGCATCCGCGACCGGTTCCGCCAGACCTTCCTCGAGGTGTGGGACATCTTTCCCGAGGCCACGGTGCCGCGCGACGGCTCGCACGATGCCTTCATCACGGCGATGACCATCCTCCGCGACGAGGACGGCGCCGAGAAGCGGTTCGACGTGGGCTATCGCAACCTGCGCGTGATGTACGAAGCGCTGCAGCCCGACGAGCAGTTGCGGGACTTCATCCGCCCGTACGCATGGCTCACCAAGCTGTACCTGCTGTACCGGAAGAAGTTCTACCCGGTGGAGAGCCGCAGCGTCGAGGCCACTGAGGAAGACGCGGCGCGCACGCGCGAGCTCATCCGTGACCACATCGACGTGGAAGTGCTGGAGAAGGAGTTCCCGACGTATGTGCTGGACGAGCATTTCCTAACCAAGCTGAAGGACAAGAAGCCCGACGCCAAGGCACTGGACATCGAGGCCATGCTTTCGTCGGAGCTGCGCATCCGGCTGGACCAGGATGAGTCGTTCCGCCTGCTTTCGGAGAGGCTGCAGCGGCTTATCGACGAAAAGCGCGCCGGCACGCTGGCTGGCGTGGCGCTGATCGAAGAACTGGAGAAGGTGACCGACGCGGTGCGCCAGGCCATCGACGAGGTGAACCGGCCCATCGCCCAGCAGTTGGCGCTAAAGGTCAAGGCACGAAACCCAGCGATCGCCGACACCGTGGCCGTGGAGGTGGCATCGGCCACGCTGGAGGTGGCCGACAAGCACTGCTTCCCGAACTGGTGGGGCACGTCCACCGCAGACCCGGACCTGACGAGGGATCTGCTGATGATGGTGGCCACGAAGTTCTCAGCAGCCGGGCTGCTGACGGCTGACGCCATGGGCTTCATCGGCACGCTGGTGCAGACGCTCAGACGGCGCCGTTATCAGCCGCGTGCGGAGAGCGCGGCGGCTTCACCGGAAAGCGGCGATGCCAGCGCTGATTGACGACAGCGCGCCCGGCAGCCTAGTGCTGCCTGATGGGCGATCGATCGAGTTCGCGATTCGGTACTCCAACCGTGCGCGCTCGGCCCGCCTGCGGGTGGGCGCGCGCGAGGGGTTGGTCGTTGTCGTCCCTGCGGGCCTGCAACGCGATCGCGTCAACCAGCTCGTTGCGAGCAAGCGCGATTGGATCGCGTCGAAGCTGGACGACATCGAAGCTATTCGGCACTTGATCCCGAAGGTGGCTCCGGCACGTCCGCAGGCATTCGACCTGCCGGCGCTCGCTGAATCGTGGCGGGTCGAGTACCGCGAGATGCGCCGACCATCGGTCGGCGCCAAGACGGATCGGCCCGGCCGCATCGTTGTCTTCGGTGCTGTCAATGATGTGGACGCATGCCATGCAGCGCTTCGACGGTGGCTGGCCCGCCGGGCTGCGGAGGCGCTACCGCCTTGGCTTGAGCGCGTAGCGGTTCAATGTGGGCAGCAGCCCGCCGCTGTCGCCATCAAGAACCAACGTACCCGCTGGGGAAGTTGCGCAGCCAGCATGCGCATCAGCTTGAACTGCAAGCTGCTATTCCTGCCGCGCGAGCTTGTGCGATACGTGATGGTTCACGAGCTCTGCCACCTGCTGGAGCACAATCACTCCAGCCGATTCTGGGCGCATGTCCGCCAGATGGACTACGGTGCGGATAGCCACCACGGACAGATGCGGGATGCATGGAAGTTCGTGCCTGCATGGGCACAACGCGGCACCGGGCTGGTACTGTGACAAGGGCCTGCAACAAGGGAAAGCGAGGGTAGTTCTATTGCGCCGCTAGCCATCCTCGTTGACTACGACAATGTTGAGCCGCGCCACAAAGGTGCTGGGCCAGTTGGTCTGGCACGAATCCTGGCTTCGGCAGTCCCCGAAGCGGTTGCGGCGCGCCACGACTCTTTCCTGGTCCGCTTCTACGGCGGCTGGCGCGCGAAAGGTACTTTGACGCAGGCGGCTCAAAGGCTCGTCCCCGAGATTCGGAAAGACTCGCCATGCATCGTCAACGTCAGCCACACAGGCGCCTGGCATCAGTATCGCCTGACAGTTGAGCTCGCCGATGGTCCAATCGGAACGACGATTGCGCTACAGGAAACGCTCGCACGCGAGCGCGGCTTGCGACGCTTTCGGTCCCGTGGGAGTGTCATGCCGGAATGTGCCTCGGTGGTCGGCTGCGGCTTGAATCAGTTCTTTGGCTTGTCCAATGCGACGCCGTGCACCAACACTGCCTGTGCTTGCACCCTTGGCGATGTCTTGGTTCGAGACGAGCAGAAGATGGTCGACACTCTGCTGGTTGCCGACATTGCTGCACACGCTTTCACGAGCAAAGCAACGGACGTGGTTGTCGTTTCATCCGATATCGACATGTGGCCCGGCGTGCTGCTCGCATTGCGCACGGGATGCTCGGTAACTCACATGCACACCAAGTCGGGTTGGCGAACGCAGACTCATTTGGTCGGAACTCTCGGTTCATCGCTTGGGAAGGCATACAGGCAACTTGCCGTGTAGGAGCACTCATGGATATCAGCGCATTTCGACGTGCTCTAACCGCGTTTGCCGATGAACCATCGGATGTGGATATTCGACTAGGTAAGGTTGTTGCGCAGATTCGCGATGAAGTCATCGACGCGACAATCACCTTGGATGATGGCGACGACCAACGGCTGCAAGTTCACGAGAATGGCCAGACCTACTCGGCCCGAATGTGGTTGATAAACCGAGTGGCCAAGGTTCCACAACTCGCAGACCGGATACTCGCTGCAACCTCGCTCCCACCGGAAGTTGCTGCGCGTTCTCCATTTGTGGTGCCCGCTGGACTTCTGACGCGCGATCTGTCGGAGCAACAAGGCCAGACTGCGGAGGCGGAAGTGCCGGACGCTGTAGAGGCGTTGTTGCAGAGAGCATCCAGGCCCCTCCCTGGCGCCACTTCGGTTGTCTACCTGACTTCAGATGCCGGCGAGGGGAAGACAACACTCATCAATCGTGCCGCAAGGATCCAGGCGGAGAGATTCAAACAGAAGTCTGTCGGATCGCTCATCGTTCCGGTCCCACTCAGCGGGCGTGCCTTCCTGACGTTCGACGACGCGGTAATCGCCGCATTGGTCAACAAGCTTCGCTTCAACTATCTGTACTACGACGCCTTTGTGCAGTTGGTTCGTATGGGCGTGGTGGTGCCTGCGTTTGATGGGTACGAGGAAATGCTTGTCGAAGGCTCCCGCGGTGAAGCTGTCTCAGCGCTCGGCAATCTCGTTCAGCATCTGGAGTCGGCCGGGGCCATTGTCATCGCGGCGCGCAAGGCATTCTTCGAGTACCTCAGCTTCAAAACACAAGCGCGACTCCTGGACGCTATCGGCGACAGGTCCGCCTCCTTTTCGAGGCTAGCTCTTCGACGGTGGAGCAAGGCGCAGTTCTGCGAGTACGGCCGACTTCGGAAGATCGACGCGCCTGAAGAGGTGCATGACATCGTCTCGGCTCGCCTCGGCTCGGAGCACCCACTCCTGACCCGAGCCGTCTTGGTTCGTCGGCTGTTCGATGTGATTGCCGATGGCGCCGATAAGCAGGAGCTGGCTGAGCTTCTAGGGAGCAGCCCCCATGACTACTTCTTCACCTTCGTCGATGCAATCGTGAAGAGAGAGGCGGCGGAGAAGTGGCTGGCTCGCGTGTCGGGCGATGTCATGACGCCACTGCTGGACATCTCGGAGCACCACCAACTCCTTGCGTTGATCGCGCAGGAGATGTGGCAATCGTCTACCAGTTCGCTCAGGCACGATGTTCTCGATGTCATCGTGGATATCTTTGGCGAGTCGCTCGGGAAAGGGCCGGCAGCCGTCAGACAGTTGAAAGAGCGAGTCAAGCAACACTCCCTCTTGGCCTCTGACCCGGCTCGCTCAGGGGCGCTCGCCTTTGATCATGAGGACTTCCAGAACTTCTATCTCGGTGAGTCACTCGGCCAACTTCTGGCCAAAGCCAATCGCTCAGAGTTGCAGGCCTTCTTGTCCGTGGCGCCTGTTCCTCAGGCAACGATTGAGCAAGCGGTTCAGTACGTGATCCGGCATGGTGCTGATCGGGTTGGAGCCCTAGCCTGTATTGTTCAGATCAACGGCGCGGAGTCCGGCTTCACGTTCTGTAAGGAGAACTGTAGTGGCTTGGCCCTGCGACTGACGGAGTGCGTTCCCAGCTCTGACGAGATCACTGAACTGCGAGGAATGATGTTCTCGCCGGGAAGCCTCGCTGGACGGACGCTGTCGCGTGTTGCGTTCTACGAGTGTCAGTTCCAGCCCACATCCACCGCAAAGTCGAAGCTCTCCGACCTGCTGTTCCGGCAATGCGAGTTTGAGCGCATCGAATGCGATGAGGATCAGCAGCTCGCAGGCTGCTCTTTCGTCGATTGCCGAGTTGACTCGCTTGTGATCTTGCCGGACGGCGAGCAGACCTTTGACCCAACTCTCATCGAGCAAGGGCTGCGTCGGGCCGGTGCGCAAGTCGGAGTTGTCGCTGATGCGCAGATCAAGACTGGTGCCGGTGATGTCGATGATCGGGTGAGGCAGCTTGAGCGCTTTCTGCGAGTCTTCTTGCGAAGCACGCACGTCGACGAAGAGGTCATTCGACTCCGGCTGGGCAAGAACTTCGCACCCAGCTTCTTCGACGAAGTGCTCCCCAGTCTCTTGAACGCTGGGTTGCTAGAGGAAGTGCCCTGGAGGGGCGGCGGCTACCAGAGGCGCTACAAGCTCGTGTCATCGATGTCCACCATCGAACGAGCGCTGGAGCGCTCGCGCGGAGACTTTGACGGCTTCCTGCGTCTCGTTCGAACTGGGGCGTAGCCGAGGCGCCCCGGGCTGGCCAGCGTGGCTTGCCATGTGCGAATCAACGCTGCGGTGCAGCACAACGACATCACGCCCGGCCCGGGTACCGGGGGTCGATCGCAGGCAGGGAGGTGGACGGGGCCACAGACGGGGCCACGGCCGAATCCTGGCAACACGGAACCCGCATGAATGCTGGCTCTACGGCCGATTGGGAAGTGATGATCGAGCAGATGTGAGGCGAGGGCGGGGCGGCCGGACCGCCTCCCGCCACGCTGCGACGCGTCGACGGCGCCCCGCGGGGCGCCGTTTCGTTTTTGCGCGGCGGGTTTCAGCGCTCGGCCAGCATGTCCTCCACGCGGATGTCCTGCGCCAGTTGCCCCTTCGGCCCCTGCACCAGTTCGTAGCGCACGCGCGCGCCTTGCTTCAGCGTGCGGAAGCCCTCCATGCGGATGGCCGAGAAGTGCGCGAAGACGTCCTCGCCGCCGCCCTCGGGCTCGATGAACCCGAAGCCTTTGGTGTCGTTGAACCACTTCACGGTGCCGGTCGGCATGGCATTCTCCTCGCTGTGAGCTGCGGAAATTCTCGAACGCCGCGCGCGGGCTCGTCCATGAAGCAGCGCAAGTCCGGCGCACTCCGCGCGCGGCGCGTGACCGGCGCACGGAACGCCGAAACCGGCGGGTGATCAGACCGAGATCAAGTCGATAGAATGTTTTCATGCCCGACGAAACCCCGCCGCAGCCGCCCGTGCCTCCCGGCACCGGAGTGCCCGATGACGGGCAGGGGGCGGTCGTCGCCGAGCGCAAGACCCAGCGCACCCGGCCGCCGCGCATGTACCAGGTGCTGATGCTCAACGACGACTACACGCCGATGGAGTTCGTCGTGATGGTCTTGCAGGAATATTTCAAGCGCGACCTCGAAACCGCGACTCAGATCATGTTGAAGATCCACCATGAGGGTCGGGGTGTCTGCGGCGTCTATTCCAAGGACGTGGCCGCGACCAAGGTAGAACTGGTGCTGGCTGCCGCGCGGCGCGGCGGCCACCCGTTGCAGTGCATTATGGAGGCCGCATGATTGCCCAGGAACTCGAAGTCAGCCTGCACATGGCGTTCGTCGAGGCGCGCCAGCAGCGCCATGAGTTCATCACCGTGGAGCATTTGCTGCTCGCGCTGCTCGACAACCCCTCGGCCGCCGAGGTGCTGCGCGCCTGCTCGGCCAACACCGACGACCTGCGCAAGAGCCTGGCCGGCTTCATCAAGGAGAACACGCCCACCGTCGGCGGCTCCGAGGAGGTCGACACGCAGCCGACGCTGGGCTTCCAGCGCGTGATCCAGCGCGCCATCATGCACGTGCAGTCCACCGGCAGCGGCAAGAAGGAAGTCACCGGCGCCAACGTGCTGGTCGCGATCTTCGGCGAGAAGGACTCGCACGCCGTGTACTACCTGCACCAGCAGGGCGTCACAAGGCTCGACGTGGTGAACTTCATCGCCCACGGCATCAAGAAGAGCGACCCGCCCGAGCCGGCCAAGTCGAACGACAACAGCGCCGGCGCCGGCGAGGGCGAGAAGGAAGAAGGCGAGGGCAAGGGCTCGCCGATCGACCAGTTCACGCAGAACCTCAACCAGCTCGCCCGCGACGGCAAGATCGACCCGCTGATCGGCCGCGAGCACGAGGTCGAGCGCGTGATCCAGATCCTGTGCCGGCGGCGCAAGAACAACCCGCTGCTGGTCGGCGAGGCCGGCGTCGGCAAGACCGCCATCGCCGAGGGCCTGGCCTGGCGCATCACGCAGGGCGACGTGCCCGAG
The DNA here is from genome assembly GCF_047600445.1 of Piscinibacter sp. Classification (GTDB taxonomy): domain Bacteria; phylum Pseudomonadota; class Gammaproteobacteria; order Burkholderiales; family Burkholderiaceae_C; genus Piscinibacter. The sequence goes on from NZ_JASGKT010000002.1 coordinate 1,469,226, forward strand.
GTGCTGGCGCAGTCGGTGGTGTACGCGCTCGACATGGGCGCGCTGCTGGCCGGCACCAAGTACCGCGGCGACTTCGAGCAGCGCCTGAAGGGCGTGCTCAAGCACCTGAAGGACCAGCCGCACGCGATCCTGTTCATCGACGAGATCCACACGCTGATCGGCGCCGGCGCCGCCTCGGGCGGCACGCTGGACGCGAGCAACCTGCTCAAGCCGGCGCTGTCGTCCGGCCACATGAAGTGCATCGGCGCGACCACCTTCACCGAGTACCGCGGCATCTTCGAGAAGGACGCGGCGCTGTCGCGGCGCTTCCAGAAGATCGACGTGGTCGAGCCCTCGGTCGAGCAGACGGTCGAGATCCTCAAGGGCCTGAAGTCGCGCTTCGAGGAGCACCACAGCGTCAAGTACGCGCTGGGCGCGCTGCAGGCCGCCGCCGAGCTGTCGGCCAAGTTCATCAACGACCGCCACCTGCCCGACAAGGCGATCGACGTGATCGACGAAGCCGGCGCGGCGCAGCGCATCCTGCCCAAGAGCAAGCAGAAGAAGACCATCACGCGCGCCGAGGTGGAGGACATCGTCGCCAAGATCGCGCGCATCCCGCCGACCAGCGTCTCCAGCGACGACCGCAGCAAGCTCAAGAGCCTGGAGCGCGACCTCAACAGCGTCGTGTTCGGCCAGGAGCCCGCCATCGAGGCGCTGGCCTCGGCGATCAAGATGGCGCGCTCGGGCCTGGGCCGGCCCGACAAGCCGATCGGCTCGTTCCTCTTCAGCGGCCCCACCGGCGTCGGCAAGACCGAGGTGGCGCGCCAGCTCGCCTACATCCTGGGCATCGAGCTGATCCGCTTCGACATGTCGGAATACATGGAGCGCCACGCGGTCAGCCGCCTGATCGGCGCGCCGCCGGGCTACGTCGGCTTCGACCAGGGCGGGCTGCTGACCGAGGCGATCAGCAAGAAGCCGCACGCGGTGCTGCTGCTCGACGAGATCGAGAAGGCGCACCCCGACGTCTTCAACGTGCTGCTGCAGGTGATGGACCACGGCACGCTGACCGACAACAACGGGCGCAAGGCCGACTTCCGCAACGTCATCATCATCATGACGACCAACGCCGGCGCCGAGACGATGAACAAGTCGACCATCGGCTTCACCAACTCGCGCGAGTCGGGCGACGAGATGGCCGACATCAAGCGCATGTTCACGCCCGAGTTCCGCAACCGGCTGGACGCGATCGTGTCGTTCCGCGCGCTCGACGAGGAGATCATCCTGCGCGTGGTCGACAAGTTCCTGCTCCAGCTCGAGAGCCAGCTCGCCGAGAAGAAGGTCGAGGTCACCTTCACCGACGCGCTGCGCAAGCACCTGGCGAAGAAGGGCTTCGACCCGCTGATGGGCGCGCGGCCGATGCAGCGGCTGATCCAGGACACGATCCGCCGCGCGCTGGCCGACGAACTGCTGTTCGGCCGCCTGGTCGACGGCGGCCGCCTGTCGGTGGACATCGACGCCGACGGCAAGCCGCTGCTCGAGATCACGCCGCCGAAGAAGAGCGACAAGCCCAAGGCCGAGCCGGCGACGGCCTGACCGCGGGGCCGGCGTAAGCGCGCCTACTGCGCCGGCAAGCCGGCGACGCGCAGCCCTTCGACGAAGCGAGCCTGGCCGGGCTGCAACGCGGGAGCCGAGCGCGCCTGCAGCGCCTGCACGCCGGCCACGGTCCATTGCGGCCGCAACTGGCGCAGCCGCGCCAGGGCCTGGGCGGCGGCATCGGGGCGCTGGTGCAGCGCGTCGATCGCCGCCATCAGCGCCCAGGCGTGGACGTTGGAAGGATTGGCCTGCACGGCCTCGCGGCAGTGTGCGTAGGCGGCATCGTCGCGCCCCAGATGGAAGTCGGCGGCGGCCGCGATCGCCTGGCCGAAGGCCACCTGCATGCCTTCCAGCGGGCTGAGCCGGCGCGCCTGCTCGACCGGCGCCGCCACCTCGGCGAAGCGGCCCAGCGCCAGCAGCGCCGACGCCACGCGCGCATGGGACCAGGCGTCGCTGGGGTTGAGCGCCAGCACGCGGCGATAAGCCGCCAGCGCGCCCTCGGCGTCGCCTTGCACCATCAGCAGGTGCCCGCGGGCGTAGTGGGCCAGCGGGAAATCGGGGTTGATCGCCAGCGCCGACTGCACCGCCTCGGCGGCGCGTGCGGTCTGGCGCGCGGGGTCGGCCGACCAGCCTCCCTGCAGTTCGGACAACAGCGACAGCGCCAGCCCCGACCAGGCGTGCGCCGAGCGCGGGTCGGCCGCCAGTGCCGACTCGAAGGCGGCGCGCGCCTTCAGCACGTCGGCCGGCGCGCCCGAGCGTCGCAGCAGCGCGTCGCCCTGGGCCAGCGCGTCGACCACGGCGCTGCTGCGCGGCGCCGAGCCGCCGCCGCGCGCGGCCGCCGCCGTCAGGTGCAGGTCCAGCGCGCGCGCCACGCGCAGCGAGACGTCGCGCGGCCAGGCCTGCGGGTCGGGGCTGTCGTAGCGCCAGCGTTCGCTCCACAGCACGGCGCTGCTGTCGGTGGCGACGAACTGCAGCGCCAGTTCCACCGCCTCGCCGTCGCGTGACAGCGAGCCGTCGAGCAGGTAGGCCGCGCCCAGCGCCTGGCCGATGCGGTGCGCGTCGCCGCCCTCGCGCGCCGCCGCCGCGGCCGCCGAGGGCCTGGCGATCACCTGCGTGCTGACCAGGCGGGCCAGGTCGCCGGTCAGCGCGTCGGCCACCGCCTCGGCGAACTCGGGGCTGGTGCCCGGGCCGACGACACGCAAGGGCAGCAGCGCGATGGAGCGGCGCTCGGCGAACGCCAGGTCGGCCGCGGCCGGCGCCGATGGGCGCCAGAGCAGCCATCCCGCCAGCGCCAGCGTCGACACCAGCCCCAGCGCGAGCAGCCGCCGCGCCGGCCGGCGCGGCGAGGCTGGCGCGAGCGTGTGTGCGGGTGCGGGTACCGGTGCAGGCGGCGCCGCGGCCTGCACCGGCGCATCGAAGCGGTAGCCGTGCCGCGGCACGGTGGTGATGAAGGCGGCGCCGTCGTCGCCCAGCGCGGCCCGCAGGTCGGCCACGCACTGCACCAGCGAATCGTCGGTGACCACGACGCGCGGCCACAGCGCCGCCACCAGTTCGGCCTTGCCCAGCACGCGGCCGGGGTGCGCCAGAAAGCAGGCCAGCAGCGCATAGGCCTTGGGCCGCAGCGGCACCGGCACGCCGTCGCGCAGCAGTTCCACGCGCTGCGGGTCGAAGCGGAAAACGCCGAAGCTCACCGGCCCGGCAGGCTGCGGCAGTGGTTCCAGCGCGCTACCCATCGCTTCCCTGTTCGTCGAAGTTTCGGCGAAGCTTGGGGCCGATTTGGGCGCCGGTCAATCGGGCAGGCAGCACAGTGGCGGCTCGTTCAATCCACAAAGGAGCGCCGATCATGTCCCGCCTGCTCTCGCTGCTTGCCGCCTCGGCACTGGCCCTGCTGGGCGCCTGCGCCGCACCGCCGCCCCTGGCCGGGCCGCCGCAGTGGATCGTGATGACGCCCTTGAGCGCCGCCGGCGACGCGCAGCCGCCCTGGCTGGCGCACGCGGCCACCTTGGTGCTGCGCGACGAACTGGGCGCGGTGCCCGGGCTGATGGTGGTGATTCCGCCGCCGGCAGCCGCCTCGGCGCCCGATTTCGATGAGCCGACGCCGTGGCGCTTGTCCGGCAGCGTGGCGTCCGCGCCCGACGGCGGCCTGAGCTTCGATCTCGCCTTGCGCCGCGGCGCCGACGGCAGCGCGGCCTGGCAGCAGCGGCTGGACTTCGCGGCCGGCGCGCTCTGGCGCCGCGAGCTCAGCGCCGCCGTCGCGCGCCAGATCGGTGTCGCGCCGCCGGCGTCCGATGTGCCGGGCCTGGGTGCCTGCCATGACGGTGCCGCCGCCGCGGCCACGCTCCAGGCGATCGAGGCCTTCGGCGGCTACCGCAGCCGCGACGACCTGCTGCGCGTGCGCGCGCTGCTGGAGCAGGCGCTGGTGGCCGAGCCCGGCTGTCCCGAGGCGAAGGCGCACCTGGCGATGACGCACGTCTCGGAGATGCTCAACCGCTGGAGCACCGACCCGGCGGCGCAGCTCGCGCTGGCCGATCGGCTCTCGCGCGAGGCGGTGGCGGCCGGCCCGGCGCAGCCTTATGCCCGCATGGCCCGTGTGGAGGTGCTGCGCCAGCAGGGCCGGGTGGCCGAGGCGCTGGAGGAGGCCCGGACGATGACGCGGCTGGACCCGAGCAGCGGCCTGTTCGTCGGCCGGCTGGCGGCGCTGCGCTACGGCACGGGTGATGCCGCCGGCACGCTGGAGGCCGCGTTGCAGGTCCAGCGCCTGCCCAACGGCACGCTGGCCGTGCAGCAGCAGGGGCTGCTGTTCGAGGCGATGGCGCGCTATTCGCTGGGCGAGGAAGCGCACGCGGCCGAGGTCCTGCGCAAGCTGTTGCAGATGAACCCGCGCAACGGCCTGGCCTGGCAGTTGCTCGCCGGCATCGAGGCCGTGCAGGGCAACGATGCCGTGGCCACCGAGGCACTGGCGCGTTTCATCGCGCTGGCGCCGCCGGGCCAGAGCATCCGCCGCCTGCGCGCCGCCGAGACGCCGGTTGGCGACGCGCGCTTCCAGCAGCAGCGCGAGCGCTACTTCGCGGCGCTGCGGCGCATCGGGCTGCCGGAGTAGCGCTGGCTCTAAGACCGCGTGCAGGTGAACGGCCAGTCCTGGATCCCGACGGCCGGCGCCGAGAAGCTGCCGCTGGCCGCCGCGCCGCTGACGGCGGCGCGTCCCGTCGGCACGGCGCCGTTGCCGCGTGTGTCCCAGGCCTGGTAGTACAGCGCGCCCTGGTCCGAGACCCAGCCGTCGCACGGGAAGCTCAGCGTGCCGAAATGGATGCTGAACGCGCACGATTCGAAGTAGCCTGAGCCGTCGACGTAGGCGCTGCCGCCGGCCGCGCCGCGGGCCGGGACGGTGGCGGTCAGGATGAAGTCGGCCTCGCCGGGCTGCTCGGCGTGGCTGGCGCAGCGGTAGGTGCCGGCGTAGTCTCCGGGGTTGGCGCCGGGCGCGGGCAGCGCCTCGCCGAGCGCGGCGACGCCGGCGATCTGCGAACAGGGCGACGAGGCCGAGCATGCCGCCTGCGCCGCCGAGTCCTTGCCGCCGCCGCCACCGCAGCCGGACAAGATCGAAGCCAGCGCGGCAACGAGGGCGCACCCCAGGCTGCGGGTGCGGAATTTTGTCTTCATGCTCGGGACTCCCTGTCGAGCCGGCGCATCGGCCGGACCAAGGCGCCGGCCTGTTCGGGCAGTCGGCGGAACCCAGGGGTTGCGCGGCGAGCGGATGGGTGCCGGCGACTCCTGTGAGCACGCTAGTGCCGCCGCGCGCCGGGCGGCGGAAGGTACGGCGAAACTTCGCCGAAGCGCCGATCAAGCTTCGCTCAGCGGACGCCGTCGATGCGGCGCACAGGCGCGGCCGGCGCGTTCGCGCTGGATCCCGGCGCAGGCCTGAAGCGATGCCGGGCGGGCCGCGCGGCCCGGCCCGGATTCCGGCTTACCTGGACGGCCGGGTGGCGGTGACGTTCACCGTCACGCGCCGGTTCGGCAGCAGGCATTCCTGCAGGGCCGGCTGCGACGACTTGGTACGCTCGCAACCTTCCACCTGCTGCGTGTCGCCCACCGCCGTGGCGGTGATCGCCTGGGCGGGGATGCCGCGCTCGACCAGCAGCGCGCGCACCGTCTCGGCGCGGCGCTCGGAGAGCTTCTGGTTGTAGGCGGGGTTGCCGGTGGAGTTGAGCCGGTCGGCGTGGCCCGCGAGTTCCACCGACTCGACGGTGAGCTTCTCGCGGCGGATCGTCGCCAGCATCTCGTCGAGCTGCTCGCGGCTGCCGGCGCGGATGTCGGCGCGGCCGTGGCGGTCGAAGGCGAACACCACGTTGGCGAACAGGCGCACGCGGCGGTCTTCGGCGGCGGCGCAGGGCGCGCACGGCACGGCTGCCGGCGCCGGGGCGGGCGGAGCCACGGCCGGCGCGGGCGCCGGGTTGCAGGTCGAGGCGCGCTGCTCGGCCTCGGCCACCATGTCCTCGGCCATCTGCACGTAGGGCTTGGCGTGGCGCCAGCCCTGCTGGTTGAACTCGTTGCCGGCGTGCACCAGCTCCACCTCGGCGCAGGCGGCGCGCTGCATCGCGCAGTTGAAGCCCGAGGAGCGCTGCACCACGGTCAGACGCTCCCACAGGTCGGGGCGCAGCCGCGCCGCGCCGTTGACCAGTGGGGTGTCCATCGGCAGCGGCTGCACCTTGTTCTCCATCGCGATGACGAGCTTGTCGCTCTCGGTCAGCGCGGCCTGCGGAAACTGGCTGCGGTCGTTGCGCGTGTACTCGTGGAAGCTCACGTCCAGCCAGCACTGCGCCTTGGAGAGGTGGTAGTCGGCGACGCGCCGGCCGCCGTCGTTCAGCGACTTGATGCGGGCCTGCACGGTCTCGAAGACCTTGTGGTCCTGCTGGATCACGCCGTCGCTGATGCGCGCGGCTTCCGGCGCGAGCGTGGCGGGCTGCTGCTGCGTGCCTTGCGCGAAGGCGGTGCCGCAGAAGGCCGCCAGCGCGGTGGCGGCAAGGGTGGTGGCGCGGAAGGGCATCGGTTTCATCGATCGAGACTGGGGTTGACGGCCTTGTTCCGGCCCGAGAAGAGGGTTTCGTCGAACTTGAAGCGCAAGCGCAGGTAGGCGCCGCGCTGCGTGTACTCGTAGCCGGTCAGGTCGGTGTCGCCCTTGAAGCCGGTGACGTTGTAGCCGGCCGAGAGCCACAGGTTCTGCATGATCAGGTAGCCGACCTCGACGCCGGCGGCGTACTGCCTGGCGCCTTGCTGGCCGGTCTGCAACGCGCCCATCACGCCGACGTCCCAGTTCTCGGTGAGGTCGTAGACGACGCGGCCCTGCACGAGCTGCGCGTTGAAGCGGCTGCGCACGCCCTGCTCGAACTGGTCGCGCTGCCACTTGCCGGCGATGCGGCCGGTCAGCCACCACGGCCGCGACGGGTGCCAGTCGGCGTGCGCCGAGGCGATGAAGGCGCGTGTCTTCAGCTCGCCGGTGGCGGCGTTGGTGTCGTCGCGCTCGTGCTTCCACTCCACCTTGCCCAGCGCGTTGACGCGGTTGGTGTCGGTATCGCGGTAGGCCAGGCCGAGCTGGGCGCGGTTCTGCACGATGTCGCCGCGCGCGCTGTAGCGCGTGGTCAGCAGATAGTCGCGCGCCAGCAGCGTCCAGTCGCGGTTGATCTTGCGCGCCACCAGCAACTGGCCGAGCACGGTGGTGAAGGTGTCGTCCTCGGGCGTGTCCTCTATGTCGCCGGAGCGGCGCGCCTCGACGCGGCCGGCCACGCGCCACAGCTCGTGGCCGGTCCAGTCCAGGCCGACGCTGACGGCGTTCGACGGCGCGCTCAGGTTGCCGTGCGTCTCGATGTGCTCGAGCGCCGTGGTCAGGCGCAGGCCCTCGCGCAGGTCCCAGAAGTTGCGGATGCCCGAGGCGAGCTGCAGGTCGCGGCCGTTGATGGCGTCGCGCATGCGGTACTCGCTGTAGACCTGGGTGTCGCGGATGACCGTCGAGTCGACGCCGAGCACGACGGCGTCGGCGCTGCGGTCGGTGGTCGAGACGCCCTGCAGCCAGGCCCAGCCCTCCTGGCGCTCGTAGCGCGCGTAGAGGCGGGTCTTGTCGTTGATGGCGTAGTCGGCGCCGGCCGCGTAGCGGCGGCGCGATTCGCCCGACACGTCGTGCTCGATCTCGCCGCCGAGCGTGATGCGCTCGGTGAGCCGGTAGCCCAGGCCGGCGCGCAGCGTGTCGCTCTCCAGCCGGGTGCCGGCGGGCAGGTCGCTGGTGGCCGGCGTCAGGCCGGTCGACGAGGTGATGATGGGCAGGCCCGTCACCGGGTCGAGCGCCTGGTTGCCGTAGCCGAGCGCGCCGCCGCCGGCGCCGCTGGCGATCGAGCCGGTCAGGCCGAGCTGCGAGGAGAAGGGCACCGCGGAGACGCCGGTGCCCAGCGTGCCGACGGTTTCGCGCATGTTGCGGTAGCCGACGTCCAGCGTGAGCCGCTGCGTCGCCTGCCAGCGCAGGCCGGCGCCGGCCACGCGGCGCTCGCCGCCGCCGGCGCTGCGGTCCTCGCTGAGCACGGCTTCGCCGTAGACCTTGACGTCCTCGGCCACCTTGTAGGCCACGCGCGCCTCGCCCTCGCCGCGGCCGGCGTTCAGCGGCGCGGCCGGGTTGTTGAAGGTCGGGTCGCTGCGGCCCATGAAGGCGCGCGCCTCGACCTTGCCGTCGGGGCCGGGGTCGTGCACGAACTCGGCGCGCCAGGCCTTGCCGGCCACATCGCCCGAGAGGCCGGCCAGGGCCGGGGTGGTCGACTGGTTGGTCGGGTTGGTGTTGATCTCGCTCTCGGTGCGCGCCGCCTCGACGACCAGCGCGGTGCGCTCGCCCATCTTCCAGGTGGCGTTGGCGCTGTAGAGGCGATAAGCGGCGAGGTCGTTCTCGTCGTGCACCGCCGAGCCGCCCAGCTCGATCTGCGGCGAGAGCTTGACCTGTGCGTCGCCGCCGAAGACCCAGAACTTCTCGCCACCCTGGTCGACCTCGTAGGTCACGCGCAGGCTGACGGGGTTCAGGTTCTCGTCGACCGAGGGCATGAAGGTCGCGAGGATGATGCGCCCGGAGAACGGCTCGAAGGAGTAGTCCACCAGCCGCGCCAGCGGCTTGACCGACAGGATGCGCGAGGTGTTGAAGCGGTCGCGCACGACCACTTCCACCTTCTCGCTGCCCTCCAGCACGGCGTTGTTGCGCAGCCCGTAGGGGCCAGAGCCCTGGCTCGCGAACTCCTCGACGACCTGGCGCAGCGAATCGTGGAAGGCCCAGCCGCTGGCGGTCAGCCAGTCGCGCTCGACGTGGCCGCGCACGCCGGTGGCGGTGCGGTTGTAGTTGCCCAGGCTGCGTTGCTTGAGCGAGGCCACCGCGCCCTGGCCGATCGGCTGCGTGAAGCCGTCGCCGGTGACGAAGTCGCCCCACAGCAGGTAGTCCTTGTCCTTGTCGAGACGCACGTACAGGCGCGAGGTCGAGCGCGCGTCGAACGAGCGCAGCGACGAGTCGCCGTACACCGGGTACAGCTCGTCGGGGTTCACGTCGCGCAGCAACCGCGCGCGCGTGTCCTTGTCGGAGTCGTAGGCGGCCGTCAGCAGCGCGTCGCCGCGGATCGTGCCCTTCAGGAAGAAGGCGGCGCGCGCGGCGGCGTTGGCCTTGCCGCTGTTCCACTCGCGCGACCAGGTCTGGATCTCGCGCTCGAAGGCGTCGCCGCCGCGCACCGGGTTCACCAGCGTCTTGGAGCGGAAGTTGACGATGCCTTCGAGCAGGCCGGCCACGACCATGGGCCGCAGCTCGGGCACGTAGCTGACCACGCCGCTGGCCTCGACGCCGTCGACCGAGACGCGCAGCCGCACGTCCTGCGGCTCGAAGGGCGCGAGCAGGGTGAAGCTGCCGCCGCCGTTCTCGACCTTCCACTGGATGCCGGGCACGGTGCGGTCGGCGTCGATGCGGCGCGGCCCGAGTTCGTCGGTGCGCGCGCCGGGCAGCACGATGCGTCCGCCCGAGTGCTCGATGGTGACCAGCGCCTGCCCCTTGAACGGCGCGCCGTTCTTGTCGAGCAGCTTGACGGCGACGCGCGCCGCCTGCTGGCCGTCGGCCGGGATGGCGTCGCGGTCGATCTCGACCACGATGCGCGCCACCGGCCCGGGCGCGGCGTCGCCGCCGGGCTGCACGGCCTGGTCGTCACGGACGATGACGGGGCGCGCGTCGGCGTCCGGGTTCTTCGGATAGAGCGGCACGCCTTCGCCGGTGACCGGCGTGTAGCGCACGTCGGAGGGGCTGCCGGCCGGGGCGCTGCTTTGCGCGCCGGCGGCGAGCGGCCCGAGCGCGAGCAGGGCGGCGGTCGCCAGGCGGCTCAGGCGGTGGCGCTGGACGAGGCGGCTCATCGCGCACCTCCTTCCTGGCGCGGGGCAGGTGTCTGCGTTCGTGGCCACGGGCCCTTGTCCCTGTTGATGCTGTCGAAGCGCAGCGCCGGCGGCTTGGATTGCTCGGTGTCGACCGAGCGGATCTCGCCCTGCGCGCGGCGCGCCTTGGTCTGGTCGAGCACGGTCGCGTTGCACGAGCCTTCGACGAAGTCGGCGCGGTGCAGCTCGCCGTTCTTCAGGTCGAGCCAGAGGCTGCCGGCGTCGCCCAGGTTGCGGTTGCTGGAGGTGGTCAGGCGCGAGCGCGGCGGCAGCGTGGTCTCGTCGACGCGCATCACGTGGCTGCGCGGGGGCAGGCCGCAGTAGCTGTACTTGCCCTCCGAGTCGCTGACCAGCACGGTGCCGTCGCTGATCACGAAGCGCACGCCGGGGATGCCGATCTCCTCGGGATCCTGCACGTGGTTGTTGTTGCAGTCGATGAAGATCTTGCCGAGCACGCAGGCGTCGGTGGTGAACACGCCGCCGGTGACGCGCACCGTGTGCCGGCCCTCGTTGGTGGCGTTGCTGCCGGGCAGCGGCGAGCTGCCGTTGGTGCAGCCCGCGGTCTGCTGGCAGGCGTAGCCGATGGCGCGGTTGGTGCCGTCGCCCTGCATCGCGCCCACGCCGACCCGCACGCGGTACTGCAGCACGAGCTGGTTCGACGCCGGCATCTCGCCGAGGTTGAACACCAGCGCCGGGCCGGGCTTGCCGGCCGGGTCGGCGACGCTCACGCCGTTGACCGTCGCGGTGCCGGCGATGAAGGTGAAGCCGGCCGGCAGGCGGTCGACCACCGTCACCTGGCGCGGCACCGGGCCGCTGGTGCGCTGCACGGTGATGGTGTAGCGCACGCTGTCGCCGACTTCCACGATCTGGCGGTCGCCGGTCTTCGACAGCGTGAGGCCGGTCGGCGCCACCGGGTCGAGCGGGATGTGGTTGTGCACGATGTTGGGCGTGCCCGAGCCGGCCGTGATCTGCAGGTAGTAGGTGGTCGCCGGGCCGGCCGGGCCGGTGGGCGCGTTGCCGTTGGGCTGCACCTGCACCGTGGTGCCGGGGGCGCCGCCGGGGGTGTAGGTGCCGTCCGTCGGCGGGATCTGCGTCGAGACGAAGCTGTGCGACGAGGGCGGCGTGACCGCGAGCGCGAAGGTGCAGCTCGCCGGCGCGGCCGGCGTGAACAGGAACTGGTAGAAGCCTTCGCTGCCGACCGTCATCGAGACCGCGCCGCCGTTGACGGTGTAGCCGCCCAGCGTGGCGCCCACCAGGCCGGTGGCCGGATCCCAGCCGGCGCAAGCGCCGACCGGTTGCAGCGTGACCACCGAGCCCGGCACGGGCTGGCGGTTGCCCGCGTCGTAGACCACGCCGCTCGGATCGACCGGCAGGCTTTGCTGCGGCAGGTTCTGCCCCGGCGCGAGCACCACGGTCAGCGTCGGGTCGCCGCCGGTGCCCGGGCACGAACTCGCCGTGCCGTTGGCGATGGCTGCCGCGGTGTTGCAGGCCGCGCCCGAGGAGCCGGGGGCCGACTCGCCGTTGACCGGGTAGGCCCACACCGTGTTCGACGACGGATCGCGGAAGCGCACGCGCAGCGCCTCGCCGGGCACCAGGCCGTCGACGCGGTAGCTGCCGTCGGCCTGCGTGGTGGCCTGGCCGACGATGTTGCCGGCGGCGTCCAGCACTTCCACGGTCCAGCCCGCGAGGCGGCGGTCGCCGCCGTCGAGCAGGTGGCTGGACGAGCCGATGTCGTACCAGGTCGTGCCCGAGATCGAGGCCGAGGCCTGCACCGGCGTGGTCACGCGGCAGGCGTTGGCGGTGATCGCCGGATCGCACGCCGGCAGGCTGCCCGGGTTGTTGTTGAAGGCGTCGGTCTCGGCCGGCGTCGGGCCGCGAGCCGGCAGCTCGCCGCCGCCTTCGACCAGCGCCACGTTGGTGAGGGGCGAGGCCTGCAGCGCCGCGGGCAGCACGGTCACGATCACGCTGATCGCGTTCGGGCTGGTGGCGCCGCCGGCGATGACGTCGCTCGACTCGCAGGTCACGATCTGCGTGCCGACCGCGCCGGTGCAGCTCCAGCCGGTGCCGCTGGGCACCGCGGCGAGCTGCAGCCCGGCGGGCAGGCGGTCGCGCACGGTGTAGGCCCCGACCGTGGGCGCCTGGCCGATGTTGCGCACGCGCAGCGTGTAGTGGCCGAGGTTGCCGACGGTGAAGCGCGTCTCCGTCGCCGCCTTGCTCACCAGCAGGTCGGGCGAGTTGCCGACTTCGAAGAAGTTGTTGTCGATCGAGGTCGAACCCGAGGTGATCACGATGTTGCTGATCGCCGAGGGCGTCTGCGCCGGCGTGGTGGCGGTGCCGGTGGGCGTGCCGTTGATCGTGCCGGGGCGGGTGATGCCGTCGACCGTGTCGGGCGGCTGCGTGGGCTCGGTCACCGTGTAGGTGCCGGGGCGCAGGTCGGGGAAGGTGTAGCGGCCGTCGGCGTCGGTGGTGGTGGTGATGTTCACCGGGTTGCCGTCGGTGTCGGTGCCGGTGAGCACGATGCTCACGTTGGCGATGCCGCCTTCGCCGGGGTCGACCACGCCGTCGTTGTCGGCGTCGGCGACGACGCGGCCGGAGATGCTGGCCGCCGGCAGCTCGGGGAAGTTGTAGCGCTCCGCGGTGGCCGCGGCGCCCACGACCACGCCGGTGTAGCTCGAGTTGCCGGTGCTGCCGCCGGCGGCGTAGCCGCCGCCGAGGCTGGGCGCCTGCGCGCCGGCCGTGGGCGGCGCGTCGGGCGAGTTGCGGTAGCCGGCCGGCTGCGTCTCGGTGATCGTGTAGCCGGTGGCGTCGGACGGCGGCAGGTCGTTGAAGCTGTAGTTGCCGTTCGCGTCGGTGGTGGTGGTGCGGCTGACGGGGTTGCCGTAGGTGTCGGTGCCGGTCAGCGTGATGGTCACGCCGGCGATGCGCGGCTCGACACCGGGCGCCTGCGGCGTGCCGGCGTTGGCGCCGCTGCGGTCGCGGTCTTCGAACACCGTGCCCGAGAGGGTGGAGCGCGTCACCGTGACGGTGCTGTTGGCGCTGTTGTTGCCCGGCACCGGGTCGACGCCGCCGATCTTGCTCGGCGTGGTGTCGACGGTCGCGGTGTTGGTCAGGCTGCCGCCCGTGGGATAGGCGGTCACGCGCGCCGGAACGGTGATGGTCGCCACGCCGGTGTTGTCGAGCTGGCCGAGCGGGCAGTTGATGGTGCTGCCGGTCAGCGTGCAAGTGCCGTTGCCCGCGGGCAGGGTCTTGCTCCAGGTGATGGCGCCGCTCACCGCGACGCCCGCCGGCAGCGTGTCGGTCAGGTCGGTCTGCAGCGAGTTGCCGTTGCCGTTGTTGGTGACGGTCACCGTCCAGTCGAAGGGCTGGCCGATCGTCACGCTGGCCAGCGAGGCGGTCTTGGTGACGGCCAGTTCGATGCGCTGGCGCACGTTGGTCTGCTCGGTGGCGGTGTTGTTGCTGCCCAGCGGGTCGGGCTCGGTGGAGCTCGACACGGCCCTGTTCACGAACAGGTCGCCGTTGCTGGCCGGCGCGTCCAGCGCCTCGAAGCGCAGCCACAGCGTCTTGCTCTGGCCGGCGGCCAGGGTGCCGCGGGCGGCGCCGGTGGTGGCGTTGCCGGCCGGCACGTCGCAGGTGAAGTCGGGCAGGGCCGTGCCCGGCGCGGAGGTGACGTTGCCCACCGAGCACAGCGTGGTCGGGTTGCAGGTGCTGCTGCCCGGGCCGGTGGTGTCGCAGACGAAGCGGACACGCTTGCCCGCCGGCGGCGTCATCGTCTCGGTGATGCGCACGCCGGTGGCGTAGCTGGGGCCCTGGCTGGTGACGGTGACGACGTAGTCGAGGAAACCGTTGGTTTGGAAGGCCACCGGGTCGACCACGTCGGTCTTGTTGACCAGCAGGTCGACGGAGGCCGCATTGACCGTCAGCGCGGCGGTCTCGGAGTTGTTGCCGTTGTCGCCGCCGCTCGGGCTCTCGACCGAGGTCGTGGCCACCGTCGCGGTGTTGCCGAAGCTGCGCCCGCCCGGGTTGCCGGGCTGGTAGTTGGGCCGCACCACCAGCGTGACGGTCTGCGTCTCGCCGTTGTTCATGTTGCCCTTGGTGCAGGTGAACGACGAGTTGGCCGGGTCGAGCACGGCGCCGGCCGCGATCGAGCAGGTGGCGCCGCCGGTGGCGGCGATCGAGACCACGGTCAGGCCGGTGTCGCCTGCCGGGAAGGCGAAGGCGTCGGTGACCGTCACGTTCGCCGCTTGCGACGGGCCGTTGTTGCGGTACGAAAGAACGTAGGTGGACTGCACGCCGGCCAGCACGGTGCCCGGCGAAGCCGTCTTGCCCGTCATTTCCACGTCGGCGATGGGCTGGATGGTCACCTCGTCGGTGGCGCTGTTGTTGCCGTCGACCGGGTCGCCCTCGGCCGTGTTGCTCACGGTGGCGGTGTTTGTGAAGTTGCCGTCGTTGAGCGGGCGGTTCACGGTGATCACCACCGCGACCGACTGGCCCTGCGCCAGCACGCCGCCGGTCTGGGTGCAGGTGACGGTGGCGCCGCTATTGCCGCAACTGAAGGTGGCGGTGCTGCCGCCCGAAGGCGTCGCCGTGATGGTGCCGAAGGTGGTGCGGCCCGTGATGAAGCCTGGCACTTCGTCGACGATGCGCACGCCGGTGGCGTCCTGCGCGGTGGCCGAGACGTTGCCGACGTTGAGCGTGTAGGTGACCGAGCTCTCGCTGGTCGAGACGATCTTGTCGCCGCCGGTGGGCGTGGACGTGGCCTTGCTGATCGCCAGGTCGGGCCGGACCGTGGTGGAGTTCGAGCCCGCGCTGTCGCAGTCGTTGGCCGTGTTCGGATCGCCTTGCGTGGGCGGCGAGGCGGTCACGCCGCCGGCGGCGCCGGCCGGCACGGTGCTGCCGGTACAGGCCTGGTTGGTGAGCGTGCCGGAACTGGTCGCGGTGGTGACGATGGTCAGCGTGGGCAGCGAGGCGTTCACCGCCAGGCCCGAGGCGTTGGGGTGGTTGCACACCAGCGTGGTGGTGCTGGCGGGCGCGAGCGCGCAGCTCCAGCCCGTGCCCGAGGCCGACACGAAGGTTTCGCCGTTGAGCAACTCGACCACGCGCAGCGGCCCGGTCGCGGTGCGCGGGCCGTTGTTGGTGACCTCGATGGCCGAGGTGAGGTTGGAGCCCTGCGCCACCGGGTTGGGCCACTTCGCCTTGGTGATGCTGAGGTCGGCGCCGTCGGGCCGCACCGTGAAGTTGACCGAACCGGCGTTGTTGCCGCCGTTCGGGTCGGCCACCGCGCTGTTGATCGAGGCGGTGTTGGTATAGGAACTGCCGGTCGGGCCGACGACGGCGTTGCCGGGCGCGGTGGCGACGACGCTGATGTTCTCGGTGGCGCCCACCGGGAAGTTGGCGCGTGTGCAGGTGACGGTCTGGCCGGCGTTCGTGCAGTTCCAGGGCGAGCCGGTGCTGGCCGAGACGAAGGTGAAGCCCGCGGGCAGCGTGTCGGTCACCACGGCATTGGTCGCGGCGGCCGGGCCGCTGTTGCGCGGCTGGATCTGGAAGGTGACGTTGGTGCCGGCGATCACCGGCGTGGCCGAGGTGATCGTCTTGGCGTTGATGCGCACGTCGGCGCCGGGCTGCACCGCGGTGGTCACGGTGGCGCCGTTGTTGGCCGGGTTCGGGTCGGCGGTGCCGCCGGCCGAGGGCGCGACGGTGGCGGTGTTGGTGACGTTGCCGGACGCGGCGTTGATGCGCGCCACGATGGACAGCGGCGCAATCGGCGTGCCCGCCGGGTGGTTGCCGGCGTGCGTGCAGGTCACCACCTGCCCGCTGACGCCGCAGTTCCAGCCGCTGCCGCTGTACGACTGGTAGACGGCCGACGGTGGCAGGGTGTCGGTGATGGTGATGGGGCCGGAGTCGTTCGGGCCGGCGTTGCTCGGCGTCAGCGTGTAGGTGACGTTGGCGCCGCCGACCACCGGGTTGGGCGTGCCCGTCATCGCCAGCGACAGGTCGCCGCCCTGCGACACCGAGGTCGACTGCGACTGGACGTTGTTGCTGGTGTTGGGGTTGGTGTCGTTGCTGGAGGCGAGGGTGGCGGTGGCGGTGATGGTGCCGGGGCCCGGGCCGTTGGCGCGGAACACCATGTTCAGCGTGCGCACGTCGGTGTCGCTGCCGGCGACGCTGCCGAGGTTGCAGACCACGCTGCCGCCGCTCAGCGCGCAGGGCGCGGCGGCGGAGACGAAGGTCGCGCCGGCAGGTACCGGGACCGTCAGCACGACGTTGGTCGCGGCATCCGGCATCTGGTTGCTGACCACCGCCGTGTAGGTGACGTTGCCGCCGGCCGGTACCGGGTCGGGGTTGTCGGTGAACGACGAGATCAGCGGGTCGGCCGCATGGGCCTGCGCAGCGACGAGCAGGGGGCCGAGTGCGAACAGCAGGCGGCCGAGGGCAGAGCGGAGCAGACGCGACACGATTTTGGACGACAGCGAAGCCGAGAGACCGCGCGATTCTCGGCAGCCAGCCCGCCGCATGGGAAGACATGCGCCGTAACCAACGGCCATTTGTGCGCAATATGCGGCATCCTTGCCACACATGGCGAGTTGGCGTTGACTTCGATGCCGAAACGGCGACGGCAGTGACCCGGGCGGGCCGATGCCGGAGATGCCCGTTGTTTTCCCTTCGTCGAACTTTCGGCGAAGCTTCGCCGGGCCTTCGGCGCGGACCGATCGGGTGCGTCGCACAGTACGTGCCGCACAGGAGACCGCCATGCGCCACTTGCCACTCATGCCACTCAAGCCGCTCGCCGCGGCCGCCATCGCCTTCGTTCTGTCCGGCCCCTCGTCCGCGCACGACGCCCACGAGGGCCAGGGCCGGCTCGGCAAGGTGTCGTTCGCCAACTCGTGCGACGCCAAGGTGCAGGACCAACTGCAACCCGCCTTCGCGATGCTGCACTCGTTCTGGTTCAACGCCGGCGAGCAGGCCTTCCGCAAGGTGCTCGAACAGGACCCCGGCTGCGCGATCGCCACCTTCGGCATCGCGGCGCTGTTGATGAACAACCCGCTGGCGGGCCAGGGCGCCTCGCCCAAGGCGGCGCAGGACGCGCAGGCCGCGATCGAGCAGGGCCGGCGCATCGGCGCCAAGACGGAGCGCGAACGCGACTACATCGAAGCCGTGGCCGCCTACTACGCCGACTTCGCCAACCGGCCCGAGCGCGCGCGCCAGGCCTCGCGGGCCCAGGCGTTCGAGGCCCTGGCCGCCAAGTACCCGGGCGACGACGAGGCGCAGATCTTCGCCGCGCTGTACACCGCGGCGACCCAGTCGCAGGCCGACCAGACCTACGCCGCCTACCTGAAGGCGGCGGCCGTGCTGGAGAAGCAGTTCGTCAAGTACCCCGACCATCCGGGCGTGGCGCACTACCTGATCCACAGCTACGACGCGCCGTCGATCGCGCAGCAGGGCCTGTCGGCGGCGCGCAAGTACGCCACCATCGCGCCCGACGCGCCGCATGCGCTGCACATGCCCTCGCACATCTTCACGCGCGTCGGCGCGTGGCAGGACTCGGCCGCGGGCAACCGGCGCTCGGCCGACGTGGCCAAGAAGGACGGAAGCTGGGTCGATGCCTTCCACGCCGCCGACTACATGGTCTACGCCTACCTGCAGCTCGGGCGCGACAAGCAGGCGCGGCAACTGCTCGACGAGTTCAAGAGCGCCGAGGGCGCCAAGCTGCCGCAGTTCGGCGGCCCCTATGCGGCGGTGGCGATGCCGGCGCGCGTGGCGCTGGAGCGGGCCGACTGGGCCGCGGCGGCCGAGCTGGTGCAGATGGGCACGCCGTTCCCGCACTGCGAGGCCATCACCAGCTTCGCGCGTGCGCTGGGCGCCGCGCGCAAGGGCGACGTGGCCGCCGCCGAGCGCGACGCGCA
Organism: Piscinibacter sp.; assembly: GCF_047600445.1. Lineage (GTDB taxonomy): Bacteria > Pseudomonadota > Gammaproteobacteria > Burkholderiales > Burkholderiaceae_C > Piscinibacter. Next base: position 1,487,123 of record NZ_JASGKT010000002.1, read on the forward strand.
GCGCCTGCAGGCCCAGCACCAGGCGCTGGTCGAGGCGCGCAATACCTACTGGGCCGGCGAGGTGGACGTGCAGCGTGTCGCGGCGGCGGCCTGGATCGCCAAGGCGCGTGGCCAGAACGACGAGGCGCTGCGCCTGATGCGCACGGCGGCCGACATGGAGGACAAGAGCGAGAAGCACATCGTCTCGCCCGGCCGCGTGGTACCGGCGCGCGAGCTGCTGGGCGAGATGCTGCTCGAACTCAAGCAGCCCGCCGAGGCGCTGGCGCAGTTCGAGCAGTCGCAACTGCGCGAGCCCAACCGCCTGCGCGGCCTGGCCGGCGCGGCGACGGCCGCCGAGGCGGCGGGTGATCGCGACAAGGCGCGCCGCTACTACGCCAGCCTGGTCGAGCTGACCCGCGGGGGCGACGCCACGCTGCCCGAGCTGGCGCGCGCCCGCAGCTACCTCGCCGCGCGATGAGGGCGCCGCCTCCCGCCTACGCCGCCGGGTCCTGCCGGTAGTAACCGGCCAGCAGTGCGTACAGCGCCGGGTGCGCGTCGCGCATCGCGGCGGCGTCGACGAAGAACAGTTCGGAGGCGACGGCGAAGAATTCGTCGATCGCCTCGGCGCCGTAGGGGTCGATCAGGGTGTCCTTGCCGGTGTCGACGCGCTCGCAGAAGGCCCGCCACTCGGGTTCGAGCACCGCCAGCCAGCGTTCGCGCGCGGCGCGGTCGGCCAGCAGCGGCACGCCGTCGGCGGCGCCGTCGCGCATGTCGAGTACGTGGGCGAACTCGTGCACGACCACGTTGTAGCCCCAGGCCGCGGATTCGCCGGCCTCGGCGACGTCGCGCCAGGTCAGCATCACCGGGCCGCCTTCCATCGCCTCGCCGGCGAGTTCCTCGTCGTAGTGGTGCACGACGCCGTCCTCGTCGACGGTCTCGCGGCGCGCGACGACGATGTCGGGGTGCACGACGATGCCCTTGAAGCCGGCGTAGTGCGCCAGGTCGAGGCGCAGGATCGGCAGGCAGGCCTGCGCGGCGATCGCCACCGCCATGCCGTCGTCGACCTCCAGGCCCTGCATGCCGGCGAACTCCTTGTCGGCGAGGAAGAGCGTGGCGAGTTCGCGCAGGCGCCGGCGCTCGGCCTCGCCGCGCCGCGCGATGAAGGGGTAGCGCGCCAGCGTCAGCGCCCAGAGTTCGTCGGGGATCGCGCGGTGGCGCAGCGTGTGCTCGGCGCGGCGGCGGCGCCACCAGGCGCCGATCATGCGTGCACGATCGGCAGGCGCGTCAGCGCGCCGTCGGGCGTCAGGCGCAGCACCTCGGCGCGCGGCGCGCCGTGCGCGCCCTCGCAGTCCCAGTCGCTCAGCACCTCGCGCGCGTAGCCGGGTGCCAGCGATTCATGGGCCGGGCGGTGCGTGTGGCCGTGGATCAGCACCGGCGTGCGCGCCGCTCGCATCCAGCGCAGCGCGGTGGGCTGGTCGATGTCGACCCAGTCTTGCACCGCCATGCCGTGTTTGCGCTGCTCGCTGTGGTCGCGCATCTGGCGCGCCAGTTGCTGGCGCTCTTCCAGCGGGCGGGCCAGGAAGTCGCGCTGCCAGGGCGCGCCGCGCACCAGCGCGCGGAAGACCTGGTAGTCGTGGTCGGCCAGGCACAGCGCGTCGCCGTGCGAGAGCAGGAAGCGCCGGCCGAACGCGACGAGCACCGCCGGGTCGGGCAGGGCGCGCACGCCGCACTCGGCGAGCATCGCGTCGCCGACCAGGAAGTCGCGATTGCCGCAGGTGAAGGTGACGGCGCGCCGCGCCGCCGCCTCGGCCAGCACCGCGGCGCAGCGCGCCTCGAAGCCGGCGTGGCGGGCGTCGTCGCCGACCCAGACTTCGAACAGGTCGCCGAGGATGATCACCGCCGAGGCCGGCGTGCCGCGCAGGTAGTGCGCCCAGCACTCGAAGGTGCGCGGCGTCTGTTCGGACAGGTGCAGGTCGCTGATGAAGTCGACCGCCGTCCAGCCCGGCGCCGCTTCGAGCGTCTCGAAGCGCGGCAGGGCGGCCGGCGTCTCCCCCATTCGGGCCGACCCCAGTCAGTCGAGCACGGTGGCGCGCTGGATCAGCACGTCCTCGACCGGCACGTCGGCGTGCCCGCCGCTGCGGCCGGTCTTGACCTTCTCGATCGCGTCGATCACCTCGGCGCCGGCGCTGAGCTTGCCGAACACCGCGTAGCCCCAGCCGTCCTGCGCCTGCGCCTTGTTGAGGAAGCCGTTGTCGGTGGCGTTGATGAAGAACTGCGCGCTCGCCGAATGCGGCGCCGAGGTGCGCGCCATCGCGATCGTGTAGCGGTCGTTGGTCAGGCCGTTGGCCGATTCGTTCTGGATGGGCGCGCGCGTCGGCTTCTGGCGCATGCCGGGCTCGAAGCCGCCGCCCTGGATCATGAAGCCGGGGATGACGCGGTGGAACACCGTGCCGTCGTAGTGGCCGGCCTTGACGTACTCGACGAAGTTGGCGACGGTGGCCGGCGCCTTGGCGTCGTCGAGGTCGAGCGTGATGTCGCCCTTGCTCGTTTGCAGTCGGACCTTGATGCTCATGTCATTTCTCCAGGGTGGCCTTCTTGATGACGACGGGTTCGAGCGGCACGTTCTGGTGCATGCCCTTGTTGCCGGTGGGCACGGCGCGGATCTTGTCGACCGTCTCCATGCCCGAGACGATCTTGCCGAACACCGCGTAGCCGTTGCCGTCGCGCGAGTTCGCCTTGTCGAGGAAGGCGTTGTCGGTGACGTTGATGAAGAACTGCGCGGTGGCCGAATTCGGGTCCATCGTGCGCGCCATCGCGATCGTGCCGCGCCGGTTCTCCAGGCCGTTGCCGCTTTCGAGCGGGATCGGCGCGCGCGTCGCCTTCTCGTTCATGTCGGGCGTCATGCCGCCGCCCTGGATCATGAAGTTCGGGATGACGCGGTGGAACACCGTGCCGTCGTAGTGGCCGGCCTTGACGTACTCGACGAAGTTGGCGACGGACTTGGGCGCCTTCGCGGCGTCGAGCTCGACGACGATGTCGCCGGCGCTGGTGGCGAGCTTGACCTTCTGGGCCTGGGCGGCGGCATGCACGCCGAGCGCGAGCGCGGCGGTGAGCAGGGCGTGGCCGATGCGGCGGACGTTCATCGTGGCGGTCTCCGGTGTCGTGATGAAAAAGGGGATGGAAGCGCCGCGGCGCGTCACGGCGCGGCCGTGGGCACCGAGCGCAGCAGGTGGCGCAGCAGCGCCAGCTTGGCCGGCAGCGAGGTGCCGGACGGGTCGAGCTGCTGCGCGCGCTCGTAGGAGCGCAGCGCCAGCATCAGTTGCACGTCGCCGAGGTTCTCGTGCGCGGTGGCCAGCGAGGGGTTGGCGCGCAGCGCCTGGTCGAGCGAGGCCTTGGCGCCTTCGAGGTCGCCCGCCGCGGCCTTCAGCGCGGCGAGGTTGTTGTAGGGCTCGGGCAGGTCGGGGTGCTCCTGCGCCAGTTGTTCGAGCAGCTCGCGCGCCTCGGCGGCGCGGCCGGTGTCGGCCAGCATCACGGCGAGCTGGAAGCGCATCGCGGCGTCTTTCGGCGCGGCGGCGATGGCCTTGCGCGCGCGCTCGATCGCTTCGGCGTTCTGGCCCGCGCCGTGCAGGCGGCGCACCTCGTCGATCTCGGCCGCGCCGACGGCGCCGGCGAGCAGGGCGAGGCACAACACCGAGGAGCGGAAGACGCGAAGAGTCGCGCGGGCAGTCGTCATATACTGCCTCGATTCTAGTTCAGCCCCTCTCCGGCACGCGGCGTGGGGCCGGCGCGAGAGCTGCACTGCGCGCCCCGACCATCCCCGGAATCTGCTGCCGACAGGCCCATGACGCTGCGCATCCACAACTCGCTCTCGCGTGCCGTCGAGACCTTCACCCCGATCGAGCCCGAGCACGTGCGCATGTACGTCTGCGGCATGACGATCTACGACCTGTGCCACGTCGGCCATGCGCGCTTCCTGCTGGTGTTCGACATGGTGTACCGCTGGCTGCGGACGCTGGGCTACCGCGTCACCTACGTGCGCAACATCACCGACATCGACGACAAGATCATCCGGCGCGCGGTCGAGCGCGGCATCACGATCCGCCAGCTCACCACCGAGATGACCGCCGCGATGCACGAGGACATCGGCCGGCTCGGCGTGCTGCCGCCAACGCACGAGCCGCGCGCCACCGAGTACGTGCCGCAGATGCTGGCGATGATCGCCGCGCTGGAGCGCAAGGGCCTGGCCTACCGCGCCAGCAACGGCGACGTGAACTACGCGGTGCGCAAGTTCCCCGGCTACGGCAGGCTGTCGGGCAAGTCGCTCGACCAGTTGCGCGCCGGCGAGCGCGTCGCGGTGCTCGACGGCAAGGAAGACCCGCTCGACTTCGTGCTGTGGAAGTCGGCCAAGGACAGCGAGCCCGACGACGCCAAGTGGGCCAGCGAGTTCGGCCCCGGCCGCCCCGGCTGGCACATCGAGTGCTCGGCGATGGGCTGCGCGCTGCTCGGCGAGCACTTCGACATCCACGGCGGCGGGCTCGATCTGATCTTCCCGCACCACGAGAACGAGATCGCGCAGAGCGAGGGCGCCAACGGCGGCACCTTCGTCGACACCTGGATGCACAACGGCTTCCTCAACGTCGACAACGTGAAGATGTCGAAGTCGCTGGGCAACTTCTTCACCATCCGCGACGTGCTCCGGCACTTCGACGGCGAGACGCTGCGCTTCTTCATGCTGCGCACGCACTACCGCAGCCCGTTCAACTTCAGCGACGCGAACCTGGAAGACGCGAAGAGCGCGCTGCGCCGGCTCTACACCGCGCTCGACGGCATCGAGGCGCCGCCGGTCGAGATCGACTGGGCGCAGCCGCAGGCCGCCGCGTTCCGCGCCGCGATGAACGACGACTTCAACACGCCGGTGGCGTTCGCGGTGCTGTTCGAGCTGGCCGGCGAGCTGAACCGCACGCGCACGCCGGCCGCCGCCGCGCTGCTGAAGGCGCTGGGCGCGACGCTGGGCATCCTCCAGCAGCCGCCGCGCGCCTTCCTGCAAGGCGGCGAGGCCGGCGCCGACGAGGCCGCGTGGATCGGCGAGCGCATCGCCGCGCGCGCCGCGGCCAAGGCGGCGCGCGACTTCGCCCAGGCCGACGCGATCCGCCAGGAGCTGGCCGCGCGCGGCATCGTCCTGAAGGACTCGCCGCAAGGCACCACCTGGGTGAAGGGCTGACCCGGTGGCGGCGACCAAGGCGGGCACGACGCCCGAGTACTGGGACGAAGCCTGCCGTCACCTGGCGCGGCGCGACCGCGTGATGCGCAAGCTGATCCCGCAGTTCGGCGAAGGCCGGCTGCAAAGCCGCGGCGACGCCTTCACGACGCTGGCGCGCTCCATCGTCGGCCAGCAGATCTCGGTGAAGGCGGCGCAGTCGGTGTGGGAGCGCTTCGCGGCGCTGATGGCCGATCCCGGCCACCGCCTGCGGCCGGCCTCGGTGCTGGCGCTGGCCACGGCCGAGGCGCGCGGCGCGGGGCTGTCGGCGCGCAAGGTGGAGTACCTGTTCGACCTCGCGCAGCACTTCGAGTCGGGCAGCGTGCACGTGCGCCAGTGGCAGCAGATGGACGACGAGGCCATCATCGAGGAACTGGTCGCGATCCGCGGCATCGGCCGCTGGACGGCCGAGATGTTCCTGATCTTCCACCTGATGCGCCCCAACGTGTTGCCGCTGGACGATCTGGGCTTGATCCGCGGCATCAGCGTCAACTACTTCAGCGGCGAGCCGGTGTCGCGCGCCGAGGCGCGCGAGGTCGGCGAGGCCTGGGCGCCGTTCCGTTCGGTGGCCACCTGGTACCTGTGGCGTAGCCTGGACCCGCTGCCGGTAGACTACTGAGCCGTTCACCGAGCCGTTTCACGCGGAGGACATTCGTCCATGAGCAAACGCCACTTCCTGGAATTCGAGCAGCCGGTCGCCGAGCTCGAATCGAAGATCGAGGAGCTGCGCTACGTGCAGAGCGAGTCGGCGGTCGACATCTCGGAGGAGATCGACCGCCTGAGCAAGAAGAGCCTGCAACTCACCAAGGACATCTACGCCAGCCTGAGCCCCTGGCAGGTGACGCAGATCGCGCGCCATCCGCAGCGGCCGTACACGCTCGACTACGTCGCCGAGATCTTCACCGACTTCCAGGAACTGCACGGCGACCGCCACTACGCCGACGACCTCTCCATCGTCGGCGGGCTGGCGCGCTTCAACGGCCAGCCCTGCATGGTGCTGGGCCACCAGAAGGGCCGCGACACCAAGGAGCGCGCGGCGCGCAACTTCGGCATGGCGCGCCCCGAGGGCTACCGCAAGGCGCTGCGGCTGATGAAACTGGCCGAGAAGTTCGGCCTGCCGGTGTTCACCTTCGTCGACACGCCGGGCGCCTACCCGGGCATAGGCGCGGAGGAACGCGGCCAGTCGGAGGCGATCGGCCGCAACATCTTCGAGATGGCGCAGCTCGAGGTGCCGATCATCTGCACCATCATCGGCGAGGGCGGCTCGGGAGGCGCGCTGGCCATCAGCGTCGGCGACCAGACGCTGATGCTGCAGTACTCGATCTACTCGGTGATCTCGCCCGAGGGCTGCGCCTCGATCCTGTGGAAGACCGCCGAGCGCGCGTCCGACGCGGCCGAGGCGCTGGGCGTCACCGCGCACCGCCTGAAGGCGTTGCAACTGATCGACAAGATCGTCAACGAGCCGGTCGGCGGCGCGCACCGCGACACCAAGCAGATGGCCTCGTTCCTCAAGCGCGCGCTGAACGACGCGCTGCGCCAGGTCGGCGACCTGAAGCCCAAGGAGTTGCTGCAGCGCCGCTACGAGCGGCTGCAGGCCTACGGCCGCTTCGCCGACAGCACCCAGCGCTGAGCCCGGCGCGCGTGGCGTGAACGCCGGCCGCATCGCCGTGGCCTGGAGCGGCGGGCGCGACTCCACCGCGCTGCTGCACGCCACGCTGGCCGCCGCCGCGCCGCTGGGCGTCGAGGTGGTGGCGCTGCACGTGCACCACGGCCTCAGCCCGAACGCCGACGCCTGGCTCGCCTTCTGCGAGGCGCAGGCCGCGCGCTGGGCGCGGCGCTGGCCGCTGCTGCTGCGCCACGCACGGCTGGCGACGCGCCCGCCGCGCGGCCAGAGCGTGGAAGCCTGGGCGCGCCGCGAGCGCTACCGCGCGCTGCGCCGCCTGGCGCTGGAAGAGGGCGCGGACACGGTGCTGCTGGCGCACCACCGCCGCGACCAGGCCGAGACCGTGCTGATCCAGGCGCTGCGCGGCGGCGGCGTCGCCGGGCTGGCCGGCATGCCGCGCGAGATCGAACGCGACGGCGTGCGCTGGCTGCGGCCGTGGCTGGCGCAGGCGCCGGAGGCCATCGAAGCCTACGTGCGGCGCCACCGCCTGCGGCACATCGAGGACGAGAGCAACGGCGACCGCCGCTTCGCGCGCAACCGCCTGCGGCTGGAGGTCTGGCCGGCGCTTCGGGACGCCTTTCCGCACGCCGAGGCGGCGCTGGCCGACGCGGCCGAATGGGCGCGCCAGGCCAGCGCCTGCCTGGGCGAGATCGGCGCGGCGGATGTGGCGCTGCTCGACGACCACGGCGCCGGGCTCGACGTGGCGCGCTGGCGCGGCCTGAGCGAGGCGCGGCGCGCCAACGCGCTGCGCGGCTGGCTGCGGCGTGTGCTGGGCGCGCCGGCGGCCGCCAGCCTGGTCACCCGCCTGAGCGCTGAACTGCTGCGCGGCGCCAGCGGAAGCTGGCCGGCACCCGGCGGCCGGCTGTGCCTGTATCGCGGACGCCTGCACTGGCAAGCCGATGCCGCGCCCGCCGTTGCGGCCGCGCGCGAGGCCACGCTGAGCATCCGCCGCGCCGGCCGCCACCGCCTGCCGGGCTGGGGCGGCGTGCTGGTGGCCGAGCGTGTGGCGCAAGGCGGCGTGCCGCTCGCCTGGCTGGCCGCGCTGGAACTGCGCGAGCGCGGCGGCGGCGAGCGTTTCCAGGCCGGCATCGGCCGCCCGCCGCGCAGCCTGAAGAAGCAATTCCAGGCGCTCGGCCTGCCGGCCTGGGAGCGCGACGGCCCGCTGGTCTACAGCGGCGGCCAGCTCGTCTTCGTGCCCGGCCTCGGGCTCGATGCGCGCGTGATCGGCCTGCCCGGGCAGGCGCAGGTGCGCCTGTCGTGGCAGCGCGGTCCGGTGCCACGGGCCGCATAGAATGCCGGGTTCCCGAGAGCGCAGGCATTCCTCATTCATGGCACTCATCGTTCACAAGTACGGCGGCACGTCGATGGGCTCGACGGAGCGCATCCGCAACGTCGCCAAACGTGTCGCCAAGTGGGCGAGGGCGGGGCACCGCATGGTGGTCGTGCCCTCGGCGATGAGCGGCGAGACCAACCGCCTGCTCGGCCTGGCGAAAGAACTCTCCCCCGCCGCGACCACCCCCGCACTGCAGCGTGAACTCGACATGATCGCCTCCACCGGCGAGCAGGTGTCGGTGGGCCTGCTGGCGATCGCGCTGCAGGCCGAGGGCATGCCGGCGGTCAGCTACACCGGCTGGCAGGTGCCGATTTCCACCGACAGCGCCTACACCAAGGCGCGCATCCAGAGCATCGACGACCAGCGCGTGCGCGCCGACCTCGCGGCCGGCAAGGTGGTGATCATCACCGGCTTCCAGGGCATCGACGAGCAGGGCAACATCACCACGCTGGGCCGCGGCGGCTCGGACACCTCGGCGGTGGCGGTGGCCGCGGCGCTGAAGGCCGACGAGTGCCTGATCTACACCGACGTCGACGGCGTCTACACCACCGACCCGCGCATCGTGCCCGAGGCGCGCCGGCTGCACACCATCAGCTTCGAGGAGATGCTCGAGATGGCCAGCCTGGGCTCCAAGGTGCTGCAGATCCGCTCGGTGGAGTTCGCCGGCAAGTACCGCGTGCCGATGCGCGTGCTCTCGAGCTTCACGCCGTGGGACATCGCCATCGACGAGGAAGCCCGCTCGGGCACGCTGATTACCTTTGAGGAAGACGAGAAGATGGAACAAGCCGTCGTGTCCGGCATCGCGTTCAACCGCGACGAAGCCAAGATCAGCCTGCTGGGCGTGCCCGACAAGCCGGGCATCGCGTTCTCCATCCTCGGGCCGGTGGCCGAGGCCAACATCGACGTCGACGTGATCATCCAGAACGTCTCGCACGACGGCAAGACCGATTTCTCGTTCACCGTGCACCGCAACGACTACCAGCGCACGGTCGACCTGCTCAAGACCCGCGTGCTGCCGCAGACCGGCGCGGCGCAGGTGGCGGGCGACACCAAGATCTGCAAGGTCAGCATCGTCGGCATCGGCATGCGCTCGCACGTCGGCGTGGCCAGCCGCATGTTCCAGGCGCTGAGCGACGAGGGCATCAACATCCAGATGATCACCACCAGCGAGATCAAGACCAGCGTGGTGATCGACGAGAAGTACATGGAGCTGGCGGTGCGCGCGCTGCACAAGGCCTTCGACCTCGACCAGCCGGCCGCCGCGTGACGGGAAGGCACACCGAACGCGGCTAGAATGCGCCACTTCGCCGGAGTCGTGACCGAGAGGCCGAAGGTGCTCCCCTGCTAAGGGAGTATGCGGGCAAAACCTGCATCGAGGGTTCGAATCCCTCCGACTCCGCCAGATGCGAAACGAACGGGCCCCGTGGGGCCCGTTTTCATTCCGGCGTCGGCGCGTTCAGACTCGGCTTGCTGGCTGTGCGGTTCATGTGATACTGTATAAAAATACAGCATTCAGGAGCCTGGAGGCACCAATGGCCGCACACATCCGCCAACACTACCAACCCCGTCCCGAACGCCTACCCAACTGGCTGCGCCGGATCTGGGCTTGGCTCTGAGCCGTCTGAGTGCTCCGGGTGGGTACCCACTGGTTTGGTACCCGTACTTGTCACTAAGGTGGTGAGGTGTTGCACGCGTTAATTGACATAATATACAGGGGCTCCCCGATCAACCGTAGGGGAGGGCACGTCCGTACGTACGGCCGCGCCAGCGTCCGGGCCGCCGGTGATGAACATGCAGGCAAGGGCTGCGGCAGCGCCGGTGTGCAGGCGCTTCGCGATCGACTGCCACAGCTCGCGGGCCGGGCCATCGGCGGCGCGCTCGGCGTACAGCTCGGCAACGACTTCACCGGCGTCCAGGCCGGCGAGGCCGGCGAGCCGAATTGCGGTCTCATCGTCGGGGCGGCGCCGGCCGTGCTGCCAGTTGGCGACGGTGTTGTCTGTGACGCCAAGGAACCGCGCCAGGCGGTAGTCTGAGCTGATGCCCTGAGCGGCCTTCACGGCGGCCAGTAGGCGGCGAGTCGCTTCCATTGAATCCCCCGATTCCTGTGACGCTGGTCACTGTACGCTAACGCCCCGTACAGCCGAAAGCCCTACCACCACTTGCGGGCTTACGGCATGTTGGGGTATCGTGCCGGGGCGGTCCTGCTCCAAGTTCGCCCCCCATCCCAGGCGGGACCGCCCCTCAGGGGCCTTCGTTGGGGGGGCGAACGGGGGTTCAATGATCTTGACCGTCGGCCAGGTGCTTGACCTGGCGCGGGCGCGAACGAAGTCGCCAAGCGACTACGCGCTCTCCAAGCTGCTGAAGGCGTTCCCTTCGGCCCTCACCAACTACCGCAGCGGCCGATCGTTTCCCGACGATCTACGGGCCATCCGGCTGGCCGACCTGGCCGGCCTCGATCGCGCCTACGTGCTGGCGTGCATGTGGTCATGGCGCACGCCGGAAGGCGCGGTGCGCGAGGAATGGCGGGCGATGGCGCTGAGGCTCAGAAGCCAGCCATTCGCTTCCGCTGCGTGCACAGCACAAGCCGCACCTGGTGTGCATGAACCTGCACCGACACCACCCCTTCCTGGCCTGGTGGTTGCGATGCCAGTGTCAGCTCTAGAAGGCCTGACTCTGCCGCCTGCACCGATGAGCAGAGCATGCCCTGAACGGCCGCTCCGGTGGTGGGAGCGCTTGATTCAAGCAGGCCTTCAAAACCAGGAACGCCGAGCACAGGAGCGCCCTCTGTGAACACGACGAAGAATTCCCTCTCCATGCTGCCCCCCGCAAAAGAGGGCAGTGTATCCACCCCGGCCCTGAGCGAAGAACGCCTGGCCGGACTCCACCTCAGTGTTGGCGGCCACGAGCGCCCGAGCGAAGGCCACTGCCTGCTCGAAGTCGTCTCCATGTTCGCCGGGGAAGAGTTCTCCGACCACCCGGCGTGCGTTGACCCGGTGCTGGCCGCCTTCGGCCGGCGCTGGAACGACGCGCTGACCGACCAGGCCGAGCGCGACCACCTCAAGCGCTACATCCCCATGCTGGTGGGCACGCGCGGCAGCGTCGAGCTGTCGCGCCTGCGCGCATGGATGGCGGTCGACTGGTCGATCCGCGTGCACGCGCCGATCTGGCTCGACCTGACCGATGCGCTCAAGCCGCACGCCGAGAAGCTGCGCGCGCTGGCGCCGATCACCGATCGAGCGTCGGCTGACGCGGCGCTGCCGGTGATCCGTGCGGCGCGCGCCGACGCCGACGCCGACGCCTACGCCTACGCCGCCTACGCCGCCTACGCCGCCGCCTACGCCTACGACGCCGACGCCGCCGCCTACGCCGACGCCGCCGCCTCCTCCGCCTCCTCCGCCTCCTCCGCCTACGCCGCCGACGCCGACGCCGCCGCCTCCTCCGCCTCCTCCGCCGCGCACCTCAAGACCGCACGCTGCACCGCGCAGTCTTCGATGCACGACCTGTACGAGCGAATGATCAAGGCCTCTTGCCCGGCCCCGAGCCCTGAAAGGGCCGGGCAAGAGGGCGCAGCGTCATGAGCGCCGCCTACGCTCGCGGCGAGTTGGTGCATGTTGCCGTCGGCGCTACCGGCAAGGTCGGCCCGGTCGAGTTCGCCGGCACCAACGACAGGGGCGAGCCGCGCATCTGCGTGCGCTTCTCGCCCGCTTGGCGGCACTTCGCGGCGCCGGGCGACGTGCGCCAGGCCACCGGCGCCGAAGCGGCCCGGTGGATCGCCCTCCAGGCGGCGCGCGCCGTGGAACGCATCCTGTGAGCGCGCTGCGCCTGGTCATCCGCGCAGCCCGCGCGCGCCGCTGGCGCCCGCAGTGGTGGCCGATCCTGGCCGTGCTGCTGGACGTCACCGGCTGGCTCGGCATCGCGCTGCTGTGCGCGCTGTGGACGCGCGTGGATGCCGCCGAGCTGCCCCGGCCTGGCGCCGTGTGCGCCTACGGCGAGCAGCGCGCCACGGTGCAGTTCCTCGAGCCAGGGGAGGCGATGGCCATCCCCTGGGCGTGGGTCGCGCTCGACGCGGACGACGGATGGACCTGGCGCCGCGTGCGCGTCGACGAACTGAGGGGGTGCCGATGAATCTCGACCAGCTCGAAGCGCTGATGGCGCTCGCCATGCAGTTGCAGCGTGCACGCTTCGCGGAAGTGGCCCTGCGGGAGTTCGTCCCGCGCTCCTTCGATTCGACCCTGCCGCCCGAGCTGCACCAGCGCGCGGCGCGCGAGGCCTTCGACCTGGCCGACGCGATGATGGCCGAGCTGGCGCGGCGACAGGCCTGATTCGCCGCATGCCGCGCCGCAGGCCCGACAGCGACACCGTGGACATGTTCGGCTTCGATCCGCTCGGCCAGGCCTACACCACCACGCCGGAAGAGAACCGCGCCTTGCTCGGCCTGGGCGTGCTGCCGCTGGCCGTCTATCACGTGCTCAAGCGCTTCGCGAATGGCAACGGCCAGGTGATCGCCGCGAGCTACTACCGCATCGGCCAGGTGCTCAAGCATCGCGCCGAGCGCCGCGGCGGCCCCACCCCTCACGACCTCACGCTGAAGCAGCTACGCGGCGCTCTCGACGCGCTGGCCAGCGCCAATCTGGTGTTCAAGCCTAACGCCATTAATGAGCAGCGCGGCGTCCTTCAAATTTGGGTCGCGAGTGGGGTAGGGGCAACTGCAACTCGCGCAGTTAGGGCAGGGGTTAGGGCAGGGTCAAAACGCCCGCAAACCCGCGCCAATGCTTGATCTGAGCTCGACTTGTCCACAAGTTAGGGCAGGGGTTAGGGCAGCATCTAGTAATCTTTTAACTAAGTTAAAAGAAGGCCGAGGTTCATTCGCGTTTTGTGGATAACTCGCCATCGGCGCGGGGTAAGGATTTGGGCCCCCAAGGGGGCCTGAACATCGCCCGCTTCGCGGGCACGCCCCCCGGGGCTTCGCCCCCGCGATCGGCTCAGGCCGATCGCTCACCCAACCCGATCAACAGATCGACCAGGCGCACGGCGCCGCGCGGCGAACGCGACCGGCACCACCAGCTATGCACCGCACCGGCTGACGAATACCGCTCTCGAAGGGGGAGGGGCGCCAAGCGCGGAGCGCGCCGACAGCAGCGAGAGCCGCACCGGCTTGCAGGATCGAACGCAGCGGGCCGAACGGGGGCGGGGTAAGGGGTAGGGTGCTTGGACCCCGGAAAATCGCTCTACGGGCCGTTTGGCGCGTCAGCGCCAGAACTCGACCTTGAGCCCCGGCACGCGCTGGAAGTCGCGGTCGCGCGTGGCGAGCGTAAGCCCCCATTCGATCGCCGTCGCGGCGATGAGCGCGTCCATGCTGCCGAGCTGGTGCCCGGCCTTGGCAGTGGCGCGCACGATGCTGGCGGCCTCGCTGGCCACGCCATCGCTGACGAGTTCGTAGGTGAGCAGGCGATAGAACCGTTCCCACCTGGCGCGGCGGGCGCGGATGTTGGGGCTTCCGGCGATCATGCCGACTTCCACTTCGAAGATGGAAACGGCGCTGATGTGCACTTCGCGCGGGTCGAAGCGCTCGAGCTGCTCGGCGCACAGCATGTAACCGGCGCCCTGCTCGACGATCTCGATCACCACCGAGGTGTCGAGCAGGATCACTTGACGGGCTTGAACTTGAACGGTCCGAGCTTGGCGAGTTCGCCGAGCGCGCGCACCATCGGATAGCCCGGCGAGCCCTTCGCGTGGGCGATCATGGCGTCGATGCGGGCGATCTCCGCCTTCGAGAGCTTCTTCGGCGCCGCCTTCTTGGCGGGCGCCTTCTTGCTGGCGGCGCGGGACTTGGATCCGGTCATGCCCGCAGTGTACGGCCGTAGTCGCTGAGGCACAATCGCGCTGGGCCGGGGGGCTCTGCACAGGAGCCGCACCATGCGCACCCCCGCTGCGATCGCCGCCGAGCTGGCCGCGATGCGCGACAAGGCCGCCGCCTCGTTCCTCCCCCCCGATGTCCGGCGCGCGCTCGACCTGGCCGCCGAGTTCGCGGTCAGCGTGGCCGCCGTGCTGCGCGCCGCCGGCCTGGCGGCCGAAGGGCAGGGCTGATGGCCAGCGAGCTGATCGGCCTGGCGCGCTGCCCGGTGCCGCGCTGTGGATCCGACCGGGCGCGGCTGTCGCTGGCCAAGACCGGCCTGCCGGTTTTGACGTGCAACGCCTGCAACTTCCAGGGCTTTGCCCGCAGCGATCGCAGCGATCAGGGCCTGCGCGCGCTGCTGGTCGGCCAGGCGCCGCCCGCGCCGGCGCCCGAACCCGCACCGGCGCCACCGGCGCCGCCTGTTCCCGCTCCCGCGCCCGCCGCCCAAACCGGCAAGGCGCGCATGAGCTGGGGCGTCATGGGAGGATCCTGATGGACGAGACCAACGAAGCGCCGGCCGTGCCAGGCGTGCAGCCGCTGGACGTGCTGGCCGCCGAGGCGGCGTCGCTCGAGGCCGGCGCCGCGCCGGCCGCGCCCAGCGCGGCGCAGACCCGGCAGGCCGACAGCGAGGCCGCCGAGCTGCTCGGCGCGCTCCAGATGGCGCGGATGATGGTGGCGCCCATGTTCGGCTGGTGGGCGCAGTTCGGCGAGGTGTGGAGCGACCAGGCGCTGGAGCGGATCGCCGCCGGCGGCGCGCTGGTGATGCAGCGCCACGGCTGGACGATGGGCGGCCTGATGGGCGAGTTCGGCCCCTACATCGCGCTGGCCGGCGCGACGCTGCCGCCGAGCTTCGTCACCTGGCAGGCGATCAAGGCGCACCGCGCCGAGCTGGAAAGGGCTGCGCGTGAGCGTCCTGAACCGGCCGCGCATTGAGGCGTACATCGGCGCGAGCGGGTCGGGCAAGGGCGTCAGCGTCAACGCGCGGCTGCGCGAGCTGACGCCGCGCCGGCTGCTGATCTGGGATCCGCGCAACGAGTACGACGCCTACGCGCGCGCCGTGCACTCGCTGCCCGAGCTGGTGAAGGCGTTTCAGAAGGCCGGCGCCGGCGGCGTGCGCGTGCGCTACGTGCCCGGTGCCGCGCTCAAGCTCGACGACGCCTTCGACGTGGTGTGCAAGCTCGCCTTCAACGCCGGCGAGCTGGTGTTCGTCGCCGAGGAACTGTCGGACGTGACGACGGCCAGCCGCGCGCCGGCGAGCTGGCGCCAGGTGATCACGCAGGGCCGGCACCGCGCGCTGCACGTGCTCGGCTGCGCGCAGCGGCCGGCGCTGATCGACAAGACCTTCCTGGGCAATGCCACCTACATCCGATGCTTCACGCTGCGGTACGACGACGATCGGCGCGCGATGGCCAAGGCGCTCGACGTGCCGCAGGCTCAGGTGGACGCGCTGGAGACGGTCGAGACCGAGAAGCACACGACGATCCGCTACATCGAGCGGGATTTCCGGGCCAAGGTGTTGCGAACGGCGCAGATCAGGCTGGCCAGGTGATGGCGGCAATGTAGCTCCGACGTACAGGGCGAACGGCGCGCCGACGTACCGCTTCGATGCTGCACTTGGCGGGCTTTCCTCCACCACCATGAAAGGACCGTCATGAAAGCCCAGATCAAGAACGCCGCCATCACCACCGCGATCGTGCTCGCCACGATCTTCGCCCTCCGCCAGGTGGGTGTGACCAAGGGCCTGGTGGACCGCGCACTGAACGGCTGACCGTCGGGAACCGTGGGCCGGGGGGCGCACTGACACCAAGGAATTTCGATGCGCACCATCCGCCTGCCCCAGTTGCAGAACGTCGCTCCGAACTCGCACGTGAGCCTCGCGCTGCCGCTGGGCGTCACCTACGAAAAGCTCTACTTCACCCTCGGAACGAACATCACCACGGCGTTGATCACGAACATCGTGCTTCGGATCAACAACAAGGAGTTCCAGCGCTGGGCCACGGCCGCCGACCTGGTCAACGGCCTGAGCCTGTTCAAGGGCAACTTCAACGACACCTCGACGCTGGTGCTCGACTTCACCGAGCGCGACGCGAAGGAAGAGGTTGCGATGAAGCTCGGCACCATCGCGGCCACGGCCGAAGCCGGTGTCCAGAACCTCACGCTGGAGTTCGACCTGGGCAACTACACCAACGTGGCGGCCTCGATCATCACCGGTTGGGCGGACGTTGAACTGCCCTCGGCGAACTCGATCGTCCAGCGCGTGCAGTACAGCCAGAAGGTGATCGCCGCCGCGGCGCAGGAACAGATCTACCTGCCCTTCGGCGCCAACGGCTACCAGCTCAAGCGGCTGATCCTCAAGCACACGAACCTGGCGAGCGTGCGCGTGCGCCGCGACGGCGTCGACATCTACGAAGACCTGCCGGTGGCGTTCCAGAACAAGCGTCTCCAAGACTTCAAGCGGGCGCCGCAGGCCGGCTACCAGGTGATCGACTTCATGCCCGACTGCCTCCAGTCGAACGCGCTGAACACCGCGCTCGTGGTGGGCGGCGATGGCAAGCCCTCGCCGGTGACGAACCTGGACATCCGCCTGACCACGAGCGCGGCCGACACCATCACGATCTACGCCGAGGCCTACAGCCTCAACGCGCAACTGTGATGGAACGCGCGGCGGGCTCCGGCTCGCCGCGCTCCACCCGAAGGACATCACGCAGATGAGCGCGCGAATCGACTACATGATGGGCGATGTGGGCTACACCGGCCCGTCGCTGATGCCCGGCGATGTCACCGACACCGCCGCGGTGGCGCCCTACGTCAACACCTCCAACGGCGCGAGCTGGTGGGAGTCGCTGATCCAGTATGGCGTCACCAAGGCGATCGACAACAAGTTGGGTGGCTCGAACGTGGCGGGCAACACCGCCGTGGGCAGCTACGCGGGCCAGAACGGCCGCACCTACATGAACAACACCAGCGGCCAGGCCGGCGGCCTGTCGGCGAGCGTGGGCGGCGTGCCGCTGTGGGCGCTGCTGGCGGTCGGCGCGGTTGCCGCTTTCGTGGCGCTGCGGGGCTGACCATGGCTGTGGCGGCTGATCCGTGGTCGGCGTTCGCCGGCAACTTCGGCGCCGGCCTGGGCTCCGGCCTGGGCTCGGGCATCAGCGGCGCGCTCGGCGGCGACGCCGGGCCGTTCATCGGCGGCAGCTCGTCGGCCAACACCTACGGCACCACGCAGGACGGATCGGGCTGGATCGTCAACATCGGCGGCCAGCAGTCGGCCACGTCGACGGCCAACAAGACCACCAGCCCGAACCTGTACGACACGGCGCCGCAGATGCCGGGCGTCGGCATGCAGTCGGCCGGCGCGTCGGGCGTCGGCATGCTGCTGATGGTCGTGGTGATCGCCGGCATGCTGCTGGCGCGCAAGCGGGGCCGCTGATGCGCATCGGCCTGCGCGTCTCCAGCGACCAGGCGGCGGCCGTCGAGCGGCTGCGCGCCGCCGAGCGCTTCGCCGTCGACGGCTCCAGCGCCGAGGACATGGCGCGCGGCTGTGTGCTGTTCGATGTCGTCGACGAAGGCGCGGCCGTGGGTGCCATCGCGGTCGACCTGGCCGGCGAGCGCCGCGCCGTCGTCACTGCGGCAGCCTCGCGCGGCGCGGCGACCTGGCAGCACCTGGTGATGCTCGAACAGACCTTGCGCATCAACGGCGTGCGGCGCGTGGCGCTGTTCACCCGCCGCCGCGGCCTGGTGCGCCAGCTCGCGCGGCGCGGCTACCAGCCCGTGCGCCCGGTCGGCGCCGATGGCGTGGCCGAACTCGAAAAGGAACTGTGATGGCCAGCAAGAGCAGCAAGAGCGTCAGCACCACCGAACAGAACTTCTACGACCAGCGGGCGATCACGACGATCGACGACAGGGACACCACCACCAGCTACGACCTGTCGGACCGGTCGACCAGCAGCTACGTGTCGGACAGCTCCAACCGATCGACCACCAACACCACCATCACCGGCTTCGATCCTGGCGTGGCGCGCATCGTCGAGCTGCAATCGCAGCTCGCCGGCGCGGTGACCGAGAGCGGCTCCGACACGCTGCGCGCCGTTGCCGGTTTGGGCATGGGCGCGTTCAACGACCTGACCGGCTCGCTCTCGAACCTGAGCGCGACGAACGAACGCGCCTGGTCGCACACGGTGGACTCGGCGGAGAAGGTCATCACCGGCCTGCTCGCCGGCGCGAAGGACTCGACCGACGCGGCCAAGTCGCTCGCCGCATCGGCGATCGCCAGCTACCAGCCGAGCGAGAACAAGAGCGCCGACACATTCAAGTGGATCGGCGTTGCCCTGGCCGTGGCGCTGGGCCTCGGCTTCGTCTTGAAGGCATGAGCATGGACATTGAACTGATCACCGTCACGCTCGCCGCCAACGCGGTCGCGCGTATCGAGCGGGCAGGGCGCTACATCGAAGTGATCGATGCGCAGTACACCATCGCGTCGATCACGCTGACCGACGATGCGGGCGGGCAGGCCGCGTTCATCCGCAACTGCCTCTCCGGCATCTACGCCGAAATCGGCTTCCGCGCCTTCGACGTGGTGAACGGCGCCAGCGCGCAGACGATCACGGTGATGGTCTGCACCGGTCGAGGCGGATCGCGTCGTCAGCCTGGCGTCGTGCAAGTGGTCGACAGCTCGAAAGCGCGCGTGCTCTCGAACCAGTCGTTCATGGACTTCGGCTTTGCCAGCAGCACCGCCGCCCTCGCGGCTCAAGTTCAGGCGTGGAACCCGGCTGGCTCTGGAAAGCGCCTGATCGTTCAAAAGGTCGTGGTCAATATGTCCGTGGCTGGACTGCTGAACATCTCGCCTTCCAACGCCGCGCTGACCACGCTACGCGGGCAACTGTCCAGCAAGCTTGGCGGCGGCGCGTCGGCGGCGTCCCAAGTCCGCACGGATCAGGCGGCCGTGCCTGGCACGAGCGCCAAGCAGGCGTTCGGTGTATCGGCTAACACGCCGATCAATGTTCTCTTCGCGGACCCTGTCGTGCTTCCGCCTGGCTATGGCCTCACCGTGTGGAACGACGTGGGACCTGTCGGTCTGCTCTCGGCCTCCTTCGAGACGATCGAGGAAGCCGTCTGATGAAGCACGCCACCGCCATCGTCTTAGGCTTCGGCGTCCTCGCGCTGACAGCGAGCTACGCCGCCAAGCGCGCGGCCGATGCCGTCGCGACCAGCGATGACGCCGACGGCAGCACCGCACTCGACTACGTCAACGTCTGGGGCCTGATCGAACAAGGCGTGGACACCTACAGCACGGAGCAAGCGATGCGTACCAACGCCAACCTGCCGGCCTTCCTCGACGCGATCATGTGGAGCGAGGGCACCGCGCGCGAGGCCGATCCCTACCGCGTGTGCTACGGCTACCGGCACACCATCGTCAGCCTGGCCGACCACCCGGCCGTCACCGGCGAGTGGAAGGGCGAGGACATCAGCAAGCTCGGCCCGCAGTACGTGGGCAAGGTGAGCACCGCGGCCGGCGCTTTCCAGATCATCCGGGCGACCTGGCTGGGCGCCAAGCGCGCGCTCGGCCTTGCCGATTTCAGCGCGGAGTCGCAGCGCGCCGCGGCGACCTGGTTGATCAAGCGTCGCGGCGCGCTCGACGACATCGAGCGCGGCGACCTTCAGGCCGCCGTCGACAAGTGCGCGGCCGAGTGGGCCAGCCTGCCCGGCAGCACCAGCGGCCAGCCGCAGCGCAAGTTCGACCAGTTCGCCGACGCCTACAGCTCGGCGGGCGGCTGGCTCGCATGAAACCGGCAACCATGATGGCCATCGGCGCGGGCGTGCTGGCCCTGGCCGGCGCGGCCTGGCTGGTGTACCGCAAGGGCGGCGTCAGCGAGGCCGCCGGCGCCGTGGGCGAGGCCATCGGCACCGGCGCCGTGAAGGCGGCCGATGGTGCCGTCACCGGCGCCGTGGGCACGGTCGGCGCCGGCATCGGCGTGCCGACGCCCGGCCAGGTCACCACCGATCCGCTGGTGGCACGCTGGCTGATCGACACCGAGGGTTACTTCCCCGCCTCGCAGTGGTCGAGCGCGCCGGCGCTGATGCAGGCCATCTTCCTGGCCGCCGGCTCGGGCTCGCCGCCGCCGGCTGGCTCGGCGGTGGCGCTGCGCTTCGGCACCGGCGGCAGCGGCCTGACCACCGGCGACTTCACGCGCATGGACCACGACACCACGCCGGTGTTCACCGGCGGCGCCTCGGGGGGCTGGTGATGAACCCGCTGCTGGTCGGCCCGCTGTTCGACGTGGTCAAGCAGTTGCTCGGCGGCCTGGGCCTCGACCCGGCCGCCAAAGAGCGCGCGCAACTGCAAGCCTTCGAGCTGCTGAGCAAGGGCGACTTCGCGCAGAACGCAGATCTGCAACTCGCGCTGGCTCAACTGAGCGTCAACCAGTCCGAGGCGGTGTCGCCCGGCAGGTTCAAGGGTGGCTGGCGGCCGTTCATCGGCTGGGTGTGCGGCGGCGCGCTGGCGCTCCAGTTCGTGGCCGGCCCGCTGATGGAGTGGGGCGGGGCGGTGTACGGCCATCCGCTGCCGCCGCTGCCGCGGCTGGACGGCGTGCTGTGGGAACTGCTGTTCGGCATGCTGGGCCTGGGCACGCTGCGCACCGTCGAGAAAGTGAAGGGCTCCGCATGACGCTGGCCGACATCCTCCCCTGGCTCAACCTGCTGATGCTGCCCGGCGTCTCGCTGCTGCTGCGCATCACGCGCCAGCTCGCGGTGCTGGAAACGCGCCAGGACGAGCAGGCCCGACGACTTGAGCGCATCGACTCTGACCTGGCAGAGCTGCGCATGTGATCGACCAGGCAACCCCGAAAGGACCACCATGACCAAGAAGCGAAAGTCCCTCTCGCCGCGCAAGGCCAATGGCCAGTTCCGCAAGCGCAAAACCGGCAAGCGAGGCCGCCGGTGATCGGCGCGCTGCTGCGCGTGCTCGGCCGCTACGTGGCGCAGCCTGACAAGGCGCTGCACGTGCTGGCCGCGTTCGTGCTGACCTTCCTGCTGATGGCCGGCGGCATGCCGGTGCTGGCGGCCGCCTGGCTATGCCTGGCCGTGGCCTGGGGCAAGGAGCGCTGGGACAAGGCGCACGCCGAGGGGCACACCTGGGACGGCTGGGACGCCTTTGCGACCGTGCTGGGCGGCCTGGCCGGCATCACCCTGTGGCAGCTCATCGCGCCAGCTTGGCGCGTTGGCTGAGCCGTAGTCGCCGAAGCGCTCCAGCCAGGCCACGCGGGCCTGTAGGCGCTGCACGTCGCCGGCCAGGCACCGGGCCTGGCTCGCGTGGAGCCGGGCGCTGTTGGTCGCGGCGCAGTCGACGATGGACCACCCCCAGCGGGTGATCCAGAAGAGCGCCAGGTGCGCCGCGCGCGGCGCGGCGTCGGCGGCGAGCCAGCGGCGCACGGTGCCGGCGGACACGCCCAGCGCGCGCCCGATGCGCTCGGGCGGCGCGGCCAGGTCATCGACGATCAGCGACAGGGGCGGGAGCTGGCGGGGGATCAGGGCGAGCATCGCCGGCTTTCGTCAGGCCGGCAGCATCCCTTGAGGCTCGAAACCGGCAAGCAGGCGACGCAGTGCGCGCAGCAGTCGGTTGACATAATATACATTGTAGCGCGTTTATGGGTGCGCCAATTTGGCAGGATGGCAGGAAAGCCATCCCGCTCCCGCAATCAGGCGCTGGCCGGGCTCGTGCCGCTGACCAAGCCGGAATCGTCCATCTGCACCGTCGTGCCGGGCTGCTCCGGCGGATGGGCCTTGTCCAGTGGGCGGCAGATGCGGCTGCTCAGGCGGTTCAGCAGTTCGGAGCCTTCCATGCGGGCCACCACGGAGGCGGGGTCCAGCAGGAGCGCGAACGGATTGGCGACGGTCTGGGTTTGCATGGGGAATCTCCGGCACAAGCACTGGGATGGCCGCACTCTAGGGCTCGCCCGGGGCGCTGAAAGTCTCCGTTGCACCATCAGCCGTGTAGGGAAAAATCCGACACGCCGCCTGGCGCGTGAACTGCTGCCGCAATCTCAGTGCGGCAGCTTTTTCAGGCGCTCGACCATGTAGTCGCGCCCGGCGCTCTCGGCGAAGTCGATCGCCTGCTGGCCGCGCTGGTTGTGGCGCCTGGGGTCGGCGCCGCGTTGCAGCAGCAGTTCGACGGTGGCCTCGGGCGCATGCCGCGCCGCCAGCATCAGCGGCGTCGTGCCGTTGGGCGCCTCGGCGTCCACGCTGGCGCCGCGGTCGAGCAGCAGCTTGGTCAGCGCGGTGCTCGGCCCGCTGGCTGCGTAGTGGATGGGCGACCAGCCCGGCCGCTGCACCTTGGCGCCGCGCGCCATCAGCTTCTCGCTGGCTTCGACGTCGCCGGCGAGCACCGTGAGCATCAGCGCCGTCTCGTTCGCCGCGTTGGCGGCGTCGGGGTCGATGTCGGGGTGGGCCAGCAAGGCGTCGAAGGCCTGCGGCGACTCGCGCCGGACCGCCACCATCAGCGCCGGCATGCCCTTCTCGTCGCGCCAGTTCGGGTCGACACCCTGCTCGAACAGCTTCTTCAGGCTGCGTGGGTTGTCGCGGATGATGGCAATGAAGAGCTCGTCGTAGGCACCGGCTGCCGCAACGGAAAACCACATTGCAGCAACGAGATAGATTCCACACTTCAAGTAACGCTTTATCATTTCTGAATGAGCAACAGCGAAGAAAATCCCTTTGGATTCAACATTCTTTTGGATCTTCTTCAAGTTTTGCTGGAAGTTCTGAACAAGGCCTCGAAATTGGCCGAAGTCGCTTCGGCCACCGCCTCCAGCGGCAATTCCTTCAGCGCCGCCAGTTGCCTGGCCACATAGGGCACCAGCGCCGGCGTGTTGGTCTTGCCGCGATACGGCACCGGCGCGAGGTAGGGGCTGTCGGTCTCGATCAGGCAGCGCTCCAGCGGCACGAAGCGCGCCACGGCCTGCAGGTCGACGGCGTTCTTGAAGGTCAGGATGCCCGAGAACGACACGTAGAAGCCGAGGTCGAGCGCGGCGCGCGCCACTTCCATCGTCTCGGTGAAGCAGTGGAACACCCCGCCGGCCGCCTCGGCGCCCTCTTCCTTCAGGATGCGCAGCGTGTCGTCGGAGGCGCTGCGCGTGTGGATCACCAGCGGCAGCCGCGCCGCGCGCGCGGCACGGATGTGGATGCGCAAGCGCTCGCGCTGCCATTCCATGTCGGCCACGCTGCGGCCGTTCAGGCGGTAGTAGTCGAGCCCGGTCTCGCCGATCGCCACCACGCGCGGCAGCACGGCGCGTTCGAGCAGATCGGCCTCGGTGGGCTCGCGCACGCCTTCGTTGTCGGGATGCACGCCGACGCTGCACCAGAAGTTGTCGTGGCGCGTGGCCAGGCCGTGCACGGCCTCGAATTCCTCCAGCGTGGTGCAGATGCACAGCGCGCGCTCGACCTGGGCCGCCGCCATGTCGGCGCGGATGGTGTCGACGCGCTCGGCGAGGCCCGGGAAGCTGAGGTGGCAGTGCGAGTCGACGAACATCGGGCGGCTGCGCCCGGGGGCGGCGCGTTCAGGCGTTCTTCAGATGGTCTGCGTCGGCTTGGCCGAGGAGATCGAGGTGCCCAGGATCTCCTCGATCTTCAGCTTCAACAGCCGGGTCTTCTCGTCGGTCGGGAAGCGCACGCCGACGCCCTGGGTGCGTCCGCCCGAGGCGTTGGCCGGCGTGATCCAGCCGACCTTGCCGGCCACCGGGTAGCGCTGCGGATCGTCGGGCAGCGACAGCAGCAGGTAGATGTCTTCGCCGAGGCGGTATTCGCGCGTGGTCGGCACGAACAGGCCGCCGTCGGAGAACACCGGCATGTAGGCGGCGTACAGCGCGCCCTTCTCGCGGAACACCAACTGGATGACGCTCGGCCGCGCGGCGGCGACCGAGGTGGTCGAGCCTATCGAGCCCGGGACGGTGCTGCGCGCGGTGGCATCGCTCATGCGGTCGAGTGTACCGAAACACCCCGGCGCGCGGGCCCGCCGGGCGCGCCGGAAGCGCTGCCGGCCAACGCGCGCCGCGCTTGTGTGACCAAGGTCTCGATGGCCAGGCCGGCGTTGAGCGGATGCTCGGCCTGGCGCGCGGCGCGGGCCAGCTCGCGCGACCAGGTATCGAGCTTCGTGATGTCGGTCTGGCGCGGCAGCGTCTCGGCCGGAAAGAATCGCGGCGCCGTGCCGAGGCCGGCGCAGGCGAGGTCGTGGCAGAGCTTCTGCAGCGCGTCGACCACGCGCGGCAGCGGCCAGCCGGCCAGCGCGGCCAGTGCGTCGGCGTCGCCGCGCTGCATCGCGGCGGGCAGTTGCTGCCACAGCTTGGCGTCCAGCCCTTCGCGCAGCCAGTCGAGCGCATCGAGCGGCGCGCCGCCGGCGGCGGCCAGCACGGTCTGCGGCTGCGCCACGCCCTGCTGCGCCAGCCAGGCCGTGGCGGCCTCGGCCGGCGGCAGGTGCAGCGCCAACGCCTGGCAGCGGCTGCGGATGGTCGGCAGCAGCGCCTGCGGCGCCGCGCAGCTCAGGATGAAGCGCGCGTTGCCGGCCGGCTCTTCCAGCGTCTTCAGCAGCGCGTTGGCGGAGATGGCGTTCATGCGCTCGGCCGGGTGCAGCACCACCACCTTGCCGGCCTGGCGCGCCGGCGTGGTCTGCGCGAAGGCGACGGCGCCGCGCACCGCGTCGACGCGGATCTCCTTGCTGGGCTGCTTCTTGCCGCTGCCGGCCTCGGCCGGCTCGGCGTCGCCGTCGGCGAGCGCCCAGCCCAGCGGCGCCTGCAAGGCCTCGGGGATCAGCACCAGCAGGTCGGGATGCGTGCGCGCCTGCACCATGCGGCAGGCAGCGCATCGGCCGCAGGGCCGCGCGGCGCCCTGCCCGGCCGATGCGTCGGCTTCGCACAGCCAGGCCTGCGCCAGCGTCAGCGCGAGCTGCCACTGGCCGATGCCCTGCGGGCCGTGCAGCAGCACGGCGTGGCCGCGCTGCGTGCGCAGCGCTTCGTCGAGCCAGGGCGCGAGCCAGGGCAGCGGCAGCGCGCCGTCGGTGCCTACCACGAGCGTTTCTCCAGCTCGGCCTCGATCTGCGCCCACACGGCTTGCCGGTCGAGCGCGGCGTCGATGCGCGCGAAGCGCCGCGGCGCCGCCGCCATGCGCTGTGCGTAGCCGGCGCGCACGCGCTCGAAGAAGGCCAGGTCCTCGCGCTCGAAGCGGTCGGCCGCGCGCGCCTCGGCGCGGCGCCGGGCGGCGATGTCCGCCGGCAGGTCGAGCCACAGCGTCAGCTCGGGCTGCAGATCGCCGTGCACCCAGCGTTCGAGCTGCGCCAGCACGCCGGCATCGAAGCCGCGCCCGCCGCCCTGGTAGGCGAAGGTGGCGTCGGTGAAGCGGTCGCACAGCAGCGTGGCGCCGCGCGCCAGCGCCGGGCGGATGACCTGCTCGACGTGGTCGCGCCGCGCCGCGAACACCAGCAGCGCCTCGGTCAGCGCGTCCATGCCGCTACCCAGCACCAGCTCGCGCAGCCGCTCGGCCAGCGCGGTGCCGCCGGGCTCGCGCGTCTGCACGACCTCGGCGCCGCGCGCGCGCAGCCGCTGCGCCAGCGCCTCGATGTGGGTGGACTTGCCGGCGCCGTCGATGCCCTCGAAGGTGATGAATCGGCCGCTCACGGCGTTCGGGAACGCGCCGGCTAGCGGCCGCGCTGGTACTTGTTGACCGCGCGATTATGCTCGGCGAGGGTGTCGCTGAACTCGCTGCTGCCGTCGCCGCGCGCGACGAAGTACAGCGCCTTCGAGTCCTGCGGCCGCAGCGCCGCGCGCAGCGAGGCTTCACCCGGCATCGCGATCGGCGTCGGCGGCAGCCCCGGGCGGGTGTAGGTGTTGAAGGGCGTGTCGGCGAGCAGGTCGCGCTTGCGCAGGTTGCCGTCGAAGGTTTCGCCCAGGCCGTAGATCACCGTCGGGTCGGTCTGCAAGGGCATGCCGATGCGCAGCCGGTTGATGAACACCGCCGCGACGCGCCCGCGGTCCGCCGCCTGGCCGGTCTCCTTCTCGACGATCGAGGCGAGGATCAGCGCCTCGTCGGGCGTGCGCAGCGGCAGTTCGGCCGCGCGCGCGGCCCAGGCTTCGGCCAGCCGCTGCTGCATCGCGCGGTGCGCGCGCCTGAGCACCGCGAGGTCGGAACTGCCCTTGCTGTAGGCGTAGGTGTCGGGGTGGAAGCGCCCTTCCGGCGCCTGGCCCGCGGCGCCTATCGCTTCCATGATCTGCGCGTCGCTCATCGCCGCGGTGGTGGGCTTGAGCGCGTCGGCCTTGGCCAGTTCGGCGCGGAACTGGCGGAAGGTCCAGCCTTCGATCAGCCGCACGGTGGCCAGCGTCTCGTCGCCGCGCACCATCTTCGCCAGCAGCGTGCGCGGCGTGGTGCCGGCGCCGATCTCGTAGCTGCCGGCGCGGATGCGCTTGGCGTCGCCCGACCAGCGGAACCATTGATACAGCGCCCAGGCCGGCGCCTGCACGCCGGCACGCACCCAGCCCGCGGCGATGTCGCGCGGCAGCTCGCCCTGGGCGATCGACAGCTCCACCGTGTCGTCCGACAGCGCCAGCGGCTGGTTGACCCACCACGCCGCGCCGCCGCCCGCCGCGGCGGCGGCCAGCAGCGCGAGCAGCACAAGACGCCACAGCCATCGGGTCATCATCGGCCGATGATAATTGGCGCATGTCCGCCGCCTTCGCAACCAACGGTGTCGTGCGCCTGGCCCATTGGGGCCTGATGCGCGCGCGCGGCGCCGACGCCGCCAGCTTCCTGCACGGCCAGTTCACCAGCGACGTGCTGCATCTCGGCGCCGAGCGCGCGGTGCTGGCCGGCTACTGCTCGGCCAAGGGACGCTTGCAGGCGAGCTTCGTCGTGTGGCGCGCCGCGGCCGACGAACTGCTGCTGGCCTGCGCCGCCGACCTGCTCGCGCCCACGCTCAAGCGCCTGTCCATGTTCGTGCTGCGCGCGCAGTGCAAGCTCGGCGACGCGAGCGCCGAACTGCCGCTGTACGGCCTGGCCGGCGAGGCGGCGGCGGCGCGGCTGGGCGATGCGCCGGTCTGGTCGCGCCGCGACACACCCGAGGGCACGCTGATCCGCCTGCCCGACGCGGCCGGCGTGCCGCGCGCGCTGCTGGCGGCGGCCGATGCGCCGGCCGGCCTGCCGGCCCTTGCGCTGGAAACCTGGCGCTGGCTCGAAGTCGGCAGCGGCGTGCCGCTGATCGAAGTGGCCACGGTCGAGCAGTTCGTGCCGCAGATGGTGAACCTCGAACTGGTCGGCGGCGTGGATTTCCGCAAGGGCTGCTACCCGGGCCAGGAAGTCGTCGCGCGCAGCCAGTACCGCGGCACGCTCAAGCGCCGCATGTTCCTGTTCGACGTGGCGGCGCCGGCGCAGGCGGGCCAGGAGATCTTCCACAGCGGCGATCCCGGCCAGCCGGCCGGGCTGGTGGCCAACGCGGCGCCGGCGCCGCAGGGCGGCTCGCGGCTGCTCGCCGAAGTGAAGCTGGCGGCGCTGGCCGGCGGCAGCCTGCACCTGGGCGCGCCCGACGGCCCGCTGCTGCAACGCCAGGCGCTGCCTTACGACGTTCCGCTCGAATCCGCGGCGACCGCCTGAGCCGCGCGACGCACCGCACGGCCGGAATTCACGCGGCGGCGGCGCCGCTTTCCGGTGCGCGACACGCGCGCCGGCGCCTCCCCTAGCATCGAACGCTCCGGGAAACACGCGCCTGCAACGAGGCGCGTGTCCATGAATTCCAGAGGTGTTCCATGTGCCTGCTGACGCTGGCGCTCGACGAAAGCCGGCGGTTTCCGCTGGTGGTGGCCGCCAATCGCGACGAATACTTCGCGCGCGCCACCGCGCGCCTGGCCTGGTGGGCGCCCGAGCCGGGCGCGGCGCCCATCCTCGGCGGGCGCGATCTCGACGCCGGCGGCACCTGGCTCGGCCTCAGCGCCGAAGGCCGGCTCGGCCTGCTGACCAATGTGCGCAGTCCCGCGCGCAACGACCCGGCGGCGCCGTCGCGCGGCCGCATCGTGCCGCAGTGGCTGGCGGCGGACGAGCGTGTCGACCAGTTCTGGATGCGCACGGCGCTGTCCGGCTACAACGGCTTCAACCTGCTGGCCGCCGATTTTGCGCAGGGCGAATGTTTCTGGGCCAACAACGACGGCAGCCATCCGCTGCGGCTCGAACGCGGCCTGTACGGCCTGTCCAACGCCGGGCTCGACGCACCCTGGCCCAAGGTCGATGCGTTGAAGGTGCGCACGCGCGAGGCGATCGCGCAGTCCGCCGGCGTGGACGAACTCGCCGGCCGCCTGTTCGACGCGCTGGCCGACCGCCGCGTGCCGCCCGACCACGAACTGCCCGACACCGGCGTAGGCATCGAGAAGGAGCGCATGCTCGCGCCGGCCTTCATCCGCTCGCCCGACCTGCTCTACGGCACGCGCTGCTCGACGCTGATCATCACCGAGCGCACCGGGCGCCACAACGTGACGCACGTGCTCGAACGCAGCTTCTCGCCCAACGGCGGCATGGCGCTGCTGCGCCGCGCCACGCTGAACCACTGGCCGCCGCGCTACAACGCCGGCGCCTCGGCGCCTGCGATGCAGGCCGGCGCGGTGACGGAGTCGGAAGTCGATGCCGCCGCCGGCGTGGTGCCGGCCAAGCGCAGCCGCGTGCGCAGCCTGCTGCGGCCGCCGGCCGGGCGGCGCCGCGGCTGAACGCTGCCGTCTACAGCGCGCGCGTCATCTCGACGTGCGGTATGCCGGCTTCGTCGAAAACCTCGCCGCGCGGCGTGAAGCCGGCGCGCGCGTAGAACGGCGCGGCGCCGGTCTGCGCGTGCAGCAGCACCTCGCGGTCGCCGCGTGCGCGCGCCGCCTTCATCAGCGCGTCCAGCACCTCGCGGCCGACGCCGCTGCCGCGCACCGCCTGGCTCACCGCCATGCGGCCGATCTTGGCCACGCCCGGCACGTGCTGCAGCAGCCGGCCGGTGGCCAGCGGCAGGCCGAGGTGGTTGTAGGCCACGGCGTGCACGCTCACGGCATCGGCCTCGTCCCACTCCATCTCGGCCGGGATGCGCTGCTCCTCGACGAACACCGCGGTGCGCAGCGCCGCCGCGTCGCGGCCCAGCGCGGCCCAGTCGCCGACGCGCACCTCGACCATGCCCTGCCCGGCCTCGAAGCCCTGCAGCACGTCGCGCAGCGCGGCGGGCACCGGGCGCGAGGTCTGCGTGCGCGGATCGGCGAAGACGTAGACCAGTTCGCCCTCGACCAGCAGTTCGGCGCCGCGGAACACGCCGGCCGCGAACTGGATCGACGAGTTGCCGATGCGCGCGCAGCGCATGCCGACGTCCAACTGGTCGTCGTAGCGCGCCGAGCCGTGGTATTCGAGCGTGGCCTTGCGCACGTAGAGGTCGCCGTCCAGCGCTTCCATCGATGCGGCATACGGCAGCGCGAGCGCGCGCCAGTAGCCGGCCACCGCGGTGTCGATGTACATCAGGTAGTGCGCGTTGAAGACGATCTTCTGCGCGTCGATCTCGGCCCAGCGCACGCGCAGGCGGTCGAAGAAACGGAACTCGCTTCGTTGGGTCATGTCTCGAAGGCCTTCTTCAGTGCGGCGCCGAGCAGCGCCTGGGCGTGGCGGGCCTCGTCGAGCACGCGGCCCATCTTGATGAAATCGTGCGTCATGCCGCGCACCAGTTCGAGCGTCACCTCGACGCCGGCGGCGCGCAGCCGGTCGGCGTAGGCCAGGCCTTCGTCGACCAGCGGATCGCATTCGGCCAGCAGCACCACGGCGGGGGCGACGCCGTCGAGTTCGTCGGCGTTCAGCGGCGCGAAGCGCCAGTCGCCGCGCTGCGAGCGCTCGATGTACTGCTCGAAGAACCACTCGACGGTGCTGGCGTCGAGCAGGAAGCCGTTGGCGAACAGGCGGTGCGAGGCGGTGTCGGCATGCGCCGTGGTGCCGGGCGTGATCAGCACTTGCGCGCGCAGCGCGATGCCGTGCTCGCGCGCCCACAGCGCCGCCACCGCGGCCAGCGTGCCGCCGGCGCTGTCGCCGCCGACCGCGAGGCGCCGGACATCGAAACCCTGCGCCGCGCCATGGTCGGCGAGCCAGCGCAGCGCGGCCCAGCTGTCGTCCACCGCGGTCGGGAAGCGGTGCTCGGGGGCGAGGCGGTAGTCCAGCGCGAGCACCTCGGCACCCGAGTGCCGCGCGAGCTGCCGGCACAGGCTGTCGTGCGTGCCCAGCCCACCGATCGTGAAGCCGCCGCCGTGCAGGTACAGCAGCGTGCCGCGCGCGGCGGCGTCGGCGCGGTAGCGGCGCGCGGGCAGCGGCGTGCCGTCGAACGCGGGCAGTTCGAAGTCGCGGATCGAGGCCAGCGGGGCGCGCGGCAGGTCCAGCACCTCGGCCGCCGCCTCGTAGGCGGCACGTGCGGCCTGCGGCGTCATCGCGTGGAAAGGCGGCCGCTTGGCACGCTGGATGCGTTCCAGCAGGCCGGCCATGCGCGGTGTCAGCAGATGGGTGCCCATGGGAGCGGCGCAGTCTGCCACATGACGGCTCCTCGCCCGGCGGGTACGTCGGGCGCTCCCCCGAGGGGATGCGCGGGCCGGCTTGGGAGCGGCCCGGCGCTCGGCCCGCGGGGCGCACCCGATGGCGCGCGCGGCTGTTCTGCCTACACTCGCGCCCATGGCCTTCATCAACTACGTCACCCAGATCCAGTTGGACTTCGGCGCCGTGTCGCTGCTGCCGCAGGAATGCGAGCGCACCGGCATGCGCAGGCCGCTGGTGGTCACCGATCCCGGCGTGCGCGCCGCCGGTGTGCTCGACAAGGCGCTCGCCGCGCTCGGCGCCCTGCCCCACGCGGTGTTCGACCAGACGCCGTCGAACCCGACCGAAGCCGGCGTGCGCGCGGCAGTGGCGGTGTACCGGCAGCACGGCTGCGACGGGCTGATCGCCGTCGGCGGCGGCTCGAGCATCGACCTGGCCAAGGGCGTGGCGATCGCCGCCACGCACGAAGGCCCGCTGAAGACCTACGCCACCATCGAAGGCGGCAGCCCGAAGATCGGCGAGCGCGTCTCGCCGCTGATCGCGGTGCCCACCACCGCC
Source organism: Piscinibacter sp. (assembly GCF_047600445.1). Classification (GTDB taxonomy): domain Bacteria; phylum Pseudomonadota; class Gammaproteobacteria; order Burkholderiales; family Burkholderiaceae_C; genus Piscinibacter. The sequence goes on from NZ_JASGKT010000002.1 coordinate 1,518,357, forward strand.
GGCACCGGCAGCGAGGTGGCGCGCGGCGCGATCGTGATCGTCGACGACGGCCGCAAGCTCGGCTTCCACAGCTGGCACCTCGTGCCCCGGGCGGCCATCTGCGACCCCGAGCTGACGCTGGGCCTGCCGCCGCTGCTGACCGCCGCCACCGGCATGGACGCGATCGCGCACTGCCTCGAAACCTTCATGGCGCCGGCGGTGAACCCGCCGGCCGACGGCATCGGCCTGGACGGCCTGGAACGGGGCTGGGCGCACATAGAGCGCGCCACGCGCGACGGCGCCGACCGCGAGGCGCGCTGGCAGATGATGAGCGCGAGCATGCAGGGCGCGATGGCCTTCCAGAAAGGCCTGGGCTGCGTGCACAGCCTGAGCCACAGCCTGGGCGGCGTGAACCCGAAGCTGCACCACGGCACGCTCAACGCGGTGTTCCTGCCCGCGGTGATCCGCTTCAACGCCAGCGCCGAGTCCATGGTGCGAGAACGCCGCCTGGCGCGGCTCGCGCATGCGATGGGCATCGGCTCGTGCGACAGCGCCGGCACCGAGATCGCCGAGGCGATCCGCGAGATGAATGCGCGCCTCGGCCTGCCCAGCGGCCTGCGTGCGATGGGCGTCGGGCCGGAGCTGTTCGAGAAAATCATCGACGGTGCAATGGCCGACCACTGCCACAAGACCAACCCGCGCATCGCCACCCGCGAGGACTATCGGCAGATGCTCGAAGGGTCCCTCTAGAACACCGAATCCCGGTCGATCCCGTGGCGCAGCATGCGCCGCTTCAGCTTGACGAGCGCTTCCTGCTGGATCTGGCGGATGCGCTCGCGCGTCAGGTGCAGCCGCTCGGCCAGCACTTCGAGCGTCTCGGGCTCGCGGTCGTGCAGGCCGTAGCGGCCGCAGAGCACCTCGCGCTCGCGTTCGCTCAGCTCGTCCAGCCCGTGTTCGAGCAGGCGCTCGACCTCGTTCGACAAGGTCAGGCTCACCGGATCGCCGGCGCCGTCGTCGGGCACGCTGTCGAGCAGCGATTCGGCGTTGCCGTCGGCCGGGTGGCGCTCGATCGGCGCGTCCAGCGAGGCCGGCTGCTCGGCCAGGCGCAGCAGCTCGGCCACCTCCTGCACCGGGCGGCCGAGCGAGGCGGCCACGTCTTCCACGCGCACCGGCCGCTCGGCGTCGGCGCCGTCCGCCGGCAGGCGCGATTCGAGCGCGCGGCGCGCCTTGAGCACCTGGTTCAGCTCGCGCACCACGTGCACCGGCAGCCGCACCAGGCGCGCCTGGTGCAGGATCGCGCGCTCGATGCTCTGGCGTATCCACCACGAGGCGTAGGTCGAGAAGCGAAAGCCGCGCTCCGGCTCGAACTTGCCGATCGCGTGCATCAGGCCGAGGTTGCCCTCCTCGATCAGGTCGGGCATCGGCAGGCCGCGGCCGAGGTAGTTCTTGGCGATGCTGACCACCAGGCGCAGGTTGCGCTCGATCATCGCCTGGCGCGCCGCGAAGTCGCCCTGGCGCGCGCGCGTCGCGGTCTCGAACTCCTGCTGCGGCGTCAGCAGCGGCGCGCGGCGGATCTCGCGCAGGTAGGTCTGCAGCGTGTTGCCGATCTCGCCTTCGCCGGCGGGCAGCTCGGGGCGGCTGTCGGCGGCGGCGAGCGCAGGCGGCTCGTCGCCCTCGCCGTCGATCGGCGCAGGGCCGTCGAGCCGTAGTGGCGGCGGCCTGACCGATCCCCCGGATGGCGTCGTGCGCTTCCTGGGCATCGGCCTGGCTTTCGTGGTGCCGCTAGCGTGGCGGCAACAGGCGCGCCGGGTCGACCGGCTTGCCCTGCTTGCGGATCTCGAAGTGCAGCAGCACACGATCGGAGTCGGTGTTGCCCATCTCGGCGATCTTCTGGCCGCGCTTGACCGCCTGGTCTTCCTTGACCAGCAGAGTCTGGTTGTGCGCGTAGGCGGTCAGGTAGGTGGCGTTGTGCTTGAGGATCACCAGGTTGCCGTAGCCGCGCAGCCCCGAGCCGGCGTAGACCACGCGGCCGTCGGCCGCAGCGAGCACCGGATCGCCGAGCTTGCCGGCGATGCCCAGGCCCTTGCTCTTGCCTTCCTCGAAGCTGGCGCTGACGGGGCCGGCGGCCGGCCACATCCAGTTGATGTCGTCGTCGCCGTCACGCCCGGCCACCGGCGCCGGCGCCGCGGGTGGCGCGGCCGGCGGCGCGCTCGGCGCGGCGCTGGACGACGGCGTGGCCGCGGGGCGCGGGGCGTCGAGCGGACGCGTCTCGGCCCGCGTGGAGGCGATCGGACGCGTCGACACCGCGGCCGCGTTCTCGCCCGGCGGCACCACGCGCAGCACCTGTCCGACCTCGATCACGTTGGCGTTCTCGAGGTTGTTCCACTTGACCAGATCCTTCCAGTTCTGGCCGCTTTCCAGGCCGATGCGGATCATCGTGTCGCCCGGCTTGACGGTGTAGTAGCCGGGTTTGCCGGCGTTCTCGGCGCCGGGCAGCGGCTTGCTCGTGTCGGAGGCCGGCAGCGCGGGCGCGGTGCCGGGGCCGGCGATGATGGTCGGCGCGGGGCGCGGGCCGAGCGCGCGCTCTTCCACCGGCGCGGGCGACTTCGAGGTCGCGCAGCCGCCCAGCACGCCGGCGGCGCACAGCGCCGCGAGCAGGCCGTGAAAGCGTCGCATCGACGCGGGTTTGAGTTGTCGTTCAATCATGGATCAAGCACCGAGGCCGGATTTTAGGGGCACGAACTTCACGGATTCGTGAATGCTGTGCTCGTAGCCTCCCTCGTGGCGGTCGACCACCACCAGCGTCTGCTGCTGTGTGTGCGGCGTCTGCAAGGGCGCCACCAGCCGCCCGCCGATCGCCATCTGCTCCAGCCAGGCCGGCGGCAGCGCCTGCCCGCCCGCCGCCGCGATGATGCTGTCGTAAGGGGCGTTGGGCGGGTGTCCCCGCATGCCGTCACCATACACCAGACGCAGATTGCCCGGCCGCAGCGGCGCCAGATTGGCGCCTGCCTTGTCGTGCAGCGGCTTGAGCCGCTCGATGGAGATCACCTGGCGCGCCAGCCGTGCCAGCAGCGCGGCCTGGTAGCCGCAGCCGGTGCCGATCTCCAGCGTGCGCAGCAGCGAGCCGGCCGCGCGCGCGTTGGCGCCTTGCATCAGCAGCTCGATCATGCGAGCCACCACCGAGGGCTTGGAGATGGTCTGGCCCAGGCCGATCGGCAGGCTGGTGTCCTCGTAGGCCTGCGTGGCCAGCGCGGCGTCGACGAAGGCGTGGCGCGGCACCTCGGCCAGCGCGGCGGCCACCGCCGCATGCTGCAGGCCCTGCGCCTGCAGGCGCTGCACCATGCGGCGGCGCACGTCGGCCGAATCGAGCCCCAGGCCCGAGGGCGCCGCGTGCCGCGCGGCGTCCGCGTGCGCCTGCTGCAGCGGCGTCTGCGGGCGCAGCAGTTCCCGCCCGGTCGGCGCCCCGACCTGGTCCAGCCGCAGCGGAAAACGCGGCGGCTTGCCCGCTGAACTCATGCCGCTGCGCCCAGCCAGGCACGCCAGGCGGGCAGCTCGGCATGGTCGGTGAGGTCCACCTGCAGCGGCGTGACCGACACCGCGCCGGCGCTCACCGCGTGGAAGTCGGTGCCCTCGCCACCTTCGCGCGCATCGCCGGCCGGGCCGATCCAGTAGATCGTCTCGCCGCGCGGGCTGGTCTGGCGGATCACCGGCTCGCTGGCGTGGCGGCGGCCCAGCCGCGTGACGCGGCGCGGCAGCGCATCGGCATCGGCGCGGTTCGGGATGTTGACGTTGAGCAGCCAGGCGGCGCCGCCCGGCGGCCGGCGCAGCACCTGCTCGATGACGCTGCGCGCCACGCGCGCCGCGGCGTCGAGGTGCGCCCAGCCCTTCTCGACCTGCGAGAAGGCGATGGCCGGAATGCCGAACAGGAAGCCTTCCATCGCCGCCGCGACCGTGCCCGAATACAGCGTGTCGTCGCCCATGTTGGCGCCGTTGTTGATGCCCGAGACGACCAGGTCGGGCCGCTGCGGCAACAGCCCGGTGAGCGCCACGTGCACGCAGTCCGACGGCGTGCCGCTGACGTAGCGGAACGACTGGATCGCATCGCCGTGGGCGTGGCGCGCCGGATAGACCGACAGCGGCCGGTTCAGCGTCAGCGAGTTGGACGTGCCGCTGGCGTTCTGCTCTGGCGCGACCACGTCGATCTCGCCCAGCCCGGCACAGGCCTGGATCAGCGCGGCGATGCCGGGAGCGAGGTAACCGTCGTCGTTGGCGATGAGGATGCGCATGCGCGGCATTGTAGGGAGGCGCCGCGGCACGTCGCGCCGGCGACGCGGCGCCGGGCGCTTGATGCTTATCATGCGGCGACACCCGTAGCGAACCGCGGAGACGATCCCATGCATGCCTGGCTGTGCGAGAACCCCACCGGCGTCGATGCCGTGGCCTGGAAGGAATTGCCGACGCCCGAGCCCGGCGCCGGCGAGGTGCGCGTCGCCATCAAGGCGGCGAGCCTGAACTTTCCCGACCTGCTGGTGGTGCAGAACAAGTACCAGATGAAGCCGACGCCGCCCTTCGTGCCCGGCTCGGAGTTCGCCGGCGTGGTCGACGCGGTGGGCAGTGGCGTTTCTCACGTGAAGGTGGGCGACGCCGTCGCGGCCTTTTCCGGCACCGGCGGCTTCGCCACCCATGCCTGCCTGAAGGCCGAGCTCGTGATGCCGCTGCCGCGCGGCTTCGCCTTCGACGACGCGGCGGCCTTCGTGCTGACCTACGCCACCACCCACCACGGCCTGCTCGACCGCGGCGCGCTGAAGGCCGGCGAGACGCTGCTGGTGCTGGGCGCGGCCGGCGGCGTCGGCACCGCGGCGGTCCAGATCGGCAAGGCGGCTGGCGCGCGTGTCATCGCCGCCGCGTCCAGCGACGAGAAGTGCGCGCTGTGCCGCGAGATCGGCGCCGACGAGACGATCAACTACAGCAGCGCGAACCTGCGCGACGAACTCAAGCGCCTGACCGCCGGCAAGGGCCCGGACGTGGTCTACGACCCGGTGGGCGGCGACCTCGCCGAGCCGGTGTTTCGCTCGATCGCCTGGCGCGGGCGCTACCTGGTGGTCGGCTTCGCCCAGGGCGGCATCCCCAGCCTGCCGCTGAACCTGGCGCTGCTCAAGGGCGCCTCGCTGGTCGGCGTGTTCTGGGGCGATTTTGCGCGCCGCGAGCCGCAGGCCAACGCGCGCATGCTCGGCGAGCTGGCGCAGTGGTATGCGCAGGGCAAGGTCAAGCCGGTGATCGACAGCCGCCTGCCGATGCGCGCGCTGCCCGAGGCCTTCGCACGCATGGGCACGCGCAAGGTGCGCGGCAAGCTGGTGCTGCTCAACGACTGACGCGCCTCCCCCGCAAGCGGGTGCGGCGTTCGCACCCGGTGCGCTAACATGCCAGGCAAACGACGACAAGGCCCCGCAGGGTCGAGATCGGTGGAGCATGTCAGTCAAAGTCCTGATCCTCGAAGACAACCCGGTGGCACGCAGCTTCCTGTGCCGCGTCGTGCGCGAGAGCTTCAGCGATGCCATCGCCATCACCGAGGCCGGTGACCTCGAAACCGCGCGCCGCCACATCGGCCCGCTGTCCGCCGTGCGCGAGCCGGTCGATCCGTTCAAGCTGATCCTCGTCGACCTCGAACTGCCCGACGGCAACGGCATGGAGCTGCTGGCCGAACTGGTCAAGTACCCGGCCACCAAGATCGTCACCACGCTGTACTCCGACGACGACCACCTCTTTCCCGCGCTGCAATGCGGCGCCGACGGCTACTTGCTGAAGGAAGATCGCTTCGAGGTGCTGGTCGAGGAACTGCAGAAGATCGTGCGCGGCCAGCCGCCGCTGTCGCCGGCGATCGCGCGCCGGCTGCTGACGCACTTCCGCCAGGGTGGCGGCCTGGGCGGCTCGGAGAACCCGCCGCTGGCGCCGAACTCCGGCTTCCAGAGCAGCCGGCCGATGCCGCTGGGCCGCGGCGCGCCGCTCGACCACGAGCGCCTGACGCCGCGCGAGAGCGAGGTGCTCACCTACCTGAGCAAGGGCTTCACGATCAAGGAGATCGCGAACCTGATGGGCATCAAGTGGTTCACCGTCAACGACCACATCAAGTCCATCTACAAGAAGCTCAACGTCTCCAGCCGCGCCGAGGCCGCCGTGCTGGCGAGCAAACAAGGGCTGGTCTGACGCCGGCGCCGCGGCCGTGTCGCACCGTTCCGAGCCGGCGCCGCTGTCCACGCTGACGCCGGCCGACAGCGCCATCGAGTCGAGTTTCGGCGAACGCCTGTCGCTGCGCGGCGACCGTCTGTCGCGCTGGATGGGCTGGCGGCTGCGCGCGCTGGCGGTGTTCGCGCTGATCGGCTGCCTCGGGCTGTTCCTGCTGGCGCGCGAACTGGCCATGCAGCCGCGCGTCGACGCGAGCTGGCGCGCCAGCGCCGAGAACCGTGTCCAGCTCGTGCGCAGCAGCGACCCCGACCTCGAGCCGCTGGTCGGCCAGGTGCTGGTGGCGGTGCAGGCCGAAGGCCGCAGCGTGGCGCTCGACGACGCGCTGACGCTGCGCACCTCGGCGCGCTGGGTGGTCGACGACGACGCGCGCGCGCGCCACCACCGGCTGCACGCCGCGCTCGACGGGCTGCTGACGCAGCCGGCGGTGCAGTTCGTCTTCGCCGGCGGGCGCAGCGCCTACGTGCAGACCGCGCCGCGCGGTTTCGGCGGCCTGCCGGTGGTGTACTGGCTGCTCGGCGCGCTGGCGCTGGCGGTGTACCTGGTCGGCATGATCGTGCTGCTGGCCAAGCCGAACGGCCGCAACCTGCTGTACGCGCTGATCACGCTGTGCCAGGCCGGCAACCTGCTGTTCATCGCGATCGAGTCGACCGCCGATCTCGCGCTGCCCCTGCTGGTGGCGCGCCTCGACCTGCCGCTGCGCGTCGGCTTCGACCTGTTCAGCGCCGCGGCCATCGTGCACGCCGCCGCGGTGCATCCGCGCCGCCTGCCGGGCGCGACGGCCATCGCCGCCGCGGCCTGGCTGTTCGCCGCCGCGCTGACGGCCGGGGTCTCGACCGGTCGGGTGCCGCTCGGCTGGTGGTGGGTGCAGATCGCCGTGGTGGCCTACGGCCTGGCGATGGTGGGCCTGATGAGCTGGTCGTACCAGATCGAGCCGCACCCGCTGGCCACCGTGCTGCGCCGCATCGGCATCGTGACGGTGGCCACCTGGGTGCTGCTGACCGCCTCGATCGCCGCGGCCATCACCTACCCGGGCGTGCACCACAACATCGCCTCGATCGGCTCGACGCTGTGGTACGTGTTCTTCGCCTCGCTGATCGTGCTGATCCCCTTCCTGTCGCGCTCGCAGCAGGTGATGCGCGAGTTCTCGATGCTGGCCGCGGTGAGCACGGTGACGACCTCGCTCGACCTGCTGTTCATCGCGGTGTTCTCGCTCGGCCCGTTCGCGTCGCTGACGCTGGCGCTGTTCATCTCGCTGGCGGCCTACTCCGGCGCGCGCCAGTGGGTGCTGAACCAGTTGCTGGGCAGCAAGGTGCTGACCACCGAGCGCATGTTCGAGCAGCTCTACCGCATCGCGCGCGAGGTCGAGGCGCGCCCCGAGCGCACCGGCATGCTGCTGTCGGAGCTGCTGCGCGACCTGTTCGAGCCGATGGAGGTGCTGCTCAGCGAGCGGCGCGTCGGCGCGACGCGCGTGTCCAGCGACGGCTCGACGCTGGTGCTGCCGGTGCCCGCGCTGGGCGGCGAGAGCGCGCCGCCGCGCGGCGCGATCGTGCTGCGCTTCGCGCACCGAGGGCGGCGCCTGTTCACCTTCGAGGACGCGCGGCTGACGGCGCGCGTGGTCGAGCAGCTTCGCCGCGCGGTCGCTTTCGACAAGGCCGTCGAACAGGGCCGCAGCGAGGAGCGCGCGCGCATCGCGCAGGACCTGCACGACGACATCGGCGCGCGGCTGCTGACGCTGATGTACAAGGCCCAGTCGCGCGAGATGGAAGAGTACGTGCGCCACACGCTGCAGGACCTGAAGACGCTGACGCGCGGCCTGGCGGCGGCCAACCACAGCCTGTCGCACGCCGCGGCCGAGTGGAAGGCCGACCTGTCGCAGCGCCTGACCGCCGCGCACGTGCAGCTCGACTGGGTCTTCGACGCCGACAAGGAGGTGATGCTGTCGGTGGTGCAGTGGTCGGCGCTGACGCGCGTGCTGCGCGAGCTGGTCAGCAACGCGATCGCGCACGCGAAGGCGACGCGCGTCGAGGTGTCGCTGGTGCTGCGCAAGGACAGGCTCGAGCTGCAGATCCTCGACAACGGCGAAGGCCGCAACCCGCGCGCCTGGGCGCACGGCCTGGGCCTGGGCGGCGTGCGCAAGCGCGTCAAGCAGCTCGGCGGCGAGGTCGAATGGCGCGAGCTGCAACCGCGCGGCATCGGCTGCCGGGTGACGATCCGGGATCTCTCGGCGAACGCTTGACCTGAATCAGAGTTTGTCGTCGTCGCGGGTCGATCCGCGCAACGATTCATATTTTCATAATCTATTATTTCCCAATGCGTTCGACAGCCAGAACCAAGCCCCCCGAGCAACTGCGCGAGCACGCCGGCGAGGCGAGCGCCCTGCTCAAGGCGCTTGCCAACGAAGACCGCCTGATGCTGCTGTGCCAGATCGCATCCGCCCGCCTCAACGTGGGTGAGCTGGAAGCCCTCACCGGCATCCGCCAGCCCACCTTGTCGCAGCAGCTCGCCGTGCTGCGCCAGGAGGGGCTGGTCGACACCGAGAAGGAAGGCAAGTACGTCTATTACCGGCTGGCCGACGAGAAGGTGGTGCGCGTCATGCGCACGCTCTGGGACATCTACTGCGCTGCGCAGTGACAACGGGCAGGAGACCATGAAACACGACCACGATCGCATCGAACGAGACGAGCCGACGGCTCGGCCGCTCGACCGGCGCCGGGCCCTGCTGGCGCTCGGCGCCGCCGGTGCCGCCGGCTTCGCGCTCACGCCCGGCGTCGCCGGCGCGGCGAACAAGCTCAAGACCACGGCCCGCATCGTCATCGCCGGCGCCGGCGCCGCGGGCCTGGCGGCGGCGTCGCGCCTGTCGGAAGCGCTGGACGGCGCGAAGATCACGCTGATCGACGCGCGCAGGGAGCACTTCTACCAGCCCGGCTTCACGCTGGTGGCCTCGGGCATCAAGCCGGCGGGTTACGTGGTCTCCAGCACCGCCGACTACGTGCCCGCGGGCGTCGACCTCGTGCCCGAGCGGGTGGTCGAATTCGATCCCGAGGGCAGGAAGGTCGTCACGGAGAGCGGCCAGGCCCACGCCTACGACTTTCTCGTCGTCGCCACCGGCATGAAGCTGGAGTACGGCCTGATCGAAGGCATGGACGAGACGCTGATCGGCACGAACGGCATCGGCAGCATCTACCACAGCCCGGCCAAGGCCGAGGCCACGTGGCAGGCCATGTCGGCGTTCGCGGACCAGGGCGGACGGGGCGTCTTCCTGCGGCCCGGCACCGAGATGAAGTGCGCGGGCGCGCCACTGAAGTACACCTTCATCGCCGAGGACTACCTGAGCCGGCGCGGCCAACGCGGCAAGGCGGAGGTGGTCTACAACTCGAACAACAAGGCGCTGTTCAGCGTGCCCATCGTCTCGGAGAAGGTGCGCATGCTGTTCCAGGAGCGCGGCATCCAGGTGAACTACGAGCGCGTGCTCAAGGCCATCGATCCGGGCAGGCGCATCGCCACCTTCGCCACGCCGGCGGGAACCGAGGAACAGAACTACGACTTCATCCACGTCATTCCGCCGATGCGCGCGCCCGAGGCCATCCGCAACAGCCCCCTGCCCTGGCAGAGCGGCCCCTGGGCCGCCGAAGGCTGGATGGAGGTCGACAAGGCAACGCTGCGCCACGTGCGCTACCGCAACGTCTTCGGCGTCGGCGACATCGCCGGCGTGCCCAAGGGCAAGACCGCCGCGAGCGTGAAGTGGCAGGTGCCCGTGGCGGTCGAACACCTCGTGGCCGAGATCGCCGGCAAGACCTCCGGCGCGCTCTACACCGGCTACACCTCGTGCCCGCTGATCACGCGCCTGGGCCGCGCCATGCTGGTGGAATTCGACTACCAGAACAACCTGGCGCCCTCGTTCCCCGGCGTGATCGCGCCGCTGGAGGAACTGTGGATCAGTTGGGTCATGAAGACCATGGCGCTCAAGCCCACCTACATCAGCATGCTGCGCGGCCGCGCCTGAGGAGACATCGCCATGAAAGAACTCGACCCCGTCATCCTGCTGGCCGTCTTCCAGGAGATGCTCGGCCCGCTGCTGTGGATGCTGCTGGCCGTCGTCGTGCTGGGCCTGGCCGCTTTTGTCGCGCTGCTCGCGCGCGAGAAGGGCCTGATGTCGCGACGCCTGGTGCGTTCGGAGGCGCTGGGCGTCGTCGGCGGCGCGCTGGCTCTGGTGCTGATGGCCAAGGTGTCTTCCTCGGGCTTCACCGATGCCGGCGGCCCGGCCGACTGGTTCCTGATCGCCCTGGTGTTCGGCGCCGGCCTGGCCGGTTCGACCATACTGGTCTATACCATCGCCGGCTGGTGGACGGCCCGCACGGCACGTGCTCATTGAACCGGAGGGAGCTTCATGACGACCCACAGCTACACCGACCTGACCCAGCAGATCAGCGCCAACCTGGCCACGCTGCGAAGCGGCGTTCCGCAGGTGATGAAGGGCTTTGCCGAGATGGGCAAGGCCGCCATCGCCGACGGCGCGCTGGACGCGAAGACCAAGGAACTGATCGCGCTGGCCATCGGCGTGGCCACGCGCTGCGACGGCTGCATCGGCTTCCACGCCAAGGCCCTGGCTCGCCTGGGCGCGACGGCCGCCGAAGTGCACGAAACCCTGGGCGTCGCCGTCTACATGGGCGGCGGGCCTTCGGCCATGTACGCGGCCAATGCCGTGGCGGCGTTCAACGAGTTCGCGGCCGCCAGGGAATCGTCCTGAGCCCCTGATTCATCCCGAATTCTTCCCCGAGAAACGAAAACGCCCGGCTGATGCCGGGCGTAGAAGGTGGGGTGGCTGATGGGACTCGAACCCACGACGACAGGAATCACAATCCTGGACTCTACCAACTGAGCTACAGCCACCGCAGAGCCCGCCATTATAGCCAAGCGGGGCGTGGCGATGCTCAGTTGGCGGCTGGCGTGCTGGCGTTCTTGGCCGCGGCGGCCAGCGTCTCGGCGCGGAAGCGCTGCTTGAGCGCGGCGTAGTAGGCCTGCGCCTCGGCCTCGCCCCAGGCCTGTCCGTACTGCGCCTGCATCTGCTTGGCGTCGCCGGCGGCCGGGTCGCGGCCGGCGAGCTTGCCGATGCGCACCACCGCGTAGCCCTGCGTGCCCTGCTCTACCCCGACGACGGCCGGCAGCTTGCCGGCCGGCGCGCGCAGCGCGGCGTCGAGCACGTCGCGCGCCACGTCCTTGGGCGCGGCGCGCGACACCGTCACCGGGCTGCCGGGCATGGCCGCGTCGGGCGTCTTCTGCAGTTCGGCCAGGCGCGCCTCGCCGTCCTTGCGCGCCAGCGCCTGCGCCTGCTGCGCCGCGACCTTCTCGCGCACCAGCGTCTTCACCTCGTCGAAGGCGAGCTGGTGCGCCGGGCTGTACTGCACGATGCGGCCCGAGGCGATCTGGTTCGCGCCGATCTCCACCGCCTCGATGTTGCGCTTGTTCTTCACCGAGTCGGCGCTGAAGATCGCCTCGAGGAACTTGGCGCTGGCCAGCGCGCCGGTGGCGCCGCTGGCCGGCGTGCGCTTCACGTCGGCGGCGCTGCGCACTTCGAGCTTGAACTTCTCGGCCGCCGGCTTGAGGCTGTCGGCCTGCTCGTAGACCATGTTGGTGAAGTCGACCGCGGCGGCCGCGAAGCGGCTCTGCGCCTGCTGCTGCTTGGCCTCGTCCTCGATCTCGGCGCGCACCTGCTCGAAGCTCTTCTTGCCGCCGCCGCGCACGCCGGTGACCTGGATGACGTGGTAGCCGAAATCGCTCTCGACCACGCCGCTGATCTCGCCCGGCTTCAAGCCGAAGGCGGCGTCCTCGAAGGGCTTGACCATCGCGCCGCGGCCGAAGAAGTCGAGGTCGCCGCCGCGCTGCGCCGAGCCGGGGTCGTCGCTGTTCTTGCGCGCGACGTCGGCGAAGCTGCCCGGCGCCTTGCGCACCTCGGCGAGCAGGTGCTCGGCCTTGGCCCTGGCCTTGTCGCGCTCGGCGGCGGGCGCGCCCTTCTCGGCCTTGACGAGGATGTGGCTGGCGCGGCGCTCCTCGGGCGTGGAGAAGCGCTTCTCGTTCTGTTCGTAGTACTTGCGCAGCTCTTCCTCGGGCACGCTGATGTCCTTCTTGATCGAGGCCAGGTCGAGCACCACGTACTCGATCGAGGCCTGCTCGGGCGCCTGGAACTGCGCGGCGTTCTCGGGCGCCTTGTAGTAGGCCTGCAGATCGTCGTCGCTCGGGTTGACGCGGGCGAGGTAGCTCTTGGCGTCGAAGTGCTGCACCTGGATCTCGCGCTGCTGCAACAGCGCGTCGAAGGCGGCGTCGGCGCTGCCGGCCGTGCCGAAGGCGGTGTTGCCCACGCCGTCGAGCACCTGGCGCAGCGTGATGTCCTGGCGCATGCGCGCCTCGAACATCTCCGGCGACATGCCTTGCGCGCCCAGCAGCGCCTTGTAGGCCTCGACGTCGAAGCTGCCGTCGGGCTTCTTCAGCGCGGCGAGCTGCGGAATGGCGAGCAGCTCGCGTTGCAGCCGCTCGTTGGTGGTGACGAGGTGCGCCTTGTCGGCCGCGGCCAGCAGCACGCGCTCGCGGATCATCGCGTCGAGCACCTGCTTCTTCATCTCCGGCGTGTCGAACAGCTTCGCGTCGACGTTGGGCATCTGGCGCCGCACGCGGTCGATCTGCTCGCGCTGCGCGGCGTTCCACTCGGCCAGCGTGATCTCGTGGCCGGCGACCTTGGCCACCGGCTCGTTCTCGCCGCCGCTGAAGCGGCTGTAGCCCTGGATGCCGAAGAACACGAACGACGGGAAGATCAGCAGCACCAGGATGAACTGCAGAAGCCGGGTGTGCTTGCGGACGAAGTCGAACATCGGAGAAAGCCTCTGTCGAGCCGAGGGAAGTCCAGACGCGACAAAGGCGAACCGCGGTTCGCCTTCGTGTTCTGGTGTTGGCCTGGATTCTAGCGCAGGCCCCTGGCGGGGCCGTGGTGGGTGCTGAGGGGTTCGAACCCCCGACCTACGCCTTGTAAGGGCGCCGCTCTACCGGCTGAGCTAAGCACCCGCGCGCTGCGCAGGCTGTCAGCGCAGCGATCAGTTGACGGCGTCCTTCAGGGCCTTGCCGGGGCGGAACTTCGGCACCTTGGCGGCCTTGATCTTGATCGTGGCGCCGGTGCGGGGGTTGCGGCCGCTGCGCGCCGCGCGCTTGCTGACGCTGAAGGTTCCGAAGCCGACCAGCGAGACGCTGCCGTTCTTCTTCAGCGTCTGCTTCACACCGCCGATCACGGCTTCCAGGGCGCGCGTGGCAGCAGCCTTGGAGATGTCCGCCTGTCGGGCGATGTGTTCGATCAATTCAGACTTGTTCACGGGATATCCCCCTCTCAAAAGTTTCTCGAACGGTGGTATTCGGTGGGTGTCTCCGGGCACTGTCTGCCCGAGGCGATCCGGCGCGGAGCATTACATGCCGCGCCCCTGGGGCTGTCAAGCGCGGAGCGCGATTCTATGTGGATTCACCTCGCGCCGCGCTCGTCGCGAACCACCAGCGCGACGCCGGCCGCGGTGAGCGCCATGCCGAGCATCATCAGCGGCGTGAAGGCCTCGCCGAACAGCGCCCAGGCCATCGCGGCGGTGCACGGCGGCACGAGGTAGAGCAGGCTCGTCACCTGCGTCGCCGCACCCCGCTGGATCAGCAGGTACAGCAGCGAGCTGCCGCCCAGCGTCAATCCGAGCACCGACCAGGCGAGCGCGGCGATCAGCTCGGGGTGCCAGCGCATCGGCTCGGCCTCGAGCAGCGCGAACGGAACGCTGACGAGCAGCGCCGCGCCGAGCTGCACCGCGCTGGCGGCGCGCACGTCGGCGACACGCACATGGCGCTTCTGGTACAGCGTGCCGATGGTGATGGACAGCATCGCGAAGATCGACAGCGCGAGGCTCGCGCCGCCGACCTCGCCGACGCCGAGCTTGCGCCACACCACCAGCGTGAGCCCGGCCAGGCCGAGCGCGAGGCCCAGCCACTGGCGCGGCAGCACACGATGCTCGGCGCTGGCCGTCGCGCTGATCCAGATGGCGGTGAGCACCGGTTGCAGCCCGACCAGCAGCGCGACGGTGCCCGCGCCCATGCCGAGCTTGACCGCCGACCACACGCCACCGAGGTAGCCCGCGTGCATCAGCGCGCCGCTGACGGCCAGGTGCGGCCACTGCGCGCGCGGCGGCCACGACACGCGCGCCAGCGCCATCCACGCCGCGAAGCACAGCACCGACAGCGCGTAGCGCACGGACAGGAAGGTCAGCGGCGGCGCGTGCGGCATCGCCAGGCGCGCGACCACGAAGCCGGTGCTCCAGATCAGCACGAAGACCCACGGCATCGCCCGCAGCAGCGGGCCCGCACTGCCCTGCGCCACGCTCAGCGCGCCTTGGCGCGGATCTCCGGCAGCGCCTTCTGCAGGTAGTAGATCATCGACCAGATGGTGAGCACCGCGGCCACGACGATCAGCACCGTGCCCCACAGGTGCGTGTCGATCACGCCGAGCACGTGGCCGTCGTAGAGCAGGAACGGGATCGCCACCATCTGCACCGCGGTCTTGACCTTGCCGACCATGTGCACCGCCACGCTGCGCGACGCGCCGATCTGCGCCATCCACTCGCGCAGCGCCGAGATCGCGATCTCGCGGCCGATGATCACCAGCGCCACCAGCGCATGCAGCCGGTTCAGGTGCACCAGCACCAGCAGCGCGGCGCAGACGAGGAACTTGTCGGCCACCGGGTCGAGGAAGGCGCCGAACGACGAGGTCATGTTCAGCCGGCGCGCCAGGTAGCCGTCGAGCCAGTCGGTCAGCGCGACGACGACGAACAGCACGGTCGCCAGCAGGTTCTGGAAACCGGGCTCGAGGTTCAGGTAGAACAGCCCGACGATCAGCGGGATCGCGACGATGCGAGCCCAGGTCAGCAGGGTCGGCAGGTTGAAGAACATCGGCGCATTGTGCCGAAGTTCGAACCCGACCCTAGAGCTGGCCTTCGGTCAGCGTGTCGAGCTGGAACTGGCCGCTCTTGTCCATCAGCCAGGTGTCGATGTACTTCATCCGGCCGATGCGCGCCGGCGCGGGCAGCGGCGAGGCCTTGCGGATCATCTCGCGCACGCGCGCCGTGACCTCGGGCGCGTGGCTGGGCGCGCGCAGCATGCGCACGTCGCGCACGTTGCCGTTGGCGTCCAGCTCGGTCTCGACGACGGCGATGGCGTACAGCAGCGGCGGCAGCTTGCCCTTGTAGATGCTGTCCGGGTACGCGGCGTAGATCGCGCGCGCGGCGTCCTGGCGGTAGGCGCGCTCGTTGGTGGCGGCGGAGACGCGCTTGTTGGCCGGCGCCGGCGGCGTGGCCGGCGCGCGCGCCACCGGGGTGCGCGGCGTCGGTGCCGGCGGCGGCTCGGTGCTGCAGCCGGCCAGCCAGGCGAAGCCGGCCAGGGTTGCCAGCGCGAGGCCGGCGCGGGTGCGGGTAAGAGTGTCAGTGCAAGGCACGATAGATCTCCTCTGCGAGTTCCTTCGATATTCCGTCCACGCTGGCGAGGTCGTCAACGCTGGCCTGCCCGACGCCGCGCACGCCGCCGAAGCGTTGCAGCAATCTTGCACGCTTGCGTGGCCCGACGCCGGGGATCTCCTCCAGCCGACTGCCGCCGGTGCGCACGCTGGCGCGCCGCGCGCGCATGCCGGTGATCGCGAAGCGGTGCGCCTCGTCGCGGATCTGCGCCACCAGCATCAGCGCCGCCGAGTCGCGCCCGAGGTACACCTTGGGCCGGCCGTCGGCGAACACCAGTTCCTCCAGCCCGACCTTGCGGCCTTCGCCCTTCTCGACGCCGACGATCAGGCCGAGGTCGATGCCGAGCTCCTCGAACACCTCGCGCGCCATCGCCACCTGGCCTCGGCCGCCGTCGACCAGCACCAGGTCGGGCAGGCGCGCCGCGCCGCTGCTCGCCGCTTCGGCCAGCTTGGCGTAGCGGCGCGTCAGCACCTGGCGCATCGCGGCGTAGTCGTCGCCGCCGGTGATGCCTTCGATGTTGTAGCGGCGGTACTGCGCGTTCTGCATGCGGTGGTTTTCGAACACCACGCACGATGCCTGCGTCGCCTCGCCGGCCGTGTGGCTGATGTCGAAACACTCGATGCGAAAGGTGTCGAGATCGTCGGCCGCGAGGTCGAGCGCGTCGACCAGCGCGCGTGTGCGCGCCTTCTGCGAGCCCTCCTCGGCCAGCAACTGCGCCAGCTTGAGCTGCGCGCCCTGGATGCACATGTCGAGCCAGGCGCGGCGCGCCTCGCGCGGCTGGTGCTGGGCCGTCACGCGCACGCCTGCCTGCGCCGACAGCGCCTCGATCAGCGACTTGTCGACCGGGTGGCTGGTGAGCAGCAGCGGCGGCACCGGCGCGTCGAGGTAGTGCTGGGCGATGAAGGCTTCGAGCACCTGCACCTCGGGCGAAGTGCGCGTCGCATCCCCGCCGCCCTCTTCGTCATCGTCGGCGGCCAGCGTGCCCTCCTCCACGTGCGCCGGGAAGTACGGCCTGTCGCCGAGATGCCGCCCGCCGCGCACCATCGCGAGGTTCACGCAGGCCTTGCCGCCTTCGACGCGCACCGCCAGCACGTCGGCGTCCTTGGTGCTGACACCGCTGTTGTCTTCCACCGCCTGGCGGTGCAGCACGCGCGACAGCGCGCCGATCTGGTCGCGCAGCTCGGCCGCCTTCTCGAATTGCAGCGCGTCGGCGTGCGCCATCATCTGCGCCTGCAGGGCGTCGAGCGTCTCTTGCTCACCGCCGAGCAGGAAGCGCTCGGCGTTGGCGACGTCGCGTGCATAGTCGCGCTCGTCGATCATCCTCACGCACGGCGCCGAGCAGCGCTTGATCTGGTAGAGCAGGCAGGGCCGCGTGCGGTTGGCGAACACGGTGTCCTCGCAGGTGCGCAGCCGGAACACCTTCTGCAACAACTGGATCGACTCCTTCACCGCCCAGGCGCTGGGGTACGGGCCGAAGTAGCGGTGCTTCTGGTCGACCGCGCCGCGGTAGTAGGCGATGCGCGGGAAGGTGCCGGCGACGATCTTCAGGTAGGGGTAGCTCTTGTCGTCGCGGAAGAGGATGTTGTAGCGCGGCGCGAGCGCCTTGATCAGGTTGTTCTCGAGCAGCAGCGCCTCGGCCTCCGAGCGCACCACGGTGGTCTCGATGCGCGCGATCTTGCCGACCATGTGGCCGATGCGCGTGCCGCCGTGGTTCTTGTGGAAGTAGCTCGAGACGCGCTTCTTCAGGTCGCGCGCCTTGCCCACGTACAGCACGCCGCCCTGCGCATCGAAGTAGCGGTAGACGCCCGGGCGGCCCGGCAGCGCGGCCACTTCGTCGAGCAGGCGCGCCCAGGCGGCGTCTCGGTCCGGCTCGATGGGCGTGTTCATCGCGGCGGATTATCGGCTCGGACACCGGCCCGGATAATCGCCCGCATGCCGCACTGCGACCTGTTCTGCCGCGTGATCGACAACCACGGCGACCTCGGCGTGTGCTGGCGCCTGGCCGCCGATCTCGCGGCGCGCGGCCGGCGCGTGCGGCTGTGGGTCGACGATGCGCAAGCACTGGCCTGGATGGCGCCGCAAGGCGCGGCCGGCGTCGAACCGCGCGCCTGGGACGAGGCGGATGCGCAGGCCGCGCCGGGCGAGGTGGTGATCGAAGCCTTCGGCTGCGAGCTGCCGCCGCGCTTCGCCGAGCGCATGGCGGCGCGCGCGCCGGCGCCGCTGTGGATCAACCTCGAATACCTGAGCGCGGAAGCCTACGTCGAGCGCAGCCACCGCCTGCCCTCGCCGCAGCGCAACGGCCTGACCAAGTGGTTCTTCTACCCCGGCTTCGGCGAGCGCACCGGCGGACTGCTGCGCGAGCCCGGCCTGCTCGCGCGGCGCGAGGCTTTCGACGCGGCGGCGTGGCTGGCCCCGCGCGGCCTCGCTCGCCGCGACGGCGAACGCCTCGTCAGCCTGTTCTGCTACGACAACGCCGCGCTGCCGGCGCTGCTGGATCGACTCGCCGCCGCGCCGACGCTGCTGCTGCTCACCGCCGGCCATGCGGCGCGGCAGGTGCGCGCCGCGCTGGGCGATGCGCTCGCGCTCGGCGCGCTGCGCGCCGTCGAACTGCCCTACCTGACGCAGACCGACTTCGACCGCCTGCTGTGGGCCTGCGACCTGAACTTCGTGCGCGGCGAAGACTCGGCGGTGCGCGCGATGTGGGCCGGCTCGCCCTTCGTCTGGCAGTTCTACCCGCAGTCCGACGGCGCGCACCACGCCAAGCGCGAAGCTTTTCTCGACCGCTTCCTCGCCGGCGCGCCCGAGGATTGGGCGGCGCCGTGCCGCGCGTTCTGGCGCGCCTGGAACGGCGCCGGCGCGCTGCCGGCCTGGCCCGCCATGCCGGCCTGGCGTGCGCAGACGCTGACTTGGCGCAACACGCTGGCCGCCCGGCCCGACCTCGCCAGCCAGCTCCTCGGTTTCGTGGCCGAAAAGCGCTAAAATCGCAGGCTTTTCGCCAGACGGGCAAGTCACCATGAAGATCGCTCAGGAAATCCGCGCCGGCAACGTGATCATGCAAGGCAAGGATCCGATGGTCGTGCTCAAGACCGAGTACAGCCGCGGGGGCCGCAACGCCGCCACCGTGCGCATGAAGCTGAAGAACCTGCTCAACAGCTCGGGCACGGAAGTCGTCTTCAAGGCCGACGACAAGATGGACCAGATCGTGCTCGACAAGAAGGAGTGCACCTACTCCTACTTCGCCGACCCGATGTACGTGTTCATGGACGCCGACTACAACCAGTTCGAGGTCGAGGCCGAGAACATGGGCGACGCGATCAGCTACCTGGAAGACGGCATGGCCGTCGAGGTGGTGTTCTACGACGGCAAGGCGATCTCGGTCGAGCTGCCCACCAGCGTGGTGCGCGAGATCGAGACCGAGCCCGCCGTCAAGGGCGACACCTCGGGCAAGGTGATGAAGCCGGCGCGCCTGGTCGGCACCGGCTTCGAGATCTCGGTGCCGCTGTTCGTCGAGAACGGCGACAAGATCGAGATCGACACCCGCACGCACGAATACCGCAAGCGCGTCTGACGCCTATCGGCGGGACGGACGGCGGGCGCCCTTTGGGCGCCCTTTCTTTTTGTAGTCCACTCCTGGCATGCCCTTCGACTTCGCCTCCGTCAGCGCGCCCTTCCGCATGCAGCCCGGGCTGCGCGCGCTGGCGCCCGAGGCGGCGCAGCTCACGCCGATCCACCCCGGCGATCGCGCCTTCGCCGAGAAGCTGGCGGTGCTGACACACCACGCCGACCAGGCGCTGCTGGTGCAGCCCGGTTTCGATGCGGCGCCGGCACTGGCCGCGCTGATGGCGCAGGCGGCGCGCGAGCACCCGCAGGCCTGGCACGAGGCGCGGACGCGGCTGCCCGCCGAGCCGGCCGTCGCCGCCTGCCTGGCCGCCCTGAGCGACGCCTGGCGGCTGCCCGCGCTGCTGAGCCTCTCCTTCGCCGAGGACTTCGCGATCATCGACGGCGCCAGCGCGCGCATCCCCTGGCTGGCGGTGTGCCTGCCCTCGCAGTGGTCGCCGCAGGACAAGGTCGGGCGTCACTTCGCCGAGGTGCACGCGCCGGTGGCCGACAACCGGCTGCTGCTGGCCGCCGGCGACCATCTGGCGCGCCTGGTCACCGGCACGCAGCGCTGGGAGCGTTTCGTCTGGACCATCGTGCCCGAGCCGCGCCTGGACATGCATCCGGCGCGCGTGGGTCCGCCGCATTGGCGCGACGCGGCCGAGGCCTTCTTCCGCACCGAGCGCCAGACCTTCATCCCGCTGCCCGAGGCGCGCCAGGCGGTCTTCACGATCCACGTCGAGAGCCGGCCGCTGGCCGAGGCGATCGCCACGCCCGGACAGGCCGCCGCCGTGCACGCCGCGCTGGCCTCGATGAGCGAGGCGGTGCTCGCCTACCGCGGCCTGAGCAGCGTGCGCGGGCGGCTGCTGGACTGGCTGGCCTCGCGCATGGCATGAAAACCGCGCCCATCGTCGCCGCCGACATCGTGCCCTCGCCCGAGGGCCTGCCCTTCGCCGCCGCATTCGGCGACGTCTACCACCCGCGCGGCGGCGCGCTCGATCAGGCGCGCCACGTCTTTCTCGCCGGCAACGGCCTGCCCGAGCGCTGGCGCGGCCGCGAGCGCTTCGTCATCGCCGAGACCGGCTTCGGCCTGGGCAACAACTTCCTCGCCGCGTGGCAGGCCTGGCGCGACGATCCGCAGCGCAGCGAGCGGCTCGACTTCGTTGCGGTGGAACTGCATCCGCCGCGCGCCGACGATCTTTTGGCATGGCCGCGCGACGCGGCCGTGCAGGAACTCGCGGCGCAACTTCATGCGCAATGGCCGCTGCTCACGCCCGACCTGCACCGCCTCGAATTCGAAGGCGGCCGCGTCACGCTGCACCTCGCCTTCGGCGACGCGGCGCAGTGGCTGCCCGAATGGGTGGCCAGCGTCGACGCCTTCTTCCTCGACGGCTTCGCGCCCGACCGCAACCCGGCGATGTGGGACGCGCGGCTGTTCAAGTCGCTGGCGCGGCTGGCCGCGCCGGGCGCGACGGCGGCCACCTGGTCGTCGGCGCGAGCGGTGCGTGATGCGCTGCGCGGCGCCGGTTTCGAGGTGAACAAGACCCCCGGCCGCGGCGGCAAGCGCGAGATCACGCTGGCGCGCTTCGTGCCGCCGCCGGCCGCCGCGCGGCGCGTGCCGCCGGGCCGGCCGCGCGGGCGCGGCGTAGCGCGCAAGGCGTTGATCGTCGGCGCCGGCCTGGCCGGCTGCGCGGCCGCCTGGGCACTGGCCGGGCAAGACTGGCAATGCGAACTGTTCGACCGCCACGCCGAGCCGGCGCAGGAAGGCTCGGGCAATCCCGGTGGGCTGTTCCACGGCATCGTCACACCCGACGACGGCGCGCATGCGCGCTGGCACCGCGCCGCCGCGCTCGCGTTCGCGCCGGTGGCGCGCGCCGCGGTGGCTGCCGGCGTGCCAGGCGCGGTCGATGGCCTGCTGCGGCTGGAATACCAACTGCGCGACGTGGCGGCGATGCAGGAACGCCTGCGGCGCCTCGGCCTGCCGCCGGCCTACGTCGAGGCGCTGCCGGCCGGCGTGGCCTCGGCGCGCGCCGGCGTCACGCTGCGCGACCCGGCGTGGTTCTTTCCCGGCGGCGGCTGGATCGCGCCGCGCGGCCTGGCGGCCTGGCTGCTGCGTTCGGCCGCCAGGCCGGTGGCATGGCATGGCGGCGTGCAGGTCGATGCGCTGCGCCGCGACGGCGCGCAATGGTGCCTGCTCGACGCCGCCGGCCGCGAACTCGCGCGCGCACCCACTGTTGTGCTCGCCAATGCCGGCGACGCGCTGCGCCTGCTCGATGCGCCGGACTGGCCGGTGCAGGCGGTGCGCGGCCAGGTGGCTGTCGCGCCGGCCGCCGGCATGCTTCTGCCGAAGCTGCCGCTGGCCGGCGCCGGCTACGTGCTGCCGCCCGTGGGCGATCGCGCCGTGTTCGGCGCGACCGCGCGGCGCGGCGATGTCGATGCGGCGGTGCGTGAGACCGACCACGTGGAGAACCTCGCCAAGCTCGCGCGCCTGCTCGGGAATGAATCATCCGTTCGCCCTGAGCTTGTCGAAGGGCGCCCGCGTGGCGCGGCAGGGCTTCGACGAGCTCAGCCCGAACGGGAGTCGAGCCTCGTTCACGAACTGCAAGGCCGCGTCGGCTGGCGCTGCACGGCGCTGGACCGGCTGCCGCTGATCGGCGCCGTGCCCGACGCCAGCGCGTCCGGCGTCGGCTCGGCCGACCAGCCGCGCCTGCTGGCGCGCCGCGAGAGCTTGTTCGTGTTCGCCGCGCTGGGCTCGCGCGGCATCGTGCAGTCGGTGCTGGGCGCGCGGCTGCTGGCGGCCTGGGTGACCGGCGCGCCCGCGCCAGTGGCGGCGAGCCTGATGGATGCCGTCGACCCGGCGCGCTTCGCGGCGCGCTCGCGCCGCAAGGGGCTCAGTTCGAACCGGGCTGCGCCGGCTGGGGCGCCGTGAGTTCGTCGGCGTCGTCCTCGGGCGCCGCCTCGCCCTCGCCGTCGGCGCCCGTGCCGCCGCCGGCCTTGCGCGCGGCTTTCTCGCGCGCCTTCTCTTCCTTCTTGTTTTTCTTCGCCAGCTCGCGCTGTCGCTTCTCGTACGAATAGTTGGGTTTGGCCATGCGCGCTGTTTCCTTTCCTGGGAGGCGCCTGGCGGCGCCCGATATCGCGAGGTTACGCGCTTTTGCCGGCGCTGCGCCGCGAACAGCGCTCAGAAATCGAGAGTCTTCACGCCTTGTGCCGTGCCGAGCAGGCAGACGCTGGCACGGTGCCGTGCGAAGATGCCCACCGTCACCACGCCCGGCCACTGGTTGATTTCCCGCTCCAGCGCCAGCGGGTCGGTGATGGCCAGGCCGCGCACGTCGAGGATGAGGCCGCCGTTGTCGGTCACCACGCCTTCGCGCAGCGCCGCGTCGCCGCCCAGCGCCGCGAAGCGCCGCGCCACCTGCGCGCTGGCCATCGGGATCACTTCCACCGGCAGCGGGAAGCGGCCTAGCGTGTCCACCAGCTTGGATTCGTCGGCGATGCAGACGAAGCGCTCGGCCAGGTCGGCGACGATCTTCTCGCGCGTCAGCGCCGCGCCGCCGCCCTTGATCATGTGGCCGCCGCGGTCGATCTCGTCGGCGCCGTCGATGTAGACCGGGATGCGCTCGACGCCGTTGCTGTCCAGCACCGCGATGCCGTGGGCGCGCAGCCGCTGCGTGCTCTTCTCGCTGCTGGACACCGCGCCGGCGATGCGATCCTTGAGGGTCGCCAGCGCGTCGATGAAGCAGTTGACCGTCGAGCCGGTGCCGACGCCGACCACCTGGCCCGGTTGCACGTAGGCCAGCGCGGCCTGGCCGACGAGGGCCTTGAGTTCGTCCTGGGTCATGGCGTGGGCGTTCGGCGCGTAGGGGTTTGCGACAATCGCGCGATTATCCAGGACGCCCACCCGACCCCGCATGGCCCTCGTTCCCTACCCGCTCGCCCGCACCGTGCTGTTCGGCCTCGACCCCGAGGATGCGCACGACCTGACGTTGGCCGCGCTGGCGCGCATCCAGCACACGCCGCTGGCCTGCGTGGTCGCGCAGCCGCGCGTCGACGATCCGGTGACGCTGGCCGGGCTGCGCTTCCCGAACCGCATCGGCCTGGCCGCCGGCCTGGACAAGAACGGCCGCTGCATCGACGGCCTGGGCGCGATGGGCTTCGGCTTCGTCGAGGTCGGCACCGTGACGCCCCGGCCGCAGCCTGGCAATGCGAAGCCGAGGCTGTTCCGCCTGCCCGAAGCGCGCGCGCTGATCAACCGGCTCGGCTTCAACAACGACGGGCTCGACGCCTTCGTCGCCAACGTGAAGCGCGCGGGTTTCCGCGCGCAGGGCGGCATCCTGGGCCTGAACATCGGCAAGAACGCCGCGACGCCGATCGAGCGCGCGGTGGACGACTACCTGCTCGGCCTGGCCGGCGTCTACCCGCACGCCGACTACGTGACGATCAACATCTCCAGCCCGAACACGCAGAACCTGCGCGAGCTGCAGGGCGACGCGGCGCTCGACGCGCTGCTGGGCGCCATCACGCAGCGCCGCGAGGCCTTGCAGCGCGAGCACGGCCGCGCCGTGCCGCTGTTCGTGAAGATCGCGCCCGATCTCGACGAGGCGCAGGTCAAGCTGATCGCCGCGACGCTGAACCGCCACGGCATCGACGGCGTGATCGCGACCAACACGACGATCGCGCGCGACGCCGTCAGGCACCTGATGCACGGCGCCGAGGCCGGCGGCCTGTCGGGCGCGCCGGTGCTGGAGGCGAGCAACCGAGTGATCCGCGCGCTGCGCGCCGAGCTGGGCGGCGGCTACCCGATCATCGGCGTGGGCGGCGTGATGAGCGCGGCCGACGCGCTCGCCAAGCGCGAAGCCGGTGCGGACCTCGTGCAGATCTACACCGGCTTCATCTACCAGGGCCCGCCGCTGATCACCGAGGCGGCGCAGGCCCTGAAGGCGCGGGGCTGAGCCCCTGAGCCTTACTGCAGCGTCACGCCCGTCTTGGCCTGAACCTCCTCGCGCGTCACGCCCGGCGCGAGTTCGACGAGCTTCAGCCCGTGCGGCGTCACGTCGAGCACGGCGAGGTCGGTGATGATGCGGTCGACCACGCCCAGGCCGGTCAGCGGCAGCGTGCACTGCGGCAGGATCTTCAGGTCGAAGCCGCCGTCCTTCTTCTTCGCGACGTGCTCCATCAGCACGACCACGCTCTTGACGCCGGCCACGAGGTCCATCGCGCCGCCCATGCCCTTGACCATCTTGCCCGGGATCATCCAGTTGGCGAGGTCGCCCTTCTCGCTGACCTGCATCGCGCCGAGGATGGACAGGTTGACCTTGCCGCCGCGGATCATCGCGAAGCTGTCGTGGCTGCCGAAGATGCTCGAACCCGGCAGCGTGGTGACGGTCTGCTTGCCGGCGTTGATCAGGTCGGCGTCGACCTCGGCCTCGTCGGGGAACGGGCCGATGCCCAGCATGCCGTTCTCGCTTTGCAGCCACACCTCGATGGCCGGGTCGACGAAGTTGGCCACCAGCGTCGGCAGCCCGATGCCGAGGTTCACGTAGAAGCCGTCGGCGAGTTCGCGGGCGGCGCGCGCCGCCATTTCATCGTGGGTCCAGGCCATCGTCAGGCTCCCTTCGGGTTCTGCTTGGTGGTGCGCTTCTCGATGCGCTTCTCGGGTTTGGCGTTGAGCACGAGGCGGTGCACGTAGATGCCCGGCAGGTGCACGGCATCGGGGTCGAAGCTGCCGGTCTCGACGATCTCCTCCACCTCGACGACGCTGACGCGCCCGGCCATGATCGCGGCCGGATTGAAGTTGCGCGCGGTGCGGCGGAAGATCAGGTTGCCGCTCTTGTCGGCCTTCCAGGCCTTGGCCAGCGCGACGTCGGGCACCAGGGCGCGTTCCATCACGTAGGTGTGGCCGTCGAACTCGCGCAGCTCCTTGCCCTCGGCCACCAGCGTGCCGACGCCGGTGCGTGTGAAGAAGGCCGGGATGCCGGCGCCACCGGCGCGCAGCCGCTCGGCCAGCGTGCCCTGCGGCGTGAACTCCAGCTCCAACTCGCCGGCGAGGTACTGGCGCTCGAACTCCTTGTTCTCGCCGACGTAGCTCGAGATCATCTTCTTGATCTGGCGCGTCTCGAGCAACTGGCCGAGGCCGAAGCCGTCGACGCCGGCGTTGTTCGAGATCACCGTGAGGTTCTTCGCCTTCGAGTCGCGCAGCGCGGCGATCAGCGCCTCGGGGATGCCGCACAGGCCGAAGCCGCCCACGGCGAGCAACTGCCCGTCGTGCACGATGCCTTCGAGCGCCTTGGCCGCGCTCGGGTACACCTTGTTCATCGAAACGTCTCCTGGGTGGGATAGGAAGCGGGCGAAGCGTACTACGTATGGCATTACGTAGGCGCTACGTAGAATTGACTAATGACTACCCCGCAGTCGGCTGCACCTCAGTCGGCCATCGACTACCGCACCGCCTTCGACCTCGCGCCGGTGGGCATGGTGCTGTCGCGCCAGCGGCTGATGGTCGACTGCAACCGGCAGGTGCTGGCGATGTTCGGCGCCGAGCGCGAGCAGTTGGTCGGCCAGAGCTTCGAAGTGCTCTACCCCACGCACGACGAATTCGAGCGCACCGGCGAGCGCATCGCCGCGAGCCTGGACCGCCAGGGCTGGTACAGCGACGAGCGTGTGATGAAGCGCCTGGACAACGCCGGTGGCGCGCAGCGCGGCGAGCTGTTCTGGTGCCACGTCTCGGGCCGCGCGCTCGACCCGGCGCGGCCGCACGCCGCCGGCATCTGGGTGTTCGAGGACCTGTCGGCGCGGCGGCGGCTGGCGGTCGACCTGACGCCGCGCGAACGCGAGATCGCCGCGCTGCTGATCGAGGGGCTGACCAGCAAGCTGATCGGCAAGCGGCTGGATATCAGCCCGCGCACGGTGGACGTGTATCGCGCCCGGCTGATGAAGAAGCATCGGGCGGCGACGACGCCGGAACTGGTGCAGAAGTTGTTGCGGGCTTGATGTTCGCGGCCTGAGGCATGCATGGGCTGGGGCGGCAAAGGGCCGTCCGGGGCGCCCGCGGCGCTTCGATGAGGCGGTCGGCTGCGCCGACTGCCCTGCGGTGCTCGGGCTTGCGGCCCTGCCGCGGAACTCACTACGCTCACTTCGTTCGCTGCGTTCAAACACCCGCGGCAAGCATGAGGACGAAGCGCGCGAGTACGCGCGCGGGCCACAAGCCCTGCGCTTCTCGGCGCCTCATAGGCGCGCCGCGAGCGCCCCGGACGGTCCTTTGCTGAATCAGCGATGGCATGCCATCTTCCGCACACCACCATTGGTTCAGCGCGGCAGGCGCGGCCCCGTGGGGGCGATTTGGGGGCGGCGAGAAGCGCAGGCACCGGGGTCGGCGCGCGTACCCGCGCGCTTCGTCCTCATGCTCGTCGCGGGTGTTTGAGCGCAGCGGGCAAGGCCCGCGCAGCGAGTTCCGCGACGCGGCCCCGGTGTCGAGCATCGCAGCGAAGTCGGTGCGCAGCACCGACCGCCACCGCATGAGCCCCCACGGGGCCGCGCCTGCCGCGCCGCTCGGTGCCGCGCACGCCGTCAGCTATTCGGCCGCCGCCGCCACAACCTCGCGAATCCGCTCCGGCAGCGGCACCGACTTCTGCTTCGGAAAGTCGACCCACACCGTCTTCGCCCCGCCCTCGGTGCAGATCACGCCGGGCTGGTCGGTGCGCTCCAGCGTCATGTAGGTGTCGAAGCTGGTGCGCCCGGGGTTGGCGACGTAGTGCTTGGCCAGCACCTCGCCCGGGTATTCGAGCTGGCGGATGAAGCTGCAGAAGGCGTTGACGATCACCGGCCCCACGTCCTGCGGCCCGGGCAAGGTGCCTATCGTCTCGAACCAGGCGATGCGCACGGTCTCGAAATAGCGGAAGTAGATGGTGTTGTTGACGTGGCCCATCGCGTCCATGTCGCCCCAGCGGATCGGGATCACCATCTGGTGCACCAGCTTCTTTTGCTCGGGCAGGTGGAATCGCAGCATCGTCTCGTTCCTCGTCAGGGCCTGGCGACGCCCAGCTCGGCGTAGAGCCGCTCGACCAGCGCGCGCAGTTCGTTGACCTCGGCCTTCAGCGCGGCGATCTCGCTGCTGGCGACGATGTCGTCGGTGGCCGCCGGCAGTGCGCTCAGGTCCACCGCGCCGGCCAGCAACTGCGTCCAGCGCGGCTCGCGCGCGCCGGGGGCGCGCGGCAGCTTGAGCGCCAGCGCGCCGCCCTTGTCGTCGGGCCGCGCGGCGAGTTCGTCGAGGAAGGCTTCCACCGACGACGTGTCGGCGAAGCGGTGCAGCCGCTCGCAGTTCGTGCGCAGCTCGGAGGCCGTCTGCGGCCCGCGCAGCATCAGCACCGCCAGCAGCGCCACCGCCTGCGAGGGCACGCCCAGCGCGCGGCCGAGGTTGTGCTCGTAGCGCGCCACGCGCGAGCCGCTGCTCTCGAAGACGAGGCTGAGCACGCGCAGCGAATCGACGGCGTCCTGCACCTCGGCCTCGCTCGCGCTGAGCACCGGGTCGCGCGCGGTCTTCTGGTTGCAGCCCAGCGTCAGCGCGTTGAGCGACAGCGGGTAGCTGTCGGGCACGGTGTGCTGCTTCTCGACCAGCACGCCGAGCACGCGGGTCTCGAGCAGCGACAGCGTTCTCACACCGCGAAGCCGTCGTCCGCCTGGATCACGGCGCCGTTGATGAAGTGGCTCTCGTTGGCCACCAGCATCAGCAGCGCGGTGTCCAGGTCCTGCGGCTGGCCGACGCGCTTGCGCGGCAGCATGTCGACGAGCTTCCTGCCCTGCTCGGTCTGCCAGTGGTGGTGGTTGATCTCGGTGTCGATGTAGCCGGGGCAGATGGCGTTGACGTTGATGCCGAAGCGGCCCCATTCGAGCGCCATCGAGCGCGTCATGTGGATCACCGCCGCCTTGCTCATGCAGTACACGCCGATCTGGCCCAGCACGCGCAGTCCGGCCATCGAGGCCACGTTGACGATGCGCCCGCCGGTGAAGGTGCCCGGCGCCGCGCCCTTGGCGCGCGCCAGCATGCGCTTGCCGACCTCCTGCGCGACGAAGAAGGCGCCCTTGGTGTTGGTGTCGAAGACGAAGTCGTAGTCTTCCTCCGTCACGTCGACCAGCTTCTGCGTGGTGCTGACGCCGGAGTTGTTGACCAGGATGTCGATCGTGCCCATCTCGGTCTCGGCGTGCGCCACCGCGGCCTTGATGCTGGCCAGGTCGGTCACGTCGAGCGCCACCACGTGCGCGTCGCCGCCGTCGGCCTCGATCTCGGCGCGCAGCGTCTTGAGCCGCTCGACGCGCCGCCCCGCCAGCACCACCGCGCAGCCGGCGCGGGCCAGGGTCTTCGCGAACTGCGTGCCCAGGCCGCTCGACGCGCCGGTGACCAGCGCCACGCGGCCGGAAAGATCGATGCTGTAGCTCATGCCTGCCCTCTCGTTTGATCTGCGATTGGCGGGCGACGATAGCACGCAGCCTCGCGGCCCCGCGCGTGTCGCATCGGTGACTCGAGCATCGAGTCCAAGTCATCGAACGATCGTGCTTTTTTGTTTTTTCACCCCGTAGAATCGTGCGCAGTCCGATCCACTTCGATCCACTGGACACACGATGAGCCCGCAACAGATCCTCGAACAGTTCGGCCCGCGCGAAGCGATGGAATACGACGTCGTCGTCGTGGGTGCCGGCCCCGCCGGCTTGGCCACCGCGATCCGCCTGAAGCAGTTCGCCGCGCTCGAAGGCGGCGAGGTCTCGGTGGTGGTGCTGGAAAAGGGCTCCGAGCCCGGCGCGCACATCCTGTCCGGCGCGATCATGGATCCGCGCGCGATCACCGAGCTGTTCCCGACGTGGAGCGAGATGGACGCGCCGCTGAAGCAGGAAGTCGCCTGCGACCGCTTCCTGTTCCTCGACGAGCACGGCGCCAAGGCCACGCCCGAATGGCTGCTGCCCGACTGCTTCAAGAACCACGGCAACTACATCGTCAGCCTCGGCAACGTGACGCGCTGGCTGGCGCAGCAGGCCGAGGCGCTGGGCGTGGAGATCTTCCCCGGCTTCGCCGCCGCCGAGGTGCTCTACAACGACGACGGCTCGGTCAAGGGTGTGGCCACCGGCAACATGGGCGTGGGCAAGGACGGCGAGCCGACCGAGAACTTCCAGCTCGGCATGGAGTTGCACGCCAAGTACACGATCTTCGCCGAGGGCGCGCGCGGGCACCTGGGCAAACAACTGATCGAGCGCTTCAAGCTCGACGCCGGACGCGACCCGCAGAGCTACGGCATCGGCCTGAAGGAGCTGTGGGAGATCGACCCGGCCAAGCATCAGCCCGGCCTGGTGATCCACACCGCCGGCTGGCCGCTGGACAGCGCCACCTACGGCGGCTCGTTCCTCTACCACGCCGAGGACAACAAGGTCGCGCTCGGCTTCGTCGTCGGGCTCGACTACGCCAACCCCTGGCTCAGCCCGTTCGAGGAATTCCAGCGCTGGAAGACACACCCCGAGATCCGCAAGTACCTCGAAGGCGGCAAGCGCGTCGCCTACGGCGCGCGCGCCATCACCGCCGGCGGCATCCTCAGCCTGCCCAAGACGGTGTTCAAGGGCGGCGCGCTGGTCGGCTGCGACGCCGGCTACCTGAACGCCAGCCGCATCAAGGGCAGCCACGCGGCGATCAAGACCGGCATGCTGGCCGCCGAGGCGGCCTACGCCGCGCTCAAGGCCGGCCGCGCGTACGACGAGCTGAGCGACTACCCCAAGTCCTTCGAGGAAAGCTGGCTGCACGAGGAACTCGACCGCGCGCGCAACTTCAAGCAGTGGTTCAAGAAGGGCCGCAACACCGCGACGCTGATGACCGGCGTCGAGCAGTGGCTGCTGCCGCGCCTGGGCTTCAAGGCGCCGCCGTGGACGCTGCACCGCGCGGCGCCCGACCACACCTACCTCAAGCCGGCCGCCGAGTGTCCGCCCATCACCTACCCCAAGCCCGACGGCAAGCTCACCTTCGACCGCCTCAGCTCGGTGTTCATCAGCAACACCAACCATGAGGAGAACCAGCCGGCGCACCTGACGCTCAAGCGCGCCGACGTGCCGGTGGACGTCAACCTCGCGACCTACGCCGGCCCCGAGAGCCGTTACTGCCCGGCCGGCGTCTACGAGTTCGTCAAGAACGACGACGGCTCCGACCGCCTGCAGATCAACGCGCAGAACTGCGTGCACTGCAAGACCTGCGACATCAAGGACCCGACGCAGAACATCGTCTGGGTCACGCCCGAGGGCGGCGGCGGGCCGAACTATGCCGGGATGTGAGCGCAGCGAGCAGGCCCGGCGCCGCCTGATTCACGCTGGGATGTGAGGCTCAACGGCGCGCCGCATAGACCTGCGCGCCGTTCACCGCCAGCATCTGCTGCACCAGCGGCGCGCGCGCCTTGTCGGCCCAGTAGGGGTGCGCGAGGTCGATCACCATGAAGGGGCACGGCAGCTCGATGCGTTCGCGCAGCTCGGCCCACCAGCTCTGCGCGTCGGGCTGGCCCAGGCCCTTGGCGCGCTCGATGATCACCAGGCAGAAGCGCCAGTTCGGCGCCGCCGCGTCGACCTTGCGCACGACGTAGGCGCGCGCCGCGGCGCGTTCGCCGCGCAGCAGGTCCTGCAAGGAGCGCAGCACGCGGCGGCTGAGCTGCGCCGGCTCGAAGTGCTGCGGCCCCTCGAAATCGTGCAGCGCCTGCATCGCCGCGGTGGCCTCGGCGTCGCGCTGCTTCAGCAGCTCGCGCCACTTCTTCAGCTCGTCGAAGCGCTCGCGCCGCTCCAGCCAGGCCTCGCGGCGCTGCGCCGCGCTGAAGGCCCAGGGGTTGTTGCCGGCCTCGGCGACGCCGCGCAGCAGCTCGGCGCCCTCTTCGCCGCGCGCGTCCGAGGCGTCGTCGATCAGCAGCATGCCCAGCTCGTAGCGGCCGGCCAGGTTGTCGGGGCGCTGCTCGACCAGAGCGCGCAGCACCGACTCGCCGGCCGCGTCGCCGTCGAGCAGCCGCGCGGCGTGCGACCACAGCAGGTGGTCGTCGGGGTCGATCGCGCCGGTGCCGCTCTCCTGGCGCAGCTCGTCCATCAGGTGGCGCTGGCCGTTGGCGTAGCGGTGCCGCTCGCTCCACGAGCGGCCCGCCTCCTCGCGCCAGCGTGCGTCCAGGCGCGCGATCCAGTCCTTCAGCGCGCCGCCCAGCAGCGCCTGCGCGGCCGAGGTTTCGGCGGCGCGCGGCAGGCCGGGCTTGAGCTCGGCGAAGGCGAGCCGGTCGCGCAGCGAGGGGTGCGTGTCGTCGACGTCGGACAGGCGCTTCAGCCCGTCGGCCAGCCAGGTGTTGGCCTTGGCGTGCGACAGGCTGGCCGGCATCGCGTCGCGCAGCAGCCGGTACGGCCGCTCGGCGGCCGGCGACGGCGCGTTCGCCGCGCGGCGCCACAGCGCCGGCCAGAACTCCTCCTCGAGGTAGCGCGACTGCACCTCGATCGCCTGCAGGCCCTCGCCGCTGGCCTGCGCCCCGGCGATGCGGTGCGCGGCGCGGTCGGCCTCGTACTCCTGCTGGCGCGACAGCACGAAGGCGCGCGCGTTGAAGCGCGGGAAGAAGTGGCGGAAGAAGAACGCCAGCGCCAGGTCGGCGACGTTGCCGCCCAGGCTGGCTCGCTCGCGCGCCAGCGCCAAGAGGTACCAGCTCCGCCGCGTGCGGTAGATCCACTGGCCGAGCTTGCCGTGCGCGCCGCGCAGGTGGCCGAACTCGTGCGCGATCACCGCGCCGAGCTGGCGCGTCGACAGGCCCATCATCAGCGGCAGGCCGAGCACCAGGTGGTTGCGGTGCCAGCCGAGCAGGCCCAGGCGCGGCTGCTGCCACACCGCGGCGTTCAGCTCGCCGTCGATCAGCACGCGGTCCGGCCGCGGCGCGCCGGTCTTGCGGCGCAGCGTCTCGATCAGTTCGAACAGGCGCGGCGCCTCCTGCGGCGTCACCGCCAGGCCCTGCGGCGCCTCGGGGCGCATCCACAGCGCGCGCAGCAGCGAGAACATCAGCGAGGCGCAGCCGAGCACCAGCATCAGCTTCCAGCCGGCCACGCGGCCGTGCAGCAACTGCGCGCCGCCCCACACCAGGCCCCAGGCCGAGGCCGCCAGCGTCAGCAGGATGGCGGCGTAGCCGAAGGCCGCCAGCGCGAAGGTCAGGCGCGCGAAGCGCACCGGGTCGTCGCGGCTGTCGTGTTCGTAGCGGGCGACCAGGCGCCGGAAGGAGGCGTCGTCCATCGTCGGGTGGCGTTGCGGCCGGCCATCTTGACGCGGCGCGGCTTCGTTCACTTTGTCACGCGGCCGCGGCGTCGAGTTGTTCACACATTCACACCGGGCGCTGCGTGCCGGCCGATACACTGCCGGGCATGGTTTTGCTGACCCGCCGACGCTCGCTCGCCGCCTTCGCCGCCCTTGCCGCCTCCCCGGTGATCGTCCAGGCCCGCGCCGGCGGATCGCGCGCGCTGAGCTTCAAGCACCTGCACACCGGCGAGGCGCTCGAGGTCGAGTACTTCAGCGCCGGCCGCTACCTCGACGACGCGCTGGCCGCGGTGAACCACCTGCTGCGCGACTTCCGCAGCGGCGAGGCCGGCACGATGGACCCGGCGCTGCTCGACCTGCTGCACGCGCTGCGCGAGCGCACCGGGGCGCAGGCGCCCTACCAGATCATCTCCGGCTACCGCTCGCCGGCCACCAACCGCATGCTGCATGAGCGCAGCGGTGGCGTGGCGACCAGGAGCCTGCACATGAGCGGCCAGGCGATCGACATCCGCGTCGCCGACGTGCCGCTGGCGCGGCTGCGCGACGCGGCGCTGGCGCTGCAACGCGGCGGCGTCGGCTTCTACCCGGGCTCGAACTTCGTGCACGTGGACACCGGGCGCGTGCGCGCCTGGCGCGGCTGACAATCTAGCGGCGGCGCGCCGCCAGGCGCTTCTCCAGCGCGGCGTCGTGGCGGTAGATGTCGTCGGCGAAGCGCAACTGCCCGTCGTCGGGCGACACCATCGCGGTCAGGTAGTACAGCAGCACCGGCACCGGCGCGCCGAGGTTCACCTGCTGCGTGCGCGCGCCGTTCATCGCCGCGTCTATCGCCTCGCGCGTCCAGGCCGGCTGGTCGCGCAGCAGCCACTGCGCCAGCGCCGGCGGGTCGGCCACGCGCACGCAGCCGTGGCTGAAGTCGCGCCGGCTGCGCGAGAACATCTCGCGCGAGGGCGTGCCGTGCAGGTAGACGCTGGCCTCGTTGGGAAAGATGAACTTCACCAGGCCGAGCGAGTTCTTCGGCCCCGGCCGCTGGCGCACGCGCATCGCCTCGCCCTCGCCGGAGACCACTTCCATGTCGTGGCGCGCGAGGTAGTTCGGGTCGCGCTCGATGGCCGGCAGGATCTCGTTGCGCACGATGGAGCGCGGCACGTTCCAGTACGGGCGGAACACCAGGTGCGTCATCTGGTGCGAGAACACCGGCGTCTGCGTGCGCATCGCGCGGCCGACGATCACGTCCATCGCCAGCGCGGGCGCGGCGCGGTCGGCGTCGGCGCCGGCATCCCAGGCCCACAGGCGGAACATCGGGATGTTGATCGCCACCAGCGGTCGGCCGGCCAGCGGCGGCAGCCAGCGCAGCCGCTCCATCGACAGCTCGATCTGGCGCAGGCGCCGCGCCGGAGCGATCTTGTCGTCGGCGACGACGACATCGCCGGCACGGTAGCGCGCCAGCATCTCGCGCAGCCGGCGGTACTGCGTCGGCGCGGGTGTCAGGCGCTCGACCGCCGGCGCGAGGCGGCCGGCGGCGATGGCCTCGTGCAGCGCCTGCGCGACGAAGGTCTCGTCGGGCAGCGGCGTGCCGACGCCGAAGCCGAGGTCGCGCGGCCGCACACGGCCCAGGTGCAGATCGCGCAGGTAGCGCCCGAAGGACGCTTCGACGGTGCCGTCACGGTAGTCGGCCGGGTCGAGCCCGTCGGCCGCCGCGCCGGCCAGGATCTGCCGCGCCTCGTGTTGCAGCGCCTCGCTCCACGGCGCCGGCGCCTGGGCGCGCGGTGCGCCGGCCGCGAACGCGACGGCGCCGGCCAGCAGCGCGCGTCGCCTCAATGCGGCTGTCCCCAGCGCGGCGGGCGTTTGTCGATGAAGGCCTGCACACCTTCCAGCGCGCTGTCGTCCATCATGTTGCAGGCCATGGTCTGGCCGGCGTCGTCGTAGGCGGCGGCGATGCCCTTTTCGAGCTGGCGGTAGAACAGCGCCTTGCCCATCGCCAGCGCGACGCGCGGCTTGGCGACGATGGCGCCGACCAGCGCCTCGACGGCGGCGTCGAGCTGGTCCGGCTCGGCGACGCGGTTGACCAGGCCCTTCTCCTTCGCCTCGTCGGCCGAGATGAAGCCGCCGGTGACCAGCATCTCGAAGGCCGCCTTGCGCGACAGGTTGCGGCTCAGCGCCACGCCCGGCGTCGAGCAGAACAGCCCGAGGTTGACGCCGCTGACCGCGAAGCGCGCGTCGCGGCTGGCCACCGCGAGATCGCACATCGCGACGAGCTGGCAGCCCGCCGCGGTGGCGATGCCCTGCACACGCGCGATCACCGGCACCGGCAGCTTCTGGATCGCCAGCATCACCCGCGTGCACTGCGCGAAGAGCGTCTGGTAGTAGTCGAGCGAGGGCTCGGCGCGCATCTCCTTCAGGTCGTGGCCGGCGCAGAAGGCCTTACCCGCCGCGCCGAGCACGACGACGCGCACCGACTCGTCGCGCGCGGCCGCCTCGAACTCGGCCCGCAGCGCGGCCAGCATCGCCTCCGACAGCGAGTTGAAGGCGTTCGGCCGGTTCAGCGTCAGCCGCAGCACGCCGCGCGCGTCGATGTCGCGCAGCACCAGCCTGTCGTCGTTCGTCTGCATCACGCTCTCCTCATTCGATCGCCGAAGCGCTCTTCGCGCGTTCGCGCAACTGGAACTTCTGGATCTTGCCGGTCGATGTCTTGGGAATGGCCTCGAAGCGGATCTCGCGGGGCACCTTGTAGCCGGCCAGCAGGGCCTTGCAGTGGGCGATCAGCGCCTCGGCCGTCACGCTCGCGCCCGGCTTCAGCTCGACGTAGGCCAGCGGCGTCTCGCCCCACTTCTCGTGCGGCCGCGCCACCACCGCGCAGGCCAGCACGTCGGCGTGGCGGTACAGCGCGTCTTCCACCTCGATCGAGCTGATGTTCTCGCCGCCGCTGATGATGATGTCCTTGCTGCGGTCCTTGATCTTGACGTAGCGGTCGCTCTCCATCACGGCGAGGTCGCCGGTGTGGAACCAGCCGCCCTCGAAGGCCTTGGCGGTCGAGCCCGGGTTCTTCAGGTAGCCCTTCATCACGATGTTGCCGCGGAACATGATCTCGCCCATGGTCTGGCCGTCGGCGGGCACCTCGCGCAGGGTCTCGGGGTCGAGCACGGTCATGCCCTCCTGCAGCACGTAGCGCACGCCCTGGCGGCCGTTCAGGCGCGTCTGCTCCGACAGCGACTCGGCCGCCCAGCCCTCGCGCTTGACCGCCACCGAGGCCGGGCCGTAGACCTCGGTGAGCCCGTAGACGTGGGTGATGTCGAAGCCGAGCTTCGCCATGCCCTCGATCATCGACGCCGGCGGCGCGGCGCCGGCCACCATGCCGCGCACCTTCTGGCGGATGCCTTCGCGCAGCTCGGCCGGCGCGGCGATGATCAGGTTGTGCACGATGGGCGCGGCGCAGTAGTGGTCGACGCCGTGCTCGCGCATCGCGGCGAGGATGGCCGGCGCCTCGACGCGGCGCAGGCAGACGTGCACGCCGCCGAGCATCGCCACCGTCCACGGGAAGCACCAGCCGTTGCAGTGGAACATCGGCAGCGTCCACAGGTACTTCGGGAAGTGCGGCATGGTCCAGGTCGCCGCGTTGCACACCGCGTTCAGGTAGGCGCCGCGGTGGTGCGTGACCACGCCCTTGGGGTCGCCGGTGGTGCCGCTGGTGTAGCTGACGGCGATCGCGTCCCACTCGTCGGCCGGGCCCTCCAGCCGCGCCAGCGGCGCGTGCGCGGCCAGCAGCGCCTCGTACTCGTGCGCGCCGAGGCGGTCGCCGGGGCCGGTGTATTCGCTGTCGCACACGTCGATGACCACCGGCGCGCGGCCGTGCTCGGCCTTCAGGATGCGCAGCGCCTCGCCCATCAGCGGCGCGAACTCGCGGTCGGTGATCACCACCGCGGCCTCGCAGTGGTTCATCTGCCAGGCCAGCAGCGGCGCGTCGAGCCGGGTGTTGAGCGTGTTGATCACCGCGTTCAGCGCGGGGATCGCGTAGTGCGCCTCGACCATCTCGGGCGTGTTCGGCAGCATGGTCGTCACCGTGCTGCCGCGGCCGACGCCGAACGAGCGCAGCGCCGCGGCCAGCCGCGCCGAGCGCTCGCGCAGCGTGCGCCAGTCGTAGCGGCGCGCGCCGTGGATCACCGCCGGCAGGTCGCCGAACACCTCGGCGCTGCGTTCGACGAAGCTGATCGGGCTGAGCGCCGCGTGGTTGGCGGGGTTCTTGTCGAGATCGCGGTCGTAGATCGTGCTCATGTCAGTTTTCCGTGGCAGCGAGTGCCTGGTCGATGTCCCACAGGATGTCGTCGATGTGTTCCAGCCCGACCGACATGCGCACCATGTCGGGCAGCACGCCGGCGGCGCGCTGCTGCGCCTCGTCGAGCTGGCGGTGCGTGGTCGAGGCCGGGTGGATGATCAGCGTGCGGGTGTCGCCGATGTTGGCGAGGTGGCTCATGAACTGCGCCGCCTCGATGAACTTCACGCCCGCGGCCGAGCCGCCCTCGACGCCGAAGGCCAGCAGCCCCGAGGCGCCGCTCATCTGGCGCATCAGCAGCGCATGCTGCGGATGATCCGGCAGGCCGGGGTAGTTGACCCAGCGCACGCGCGGGTGCGCGCGCAGGAACTCGGCCACGCGCAGCGCGTTGGCGCAGTGCCGCTGCATGCGCAGCGGCAGCGTCTCGACGCCTTGCAGGATCTGCCAGGCGCTGGCCGGTGCCAGTGCCGCGCCGTAGACGCGCAGCGTCTCCATGCGCGCGCGCATCGTGAACGCGAAGTCGCCGAAGGTCTCGTGGAACTTCACGCCGTGGTAGCCGGGCGAGGGCTCGGTCATGCCGGAGAACTTGCCGTTCGCCCAGGGGAATTTGCCGCTTTCGACCACCACGCCGGCCAGCGTGGTGCCGTGGCCGCCGAGGTACTTGGTGGCCGAGTGCACGACGATGTCGGCGCCGTGGCGGATCGGCTGGCACAGCAGCGGCGAGGGCACGGTGTTGTCGATCACCAGCGGAACGCCGTGCGCATGCGCCACCTCGGCGACCGCGGCGATGTCGAGCACCGCCAGGCTGGGGTTGCCCAGGCTCTCGGCGAACACCGCGCGGGTGTTCGGCCGCATCGCGGCGGCGAAGGCCTCGGGCTGCATCGCATCGACGAAACTGGTCTCGATGCCGAACTTGGCGAGATTCACCGCCAGCATCGTCACCGTGCCGCCGTACAGCGCGCCGGCGGCGACCACGTGGTCGCCGGCCTGCAGGATCGTCATCAGCGCCATCGCCTCGGCCGCCATGCCGCTGGCCGAGGCCACGGCGGCGCGGCCGCCTTCGAGCGCGGCGATGCGCTCCTCCAGCGCCGCCACCGTCGGGTTGGACAGCCGCGAGTAGACGTTGCCGAAGGTCTGCAGGTTGAACAGCGACGCGGCGTGGTCGGCGCTGTCGAAGACGAAGCTGGTGGTCTGGTAGATCGGCAGCGCGCGGGCGCCGGTGGCGGCGTCGGGAATCTGGCCGGCGTGGATGGCCAGCGTCTCGGGCTTGAAGTCGTGGTCGGCCATGGGAGCGGCCAAGTGTAGCGAGGCACCGAGCGGATGGGCACGAGCCCCGGGCAGCGATTACCCGCGAGGTAGTTGCCGCCGCCCCGCCCTGGCGGCAAGCTCAGCGCATGAACAATCCATCCCCATCGGTGGGCGAACTGCTGCGCGGCTGGCGCCAGCGCCGCCGGCTCAGCCAGTTGGCGCTGGCGGTCGATGCCGAGGTCTCGCAGCGCCACCTGAGCTTCGTCGAGTCGGGCCGCTCGCAGCCCAGCCGCGAGATGCTGCTGCGCCTGGCCGAGCGCCTGTCGGTGCCGGTGCGCGAGCGCAACGCGATGCTGGTCGCCGCCGGCTTCGCGCCGCTGTACCGCGAACGGCCGCTGGGCGCGCCGGAACTGGCTTCGGCGCGCGACGCGGTCGAGCGCATCCTGCAAGGCCATGCGCCGCACCCGGCGCTGGCGGTGGACCGGCACTGGAACCTGCTCGCGGCCAACCGCTCGGTGTACGCGCTGCTCGGCGCCCTCGGCGCGCCGCCGCCGTCGGGCCCGGTGAACGTGCTGCGGCTGACGCTGCACCCCGAAGGCCTGGCCGGCCGCGTGCTGAACCTGGCCGAGTGGCGCGAGCACCTGCTGGTGCGGCTGGCGCACGATGTCGAACGCTCGGCCGATCCGGTGCTGGCCGCGCTGCTGGAGGAACTGAAGAGCTACCCCGCGCCGCCGCGTCCGCCGGCCGCGCCCGCCGCCGACGGGCGCATCGCGGTGCCGTTCCGGCTGGCCGGGCCGGACGGGCCGCTGTCGTTCATCAGCGCGACCACGGTGTTCGGCACCGCGGTCGACGTGACGCTGGCGGAACTGACCATCGAAGCCTTCTTCCCGGCCGACGCCGACACGGCCGCAACCATGGCGCGACTGGCCTGACCATCATGCTCGAACTCTCGACCCTGCAAACGCTGCTCGACCCGCTCTTCCCCGGGCTCATGGGCGTGCAGTTGCTCGAAGCCACGCCCGAGCGCGTCGTGGCGCGGATGCCGGTGCGGCCCGAGCTGTGCACCGCGGGCGGCATCATGCATGGCGGCGCCTGCAT
Organism: Piscinibacter sp.; assembly: GCF_047600445.1. Classification (GTDB taxonomy): domain Bacteria; phylum Pseudomonadota; class Gammaproteobacteria; order Burkholderiales; family Burkholderiaceae_C; genus Piscinibacter. Next base: position 1,557,586 of record NZ_JASGKT010000002.1, read on the forward strand.
GGCGTTCGCGGACACGCTGGGCGCCGTCGGCACCCTGCTCAACCTGGCCGCGGGCCAGACGACGACCACCACCGACTCGAGCACCAAGTTCATCGGCGCGGCCAAGGCCGGAAGCGTCGTCAGGGGCGAGAGCGTCGCGCTGCACCGTGGCTGCACCACCCTGGTCTGGCAGACGAACATCACCAACGCCGACGGCAGGCTGTGCGCGGTGGTGACGCAGACGCAACTGGTTCTCGAAGGCAGGCGCTGAGCCAGATCTACACCGGGCGCCGCGCCGAGATCACCCGGGTGTTCACGCCCGCCCAGTTCAGTCCGCCGAACAGGCGCGCGTGCTCGATCTTCACGCAGCGGTCCATCACCGAGTCCATGCCGGCCGCGCGTGCGATGGCGTCGGCCTCGAGGTTCTTCACGCCGAGCTGCTGCCACAGGCACTTGGCGCCGACGGCCGCCGCGGCGCGCGCGATCGGCGGCAGGTCTTCGGGCTTGCGGAACACGTCGACCATGTCGACCTTGAACGGGATCGCTTCCAGGCTCGGGTAGCAGGTTTCGCCCAGCACCTGCGCGTAGCGCGGATTGACCGGCACGATGCGGTAGCCGTGCTGCTGCATGTACTTGGCCGCGAAGTAGCTCGGCCGGTGCCATTCGGCCGACAGGCCGACCACCGCGATGGTACGGCAGTCTTTCAGGATGCGGCGCAGGTCGGAGATGGTGTCGGCCATGCCCGCGACGATAGCAGGCGCGCACCGCGTGCCAAAGACAAGGGCCCGGCATCGCCGGGCCCGCTGTCGTCTCCTGCGCGAAGCGCGTTACGCGTGCTTCTTGTCGAAGAACTGCTCGTCTTCCGTCGAGCCCTTCAGCGCGGCGGTCGAGGCTTCCTTCTCGATGGTCGTCGTCACGGCGTCGAAGTAGCCGGTGCCGACCTCGCGCTGGTGCTTCACCGCGGTGAAGCCGCGCTCGGCGGCGGCGAATTCCTTCTCCTGCAGCTCGACGAAGGCGCTCATGTTGTTGCGCGCATAGCCGTAGGCCAGGTCGAACATGCCGTAGTTCAGCGCGTGGAAGCCGGCCAGCGTGATGAACTGGAACTTGTAGCCCATCGCGCCCAGCTCGCGCTGGAACTTGGCGATGGTCGCGTCGTCGAGGTTCTTCTTCCAGTTGAACGACGGCGAGCAGTTGTAGGCCAGCAGCTTGCCCGGGAACTTGGCGTGGATCGCGTCGGCGAAGGCCTTGGCGAAGGCGAGGTCGGGCTTGCCGGTCTCGCACCAGATCAGGTCGGCGTAGGGCGCGTAGGCCAGGCCGCGGCTGATCGACTGCTCCAGGCCGTTCTTCGTGCGGTAGAAGCCCTCGACGGTGCGCTCGCCGGTGCAGAAGGGCTTGTCGTTGTCGTCCACGTCGCTGGTGACGAGGTCGGCCGCTTCGGCGTCGGTGCGCGCCAGCAGCACGGTGGGCACGCCCATCACGTCGGCCGCCAGGCGCGCCGCCACGAGCTTGCTGACCGCTTCGCGCGTCGGCACCAGCACCTTGCCGCCCATGTGGCCGCACTTCTTCACCGCGGCGAGCTGGTCTTCGAAGTGCACGCCGGCGGCGCCCGCGTCGATCATCGCCTTCATCAGCTCGAAGGCGTTGAGCACGCCGCCGAAGCCGGCTTCCGCGTCAGCGACGATGGGCGCGAAGTAGTCGATGTCGCTCTTGCCTTCGCTCCACTGGATCTCGTCGGCGCGCTTGAAGGTGTTGTTGATGCGGCGCACGACCTTGGGCACCGAGTCCACGGCGTACAGCGACTGGTCGGGGTACATCTCGCCGGTGGAGTTGGCGTCGCCGGCCACCTGCCAGCCCGACAGGTAGATCGCCTTCAGGCCGGCCTTGACCTGCTGCATCGCCTGGTTGCCGGTCAGCGCGCCGAGCGAGTTGATGAAGGGCTCGGTGTTGATCAGGTTCCACAGCTTCTCGGCGCCGCGCTTGGCCAGCGTGTGCTCGATGGGCAGCGAGCCGCGCAGGCGCACCACGTCGGCGGCGGTGTAGCCGCGCTTGATGCCCTTCCAGCGCGGGTTTTCCGCCCAGTCCTTCTCGAGGGCGGCGGCTTGTTGTTCGCGGGTCAGATTCGTCATGGAGACCTCCGTGAGTGGGTGAAGACAAGGAAGCAAAACTTGCAATCTCTGGACCCAAGGTTAACGACGCCGGCCTCGCATGGAAAGACTTATGTCTTATAGAAGACTAAAAAAGTTTTCCAGTAAAATCAATGGGTTGCATTCGACGTTCCGGGATGCGGAAGTTCGTTCTTCACGATGAGAAAGATTGCGGCGGCGCAGCATCCATGCTTGCCGCGATGCGAAACGACTATCCCTGATCGTGAAACGGGCTCAGCCGCGCAGCGCCGCCAGGAACTCCGCCAGCGCCGCCACCAGCGGCTGCGCCTGTTCGGCGCTCATCGTCGGCGCCACCAGCAGCATGTTGTGGAAGGGCGTGACGAGGACGCCGCGATTGAGCAGCCACAGGTGCAGCGCGCGTTCGAGCTCGTCGTCCATCGCCGCCCTCGCCTCGCCGGCATCGCGCGGCGGCCGGGTGCAGAACTGCAACTCCATGCGCGCGCCCAGGCGCGTCACGCTCCAGGGCATGCCGGCCTGCGCCAGCGTCTCGCGCAGGCGCGATTCGATCGCGGCGGCGCTGGCCAGCATCGGCGCATAAGTCTCCGGCGTCACCAGCTCGCCCAGGCTGGCGTGCAGCGCGGCCATCGCGAGCAGGTTGGCCGACAGCGTCGTGCCGATGCCGGAATGGCCGTCGGGCGCGGCGCGCTTGGCGGCTTCCATGCGCGCGTTCATCTCCTCGGTGAAGCCGTAGACGGCGCAGGGCAGGCCGCCGGCGATCGCCTTGCCGACGACGAGGAAGTCGGGCACGAGGCCTTCGCCGCGCGCCTGCCCGCCCCAGCCGCTGGACAGCGTGTGCGTCTCGTCGAGCGCGAGCAGCGTGCCGTGGCGGCGGCAGGCCGCCTGCAACTGCGCGAGAAAGTCCGGCAGCGGCGGCACCAGGCCGCAGTTGGTCAGCGCCGGTTCGCTCAGCACGCAGGCGACGTCGCCGCCGGCCAGCGCGCGCTCGACCGCCGCGATGTCGTTGAACGGAACCACCACGCTGCCGAGCGCGAGGTCGTGCACCTGGCCGAGCAGGCTGGCGCGCGTCAGCGTGCGGCCCTGCGCGTCGCCGTCGACCAGCGTGTCGTCGACGGTGCCGTGGTAGCAGCCGTCGAATACCAGCACCTTGGGCCGGCGCGTGACCGCGCGCGCCCAGCGCAGCACGAAGCGGTTGGCGTCGCTGGCGCTGAGCGTGAGCTGCCAGCGCGGCAGGCCGAAGCAGTGCGCCAGCCGCTGGCCGACCTCGGCCGCGAGCGTCGAGGGCAGCATCGCGGTCAGGCCGTGCTGCGCCTGCTCGGCGATCGCGCGCGCCACCGGCGCCGGGCTGTGGCCGAACATCGCGCCGCTGTCGCCGAGGCAGAAGTCGAGGTAGGCGTGGCCGTCGGCGCACCACAGCCGGTGGCCCTCGGCGCGCGCCACGTGCAGCGTGGCGGGCGTGGGCCAGTCGCGCATCCAGTGCAGCGGCACGCCGAACAGGTAGTGCCGCGCGTCCTGCCCGGCCAGCGCGACGCTGCGCGGATGCGTCTCGACGTAGCGGCGCCGCTCGCGTTCGTGCAGCGCGGCGAGATGGGCTCTAATCATGGCCCGCCAGTGTGCAGCAGGATGCCCGCCCGATGAGCGACCACGCCTTCGCCTTCCTCTCCAACAACGCATTCCTGAAGGCGCCCGCGGCCGGCGCCGCCACGCCCTACGCGGTGGCCGGCATCGCCTGGGACGGCGCGGTGACCAACCGCCCCGGCGCGCGCATGGCGCCGCGCGCGATCCGCGAGGCGAGCCACATGCTGTGCGACGCGATCCATCCGCACTTCGACCTCTCGCCCGAAGGCCGGCTCGGCGACGCCGGCGACCTGGCGCTGCCCAACACCGGGCTGGCGGCGATGCGCGAGGCGATGGCGCCGCAGGTCGACAGGCTGATCCGCGCGCACCACATGGCCTGGCTGGGCGGCGACCACAGCATCACGCTGCCGCTGCTGCGCGCCTATCGCCGATGGCTGGGCCGGCCGCTGGCGGTGATCCACTTCGACGCGCACTGCGACACCTGGAAAGACCACTTCGGCGAGCCCAGCGGCCACGGCACCTGGGTCTGCGAGGCGATCCAGGAAGGGCTGGTGCTGCGCGAGTGCTTCACGCAACTGGGCATACGCTCGTCGGGCGTGCGCGAGGCGCGCGAGTACGTGCGCGACCAGGGCGGGCTGATCTTCACCGCGCGCGATCTGCGCGGGCTGGAGAGCCCGGCGCAGCTCGCGCCGTTGCTGCAGGCGATCCGCGACCGCCTCGCGCGGCACGGCCATCCGCCCGTCTACCTGAGCCTGGACATCGACTGCCTGGACCCCGCCTTCGCGCCCGGCACCGGCACGCCCGAGCCGGGCGGCATGAGCAGCAACCAGGTGCTCAGCGTGCTCGAAGAACTGGCCGACCTCCCCTTCGTGGGGATGGATTGCGTCGAGGTCGCCCCGCCCTACGACCATGCCGAACTGAGCAGCCAGGCGGCGGCGCATTTCGTCTGGACCTACCTGTGCGGCAGACTGAAAAACGCTTGAGCTGACGCAAGGTTCTCGGCGCGCCGGCGTGCGAACAATGCCGTCGGCACAACGGCATCGCGGAGGTGAACATGGCATCGGCGACGGCACGCCGCGCGGCGGGCGCGGACTTCGAGGCGCTGGCCGCCTGCCACCGGCAGATCGCGGCGCACCTGGAGCGGCTCGGCGCGCTGCTCGAACACCTCGCAGAGCGGGGCGTCGACGCGCACGCGCGGCACGAGGCGCGCGCGATCGAGGCCTTCTTCTCCAGCACCTCGCAGCGGCACCACGCCGACGAGGAGGCCCAGGTGTTCCCCGCCCTGCTGGCCTCCAGCGACGAAGCGCTGGTGGCCACGGTGCGCATGCTGCAGCAGGACCACGGCTGGATCGAGGAGGACTGGCTCGCGCTGGCGCCGCAGTTGAGCGCCATCGCGGCGGGCCATGACTGGCACGACCCGGCGGAACTGCGCCACGGCGTCGAGGTCTTCCTCGAGCTGTACCGCGAGCACCTCGCGCTGGAGGAGTCGCTGGTCTACCCCGAGGCCAAGGCCTTCGCCGCCAAGCTGGCGCGGCGCCGGGTCACAGCGGAAACGCCGTCGTTTTCTTGACGGTGCGCAGCACCAGCATCGAGTTGGAACGCGCCACGCCCGGCAGGTGCATCAGCACCTGCGAGTGGAAGCGCTCCAGGTCCTCGGCGTCGCGGTAGGTGAAGCGGATCAGGTAGTCGTTCTCGCCGGCCACGTAGTAGCAGTCGAGGATCTCCGGCGTGTCGCGCACCGCCTGCTCGAAGGCCGCGAGCAGCGGCGTGCTCATGCTCTCCAGGTTCAGGATGGTGTAGCTGATGCCGTGCTTGCCCACCGCCTTGGGGTTGAGCAAGGCGACGTAGCCGGCGATCACGCCCGCTTCCTCCAGCGCCTTGACGCGCCGCAGGCAGGCCGAGGGCGACAGGTGCACACGCTGCGCCAGCTCCTGGTTGGAGATGCGGCCGTCGTGCTGCAGCACGTCCAGAATGCCGCGATCTATCGAATCCAGTTGCACGTCCGTGGCTTTGTTTCGCATTGGCTGCGTCGTATCGGCTGCGTCACCGCATGATATTGCAACTGCAAGGGTGAACCCGGCACGATTGCGCAAGCACATTGCGCCTCGCTTTCTCTAGACTTCCCGCTTGCCCAGGAGCGCGCCATGAACAAGTCCATAGACCCCAGCCTGTTGTCCGTCGCCGAGCAGGGCTCGGCGCACCCGCATGCGATGGATGCCTTCTGGATGCCCTTCACCGCCAACCGGCAGTTCAAGAAGGCGCCACGCCTGCTGGCCAAGGCCAAGGGCATGCATTTCTGGACGCCCGAGGGCCGCGAGATCCTCGACGGCATCGCCGGCCTGTGGTGTGTCAACGCCGGCCACGCGCGGCCCAAGATCGTCGAGGCGATCGCCCGGCAGGCCGCCGAACTCGACTACGCGCCGCCCTTCAACATGGCGCATCCCAAGGCCTTCGAGCTGGCCGAGCGCCTGGCGCAGCTCACGCCGGCGGGGCTGGACAAGGTGTTCTTCACCAACTCCGGCTCGGAGGCCGTGGACACCGCGCTGAAGATGGCCATCGCCTACCACCGCGCGCGCGGCGAAGGCACGCGCACCCGGCTGATCGGCCGCGAGCGCGGCTACCACGGCGTCAACTTCGGCGGCATTTCGGTGGGCGGCATCGTCGGCAACCGCAAGATGTTCGGCCCGGCGCTGGGCGGCATCGACCACCTGCGCCACACCCACGACCCGGCGCGCAACGCCTACTCGCGCGGCGTGCCGGCGCACGGCGCCGAGCTGGCCGACGACCTGGAGCGCCTGGTCGCGCTGCACGACGCCTCGACCATCGCCGCGGTGATCGTCGAGCCGGTGGCCGGCTCCACCGGCGTGCTGCTGCCGCCCAAGGGCTACCTGGAGCGGCTGCGCGCGATCTGCGACAAGCACGGCATCCTGCTGATCTTCGACGAGGTCATCACCGGCTTCGGCCGCCTGGGCTCGCCCTTCGCGGCGCAGCACTTCGGCGTCACGCCCGACCTGATGACGGTGGCCAAGGGCATCAGCAACGGCTGCGTTCCCATGGGCGCGGTGTTCTGCAAGAGCGAAATCCACGACGTGTTCATGACCGGGCCCGAGCACCTGATCGAGTTCGCGCACGGCTACACCTACTCGGCGCACCCGCTGGCCTGCGCGGCCGCGCTGAGCACGCTGGACACCTACGCCGACGAAGGCCTGCTGACGCGCGGCGCGCAGATGGCACCCTACTTCGAGGACGCGCTGCACTCGCTGAAAGGCGCGCGCCACGTGATCGACGTGCGCAACATCGGGCTGGTCGGCGGCGTCGAGCTGGAGGCCATTCCCGGCCAGCCGGGCAAGCGCGCCTTCGACATCTTCCTCGAGTGCTGGCAGCGCGGCGTGCTGATCCGCACCACCGGCGACACGATCGCGTTCTCGCCGCCGCTGATCATCGAGAAGCAGCACATCGACCAGCTCGTCGGCACGCTCGCCGACGTGCTGAAAACCGCGGCCTGAACCCGCTTTTATGTCGCTGCTGCAAACCGACCTCGAACTGACCCGGAATTCGTACTACGCGGCCACGGCGCCGCGTCGGCAGCGCTTCGCGGCGCTGGAATCGGACGTCGAGGCCGACGTCGCCATCGTCGGCGGCGGGCTGGCCGGGCTGTCGGCGGCCGTCGAGCTGGCCGACCGCGGCTACCGCGTCGTGCTGCTCGAAGCGCGCCAGGTCGGCTGGGGCGCCTCGGGCCGCAACGGCGGCCAGGCGATCGCCGGGCTGGCCTGCGACCAGGCGGTGGTCGAGGCGCAGCTCGGCCACGGCGACGCGCGGCGCGTGTGGGACATGACGATGGAGGCGCTGCGCCTGATCGGCGAGCGCCGCGAGCGCTTCGGCATCGACTGCGACTGGCGCCCCGGCTACCTGGGCCTGGCGGTCGGCGAGCGCAAGGCGCGCGAACTGCGCGCCTGGCACGAGCAGATGCAGCGCGACTACGGCTACGAGACGCGCTGGATCGAGCCCGGCGAGATGCCGGCCTGGATCGCCAGCCCGCGCTTCCACAGCGGCATCCACGACCCCCGGGGCGGCCACCTGCACCCGCTCAAGTACAGCATGGGCCTGGCCGCCGCGGCGGCCTCGCTGGGCGTCTCGATCCACGAAGACTCGGCCGTCGGCGCCGTCGAGCACGGCCGCATCGCGAGGCTGCGCACCGCGCGCGGCAGCGTCGCCGCCGCGCACGTGCTGCTGGCCGGCAACGTCTACCTGCAAGGCCTGGCGCCGGCGCTCGAAGCGCGCGTGATGCCGGTCGGCACCTACATCGTCGCCTCCGAGCCGCTGGCGCCGGCGCTGGCCGAGTCGCTGATCCCGTCCGGCTCGGCGGTGTGCGACACCAACTTCGTGCTCGACTACTTCCGCCCCACCGTCGACCGGCGCCTGCTCTACGGCGGCCGCGTCAGCTACAGCACCGCGACGCCGGTGAACCTGGTGGCCAGCATGCGGCGGCGCATGGCGCGCACCTTCCCGCAGCTCGCGGACACCAAGGTCGAGTTCGCCTGGGGCGGCTTCGTCGACATCTCGATGAACCGCGCGCCCGACTTCGGCCGTCTCGCCGACGCGCCCAACGTCTACTACCTGCAAGGCTTCTCCGGCCACGGCCTGGCGCTGACCGGGCTGGCGGGCAAACTGGTGGCCGAGGCCATCGCGGGCGATGCCGGGCGCTTCGACACCTTCGCGCGCATCCGCCATCGCCCCTTCCCCGGCGGCTCGCTGCTGCGCACGCCGGCGCTGGTGGCCGGAATGGCTTATTACCGCTTGAGGGATCTGCTGTGAAGCTGGCCGAGCGCAGGGCCGTTCCCAAGCCGGCCGGCATCCCCGTGGGGGATCGGCTGGCGTACTCGACAGACGAGGGGCAGTCATGAACAAACCCGTGGTGCTGGTGCCGTCGTGCAACCGCACGCTGGGGCAGCACCTCTTCCACGTGGCGGGCCGCAAGTACGTCGAGGCGGTGCGGCTGGCCGGCGCCCTGCCGCTGATCGTGCCGGTGGCGCATGCCGACGAATTCGACGCGCTGCTCGACCTGGCGCACGGCGTGCTGCTGACCGGCTCGCCCTCGAACGTGCATCCGCGCCACTTCGGCGAGGGCGTGCACGACACCACCTTGCCGCTGGACACCGAACGCGACGACTGGACGCTGCCGCTGATCCCGCGCATCCTCGCGCGCGGCATGCCGCTGTTCGCGATCTGCCGCGGCTTCCAGGAGGCCAACGTCGCGCTCGGCGGCTCGCTGCACCAGGCGGTGCACGAGGTGGCCGGCCAGCACGACCACCGCGGCGCCGGCGGCCGCGCCGACGCCTCGGCCGAGGAGGTGTACGACTTCGCGCACGCCGTCGAGGTGCAGCCCGGCGGCCTGCTGGCGGGCATCCTGGGCGAGCGCGAGGTGCGCGTCAATTCGGTGCACGGCCAGGGCATCAACCGTCTTGCCCCGGGGCTGCGCGTCGAGGCGCGCGCGCCCGACGGCCTGGTGGAAGCCTTCTCGGTCGAGTCCGCGCCGGGTTTCAACCTGTGCGTGCAGTGGCATCCGGAGTGGCAGGCGGCGAGCAACCCGGTGTCGATGCGCCTGCTGCGCGCCTTCGGCGACGCCTGCCGCGCCTTCCGCGACCGCCCGCGCGCGCCTCAGCCAGCGCGCTGACGCTCGCCACGGCCGCCACCGCGGCAGATACTCCGCGCTACGAGCCGGCCACGAGCCGCGAGACGCGCAACAACCTTCAGGTGCCCCATGGTCGACAAGAAGAACTTCGGCTTCGCCGAACTGGAACAGTGGTTCAACGAACGCCGCGTCACCGAGATCGAATGCCTCGTGCCCGATCTCACCGGCGTGGCGCGCGGCAAGATCCTGCCGCGCGAGAAATTCACCGAAGACCGCGGCATGCGGCTGCCGGAGGCGATCGTCGCGATCGGCGTGACGGGCGAGTTCCCCGAGGAAGGCCCGTACTACGACGTGATCCACGCCACCGACCGCGACATGCACCTGCGCCCCGACCCGAGCACGGTGCGCATCGTGCCCTGGGCCACCGACCCGACCGCGCAGGTGCTGCACGACTGCTTCGACCGCGACGGCAAGCTGATCCCCTACGCGCCGCGCTCGGTGCTGCGCCACGTCTGCGACCTCTATGCGGCCGAGGGCTGGAGCCCGGTGGTCGCGCCCGAACTGGAGTTCTACCTGATCGAGCGCAACTCCGACCCGAACACGCCGCTGCGCCCGCCGCGCGGCCGCAGCGGCCGCTCCGAGACCTCGCGCCAGGCCTATTCGATCGACGCGGTCAACGAGTTCGACCCGCTGTTCGAGGACATCTACGCCTACTGCGAGCAGATGGAGCTGAACGTCGACACGCTGATCCACGAGGTCGGCGCCGGGCAGATGGAGATCAACTTCTTCCACGCCCACCCGCTGGCCCTGGCCGACGAGGTGTTCTTCTTCAAGCGCACGATCCGCGAGACCGCGCTGCGCCACGAGATGTACGCCACCTTCATGGCCAAGCCGATGGCCAACGAGCCGGGCAGCGCGATGCACGTGCACCAGAGCCTGGTCGACACGGCCAGCGGGCGCAACATCTTCAGCAACCCCGACGGCTCGCCCAGCAAGGAGTTCTACTGGTACATCGGCGGGCTGCAGAAGTACACGCCGGCGGCGATGGCGCTGTTCGCGCCCTACGTCAACAGCTACCGTCGCCTGGCGCGCTCGACCGCCGCGCCGATCAACATCCAGTGGGGCACCGACAACCGCACCGTCGGCATCCGCTCGCCGGTGGCGACGCCGGCGGCGCGCCGCGTCGAGAACCGCGTGATCGGCGCCGACGCCAACCCCTACGTGGCCCTGGCCGCCACGCTGGCCTGCGGCTACCTGGGCATCAAGAACCGCATCGAGCCCACGCCCGAGTGCAAGGGCGACGCCTACCTGTCGGAGTACCAGTTGCCGCGCTCGCTGAACGAGGCGCTCGGCTGGCTGGCCGACGAGAAGGATCTGCACGACGTGCTGGGCCGCGAGTTCATCACGGTGTACTCGGAGGTCAAGGACACCGAGTACGGCGAATTCATGAAGGTGATCTCGCCGTGGGAGCGCGAGCACCTTCTTCTTCACGTCTAGAAATTGGCCCACCCCCGCAGCGCCTGCGGCGCTCCCCCTCGAGGGGGCGCCGCCCGCGGCCCGGCAAAGCCGGTTCCGCGGCGACCGCTCGAACGGAGATTCCACGAATGAATGACCTTCTCACTCCCGCGCCCCCCCGCAGCACCGCCGACTGGCAGGCCGCCGACGCGGCGCACTACCTGCACCCCTTCACCGACTTCAAGGGCCTGGCCCACAAGGGCTCGCGCGTGATCACCCGCGCCGAGAACATTTACCTGTGGGACAGCGACGGCCACAAGATCCTCGACGCGATGTCGGGGCTGTGGTGCGTCAACGTCGGCTACGGCCGCCAGGAGCTGATCGACGCGGCCACGCGCCAGTTGAAGGAGCTGCCCTTCTACAACAGCTTCTTCCAGACCGCGACGCCGCCGGCCATCGAGCTGGCCGAGTTGCTGGCGCAGGTGACGCCGCCGCAGTTCCAGCACGTGTTCTTCTCCGGCTCGGGCTCGGAGGGCAACGACACCGTGGTGCGCATGGTGCGGCGCTACTGGGACCTGCTCGGCCAGCCGCAGCGCAAGGTGATCATCAGCCGCAAGAACGCCTACCACGGCTCGACCATGGCCGGCGCCTCGCTCGGCGGCATGAGCGGCATGCACGAACAAGGGGGGCTGCCGATCCCCGACATCGTGCACATCGAGCAGCCGTTCTGGTTCGAACTGGGGCGTGGGCAGTCGCGCGAGGACTTCGGCCGCACGGCCGCGGGCTGGCTGGAGGCCAGGATCCTCGAGATCGGCGCCGACCGGGTGGCCGCCTTCATCGGCGAGCCGATCCAGGGCGCGGGCGGCGTGATCGTGCCACCGTCCACCTACTGGCCCGAGATCCAGCGCATCTGCGACAAGCACGGCATCCTGCTGGTCAGCGACGAGGTCATCACCGGCTTCGGCCGCACCGGCCAGTGGTTCGGCTGCGAGACCATGGGCACGCGGCCCGACCTGATGACCTTCGCCAAGGGCGTCACCTCGGGCTACATCCCGCTCGGCGGCGTGATGGTCGGCGAGCGCGTCGCCCGCGTGCTGATCGAGCGCGGCGGCGAGTTCAACCACGGCTATACCTACTCGGGCCACCCGGTGGCCTGCGCGGTGGCGGTGGCCAACATCGGCCTGATCCGGCGCGAAGGCCTGGTCGAGCGCGTGCGCGAGGACATCGGCCCCTACCTGGCGCAGCACTTCGCCGAGCTGGCGAAGCACCCGCTGGTCGGCGAGGCGCAGACCTGCGGGCTGATGGGCGCGCTGCAACTGGTCAAGGACAAGGCCTCGGGCGCCACCTTCGACGCCGCGCTGGAGGTCGGCATGGTCTGCCGCGGCCACTGCTTCGGCAACGGGCTGATCATGCGCGCGGTGGGCGACCGCATGATCATCGCGCCGCCGCTGGTGATGACACGCGCGCAGATCGACGAGATGGCCGCGCTGATCCGGCGCTGCCTCGACCTGACGCTGTCCGACCTCGAGGCGCGCGGCTGGCTGTGAGGCGTGGCACGGGGTTTGCCTCTAACGCCCCGTTGACGCACCTCGCTAGACTGCCCCGCAGCCCGTTCCTTACACCGAAACCTCGACACGAAGGAAATCCACCATGAAGCGGATGTTCAGTGCCCTCGCCTCCATCACACCGGCCGCGCTGGCCGCCACGGCAGCGCTGTGGGGGCCACCGGCGACGGCGCAGGACGAGGAGAAGGTGCTCAACGTCTACAACTGGTCCGACTACATCGCCGAGGACACGCTGCGCAACTTCGAGAAAGAGACCGGCATCAAGGTCCGCTACGACAACTTCGACAACAACGAGATCGTTCACGCCAAGCTGGTGGCGGGCAAGACCGGCTACGACGTGGTGGTGCCCTCGTCGTACTGGGCCAAGATCCAGGCCGACGGCGGGCTGCTGCTGAAGCTCGACAAGAGCAAGCTGCCCAACCTGAAGAACCTCGACCCGGCGCTGCAGGAGCAGCTCGCCAAGCTCGACCCGGGCAACCAGTACCAGGTCAACTGGATGTGGGGCTACACCACGGTGGGCATCAACGTCGACAAGGTCAAGGCCGCGCTCGGCGACATGCCCCTGCCCGACAACGCCTGGGACCTGGTCTTCAAGCCCGAGTACATCTCCAAGCTCAAGGGCTGCGGCGTCAGCTTCCTCGACTCGGCCACCGAGGTGATCCCGGCGGCGCTGCACTACCTCGGCAAGCCGCCCTACTCCAAGGCGCAGGCCGACTACGCCGGCGTCGGCCCGCTGCTCAAGTCGGTGCGGCCCTACGTGACGCTGTTCAGCTCGTCGGGCTACATCAACGACATGGCCAACGGCTCGATCTGCGTGGCGCTGGGCTGGTCGGGCGACATCAACATCGCGCGCCAGCGCGCCATCGAGGGCAAGACCGGCCAGAACATCCAGGCGCTGATCCCCAAGAACGGCGGCATCCTGTTCTTCGACGTGATGGTGATCCCGGCCGACGCGCCGCACCCGAACAACGCCTACAAGTTCATCGACTACATCCTGCGCCCCGAGGTGCACGCGAGCCTGACCAACAAGGTCTTCTACGCCAACCCGAACAAGGAGTCGAAGAAGTTCATCAAGCCCGAGGTGGCGAGCAACCCGACGGTGTTCCCGAGCGCGGAGGACATGAAGAAGATGCAGGCGCCCGACGCGCTGTCCAACGACATCCGCCGCACGATGACGCGCCTGTACACGGGCTTCAAGACGGGCCTGTGAGCACACGATGAGCGCGGCGGCATTCCTCCAGATCCAGGACGTCGTGAAGGACTTCGGCGGCGGCGCCGTCGCGGTCAACCACGTCTCGATCGACATCGCCAAGGGCGAGATCTTCGCGCTGCTCGGTTCCTCGGGCTGCGGCAAGACCACGCTGCTGCGCATGCTGGCCGGCTTCGAGACGCCGACATCGGGGCGCATCGTGCTGGCCGGGCAGGACCTCGCCGGCCTGCCGCCCTACGAGCGGCCGATCAACATGATGTTCCAGAGCTACGCGCTGTTCCCGCACCTGACGGTGCGCGACAACATCGCCTTCGGCCTGAAGCGCGACGGCATGGCGGCCGAGCAGATCGCCGAGCGCGTCGAGGCCATGCTCAAGCTGGTGCAGCTCGGCAAGTTCGCGCAGCGCAAGCCGCACCAGCTCTCCGGCGGCCAGCAGCAGCGCGTGGCGCTGGCGCGCAGCCTGGCCAAGCGGCCGCAGCTTCTGCTGCTCGACGAGCCACTGGGCGCGCTCGACAAGAAGCTGCGCGAGGAGACGCAGATCGAGCTGGTCAACATCATCGAGGAGGTCGGCGTGACCTGCGTGATGGTGACGCACGACCAGGAGGAGGCGATGACCATGGCCTCGCGCATCGCCATCATGAGCGAGGGCCACGTGCTGCAGGTCGGCGCGCCGGCCGACATCTACGAGACGCCGGCGACGCGCTTCGTCGCCGACTTCATCGGCAACGTCAACCTGATGGACGGCACGCTCGCCGACGACCAGGCCGACCACTGCGTGGTCGACTGCGGCGACGTGAAGCACTACGTCGGCCACGGCATCACCGGCACGCAGGGCATGCCGGTGTCGGTGGCGGTGCGGCCGGAGAAGATCCACCTGTCGCCGCACGCGCCGCCCGACGAGGACCACGGCGGCGGCTTCAACCGAGCCCGCGGCGTGGTGAAGAACCTGTCGTACTTCGGCAGCTACACCGTCTACCACCTCGAGCTGCCGTCGGGGCGCGTGCTCAAGATCAGCCAGAACAACACCCAGCGCCACCGCGAGCACGAGCTGACCTGGGGCAGCGAAGCCTGGGCGCACTGGTCGCGCCAGTCGCAGGTGGTGCTGACGCAATGAGAACCACCCGCGAGCCCGGCGCCCGGCCGCCCGAAGCCGGGCGAGGCCCCCTCGGGGGGCTGCTTGCCGTACTCGGCAAGCTGGGGGCGGTCATCGGTCGCGGCCGCACGGCCGTGATCGGCGTGCCCTATTTGTGGCTGCTGGTGTTCTTCCTGCTGCCCTTCCTGATCGTGCTGAAGATCAGCATCTCCGAGATGGAAGGCGTGGTCTTCAAGGACGTGCTGACGCTGCAGGACGGCGTGCTGGCGCTGACGGTCAAGCTGTCGAACTACGTCTTCATCACGCAGGACGACCTCTACTTCAAGACCTACCTGTCGAGCATCAAGTACGCCGCCGTCACCACCGTGCTGTGCCTGGCGATCGGCTACCCCTTCGCCTACTTCATGGCGCGCGCCCGGGCCACGCTCCAGCCGGCGCTGCTGATGCTGGTGATGCTGCCGTTCTGGACCTCGTTCCTGCTGCGCGTCTACGCCTGGAAGGGGCTGCTGACCGAGCACGGCTGGGTGTCCGACCTGCTGATCGCGCTGAAGCTCGACCACCTGCTGCTGGCGATGGGCGTGATCCCGGCGCTGGGCAAGTTCATGAACTCGCCGTTCTCGCTGGTGGTGGGCATGGTCTACACCTACCTGCCGTTCATGATCCTGCCGCTGTACGGCAACCTCGCCAAGCTCGACCTGCGCCTGCTCGAAGCCGCCGCCGACCTCGGCGCGACGCCCTGGGTGGCGTTCTGGAAGGTGACGGTGCCGCTGTCCAAGGCCGGCATCATCGCCGGCGCGATGCTGGTGTTCATCCCCTGCATCGGCGAGTTCGTCATCCCCGAGCTGCTCGGCGGCCCGCAGACGCTGATGATCGGCCGCGTGCTGTGGGACGAGTTCTTCAGCAACAACGACTGGCCGATGGCCTCCACCGTGGCGGTGGTGATGATCCTGCTGATCATCGTGCCGCTGGCGATCTTCAACCGCTACCAGGCGCAGGCCCAGGAGCAGAAGCGATGAGCGGCCGCAAGACCTGGTTCGGCACCGGCTTCGCGCGCGGCTTCTCGCGGGCCTGGCTGATCGCCGGCTACGCCTTCCTGTACCTGCCGATCGTCGCGCTGGTGATCTACTCGTTCAACGACTCGCCGATCCCGAACATGTGGGCCGGCTTCACGCTGAAGTGGTACGCGGCGCTGCCCGGCGACCGCGAGATGATCGCCGGCCTGTGGCTGAGCCTCGAGGTCGCCTTCTTCACCGCCTGCGGCGCGGTGCTGCTGGGCACGCTGGCCGCCTTCGCGCTGGTGAAGTACCGCCGCTTCACCGGCCGCACGGTCTTCAGCGGCATGGTCAACGCCCCGCTGGTGATGCCCGAGGTGATCATCGGCCTGTCGCTGCTGCTGATGCTGGTGTCGGTGCAGCGCGTGCTCGGCTTCCCCGAGCGCGGCATGCTGACCATCTGGCTCGGCCACCTGCTGCTGGGCATGGCCTACGCCACCGTGGTGGTGCAGGCGCGCCTGCAGGACCTGAACCCGCAGCTCGAAGAGGCGGCGATGGACCTGGGCGCGCGCCCGCACCAGGTGTTCTACCTGGTCACGCTGCCGATGATCACGCAGTCGCTGCTGTCGGCCTGGCTGCTGACCTTCACGCTCTCGCTCGACGACGTGGTGCTGTCGGCCTTCCTGTCCGGCCCCGGCTCGACGACCATGCCGCTGGTGATCTTCTCGCGCGCGCGCCTGGGCCTGAACCCGAGCGTGAACGCGGTGGCCGCCATCATCGTGCTGGTGGTCTCGGTGGGCGTGGTGCTGGCCAGCCTGGCCATCGCGCGCGCCGAGCGCCGCCGCAGCCGGGAACTCGCGGCCGCCGCGCGCGGCGGATGAAGCAACGAACGACGACAACCGAAACCGATTGACCCACGAGGAGAACCCGAAATGAAAGTCTGGCAACCCAACGCCCTCGCCCAGGCCGTCGTGCTCGCGCTCGGGGCCGGCTTCGCGAGCGGCGCCGCGGCGCAGTCCAACGCCGAACTGCTCAAGGAGATCCAGGAGCTGAAGAACCGCGTCGCCGAGCTCGAAGGCCGGCAGAAGGCCGCCGAGGCGGCGCCCAAGCCGGCCGCCGGTCAGTGGGGCATGACGCCCGAGCAGGCCGCCGAGTTCAACCGCATCGCGGTGAAGACCGAGGCCATCGAGGACGCGCGCGAGGCCTCCGGCCTGAAGGGCCTGGTGATCTCGGGCTACATGGACCCGACCTTCATCTACAACAAGCGCCAGGACAACGCCGGCTTCCAGTTCCTGAACCGCGTCGACGACGACGGCTACAACTACGACAACTCCTACTTCGGCGCCGCGGTGCTCGACTTCCAGAAGGAAACCGACTCCGGCACGCGCTGGCGCCTGACGCTGGCGCCGAACCGCGGCGTCGGCGCGGCGTTCGACGGTAGCTCGCCGATCCACGAGGCCAGCGTGTCGGTGCCGCTGACCGACCTGCAGACGCGCTTCATCGCCGGCCAGGTGCCCGACTGGTCGGGCTACGAGTACCTGCAGCCCACGCTGAACAAGCTGATCACGCACAACCTGCTGTTCGACTTCACGCTGCCCACCGCCTACACCGGCGCCGGCCTGGAGATCACCGAGGGCAAGTGGATCTACAAGGCCATGCTGGCCAACATGAACACCAGCCGCAAGACCTCGGGCAACAAGACGCCGGTGCTGGCCTACCGCGTCGACTACGCCAAGGGCGAGTTCCAGGGCTTCGGCTTCGCCGGCGCGCACGGCAAGGCGGCGAACTTCAGCGAGAACGTCGTCGACGTCAACGGCGACGTGGTCGCGCAGAAGGACTCGCGCGTCGACCTGTTCGAGCTCGACGCCTACTTCATCCGCGGCGACTGGACGGTGCAGGGCCAGGTGAGCTTCGGCCAACAGAAGCGCGCCGCGATCACCCTCGACCCGGACACCGGCGATCTGCGCGACGCGCGCTGGTGGGGCCTGTCGACGCTGGCCGCCTACAAGTGGGATCCGCGCTTCGAGACCACCGCGCGGCTCGACTACCTCGCCAACAAGAAGAACGGCGGCGGCCTGCTCGGCTATGCCGTGGCCGACGACCGCAACGGCATCGGCCCCGACCTCAACGGCGATCCCGAGCGCGGCGCCAACCGCATGGCGCTCACGCTCGGCGCGAGCTACCTCTTCAACCTGAACACTACCTTCAAGGTCGAGTACCGCCTCGACCGCGCCAACCTGCCCGTCTTCTACGACGTGAAGAACGACAGCTACAGCAAGACCAACCACCTCTTCGGCGCCTCGGTGCTGGTGTCGTTCTGACCTTCCGCCCGCCGTCGCGGCGGGCTCGTTCGACGACGACGCTCTGCGCCCGTGGCCCCGTTCAGGCCACGGGCGTTTCATCGTCGCCACCCCGACCCAGGAAATCCCCATGAACAAGCCCGCCCCCGACTGGCATGCCGCCGCATCGGCGCTGCGCATCGACGGCCGCGCCTTCGTCGCCGGCCAGCGCGTCGCCGCCCGCAGCGGCGAGACCTTCGCCAAGCGCTCGCCGATCGACGGCCGCGCGCTCGGCGACATCGCGCGCGGCCGAAGCGAGGACATCGACGCCGCCGTCGTGGCCGCGCGCGCCGCCTTCGCCGACGCGCGCTGGGCCGGCAAGCCGCCGGCCGCGCGCAAGAAGGTGCTTCAGCGCTTCGCCGAGAAGATCCTCGCCGCCAAGGACGAACTGGCCCTGCTCGAAACCCTCGACATGGGCAAGCCGATCCAGTACAGCCTGGCCGTCGACGTGGGCGCGACCGCGCGCACCATCGCCTGGTACGCCGAGGCCGTCGACAAGGTCTACGACGAGATCGCGCCGACCGGGGCGAACGCGCTGGCGCTGATCACGCGCGAGGCCATGGGCGTGGTCGGCGTCGTCGTGCCCTGGAACTACCCGATGATCATGGCGGCCTGGAAGCTCGGGCCGGCGCTGGCGGCCGGCAACAGCGTGGTGCTCAAGCCCAGCGAGAAGAGCCCGCTGACGGCGCTGCGCCTGGCCGAGCTGGCCGTCGAGGCCGGCCTGCCCGACGGCGTGTTCAACGTCGTGCCGGGTTACGGCCACGAGGCCGGCGAGGCGCTCGCGCTGCACATGGACGTCGACGCGATCGGCTTCACCGGCAGCACGCGCGTCGGCCGCAAGATGCTCGAGTACGCCGGGCAGAGCAACCTCAAGCGCGTCTACAACGAACTGGGCGGCAAGTCGGCCTTCGTGGTGTTCGACGACTTCGCCGACGTCGAGCGCGCCGCCAAGACGGTGGCCGGCAGCATGTTCTTCAACCAGGGCGAGAGCTGCAACGCGCCCTCGCGCGTGCTGGTGCACGAGCGCGTGGCCGACCGCTTCCTCGAAGTCGTCGCCGCCGAGGCGCCCCGCTACGCGCCGGGCGATCCGCTGTCGGGCAGCGCCGCGATGGGCGCGCTGGTCGACGAGACGCAGATGAACACCGTGCTGGGCTACATCGCCGCCGGCAACGCCGAGGGCGCGAAGCTCGTCACCGGCGGCGCGCGCGCGCGCGCCGAGACCGGCGGCTTCTACGTGCAGCCGACCGTCTTCGAGCAGGTGCGCAACGACATGAAGATCGCCCGCGAGGAGATCTTCGGCCCGGTGATGAGCGTGCTGCGCTTCCGCGACGAGGCCGAAGCCGTCGCGCTGGCCAACGACTCCAGCTACGGCCTGCAGGCCAGCGTGTGGAGCGACAACGTCAACCGCGCGCACCGCGTGGCGCGTCAGCTCCGCGCCGGCACCGTGCACGTCAACCAGTACGACGAGGACGACATCACCGTGCCCTTCGGCGGCTACAAACAAAGCGGCAACGGCCGCGACAAGAGCCTGCACGCCTTCGACAAGTACACCGAGCTGAAGACCACCTGGCTGCGCATCGACCCGGCCTGAGGAGAGCGCCATGAACCACTCCCTGAACGAGCAACTGATGGCCCGCAAGGCCGCCGCCACCCCGCGCGGCGTCGGCGTGATGGGCACCTTCTTCGCCGAGCGCGCCGACAACGCCGAGCTGTGGGACGTCGAGGGCCGGCGCTTCATCGACTTCGCCGGCGGCATCGCGGTGATGAACAGCGGCCACGGCCACCCGAAGGTGGTCGCCGCGATCGAGGCGCAGCTCGCGAAGTTCACCCACACCTGCTACCAGGTCGTGCCCTACGAGAGCTACATCGCGCTGGCCGAGAAGCTCAACGCGCTGACGCCCGGCGCGCACGCGAAGAAGACGGCGCTGTTCTCCACCGGCGCCGAGGCGATCGAGAACGCGATCAAGATCGCGCGCTCACACACCAGGCGCTCGGGCGTGATCGCCTTTTCCGGCGCCTTCCACGGCCGCAGCCTGTTCGCGGTGTCGCTGACCGGCAAGGTGGCGCCCTACAAGCTCGGCTTCGGGCCCTTCCCGCCCGAGATCTACCACGCGCCCTACCCCGACGCGCACACGCCACTGGCCGAGGTGAAGAAGGCGCTGGGCCACCTCTTCAAGGCGGACATCGAGCCGAGCCGCGTCGCGGCCATCGTGTTCGAGCCGGTGCAGGGCGAAGGCGGCTTCAACGTCATCCAGGCCGAGGCGGTGCGATGGCTGCGCCAGCTCTGCGACGAGCACGGCATCGTGCTGATCGCCGACGAGATCCAGACCGGCTTCGGCCGCACCGGCCGCCTGTTCGCGATGGAGCATTTCGGTGCAATGGGTGTCACGCCCGACCTCATGACCATCGCCAAGAGCCTGGCCGGCGGCGTGCCGCTGTCGGCGGTGACCGGCAAGGCCGAGATCATGGACGCGCCCGCGCCCGGTGGCCTGGGCGGCACCTACGCCGGCAACCCGCTGGCGATCGCCGCGGCGCACGCGATCATCGACCTGATGCGCGACGAGCGGCTGCCCGAGCGCGGCGCGGCGCTGGGCGACCAGCTCAAGGCCGTGCTCGACGGCATGCGCCGCGAGGTGCCGCAGATCGCCGACGTGCGCGGCCTCGGCGCGATGGTGGCGGTGCAGTTCGACCAGCCCGGCGGCGGCGCGCCCGACGCCGAGTTCACGAAGAAGGTGCAGGCCGAGGCGCTGCGGCGCGGGCTGATCCTGCTGAGCTGCGGCGTCGACGCGAACGTGCTGCGCTTCCTGTTCCCGCTGACGATCCAGCAGCCGGTGTTCGACGAGGCGATGGCCATTCTGCGCGACTCGCTGAAGGCTGCCGCCGCGTGACCGGCGACGCCATCGACGCCCTGCGCGAGCGGCTCGCCGCGCAGGGCGTGCACACGCTCGTCGCGCAGTTCACCGACCTGCACGGCGTGGCCAAGGGCAAGCTGCTGCCGCTGGCGCAACTGCGCACGCTGGTCGAGACGGGCGCGGGCTTCTCGGGGCCGTCGATCGCCGGCACTGGCCTGCCGCGCATGGGGCCGCGCTCGGAGTACTACGGCCGCGGCGACCTCGCCAGCGCCTGCGCGCTGCCGTGGCTGCCGGGCCATGCGCGCCTGGTCTGCGACGGCTTCGTCGCCGGCGTGCCCTTCGACGCCTGCCCGCGGCAGGTGCTGCGGCGCCAGGTCGCGCGCCTGGCCGAGCGCGGCTGGACGCTGCACACCGGCATCGAGCCGGAGTTCTTCCTGCTGCGGCGCACGGAGCGCGGCTACGCGCCGGCCGACGACCACGACCGCCTCGCCAAACCGTCCTACGACCTGAAGAGCCTGCCACGCCAGGCCGGTTTCCTGCACGAGCTGGCCACGGCGCTGGCGGCCTGCGGGCTGGAGGTGCTGCAGGCCGATCACGAAGACGCGCAAGGCCAGTACGAAGTCAACTTCCTGCACGCCGACGCGCTGGCGAGCGCCGACCGGCTGATGCTCTTCAAGCAGGCCGCGCACGCGCTGGCCGAGCGGCGCGGCATGGTGTTCTCGATGATGCCCAAGCCCTTCGCCGACCAGCCGGGCAGCGGCATGCATTTCCACGTGTCGCTCGAAGGCTGCGGCGACGAGGCCGTGCCGTGGCACTTCATCGGCGGCGTGCTGGCGCATTCGGCCGGGCTCGCGGCGCTGGCCGCGCCGACGGTGAACTCGTACAAGCGCCTCGTCGTCGGCGAGTCGCTGTCGGGCACGAGCTGGGCGCCCGCGTTCGTCGCGCACGGCCCGAACAACCGCACGGCGCTGGTCCGCACGCTGCCCGGCCGCTTCGAATGGCGCCTGCCGGACGCCTCGGCGAATCCCTACCTCGCCACGGCCGGGCTGATCGCCGCCGGGCTGGACGGCATCGCCCGGCGCAGCGATCCCGGCCCCGCCTGCCACGACGACCTGTTCGAGCAGCCCAGCGCCGCGCGCCTGCCGCGCAGCCTGGGCGAAGCCGTCGATGCGCTCGAAGCCGACGCGACGCTGTGCGAGGCGCTGGGCGCCACGCTGGCACGCGAGTTCATCGCCGCCAAGCGCGCCGAATGGACCGCCTACGCGCGCCACGTCGGCGACTGGGAACTGCGCCGCTACGCCGAGCTGTTCTGACGCGATGGCACACCCCGTTCCCTGGCTGTCGTACCTGTGCCTGGCCTCCGGCATGGCGCTGGTGGGCAGCTACGTCGGCCTGTCGAAAGTGCTGGTGCTGGTGCTGCCGGTGTTCCTGCTGGCCTGGCTGCGCTTCGGCATCGCCGCCGTCGCGATGGCCGGCTGGGTGAAGCGCCAGCCGGGCGAGGCGCCGCTGAGCCGGCACGACCGCCGGCTGCTGTTCCTCGAGTCCTTCTTCGGAAACTTCCTGTTCTCGGTGTGCATGCTGTTCGGCGTGGCGCGCACCTCGGCGCTGGCCTCCGGCGTGATCATGGCGGCGATCCCGGCGGTGGTGGCGATCCTGTCGCGCGTGCTGCTGAAGGAACGCATCGCGCCGCGCGTGGCCGTGGGCATCGCCTGCGCGGTGGGTGGCATCGCGCTGGTGTCCTTCGGCAAGCATGCCGGCGGTGACCTCGGCGGGCTGGTCGGCAACCTGCTGCTGCTCGGCGCGGTGACCTGCGAGGCGATCTACGTCGTGCTCGGCAAGAAGCTGGCGGCCAAGGTCTCTGCCAAGCGCATCAGCGCGCTGATCAACCTGTGGGGCCTGCTGCTGGTGACGCCGTTCGGGCTGTGGCAGGCGCTGGGCTTCGACTTCGCGAGCGTCGGCGCCGGCCACTGGTGGCTGCTGCTGTTCTACTCGCTGGCGGCCAGCATGGTCACCGTGTGGCTGTGGATGACCGGCCTGAAGCACGTGCCGGCCTCGCAGGCCGGCGTGTTCACGGTGATGCTGCCGGTGGCCGCGGCGGCCATCGGCGTGGCCTTCCTCGGCGAGCGCTTCACGCCGGCTCAGGCCAGCGCGTTCGCGCTCGCGCTGGCCGGCGTGGTGCTGGCCACCTGGCCGTCGCGCCGCGCCTGAGTCGCGAGGCCGGCCACCGCGGCCGGCGCCAGCGCCTTCAGCCGGTGGTCCGACCACACCTGGCGCCAGCGGCGCGCGCCCGGCTCGCCGCTCCACAGCCCGAGCATGTGGCGCGCGATGTGCGCCCAGGGCTCGCCCTGGCGCGCTTCGCGCTCCATGTAGTCGACCATCGCGGCCTCGACCTGCTCGCGCGTTCGCGCGGCCGGCGCGGCGCCGAGGAAGCGTTCGTCCCACTCGGCCAGCAGCCACGGATGGTGATACGCCGCGCGGCCGACCATCACGCCCTGCATGCCCTGCGCGAACAGCGCCTCGATCTGCGCATTGCCCGCCACGCCGCCGTTGAGCGCGAAGCGCAGCGCCGGGAAGTCGTTCTGCAAGCGTGCCACGAACTCGTAGCGCAGCGGCGGCAGCTCGCGGTTCTCCTTCGGGCTCAGGCCGCGCAGCCAGGCGTTGCGCGCGTGCACGATGAAGACCTCGCAGCCCGCCGCCGCCACGGTGCCGACGAAGTCGCGCACGAAGTCGTAGCTCTCGATGCGGTCGATGCCGATGCGGTGCTTGACCGTCACCGGGATCGCCACCGCGTCGCGCATCGCCTTGACGCCGTCGGCCACCAGCGCCGGCTCGGCCATCAGGCAGGCGCCGAAGGCGCCGCGCTGCACACGCTCGCTGGGGCAGCCGCAGTTCAGGTTGACCTCGTCGTAGCCCCATTGCTCGGCGAGCCTGGCGCAGCGCGCCAGGTCGTCGGGTTCGCTGCCGCCGAGCTGCAGCGCGAGCGGATGCTCCTCCTCGCGGTGGCCGAGGTGGCGCGGCACGTCGCCGTGCAGCAGCGCGCCGGTGGTCACCATCTCGGTGTACAGGCGCGTTTGCCGGGTGATCAGGCGGTGGAAGAAGCGGCAGTGCCGGTCCGTCCAGTCCATCATCGGCGCGACGCTGAGGCGCCAGGGCGAGGTCATGCGGGGGAGTCTGCGGGCTGTCGGCGAGGCCCGCATTGTCTCAGCCCCGCGCGGGCTCAGCGCCGGTTCCAGTAGCCGGGGCGCTCGCGCCAGCCCTGGCCCTGTCGCTGCCACTGGTGCGGCACCCAGCGGTAGCCGGGGCGCGGCGCCTCCCAGTGGCCGCCGACCCACACGTGGCGATTGGCGCGCCAGCTCCAGAAGCCGCCGATCCACAGCCAGCCCGGCGCCGGCGCGGCCGGCATGTATTCGACCTGCGGCGGCGGCGGCGCCACCGACACCGGCTCGCCGTAATAGCCGTAGGACCCGTAAGGCGCCGGCGCGACCACGCAGCCGGCCAGTGCGAGGCTCAGCGCGGCGGCCGCGCCCAGGGTGAAGAATCGGATCGAGGGCTTGCTCATGGGGCGCTCCTTCGGAAAGGGTTCAGCCCCGAAACGCCAGGCCGCGCGCCGCCGTGCACGGCGGCTGCGCGGCTTTACCCGCGCGACACAGTCGTATCGGCGGCGCGCGCCGCCGCGCCGGCGATGCCCGCGACGAAGCGCGGCCACAGCGACTCGGGCAGGTCGTGGCCCATGCCGGCGATCACGTCGAGCGTCGCGTCGCGGATGCGCCGCGCCAGGTCTTGCCCGCAGGCCAGCGGCACGAGCGGATCGTCGGCGCCGTGGATCACGTGCGTGGGCGCGGCGATGCGCGCCAGCAGCGGCGTGCGGTCGCCGTCGGCGGCGATGGCCGCGAGCTGCCGCAGCACCGCGCCGGGGCGGTGCGAGCGCCGCATCCAGGCCTCGATGTGCTCGCGCCGCTGCGCTTCCGGCATCGGGTAGCCGGGGCCGGCGATCATGCCGTGCAGGCGCACCAGGTGCTCGGCCACGCTGGCCGGGTCGCCCGGATGGCGCGGCCGCGACAGCAGCGCCATGCGCATCTTCAGGCTCGGCTGCGGCAGGCTGCGCGCGCCGCTGGTGGTCATCATCAGCGTCAGGCTGCGCATGCGCAGCGGATGCCACACCGCGAGGTGCTGCGCCACCATGCCGCCCATCGACGCGGCGCACACGTGCGCGCTGTCCAGCCCGAGCGCCGCGATCAGCGCGGCGCAGTCGTCGGCCAGGTCGGCGAGCCGGTAGGGGCTGGCCACCGGCAGGCCGACGGCGTGGCGCAGCGCGGCGGCGGCCAGGTTCGGCACGCCGAGGTGATCGAAGGGCTGCGACAGGCCGATGTCGCGGTTGTCGAAGCGGATGACACGGAAGCCGCGCGCCGCCAACTGGTCGACCAGGCCCTCGGGCCAGGCCACGAGCTGCATGCCCAGGCCCATGATCATCAGCAGCGGCTCGCCGCCGGCCGGCCCGCGCTCGTCGACCTCGAGGCGTATGCCGTTCGCGCCGATCTGCATCTCAGTGGCGCTGCGGCTGCTGCGGCGTGCGGAAGAACCAGCGCCGCGCGCCGCGCGCCTCGAAGGGTTTCCAGTGCCCGGCCGGCTGCGCGAGGCGGTCGGCCACCGCGTACAGCGCCAGCGGGTTCATGCCCATGCCCATGTGGCTGGCGTGCACCTCGATGTTCTCGGCCTGCGCGCCGGGCGCGACCACGCTGCAGCGCCAGGCGACGATGCCGTCGCTGCGTGACCAGATCGAGGTGGTGGGCACCGGCGGCTCGCGGCGGATCTGCGCCAGCACCTTCGGGTCGTGCACCGACTGGCCGCTGACCAGCTCGAAGAAGCGCCACGCGTTGGTGGCGCGCGGATGGCCGGTGAAGGGCGTGCCCAGCGTGATCACGCAGCGCACGTGGTCGGGCAGTTCCTTGGCGAGTTCACGCGCGTACAGCCCGCCCAGGCTCCAGCCGATCAGGCTGAGCTTGCGCGAATGCGCGTTGAACAGCCGCCGCACGTCGTGCGTGCAGCGCTCCAGCACGCCCTGGCGCGGGCCGAAGTTGAAGCCCTGGCCCCAGGGGTGGGTGACGTAGCCGAGGCTGTCGAGAAAGCGCCGCAGCGGCCGCGTGGTGAAGTCGTTGGCGCCCAGGCCCGGCAGCACCAGCACCGGATGGCCGTCGCCGCGCGGCAGCCGGCGCAGCCAGGGCATCGCCGCGAGCAGCGCGGCGTACTCCCACGGCGCGCGGCCCTCCAGCGCGAGCAGCAGCGCATGGGGCGCGCGCAGATCCTCGAAATGAATGCCCGGGTGTTCGCTCGTCGGATCGGATTTCACCGGGGCATGTTAGCGGCTTGCCCGCTTCGCGGCTGGAGCGCTTGCCCTAGGGCCTGTTAACGCCATGAGATGGCTCGCGTGACTCGGCAAACAGCCGCCAGCAAGGCGCGCGGCGCAGCCCATGCTGGGCGCCTGGGCAAGCCGTGCAACGCGGCTGGCGGCTGTTTGCCGAGATCACCCGCAGGGCCGCTGCCTGGCTGGCCCCAGGGCGTCGTTGCTCGCTCGTTGCGTGCCACAGGCACGCGGCCTCGCTCACGCCTAGCCCTGGGGCCAGCCAGGCAGCGGCGCGAGCCCTCTCATGGCGTTAACAGGCCCTAGGCTTGCGCGTCGCCTTGGCGACAGGCTTGGCCTTGGATTTGATGGTGGGTTCGGCGGCCGGCGCCGCCGCCGGCAGGCCCTTGAACTCCTCGAACGCCGTCTCGATGTGCGCGGCGAACTCGGCCACCTCGGGCATCGCGTCGGCGCAGGCGATGATGCCCAGGTCGAGCTGCTGGTCGTAGGTCTGCACGGTGACGTTCAGCGCCACGCCGTGCACGACGATGGACACCGGGTAGTTGGCGAGCATGCGCGCGCCGGCCAGGTACAGCGGCACCGTCGGGCCGGGCACGTTGGAGACCACCAGGTTGGCCAGCGGCGGAACGCGGTCGGCCAGCCCGGCGCGGCCGTAGACCGCCGTCAGCGCCTCCATCAGCCAGGGCACACCCATCGACGGGAAGTCGGTCGGCAGCAGGTTCTTGATGCCGACTAGCGTGGCCTTCATCGAGGCGCTGGCCGCCAGCACGTGCGCCAGCCGCGCCGCCGGGTCGGCCAGGTGCGTGCCCAGGCTCATCTGCGTCATCGAGGCCTGGTTGTTGGCGGCGGCGTCGCCGCGTTCGCGCAGCGAGATCGGCACCGCGGCCAGCAGCGACTTGCGCGGCAGCGGCCCGTGCTTGGCGAAGTGGCGCCGCAGCGCGCCGCCGATGACGAACAGCAGCGCGTCGTTCAGGCTCGCGCCGTGGCGGCGCCGCACCGTGTTCAGCTCGGCCAGCGGCAGGCTGACGCCGGCGAAGGCGCGCGTGTCGGAGATGGTGGTGTTCAGCCGCGTGCGCGGCGCGAGGCCGAGGTTGCCGACGCGCTTCTTCGGCGCCGCGCCGCCGCCGATGCGCGCCCACAGCGCCGCGGCGGTCTCGCCCAGCGCGCCGCCGGCGCTGCGCGCGGCCACCTGCGACACCGCGCCCACCGCCGCCGGCAGCGCCTTGACGAGGCTGCCGAGCTGCTCCAGTTGATGCGACAGCGCGCCGCGCAGCATCTCGGTGGTGCCGAGCCGGCCCTTGCGGCGGCGCGGCAGCTTCTTCGTCTCGATCTCGCGCGGCTGCGGGCCGAGGTCGAGGATGACCTGCGCCAGCGCCACCGCGGCCTGGCCGTCCACCGCCGCGTGGTGGAGCTGCGAATAGACGGCGACGCGCTTCTCGCCTTCCGGCCCCGGCGCGAGGCCGTCGAAGACGTGGAACTTCCACAGCGGCCGGCTGCGGTCGAGCAGCACCGGGTGCAGCTCGCCGATCTTGCGTTCCAGCTCGGCCTGGCCGCTGCCCGCGGGCATGCGGATGGCGACGATGTGCTCGTCGAGGTCGGGCTGCGCATCGACCCAGGCCGGCGCGGCCAGGTTCAGCGGCATCCACGCCAGCTTGCGGCACAGCGCGGGCAGCAGCGGCAGCCGTGCCGCGATGTGCGCGCGCAGCTCGGCGGCGAAGTCACCGCGGTGGTTGCGCGGCAGCTCGTACAGGCTCAGCGCGCCGACGTGCATCGGCATCTCCGCGGTTTCCAGGTACAGGAAACTCGCATCCAGGCCGGACAGCTGTTGCATGCTTGGCTCTTTCGTCGCTCGGGGTCGCGGCATGCTAGCCGCACCCACCGCGCGCGGCGCCGAGGGAAAGCCCGCTGCGCGGCGCTACGGCCCGCGTTCGCGCAAGGCCAGCAGCTCGTTGCCGGCCAGCGCCGCCAGCACCAGCGCGCCGCCGCTGATCACCGTGGGGCCGGGCGTCTCGCCGGCGCCCAGCCAGGCCCACAGCACGCCGAAGATCACTTCGAGCAGGCCGAGCAGCGAGATCTCCGGCGCCGGCAGCACGCGCGCCACCATCACCGCGAGCAGGCAGGGAATCGCCAGTTGCACCACGCCGAGCAGCGCGAGCAGGCCCAGGTCGCGCCCGGTGGCGGCGAAGGGCAGCGCCGGCAGCAGCGTGGCGGCGGCCGACAGCACGGCGCCGATCAGCACCGCCGGCAGCATGTCCTGCGCCGCCGCGCCGCGGTTGTGCTGCATCAGTGTCCAGTTCGCCGCCGCCGCCAGCGGCACCGCCAGGCCGACGGCCATGCCCAGCAGGTTGCGCGCGTCGGCGCCGCTGAGTTCGCGGGCGTACATCCAGACGATGCCGGCGCCGGCCAGGACGATGGCGCCCCAGGTGCGCGCGGCCAGCCGGTGGCCGAGCACGAAGCGCGACGCCAGCGCGGTGATCAGCGGCGTCAGCGCGATCAGCACCAGCACGTTGGCCACCGTGGTCAGCGTCAACGCCAGCATGAAGGCGACGTACATCACCGCCCAGCACAGGCCCGACAGCCACAGCGTGCGGCCGCCCCCGCGCAGCGAGCGCAGCAGCGCCGCCGGCCCGCGCAGCGCGCCGAGCAGCAGCGCCATCGCGGCGGCGTTGAAGAAGCTGCGCCAGAACGTGACCTCGAAACCGCGCGCCGCCTCGATGTGGCGCGACACCACGCCGGCGATGCTCCACATCAGCGTCGCGGCGATCATCGTCAGCACCGCGCGGCGGTGCGTCATCGTCATGCCGCCTCGCGGCTGGCGCGCTTGCGCTCGTGTTCCTTGAGGTGGCGCTTGCGGATGCGGATCGACTTCGGCGTGATCTCGACCAGCTCGTCGTCGGCGATGAACTCGACCGCGTACTCCAGCGTCAGCAGGATCGGCGGGGTGATCTTGATCGCGTCTTCCTTGCCCGAGACGCGGAAGTTGGTGAGCTGCTTGGCGCGCACCGGGTTGACCACCAGGTCGTTGTCGCGGCTGTGGATGCCGATCACCATGCCCTCGTAGAGCGGGTCGCCGGCCTTGACGAACATGCGGCCGCGGTCGTCGAGCTTGCCCAGCGCGTAGGTGACGGCCTCGCCGTCGTCCTGGCTGATCAGCACGCCGTTCTTGCGCCCGCCGATCTCGCCCTTGAAGGCCTCGTAGCCGTCGAAGATGTTGCTGATCAGCCCGGTGCCGCGCGTCAGGTTGAGGAACTCGTTCTGGAAGCCGATCAGGCCGCGCGCCGGGATGCGGTATTCGAGCCGCACGCGGCCCATGCCGTCAGGCTCCATGTTGACGAGTTCGCCCTTGCGCTCGCCGAGCGCCTGCATCACCGCGCCCTGGTGCTGGTCTTCCACGTCGGCGGTCACGAGTTCGATCGGCTCCTGGCGTTCGCCGTCGACCTCGTGGAACACCACGCGCGGCTTGCTGACGGCCAGTTCATAGCCCTCGCGGCGCATGTTCTCCAGCAGGATGGTCAGGTGCAGTTCGCCGCGGCCGGAGACCTCGAAGATGCCGTCCTCGTCGGTCTCCTTGACGCGCAGCGCGACGTTGCTCTGCAGCTCGCGCTGCAGACGGTCCCAGATCTGCCGGCTGGTGACGAACTTGCCCTCGCGACCGGCCAGCGGCGAGGAGTTGACGCAGAAGTTCATCGTCAGCGTCGGCTCGTCGACCTTGAGCATGGGCAGCGGCGCCGGGTTCTCGGGGTCGGTCAGCGTGACGCCGATGCCGATGTTCTCGATGCCGTTGACCAGCACGATGTCGCCCGGGCCGGCTTCGGTCGCCTGCTTGCGCTCCAGGCCCTCGAACTTCAGCACCTGGTTGACGCGCGCGTTGAACGGCGCCGCTTCCGGGCCGGCGTACACCGCGACGGTCTGCATGGGTTTCAGCGTGCCCTGGTTGACGCGCCCGATGCCGATGCGGCCGACGTAGCTGGAGTAGTCGAGCGAGCAGATCTGCAGTTGCAGCGGCGCGTCGGCCGCGCCCTCGTGCGCCGGCACGTGCTGCAGGATCGCGTCGAACAGCGGCGCCAGGTCGGTGCCGGTCTCGCCCTGCTTCAGCGTCGCCCAGCCGTTCAGGCCGGAGGCGAAGATCACCGGGAAGTCGAGCTGCTCCTCCGTCGCGTGCAGCTTGTCGAACAGCTCGAAGGTGGCGTTGATCACGTAGTCGGGCCGCGCGCCGGGGCGGTCGACCTTGTTGACGACGACGATGGGCTTCAGGCCCAGCGCCAGCGCCTTCTTGGTGACGAAGCGCGTCTGCGGCATCGGGCCCTCGACCGCGTCGACCAGCAGCAGCACCGAGTCGACCATCGACAGCACGCGCTCGACTTCGCCGCCGAAGTCGGCGTGGCCCGGCGTGTCGACGATGTTGATGTGCGTGCCCTTCCACTCCACGGCGCAGTTCTTGGCCAGGATGGTGATGCCGCGCTCGCGTTCGAGGTCGTTGCTGTCCATCACGCGCTCGGCGATCTTCTCGTTGTCGCGGAAGGTGCCGCTCTGGCGCAGCAGTTGGTCGACCAGCGTGGTCTTGCCGTGGTCGACGTGGGCGATGATCGCGATGTTGCGGATCTGGCGGGTCATGCGGTTCTTTCGGTTCTATCGTTCACGACGAGGCCTTGCACCTCGGTCGGGCTGAGCAGCCTGGTGGAAATCAGTTCGCCGGCGACGATGTGCGCCGAGCCGAGGAAGGCGCGCGGCTCGGGGCCGAACACCCGCACCTGCGGCGCGTCGGCCAGCGCGAGGCGGCGCCGCATGCCGGCGAGGAAGCGCGCGGCGTCCTCGGCGCCCAGGCGCACCTCGGGGCAGTCGGCCAGCAGCGCGTCGGCGCTGAGCAACTGCGCGTCGCGCTGGGGTTCGTCCATCGCCTCGAGCGCTTCCAGCGTCACGGCGCCTTGCAGCGTCAGCGCGCCCGAGCCGGTGCGGCGCAGCGCCGCGAGGTGCGCGCCGCAGCCCAGCGCCTCGCCGATGTCCTCGGCCAGCGTGCGGATGTAGGTGCCCTTGCTGCAACGCACGTCGAGCAGCCAGCGCCGATGATCGCCTTCGACGATGTCGATCGCGTGAATCGTCACGCGGCGCGCCTCGCGCTCGACCTCGACGCCGGCGCGGGCGTATTCGTAGAGCGACTTGCCCTCGTGCTTGAGCGCCGAGTGCATCGGCGGCGTCTGCTCGATGGTGCCGGTGAAGCGCGCGCAGGCGGCTTCGACGTCGGCGCGCGTCGCGTTCACCGGCCGCGTGCGCAGCACCTCGCCTTCGAGATCGCCGCCGCGGCGCGTCTGGCCGAGCGCCAGCGTCGCGAGGTAGCGTTTGTCGGCGTCCAGGCTGGCCTGCGAGAACTTGGTGGCCGCGCCGAAGCAGATCGGCAGCAGCCCGCTGGCCAGCGGGTCGAGCGTGCCGGTGTGGCCGGCCTTCTCGGCGCGGTACAGGCGCTTGGCGCGCTGCAAGGCATCGTTGCTCGACAGGCCCACCGGCTTGTCGAGCAGCAGCACGCCGTGCACGGCGCGCCGCGGCACGCGGCCCCGACCCAGCGGCCGCCGCGGAACCGGCTCTGCCGGGCCGCTGGCGGCGCCCCCCTGGGGGGGAGCGCCGAAGGCGCTACGGGGGGGGGTCATTCTTTCGCCCGCGTCGCGTTGGCCTGGCTGATCAGGATGTTCAGCTCCGCCGCGCGCTCGGTGGTGCGGTCGAAGTGGAAGTGCAGCGTCGGCACGGTGTGGATCTGCAGGCGCTTGAACAGGCCGTTGCGCAGCCAGCCGGCGGCCTCGTTGAGCGCCGTTTCGCATTCGGCCGGGTCGCCCACCAGCAGCGAGAAGTAGACCTTGGCGTGCGCGTAGTCGGCCGACACCTCCACCGCGTGCAGCGTGACCATGCCGATGCGCGGGTCCTTCAGCTCGCGGATCAGCTCGGCCAGGTCGCGCTGGATCTGGTCGGCGATGCGGTAGCCGCGGTTGGGGATGGAACGCTTGTGTCGCATGGTGTGCTCCTAAACGCGAACCCCGCCCTCTTTTGGAAGGCGGGGTTCGGGACGAGGCCGGTGCCGCCTTACAGCGTCCGCGCCACCTCCTTGATCTCGAAGAACTCGAGCTGGTCGCCTTCCTTGATGTCGTTGTAGTTCTTCAGCTTGATGCCGCACTCGAAGCCTTCCTTGACCTCGCGCACGTCGTCCTTCAGGCGCCGAACCGACTCGACCTCGCCGGTGTAGACCACCACGTTCTCGCGCAGCAGGCGGAAGCGCGCGCCGCGGCGCACCAGGCCGGAGGTGACCATCGAGCCGGCCACCGTGCCGATCTTGGAGGCCACGAACACCTGGCGGATCTCGGCGGTGCCGATCGCCTCTTCCTTCTGCTCGGGCGCCAGCATGCCGCCCATCGCCGCCTTCACCTCGTCGACCGCGTCGTAGATGATGTTGTAGTAGCGGATGTCGACGCCGTTGTTCTCGGCCAGCTTGCGCGCGCCGGCGTCGGCGCGGGTGTTGAAGCCGATGATGATGGCCTTCGACGCGATCGCGAGGTTGACGTCGCTCTCGCTGATGCCGCCCACCGCCGCGTGCACGATCTGCACCTTGACCTCGTCGGTGGAGAGCTTCTGCAGCGAGGTCGCCAGCGCCTCCTGCGAACCCTGCACGTCGGCCTTGATGATCAGCGCGAGGCTCTGCACCTCGCCCTGGCCCATCTGTTCCATCATCGACTCGAGGTTGGCGGCCTGGCGCTTGGCCAGCTTCACGTCGCGGTACTTGCCCTGGCGGAAGGTGGCGATCTCGCGCGCGCGGCGCTCGTCGGCCAGCACCATGAACTCGTCGCCGGCCTGCGGCACTTCGGTCAGGCCCTGGATCTCCACCGGGATCGACGGGCCGGCCGATTCGGTGGGCTTGCCGTTCTCGTCGAGCATCGCGCGCACGCGGCCGTAGCTCGAACCCGCCAGCACCACGTCGCCCTTCTTCAGCGTGCCGCTTTGCACCAGCACGGTGGCCACCGGGCCGCGGCCCTTGTCGAGCTGCGCCTCGATCACCAGGCCCTTGGCGGGCGCGTCGACCGGCGCCTTCAGCTCCAGCACCTCGGCCTGCAGCAGCACCTGCTCGAGCAGCTCGTCGATGCCCTGGCCGGTCTTGGCCGACACCGGCACGAAGGGCGAATCGCCGCCGAAGTCCTCGGGCACGACCTCCTCGGCCACCAGTTCGCTCTTGACGCGCTCGGCGTTGGCCTCGGGCTTGTCGATCTTGTTCATCGCCACGACGATCGGC
Source organism: Piscinibacter sp. (assembly GCF_047600445.1). Lineage (GTDB taxonomy): Bacteria > Pseudomonadota > Gammaproteobacteria > Burkholderiales > Burkholderiaceae_C > Piscinibacter. The sequence goes on from NZ_JASGKT010000002.1 coordinate 1,591,030, forward strand.
ACGCCGGCCGCCTTGGCGTGGTGGATGGCTTCCTTGGTCTGCGGCATCACGCCGTCGTCGGCGGCCACCACCAGGATCACGATGTCGGTCGCCTTGGCGCCGCGCGCGCGCATCGCGGTGAACGCGGCGTGGCCCGGCGTGTCGAGGAAGGTGATCATGCCGCGCGGCGTCTCGACGTGGTACGCGCCGATGTGCTGCGTGATGCCGCCGGCCTCGCCCGCGGCGACGCGGCTGGTGCGGATGTAGTCGAGCAGCGAGGTCTTGCCGTGGTCGACGTGGCCCATCACGGTGACCACCGGCGCGCGCTGCGTCGCCTCGTGCGCGCCCTCGGCGGCCTCTTCCTCGAGGAAGGCTTCCGGGTCGTCGAGCTTGGCGGCCAGCGCCTTGTGGCCCATCTCCTCGACGACGATCATCGCCGTCTCCTGGTCGAGCTGCTGGTTGATGGTGACCATCTGGCCCAGCTTCATCAACTGCTTGATGACCTCGGAGGCCTTCACCGACATCTTGTGCGCGAGGTCGGCCACCGAGATCGTCTCGGGGATGTGCACCTCCTGCACCACCTGCTCGGTCGGCGGGGTGAAGTTCGAGCCGGAGCCCTCGCCGCGCTCGCCGCGGCGGCCGCCGCGCGGCGCGCGCCAGCCGGCGCGCGCGCCGCCGGCCGGGCCGTCGCTGCGGCCCTTGAGCGCGGCGCGCTTCTTCGCGGCGTCGTCGGCCCAGCTCGACGACAGCTTCTCGGACTTGACCGACTTCTTGTCGCCCGGCTTGGCAGCGCCCGGCGCGGCGGCGGCGGTGGCCGCACCCGGCGCACCGGCCTTCTTGTGGATCGTGCCCTTGATCTCGGTGGCCGGCTTGGCCGGCTCTTCGGGCTTCTTCGCGACCAGCACCTTCTTGGGCGCGTTCATCATCTCGCGGATGGCGCGCGCCTCGGCCTCGGCGGCCTGGCGGCGCCGCGTGAGATCGGCGGCCTTCTGCGCTTCCTCGTTGGCCACGTCGGCGGCCTTGACGACGCGCAGCGCCGGCTTGGGCGGCTCGGCCGGCGCCGGGGCGGGCGCCGCGGCCGGGGGCTCGGCGGCGGCCGCGGCGGCCTTGCTCTTCTCGGGCTTGGCGGCGGCCGCGGCCAGCGCGGCGGCGGCTTCCTCGGCGGCGCGGCGCGCGGCCTCGGCGGCGCGCGCCTCGGCGGCTTCGCGGTCGCGCTTTTCCTGCTCCTCGCGCTGGCGGCGCTTCTCGGCCAGGTCTTCCTCCTGGCGGCGCAGCAGCTCGGCGTGGGCGCGCGCCTCTTCCTCGCGGCGCTGCAGTTCGGCCTCGTCGATCACCGGCGCGGCGGGCTCCTCGGCGCCCACGTCGTCGCGCTTGACGAAGGTGCGCTTCTTGCGCACCTCGACCTGGATGGTGCGCGCCTTGCCGCTCGCATCGGCCTGCTTGATCTCGCTGGTCGACTTGCGCGTCAGCGTGATCTTCTTGCGCTCGCCGCCGGCGGTGCCGTGGGCCGAACGCAGGAAGTCGAGCAGGCGTTCCTTGTCCGCCTCGCTGAGCATGTCGTCGGCCGACGCCTTCTTGACGCCGGCGGACTGCAACTGCTCGAGCAGTGCCGCGGCCGGGCGGTTCAGCTCGGCGGCGAGTTGGGCGACGGTGGTCGAAGCCATTGTGGGTGTTCCTTGCTGGGTCTAGCTCTGTCTAGCGCTGTCTCGTGGCGGCGTGGCGGTCAGGCGGTGAACCAGTGCTCGCGCGCCTTCATGATCAAGGCCTTGGCCTGCGCCTCGTCGACGCCGGTCATCTCGGTCAGCTCGTCGACCGCCAGGTCGGCGAGGTCGTCGCGGGTGTGGATGCCGCCGTCGGCCAGCTTGGCGATCAGCTCGGGCGCGATGCCGCGGCCGTCGACCTCGAGGTCGCGCAGGTCCTGCGAGACCTCCTCGACCTTCTCCTCGCGGGCGATCTCCATCGTCAGCAGCGCATCCTTGGCGCGGGTGCGCAGCTCGCCGACGGTGTCCTCGTCGAAGCTCTCGATCTCGAGCATCTCCTGCATCGGCACGTAGGCCACTTCCTCGAGGCTGGTGAAGCCCTCGGCGATCAGGATGTCGGCGACTTCCTCGTCGACGTCGAGCTTGTCGACGAACAGCTTGCGGATCGCGTCGCTCTCGGCCGCCTGCTTGGTGGCCGATTCCTCGGCGGTCATGATGTTGATGCGCCAGCCGGTCAGCTCGGAGGCCAGGCGCACGTTCTGGCCGCCGCGGCCGATCGCGATGGCGAGGTTCTCCTCGTCGACCACCACGTCCATCGCGTGGCGCTCCTCGTCGACGACGATGGACTGCACGTTGGCCGGCGCCAGCGCGCCGATCACGAACTGCGCCGGGTCGTCGGACCACAGCACGATGTCGACGCGCTCGCCGGCCAGCTCGTTGGTGACGGCGGTGACACGCGAGCCGCGCACGCCGACGCAGGTGCCGATCGGGTCGACGCGCTTGTCGTGCGACACCACCGCGATCTTGGCGCGGCTGCCGGGGTCGCGCGCGCAGCTCTTGATCTCCAGAAGGCCCTGCTCGATCTCGGGCACCTCCTGGCGGAACAGCTCGATCATGAAACCCGGCGCCGAGCGCGACAGGATGATCTGCGGCCCGCGCAGCGTCGGGTCGACCTCGAGGATGAAGGCGCGCACGCGGTCGCCGCTGCGCAGGTTCTCCTTCGGGATCATCTCGTTGCGGCGCAGCCGGCCCTCGACGCGGCCCGACTCGACGACGATGTCGCCCTTGTCGAGGCGCTTGACGGTGCCGACGAAGATCTTGTCGCCGCGCGACAGGAAGTCGTTGAGCAGTTGCTCACGCTCGGCGTCGCGGATCTTCTGCAGGATCACCTGCTTGGCGGCCTGCGCACCGATGCGGCCGATCGACACCGACTCGACCGGCTCCTCGATGTAGTCGTCGACCTCGATGTCGGCGATCTGCTCCTTGGCCTCGAACAGCAGGATCTCGGAGTCGGGCAGTTGCAATCCGGCCTCGTCGGGCACCACGTGCCAGCGGCGGAAGGTCTCGTACTCGCCGCTCTCGCGGTCGACCGACACGCGCATGTCGACCTCGCCGCCGTGCAGCTTCTTCGACGCCGAGGCCAGCGCGGCCTCCACCGCGCCGAACACCACCTCGCGATCGACGCTCTTCTCGCGCGAGATGGCGTCCACCAGCATCAACAATTCGCGGTTCATCGCTCACGACCTCCGTCTGCCTCTGGCGCGGTGGCGGCCGCGTCGGTGTCCGGCTTCGCGGCGGCGGCGCGCCGCCCCTTGAAGTCGATCACCGGCACCAGCCGGGCCTCGCGCACTTCGTCGAATGAAAAATCCAGTGCCTGATCGGTCTTGCCGTCGTTGAAGACGAGGCGCCAGCCCTCGCCTTGCGGCTGCAGCACGCCGCTGTACTTCTTGCGCCCCTGGAAGGCCAGCTTGAGCGTCAGCTCGACGGCCGAGCCGGCGAAGCGCGCGTAGTCGGCCGGCTTCTTCAGCGGCCGGTCCAGCCCCGGCGACGAGACCTCGAGCCGCGCGTAGGCGCAGTTCTCGACCTCCAGCACGTGCTGCAACTGGCGCGTGACGCGCTCGCAGTCGTCGACGGTGACGAACTCGCCGCCCGGGTCGCCCGGCAGGCGGTCGATGTACACGCGCAGCAAGCCCCCGGCGCTGCGCTCGGTGTCCACGAGCTCGTAGCCCAGGCCGGTCACGGTGCGTTCGACGCTGGCTTGCCAACTCGTCACTGGTTCGTCAACCTTCGCAAAGACTTCAAAAAACGATCGAGCAAAAAAAATGGGCTGGAAGAATCCGCCCACGCAGCTTTCTCGAAAACGACGGATTGTAGCGCGCCGCGCAGGTACCGGCAAGCCGGCCGGCTGTCAAGAGGGGCCCGCGGCGCCCGGGCGCATGCCAAAATCCGGCCCCTTCCCCCCCCGAACCAGCCACGCGGAGACTCCATGGGCTTTCTTGCCGGCAAGCGCTTCCTCATCACCGGCCTGCTGAACAACCGCTCGATCGCCTACGGCATCGCCAAGGCCTGCCGCCGCGAGGGCGCCGAGCTGGCCTTCAGCTACCAGGGCGAGCGCTTCAAGGAGCGCATCGCCGAATACGCCGCCGAGTTCGGCTCGACGCTGACCTTCGAGTGCGACGTCGGCGACGATGCCCAGATCGCCGCGCTGTTCGCGCAGCTCGGCCAGGCCTGGCCGCAGTTCGACGGCTTCGTGCACTCGATCGGCTTCGCGCCGCGCGAGGCGATCGCCGGCGACTTCCTCGACGGCCTGTCGCGCGAGAACTTCCGCATCGCGCACGACATCTCGGCCTACAGCTTTCCGGCGATGGCCAAGGCGGCGCTGCCGATGCTGCGCGAAGGCTCCTCGCTGCTGACGCTGTCGTACCTGGGCGCGGTGCGCTACGTGCCCCACTACAACACCATGGGCCTGGCCAAGGCCTCGCTGGAGGCCAGCGTGCGCTACCTGGCGCACTCGCTGGGTGCGCGCGGCATCCGCGTCAACGGGCTGTCGGCCGGGCCGATCAAGACGCTCGCCGCCTCGGGCATCAAGGATTTCGGCAAGCTGCTGGCCGACTTCGCCGCGATGACGCCGATCCGGCGCGCCATCACCATCGAGGACGTGGGCAACACCGCGGCCTTCCTGCTGTCCGACCTGGCCTCGGGCATCAGCGCCGAGATCACCTACGTCGACGGCGGTTTCAGCCACGTGATGGCCGGCTCCGACGCCGCCTGACGCGCGGCCGTCGCGCTCAGTTCGAGAGTTCGTCCAGGGCCCGCGCCGCGCCGAGCAGCGCGGGCGAGCCGCTGGCCTGCACGACGAAGGTCGGGATGTTGCGCAGGTAGGCGGCGAAACGCCCCTTGGCCTCGAAGCGCTCGCGGAAGGCCGATTGCTCGATGCGCCCGCCCAGGCGCGGCACGATGCCGCCGCCGATGTACACGCCGCCGCGCGCGCCCAGCGACAGCGCGAGGTTGCCGGCCACCGTGCCGAGCAGCGCGAAGAACAGATCGAGCGCCCGGCCGGCGCGCGCCTCGCCGGCCTGGGCGCGCGCGCTGATCGCGGCGGCATCGAGGGTCTCGACCGCCGCGCCGTCCAGTTCGCACAGCGCGGCGTGCAGGTTGACCAGCCCCGGCCCCGACAGCGCGCGCTCGGCCGAGGCGTGGCCGAAGCGTTCGCGCAGCCGCGCGATCACCGCGTCTTCCAGCGCCGTGGCGCCGGCCAGCGTGACGTGGCCGCCCTCCCCCTCGATGGCGACCACGCCGCCGCCCGGCGCCGGCAGCAGGCCCGAGACGCCCAGGCCGGTGCCCGGCCCGAGCAGCGCCAGCGGCGCGTGCTCGGCCGCCGTGCCCGGCCCGACCTGGCGCAGATCGGCCGGCCGCAGCGCCGGCAACGCCAGCGCCAGCGCGGTGAAGTCGTTGATGACCAGCAGCCGCTCCAGGCCGAACTGCGCGCGCAGCGCCTCGATCGAGAACTGCCAGTGGTGGTTGGTCATGCGCACCCGATCGCCGGCCACCGGGTTGGCGATGCCGATCGCGCAGCGCCGCGGCGCCGGCAGGCACTGCGTGTCGAGGTAGCGGCGCATCGCGTCGGCCAGCGAGGCGTGTTCGGCGCAGCGCAGGCTGTCGAACCCGGCGAGCGCGGCGCCCGGCGCGGCCAGCCAGGCGAAGCGCGCGTTGGTGCCGCCGACGTCGCCCAGCAGGCGCGGGTAGCCGGGCGCGCTCGCGTCCAAGGCCTCAGCCCTTCACGCAGTCCACGTAGTAGCGCTTCGGCGCGCCCGGCACGCCGTCCTCGTCGGCGACCAGCCCGTGCACGTCGGTCGTGAAGCCGGGGAACGCGGCGTTGAACTCGCGCGTGAACTTCAGGTAGTCGACGATCTTCCGGTTGAAGCGCTCGCCGGGGATCAGCAGCGGGATGCCCGGCGGGTACGGCGTCAGCAAGGCGGTGGTGATGCGCCCTTCCAGCGCGTCGATGTCGACACGCTCGGTGCGGCGCTGCGCGATGTGCGCGTAGGCGTCGCTCGGTTTCATCGCCGGGTGCAGGTTCGACAGGTACATCTCGGTGGTCAGCCGCGCGATGTCGCCGCGCGCGTAGGTCTCGTGGATGCTCTGGCACAGGTCGCGCAGGCCCATGCGCTCGTAGCGCGGGTGCTGGGCGCAGAACTCCGGCAGGATCTTCCACATCGGCTGGTTGCGCGCGTAGTCGTCCTTGAACTGCTGCAGCGCGGTCAGCAGCGTGTTCCAGCGGCCCTTGGTGATGCCGATGGTGAACATGATGAAGAACGAATACAGGCCGGTCTTCTCGACCACCACGCCGTGCTCGGCGAGGAACTTGGTGACGATGGACGCCGGGATGCCGGTCTTGGCGAACTTGCCGGTCACGTCCAGCCCCGGGGTGATGATGGTGCTCTTGATCGGGTCGAGCAGGTTGAAGCCCTCGGCCAGGTCGCCGAAGCCGTGCCACTTCTCGCCGGCCTTGAGCATCCAGTCGGCGCTGGCGCCGATGCCCGAGGCGGCCAGCTTGTCGGGGCCCCAGACCTTGAACCACCAGTCGCCGCGGCCGTAGTCCTTCTCGACCTTGCGCATCGCGCGGCGGAAGTCGAGCGCCTCGAGGATGCTCTCCTCCACCAGCGCGGTGCCGCCGGGCGCCTCCATCATCGCCGCGGCCACGTCGCAGCTCGCGATGATCGCGTACTGCGGGCTGGTGCTGGTGTGCATCAGGTAGGCCTCGTTGAAGAGGTGGCGGTCGAGCTTGCGGTTGGCCGCGTCCTGCACCAGCACCTGCGAGGCCTGGCTCAGCCCGGCCAGCAGCTTGTGCGTCGACTGCGTGGCGAAGACGAGCTGGTCCTTCGGCCGCTCGCGGTTCTTGCCCATCGCGTGGAAGGTGGCGTAGAACTTGTGGAAGGCGGCGTGCGGCAGCCAGGCCTCGTCGAAGTGCAGCGTGTCGATGTAGCCGTCGAGCGAGTGCTTGATGGTCTCGGTGTTGTAGAGCACGCCGTCGTAGGTGCTCTGCGTCAGCGTCAGGATGCGCGGCTTGATCCTGTCGGGGTCGACGCCGGCCAGCAGCGGGTTGGCGGCGATCTTGCGCCGGATGGCCTCGGGCGTGAACTCGCGCTCGGGGATCGGGCCGATGATGCCGTAGTGGTTGCGCGTCGGCGGCAGGAACACCGGCACCGCGCCGGTCATGATGATCGAGTGCAGGATGGACTTGTGGCAGTTGCGGTCGACCACGACCACGTCGCCGGGCGCCACCGTGTGGTGCCACACCATCTTGTTCGAGGTGCTGGTGCCGTTGGTGACGAAGAAGCAGTGGTCGGCGTTGAAGATGCGCGCCGCGCCGCGCTCGGAAGCCGCCACCGGGCCGGTGTGGTCGAGCAGTTGCCCGAGCTCGTCGACCGCGTTGCACACGTCGGCGCGCAGCATGCTCTCGCCGAAGAACTGGTGGAACATGCGCCCCACCGGGCTCTTCAGGAAGGCGACGCCGCCGCTGTGGCCGGGGCAGTGCCAGGAGTACGAGCCGTCCTGCGCGTAGTCGACCAGCGCGCGGAAGAACGGCGGCGCCAGTCCGTCGAGGTAGCTCTTGGCCTCGCGGATGATGTGGCGCGCGACGAACTCCGGCGTGTCCTCGAACATGTGGATGAAGCCGTGCAGCTCGCGCAGGATGTCGTTGGGCAGGTGCTGCGAGGTGCGCGTCTCGCCGTACAGGTAGATCGGGATCTCCGAGTTGCGGAAGCGGATCTCGCTGATGAACTTGCGCAGGTTCACCACCGCCGGGTCGATCTCGGGGCCGGCGGAGAACTCCTCGTCGTCGATCGACAGGATGAAGGCGCTGGCGCGGCTTTGCTGCTGCGCGAACTGGCTCAGGTCGCCGTAGCTGGTGGCGCCCAGCACCTCGAAGCCCTCTTTCTCGATCGCCTGCGCGAGCGCGCGGATGCCGAGGCCGGACGCGTTCTCCGAACGGTAGTCCTCGTCGATGATGACGATCGGGAAGCTGAAACGCAGCATGGGCGGCCTCGGGGCGGTGGCGGTGGTCGAAAGAGCGCGCAGTGTAGGGCTTCGCGCCGGCCGTACACTGCGCGGCGTCGGGCTTCGAGGAGCAATGCATGGACCTGTCTGCCGCCACGCTGTGGTGGGTGGCCGCCGGTGTCGCGGTGGCCGCGGAGCTGGCCACCGGAACCTTCTACCTGCTGATGATCGCGCTCGGCCTGGCCGCCGGCGCGCTGGCCGCGCACCTCGGCCTCGCGCCGTCCGCCCAGGTGGTCGTGGCCGCGCTGGTGGCCGCCGCCGCCACCGCGCTGTGGCACTTCAAGCGCGCGCGCCATCCGCGCTCGGCGCCGGCGGCGAGCAACCGCGACGTCAACCTCGACATCGGCGAGCGCGTGCTCGTCGAAGCCTGGGGCAGCGACGGCACCGCGCGCGTCAGCTACCGCGGCACGCAGTGGACCGCGCGTCTCGCGCCGGGCGCCGCGCGAACGGCCGGCGAGCACCGCGTCGCCGCGGTCGAAGGCAACTGGCTGGTGCTCGCGCCGGATTCCTCCTCCCACTGATCCCATCCATCGAACGAGAGCCATCCATGGAAATCGCCCTGATCATCGCGGTCATCGCCGGCATCTTCATCGTCCGCACCTTCAAGATCGTGCCGCAGCAGCACGCCTGGGTGGTCGAGCGGCTCGGCAAGTACGACCGCACGCTGACGCCGGGGCTGAAGTTCGTCGTGCCCTTCATCGAGCGCGTGGCCTACAAGCATTCGCTCAAGGAGGTGCCGCTGGACGTGCCGAGCCAGGTCTGCATCACCAAGGACAACACGCAGTTGCAGGTGGACGGCATCATCTACTTCCAGATCACCGACCCGATGCGCGCCAGCTACGGCTCGAGCAACTACGTGGTCGCGATCACGCAACTGGCGCAGACGCTGCTGCGCTCGGTGATCGGCAAGATGGAGCTGGACAAGACCTTCGAGGAGCGCGACGCGATCAACGCCTCGGTGATCAGCGCGCTGGACGACGCGGCGGCCAACTGGGGCGTCAAGGTGCTGCGCTACGAGATCAAGGACCTGACGCCGCCGGCCGAGATCCTGCGCGCGATGCAGGCGCAGATCACCGCCGAGCGCGAGAAGCGCGCGCTGATCGCCGCCTCCGAGGGCCGCAAGCAGGAGCAGATCAACATCGCCAGCGGCGAGCGCGAGGCGTCGATCGCGCGCTCCGAGGGCGAACGCCAGGCCGAGATCAACAAGGCGCAGGGCGAGGCCGCCGCGATCACCGCGGTGGCCGACGCCACGGCCGACGCGATCCGCAAGATCGCCTCGGCGATCCAGTCGCCTGGCGGCGAGCAGGCGGTGCAGCTCAAGGTGGCCGAGAAGGCGGTGGACGCCTACGGCCAGTTGGCGCAGAAGAACAACACGATGATCGTGCCCGGCCACATGGGCGAGGTGTCGGCGCTGATCGGCACCGCGATGGCCTTGCTCAAGGGCAAGGGGCCGGGGGCGGGCTGAGGCCGGCGCTCGGCCGTTCAGCACCACTTTGTGACAACCATCACCAGGAACAAACGGCATTTCCCGCCAGCGTTGATACGATTTTCCCCACTTCGACCCGGCGGGTCGGAGCAACAACGAGATCACGACGGGGAGGCGGGAATTGCGCAGGATCGCTGCATCGACACTGCTGTTGCTGGGCCTGCTGACCGCTTGCGGCGGCGGCGGTGGTGGAAACGGAAGCGGAAGCGGCACGCCGGACAACGGCACCGGCACGACGCCGGCACCCGCGCCCGCCCCGACGCAACCCTCACCAGGGCCGGCCAACGGCATCGATGCCGCGCTCGCCAGCGGCGATCCATCCGCGCTGACCGATGCGCAAGCCCTCATGGCCCGGGCCCTCGACCATGCGCGCACACTGGCGCAGCAGCAGGCCGCCCGCATCGGCGCGCTGTATGCCGGCGTCAGCAGCGAATACCTGCCCGGCGCCAGCAGCCAGTTCATCGTGCCCGGCAACCCGGAGTCCGCCCAGCCGCTGATCGTCGGTGACGGCGGGCAGCGGCTGGCCGCGATCAGCACGGCGCACGGCGGCCGCGCCGCCGGCTACGGCGAGAACGTGCTCGCGCAGTTTCGCGGCAACGCCAACCTGAACCACGCCCCCGCGTTCCGCCGCCTGCTGGCCTGGCTGGCGAGCGGCCATGCCGACAGCGCGCTGCCGGCGCCGCTGAACCTGAGCATCGTCGGCCTGTCCGCGAAGGACACCCTGGACGGCCTCGCCAAGGCCGGCGTCAGCGCCAAGGATGCGGCCTGCGACGCGCTGGCCGACAGCGCCTGCGCGGCCGGCATGGCGCTGGTGATCGTCGGCGGCGACGTCGCCGCGAGCGACACGCTGACCGCCCGCATCCGTGACCTGCTGCAAGCCGGCAAGCCGGTGCTGTACGTGCACGACAACGGCTGGGGCGACAGCCCCTCCGGCCGCCAGGTGCTGGCGGCCATGGACCTGGAGCTGGGCGGCTACGGCGGCAACTTCTGGGACGAGGACAAGGTGGCGGCCGGGCGCAGCAGCAGCGCCAACGAGAAGGCGACCGCGCAGTTCGGCGCCATCCTGCCGCTGCTGGAGCGGCTGGCCGGGAACACGCTGCGCACCAACTACGACTGGAGCCCTTGCAGCGACACCGACTGCGACGAGGTGACCGCCTTTGACGCCGACGTGCTGGCGCCGGCCGAAGACGTGCGCGGCCAGCTCGATGCCTTCAACAGCGCCGGCCGCAACCTGTTCACCACGCCGAACACCACGCTGTTGCGGCTGCTCTCGCTGTGGGCCGACACGGTGCGCAAGCAGATCGCCTACCCGCTCGACAAGGCCGCCAAACCGGCCGATTTCCAGCGCGCGGTGATCGCCGATGCCTGGGTCAGCTATGTGCGCCATGCCGGCGGGCGCCAAACCGATCTCGGCTCCTACCTCGGCGGCAAGGCGGCCACGCTGCCGGTGTCCAGCGCCGACGAGACGGTGAAGGTCACCCTCACCGGCGCCGACGGCTTCACCGCCATCGGCCGCTTCGCCGCGCCGGGGCAGCCGCTGCAGGTGACGCTGCTCGACGCCGGCCAGGCCAGCGTGGCGCTGCGCATCAACACACAGCGCAGCGGCTCCACCAAGTGGGGCAGCAGCCGCGACTACACCCGGCCGCGTTACCTGGCCAGCCCCGCCATCCGCCTGGCCGGCAATGCGCCGGTGCCGGTGGTCACGCCCTACGGCGGGCTGCTGCAACTGCAATTCAGCGGCGCCACGCCCGGCCAGGTGGTGACGCTGCGGCTGCGCGGCGCGGCGCGCCAGCCCTTCCTCGACCTGACCGCCAACGGCGATCGGGCCGCCTTCGTCACCGCGCTCGCCGACACGCCGTTCGAATGGGCCGAGATCAAGCTCGCCGGCCTGGAAGCGCACACCCGCGTGGACATGCTGCGCGAGGTGATCAACGACACGCCTTATCAGGGCAACGTGGACCGGTATCTCGACGAGATGGTGAACCTGTTCTTCGAGAGCGACTACGACCTGGCCGGCTTCGCCCGCGGTGGCCGCAGCCTGCCCGACGCGGTGCGATCGTTCTGCGCCGCACGCGGCTGGAACTGCACCGATGCCACGCTGCATCGCGGCCCCGGCACCCAGCACGTGAACGCCGACGTCTACGCGCAGTGCGGCATCGGCTGCTCCGGCAACCCCTATGACCAGACCTGGGGCGTCACCCCGCGCGGCTGGGGCGAGAGCCACGAACTGGGCCACAACCTGCAGCTCGGCGAGCTGGATGTCTATGGCGGACGCAGCGGCGAGGTCTCGAACAACCTGTTCCCGCTGCACAAGAAGTGGCGCCTGTTCCGCGAACTGGGCGTGAACGAGGAGAACGCCCGCGTGAGCTACCGCAGCGCCTTCGACCGGATCGTCGCCGCCAAGGCGAACGCCACGCCGGTCCAGGCCGCCTACCAGGCCCTGTGGGCCGACGACCGCTACGCGGCGCAGAACGGCGAGCGCCTGGCGTTCTACATGCAGTGGGTGCACCACTGGGCCGAGCGCACCGGCAACGTCACCCAGGGCTGGAACATCGTCACCCTGCTCTACCTGCATGCCCGCCAGCTCGCCGCCGGCGCCGCCTCGGGCGCCGAATGGGACGCCAAGAAGGCGGCGCTCGGCTACGGCCAGTACACCAGCCGGCCGAAGACCGACGGCAACGACAACCTGCTGCTGGCGCTGTCCACCATCACGCAGCGCGACCAGCGCGCGACCTTCGACCTGTGGGGCGTCAAGTACTCGGCCGCCGCTTCCAACCAGGTCGACAGCTATCGCTACGACGCGCAGCCGGCGTTCTTCTACGCCAACACCGGCACCAACGACCACGGCACGGTGCGCAAGGTGGACATGACGGTGGCGAAGCCGGCCTGGCCGTTCTGAGCCCCTTCAGGACTCGACCCTGTCGCGCCCCAGCGCCTTGGCGCGGTACAGCGCCGCATCGGCGCGGGCGAACAGGCTGTCGCGGGTGTCGCCCGGCTGCGCTTCGGCGATGCCGATGCTGGTGCTGATGCGCAGCTCGGGCGCGACGTCGGGCAGGCGCACGGCGCGCGTGGCGTTCAGCAGGCGTTCGGCGATGGTGCGCGCCAGCGCGTTCGACGCGCCCGTGCAGACCATCATGAACTCCTCGCCACCGAAGCGGCCCAGCGCGTCGTCCCCGCGCAGATGCGCCTTCCATGCGGCGGTGGCGGCGCGCAGCACCGCGTCGCCCGTGGCATGGCCGTAGCGGTCGTTGATGGTCTTGAAGTGGTCCAGGTCGAGCACCAGCAGCGCGAGCGGCGCGCCGGTGCGCGCCGCCCGGGCCAGCGCGGTGTCGACGATGCGTTCGATGACGCGCCGGTTGGCCACGCCGGTGAGCTGGTCGGTCATCGCCAGCGTGCGCAAGTGGCGCGAACGGCGCTGCTGCCGCAGCGCCAGCGCCGCCAGCACGACGATCAGCAGCGCACCCAGCACCAGCGCCGCCGTCTGCCAGGCGCGCGCACGCTCCAGCGCGGCGACGTGCCGGCGCTGGGCCTCGGCCTCGACGCGCAACTGCCGGTTCTCCAGCTCGCGCGTGCGCAACTCGTGCTCGGAAGCCAGCAGCCGGTTCTGCTCCAACTGCATCCTGCGCTGCAGGCCGGCCTGCAGCTCGCTGTAGCGCTTGAAGTCGTCCAGCGCCGCGGCGCTGCGCCCCAGCGCTTCCTCGCTGGCGGCCATCGACTGGTAGGTCCAGGCCAGGTAGCGCTCGTTGCCCTCGCGCTGCATCAGCGGCAGCGCCTGGCGGTAGATCGTCAGCGCCTGCTGGTGCCGGCCCTGTCCGGCCAGCGCCTGGCCGGTGAGCAGCCGCAGCATGCCTTCGTTCTGGGTGATGCCGGCCGCGGCAAAACCGGCGCGCGCCTGTTCCAGCGTGGCCAGCGCCGTACCGTGCCGGCCCTGCGCCACCTGGGCCGAGGCGAGGCCGAGGCGAGCATAGGCGGCCCGGTCGCCGTGGCCGTGTTCGCCCGCCACCTCGACCGCACGCTCGAACGCCGCCTGCGCCTTGTCCGGCGACTCCGCCTCGGCATGCAGGTGGCCGAGCTGGATCAGGATGCCCGCCACGCCCTGCCAGTCCTGCCGCGCCTGTGTGCGCGCCATCGACTCGTTGAAATACTGCTCGGCGTGCGACCAGTCGCCGATGCGGCGGTAGGTGGTGGCCAGGCGCAGCAGCAAGGCGTCGACTTCGTGGTCGATGCCGGCGTCGCGGAAGGCCGTGCGCGCGCGCTGGTAGTCCAGCAGCGCCTTGGCCTGTTCGCCCACGCGCGACAGCAGGCTGCCGCGCACCATCAGCGCCTCGCCCAGCAGTTGCGGCTGCTGCGCGCTCTCCAGCAGCGCCACGGCCTTGTCGATCTCCACCAGCGCCTGCTTCGGGCCTTGCAGCGGCAACACGTAGGCGGTGATGCAGATCAGGCCGCGGCCTTGCGCCGGCACGTCGTTCACCGCCTGCGCGAGGGTCAAGGCCTCCCGGGAATAGGCCAGCGCGCGTTCGTTGTCGCTCCAGCGCTTGCTGCCGCAATCCACCGAGCGGAAGCGTGCGTCGCGCAGCGCATCGCCCGCGGGCAGCAGCGCGCGCAGCCGCTCCACCTTGGCGGCGGTGACGTCGTGGCGCAGGTCCAGCGAGGCGGGGCCGGTGATCTCGGCGTACAGCGCATCGAAGGGCTGCGTCGCCGCGCCGACGTCCGAGGCCGCCCAGGCCATCGGCGACAGGGCCAGCAGCCCGGCCAGCAACAGCCCGGCCAGCCACGGCGCTGCGGGGCCGTGGCGAAGAGGGATTGCTCCTGGCGTCGTCATCGACGGGGATCGTAGCCGGCATGCCGCCGACCGGCCTCCGAACGGGCTTCGCGCGAAGGCGATCGGCTAAAATCGTGGCTTCGGAGAGATGGATGAGTGGTTTAAGTCGCACGCCTGGAAAGCGTGTGTGGGTTAACAGCCCACCGCGGGTTCGAATCCCGCTCTCTCCGCCACGCCACCGCCGCTGACTCCCCTGCTGCGCTCGCCGCAGCGAGTTGTTGCGATTGCAGCCGCGGCGGCTTTCCGCGGCCACCCCACCCGGCATAGACTCGCGGCGATGAGCGACAAGCCCTCAGACGCCGAACCTGCAGCGCCCGCCGAGCCTCGCCCGGCCGACGCCGGCCCGCGCACCGAGCCCGCGCAGCCGGTTCCGGTCGAAGCCGCGACGCCGTTCAAGCGCATGCCCCACGTGCCCAAGCGCCGCAGCGGCTGGGAGGCGTTCAGCGTGCCGCTGCCGCTGCAGTTCGCCATCGCGGTGATCCTCGGCGTGCTGATCGCCACCGCCATCGCCGCCGCCTACGTGAAGTGGAACGCGCGCGTCACCGCCGAGGCGAACGCACGCGCCACGCAGGAGGAGATCGAGCGCATCGCGCGCGAACGCGAGCGGCAGCTCGAAGCCGAGCAGAGCGCCGCCGCCGAGCGCCAGCGCAAGGCGGCCGACGAGGAGCGCCAGCGCATCGAGCGCGCGCGCGAGGAGCAGCGCCTGGCCGAGGAGGCGCAGCGCGCCAGCCAGGGCGAGGCCGAGCGCATGGAGAAGGCTTTCGCCGCCAGCTACCGCAAGCCGCCCGGCTGCGCCGACTCGGGCTCGCTGGCCTGCGCCAACCACTACATCCGCGCCCGGCGCGCCTTCGAGGCGCAGTACCTGCGCGAACGCGCGCGCCAGCGCGCGGCCTCGGCGCCGTAGCCGCCCCCTCGCCCTCCCTGCGATCTATCCGGCCGCGTCGCCGCTCAGGCGGCGGTACAGCGCGAGGTAGCCGCCGGCCGCGCCGTCCCACGAGAAGTCCTGCGCCATCGCGGTGGTCATCAGCTTGCGCCACAGCGCGGGCTGGGCATGGGCGCGCACCGCGCGCGCCAGCGCCGCTTCGAGCGCCGCCGGGCTCGCCTCGTCGAAGGTGAAGCCGGTGGCGCGGCCCTCGCGCAGCGCGGCCTCGTCGGCATCGACCACGGTGTCGGCCAGGCCGCCGACGCGCCGCACCACCGGCAGCGTGCCGTAGCGCAGGCCGTAGAGCTGCGTCAGCCCGCAGGGCTCGAAGCGCGAGGGCACGAGGATGGCGTCGGCGCCGGCGATCACGCGGTGCGCCAGCGCCTCGTCGTAGCCTATGCGCAGCGCCACGCGGCCGGGGTGCGCGTGGGCGGCCTGCGAGAACGCGGCTTCCAGCATGGGGTCGCCGCTGCCCTGCACCACCAGTTGCGCGCCCAGTTCCAGCAGCGCGGGCAGCGCGGCGAGCACGAGGTCGAGGCCTTTTTGCGCCGTCAGCCGGCTGACCACGCCGAACAGCGGCCCCGTCGCGTCGGCCGCCAGCCCCATCTCGGCGCGCAGCGCGGCCTTGTTGCGCGGCTTGTCGCGCGGGTCGCCGGCCGAGTAGCGCGCCGCGATGCCGCTGTCGCGGGCCGGGTCCCACACCGCGCCGTCGACGCCGTTGAGGATGCCGCTGACGTCACCGCCGCGGCCGCGGATCACGCCGTCCAGCCCGCAGCCGAACTCGTGCGTGCCGATCTCGCGCGCGTAGGTCGGGCTCACGGTGGTGATGCGGCGCGCGTACTTCAGCCCCGCCTTCATGAACGACAACTGGCCGTGGTACTCGACCCCGTGCGACTGCATGAAGTGCGGCGGCAGGCCGAGCTGCGCGAATGCGCCGGCCGGGAACAGGCCCTGGTAGGCCAGGTTGTGCACCGTGAACACCGTGGGCACCGTGTTGCCCGGGTGCGCGGCGAGGTAGGCGCAGGCCATCGCGGCGTGCCAGTCGTGCGCGTGCAGCAGCGTGGCCGGCCAGTCGCGGTCCAGGTCGCCGCCGGCCACGTGCGCCGCCATCCAGCCCAGCAGCGCGAAGCGTTGCAGGTTGTCGGGCCACTCGCCGCCGTCCTCGGCCTGGTAGGGGCCGCCGGCGCGCCGGTAGAGCCAGGGCGCGTCGACCACGTAGGCCGGCACGCCGCTGCCGGGCAGCGTGCCCAGGCGCAGCGCGACGCGGCCGGCGCCGAACAGCGGACCCAGCTCGACGATGGTCTTCGGCTGTTGCAGCACGTCGGCGATGGCCGGGTAGCCGGGCAGCAGCAGGCGCACGTCGGCGCCCTGGCGCCGCAGCGCCTGCGGCAGCGCGCCCATCACGTCGGCCAGCCCGCCGGTCTTGACCAGCGGGAAGACCTCCGCGGCAACCTGGAGCACGCGCATCGCTCAGACCTCCTCGAGCTGGCCCAGCATCTCGCGCGTCACCAGCGTGATGCCGGCGTCGCTGCGCACGAAGCGCGCGGCGTCGGCGTCGGCGTCCTCGCCGATCACCATGCCGTCGGGGATGCGGCAGCCGCGGTCGACCACCACGCGGTTCAGCCGCGCGCCGCGCCCCACCTGCACGCCGGGCAGCAGCACCGCCCAGTTGACGCTGGCATGGGAGTGCACGCGCACGCTGGAGAACAGCACCGAGCGGAACACGTGGCCCGAGACCAGGCAGCCGCCCGAGACCAGCGACTCGATCGCCATGCCGCGCCGGTCGTCCTGGTTGTGCACGAACTTGGCCGGCGGCAGTTGCGGCTGGTAGGTCCAGATCGGCCAGCGCGTGTCGTACAGGTTCAGCAGCGGGTCGGTGGCGGTGAGGTCGATGTTGGCGTCCCAGTAGGCGTCGATGGTGCCGACGTCGCGCCAGTACGGTTCCTCGTCGATGCGCGTGCCGACCGCGCTCAGCTCGAACGGGTGCGCCGCGGCGCGGCCGTTGCGCACCGCCGCCGGGATGATGTCCTTGCCGAAGTCGTGGCTGGAGTTCGCGTCGGCGATGTCGCGCTCCAGCTCCTTGTAGAGGTAGCGCGCGTTGAAGATGTACACGCCCATGCTGGCCAGCGAGCGCTCCGGCTTGCCGGGCATGCCGGGCGGGTCGGCCGGCTTCTCGACGAAGTCGGTGATCAGGCCCTTGTCGTCCACCGCCATCACGCCGAAGGCCCGGGCCTCGGCGCGCGGCACCTCGATGCAGGCCACCGTGCAGTCGCGCCCCTTGGCGACATGGTCGGCCAGCATCAGCGCGTAGTTCATCTTGTAGATGTGGTCGCCGGCCAGCACGATGATGTAGTCGGCGCCGTAGCTGGCGAGGATGTCCTGGTTCTGGTAGACCGCGTCGGCGGTGCCGCGGTACCAGCTCTCCTCGTCGACGCGCTGCTGCGCCGGCATCAGGTCGACGAACTCGTTCATCTCGCTCTTCAGGAACGCCCAGCCGCGCTGCAGGTGGCGCATCAGGCTGTGGCTCTTGTACTGCGTGATCACGCCGATGCGGCGGATGCCGGAGTTCAGGCAGTTCGACAGCGCGAAGTCGATGATGCGGAACTTGCCGCCGAAGTACACCGCCGGCTTGGCGCGCCTGTCGGTCAGGTTCTTCAGCCGGCTGCCGCGCCCGCCGGCCAGCACCAGCGCCACCGCGCGCTTGGGCAGATCGAGGCTGAGCGCCAGTTCGTTCGGCTTCATCGAATCGTCTCCTCGGGTCTCGTCGAAGGCCCACGGCATGGGGCGGCCCGATGATCGGCGATTTCGGCGGGCGCGGGCATGACAACCATCACGCTCGGGGCCGCCGGACCGCCGCGCCGGCGCGACAGGCTCGAAACTTGCGTTTGCGCCTCGGTTGACGCCCTTCCGATGGGCATGGACACTGCGCACCCCGCCGCAAGGCCTGAGGACTCTCGTGGACACGAACGCCCCTTCTTCCCGCTTCGACAGCGCCCTCGACAGCCATCTGCTGCAGACCGTCGGCGTCGCGCCGGCGCAGGCCACGCCCACCGAGCTGATGCAGGCGGTGGCGCAGGTGGCGCGCGAGCAGCTCTCGCGGCGCTGGGTCGCCACGCAGGCGCGCGAGCGCGAGGCCGGGGCGCGGCGCGTCTACTACCTGTCGATGGAGTTCCTGATCGGCCGCACGCTGGGCAACGCGCTGGCCGCGCTCGACCTCGGCGATGCCGCCGCGCAGGCGGTGCGGCAGCACGCGCTGACGCTGGAAGACGTGGCCGGGCGCGAGCCCGACGCCGCGCTGGGCAACGGCGGCCTGGGCCGGCTGGCGGCGTGTTTCCTCGACTCGATGGCCACGCTCGGCCTGCCCTCGTTCGGCTACGGCATCCGCTACGAGTACGGCATGTTCGCGCAGGAGATCAGCCAGGGCTGCCAGGTCGAGTATCCCGACCCGTGGCTGGCCGACGGCACGCCCTGGGAGTTCCCGCGCGCCGGCATCGCCTACCCGGTGCGCTTCGGCGGCTGGGTCGAGCACCAGGGCGACAAGGCGGTGTGGCGCCACGCCGGCGAGGTGGCCGCCAAGGCCTACGACATGGTGGTGCCCGGCCACGGCACGCAGAAGGTCAGCACGCTGCGGCTGTGGAAGGCGGTGGCGCCGGCGCACATCGACCTGCACGCCTTCAACACCGGCGACTACGCGCGCGCCGCCGGCGTCAAGAACGAGTACGAGAACATCTCCTGGGTGCTGTACCCGAACGACAGCACGCCGGCCGGCCGCGAGCTGCGGCTGCGCCAGGAGTACTTCTTCGTCGCCGCCTCGGTGCAGGACATCCTGGCGCGCCACCTCGACGAGCACGGCACGCTGGCCAACCTCGCCGACCGCGTGGCGATGCACCTGAACGACACGCACCCGGCGATCGCGGTGGCCGAGCTGATGCGCGTGCTGTGCGACGAGCACGAGCTGCCCTGGGAGCAGGCCTGGGACATCACGCAGCGCGTGTTCTCGTACACCAACCACACGCTGATGCCCGAGGCGCTGGAGACCTGGCCGGTGGGGCTGATGCAGCACGTGCTGCCGCGCCACCTGGAGATCATCTTCCGCATCAACCAGGTGTTCCTCGACTTCGCCGCGGCGCAGCGGCCGGGCGACCTGGGCTTCCTGTCGCGGCTGTCGCTGATCGACGAGAACGGCGAGCGCCGCGTGCGCATGGCCCATCTGTCCATCGTCGGCAGCCACAAGGTCAACGGTGTCTCGGCGCTGCACTCCGAGCTGCTGGTCGAGACCATCTTCGCCGACTTCGCGGCGCTGTGGCCCGAGCGCTTCACCAACATGACCAACGGCGTGACGCCGCGGCGCTGGCTGGCGCAGGCCAACCCCGGCCTGGCCGCACTGCTCGACCGCGGCATCGGGCCGGCGTGGCGGCTCGACCTCGACCAGTTGCAGGCGCTGCGCGAGCGGCGCGGCGACGCCGCGTTCCGCGACGAGTTCATGGCCGTCAAGCGCGCCAACAAGGCCCGCCTGGCCGGGCACATCGCGCGCGCCACCGGCATCGCGGTCGACCCGTCCAGCCTGTTCGACGTGCAGGTCAAGCGCATCCACGAGTACAAGCGCCAGCTCCTGAACGTGCTGCACGTGGTGGCGCGCTACCAGGCCATCGCCGCCGACCCGGGCGCCGACTGGGTGCCGCGCACGGTGATCTTCGCCGGCAAGGCGGCCTCGTCGTACGCGATGGCCAAGAACATCATCCGGCTGATCCACGACGTGGGCGCCGTGGTCGAGCGCGACCCGCGCGTCGGCGGGCGGCTCAAGGTGGTGTTCGTGCCGAACTACGGCGTCTCGGTGGCCGAGGTCATCATGCCCGGCGCCGACCTGTCGGAGCAGATCTCCACCGCCGGCACCGAGGCCTCGGGCACCGGCAACATGAAGCTGGCGCTCAACGGCGCGCTGACCATAGGCACCGACGACGGCGCCAACATCGAGATCCGCCAGCACGTGGGCGACGACAACATCTTCATCTTCGGCCTGAAGACGCCCGAGGTGCAGGCGCTGCGCGCCGGCGGCTACCAGCCGATGCGCTGGTACGAGGGCAACCCGCAGCTCAGGAACGTGCTCGACGCGATCGCCGGCGGCGCCTTCTCGCCCGAGGAGCCGGGGCGCTACCGCGGGCTGGTCGATTCGCTGCTGTGGGGCGGCGACCACTACCTGCTGCTGGCCGACTTCGCCGCCTACGTCGAGACGCAGGCGCGTGTCGACGCGCTGTACCGCCAGCGCGACGAGTGGGCCGCGCGCGCCATCGCCAACGTGGCCGGCATGGGCGCCTTCTCGTCGGACCGCACGATCCGCGAGTACGCGCGGCAGATCTGGGGCATGACGCCGGCGCCTTGATTCAGTCCGGGCGCCGACTGTCGACGGCTACCATCGCGGCGATGCTGACCGACACCGAGATCGAGCTGATCCGCCACGCCCGCCACGGCGATCCGTTCGCCGTGCTGGGCCCGCATGCCGACGCCGAGGGGCGCGTGCAGTTGCGCGCCTTCCTGCCCGGCGCGACGCACGTGCTGGCGGTCGATGCGCACAGCGGCGCCACGCTCGCGCCGCTGCTGCTGGCGCACGTCGACGGCGTGTTCCAGGCCACGCTGCCCGCCGCGCTGCCGGCGGCCGGCTACCGCTTCCAGGTGCGCTGGGGCGACGGCAGCGGCGCGCTGCTCGACGACCCCTACCGCTTCGGCCCGCTGCTCGGCGAGATGGACGCCTGGCTGCTCGGCGAAGGCACGCACCTGCGCCCCGGCGAGGTGATGGGCGCGGCGCCGCGCGAGATCGACGGCGTGGCCGGCACCGCCTTCGCGGTGTGGGCGCCGAACGCGCGGCGCGTCAGCGTGGTGGGCGACTTCAATACCTGGGACGGCCGCCGCCACCCGATGCGGCTGCGCCGCGAGTGCGGCGTGTGGGAGATCTTCCTGCCCGGCGTGGCCGCCGGCGCGCGCTACAAGTTCGAGATCGTCGCGCCCGACGGCACTGTGCTGCCGCTCAAGGCCGACCCCTACGCGCGCCAGTCCGAGCTGCGCCCGGCCACCGCCAGCGTGGTCGCGACCATGCCGGACAAGGTCGCGCCCTCGGAGGCGCGGCGCCGGGCCAATGCGCTCGACGCGCCGCTGAGCATCTACGAGGTGCACCTCGGCTCGTGGCGGCGCAAGCCCGAGGAAGGCGACCGCTGGCTGAACTGGGACGAACTCGCCGCGACGCTGCTGCCCTATGCGCGCGAGATGGGTTTCACCCACCTCGAACTGCTGCCGGTGTCCGAGCATCCGTTCGACGGCTCCTGGGGCTACCAGCCGATCGGGCTGTACTCGCCCACCGCGCGCTTCGGCGACGCGGGCGGCTTTCGCCGCTTCGCCGAACGCTGCCGCGCCGAGGGCCTGGGCCTGATCATCGACTGGGTGCCGGCGCACTTCCCCAGCGACGAACACGGCCTGGCGCGCTTCGACGGAACGCACCTGTACGAATACGCCGACCCGCGCGAAGGCTTCCACCCCGACTGGAACACGCTGATCTACAACCTCGGCCGCACCGAGGTGCGCAACTTCCTGGTCGGCAACGCGCTGTACTGGCTGGAGCGCTACGGCGTGGACGGCCTGCGCGTCGACGCGGTCGCCTCGATGCTCTACCGCGACTACAGCCGCGAGCACGGCCAGTGGCTGCCCAACGTGCACGGCGGGCGCGAGAACCTGGAGGCCATCGCCTTCCTCCAGCGCCTGAACGAAGTGATCGGCAGCGAACGGCACGAGGCGGTGACGCTGGCCGAGGAGTCGACCGCCTTCCCGGCCGTCTCGCGCCCGACCTACGTCGGCGGGCTGGGCTTCCACTACAAGTGGAACATGGGCTGGATGCACGACACGCTGAAGTACATGGCGCGCGACCCGGTGCACCGCCGGTATCACCACGGCGAGCTGAGCTTCGGGCTGGTCTACGCCTTCAACGAGAACTTCGTGCTGCCGCTCTCGCACGACGAGGTGGTGCACGGCAAGGGTTCGCTGCTCGGCAAGATGCCGGGCGACCGCTGGCAGAAGTTCGCCAACCTGCGTGCCTACTACGGCTTCATGTGGGGCCACCCGGGCAAGAAGCTGCTGTTCATGGGCGGCGAGTTCGCGCAGGAGCGCGAGTGGAACCACGACCGCAGCCTCGACTGGCACCTGCTCGCCGACCGCTCGCACGCCGGCGTGCAGCGCCTGGTGCACGACCTGAACCGCTTCTACCGCGCCACGCCGGCGCTGTACGAACGCGACTTCGACGCCAGCGGCTTCGAGTGGATAGACCACGAGGATGCGCAACATTCGGTGCTGAGCTTCGTGCGCCGCAGCGCCGACGGCCGCTCGCAGGTGCTGGTGGTGTGCAACTTCACGCCGACGGTGCGGCACGGCCACCGCCTCGGCGTGCCGCTGCCGGGCACCTGGCGCGAGCGCATCAACACCGATTCGCAGCACTACGGCGGCAGCAACGTCGGCTGCCGCTGGGGCGCGGCGGCCAGCGAGCCGGTGCCCTGCCACGGCCGCGCGCAGTCGCTGCTGCTCGACCTGCCGCCGCTGGCCACGGTGTTTTTCGAACACGAGCGGACGTGAGCGCCGAACTTCAGCCCGGCCGCCCCTGGCCGCTAGGCGCGCACTGGGACGGCCGCGGCGTCAACATCGCGGTGTTCTCGGCGCATGCGCAGCGCATCGAGTTCTGCGTCTTCGACGCCGCCGGCAGCCACGAGACGCACCGCTTCACGCTGCCGGCGCGCAGCCAAGAGGTCTGGCACGGCTACCTGCCCGGGGCGGGGCCTGGCCTGGTGTACGGGCTGCGCGCGCACGGGCCGTGGCAGCCCGGGCGCGGCCACCGCTTCAACCCGCACAAGCTGCTGCTCGACCCCTGTGCGCGCGAGATCGTCGGCCGCTTCGAGTGGCGCGACGAGCACTTCGGCGCCGCCGCGAACCACGGCCCGGACCCGCGCGACAACGCCGCGCACGCGCTCAAGGCGCGCGTGGTCGAACCGCTGCGCGACGTGCCGAGCGACGACGAGCGCCCGCACGTTCCGCCCGAGCGCACGGTGATGTACGAGCTGCACGTCAAGGGCTTCACGCGGCGCCACCCCGGCGTGGCGCCGGAACTGCGCGGCAGCTACGCCGGGCTGGCGTCCGACGCGGCGATCGCGCACCTGCGCGAGCTGGGCGTCACCACGCTGTGCCTGCTGCCGGTGCACCAGCACATCGACGAGCGCCGCCTCGTCGGCCTGGGCCTCGCGAACTACTGGGGCTACAACAGCATCGGCTTCTTCTGCCCCGACGCGGGCCTGGCCAGCGGCGCCGGCGGGCTGACGCCGCGCGAGGAGTTCCGCGCGATGGTGCGCCGGCTGCACGCGCACGGCTTCGAGGTGCTGCTCGACATGGTCTACAACCACAGCGCCGAGTCCGACGAACACGGGCCGACGCTGAGCTTTCGCGGCCTGGACAACGCCAGCTACTACCGCCTGCCGCCCGAGTGCATGGCGGCCTACGAGAACCACACCGGCTGCGGCAACACGCTCGACCTGCGCCAGCCGCGTGTGCTGCAGATGGTGCTCGACAGCCTGCGCTGCTGGGCCGGCGAGATGGGCGTCGACGGCTTCCGCTTCGACCTCGCGCCGGTGCTGGGCCGCGGCGACCACGGCTTCGACCGCCACGCGCCCTTCTTCACCGCGCTGGCGCAGGACCCGCTGCTGTCACGCCTGAAGATGGTCGCCGAGCCCTGGGACGTCGGCCCGGGCGGCTACCAGCTTGGCGCCTTCCCGGCCGGCTGGCTGGAATGGAACGACCGCTTCCGCGACACGATGCGCGCCTTCTGGGCGCAAGGCCGGGGCACGCGCGGCGAGTTCGTGCAGCGGCTCGCGGCCTCGTCGGACATCTTCCAGCCGCGCGGCCGCGCGCCGGCCGAATCGGTGAACTTCGTCGTCGCGCACGACGGCTTCACGCTCGCCGACCTGCTCAGCCACGATCAGCGCCACAACGAGGCGAACGGCGAGCACAACCGCGACGGCCATGCGAACAACCACTCGGCCAACTTCGGCGTCGAGGGGCCCAGCGCCGACCCGGCGGTGCGCGCGCTGCGCGGCCGCGTCGGCCGTGCGCTGCTGGCCTCACTGCTGCTGTCGCAGGGCACGCCCCTGCTCTGTGCCGGCGACGAGATCGGCCGCAGCCAGGGCGGCAACAACAATGCCTACTGCCAGGACAACGCCCTCTCGTGGCTGGACTGGGCGCAGGCCGATGCCGAACTGCTCGCTTTCACGCGCCGGCTGCTGGCGCTGCGCCGCCAGGCGCTGCCCTTCGCCAACCGCTGGTACGACGGCCAGCCCGACGAACGCGGCGTGCGCGACGTGACCTGGCTGCGCGCCGACGGCGGCGAACTGCACGGCGACGACTGGCGCCAGTCCGAGGGCCGCGCGTTCGGCTGCCTGATCGGCCGCCCCGGGGGCGGTGGCGCGCCGCTGCTGCTGCTCGTCAACGGCGAGGCCGCCGACATCCCATTCATGCTGCCGCGCGGCGCCTGGCAGGCCGTGCTCGACAGCGCCCATCCGCGCGGCGAAGCGCACTGGCAGGGTGCGGGCGAAGCGCCCTATCCGCTGCCGGCGCGCAGCGTCGCGCTGCTGGCCGGCGACGGCCACGCCATCGTTCCGTAGGACATCCCATGCGCCTGCCACGCGCCAGCGGCGTGCTGCTGCATCCCACCTCGCTGCCCGGCCCGCACGGCTCGGGCGACTTCGGCGCTGCGGCCTACCACTTCGTCGACTGGCTGGTCGCGGCCGGCCAGACGCTGTGGCAAATTCTGCCGCTGGGCGGCATAGGCCCGGGCAACTCGCCCTACATGAGCAGTTCGGCCTTCGCCGGCAACGTGCTGCTGATCGACCTGGAGGAACTGCACCGGCGCGGCTGGCTGACGGCCGACGAGCTCGTGCCGCCGGCCGGCATCGCCGAGCAGCGGTTGAACTTCGCGGCGGTGGTGCCGTTCCGCATGGACCGCCTGGCGCGGGCCGCGCAGCGCTTCGCCGCGCAGGCGAATGCCCAGGAGCGCGCCGAACTGCATGCCTTCTGCGAACGCCATGCCGACTGGCTGCCCGACCACGCGCTGTTCATGACCCTGGCCGAGCAGCGCCTGTCGCGCGACTGGTGCGACTGGGAAGCACCGCTGGCCGCGCGCAACCCGGTGGCGCTGGCCAGCGCGCGCCACGTCCATGCCGAGCGCGTCGCCTTCTGGACCTTCTGCCAGTGGTGCTTCTTCCGCCAGTGGCTGGCGCTGAAGGCCTACGCCAACGGCCGAGGCGTGCGCATCGTCGGCGACGCGCCGATCTTCATCGCCTACCAGAGCGCCGAGGTGTGGGCGCGGCCGGAGCTGTTCGAGCTGGACGCGAAAGGCCGGCCCGGCGTGGTGGCCGGCGTGCCGCCGGATGCCTTCAGCGCCACCGGCCAGCGCTGGGGCAACCCGCTGTACCGCTGGCCGGCCCATGCGCGCGAGGGTTATGCGTGGTGGGTGCGGCGCATCCGGCGCAGCTTCGAGCTGGCCGACATCGTGCGCATAGACCACTTCCGCGGCTTCGCCGGCTACTGGGAGATCCCGGCCGATGCGCCCACGGCGGTCGAAGGCCGCTGGATGCCGGGGCCCGGCGAGGCGCTGTTCGAGGCGGTGGCGCGCGCGCTGGGGCCGCTGCCGGTGATCGCCGAAGACCTCGGCGTGATCACGCCCGACGTGGTGGCCCTGCGCAGGAAGTTCGGCTTCCCCGGCATGCGCATCCTGCAGTTCGCCTTCGAGGGCGGCAGCGGCAACGCCTACCTGCCGCACAACCACGAGCCCGACAGCGTGGTCTACCCCGGCACGCACGACAACGACACCGCGCTGGGCTGGTGGCAGGCGCTCGACGAGGGCCGGCGCCGGCACGTGCGCGACTACCTCGGCAGCGACTGCCGCGAGATCCACTGGGCGCTGATCCGCGCCGCCTGCGCCAGCGTGGCCGACACCGCGGTGCACCCGATGCAGGACGTGCTGGGCCTGGGCGCCGAGCACCGCATGAACCTGCCCGGCCAGGGCGCGGGCCACTGGGCGTGGCGCTTCGCCTGGAGCCAGGTGCGGCCCGAGCACGCGCAGCGGCTGGCGCAACTGGCGCGGCTGTACCGCCGCGACGGCACGCCGCTGCAGTCGTAGGCCGGTGCCATGAAAAACGGGGCGCCGAAGCGCCCCGTTCATGCGGTCACGAAACCGCCGTGCTCAGCGCACCACGGCCATCTGCTCGCGCTTGCCGCCCTTGTAGGTGTACAGGGTCAGCGCGCCGTTCTTGATGTCGCCCTTCTCGTCGAAGGCGATGTTGCCGGTCACGCCCTTGTGCTCGATCTTGGCCAGCACCGGCAGGTACTTGGCCGGGTCGGCCGAGCCGGCCTTGACCATCGCGTCGGCCATCGTCATCGTGGCGTCGTAGACGTAGGGCGCGTAGATCTGCACGTCGGCGTTGAACTTCTTCTTGAAGTCGGCCTTGAACTTGTCGAGCGCCGGCTTGCCGGCATCGTCGACACCGCCGGCCTCGGCGCAGATCACCTGGCTGTCGGCCATCGCACCGGCGGCCAGCTTGGGCAGTTCGCCCGAGCAGATGCCGTCGCCGCCGAGGAACTTGGCGTTGATGCCGAGCTGCTTCATCTGGCGGATCATCGGGCCGGCCACGGCGTCCATGCCGCCGTAGAAGACCACGTCGGGGTTCTTGGCCTTGATGGCGGTCAGGATGGCGGTGAAGTCGGTCGCCTTGTCGTTGGTGAACTGCTGTTCGGCGATGGCGCCGCCCGAGGCCTTGACGGCCTTGGAGAATTCCTCGGCCACGCCCTGGCCGTAGGCGGTGCGGTCGTCGATCACGGCGATCGACTTGCCCTTCAGCGTGTTGACGGCGTAACGGCCCAGCGTGCCACCCAGGTGGGTGTCGTCGGCCACGACGCGGAAGGCGGTCTTGTAGCCGTTGCGGGTGTACTTCGGGTTGGTCGCCGACGGCGAGATCTGCGGGATGCCGGCGTCGCTGTAGATCTTGGAGGCCGGGATGGTGGTACCGGAGTTCAGGTGGCCGATCACGCCGTTGACCTTGGAGTCGACCAGCTTCTGCGCCACGGCGGTGCCCTGCTTCGGGTCGCCGGCGTCGTCTTCGGCCAGCAGCTCGAACTTGGCCTTCTTGCCGCCGATCGTCACGCCCTTGGCGTTCAGTTCGTCGATGGCCATGCGCGCGCCCATCTCGTTGTCCTTGCCGAGGTGGGCGATGCCACCGCTGGTGGGGCCGACGTGACCGATCTTGACGACCACTTCCTGAGCCGACGCGGCGCCTGCGATGAGCAGGGCGGCCGCAGACACCACGGCATTGAATTTGACTTGCATGTAGAGACCTCCGGGTTGGGGAATGTTGAGAGCGTTCGGAAGAGAGAGGGTATTTCTCAACGGCCGAGACGATACTCCAAAAGAAACGCCGTCTGTAGCGCTTCGCCTCAGGGGAAACCTTCGATTCGCCCCCGGGGCCTGCCCTCAACGCACGGCTCAGCGTGTGCGATGACGGGCGATTTCCGAAGCGACGGCGCGCGCCACGACATCACGCAAGGTCGATGCCAGCTCGGTGCGCGCCTCGCGCATCAGCGCATCGGTGGCGCGCGTCAGCGCCGGGGCCAGCGCCTCGCGCAGCTTGACCTCCAGCATCAGCTCGATCTGGCGCTGCAGGTCGGCCAGCACGCGCTGCACCAGTTCGTCCTCGTCGAGCGCCTGCGGCACCGCGGCGGGCGGCGCGGGGGCGTGCAGCGGCGTGGGCTGGGTGGGCGCGAAGGCGCTGGCCGGCACCGGCGTGGCGGCGTCCGGCAGGCTCACCACCTCGGTCAGCGTGGGCACGCGCGCCGGCGGCGGGGGGCGCAGGGTCATGCCTCGACCTCGTGCTTGTCGATGGCGTAGCCGCGCGCCGCGTAGTGCTTCCAGCGCGCGCGCGCGGCGGCGCGGTCGGCCTCGTCGGTGGAGACGATCTCGATCAGCCGCTCGAAACTCTCGAAGCCGGCCGGCGGCTGCGCACCCAGATTGAGCAGCACGTCGTGGTGCGGCGCACCGACGGGCGTCGGCATCAGGCACACCGGCGTGTCGCGCAGCCGCTCGGGCAGCGCCTGGCCGTCGCGCAGCAGAACGTGCGGGATGAACTCGGTGGGCTCGAAGCTCCACAGCGCGCGGTCCAGCTCGGCGAGCTGGCGCGCCTCGCCGGTGACGGCGATGCGCGCGTTCTGGCGCGTCGCCTTGCGCAGCAGCCGGCAGGCGTAGACCAGCCGCTGCGGCACGTTGAAGTGGAAGCTGACGCGCGTCATCGTGGTCCGGCCCGCGCGCGGATTCAACCCGCCTGCGAGAGCACGAAATGCGTCAGCAGCGCCACCGGCCGCCCGGTGGCGCCCTTGGCGGCGCCCGACTTCCAGGCGGTGCCGGCGATGTCCAGGTGCGCCCAGCGGTAGCGGCCGGTGAAGCGGCGCAGGAACATCGCCGCGGTGATCGCGCCGCCGGCGCGCCCGCCGACGTTGCCCATGTCGGCGAAGTTGCTCTTCAGGGCCTCGTCGTACTCCTCGTCGAGCGGCATGCGCCAGCACGGGTCCAGCGCCTCGGCGCCGGCGGCCAGCAGCGCGGTGGCGAGGCGGTCGTCGGCGCTGAACAGGCCCGTGTGGTGGTGGCCCAGCGCGATCACGCAGGCGCCGGTGAGCGTGGCCACGTCGACCACGCAGGCCGGCTTGAAGCGCTCGGCGTAGGTCAGCGCGTCGCACAGCACCAGCCGGCCCTCGGCGTCGGTGTTGAGGATCTCGATGGTCTGCCCCGACAGGCTGGTGACCACGTCGCCCGGCTTGACGGCGCGTCCGCCCGGCATGTTCTCGGTGGTCGGCACCAGCACGACGAGGTTCAGGCGCGGCTTCAGCTCGGCCACGGCGCGCAGCGTGCCCAGCACGCTGGCGGCGCCGCCCATGTCGAACTTCATCTCGTCCATCTCGGCGGCCGGCTTGATCGAGATGCCGCCGGTGTCGAAGGTGATGCCCTTGCCCACCAGCACCACCGGCGGCTGCGACTTCGGCGCGCCCTGGTACTGCGCGACGATGAAGCGCGGCGGCTGCGCCGAGCCCTGGGCGACGGCGAGGAAGGCGCCCATGCCGAGTTTCTCGATCGCCTTGCGGTCCAGCACCTCGACCTTCAGGCCGAAGGCCTTGCCGAGCTTCTTCGCCTGATCGCCCAGGTCGCTGGGCGTGCAGTGGTTGCCCGGGCGGTTGCCGAGTTCGCGCGCCAGCGTCACGCCGGCGGCGACCGCCTGGCCGCGCGCCAGGCCCTGCGCCACCGCCTTGGCCGCGCCCTTGCCCGCCAGCAGCGTGACCCGAGACAGAGCGCCGGCGGCCGGCGCGCTCGGCTTGGTGTGGCGGTAGACGTAGGTGGCGTCGTTCACCGCCGCGACCAGCGCCTCGGCCTGCGCGGCGCTGGCCTCGCCGGCGCCGGCGAGCGCCACCGCGACGTGCCGGCTGCCGCCGCCCTTGAGCGCCGCGAGGCCGGCGGCGAAGGCCGCCTTCACCGCCTGCGGCGTCGCCGTGCCGCAGGCGGCCAGCACCAGGCGCGGCGCCTTCAGGCCGCTCGGGCGGTGCAGGTAGACGGTCTTGCCGCGCTTCAGTTCGAACTCGCCGTGCGCGAGCGCGTCGTCGAGCGCGCGCTTGACGGCCGCATCGCGCACCGCGTCGGCCTGGTCGCCGGCGACCACCAGCAGCAGCGCGTCGCAGGCCACCGTGGCCAGCGCGTCGGGGGAAACGCCTTGATGACGAAAGTCCATAATCGTCGACTGTTCCAAGATGCGCACGATGTTATTCGATTCCACCCTGCGGGCCGACCTGGCGCGCAGCTTCGGGGCCACCCTGGTGGTCATCCTGACCATCGTGCTGACGATGTTCCTGATCCGCACGCTCGGCCAGGCCGCGGTCGGCCGCGTGTCGCCGCAGGACGTGGTGCTGCTGCTGGGCTACACCGCGCTGGGCCACCTGCCGACCATGCTGGCGCTGTCGCTGTTCGTCTCGGTGGTGGCCACGCTCGGGCGCATGTACCGCGACAGCGAGATGACGATCTGGTTCGCCAGCGGCGTCGGCCTGGCGCGCTTCGTGCGCCCGGTGCTGCGCACGAGCTGGCCGGTGCTGCTGGTGATCGCCGCGCTGGCGCTGTTCGTCTGGCCCTGGGTCAACCAGCGCGCCAACGACCTGAAGGAGCGCTTCGAGCGCCGCTCCGACATCTCGCGCGTCGCGCCCGGCCAGTTCCAGAGCTCCAGCGACGGCAAGCGCGTGTTCTTCATCGACCGCGACTCGGAGGACGGCCGCACCGGCCGCAACGTCTTCATCCTGTCGACCACGCCGCAGGCCGAGTCGGTGACCTCGGCGAAGACCGGCCGCATCGAGGTCGAGGGCGACGACCGCTTCCTCGTCCTCGACCGCGGCCAGCGCAACGAGGAGAACCGCGCCAGCGGCGAGAAGACGCTGTCGCGCTTCGAGAGCTACCGCATCCTGGTGGGCGACCGCGCGCTGGCGCGTGTCACCGGGGCACCGCCGCGCGCCACGCGCAGCATCGAGCTGCTGCGCAAGCCCACGCCGCGCAACCTCGGCGAGTTCACCTGGCGCATGGGGCTGCTGCTCGGCGCCGGCAACCTGCTGCTGCTGGCGATCCCGCTGTCGGCCGCCAACCCGCGCCGCGCCAGCAACTGGAACCTGCTGTTCGCGCTGCTGACCTTCGTCGTCTACTACAACGCGATCAATCTCTCGCAGGCCTGGGTGGCCGGCGGCCGGATGGGCGTCGGCACGGCGCTGGCGCTGTTCCACGGCGGCGCCTTCGCGCTGGCGCTGGCGCTGCTGTGGTGGCGCGAGCAGGGCAACCGGGGGCTCGGCCTCACGCGGCGGCGCGCCGCCGCGCCCGCGGCGGCGGCATGAAGACCGTCCGCCGCCTCTTCTACCGCGACATCGTCTCGTCGGTGGGTTTCGTCGCGATCGCCTTCCTGTCGCTGTTCTTCTTCATCGACTTCGTCGAGGAGCTGGCCGACGTCGCCAAGGGCTACACCGTGCTGCACGCGGTGGCCTACTCGCTGCTGCAGGCGCCCGGGCACCTGTACGAGCTGATGCCCATCGCGGTGCTGATCGGCACGATCTACGCGCTGGCGCGGCTGGCGCAGTCGTCCGAATACACCATCCTGCGCACCGGCGGGCTCGGGCCGGCGCGCGCGCTGTCGCTGCTGGCGCAGCTCGGGCTGATGTTCGCGGTGCTGACCTACGTCACCGGCGACTGGGTGGCGCCCTACAGCGAACGCCAGGCCACCGAGCTGGTGGCGCGCGCCAAGGGCAAGGTGCGTGTCGGCGCCGCCGGCGCCTGGCTGAAGGACAGGCGCGCCGCGCCGGACGGCGAGCACAGCTTCTCGGTCAACGTCGGCTTCGCCGGGCATGACGGCGTGCTGCACGACATCCGCATCTTCGAGTTCGACGCCGACGGCCGGCTGGTGCGGCGCATCGGCGCGGCCAGCGCCACCATCGCCGACCGCGCCTGGCAGCTCGCCGAGGTGCGCGTGACGCACTGGTCCGCCGACGCCGACGCCGCGCGCAGCGCGGCCTCCGACGAGCAGCTCGCCACGCTGGCCTGGCCGAGCGCGCTGTCGGCCGGCGTGGTGGCCGCCGCGGTGCTGCCGCTGTCGACCATGTCGACGATCGAGCTGTTCCGCTACATCGGCCACCTGGCCGACAACGAGCAGGCGGCGCAGCGCTACGAGATCCAGTTCTGGAAGCGCGCGCTGTATCCCTTCGCCTGCCTGGTGATGATGGCGCTGGCGCTGCCCTTCGCCTACATGCACGCGCGCGCCGGCAGTGTCAGCTTCAAGGTGTTCGCCGGCATCATGCTGGGCATCGGCTTCGTGCTGCTCAACAACATGGCCGGCCACCTCGGCCTGCTGCACGACTGGACGCCGTGGATCACCGCCGCCACGCCCAGCGCGCTGTTCCTGATGGTGTCGCTGGCGGCCTTCAGCTGGCTGGTGCGCTACCGATGAAGCGCGGCGTGCTGCTGTTCGCCCACGGTGCGCGCGACCCCGGCTGGGCGCGGCCCTTCGAGGCGGTTGCGCGGCGCGTGCGCGCCGCCGGCGTCGAGGCCGCGCTCGGCTACCTCGAATTCATGAGCCCGAGGCTGCTCGACGCCGGCGCGACGCTGGCCGGAGCCGGTTGCGACCACGTCGAGGTGCTGCCGCTGTTCCTGGGCGCCGGCGGCCATGTGCGCCGCGAGCTGCCGGCGCTGGTCGACGAACTGCGCCGCCGCCACCCCGGCGTTTGCTTCGTGCTGCGCGGCGCGGTCGGCGAGGACGAGGCGGTGATCGAGGCGATGGCCGCCTGTGCATTGCGCGGCGCCGGCGACACCTGAGAGGCGGAAAGCACCATGAACCTGCATCAATTCCGCTTCGTCCAGGAGGCGGTGCGCCGCAACCTCAACCTCACCGAGACGGCCAAGGCGCTGTTCACCTCGCAGCCGGGCATCTCCAAGGCGATCCTCGAGCTGGAGGACGAACTGGGCGTGGACATCTTCGCGCGCCACGGCAAGCGCCTGCGGCGCGTCACCGAGCCTGGCCTGCAGGTGCTGAAGTCGATCGAGATCATCATGCGCGAGGTCGGCAACCTCAAGCGCATCGGCGAGGAGTTCTCCAAGCAGGACGCCGGCACGCTGTCGATCGCCACCACGCACAGCCAGGCGCGCTACTTCCTGCCCGAGCCGATCGCGCAGTTGCGCAGGCGCTTCCAGAAGGTCAACGTCAGCCTGCACCAGGGCTCGCCGGACCAGGTGGCGCGCATGGTGATCGAGGAGGTGGCCGACATCGGCCTGGCCACCGAGGCGCTCGACGCGCACGACGAACTGGTCACCCTGCCCTGCTACGACTGGCAGCACGCCCTCGTGATGCCGGCCGGCCACCCGCTGGCGCAGCTCGAGCGCGTCGAGCTGGAGGACCTGGCGGTGCAGCCGCTGGTGTCCTACCACCCCTCGTTCAGCGGCCGCACGCGCGTCGACCAGGCCTTCGCGGCGCGCCGGCTCAAGCCGAACATCGTGCTGGAGGCGATCGACGCCGACGTGATCAAGACCTATGTGCGCCTCGGCCTGGGCGTGGGCATCGTCGCCGAGCACGCGGTGCGCGACGACGCGCCGGGCGGCGAGCTGGTGTGGCGCCCGCTCGGCCACCTGTTCGGCCGCAACGTGACGCGCATCGCCTTCAAGCGCGGCGCCTACCTGCGCAGCTTCGTCTACGCCTTTGCCGAGATGCTGTCCGACCGCCTGACGCGCCCGCTGATCGTGCAGGCGCTGTCGGGGGCCCCCGGCGCCGCGCCCGACTACCAGCTTTGACCCGACCCGCCATGACCGACTTCCGCTCCCCCGCCATCGAAAGCCGCCTGCCGCGCGTGGGCACCACCATCTTCACCGTGATGTCGGCGCTGGCGCAGCAGCACGGCGCGGTCAACCTCGGCCAGGGCTTTCCGGACTTCGACTGCGACCCGGCGCTGCTCGACGCCGTCACCGACGCGATGCGCGCCGGGCTGAACCAGTACCCGCCGATGGCCGGCGTGCCGGCCTTGCGCGAGGCGATCGCGGCCAAGATCGAGGCGCTGTACGGCCGCCGCTACGACCCCGGCAGCGAGATCACCGTGACCGCCGGCGCCACGCAGGCGATCATCACCGCGATCCTGGCCGTCGTGCACCCGGGCGACGAGGTGATCGTGCTCGATCCCTGCTACGACAGCTACGAGCCCAACATCGAGCTGGCCGGCGGCCGCGCGGTGCACGTGCCGCTGACGCCGGGCAGCTTCCGCCCCGACTTCGCGCGCATCGCCGCGGCGCTGTCGCCGCGCACGCGCGCGATCATCGTCAACACGCCGCACAACCCGAGCGCGACGGTGTGGAGCGAGGCCGACATGCGGCGCCTGGCCGAGTTGCTGCGCCCGACCGACGTGCTGGTGATCGCCGACGAGGTCTACGAGCACATGGTCTACGACGGCGCGCGCCACGAGAGCATGGCGCGCCACCCCGAGCTGGCGCAGCGCGCCTTCATCGTCTCGAGCTTCGGCAAGACCTACCACGTGACCGGCTGGAAGGTCGGCTACGTCGCCGCGCCGGCGGCGCTGACGGCCGAGTTCCGCAAGGTGCACCAGTTCAACGTGTTCACCGTCAACACGCCGATGCAGCACGGGCTGGCGGCGTTCATGGCCGACGCTTCGCACCACCTGAACCTGCCGGCCTTCTACCAGCGCAAGCGCGACCTGTTCCGCGCCGGCCTGGCCGGCAGCCGCTTCAGGCTGCTGCCCAGCGAAGGCAGCTACTTCCAGTGCGTGGACTATTCGGCGATCGGCGACGAGCCGGAAGAAGCCTTCGCCCGCCGCCTGACGAGCGAAGCCGGCGTGGCGGCGATTCCGCTGGCGGCCTTCTATCCCGACGGCTTCGAGCAGCGCATCGTGCGCTTCTGCTTCGCGAAGAAGGACGAGACGCTGAAGCTCGCGCTGGAACGCCTGGCGGCGCTGTAGCCGGCCGCGCCGGCTCAGTAGCGGTCGCCGCCGCGCTTGTTGGCGTCGGGGTCGACCAGGCCGAGGAAGTCGGACCGGCCGCTGCCGGAGCGGTCGGGCATCGGGCGCGTCACGTCGAGGTCGACCTGCACCGTGAGCTGGTTGGTCGGCGCGAAGCCCATCAGGCGGCTGGCGGTCAGCTCCTCGATCGGCTTCTCGGCCGCGCCGCCGTCCATCGGCAGTTCGAGGTCGACGGAGCGCGCGTTGGTGGGGTGCTCGCCCAGGTCGCGCGCGATCGAGTACAGGAACAGCAGTTCGCGGTAGGCCGGCAGGTCGTAGGTGTCGCCCTCGGCGTCCTGGCGCATCAGCGCGGCGTCGAGCATCTGCGTCACGCGCGCCGGCTCGTCCCACAGGCGCTGGAGCTGGCGCAGCATCTGCGGGTAGTCGTCGAGCGGGCGGCCTTGCGCGAGGTCGGCGTCCCAGTCGGGCGCGTAGGCGCTGAAGCGCCGGTTGAAGCGTTCGCGCACGCGTTCGTAGGCGTCGCGCTCGCCGCGGCGGCGGTAGATTTCCAGCAGCTTCAGGTAGGGCAGCGGGCTGGCGCCGCCGCTGCTGCGCACATGGCCCATCAGCAGGTCGATGGCGGCGTCTTCCTGGCCCAGCACGACGAAGAAGTCGGCCTGCTGTTCGAGGTCGATCAGTTCCTCCACCGACAGCTCGCGGCGCGGCTCGGCGGTGGAATCGGCGCCGGGCGGGATCAGCGACACCGGCGGCTCGGTGCGCGGCGCGGTGGACGGCATCGGCGGCGACAGCGAATCGACGCCCGTGTGCGCCAGGTGGCGCTCGGCCATCACCGCCGGCTGGGTCTCCTGGCGTGTGTTGGCCGGCTCGACGGCGCGCGGCGGCGCCGGCCGGGCGGTGTCGGCCATCGCCACCGTCGCGCCGGTGGGCGCGAGCCACCACTGCGAGTTCTGGCGCGCGTGCGACTGGCGCCACCACAGCAGCGCGAGGCCGAGCGCCAGCAGGGCCGACAGCGCCGCCAGCGCGTAGACCAGCGGGTTCGAGTAGCTGTGCTCCTGCGCCTGGCCGAGCGTGGATTGCAGCGTGGCCAGCGCCTTCTGCGTCTTCTGCGATTCTTCGCTCAGCAGCTTGAGCTGCGCCTCCAGCGCGGCGATGCGCTGCTGCGCCGCCGAGGCGGCCGCCGCGGCCGACGCCGCCGCCATGTTCGATGCCGCGACTTCCGACGCCGCGGCGGCAGCCGCCTGCGCGGCGGCGGCGGACGCGGCCGAGGCGGCGGCAGCAGCCGCCACGCTGCCGGGTTCGAGCTGCAAACGCGGCCCCGGGGCCCGCGGCGCGGCGCTGGACGCCACGCGCGTGTCGGCACGGCGTTCGCGCGGCTGGGTCGGCGCCTGCGCCGCGGCGCGCGGGCGCGCAGCCGGTGCCACGCGGCCTTCGGCGCGCGCCCTCGGCTCGCGGGCCGCCGGCGCGGGTTCGGATGAGCGCGGCGCGGAGGTCGACGACGAACCCTGCGCGGCCGCGACCACCGGCGCCGTCTCGGGGTCGAAGCGCTGCGGCGGCAGGCTGGCGGGCTCGACCGGCGCCGTGCCGGCGAGGTTGATGCCGGGCGGATCGACCAGCGCGACGAAGTTGCGCGACAGGCGCTGCTGGCAGCCGGCGGACAGCGTCACGGTGACCACCGGCTCGTCGATGGCGCCGCGGGTGGTGACGCGCACCAGCCGCTCGTTCGGGTTCGGCGCCGGCTCGACCGACACGTTCACCGCCGCCGGCGCGACGCGGAACTCGCCCGACATCACCTCGGCCGTGACACATTCGCGCGGCAGCGACTCGTCGTTCTCCAGCCGCACGGTGGCCGCGAAGTTCAGCGGCTGGCCGAGGTGGGAGGCGTTGACCGAGCGCCCGAAACCGAGCGCTTGCGCGTCGCCCGCGGCGGACAACAGGCAGCCGCCCGCGGCGAGCAAGGACAGAGAGAGCGAGACCCGGCGCATTGAGCAGGTGTGTTCTTTTGCGCGAAGACTCTAGCATGGACCGCCGACCCGCCCGGAGGCGCTTTCACGGGGTGCCGGGAACGAGCGTGACACAATCGACCGAACCCCGGCGCCGGCCGAAGCCATGACATCCGAACTGTTGACCGAGCGCCAAGGCGCCGTGCTGATTCTCACGATCAGCGACCCCGAAACCCGCAATACGCTGTCCGAGGCGGTGATCACCGCGGGGATCGAGGCGCTGGGCACGGCCGAGGCCGACGACGAGCTGCGCGCCATCGTGCTGCGCGGCGCCGGCGCGCATTTCTGTGCCGGCGGCAACCTGCAGGGCCTGATGGCGCGCCGCCAGGCCGGCGTGGCGGCGCAGACGCGCCAGCTCGAACTGCTGCACCAGTGGATCGAAGCGCTGCGCGCGTGTCCCAAGCCGGTGATCGCCGCGATCGAGGGCGCGGCCGCCGGCGCCGGCTTCTCGCTCGCGCTGGCCTGCGACCTGATCGTCGCCGCCGACACGGCGCGCTTCGTGCTCTCGCACGCCCGGCTCGGCCTGACGCCCGACGCCGGCGCAACCTGGCAACTGGCGCGCGCGCTGCCGCGCAACGCGGTGCAGCAGATCGTCTGGCTGGCCGAGCCGGTGAGCGCGGCGCAACTGCACGGCTGGGGCGTGGTGCAGGTGGTCTGCCCCGGCGGGCAGGCGACGGCCGAGGCGCTGCGCCTGGCCGACCGGCTCGCCGCGATGGCGCCCAACGCAGTCGCCGGCGGCAAGGAACTGGTCAATGCCGCTTCCGGCAACAGCCTGAACGCGCAACTGGCCGCCGAACGCGACCAGTTCCTGCTCAGCCTGTTCCACGCCAACGGCGGCGAGGGCCTCGCGGCCTTCGTCGCCAAGCGCGCGCCGCGCTTCGAGTGAGACCGGGCGCGAGCGGGAAACGAACGGCGCGGGCTGTCACCTCAGCGACTGAACATGGACGTGTCGGTTCTTACACTCGAAGAACGTTCCAACATCGAGTCGGGCTCGTGGTTCTCGAAGCTCTCCCCCACCCTGCGCGAAGCCATCCTGTCGCGCGCCACGGTGCGGCGCCTGCGCGACGGCGCCGCCTTCGGCACGCGCGGCACGCCGGCGGCCGAATGGATCGCGGTGGCGCGCGGCGCGGTGCGCGTCAGCTCGGTGTCGCTGTCGGGCAAGCAGGTCACGCTGACCTACGTCGAGCCCGGCTCGTGGTTCGGCGACATCGCGCTGTTCGACGGACTGCCGCGCACGCACGACGCCAACGCGCATGGCGAGACCACCTTGCTGATCGTGCGCAAGGCCGACTTCCGCGAGTTGCTGGCTCAGCACGTCGAGTTGTACGAGGCGCTGCTGCGCCTGAATTGCCGGCGCCTGCGCATGATGTTCGACACCATCGAGGACCTCAACACGCTGCCGCTGGCGGCGCGGCTGGCCAAGCAGGTGCTGCTGCTGGCGCGGCGCTACGGCGTGCGCGAGGGCGACGAGGTGCGCATCGGATTGCAGCTCGCGCAGGCCGACCTGGCGCAACTGCTCGGTGCCTCGCGCCAGCGCGTCAACCAGGAGCTCAAGGGCTTCGAGCGCGAAGGCGCGGTGCGCGTCGAGCCGACCTCGCTGGTGGTGCTCGCCCCCGACAAACTGCTCGCCATCGCCGAGCGCTGAGCGGCCCTGCGGCCGGGCGGCGCGAGGCTCTTCACGTCCGACACGCCCCATGACCAGCCCCAGCCTCTCCGACGCCAATTCCGGCACCAAGCCGGTCGCCGAGCAGCACGCCTTCGACGCCGCGCGCCTGCAAGCCCACCTGACCCAGCACCTGGAGGGCTTCGCCGGGCCGCTGACCGTCGAGCAGTTCAAGGGCGGGCAATCCAACCCGACCTTCAAGCTGGTCACGCCGGGCGCCACCTACGTGATGCGCTGCAAGCCCGGCCCGGTGGCCAAGCTGCTGCCCTCGGCGCACGCGATCGAGCGCGAGTTCACGGTGATGCGCGCGCTGGCCGGCAGCGACGTGCCGGTGCCGGCGATGCGGCTGCTGTGCGAGGACGAATCGGTCATCGGCCGCGCCTTCTACGTGATGGAGTTCGTGCCCGGCCGCGTGCTGTGGGACCAGTCGCTGCCCGGCATGAGCCCGGCCGAGCGCGCCGCGATCTACGACGAGATGAACCGCGTCATCGCCGCGCTGCACAAGGTCGACGTGCGGCGCGCCGGCCTGGCCGGCTACGGCAAGCCGGGCAACTACTTCGAGCGCCAGATCTCGCGCTGGAGCAAGCAGTACGTCGCCTCGATCACCGAGCCGATCGAGGCGATGGACAAGCTGATCGAATGGCTGCCCGCCCACATCCCGGCCGGCGCCCGCGACGAGAGCCAGGTCTCGGTGGTGCACGGCGACTTCCGGCTCGACAACCTCGTCTTCCACCCCAGCGAGCCGCGTGTGCTGGCGGTGCTCGACTGGGAGCTGTCGACGCTCGGCCACCCGCTGGCCGACTTCAGCTACCACTGCATGTCGTGGCACATCACGCCCGGCGCGTTCCGCGGCATCGGCGGGCTGGACCTCGCCGCGCTGGGCATCCCCGACGAGAAGAGTTACGTGCGCCGCTACTGCGAGCGCACCGGCCGCGCCGACCCCGACGCGGTGATGGCCGACTGGAACTTCTACCTCGCCTACAACATGTTCCGCCTCGCCGGCATCCTGCAAGGCATCGCCAGGCGCGTCGTCGACGGCACCGCGTCGAGCGCGCAGGCCGCCGCGGCCGGCGCCGGCGCCCGGCCGCTGGCCGAGATGGGCTGGCGCATCGCCAGCCGCACCTGATCACCCGAACACCACCCGGAGAGACACGCCATGGACTTCAGCTATTCGCCCCGCACCCAGGAACTGCAGGCTCGCCTGCTGCGCTTCATGGACGAGCACATCTACCCCGCCGAAGCCGCGTGGTGGGCCGAGATCGAGGCCAACACCGCGGCCGGCCGGCGCTGGACGCCGCTGGAGGTGATCGAGCAGCTCAAGCCCAAGGCGCGCGAGGCCGGCCTGTGGAACCTGTTCCTGCCGCCCAGCGCCGACGGCCGCAAGAACACCTCGGGCGACTACGGCATCGGCCTGAGCAACCAGGAGTACGCGCCGCTGGCCGAGATCATGGGCCGCGTGCCCTGGGCCAGCGAGGTCTTCAACTGCTCGGCGCCCGACACCGGCAACATGGAAACCATCGTGCGCTACGGCACCGAGGCGCAGAAGAAGCAGTGGGCCGAGCCGCTGCTGGAGGGCAGGATCCGCAGCGGCTTCGCGATGACCGAGCCGGCGGTGGCCTCGTCGGACGCCACCAACATCGAGGCGCGCATCGAGCGCCAGGGCGACGAGTACCTCATCAACGGCCGCAAGTGGTGGACCAGCGGCGCCGGCGACCCGCGCTGCAAGATCTACATCTTCATGGGCAAGACCGACCCGGCGGCGCCCAGGCACACCCAGCAGTCGATGGTGCTGGTGCCGGCCGACGCCCCGGGGGTCAAGGTGCTGCGCCCGCTGAGTGTGTTCGGCTACGACGACGCGCCGCACGGCCACATGGAGGTGGCGTTCGAGAACGTGCGCGTGCCGGTCTCGAACATCCTGCTCGGCGAGGGCCGCGGCTTCGAGATCGCGCAGGGCCGCCTCGGCCCCGGGCGCATCCACCACTGCATGCGCCTGATCGGCCTGGCCGAGCGCTCGCTGGAGCTGATGTGCCGGCGCGCGACGCAGCGCGTCGCCTTCGGCCGGGCGCTGGCCGAACAGGGCGTGACGCGCGAGCGCATCGCGCAGGCGCGCTGCATGATCGACCAGGCGCGGCTGCTGACGCTGAAGGCCGCCTGGATGATGGACGTGGCCGGCAACAAGAGCGCCAAGGCCGAGATCGCGATGATCAAGGTGGTGGCGCCGAACATGGCCTGCCAGGTGATCGACTGGGCGATGCAGCTCCACGGCGGCGCCGGCATGAGCCAGGACACGCCGCTGGCCTACTTCTACACGCTGGCGCGCACGCTGCGCTTCGCCGACGGCCCCGACGAGGTGCACCGCAACGCGATCGCCAAGCTGGAGATCGGCAAGCTCGCCTGAAGGCGCGCGCGGCGCGGCGGGCCGCTCAGCGCGGCTTGCCGGCGCCGAAGGTCTGCCAGACGGTGGCGGGCGCGTCGCCGTCCGGGCAGTCGAGCGCCGCCGGCGACTCGTCCGGGCTCAGCGACACGCGCAGCGCCTGCCGAGCCGCGGCCTCGA
This sequence comes from Piscinibacter sp., assembly GCF_047600445.1. GTDB lineage: Bacteria > Pseudomonadota > Gammaproteobacteria > Burkholderiales > Burkholderiaceae_C > Piscinibacter. The sequence goes on from NZ_JASGKT010000002.1 coordinate 1,632,085, forward strand.
ACAGCGTCACCAGCGCTTCGAGCGCCGCCGGCTCGGGCTCGGCCAGTTGCATGCGCAGGTAGGCGCGGCCGCGCAGCGTCATCAGCACGAAGGGCGGGTCGAAGCGCAGCAGCGTGGCCAGCGCGCGCTCGAGCTGTTGCGCCAGCGGCCCCTCGACCCAGGCCTGCACCGCCGAGGGCAGCGACGAGGCCGCGCCGAAACGCTCGCGCAGCGCTCCATGCGCGTTCAGGTTGACCTTGGGGAACATCACCAGCCAGCGCATCTCTTCCGGCGTGGCGGTGTCGATCTGCGTCTGCAGGCCTTCCGTGAAGCTCTCGTAGGTCTGGCGCTCGAGCTGGTCCATCAGCGGCTTGCTCAGCAGCAGCATCTGCAGGTCGCCGGGCAGGTCGAGCTCCATGCGCATGCGCAGCTCGCGGCCGGCGATGTACGCGCGCTGCGGCGGGCCCCATTCGAGGCGCCAGGGCAGCTCGTCGAGCCTGCCCTCGGCCACGAAGCCGCCGCCATCGCGCGCACGGCGAAACGCCAGCGAACGGCGCCTGGCCCAGGCCTCGGCCTCGGGCCAGGCCGGCGGCTGCGGCGTCTCGGGCCGGGCGGCGAACAGGCGCTTGATCGCGTCGAGCATCGCGGCGATCAATCCACTAGAGTTCGCCCCAACGGCGACATCGGGCGCGTGCTGCGGGGGAAGACATGATCGAAGTGTATTCGTGGGCGACACCGAACGGACACAAGGTCCACATCATGCTCGAGGAGTGCGGCCTGCCCTACCGCGCGGTGGCGGTGGACATCGGCGCCGGCGAGCAGTTCGAGCCCGGCTTCCTCGCGATCAGCCCGAACAACAAGATCCCGGCCATCGTCGACCCCGACGGCCCGGGCGGCGAACCCATCTCGCTGTTCGAGTCGGGCGCGATCCTGCTGTACCTGGCCGCCAAGACCGGCCGCTTCCTGCCCGACGACCTGCGCGGCAAGTACGAGGTGCTGCAGTGGCTGATGTTCCAGATGGGCGGCGTCGGGCCGATGCTCGGCCAGGCGCACCACTTCCGCATCTACGCGCCCGAGAAGATCCCCTACGCGATCGAGCGCTACACCAACGAGGCCAGGCGCCTGTACGGCGTGCTGGACCGGCGCCTGGCCAAGAGCAGGTACCTCGGCGGCGGCGACTACTCGATCGCCGACATCGCGGTGTTCCCCTGGCTGCGCTCGTGGAAGAACCAGGGCATCGATTGGGCCGACTACCCGCACCTGAAGGGCTGGTTCGACGAGATCGCGCACCGGCCCGCAGTGATGCGCGGCGTCGAGGTGCTGGCCGACAGGCGCAAGCCGCTGGTCGACGACAAGGCGCGCGAGACGCTGTTCGGCGCCACGCAGTACCGCAGGCGCTGAAGCCGGCGCGGTATCGCGCCGCGCGCCCGGCGGTGTCGTGCGCCGCGCGGCCGCCGAACCGTGCGCGGCCCGCGGCGCGGCGCGGCTAGCATGCCGCCCGATCACGTCACCCATGGAGGATGGATGGACCTGCGACTCGCGCTGCACGAACTCGAGGCGACGCACGGCCTGGATGCGCCGACCGCGCGGCGCCTGCACGACATCGCCGGGCTCGGCGCCGAGCCCGCCGCGCTGGCGCGCCGGCTGCCGCTCGGGCTGGCGGTGCTGGCCGCGGCGCTGCTCGGCCTCGGCCTGATCTTCTGGATCGCGGCCAACTGGGACACGCTGGGCCGCTTCGGCCGCTTCGCGGTGCTGCAGGGCGCGATCGCCGCGGTGGGCCTGGGCGCCCTGCTGCGCCCCGCCTGGCGCGCGCCGCTCGCGCTGCTGGTGCTGCTGGCCACCGGCGCGCTGTTCGCCTACTTCGGGCAGACCTACCAGACCGGCGCCGACCCCTGGCAACTGTTCGCGCTGTGGGCCGCGCTGACGCTGCCGCTGGCGCTCGCGCTGCGCTCCGACCTGCTGTGGACGCCGTGGGTGCTGGTGGCCTTCGTCGGCATCGCGCTGTGGATCCATGCGCACGCCGGGCACCGCTGGCGCATCGAGCCGGACGACCTGGCCGTGCACCTGGTCGGCTGGGCCGCCGCCGGCGCGCTGGTGCTGGCGATGAGCCCGCTCGCGCAACGCCTGACCGGCGCCGGCGCCTGGGCATTGCGCGGCGCGGTGACGCTGGCGGTGATCGTGGTCACCGGCACCGCGCTGATGGCGCTGTTCTCGACGCCCGTCGCCGCGCACTACGCCGCCGGTCTGCTGGTGCTGGCCGTGCTCGCGGCGGCCTTCGTGCCGCGCGCGGGCTTCGACGTCTACGCGCTCAGCGCGGCGGCGCTGGGGCTGAACACGCTGATCGTCGCCGGCCTGGGCCGGCTGCTGTTCGAGGACGCGCGCGGCGACCCGATCGGCCGGCTGTTCCTGCTCGGCGCGCTGGCGGCCGTGCTGCTGGCCCTCACGGTGAGCCGCGTGCTCAAGCTCGCGCGTTCGTGTGCGAACCCGGAGGCCTCGGCATGAACAGGCTCGACGTCATCGTGCAAAGCGCTCGCGCGCAAGGCCTGCTGCCCGCCGACGCGCGGGCACCGGCCGACGAGGGCCGGCCCTGGCCGGTGGTGCTGCTGACCGCGCTCGGCGCCTGGCTGGCGGCGGTGCCGCTGCTCGGCGTGGTCGCGCTGCTGCTCGGCGACCTGATCAACGGCAGCGCGGGGCCTTACCTCGTCGGCGTGCTGCTGCTGGCGGTGGCCATCGTGCTGCTGCGTTCGCGCGGCCTGCCGCTGTTCCTCGAGCAGCTCGCGGTGCCGGCGCTGCTGGTCGGCGGCGGCTCGCTCGGCTACGGCCTGTTCCGCGACGCCGACATCGCGCTCGGCGCGCTGCTGCTCGCTCTGGTGACGCTGGGCGTCGCGGGCGCGTTGCGCGCCGCCTGGCTGCGCGTGCTGCTCGGCGTCGCCGCCGCGCTGCTGCTGGCGATCGCGCTGACGCCGCGGCGCTGGGATCTGTTCGAACAACAGGGCGGCGGGTCGCTGACGCAATGGTGGCTCGCCTGGCACGCCCTGCTGCTGGCCTGGTTGGCGGGACACTTCTTCGTGCGCCACCGCCTGCGCGCGCAGCCGGCGGCGCTGCTCGAATCGGTGGGCACGGGCTGGAGCCTGGCGCTGCTGGCCGCGTTCGCGTGGTGGTCGGGCATGAGCTTCCTGGTCGGCGGCGTGTTCGGCAACGGCCTGTCGGGCGAGCTCGCGCGCGAACTCGGCCGGCGCGCCGACCCCGGCCTCGCCTGGCGCGGCCTGCAGGCGGCCTCGGCGCTGCTGGCGCTGGCCGGCGCGCTGCTGGCCGCGCGCCGCTGGCGCGGGCTGCGCCATCCGGCGCTGGCCGGCGCGGCGCTGGTGCTGGTGGGCCTGGCGGCGCTGATGCCTTCGCTGGGCGCCACGCTGCTGATGCTCGCGCTGCTGGCCACCAGCGGACGCTGGCGCCTCGCCGCCGCGGCCGGCGTGGCCGCGGCCTGGATCGTCGGCGCCTTCTACTATGCGCTGGCCTGGCCGCTGGCGCACAAGGCCGCGCTGCTGGCCGGCGCGGGCGCCCTGCTGCTCGCGCTGGCATGGTGGGCCGGCGCGCGCCTCTCGCGCGGCGGCGAGGCCACGGCCCACGGCGCCGCGCCGCGCTTCGCGCGCTGGGGCATCGCGCTGTCGCTGCTGGCCGTGCTGGCGGTGGCCAACCTCGGCATCCGCGACAAGGAAGCGCTGATCCGCGACGGCCGGCCGGTGTTCGTCGAACTGGCGCCGGTGGACCCGCGCTCGCTGATGCAGGGCGACTTCATGCGCCTGAACTTCAACCTGCCGGGCGAGCCGGCCGAACGCCGCGCCGGAATGCTGCGCGCGCGTCGCCCGCACGCGGTGGCGCAGATCGACGAACGCGGTGTCGCGCGGCTGGTTCGCATCGACGCGGGCGAACCGCTGCAAGCCGGCGAGCTGCGCATCGAGCTGACGCCCAAGGGCGGCGGCTGGATCCTGGTCAGCGACGCCTGGTTCTTCGCCGAGGGCGAGGCCGAGCGCTGGGCGCGCGCGAAGTACGGCGAGTTCCGCGTCGACGCCGAGGGCCGGGCGCTGCTGGTGGGGCTGCGCGGGCCGCAACTCGAGGCGCTCTGAGCGGCCCCTAGAATCCGCCGCCTCGCAGACCGCCCCCGCCCGAATCGATCCATGTTCAAGAACGCGCTCGTCTACCGCATCGTCCAGTGGGAGCCGCCCACGCAAGCCGAGATCGAACGCCGCCTCGAAGCGGCCCGCTTCGCCGCCTGCGCGCCCTCGCAGCCCGAGGCGGCCGGCTGGGTCGAGCCGCGCGGCGAGAAGCACGGCGCGCTGCTGGAGAGCGTCGGCGGCCAGCTCATCCTGCAACTCTGCAGCGAAAGCAAGCCGGTGCCGTCGGGCGTGGTCAAGCAGCAGCTCGAAGCGCTGCTCGACCGCATCGAGGCCGACACCGGCCGCCGCCCCAAGGGCAAGGCCAAGCGCGAGCTGAAGGAGCAGGTGGTGCACGAACTGCTGCCGCGCGCCTTCCCGAAGCGCTCGGCCACCTGGGTGTGGCTGGACCTGGAGGCCAGGCTGGTGCTGGTCGGCGCGACGGCCACGAAGAAGACCGACGCGGTGCTCACGCGCCTGGTCGAGCTGTTCGGCGCGCTGCGCCTGGAGCCCTTGCAGACCGCGCTGTCACCCGCCACCGCGATGGCCGCGTGGCTGAGCGAGAAGGAAGCGCCGCGCGGCTTCGGCATCGACCGCGAATGCGAGCTGAAGCAGCCCGACAGCGAGAAGGCCGCGGTGCGCTACGCGCGCCACACGCTCGAGATCGACGAGGTCGGCGAGCACATCAAGCAGGGCAAGCTGCCGACGCAGCTCGCGCTGACCTGGAACGGCCGCGTCTCCTTCGTGCTGACCGAAGGCCTCGCGCTCAAGCGCATCAAGCTGCTCGACGTGGTGCTCGAGGGCGCCGGCCAGGGCGACGCGGACGCCGGCTTCGACGCCGACGTGGCGATCATGACCGGCGAGCTGCGCGGGCTGCTGCCGGATCTGATCGAGGCGCTGGGCGGGGTGTTGGAGAAGCAGCCGGCGGCGTGAGCTACGCTGGCCTGCCCAGAGGGAATCGAACCCCCGACCTGCGGTTTAGAAGACCGCTGCTCTATCCAACTGAGCTATGGGCAGTGCGGAGGTGTGAAGTGGTCGGGGTGAGATGATTCGAACATCCGACCCACTGCTCCCAAAGCAGTTGCGCTACCAGGCTGCGCTACACCCCGAACGGCCCGGATTGTAGTGGCCGGCGCCGTGCGCCAGCCACTCCGTTCAAGCCGGCACCGACGCCGCTGCCGGCGCCGGCAGCGCGAGCTGGCGCGCCACCGACATGCACTGGCGGATGTGCTGCTCGCAGACGTACTTCAGCGCGCTGTAGGTCAGCACCGCCGACACCGCCTGGCCAGCCAGCGGCACGAACTTGGCGGCCTGCTGGGCGCTCAGGCGCACGCCGACCAGGCGCAGCATCGACATCAGCACCTCGCGCGTGACGACGCGGCCGATCAGCATGCCGCCGCCGGCGGTGATGGCCTTGTAGACCACCACGCGGCGATCCGGCGCGAGGCGCTCGACCTGCTCGGGCGTCAGCCCGAACTCCTGGTTGATCTGGGGGATGAGCTTGAGCAGCAGCGCCACGTCGGTCATCCAGTCGACGCCGGGCAGCGGCACCATCGCCACGCCGGCGCCGAACAGCGCGCGCTTGGTGACGAGGCGGCGGCAGCGCTCGGCGGCCGCCTCGATGCGCGTGGGGGTGTCGGGCACCACCTCCCATTCGGCCGTGCGGCTCATCGCCTCGCCTCAGCCGCCCGACGCGCCGGGGCCCTTGAGCTTGCCGACGATGAACAGCAGCACGATGGCGCCCACCAGCGAGCCGATGAAGCCGGCGCCCTGCCCCATCTGGTACCAGCCGAGCGACTGGCCGACGAAGCCGGCGATGAACGAGCCGGCGATGCCCAGCAGCGTGGTCAGGATGATGCCCATGGCCTGGGTGCCGGGCAGCACGGCCCGCGCGATCAGGCCCACCACGAAGCCCACCAGGGCGGTCCAGAGCAATTCCATCGCGGATCTCCTTGTTGTGGATGGTGCGGAAGACTGTAGCCGATGCCGGGCATCAGCGCTGCAACTGCTCCCACGCCCTTTCCAGGCGCTTGACACTGACCGGCTGCGGCGTGCGAAGTTCCTGCGCGAACAGGCTGATGCGCAATTCCTCCAGCAGCCAGCGGAATTCGTCGAGCCGCGCGTCGGCGCGGCCCTTGCGCTCGGCCAGCGCGCGCGTGAAGCGCTGCTCCAGCGGACGCAGCTCGGCCAGGCGCTGCGCATCGCGCGCCGGGTCGGCGCGCCACTTGTCCAGGCGCATCTGCACGCCCTTCAGGTAGCGCGGCAGGTGCGCCAGCGCCGCCCACGGCGTGGCGGTGACGAAGCGCCTGGGCACCAGGCGCGCGAGCTGCGCCGCCACGTCGTCGGCGGTCTCGCGCGCCGGCCGGGCGTCCTTGAGCTTGCGCTGCGCCGCGCTCCACTCGGCCAGCACGGTGCCGGCGGCGCGCGCGATCTCGCTGGCGATCAGCGTCAGGCGGCCGCGGCCCTCGTCGACGCGCCGGGCGAACGCGGCCGCGTCGGCGGGCAGCGGCTCGGCGAGGAAGGCGCGGTCGAGCGCCAGCTCGACGATCTGCTCGCGCAGTTCCTCGGCGGTGCCCAGCGGCATGTAGGCCACCGCCATCTTCTGCAAGTCGGGGATGTTCTTCTCCAGGTACTTCAGCGCGTCGCGGATCTGCAGCGCCACGAGGCGGCGCAGGCCGACGCGGTGCTTGGCCGCGGCCGCGTCGGGCTCGTCGAAGACCTCGATCTCGACGTGGCCGCCGCAGTCGATCAGCGCCGGAAAGCCGACCAGCGACTGCCCGCCCTTGCGCAGTTCGAGCAGTTCGGGCAGTTCGCCGAAGGTCCAGGCGGCGTACTTCTCCGACGCCTTCGCGGCCGGCGGCGGCGCGGCCGGCGCGCTGGCCGCCGGGGTGGCCGACGCGGCGGGTGCCGCGGGCACCGCCGGCGCGGCGGCGATCTTCAGCGCCGCCAGCGCCTGGAAGGCCGAGCGCGCCTGGCCGCCCAGCTCGGCCTTCAGCGCCGCGAGGTTGCGCCCGCTGCCGAGCTGGCGGCCGTGTTCGTCGACGACGCGGAAGTTCATCGCCAGGTGCGGGCTGAGCTGTTCGCGCTTGAAGTCGTTGCGCTGCACGGCGAGCTGGGTGCGCTCGCGCACGTGGCGCAGCAGCGCGTCGATCAGGTCGCCCTGCGCGAACGCGGCCTCGGCGACGAACTCCTCCGCGTAGGCCGGCAGCGGCACCAGGCGCGAGCGCGGCCGCTGGTGCAGCGTCTTCACCAGCGCCAGCACCTTGTCCTTCAGCATGCCCGGCACCAGCCATTCGCAGCGTTCCTCGGCGACCTGGTTGAGCACGTAGATCGGCACGGTGACGGTGAGGCCGTCCTTGGCGTCGCCGGGCTCGTGCAGGTAGCTCGCCGCGCAGTCGATGCCGCCGAGGCGGATGGTTTTCGGGAACGCGGCTGTGGTGATGCCGGCGGCCTCGTGGCGCATCAGCTCGTCGCGCGTCAGCGTCAGCAGGCGCGGCTGGCGTTTGACCTCCTCGCGGTACCAGCGCTCCAGCGTCGCGCCGCTGACCACGTCGGCGGGAATCTGCGCGTCGTAGAAGGCGTAAATCAGGTCGTCGTCCACCAGCACGTCCTGGCGCCGCGACTTGTGCTCCAGCTCCTGCACCTGCGCGATCAGCTTGCGGTTGGCGGCCAGGAACGGCAGCCGCGTCTCCCACTCGCCGCCCACCAGCGCCTCGCGGATGAAGATCTCGCGCGCCGCCTTCGGGTCGACGTTGCCGAAGTTCACGCGCCGGTTGTTGTAGACCACGATGCCGTACAGCGTGGCGCGCTCCAGCGCCACCACCTCGGCGGCCTTCTTCTCCCAGTGCGGTTCGAGCAACTGCGTCTTGATGACGTGCGCCGCGATGCCGGGCAGCCAGGCCGGGTCGATCGCGGCGATGCCGCGGCCGAACAGCCGCGTGGTCTCGACCAGTTCGGCGGCGACGATCCAGCGCCCCGGCTTCTTCGACAGATGCGTGCCCGGGTGGCGGTGGAAGCGGATGCCGCGCGCGCCCAGGTACCAGTCCTCGTCGTCGCTCTTGCAGCCGATGTTGCCCAGCAGCCCGGCCAGCAGCGATAGATGGATCTGCTCGTAGGTGGCCGGCGTCGCGTTGAGCCGCCAGCCGTGTTCGGCCACCACCGTGTGCAGTTGCGCATGCAGGTCGCGCCACTCACGCACGCGGCGCGGCGAGATGAAGTGCTCGCGCAGCAACTGCTCCTGCTTGCGCAGGCTGAGCTTGTGTTCGCCCTTCTCTTTCGAATGAGCACCCTTGCTGTCTTCCAGCCACTTCCACAGCTTGAGGTCGCCGCTGAACTCGGAGCGCTCGTCGTCGAACTTCCGGTGCGCGTTGTCGGCGGCCTGCTGCTGCTCGAGCGGGCGGTCGCGCACGTCCTGCAGGCTGAAGGCGGCGGCGATCACCAGGATCTCGGTCAGCGCCTGGCGCTCGCGCGCCTCCAGGATCATGCGGCCGACGCGCGGGTCCAGCGGCAGCCGGGCCAGCTCGGTGCCGATGCGGGTGAGCTGGTTGGTCTCGTCGACCGCGCCGAGCTCGGACAGGAGCTGGTAGCCGTCGGCGATCGCGCGGCGCGGCGGCGCTTCGAGGAAGGGGAAGTCCTCGACGTTGCCCAGGCCGAGCGACTTCATGCGCAGGATCACGCCGGCCAGCGACGAGCGCAGGATCTCCGGGTCGGTGAAACGCGGCCGGCCGGCGTAGTCCTTCTCGTCGTACAGGCGGATGCAGATGCCGTTGGCCACGCGCCCGCAGCGCCCGGCGCGCTGGTTCGCCGCCGCCTGGCTGACCGGCTCGACCAGCAACTGCTCGACCTTGTTGCGGTAGCTGTAGCGCTTGACGCGCGCGGTGCCGGCGTCGATCACGTAGCGGATGCCGGGCACCGTCAGCGAGGTTTCGGCCACGTTGGTGGCCAGCACGATGCGCGGCGCGCCGTGCGGCTCGAAGACGCGGTCCTGCTCCTGCTGCGACAGCCGCGCGAACAGCGGCAGGATCTCCACGCCCGGCGGGTGGTGGCGGCGCAGGTGCTCGGCCGCCTCGCGGATCTCGCGCTCGCCGGGCAGGAAGACCAGCACGTCGCCCGCGCCCTCGCGCCAGAGTTCGTCGACGGCCTCGCCGATGGCGTCGTTCAGGTCGAACTCGCGCGACTCCTCGAACGGCCGCCATCGCTGCTCCACCGGGAACAGCCGCCCCGACACCTGGATCACCGGCGCCGGAGCGCGCGCCGAGGCGAAGTGCTGCGCGAAGCGGTCGGCGTCTATGGTCGCCGAGGTCACGATCAGCTTCAGGTCGGGCCGGCGCGGCAGGATGCGGCGCAGGTAGCCGAGCAGGAAGTCGATGTTCAGGCTGCGCTCGTGCGCCTCGTCGATGATCAGCGTGTCGTAGGCGCGCAGCAGCGGGTCGCTTTGCGTCTCGGCCAGCAGGATGCCGTCGGTCATCAGCTTGACCGAGGCGCCGCGCTGCAGGCGGTCCTGGAAGCGCACCTTGTAGCCCACCACCTCGCCGAGCGGCGAGTTCAGCTCCTGGGCGATGCGCTTGGCCACGCTCGACGCCGCGATGCGGCGCGGCTGCGTGTGGCCGATCAGGCCCTTGCCGCCCGCGCCCAGCCCGCGGCCCAGCGCCAGCGCGATCTTCGGCAACTGCGTGGTCTTGCCCGAGCCGGTCTCGCCGCAGACGATCACCACCTGGTTCGCCTCGACGGCGCGCGCGATCTCGTCGCGCCGCGCCGAGACGGGCAGCGATTCGGGGAAGCTGATCGCCGGAACGGCGTTGGGAGCAGGTGCTGGCACGGGGCGCGGATTATCGGAGACAAGCCCCGGAGCGCGCCGCGCCCTGCGGCACAATTGCCGCCGCAGCCGCCCTTCCCGCGCCGATGAGCCTCGTCTTCCCCCACACCTTCGTGCCGTGGTTCCGCCATGTCGCGCCGCACATCCACGCCTACCGCGGCAAGACCTTCGTCGTCGCGATCGCCGGCGAGCTGATCGCCGCCGGCAAGCTCGACCGCTTCGCGCAGGACCTCGCGATCCTGCACGCGATGGGCATCAAGCTGGTGCTGGTGCACGGCTTCCGCCCGCAGGTCACCGAGCAGTTGCGCGTCAAGGGCCACCCGGCGCGCTACAGCCACGGCATGCGCATCACCGACGCGGTGGCGCTCGACTGCGCGCAGGAAGCCGCCGGCCAGCTCCGCTTCGAGATCGAGGCGGCCTTCTCGCAGGGCCTGCCGAACACGCCGATGGCCAACGCCATCGTGCGCGTGGTCTCGGGCAACTTCCTGACCGCGCGGCCGGTGGGCATCGTCGACGGCGTCGACTTCATGCACAGCGGCGTGGTGCGCAAGGTCGACGCGGGCGCGATGCGCAAGGCCATAGACACCGGCGCGCTGGTGCTGCTGTCGCCGTTCGGCTTCTCGCCCACCGGCGAGGCCTTCAACCTGACGATGGAAGACGTGGCCACCAGCGCGGCCGTCGCGCTGCAGGCCGACAAGCTGCTGTTCATGACCGAGGTGCCCGGCATCCACGAGAAGGTCGACGACGCCGACAGCCCGATCGACACCGAGCTGGCGCTGGCCGAGGCCGAGCGGCTGCTGGCCGCGCTGCCCGCGCCGACGCAGCCCGCCGACCCGGCCTTCTACCTGCGCCACTGCGTCAAGGCCTGCCGCGGCGGCGTGGAGCGCTCGCACATCCTGCCCTTCGCGGTCGACGGCGCGCTGCTGCTGGAGGTGTTCACGCACGACGGCATCGGCACGATGGTGGTCGACGAGAAGCTCGAGAGCCTGCGCGAGGCCGGCGCCGACGACATCGGCGGCATCCTGCAACTGATCGAGCCCTTCGAGAGCGACGGCACCCTGGTCAAGCGCAGCCGCACCGAGATCGAGCGCGACATCGGCCACTACACGGTGATCGAGCACGACGGCGTGATCTTCGCCTGCGCCGCGCTGTACGCCTATCCCGAGGCGCGCACCGGCGAACTGGCGGCGCTGACGGTGTCGCCCAACGTGCAGGGCCAGGGCGACGGCGAACGCATCCTCAAGCGCGTCGAGCAGCGCGCCAAGGCGATGGGGCTGGAGAGCATCTTCGTGCTGACCACGCGCACCATGCACTGGTTCATCAAGCGCGGCTTCGCCAGCGTCGACCCCGACTGGCTGCCCGAGGCGCGCAAGCGCAAGTACAACTGGGACCGGCGCTCGCAGGTCCTGGTCAAGAAACTGTGAAAGGAATTCCACCATGCCCCGCACCATCCAGTGCAGCTACCTGAAGAAGCAGGCCGAGGGCCTGGACTTCGCGCCCTACCCCGGCGAGCTCGGCAAGCGCATCTACAACGAGATCAGCAAGGAGGCCTGGGCGCTGTGGCTCAAGCACCAGACCATGCTGGTCAACGAGAACCGCCTGAACCTGGCCGACCAGCGCGCCCGCCAGTACCTGGCGCGCCAGATGGAGCGCTTCTTCTTCGGTGAGGGCGCCGAGCAGCCGGCCGGCTACGTGCCGCCTTCGGCCTGATTCCAGCTTGCACCCGGCCTGATCCCGCTATCCGGCGCGGGCATTCATTGAGAACGCTTCTCGTTCGACTCTAGAATCCCGGGCTCCCGCCACCAGGAGTCCGCATGAAGATACGCCTCGCCCTCGCCTCCATCGCCGCCCTGCTGGCCGCCGCGCCCGCCGCCGCGCAGGACAAGGTGCTCAACCTCTACTCGGCGCGCCACTACCAGACCGACGAGGCGCTGTACGCCGACTTCACCAAGGCCACCGGCATCCGCATCAACCGCGTCGATGCCGACGACGCCGGCATCGTGGCGCGCCTGAAGAGCGAAGGCGCGGCCAGCCCGGCCGACGTGGTACTGCTGGTCGACGCGGCGCGCCTGTGGAACGCCGAGTCCAGCGGCCTGTTCCAGCCCTTCAAGTCGGCGCTGCTCGAACAGCGCATCCCCGCCACGCTGCGCGGCGCCGACGACGGCAAGGGTTCGCAGTGGTTCGGCTTCTCGACGCGCGGCCGCGTGATCGTCTACAACAAGCTGAACGTCAAGAAGGACGACGTCGACACCTACGAGGAACTCGGCGACCCGAAGAACAAGGGCAAGGTCTGCACCCGTTCCGGCTCGCACCCCTACAACCTCTCGCTGTTCGGCGCGATGCTGCAGCACCTGGGCGAACCCGCCACCGAGAACTGGCTCAAGGGCGTGGTCGACAACATGGCGCGTGCGCCCAAAGGCGGCGACACCGACCAGATCAAGGCCGTGGCCAGCGGTGAATGCCAGATCGCGCTGACCAATACCTATTACCTGGCGCGCCTGATGCGCTCTTCGAAGCCGGAAGACCGCGCGGTGGTCGAAAAGGTCGGCGTGGTGTTTCCCAACCAAGCCAGCTGGGGAACGCACGTGAATATCGCCGGTGCCGCCATCGCGCGCCATGCGCCGAACCTCGACTCGGCCAAGCAGTTTCTCGAATACCTGGCCAGCGACTCGGCGCAGGCGTATTTTGCCGACGGCAACAACGAATGGCCGGCGGTGCCCGGCGTCAAGACGGCCAACCCGGCGCTCGCCGCGCTCGGCACGTTCAAGGCCGAAACCATTCCGGTTGCCGCCGCCGGCGGCAACCAGGTGAAGGTTCAGCAAATGCTGGACCGTGTCGGCTACAAATGAATCCGTGGGTTTGAACCCGAGGGTTTGCCATTGATTTTCAGGAGCGGAAACCGGGCCGCTCCTGCCTAGAATATCCCCGCCGCGACATCGGGTTTGCGGGGAGTTTTGAATGGCCACCCTCCAGGAACTGCTGCAGCAGAAAGAAGCGCTAGAGCGCCAAATCGACCTGACCCGCAAACGCGAGCGCGCCGAGGCGATCGCCCAGGTGCGCGCGCTGATGAACGAATACGGCCTGACGCCGGCCGACCTCGGCGCGCGCGCCGTGCCGCCGGCGCCCGCCAAGTCCGGCGCGACCAAGCTGGCGCCGAAATACCGCCATCCCGACAGCGGCGAAACCTGGAGCGGCCGCGGCCTGCAGCCCAACTGGCTGAAGGCGGCCCTGGCCGCCGGCCGCAAACTCGACGAGTTCAAGCTCTGAACACGCTCGCGCGCTCGGCGATGTCCCGGCTGCGCGCGCTGGGCCACGGGCTGCCGTTGCCGCGGCGCGCCCTGGCCGCCTTCGGCTGGGCGCTGGCGCTGTGCCTGGCCTACTACGCCAGCGGCCTGCTCGGCCTGGCCATACCGCAGGTCGGCCACAGCGTCAGCCTGATCTGGGCGCCCGCCGGCATCGCCTTCGCGGCGCTGCTGCGCCTCGGGCCGCGCCTGTGGCCGGCGGTGGCGCTGGCCGCGCTGGTGGTCGCCTTGTCCAGCGGCCTGGCGCTGTGGATGGCCGTGCTGGTGGCGCTCGGCAACGCCGGGGCGATGGCCTGGGTGGCCGCGCTGCTGCGGCGCCGGCGCATGCAGCCGGCGCTGGGCCGGCGTCACGACCTGCGCCTGCTGGCCCTCGGCGCCTGCGGCGCGGCGGCGCTGACGGCCACGAACGGCACGCTGTGGCTGCTGCTCGGCAGCGCGCTGCCCTGGTCCGCCGCACCGCGCCTGTGGGGCCACTGGTGGCTGGGCGACCTGATGGGGGTGATCGTCGTCGGCGTGCCGCTGCTGACGCTGTCGCGCCGCACCTTCGCCCAGGCGCTCGCGCCGGGCTGGCTGGGCGCGGCGCTGGCGGGCGCCTCGCTGCTGGCGGCGTGGCTGGCGTTCCGCGGCGCGGGCGGCATGCCGTCGCCGCTGCTGTTCGTGCCCTACCTGCTGCTGGGCTGGCTGGCGCTGCGCAGCGGCCTGTTCACCGCCTCGGCGACGGTGCTGGTGCTGGCGCTGATCGCGCTCGCCGGCACGCTGGCCGGCGCCGGCCCGTTCGCCTCGGCGCCGCCGCAGCGCGGCCTGGGCCTGCTGGCCGGCTACCTCGCCACGCTGGCGGCGGTGCCGCTGCTGGCCGCAGCGCTGGTCGGCGAACTGAGCGCCCGTGCGCAGCGCTGGCGGCTCGCGCTGGCCGCCTCGCAACTCGGCGTGGCCGACTGGAACCTGCGCCGAGCCGAGATCGAGTTCTCGCCGCGCTGGGCCGCGCTGCTCGACGCGCCGGAACTCGACGCGCCGGCGCCGGCACAGGCCTTCTGGTCGCGCCTGCGCGACGACGACCACCCCGCGGTGCAGGCGGCGCTGGCCTCGCTGCGCGACGCGCAGGCCGAGTCGGCGTGCGTCGAATGCCAGATGCGCCGCGGCGACGGCGCCTGGCGCTGGTTCGAGCTGAACGCGCTGGCCGCCGAGCGCGATGCCGACGGCGCGCCGCTGCGCCTGGTGGCCACGCTGCGCGACGTGCACGGCGAACACGAGACGCGTGCGCGCGAACTGGCCGCCGACGGCCTGTACCGCCAGTTGCAGGAGCGCATGGCGCGCCAGGCCTTCTACGACGAGGTGACGCGCCTGCCCAACCGCACCCGGCTCGGCCATGCTGCTGCACGACGCGCTGGACACCAGCCGGCGCGAAGGCTCGCTGCTGACGGTGTGCCACCTCGACATCGACCACTTCAAGGACATCAACGACAGGTACGGCCGCGACGCCGGCGACCGGCTGATGGCCGCGCTGGCCGCGCGCGTGCAGGCCTCGCTGCGCAGTTGGGCCGGCGGCGACGACGTCGCGGCGCGCGTCGGCGGCGACGAGTTCGCGCTGCTGCTGCGCACCGCCACGCTGCGCGAGAGCCACCACGCCGTCGAGCGCGTGCTGCGCCAGGTCGCGCAGCCCTGCGACATCGGCCTGCCCGACGGCCCGCTCAGCGTCACGGCCAGCATCGGCGCCACCGTCTTCCCCTACGACCGCGCCGACGGCGACGCGCTGCTGCGCCACGCCGACCAGGCGATGTACGGCGCCAAGCAGGCCGGCCGCAACGGCTACCTGTTCTTCGACGCCGAGCAGGAGCGCCGCACCAAGGACCGCTTCGTCGCGCTCGGCCGCGTGCAGGAGGCGCTGGACGCCTCCGAGTTCGAGCTGCACTACCAGCCGCGCGTCGACATGCGGCGCGGCCGCGTGCGCGGCGCCGAGGCGCTGCTGCGCTGGCGGCACCCGGAGCAGGGGCTGGTCGGGCCGTCGCAGTTCATGCCGCTGGTCGAGCACACCGTGCTCGGCGTCGCGCTCGGGCGCTGGGTGCTGGCGCAGGGCGTGGCGCAGCTCGCCGCCTGGCTGCACGAGGGGCTGGACCTGACGCTGAACATCAACGTCTCGGCGCGCCACCTGCAGGAGCCCGCCTTCGTCGACGAACTGGCCGCGCTGCTCGCGCCGCACGGCCCGGCGGTGGCCGGGCACCTGGTGCTGGAGGTGCTGGAGACCGCCGCGCTGGCCGACATCGACTACACCTGCGAGCTGATGCAGCGCTGCCGCGAGCTGGGCGTGCGCTTCGCGCTCGACGACTTCGGCACCGGCTACTCGACCTTCACCTACCTGAAGCGCCTGCCGGTCGACCAGATCAAGATCGACCGCTCGTTCGTGCAGCAGATGCTCGACGACCGCCAGGACCACGCCATCGTCGAGGGCGTGATCGCGCTGGCGCACGCCTTCGGCTGCGAGGTGGTGGCCGAGGGCGTCGAGGCGCCCGCGCAGGCGGCGCGGCTGGTCGAACTGGGCTGTGACGCCGGCCAGGGCAACGGCATCGCCGCGGCCATGCCGCCCGAGCGGCTGCCGCCGTGGATCCAGGCCTTCGCCGGCATGCCGGCCCCGGACCCGGCCCCGCCCTCGGACAGCCTTTAGACTTTGGCCGGTGATCCCGCCCGGCTTCATCCAGGAACTGCTCTCGCGCACCGACATCGTCGACGTGGTCGGGCGCCACGTGCAGCTCAAGAAGGCCGGCATCAACCACAAGGGGCTGTGCCCCTTCCACGGCGAGAAGTCGCCCAGCTTCATCGTCAGCCCGTCGCGCCAGACCTACCACTGCTTCGGTTGCGGCGCGCACGGCAACGCGGTCGGCTTCCTGATGGAGCATGCCGGCCTGGGTTTCCCGGAGGCGGTGCGCGAGCTGGCCCAGCAGGTCGGCCTGGTGGTGCCGGAAGACGACAGCTCGCCGGCCGAGCGCGAGCGCGCCGCCGCGCAGAAGCAGCGCCAGGCGACGCTCACCGACGTGCTCGCCAAGGCCTGCGACCACTACCGCAAGGAACTGCGCGCCAGCCCGCGCGCGATCGACTACCTCAAGCGCCGCGGCCTGAGCGGCGAGATCGCCGCGCGCTTCGGCCTCGGCTACGCGCCCGACGGCTGGCGCAGCCTGGCCAGCGCCTTCGCGCGCTACGACGATCCGCTGCTGGAGGAAAGCGGCCTGGTGATCGTCAAGCCCGCCGACAGCGGCGACGAGGCCGACGCGCGGCGCTACGACCGCTTCCGCGACCGCGTCATGTTCCCTATCCGCTCGGTGCAGGGCGAGGTGATCGGCTTCGGCGGACGCATCATCGACCAGGGCGAGCCCAAGTACCTCAACTCGCCCGAGACGCCGGTGTTCAGCAAGGGCCGCGAGCTGTACGGCCTGTACGAAGGTCGCAGCGCGATCCGCCAGCGCGGCTACGCGCTGGTGGTCGAGGGCTACATGGACGTGGTCGCGCTGGCGCAAAGCGGCTTCGGCAACGCGGTGGCCACGCTGGGCACCGCCTGCACGGCGGAGCACGTTCAGAAGCTGTTCCGCTTCACCGACTCGGTGGTGTTCAGCTTCGACGGCGACGCCGCCGGCCGCCGCGCCGCCGGCCGCGCGCTGGAAGCGAGCCTGCCGCACGCCAGCGACACGCGCACCGTGCGCTTCCTGTTCCTGCCCGCCGAGCACGACCCGGACTCCTACGTGCGCGAACTGGGCGCCGAGGCCTTCGAGCAGTGCGTCGCGCAGGCGGTGCCGCTGTCGCGCCAGTTGATCGAGGCGGCCCGCGCCGATGTCGACACCGCCACCGCCGAAGGCCGCGCGCGCTTCGTCGTGCAGGCGCGGCCGCTGTGGAACGCGCTGCCGCCGGGCATGCTCCAGCGCCAGTTGCTGGGCCAGATCGCCTCCGTCGCGGCGCTGCCGGTGGAAGAACTCGCCGCCGCCTGGCAGACCCAGGCGCAGGGGCCGGCGCCACGCCGCGCGCCGCCGCGCCCGCCGGCGGCGCGCCGCCACATGCCGCGCCAGCCGGAAGACCGCGTGCTGTGGGCCTTGCTGCTGGAAAGCGGCTGGTGGAGCGAACTCTCCGCCGAGGACCACGAGCGCCTGTGCGCGCTGCAAGACTGGCGCGGCGAGGCGTTCCGGCTGATCGACCGGCTCGCCACCGAAGAAGGCAACCTGCCCTGGGCGGCGCTGCGCGAGCGGCTGGCCGGCGAGGCATGGGCGGCGCAGGCGCTGCACCTGGTCGACGGCGAAGACCCGGCCATCGAGCCATCGCTGGAGGATCTGCGCGCCTCCATCGTGCAACTGCGCCGGGCATCGGTGGACGCCGAGGTCATGCGCATCCTCGGCCGACGCTGAAAATACGGCCTCCGCTTTGTATAATGCACGGTTTGTACGCGCGGCAAGAGTGACAGCAGCACCTCCGGGCCCCGGCCACCCTGCGACACAGGGTCACACACCAGGCCACCCATTCCCCGCAAGGGCTGCGCTCTACGGACTGTTCACGCCAGCTTGCCCGCCGCCAGCCGCCCGAACGGGCGCGCCGGCCGCCGCATGGCCCCCTACCATCCGAGGAATCGCATGACCGCGAAGAAGAGCGCCGCTCCCGCCAAGGCCGTGAAGGCCGCCGCCAAGCCCGTCAAGGCCGAGGCCGAGGACAAGAAGAAGCCCGCCAAGGCCGCGGCCAAGGCGGCGCCGGCCAAGCCGGCCGCCCGCGCAGAGGCCGCCGCGCCCAAGGGCAAGCCCGGCCGCAAGCCCAAGGAAGACCCCAAGGCCAAGAAGGAGCAGGTCGAGGAGGACTTCTCCGACATCGACGCCGATCTCGAGGGCGAGCCCGAGGTCGAGGCGGCCGAGGACAGCGCCAAGGCCGAGAAGGCCAAGCCGCTGCGCATGAAGGTGTCGCGCGCCAAGGAGCGCGCGCTGATGCGCGAGTTCGGCCTGGACGAGACGCAGTTGACCGAGGAAGAGGTCACCAAGCGGCGCCAGGAGCTGAAGACGCTCATCAAGATGGGCAAGACGCGCGGCTTCCTGACGCACCAGGAGATCAACGACCACCTGCCCGAGAAGCTGGTCGACAACGAGATCCTCGAAGCCATCGTCTCGATGCTCAACGACATGGGCATCGCGGTGTACGAGCAGGCGCCCGACGCCGCGACGCTGCTGATCGCCGGCGGCGGCACCACCACCGCCACCGAGGAAGAGGCCGAGGAAGCCGCCGAAGCGGCGCTGTCCACCGTCGACTCCGAGTTCGGCCGCACCACCGACCCGGTGCGCATGTACATGCGCGAGATGGGCACCGTCGAGCTGCTGACGCGCGAGGGCGAGATCGAGATCGCCAAGCGCATCGAAGGCGGCTTGCAGGCGATGATGCTGGCGATCTCCGCGTCGCCGACCACCATCGCCGAGCTGCTGAGCTACGCCGACCGCATCCGCGCCGGCGAGATGCAGATCTCCGAGGTGGTCGACGGTTTCGTCAGCGAGGACGAGGCCGACGACTACGTGGCCGAGGAGGACGTCGACTTCTTCGACGACGACGACGACGACGGCGCCGGCGGCAGCAAGGCGCTGACCAAGAAGCTCGAGGAGCTGAAGGCCGCGGCGATGGTCAAGTTCGACTCGCTGCGCGCCAACTTCGAGAAGATGCGCCGCGCCTTCGAGAAGGACGGCTACCAGTCGGGCGCCTACGACAAGGCGCAGCACGCCATCAGCGCCGAGCTGATGACGATCCGCTTCACCGTCAAGACGATCGAGAAGCTGTGCGGCATCCTGCGCTCGCAGGTCGACGACGTGCGCCGCTACGAACGCGAGCTGCGCAAGATCATCGTCGACAAGTGCGGCATGCCGCAGGAGTACTTCATCAAGCACTTCCCGCCCAACGCGCTGAACCTCAAGTGGGCCGAGAAGGAAGCCGCGGCCGGCAGGCCGTACAGCGTGGTGCTGCAGCGCAACCTGCCGCCGGTGCAGGAGCTGCAGAAGAAGCTCACCGACGTGCAGGCGCGCGCCGTGGTGCCGCTGGAGGACCTCAAGCTCATCAACAAGCGCATGAACGAGGGCGAGAAGGCCTCGCGCGACGCGAAGAAGGAGATGATCGAGGCCAACCTGCGCCTGGTGATCTCGATCGCCAAGAAGTACACCAACCGCGGCCTGCAGTTCCTCGACCTGATCCAGGAAGGCAACATCGGCCTGATGAAGGCGGTCGACAAGTTCGAATACCGCCGCGGCTACAAGTTCTCGACCTACGCGACGTGGTGGATCCGCCAGGCGATCACCCGCTCGATCGCCGACCAGGCGCGCACCATCCGCATCCCGGTGCACATGATCGAGACGATCAACAAGATGAACCGCCTGTCGCGCCAGCACCTGCAGGAGTTCGGCTACGAGCCCGACGCGCCGACGCTGGCCGAGAAGATGGAGATCCCCGAGGACAAGATCCGCAAGATCATGAAGATCGCCAAGGAGCCGATCTCCATGGAGACGCCGATCGGCGACGACGACGACTCGCACCTGGGCGACTTCATCGAGGACACCAACAACACCGCGCCGATCGACGCGGCGATGCAGGCCGGCCTGCGCGACGTGGTCAAGGACATCCTCGACAGCCTGACGCCGCGCGAGGCCAAGGTGCTGCGCATGCGCTTCGGCATCGAGATGAGCACCGACCACACGCTGGAGGAAGTCGGCAAGCAGTTCGACGTGACGCGCGAGCGCATCCGCCAGATCGAGGCCAAGGCGATCCGCAAGCTCAAGCACCCGAGCCGCAGCGACAAGCTGCGCACCTACCTCGACAACCTGTAGAGCCAGCCACATGGTCGCCACCGCGCGCGGGCCGAGCGCCGGGCCGCCCCAAGCCGGCCCGCATCCCCTCGGGGGATCGGCCGGCGTACCCGCCGGACGAGGGGCAGCATGACCCAGATCGTCGAGCGCACCATCCTGTTCGCGGATCTCCGCGGCAGCACCTCGCTGTACGAGTCGATGGGCAACGCCGAGGCCACCGCGGTGGTCACGCAGAGCGTGGCGCTGCTGGCGCGCATCGTCGAGACCATGGGCGGGCAGGTCGTCAAGACGCTCGGCGACGGGCTGATGGCGATGTTCATCCTGCCCAAGGCGGCGCTCGCCGCGGCCGAGGAGATCCACGACTCGATGGAGCGCATCGGCGGGCGCGGCGGCTCGCTGCAACCGCTGAAGGTGCAGGTGGCGCTGGCCTGCGGCGAGGTGGTGCAGATGTCGGGCGACGTGTTCGGCGACGCCGTCAACGTCGCCGCGCGGCTGCTCGACCACGCCGGCGACAACGAGACGCTGCTCACCGCCGCGGTGCTCGCCGGCCTGCCGCCGGCGCAGCGCGAGCGCTTCCGCAGCCTCGAGCGCATGCAGTTGCGCGGACGCGTCGAGCCGGTGCACGTCTTCCTGCTCGAAGCGCAGCGCAACCCCGGCGACACCGCCGCCACCGCCTTCGGCGACATGCTGCCGGCGACCGAGCCGGAGGGCATCCGCCTCGTCTGGGTGAACCAGAACCGCGTCTACAGCGGCGCCAGCCTGCCGGTGGTGCTGGGGCGCAGCCCGCAGGTCACCTACTGCATCGACGACACCCGCGTGTCGCGCTCGCACGCGCGCATCGACTGGCACGGCGGCACCTTCCAGCTCACCGACCTGAGCTACAACGGCACTTACGTGCGCTTCGACCACGACCCCGAGGTGATCAGCCTGCGGCGCGGCACCTGCACGCTGCACGGCAGCGGCCTGATCGGGCTGGGCACGCCGCCCGCCGAGACCGACGGCCCCTGCGTGCGCTTCGAGGTGATGAAGTTCGCCGACACGCAGCCGCGCGACTTCTGCCCCTGACGATGAGCGGCAAGCACGGGCCGGGCGCGATGGATGCCGAGGCCGGGACGTACGGCCCGAGCGACCTTCGCCGCCTCGAACGCGAACTGCGTCTGCTGCAGCGCGCCGTCGAGGCCGACGCCGCGCTGCCGGTGATCGTCACCGACGCCACGCACCCCGACGACCCGATCGTCTACGTCAATCCGGCCTTCGAGCGCCTCGCCGGCTACCCGCGCGCCGAGGTGCTGGGCCGCAACTGCTGCTTCCTGCTCGACCCCGCGCGCGAGCAGCCCGGGCTGCCGGCGCTGCGCGCCGCGCTGGCCGAAAACCGGCCCTGCACCGCCGTGCTCGCCTGCCTGCGCCGCGACGGCAGCGGCTTCCTCAACGAGATCAGCCTCGTGCCGATCCGCGACGACCGGGGCGCGGTGGTGCAGCGCCTGGCCACGCTGATCGACGTCACCGAGCGCGTGCGCGCCGCCGAGCGGCTGAGCCTCAGCGAGGAGCTGTACCGCTCGGTGGCCGCCGCGATCAGCGACGGGCTGGTCGTCGTCGGCGCGGACGGGCGCGTGATCACCTGCAACCCCGCCGCCGCCGAGACGCTGGGCATCGATCCGGCGCGGCTGGCCGGCCATCGGCTCAGCGAACTCGGCTACCGGATGCACGACGAGCACGACCGCCCGCTGACGCCCGAGACGCATCCGGTGCGCCAGGTGCTGGCCGGCGGCGCGCCGGTGCGCGAACTGCCGCTGGTGCTGCATCGGCACGACGGCCAGGTGCGGCGCGCGCTGCTCAGCGCCCGCGCGCTGCCCGCCGCGGCCGGCGCGCCGGGGCCGTCGTGCCTGATGAGCTTTCGCGACGTGACCGAGCGGCATGCCGCCGCGCAGGCGCTGCTCGACAAGCAGGCCGCCGAGATGGCCAGCCGCGCCAAGAGCGCCTTCCTCTCGCGCATGAGCCACGAGATGCGCACGCCGCTGAACGCGGTGATCGGCTTCGCGCAACTGCTGCGCATGCAGCCCGCCGGCGATCCGGCCAAGGTGGCGGACTACGCCGAGCACATCCTGCGCGCCAGCGAGCACCTGCTCGGCCTGGTCAACGAGGTGCTCGATCTGCAGCGCGTCGAGGAAGGCCACGCCGCGCTGGAGCCTCGCCCGATCGAGCTGGCGCCCCTCCTCGCCGCCACGCTGGAGCTGCTGCGCCCGGCCGCGCGGGCGCAGGACATCGCGCTGACGAGCCAGGTGCCGCCGGGCCACGCCGTGCTGGCCGACGAACGCTGCCTGCGCCAGGTGCTGATGAACATGCTGTCCAACGCGGTGAAGTACAACCGCGCCGGCGGCTGGGTGGTGGTGACGCTGCTCGACGCCCAGCCCGGGCGCTGCGCCATCGGCATCGAGGACACCGGCTCGGGCCTCACCGGCGCGCAGATCGCGCGGCTGTTCCAGCCCTTCGAGCGGCTCGGCCACGAGAGCAGCGGCATCGAGGGCTGCGGCCTGGGCCTGGTGATCACGCGCAGCCTGATCGAGCACATGGGCGGCAGCGTGGCGCTCGAAAGCACACCCGGTGCCGGCACGCTGGCGCGCATCGAGCTGCCGGCCGCGCCGTGGCCGGACGCCGCGCCGGCCGTGCCGACCGAAACGCCGCCGCAGGCGGCGCCCGCCGACGCCTTCGCCGAGGCCGCGCCGCTGCGCGTGCTGTACGTCGAGGACAACCGCATCAACGCGCTGCTGTTCGAGGAGGCGATGCGCCTGCTCGGCGGCATCGAGCTGCGCGTGGCCGAAGACGGCGCCGCGGCGCTGGCGCTGGCGCCGCAGTGGACGCCGCAGGTGCTGGTGCTCGACGCCAACCTGCCCGACATGAACGGCCACGAACTGCTGCGCCGGCTGCGCGAGCAGCCCGCGCTGGCCGGCGTGCCGGCCTTCATGTGCTCGGCCGACGCGATGCCCGAAGACCTGGAGCGCGCCCGCGCCAGCGGCTTCCAGGGCTACTGGACCAAGCCGATCGAGATGGCCAAGCTCGGCGAGGCGCTGGCCGGCCTGCGCCGGCCCGCGCCCCCTGCCGCATGAGCTTCGCGCCGGAACCCGCGCTGCCCGCCTCGGCCGCCGACCGGCCCGGACGCAGCGCTGTCGTGCTGGTCAACCTCGGCACGCCCGACGCGCCGACCGCGCCGGCGCTGCGCCGCTACCTGGCGCAGTTCCTGGCCGACCCGCGCGTCGTCGAGATCCCGCGCGCGCTGTGGTGGCCCATCCTGCACGGCGTGATCCTGCGCGTGCGGCCCGCCAAATCGGCGAAGAAGTACGCCGGCATCTGGACGCCCGAGGGCTCGCCGCTGCTGGTGTGGAGCGAGAAGCAGGCCAAGCTGCTGCAGGGCTACCTCGGCGAGCGCGGCCGCGCGGTGCCGGTGCGCCACGCGATGCGCTACGGCCAGCCCTCGGTGGCCGGCGTGCTCGACGCGCTGAAGGCCGAGGGTGTCACGCGCATCCTGCTGCTGCCGATGTACCCGCAGTATTCGTGCACCACCACCGCCAGCGCCTGGGACGCGGTGAGCCAGTGGGCGGCGAGCATACGCGCCCTGCCCGAGCTGCGCTTCGTCAACCGCTACCACGACGACGCCGGCTACATCGAGGCGCTGGCGCAGCGCGTGCTGGCGCACTGGCAGACGCACGGCCGCGCCGACAAGCTGGTGCTGAGCTTCCACGGCGTGCCGCAGCGCACGCGCACGCTCGGCGACCCGTACCACGACGAATGCCAGGCCACGGCCCGGCTACTGGCCGCGCGGCTGTCCGTGCCGCCCGAGCGGCTCGCCGTCACCTTCCAGAGCCGCTTCGGCAAGGCCGAATGGCTGCAGCCCTACACCGAGCCGACGCTGGTGGCGCTGGCGCGCCAGGGCACGGCCAGCGTCGACGTGATGTGCCCCGGCTTCAGCGCCGACTGCCTGGAGACGCTGGAAGAGATCGACCAGGAGGTGCGCGAAGCCTTCCTGCGCGCCGGCGGCCGCGAGTTCCGCTACATCCCCTGCCTGAACGACAGCCACCCCTGGATCGCCGCGCTGGCGGCGATCGCGATCCGGCACCTGCAGGGCTGGGACTGAGCGCTCAGCCGAAGCGCGCGCGGCGCCGCGCCTTCGCCACGCGCGGCAGCACCAGCACCGCGGCGACGATCACCAGCAGCACGATGGACATCGGCCGCTGCAGGAACACGCCCCAGTGCCCTTCGCCTATGGACAGCGCGTTGCGCATCTGGGCCTCGGCCAGCGGGCCCAGGATCATGCCCACCACCACCGGCGCGGTCGGGAAGTCGAAACGCCGCATCGCCACGCCGAGCAGGCCGATCGCGTACAGCAGCACCAGGTCGAAGGCCGACTGGCGCATGCCGTACACCCCCACCGTCGCGAAGATCAGGATGCCGGCGTAGAGCTGCGGCTTGGGCACCTTCAGCAGCTTCACCCACAGGCCCACCAGCGGCAGGTTCAGCACCAGCAGCATCACGTTGCCGATGTACAGCGAGGCGATCAGCGCCCACACCAGCGCGGCGTTGTTGTCGAAGAGCTGAGGCCCGGGGTTGATGCCGTAGTTCTGGAACGCGCCGAGCAGGATGGCCGTGGTGTTGGAGGTCGGGATGCCCAGCGTCAGCAGCGGGATCAGCGTCGCGGTGATGGCCGCGTTGTTGGCCGCCTCGGGGCCGGCCACGCCTTCGATGGCGCCGGTGGTGCCGAACTCCTCCTTGTGCTTGCTGAGCTTCTTCTCGGTGGCGTAGCTGAGGAAGGTCGGGATCTCGCTGCCGCCGGCAGGGATGCAGCCGAAGGGCGTGCCGATCACCGTGGCGCGCAGCCAGGCCGGCCAGGAGCGGCGCCACTCGTCGCGCGTCATGTGCACCTTGCTCATGCGGTTGCGCGACTCCTGCACGCGGCCCTCGTACAGCACCGCGTACAGCGCCTCGGCCACCGCGAACAGGCCGACCGCGATCAGCACCACCTCGAGCCCGTCCATCAGCTCGGGCACGCCGCCGGTGTAGCGCGCCTGGCCGGTGATCTGGTCGATGCCCACCAGCCCCATCGCCAGCCCGACGAACAGCGCCACCAGGCCGCGCAGCGTGCTCTTGCCGAGCACCGCGCTGACGGTGCAGAAGGCCAGCACCATCAGCAGGAAGTACTCGGGCGGCCCGAGCTTGACCGCGTAGTTGGCGACGAAGGGTGCGAAGAAGGTCACCACCACGGTGGCGATGGTGCCGGCGACGAAGGAGCCGATCGCCGCGGTGGCCAGCGCCGCGCCGGCGCGGCCGTTCTTGGCCATCTTGTTGCCCTCCATCGCGGTGACCATCGAGCCGGATTCGCCCGGCGTGTTCAGCAGGATGGAGGTCGTCGAGCCGCCGTACATCGCACCGTAGTAGATGCCGGCGAAGAAGATCATCGAAGCCGTGGGCTCGACCTTGAGCGTGATCGGCAGCAGCATCGCCACCGCGGTGGCCGGACCGATGCCGGGCAGCACGCCGACCGCGGTGCCGATGGTGCAGCCCAGCAGCGCCCACAGCAGGTTGATCGGCGTGGCCGCGACGGCGAAGCCTTGCAGCAACTGGTTGAGGATGTCCATGCGCGCGCCTCCTCAGATCCAGCCGGTCGTCGTCAGGCCGGGCAGGCTGATCGCCAGCGCCTGCGTGAACATCCAGAACACCGGCGCGGCGATCGCGATGCCGATCAGCGCGTCGACCAGCCAGGCCTTCGGGCTCATGTCGGGCCGGCCCTCCGAGGCCTTGAAGCCGCGCACCGCCAGCACGAAGCACAGCGCGCAGCTCAGCACGAAGCCGATGGTCGTGATCAGCAGCGCGTTGGCGAGGATGCCCGCCGACACCCAGGCGAAGCCGGGCCAGAAGCCCTGCGCCGCGCCCGAGGGTTCTTCCATCTCGCGGAAGCCGCCGCTGCGCGCCTCCCACACCAGCAGCGCCCCGCACACCAGCAGCGCCACGGCCACCACCCAGGGCAGGAAGTTGGGGCCGACGCCGGCGTAACCGGCCTCGGCGCTGATCTGCGTGGCGCCGGCGGCCAGCAGCGCGCCCAGCGCCAGCACGCCCGCGCCGAGCAGCGTCTGCGGCGTGGCCGGCTTCATCAGATCATCCCCGCCTTGGCCATCACCGCACGCAGGCTGGCGAACTCGTTGTCGACGAAGCTGTCGAACTCCGGCCCGGCCAGCAGCGCCTGCGTCCAGCCGTTGGATTCGACCGCCTGCGTCCAGGCCTTGGTCCTGGTGGCCTTGACGATCAGCTCGGTCAGCGCCTTGCGCTGCTCGGCGCCGATGCCGGGCGCGCCGTAGACGCCGCGCCAGTTGCCGATCTCGATGTTCAGCCCCAGCTCCTTCAGCGTGGGCGCGTCGACGCCCTTGAGGCGCGCCGGCGCGGTCACCGCGATCGGGCGCATCTTCTTCGTCGCGATGTACTCGCCGAACTCGGTGTAGCCGCTGCCGCCCACCGTGACGTTGCCGCCCAGGATCGCCGCCACCGCCTCGCCGCCGCCGCGGAAGGCGACGTAGTTGATCTTCGCCGGATCGACGCCGACCTCGCGCGCGATCATCGCCGCGGCGATGTGCTCGGTGGAGCCGCGCGAGCCGCCGCCCCACTTCACCGAGCCCGGGTCTTTCTTGAGCTGCTCGATGACGTCCTTCATCGACTTCAGCGGCGACTCGGCCGGCAGCACGAACACCTGGTATTCGCTGATCAGCCGCGCCAGCGGCGTGGCCTGCGACAGGTTCACCGGCGGCTTGCCGGTGATGATGCCGCCGACCATCACCGCGCCCATCATCATCAGCGCGTTGGGGTCGCCCTTGCTGGCGTTGACGAACTGCGCCAGGCCGATCGCGCCGGCCGCGCCGCCCTTGTTGTCGTAGCTGACCGAGCCCGCGCCGGCCTCCTGCAAGGCCTTGCCCAGCGCGCGGCCGGTGCCGTCCCAGCCGCCGCCCGGGTTGGCCGGGATCATCATCTTCAGGTTCGGGCCCGCCGCGCGGGCGGGCAGCGGCAACACGCCGGCGGCGGCCAGCGCGGCCATCGAGCGCAGGAAGGTATCGCGACGCATGAGGGAGTCTCCTGGGTTTTCGGATTCGAACGCGGTGCATGCTCGGGCGCTAAGCTGTCAATCCGCTGTCCACGCACTCAGGGAAAACGCCAGGCGATGAAGCTGCTGCTGATCGAGGACAACCCGGCCATGCAGGCCACGCTGCAACGATCCTTCGAACGCCGCGGCATCCAGGTGGCGACCTGCGGCGACGGCGCGCGCGCGCTCGACCGCTGGCGCGCCGGCATGCCCGACGTGGTGCTGCTCGACCTCAGCCTGCCGGGGCTGGACGGCCTGCAGGTGCTGACGCTGGCGCGCACCGAAGGGCTGCGCACGCCGGTGCTGGTGCTGACCGCGCGCGGCACCGTGGGCGACCGCATCCTCGGCCTGAACAGCGGCGCCGACGACTACCTGCCCAAGCCCTTCGACCTCGACGAGCTGGAGGCGCGCATCCGCGCGCTGGCGCGCCGCGGCCGCGACCAGGAGGCGCCGCGCGCGGCGGCCTTCGCCGGGCTGAGCGTCGATGCCGACAGCGGCGCGGTCTGCCTCGACGGCGCGCCGATGGAGCTGCCCCCGCGCGAGGCGGCGCTGCTGCGCGCGCTGCTGGCGCGCCCCGGCCAGGCGCTGGCCAAGGAGCGGCTGGTCGAGGTGGTGTTCCCCGGCGAGGACGTGCAGCCCGACGCGATCGAGGTGGTGGCCTACCGGCTGCGCAAGCGCCTCGCGGCCACGGCGGTGCAGCTCGTCACGCTGCGCGGCCTCGGCTACCTGCTGAAGGCGCAGGCGCAGTGAAGCTCGTTGCCCGTTCGCTGCGCGGCCAGTTGCTGATCGGCATCCTGGCGCCGCTGCTGATCGGCATCGTCGTCAACACCGTCAGCCTGTACCGCCAGACGCTGCGTGCCGCCGACACCGCCTACGACCGCACGCTGCTGGCCAGCGCCAAGTCGATCGGCGAGCACCTGGAGGTCGAGGGCGCCGGCGACGACGCGCGCGTGCGCGCCAGCGTGCCCTACTCCGCGCTGGAAGCCTTCGAGGCCGACAACCGCAGCCGCATGTACTACAAGGTCAGCGGCTTCCGCGGCGAGATGGTGTCGGGCTTCGAGGACCTGCCGACGTGGCGCGGCCGCCTGCCCGACAAGGGGCTGTACGCCGCGCTGGTCGACTTCTACGACGACGAATACCGCGGCCAGCCGGTGCGCGTGGCGGTGCTGCTGCAGCCGGTGGCCAGCCCGCAGGGGCGCGGCATGAGCACCATCCAGGTGGCCGAGACGCTGGAGCTGCGCCAGACGCTGGCGCGCCGCCTGCTCGTCGACACGCTGTGGCGCCAGGCGGCGCTGCTGGTGGTGCTGGTCGGCGCGGTGCTGTGGGCGGTGCAGCGCGCGACGCGGCCGGTGCGCTCGCTCAGCGCCGAGCTGCGCGAACGCGCCGAGAGCGATCTCTCGCCGATCGCCGGCGCCGACGCGCCGCGCGAGCTGCAGCCGCTGCTCGATGCCTTCAACCAGGTGATGGCGCGCCTGGCGCACCTGCTCGAACACCAGAAGCGCTTCGTGCGCGACACCGCCCACCAGTTGCGCACGCCGCTGGCGGTGCTGAAGACGCAGGTGCAGTCGGCGCTGCGCGGCGACCTCGAGCCGGCCCAGGCGCTGCGCGAGATCGAGCACACCGTCGAGCGCGCCACGCAACTCGCCAACCAGATGCTGGCGCTGGCCAAGGTCGAGCAGTTGCGCCAGCAGGGCGACGCGCCCGTGGCCGACTGGGCCGTCATCGCGCGCGCGGTGGCGCTCGACCTGGGCGCGTTGATCGCCGAGCGCGCGCTCGACTTCGAGATCGCCACCGCGCCCGCGCCGGTGCGCGCGCACGACTGGGCGCTGCGCGAGCTGACGCGCAACCTGCTGCACAACGCCATCCGCCACTGCCCCGAGGGCGGTGCGCTGGCGATGCGGCTGGTGTGCGACGCCAGCACCGCGGCGCTGACCATCGCCGACAGCGGCCCCGGCGTCGAGCCCGAGCTGCGCAAGCGTCTGTTCCAGCCCTTCGCCGCCGGCGAGCGCGGCGGCTCGGGCCTGGGGCTGGCGATCTGCGGCGAGATCGTGCGCACGCTGGGCGGAACGATCTCGCTCGACGACCGCGTCGCCGCCGGCCGCATCGCCGGGCTCGACGCCACGGTGCGCGTGCCGCTGGCCGACAATCACGGCACATGAACGACGACGACAGGGACGGCCGCGTGCGGCTCGACAAATGGCTGTGGGCGGCGCGCTTCTACAAGACCCGCAGCCTGGCCGCCGAGGACATCGGCAAGGGCCGCATCGAGGTCAACGGCCAGCCGGCCAAGGCCTCTCGCGAGCTGCGTGAAGGCGACCTGATCACGATCCGCCACCCGCAGCAGCCGCGCACCGTGTCGGTCAAGGGCCTGAGCGCGGTGCGCGGCCCGGCGCCGGCGGCGCAGCGGCTCTACGAAGAAACCGCCGAGAGCCTGGCCCGGCGCGCCCAGATCGCCGAGCAGCGCCGCTTCGGCAGCGAGCCTGCGCAAACCATCGAGCAGGGGCGCCCCACCAAGCGCGACCGGCGCCGGCTGGCCGACTGGGAGCGCTGGAGCGCCTCGGCCGACGCCGTGCGCCGCGAGCGCGGCCAGCGCTGAGCGCTACGGCGCGCCGCGCGGCCTGTGGCCGCCTGCGGGAGCGACGTGCTGCGCATCTTCCAGCAGTGACCGCTACGGCGGCGGCATGAAGTCCAGCGCCACCGCATAGGCGCGCAAGCGCCCCTGCACTGCATCCCGGGCCGGGCCCAGCCCCAGTCGCACTCGCAGCACCATGCCTCGACCCGGATCGTCGGCCACTTCCAGCCCTTCGACGGCCAGGCCATCCAGCACTTCCCGGAAATGCGCCAGCGCCGCCATGCGCCGCAGCGTGGGCTTGAAGGGCTTGCCCACGGCGGTGAGCGGCAGCGCGTCGAGAACGCGCACCCAGCGCGGCAGCGCGGGCCGCTCGGCGATGCGCTCGGCGGCAAAGCTGCGCAGTACCTCTGCATCCGCCTGCGCGCCGGGCTTCAGCGTCACGTAGGCCACGGGCACCTCGCCCGCGTAGGCGTCGGGCAGGCCGACCGCCGCCGCGTCCGCCACCGCCGGGTGGGCGCGCAGGCAGTCCTCGATGGCGGCGGGGTCGATGTTGTGGCCGCCGCGGATGATGAGGTCCTTGGCCCGGCCCGTGATGAACACGCGCCCGTCTTCGCACACGCGGCCCAGGTCGCCGGTGACGAGCCAGCCGTCGGGCGTGAAGAGGCCCGCGCCCTCCCCGGCTTGCAGATAACCCGGCGTGACCTGCGGCCCGCGCACCACGAGCATGCCCGCCTCGCCGGGCGCGCAGGCATCGGCCAGCGCCCCCAGCCGCCGCGCCCGCACTTCGCAGAAGGGCACGGGCAGGCCCGCCGAGCCCGGCACGCGCTCGGCCCAGACGGGATCGACGCAGATCACGCCGCCGCATTCCGTCATGCCATACACCTCGCGCAGCGGTCGGCCCGTCAGCCGCTCGACGCCCGCCGACACGGCCTGCGGCGTGAGCGCCGCGCCGCAGACGCTGGCACGCACGGCGGACAGGTCGAGCCCATCGGCGCCATGCGCAAGCGCCGCCGCGAACGCGGTGGGCACGCCGCCCAGCAGCGTGGCCCGCCGCTCGGCGGCGATGCGCCAGAAGCCCGCCACGATGCCTGGGTCGCGCATGCCCAGCGGCGACAGCACCAGCACCTGCGCGCCCGCGAGCCACATCGACAGCGTGCCGAAGATCGTGGCCGCCACGTGGAACAGCGGCAGGCCGTTGAGCATCACGTCCGTGGGGGCCGCGCCAATGGCCGCCGCGCCGCCGTAGGCGGCGGCAAGCTGGTTGCGGTGCGTGTGCACGGCCAGCTTGGGCGCGCCCGTGGTGCCGCCGGTGTGGTAGCAGGCGGCGGGGTCGTCCGGCGTGGGCGGCGCGAAGCCCAGGCGCGGCGCGCTGGCGGCAAACGCGGTGGCGAAGTCGGCGTCCGCCCCGGGCGCGTCGCCGCCGCCCAGTCGCATCAGGGTCTGCACGCAGGGCGCCAGCGCACGGGCGGCCTGGGCCTTGGCCCAGATGTCGACACCCGGCATGGGGCCCAGCGCAACCAGCACCTTGGCGTTGGCGGCGCGCAGCAGCGCGGCGATGTCCTCGGCGGACAGCAGCGGGTTGATGGGCAGGGCGATGCCCGCCGTCTCGGCTCCCCACAGCAGGTAGTGGGTTTCTGGCAGGGCGGGCAGCAGGTAGGCCGCCACGTCGCGCGGCCCCACGCCCAGGCCGCGCAGCAGGTTGGCGGCGCGGGCGACGTGCTCCACCAACTGGGTGTAGCGGGTTTCCAGCAGCGGCCCCTGGTGTGCCGCGTGCGGCAGAAAGGCCAGGGCCGTGCGCTCGCCGTGCGCTGCCGCCGCCATCTCCAGGGCTTCGAACACGCTGCACGCGGGCAGCCAGTCTTGCAGCGTGGTGCCCGCGAAGGCGGCGGGCAGCGCCTCGGATGCGGGCCAGCGGATCGTCATTGCGCACCCCGCTGCCCGCGCACGGCCTGGGCGATGGCGGCAAAAGCCTGCCGGTCGAGCACGTGCGTGAACGCGGTGTTTGGCACCGGGTGCGACGAGAGCTTGACCACCACCAGCTCCGCCGCCGGGTTGACGTGCAGGTGCTGGCCATTCAGGCCCTTGGCCTCGAAGCTGCCGTCGCGGTCATGCGGAATCCACCAGAAGTTGTGGTACGAGTAGCCCGCGCGCATCGGCTGGCCGGCGGCCTTGA
This sequence comes from Piscinibacter sp., assembly GCF_047600445.1. Taxonomy (GTDB): domain Bacteria; phylum Pseudomonadota; class Gammaproteobacteria; order Burkholderiales; family Burkholderiaceae_C; genus Piscinibacter. Next base: position 1,663,991 of record NZ_JASGKT010000002.1, read on the forward strand.
ACTTCTCGGGGTCGGCGCCCTTGCGTAGCTCGGCCACCACGGCGGGGCCAGCACCTCGCGGCCGTTGAAGCGGCCTTGCAGCCGCAGCATCTCGCCCAGGCGCGCCAGGTCGCGCGCGGTGGCGCCCACGCCCACGCTGGCGAGCTGCGCGCCGTTGGCGTCGGTCCAGACGTAGCCGTCCTCGCCCGCGCCCAGGGGTGCCCAAAGGCGTTCGGACAGCAGTTGATCGAGTCGCTGCCCGGTCACGCGTTGCAGCAGCCAGCCGATCACCTCGGTGTCCACCGTCTTGTACACAAAGCCCGCGCCGTGCTCGCCCGCCTTCTTCACCGTGGGCAGGTAGGCCAGCACGCTGCGCGGGCCGGGGTAGGCGGCGGGCGCGGGCACCAGGCCGCCCGCGATGAGGTACTGGAAGATGCCGGAGCCGGGCTTGGCGAAGTCCTCGTCGTATTGCACGCCTGCGGTCATGTCCAGCGTCTGCTGCACGGTGGCGTCGCCCCAGGCGGAGTCCTTCAGCTCGGGCAGGTAACGCGCGACGGGCGCTGCCGGGTCGATGCGGCCCTCATGGATGAGCTGCATGGCGATCAGGCCGGTGAGCGACTTGCTCAGCGACCACAGCGCATGCGGCTGCCAGGGCTGCATGCCAACGTCGTAGCGCTCGTAGACCACCTGGCCGCGATGCAGCACCAGCAGCGCGTCGGTGTAGGTATTGCGCTGCCAGTCGGCCAGCGCCAGCGCGCGGCCCTGGCCGTCGTCGAAGCGCGCGTCGCCCAGGCCGTGTGCGGCCTGCGGCAGGGCCGATGCAGGGCCTGCGCCGCGCCAGACGGCGGCGGTGGGCCCGAGTTCACGCATGTGGTGGAAGGCCCAGCGGGCGTTGGGGTACTGCAGCACGGTGGCCAGCCGCACCGTCTTGTCGGGCGGGGGCGGAAAGCCCTGCATCGTCTTCAGCGCGACCGGGTCGGTGGCCTGCGGCGGGGGCAGTTGCGGTTGCGCATGGGCCGTGGCGGCGAGCAGCACGGCGGCGGCCCAGGAAGCGGGGCGGAGTGTCATGGCGGCTTGTTCCTCGAAAAACGGGAAGGGGTTGCGGGTCCGGCATGGCCGGGACAACCGCATTGGGCGTGGCGCCTGTGTGCGCGGTTTGTCCGAGCCGGGCGGTTTTGTCGCCTCGCTTGTCCGCCGGGCAGTCCAGACAAACTGGAATACAAAACGCCGCGTCGGCTCGGGTACAACCACGTGGTGCAGCCGCCCGACCACATCCTCATCGTCGATGACGACCCCGACATCCGCGAGATGCTGGTCGACTACCTGACGCGCCAGGGCCTGAAGGCCAGCGGCGCGGCGGACGGCCGCGCGATGCGCCGCGTGCTGGCGCGCGAGCGGGTCGACCTGCTGGTGCTCGACCTGATGCTGCCCGGCGAAGACGGCATCGGCCTGTGCCGCGAGCTGCGCGCGCCCGGCCAGCCGCCGCTGCCCATCGTGATGCTCAGCGCCCGCAGCGACGAGGCCGACCGCATCCTGGGCCTGGAGCTGGGCGCCGACGACTACCTGCCCAAGCCCTTCGCCGCCCGCGAGCTGCTGGCGCGCGTGCGCTCGGTGCTGCGGCGCACGCGCATGCTGCCGCCGCCGATCGCGGCGGAGATGCCGCGGCCGCACCTGCGCTTCGGCGCCTGGACGCTGGACACCGTGGCGCGCCACCTGCTGGACGAGGCCGGCACGGTGGTGGCGCTGTCGGGCGCCGAATACCGGCTGCTGCGCGTGCTGCTGCAGCATCCGCAGCGCATCCTCAGCCGCGAGCAGTTGCTGCAACTGACCCAGGGGCGCGACGCCGACGTGTTCGACCGCTCCATCGACCTGCTGGTCAGCCGCGTGCGCCAGCGCCTGCGCGACGAGGTGCGCGAGCCGCGCTACATCAAGACGGTGCGCAACGAGGGCTACGTGTTCTGCATGCCGGTGCAGCCCGCGCCATGAGGCTTCCGCGCACGCTGTTCGGCCGGCTGGTGCTGATCCTGTTCGCCTGCCTGGCGCTGGCCCAGGCGCTGACCTTCGGCGTCGTGCTGGCCGAGCGCGGGATGGCGATGCGCGGGACGATGGTCTCGTACCTGGCGGCGGACGTGGCCAGCTCCGCCGCGATGCTCGACCGCCTGAGCGCCGGCGAGCGCCGCGCCTGGCTGCCCCGGCTGGAACGCCCCCACTACCGGCTGGTGCTGGGCGCGGCTGGCGAACCTGCCGAACACATTCGAGGCGACGCGGCCACGCCGCTGGCCCGCTCGGTGTCCGCCGCGCTCGCGCAGGCGCTGGGCCAGCCGGTGACGCTGATCGAAGCGCCCGGGCCCGGCGTGGACATGCGCCTGGGCCTGCGGCTGAGCGACGGCACAGCGCTGGCCGTCGACGTGGCGCAGCCGCGCCTGCGGCTCTCGCCCTGGCTGCTGGCCGCGCTGGCCGCGCAGCTCGCGCTGCTGGCCGGCGGCTGCTGGCTGGCGGTGCGGCAGGCGACGCGCCCGCTGGCGCAACTGGCCGAGGCCGCCCGCGCGCTGGAGCCCGGCCGCCCCGTCCCCGCCCTGCCCCACGCCGGCCCGCGCGAGGTGGCCGACGCGGCCGACGCCTTCGACCGCATGCGCCTGCGCATCGCCGAGCACCTGGAAGAACGCAGCCAGATGCTGGGCGCCATCGCCCACGACCTGCAGACGCCCATCACCCGCATGCGCCTGCGCGCCGAGCTGCTGGACGACGCCGCGCTGCGCGACAAGCTGCACGCCGACCTGGGCCAGATGCAGCACCTGGTGGAACAGGGCCTGGCCTACGCACGCAGCGCCCACGCCGTGCAGGAGCCCGAAGCACCCACCGAGCTGACCGCCCTGCTGCACAGCGCCGCGGCCGACTACCAGGACGCCGGCCAGCCGGTGCGGTGGCTGGGTGGCCCGGAGGCCGTCATCGTGCACACCCGGCCTCGGGCGCTGCGCCGCATCGTCGGCAACCTGATCGACAACGCGCTGAAGTTCGGCGGCGCGGCGGAGCTGGGGCTGGCCGTGCGCGAAGGGCGTGCCGTCATCCTGGTGCGGGACCGGGGGCCGGGCATCCCCGCCGACCAGCTCGACAAGGTGCTGCAACCCTTCTACCGCATCGACGCCTCGCGCAACCCGGCCACCGGCGGCACCGGGCTGGGCCTGGCGATCGTGCAGCGGCTGGCGCCGCACTGCCACGCCAGGCTGCGGCTGCTGCCGCGCGAAGGCGGCGGGCTGGTGGCCGAGCTGGCGTTCGACGCCTGAAGCCCACTTGGCCGAGTGCCGCCAGGCCGAAAAATCGCCGAATACCCCTCTTGAAAGCGCGGTCGCCGCCCCCAGGTGGCCGGCTGAGCTTTCGTTTCGACCGCCTTTCCGCCCTTTCGACCGCATCCGCCCGTCATGTCCGACCAAGACCAAGCCGCCCCCCTGCCCGACACGCCGGCCGCGCCCGGCGCCGCCGCGCCCCAGACTGATGTCCCCCAGGCCGACCTGGCCGCCCAGTTCGCCGAGCTGCAGGCCCGGCACGCCGAGGTCTCCGACGCCTACCTGCGCGCCAAGGCCGAGACCGAGAACATCCGCCGCCGCGCCGAAGAGGAGATGAGCAAGACGCGCAAGTTCGCCATCGAAGGCTTCGCCGAGAGCCTGGTGCCGGTGAAGGACAGCCTGGAGGCGGCGATCGCGATCCAGAACGCCACGCCCGAGCAGTTGCTCGAGGGCGTGCACGCCACGCTGCGCCAGCTCACCCAGGCGCTGGAGCGCAACAAGGTGGTCGAGGTCAACCCCGCCGCCGGCGCCCGGTTCGATCCCAGCCAGCACCAGGCGATCTCGGTGGTGCCGGCCGAGCAGGAGGCCAACACCGTCGTCGCGGTGCTGCAAAAGGGCTACCTGATCGCCGAGCGCGTGCTGCGCCCGGCGCTGGTCACCGTGGCCGCGCCGAAGTAACGCGCTCCACAAGCCGCGGCCCTTGAATTAGCCCGACTTATCCACAACTCGAAGACAACCCGGTTTCCAGATTTCAGGAGCACACGAACATGGCAAAGATCATCGGCATTGACCTCGGCACCACGAACTCGTGCGTGGCCATCATGGAAGGCAACACCACGCGCGTGATCGAGAACAGCGAGGGTGCGCGCACCACGCCGTCGATCATCGCCTACCAGGAAGACGGCGAGGTGCTGGTGGGCGCCTCGGCCAAGCGCCAGGCGGTGACCAACCCGAAGAACACGCTGTACGCCGTCAAGCGCCTGATCGGCCGCAAGTTCACCGAGAAGGAAGTGCAGAAGGACATCGACCTGATGCCCTACAAGATCACGGCCGCCGACAACGGCGACGCCTGGGTCGAGGTGCGCGGCAAGAAGCTCGCGCCGCCGCAGGTCAGCGCCGAGGTGCTGCGCAAGATGAAGAAGACCGCCGAGGACTACCTCGGCGAGCCGGTCACCGAGGCCGTGATCACCGTGCCCGCGTACTTCAACGACAGCCAGCGCCAGGCCACCAAGGACGCCGGCCGCATCGCCGGCCTGGACGTCAAGCGCATCATCAACGAGCCGACCGCCGCGGCGCTCGCCTTCGGCCTGGACAAGCACGGCAAGGGCGACCGCAAGATCGCCGTGTACGACCTGGGCGGCGGCACCTTCGACATCTCGATCATCGAGATCGCCGACGTCGACGGCGAGAAGCAGTTCGAGGTGCTGTCCACCAACGGCGACACCTTCCTCGGCGGCGAGGACTTCGACCAGCGCATCATCGACTACATCGTCTCCGAGTTCAAGAAGGAACAGGGCGTCGACCTGTCGAAGGACGTGCTCGCGCTGCAACGCCTGAAGGAAGCGGCCGAGAAGGCCAAGATCGAGCTGTCGAACGCGACGCAGACCGACATCAACCTGCCCTACGTGACCGCCGACGCGAGCGGCCCGAAGCACCTGAACCTCAAGCTCACGCGCGCCAAGCTGGAGTCGCTGGTCGAGGAGCTGATCGAGCGCACCATCGCGCCGTGCCGCACCGCGATCAAGGACGCCGGCGTCAGCGTGGGCCAGATCGACGACGTGATCCTGGTCGGCGGCATGACGCGCATGCCCAAGGTGCAGGACAAGGTCAAGGAGTTCTTCGGCAAGGAGCCGCGCAAGGACGTCAACCCCGACGAGGCCGTGGCCGTCGGCGCGGCGGTGCAGGGCCAGGTGCTGTCGGGCGACCGCAAGGACGTGCTACTGCTCGACGTGACGCCGCTGTCGCTGGGCATCGAGACGCTCGGCGGCGTGATGACCAAGATGATCCAGAAGAACACCACCATCCCGACCAAGTTCAGCCAGGTGTTCTCGACCGCCGACGACAACCAGCCGGCGGTGACCATCAAGGTCTACCAGGGCGAGCGCGAGATGGCCTCGGGCAACAAGAGCCTGGGCGAGTTCAACCTCGAGGGCATCCCGCCGGCGCCGCGCGGCACGCCGCAGATCGAGGTGACCTTCGACATCGACGCCAACGGCATCCTGCACGTCGGCGCGAAGGACAAGGCCACCGGCAAGGAGAACAAGATCACCATCAAGGCGAACTCGGGCCTCAACGAGGAAGAGATCCAGAAGATGGTGAAGGACGCCGAGCTGAACGCCGCCGAGGATCACAAGAAGCTCGAGCTGGTGCAGGCGCGCAACCAGGCCGACGCGATGGTGCACTCGGTGAAGAAGAGCCTGGCCGAGCACGGCGACAAGCTCGACGCGCCCGAGAAGGAGAAGATCGAGGCCGCGCTGAAGGAGGCCGAGGAGGCCATCCAGGGCGACGACAAGGCCGCGATCGACGCCAAGACCGAGGCGCTGATGAGCGCCAGCCAGAAGCTCGGCGAGAAGGTCTACGCCGACGCGCAGGCGGCCCAGGCGGCGGCCGGCGCGGCGGGCGGCGGCGCCCAGGAGGCGCAGGCGGACAACAAGCCGGCCGACGACAACGTGGTCGACGCCGACTTCAAGGAAGTCAAGAAGTGACCCGGCGGACGGGCCGGACGCGGCCTGCCGCCTTTTTCGCCGCGTTCGACCTGCCGGGCCGCGCCCGCAGGCCGACGCGGCGGTTTCGCTTCTGATTCACTGAGGCCATTCATGGCAAAGCGCGATTACTACGAAATCCTCGGCGTCGCGAAGAACGCGAGCGAGGAAGACATCAAGAAGGCCTACCGCAAGCTGGCCATGAAGTACCACCCCGACCGCAACCAGGGGGACGACGCGAAGAAGGCCGAGGAGAAGTTCAAGGAGGCCAAGGAGGCCTACGAGATGCTCTCCGACGCGGGCAAGCGGCAGGCCTACGACCAGTTCGGCCATGCCGGCGTCGACCCCAACATGGGCGGCGGCGGCTTCCGCCCGGGCGGCGGCGGCGCGGACGGCTTCGGCGGCTTCGCCGAGGCCTTCGGCGACATCTTCGGCGACATCTTCGGCGGCGGGGCCGGCGGCGCGCGGCGCGGCGGCCAGCAGGTGTTCCGCGGCGCCGACCTCAGCTACGCGATGGAGATCACGCTCGAGGAAGCCGCGCACGGCAAGGAGACGCAGATCCGCATCCCCGCCTGGGAGAGCTGCGAGAGCTGCCACGGCAGCGGCGCCAAGCCCGGCACCAGCCCCAAGACCTGCACCACCTGCAACGGCTCCGGCACGGTGCACATGCGCCAGGGCTTCTTCAGCATCCAGCAGAGCTGCCCGCACTGCCACGGCAGCGGCAAGATCATTCCCGACCCCTGCCCCGCCTGCGGCGGCCAGGGGCGCATCAAGAAGACCAAGACGCTGGAGGTGAAGATCCCCGCCGGCATCGGCGAGGGCATGCGCATCCGCTCCAGCGGCAACGGCGAGCCGGGCAGCAACGGCGGCCCGCCGGGTGACCTGTACATCGAGATCCGCGTCAAGCAGCACGACATCTTCGAGCGCGACGGCGACGACCTGCATTGCACCGCGCCGGTCGGCCTGACCACGGCGGCGCTGGGCGGCCGCATCGAGGTGCCCACGCTGGGCGGCACGGCCGAGATCGAGCTGCCCGAAGGCACCCAGCACGGCAAGACCTTCCGCCTGCGCGGCAAGGGCATCAAGGGCGTGCGCTCCAGCTATCCCGGCGACCTGTACTGCCACGTGCAGGTGGAGACGCCCATCAAGCTCACCGAGCACCAGCGCAAGCTGCTCAAGGAGCTGGACGAGTCCTTCCGCAAGGGCGGCGACCGGCATTCGCCGAACGCCAAGAGCTGGACCGATCGGGTGAAGGACCTGTTCAAGTAGGAAGCCGGCACGCGCGCCGGCGTCAGAACAGCTCGCCCTGCCCGGCCGCGCCGGGGCGGCGAAAGCGCGTCAGGTCGAGTTCGTGGCGCGTGCGGTTCAGCCCCAGGCGCGCGCAGGCCTTGTGCAGACGCTGGCGCAGCAGGCGCGCCCACACGCCCTCGCCCGTCATGCGGCTGCCGAAGCGCGCGTCGTTGTCGCGCCCGCCGCGCATCTCGCGCAGGCGCGCCATCACGCGTTCGGCGCGCAGCGGGTAGTGGCGCGCCAGCCAGTCCTGGAACAGCGGGTTCACCTCCCAGGGCAGGCGCAGCACGATCGAGAACGCGCGCGTCGCGCCGGCCTCGGCGGCGGCTTCGAGCACGCGCTCCAGCTCGGGCTCGTTGATGAACGGGATCACCGGAGAGACGCTCACGCCCACCGGCACGCCCGCGTCGGCCAGCGCGCGTATGGTGCGCAGGCGGCGCTGCGGCGAGGCCGCGCGCGGCTCGAGGACGCGCGCCAGCGCGGCGTCGAGCGTCGTCACCGACACGTACACCGCGACGAGGCGCTGCTGCGCCATCGGCGCGAGCAGGTCGAGGTCGCGCTCGACCCCGGACGACTTGGTGACCAGCGAGAACGCATGGCGGCACTCGGCCAGCACCTCGATCACCGCGCGCGTGATGCGCAGGCGGCGCTCGACCGGCTGGTAGGCGTCGGTGGCCGAGCCGAGGTTGAGCATCAGCGGCTCGTAGGCGCGCCCGGACAGCGCCTCGCGCAGCCGCTCGGCGGCGTTGACCTTGGCGACGATGCGCGTCTCGAAGTCGAGGCCGGGCGAGAGGTTCAGGTAGCTGTGCGTCGGCCGCGCGAAGCAGTAGATGCAGCCGTGCTCGCAGCCGCGGTAGGGGTTGATCGAGAGATCGAAGGCGATGTCCGGCGAGTCGTTGCCGCTGAGGATGGACTTGACGCGCTCCTCGATGATCTGCGTGCGCGGCGGCACGATCTCCTCGCTGGCCTGCTGGTCCAGCGTGCCCCAGCCGTCGTCCCAGGGCTCGGCGTGCTGCGCGCTGAAGCGGTGTTCTAGCGCCCAGGTGGTGCCGCGCCCCTTGGGCGCGAGCGCTTCGGCGCTCAGGATGTCGATGCGGCGGGCGTGGCGCATACTGTAAATATATACAGTCTTCGCACGGCACGCACCGGCAGCCTCAGTAGTCGTCGCCTCCACCCATGCCCGGGGCCAGGTTGTCGAACTTGGTCAGCGGCTTCAGGAAGGTCAGCTTGCAGGTGCCGGTCGGGCCGTTGCGCTGCTTGCCGATGATGATCTCCGCGATGCCGGGCTCCTTGCAGGCTTCCTTGGTGTAGTACTCGTCGCGGTAGATGAACATGATCACGTCGGCGTCCTGCTCGATCGCGCCGGACTCGCGCAGGTCGCTCATCATCGGGCGCTTGTCGGTGCGCGTCTCGACGCTGCGGTTGAGCTGCGACAGCGCGATCACCGGGCACTTCAGCTCCTTGGCCAGCGACTTCAGCCCGCGCGAGATCTCGCCGATCTCGGTGGCGCGGTTCTCGTCGCCGCCGCCGCCGCTGCCGCTCATCAGTTGCAGGTAGTCGACCACGATCAGCCCGAGCTGCCCGCACTGGCGCGCCTGGCGCCGCGCGCGCGCGCGCACCTCGCTGGGCGTCAGGCCCGGGCTCTCGTCGATGAACATGCTGACCCGGCCGAGCTTCTCGACGGCCTCGGACAGCCGCCCCCATTCGTCGTCGCGCAGCCGGCCGGTGCGCAGGTTGCTCTGGTCGATGCGGCCGAGCGAGCCGACCATGCGCAGCGCGAGCTGCGCGGCGCCCATTTCCATCGAGAACACCACCACCGGCAGGCCCTCGTTGACGGCCACGTGCTCGCCGATGTTCAGCGCGAACGCGGTCTTGCCCATCGAGGGGCGCGCCGCCAGCACGATCAGGTCGCCGGGCTGCAGGCCGGCGGTCATCCGGTCGAGGTCGTAGAAGCCGGTGCGCACGCCGGTCACGTCCTCGGCGCCGTTCTCGTGCAGTTCGTTGACGCGGTCGATCAGCTGCACCACGAGCTGGTCCATGCTCTGGAAGCCCTGGCGCGAGCGCGAGCCCTCCTCGCCGATGCGGAAGATCTTGCCCTCGGCCTCGTCGAGGATCTCCGAAACCTGCCGGCCCTGCGGGTTGAAGGCCGTGGTGGCGATCTCGTCGGCGGTGGCGACCAGCTTGCGCAGGATGGCGCGCTCGCGCACGATCTCCGCGTAGCGGCGCAGGTTGGCCGCGCTGGGCACGCTCTGCGCCAGCGCGTTGAGGTAGACGAGCCCGCCGCACTCCTCGGCCTTGCCCAGGCTCTGCAACTGCTCGAAGACCGTGATCACGTCGGCCGGGCGCGTGGCGTTGACCAGCGCGCCTATCGCGGCGTAGATGTGGCGGTGCTCCCAGCGGTAGAAGTCGCTGTCGCTGAGCAGGTCGCCGGCGCGGTCCCAGGCGCTGTTGTCGAGCAGCAGGCCGCCGAGCACGCTCTGCTCGGCCTCGATCGAATGCGGCGGCACGCGCAGCCGCGCGACTTCGTCGTCGGGGCGCGACTCGGCGCTGTTGGAGAAAACGGCAGACATCGGCGGATCATAGGCCGGCGCCGGCCGCGAGCCTGTGCGCAAGCCTGTGGAAATTCGGGGGGCAAGCGCTGGACAAGTAGCGTGCGCGCGGCCAAAGAAAAAGGGCCGGCATGCGCCGGCCCCGCAGTCGTACCGGGCCGAAGGCCTCAGTCGGTCTCGCCGATCACGACGACCTTGACTTCCGCCGCCACGTCGGTGTGCGGCACCACGGTCACGGTGTGCTCGCCGACGGTCTTGATCGGGCCGCTGGTCAGGCGCACCTGCGCCTTGGCGACCTTGAAGTCGATGCGGTTCAGCGCGTCGGCGATGTCGGCGTTGGTCACCGAGCCGAACAGGCGGCCGTCGACGCCGGCCTTCTGCGTGATGTGCACGGTGCGGCCGTTCATCTTCTCGGCCAGCGCCTGGGCGGCGGCGAGCTTCTCGGCGGCGGCCTTCTCCAGTTCGGCGCGCTTGGCCTCGAACTCCTTGATCGCGGCGTCGGTGGCGCGGCGCGCCGCCTTGGTCGGGATCAGGAAGTTGCGGGCGTAGCCGTCCTTCACCTTGACGACGTCACCCAGGTTGCCCAGGTTGACGACTTTTTCGAGCAGGATCACTTGCATGGCGATGCTCCCTTCAGACCTTGTGCTGGTCGCTGTACGGCAGCAGGGCCAGGAAGCGAGCGCGCTTGATGCAGGTGGTGAGCTGGCGCTGGAAGAAGGCGCGCGTGCCGGTCAGGCGCGCGGGCACGATCTTGCCGTTCTCGCCGACGAAATCGCGCAGGGTGTCGACGTCCTTGTAGTCGATCTCCTTCACGCCGGTGACGGTGAAGCGGCAGAAGCGCTTGCGGCGGAACAGCAGCGATTGTTGGTTGCGCTTGGGCTTGCGGTCCTTCGAGAACCGGCCTTTACCACGGGGCGGGGGCATGGTGTACCTCTTTCTGATCTATCCGGATGGAACGTGTGTCTGTCAGTCGAGTTCGGTCACGTGGAAGACGACGCCGCGGCCGTTGCGCTGGGCGGCGACGAAGCCGGCGAAGCCGTGCTCGCTGCCGAGTTCGAGCGCACTGACCTGCTGCACGATCTGCCCGATCGCCCGGGCCCGGAGTTCCACCGAGACCTTCCTGGGCTGCCCGTCCTGCGTGACCTGCGATTCGTGCCGAAGCGAAAAATCCAGGGCCGGCAGTCCGGCGGGGGTGTAGCGAAGCGCGGCGCGTTCGACCAGCGTGGCCGACAGCATCAGCCTGTTCAGGCGGCCGACTCCTGGGCGGTCTTGCGCGACTCTTCCTTCTCGACGGCCTTCATCATCACCGACGGCGTGGTCTCGGCCTGGGCCTTCACCACGGTCAGGTGACGCAGCACGGCGTCGTTGAAGCGGAAGCCCGTCTCGAGCTCGGCCAGCGTCTCCTTGCTGCACTCGATGTTCAGGCACAGGTAGTGCGCCTTGGCGAGCTTCTGGATCAGGTAGGCGAGCTGGCGGCGGCCCCAGTCCTCGACACGGTGCACCTTGCCGCCGGCGGCGGTGACGATGCCCTTGTAGCGTTCCAGCATGGCCGGAACCTGTTCGCTCTGATCCGGATGGATCAGCAGAACGATCTCGTAGTGACGCATCGATACTCCTCGAGGTTTCCAGGCTGGCGGCGAAGCCGCCACGCCGTTGCTGGAAGCCACCCCGAAGCGTCGGTCCCGGGTGTGGCAAGGGAAAGCCCGCGAGTATACCTCAGCCGCTGAGCCCGTACACCTTGGGCCGGGCGCCGCTGCGGGCGCGGCGCACCAGCACGGTCGGGAAGCTGACCGGCAGCGCGTTCGGGAAGTCGCGGCTGTAGTGCAGGCCGCGGCTCTCGTGGCGCATCAGCGCCGAGCGCACGATCAGCTCGGCGCAGTCGACCAGGTTGCGCAGCTCGAGCAGGTCGCGGTTGACGCGGAAGTTGGCGTAGTAGTCGTCGATCTCGCTCTTGAGCAGCTTGATGCGGTGCAGCGCGCGTTCCAGCCGCTTGGTGGTGCGCACGATGCCGACGTAGTTCCACATCAGCAGGCGCAGCTCGTCCCAGTTGTGGGCGATGACGACCTGCTCGTCGGCGTTCTCGACCTGGCTCTCGTCCCAGGCCGGCAGCGCCGGCCGCTCGTGCCGCGGCTGGCCGAGGATGTCGTCGGCGCAGCCGCGCCCCAGCACCACGCATTCGAGCAGCGAGTTGCTGGCCAGCCGGTTGGCGCCGTGCAGACCGGTGTAGGTGGTCTCGCCGACGGCGTACAGCCCGGGCAGGTCGCTGCGGCCGTGCAGGTCGGTGACCACGCCGCCGCAGGTGTAGTGCGCCGCCGGCACCACCGGGATCGGCTGGCGCGCGATGTCGATGCCCAGCGACAGGCAGCGCGCGTGGATGGTCGGGAAGTGCGACTTGAGGAAGTCCTCGCCCAGGTGCGTGGCGTCGAGCAGCACGTTGTCCAGGCCGTGCTTCTTCATCTCGAAGTCGATCGCGCGCGCGACGATGTCGCGCGGCGCCAGCTCGCCGCGCTCGTCGTGCGCCGGCATGAAGCGGGTTCCGTCGGGCAGCTTCAACTGGCCGCCCTCGCCGCGCAGCGCCTCGGTGATCAGGAAGCTGCGCTCCTGCGGGTGGTACAGGCAGGTCGGGTGGAACTGGATGAACTCCATGTTGCCGACGCGGCAGCCGGCGCGCCAGGCCATCGCGATGCCGTCGCCGGTGGAGGTGTCGGGGTTGGTGGTGTAGCGGTACACCTTGCCGGCGCCGCCGGTGGCCAGCACCACGGCGCGCGCGGCCAGCGTCTCGACGCGCTGGCGTTCGATGTCCAGCACGTACAGGCCGTAGCAGCGCGGCTGCTCGTCGCGCTTCAGGTGCCGGCTGGTGACCAGGTCGAGCGCCATCCAGCGCTCGCGCAGCGTGATGTTGGGGTGCGCGCGCGCCTCGTCGAGCAGCACGTCGTGGATGGCCTTGCCGGTGGCGTCGGCCGCGTGGGCGATGCGGCGCACCGCGTGGCCGCCCTCGCGCGTCAGGTGCAGGCCGAGCGGGCCTTGCGGGTCGGGCGAGAACGGCACGCCGCGATCGACCAGCCACTGCACCGCCTCGGCGCTGTGCTGCGCGATGAAGCGCGCGATGTGCTCCTCGACCAGCCCGGCGCCCGCCTCCTGCGTGTCGCGCACGTGCGACTCGATGCTGTCGTCGCTGCCCAGCACGCCGACGATGCCGCCCTGCGCCCAGGCGGTGGCGCCTTCGGTCAGCTCGCGCTTGGCCAGCACGACCACCGGCTGCGTCCGGGCCAGATGCAGCGCCACGGTCAGGCCGGCCAGGCCCGCGCCCACGATGACGACGGGATCGGCGGCAGCGGCGCGTTCGGCAGGTTTCATGGCGGGGCACGGCAAGAGGGGGCTGCATTCTATCGACCGGGCGCGCGCGGCGCCTTCGACACTGGGGATGGCCGGCCGCGACGGCGGCGTGACAACATCACGCGCGCCGACCCGACCCGGCCGCCCCGGGGGCGCGGCGCCGGCGGCACGCCTACACTCTCCCCGCAGCCCCTCGACGAGGACCACACCATGAGCTCCAGCCCCGCGCCTCCCGGCGGCGCGCCCGACACGCCGGAAGCCTGGCAGGCCACGCTCGTGCAGACCATGCTGGCCACGCAGGTGATGCGCCGGCCCGAGGACGACGCCGACGCGCAGGGCAAGGACATCGGCCGCCTGGTCGGCAACGACGAGCGCGAGCTGTTCGTCTCCTGCGCGCCGGCCGAGGCGCTGCAGCAGCAGATCGACCACCTCGACCCCGATTTCATCGCGGTGCACGACATCGGCACCAACTCGTCGCGCCGGCTGCTGGCCGGCATCGCCGCGGCGAGCAAGCGCGCGGTGCAGAAGCTGCACATCCGCCGCCAGGGCTACGGCACCACGCTGGCCTCGCTCGAATACGTCGAGCTGCCCACCTCCGACGGCTCCAGGCTGCTGATGTACTCCACCGAGGCCGACGCCGACACCGCCTCGCGCCACGAGCTGGCGCGCACGCTGCTGGGCAACAGCCGGCTGGCGGTGATCATGGTCGGCGAGCTGCCCGCGCATGCGCTCGAAAGCGCCTTCAAACCGCTGCGCGAGGGCGTCCTGGGCGGCGCCATGCACTGGCGCAACCGCCACGTGCTGGTGCTGCCGCTGAGCGGCGCGAGCGCGGTCGCGAACCTGGCCGCCGAGATCGGCCGCGGCACGATGGTCGACGTGCGCACCACGCCGCAGGTGACGCGCCCGGCCGACGCCTGGGGCTTCATCAACGGCACCTGGGCGCGCATCCGCGAACTGCTGCCGGCGCGCGGCGCGGCCGCGCCGCTGCGCACGAGCGCTCCTGCGCCTGCACCGGCACCAACGCCTGCACCGGCGCCCGCCCCCACACAGCCGCCGCTGGCGATGCGGCCGATGCCGGCGGTGCCGTCCAGCGCGCCGGGCCCGGCCGCGGCGGCCGGCATCCTGGAGCGCTACGTGCACCAGCTCGCCGAGCTGACCGGCATGGTGAGCTGCTGCGTGTTCGAGCTGTCCAGCGGCAAGCCGCTGGCGCACGCCGGCGCCAGCCCGGGCGCCGAGGAATTGGCCAACCACGGCACCGAGCTGCTCGCCACCATCGCCGGCACCTGCCGCGCGATGGGCCTGGGCCACGCGATCCCGGACGCCGCGATCACGCTGGGCGCGCACCACCTGCTGCTGCGCGCGGTGCCCCGGCATCCCGGCCTGGGGCTGCACGCCGTGCTCGACAAGACACACGCCAACCTGACGCTGGCGCGGCTGCAGGTGCAGCGCATGGACGCGATCTTCGACGAGCCGGCCGCCTGAGCGGCCGGCTCGCCGCGTCGTGCCGTCAGTGCACGACGCGCTCGAAGCGGAACTCGCCGCCCTGCACCTCGACCGGGATCACGTCCTTCGGCCCGAAGCGGCCTTCGAGGATCAGCCGAGCCACCGGGTTCTCGATGCGCTGCTGGATCGCGCGCTTCAGCGGCCGCGCGCCGAACACCGGGTCGAAGCCGACCTTGGCGATCTCCGCCAGCGCCGCCGCCGACACGTCGAGCTTCATGTCCATCTTCTCCAGGCGCGATTCGAGCACGCCGAGCTGGATCTTCGCGATCGCCTCGATGTTCTTCGCGTCGAGCGCGTGGAACACCACGGTCTCGTCGATGCGGTTGAGGAACTCGGGCCGGAAGTGCTGCTTGACCTCGCCCCACACCGCGTCGCGGATCTGCTCGCTGGGCTCGCCGGCCATCTGCATGATCAGGTGCGAGCCGAGGTTGCTGGTCATCACGATCACGGTGTTCTTGAAGTCCACCGTGCGGCCCTGGCCGTCGGTCAGGCGGCCGTCGTCGAGCACCTGCAGCAGCACGTTGAACACGTCGGGGTGCGCCTTCTCGACCTCGTCGAGCAGCAGCACGCTGTACGGCTTGCGCCGCACCGCCTCGGTCAGGTAGCCGCCCTCGTCGTAGCCGACGTAGCCCGGCGGCGCGCCGATCAGCCGCGCCACCGAGTGCTTCTCCATGAACTCGCTCATGTCCAGGCGGATCAGGTGCTCCTCGCTGTCGAACAGGAAGGCCGCCAGCGCCTTGCACAGCTCGGTCTTGCCGACGCCGGTGGGGCCGAGGAAGAGGAACGAGCCGGTCGGCCGGTTCGGGTCCGACAGGCCCGAGCGCGAGCGGCGGATCGCGTTGGCCACCGCGACGATCGCCTCGTCCTGGCCGACCACGCGCTCGTGCAGCTTGTCTTCCATGCGCAGCAGCTTCTCGCGCTCGCCCTGCATCAGCTTGGACACCGGGATGCCGGTGGCGCGCGCCACCACCTCGGCGATCTCCTCGGCGCCGACCGTGGTGCGCAGCAACTGCGGCCGGCCGCCGCCCTTCTTGCCCGCCTCCTTGGCCTGCGCGTCCTTGAGCTTCTTCTCCAGCTCGGGCAGCTTGCCGTACTGCAGCTCGGCCACCTTGTTGAGTTCGCCCTTGCGGGTGAACTCCTCGATCTGGAAGCGGATCTGGTCGATCTCCTTTCGCACCTGATCGGTGCCCTGGGCCGAGGCCTTCTCGGCCTTCCAGATCTCGTCCAGGTCGGCGTACTCGCGCTCGAGCTTGGCGATTTCCTCGGCGATCAGCTCGAAGCGCTTCTGCGAGCCTTCGTCCTTCTCCTTGCGCACCGCCTCGCGCTCGATCTTCAACTGGATCAGCCGGCGGTCGAGCTTGTCCATCGCCTCGGGCTTGGAGTCGATCTCGATCTTGATCTTGCTGGCCGCCTCGTCGATCAGGTCGATCGCCTTGTCGGGCAGGAAGCGGTCGGTGATGTAGCGGTGGCTCAGCTCGGCCGCGGCGACGATCGCCGGGTCGGTGATCTCCACGCCGTGGTGCACCTCGTACTTCTCCTGCAGGCCGCGCAGGATCGCGATGGTCGCCTCCACGCTCGGCTCGCCGACGAGGATCTTCTGGAAGCGGCGCTCCAGCGCGGCGTCCTTCTCGATGTACTTGCGGTATTCGTCCAGCGTCGTGGCGCCCACGCAGTGCAGTTCGCCGCGCGCCAGCGCGGGCTTGAGCATGTTGCCGGCGTCCATCGCGCCCTCGGCCTTGCCGGCGCCGACCATGGTGTGCAGCTCGTCGATGAAGACGATGGTCTGGCCGGCGTCCTGCGCCAGCTCCTTCAGCACGTTCTTCAGGCGCTCCTCGAACTCGCCGCGGTACTTGGCGCCGGCCAGCAGCAGCGCCATGTCGAGCACCAGCACGCGCTTGCCCTTCAGCGAATCGGGCACCTCGCCGGCGACGATGCGCTGCGCCAGGCCCTCGACGATGGCCGTCTTGCCGACGCCCGGCTCGCCGATCAGCACCGGGTTGTTCTTGGTGCGGCGTTGCAGCACCTGGATGGCGCGGCGGATCTCGTCGTCGCGGCCGATCACCGGGTCGAGCTTGCCCAGGCGGGCGCGCTCGGTCAGGTCGAGCGTGTACTTCTTCAGCGCCTCGCGCTGGCCCTCGGCCTCGGGCGAATCGACCTTCTGGCCGCCGCGCACCGCCTCGATGGCCGCCTCCAGCGCCTTGCGCGTCAGGCCGTGGCCGCGCGCCACGCCGGCGAGGTCGGTCTTGGCGTCGGCCAGCGCCAGCAGGAACATCTCGCTGGCCACGTACTGGTCGCCGCGCTTGGAGGCCTCGCGCTCGGCCGCCTGCAGCAGCGAGACGAGGTCGCGCCCCGCGCCCACCGGCTCGCCGCCCTGCACCTGCGGCAGAGCGCCGAGCGCCGTCTGCGCCGCGGTCTGCAAGGCGCTGGTGCGCACGCCGGCGCGTTCGAGCAGCGCGCGCGGGCCGTCGTCCTGCGCGAGCATCGCGGCGAGCACGTGCACCGGCTCGATGTAGGGGTTGTCGTTCGTCACCGCGAGGCTCTGGGCCTCGGCGAGCGCCTGCTGGAACTGGCTGGTGAGCTTGTCCTGTCGCATGGAAATTCCTCCGATGACGACGATCTGGGGCGGCCCGGCCCCGATTTCAAGTCGGACGCGCGGTGTTCAGCGCGCGCCGCTCAGCCGGCATTCGGCGCGTGGATGCCCCAGCGCGCCAGCGCGGCGTCGTCATCCACGCGCGCATCGACCCAGCGCGCGCCCTCGGGCGTGGTTTCCTTCTTCCAGAACGGCGCCTGGGTCTTCAGGTAGTCCATCAGGAACTCGCAAGCCTGGAAGGCCGCGCCCCGGTGCGCCGAGCTGACGGCCACCAGCACGATCTGGTCGAGCGGCGCCAGCACGCCGACGCGGTGCACGACACGCGCGGCGCGGATCGGGAAGCGCGCGAAGGCCGCGTCGACCATCGCCTCGATGGCCTTCTCGGTCATGCCGGGGTAGTGCTCCAGCTCGAGCGCGCTGATGCCGGCCCGCGCCTCGCCGCGGTCGCGCACCGTGCCGACGAAGCTCACCACCGCGCCGACGCCGGCGTCGGCGGCGCGCAGCGCGGCGACTTCGGCGCCGAGGTCGAAGTCCTCGCGCTGGATCGAGACGCGCGGCGCGGCCACTTCAGCCTCCGGTGACGGGCGGGAAGAACGCCAGCTCGGCGCCGTCGGCGAGCGCGGCGGATTCGTCGCACAGCACCTGGTCCAGCGCGCAGCGCAGCGCACGGCCGCGCGCCAGCGCCGCCGCGTGCGCGGCATCGCGGCCGATCAGCGCGTCGCGCGCGCCGGCCACGGTGGCGCCTTCCGGCAGGTCGAGCGTCTCGCCCGCGCCGAGCGCCTCGCGCAGCGAGGCGAAGTAGCGCACGCGGATCTTCACGACAGCAGTTCCGCGAAGGGCAGGAAAGCGACCGTGTCGCCGCGCGCGATCGCGTGCCCGCCCGGGTTGTCGACCAGGCCCTCGCCCCACACCAGCGAGGTCAGCACACCCGAGCCCTGGTTGGGGAACAGTTCCAGCCCGCCGGCCGCGTTGCGCCGCACGCGCAGGAACTCGCGGCGCTTGTCGGGCCGCGGCCAGTCGAAATCGGCGTGCAGCCGCAGCGGCACCGGCATCGCGGCGGGCGCGCCTTGCAGCGCGCGCAGCACCGGCCGCACCGCGAGCAGGAAGGTGACGAAGCTCGACACCGGGTTGCCCGGCAGGCCGATGAACCAGGCCGAGCCGCCGTCGGCGCGGCGCACCTCGCCGAAGGCCAGCGGCTTGCCCGGCTTGATCGCGATCTGCCACAGGTCGAGCCGGCCCTCGGCCTGCACGGCCGGGCGCAGGTGGTCTTCCTCGCCGACCGAGACGCCGCCCGAGGTGACGATCAGGTCGCTCGCCTGCGCGGCGCGGCGCAGCGCCTCGCGCGTCGCGTCGAGCCGGTCGGGCACGATGCCGAGGTCGTGGCATTCGCCGCCCAGCGCCTCGATCAGCGCGCGCAGCGCGTAGCGGTTGGAGTTGTAGATCGCGCCGGGCTTGAGCGGCTCGCCCGGCATCGCCAGCTCGTCGCCGGTGGAGAACAACGCGACGCGCGGGCGGCGCGCCACCACCAGCGAAGCGGCGCCGACCGAGGCCGCCATGCCGAGCGCCTGCGGCGTCAGCAGCGTGCCGCGCGACAGCACCTCGGCGCCGTTCGTCACGTCTTCGCCGCGGCGGCGGATGGACTGGCCGGGTTCCGGCACCACGTCGATGCGCACCGCGTCGCCCTGCGCGGTGCATTGTTCCTGCATCACCACCGCGTCGGCGCCGGGCGGGATCTGCGCGCCGGTGAAGATGCGCGCCGCGCTGCCGGGCGCGAGCGGCCGGCCCACCTGCCCGGCCGGGATGCGCTGGCTCACCGGCAGCACGGTGCCGGCGGCCGGCACGTCGGCGGCGCGCAGCGCGTAGCCGTCCATCGCGCTGTTGTCCTGCGGCGGCACGTCGAGCGCGGCGCGCACGCCTTCGGCCAGCACGCGGCCGCGCGCGTCGAAGGTGGACACTTCTTCGACCTCGCCTAGCGGCTGCACCGCGGCGAGCAGCCGCGCCAGCGCCTCGTCCAGCGTCATCAGCGGTGCGCGTGCCGGTTCAGCCATGCCGGGCAATGTAGTCCTTGACCGCCTGCGCGTCGACGCGCATCACCTCGAAGCGCTTGGGCAGTTTTTCGATGCCCTCCAGCGCGGCGGGGCGCTGCGGCTCGCGGCCCAGCGCCTCGACGATGGTGGCCGAGAACTTCGCCGGCAGCGCGGTTTCGAGCACGATCATCGCGACGCCGGCGTCGCGGTGCTCGCGCGCCACCTTCAGGCCGTCGGCGGTGTGCGTGTCGATCACCGTGCCGCAGCGCTGCGCGGTGTCGCGGATGGTGGCCAACCGGTCGGCGTGCGTGCTGCTGCCCGAGACGAAGCCGTAGCCGGCGATGCGCTCGAACTCCTCGGGCGTCAGCGTGAAGGCGCCGCGGCGGGCGATCTCGTCGCCGAACAGCGCCTTGACGCGAGCCGCGTCGCGCCCCAGCAGGTCGAACACGAAGCGCTCGAAGTTCGAGGCCTTGCTGATGTCCATCGACGGGCTGGAGGTCTCGTGCGTCTCGGCGCTGCCGCGCACGCGGTAGGTGCCGGTGCGGAAGAACTCGTCGAGCACGTTGTTCTCGTTGGTGGCCAGCACCAGGCGGTGGATGGGCAGGCCCATCATGCGCGCCACGTGGCCGGCGCAGATGTTGCCGAAGTTGCCCGAGGGCACCGCGAAACTGACGCGCTCGTCGTTGCCTTGGGTCGCCTGGAAGTACCCGGCGAAGTAGTACACCACCTGCGCCAGCAGGCGCGCCCAGTTGATCGAGTTGACGGTGCCGATCTTCCAGCGGCGCTTGAAGTCGAGGTCGTTCGACACGGCCTTGACGATGTCCTGGCAGTCGTCGAACACGCCCTCGATGGCGATGTTGTGGATGTTGGCGTCCTGCAGGCTGAACATCTGCGCCTGCTGGAACGGGCTCATGCGGCCGTGCGGGCTGAGCATGAAGACCCTGACGCCCTTCTTGCCGCGCATCGCGTACTCGGCCGCGCTGCCGGTGTCGCCCGAGGTGGCGCCGAGGATGTTCAGCGTCTGCCCGCGCCGCGCCAGTTCGTACTCGAACAGCGCGCCCAGCAGTTGCATCGCCATGTCCTTGAAGGCGAGCGTCGGGCCGTTGGACAGCGCTTCGAGGTACAGGCCGTCTTCGAGCTTCTTCAGCGGCACGATCTCGCGCGTGCCGAACACCTGCTCGGTGTAGGTCTGCGACACGAGCCGCTTCAGGTCGGCGTGCGGGATGTCGTCGATATAGAGCGAGAGGATTTCGAAGGCCAGCTCGGCATACGTGAGGCCGCGCCAGCGCGCCAGCGTGGCCGCATCGACCTTCGGGTAGTGCGTCGGCAGGTACAGCCCGCCGTTGGGCGCCAGGCCTTCGAGCAGGATCTCGGAGAAGCCGCGCGGGGTCGCGTCGCCGCGCGTGCTGAGGTATTTCACTTCAGTTCTTCCTTGCGGATGCGCACGATGGGCGCGAGCACGGTCGGCAGCGCCTGCATCTGCGCCAGCGCCTTGTCCATCTCGCCTTCGAGCGTGTCGTGCGTCAGGATGATCAGGTCGGTCTGCGCCTCGCCTTCATCCGATTCGCGCTGCAGCACCGCGTCGATCGAGATGCCGTGCTCGGCCAGGATGCCCGTGATGCGCGCCAGCACGCCGGCCTTGTCGGCCACCACCAGGCGCAGGTAGAACGAGGTCACCACCGCCGACATCGCCAGGATGGGCGTGTCCCGCATCGCGCCGGGCTGGAAGGCCAGTGACGGCACACGGTGGCCGGGGTCGGCCGTGTGCAGGCGCGTGATGTCCACCAGGTCGGCGATCACCGCCGAGGCGGTCGGCTCGGCGCCGGCGCCCTTGCCGTAGTACAGCGTGGTGCCGACCGCGTCGCCATGCACCACCACGGCGTTCATCGCGCCCTCGACGTTGGCGATCAGCCGCGTGGCCGGGATCAGCGTCGGGTGCACACGAAGTTCGATGCCCTGCTCTCTGCGTTTCGTGATGCCCAAGAGCTTGATGCGATAGCCGAGCTGCTCGGCGTAGCGGATGTCGGCCGCCTGCAGCTTCGTGATGCCTTCGACGTAGGCCTTGTCGAACCGCACCGGCGTGCCGAACGCGATCGCGCTGACCAGGGTCGCCTTGTGCGCGGCGTCGACGCCCTCGATGTCGAAGGTCGGGTCGGCCTCGGCGTAGCCCAGGCGCTGCGCATCCTTCAGCGCGGTGTCGAAGTCCAGCCCCTTGGAGCGCATCTCCGAGAGGATGAAGTTGGTCGTGCCGTTGATGATGCCGGCCACCCACTCGATGCGGTTGGCGCTCAGGCCTTCGCGCAGCGCCTTGATGATCGGGATGCCGCCGGCCACCGCGGCCTCGAAGGCCACCACCACGCCCTTCTCGCGCGCGGCGGCGAAGATCTCGCTGCCGTGCACCGCCAGCAGCGCCTTGTTGGCGGTGACCACGTGCTTGCCGGCGTCGATCGCGGCAAGCACCAGCGAACGCGCCAGCTCGGTGCCGCCGATCAGCTCGCAGACGATGTCGACGTCGTCGCGCCGCGCCAGCGCCTCGAAGTCCTGCACGACGGGCACGTCGACGCCGCCCAGCGCGGCCTTGGCCTTGGCCGGGTTGCGCGCCGCCACGGCCACCACCTGCAGCGCGCGGCCGGCGCGGCGCTGGATCTCGGCCTGGTTGCGCTGCAGCACGTGGACGACGCCGCCGGCGACGACGCCGGCGCCGAGCACGGCGATGCGGATCGGTTTCATACGGAATGTCTCTTGCGGTAGTGCTCGAGGAAGCGCGCGATGCGGCCGATCGCGTCGGCGAGGTCGTCGACGCTGGGCAGGAAGACGAGGCGGAAGTGGTCCGGTGTCGGCCAGTTGAAGCCGGTGCCCTGCACGATCAGCACCTTCTCCTCGGCGAGCAGTTCGTAGGCGAACTGCTGGTCGTCCTCGATCGGGTAGAGCTTGGGGTCCAGGCGCGGGAACATGTACAGCGCCGCCTTCGGCTTGACGACGCTGACGCCCGGGATCTGCGTCAGCAGCTCGTAGGCGAGGTCGCGCTGCTTGCAGAGCCGGCCGCCGGGCGCCACCAGGTCCTTGATGCTCTGGTAGCCGCCCAGCGCGGTCTGGATCGCGAGCTGCCCCGGCGTGTTCGAGCACAGCCGCATCGAGGCCAGCATGTTCAGGCCCTCGATGTAGTCGCGCGCATGCCGCTTCTCGCCCGACACCACCATCCAGCCGGCGCGGTAGCCGCAGGAGCGGTAGTTCTTCGACAGGCCGTTGAAGGTCAGGCACAGCACGTCGTCGGCCAGCGAGGCGATGCTGGTGTGCGTGTGGCCGTCGAACAGCGTCTTGTCGTAGATCTCGTCGGCCAGGATGACGAGCTGGTGCTCGCGCGCCACCTCGACGATCTGCCGCAGCACGCCCACCGGGTAGAGCGCGCCGGTCGGGTTGTTCGGGTTGATGACGACGATGGCCTTGGTGCGGCTCGTCACCTTGCGGCGGATGTCCTCGATGTCGGGCATCCACTCGCTCGCCTCGTCGCACAGGTAGTGCACCGGCGTGCCGCCGGACAGCGCCACCGAGGCGGTGTACAGCGGGTAGTCGGGCGCCGGGATCAGCACCTCGTCGCCGCTGTTGAGCATCGCGTTCAAGCTCATCGTGATCAGCTCGGAGGCGCCGTTGCCGAGGAACACGTCGTCCACCGTCACGCCGGGGATCGCCTTCTCCTGCGTGTAGTGCACCACCGCCTTGCGCGGCGCGAACAGGCCCTTGCTGTCGGTGTAGCCGGCGCTGTGCGGCATGTTGCGGATCATGTCCTGCACGATCTCGTCGGGCGGCTCGAGGCCGAACACGGCGAGGTTGCCGATGTTCAGCTTGATGATCTTGTGGCCCTCCTCCTCCATCTGCCGGGCCTTCTCGAGCACGGGTCCGCGGATGTCGTAGCAGACATTGGCCAGCTTGCTCGACTTGGCGATGGGCTTCACGGGGGCGTCTCCTGGGCGCTGCGGCGCCGCAAAACCTAGAATTTAACCATGAAGATGCATGCCGACCGCCCCGAAGGAGCCAACGCGATCAGCCGCCACGCGCCCGAGGGCGTGATCATCGCCGGCGTCGCGTACCGCGACAGCGTGCTGGTGCCGTGGCAGGGCGCGGTGCAGCCCTGGGCGGTGCAGCGCTTCGAGTCGCTCAGCGAGCAGAGCTTCGAGCCGGTGATCGCGCTCGCGCCCGAGTTGGTGCTGTTCGGCAGCGGCGGCCGGCTGCGCTTTCCGCCGCCGGCCGTCCTGCGCGCACTGATGGCGCGGCGCATCGGCTTCGAGGCGATGGACACGCCGGCCGCCTGCCGCACCTACAACGTGCTGCTGGCCGAGGGCCGCGCGGTGGTCGCGGCGCTGCTCTTCGAGACCAGGGCATGAGAGCCCCGCGCCGCGGGCGGCTCGGGCACGAGCCTTATAATGCATGGCTACGCCCGGACGGGCGCAACAGATCAGCATAACTCCATGACGCCAGCCCTCAACAAACCCCTTCCGGACTTTGAAGCGCTCGCCACGGGAGGCGTGAAGTTCACGCCGGCGGCCTTCGCCGGCAAGACGGTCGTGCTGTATTTCTACCCGAAGGACAACACGCCGGGCTGCACCACCGAGGCGATGCAGTTCCGCGACCACCACAAGGACTTCGTCAAGGCCGGCGCGGTGGTGTTCGGCGTGTCGCGCGACAACATGGCCTCGCACGACAAGTTCAAGCAGAACCTCGAGCTGCCGTTCGAGCTGATCGCCGACACCGAAGAGAAGCTCTGCCACATGTTCGGCGTGGTCAAGAACAAGATCATGTACGGCAAGAAGGTCAAGGGCATCGAGCGCTCGACCTTCCTGATCGACGGCGCCGGCGTGCTGCGCGCCGAGTGGCGCGGCCTGAAGGTCGCCGGCCACGTCGAGGAGGTGCTCAAGGCCGTCAAGGCGTTGAAGTGAGCTCTCCTCCGGCCCGCGATCTCTTGTGTATGATCAATCCATGCACGTGAGTCGCGAGACCCGCTTCCGCCGAAAGCCGCACAGCCGACTGTGCGGCTTTTTTGTTTTCCGTCCGCACTGAACGCCTCCATGCCACTGCCCAAGCCGCCTGCCAAACGCGCCGCCATCCTCTCCAATACCGACTTCGAATCGCAGGCCGCCCCCAAACCGGGCAAACGCACCCCACCGAGCCGCCACAGCGCCGAACCCGCCTCGCCGGCGGTGCTGGACCTGCTCGACGGCAGCGCCACGGCCACCCCGGTGGTGGCGCGCCCGGCCGCCGCGGCCCCGGCGGCCAAGCCGGCGCGCCCGGTGGCGCCGCAGCGCGTGCCGCGCACGCCGCGCGGCAGCGGCCCGGCCAGCCTGTTCGTGCTCGACACCAACGTGCTGATGCACGACCCGACCTCGCTGTTCCGCTTCGAAGAGCACGACATCTACCTGCCGATGATCACGCTCGAGGAGCTCGACGGGCACAAGAAGGGCATGACCGAGGTGGCGCGCAACGCCCGCCAGGTCAGCCGCGACCTCGACGCGCTGGCCGCCGCGATGCCCAAGCGCGACGCCTCGGGCATGTCCGAGGGCCTGCCGCTGGCCGCCACCGGCCACCGCGAAGCCGGCGGCAAGCTGTTCTTCCAGACCCACCTGGTCGACGTGCACCTGCCCGCCGGGCTGCCGCAGGGCAAGGCCGACAACCAGATCCTCGGCGTCGTGCAGGCGCTGCGCAAGCAGCAGCCGGGCCGTGAGGTGGTGCTGGTGTCCAAGGACATCAACATGCGCATCAAGGCGCGTGCGCTCGGCCTGCCGGCGGAGGACTACTTCAACGACAAGACGCTGGACGACGGCGACCTGCTCTACACCGGCGTGCTGCCGCTGCCCGCCGACTTCTGGGAGCGCCACGGCAAGACGATGGAGAGCTGGCAGCAGGGCGGCTTCACCTACTACCGCATCAGCGGGCCGCTGGTGCCGGCGCTGCTGGTCAACCAGTTCGTCTACCTGGAGGCGCCGGGCGCCGCGCCGCTGTACGCCAAGGTGCACGAGATCACCGGCAAGAGCGCGGTGCTGCGCACGCTGCGCGAGTACACCCACGCCAAGAACGCGGTGTGGGGCGTGACCGCGCGCAACCGCGAGCAGAACTTCGCGCTCAACCTGCTGATGGACCCGGAGTGCGACTTCATCACGCTGACCGGCACCGCCGGCACCGGCAAGACGCTGCTGACGCTGGCCGCCGGGCTCAGCCAGGTGATGGACGACCGCCGCTACACCGAGATCATCGTCACGCGCGTGACAGTGCCGGTGGGCGAGGACATCGGCTTCCTGCCCGGCACCGAGGAGGAGAAGATGAGCCCGTGGATGGGGGCGCTGGACGACAACCTCGAGGTGCTGGCGCGCAGCGACGGCGGCGCCGGCGAGTGGGGCCGCGCCGCCACCAACGACCTGGTGCGCGCCAAGATCAAGATCAAGAGCCTGAACTTCATGCGCGGGCGCACCTTCCTGAACAAGTTCGTCATCATCGACGAGGCGCAGAACCTCACGCCCAAGCAGATGAAGACGCTGATCACGCGCGCCGGCCCGGGCACCAAGATCGTCTGCCTGGGCAACCTGGCGCAGATCGACACGCCCTACCTGACCGAAGGCAGCTCGGGCCTGACCTACGCGGTGGACCGCTTCAAGGGCTGGCCGCACAGCGGCCACGTGACGCTGGCGCGCGGCGAACGATCCCGGCTGGCGGACTTCGCTTCCGAGGTGCTCTGAGACCCGGATCGCCGGGATCAACAAAAAGGCCCCTCGCGGGGCCTTTTCTTCTTTACTTCACCGCCACCAGATCGCGGATCTGCTGCAAGGCGGTCGGGTCGTCCATCGTGGTCAGGTCGCCCGGGTCGCGCTGTTCGCAAACCGCCTGGATCGCGCGGCGCAGCATCTTGCCGGAGCGCGTCTTGGGCAGCAGCGTCACGAAGTGGATGCGCGCCGGCCGCGCCACCGCGCCGAGCTGGCCGTCGACCGTCTTCATCACCTCGCCTTCGAGCTTCAGGCGCGCGGCGGCGTCGGGCGCGAGCGCCGGATCCTTCAGCACCGCGAAGGCCATCGCCACCTGGCCCTTGAGCTGGTCGGCCACGCCGACCACCGCCACCTCGGCCACGGCCGGGTGGCTGGAGATGCTCTCCTCGATCTCGCGCGTGCCGAGGCGGTGGCCCGCCACGTTGATCACGTCGTCGGTGCGGCCGAGGATGAAGAAGTAGCCGTCCTCGTCCTTGATGCCCCAGTCGAAGGTGCTGTAGAGCTGCTGGCCCGGGATGCTCTGCCAGTAGGTCTTGACGAAGCGCGCGTCGTCGCGCCACACCGTCTGCATGCAGCCCGGCGGCAGCGGGCCGGCGATCGCCACCACGCCCTTCTGGTTCGGCGCGCTGACCTGCTCGCCGGTGGTCTCGTCGATCAGGCGCACGTCGTAGCCGTACATCGCCACGCCCGGGCTGCCGAACTTGCTGGGCGCCTTCTCGACGCCGTTGGCGATGGTCAGGATCGGCCAGCCGGTCTCGGTCTGCCAGTAGTTGTCGATGATCGGCTTGCCCAGGCTGTCGGCGATCCACTTGGCGGTGGGCTCGTCGAGTGGCTCGCCGGCGAGGAACAGCGCGCGCAGCGAGGACAGGTCGTACTTGGTCAGGAAGGCCGGATCCTGCTTCTTCAGCACGCGCACCGCGGTGGGCGCGCTGAACATCACGGTGACCTTGTACTTCTCGACCAGGCTCCACCAGATGCCGGCGTCGGGGCGCGTCGGCAGGCCCTCGTACATGATGGTCGCCATGCCGGCGATCAGCGGGCCGTAGATGATGTAGCTGTGGCCCACCACCCAGCCGATGTCGCTGGTGGAGAAGTAGGTCTCGCCGGCGTTGCCGCAGAAGATGTGCTTCATCGACGCGGCCAGCGCCACCGCGTAGCCGCCGGTGTCGCGCTGCACGCCCTTGGGCTTGCCGGTGGTGCCGCTGGTGTAGAGCGTGTAGCTCGGGTGCGTCGAGTCGACCCAGACGCAGGGCACGACGGTGTTCAGGTGCTTGTCGCGCAGCGCCGCGTAGTCGACGTCGCGGCCGGCCACCGTCTCCATGGGGCTCAGGCCGCGGTCGACCAGCAGCACCTTGGCGGGCTTGTGCGTCGCGAGGCTGATCGCCTCGTCGAGCAGCGGCTTGTAGGCCACGACCTTGCCCGAGCGCATGCCGGCGTCGGCGCTGACGATCACCGTCGGCTCGGCGTCGTCGATGCGGCTGGCCAGGCTCACGCTGGCGAAGCCGCCGAACACCACCGAATGGATCGCGCCGATGCGCGCGCAGGCCAGCATCGTGAAGGCGGCCTCGGCGATCATCGGCATGTACACCAGCACGCGGTCGCCCTGCTTGACGCCCAGTTCCCGCAGGATGGCGGCCATGCGCTGCACCTCGGCGTGCAGTTCGCGGAAGCTGTAGGCCTTCTCCTGCTCGGTTTCGGTGGAGACGAAGATCAGCGCGTTCTGGTCGGGCCGCGTCTTCAGGTGCCGGTCGACGGCGTTGTGGCACAGGTTGGTCTTGCCGCCGACGAACCACTTGGCGAACGGCGGGTTCGCGTAGTCGCAGACTTTCTCGAACGGCTGCTGCCAGTCGATCAGCTCGGCCTGTTCGGCCCAAAAACCGTCGCGGTCCTGGATCGAGCGCTGGTGGAACGCTGCATAGCTCGTCATGGCGTGTCTCCTGGAGTCGTTGTTGCCTGCCGGCGCGATTTCAAGCGCGGGCTCTTACGAGCGTCTGACGCTCAGCCGATCGCGACGACGACGCGGCCGCGCAGCCGGCCGGCCATCAGCTCGGCAGCGCGCTCGGCCGCCTGCGCCAGCGGCACCTCGACGGCGATCGCCTCGAGCTGCTTCGCGTCGAGGTCGCGCGCCAGGCGCTGCCAGGCCTCGCGGCGCAGCGGCTGCGGCGCGTAGACGCTGTCGATGCCGGCCAGCGTCACGCCGCGCAGGATGAAGGGCATCACCGTGGCCGGCAGCTCGGCGCCCTGCGCCAGCCCGCAGGCGGCGACGACGCCGCCGTAGCGCGTCTGCGCCAGCGCGTTGGCGAGCGTGTGGCTGCCCACCGCGTCGACCACCGCCGCCCAGCGCTCCTTCTGCAGCGGCTTGCCGGCCGCGGCCAGTTCGGCGCGGTCGATCACCGCGGCGGCGCCCAGCGCCTTCAGGTAGTCGGCCTCGGCGGCCTTGCCGGTGGCGGCGACGACGCGGTGGCCGAGCCGGGCCAGCAGCGTGGTGGCCACGCTGCCGACGCCGCCGGTGGCGCCGGTGACCAGCACCTCGCCCTCGCCCGGCTTCAGGCCGTGGCGCTCCAGCGCCATCACGCACAGCATCGCGGTGTAGCCGGCGGTGCCTATGGCCATCGCCTGGCGCGTCGTGAACGCGGCCGGCAGCGGCACCAGCCAGTCGCCCTTCAGGCGCGCCTTGCCCGCCAGACAGCCCCAGTGCGTCTCACCGACGCCCCAGCCGTTCAGGACGAAGGCGTCGCCGGCCTTCCACTGCGGGTGCGAGCTCTCCAGCACGCGGCCGGCGCCGTCGATGCCGGCCACCATCGGCCACTGGCGCACCACCGGGCTGCGGTTGGTGATCGCCAGGCCGTCCTTGTAGTTGAGCGTCGAGTGCGCCACCTCCACCAGCACGTCGCCTGCGGGCAGCGCGACCTCGTCGAGTTCGCGGATGCCGGCGCGAAAGCCGGCCTCGTCCTTCTCCAGCAGCAAAGCCTTGAACATGAGATCTCCTTGGGGATGGCGCGGACGATAACGCAGCCTCGCAATCGTCTCTAAATGTTCGCGCAAGTGCTGGTCAGCACTGGTTTTTTCGATTGACTGGCGGCGCCGCCAGCGGCTAAGCTGCGCGCCGATGGACCGCCCCGCCCGCCTCCGCCCCCTGCTGGCCGCCCTGGCCGCGGGCCTGGCGCTGGCCGCCGCGGGCGTGCAGGCGGCGCCGGAAGCCGACCCGATCGCCAAGCTGCTGGCCGAACGCGGCTACGGCGAGCCCGACACGGTGCCCGCCGCCGTGCCGCCGAGCGAATACGCCTTCGTGCGCACGATGCGCGACAAGGCCTCCGAGATGGTGCTCGGTGCGATGAACTTCCTCGGCGTGCCTTACCGCCGCGGCGGCAACAGCGCCGAGCAGGGTTTCGACTGCAGCGGGTTCACGCGCCACGTGTTCGAGATGAGCCTGGGCCTGGTGCTGCCGCGCCGCGCCGACGAGCAGGCCAAGGCGGCCGGCATGGTCAAGGTCAAGCGCGACGAACTGAAGCCGGGCGACCTGGTGTTCTTCAACACGCTCAAGCGCACCTTCTCGCACGTCGGCATCTACATCGGCGAGGGCAAGTTCATCCACGCGCCGCGCACCGGCGGCGAGGTGCGCGTGGAAGACATGCGCTACGCCTACTGGAGCAAGCGCTTCACCGGCGCGCGCCGCGCGCAGCCGCTGGTGGACGCCGCCGCGCCCGCGGCGCAGTCCGTCGCGCCGGCACCCGCCGCGACGCCGGCGGTGACCGCCGCCGTGCAGGACGCCGAAACCTTCCGCATGCTGCACTGAAGCGCCGACCCCGGCCGTTGCGGGGTCGCGGGATCGTGCCGGGTCGCAGCGCCGCCGCGCGCAGGCACAATTCGCGCTCATGGGCGAAAAGATCATTCCGCTGGCCGACCACCGCTACGCCGCCAGCGTGCCGCTCATCCCCGAGCGGCCCGCGGCGCCGAGCGGGCACGTCGCCGACCGCCTCGGCCGGCCGCTGCGCGACCTGCGCATCTCGGTCACCGACCGCTGCAACTTCCGCTGCGGCTACTGCATGCCCAAGGAAGTGTTCGATGCGCGCTACCCCTTCCTGCCGCACGCCTCGCTGCTGAGCTTCGAGGAGATCACGCGCGCGGCAAGGCTGTTCGTCGCGCACGGCGTGCACAAGCTGCGCCTGACCGGCGGCGAGCCGCTGCTGCGCAAGAACCTGGAACGCCTGGTGGCGATGCTGGCCGCATTGCGCTGCGCCGACGGCCGGCCGCTCGACCTGACGCTGACCACCAACGGCTCGTTGCTGGCGCGCAAGGCGCGCACCCTGAAAGACGCCGGCCTGCAGCGCGTGACGGTCAGCCTCGACGCGCTGGACGACGCCGTCTTCCGGCGCATGAACGACGTCGACTTCCCGGTGGAAGACGTGCTCGAAGGCATCGCCGAGGCGCTGCGCTGCGGGCTCGGGCCGGTCAAGGTCAACATGGTCGTCAAGCGCGGTGCGAACGACCACGAGATCGTGCCGATGGCGCGTTTCTTCCGCGAACACTTCGGCGGCCGCGTCGTGCTGCGCTTCATCGAGTACATGGACGTGGGCGCCACCAACGGCTGGCGCATGGCGGAGGTGCTGCCCTCGGCCGAGGTGGTGGCGCGCATAGACGCGGCCTTCCCGCTCGAGCCGCTGGAGGCCAGCGCGCCCGGCGAGACCGCGCAGCGCTGGCGCTACCGCGACGGCGGCGGCGAGATCGGCGTGATCTCCAGCGTCACCCGCGCCTTCTGCCGCGACTGCAACCGCGCGCGCCTGTCCACCGAGGGCAAGCTCTACACCTGCCTGTTCGCCAGCCAGGGCCACGACCTGCGCGTGCTGCTGCGCGGCGGGTACGACGACGAGGACATCGCCGCGGCGGTCGGCGCGCTGTGGGCGGGGCGCGAAGACCGTTACTCCGAACTGCGCGGCGCGATGCAGGCCGATGCGGGCAGCGGGCAGCGGCGCGTCGAGATGCACTACATCGGCGGGTGAGTTGCACATCGCCCGCGACGACATCACCGGCCTCGTGCTCGCCGGCGGGCGCGGCAGCCGCATGGGGGGCGTCGACAAAGGTCTGCAACGCCATCGCGGCATGCCGCTCGCCCTGCACGCCTTGCAGCGCCTGGCGCCGCAGGTCGGCCGCGTCGCGATCAACGCGAATCGCCATCTCGACGCCTATGCAGCCTTCGGCGCGCCGGTCTGGCCCGACGCCCTGCCCGAGCATCCCGGCCCGCTGGCCGGCTTCCTCGCCGGGCTGGCGCACATCGAAACCCCCTGGCTCGCCACCGTGCCCTGCGACTCGCCGAACTTCCCCGCCGACCTCGTCGCGCGGCTGGCCGACGCGCTGGCGCGGCAAGGCGGCGAGATCGCGATGGCCGTCAGCGTCGAAGCCGGCGGGCGCCGCGCGCAGCCGGTGTTCTGCCTGCTGCACCGCGCGCTGGCAACGAGCCTGCGCGAATCCGTCGCCGCCGGCGAGCGCAAGGTCGAACGCTGGGCGACGCGGCACGGCTGCGTCGAGGTGCCGTTCGACGACGCGGCGGCCTTCGTCAACGCCAACACGCCGGCCGAGTTGCAGCGCCTGCAAGGCTGAGGCGCGGCTGCGTGCGCGCGGCTACCATCCGCGCCCATGAGCGCCCCGCCCCCGACCCTGGCCCAGATCGCCTCCTGCGTGAGCGGCTACGACCCCGACGCCCTGCCGGTGGCGCAGGCCCAGGAGTTCATCGCCCGGCTGGTGCCGCGCGTGCAGGCGGTGCAGCGCGTGCCCATCCGCAGCGCGCTGGGCCGCGTGCTGGCGCACGATCTGATCTCGACGCTGGACGTGCCGGCGCACGACAACGCCGCGATGGACGGCTACGCGCTGCGCGGCAGCGAACTGGCCGCCAGCGGCGACACCGTGCTGCGCATCGCTGGCCGCGGCCTGGCCGGCACGCCCTTCGAGGGCGCGCCCGGCCCCGGCGAATGCGTGCGCATCATGACCGGCGCCGTGATGCCGGCCGGGCTGGATACCGTGGTGCCGCAGGAGTTCGTGCGCGTCGAGGAGGGACGCGCGACGCTGCCCGCCGGCGTGGTGCGTGCCGGCGACAACCGCCGCCGCGCCGGCGAAGACCTGGCCAAGGGCGAGCCTGCGCTGCACGCCGGCCGGGTGCTGCGCCCGGCCGACCTGGGCCTGCTCGCCTCGCTCGGCCAGGCCGAGGTGGCGGTGCGGCGCCGCCTGCGCGTGGCCTTCTTCTCCACCGGCGACGAGTTGCGCTCGGTCGGCGAGCCGCTGGACGAAGGCTGCGTCTACGACAGCAACCGCTACACGCTGTGGGGCATGCTGCGGCGCCTGGGCGTCGAGCCCATCGACATGGGCGTGGTGCGCGACGACCCGGCGGCGCTGGAAGCCGCCTTCCGCGACGCCGCCGCGAACGCGGATGCGGTGATCACCTCCGGCGGCGTCAGCGTCGGCGAGGCCGACCACACCCGGCGCATCATGAACACGCTCGGCGAGGTGCTGTTCTGGCGCATCGCGATGCGTCCCGGCCGGCCGCTGGCGATCGGGCGCATCGGCAACGCCGTCCTGTTCGGCCTGCCCGGCAACCCGGTGGCGGTGATGGTGAGCTTCTACGCCTTCGTGCGCGACGCGCTGCTGGCGATGAGCGGCGCGGCGCCTCAGCCCTTGCCCATGCTGCGCGCCGCCAGCCTGCGGGCTATCCGCAAGAAACCCGGCCGCACCGAGTTCCAGCGCGGCATCGTGACGCGCGCCGGCGACGGCTGGCAGGTCGAGATCACCGGCTCGCAAGGTTCGGGCATCCTGCGCAGCATGAGCGTGGCCAACGGGCTCGTCGTGCTCGGCCACGAGCAGGGCGACGTGCCGGCCGGCGCGCCGCTGGACGTACTGCCCTTCGACGGGCTGATCTGAGGAGAACACGTGTACCCCACCCCTTCGCAGACCGCCGGCGACGCGGCGCGCAAGCCGATGACGCTGCACCGCCTCGCCGCGATGCGCGCGGCCGGCGAGAAGATCGCGATGCTGACCTGCTACGACGCCAGCTTCGCGCGCCTGCTCGACGAGGCCGGCGTCGACGTGCTGCTGGTCGGCGATTCGCTCGGCATGACGCTGCAGGGCCGCGACAGCACGCTGCCCGTCACGCTCGCGGAGATGGCCTATCACGTGCAGTGCGTGGCGCGCGGCAGCCGGGCGGCCTGGATCATCGGCGACCTGCCCTTCGCCA
This sequence comes from Piscinibacter sp., assembly GCF_047600445.1. Lineage (GTDB taxonomy): Bacteria > Pseudomonadota > Gammaproteobacteria > Burkholderiales > Burkholderiaceae_C > Piscinibacter. Next base: position 1,697,222 of record NZ_JASGKT010000002.1, read on the forward strand.
GCTACCACACCGGCGCCGAGCAGGCGCTGCTGAGCGCGGCCACGCTGATGCAGTCGGGCGCGCACATGGTCAAGCTCGAAGGCGGCGGCTGGACGGCGCCGGTGGTGCGCCACCTCGCCGAGCGCGGCATCCCGGTGTGCGCGCACCTCGGGCTGACGCCGCAGTCGGTGCATGCGCTGGGCGGCTACCGCATCCAGGGGCGCGACGAGAGCGGCGCCGAGCGCCTGCTGCGCGAGGCGAAGGAACTGGCCGACGCCGGCGCGGCGATGCTGGTGGTCGAGCTGATCCCCAGCGCGCTCGGCGAGCGGCTGACGCAGAGCCTGCCCATCCCGGTGATCGGCATCGGCGCCGGCCCGGGCTGCTCGGGCCAGGTGCTGGTGCTGCACGACATGCTGGGTGTCACGCGCAGCCGGCTGCCGCGCTTCGTGCGCAACTTCATGGCGGGCGCCGGCGACATCGAAGCCGCGATCCGCGCCTACGTGGCCGCCGTCAAGGACGGCAGCTTCCCCGACCCGGCCGTGCACGGCTACTGAAACACGACCCGACCAACGCATGCAAGTCGTCCACAGCATCGCGCAACTGCGCGCCGCGCTCGCCGGCCAGGCCAACAGCGTCTTCGTGCCCACGATGGGCAACCTGCACGACGGCCACCTCTCGCTGATCCGGCTGGCGCGCGCGCGCGGCGGCCCGGTGGTGGCGAGCATCTTCGTCAACCGGCTGCAGTTCGCGCCGCACGAGGATTTCGACACCTACCCGCGCACGCTGGAGCGCGACTGCCAGTTGCTCGCGCCGGCCGGCTGCGACATCGTGTTCGCGCCCTCGGAGAAAGACCTCTACCCCGAGCCGCAGGGCTACAAGGTGCATCCGCCGCCCGAGCTGGCCGACATCCTCGAGGGCCACTTCCGCCCCGGCTTCTTCACCGGCGTGTGCACCGTGGTGCTCAAGCTCTTCAACGCGGTGCAGCCCAAGGTGGCGGTGTTCGGCAAGAAGGACTACCAGCAACTGATGGTGATCCGCCGCATGGTCGAGCAGCTCGCGCTGCCGATCACCATCGTCGGCGGCGAGACCGGGCGCGCCGCCGACGGCCTGGCGCTGTCGTCGCGCAACGGCTACCTCGACGCGGCGCAGCGCGCCGAGGCCGTGCAGCTCAGCGCCGCGCTGCGCCGCATCGAAGCCGCGGCGATGGCCGGCGAACGCGACTGGGCCCAGCTCGAAGCCGAGGCGATGGCCGGCCTCGCGGCGCGCGGCTGGCAGCCCGACTACGTGGCGATCCGCCGCCGCCGCGACCTCGGCGAGCCCGCCGGCGGCGAGCCGCTGGTGGTGCTGGCCGCCGCGAAGCTGGGCACGACGCGGCTGATCGACAACCTCGAGATCTAACGCTTCGCGAGGCGCTGCCAGGTCTCGACCACGGTGTCGGGGTTCAGCGAGATCGACACGATGCCCTCGCGCGCCAGCCAGTCGGCGAAGTCGGGGTGGTCGCTGGGCCCCTGGCCGCAGATGCCGACGTACTTGCCCACCGCGCGGCACGCGGTGATGGCGCGCGAGATCATCGCCTTGACCGCCGGGTCGCGCTCGTCGAAGTCGCGCGCCAGCAGTTCCAGGCCGGAGTCGCGGTCCAGGCCCAGCGTGAGCTGCGTGAGGTCGTTCGAGCCGATCGACATGCCGTCGAAGTGCTCGAGGAACTGCTCGGCGAGGATGGCGTTGCTCGGGATCTCGCACATCATGATCACGCGCAGGCCGTCCGTCCCGCCCGAAGCCGCGCGCTTCAGGCCGCGCTCGGCGAGCATGCCCACCACGCGCTCGGCCTGCCCCAGCGTGCGCACGAAGGGCACCATGATCTCGACGTTGTTCAGCCCCATCTCGTTGCGCACGCGCTTGAGCGCCTCGCACTCCATCGCGAAGGCCTCGCCGAACTCCTCGCTGACGTAGCGCGACGCGCCGCGGAAGCCGAGCATCGGGTTCTCTTCCTCGGGCTCGTAGCGCGAGCCGCCGATCAGCTTCTTGTACTCGTTGCTCTTGAAGTCCGACAGCCGCACGATCACCGGCTTGGGCCAGAAGGCCGCGGCGATGGTCGCCACGCCCTCGGCGAGCTTGTCGACGTAGAAGGCGCGCGGGCTGGCGTGGCCGCGCGCCACCGACTCGACCGCCTTCTTCAGGTCGGCATCGACGTTCGGGTAGTCCAGGATCGCCTTCGGGTGCACGCCGATGTTGTTGTTGATGATGAATTCCAGCCGCGCCAGGCCCACGCCCGAGTTCGGCATCTGCGCGAAGTCGAAGGCGAGCTGCGGGTTGCCGACGTTCATCATGATCTTCACCGGGCAGTAGGGCAGCTCGCCGCGCTGCACCTCGCTGACCTCGGTTTCGAGCAGGCCGTCGTAGATGTAGCCGGTGTCGCCCTCGGAGCAGGCCACCGTCACCAGCGCGCCGTCCTTGAGCGTCTCGGTGGCGTCGCCGCAGCCCACCACCGCCGGGATGCCCAGCTCGCGCGCGATGATCGCCGCGTGGCAGGTGCGCCCGCCGCGGTTGGTGACGATCGCGCTGGCGCGCTTCATCACCGGCTCCCAGTTCGGGTCGGTCATGTCGGTGACCAGCACGTCGCCCGGCTGCACCTTGTCCATCTCGGCGATGTTGTGCACCAGCCGCACCGGGCCGGTGCCTATCTTCTGGCCGATCGCGCGGCCCTCGGCCAGCACCGTGCTCTTGGCGCCCTTCAGACGGTAGCGCTGCTCGGCCTTGCCGTGCGCCTGGCTCTTCACCGTCTCGGGGCGCGCCTGCAGGATGTAGAGCTTGCCGTCGCCGCCGTCCTTGCCCCACTCGATGTCCATCGGCCGGGCGTAGTGCTGCTCGATGATCAGCGCGTACTTCGCGAGTTCGGTCACGTCGGCGTCGCTGAGCGAATAGCGGTTGCGCTGCTCGGGCGCGGTGTCCACGGTGCGCACCAGGCGGCCGGTCCTGGCGCGCTCGTCGGCCGGCGCGAACTCCATCTTGATCAGCTTGGAGCCGAGGTTGCGGCGGATGATCGGCAGCTTGCCGGCCTTCAGCGCCGGCTTGTGCACGTAGAACTCGTCGGGGTTGACGGCGCCTTGCACCACCGTCTCGCCCAGGCCGTAGCTGGAGGTGATGAAGACCACGTCGGCAAAGCCGCTCTCGGTGTCGATCGTGAACATCACGCCGGAGGCGCCGAGGTCGGAGCGCACCATGCGCTGCACGCCGGCCGACAGCGCCACGTCGGCGTGCGCGAAGCCCTTGTGCACGCGGTAGCTGATGGCGCGGTCGTTGTAGAGGCTGGCGAACACCTCCTTCATCTTGGCCAGCACCTCGTCGATGCCGACCACGTTCAGGAAGGTCTCCTGCTGGCCGGCGAAGGAGGCGTCGGGCAGGTCTTCGGCGGTGGCCGAGGAGCGCACCGCGAACGAGGCGCCCGGGTTGCCCTCGGCCAGCCTGGCGAACTCGGCGCGGATCGCCGCTTCGAGCGCGGGCGGGAACGGCGTGGATTCGAGCCAGTGGCGGATCTGCGCGCCGGCCTCGGCGAGCGCGCGCACGTCGTCGGTGTTCAGGCTCGCCAGGCGCTGCTCGATGCGGCCGGCCAGGCCCTCGTGCTTGAGGAACTCGCGGAACGCGTGCGCCGTGGTCGCGAAGCCGCCGGGCACGCGCACGCCGGAGGCGGCCAGTTGGCTGATCATCTCGCCGAGGGAGGCGTTCTTGCCGCCGACCACCTCGACATCGCTCATCCTCAGTTGTTCGAACGGTACGACCAGGGCGGTCGCCAGAGCGGGGTTGGACATGGGAAAACTCCGTGATGTTGCAAAAGCCGTGTCCCCCGCCGGATGCGGCAGGCCCAGGCCGGCGCGCCGCACTGTTCGAGTGCTTGTTGGAGGCGGCGGTCGGCGTTCATCGGGCGTGGCTCGGGCGGGGGCGAATCGGCGGGAATTCTAAGGTTTGTCCCTATCATTCCGGGCACGCTCACCCCCCTCGGCCGCAGGGCCGCCCGCCCATGCCCAACCGCACCGTGTTCTTCGTCTCCGACGGCACCGGCATCACCGCCGAGACCTTCGGCAACTCGATCCTGGCGCAGTTCCCGGGCAAGCCGCGCCATGTGCGCCGCCCCTTCATCGACACGCCCGACAAGGCGCACCAGGTGGTGCGCGAGGTCAACCACAGCGCCGATGCCGAGGGGCGCCGGCCGGTGGTGTTCCTGACGCTGGTCAACGCCGAGATCCTGGCCATCCTCAAGCAGTCGCGCGGACTGGTGCTGGACATGTTCAACACCTTCATCGAGCCGCTGGAGGCCGAGTTCGGCGTCAAGTCGAACCACCGCATCGGCCGCTTCTCCGACGTCTCGGCCAGCCAGGAGTACACCGACCGCATCGAGGCGATCAACTTCTCGCTCGCGCACGACGACGGCCAGTCGGCCAAGAACCTGGCCGAGGCCGACGTGATCCTGGTCGGCGTCAGCCGCAGCGGCAAGACGCCGACTTCGCTGTACCTGGCGATGCAGCACGGCATCAAGGCCGCCAACTACCCGCTGATCCCGGAAGACTTCGACCGCGGCCAGATCCCCTCGACGCTGGCCCCGTTCAAGAAGAAGTGCTTCGGCCTGACCATAGACCCCGAGCGCCTGACCCAGATCCGCAACGAGCGCCGCCCCGGCAGCAAGTACGCCTCGCTGGAGAACTGCCGCTTCGAGGTGCGCGAGGCCGAGGCGATGATGCGCCGCGAGGGCATCGCCTGGCTGTCGTCGACGCACAAGTCGATCGAGGAGATCGCGACGACCATCCTGCGCGACCTGCGGCCGGACCGGCTGATGTATTGACGACCCGCCCGACGCGCCCGGCGGCCGCTCAGAACTCGTAGCGCAGCGTCGCGGTGATGTCGCGCGGCGTGCCGTAGTTGTGATACCAGATGGTGGACAGATAGGTCTTGTCGGCAAGATTGGCCACGTTCAGCGTCGCGGTCCAATGGCGGTTCACGCGGTAGCGCGCCATCAGGCTGAACACCGCGAACGAGCCCTGGTTCAGAACGGGGTTGGCATCGTAGGGGTGCGAGGTCCGGCTTTGCCATGTCACGCCGCCGCCCAGCGTCAGGTCGCTCAGGCCGCCGGAGAGGGTGTAGCTCGTGAACAGCTTGAGCTGCCGCACGGGAACCTCCTGCAACAGCCGTTGCCCCGCGCTGTCGCGAACCACCACTCGAGAGAACCCCGCCGCCAGGCGCCAGTTGCGCAGCGGCTCGCCGGACACTTCCAGCTCATATCCACGCGCGCGCACCTTGTCCGCCGCAATGTAGGCATCGTCCCCATTGGGAGTGACGGCACCCTCGTCCCACAGCGCGAGATTGCTCTTCCTCGTCTGGAACACGGCAGCGCTGGCATTCAGGCGGCCGTCGAGGAATTCGCCTTTCAGGCCGATCTCGTAGTTCCTCCCCTTCTCCGGGCTCAAGGTCTGCCCATTGCGGTCCTGGTAGCTCTGGGGATTGAAGATGGTCGTGTAGCTGGCGTACGCGGACACCTGCTTGCCGAGATCGGCCACGACGCCGAGGTAGGGCGTGACGACGCCGGATTCATCGATACCGGACCAGTTGTCACGCAGCCTGTAGTTGCTGACACGCGCACCCGCGATGAGCGCCAGCCCCTCCATGGGCCTCAGCCGCGTGGCCAGGTAGCCGCCGGTCTGGCGAATGCGCGTATGGCTGACGCCATTGCGCTGCGGCGGTTCGGCCTCGATCTCGCCCGTCCGCGCGAATTCGTAGATGTTGTCGACAGGCAGGTCGAACCGGTACTCGTGCGACGGATCGGACGCCTTCAAGGTTTCATGGTTCAGCCCGAGCATCAGTTCGTGCTCCCGCCCCAGCAGGCCGTACGTTCCGGTCAGGTGGAAATTCAGGCCGGTGGTGCTCGGGGTGAAGACGGTCTTCCCATACTCGAACGACGAGGCGCCGGTTTGCGCGTCGATCTCGCCCCGGGCGAATCCGAAGACCTGGTCGTGGTGCAGCCGGGTGTGGTTGACCGACAGGCGCGCGGCCCAAGCGCCGCCGAACTGGTGGTCCAGCGTGGCAAAGGCGTTGCTGCGCCGGACATCGGCATGGGTCCACGAGGCCGATGCATTGGCCGTGCGCCAGAAGTGCGTCGGGTTGCCGTCGGTGTCGACGCGCATGAAATTGTTGAAGGAGATGCCGCGATCCTTGCTGCTCGTGTGCTCCAGCCCGACGGTCAGCAGCGTGGTGGGCGCCAGATCGGCCTCCAGCACGCCGTAGAACAGGCCGTTGCGCGCATCCCTGTGGCGATCCATCCACTCCCCGCCGCCGCCCTGGCCGACGACGACACGGCCTCGCAGCGTCTTCGCCGCGTCGAACGGGCCGGACAGATCGACCAGGCCGTCCAGGCGGCTCCAGCGGCCGGCGGAGGCCTCCACGGCGCCGTGAAGCTCGGAGGTCGGCCGCTTGCGCACGAGGTTGATGGCGGCAGCGGGGTTGCCGGCGCCATTCATCAGCCCCGTCGCGCCGCGAACCACAGTGACCTGGTCGTAGAGGGCCGTCGACGTCCCTCCGATGCCGCTGCGGGTTCCGGCCATCGCCTGCAGGCCGAGCTGATTGACCGGCAAGCCATCGATCTGGTAGTTGGTGATCTCGAACCCGCGCGCATAGAAGATCTCACCCACGGCCGGGCTGCCGCTGGCGCCGGCACGCACGAGCGCAACCCCCGGCGTGACATCCAGGACCTTGCCCACCGAGTTCAGGCCTTCGTCCTCCATGCGCTGGCGCGTGACCACCGTCACCGACTGCGGCGTCTCGCGCAGCGGGAGGTCCAGGCCGGTCGCGGCGCTGCTGATGCGCGCGGTGTAGGAGCCCGTGCCCTCGGTCGGCTCCCCGCCCTCGGCCCGGGCTGTCACCCTCACCTCCGGCAAGGCCGCATCGGGCGACACGGCCGGCGCGGGCAGCAGCGCCGGCCGGAGCGTGAAGCCGCCCGCCCTCGCGCTCGAAATCGCCACGCCGGTGCCTGCGAGCAGTTGCTCCAGCGCCTGCCTGGGCGTCAGGCTTCCCTTGACCGCCCGCGCATGGCGCCCCGCCACGTCGGCCTCGTCGAACAGCACCTGCCGTCCGGCCTGCTGCCCGAACACGCCCAGCGCGGAGACCAGCGGCTGCGCCGCGATGTCGAATTCGATGCGCGCGTCCTGCGCATGCGATGTGGCCGGCACGGCCATCGTGGCCACGGCGCTCATCACCGGCAAAGACAACGCCGTCCGCACCGCCAACACCCCGCCCGCCAGGGCACCCCTCGATTTCCTTGTCCGCATCACGAATCCTGCCTCCGATTGAACGGCGCGAACCTGCGCCCGTGAGCACCGGCGTGCAGGCAGGACGAAGGCCACTCGGGGCGCGACGCGCGGATCGACACGGGAAAGACGTCGCTCATCGGGCCCGGACAACCCTGCCAGCCTGCGTGCGCTCGGCGCACCGCTTGTTTGCGGCCGTTGGCTGGGGGAAGCGCGGTGTGCCCGCTTCGGCCCGACTGGCTGGCAGCCGAGGGTGGCCGGAGGATTCCGGTCCCTAGGGAAACAAGACGTGGTTCGAGGGCACAGGACGAACCCGCCGCACCGACTCCATGTGCAACGAGTTGAAACGCGGCGGCGTGGCGCGGCGTCAGCGGGGCGAGATCATCCAGCCGCCGCCGGGCTGGCGCTGCACCCGCACGGGCACGAGGTCCGGCAGGAGTTCCACAAAGGCGTCGGGTGCCGCCGTGGCGAAGTAGGCCGAGATGGGCATGCCGGCCAACTCGGGGCCGGTCAGCGTGACGGGCCGCCCCAAGTAGCGCGCGATTTCCTCGGCGACTTCTATCAGCGGGCGCTGTTTGAAGCGCAACTGGCCGCTGCGCCAGTCGTCCACGCCGTCGGCGCTCGCGGGCACGGGCACATGCCGTGCCGTCACGGGGTCGATGGACACGCCGTCCTGCGCGCCGAGCAAAAGCACCGGAGCATCGGCCGCAGCCCTGTCCGGGCGCACTTCGACCTTGCCCTCGCTCACCTTGACGACGAGGCGGGACGGGGCGACCCGCACGTTGAAGGCGGTGCCGACCACCTTGAGCTGGCTGCGGCCCGAATCCACGGTGAAAGGCCAGGCCGCATCGGCCTTCACTTCGAAGAAGGCTTCACCCCGGTCCAGCGCCACCTCGCGGCGGCGCGGGTAGTAGCGCACTCGCAGGACGCTGTCGACGTTGAGCGCGATGCGCGATCCGTCGGGCAGGTCGACGCTTCGGGTTTCACCACGGGCGGTGGAGGCGTCGAGGCTGTAGCGGGCGGTGTTGTCCCACGCATACCAGCCGCCGCCTGCCAGCGTGAGAACGGCGGCAAGCAGAATGGATGCGAATACCGGGCCGCGCGCGACAGCCCGCCGCCAGCCGCGGCGCGACGCCGTGGCCGCGCCGGGGCGCATGGCCGGTGTCGACCCCTGCTGCTCCGCGCGGAACTGCCTGAGGCTGCCGAAGAGCTGCCGTGTACGCGCCATGCTCTCGAAGACTTCGCGGTGCAAGGGGTCGGCTTGCAGCCATGCATCGAGCTCGCGCTCGTCGGCGCCCGTCCAACCCGGTTCCTGGCGGCGGGTGAACCGCTCGGCGGCGGCCTCGTGCAGGGCGACCAGTATGTCCGGCGCCATGCCCGGCGGCGGGGTCTTGTTCATCGCGGGCTGCCGCGTTCGGGCTCGCGGTGCGTTTCGTCGGCTTCCTCCCGGCGGGCCGATGCGAGCAGGCGCTGCATCTGCGCCACGCTGCCGTATTGCAGACGCAGTTCGCAGTAGGCATAGGCGCGGCTGACGTGCTTGGAGACCATGCGCTTCGAGATGCCCATGCGTGCCGCCACCTCCTCCTGCGTGCAGCCGTCGAGAACGTTCAGGATGAAGGCCTCGCGCTGGCGCTCGGGCAGTTCGGTCAATGCCTGGTCCAGCCGCGCCAGGCGCTGGCGGTGCTGCGCATGCCGCACCGGATCGTGTTCCTCGCCTCCGGCCGCCACCTCGCTCGAGGCGTCCATGGACAGCAGCTCGATGGACTGGTACCGCCCGCTCCTGCGCCAGCCGTCGATCACCAGGTTGCCGGCGGCCCGGCTGAGATAGGCCTGCTCCTTGCCGGCTTCGGGCAGGCGGCCGGAGGCGATCAGCCGGACGAACACTTGCTGCACGGTGTCTTCGGCCTCGGCACGGCTGCCCAGGCGACCCTGCAGCAGGCGCAGGATCGGTTTGCGCCAGCGCTGGTAGAGCGCGGAGAGCGTGGCCGTGGACTCGCGCTTCATGGGTCGCAACGATACGCCATCGATCCGCAAGGGCGGCGCCGCACGCCACCGGCGCTCACACCGCCCGCTGCCGCGCCGACTCGTACAGGCACACCGCGGCGGCGGCCGCCACGTTGAGCGACTCCTCACCGCCCGGCTGCGGAATGCGCAGGCTCATCGCGCAGCGCCGCCGCAGGTCGGGCGCGATGCCCTGCCCTTCGTGGCCCATCACCCAGGCGCAGGGCCAGGGCAGGTCGACCTCGTGCAGCGCCGCCTCGGCATGCGAGCTGGTGGCCAGCAGCGGCAGGCGCAGCGCTTCGAGCGCGCCGGCGTCGACGCCCTCCACCAGCCGCAGCCCGAAATGCGCCCCCATGCCGGCGCGCAGCACCTTGGGCGACCACAGCGCCGCCGTGCCCTTGAGCGCCACCACCTGCGTGAAGCCGAAGGCCGCCGCGCTGCGCAGGATGGTGCCGACGTTGCCGGCGTCCTGCAGCCGGTCGAGCAGCACCGAGGGCGCATCGGGCGTGATCGCCGCGGCGGTCGGCGTGGCGACGACGAAGCCGATCGCACCCGGCGATTCGAGCGTCGACAGCCCCGCCATCAGCTCGGCCGGCACGATGGCCACGGCCGCGGCGTGGCCGGCCAGCTCGCGCAGCCGCGGCTGCTGCCAGCCCTCGCTGCTGACCAGCGCCTGCAAGGCACGCCCGCCGCGCTGCGCGAAGGCGGCGCAGAGGTGGTCGCCTTCCAGCCAGACCTCGCCGAACTTGCGGTAGCCGCCGGGGTCGGCCACGAGCTTGCGCACGCGCACCAGCAGCGGGTTGTCTTTCGAGGTGATGCTGCGCGGCTCGGCCATGGCTCAGGGGATCAGCAGTTCGCGCACCGGCGCGAAGGAGCGGCGGTGCTCCGGGCAGGCGCCGTGCGTGCGCAGCGCGGCCAGGTGCTCGGGCGTCGGGTAGCCCTTGTGGCCGTCGAAGCCGTACTGCGGATGCGCCTCGTGCATCGCCAGGCAGAGGCGGTCGCGGTGCACCTTGGCGAGGATGGAGGCGGCCGAGATCGCCTTGACCTTGGCGTCGCCCTTGACGATGGCCTCGGCCGGCACCTTCAGCACCGGGATGCGGTTGCCGTCGACCAGCACCTTGGCCGGCTTCAGGCGCAGCCCCTCGACGGCGCGGCGCATCGCCAGCATCGTGGCCTGCAGGATGTTGAGCTGGTCGATCTCGGCGGCGCTCGCCTCGGCGATGCAGCAGCACAGCGCCTTGGCGCGGATCTCGTCGAACAGCTTCTCGCGCTTGCGCGCCGTCAGCGCCTTGGAGTCGGCCAGGCCGCGGATCGGCTGCAGTTCGTCGAGCATCACCGCCGCGGCCACCACCGGGCCGGCCAGCGGACCGCGGCCGGCCTCGTCGACGCCGGCCACCAGCCCGGGCGCGTCGAAGACCAGGCCGAGCTGCTCAGCGCGCAAGAACTTCCGCGATCGCATCGGTGGCGGCGCGCGCGGTGTCGCGCTTCAGTTCGAGGTGCAGCGCGCGGAAGCGCGTTTCCAGCTCGGCGCAGCGCTGCGGGTCGTCGAGCCAGGCGAGCGTGGCGTGCGCCAGCCGCTCGGGCGTGGCGTCGCCCTGGATCAGCTCGGGCACGGCGAAGTCGCGCAGCAGGATGTTGGGCAGCCCGACCCAGGGCTGGTACTTCATGCGCTTCATCATCTGCCAGCTCAGCGCATGCATCGCGTAGGTGATGACCATCGGCCGCTTGAACAGCGCCGCCTCCAGCGTGGCGGTGCCGCTGGCGATCAGCGTCACGTCGCAGGCGGCCAGCGCCTCGTGCGAGCGGCCGTCGAGCAGTTCGATGCCGACGCGGTCGGCGTACTGCTTGCGCAGCGGCTCGACGAGGTGGCGCAGCCCCGGCACCACCGGCAGGACGAAACGCAGCCCCGGGCGCAGCTCGTTCATCTCGGCGGCGGCGGCGAACAGGCGCGGCGCGATGTACTGGATCTCCGAGCGCCGGCTGCCGGGCAGCAGCGCGACCACCACCGCGTCGCCGGGCAGGCCGAGCGCGGAGCGCGCCTGGCCGCGCGGCACCTCGAGCGCAATGGTGTCGGCCAGCGGGTGGCCGACGTAGTGCGCCGCGATGCCGCTCCTGGCGTAGATCTCCGGCTCGAAGGGGAAGATGCACAGCACAGCATCGACGGCCTTGCGCATCTTCTCGATGCGCTTGCCGCGCCAGGCCCAGATCGACGGGCTGATGAAGTGCACGGTGCGGATGCCGCCGGCCTTCAGGCGCGCTTCGAGATCGAGGTTGAAGTCGGGCGCGTCGACGCCGATGAACAGGTCGGGCCTGGCGGCCAGCAGCCGCTCGGCGAGCTGGTTGCGGATGCCGGCCAACTCGCGGTAGTGGCTCAGCACCTCGACGTAGCCGCGCACCGCCAGCTTGTCGTGCGGCCACCAGGCCTCGAAACCCTGCGCCGCCATCTTCGGCCCGCCGATGCCCTGCGCCACGAGGCCGGGCCAGCGCGCGCGCAGGCCGCCGAGCAGCAGGCCGGCGAGCAGGTCGCCCGAGGCCTCGCCGGCCACCATGCCGAAACGCGGCGTGGTCATCGCCCGGTGTCAGCGCACGATGCCGCGGCTCGCGTCGCCGAGGAAACCGAGCATCAGCTCGACGTCGGCATCGCCCTCGGGCACGGCGCCTTTCATCGCGGCGATCTCGGCGATGCCCGCGGCCAGCGTCAGCCCTTTGCGGTACAGCGCGCGGTGCATCTGCTTGACCTGCGCGATGCGTTCGGGCGTGTAGCCGCGGCGCTTCAGGCCCTCGGCGTTGATGCCCTGCGCCTCGGCCGGGTTGCCGGCCGCGGTGACGAAGGGCGGCAGGTCCTGCGACAGCCGGGTCTGGAAGCCCGTCATCGCATGCGCGCCGACGCGCACGAACTGGTGCACGCCCGACAGCCCGCCGAGGAAGACCCAGTCGCCCAGGTGCACGTGGCCGCCGAGCTGCGTCGCGTTGGCGATGATGATGTGGCTGCCGAGCCGGCAGTCGTGCGCGATGTGCACGTAGGCCATGATCCAGTTGTCGTCGCCCAGGCGCGTGACGCCGCCGTCCTGCACCGTGCCGGTGTTCAGCGTGCAGAACTCGCGGATCGTATTGCCGTTGCCGATGACCAGCTCGGTGGGTTCGCCGGCGTACTTCTTGTCCTGCGGCATCGCGCCGATCGAGCCGAACTGGAAGAAGCGGTTGTCGCGCCCGATCGTCGTGCGGCCCTCGACCACGCAGTGCGCGCCTATGGACGTGCGGTCGCCGATGCGCACCTGCGGCCCGACGACGGCATAAGGCCCTATCGTGACGTTCTCGCCCAGCTCGGCGCCGGCGTCGACGATGGCGGTGGGGTGGATGTTCGTCGCCATGGTCGGCGGCTCAAGCGAAGCTGCGCATCGTGCACATCAGGTCGGCCTCGACGGCCAGTTCGTCGCCGACCAGCGCGCGTGCCTTGAACTTGAACACCGAGGACTTCGCGCGTTCGAGCGTGGCTTCCAGCGTCAACTGGTCGCCGGGTTCCACCGGGCGCTTGAAGCGCGCGTTGTCGATGCCGGCGAAGTAGTAGACGGTGTTCTCGTCGGCGTCCTGGCCGAGCGTCGCGAAGGCCAGCAGCGCCGAGGCCTGCGCCAGCGCCTCGATCATCAGCACGCCGGGCATCACCGGGCGGCGCGGGAAGTGGCCGTTGAAGAAGTCCTCGTTGATCGTGACGTTCTTGATCGCCTTGATGCGCTGGCCCTTGTCGAGCTCGAGCACGCGGTCCACCAGCAGGATCGGGTAGCGGTGCGGCAGCTTCTTCAGGATCTGGTGGATGTCCATCGTCGTCATGCTTGTCTCTCGTTCTTCTCGAGCGCCCGGATGCGGTCGCGCAGCGCGTGAAGCTGGCGCAGCGTGGCGGCGTTCTTCTCCCACGCGGCATTGTCGTCGATGGGGAACACGCCGCTGTAGTGGCCCGGCTGGCGGATCGAGCGCATCACCACCGAGGCGGCCGAGATGTGCACGTCGTCGGCCAGCGTCAGGTGGCCGAGGATGACCGCCGCGCCGCCGATGGTGCAGCGCTTGCCGATCACGCCGCTGCCGGCCACGCCCGAGCAACCGGCCATCGCCGAATGCGCGCCGATGCGCACGTTGTGGCCGATCTGGATCAGGTTGTCGAGCTTGACGCCGTCCTCGATCACGGTGTCGTCGAGCGCGCCGCGGTCGATGCAGGTGTTGGCGCCGATCTCGACGTCGTCGCCGATGCGCACGGCGCCGAGCTGCTCGATCTTCTCGTAGCGCAGCCCGTCCTCGCCCTCGACGGGCGCGAAGCCGAAGCCGTCGGCGCCGATCACCGCGCCGCCGTGCACGACGCAGCGCGCGCCGATCGTGCAGCCGTCGTAGACCGTCACGTGCGCGGCCAGCCGAGTGCCGGCGCCGATGCGCACGTTGGCGCCGATCACGCACAGCGGGCCGATCACCGCGTCGGCCGCGACCCGCGCGCTGGCGTCGACCACCGCGCTGGGGTGGATGCCGGATGCCGGCCGCGGCCGCAGCGTGCGCACCCACCACTGCGTGAGCCGCGCGTAGTAGGCATAGGGGTCGGGCGTGACGATCGCCGCGCCGCGCGCGGCGGCTTCGTCGCGCAGCGCCGGCGCGACGATCACGCAGCCGGCGCGCGAGCTCGCGAGCTGCGAGCGGTACTTGGGGTTGGCGAGGAAGGCGATCGCGTCGGGCGCCGCGCTTTCCAGGGTGGCGATGCGCGCGATGCGCAGTTCGCCGTCGCCGACCAGTTCGCCGCCGAGTTGCCCGGCGATCTCGCGCAGAGCAACTTCCATCGGCGCCGCCCTGCCCTTACTTGGCGCCGCCCTGGGCGTTCAGCGCCTTGATCACCTTGTCGGTGATGTCGATCTTCGGGCCGGCGAACACGGCTTCCTGGATGATCAGGTCGTACTTCTCGCTGTCGAAGATCTGCTTCATGACCTTGTTGGCGCGCTCGACGACGGAGGCCAGCTCCTCGTTCTTGCGCTGCGTCAGGTCTTCCTGGAACTCGCGGCGCTTGCGGTCGAAGTCGCGGTTCTGCTCGACCAGTTCGCGCTGGCGGCGCGTGCGCTCGGATTCGGCCAGCGTCGGCGCGTCCTTGTCGAGCTTCTCGCCGGCGGCCTTGAGCTTGCCAGCCATGTCGGCCAGCTCCTTCTCGCGCTTGCCGAACTCGGCTTCGAGCTTGGCCTGCGCGGCCTTGGCCGGCACGGCGTCGCGCAGCACGCGGTCGGCGTTCACGTAACCGATCTTCAGCTCTTGCGCCTGCGCACCCAGGGCGGCGCCGGCGAGCAACGCAGCGCAGGCCGCCGATTTCAGGAAAGAGGTATTCATTAGAACGCGGTCCCGATCTGGAATTGCAGTCTCTCGATTCTATCGTTGGGCTGTTTGCGGATGGGCGTACCCCAGCTCAGCTTGAGCGGGCCGACCGGCGAGATCCAGCTCAGGCCCAGGCCGGCCGAGGCGCGCAGGCTGTCGGCGGTCAGCTTCTCCTGCTCGCCCCACACGTTGCCGATGTCGAGGTAGCCGAACACGCGCAGCGTGCGGTCGTTGCCGGCGCCCGGCACCGGCACGTAGAGCTCGCTGTTGAGGTTGGCGCGGCGGTTGCCGCCCACGTAGGCGCCGGTCACGTCGGCCGGGCCCAGCGAGCCCTGGTCGAACGCGCGCACCGTGCCCAGGCCGCCGCCGTAGAAGTTCTTGAACACCGGGTACGGCCGCCCGCCCAGCCCGCGGCCGTAGCCCACCTCGGCGTTGACCGCGAAGGTGTACTGGCGCGTGATCGGCCAGTAGTGCTGGTACTGCAGGTTGCTGCGCATGTAGCGCGTGTTGCCGAAGGCCGTCCAGTCGACGTTGACGCGCTTGTAGCTGCCCTCGTTGGGCACCAGCGCGCTGTCGCGCTCGTCGCGCGTCCAGCCCACCGTCAGCGGGAAGGAGTTGCTGCTCTCGCCGAACTGCAGCCGGTACAGGTACAGGTTGTTCGGCATCGAGGTGCCGCCCTTGATCTGCGTGCGCTCGGCGCCGATGCCGAAGAACACCGTGTCGTACTCGCTGAACGGCACGCCGAAGCGCAGCGCCACGCCCGGCGTGACGATCTGGTACTGCTCGCCGCGGCTGTTGATCGGCTTGGCGGTGCGGTAGTAGATGTCGAAGGCGCGCGAGATGCCGTCGATCGTGAAGTACGGGTCGACCGTGCTGAGCACCAGCGTGCGGCTGCTGCGGCTGGTGTTGACCTCGATGCCGAGGTAGTTGCCCGAGCCGAACACGTTCTCCTGCTTGATCGACGCCGTCAGCGCGAGCCGGTCGGCCGACGAGTAGCCGGCGCCGAGCATCAGGTTGCCGGTGGGCTTCTCCTTGACCGACAGCGTCAGGTCGACCTGGTCCTGCGTGCCGGGCACCTCGGTGGTGTCGACGCTCACGTCGCTGAAGTAGCCGAGGCGGTCGACGCGGTCGCGCGAGAGCTTGATGCGCTGGCCGTCGTACCACGACGACTCGAACTGGCGGAACTCGCGGCGGATCACCTCGTCGCGCGTGCGCGTGTTGCCGGCGACGTTGATGCGCCGCACGTAGACGCGCCGCGACGGATCGGCGGCCAGCGTCAGCGCGACGCGGCCGTTGGCGCGGTCGATCTCGGGGCGCGCGTCGATGCGCGCGAAGGCGTAGCCGAACAGGCCGAAGTGGTCGGAGAAGGCCTTGGTGGTCTCGGTCACCGCCTCGGCGCGGTAGGGCTCGCCGGGCTTGATGCTCACCAGGGTCTTGAAGTCCTCTTCCTTGCCGAGGTAGTCGCCCTCGAGCCTGACCGAGGTCACCGTGTAGCGCTGGCCCTCGGTGACGTTGATCGTGACGGTGATCTCCTGCTTGTCCGGCGAGATCGCCACCTGCGTCGAGTCGACGTTGAACTCGAGGTAGCCGCGGTTCAGGTAGTAGGCGCGCAGCGTCTCCAGGTCGGCGTTGAGCTTGGAGCGCGAATAGCGGTCGGCCTTGGTGTACCAGTTGAGCCAGCCGCCGTCGTTCAGGTCGAACAGGCCCTTGAGCGTGCTCTCGGAGAAGGCCTTGTTGCCGACGATGCGCAGCTCGTGGATCTTCGCCGCCGTGCCCTCGGTGATCGTGAAGGTCACGTTGACGCGGTTGCGCTCCTGCGGCGTCACGGTGGTCACCACCTCGGCGCCGTACAGACTGCGCGTCAGGTACTGGCGCTTGAGCTCCTGCTCGGCGCGGTCGGCCAGTGCCTTGTCGAAGGGCAGGCCCTCGCCGATGCCGAAGTCCTTCAGCGACTTGACCAGCGTGTCCTTCTCGAACTCTTTCAGGCCGACGAAGTCGATCGCGGCGATCACCGGGCGCTCCTCGACGATCACGACGACGACGCCGTCGTCGATGTCGATGCGCACGTCCTTGAACAGCCCGGTGGCGAACAGCGCGCGCAGCGCGGCGGCGCCCTTCTCGTCGTTGTAGGTGTCGCCGATGCGGAACGGCAGCGAGGCGAACACCGTGCCGGCGTCGGTGCGCTGCAGGCCCTCGACACGGATGTCCTTGAGCGTGAAGGGTTCGACCGCCCAGGCGCTGCCGGCGTGCAGCGCGGCGGCCAGGGCGATGCCGAGAACGGTCGGGCGGAATGCGGGCGCGCGTCGGGAAGAAGGCATGCGTCGGGGTCAGTGCAGGCCCAGGAGTCGGGCCACGTCGTTGTAGAGAGCCAGGGACATCATCATGAGCATGATGGCCACCCCGCCACGCTGCAGCCGCTCCAGCCACAACTCGGAGACCGGCCGCCCCGTCACACCCTCGAAAAGATAATACATCAGGTGCCCGCCATCGAGCATCGGCAGCGGCAGCAGGTTCAACACGCCGAGTGACACGCTGACCACCGCGAGGAAGCCGAGGTAGTAGGCCAGCCCGAGCTGCACCGACTGGCCGGCGTAGTCGGCGATGGTCAGCGGCCCGCTGAGGTTCTTCAGCGAGGCCTCGCCGACCAGCATGCGGCCGAGCATCTTCAGCGTCAGCGCCGACATCTCCCAGGTGCGCGAGGCCGCGCGCGCCAGGCCCTCGACGAAGCCGTAGCGCACCTTGACCATCTCCGGCGCCTGGCCGGGATAGGCCTCGATGCGGCCGACACTGCGCGTGCCCTCGGCGACGACGCTGGGCGTCACGGCGATCTCCAGCGTGCGGCCGGCGCGCTCGACGCGCCACAGCATCTCGCGCGCCGCGCCGTCGGCGCCGTTGGCGCGGATCAGCTCGCGGATGCGGCCGGCCTCGGCGATCGCCTCGCCGTCGATGGACAGCACGCGGTCGCCGGCGCGCAGGCCGGCGCGCGCCGCCGGCCCGGCCGGCTTGGTCTCGCCGAGCACCGGCTCGCTGAACGGCGCGCCGATGCCGATCTGCTTCCTCGCCGCCGCGTCGACCTCGCGCCCGGCCAGCGCCTGCAGATCGAGCACCACGCGCCGCTGGCCGTGGCCCTGCGTGTCGGCCACCAGCAGGTGCAGCGGCTCGCCGTGCAGCACCGACTGCGTCAGCTGCCAGTGCAGCTCGTTCATCGAGCGCAGGTCGTGCCACTCGGCGCCGTCGTCCGACCAGGCCTGCGCCCAGTCGCCGGCGCGCAGGCCGGCGCGCTCGGCCAGGCTGCCGGCGGCGGGCGCGGCCATCACGGCCTTGGGCTCGTCGGTGCCGATCCAGCTCGCGCCGGCGTACAGCAGCACCGCCAGCAGCAGGTTGGCCACCGGCCCGGCGGCGACGATGGCCGTGCGCTGCCACAGCGTCTTGCGGTTGAAGGCGCGGTGCGCGTCTTCGGGCGCGACCGCGGCCTCGCGCTCGTCGAGCATGCGCACGTAGCCGCCCAGCGGCAGCGCGCAGACGACGAACTCGGTGCTCTCGGGCGTGGGCTGGCGGCGCCACAGCACGCGGCCGAAGCCGACCGAGAAGCGCAGCACCTTGACGCCGCAGGCCACCGCCACGCGGTAGTGGCCGTACTCGTGCACGACGATCAGCACGCCGAGCGTCAGGATGAAGGCAAGCAGCGTGGTCATCGTGCCAGGTTGCGGATCAACTGCCGCGCCTCGCGGCGCGCGCGCTCGTCCAGGTCGAGCAGGCCCGGCAGCGACTGCGCGGCCTCCGGCGCCGGAAGCACACGCCCGACGGTGCCGGCGTTGACGCTGTGAATGCGATCGAAGGCTATGGTTCCGGCCAGGAACGCGGCCACGGCCTCCTCGTTGGCGGCGTTCAGCACCGCGGTGCTGCCCGGCGCGGCGCGCAGCGCCTGCCACGACAGTTCGAGCCCGGGGTAGCGCACGAAGTCGGCCGGCTCGAAGCTGAGCGCGGACAACGCGGTGAAATCGAGCGCCGACGCGCCCGACTCGATGCGCTCGGGGAACGACAGGCCGTAGGCGATCGGCACGCGCATGTCGGGCGTGCCGAGCTGCGCCAGCACCGAGTTGTCGCGGCACACCACCATCGAGTGGATGATGCTCTGCGGGTGCAGCACGACGCGGATGCGCTCGGGCGCGAGGTCGAACAGCCAGCGCGCCTCGATGACCTCGAGCGCCTTGTTCATCATCGTCGCCGAGTCGACCGAGATCTTGCGCCCCATCACCCAGTTCGGGTGCGCGCAGGCCTCGTCGGGCGTCACCGCGTGCAGCGTGGCCGGGTCGCGGCCGCGGAACGGCCCGCCCGAGGCGGTCAGCACGATGTGGGCTATGCGCTGCGGCCAGCTCGCGCGGTCTTCGGGCAGGCACTGGAAGATCGCCGAGTGCTCGCTGTCGATCGGCAGCAGCGTCGCGCCGCCGGCCTTCACCGCGTCCATGAAGAACGCGCCGCCGACCACCAGCGCCTCCTTGTTGGCCAGCAGCAGGCGCTTGCCGGCGCGCGCCGCGGCCAGGCACGACGACAGCCCGGCCGCGCCGACGATCGCCGCCATCACCACCTCGACCTCGGGGTGCGCGGCCAGTTCGTCGAGCGCGCGCTCCCCGGCCAGCACCTCGGTGCGCAGGCCTTCGCGCCGCAGCCGCTCGCGCAGCGCGGCGGCGCGCGCCGCATCGGGCATGGCGGCGAAGCGCGGCCGCCATTGCAGGCACTGCCGCGCCAGCTCGTCGACGCGGCTCGCGCCGGTCAGCGCGAACACCTCGAAGCGCCCGGGGTGGCGCGCGATCACGTCCAGCGTGCTGACGCCGATCGAGCCGGTCGAACCGAGCACGCAGATGCGTTGGCGGGCGGTGGCGGAGCTCATGACGTTCTGTTCAGCTCGCGGCCAGCGCGATGGCGATGGGGAACACCGGCAGCAGCGCGTCGACGCGGTCGAGCACGCCGCCGTGGCCGGGTAGCAACTGGCTGCTGTCCTTCGCGCCGGCGGCGCGCTTGACCAGCGATTCGAACAGGTCGCCGACCACGCTCATCGCGCCGAGCAGCACGCAGCCGATCACCATGCCGGCCGCGCCCCAGGCCGCCGCCATGCGGCTGTAGAGGCTGGGCGTGTCCAGCGCGCAAGCGGCATCGGCCCAGCGCCACACGAAGGCCAGCAGCAGCACGCCGGCCAGGCCGCTGAACACGCCTTCCCAGCTCTTGCCGGGGCTGATCGAGGGCGCGAGCTTGCGCCGGCCGAAGGCGCGCCCGCCGAAGTAGGCCGCGATGTCGGCCACCCAGACGAGGCAGAACACCGACAGGGTGAAGTTGATGCCGACGCCGCGTGCAAACGCGATCGCCAGCCACGCCACCCACAGCAGCGCCAGGCCGAGCAGCCAGCGCAACGCCTGAGGCAGCTTCGGCCAGCCGGCCGGTCCGCCACGCAGCGCAAGCGCGCCGCCGGCCACCCAGGCGACGGCCACCGGCGCCCACAGCCAGCGCGGCGGCGCGAAGGTCCAGCCCAGCGCGAGCGCCGCGGCGCCGGACAGCGCGAGCAGCACGCCCATGGCCACCGCAACGGCCGGCGCCGCGCCGTTGAGCCGGCCCCACTCCCAGCCGGCCGCGCCGATCAGCAGCAGCGTCAGGACCGCGAACGGCCACGCCGAGGCTGCGAACAGCGCGGGAAGCAGCAGCGCCAGCAGCACGATGGCGGTGATGACACGCTGCTTCAGCATGCTCGGTTGGCCGCGGCCTGCGCGGGCGCGGCGTTCTTCACGAGGCCGAAGCGCCGGTCGCGCGCGGCGTAGGCGGCGATCGCCTTGTCCAGTTCGGCGTCGTCGAAGTCGGGCCACAGGCAGTCGGTGAAGACGAGCTCCGAATACGCCGCCTGCCAGAGCAGGAAGTTGCTGATGCGCAGCTCCCCGCCGGTGCGGATCAGCAGGTCGGGGTCGGGCGCCTCGCCGAACGCCAGGTAGCGGGCCAGCGTGGCTTCGTCGAGGGCCTGCGGATCGACGCCGTCGCGCATCGCCGCGCGGCAGGCCTGCACGATGTCCCAGCGTCCGCCGTAGGCGAAGGCCACCCACAGCGTGATGCGCGTGTTGTGCGCGGTGTTCGACTCGGCCTGGTCGCAGGCCTGGCGCAGCCGCTCGCTGAGCTGGTCGCGGTCGCCGATCACGCGCACGCGCACGCCGCGCGCGGCCAGCCGGCCGAGGTACTTCTCCACCGCCACCAGCACCAGCCCCATCAGGAACGAGACTTCCTCGGTGGGGCGCTTCCAGTTCTCCGACGAGAACGCGAACACCGTCAGGTGCTCGATGCCGCGGTCGGCGCAGGCCAGCACGGTCTTGACCAGCGTGTCGACGCCGGCCTTGTGGCCGAACACGCGCGGCAGGAAGCGGCGCTTGGCCCAGCGGCCGTTGCCGTCCATCACGATGGCGACGTGGCGCGGGATGCCGGCGTCGGAAGCCATCAGACGGCCAGGATTTCCGATTCCTTGGTCGCGACGAGCTTGTCGATCTCGGCGATCGTGCCGTCGGTCAGGCGCTGCAACTGCTCGAGCGCGCGCCGCTCGTCGTCCTCGGAGATCTCCTTGTCCTTGAGCAGCTTCTTCAGGTGGTCGTTGGCGTCGCGGCGCACGTTGCGCGCCGCGATGCGCGCCTCCTCGCCGGCGTGGCGCACGACCTTGGTCAGGTCGCGGCGGCGCTCCTCGGTCAGCGGCGGCATCGGCACGCGCAGCAGGTCGCCCTGGGCCGCGGGATTCAGGCCGAGGTCCGACTCGCGGATCGCCTTCTCGATCTTGGCGCCCATGCCCTTCTCCCAGGGCTGCACGCTGATCGTGCGCGCGTCGAGCAGCGTCACGTTGGCCACCTGGCTGATCGGCACCATAGCGCCGTAGTAGTCGACGTGCACCTGGTCGAGGATGCCCGGGTGGGCGCGGCCGGTGCGGATCTTCTGCAGTTCGACCTTGAACGACTCGATGGTCCGGGCCATCTTGGTCTCGGCGGTCTTCTTGATGTCGGCAATGGTCATGGCTACCTCGTCGCGTCAGACGTGCACCAGCGTGCCCTCGTCCTCGCCCTGCACCACGCGCTTCAACGCGCCGGGCTTGAAGATGGAAAACACCTTGATCGGCAGTTTCTGGTCGCGGCACAGCGCGAAGGCAGTGGCGTCCATCACCTGCAGGTTGCGGGCGATCGCCTCGTCGAAGCTGATCTGCGCGTAGCGCGTCGCGGCCGGGTCCTTCTTCGGGTCGGCGCTATAGACGCCGTCGACCTTGGTGGCCTTGAGCACCACCTGCGCGCCGATCTCGGCGCCGCGCAGCGCGGCGGCGGTGTCGGTGGTGAAGAAGGGGTTGCCGGTGCCGGCGGCGAACACGACGACCTTGCCTTCCTCGAGGTACTGCAGCGCCTTCGGGCGCACGTAGGGCTCGACCACCTGCTCGATGCCGATGGCCGACATCACGCGCGCCGTCATGCCCTCCTGGCGCATCGTGTCGGCCAGCGCCAGCGAGTTCATCACGGTGGCGAGCATGCCCATGTAGTCGGCGGTGGCGCGGTCCATGCCCACCGAGCCGCCGGCCACGCCGCGGAAGATGTTGCCGCCGCCGATCACCACCGCCACCTCGCAGCCGAGCTGGGTCACCTCCTGCACCTCGCGCACCATGCGCACGATGGTGGCGCGGTTGATGCCGTAGGCATCGTCGCCCATCAGGGCCTCGCCGGAGAGTTTCAGCAGGATACGTTTGTAGGCGGGCATGCGGGCGGCTCCAGGCGCGGGTCGGTTCTCGTGGTGCGCAAGTCTAATCGGCCGGGAGCGCGCGGCGCCCCCGGCGCGCCGGCTCAGGCGCCCTTGGCGGCGGCCACCTGGGCGGCCACTTCGGCCGCGAAGTCGTCGACCTTCTTCTCGATGCCCTCGCCGACCACGTAGAGCGTGAAGCCCTTCACCTCGGTCTTGGCGCCCTCGAGCATCTTGCCGACGGTCTGCTTGCCGTCGGCGGCCTTGACGAACACCTGGTCGAGCAGGCTGACTTCCTTCAGGAACTTCTGCACCGAGCCGTCCACCATCCTGGCGACGATGTCGGCCGGCTTGCCGCTCTCGGCGGCCTTCTCGGCAGCGATCTTGCGCTCCTTGTCGACCAGTTCGGCCGGCACCTCGGCCGACGACAGCGCGGCCGGCTTCATCGCGGCGACGTGCATCGCCACGTCCTTCGCCGCGGTGGCGTCGCCGCTGTACTCGACGATCACGCCGATGCGCGTGCCGTGCAGGTAGTGCGCCAGGCTCGTGCCGCCGGCGTAGCGCTTGAAGCGGCGGATCGACATGTTCTCGCCGATCTTGCCGATCAGGCCCTTGCGCACGTCTTCCAGCGTCGGGCCGAAGCCGTCCTGCGCATAGGGCAGCGCCGACAGCGCGGCCACGTCGGCCGGGTCGTTCTTCGCCGCCAGCTCGGCGGCGGCCTTCGCGAAGGCCAGGAACGAATCGTTCTTCGAGACGAAGTCGGTCTCGCAGTTGATCTCGATCAGCGCGCCGGTGCCGCCGTCGACCGCCGCGGCGACCACGCCCTCGGCGGTGATGCGGGCGGCGGCCTTGCCGGCCTTGTTGCCGAGCTTGACGCGCAGGATCTCCTCGGCGCGACCCATGTCGCCGTCGGCCTCGGTCAGGGCCTTCTTGCACTCCATCATCGGCGCGTCGGTCTTGGCGCGCAGTTCGGCAACCATGCTGGCGGTGATTGCGGGCATCTCAGTTCTCCGGAAAAACAGGGATTGAAAAAGGGGCTGTGCGACAGCCCCCTTTGCACGAACTCGCGGCGCGCGAGCCGGGGCGAGCGGGCCTCAGGCCGTGGTCTCGACTTCCACGAACTCGTCGCCGCCGGCGGCGGCCTGCACCACCTCGGCGCTCGCGTTGGCCTTGCCCTCGAGCACGGCGTCGGCCACCGCGCGGGCGTACAGCGCCACGGCCTTGGCCGAGTCGTCGTTGCCGGGGATGACGTAGTCGATGCCGTCGGGGTTGTGGTTGGTGTCGACCACGCCCACCACCGGGATGCCCAGCTTCTTGGCTTCCTGGATGGCGATCTTGTGGTAGCCGACGTCGATCACGAAGATCGCGTCGGGCAGCGCGTTCATGTCCTGGATGCCGCCGATGTCCTTGAGCAGCTTGTCGAGCTCGCGCTGGAACATCAGTTGTTCCTTCTTGGTGCGCGTGTCGATGCCGGCTTCGACCTGGGCCTGCATGTCCTTGAGCTTCTTCAGCGAACCCTTGACGGTCTTGAAGTTGGTCAGCATGCCGCCGAGCCAGCGCTGGTCGACGTAGGGCATGCCGGCGCGCTGCGCGTCCTGCGCGATCACCTCGCGCGCCTGGCGCTTGGTGCCGACCATCAGGATGGTGCCGCGCTTGGCGGCGAGCTGGCGCACGAACTTCAACGCGTCGTTGAAGAGCGGCTGCGTCTTCTCGAGGTTGATGATGTGGATCTTGTTGCGATGGCCGTAGATGTACGGGGCCATCTTGGGATTCCAGAAGCGCGTCTGGTGGCCAAAGTGCACACCGGCTTCCAGCATTTCACGCATGCTGATCGTCATGGGGACTCCAAAGGTTGGTTCTAGAATCCGGCCCGAATCGCTGCGACACATGCCGACATGCGTCGGTCTCGTGGCGCCGCGACACCTTCAGCGGCCGGCTTCGCGATTGCTTCGTCCGGGGGCGTCCCGGACAAAACTCGCGGAGTGTACCACGCCACCCATGCCCACCGACCCGAGCGCCACCGACACCCTCGAGCGCTGCATCGCCGCCGCCCAGGGCGAGGCCTGCCGCCACGCCTTCACGCTGACCACCTTCGACGCCGCGCGTGAACAGGCCCGCGCCGCGGCGCCCGGCAGCCCGCTGGCCGGCCGCGCGCTGAGCATCAAGGACTTGTTCGACGTGGCCGGCCAGCGCAGCGCCGCGGCCAGCCGCGTGCTCGCCGACGCGCCGCCGGCCGCGGCCGACTGTCCGGCCGTCGCGCGCTTGCGCGCCGCCGGCGCGGCCTTCGTGGGCCGCACCAACATGAGCGAATTCGCGTTCTCCGGCGTGGGCATCAACCCGCACCACGGCACGCCGGCGAACGTCGCGACGGCCGCGCTCGACGCCACGCCGCGCATCCCCGGCGGCTCCACCTCCGGCGGCGCGGTGTCGGTGGCGGCCGGCGCGGCCTGGGCGGCGCTGGGCTCGGACACCGGCGGCTCGATCCGCATCCCGGCCGCGCTGCACGGGCTGGTCGGCTTCAAGAACACCGCGCGCCTGGTGCCCACCGAGGGCGCGATCCCGCTGTCGACCACGCTGGACACCGTCTGCGCGATCACGCGCAGCGTGCGCGACGCGGTGCTGATGCACGAGGTGCTGGCGGCGCGCACGGTCGCACTGGCGCGCAAGCCGCTCGCCGCACTGCGCTTCGGCGTGCCGAGCACCCTGATGCTCGACGGCCTGGAGCCGGCGGTGGCCGCGGCCTTCCAGCGTGCGCTCGCGGCGCTGCGCGACGCCGGCGCGCGCGTGGACAAGATCGTGCTGCCCACGCTGGCCGAACTCGCCGCGCTGAACGCCGCCGGCGGCTTCCCGGCCGCCGAGAGCTGGGCCTGGCACCGCCGGCATCTTGCCGCGAAGGCCGGGCTGTACGACCCGCGCGTCGCGCTGCGCATCCGCCGCGGCGAGGCGATGAGCGCGGCCGACTATGTCGAGCTGGTCTGGGCGCGGCGCGACTGGATCGCGCGCACCGAGGCGGCGATGGCTGGTTTCGACGCGATGCTGAGCCCCACCGTGCCGCTGCTCGCCGCGCCGATCGCGCCGCTGCTGTCCGACGACGCCGCCTTCTTCGCCGTCAACGGCGCGCTGCTGCGCAACCCGAGCGTGATCAACTTCCTCGACGGCTGCGCGCTCTCGCTGCCCTGCCAGGGCGCGGGCGAGATGCCGGTCGGCCTGATGGTCTGGAGTTCGGCGCTGCGCGACGACGCGGTGCTCGATGCCTCGCTGGCCATCGAGGCGGCGCTCTCGACGAAGCGCGGCTGAGCATGCGCATCGCCGTCATCGGCGCCGGCATCGTCGGCGTCACCACCGCCTACGAACTCGTGGCCGCCGGCCACGAGGTCACCGTGTTCGAGCGGCGCGGCAGCGTCGCCGCCGAAACCAGCTTCGCCAACGCCGGCGTGGTCGCGCCCGGCTACGTCACGCCCTGGGCCGCGCCCGGCATGCCGCGGAAGGTGCTGCGTTCGCTGTTCGCCCGCCATGCGCCGGTGCGCCTGCACGCCAGCCTCGACCCCGCGCTGGCCGCCTGGATCTGGCGCTGGTGGCGCGCCTGCCGCAGCGAGGTGTGGCAGGCCAACCGCACGCGCATGCAGCGCCTGGCGGTGTTCAGCCGCCATCGCCTGCACGAGCTGACCAAGGCCTTGCAGCTCGACTACGAACACGAGAACGGCTACCTCGTGCTGCTGCGCAATGAAGCCGACCTCGCCGCGGTGCGCCCGGGACTGAAGCTGCTGACGGAACTCGGCAACCGCTTCCACCTCGTCGACGCGGCTCGCTGCCGCGAGCTGGAGCCAGCGCTCAACCCCGACACGCCGCTGCACGCCGGCGTGCACCTGCCCGACGACGAGGTCGGCAACTGCCGCCAGTTCGCCCACCTGCTGCGCCACGAGGCGCAGAAGCTCGGCGCGCGCTGGTGCTTCCACACCGAGGTGCAGCGCCTCGTGGCGGGCGCGCAGCCGCGGGTGGTGCACCGCTACCTGCCGCCGGCCGAATCGACGCAGTTGATGATGGAGCCGTCCACGAGCGCCCGCGGCGACGCGGTCGCCACCGAGCCGGCGCCGCTGGAGCCCATCGACGAAGTCTTCGACACGGTGGTGGTCTGCGCCGCGATGGGCTCGCCCGCGCTGCTCAAGCCGCTGGGCGTGCGCCTGCCGCTGCGCGCGGTGCACGGCTACTCGATCACCGCGCCGCTGCGCCCCGACGACAGCGCCGCCGAGCGCGCGCCGCGCGCCGCGTTGATGGACGAGCGCTACAAGGTCGCCATCTCACGCATCGGGCAGCGCGTGCGCGTGGCCGGCAGCGCCGAACTGGGCGGCAGGCTCGACAAGCAAGACCCGCGCGCGATCGAGACGCTCTACAAGGTGCTGGAAGACTGGTTCCCCGGCGCCGCGCGGCTGAGCCAGGTGCAGCGCTGGAAAGGCGCGCGCCCGATGCTGCCCGACGGCCCGCCGCTGATCGGCGCCAGCGGCACCGCCGGCATCTGGCTCAACCTCGGCCACGGTTCGAGCGGCTGGGCGCTGGCCTGCGGCTCGGCCTATGCGCTGGCGCAGGCGATGCAGGGGCGCGAGGCGCCGATCCCGCTGGACGGCTTGGGCATCGAGCGCCTGCGCTGAGCGGGCCACCAGCCCGCGCCTCGTTTGCTACCCTCGCACGATGCGCCGCATCGACCGCTTCTGCCCCGACCTGCCGCTGTTCGATGTCGTCCGCACGCGGCGCATCGAACGGGCGGCGCTGGCCACGCTGCCCGCGCACGCGCTGATGCAGCGCGCCGGCGACGCGGTGGCGCGCCTCGCGCTGGCGCTGGCACCGCATGCGCAGCGCATCCGCGTCGTGGCCGGGCCGGGCAACAACGGCGGCGACGGACTGGATGCGGCGATGCGCCTGCAGCACGCCGGCAAGGCGGTGGAAGTGGTGCTGCTCGGCGAGCCGCAGGCCGACGACGCGCTCGATGCGCTGGCGCGCGCGCGAGATACCGGCGTGACCATCCATGCCGAGGCCACAGCGCCGCTGGGCGCGCAGGACCTGGCCATCGACGCGCTGCTCGGCATCGGCGCGAGCCGCGCCGCCGAGGGTGCGCTGCGCGAGGCGATCGCCGGGCTGAACGCCCTGCCCTGCGCGCGGCTGGCGATCGACCTGCCCTCGGGCCTCGCGGCCGACACCGGCCAGCCGCTGGGCGAGGCCGTGCGCGCGACGCACACGCTGAGCCTCTTGACGCTCAAGCCCGGCCTGTTCACCGCCGCCGGGCGCGACCATGCCGGCACGGTGTGGTTCGACGACATCGGCATCGCCGACCCGCGCGAGGCGCCCGCCGCCTGGCTCGGCGGCGCGGCAGTCGGCGACGCGCCGGCGCGCCGCCACGCACAGCACAAGGGCAGTTTCGGCGACGTGGCGGTGGTCGGCGGCGCCGGCGGCATGGCCGGCGCGGCGCTGCTGGCCGGCCGCGCGGCGCTGGCGGCGGGCGCGGGGCGTGTGTTCGTCGAGATGCTCGACGCGCAGGCGCCGGCCTTCGACGCGGCGCGGCCCGAGCTGATGCTGCGCCCGGGCTGGTCGCGCCACGCCGACCCCGCCACGCTGGCGCACACCAGCGTGGTGTGCGGCTGCGGCGGCGGCGACGCGGTGCGCGCCGTGCTGCCCGCGCTGCTGGCCGGCAGCGCGCGCCTGGTGCTCGATGCCGACGCGCTCAACGCCGTCGCCGCCGACGAAGCGCTGCGCCGCCAACTGCGCGCGCGCGCCGGCCGCGGCCTGGCCAGCGTGCTGACGCCGCATCCGCTCGAAGCCGCGCGGCTGCTCGGCGTGCCCAGCGCGCAGGTGCAGGCCGACCGCCTCGCCGCCGCACAGCGCCTGGCCGACGGCTTCGGCTGCGTCGTGGTGCTCAAGGGCTCGGGCAGCGTCATCGCGGCGCCCGGCCGCGCGCCGTGCATCAACGCCAGCGGCGACGCCTCGCTGGCCAGCGCCGGCACCGGCGACGTGCTGGCCGGCTGGCTGGGCGGGCACTGGGCGCAGCGCGACGAGCAAGACGCCGCCGAGCGCGCCTGGCGCGCCGCGCGCCACGCGGTGTGGCGGCACGGCGCCGCCGCCGAAGCCGCCGCGCGGCCGGTGCTGCGCGCCGCCGACCTGATCGAGCGGATGGCGGATCGGATGACGGCGCCGGGCTGATCAGCGCCGCTTGGCGCGGCGCGGCGCCGCCGCCGTCTTGGTCTTGCGCGCCGTCGCCTTGGCCGCCTTCACCGGATGCGCCGCCTTGGCGCCCCTCGCCTTGACCTTGGTGCCGGCCTTGGCGGCGCGGTCGGCCGACTTCACGCGCGCCAACTCCTCCTCGGCGCCCGTCTTGGCCAGCGTGCGCTCGCGCCGCGCGCGCAGCCGCGCCGCGTCGTCCTCGCCCTCGCGCACCAGGCGGAAGTCGATGCGCCGGCCGTCGAGGTCGACGCGGCTGACCTGCACGCGCACGCGCGCGCCGATCACGTAGCGCATGCCGCTGCGCTCGCCGCGCAGTTCCTGGCGCAGCTCGTCGAAGCGGTAGTACTCACCGCCCAGCTCGGTGATGTGCACCAGCCCCTCGACGTACAGCGCGTCGAGCGTGACGAACAGGCCGAAGCCGGTCACCGCGCTGACCGTGCCAGAGAACTCCTCGCCGAGGTGCTCGCGCATGTAGCGGCACTTCAGCCAGGCCTCGACGTCGCGCGAGGCCTCGTCGGCGCGCCGCTCGTTGGCGCTGCAATGCGCGCCGGCGGCCTCCCAGCGCTCCATCTCCTCGCTCGGCGTCTGCCGGGGCTTGCCCTTGCCGCGGCCCTTGGCCGCGCGCGGCGCGGGCGCGTCCTCGAGCTTGCCGCTGAGCAGGTGGTAGCGCTTGCCGCCGAGCAGCGCCTTGATCACGCGGTGCACCAGCAGGTCGGGGTAGCGCCGGATCGGGCTGGTGAAATGCGTGTAGGCGCCGTAGGCCAGGCCGAAGTGGCCGCTGTTGGTGCCGGTGTAGATCGCCTGCTGCATCGAGCGCAGCAGCATGGTGTGGATCTGCAGGGCGTCGGGGCGGTCCTTGGTGGCCGCGGCGATGGCCTGGAACTCCTGCGGGCGCGGCTCCTCGCCGATCGACAACCCGAGGCCGAGCGCCTTCAGGTAGTTCTGCAGCGTCGCGCGCTTCTCGGGCGTCGGCCCTTCGTGCACGCGGTACAGCGCCGGGTGCCCGGCCTGCGCGATGAAGTCGGCCGCGCAGACGTTGGCCGCCAGCATCGCCTCCTCGATCAGCCGGTGCGCGTCGTTGCGCGTGCGCGGCACGATCTTCTCGATGCGGCCGTTCTCGTCGCAGACGATCTGCGTCTCGGTGGTCTCGAAGTCCATCGCGCCGCGCCGCACGCGCTGCTTGAGCAGCGCGCGGTAGACCTCGTGCAGTTGCAGCAGGTGCGGCACCAGCTCGCCGCGCCGCGCCGCCTCCGGCCCGCGCGTGTTGGCCAGGATCGCCGCCACCTCGGTGTAGGTCAGGCGCGCGTGCGAGCAGATCACCGCCGGGAAGAACTGGTAGGCGTGCACCTCGCCGGCGGCGTCGACCAGCATGTCGCACACCATCGCCAGGCGCTCGACGCCCGGGTTCAGCGAGCACAGCCCGTTGGAGAGCTTCTCCGGCAGCATCGGGATCACGCGGCGCGGGAAGTACACCGAGGTGGCGCGCTCGTAGGCGTCGTCGTCGAGCGCCTCGCCGGGCTTCACGTAGTGGCTCACGTCGGCGATCGCCACCACCAGGCGCCAGCCGTTGGGCGCCTTGACGCGGCCGATCTTCGCCGGCTCGCAGTACACCGCGTCGTCGAAGTCGCGCGCGTCCTCGCCGTCGATGGTGACCAGCGGCACGTCGCTCAGGTCGATGCGCTGCCTGCGGTCGGCCGGGCGGATCTTCTCCGGCAGCGCGGCAGCCTGCGCCAGCGCCTGCGCCGAGAAGCGGTGCGGCACCTCGAACTTGCGCACGGCGATCTCGATCTCCATGCCGGGGTCGTCGATCTCGCCGAGCACCTCGGTCACGCGGCCCACCGGCTGCGAGTACATCGACGGCGGCTCGGTCAGCTCGATGGCCACCACCTGGCCCGCGCTCGCGTTGGCGATCGCGTTCTTCGGCACCATGATGTCCTGGCCGTAGCGCTTGTCTTCGGGCGCCACCAGCCAGACGCCGCCTTCGTGCAGCAGCCGGCCGATGATGGGCGCCTTGCGCCGCTCGAGGATCTCGAGGATGCGGGCCTCGGGGCGGCCGCGCTTGTCGTAGCGCACGATGCGCGCGCGCACGCGGTCGCGGTGCAGCACCGAGCGCATCTCCTGCTGCGAGAGGTAGATGTCGCCGCTGGCGCGGTCGTCGCGCACGAGGAAACCGTGGCCGTCGCGGTGGCCTTGCACGGTGCCCACGACTTCGCTCATCAGTTCGGCACCGACGGCGGGGAGAGTTGAGTGTTGATTCGTTTTGATGATATGATCCAAGACTTCCTGAAATGCCCAGGTGGCGGAATTGGTAGACGCACTAGTTTCAGGTACTAGCGGGTAACACCGTGGGGGTTCGAGTCCCTTCCTGGGCACCAGATGATTGATATCGAAAAGGCCAGTGCCGGCGCGCTGGCCTTTTTCTTTGTGTCGTCCGCAAGCGGCTTCAGATGACGAACTTCTTCGCCAGGCCCTCGGGCCGCAGGTCGTCGTATTCCTCGAAGGGCTGGTGGATCCACGGGCTGGTGGGCAGCAACTCGACGAAATAGTCGGGCGTGTAGCTCGAGACGCCCTTGACCCAGATCACCGCCGAGCGCAGCTCGGCGATCGAGGGCATGCCGCGCAGCCGCTCGACCACCGCCTTGAGCGTCACGCCCGAGTCGGCCAGGTCGTCGACCAGCAGCACGCGCCCGGACAGGTCGCCCTTGGGCATGGTGATGTACTTGGCCATGTCCAGCCGGCCCTGGATGGTGCCGGCCTCGGCGCGGTACGAGCTGGTCGACATGATCGCCAGCGGCTTGTCGAACACGCGCGAGAGCACGTCGCCCGGCCGCATGCCGCCGCGCGCCAGGCACAGGATCTGGTCGAACTCCCAGCCCGAGGCATGCACCTTGAGCGCCAGGCGCTCGATCAGCATGTGGTACTCGTCCCAGGAGACGTAGAGATGTTTGCCGTCGTCGGTGAGCATGCGGTCGTTCTCCTCCAGATGGATGCGCGGGCGGCCCTCAGCCGCGGTACGGATGCTTCAACAGGATGGTGTGCTCGCGGTCCGGGCCGGTGGACACCATGCCGATCGGCGCGCCGATGAGCTGCTGCACGCGCTCGAGGTAGCGGCGCGCGTTCGGCGGCAGCGCGTCCCACTCGGTGACGCCGAAGGTGCTCTCGCTCCAGCCGGGGAAGCTGTCGTAGACGGGCACGCATTCGGCCACGTCGTCGGCGTCCAGCGGCAGGATGTCGATGCGCCGGCCGCGCAGCTCGTAGCCGACGCAGACCTTGATCTCCGGCAGCTTGTCGAGCACGTCGAGCTTGGTGATGCACAGGCCCGAGATGCCGTTGATGATGATCGCCCGCTTCAGCGCCGCGGCGTCGAGCCAGCCGCAGCGGCGCGGCCGGCCGGTGACGGTGCCGCGCTCCTGGCCGATGGTCGAGAGGTGGTGGCCCACCGAGCCTTCCCGATCCATCGGCAGCTCGGTCGGGAACGGCCCGCCGCCCACGCGCGTGGTGTAGGCCTTGGTGATGCCCAGGATGTAGTGCAGCATGTCCGGCCCGACGCCCGAGCCGGCCGCGGCGTTGCCGGCCACGCAGTTGCTCGAGGTGACGTAGGGGTAGGTGCCGTGGTCGATGTCGAGCAGCGTGCCCTGCGCGCCTTCGAAGAGGATGTTGCCGCCGCGCCGGTTGATCGTGTGCAGCATGTAGCCCACGTCGGCCAGCATCGGCTTCAACTGAGCGGCGACCTTCATCGCGTGCTCGAAGATCGGCTCGAAGGTCAGCGCCTGGGACTTCAGGTAGCCGGTCAGCGCCACGTTGTGCAGCGCC
Organism: Piscinibacter sp.; assembly: GCF_047600445.1. Classification (GTDB taxonomy): domain Bacteria; phylum Pseudomonadota; class Gammaproteobacteria; order Burkholderiales; family Burkholderiaceae_C; genus Piscinibacter. The sequence continues at coordinate 1,729,585 of NZ_JASGKT010000002.1, forward strand.
AGCAGCTCGCGCAGCTTGGCGGCGAAGCGCTCGGGGTGCTTCAGATCCTGCACGCGCAGCGCGCGGCGCGCCACCTTGTCCTCGTAGGCCGGGCCGATGCCCTTGCCGGTGGTGCCGATCTTGCCGGCGCCGCTGGTCTCGCGCAGCGCCTCGCGCGCGCGGTCGACCTCGACGTGGAAGGGCAGGATCAGCGGGCACGACTCGCTGATGAACAGGCGCGAGCGCACGTCCAGGCCGATGCCTTCGAGCCGCTCGATCTCGGACAGCAGGTGCGTCGGGTCGACCACCACGCCGTTGCCGATGAAGCAGGCCACGCCGTCGCGCATGATGCCCGAGGGGATGAGCTGCAAGGCCGTCTTGACGCCCTTGATCACCAGCGTGTGGCCGGCGTTGTGGCCGCCCTGGAAACGCACCACGGCCTCGGCGTGGTCGGTCAGCCAGTCCACCACCTTGCCCTTGCCTTCGTCGCCCCACTGCGTGCCGACGACGACGACGTTGTGGCCGGCGGCCGCGCTCTTGTGTTGCTGCATGTCTCGTGTCACTCGATGAATCACCCGGGCCGTGGCGCGCTCACAGCGCGCGCACCGCCCACTGGCCGCCGACGGCGACCAGTTCGCGGTCGCACTCGAACTCCTGCCCTTCGTGGTCGTGCCCCGGCAGGATGCACACCACGGTCTCGCCCTGCTCGCGCAGGCGCCGCACCGCGGCGCGCAAGGCCGCGTCCTCCGACCACGGCGCGCGTACCGCCGGCCGGCCGATGCGGGCCGGCACGCACTCGGCCAGCTCCTTCAGGTCGAGGCTGAAGCCGACCGCCGGGCGGTTGCGGCCGAAGATCGCGCCGACCTCGTCGTAGCGCCCGCCGCGCGCGATCGAATCGCTGGAGCCGCGCGCATACACCGCGAAGCGCGCGCCGCTGTAGTACGACGAGCCGCCCACGTCGGCGAGGTCGAAGCCGACGCGCACCTCCGGATGCGCCTGGCGCACGTGGCGCGCCAGCGTCGCCAGGTCGGCGAGCGCGGCGCGCAGCGGCGCCGGCGCCGGCAGCAGTTCGCCGGCGCGCGCCAGCACCGCCTCGTCGCCGTACAGCGCCGGCAGCGCCAGCAGCACGCGGCGCGAGGCCTCGTCGAGCCCGGCGCACAGTTCGGCGAGGCCGGCCGTGTCCTTGCCCGCCAGCGCCGCCTCGATGTCGGCGCGCCGCGCCGCGTCGACGCCGGCCAGCAGCGCGCGCACGATGCGCGCGTCGGCCAGGTCCAGCGTCAGCTCGGCGAGGCCGGCGTCGCGCAGGCAGTCGAGCGCGAGGTCGAGCACTTCCAGGTCGGCTTCCAGGCCGGCGTGGCCGTAGATCTCGGCGCCGAACTGCAGCGGCTCGCGCGTGCCGCGCATGCCCGAGGGCCGCGTGTGCAGCACCGGGCCGCAGTAGCACAGGCGCGTCACACCGGCGCGGTTGAGCAGGTGGGCGTCGATGCGCGCCACCTGCGGCGTCGCGTCGGCGCGCACGCCCAGCGTGCGGCCGCTGATCTGGTCGACCAGCTTGAAGGTCTTCAGGTCGAGGTCGCGCCCGGTGCCCGACAGCAGCGACTCGATGTGCTCCATCAGCGGCGGCATCACCAGTTCGCAGCCGAAGGAGCGCGCCACGTCGAGCAGGCCGCGCCGCAGTTCTTCGATGTGTCGGGCCTGCGCGGGCAGGACGTCGGCGATGTGCTCGGGCAGCAGCCAAGCAGAAGACATGGGGAAAACCGGCGCGGGATTAAAAACCGCATTGTACCGGCCGCACCCCCGCCAAAAGCCTCGCGGCGTTGCGCCGCGGCGCCAGTTCAGCCCCAGAACAGCAGCATCAGCAGCGCGCCGAGCAGCATGCTCGACAGGCCGAGGAAGCGGATCTGCCCGTCGCTCAAGGCCATGGCCTGCTCGAACAGCCGGCGCCACGAGGCCGGGCTGAAGAAGGGCAGCAGCCCTTCGAGCACCAGCATCAGCGCACCCGCGGCGAGCAGCAGGTCCCAGGCGCTCGCGCCCACCGCCGGCTACTTCTTCGCCGGCGCGCCGGCCAGGCCCGAGCCGCGCATCGCGCGGAAGAACTCGCTGCCCGGGTCGACCACCATCACGTCGTTCTTGCTGCGGAAGCTGGCGCGGTAGGCCTCGAGGCTGCGGTAGAACTCGGCGAACTGCGGGTCGCGCCCGAAGGCCTCGGCGAAGATCGCCGAGGCGCGCGCGTCGCCGTCGCCCTTGACCTTCTGCGCCTCGCGGTAGGCCTCGGCGACGATGACCTGGCGCTGCCGGTCGGCGTCGGCGCGGATCTTCTCGCCCTCGGCGGTGCCGGTCGAGCGCAACTGGTTGGCGACCTGCTGGCGCTCCGAGCGCATGCGGCTGTAGATCGACTCGGTGATGTTGGCGACGAAGTCGACGCGCTTGATGCGCACGTCGAGGATCTCGATGCCGAAGGCCTTGGCGTCGTCGTCCAGGCGCTTGCGCACGTCCTGCATCACCTTGTCGCGCTCGGTGGACAGCACGCCGCCGACGGTGCGCTTGGTCACCTCCTCGTTGAAGGCGGCGTGCACCACCGGCGACAGGCGCGTCTCGAGGTTGCGGATGTCGGTGCCGTTGTTGCGGATGAACTGGCGCGGCTCGGCCACGCGCCACTTCACCAGCCAGTCGATCACCAGGCTCTTCTTCTCGGCGGTGAAGATCGGGCGCACGTCCGGGCTGTCGAGCGTCTGGATGCGGCGGTCGAGGAAGACGACGTTCTGGAACGGCGGCGGCAGCTTGACCTTCAGGCCGGGCTCGGTGATCACTTCCTTGATCTCGCCGAGCGCGTAGACCACCGCCACCTGGCGCTGGTCGACGACGAACAGCGTCGAGGCCGCGGCCATCAGGGCCAGCAGCAGCAGGCCGACGAAGAATCCGATGCGGTTCATGTTCTGGTTCTCCCTCTCGCCTCAGCGGCCTTCGCGTTCACGGCTGCGCTGGTTGTCGCGCGAACGCGCGTCCAGCGCCGCGGGAGACTGCACCGCGGCGCCGGCGTCGGCCGACGCCGCGGCCGGCGGCGCGGCCACCGCCGCGCCGGCCTGCTGCATCAGCTTGTCCAGCGGCAGGTACAGCAGGTTGGAGTTGCCGCGGCTGTCGACCAGCACCTTGCTGACATTGGAATACACCTGCTGCATGGTCTCGATGTAGAGGCGGTCGCGCGTCACCGCGGGCGCCTTCTGGTACTCGGTGAGCACGCGGGCGAAGCGCTGCGCGTCACCCTCGGCCTGCGCCACCACCGCGGCCTTGTAGCCCTCGGCCTCCTCGCGCAGCCGCGCGGCCGTGCCCTGCGCCTTCGGGATCACGTCGCTGGCGTAGGCCAGGCCCTCCTTCTTCGTGCGGTCGCCGTCCTGGCCGGCCTTGAGCGTGTCCTCGAAGGCGGCCTGCACCTGCTCGGGCGGCTGCACGCTCTGCATGTTGACGTTGGCGACGATGATGCCGGCGTTGAGCCGGTCGAGCTGGCTCTGGATCAGCTTGACCAGCTCGGCGGCGATCGCGTCGCGCTGCTCGTACAGCACCGCGTCGATGTTGGTGCGGCCGACGATCTCGCGCACCGCCGACTCGGCGGCCAGCGTCACCGCCTCCTCGGGGTCGCGGTTCTCGAACAGGAAGGCGCGCGCGTCCTTCAGCCGGTACTGCACGGTGAAGCGGATGTCGATGATGTTCTCGTCCTGCGTCAGCATCGACGAGTCGCGCAGCCCGGTGGCCTGCACCACCGCGTTGCGGCCCACCTCGCGCGAGCGCAGTTGCGTGACGCTGACCGTCTCGTGCGCCTGGAACGGGTACGGCATGCGCCACTGGAAGCCGGCGTCCGCGGTGTGGCTGAACTTGCCGAACGAGGTGACCACCGCCTGCTGGCCTTCCTGCACGATGAAGAAGCCGCTGCCCAGCCACACCAGCGCCACCACGCCGGCGATCAGGCCGACGCCGATGCCGGCGCTCTTCATGTCGGGCTGGAAGTCGCCGCCGCCTTCCGGCGGGCCGCCGGGGCGCTGGCCGCCGCCCTTGCCGCCGAACAGGCCGCCGAGCTTGCGGTTGAAGTCGCGCCACAGTTCGTCGAGGTCCGGCGGACCGTCGTTGCGGCCGTTGCTGAGCAGGCGGCCGGCGGCGAGTCGGAGGGCGTTCAGGGGATTCATGCTCATGCCTGTGAATCGTGGGTTCCGGTGGCGGGGGCGTGGATGACGTCGGGGTCGGCGGCGAAGCGCGCGTCTAAGGCCTCGCACGCCGGCGTGTCGGGGTGCAGCGTGCCGGCCACGGCTTCGGTCAGCACCTGCCGCAGTTCGTCCAGGCCGCTGCCGTCGAGCGCGCTGACGAACACACGCGGCACGCGCTGGCCGCCGCCGCGCTCGATCAGGTCGCGCGGCGCGCGCGGGCGCTGGCTGGGTTCGAGCCTGTCGACCTTGTTGAAGACCAGCACCTGCGGGATGCGCCCGGCGCCGATCTCGTCGAGCACGCGCTCGACCTCGGCCATCTGCTCGTCGAGCACCGGGCTCGCGCAGTCGACCACGTGCAGCAGCAGGTCGGCGTCGGCGGCCTCCTGCAGCGTCGCCTCGAAGGCCTCGACCAGTTTGTGCGGCAGGTCGCGGATGAAGCCCACCGTGTCGGACAGCGACACCGAGCGCCCCGCCTCTTCCAGGTAGAGCTGGCGCGTGGTGGTGTCGAGCGTGGCGAAGAGCTGGTCGGCGGCGTAGCTGCGCGCCTTGACCAGCGCGTTGAACAGCGTCGACTTGCCGGCGTTGGTGTAGCCCACCAGCGAGACGCGGAAGGTTTCGTTGCGCTCGCGCGCGCGGCGCTGCGTGCGGCGCTGCTTCTTCACGCGCTCGAGCCGCGCCTTCACCGACTTGATGCGGTCTTCGATCATGCGCCGGTCGAGCTCGATCTGCGCCTCGCCCGGGCCGCCGCGCGTGCCGATGCCGCCCTGCTGGCGCTCCAGGTGGCTCCAGCGCCGCACCAGCCGGGTCGCGAGGTACTGCAGCCGCGCCAGTTCCACCTGCAGCTTGCCCTCGTGGCTCTTGGCGCGCGCGGCGAAGATCTCCAGGATCAGCATCGTGCGGTCGGCCACCGCCACGCCGAGGTGGCGCTCCAGGTTGCGCTGCTGCGCCGGCGAGAGCGCCTGGTCGAACAGCACCGCCTCGGCCTGGTGGCCCTCGACCAGCGCCTTGATCTCGTCGGCCTTGCCCGAGCCTACGAACAGGGCCGGGTCGGGCGCCTTGCGGCGCGCGATCACGCGCGCCACCGGCGCGTCGCCGGCCGATTCGGCCAGCAGCGCCAGTTCGTCCAGCGATTCGTCGAACGCGACGCGCCCGCCGAGGTCGACGCCGACGAGGATGGCCCGCGCGGGGCTGCCGGCGGCGACGGGGGCCTGCGAAGAACTCAAGCCTGTTCGGGGGTTTCGTTGGCGTGGAAATTCACCGCCCGGCCCGGCACCACGGTGGAGATCGCGTGCTTGTAGACCATCTGCGTGACGGTGTTGCGCAGCAGGACGACGTACTGGTCGAACGACTCGATGTGGCCCTGCAGCTTGATGCCGTTGACCAGGTAGATGGAAACCGGAACGTGCTCCTTGCGCAGCAGGTTCAGGAACGGGTCTTGTAGGAGTTGCCCTTTGTTGCTCACGATATGCTCCGTGATGAAAGTTCGTAGGAGGGAGACGTTAACACAGGGATTTCGCGGCCCGGTGGAATCTCCGCATTGACCGCGCTCGCGGAAGTCTTGCGATCACTTCTCGTCGAACGGGTTCCGCGACGAGCGCATCTCGATCTTCAGCGGCGTGCCGACCAGCTTGAAGTGCGCGCGAAAGCGCCCTTCGAGGAATCGTTTGTACGAGTCGGTCACGTGTTCGAGCGAATTGCCGTGGATGACGATGATCGGCGGGTTCATCCCACCTTGGTGCGCGTACCTCAATTTGGGGCGGAACATGCCGGCGCGCTTGGGCGCCTGGTGCTCCACCGCCTCGTGCAGCAGCCGCGTCAGCACCGGCGTGGGCATCTTGCAGGTGGCCGAGGCATGCGCATCGGCGATCGCCTTCCACAACGGGCCCAGGCCTTGCCGCTTCTTCGCCGAGATGTGGAGCAGCGGCGCGAATTTCAAGAAGGCCAGGCGCTGCTCGATCGAGCGCTGCAACTGCTCCTTCTGGTAGTCGTCGATCGCGTCCCACTTGTTGACCGCCAGCACCACCGCGCGGCCGCTGTCGAGCACGTAGCCGGCGATGTGCGCGTCCTGGTCGGTCACGCCCTGCGTCGCGTCGAGCAGCAGCAGCACCACGTGGGCGTCGGCGATGGCCTGCAGCGTCTTGACCACCGAGAACTTCTCGATCGCCTCGAACACCTTGCCCTTGCGGCGCAGCCCGGCGGTGTCGATCAGCTCGAAGCTGCGGCCGTGGCGCTCGAAGGGCACGTGGATCGCGTCGCGCGTCGTGCCCGGCAGGTCGAAGGCGACCAGGCGCTCCTCGCCCAGCCAGGTGTTGATCAGCGTCGACTTGCCGACGTTCGGCCGGCCCGCCACGGCCAGGCGGATCGGCGCGTCGGGGTCGGGCTCGGCGCCCTCTTCCTCGCCGAAGTCGCAGTCGGCCAGCGCCGCTTCGGTCAGGCTGCGCACGCCCTGGCCGTGCGCGGCCGACACCGGGTGCGGCTCGCCCAGGCCGAGTTCGTAGAACTCGCCGAGCAGCGGCGAATCGGCCATGCCCTCGGCCTTGTTGGCCGCCAGCAGGATCTTCTTGCCGGTGCTGCGCAGGTAGCGCGCGATGTCGTGGTCCTGCGCCGAGAGCCCGCCGCGCACGTCGACGACGAAGACCACCGCGTCCGCCTCGGCCACCGCCTGGCGCGTCTGGCGCGCCATCTCGCGGACGATGCCCGATTCGGCGCTCGGCTCGAAGCCGCCGGTGTCGATGACGATGAACTCGCGCTCGCCGAGGCGACCGTCGCCGTAATGGCGGTCGCGCGTCAGCCCGGCGAAGTCGGCGACGATCGCGTCGCGGCTCTTCGTCAGGCGGTTGAACAGCGTCGACTTGCCGACGTTGGGCCGCCCCACGAGGGCAATGACGGGTTTCACGACGCGGGTCTCCGGCGACCGGCGACCGGCCGCTCCGAAGCCGGTCGCCGATCCCCCCGGGGGATCGCCGTGAAACGGCGAGGGGCTGTCATCTACTCGGGGCGGAAGGCGTGCAATCCGCCGTTGCGCGTGACGACGAGCAGCGTCGTGCCCGACACCGCCGGCGCCGCGGCGGGCGCCGAGCCGTCGGTCGGCAGGCGCAGCATCGTCTGGCCCTTGGCCAGCGAGAGCCAGTGCACCATGCCCTCGCCGTCGACGAACACCGCCGTCGGCCCGGCCACCTGCGGCGCGCCCAGGCTGCGGTACAGCAGCGCTTCGCTGCTCCAGGCGACCTCGCCGCCGGCGGCCTGCCAGGCGGTGATGCGGTCCGACGCATCGGCGCCGACCACCACTTGCTCGTTGCCGGCGATGCCCTCGGTACCGCCGACGTTCTTGCTCCATTGCAGGTTGCCGCGCTCGGCGTCGACGCAGCCCACCGCCGACTGGAAGGCGCGCGCGCAGACGCTGTCGCCGCGGCGCACCAGCGGCGCCACCAGGTCGGCGATGCGCTCGACCTCGTTGGTGCCGCGCGGCGAGGCCACCGGCACCTCCCAGCGCACGTTGCCGCTCAGCGGGTCGAGCCCGGCCAGCCGCGGGCCCTGGCCGACCAGCAGCGTGTTCTTGAACGCCGCCAGCACGCCGCCCTGCGCCAGCGTCAGCGGCTCGCCCGGGCGCTGCTGCTGCCACAGCTTGCGGCCGTCGAGCGCGTCCCAGGCGGCCACGCGGCGGTCGACGCCGAGCACGAAGACGCGCTCGCCGGCCACCAGCGGCGCGGTCACGACCTTGGTGCCCACCGGCTTGCGCCACAGCGGCTTGCCGCCGTCGAGCACCACCAACTCGCCCTCGCGCGTGACCACCGCGGCGTAGCGGCCGTCGCTGCCGACGCCGGCGGCGATGCGCCCGCCGACGCTCGTGCGCCAGACTTCGCGGCCGGTGTCGGCCTGCACGGCGGCGACGGTGCCGTCGCCGCTGGCCACGGTGAACACGCCGCCTTGCGCCGCCACGGAAAGCGGGAAGTCGATGCCGCCGATGCGCTGCGACCAGACCTGCTTGCCGGCGATGGGCGCGGCGATGGCCTCGTAGGGCTTGGGTTTGGGACGATCGGGCCCGCTGGAGCAGCCCGCCAGCGCCAGCGCCAGCGCCAGCGCGCCGGCCAGGACTTGCCAGCGCGCCGTCACTTGGCGGCTCCCTCGGCCGCCGCCGGCGGCGCGGCGCCCAGCGCGGTCAGCTTGGCGTCGATCAGGCGGCGGTACTGCACCGCCGGGTCCATCGTGTCCCAGGCCTTGCGGTAGGCGGCCTTGGCCTCGTCGGTCTTGCCCTGCGCGAGCAGGATGTCGCCGCGGCGGTCGGCCACCAGCGCCTCGAATTCCTTGCTCGCGGCGCCGTCGAGCTGCTTGAGCGCCTCGTCGTACTTCTTCTGGTCGGCCAGCAGGCCGGCCAGGCGCAGCCGGGCGACGCTGCGGTATTCGCTCTCGCTGGCCTTGTCGGCCACCCAGGTCAGCGTGGCCTGCGCGGCGTCGGCCTGCCCCTTGTCGAACTGCACGCGCGCGGTCAGCAGCCCGCCCTGCTGAGCGAAGGCGGTACCGCCGAAACGCTCCTTCAGGTCGTTGAAGATGCCGGCGGCCTTGGGTGCATCGCCGGCGTCGGCGGCCTTCTGCAACTCGTCGAACATCGCCGCGGCCTTGACGGCCTGGTCGCGCTGCCACCAGGTCCAGCCGTTCCAGGCCGCGAAGCCGGCGAGCACGATGGTCAGCGCCCAGGTGATCAGGTTGCCGTACTGGCTCCAGAACGCCTTCAACTGGGCGACCTGTTCCTGTTCTTCGAGATCGAGATGCGTGGCCATGAGGGTGGAAGTTCGGTTCTGCGCGCAAAGGCGCGATTATGCTTTGGCGAGGTCGGCGGCCCAGGCGGCGGCGCCGGCCAGCGGCAGGCTGCGCTGCACGGCGGCGGCGTCGCGCAAGTCCTTCAGCGCCACCTCGCCGCGCGCCAGTTCGTCATCGCCGAAGATCAGCGCGTAGCGCGCGCCGCTGGCGCCGGCGCGCTTGAACTGCGCCTTCATGCCGCCGCCGCCGGCGTGCATCAGCACGGCAATGCCGGCGGCGCGCAGGGTCTCGAGCACCGCCATCGCACACGGCAGCGCCGCCGCGCTTGGCAGCACGGCGTAGACGGCTGGCGCCGACGCGGGCTGCGCCACCTTCAGCTCCTGCAACAGCAGCAGCAGCCGCTCTATGCCCAGGCCGAAGCCGACGGCGGGCGACGGCTTGCCGCCGAGCTGCTCGAACAGCCCGTCGTAGCGGCCGCCGCCGCACACCGTGCCCTGCGAGCCGAGCTGGTCGGTAACCCACTCGAACACGGTCAGGTTGTAGTAGTCCATGCCGCGCACCAGGCGCGGGTTGATGCGGTATTCCAGCCCGGCCGCGTCGAGCACCGCGCGCAGCGCGTCGAAGTGCGCGCGCGATTCGGCGCCGAGGAAGTCGCCCAGTTGAGGCGCGGCTTCGACCAGCGCCTGCATCGCCGGGTTCTTGCTGTCCAGGATGCGCAGCGGGTTGCTGTGCAGGCGGCGCCGCGCGTCCTCGTCGAGCTGGCCGGCGTGCGCCTCGAAGTGCGCGATCAGCGCGGCGCGGTGCGCCAGGCGCTCGGCCGGCTGGCCCAGGCTGTTCAGCTCCAGCCGCACGTGGCGCCCGATCTCCAGCCCGAGGGCGCGCCACAGCGCGCGCAGCATCAGGATCATCTCGGCGTCCACGTCGGGCCCGGCGAAACCCAGCGCCTCGACATCGAGCTGGTGGAACTGCCGGTAGCGGCCCTTCTGCGGCCGCTCGTGGCGGAACATCGGCCCGAGCGTCCACAGCCGCAGCGGCCCGTTGTACAGCGCGTTGTGCTCGACCATCGCGCGCACGATGCCGGCGGTGGCCTCGGGGCGCAGCGTGAGCTGGTCGCCGTTCATGGCGTCGGTGAAGGAGTACATCTCCTTCTCGACGATGTCGGTCACCTCGCCGAGCCCGCGCACGAACAGCGCCGTCGGCTCGACGATGGGCGTCACGACGTACTGGTAGCCGTAGCGGCCCAGCACCTCGCGCACCGTGGTCTCGAACCACGACCACAGCGCCGAGTCGGGCAGCCGGTCGGTGCGCGGCACGCCGGCCGGCAGGATGTCGTTCATGCCCTTGACGGCACGCAGGATGTCAGCCATGTCGCAACGAAGTGGAAAGCGGGAAGCCGCGGCGCCTCAGGGCGCGGCGGCGGCGGCGCCGAAGCGCTTCTCGATGTAGTCCTCGACGATGCGGTGGAACTCCTGCGCGATGCCCTCGCCGCGCAGCGTCAGCGCCTTCTCGCCGTCGATGAACACCGGCGCGGCCGGCGCCTCGCCGTTGCCCGGCAGGCTGATGCCGATGTCGGCATGCTTGCTCTCGCCCGGGCCGTTGACGATGCAGCCCATCACCGCGACCTTCATCGTCTCGACGCCGGGGTACTTGCTCTTCCACACCGGCATCTGCGCGCGCAGGAAGTCGTCGATCTGCTTGGCGAGTTCCTGGAAGGTGGTGCTGGTGGTGCGGCCGCAGCCGGGGCAGGCGGTGACGCTCGGGTTGAAGGAGCGCAGGCCCAGCGATTGCAGAATCTCGAGGGCCACCACCACCTCCTGCGTGCGCGCCTCGCCGGGCTGCGGCGTCAGGCTGACGCGGATGGTGTCGCCTATGCCGTCCTGCAGCAGCAGCGCCAGCGCCGCGGTGGAGGCCACCGTGCCCTTGGTGCCCATGCCGGCTTCGGTCAAGCCCAGGTGCAGCGGGTAGTCGCAACGCCGCGCCAGCGCGCGGTAGACGCTGACCAGGTCCTGCACGCCGCTCATCTTGCACGACAGGATGATCTGCTCCGGCGCGAGGCCGATCTCCTCGGCGCGCCGCGCCGACTCCACCGCCGAGGTGATGATGGCGCGGTACATGATCTGCTGCGGCTCGTGCGGCTCGGCGAGGCGGGCGTTGTCGTCCATCATGCGCGCGAGCAGTTCCTGGTCGAGGCTGCCCCAGTTGACGCCGATGCGCACCGGCTTGGCGTACTTCGCCGCCGCCTCGACCATCTGCGCGAACTGCTTGTCCTTCTTGTCGCCCTTGCCGACGTTGCCGGGGTTGATGCGGTACTTCGACAGCGCCTCGGCGCAGGCCGGAAATTCGGTCAGCAGGCGGTGGCCGTTGTAGTGGAAGTCGCCGACCAGCGGCACGGCTATGCCCATGCGGTCGAGCTGCTCGCGGATGTGCGGCACCGCCGCTGCCGCCTCGGGCGTGTTGACGGTGATGCGCACCAGCTCCGAGCCGGCGATCGCCAACTCCTTCACCTGGATCGCGGTCTCGATGACCTCGACGGTGTCGGTGTTGGTCATCGCCTGCACGCGCACCGGCGCGCCGCCGCCGATCGTCACCTCGCGCGCGCCCCAGCGCACCACCGCCTGGTGCGAGCGGCGCGCGGCCGGGTGCGCCGGCGCGATGAAGTCGTCGAGTGATTCGAGCGATTCACGCGCGTTCATTTCAGCTCCAGGCGCGCGACGTTGTCGCGCGGCGCGGGCAATTCCACGGCCTTGCCGCGGAAGGTCAGTTGCGTCGCGGCGGCATTGCCGATCGTCAGCTTGAAGGGCGCGGCGCCGTCGATGCCGACCGTCTCGCCGGGTTGCAGCAGGCGCGACAGCAGCGTCGCGCCACGTGCGTCGAGCACCTCGACCCAGGATTCCGCCGACGCGCGCAGTTGCAGCACGCCGGCCACCTCGGCGGCGGCGCCGGGCGTGCTCGCCGCGGCGTCGGGCGCGGCGGGCGCGGAGTGCACCGTCTCCACCACCACCGACGCGGCGGCTTCGGCGGCCGGTGCGCTCTGCTCGGCGGGCGCCGTGTCGGCCGGCGGCGGCGTGGTCGTCGAGGTGGCCGTGCCGGGCGCCGAGGCGGCGCCGCCCAGCGTGGGCAGCGTCACCGTGCCCTTGGGCAGGAAGTAGACGACGGCGGCCAGCAGCAGGATCAGCAGCGGCGCCCACACCGCCGGCGAGCCGAGCAGCGACCAGTCGGCGCCGGCCGCCGCGCCGGGGCGCTCGCGGAACGGCGCGTTGATGCCTTCGGCCACGTGCTCCAGCCGGTGGCCGGCCGGCTGCGGCAGCAGCGCCAGCACCGGCGCCGGGTCGACCTTCAGCGAGCGGCACACCGTCTGGGCGAGCGCGCGGGTGAAGGTGGCGTCGGGCAGCTCGTCGAAGCGGTCGGCCTCCAGCGCCTCGAGCTTGCGCTGCGGCACCTTGATGGACGCGGCCAGCGCCGCGATGTGCAGGCCCTGCGCCTGGCGCGCCTGGCGGATCAGCGCGCCGGCGCTGGCGGCGGCCGGCTTGTCGACGGACGGATCACTCATCGAAGCGCCCCCGCTGGAAAGCGACGGCCTCGCGCGTCTCGGGGAAGCGGTTGAGCAGTTGCTCGCCGAGGTCCTTCACGCCGGCGTTGTTGCCGAGGCGGCGCTCGATGCGCGCGGCCAGCCACAGCGTCTGCGCGCTGACGTAATTGGTGTTGGCGTTGACGCGCCGGATGTGGAAGCGCGCGCGGTCGGCCTCGCCGCGGCGCAGCAGCACCTCGGCGAGGTTGACCGAGGTGGACGGGTTGTTCGGGTCCATCTGGTAGGAGCGCTGCAAGGCCTGCTCGGCCTCGTCGAGCTTGCCGGCGCGCGCATGGCACACGCCCTGCGCGAGCCAGGTGCGCGCCGTGTCGCGCCGCCCCGGCAGGGCCAGCGCCTGCGCGAACTGCGCGTTGGCCTCGTCGTGGCGGTTGTGCTGGCACAGGTACCAGCCGTAGTTCTGCAAGGCGTCGGTGTCGCGCGGGTTGATCGACAGCGCGCGGCGGAAGTCGCTGTCGGCGGCGCTGTCGTTGCCCAGCGCCGCGTTGATCAGGCCGCGCAGGTTGTAGCCCTGGCCCAGGCTCGGGTTGGCCGCGATCGCGCGGTTCACCTCGGGCAGCGCCACCTCGGGCTGGTTGTTCGCGAAATAGGCCGCGGCCAGTTCGAGCCGGGTGCGCGCGCGGCGGTCGGGGTCGGGGTCCTCGCTGCCGGGCTGCGGCTTGATCGGCCGCGCGTCGTTGATCGGGCCCGTGGTGGTGGTGCTCGTCGTCGAACAGCCGGCCAGCGCGGCCAGCAGGGTCGCGCAGCACAGCGCGGCAATGCCCTTCATGCCTTGGTCTCCTGAAGCGGAACCCCGCGGGTCGGCAGGCGGACGGGCGCGCGCAGCATGCGTTCGTGCGCGCGCGTGCGGTCCTGCACCTCGCCGGCGAGCTGGCCGCAGGCGGCGTCGATGTCGTCGCCGCGCGTCTTGCGCACGGTGGTGACGATGCCGGCGTCCTGCAGCACCCTGGCGAACGCCGTCACGCGCTCGCGCGGCGAGCGCTTCAGGCCCGAGGCGGGGAAGGGGTTGAACGGGATCAGGTTGAGCTTGCAGGGCACGCGCCCCTTGAGCAGCCTCACCAGCGCCTGCGCCTGCTCGGGCGCGTCGTTCACGCCGTCGAGCATGCAGTACTCGAAGGTGACGAAGTCGCGCGGCGCGGCGTCGAGGTAGCGCACGCAGGCGGCCAGCAGCGCCTCGATGCCGTCCTTGTGGTTCAGCGGCACGAGCTGGTCGCGCAGCGCATCGTCGGGCGCGTGCAGCGAGACGGCCAGCGCCACCGGGCAATCCTCGCGCAGCCGGTCGATCATCGCCACCATGCCCGAGGTCGACACCGTCACGCGCCGGCGCGACAGGCCGTAGGCATGGTCGTCGAGCATGGTCTTCAGCGCGGGCACCAGCGCGGCGTAGTTCTGCAAGGGCTCGCCCATGCCCATCATCACGACGTTGTCGATGACGCGCTCACCATCCGCGCCGCGCAGGCGGTGCTCGGCGAACCAGAGCTGGGCGACGATCTCGCCGCTCGTCAGGTTGCGGCTGAAGCCCTGGTGGCCGGTGCTGCAGAAGCGGCAGCCGACCGCGCAGCCGGCCTGCGACGACACGCACAGCGTGCCGCGGTCGTCCTCGGGGATGTAGACGCTCTCGACCGCGTTGCCGCCGCCGACGTCGAACAGCCACTTGATCGTGCCGTCGGCCGAGCGGTGTTCGCCGATCAGCGGCAGGCCGCGCACCTCGGCGCTGCCGGCGAGCTTGGCGCGCAGCGACTTGGCCAGGTCCGACATCTTCTCGAAGTCGGATTCGCCGCGCTGGTGGATCCAGCGGTAGAGCTGGACGGCGCGGAAGCGCTTCTCGCCCAGGCCCTCGCACCAGGCCGCCAGCCCCTCGAGGTCGAAGTCGAGCAGGTTGACGGCCATGGCGCGTTCAGCGGGCGTAGACGTTCATGCCGGGGAAGAAGAAAGCCACTTCCACGGCGGCGGTTTCCGGCGCGTCCGAGCCGTGCACCGCGTTGGCGTCGATGCTGTCGGCGAAGTCGGCGCGGATGCTGCCCTTCTCGGCCTTCTTCGGGTCGGTGGCGCCCATCAGCTCGCGGTTCTTGGCGATCGCGTTCTCGCCTTCGAGCACCTGGATCATCACCGGGCCGGAGATCATGAAGTCCACCAGGTCCTTGAAGAACGGACGCGCCTTGTGCACCGCGTAGAACTGCTCGGCGTCGGCGCGCGACAGATGCACCAGCTTGGCCGCGGCGATCTTCAGCCCGGCGCCCTCGAAGCGGGCGTAGATCTGGCCGATGACGTTCTTCGCCACGGCATCGGGCTTGATGATCGAAAGGGTGCGTTCGATGGCCATGAATTCTTCTCCTGAAATCAACAACTTGGCAAAGCTTCGAATTGTAGCCCGCGGCGTTCGCGCGGCGCGTGACGACGCGCCTCAGCGCCCGCCGCGGCGGCCCCCGCCGCCGCCGTAGTTGCCACCGCCCCGGCCACCGCCGCCGCCACCGCCACCACCCCCGCCACTGCGCCCGCCGCGGTTCTTGCGGTGGAAGGCGTCGGCGCCGATGTAGCCCACCGAGGTCTGCATCGGGTCGGGCTGCTTGGGGCCGCCCTTCTTGCCGCCGCCACCGCCGCCGCCGGGCTGCTGGCCGCTGCCGCCCGCGCCGAAGCCGCCGCCGCCGAACGCGAAGCCGCGCCCGCCGACGCGGCTGCGCGGGTTCTGCACGAAGCGCTTGTCGAAGGTCTGTTCGAGCGGGTTCGGTATCTTCATCGGGTCGATGTCCAGCCCGTCCTCGTCGTCGAAGTCGGCGTGCTCGCGCTGCGGCGGCTGCTGTTGCGGCTGCGCCGGGCCGCGCTGGCCGCGTTCGTTGTTCGGCCGCGCGCCGCGCTCGTTGTTGTTGCGCTGCTTGTTGCGGCCGTCGCGGCGCTCGTCGCCGCGCTGCTGTTGCTGCGGCTGCCCGTCGCGCGGGCCGCCGCCGGCCAGGCGCCGGATCGCGCGCACGTCTTCCGGCCCGAGGTCGACCCACACGCCGCGCTTGAGCCCGCGCGGCAGCACCACGTTGCCGTAGCGGATGCGGATCAGCCGGCTGACCGTCAGGCCCACCGCGTCGAACAGCTTGCGCACCTCGCGGTTGCGGCCTTCGGTGATGACGACGCGGTACCAGTGGTTGACGCCCTCGCCGCCGCCGTCCTCGATGGCACGGAAGGCGGCCGTCTGGCCCTCGATCTCGACGCCTTCGAGCAGCCGGGCCTTGGCTTCCGGCTCCAGCATGCCCAGCACGCGCACCGCGTACTCGCGCTCGACGCCGAAGCGCGGGTGCATCAACTGGTTGGCCAGTTCGCCCGAGGTGGTGAACAGCAGCAGGCCCTCGGTGTTGATGTCGAGCCGGCCGACCGACTGCCACTTGCCCTGCTGCAGGCGCGGCAGGCGGCGGAACACGGTGGGGCGCTGCTGCGGATCGTCGTGCGTGACGACCTCGCCGACCGGCTTGTGGTACGCGATCACGCGCGCCGGCGGCGGCTGGATGCGCACCTTGACCGGCTTGCCGTCGAGCGCGATGCGGTCGCCGAACGAGATGCGCTGGCCGACGTGCGCCGGCTCGCCGTTCACGGTGATGCGGCCGTCCTCGATCATCTGCTCCATGTCGCGGCGCGAGCCGACGCCGGACTGCGCCAGCACCTTCTGCAGTTTGGGCGCGTCGGGCTCGGGCGCCAGCACGCGCTTGTGCGGCTCGGCCTCGCCGCCGTCTTCGGCGGTGGCGTCGGATCCAGCGGCTTCCGCGGCCTCGGCGGGCCCGTCGGCCGGCGCCACCTCGGCGTCGGCCTGCGCGTCGAACGCACCCGACAGCACCTCGGCGAACACTTCGCCGGTGGCGGCCGCGGCCGCTTCGGGCGTCGCCGCGTCGCCGCCTTCGCCGCGGCGGCGGTCGCGCCGGTTGCGGCGGTTGCGGCGGCGGCCGCTGCCTTCGCCGCTTTCGCTGCTGTCGCCGCCTTCGCCGTCGCTGCTTTCTTCGCCATCACCGCCCTCGCCTGCATAGGCCGCCGGCGCTGCCGCCACGGGCTCGGCCGCCGGCGCCACGGGCGGCGCCTCGCTCACGACGGACGCGGCCTCCTGCGGCGCGGCCTCGGCCGCCTCCTTGCGGCGCCGGCGCGGCTTGGGCGCCGCCTCGACGGCGACTTCGCCGCCTTCGGCTGGGGCCTCGCCCTCGGCGCTCGCCGGCGCGGCGGCCGTGCGGCGCCGGCGCACCGGCTTGGCGGCCTCGGGCGTCACGGCGAGATCCTCTGCGGGAGCTTCGGGCTGGGACTCGGGCGGGAGATTCATGCTTGCGGTTCCATCGGCGCGGCGTCGTCGGCCGCAGGGTCGCTCTCGTCGGAGAGGGCTTCGGGGAGAACTTCGGGGGACATTTCGGGGGGGAGCGCTTCGGCAGCGTCGGCCGGCGCTTCCAGCGCCAGCGCCGCCTGTGCGTCGATCAGCGAGGGCTGCTCGTCGTCGGGCAGCGCCTCGGCGAGCATCGCGCCGGCGGCGGGCGCGCCATCGATCATCGGCAGTTGCTCCAGGCTGGCCAGGCCGAGGTCGTCGAGGAACTGGCGCGTCGTGGCCAGCAGCGCCGGCCGGCCCGGCGCCTCGCGGTAGCCGATCGCCTCGACCCAGCCGCGGTCTTCGAGCTGCTTGATGATCTGGCTCGCGACGGTGACGCCGCGGATCTCCTCGATGTCGCCGCGTGTCACCGGCTGGCGGTAGGCGATGATGGCCAGCGTCTCCATCACGGCGCGCGAATACTTCGGCGGCTTCTCGGGGTTCAGGCGGTCGAGGAACTCGCGCATCTCGGGCCGGCTCTGGAAGCGCCAGCCATGGGCCAGCGCCACCAGCTCGACGCCGCGGTCTTCCCAGTCGCGCGTGAGTTCGTCGAGCAGGGCGCGCAGCGTGTCCGGCCCCAGCTCGTCGTTGAACAGCGTGCGCATCTCGCGCAGGGGCATGGGCTGGCTGGCGCAGATGAGCGCGGTCTCGAGGACGCGCTTCGCATCCTGTGTATTCATGGATCCTGTCAAATCCTCGGCCGGGGGTAGCCGGCTGGTCTGGCAAGTGGGCCGCGCATATCGCGCCGGCGGGGGCTGAGGCGCCTCGGTGGACCGCCTCAGGGGGCCTGGCAGCCGGAGCGGCCAGGGGCCGCGGTTCGCGGCGGCCGGCCCGCTCGGGCTGGAGGGATGGCGCGCATTGTACCCGCCGTCAACCCGACCCGCCCAGCGCGCGCCAGGCGGGCGCCAGATCGGCCGGCGGCGCGGCCTCGAATTGCAGGGGGCGCCCGTCGATCGGGTGCACGAAGCCGAGCCGGAAGGCATGCAGCGCCTGGCGCGTCAGGCCCAGCGCCGGCGCGCCGCCGTACAGCGCGTCGGCCACCAGCGGATGCCCGCGCGAGGCCAGGTGCACGCGGATCTGGTGCGTGCGGCCGCTGTGCAGCGTGCAGCGCAGCGCGCTGAAGCCGTCGCGCGCCGCGACGCGTTCGACGTCGGTGCGCGCCGGCTTGCCGGCGGCGAGCACCGCCATGCGCACGCGCGACTTCGGGTCGCGGCCGATCGGCGCGTCGACGCTGAACGCCGCCTCGGCCACCTCGCCGTGGCAGATCGCGAGGTACCGGCGCTGCACCTCGCGCGCGGCGATGGCGCGCACCAGCGCGGTCATCGCCGGCAGCGTCTTGGCCACCACCATCAGGCCGGAGGTGTCCTTGTCGAGCCGGTGCACGATGCCGGCGCGCGGCAACGCGGCGGCGCCGGCGTGGTGCGCCAGCAGGCCGTTGAGCAGCGTGCCCGACCAGTGGCCCGCGGCCGGATGCACGACCAGGCCGGCCGGCTTGTCGAGCACCAGCAGTTGCGCGTCCTCGTGCACGACGGCCAGCGCCATCGCCTCGGGCCGGAAGGCGCGGCTCTCCTCGGTGCCGACCAGCTCGACCGCGATGCGCTGCCCGGCGCGCAGTTTCTGCGCCGCCGCGCGCGCCGCCACGCCGTCGACGCTCACCAGGCCGCGCTCCAGCAGGCTTTGCAGGTGGCTGCGCGAGAACTCGGGCGCCATCGCCACCAGCAGCTTGTCGAGCCGCTGGCCGTGCCACTCGGGGCCGGCCGGCGCCTCGCGGCGCTCCGCCGCGCCGTCGCCGTCGACCTCGGCGTCGGCCTCGCCCTGCGGGGGCGGCTCCCTATAATCCGGCGCTTCTGTCATGACGTGTCCGCGCGCGAGCGCGGCGCTAGCCTCAGCCCATGAATGTGATGCCTTGGATCGGCCTGCCGGGCCTGCGTGCAGCCCTCGTGACAGCCACCGTGCTGCTGGCCGCCTGCGGCTCGGGCCCGAAGGACGAGAGCAGCAACTGGTCGCCCGAGAAATTGTATTCAGAGGCCAAGGACGAGGCCTCGGCCGGCGCCTACGACCGCGCCGCCAAGCTCTACGAGCGCCTCGAAGGCCGCGCCGCCGGCACGCCGCTGGCGCAGCAGGCGCAGATCGAGCGCGCCTACGTGCTGTGGCGCAGCAACGAGAAGGCCGAGGCGCTATCGGTGCTGGAGCGCTTCATCAAGCTCAACCCGTCCAGCCCCGGGCTGGACTACGCGCTGTACCTGCAGGGCCTGGTCAACTTCAACGACAACCTCGGCATCCTCGGCAAGTTCGCCGCGCAGGACCTGTCCGAGCGCGACCAGCAGGCGGCGCGCGATTCGTACCAGTCGTTCAAGCAGCTCGTCGACCAGTTCCCGCGCTCGATCTACGCCGAGGACGCGCAGGTGCGCATGAACTACATCGTCAACTCGCTGGCGGCCTACGAGGTGCACGTGGCGCGCTACTACTTCCGGCGCGGCGCCTACGTGGCCGCGGCCAGCCGCGCGCAGCAGGCGGTGCAGGAGTTCCAGCACTCGCCGGCCGCCGAGGAGGCGCTGGCGATCATGTCGCGCAGCTACGACCGCCTCGGCCTGGTCGAACTGCGCGACGACGCGCGCCGCGTGCTGGAAGCCAACTTCCCGCAGAGCCGCTTCGCCGGCGAGAGCGGCAACGCGCCCGACAAGGCGTGGTGGAAGATCTGGTAGCTCAGAACGGCACGTCTTCGCGCTCGCGTTCGCTCGCCAGCGTCTCCAGCCAGGCGCTCGCCTCGGCTTCGTTCGCCACCCGCGTCATCGGCGGCAGCGCTTCGCGCAGGCGCCGGCCGTAGTTCATGCCGGCCATGCGCGGATCGCACACCACCAGCAGGCCGCGGTCGGTCTCGCTGCGGATCAGCCGCCCGGCGCCCTGCTTGAGCGACACCGCCGCCTCGGCGATGAAGTAGTCGGCGAAGGCGTTGCGGCCCTGCGCCTCGAGGCGCTTGACGCGCGCCTCGACCAGCGGATCGTTGGGCGGCGGGAACGGCAGCTTGTCGATCAGCACGCATTGCAGCGCGTCGCCGGGCACGTCGATGCCCTCCCAGAAGCTCTGCGAGCCGACCAGCACCGAGCGCGGCTCGGCGAGGAAGCGCTGCATCAGCGCGCGCTTGGGCGCCTCGCCCTGCTGCAGCACGCGCAGCGTGTCGCCGGCCGCCTCGAACTCGGCGCGCAACTGCTCGGCGATCGCCTGCAAGGCGCGCAGCGTGGTGGTCAGCACGAAGCTGCGGCCGCCCAGCACGCGCGCGAAGCGCGAGGCCAGCGTCGCCACCGCGGCCGGATGCGCCGGCTCGTTCGGCTTGGGCATGCCGGCCGGGATGTACAGCCGCGCGTGCGCCGCGTAGTCGAACGGGCTGCCCACGCGCAGCGTGCGCGCCGCCTCCAGGCCGGCCTGCTCGGTGAACCAGGCGAGCGCGTCGTCCTCGCCCAGCGTCGCCGAGGTGAATATCCAGGCTTTGCGGGCGTTGCCCATCTGCTCGGCCAGCGCCTCGCGGATGTCCAGCGGCGACTCGACCAGCCGCGCCTGGTGCGGCGAGACGTCGATCCAGCGCACCCGGCCGGTGGCCGCCTCGTCGGCGAAGCGGCCGGCCAGCGTGGCCAGCGTGCCGGCGCGCTCGGCGAGCTTGACCAGATCGGGCGAAAGCTCGGCCACGCCGTCCAGCGCCTGCCCGGCCGCGTCCGCCGCGCGGCCGAGTTCGGCGAGCGCGGCGACGAAGTCCTCGCGCTTCGCACGTTCGTCCCAGCGCAGCTTGAGCGTGCCGCGCAGATCGCGCAGCGGCCCGGCGGCGGCCAGGCGCAGCTCGCGCGCCGCCTTCTCGACCGCGGCGGCGAGCTCCTGCCACTTGGCCAGCCCGCGCGCCAGTTGCAGGCCCAGGCCGAGCAGGTCGCGCGAGAAGTCCAGCGCCTGCGCGGTCGACAGCGTGGTGCCGAGGAACTGCACGCCGGCCTCGGGCAACTGGTGCGCCTCGTCGAACACCGCCACCTCGACGCTGGGCAGCAGTTCGGCCACGCCGCTGTCGCGCAGCGCCAGGTCGGCGAAGAACAGGTGGTGGTTGACCACCACCACGTCGGCCGCCATCGCCTCGCGGCGCGCCCTGACGACGTGGCAGGCGCGGAAGTCGGCGCACTCGCTGCCCAGGCAGTTCTCGCGCGTCGAGGTCACCAGCGGGATCACGCTGCTGCGCTCGTCCAGGCCGTCCATCTCGGCGAGGTCGCCGCTGCGCGTGGCCTGCGACCACTGCTCGACCTTGGCGAGCGTGCGCACCGCCCAGCGGTCGGGCAGCGTGGCCGACTGGCGCGCCTGCTTCATGCGGTGCAGGCACAGGTAGCTGGCGCGGCCCTTGAGCAGCGCCACGCTCACCGGCAGTTGCAGCGCGTCGCGCAGGCGCGGGATGTCGCGCAGGAAGAGCTGGTCCTGCAGGCTCTTGGTGGCGGTGCTGACCAGCGCGCGCGCGCCCGACAGCAGCGTCGGCACGAGGTAGGCGAAGGTCTTGCCGACGCCGGTGCCGGCCTCGGCCACCAGCGCGGCGCGCGATTCGATCGCCTCGGCCACCGCCTCGGCCATGCGCAACTGCACCTCGCGCTCGACGTGGCGCTCGTCGGCCTGGGCCAGCGCGCCCGCGCCCGACAGCGCCCGGCGCGAGGCGGCGGCGAGGCCGGGCACGGCGTCGGCGGGCTCCGCCGTCATGCCGGCTCGGGAGGTTCGAGCTCGGCCTCGAGGCGGGCGATCATGTCGCGCAGCGCCAGGCGGCGCTTCTTCAGGCGACGCATCGCCAGCTCGTCGCCGGGATGCTCGATGGTGGCGCGGTCGATCAGGTCGTCGAGGTCGGCGTGCTCGATGCGCAGCTCGATCAGTCGACGCGGCAGGGAATGCAGGTTGTCGTCCATCGACGCGCCACGGCGGAACAGGCCTTAGGTCGCAGAAATCGCCCCGGAGCGGGACGGATCAGCGATTATAGTTTTCGGCCATGAGCACCACGACCGCCGGCTACCGTCTGTCCGCCGCCACCGGCATCCACCGCGGCGACCGGGCCTACCAGCAGGACCAGGTGCAGATCATCCCGCACCAGCGCGTGCCCGGCTGCGTGATGGCGGTGCTGGCCGACGGCATGGGCGGCAAGAGCGGCGGGCGCAAGGCCGCCGACCAGGTGATCCTGACCGCGCAGCAGATCTTCGAGCGCTTCGCCGTCAACCGCGACGACGCGGCCGAGGCGCTCAAGCAACTGGTGCTGGAAGCGCACCTGATGATCAAGCTGACCGCGATCACCTCCGAGGAGGAGCCGCACAGCACGGTGGCCGCCTGCATCATCGGCCCCACGCGCGAGTGCCACTACGTGCATGCCGGCGATTCGCGCGTCTACCACTTCCGCGGCTCCGACATGCTCACGCGCACGGTCGACCACTCCTACGTGCAGCGCCTCGTCTCCGAGGGCTCGATCAGCGAGGAGGACGCCAACAACCACCCGCAGTCGAACCTGCTGACCGGCTGCCTGGGCACGCACCAGGACCCGCCGATCAGCATCGGCCACATCGAGCGGCTGGAGGTGGGCGACAGCGTGCTGTGCTGCAGCGACGGCCTGTGGCATTACTTCACGCCGCGCGAGCTGGGCGCGATCGTGCATGCCCTGGCGCCGCGCGAGGCCAGCGAGATGCTGGTCAGCAAGGCGCGCCAGCGCGCCCGCGGCGGCGGCGACAACCTCTCGCTCGCGCTGATCCGCGTCGATCCGCTCGGCTGACGGGCGCCGCGTCAGCGCGCGGCCGGGTCGGGCAGCGGCGCGGCCGGCTTGCCCTTCTTCTCGCGCTCGGCGCGGCGCCGCTCGGCCTGCTCGCGGTGCCTTTGCGCCTCGCGCTGGTGGGCCTCGGCGCGCTCGCGCTTGCGCGCCTCCTGCGCGGCGCGCTCGGCCGGCGACACCGCCGGGGCCGGCGCGCGCGCCGCCTTCGGCTCGCGCGGCGGGCGCGGCGGCCGGGGTTCGTGCGGCTCGGCGGTCCGCGCGGCGCGCGGGGCGCTGGCGCGTTCGCGCTCGGCGCGCTGCTTCGCCTCGATGGCGGCCAGCCGCGCCGTGGCGCGCTGGCGGCGCTGCGCCTCGTCGAGCACGCTTTCCTCGCGGCGCAGCCGCTGCGTCACCTCGCGGTGATCGCCGCGCGCCGCGTCGACGCAGGCCGTCACCGCGAAGCGCTGCTGGCATTCCTCGCGCTGCGCGCGCAGCCGCGCGTCGGCCTGCGCGCGCTCGTGCGCGATGCGCTTGCGCTCGGCCACGGCGTCGTCGGCGTGCGCCGGCGCGAGCGCGGCGAGCAGCAGGCAGGCGGCGGCGAGCAGCGGCCTCATCGTCAGGTCAGCGAGGTGTCGACGGCGCGGCGGTCCAGCGCCAGGAACTCGGCCGACTGCATCTCGGCCAGCCGCGACACCGTGCGCGGGAACTCGTGCGCCAGCGGTCCCTCGGTGTAGAGCTGCTCGGCGGGCACCTCGGCCGACAGGATCAGCTTGCAGCGCCGGTCGTACAGCACGTCGACCAGCCAGGTGAAGCGGCGCGCCTCGGAGGCCATGCGCAGCGGCATGCGCGGCACGCCCGACAGCAGCACGGTGTGGAACTGCGTGGCGATCTCGAGGTAGTCGTTCTGCGAGCGCGGCCCGCCGCACAGCACCTTGAAGTCGAACCACACCACGCCGCCGGCGCGGCGCCGCGCGCGCAGCTCGCGGTGCTCGATGCGCAGCACCGGATCCTCGTCGCGCGCCTCGGCGAGCCGATCGAAGGCCTCGTCCATCGCCGCGTCCGCCTCGGGGCCGAGCGGGCAGTGGTAGAGCTCGACGTGCTCCAGCGTGCGGCGCCGGTAGTCGGTGCCGTTGTCGACGTCGATGACCTCGAGCCGGCGCTTGAGCAGCTCGATCGCCGGCAGGATGCGGTCGCGGTGCAGGCCGTTCGGGTACAGCGCGTCGGGGTGGAAGTTCGAGGTCGTCACGATGCTGACGCGGTTCTCGAACAGCGCTTCGAGCAGGCGGTGCAGGATCATCGCGTCGGTCACGTCGGCGACGTGGAACTCGTCGAAGCAGATCAGCCGGTGCCGCCGCGCGATGCGCGCGCCCAGCTCCTGCAGCGGGTTGACCACGCCCTTGAGATCCTGCAGCTCGCGGTGCACCTCGCGCATGAACTCGTGGAAGTGCAGCCGCGTCTTGCGCGTCAGCGGCACCGAGACGAAGAAGCAGTCCATCAGGAAGCTCTTGCCCCGGCCCACGCCGCCGTACATGTACACGCCGCGCGGGATCGGCGGGCGCGCGATCAGCTTGGTGATCGCGTTGCTGCGCCGCGCCTTGTAGGCGATCCACTCGTTCTCGCAGCGCTCCAGGGCGGCCACGGCGCGCAACTGCGCCGGGTCGGCCGCGTAGCCGCGCTCGGCGAGCGTCTGCTGGTACAGCGCGCGGACGCCCATGCCCGTCGCGATCAGAAGTTCAGCGTGCGCTTGTCGACCGCCAGGGCGGCTTCCTTCGTCGCTTCGGACAGCGACGGGTGCGCATGGCAGATGCGCGCGATGTCCTCGGCGCTGGCCTTGAACTCCATCGCCACCACCGCCTCGGCGATCAGCTCCGAGGCGAACGGCCCGACGATGTGCACGCCGAGGATCTCGTCGGTGGCCGCGTCGGCGAGGAACTTGACGAAGCCGGTGGTGTCGCCGAGCGCGCGCGCGCGGCCGTTGGCCATGAACGGGAAGCTGCCGGCCTTGTAGGCGCGGCCGGCGGCCTTGAGCTGCTGCTCGGTCTGGCCGACCCAGGCGATCTCCGGGCTGGTGTAGATCACCCAGGGAATGGTGCCGAAGTTCACGTGGCCGTGCTGGCCGGCGATGCGCTCGGCCACCGCGACGCCCTCTTCCTCGGCCTTGTGCGCGAGCATCGGCCCGCGCACCACGTCGCCCACCGCCCAGACGTTGGGCAGGTTGGTGCGGCATTCGTCGTCGACGACGATCGCGCCGCGCTCGTCGAGCTTCAGACCGACGGTCTCGGGGTTCAGGCCGACGGTGTTGGGCACGCGGCCGATCGAGACGATCAGCTTGTCGACCTCCAGCGTCTGCGCCTCGCCCTTGGCGTTGGCGTAGGCGATGGCGACGCCCTTCTTGCCGGCCTTGACCTCGCCGATCCTGACGCCGAACTCGAACTTCAGGCCCTGCTTGACGAAGGCCTTGTGCGCCTCCTTGGCCACCTGCTCGTCGGCCGCGCCGAGGAAGCCGGGCAGCGCCTCGAGGATGGTGACCTCGGCGCCGAGGCGGCGCCACACCGAGCCCATCTCCAGGCCGATCACGCCCGAGCCCACCACGCCGAGCCGCTTGGGCACCGCGGGGATACGCAGCGCGCCGTCGTTGGAGAGGATCTGCTCCTCGTCGAAGGGCGCGCCCGGCAGCGCGCGCGCGTTCGAGCCGGTGGCGACGATCACGTGCTTGGCGAGCAGCGATTCGTTCGCCGTACCCGCGACCGCAATCTCATAACCACCCTCACCCGCTTTCACGAACGAGCCGCGGCCGTGGAAGAAGGTCACCTTGTTCTTCTTGAAGAGGTACAGGATGCCGTCGTTGTTCTGCTTCACGACGGTGTTCTTGCGCGCGACCATTTTGGCCACGTCCATCTTCAGGTTCGTGAGGCTGATGCCGTGCTCGCCGAAGTGGTGCGCGGCCTGCTCGTAGTGCTCGCTCGATTGCAGCAGCGCCTTGCTCGGGATGCAGCCGACGTTGGTGCAGGTGCCGCCCGGCGCCGGGCCGCCCTTGTCGTTCTTCCACTCGTCGATGCAGGCGACGCTGGCGCCCAGTTGCGCCGCGCGGATCGCCGCGATGTAGCCGCCCGGGCCGCCGCCGATCACGACGACGTCGAATTGTCTGGTGCTCATCGTGCCGTCCTCAGATGTCGAACAGCAAGCGGGCCGGGTCTTCCAGCGCTTCCTTCATCGCGACCAGGCCCAGCACCGCCTCGCGGCCGTCGATGATGCGGTGGTCGTAGCTCATCGCAAGGTAGTTCATCGGGCGCACCACGACCTGGCCGTTCTCGACCACCGCGCGGTCCTTGGTCGCGTGCACGCCGAGGATGGCGCTTTGCGGCGGGTTGATGATCGGCGTCGACAGCATCGAGCCGAACACGCCGCCGTTGCTGATCGAGAAGGTGCCGCCAGAGAGTTCGTCGAGCGAGAGCTTGCCGTCGCGGGCCTTCTGGCCGAACTCGGCGATCTTCTTCTCGATGTCGGCGAAGCTCATCTGGTCGGCATTGCGCAGGATGGGCACCACCAGGCCGCGCGGCGAGCCGACCGCGATGCCGATGTCGAAGTAGCCGTGGTAGACGATGTCGTTGCCGTCGACCGAGGCGTTGAGCACCGGGTAGCGCTTGAGCGCGGCCACCGCCGCCTTCACGAAGAAGCTCATGAAGCCGATCTTGACGCCGTGCTCCTTCTCGAACTTCTCCTGGAAGCGCTTGCGCATCTCCATCACCGGGGCCATGTTGACCTCGTTGAAGGTGGTCAGGATGGCGTTGGTGGCCTGCGACTGCAGCAGCCGCTCGGCGATGCGCGCGCGCAGGCGCGACATCGGCACGCGCTGCTCGGGGCGGTCGCCCAGGTTGACGGCCGCCGGCGCGGCGACGGCCGGCAGCGGCTTGGCCACGGCGGGCGCGGCCGGCACGGCCAGCGCCGGCGCGGCGGCGGCGCCGGCCACGGCGGCGAGCACGTCGCCCTTGGTCACGCGGCCGTCCTTGCCGGTGCCGGGCACCGAGCCGGCGGGCAGCTTGTTGTCGGCCATCAGCTTGGCGGCGGCGGGCATGGCCACGCCGGCCTTGCCGGCGGCGGCCGGCGCGGGGGCCGCGGCGGCGGGCGCGGGCGCCGCAGCCGCCGCCACCGAGGCCGTGCCTTCGGTGTCGATCTTCGCGATCACCTGATCGCTGACGACGCTGCCGCCGTCGCCGACGACCAGGTCGGCGATCACGCCGGCGGCCGGCGCCGGCACTTCGAGCACGACCTTGTCGGTTTCGATCTCGATCAGGATCTCATCGATCGCCACGGCTTCGCCGGGCTTCTTCTTCCATTGCAGCAAGGTGGCTTCGGCCACCGATTCCGACAGTTGCGGAACCTTCACTTCGACGATTGCCATGATGTGTCTTCAGAGTGTGTTGTACGTACCGCGCGGCCGCCGCGCGGGCCCGGCTCGGCCGGTCCGCCGGCGGCGCAGCGCCGCCGGGCGCTGCGGGGGTGGACCTATTTCGTGAGGACGAAACCCTTGAGTTTTCCGAAGGCCTGGTCGAGCAGCGCCTTCTGCTGGTCCTGGTGCAGGTGCGCGTAGCCCACCGCCGGCGAGGCCGAGGCGGGCCGCCCGGCGTAGCCGAGCTTCTGGCCTTCCAGCATGTTCTCGTGGATCTGGTGCTGCACGAAGAACCAGGCGCCCTGGTTCTGCGGCTCGTCCTGGCACCACACCACGTCGACCGCGTTCGGGTACTTCTTCATCTCCGTCGCGAAGGCCTTGTGCGGGAACGGGTAGAGCTGCTCGACGCGCAGGATCGCGACGTCGGTGTGCTTCTTCTCGGCGCGCGCCTTGACGAGGTCGTAGTAGACCTTGCCCGAGCACGCGACCACGCGCTTGACCTTGTCGTGCACGATCTCGGCGCTGACCTCGCCGATCACCGTCTTGAACTCGCCGCGCGTGAACTCGCTCAGCGGCGAGGTGGCGTCCTTGTTGCGCAGCAGGCTCTTGGGCGTCATCAGCACCAGCGGCTTGCGGAACATGCGCACCATCTGGCGGCGCAGCACGTGGAAGATCTGGCTCGCCGAGGTGGGCTGCACCACCTGCATGTTGTTGTCCGCCGCGAGCTGCATGAAGCGCTCCAGGCGCGCCGAGCTGTGCTCGGGGCCCTGGCCTTCGTAGCCGTGCGGCAGCATCAGCGTCAGGCCGTTGGCGCGGCCCCACTTGACCTCGCCGGAGGCGATGAACTGGTCGATGACCACCTGCGCGCCGTTGGCGAAGTCGCCGAACTGCGCCTCCCAGATGGTCAGCGTGTTCGGCTCGGCGCTGGCGTAGCCGTACTCGAAGCCGAGCACCGCCTCTTCCGACAGCAGCGAGTCGATCACGACGAAGGGCGCCTGGCCCTCGGCCACGTTCTGCAGCGGCGTGTAGGTGCCTTCGTCCCAGCGCTCGCGGTTCTGGTCGTGCAGCACCGAGTGGCGGTGCGTGAAGGTGCCGCGCCCGCAGTCCTCGCCCGACAGCCGCACGGCGTAGCCGCTGGCCACCAGCGAGGCGAAGGCGAGGTGCTCGCCCATGCCCCAGTCGACGTTGATCTCGCCGCGGCCCATCGCGGCGCGGTCGGCCAGCACCTTCTCGACCAGCGGGTGCGGCTTGAACTTCTCGGGCAGCGTGGTGATGCGCTCGGCCAGGCGCTTGACCTCGGTCAGCGGCAGCGCGGTGTCGGCCGCGTCGGTCCACTTCTTGCCGAGGAAGGGCGCCCAGTCGACCGAGTACTTGCTCTTGTAGTTGGTCAGCACCGGATCGACGGTGTGCTTGCCGGCGTCCATCGCGGCGCGGAAGGCCTTGACCATGTCGTCCGGGCCGCCTTCGGGCAGCACGCCCTGCGCCACCAGCTTGTCGCCGTACAGCTTGCGCGTGCCGGGGTGCTGGCCGATCTTCTTGTACATCAGCGGCTGCGTCAGCGCCGGCGTGTCCTGCTCGTTGTGGCCGAGCTTGCGGAAGCAGATGATGTCGACCACGACATCCTTGTTGAACTCCTGGCGGTACTCGAGCGCGAGCTGCGTGCACAGCACCACCGCTTCCGGGTCGTCGCCGTTCACGTGCAGCACCGGCGCCTCGATCATCTTGACGACGTCGGTGCAGTACAGCGTCGAGCGCGTGTCGCGCGGGTCGCTGGTGGTGAAGCCGATCTGGTTGTTGATCACCAGGTGCACGGTGCCGCCGGTGTAGTAGCCGCGCGTCTGCGCCAGCGCCAGCGTCTCCATCACCACGCCCTGGCCGGCGAAGGCCGCGTCGCCGTGCACCAGCACGGGCAGCACGCTGTCGCCTTCCTTGTCGCCGCGGCGGTCCAGCCGCGCCTTGACCGAGCCCTCGACCACCGGGTTGACGATCTCCAGGTGCGAGGGGTTGAACGCCAGGCTCAGGTGCACCGGGCCGCCCGGCGTGGTGATGTCCGACGAGAAGCCCTGGTGGTACTTGACGTCGCCGGCCGGCAGGTCTTCCTTGGCGGTGTGGTCGAACTCGGCGAACAGGTCCTTGGGCATCTTGCCGAGCGTGTTGACCAGCACGTTGAGGCGGCCGCGGTGCGCCATGCCGATCACCATCTCCTGCACGCCGCGCTTGCCGGCGCCCTGCACCAGTTCGTCCATCGAGGCGATGAAGCTCTCGCCGCCCTCCAGCGAGAAGCGCTTCTGGCCGACGTACTTGGTGTGCAGGTAGCGCTCCAGGCCCTCGGCGGCGGTCAGGCGGTCGAGGATGTGCTTCTTCTCGTCGGCCGTGAAGCTGGGCTTGCTGCGGATGGCCTCCAGCTTCTGCTGCCACCAGCGCTTCTCGACCGGCTCGGTGATGTGCATGAACTCGGCGCCGATGGTGCCGCAGTAGGTTTCGCGCAGCGCCTGCAGGATCTCGCGCAGCGTCTGGTGCTCGGCGGTGGTGAAGTAGGTGTTCGTCGCGCTGAACGTGATGTCCATGTCGGACTCGCTCAGGTCGTAGAACGCCGGCTCCAGCTCGGGGATCTTGGGGCGCTCCTGGCGCTTGAGCGGGTCGAGGTCGGCCCAGCGCGCGCCCAGCGAGCGGTAGGCCGCGATCAGCGACTGGACGTGGACCTGCTTGCGCGCCACCGCCAGCTCGCTGGCGCTGGCCTTGACGGCGAAGGCGTTGGCCTTGGCGCGCTGCGCGAAGGATTCGACGACGGGGGCGTGCGCCATGTCGCGGGCGTTGCTGCCGTCGGTGGCGGGAACGTGCTGGAGCGCGTCGAAATACGTGCGCCAGTTGTCGGGAACCGAGCCGGGGTTGTCGAGGTAGGCCTCGTACATCTCCTCGACGTAGGGCGCGTTGCCTCCGAACAGGTACGAGTTCGACCTGTATTGCTGCATCATCTTCGCTCACCTCTCGCGCCGGTTTCCAGCGCTGTAGTGGGTTGAAAAACCTTCCGCGACACGGCTTAACCGGCTGGCGGACTAGCGACCCGCCTCGGCTGATGGACCAGCAAAGGGGACGGGAAGGACCTGGAAAGTCACCGGCGCGACTGTAGCACCGGCGCGCATGATCCGCAGCGATGCTGACGCACCGCTGAAGCGGCCCCTAGGGGAAACGCGAAGTCGTGCCTAGGCGCGCGCTCAGGCGGCGCGCAGCCGCTGCCGTGCCGCCTGGTACTCGCGCGCCAGGCGCGCCACCAGCTCGCCGGCCGGCACCACCTTGTCGACCGCGGCGATGCCCTGGCCGCAGCCCCAGATGTCCTTCCAGGCCTTGGACTTGGAGCCCTCGCCGCCGCCGAAGCTCATCTTGCTCGGGTCGCTCTCGGGCAGGTTGTCGGGGTCCAGGCCGGCGGCGCGGATCGAGGGCTTGAGGTAGTTGCCGTGCACGCCGGTGAACAGGTTCGAGTAGACGATGTCGTCCGACGTGCCTTCGACGATCGCCTGCTTGTAGGCGTCGCTGGCGCGCGCCTCGTCGGTGGCGATGAAGGCCGAGCCGATATAGGCCAGGTCGGCGCCCATCGCCTGCGCGGCGAGGATGGCGCCGCCGGTGGCGATGGCGCCCGACAGCGCCACCGGCCCGTCGAACCAGCCGCGGATCTCCTGGATCAGCGCGAACGGGCTCTTCACGCCGGCATGGCCGCCGGCGCCGGCCGCCACCGCGATCAGGCCGTCGGCGCCCTTCTCGATCGCCTTCTTCGCGAAGGCGTTGTTGATGATGTCGTGCAGCACGATGCCGCCCCAGCCGTGCACCGCCTCGTTGATGTCGGTGCGCGCGCCCAGCGAGGTGATCACGATCGGCACCTTGTACTTGGCGCACACCTGCATGTCGTGTTCGAGCCGGTCGTTCGTCTTGTGCACGATCTGGTTGATCGCGAACGGCGCGGCCGGCCTGTCCGGGTTCGCGCGGTCGTACGCCGCCAGCGTCTCGGTGATCTCGGCCAGCCACTCGTCGAGCTGCTCGGCCGGGCGCGCGTTGAGCGCCGGCATCGAGCCGACGATGCCGGCCTTGCACTGCTCGATCACGAGCCTGGGGTTGCTGATGATGAACATCGGCGAGGCGATCGCCGGCAGCGGAAGCTTGGCGAGGATGGGCGGCAGCGACACGTCGTGGTCTCCGGGTGGGCGTTGTCAGAAGGCGTCGATGGGCAGCGCGTTGACGCTCTCGCCGCCGGCGACGATGGCGTCGCGCATGCCGGGCACGCGGCTCAGCAGGTGCTCGGCGTAGAAGCGCGCGGTGGCGATCTTGGCGGTGAGGAAAGGCTGGTCGGCATCGGCCTGCGCGAGCAGCGCCTCGGCGGCGAGCAGCGCGCGCGCCATCTGCCAGCCGGCCATCAGGTTGCCGGCCAGCATCAGGTAGGGCACCGAACCGGCGAACACCGCGTTCGGGCTCGCCTTGGTGTTGCCGGCGACGAAGTCGACCACCTGCACGAAGGCCTCGCGCGCGGCGCGCAGCCGCGCCTGCATGGCCCGCGCGGCGGCGCTGGCGCTCTTGGCCAGCGCGGCTTCGGTCTGCTCGATCTGCCGCGCGATCGCCTTGGCGGTCTGGCCGCCGTCGCGCGCGGTCTTGCGGCCGATCAGGTCGTTGGCCTGGATCGCGGTCGTGCCTTCGTAGATCGTCAGGATGCGCGCGTCGCGGTAGTACTGCGCCGCGCCGGTCTCCTCGATGAAGCCCATGCCGCCGTGCACCTGCACGCCCAGGCTGGCGACCTCGACGCTCATCTCGGTGGAGTAGCCCTTCACCAGCGGCACCATGAACTCGTAGAAGGCCTGGTTCTGCGCGCGCACGTCCTTGTCGGGGTGGTGGTGCGCGGCGTCGTAGGCGGCCGCGGCGGCCAGCGCCATCGCGCGGCAGCCTTCGGTATAGGCGCGCATCGTCATCAGCATGCGCTTCACGTCGGGGTGGTGGATGATCGCCGCGCTGCCGGGCAGCGAGCCGTCCACCGGGCGCGACTGCACGCGGTCCTTCGCGTAGGCCACCGCCTTCTGGTAGGCGCGCTCGGCCACCGCGATGCCCTGCATGCCCACCGCGTAGCGCGCCGCGTTCATCATGATGAACATGTACTCGAGGCCGCGGTTCTCCTGGCCGATCAACTGGCCGATCGCGCCGCCCTTGTCGCCGAACTGCAGCACCGCCGTCGGGCTCGCCTTGATGCCCAGCTTGTGCTCGATGCTGACGCAGTGCACGTCGTTGCGCGCGCCCGGCGAGCCGTCGGCGTCGACCAGGAACTTCGGCACGATGAACAGGCTGATGCCCTTCACGCCCTCGGGCGCGCCGGCGATGCGCGCGAGCACGAGGTGGACGATGTTGTCCGCCATGTCGTGCTCGCCGTAGGTGATGAAGATCTTGGTGCCGAAGATGCGGTACGTGCCGTCGGGCTGCGGCTCGGCGCGCGTGCGCACCAGCGCGAGGTCGCTGCCGGCCTGAGGCTCGGTGAGGTTCATCGTGCCGGTCCACTCGCCGGAGATCATCTTCGGGATGTAGGTGGCCTGCTGCTCGGGCGTGCCGGCGGTCAGCAGCGCCTCGATCGCGCCGTCGGTCAGCAGCGGGCACAGCGCGAAGCTGAGGTTGGCGCTGTTGAGCATCTCGCCGCAGGCCGCGCCTATGGTCTTGGGCAGGCCCTGGCCGCCGACTTCGGCCGGATGCTGCAAGCCCTGCCAGCCGCCCTCGGCGAACTGGCGGAAGGCCTCCTTGAAGCCCGGCGTGGTCGTCACCTTGCCGTCGTGCCACGACGAGGGGTACTTGTCGCCCTCCCAGTTCAGCGGCGCGATCACGCCCTCGTTGAGCCTGGCGCATTCCTCCAGCACCGCCTGCGCGGTGTCCAGGCCGGCCTCCTCGAAGCCGGGCAGCTTCGCCACTTCCTCCAGTCCGGCGAGTTCCTTCATGCAGAACAGCATGTCCTTGATCGGCGCGACGTAGCTCACGGTGTCATCCTCGAAGAGATTCAGGCAAGAAAAAGCCCGTCGGCCAGGGAGATCGGCGAACGGGCTGATCCGGAAGGCGCGCGGCGACTCAGAGCGCGGCCACCAGCTCCGGCACGGCGGTGAACAGATCGGCCTCGAGGCCGAAGTCTGCGACGCTGAAGATGGGGGCCTCGGGGTCCTTGTTGATGGCCACGATGACCTTGGAGTCCTTCATGCCTGCCAGGTGCTGGATCGCCCCGCTGATGCCGCAGGCGATGTACAGGCTCGGCGCGACGATCTTGCCCGTCTGCCCGACCTGCCAGTCGTTGGGCGCATAACCGGCATCCACCGCCGCGCGGCTGGCCCCCAGCGCGGCGCCGAGCTTGTCGGCCAGCGGCGTCAGCACCTCCGTGAACTTCTCGCTGCTGCCCATCGCCCGGCCGCCCGAGACGATGATCTTGGCCGCGGTCAGCTCCGGCCGGTCGCTCTTGGCCAGCTCGCTGCCGACGAAGCTGCTCTTGCCGCTGTCGGCCACGGCGGCGACGGTCTCGACGGCGGCGCTGCCGCCCTGGCCCGCCGCGTCGAAGCCGGTGCTGCGCACGGTGACGACCTTGACCGCGTCCTGGCTCTGCACGGTGGCAATCGCGTTGCCGGCGTAGATCGGGCGCTCGAAGGTGTCGGGGCCGATCACCCGGGTGATGTCGCTGATCTGCGCCACGTCGAGCTTGGCGGCCACGCGCGGCGCGACGTTCTTGCCGTGCGCGGTGGCGGGGAACAGGATGTGGCTGTAGTTCGCGGCGAGCGCCAGCACCTGCGCGGCGACGTTCTCGGCGAGCTGCTCGGCCAGGCTCGCGCCGTCGGCGTGCAGCACCTTGGCCACGCCCTGGAGCTGGCCGGCGGCCTGCGCCGCGCCGGCGGCGTTCTGCCCGGCCACCAGCACGTGCACGTCGCCGCCGCATTGCAGCGCGGCAGTCACGGTGTTCAGGGTCGCGCCCTTGAGGGCGCCGTGGTCGTGTTCGGCAATGACGAGGATGGGCATCTCAGATCACCTTGGCGTCGTTCTTGAGTTTTGCGACCAGCGTGGCCACGTCGGGCACCTTGATGCCGGCGCTGCGCTTGGGCGGCTCGCTGACCTTCAGGGTCTTGATGCGCGGGGCCACGTCCACGCCGAGATCCGCCGGCTTGACGGTCTCCAGCGGCTTCTTCTTGGCCTTCATGATGTTGGGCAGCGTGACGTAGCGCGGCTCGTTCAGGCGCAGGTCGGTGGTGATGACGGCCGGCAGGCTGACCGACAGGGTCTCCAGGCCGCCGTCGACTTCGCGGGTGACTTTGGCCTTGCCGTCGGCGACTTCGACTTTGCTGGCGAAGGTGGCCTGCGGCAGTTCGGCCAGCGCGGCGAGCATCTGGCCGGTCTGGTTGCAGTCGTCGTCGATGGCCTGTTTGCCCAGGATGACCAGGCCGGGCTGCTCCTTGTCGACCAGGGCCTTGAGCAGCTTGGCCACGGCCAGCGGCTGGAGTTCGGCGTCGGTCTCGACCAGGATGGCGCGGTCGGCGCCTATGGCCATCGCGGTGCGCAGCGTCTCCTGGCACTGCGCGACGCCGCAGGACACGGCGATCACTTCGCTGGCCGCGCCCTTCTCCTTGAGCCGCACCGCTTCCTCCACGGCAATCTCGTCGAAGGGGTTCATGCTCATCTTCACGTTGGCGATGTCCACTCCCGTGCCGTCGCTCTTGACGCGTACCTTCACGTTGTAGTCCACCACTCGCTTGACGGGGACGAGGATCTTCATCCGGCAGGCTCCTGCTGTATTGACACTTAAAATCGAACGATCGTGCTATTTTAGACGCACGATGACGGGGCGCGCAACGATGCAAGCGCGGGCTCGGCGTGGTGCCCGGGGCGGGCATCGAACCCGCAAGCCCTCTTGCGAGAGGCGGCGGATTTTAAGTCCGCTGTGTTTACCGATTTCACCACCCGGGCGGCCGGGCGCGATTATCGGCGCGCGCAAAGAAAAGGGCCTCGCGCACGGCGAGGCCCGATGGAGAATTCTGTGGAGGCGCGGGCCGGAGTCGAACCGACCTAGATGGATTTGCAATCCACTGCATAACCGCTTTGCTACCGCGCCGCGAGCGGGATTCTGACAAAAAAGGGAAGCCTGGGCTTCCCTTTTCCGATCAGACTCTGGAGCGGGAGACGAGTCTCGAACTCGCGACCTCAACCTTGGCAAGGTTGCGCTCTACCAACTGAGCTACTCCCGCGTGAGCCTCACAGTATACACAAAATTCAGTGCTGCATCACCGCCTCGCCGGTGCCGTCGGCCGGCTTGGCGCTCTCGCCCGCCTTGGCCGGCTCCTCGTCGGGCAGCGGCTGCGGCGCGGACTGCAAGGCGATTTCGAGCACGCGGTCGATCCACTTCACCGGAACGATCTCGAGGTGGTTCTTCACGTTCTCGGGAATGTCCTGCAGGTCCTTGGCGTTCTCCTCGGGAATCAGCACCGTCTTGATGCCGCCGCGGTGCGCCGCGAGCAGCTTCTCCTTCAGGCCGCCGATCGCCGTGACCTCGCCGCGCAGCGTGATCTCGCCGGTCATCGCCACGTCGGCGCGCACCGGGATGCCGGTCAGCGCCGAGACGAAGGCCGTCGTCATCGCGATGCCCGCGCTCGGCCCGTCCTTGGGCGTCGCGCCGTCGGGCACGTGGATGTGCACGTCGCGCTTCTCGAACAGCTCGTCCTTGATGCCCAGGAGTCGCGCGCGCGAACGCACCACCGAGCGCGCCGCCTCGACCGACTCCTTCATCACGTCGCCGAGCTGGCCGGTGCGGATGATGTTGCCCTTGCCGGGCATCACCGCCGCCTCGATGGTCAACAGGTCGCCGCCGACCTCGGTCCACGCGAGGCCGACCACCTGGCCGACCTGGTTCTGCTTCTCGGCCTGGCCGTAGCTGAACTTGCGCACGCCGAGGAAGTCGTTGAGGTTGTCCTCGGTGACGACGACCTTCTCGCTCACCTGCTTGAGCTGGATCGACTTGACCACCTTGCGGCAGATCTTGCTGATCTCGCGTTCGAGCGAGCGCACGCCGGCCTCGCGCGTGTAGTAGCGGATCACGCCGCGGATCGCGCTCTCGGTGACGTCCAGCTCCTCGTCCTTCACGCCGTTGTTCTTGCGCTGCTTGGGGCAAAGGTAGCGCGACGCGATGTTGACCTTCTCGTCCTCGGTGTAGCCCGACAGGCGGATCACCTCCATGCGGTCGAGCAGCGCCGGCGGGATGTTCATCGAGTTCGAGGTCGCGATGAACATCGTGTCCGACAGGTCGAAGTCGACCTCGACGTAGTGGTCGCCGAAGGTGTGGTTCTGCTCGGGGTCGAGCACCTCCAGCAAGGCCGACGACGGATCGCCACGGAAGTCCATGCCGAGCTTGTCGATCTCGTCGAGCAGGAACAGCGGGTTGCGCGTGCCGACCTTGGTCAGCGACTGCAGCACCTTGCCCGGCATCGAGCCGATGTAGGTGCGGCGGTGGCCCCGGATCTCGGCCTCGTCGCGCACGCCGCCCAGCGCCATGCGCACGAACTTGCGCCCGGTGGCGCGCGCCACCGACTGGCCCAGCGAGGTCTTGCCCACGCCCGGAGGCCCGACCAGGCACAGGATGGGCGCCTTGACCTTGTCGACGCGCTGCTGCACCGCGAGGTATTCGAGGATGCGGTCCTTGACCTTCTCCAGCCCGTAGTGGTCTTCGTTGAGCACCTGCTCGGCGAAGGCCAGGTCGTGCTTGATCTTGGTCTTCTTGCTCCAGGGCAGGTTGATCAGCGTGTCGATGTAGTTGCGCACCACCGTCGCCTCGGCGCTCATCGGCGACATCAGCTTGAGCTTCTTCAGCTCGCCGTCGGCCTTCTTGCGCGCCTCCTTGGGCATCTTGGCGGCGATGATCTTCTTCTCGAGCTCCTCGAGATCGGCGCCCTCCTCGCCGTCGCCCAGCTCCTTCTGGATGGCCTTGACCTGCTCGTTCAGGTAGTACTCGCGCTGGCTCTTCTCCATCTGGCGCTTGACGCGGCCGCGGATGCGCTTTTCCACCTGCAGGATGTCGACCTCGTGCTCGAGCTGCTCGAGCAGCTTCTCCAGGCGCTTGTCGACCGCGAACAGGTCGAGCACCGACTGCTTGTTCTCCAGCTTGAGCGGCAGGTGCGCGGCGATGGTGTCGGCCAGGCGCCCGGCGTCGTCGATGCCCGAGATCGAGGTCAGGATCTCCGGCGGGATCTTCTTGTTGAGCTTGACGTACTGGTCGAACTGCTGCGTCACCGCGCGGCGCAGCGCCTCGACCTCGGGCTTGCTGTCGGCCTCGGGCGGCACCGGCGTCACGTCGGCGACGAAGTATTCGCCGTTGTCGCTGATCTGGTGGGTGTTGGCGCGCTGGATGCCCTCGACCAGCACCTTCACCGTGCCGTCGGGCAGCTTGAGCATCTGCAGGATGCTGGAGACGCAGCCGACCTCGAACATGTCGTCGGGCTTGGGCTCGTCCTTGCCGGCGGCCTTCTGCGCGACCAGCATGATCTGCCGGCCGGCTTCCATCGCCACCTCGAGCGCCTTGATCGACTTCGGGCGGCCCACGAACAGCGGGATCACCATGTGCGGGAAGACCACCACGTCGCGCAGCGGCAGCAGCGGCAGGTTGATCTTCTCGGCGGGCAGTACGGGATGTCCGGACATTGGGAACCTCTCTTTCTCAGGCCCATCTGCGGCCCGAGCGGTCAATTGCAAGGAGCCGCGCGCGGAACCGGGCGCGGCTCACCGGACTTCAGGCGCTCGCCTTGGCCTGCTCGCGGTAGACGAGCAGCGGCTTGGCCTCTTCCTCGATGGTGTGTTCGTCCAGCACCACCTTGGCCACGCCGTCGAGGTTGGGCAGGTCGAACATGGTGTCGATCAGCGAATGCTCCATGATCGAGCGCAGGCCGCGCGCGCCGGTCTTGCGCGCCAGCGCCTTGCGCGCGATGGCGGCCAGCGCCGAGGGGCGAATCTCCAGCTCGACGCCGTCCATGCCGAACAGCTTCTGGTACTGCTTGACCAGCGCATTCTTCGGCTCGGTGAGGATCTGCACCAGCGCGTCCTCGGTCAGCTCGCCCAGCGTGGCCACCACCGGCAGGCGGCCGACCAGTTCGGGGATCAGGCCGAACTTGATCAGGTCTTCCGGCTCGACCTCGCGGAACACCTCCGAGACGCGCCGCTCCGACTTGCCGTGCACGGTGGCGCCGAAGCCGATGCCGGAGCGCTCGGTGCGGCCCTGGATCACCTTCTCCAGCCCGTCGAAGGCGCCGCCGCAGATGAACAGGATGTTGGTCGTGTCGATCTGCAGGAAGTCCTGGTTCGGGTGCTTGCGCCCGCCCTGCGGCGGCACGCTGGCCATCGTGCCTT
The DNA here is from genome assembly GCF_047600445.1 of Piscinibacter sp. Classification (GTDB taxonomy): domain Bacteria; phylum Pseudomonadota; class Gammaproteobacteria; order Burkholderiales; family Burkholderiaceae_C; genus Piscinibacter. Next base: position 1,767,940 of record NZ_JASGKT010000002.1, read on the forward strand.
CCACCAGCTTGAGCAGCGCCTGCTGCACGCCCTCGCCCGACACGTCGCGCGTGATGCTGGGGTTGTCGGCCTTGCGCGAGATCTTGTCGATCTCGTCGATGTAGACGATGCCGCGCTGCGCCTTCTCGACGTCGTAGCCGCAGTTCTGCAGCAGCTTCTGGATGATGTTCTCGACGTCCTCGCCGACGTAGCCGGCCTCGGTCAGCGTGGTCGCGTCGGCGATCACGAAGGGCACGTTGAGCAGCCGCGCCAGCGTCTGCGCGAGCAGCGTCTTGCCCGAGCCGGTGGGCCCGATCAGCAGGATGTTGCTCTTGGCGAGCTCGACCTCGTCCTTGGTGCGGCTCATGTGCTTGAGCCGCTTGTAGTGGTTGTAGACCGCCACCGCGAGCGTGCGCTTGGCCGCGTCCTGGCCGATCACGTACTGGTCGAGGATGCTCTTGATCTCGGTCGGGATCGGCAGGTCGGACTTCGGCGAACGCGCCTGCTCGCCCTCGGCCGGCACCTCGTCGCGGATGATGTCGTTGCACAGCTCGATGCACTCGTCGCAGATGAACACCGACGGGCCGGCGATCAGCTTCTTGACTTCGTGCTGGCTCTTGCCGCAAAAGGAGCAGTAAAGCACCTTCTCGGTGGCGGAGCCTTTCTTGTCGGCCATGTGTGGAGTGCCTGGGTGGGTAGCGTCCGGGCAATGATAGTGGAAAAGCCGACCCGCCCCGCCCCGTGGAAATGCCCCGCAAGCAGGCGTTTTCCGGCGCTTTGCGCGTTCTTCCGCGCTCGGCGGGCGACTCAGGCTCAGGGGCGCTGGCTGATCACCTGGTCGATCAGGCCGTAGGCCTTGGCCTCTTCGGCATCGAGGTAGAAGTCACGCTCCATGTCGGCCTGGATCTTGGACAGCGGCTGGCCGGTGCGTTCGGCGTAGATCTGGTTGAGCTTCTCGCGCGTCTTGAGGATCTCGCGCGCGTGGATCTCGATGTCGGTGGCCTGGCCCTGCGCGCCCCCGGACGGCTGGTGGATCATCACGCGCGAGTTCGGCAGCGCCACGCGCTTGCCCTTGGCGCCGGCCATCAGCAGGAACGAGCCCATGCTGGCGGCCATGCCCAGGCACATCGTCGAGACGTCGGGCTTGATGAACTGCATCGTGTCGTAGATCGACATGCCCGCGCTCACCGAGCCGCCCGGCGAGTTGATGTACAGGTAGATGTCCTTGTCCGGGTTCTCGCTCTCGAGGAACAGCAGTTGCGCCACCACCAGGTTGGCCGACTGGTCGTTGACCGGGCCGACGAGGAAGATGATGCGCTCGCGCAGCAGCCGGCTGTAGATGTCGTAGGCGCGTTCGCCCCGGCCGGAGGTTTCGATGACCATGGGCACCATGCCCAGGCCGGTGGTGTCGAGCGCGCTCATGCGGTTCCTTGGATTGCGTCAGACGCGAATATTGCCCGAACTCAGCCGACCATCAGTTCGTCGAACGGCACGGCCTTGTCGCTGACCTTGGCCTTGGCGAGCACGAAGTCGGCGACGTTGTTCTCGATCACCACCGCCTCGACCTCGGCCATGCGGCTGCGGTCGCTCAGGTACCAGCGCACCACCTCGGCCGGGCGCTCGTAGCTCTGCGCCATCTCCTCGATGTGCGCCTGCAACTGCTCGGGCTTGGCCTGCAGGTTGTTGGCGCGCACCAACTCGCCGACCACCAGGCCCAGGCGCACGCGGCGCTCGGCCTGCGGCTCGAAGATCTCCTTCGGGATCGGCGCCTTGTCGGCGTCCTTGATGCCGCGCTTCTTCAGGTCGGCGCGCGCGCCCTCGGTCATGCGCTCCACCTCGCCGGCCACCAGCGCCTTGGGCACCTCGAGCTCGGCGACCTTGACCAGCGCCTCCATCACGCTGGCCTTGTTGCGCGCCTGCACGCGGAACTTCACCTCGCGCTCGAGGTTCTTGCGGATGTCGGCGCGCAGCGCCTCGACCGTGCCGTCCTGGATGCCCAGCGACTTGGCCAACGCCTCGTTCACCTCGGGCAGGTGCTGGGCCTCGATCTTCTTCAGCGTGACGAGGAAGTCGGCCTCCTTGCCGGCCACGTCCTTGCCGTGGTAGTCGGCCGGGAACTGCAGCGGGAAGGTCTTGCTCTCGCCGGCCTTCATGCCGCGCACGGCCTGGTCGAACTGCTCGAGCATCTGGCCTTCGCCGATGATGAACTGGAAGCCCTCGGCCTTGCCGCCCTCGAAGGGCACGCCGTCGATCTTGCCCTCGAAGTCGATGCTCACGCGGTCGCCCTCGGCGGCGCCGTCGGCGGCGGCGCGCTGCTGGAAGGTGCGGCGCTGCTTGCGCAGGATGTCCAGCGTCTTGTCGATCGCGGCCTCGGTGACTTCGGTCGAGACGCGCTCGACCTCGGCGCCGGCGAGGTCGCCGATCGTCACCTCGGGGTAGACCTCGAAGGTGGCGTCGAAGGCCACCTGGCCCTCGGGCGCGCCTTCCTTCTCGGTGATGCGCGGCGCGCCGGCCACGCGCAGCTTGGCTTCGTTGACGGCGGTGTTGAACTGCTCGCCAACCTTGTCGTTCATCACCTCGTAGTGCACCGAGTAGCCGTAGCGCTGCGCCACCACGCTCATCGGCACCTTGCCCGGGCGGAAACCGTCGGCCTTCACGGTGCGGGCCAGGCGCTTCAGGCGCGACTCCACCTCCGACTGGATCACGTCGGCGGGCAGGGTCAGCGTGATGCGGCGCTCGAGCTTCTCGAGGGTTTCGACTTGGACGGACATGATGTTCTCGGACTGGAGGGTTGAATGTCTGGTGCGCGGGGGGGACTCGAACCCCCACACCATCGCTGGCGTCAGGACCTAAACCTGGTGCGTCTACCAATTTCGCCACCCGCGCATGGGGGACGGCCTCGACGGCAAGCCGGCGATTTTAGCGGGATGCGGCGCGCCGCTCCTCCCGGGCCGGTTTGACGCGGAACCAGGCCGCGTACATCGCCGGCAGCGCCAGCAGCGTCAAGGCGGTCGCCACGACCAGCCCGCCCATGATGGCCACCGCCATCGGCCCCCAGAAGCCGCTGCGCGACAGCGGGATCATCGCCAGCACCGCCGCCGCGGCGGTCAGGATGATCGGGCGGAAGCGCCGCACCGCGGCCTCGACGATCGCGTCCCAGGTGGCGACGCCGCGCTCGCGGTCGTGCTCGATCTGGTCGATCAGGATCACCGAGTTGCGCATGATCATGCCCATCAGCGCGATCACGCCGAGCAGCGCGACGAAGCCGAACGGCCGGTCGAGCAGCAGCAGCGCGGCGGCCACGCCGGCGATGCCCATCGGCCCGGTCAGGAACACCAGCATCGCGCGGCTGAAGCTGTGCAGTTGCAGCATCAGCAGCGTGAACATGATGAACAGCATCAGCGGCGCGCCGGCGGCGATCGAGCCCTGGCCCTTGCTGCTTTCCTCCACCGCGCCGGCCACCTCGATGCGGTAGCCGGGAAGCATCTTCTCGCGGATCGGCTTGAACAGCGGATCGAGCTGCGCGGTCACGGTCGCGCCCTGCAGGCCGTCGACGATGTCGCCCTGCACGGTGGCGGCGTAGTCGCGCCCCTCGCGCCACAGCACGCCGGGCTCCCAGGTGAACGAGGCCTTGGCGATCTGGCCGAGCGGGATGCTGCGCCCGCTGGCCGACGGCACGTAGCCGTTGGCCAGCGCGGTGATGGTGTCGCGCTCGTCGAGCGGCTGGCGCAGCACGATGTCGATCAGCTTGTCGCCCTCGCGGTACTGGCCGATCGTGCTGCCGCTGTTGAAGACGCGCGCCGCCTGCGCGATGGCCTGGCTGCTGACGCCGAGCGCGCGCGCCTTGTCCTGGTCGATGGCCAGGCGCAGCACCTTGACCGACTCGTTCCAGTTGTCGTTGACGCCGCGCATGTTCGGGTTGGCGTGCATGATCGCCTTGACCTCGTCGGCATAGGCGCGCACCTGCGCGGGGTCGGGCCCGACGACGCGGAACTGCACCGGGTACGGCACCGGCGGCCCGTTGGGCAGCAGCTTGGCGCGCGCGCGCGCCTCGGGGAACTCGCTGGCCAGCAGCGCCGGCAGCTCGCGGCGCAGCTTCTCGCGCGCCGCCAGGTCGGTGGACATCACGATCAACTGGCTGACGTTGCTCTGCGGGAAGATCTGGTCGATCACCAGCGCGAAGCGCTCGGCGCCGCTGCCGACCCAGGTGGTGACGTGGGCCACGCCGTCGAGCTGCATCACGCGCGCCTCGACGCGCCGGGTGACCTCCTCGTTGGCGGCGTAGGCGGTGCCCTCCGGGTACCACAGGTCGACCAGCACCTCGAGCCGGCTCGAATCGGGGAAGAACTGGTTCTGCACCCGGCTCATGCCGGCCACGCCGAGCGCCAGCGTGGCGACGGTCAGGCCGATGGTGATCCAGCGGTGCTGCACGCACCAGTTCACCAGCGCGCGAAAGCGCGTGTAGAACGGCGTGTCGAACAGTTCGTGCGGCTCGTCGGCGTTGGCGTGCGGCCGCGTCTGCAGCAGCAGCGTGCCGAGGTAGGGCACGAAGTACACCGACACGCACCACGAGATCACCAGCGCCGCGGCGGTGACGGCGAAGATCGCGAAGGTGTATTCGCCTACCGTCGACTTCGCCAGCCCGATCGGCAGGAAGCCCACCGCGGTGATCAGCGTGCCGGTGAGCATCGGCATCGCGGTGGCCTCGTAGGCGAAGGTGGCGGCGCGCACCTTGTCGTAGCCCTCCTCGAGCTTTCGCACCATCATCTCGACGGCGATGATCGCGTCGTCGACCAGCAGCCCGAGCGCGACGATCAGCGAGCCCAGCGAGATCTTGTGCAGGCCGACGCCCCAGTAGTACATCGCCACGAAGGTGATGGCCAGCACCAGCGGGATGGTGATCGCCACCACCAGGCCGGGGCGCCAGTCGAGCCGGAAGCGCGGCTTGAGGTGCAGCCCGAGGCTGACGAAGCTGACCGCCAGCACGATCACCACCGCCTCGATCAGCACCTTGACGAACTCGCCGACCGAGCGCGACACGATGGTCGACTGGTCCTGGAACTGGCTCATCTCGATGCCCACCGGCAGCTCGGCGCGGATCGCATCGGTGGCCCCGCGCAGCGCGTGGCCCATCTCGATGATGTCGCCGCCCTTGGCCATCGAGATGCCCAGCGCGATCACCTCCTTGCCCTGGTGGCGCACCTTGACCTGCGGCGGGTCGACGTAGTCGCGCCGGATCCGCGCGATGTCGCCGAGCCGGAAGCTCGCGCCGTTGGCGCGGATCGGGAAGCGCTCCAGCTCCTCGACGGTGTTGAACTGCCCCGCCACGCGCACCTGCAGCACGTCGGTGGGCGCGTTGATCGTGCCGGCCGACTCCACCGCGTTCTGCTGGCCGAGCTGCGCGATCACCTGGTTGAAGTCCAGCCCGAGCTGCGCGAGGCGCTTCTGCGGGATCTCGACGAACACCTTCTCGTCCTGCGCGCCGAAGATCTGCACCTTGTTGACGTGCTTGACCTTCAGCAGCCGCTGGCGCACGAAGTCGGCCTGGTCCTTGAGCTGCTGGTAGCTGAAGCCGTCGGCCGAGAGCGCGTAGATCGAGCCGTAGACGTCGCCGAACTCGTCGTTGAAGTAGGGACCGATCACGCCGGCCGGCAGCGTGGCGCGCATGTCGCCGATCTTCTTGCGCACCGTGTACCAGATCTGCGCCATCTCGCGCGGCGGCGAGTTGTCCTTCACCTGGAAGATGATCAGCGCCTCGCCCGGCTTGGAGTAGCTGCGGATCTTGTCGGCGTAGGGCACCTCCTGCAGCGTGCGCTCGAGCTTGTCGGTCACCTGGTCGGCCACCTGCTGCGCGGTGGCGCCGGGCCAGAACACGCGCATCGCCATCGCGCGGAAGGTGAAGGGCGGGTCTTCGTCCTGGCCGAGCTGGAAGTACGCGGCGACGCCCAGCACCAGCAGCACGACCAGCAGGTAGCGCGTCAGCGCCGGATGGTCGAGCGCCCAGCGCGAGATGTTGAAGCGCGACGGCTGCCGCGGCGCGTTCGCCCCGCTCACTTGACGCTCACCTGCGCGGCGCCGGCGGCCGCGGAGGCCGCGGCGGCGCTCGCGGCGCCGGGCTCGACGTAGAACTTCACCTGCTGGCCGGCGTTGAGCACGTGCACGCCGGCCGTGACGACCACCTGGCCGGGCTGCAGACCGGCGCCGATCACCGCGTCGTTGCCGTCGGCGCCGGCCACCTGCACGGGCTGCGCGCGCACCGTCATGCTCTGCGGGTCGACCACCCACACGATGGAGCGGCCCTGCTCCTCCTTCAGCGCGGTCAGCGGCAGCTTGGTCACGCCGGCGGTCTGCGGCAGCGCGACGCGCACCGTCGCGGTCTGGCCGAGCTTGACCGGCGCCTGGCCGACGTCGGCCTTGACGAGGAAGGTGCGCGTCACCGGGTCGGCGGCGGCCGAGACCTCGCGGATCGTCGCCGGCAGCGGCGCGCCCGCCTCGCCCCACAGCGTGACGCTGAAGCGGCCCGGCGCCTCGCCGAGCTGGCGGATCAGCGCCACCTTGTCCTCGGGCACCGCGAACACCACGTCGCGCGGGCCGTCGTGCGCCAGGCGCAGCACCGGCGTGCCGGCCGCCACCACCATGCCGGGCTCGGCCTCGACGGCGGTGATCACGCCCTTGGCGTCGGCGGTCAGCGCGGTGTAGGCCGCCTGGTTGCCCTGCACGCTGCTTTGCGCGCGCGCCTGCTCGAGCTGGGCGGCGGCGGCTTTCAGCGCGGTCTCGCGGCGCTCCAGCTCGGCCGAGCTGATGAACCCCTGGTCGCGCAGTTCCTTGAAGCGCTTGAAGTCGGCGGCGGCCTGGTCGTGGTTCACCTGCGCCGCCGACAGCGCCGCCCTCGCCGCCTCCTGGCCGAGCCGCAAATCCTGCGGGTCGAGCTGCGCCAGCCGCTGTCCAACCTTGACGCTGGCGCCCAGGTCGACGTCGCGGCGCACGATCTTGCCGCCGACTCGGAAACCCAGGCGCGACTCGGTGCGCGCCCGCACCTCGCCGGCGTACTCCTGCACGCCGCCGGCCGATTGCGGCGCCACCGTCACAGTGCGTACCGCGCGCACCGGCGGCGCAGCGGGTTCCGGCTTGGAACAGGCCGCCAGGGCGGCGACGCTGGCGAGCACGAGCACATGCAGCGGTTTCATGAACTTCCTAACTGACTGACTGGTCAGTAATATATTGATCGGCTTGCGCTCTGTCAAACCCCGACCCGCCGCGCGTCGCGGTCACGGCGCGGCGGGCCGTGGACAATCGGCCCCGTGAGCGTCGATCACTACGAAAACTTCCCCGTCGCCTCCTGGCTCTGCCCGCCGGCGCTGCGCGCGCCGATCGCGGCGATCTACGCCTTCGCGCGCACCGCCGACGACATCGCCGACGAAGGCGATGCCACGCCGGCGCAGCGGCTGGCCGAGCTGGCCGCCTACCGCGCCGATCTCGCGGCGGCGGTGGCGGGCCAGGCCGTCTCGACGCGCTGGCCGCAGGTGTTCGCCGCGCTGGCGCGCGCGCTGCGCGAGCACGCGCTGCCGCCGGCGCCGCTGCACGACCTGCTCGACGCCTTCGCGCAGGACCTGGTCAAGCCGCGCTACGCCGACCGCGCCGAGCTGCTCGACTACTGCCGCCGCTCCGCGAACCCGGTCGGCCGGCTGCTGCTGCATCTGTACGGCGTGGCCGACGAGGCCTCGCTGCGCCGCTCGGACGCGATCTGCACCGCGCTGCAACTGATCAACTTCTGGCAGGACCTCGGCGTCGACACCGCGCGCGGCCGGCTCTACGTCCCCGAGAGCGACTGCCGCCGCCACGGCCTGGCGGGCGACACGCTGCTGGCGCGCACCGACTCGCCGCAGCTTCGTGCGCTGCTGCGCGAGGAATGCGGCTGGGCGCGCACGCTGATGCTCGAAGGCGCGCCGCTGGTGCACCGCGTCGGCGGCCGCGCCGGCTGGGAGCTGCGCCTGGTGGTGCAAGGCGGGCTGCGCATCCTCGACAAGATCGCCGCGCTCGACTTCGCCACGCTGCGCGAGCGCCCGACGCTGCGCGCGGCCGACGCGCCGCCGATGCTGTGGCGCGCGCTGCGCATGCGCGCCGCCCCGCCCGCCCTGGCCGGGAGCGCCGCATGACGCCGCAGGAGTACGTGCAGCAGAAGGCGGCGCGCAGCGGCTCGAGCTTCTACTACGCCTTCCTGTTCCTGCCGCCGCCGCGGCGCGCCGCGATCACCGCCTTCTACGCCTTCTGCCGCGAGGTGGACGACGTGGTCGACGAGGTGCACGACCCCGGCGTCGCCGCCACCAAGCTGGAGTGGTGGCGGCGCGAGGTCGACGCCGCCTTCGCCGGCCGCCCGACGCATCCGGTGATGCAGGCGCTGCAACCGATCGCCGCCGGCTTCGACATCCGCGCCGAGCACCTGCAGGCGGTGATCGCCGGCTGCCGCATGGACCTCGAACAGTCGCGCTACCTCGACTTCCCGGCGCTGGCGCACTACTGCCACCTGGTGGCCGGCGTGGTCGGCGAGGTCGCGGCGAACATCTTCGGGCGCAGCAGCGACGCGACCATCGCCTACGCGCACAAGCTCGGCCTGGCGATGCAGCTCACCAACATCATCCGCGACGTCGGCGACGACGCGCGGCGCGGCCGCATCTACCTGCCGGTGTCGGAGCTGAAGCAGTTCGACGTCAAGGCGCAGGAGATCATCTCGCGCAGCTACAGCGAGCGCTTCGCCGCGCTGATGCGCTTCCAGGCCGAGCGCGCGCAGCGCTGCTACGACGAGGCGCTGGCGCTGCTGCCCGAGGCCGACCGCCAGCCGCAGAAACCCGGGCTGATGATGGCCAACATCTACCGCACGCTGCTGCGCGAGATCGAGGCCGACGGCTTCCAGGTGCTGCACCAGCGCACCTCGCTGACGCCGATCCGCAAGCTCTGGATCGCGATGTGCACGCACTGGCGGGGCCGCTAGTGGCGGGAGCCCTGTCGGTGGCGGTGGTCGGCGCGGGCTGGGCCGGGCTGGCCGCGGCGGTCGAAGCGATGCGCGCCGGCCATGCGGTGACGCTCTACGAGATGGCCGAGCAGCCGGGCGGCCGGGCGCGCGAGGTGCGCCACGACGGCCTCGCCCTCGACAACGGCCAGCACATCCTGATCGGCGCCTACACGCAGACGCTGCGGCTGATGCGCGCGGTGGGCGTCGACCCCGAGGCCGTGCTGCTGCGCACGCCGCTGCGCCTGAGCGAACCCGACGGCCGCGGCCTGCACCTGCCACCCGGGCCGCCGACGCTCGCCTTCGCGCGCGGCGTGTGGCGCCGCGAGGGCTGGCGCGCGGGCGAGCGCCTCGCGCTGCTGCGCGCGGCCGGCGGCTGGGCGCTGCGCGGCTTCCGCTGCGACGCGGCGCTGACGGTGGCCGAACTGACGCGCACGCTGCCGGCGGCGATCCGGCGCGATCTGGTCGAGCCGCTGTGCGTGGCCGCGCTGAACACGCCGGCCGGCGAAGCGAGCGCGGCGGTGTTCCTGCGCGTGCTGCGCGACGCGCTGTTCAGCGGCCCGGGCTCGGCCGACCTGCTGCTGCCGCGCGCCAGCCTGGGCGACCTGTTTCCCGCGCCGGCGCTGGCCTGGCTGAAGGCGCGCGGCGCGGCGCTGGAGCTCTCGACGCGCGTGCAGGCCATCGAGCGCGCCGGCGAGGGCTGGCGCATCGACGGCACGCGCTTCGACGCCGTCGTGCTCGCCACGCCGCCGGGCGAAGCGGCGCGCCTGAGCGCGGCCATCGCCCCGGCGTGGTCGGCGGGCGCGGCGGCCCTGCGCTACGAGCCGATCGTGACAGTCTACCTCGATGCCGGCGCCACCCGCCTGCCCGAGCCGATGCTCGCGCTGCCGGCCGGGCCGCGGGCGCCGGCGCAGTTCGTCTTCGACCGCGGCCAGCTCGGCGGCCCGCGCGGGCTGCTGGCCTTCGTGATCAGCGGCGCGCAGCCCTGGGTCGACGCCGGCCGCGAGGCGACGCTGGCCGCCACGCTGGCCCAGGCCCGCGCCGCGCTGGGCCCGCTGCTGCGCGGCGAGCCGCGGCCGCTGCAGTCGATCACCGAAAAACGCGCCACCTTCCGCTGCGTGCCGGGCCTGGCGCGCCCGGTGATGCAGCTCGCCCCAGGCCTCGTCGCGGCGGGCGACCACGTGGCAGGCCCCTACCCGGCCACGCTGGAAGGCGCGGTGCGCAGCGCGGTTGCCGCCGTGGCGGCCGTTTCCACATCCAGTCCCGCAGCCAGTCCCGCAGTGATTTCCGGATAGCCCGATGCGCTTTCGCCATGCAAAAACTCACTGCGGATGAGCGAGAATCCCGGGCATGCCGAACCCCGACGCCAAGAAGCCCACCATCCAGGTTCTCGAGCGGGCCTTCGACCTGCTGGAAGTGCTGGCCTCGTTCCCCGATCCGGTCTCGCTGAAGCTGATCGCCGAGCGCTCGGGCCTGCACCCGTCCACGGCGCACCGCATCCTCAACGACCTGACCATAGGCCGCTTCGTCGACCGCCCCGAGGCCGGCAGCTACCGGCTCGGCATGCGGCTGCTCGAACTCGGCAACCTCGTGAAAGCGCGGCTGGACGTGCGCGAAGCCGCGCTCGCGCCCATGCGCGAGCTGCACAAGCTGACGCACCAGCCGGTCAACCTGTCGATGCGCCAGGGCGACGAGATCGTCTACATCGAACGCGCCTACAGCGAGCGCTCGGGCATGCAGGTGGTGCGCGCGATCGGCGGCCGCGCGCCGCTGCACCTCACCTCGGTGGGCAAGCTGTTCCTCGCCAACGACGACCCGCAGCGCGTGCGCGCCTACGCCGCGCGCACCGGCCTGGCCGGCCACACGCGCAACAGCATCACCGAGCTGCCCGCGCTCGAACGCGAACTGGGGCGCGTCAACCAGCTCGGCACGGCGCGCGACGACGAGGAGCTGGAACTGGGCGTGCGCTGCATGGCCGCGGGCATCCGCGACGACCAGGGCCACCTGGTGGCCGGCCTGTCGATCTCGGCGCCGGCCGACCGGCTGGAGGAATCGTGGCTGGAACGCCTGAAGGCGACGGCGGCGCAGATCTCGGCCGCGCTCGGCTACCGCGGCTGAACGCTCAGCTCGCCGGCTCCAGCAACTCGGCGGCGCTCGACGACGTGGTCGACGCCGCGCCGTGGCCCACCTCGTCGAGCCAGCGGCGCACGCGCTCGGCGTCGCCCAGGCGCGAATACTTCCCGGCCGAGTCGAGGAACACCATGATGAGGTGGCGCCCCGCCAGCTTGGCCTGCATCACCAGGCAGCGCCCGGCCTCGGAGATGTAGCCGGTCTTCTGCAGGCCGATCTCCCAGCTCGGGTTGCGCACCAGCGCGTTGGTGGTGCGGAACTGCATCTCGCGCTTGCCCACCGCCACGCTGTACTCGGGCGAGGTCGACAGCTCGCGGATGATCTGGTGGCCGTAGGCGGCCTTCACCAGCGTGGCCAGGTCCTTGGCGCTCGACTGGTTGCGGCTCGACAGGCCGGTCGGCTCGGCGTAGCGCGTGTCGCCCATGCCCAGCAGCCTGGCCTTGGCGTTCATCGCCGAGACGAAGGCCGCGAGGCCGCCCGGGTAGTGACGGCCCAGCGCATGCGCGGCACGGTTCTCGGAGGACATCAGCGCCAGGTGCAGCATCTCTTCGCGGGTGAGCTGCGTGCCGACGCGCAGGCGCGAGCGGCTGCCCTTCTCGGTGTCCACGTCTTCCTGCGAAATGGTCAGCGTCTCGTCCAGCGGCAGTTGCGCCTCGGCGACCACCAGCGCGGTCATCAGCTTGGTGATCGAGGCGATCGGCAGCACCGCGTCGGGGTTCTTGGAGACCAGCACCTCGTCGGTGTCCTGGTCGAGTACCAGCGCGACGCTGGACTTCAGCTCGAGTTCATCCTCGGTGTTGCGCAGCCCGGCGAGCTGGCCGAAGGACGGACGCTCGGGCACCACGCGGACGACGCGCTTGGGCGCGCCGCGGCGCTGCTTGAGCGAGGCCCTGGCCTTGGCCGACGGCTTGACGGCCTTCTGCGCCGTGGCGGCCTTCTTGCGCACCTGCTTCTGGGCCGCCTCCGCGGGCGGCGCCATCGTCAGCGCGACGGCGGCCAGCAGGGCCGCGGCCAGCGTTGCGGCAACTCGGTTGATCAATCCCACGACAGTCCTTTTGGCTCGGCTTTGCGCCGAGTCTATGCGATGGAAAAAAAGCGCGCAAGATCATGACGTTACGCGCTTTTCCTCAAGTCAGTCCTCGGACTGTCAGGATTGTGACCAATTTGGCAGGTCAGCCCTGCGCGGCCACGCGCTCGGTCTTGCTGTGCAGCTTGTTCAACGCCGACAAATAAGCCTTCGCCGACGCCACCACGATGTCCGGATCGGCTCCCACGCCATTGACCACACGCCCGCCGTGCTGGAGCCGCACCGTCACCTCGCCCTGCGATTCTGTGCTGCCCGAAGTGATGGCATTGACCGAATAGAGCAGCATCTCGGCGCCAGTCTGCAGCTTCGACTCGATCGCCTTCAGGCTCGCGTCGACCGGGCCGTTGCCGTCGCTGTCGGCGTGCAGCTCGGTGCTGCCGGCCGAGAACGCCACCGTGGCGTGCGGACGCTCGCCGGTCTCGGAGCGCTGCGCGAGCGACAGCAGCCGGTAGTGCTCGCTCTCGGCGGTGACCGACTCGTCCATCACCAGCGCGACGATGTCCTCGTCGAAGATGTCGCTCTTGCGGTCGGCCAGTTCCTTGAACTTGGCGAAGGCAGCGTTGATCTCGGCCTCCGACTGCATCTCGATGCCCAGCTCCTGCAGGCGCTGCTTGAAGGCGTTGCGGCCCGAGAGCTTGCCCAGCACGATCTTGTTGGCGGCCCAGCCCACGTCCTCCGCGCGCATGATCTCGTAGGTGTCGCGCGCCTTCAGCACGCCGTCCTGGTGGATGCCCGAGGCGTGCGCGAAGGCGTTGGCGCCGACCACCGCCTTGTTCGGCTGCACGACGAAGCCGGTGGTCTGCGCCACCAGCCGCGAGGCCGGCACGATCTGCGTGGCGTCGATGCCGACTTCGAGGCCGAAGTGGTCGCGGCGCGTCTTCACCGCCATCACCACCTCTTCGAGCGAGCAGTTGCCGGCGCGCTCGCCCAGGCCGTTGATGGTGCACTCCACCTGGCGCGCGCCGCCGATCTTGACGCCGGCCAGCGAGTTGGCCACCGCCATGCCGAGGTCGTTGTGGCAGTGCACCGACCAGATCGCCTTGTCGGAGTTGGGCACGCGCTCGCGCAGCTCGCGGATGAAGGCGCCGTACAGCTCGGGCACGGCGTAGCCGACCGTGTCCGGGATGTTGATCGTCGTCGCGCCCTCGGCGATCACCGCCTCGACCACGCGACAGAGGAAGTCGGGGTCCGAGCGGTAGCCGTCTTCGGCCGAGAACTCGACGTCGCCGCACAGCTTGCGCGCGAAACGCACCGCCAGCCGCGCCTGCTCGAACACCTGCTCGGGCGTCATGCGCAGCTTCTTGTCCATGTGCAGCGCGCTGGTGGCGATGAAGGTGTGGATGCGCGAGCGCGCCGCGCCGGCCAGCGCCTCGGCGGCGCGCGAGATGTCGCGGTCGTTGGCGCGCGCCAGCGAGCACACGGTCGACTCCTTGATGTGGTCGGCGATGGACTTCACCGCCTCGAAGTCGCCGTTGCTCGACGCCGCGAAGCCGGCCTCGATGACGTCCACGCGCAGCCGCTCGAGCTGGCGCGCGATGCGCAGCTTCTCGTCGCGTGTCATCGAGGCGCCGGGCGATTGCTCGCCGTCGCGCAAGGTGGTGTCGAAGATGATGAGCTTGTCGGCCATTGCGGGTCTCCTCTGTCGCTGAGAGTGCGTGGATGTTAGGCGGTCGCCGCGGCGACATCGCGAGGCGCGAGGCCGCGCGCCGAGGCGCGCCGCAGCCCCGAGACCACCGCGTGCAGCGAGGCGTTGACGATGTTGCGGTCGATGCCGACGCCGAACAGCGTCTGCTCGCCGATGCGCAGTTCCAGGTAGGCGACGGCGCGTGCGTCGGCGCCCTCGCCGACCGCGTGCTCGTGGTAGTCGAGCACGCGGATCGCCACGCCGGCGCGCTGCGCCAGGCCGGCGACGAAGGCGTCGATCGGGCCGGTGCCCTGCCCGCTCACCGTGTGCACCGCGCCGTCGAGGCGCACGCCGGCCTCGATCGCCACGCGCTCCGGCCCGGCCTCGCGCACCGCCACCTGCACGACGCCCGGCGCGTCGATGCCGTACTCGCGGTCGAAGATGGCGCGAAGCTGCGCCGCATCGACCTCCTTGCCGCTGTCGTCGGTGACCGCCTGCACGACCTGGCTGAACTCGATCTGCAAACGGCGCGGCAGCTCCAGCCCGTGCTCGGCTTCGAGCAGGTAGGCGATGCCGCCCTTGCCCGACTGGCTGTTGACGCGGATCACCGCGTCGTAGCTGCGCCCCAGGTCCTTGGGGTCGATCGGCAGGTAGGGCATGTCCCAGACATCGCCCTCGCGGCGCGCCGCGAAGGCCTTCCTGATCGCGTCCTGGTGCGAGCCGGAGAACGAGGTGTAGACCAGGTCGCCGACGTAGGGGTGGCGCGGGTGCACCGGCAACTGGTTGCAGTGCTCGACGCAGCGGCGCACCTCGTCGATGTCGGAGAAGTCCAGCCCGGGCGACACGCCCTGCGTGTACAGGTTCAGCGCGATGTTGACGATGTCGACGTTGCCGGTGCGCTCGCCGTTGCCGAACAGGCAGCCCTCGACGCGGTCGGCGCCGGCCATCAGCGCCAGCTCGCCGGCGGCGGTGCCGGTGCCGCGGTCGTTGTGCGGGTGCACCGACAGCACCACGCCGTCGCGGCGCTCGATGTGGCGGTGCATCCACTCGATCATGTCGGCGAACACGTTGGGCGTGCTGTGCTCGACGGTGGACGGCAGGTTGACGATCACCTGGTTGCTCGGCGAGGCCTCCCACACGGCGGTGACCGCATCGACCACGCGCTTGGCGAACGGCAGCTCGGTGCCCGAGAACATCTCCGGCGAGTATTCGAAGGTCCACTGCGTCGCGCCCTGCGCGCGCGCCAGGTCGCGGATCAGCCGCGCATGCGTGGTGGCCAGTTCGACGATGCCGTCCTCGTCCAGCCCCAGCACCACGCGGCGCATCACCGGCGCGGTGGCGTTGTAGACGTGCACGATGGCGCGCTTCGCGCCCTGCAGCGCCTCGAAGGTGCGCCGGATCAGCGGCTCGCGCGCCTGCGTCAGCACCTGGATGGTCACGTCGTCGGGAATGCGGTCCTGCTCGATCAGCAGGCGCACGAAGTCGAAGTCGGTCTGCGAGGCCGAGGGGAAGCCGACCTCGATCTGCTTGAAGCCGATCTTCAGCAGCATCTCGAACATGCGCAGCTTGCGCTGCGCGTCCATCGGCTCGATCAGCGCCTGGTTGCCGTCGCGCAGGTCGACGCTGCACCACTGCGGCGCGCGGGTCAGCACCGCGTCGGGCCAGCGGCGGTCTTTCAGGCCGATGGGCTGGAACGCCCGGTACTTCTGCTGCGGATGCTTCAACATCATGGTTGCCTCGTGAAGGTGGTGATGGCAACCCGCGCATTCCCGAAAATCGAACGGCCCGCTGCGGGTTGCATACGGGCCGTGAGATCGGAAAACGAATGGACGTGGACGATCAGCGAGCCCGTGGAACTCCTAGAAGAAGCGCTAGCGTGGTCGCGGTCGGGAACGTCATGGGTCGCAGTCTAGCACGGCCGGCTCAGCGGTGCAGGCCCTGCTCGTCGGGCTCGTCGGTCGAGGTGGAGATCACGCTGACCGGCTTGCCCTTGGCCTTGCGGTACGCGTACATCCCATAGCCCGACAGGCCGTAGACGACGAACAGCGCGAACAGCACGGTGGGCGGGTGGTAGGCGATCAGCGCGAAACCCAGCGCGATCGCGACGATCACGATGAAGGGCACCGAGCGCTTGAAGCTGATGTCCTTGAAGCTGTAGAAGGGCACGTTGGTGACCATCGTCAGCCCGGCGAAGAGCGTGAAGCCCAGCGCCGTCCAGCCCAGCCACGGGCCCTCGCGGAAGCCCTGGTAGCCGTTGTCGTCCATCAGCCAGATGAAACCGATCACCAGCGCTGCCGCCGCCGGGCTCGGCAGGCCCTGGAAAAAGCGCTTGTCGACCACGCCGACGTTGACGTTGAAGCGCGCCAGCCGCAGCGCCGCCGAGGCGCAGTAGACGAAAGCCGCGATCCAGCCCAGCTTGCCCATGCCCTTGAGCGCCCACTCGTAGACGATCAGCGCCGGCGCGGCGCCGAAGGACACCATGTCCGACAGGCTGTCCATCTGCTCGCCGAAGGCGCTCTGCGTGTTGGTCATGCGCGCGACGCGGCCGTCCAGGCTGTCGAGCACCATCGCGCAGAACACGCCGATGGCGGCCTGCTCGAAGCGCTGGTTCATCGCCATCACGACGGCGTAGAAGCCGCCGAACAGCGCCGCCAGCGTGAACAGGTTGGGCAGGATGTAGATGCCCTTGCGGCGCGGCCGCGGCACGAGATCGGTGTCGTCGGCCGGTTCGGGTGCGTCGTTCATGGCCGCGAGGATACCGCACGGTGCCTCAACGAAAACGGCCGCGTGGGGCGCACGCGGCCGTCGAGGACAAGAAGCCCGGATCAGTTGCGCGACTGGTCGACCAGGCGGTTCTTCTTGATCCACGGCATCATCGCGCGCAGTTTCTCGCCGACCACCTCGATCGAGTGCTCGGCCGTCAGGCGGCGGCGCGACTGCAGCGTCGGCGCGCCGGCGCGGTTCTCGAGGATGAAGCTCTTGGCGTACTCGCCGGTCTGGATGTCCTTGAGCACCTGCTTCATGACCTTCTTGGTCTCTTCGGTGACGATGCGCGGGCCGGTCACGTACTCGCCGTACTCGGCGTTGTTCGAGATCGAGTAGTTCATGTTCGCGATGCCGCCCTCGTAGATCAGGTCGACGATCAGCTTCAGCTCGTGCAGGCACTCGAAGTAGGCCATCTCGGGCGCGTAGCCGGCTTCCACCAGCGTCTCGTAGCCGGCCTTGATCAGCTCGACGGTGCCGCCGCACAGCACGGCCTGCTCGCCGAACAGGTCGGTCTCGGTCTCCTCGCGGAAGTTGGTCTCGATGATGCCGGCCTTGCCGCCGCCGTTGGCCACCGCATAGGAGAGCGCCAGATCGCGCGCCTTGCCCGACTTGTCGGCGTGCACCGCGACGAGGTGCGGCACGCCGCCGCCCTGGGTGTAGGTCGAGCGCACGGTGTGGCCCGGCGCCTTGGGCGCGACCATCCACACGTCGAGGTCGGCGCGCGGCACGACCTGGCCGTAGTGCACGTTGAAGCCGTGCGCGAAGGCCAGCGACGCGCCCTGCCTGATGTTCGGCTCGACGTCGTTCTTGTAGACGGCGGCGATCTGCTCGTCGGGCAGCAGGATCATCACCACGTCGGCGCTCTTCACCGCCTCGGCGACCTCGGCGACCTTCAGCCCGGCCTTCTCGACCTTGGCCCAGGAGGCGCCGCCCTTGCGCAGTCCGACGGTGACTTTGACGCCGCTGTCGTTGAGGTTCTGCGCGTGCGCATGGCCCTGCGAGCCGTAGCCGATGATGGTGACGTTCTTGCCCTTGATGAGGCTCAGGTCGGCGTCCTTGTCGTAGTAGACCTTCATGTCTTCTCCTTCTTTCGTTCGTTCAATGAGCGGGGTTCAAGTGCGGAGAATCCGCTCGCCGCGACCGATCCCGCTGGTGCCGGTGCGCACGGTTTCGAGGATGGCGGCGCGGTCGATGGCCTCGATGAAGGCATCGAGCTTGCCCGCGTCGCCCGTCAGTTCGATGGTGTAGCTCTTCTCGGTGACGTCGATGATGCGGCCGCGGAAGATGTCGGCCATGCGCTTCATCTCCTCGCGTTCCTTGCCGACGGCGCGCACCTTGATCAGCATGAGCTCGCGCTCGGTGTAGGCGCCTTCGGTCAGGTCGACGACCTTGACCACCTCGATCAGCCGGTTCAGGTGCTTGGTGATCTGCTCGATCACCTCGTCGGAGCCGGTGGTGACGATGGTCATGCGCGACAGCGAGGCGTCCTCGGTCGGCGCCACCGTCAGGCTCTCGATGTTGTAGCCGCGGGCGGAGAACAGCGCGACCACGCGCGACAGCGCACCGGGCTCGTTCTCGAGCAGCAAAGCGATGATGTGTTTCATGTGGGTTTCAGCGCGCTCTTCGGGCCGGCGGCGGTAACCGGCGGCCTTTGGCCACGCTGCTTGGGTTGAGGGAAGAAAGTGAACGATCCGGGGCGTTTCGCGCGTCCCGCCGGCTCCTGGCGCGCGCCCGGTCAGGCGCGAGCCCTCGCCGGCGTTTGGCGCGTCACAGGTCCTCGGAGCCCAGCAGCATCTCCGAGATGCCCTTGCCCGCCTTGACCATGGGCCAGACGTTCTCGGTCGGGTCGGTGCGCACGTCGAGGAACACCGTGCGGTCCTTCAACTTGATGGCCTCGCGCAGCGCCGGCTCCACGTCGGCCGGCTTCTCGATCTTCAGGCCGACGTGGCCGTAGGCCTCGGCGAGCTTGACGAAGTCGGGCAACGCGTCCATGTAGCTGTGCGAGTAGCGGCCCTGGTAGTCCAGTTCCTGCCACTGCCGCACCATGCCGAGGTAGCGGTTGTTCAGCGAGATGATCTTGACCGGCGTCTTGTACTGCTGGCAGGTCGACAGCTCCTGGATGCACATCTGGATCGAGCCCTCGCCGGTGATGCAGAACACGTCCGCGTCCGGCTTGGCGAGCTTGATGCCCATCGCGTACGGCAGGCCCACGCCCATCGTGCCCAGGCCGCCGGAGTTGATCCAGCGGCGCGGCTCGTCGAAGCGGTAGTACTGCGCCGCCCACATCTGGTGCTGGCCGACGTCGGAGGTGACGTAGCAGTCGCTGCCGCGCGTCATCTCCCAGAGCTTGTCGATCACGTACTGCGGCTTGATGACCTCGCTGCTGTTCTTGTAGCTCAGGCACTCGCGCTTGCGCCACTCGTTGACCTGGGCCCACCACGCGGCCAGCGCCTGCGCGTCGGGGCGCGCCTGGGCTTCCTTGATCTGCGCGATCAGCTCCTGCAGCACGTCCTTCACGTCGCCGACGATCGGGATGTCGACCTTGACGCGCTTGGAGATCGACGAGGGGTCGATGTCGACGTGGATGATCTTGCGCTGCACCGTCGCGAAGTGCGCCGGGTTGCCGATCACGCGGTCGTCGAAGCGCGCGCCCACGGCCAGCAGGACGTCGCAGTTCTGCATCGTCATGTTGGCTTCGTAGGTGCCGTGCATGCCCAGCATGCCGAGGAAGCGCGGGTCGGTGGCGGGCATCGCGCCCAGGCCCATCAGCGTGTTGGTGCAGGGGTAGCCGAGCAGCTCGACCAGCTCGCGCAGCTCGGCCGCGGCGTTGCCCAGCACCACGCCGCCGCCGGTGTAGATGTACGGGCGCCGTGCCGCCAGCAGCAGTTGCACGGCCTTGCGGATCTGCCCGCCGTGGCCCTTGCGCACCGGGTTGTACGAGCGCATCTCCACCGTGGCCGGGTAGTGGAAGGGCGCGGTCTTCAGCGACACGTCCTTCGGGATGTCGACCACCACCGGGCCGGGACGGCCGGTGCGGGCGATGTGGAAGGCCTTCTTGATCGTCGTGGCCAGCTCGCGCACGTCCTTGACCAGGAAGTTGTGCTTGACGATGGGCCGCGTGATGCCGACGGTGTCGCACTCCTGGAAGGCGTCCAGGCCGATCGCCGGCGTCGGCACCTGCCCGGTGATGACCACCATCGGGATCGAGTCCATGTAGGCCGTCGCGATGCCGGTCACGGCATTCGTGACGCCCGGCCCCGAGGTGACCAGCGCGACGCCGACGTCGCCGGTGGCGCGCGCGTAGCCGTCGGCCGCGTGCACGGCCGCCTGCTCGTGGCGCACCAGCACGTGCTCGATGGTGTTCTGCTTGTACAGGGCGTCGTAGATGTAGAGCACCGCACCGCCGGGGTAGCCCCAGAGGTACTTGACGCCTTCGGCCTGCAAGCAGCGGACCAGGATTTCCGACCCGTTCGGGTCGGCATGAGGGGGGGTTTGCGGTTGTGCCGTGGCGGCACGCTTGATTTCCGCGGCAGACATGTCCATGTAGAACCTCTGTGAATTTCTCTGACGAAAAACCATCGGTGCACCTCTCCGCATCCTCGTGAGACGGGTGTGGTGCCTGCGCGGTCAGGAATACGAGGCGTCCGGGTCGGACGTCCAGCTCTTGACCCAGCTGTTGTGCAAAGCAGCATTATGACATCTGTTTGCACCTCGACTGCGCCACGCCATGTTCCGAATGGGTGCGGTGACATAATCCCGCGCGACTTTCAGGGCCTCGCCCCAGCGCGAGGCACCCGCCCTTGGCTTCCGACAAAGAACTCGCCGACTTCCTCAAGAGCGCAGAGCGGCGCGCCTTCAAGCGCGTGGCCTACGCCATCCGCGACGAGAACGCCGCGCTGGATGTCGTGCAGGACTCGATGATCCGGCTGGCCGAGAAATACGCCGACCGCCCCGCCGCCGAGCTGCCGCTGCTGTTCCAGCGCATCGTCTCGAACGCCACGATGGACTGGTTCCGGCGCCAGAAGGTGCGCAATGCGCATGTGCGGAACTTCTCGGATTTCGAGACCACCGACGACGACGGCGAGTTCAACATCCTGGAGGCGCTCGAATCGCTGGACGGCTCCCCGGAGACCGAGAGCGCCGCCGACTCGGTGTCGCGGGCCCAGATCCTGCTCGCGATCGAGCAGGAGATCCAGCAGTTGCCCGGGCGTCAACGGGAGGCTTTCCTGCTGCGTTACTGGGAGGATTTCGACGTCGCCGAAACCGCCCAGGCCATGGGTTGTTCGGAGGGATCGGTCAAGACGCACTGCTCCAGAGCCGTGCACGCCTTGGCCAAGGCCCTCCAGGCGAAGGGAATTGCACCGTGAAGAACTCGAACACCTCCGCTTCCGCCGCCGCGCTCGACGCGCTGGAGTCGCGCGTCGCCTACCGCATCGCGGCGCGCCTGAGCGAGCGCGCCGAAACGATCGACGGTGATGTCGCCGAACGCCTGCGCTTCGCGCGCGAGCAGGCCTTGGCGCGCGCCAAGGCGGTGCGCACCGCGCACGCCGGCGCGGTGGTGGGTGTGGGCGCCGGCGGTGCCGCGCTGCTCGGTGGCGGCGGCGGCTGGTGGCTCAAGCTCGGCTCGGTGCTGCCGCTGCTGGCGCTGGCCGCGGGCCTGGTGCTGATCCAGCACCTGCACACCGAGGCGCAAATCGAGGCCGCCGCGCAGATCGACGTCGAACTGCTCGCCGACGATCTCCCGCCGGCGGCCTACACCGACGCCGGCTTCGTCGAGTTCCTCAAGTCCTCTCCGCTCGACGATTGAGGGCGCGCATGAGCCCTCGCCTCCCCCGCCTGCGCCCGCTGGGCACGGCAGCCGTGCTGGCTGCCGTGCTGGTCGGCGGCGGCTTCTTCGCGATGACCTCGGCGGTGCACGCCGGCGGCGGCGCACGTCCCGTGCCCACGGCCGAGACCGGCCCGCGCTGGCGCGAGCTCAGCCCGGCGCAACGCGCCGCGCTCAAGCCACTCGAGCGTGACTGGGCCAGCATCGACGAGCCGCGCAAGCAGAAGTGGCTGGAAATCGCCAACCGCTACCCCGCGATGCCGCCGGCCGAGCGCGAGCGCATCACCGCGCGCATGTCGGAGTGGGTCAAGCGCTCGCCGGCCGAGCGCGGCCAGGCGCGGCTGAACTTCCAGAACGCGCGCCAGATCACCCCCGAGGAGCGCCAGGCGCGCTGGCAGGCCTACCAGTCGCTCAGCCCGGAAGAGCGCAGCCGGCTCGCCGAGCGCGCCGCCCCCGGCCGCGCCGCCGAGCGCCGCGCCGGCCCGGCCCGGCGCGACGACGTGCAGGACAAGTCCAACCTCGTGCCGAACCCGCCGCCGGCGGCCGCGCGCAGGCCGGTGGCGCCGTCGGTGGTGCAGGCCGCGCCCGGCGCCACCACGACGCTGATCTCCAAGCGCCCGATGCCGCCCACGCACCAGCAGCCTGGCCTGCCGAAGATCGTGGCCTCGCCCTCCTTCGTCGACAAGCAGACCCTGCTGCCGCAACGCGGCGCGCAGGGCGCGGCCGTTGTGACGCTGCCGCCGCCGGCCCGCGCCGCGAGCCGGTGAGCGATCCCGCCGCGAGCGAAGGCGCCGGCCCCGGCGCGAGCACGCCGGACGCCTGGCGCCGCCTGGCCTGTTTCCTCTACGAAGGCGTGCTGCTGTTCGGCGTGGTCTGGGGCGCGGGGCTGGTCTATTCGATCGTCACCGGGCAGCGCAACGCGATGACCGGGCAGACCGGCATGCAGTTGCTGCAGTTCCTGGTGCTCGGCGCCTACTTCGTCTGGTTCTGGTCGCGCCGCGGCCAGACGCTGCCGATGCAGACCTGGGGCATCCGCGTCGTGCGGCTCGACGGCAGGCCGCTGACGCCGCTGCGCGCGGCCTGCCGCTACCTGCTCGCCTGGCTGTGGTTCCTGCCCGGGCTGGCCGCCGCGCGGCTGGCGGGCATCCACGAGCCCTGGCCGGTCGCCGTGATCGTGCTGGCGGGCATGGCCACCTATGCCACGATCGGGTTGCTGCATCCGCGCAAGCAGTTCCTGCACGACGTGCTCTGCGGCACGCAACTGATCCACTGGAAGACCGAGCGCCGCCGCCCATGAACACGCCAGCCCTGTCGGTCTGCGTCTACTGCGGCTCGCGCGACGGCGACGACCCGGCCTTCGCCGCGGCCGCCCACGCCGTCGGCCGCGGCATCGCCGAGCGCGGCTGGCAGCTCGTCTACGGCGGCGGGCGCGCCGGGCTGATGGGCCGCGTGGCCGATGCGGCGCTGGCCGCCGGCGGCCGCGTGGTCGGCGTGATCCCGCGCTCGCTGATGGAGCGCGAGGTCGGCCATGCCGGGCTGTCGGAGCTGCACGTCGTCGACACCATGCACCAGCGCAAGCGGCTGATGGCCGAGCGCAGCGACGCCTTCGTCGCGCTGCCCGGCGGCATAGGCACCTTCGAGGAACTGTTCGAGGTCTGGACCTGGCGCCAGCTCGGCTACCACGACAAGCCGGTCGGCCTGCTCAACGCGGCGGGCTACTACGACGCGCTGCTCGGCTTCCTCGGCCAGACCGTGGCGCACGGTTTTGTCGCCCCGCCGCAGCGGGCGCTGCTGCAGGTCAACGCCGAGCCGGCCGCGCTGCTCGACGCGATAGGCCGCCTCGCGCCGCGCGCCACCGCGCCCGACGACTACGGCCGCATCTGATCAGACGGCGTCTTCGTTGGTCTCGCCGGTGCGGATGCGCACCACCTGCTCGACCGGCGTGACGAAGATCTTGCCGTCGCCGATCTTGCCGGTCTTGGCGGCCTTGACGATGGCCTCGATGCAGCGCTCGACGTCGGCGTCCTTCACGACGACCTCGACCTTGACCTTGGGCAGGAAGTCGACCACGTACTCGGCGCCGCGGTACAGCTCGGTGTGGCCCTTCTGGCGCCCGAAGCCCTTGACCTCGGTCACGGTCAGCCCGGTGACGCCGACCTCGGCCAGCCCTTCACGAACCTCTTCGAGCTTGAATGGTTTGACGACGGCGGTGATCTGCTTCATGGCCTGCTCCGAAGGGTTGAACTGGGGCTAGTGTAGTTTCAGGCGCGGAACTTCGAGGTGATCGGATAGCGCCAGTCGCGGCCGAAGGCGCGGTGCGTGATGCGGATGCCCACCGGCGCCTGGCGGCGCTTGTACTCGTTCACCTTGATGAGGTGCGTCACGCGCTCCACGTCGGTGCGCGCGAAGCCGGCCGCGACGATCTCCTCGATGGACTGGTCGTCTTCCATGTAGCGCTCGAGGATGGCGTCCAGCACCTCGTAAGGCGGCAGGCTGTCCTGGTCGGTCTGGTCGGGGCGCAGTTCGGCCGAGGGCGGCCGCGTGATGATGCGCTGCGGGATCACCTCGCGCCCCTGCGCGTTCTTCCAGTTCGCGAGGCGGTACACCAGGGTCTTGGCCACGTCCTTGATGACCGCGAAGCCGCCGGCCATGTCGCCGTACAGCGTGCAGTAGCCGGTGGCCATCTCGCTCTTGTTGCCCGTGGTCAGCACGATGGCGCCGAACTTGTTCGACAGCGCCATCAAGAGCGTGCCGCGGATGCGCGCCTGGATGTTCTCTTCGGTGGTGTCTTCGGGCAGCCCGGCGAATTCGCCAGCCAGGCTGGCGCGGAAGGCGTCGAACATCGGCACGATGGAGATCTCGTCGTAGCGCACGCCCAGGCGCTGCGCCATGTCGCGCGCGTCGATCCAGGAGATGTCGGCGGTGTAGGGCGAGGGCATCATCACGGTGCGCACCTTGTCGGCGCCCAGCGCGTCGACCGCGATCGCCAGCACCAGCGCCGAGTCGATGCCGCCGGACAGGCCGATGATCGCGCCGGGAAAGCCGTTCTTGACGATGTAGTCGCGCACGCCGGTCACCAGTGCCGCCCAGGCCTGCGCCTCGATGGCGGGCACCTCGGCCAGCGGGCCGCGCAGCGCGCCGCCGCGCACCTCGACCAGCGTCAGCGCCTCCTCGAACATCGGCGCGCGCGCGCCCACCGCGCCCTGCGCGTCGACGGCGAACGAGGCGCCGTCGAACACCACCTCGTCCTGCGCGCCGGTGAGGTGCGAGTACAGCAGCGGCACGCCGGCCTGGCGCGCGCGCTCGGCCATGCGCTGCTCGCGCTCGGCCAGCTTGCCCAGGTGGAAGGGCGAGGCGTTGAGCACGCACAGCGCCTGCGCGCCGGCCGCCGTGGCCGCGGCGGCCGGCTCGTCGAACCAGGCGTCCTCGCAGATCAGCACGCCGAAGCGCGTGCCGTCCACCTCGAACACCAGCGGCGGCTGGCCGGCGTCGCGGCCCGAGGCGAAGTAGCGGCGCTCGTCGAACACCTGGTAGTTCGGCAGCTCGCGCTTGCAGTACGTGGCGAGGATGCGTCCCCCCGCCAGCACCGAGGCGGCATTGAAGCGCCGCTGCACCGCCAGCGACTTGGACCTAACATCGCCGCGCTCACCGAACTGATGCGGATGCCCCACCACCACGTGCAAGCCGTCGAGACCGGCCAGCGACCGCGCGACGCCGGCCAGCGCCTCGGCGCAGGCCTGCATGAAGGCCGGGCGCAGCAGCAGGTCTTCGGGCGGGTAGCCGCACAGGCTCAGCTCCGGGAACAGCACCAGCCGCGCGCCCTGCGCGTGCGCGCGGGTCGCGTACTCGACGATGCGGCGGGCGTTGCCGGCGATGTCGCCCACCGTCACGTTGATCTGCGCGAGGGCGACTTGAACGGGCGGGCGAGCTGACATGGGGCGCGACGAAGGGTTGGGCGACTATGTTATCCGCGTCCACGACGCGCCCTCGCGCATCGACGCGCGGCAATGGAACGCGCTGCTCGATGCGGAGCCCGAGGCGACGCCTTTCATGCGCCACGAGTACCTCGCCGCGCTGCACGACTCGGGCAGCGCGACGCACGCCACCGGCTGGCAGCCGCTGTTCATCACGCTGCACCACGGCGAAACGCTGGCCGGCGCCGCACCGCTCTACCTGAAGACGCATTCCTACGGCGAATACGTGTTCGACTGGGCCTGGGCCGACGCCTACCAGCGCCACGGCCTGGCCTACTACCCCAAGCTGCTGGGCGCCGTGCCGTTCACGCCGGTGCCCGGCGCGCGGCTGCTGGCCCGCGGCGAGCCCGAACGCCGCCTGCTGCTGCGCGCCATGCGCCGGATCGGGCGGCAACAACAGCTTTCGTCGGCACACCTGCTGTTCATGTCCGACGCCGATGTGGCCGCCGCGCGCGCCGAAGGCTGGCTGCTGCGCGCCAACGTGCAGTTCCACTGGCGCAACCCGGCCGAGGCGCCCTACGCCGACTTCGCCGCCTTCCTCGCCGGGCTGCAGCGCGACAAGCGCAAGAAGATCCAGCAGGAGCGGCGCCGTGTCGCCGAGGCCGGCGTCGATTTCGAGATCCTCGAAGCCGAGGCCATCGACGAATCGGCCTGGGACTTCTTCCACCGCTGCTACACCCTCACCTACCGCGCGCACCACTCGACGCCCTACCTGACGCGCGACTTCTTCGCGCGCATGGCCGCGACGATGGCGCGCCACTGGCTGCTGTTCATCGCGCGGCGCGGCGGGCAGCGCATCGCCTGCTCGCTGGTGGCCATGGACCCCGGCCGCCGCGCCGCCTGGGGCCGCTACTGGGGCGCCGTCGAGGCCGTGCCCTGCCTGCACTTCGAGGCCTGCTACTACCAGCCGCTGCAATGGTGCATCGCGCACGGCTACCGCCGCTTCGAGGGCGGCGCGCAGGGCGAGCACAAGATGGCGCGCGGCCTGCTGCCGGTGGCCACGCACTCGGCGCACTGGCTCGCGCACCCGCAGTTCTCGCGCGCCGTGGCCGATTTCCTCGCCGCCGAGAGCGGCGGCGTCGAGCGCTACCTCGACGAACTGAACGAGCGCAACCCCTTCAAGGCTGCTTGAAGTCGCCCGCCAGCACCAGGGCGATGTCCTCCGGCTTGATGTACTTGCGCAGCGCCGCGTTCACCTGCGCCAGCGTCGCCTTGGCGATCGCCTCGTCGACCTGCTGCGAATAGGCGTACGTGCGATCGAGGTCGAGGTTGCTCGCCAGCGCCGCGGCGATGCCGCCGTCCTGCGCGCGCGACAGGCGGCGGAAGTTGAGCAGCCCGCGCTGGCCCTCGGCCAGCTCCTGCGCGGTGAAGCCGTCCTTCAGCGCGCGCGCGATCTCCTCGCGCAGCGCCTGCTCGACCTTGGCCGCGTTCTGCGGCGCGAAGATCGCGCCGGCGGTCCAGGTGGAATGCGCCTCGCGCGGGTTCCAGCCTATCGAGCTGCGCACGTCGTAAGACAGGCCCTCGCTCTCGCGGATGCGACGCCACAGCCGCGAGCTGCCGCCCTGGCCGAGCAGGTAGTTGGCCAGCGTCAGCGCCGGGTAGTCGGCGTCGCGGTCCGACAGCGGCAGCGGCAGCTTGGCCGCCAGCGTGGCGTTCTGCTTGTCGGGCGTGGCGATCACCAGGCGCTGCGGCGCCGGCGCGACGAAGGGCCGCGGCACGCGCGTGTAGGGCGCGCCGCCGCGCCAGTCGCCGAAGCCCTGCTCGAGCGCGGCGCGCACCTGCGCCACGTCGAGGTCGCCGGCGGCGCCGAACTCGCCGCGCGCCGCGCCGTAGAAGCGGCGATGGAAGTCGCGGATGGCCTCCAGCGTCACGCCGTTCACGTCCTGCGCCATCTCGTCGAAGCTGCGCACGTGGCGCACGTCGCCGCGCGGATACGGGTTGCCGATGCGGCCGATCGTGTTGTCGGCCAGCGCGTCGGGTTCCTTGCGCTGCGATTCGATCGCGGTGAGCGTCTGGCGACGCACCTCGTCGAAGGCGTCGGCCGGGAAGGCGGGCCTGCGCAGCAGCTCGGCGGCCAGGCCGATCGCGTCGGCCAGGTGTTCGCGGCGCGAGGCGATCGTCACGTCGACGCGGCCCGGCGAGCCGTGGAAGGACATCTCGGTCTTCAGCGCGTCGAGCCGGTCCTGCACCTGCTCGCGCGTCAGCGTGGCGCTGCCCTTGTCGAGCAGCGCGGCGGTGAAGTCGGCCACTTCGGCCTGGCCGTTCAGCGATGCCTCGTCGCCGAAGCGCAGCGTCAGCACCGCGCGCACCGCCTGGCCGCGCGTCGCCTTGGGCAGCACCGCCGCGCGCACGCCGCCGGCCTCGAAGCGCTGCGTGCGCGCGTCGATGTTGGCCGGCGTCGCGGCGAAGGCCTCGGCGCGCGCGGCCGCGGGCGCCGGCGTGAAGCTCTTCATCTCCTGCGCGACGTCGATGCGCCGCGGCGCCGGCGCGCGCTGCGGCTTCTCGGTGGGCACGTAGGTGGCCACGGTGCGGTTGTCGGCGATCAGGTACTGCTCGGCCACGCGCTGCACGTCGGCCAGCGTCACGCCGCGCACGCGGTCGCGCAGCAGGAAGAAGAAGCGCCAGTCGCCCTGCGCCACCGACTCCGACAGCACCATGCCGACGGCCTCGGGGTTGTCGAAGGTGCGCTCCCAGTTCTTCAGCCACTTGGCGCGGGCGCGCTGCAGCTCGAGCTCGCCGACCGGCTCGCGGGCGAGCGACTCGATGGTCGCCAGCATCGCCGCGCGCGCCGGCTGCGGGTCGGCCTGCGGCGGCAGTTGCGCGCCCAGCAGCAGCACCGAGGGCTCGGCCAGCGCCAGGGTCTCGCCGAAGGTGCCGGCGGCGAGCTGCTTCTCGGTCAGCACCTTGTGCAGGCGGCCCGAGGGCGCGTCGCCGAGGATCGCCGCCAGCAGCTCGACCGCCGCCGTGTCCGGGTGGCCGGCCGGCGGCACGTGGTAGCCGGCGAACAGCAGCGGCGCGCCGCCGACGCGGCGCAGCACGATGCTGCGCTCGCCGTCCTGCGCCGGGTCGAGCGTGTACTGCGGCGGCAGCACGCGGCGCGGCTTCGGGATCGCGCCGAAGGTGGCCGCCACGCGCTTGAGCACACGCGCCGCGTCGAAGCTGCCCGAGACGATCAGCGTCGCGTTGTCGGGCTGGTAGTGGAGCCGGTAGAAGGCCTGCAGACGGCCGATGTCGACGTTCTCGACGTCGCTGCGCGCGCCGATCACGTCCTTGCCGTAGTTGTGCCAGTCGTACATCAGCGCCAGGATGCGCTGGTAGAGCATGCGCTGCGGGCTGTTCTCGCCCATCTCCATCTCGTTGCGCACCACCGTCATCTCGGTGTCGAGGTCGCGCCGGGCGATGAAGCTGTTGACCATCGAGTCGGCCAGCCAGCCGATGTACCAGTCGAGGTTGCCGGCGTCGGCCGAGAAGCTCGCGGTGTAGTTGGTGCGGTCGAAGCCGGTGCTGCCGTTGGCGGCGAGGCCGCGCTTCTCGAACTCGGCCCAGACCTTGCGGTGCGTCGGCGTGCCCTTGAAGATCAGGTGCTCGAGCAGGTGCGCCATGCCGGTCTCGCCGTAGTTCTCCTGGCGCGAGCCGACGTGGTAGGTCAGGTTGACCGTGGTGGTCGGCTTGGAGTCGTCGGCCACCAGCAGCAGTTGCAAGCCGTTGGCGAGGCGGTATTCGGCGATTCCTTCCACCGAGCCCGCGGCGCGGACGCCGGGCGGCAGCGGCTGCGCCCGGGCGAAGCCGGCCTGGAGGCCGAGAACGAGAAGAACGAGGCCGAGCAGGAATCGGGGCATGGCGGGCGCGGGCTGGACGGGAACGGCAGTGTAGGAGCGCGGCCGCGCCGAAAAGATCCCGCCCCGGCCGGCCTCACGCCTTCTTGCTTCTTGCGTAGGCGGCGATGCCGTTGCGGACCTCGGCCTGGGCGGCCTCGGGGCCTTCCCAGCCCTGGACCTTCACCCACTTGCCGGCTTCGAGGTCCTTGTAGTGCTCGAAGAAGTGCTGGATGGCCTTCAGGCGCATCTGGTTGATGTCCTCGGGCTTGTGCCAGTGGCTGTAGATCGGGCAGACCTTGGGGATGGGCACCGCCAGCAGCTTGGCGTCGCCGCCGGCCTCGTCGTCCATCTTCAGCACGCCCAGCGGGCGGCAGGTCACGACCACGCCCGGGCTCAGCGCATAGGGCGTGATCACCAGCACGTCGACCGGGTCGCCGTCGTCGGCCAGCGTCATCGGCACGTAGCCGTAGTTGCACGGGTAGTGCATCGCCGTGGTCATGAAGCGGTCGACGAACATCGCACCCGACTCCTTGTCGACCTCGTACTTGATCGGGTCGGCGTTCATCGGGATCTCGATGATCACGTTGAACTCTTCGGGGGCCTTGGGGCCCGGGGTGACGTTGTGCAGGCTCATGAAGTGGTGGCGGCAGACGAAAAGCCGTGATTCTATGCACCGCGCTTGTCGGCGACCTGACACATTGATCCCGGGCACGGAAGGCAGGAAAACCCGAGGCGGCTCCATTGCCGCCCGCGCGCCCTTCCCTTAGGATGCCGCGGGCCCCGGGGTGGGGCATCGCCGGTGCGCCGGCGCGCCCTCCCCCCGCGAGTTTTCCCATTCAATCCAAAAGCCAAGCAAAGAGGAAGGAGATCCCGAGATGTCCACCACCGTGGCGCTATACGTCGCGCTTGCCTGCGGGCTGGCCGCCGTCGTCTACGGCTTCGTGCAACGAAGCTGGATCCTCGGCCAGAGTGCCGGCAACGCCCGCATGCAGGAGATCGCCGGCGCGATCCAGCAGGGCGCGGCGGCCTACCTGGCCCGGCAGTACAAGACCATCGCCATCGTCGGCGTGATCCTCGCGGTGCTGATCGCCGTGTTCCTCGGCACCACCACCGCGATCGGCTTCGTGCTCGGCGCGGTGCTCTCGGGCGCCTGTGGCTTCATCGGCATGAACATCTCGGTGCGCGCCAACGTGCGCACCGCGCAGGCGGCCACCCGCGGCATCGGCCCGGCGCTGGACGTCGCCTTCAAGGGCGGCGCCATCACCGGCATGCTGGTCGTGGGCCTGGGCCTGATCGGCGTGGCGCTGTTCTTCTGGTGGATCACCGGCGGCCAGGCGCCCGAGGCCGGCACCTCGCTGTCGGCGCTGCTCAAGCCGCTGCTGGGCGTGGCCTTCGGCTCCAGCCTGATCTCGATCTTCGCGCGGCTGGGCGGCGGCATCTTCACCAAGGGCGCCGACGTCGGCGCCGACCTGGTGGGCAAGGTCGAGGCCGGCATCCCCGAGGACGACCCGCGCAACCCGGCGGTGATCGCCGACAACGTGGGCGACAACGTCGGCGACTGCGCCGGCATGGCCGCCGACCTGTTCGAGACCTACGTCGTGACGCTGATCGCGACGATGGCGCTGGGCGCGATCATGATCGCCGGCAGCGGCGCGATGACCGGCGTGGTCTACCCGCTGGTGCTCGGCGGCGTGTCGATCATCGCGTCGATCATCGGCTGCTTCTTCGTCAAGGCCAAACCCGGCATGACCAACGTGATGCCGGCGCTCTACAAGGGCCTGGCGGTGTCGGGCGTGCTGAGCCTGATCGCGTTCTGGTTCGTCAGCTCGGCGATGTTCCCGCAGCCGATCGAACTGGCCGGCGGCAAGACCGTGGGCGCCACCGGCCTGTGGCTGAGCTGCGTCGTCGGCCTGGTGTTGACCGCCGCGCTGGTGTGGATCACCGAGTTCTACACCGGCACGCAGTACGGCCCGGTCAAGCACATCGCGCAGGCCTCGACCACCGGCCACGGCACCAACATCATCGCCGGCCTGGGCGTGTCGATGAAGTCCACCGCCTGGCCCGTGCTGCTGATCTGCATCTCGATCTACGTCGCCTACGCGCTGGCCGGCCTGTACGGCATCGCGATCGCGGCCACCTCGATGCTGAGCATGGCCGGCATCGTCGTCGCGCTCGACGCCTACGGCCCGATCACCGACAACGCCGGCGGCATCGCCGAGATGTCCGAGCTGCCCAGCAGCGTGCGCGACGTCACCGACCCGCTCGACGCGGTGGGCAACACCACCAAGGCGGTGACCAAGGGCTACGCGATCGGCTCGGCCGGCCTGGCCGCGCTGGTGCTGTTCGCCGACTACACGCACGCGCTGGAAGCGCGCGGCATGTCGCTGGCGTTCGACCTGTCCGACCACCGCGTGATCGTCGGCCTGTTCATCGGCGGCCTGATCCCCTACCTGTTCGGCGCGATGGCGATGGAAGCCGTCGGCCGCGCGGCCGGCTCGGTGGTGGTCGAGGTGCGGCGCCAGTTCCGCGACATCAAGGGCATCATGGAAGGCACCGGCAAGCCCGAGTACGGCAAGGCGGTCGACATGCTCACCACCGCGGCGATCAAGGAGATGATGATCCCCTCGCTGCTGCCGGTGGTCGTGCCCATCCTGGTCGGCCTGCTGCTCGGCCCGGCCGCGCTCGGCGGCCTGCTGATGGGCACCATCGTGACGGGCCTGTTCGTCGCGATCAGCATGTGCACCGGCGGCGGCGCCTGGGACAACGCCAAGAAGCTGATCGAAGAAGGCTTCAAGGACGAATCCGGCGTCACCCACAAGAAGGGCGGCGACACGCACAAGGCCGCCGTCACCGGCGACACCGTCGGCGACCCGTACAAGGACACCGCCGGCCCGGCCGTCAACCCGCTGATCAAGATCATCAACCTGGTGGCGCTGCTGATCGTGCCGCTGCTGCCGATCAGCGGCACGGCGAGCAAGGCGCACGAGGCCGCCCCGGCGGCCGCCACGGCCGCGGCTGCGGCCGATGCCGCCTCGTTCGTGGTCGAGAACGGCGTCGTCAAGTTCTACTTCGCCTCCGGCAAGGCCGAGCTGGCTGGCGGCGCCGACGCCGCGCTGGCCGACGTGGCCAAGGCCGTGGCCGACGGCAAGCGCGCCGTGCTCAGCGGCTACACCGACGCCTCGGGCGACCCGGCGCTGAACGAGGAACTGGCCAAGCAGCGCGCCTTCGCGGTGCGCGACGCGCTCAAGGCCGCCGGCATCGCCGAAGACAAGATCGAGCTGAAAAAGCCCGAGCAGCTCACCGGCAGCGGCAAGGCCGCCGAGGCGCGCCGCGTCGAGGTGACGCTGCAGCAAGCCCCCTCAGCGTGCCAGCCAGGATCTCGTGAAGTCCGCGAGATCCTGGTGCACGCTGCTGGCCAGCGCCAGTTCCGGCCCTTCGTTCGGGCTGCCGTTCGGCGCCCGCGTCACCAGCGCGGTGTGGACCGAGCTGGCCACGCCGCGAAAGTACGGCAGGTAGTCGTCGACGAAGGCCACCGCGTCTATCGCCTCCACCGCGTCGGCCTTGGGACTGCGCACCGATTCGCGGTGGCCGGTGGCGATCACGCGCTCGATCGGGAAACCCAGCTCACGCAGGTTGCGCAGCCGCGCGGCCTCGTAGCGCGCCTCCAGCGCCGAGACGCACACCAGCTCGTGGCCCGCCTCGCGCAGGCGATGGCAGGCGTCGACCGCGCCGGGGATCGCCGGCACCGTCGACCAGAACAGCTCGCCGAACTCGGCGCGAAAGCGCCTGCGCTTGAACAGGCGCAGCGCCGGCACGGCCCAGCGGTCCATCGGCCAGTAGGCCTGCGGGTCGCGCTCGGCGGGGTATTCGCCGAAGGCGCGCTGCCACGCGGCGGCGTAGGCGAGGTGGTAGTCGAGCAGCACGCCATCGGCGTCCAGGGCGATCACGGGGCGGGTCATTGTTCAACCGATTACGAGGGCAGGCGCGAAAGCTGGGACAATAGCGGATTGAACAGGCCGCCAGAGCCCCCACCTTCGCCTCTGCCTCTTCGGATCGACCGCGACATGACGACACGCCGCCCCACGCCCCCGACCCCGCCCGAAACGCCGGCCATGAAGCTGCGCCAGACCCAGGCGGAGTACACGGCGGCGCGGCCTTCGGCCGAGCCGGGCATCCGCCCGCTGATGTCCAGCTCGAAGATGTACGTGTGCCGCCGCTGCCAGGCCAACTTCAAGACCGGCGACGGCAAGCCCGACCCGCGCCTGCCCGGCCTGGGCAAGTGCAACGCCTGCCTGGCCGCCTCGGCCGCGACCGCGGCCTGAGCGCCTTCTTCCGGAGCTTCCGCTAGAGATCGAGCACCAGTCGCGCCGACCTGGCGCGCGAGCAGCACGGCAGGAACTGGTCGTTCGCCGCCTGCTCTTCCGGCGTCAGGTACAGGTCGCGGTGGTCGGGCTCGCCCTCGATCACGCGCGTCAGGCAGGTGCCGCACACACCCTGCTCGCACGAGGTGGCCACGCTGACGCCGGCCTCGGCGAGCGCCTGCACCACGCTGCGATCGGGCGCCACCGTGATCACGCGGCCCGAGCTGGCCAGCATCACCTCGAAGGAGCCGTCGCCCGCCTTCGGCGCCGCGTCGGCGGCGAAGAATTCGTAGTGGATCTGCGCCTCCGGCCAGCCCTGCGCGCGGGCGCCGGACAGCACTGCGTCCATGAAGCCCTTGGGCCCGCAGACGTACAGATGCCGCCCGGCGCGCGGCGCCGCCAGCAGCGCGGCGATGTCGAGCTTCTGCCCAGCCGCGCCGTCGTCGAAATGGAAGGCCACGCGCGGCGCGAAGACCGAGCGCGCGATGCGCTCGCGGAAGGCCGTGCGCGCCGCCGAGCGTGTGCAGTAGTGCATCTCGAACTCGCCGCCGGCGTGCGCCAGGCGCTCTGCCATGCACAGCAGCGGCGTCACGCCGATGCCGCCGGCCAGCAGCAGGTGGCTTTGCGCGTCGTGCGCCAGCGCGAAATGGTTCTTCGGCGCGCTGATGGCCAGCACGTCGCCCTCCTTCACGCGCTCGTGCATGCCGGCCGAGCCGCCGCGCGAGGCCGCGTCGCGCAGCACCGCGATCAGGTAGCGGTGCGACTCGGCGGGGTCGTTGCACAGCGAGTACTGGCGCGTCGGGCCGCCGCCGGGCAACTGCACGTCGATGTGCGAGCCGGCGGCGAAGGCCGGCAGCGGCGCGCCGTCGGTGCTCACCAGTTCGAAGCTGGCGATGTCCTCGGCCTCGACGGTCTTGCGCGCCACGCGCACCGACAGCATCGCGGCGCTCATGCCGCCACCGCCTGGCCCTGCTCCTGCGCCACCAGCCGCTCGACGATGCGCCGCGCCTGCACGCCGCCCAGGTCGGTGTTGAGCGACAGCAGCTTGCGCTGCGGCTGCGCCGAGAGGTTGCGCTGCTGCGATTCGAGCATCTCCAGGTCTTCGGCGAACACCCTGCCCTGCGCCTCGCGGATCGAGGCGGTGAGCGCCTTGTCGTCCGGGCGGAAGTTGCGCGCCAGGCCCCAGAAGTACCAGATCGAGGTCTCGGTCTCGGGCGTGATCAGGTCGACGACGATGCCCGAGGTCTTCACCGCCGCCGGCGCGTCGAAGCCGCCCTGGCCGGCCAGCGCCACGCCCACGTCGATCATCACGCTGGACGGCGGCACGAAGCGGCAGCGCTGCCAGCGGTCCACCGTCTGCTCGGGGTCCAGCCCGTTGCCGCGCATCGCGGCCTGCCAGAACGGCGGCGCCTTCACGCCGCTCATCTCGCGCCGCGCGATGACCACGCCGCCCTCGCTGCTGGTATGCGCCGGCACCTCGTCGAGTTCCTGCTGGCCGATGCTGGTGGCATGCACGTACTTCTCGTGCGTCAGGTCCATCAGGTTGTCGATCATCAGCCGGTAGTCGCACTGCACGTGGTACATGCCGCCGCCGAAGGCCCAGGCCGGATCCTCGGCCCAGGCGAGGTCGGGCATCAGCGCCGGATCGGCCTTGGCCGCTTCGCCCGGCCACACCCAGACGAAGCCGTAGCGCTCGACCACCGGGTAGCTCGCCAGCGTCGGGAAGCCGCGCACGCGCTGGCCGGGCATGGCCACGGTCTTGCCGTCGCAGCCCATCTCCAGGCCGTGGTAGCCGCACACCAGCTTGCCCTCGACCACGCGCCCCAGCGACAGCGGCGCGCCGCGGTGCGGGCACCAGTCCTCCAGGCCGACGGCCTTTCCGTCCGCGCCGCGGAAGAACACGATGCGCTCGCCGCACACCGTGCGGCCCAGCGGCTTCTCGTCGATCTCGCCCGGCGTGCAGGCCACGTACCATGCGTTCCTGGGATACATGCTTGTCTCCTGGATCTTGTTTGGGTTGATGATTGGATCCAATTATCGGTCAAAATGGCAATTCTACGCAAATAACTCGATATTATGGATCCAATCGAACCCATCACCCCCGACTCCGGCAGCGTCGTCGCCACCTTGCGCCAGCGCATCGTCGAAGGCGCGCTGGCGGCCGGCGAGCGGCTGGCGGAGATTCCGGTGGCCGCGTCGCTGGGCGTCTCGCGCACGCCGGTGCGGCTGGCCTTCCGCGCGCTGGAGCAGGAAGGGCTGCTGGCCAAGGCCGGCAAGCGCGGCTACGAGGTGCGCAGCTTCTCGGAGGCCGACGTGCGCTCGGCCGTCGAGGTGCGCGGCACGCTCGAAGGGCTGGCGGTGCGGCACCTGGCCGAGCGCGGCATGACGGCCGAGGTGCGGGCCACGCTGCGCGGCTGCGTCGCCGACGGCGCGGCGCTGCTCGCCAAGGGCCACCTGAACGACGACGACATCGGCCGCTGGAGCCGCATCAACAAGCGCTTCCACGACACGCTGGTGCAGGCGCACGAGAGCCGCGTGATCGCCGACGCGATCGCGCGCAACGACCACCTGCCCTTCGCCTCGGCCAGTTCGATCGCGCTGGACCGCAGCGCGCTGCCGGCCGAGTACCAGAAGCTGCGCATCGCGCAGCTGCAGCATCAACTGGTGCTCGACGCGCTGGAGCGGCGCGAGTCGGCGCGCGCCGAGATGCTGATGCGAGAGCACGCCTGGGTGGGCTTCCGCTACGGGCAGTTGTTCGGCCTGCCGGCCGGCGACAGCCTGGGGCGGGCCCTGCCCGGCTGACGAATCCTTCCACCCACTACCCTCACGACCTTCACACCCACGAGCACACCATGAGCCAACTCAAGATCGCCGTCATCATCGGTTCCACCCGCCCCACCCGTTTCGCCGACAAGCCGGCGCAGTGGATGTTGAAGCAGGCGCAGGCGCGCGACGAACTCGACGCCGAGATCGTCGACCTGCGCGACTTCAAGCTGCCGTTCTTCGACGAAGTGGCCTCGAACGCCTGGGTGCCCAGCCAGAACCCCGAAGCCGTGCGCTGGCAGCAGACCGTGGGCCGCTACGACGGCTACGTCTTCGTGGTGGCCGAATACAACCACTCGATCACCGGCGCGCTGAAGAACGCGCTCGACCAGGCCTACAAGGAGTGGAACCGCAAGCCCTTCACGGCCATCGGCTACGGCGGCGTGGGCGCCGCGCGCGCGATCGAACACCTGCGGCTGATCGGCGCGGAACTGCACATGGTCTCCACCCGCTCCGCCGTTCACATCGGCGGCGGCGACTTCCGTGCCGTCCACCCCTCGGGCCGCGTCGAAAAACCCATCGAGGAGATCGAAGCGAACCTGCTGCCCGCGACCAAGGCCGCGCTGGACGAGCTGGTGTGGTGGGCCCGCGCGACGAAGGCGGCGCGGGGCTGAGGCACGCCTTCCCGCCCGATCGCGTTCAGAAGCTGAGGCTGGCCGCGCCGGCCTTGAGCCGCTCGTGCATCGCACTCGCCCCCTGGATGGTGACGCCGTCGATGAAGTCTTCCTGCGCATAGCCGCGCGCCTTGGTACACGGCGGGCACGCCCAGATGATGCCCCCGCGCGCGAGGAAGTCGTCGATGAGGGACTTCAGCGGATCCAGCGGCGGAACATGCGTGATGTCCACGGCCTTGCGGCGCACCAGATCGACGCCCGAACTCACGAGGAAGGCGTAGACCTTCATCCCCGACGTGATCGCGCCGCAGGCGATCGTGAAAGCGACGGACGACAGTTCATGGTCGGTGCCGCGGGTCACCAACACCACCAGTTCACGGCTGGGTTGCGGGATCTGCTCTGCCATCGGAGTGCTCCTTCCTGTTCGTGGGATCGAAATTGAGCCACGCCGGCGGTAGGGCATCAATCCCCTGGAGGACACCGCGACGGCGCCGCCGGCGCTGCGCGCGGCCGCGTGGCAGCGGCTCGTACGCGTGGCGCAGGACTGAACGCGCGGGTGCCGCAGCCGTACCTTACGATCCGCAGCCTGCCACCCACAACCAACGAGGAGATACGCCATGAGTGCCCTGCCCTCCACCCTGGCGCGCGGCCTGTCCGCTGCCGCCTTGGCCGGCCTGCTGGCCGCCTGCGCCGGCATCACGCCCGCGCCCATCGTGCAGACGCCCGGCTGCCTGAGCGACGCCCAGGTGGACGTTTGGATGGCCGACCAGGCGGCCCGCCGCCCCGCCGCCAATCCAGCCCAGACCATGACGATGGCCGACGCCGCCTGCACCCGCGCCAAGCTGCAGCAGCGCCTGGCGGCGCAGTCCGGGCCGCTGGCGGGCTACAAGGCGGGCCTCACCAACCCGGCGGTGCAGAAGCGCTTCAACACCGACCAGCCGGTGTGGGGCGCGCTGTACCAGCGCATGCTGCTGGACAACGGCGCCACCGTGGAAGCCGCCTTCGGCGCCCGCCCGCTGTACGAGGCCGACCTGCTGGTGCGCGTGAAGGACGCCGGCATCAATGCCGCCACCACGCCCGCCGAGGTGTTGCGGCACGTGGACCAGATCGTGCCCTTCATGGAACTGCCCGACCTCGTGGTGCAGGCGCCGCCCCAGCTCAACGGCGCGGGCGTGAGCGCCATCAACGTCGGCGCGCGCCTGGGCGTGCGCGGTGCGCCGCTGGCCGTGCCTTCCGACGCCGCCGGCCAGGCGCGGCTGCTGGACCAGTTGCGCGACATGGACGTGCGCCTGGTCGACGCGCAGGGCGAAAAGCTGGGCGGCGGCAAGGGCAGCGACGTGCTGGGGCACCCGCTGAACGCCGTGGTCTGGCTGGCCGGCGCGCTGAAGGCGCAGGGCCTGGCCATGCAGCCGGGCCAGCTCATCAGCCTGGGCTCGTTCTCGGCCCTGCTGCCGCCCAAGCCGGGGCTGCAGGCCACGGTGCGCTACGACGGCGTGCCGGGCTTGCAGCCGGTGACGGTGACCTTCCGCTGACCCTGCGGCCGCTGCCGGCGCCTACAGCGACGGCGCCTTCGTGGTCTTCGCCGCCTTGTCGAGTTCCCTGGCGCGGCGCTCGCGGTCCGACTGCTCCAGGCCCTGCTCGGTCGCGACCAGCAGGCGGTAGCCGCCACCCTGGTCGACGACGCCCACCTGAAGGCGGTCGACCAGGCCCGGGTTGGTCCGTTGCGGCAGCAGCAGCGCCTGCACGACGATGCCGCAGTCGGGCGCCACGCTCACCGAGCGTTCCAGCGCGTGCGCGCCTGCCGCACCCAGTCGGCCAGCTCGGGCCAGTCGTCGAAGGCCAGGTCGCCGAGCAGCGCGTCGCGGCCCGCGTCGGGGTCGGTCGCGATGCGCGCCAGCGTCGCCGCCAGATCGGTCGCGACACCCTCGGCGAGCGCGAGCCGGCTGCCGCTGGCGACGATGGCTGCGCCGCACTCGCGGCGCAGCCTGAACAGGCGCTGGCGCAGGCTGGTGTCGGCCTTGCGGGTGTCCGCGCCGGGCCAGACCAGCGCCGCGACGCGCTCGGCCGCGACCGGCCCGTCGAGCGCGACGATCGCCAGCAGCGCGGCGTCTTTCACCGACAGGCGCACGACGGCGGACGAGGCATCGTCCCGCAGCAGGCGCGGCGTGCCGAGCAGCAGCAGTTGCCAGCGCCCGGCGGCGCTCGTGTCGGGCACGGTGGACATGGCGGATTGTGTTGTAGGCCCGATGGCGTTACCAGCGGGTTACCGGCGACCGAGTGGGCCACGCATGACGCTTCGCTCGGTGGCTTCCTGCTTCGGCAGGTTATATTAATGAAAATTATTCTCATTCAATAATGAGAACCTCCCTTTCACCCAACCGAAGAAGCCAGCCATGCCCTCGCTCCGCCCCTGCCCGCCCCGCGCCGCCGCGACCCGCCCTCGCCCCACCACGCTGACCTTGGCGCTGACCTTGGCCCTGGGCGCGGCAGCGCTGCCGCCGGCGGCGCGCGCCCAGGCCGCCGCCGCGCTGCCCGCTGGCGGCGAGGTGCACGTCTTCGACCTGCCCGCGGGCCCGCTGCGCCCCGCGCTGGCGCAATTCGAACGCGCGACCGGCGTCGCCCTGAGCTACGACGCCGCGCTGGTCGACGGCGTGCGCACGCAGGGCGTGACCGGCAGCCACGGCATCGCCGCCGCGCTGAGCGCGCTGCTGGCCGGCAGCGACCTCGAAGCCGTGTCGCAGCCGGGCGGCGGCTACGTGCTGCGCCGGACCGTCGCGGCGGCACCCGCGTCCGCCAGCCAGGACGCCACGCTGGCCGCGGTGAAGGTCACCGCCAGCAGCCTGCGCGACGGCGTCACCGAGGGCACGCGCAGCTACACCACCGACGGCAGCGCCGCCGCCACCGGCCTGAACCTGTCGCTGCGCGAGACGCCCCAGTCGGTCACGGTGATCACGCGCGAGCGCATGGACGAGGCGGGCATCAACAGCCTGGGCGATGCCGTGGCGCAGGCGCCGGGCATCGCCTACCAGCCGATGGGATCGCCGGTGGGCGGCTACTCGCCGCTGTGGGCGCGTGGCTACCAGGTGCAGAGCTTCATGCTCGACGACATCCCCGTTTCCGCCTACGCCATCAGCGCCGGCGGGGCCTGGCAGGGACTGACCAACATCGATTCGGCGGTGTACGACTCGGTGACGGTGATCCGCGGGGCCACCGGCCTGATGACCGGCGCGGGCGACCCCTCGGCCACCGTGGCGCTGACGCGCAAGCGGCCCACGCCGGCGTTCCGGGCCTCGCTGTCGCAGTCGTTCGGCAGTTGGCAGAAACAGCGCACCGTGGGCGACGTGGGCGGGCCGCTGAACGAGGCCGGCACGCTGCGCGGCCGCCTGGTGGGCGCCTACGAGGCCGGGCATGGCTGGAAGGAGGGCTACCGCTACGACAAGTCCGTGGTCTATGGCGTGCTGGAGGCCGACCTGTCCAGCCGCACGCTGGCCACGCTGGCGCTGGAGGCGAGCGACGACAAGGCCCGCGGCGGCGCCGCCGCGTACACCGGCTACGCGGTCGACGATGTGGACGGCAACCCGACGCCCTTCGGCCGGCGCGACAACTCCGCGGCCGACTGGAGCCGCTACGGCAGCCGCCGCCTCGGCCTGACGGCGACGCTGGAGCACCGCTTCAGCGACGACTGGCAGGTCAAGCTGAGCTATCACCGCGCCACGGTGAAGGACCACCAGAGCTTCGGCCTGGCCTCGTGGTCGCCCGATGCCGACGGCATCGGCCAGTTGCACCTGCGCAGCTACCGCCGCCACAACGACGTGGATGCCGCGCTGCTCAAGCTGGACGGACGCTACGAACTGTGGGGCCGCAAGCACGAACTGGTCGCGGGCATCAACGGCTACCGCGAGGACCAGACCGCGCCGCAGTGGTTCATGGACTGGGACAACTACTTCGTGAACGTCTACACCTGGAACCGCCGGTTCCCCGAGCCGGACTGGCCGGCCCTCTACGAGTTCGGCTGGCGCGACAAGGTCAGCCAGTACGGCGCCTACACCGCCACCCGGCTGCACGTCACCGAGCAACTCTCGGTGCTGGCCGGCGCGCGCTGGACCCGGTGGCGCTCGCGCGGCTTCGAC
Source organism: Piscinibacter sp. (assembly GCF_047600445.1). Lineage (GTDB taxonomy): Bacteria > Pseudomonadota > Gammaproteobacteria > Burkholderiales > Burkholderiaceae_C > Piscinibacter. The sequence continues at coordinate 1,809,078 of NZ_JASGKT010000002.1, forward strand.
GAAGCCGGCGGCGTGATCGAGGACCGCAAGGAGAACGGCGTCCTCACACCCTACCTGGGCGTGGTGTACGACTTCGCGCCCAACCTCTCGGCCTATGCCAGCTACACCAGCATCTTCAACCCGCAGTCGTACCGCGACGTGAACGGAAGCCTGCTCGACCCCGAGACGGGCACGAACATCGAGGCCGGCGTCAAGGGCGAATGGTTCGGCGGCCGCCTGAACGCCAGCGTGGCGGTGTTCCAGGTGAAGAAGAACGACCTGGCCGTGCTCGACCCTCCCAACCTGACGCCCGGCGGCGACGACGCCTACCGCGCCGAAGACGACACCAGGGGCCGCGGCTGGGAGGTGGAGGTGGCGGGCGAGCCGCTGCCCGGCTGGCGCGTGCAGGGCGGCTACACCCGCATGCTCACGCGCGACAGCAGCGGCGGGCGCCTGATGACCGATGCGTCTCCGGAGCACCTGTTCAAGATGTTCACCACCTGGACGCCCGCGAGCCTGAACCAGCTCACCGTGGGTGGCGGCGTGACCTGGCAGAGCAGGACGTGGGTGGACGGCATGAGCGCGCTGTACGCGCAGAAGAGCTACGCCGTGCTCAACCTGATGGCGCGCTACGCCTTCAGCGAGCCGCTCACGCTGACGGTGAACCTGAACAACGTGTTCGACAAGGTCTACCGAACCGACATGTGGGGCCACGACTACGGCGCGCCGCGCGACGTGCAGGCGACGCTGCAGTACAAGTTCTGAGCCGCACAGTTCGCGGCAGCCACCCCCACCGGCCGAGATGTCACCGGCACCAGTACCAACAGCGCCGGCGCCCACACCGCTGGCCCGTGCATGTCCCTGCCAATCGACCCGATCCCGCGTGCTCGCGATCTTCGCTTCGGCTGGCCCGGCCAAGCATCGCTGTGGCCGGCACTGAATCTTGACCTCACCCCCGGCCTCTGGGCCGTGGTGGGGATGAGGGCTGCGGCAAGACCACGCTGCTGCGACTGCTGGCGGGCGAACTGGCGCAGCAGGCCCCGGCCAGATCCTGCTGCGCGGGCAGCCGGCCTCTGCGGCGGAGTTGGCTTCATCGGTCGCCTGGACCGATCCGCGCACCGGCACCTTCGACGCAGTGGCGGTGGAGCGCTACCTGGCCGGTCTGCCCCAGCGTTTTCCAGGCACCGACCAGCGCCCGCTGCACGCGCTGGTGGAGGCGTTGTCACTGGGCTAGGACCGCCCTTCTGACGGGAACGGGAGCCGGGGGGGTATCCGCGCCCCGGCCCCCTGCCTCATCCAATCAACGATCAGGACCGCTTGGTCAGCTTGCCGGCGATCTGCTCGGACACCCAGCCGAACAGCGCACCGACGATGATGGACAGAATGGTCGGCACGATGGCATCCGTCGGCGACAGGCCTTTGAGCAGGATCAGGCCGGCCACGCTGGCGAAGCCATAGACGCTCGACGGAATGGTGCTCAGCACCGGCAGGTGCGCGGCCAGCACGATCACGGCCGCGCCGATGCCGACCGCCACGGGAGCGGCCAGGCCGCCCAGCGCGCCCAGTTGGCCGGCCAGCATCACCGAGGCCATGCCGACGAGCGCGCCGAACGACATGCAGACCACGGTCTTGACCAGGCCGCCGGTTTTTCCGCCATTGTGGAAAAAGCTCGCCCAGGCGACAAAGGCCTGCCAGATCTGCATGTGAAGGGCGGCCAAGGGCCCCAGGAACAGCCACGTCGCGACAAGCGCCAGCACGCCGATGGACAGCGCCAGTGCAATCAACAAACTCATCTTTGTCTCCTCAATAGTTGGAAAGTCGTTCCCATCCGGATGAAAGACGGAGGGAACATCCGCGGCAAGGCAACTTCCGCGCCACTGAGCTGAGGTACAAAACTACCGATTCACGGCAGAAAAGAAGTGATTACCCAGGCCAACTTCAATTTGACGCAAGGGTTTTCAGCAGAAGAAGCATCGCCGCTCGCGTTCCAGCCCGGCCCGATTTTCTCGAGGCAGACTCACGCCGCGCCTAAATGGAACAATTCCCGGAGCAATGGGTAATCGGTGCCCATGCGCACGGCCCAGGGCTGTCGGTTCAAGGCCGCCGCGCCTGCGCCGTGCGCACTGCCCATACGCTGTCCGCGCGGCCGTGGTGAATCCGGCGGCGTGTGAGGCGGATCAGCCAGGCGAACACCGGCACCGCCGCGAGCGCGGTGAGGTCCACCGCGACGGTGCCCGGATGGTTCCAGCCGCCGACCATGCCCCAGGCGCTCATCAGGCTGACCAGCGGAATCGCCGCGGTGGCCGCCGCGCACAGCCACAGCAGCTCGTGCGCGCCTTTGGCCGCGCCGCGCACGAAGGCCCAGGCGGTGGCGGCAAGGAACACGCCGCAATAGATGGCCTCGTGCCAGAAACCCGGGTCGGCCACGCGCACCGGCAACCATTTGGTGGCGGCGATGGTGGCCGAGATGCCCGCCACGCTGCCCAGCGCGACACCCACGGTCAGGCAGCCCATCATGCGTGCGGATCGCGCCTGCACCACCGTCTCGGCACCGCGCCGCGGTTTGCGGCGCGATTCGATCCACAGCAGGTTGCCGGTGTAGAACAGCGCCGCGCCCGCCAAACCCATCAGCGCATACAGCCAGCGCACCGGGGTGCCACCGAAACTGCCGAAGTGCAGCATGAAGAAGGTGTTGACCGCCTCGCTCCAACCATCCATGTGTCCGGGCAGGCCGCGGAGGTCCACGTCGCCGGTGATGGGGTCGATGCGGGTGCGCATCCATGTGCTGCCGCGCGTGCCGCGCCGCACATCGAGGCCCTGGACCGTGGCGTCCTGGCGGAAGATGCTCTCCTGCTCGAAGCCGAAGCGATGCACGTCGAAGCCCGGCAGTTGCTCGCGCACACGCGCCAGAAGCTGGTGTGCCCGCATCGGCGTGCCGCCCGCGGGCATCGTCGAGGGCTGGCCCCAGTTGATCTGGCCGCCGTAAAACGCCTTGCTCTGGGCAAGGTAGAACGGCGCATGGAACGCGAACACCACGCAAGTCAGCGCGATCACCAGGTGGAACGGCAGGCTGAAGACGCCGAGCGCGTTGTGCACGTCCAGCCACATGCGTTTGAGGTTCGGGCCGATGCGCAGCGCGAACAGGTCGCGCACGAGTGCGGGTAGCAGCACGATCAACCCGGACAGCAGCGCCACCGCATAGGCCAGCGCCACTGCGCCCATCAGGGGGCGCGCGATGTGCTCCGGCAGCGGCAGGCCGACGAACTGGTGCAACCGGTCCACGAGTTGCGCCACCTGCGCCCGGCGCAGCCGCTCGGTCTGCAAGCTGCCGTCGGGGGCGAAGCTGGCGCCGTATTCGATGCGGTCGAACTCGCTCTTGCCGGGCAGGCTCCAGGTGACGCGCGCCGGCTGCTCGGGCGTGATGTCCACCACGATGCCGTAGCGGTCGATGGGCCGAGGTTGTTCGTCCCGCACGGCGGCCAGCAGTTTTTCGGCCTCTTCCAGCGGCGGCGCGGCGGCCAGCGCCGTGGGCGGCGTGGCCCAGCGTTGCAGCGGCTTTTCGAACATCGTGATCGCGCCGGCATAGAACCCGATGAACAGCAGCAGCCCGCAGACGATGCCGACCCAGGTGTGGACATCTTTGTAGACCTTGACGATGTCGCTGCGGATGTTCATGCCGACCTCAGCGCAGCCACGCCTTCAGCAGCCACAGCAGCCCCCACGCCGCTGCGTTCGCCAGCCCCAGCCATCCCCACGCGCGCAGGCTGTCGCGAAACAGGAACACGAAGCCGAGCACGGCGACCCAGGCCGGCGCGATAGCCCACATGACGAACTGGATCTTCCCTTGGCCGCCGGGATCGGCGGGCGTCAGCAGCGCGAGCACGCCGGAAAGCGCCAGCGCCAGCGTGAACCCGAGTACCACACCGGCCGCCGCCTTGCCGAACCAGTGGCGGCTTTGCAAGCGCCGCCGCGCCGTGGTCATGGCGCTCCTCCTGCGCGGCTGAGGGCACGCCAGGCACCCAGGAACGGCATCACCGACGCGGCCAGCATCAGCAGGATGCTCCACGCGAACGCGGCCTCCATCGGGGCCAGCAGCCGAAGCATCGCCGCCAGCGACACCAACGCGCACACGACGCCCGGCCACCAGCGCCACCGTGACGGCCAGCGCCCGGCCGCGCGCCATTGCTGGTGCGACGAAGCCAGGTAGGCGAACAGCGCGGCAGCGGTGCCGGACAGAACGGCCAGGATGGCGGCAAACGTGGTCATGGCACCGGCCTGATGGGGCATAGGGCGTGCATTCTGTCAAGTTCGCCCCGGGGCCGCGCGCCAGTCGTACCAGCGCGTCGAGCGGCGCCAGCCGGTCAGCGTCTTCTTGAAGCGCGCGGCCAGCTTGCCGGGGCCATCGGCATCGGCATCGGCCCCTCACAGCCCCAGAAATCGAAACGGGTTAGCCCCTTGTGGAAGCTAACCCGTTGATTTCAATGGTCGGGGTGGCGGGATTCGAACTCGCGACCCCTTGCACCCCATGCAAGTGCGCTACCAGGCTGCGCTACACCCCGACGAAGCTGCGCATTATAGCCTCAGCGGGCCGCGCCTCTGCCTTCAGAGCACCAGCAGCGCGCGGATCGCCAGCAGCTCGCTGCGCACCTCGCCCGGCGAGGGCACGCCGGCGCCCGGCGGCGCGGCCACCGGCATCGCGTCGGTGGGCACGCCTTCGAGCACTTCGCTCATGTCGATCACCTCGTCGGGCTCGTCGTCGGCCTGCGGCGGCACGGGCTCGCGGGCATGCAACAGCGCCTCGGCGAGCCGGTTGCGCGCGCCGCTGATCGTGAAGCCCTGTTCGTAGAGCAGCTCGCGGATGCGCCGGATCAGCAGCACCTCGTGGTGCTGGTAGTAGCGCCGGTTGCCGCGGCGCTTCATCGGCTTGAGCTGGGTGAACTCCTGCTCCCAGTAGCGCAGCACGTACGGCTTCACCCCGCAAAGCTCGCTGACCTCACCGATGGTGAAGTACCGCTTCGCCGGGATGGCTGGGAGCGCTTTCTCCATGAAAATCAACAAGATCCCGTGGGAAAGCTAAGACTTTACTCGAAGTCCTCCCCGGCGGGTATGTCGCCTTGCACAACCCCCTTGAGTTTGTGGCTCGCGTGGAAGGTCACGACGTTGCGCGCCTTGATCGGGATGGCCTCGCCGGTGCGCGGGTTGCGCCCCGGGCGCGGCGCCTTGCGGCGGATGTTGAAGTTGCCGAAGCCGGAGAGCTTGACGTCCTCGCCGCGCACCAGCGTGGCGTGGATGATGTCGAAGAAGCCCTCGACCATGTCCTTCGACTCGCGCTTGTTCAGCCCGAGGCGCTCGAACAGCAGGTCGGCCAGTTCCGCCTTGGTCAGCGTCGGCGTCTCGATGCTCGGCAGCATCACGCGGTCGTGCGGCTTGTGCTTGTCGTCGTCGTCCATGATCGTTGCCTTCAGCCCCGCAGCCGCGCGCCCAGGCGCGCGCCCAGCCGTTCGATGACCTCGGCCACCGCGGCCTCGATGCGTTCGTCGGTCAGCGTGTTGTCGTCGTCCCGCAGTTCCAGGCGCACCGCCAGGCTGCGCTCGCCCGGCTTCATGTCGGCGGCCGGCGCGGCGGGTTTGTAGATGTCGAACAGGCGCGCCGAGCGCACCAGCCCGCCGCTGCCGGCGCCGATCGCCGCCATCAGCGCGTCGTGCCCGACCTGCTCGCCGGCCACCACCGCGATGTCGCGCCACGCCGACTGCTGGCGCGGCAAGGGGGCGAAGGCCGGCACGTCGCGCTCGAGCAGCGCATCGAGGTCGAGTTCGAACAGCACGGGCGCCGACGGCAGCTCGTAGCCCTGGCGCCAGCGCGGATGCAGTTCGCCGACGAAGCCGATGGCCACGCCGTTCAGCTCGACACGCGCGCAGCGCCCCGGGTGCAGCGCCGGATGCTCGGCGGCGACGAACGTCGCCTGGCGCGGCGCGAGCAGCGCCTCGATGTCACCCTTCACGTCGAAGAAGTCGGCCGCGCGTTCCTTGCTGCCCCACTGCAAGGCATCGACGCGGCCCCAGGCGAGCCCGGCCACGCGCCGCGGCTGCGCCACGCCGGCCACGCTGCGGATGCTGTCGGGCACCGAGGGGTCGCGGCGGAACACGCGCCCGGTCTCGAACACGCGCACGCGGCTCGGCCTTGCGCGCGAGGTTGGATTGCAGCACCGAAACCAGGCTGCCGATCAGGCTGGAGCGCATCACCGCCAGCGGGCTGGCGATCGGGTTGAGCACGCGGATCGGGTCGGGGTTGCCGGCCAGCTCGCGCTCGCGGCGCTCCTCGACGAAGCTGAAGCCGATGGTCTCCTGGTAGCCCAGGCTGGCCAGCGCGTGGCGCAGCGCGCTCAGGCCGCGGTTCGCCTCGGGCCGCACGCGCGCCGTCACCGGCGCGAGCGGCGGCGTGTCGGGCAGGTGGCGGTAGCCGACGATGCGCACCACTTCCTCGATCAGGTCTTCCTCGATCTTCAGGTCGAAGCGCCACGACGGCGGCGTCACGGTGATCGCGCCCGGCTCGCTCACGAAGGCCAGGCCGAGGCGCCGCATCACGCCCTCGCACTGTTCCTGCGTCACCGGCATGCCGATCACCTTGGCGGCGCGTGCGATGCGCAGCCGCACCGGTTCGGCCTTGGGCAGGTTGAGGATCTGGTCGTCCATCGGCCCGGCCCGCCCGCCGCAGATGTCGATGATCAGCCGCGTGATGCGCTCGATGTGCTCGACGGTCAGCGCCGGGTCGACGCCGCGTTCGAAGCGGTGCCCGGCGTCGGTGGCGAAGTTGTAGCGGCGCGAGCGGCCGGCCACCGCCTCGGCCCACCAGAACGCCGCTTCGACGTAGACGTTGCGCGTGTCGTTCGACACCGCGGTGGCCTCGCCGCCCATGATGCCGGCCAGCGACTCGACCTGCTTGTCGTCGGCGATCACGCCGACCTGCGCATCGACCTCGATGGTGTTGCCGTTGAGCAGTTCGAGCGTCTCGCCGGGCCGGCCCCAGCGCACCGTCAGGCCGCCGTGGATCTTGTCGAGGTCGAAGATGTGCGTCGGCCGGCCGTACTCGAACATCACGTAGTTCGAGATGTCGACCAGCGCGCTCACCGAACGCTGGCCGCAGCGCGCCAGGCGCTCGACCATCCAGTCCGGCGTCTTCGCCTGCGTGTTCACGCCGCGCACGACGCGGCCGGAGAAGCGGCCGCACAGGTCGCTCGCCTCGACGGTCACCTTCAGCCGGGCGTCGTGCGCCGGCGGCACCGGCGCGATCGCCGGCGTGAGCAGCGGCGCGCCGGTCAGCGCCGAGACCTCGCGCGCGATGCCGTACACGCTCAGGCAGTGCGCCAGGTTGGGCGTGAGCTTGAGCGTGAAGATGGTGTCGTCGAGCTCGAGGTGGTCGCGGATGTTCGCGCCGACGGGCGCGTCGTCGGCCAGGATCAGCAGGCCGCCGTGGTCGTCGGAGAGCTTCAGCTCGCGCGCCGAGCACAGCATGCCCTGGCTCTCGACGCCGCGCAGCTTGCCGAGCTTGATCGTGAAGGGCTTGCCATCCTCGCCCGGCGGCAGCTCGGCGCCCACCAGCGCGCAGGGCACGCGGATGCCCTCGCGCACGTTGGGCGCGCCGCAGACGATCTGCAGCGTCGCGCCGGTGCCGGCGTCGACCTCGCAGACGTTGAGCCGGTCGGCGTTCGGATGGCGCGTCACCGACAGCACCCGCGCCACCACCACGCCGCCGAAGGGCGGCGCGGCCGGGCGCGCCTCTTCGACCTCCATGCCGGCCATCGTCAGCAGGTCGGCCAGCTCGGCGCTGGACACGCCCGGGTTGCAGAACTCGCGCAGCCAGGATTCGGGGAACTGCATGGGAAGCGGTGCTCAGTTGAACTGCGCCAGGAAGCGCAGGTCGTTCTCGAAGAAGAGGCGCAGGTCGTCGACGCCGTAGCGCAGCATGGTCAGGCGGTCCGGCCCCATGCCGAAGGCGAAGCCGATGTGGCGCTCCGGGTCGAGCCCGAAGTTGCGCACCACGTTCGGGTGCACCTGGCCCGAGCCGGCCACCTCGAGCCAGCGGCCCTTCAGCGGGCCGCTGTCGAAGGCGATGTCGATCTCGGCGCTGGGCTCGGTGAACGGGAAGAACGAGGGGCGGAAGCGCAGCGCCAGCGCGTCGGTCTCGAAGAAGCGGCGGCAGAAGTCGGTGAAGACGACCTTCAGGTCCTTGAAACTGACGTTCTCGCCGATCCACAGGCCTTCGCACTGGTGGAACATCGGCGAGTGCGTCGCGTCGCTGTCGACGCGGTAGGTGCGGCCCGGCGCGATCACGCGGATCTCGGGCATGTGCGCCTCGGCCGCATGCTTCGCTGCATGCGCCTTCGCGTAGCGCACCTGCATCGGCGAGGTGTGCGTGCGCAGGTTGAGCCAGCGGCCTTCGGCGTCCTTCATGTCGACGTAGAAGGTGTCCTGCATCGAGCGCGCCGGGTGGTTCTCGGGGCTGTTCAGCGCGGTGAAGTTGAACCAGTCGGTCTCGATCTCGGGGCCGTCGGCGACGTCGAAGCCCATCGAGCCGAAGATCGCCTCGATGCGCTCGATGGTGCGCGTCACCGGGTGCAGGCCGCCCACGCCGCGCTGGCGGCCGGGCAGCGTGACGTCGAGCGCCTCGGCCCTGAGCTGCGCCTCCAGCTCGGCCTGGCCGAGCGCCTCGCGGCGCGCCTGCAGCAGCGCCTCGACCTGCTGCTTGGCGGCGTTGATCAGCGCGCCGCGCGCCTTCTTCTCCTCGACCGGCAGCGCGGCCAGCGCCTTCAGCGCCTCGGTCAGGCGGCCCGACTTGCCGAGGTAGCGCGCCTTGGCGTTCTCGAGGTCGGCGGGCGTCATCGCGGCGGCGAAGTCGGACTTCGCGGCGTCGATGAGGGAAGCGAGATCGTTCATCGTGGCGGGAAACAAAAAAGGCCGAACGCGAGGTCGGCCTTCGAAAGCTGAACCGGCGGCCGCCGCCCTCGCGGGCGCCGGCGACGCGTTGGATCAAGCGAGCTGGGCCTTCACCTTCTCGACGATGCTGCCGAAGCCGGCAGGATCGTTCACGGCCATGTCGGCAAGAACCTTGCGGTCGATGTCGATGTTGGCCTTCTTCAGGCCGGCCATGAACTTGCTGTAGGTCAGGCCCAGGCCCCGGCTCGCCGCGTTGATGCGGGCAATCCAGAGCTGGCGGAACACGCGCTTCTTGTTGCGGCGGTCGCGGTAGGCGTACTGCCCGGCCCGCATGACCGCTTCCTTGGCGATGCGGAAGACGTTCTTGCGGCGGCCGCGGAAACCCTTGGCCAGGGCCAGCACCTTCTTGTGACGAGCGCGTGCGGTGACACCACGTTTGACGCGAGGCATTTCTCTTCTCCTTTACCTGGGCGACTCAGAGACCGGCGAACGGCAACATCTGGGCCATGTGGCCCATGTTGGTCTCGTGCACGGTGACGGCGCCACGCAGGTGGCGCTTGTTCTTCGTCGTCTTCTTGGTGAGGATGTGGCGCTTGAACGCCTGACCCCGCTTGACGGTGCCGCCCGGGCGGACGCGGAAGCGCTTCTTCGCGCTGCTCTTGGTCTTCATCTTGGGCATGAACTGCTCCTTCTTGAAATTGCGTCCGACAGGCGCCGGGGAAGCTTCCCCGTCTTGTTGGCCTGCGGCCGCTTCTGGCAGCGCCCCGGCAACCAGACCGGGACACTGAACTTCGATTCAATTCACTTTCGCTTCGGCGCCAGCACCATGATCATCTGGCGGCCTTCGAGCTTGGGCATGTGCTCCACCACCGCCACGTCGGCCAGTTCGTCGCGGATGCGCTCGAGCAGCCGCATGCCGATGTCCTGGTGCGTGATCTCGCGGCCGCGGTAGCGCAGCGTGACCTTGCCCTTGTCGCCGTCCTCCGAGATGAAGCGGCGCAGGTTGCGCATCTTGATCGCGTAGTCGCCTTCGTCGGTGCCCGGACGGAACTTGACTTCCTTGATCTCGATGATCTTCTGCTTGGACTTCGCCTCCGCCGCCTTCTTCTGCTCCTGGTACTTGAACTTGCCGTAGTCCATCAGGCGGCACACTGGAGGATCCGCCTGGGCCGCGATCTCGACCAGATCGACGTCCAGATCGCCGGCCATGCGCAGCGCTTCCTGGATGGGCACGATGCCCAGCGGTTCGTTCTCTGGGCCGTTGAGGCGCACCTCAAGCGCCATGATCTCGCGATTGAGCCGGTGCTTGCGCTCGTCGTTCCGGACACGGCGGTCAACAAAAGTAGCGATGGTGGGTACCTTTCAGCAGACCTCCCAGGCAGCAGGAAGCCCAACACACAAACAACGACGCGCCCCAAGCCTTCCAGCGGCAACCACCGTCGTGGTCACAGCTTGCGGGCGATGTCTCCGGTGACTCTTTCGAGGAAGTCGGCCAGCGGCATCACGCCGAGATCCTGGTTGCCCCGGGCGCGCACGGCAACGGTTCCGTTTGCCTTCTCCTTGTCGCCGACGACCAGGATGTACGGAACCTTCTGCAACGAATGCTCGCGGATTTTATAGGTAATTTTTTCGTTCCGCAAATCGCTGGCCACTCTAAGTCCTTGTTTTTGCAGCGTTTTGGTAACGCTCTCGGCGTAGTCGGCCTGGGCTTCGGTGATCGTGAGCACGCTGGCCTGGCGCGGCGCCAGCCAGGCCGGCAGCGCGCCGGCGTGCTGTTCGATCAGGATGCCGATGAAGCGCTCCAGGCTGCCGACGATGGCCCGGTGCAGCATCACCGGGTGGTGGCGCGCGCCGTCCTCGGCGACGTACTCGGCGCCCAGGCGCTCGGCCATGAAGAAGTCGACCTGCATCGTGCCGCACTGCCACTGGCGGCCCAGCGCGTCCTTCAGCGTGTACTCGATCTTCGGGCCGTAGAAGGCGCCGTCGCCCGGCGCGACGACGAACTCGACGCCCGAGCGGCGCAGGCTCTCCATCAGCGCGTGCTCGGCCTTGTCCCAGGCCGCGTCGGAGCCGATGCGCGCCTCGGGCCGCGTCGCCACCTTGTAGAGGATGTCGCTGAAGCCGAAGTCGGCGTAGACCTTCTGCAGCAGCGCCGTGTAGGCCACGCATTCGTCGAGGATCATGTCCTCGGTGCAGAAGATGTGGCCGTCGTCCTGCGTGAAGCCGCGCACGCGCATGATGCCGTGCAGCCCGCCGGTCGGCTCGTTGCGGTGGCACTGGCCGAACTCGCCGTAGCGCAGCGGCAGGTCGCGGTAGCTCTTGATGCCCTGCTTGAAGATCAGGATGTGGCCGGGGCAGTTCATCGGCTTGAGCGCGTAGTCGCGCTTCTCCGATTCCGTCGTGAACATGTTCTCGCGGTACTTGTCCCAGTGGCCGGTCTTCTGCCACAGCGTGCTGTCCAGCAGTTGCGGGCCCTTGACCTCCAGGTAGCCGTTGTCGCGGTAGACGCGCCGCATGTACTGCTCGACCTCCTGCCACAGCGCCCAGCCCTTGGGGTGCCAGAACACCGTGCCGGGCGAGTGCTCGTCGAGGTGGAACAGGTCGAGTTCGCGGCCGAGCTTGCGGTGGTCGCGCTTCTCGGCCTCCTCCAGCATCGTCAGGTACTTCTGCAGGTCGTCCTTGCTCGCCCAGGCGGTGCCGTAGATGCGTTGCAGCATCTCGTTGCGGTGGTCGCCGCGCCAGTAGGCGCCGGCCACCTTCATCAGCTTGAAGTGCCTGAGCTTGCCGGTGGACGGCACGTGCGGGCCGCGGCACAGGTCTTCGAACTTGCCTTCGCGGTACAGCGACACGTCTTCGCCGGCCGGGATGCTGGAGATGATCTCGGCCTTGTAGTCCTCGCCCAGGCTCTTGAAGTAGGCCACCGCCTCGTCGCGCGGCAGCACGCGGCGCTCGACCTTCTCGTCCTTCTTCGCCAGTTCCGTCATCTTGGCCTCGATGGCCGCCAGGTCCTCGGGCGTGAAGGGGCGCTTGTACGAGAAGTCGTAGTAGAAGCCGTTGTCTATCACCGGGCCGATGGTCACCTGCGCGTCGGGGAACAGCTCCTTGACGGCGTAGGCGAGCAGGTGCGCCGTCGAGTGGCGGATCACCTCCAGGCCATCCGGGTCCTTGTCGGTCAGGATGGCCAGCGCCGCGTCGCCGTCGATGCGGTAGCTGGTGTCGACCACGCGCGCCGCGTCGCCCTGCCCCACACGCCCGGCGATCGCGGCCTTGGCCAGGCCGGGGCCGATGGACGCCGCCACCTCGGCCACCGTGACCGGGCCGGGGAATTCGCGCCGCGAACCGTCGGGCAATTGAATCGAGACCATGTCGAGACTCTTTCGGAAAAGCAAAAAGGCGCGGACCCTGCCGCGCCTTTCTTCGTGAACGAAAAACGAGTGATGAAGATCGACGCGCGCAGCTCCGCTAGACCTTCCGGGTCCAACGCGTAGTCCGCGGTGTCATAACCGTCATGCCTTTCTCGCTCTTGTCGGGTCTATCGAAGCGGCAATTGTAGTTCAGGCCAGCGGCTGCGGCTCGATGCGCCCGGGCCGCGCCAGCCACTGCGCGAACTCGTCGGCCAGCCGCCGGCTCTCGGCCACCGCCCGCGACCAGGCCGCCACGCGCGCCGGCAGGTCGTCGCCGTAGTGCTTGAAGTCCTCGCGGTCGGGCAGCTTGGCGTTGGGCAGCGTCGCGATCCATTCGGCGCGCGGCGACAGCACGATGGCGTTGTCCAGGCAGGCGCTGGCGCGGTGGCGGTGGCGCAGCGCCTTGTCCAGCCAGCCGGGGATCACCGTCTTCTGGAAGTGCGGATAGAGCACCAGGCCCTCGCCCATCGAGGCGTAGTCCAGGTGCAGGTGGTAGTCGGTGATGCCGCCGTCCCAGTAGGCGCCGGCCGGCGCGCCGGGGATGTCGCGCACCGCCTGCAGCCAGAACGGGATCGAGCAGCTCGCCAGGATGCCGGGCTGCAGGTTGTTCGCGGCCAGCGGCACGACCCGGGTGCGGAAGTCGTTCAGGCGCAGCGGCAGCGGCTCGCGCGCGTCGGAGAAGATCACCCGCTCCAGCCAGCCGCCCATCGCCCTGCGGCTCAGCGCGTTGGCGGCGAAAGCGCCGAGGTAGCCCAGCGGCGTGCGCAGCCGCCCCTCGCGGCGCAGCAGATGCCGGCCGCGGCTGGTGAACACGTGCAGCCGGTAGCGCGGATGGCCCAGCACCTCGGCCTCGCGGCCAGCGAAGCGTTCGGCGAGCTTGGCGCCGAACACCGCGCTGACGTGCGAGGCTGTCGGCGCCTTGCCGGGCGCATGTTCGTAGGTCTGGCCGATGTAGTCGGCCGCCATCTGCTCGAAGGCCGCGTCGGGCTGCGCGAGGCAGGCGCTGGCCATGCGCCACGCGCCGATCGAGGCGCCGAGCAGATGCACGCTGTGCGCGCCGCCGGCCAGCCAGTGGCCGAACAGGAAGCGGTCGAGCGGGTTCAGGACCAGGCCCTTGGGCCCGCCCGCCGCGGCGGGAATCAGGCGCACGTCGGCCGGCGCCAGGCCGCGCTCGCGCAGGTGGCGCAGGGCGCGCGGCCCGGCGTGGATCTGCAGGGCTTGCACGGCCCGCCCCGTGCCTCAGCCGCGCGACTGCAGCTTGGCGAAGGCCGCGGCCATCGCCGATTGCGGCTGTGCACCCCCCCGCCCGCCTTGAGCACGCTCGCCGCGCGCCGCTGGCCGGTAGCTGTTGTCGCCGCGCGCGCCGGAAGCCGCCGGCTTGGCGTCCAGCTTCATCGTCAGCGAGATGCGCTTGCGGGCGAGGTCCACCTCCAGCACCTTCACCTTGACGATGTCGCCGGTCTTGACCACCTCGCGCGCGTCGTTGACGAACTTGTGCGAGAGCTGGCTGACGTGCACCAGCCCGTCCTGGTGCACGCCCAGGTCGACGAAGGCGCCGAACTGCGCGACGTTGCTGACCGTGCCTTCCAGCGTCATGCCGGGCTGCAGGTCCTTGATGTCCTCGACGCCGTCGTTGAAGCGCGCCACCTTGAAGTCGGGGCGCGGGTCGCGGCCGGGTTTCTCCAGCTCGGCGAGGATGTCCTTGACGGTGATCGCGCCGAAGCGCTCGTCGGCGAAGGCCTCGGGCTCGAGCGTGCGCAGCACGTCGCTGCGGCCCATCAGCTCACCGATCGGCCGGCCGGTCTGGGCCAGCATGCGCTGCACCAGCGGATAGGTCTCGGGGTGCACGCCGCTCTGGTCCAGCGGGTTGTCGCCGCCGCGGATGCGCAGGAAGCCGGCGCACTGCTCGAAGGTCTTGGCGCCCAGGCCGCCGACGTCGAGCAGTTGCGCGCGGCTGCGGAACGCGCCGTTCGCATCGCGCCAGCGCACGATGCCGGCCGCCACCGCGTTCGACAGCCCCGAGACGCGCGCCAGCAGCGGCGCCGAGGCGGTGTTCAGGTCCACGCCCACCGAGTTGACGCAGTCCTCGACGATGGCGTCCAGGCTGCGCGCCAGCTCGCTCTGGTTGACGTCGTGCTGGTACTGGCCGACGCCGATCGACTTCGGCTCGATCTTCACCAGCTCGGCCAGCGGGTCCTGCAGCCGCCGCGCGATGCTGACCGCGCCGCGCAGGCTCACGTCCAGCTCGGGCAGCTCCTTGCTGGCGAACTCGCTGGCCGAGTACACCGAGGCGCCGGCTTCGCTGACGACGATCTTCTCGATCTTCGTGTCGGGGGCCATCGCCTGGATGCGCTTGATCAGGTCGGCGGCGAGCTTGTCGGTCTCGCGACTGGCGGTGCCGTTGCCGATCGCGATCAGGTCGACGCCGTGCGCCGCGACCAGCCGGCCCAGCGTGTGCAGCGAGCCTTCCCAGTCGTTGCGCGGCTCGTGCGGATAGACGGTGTGGGTATCCAGCACCTTGCCGGTGGCGTCGACCACGGCCACCTTGCAGCCGGTGCGTATGCCCGGGTCCAGGCCCATCACGACGCGCGGGCCGGCCGGCGCGGCCAGCAGCAGGTCGCGCAGGTTTTCGGCGAAGACCTTGATGGCCACTTTTTCGGCTTCTTCGCGCAGGCGCGCGAACAGGTCGCGCTCCAGGCTCAAACTGAGCTTGACCTTCCAGGTCCAGGCGATGGTCTTGCGAATCAGTTCGTCGCCCGGCCGCTTGGCATGGCGCCAGCCGAGGTGCACCGCGATGCGGCCTTCGGCGAGCGTCGGTTGGCCGGGAACGACTTGTTCATCGAGCACCAGCTTGGCGTCCAGCACTTCCTGCGTGCGGCCGCGGAACACCGCCAGCGCGCGGTGCGAGGGCACGCCGCGGATCGGCTCGTCGTGGTCGAAGTAGTCGCGGTACTTCGCCACCTCGGCCTGGTTCGCGTCCTTGCCGTCCATCAGCCTGCTCTTGAACAGGCCCTCGGTCCACAGCCACTCGCGCAGCGTGCCGACGAGCACGGCGTCTTCGGCCCAGCGCTCGGAGAGCAGGTCGCGCACGCCGTCGAGCACCGCGTGCGCGTCGGCGAAGCCGGCCTCGGCCAAGGCGGCAGGGCCGCCTTCGCAGGCGTCCGCGAAGGCAGCGGCTTCGGCCAGCGGATCGAGCGACGGATCGGCGAACAGCCTGTCGGCCAGCGGCTCCAGCCCGACTTCGCGCGCGATCATGCCCTTGGTGCGGCGCCTGGGCTTGTAGGGCAGGTAGAGGTCTTCCAGCTCCTGCTTGGTCGGCGCGGCCTCGACGGCGGCGCGCAGCTCGGGCCTCAGCTTGCCCTGCTCGGCGATGCTCTTGAGCACCGTGGCGCGGCGCTCTTCCAGCTCGCGCAGGTAGGCCAGGCGCGCTTCCAGTTCGCGCAGTTGCACGTCGTCGAGGCCGTCGGTGGCCTCCTTGCGGTAGCGGGCGATGAAGGGGACGGTCGCTCCGCCGTCGAGCAGTTCGACGGCGGCCTTCATCTGGGCCGGCCGAACCTTCAGCTCGGCGGCGATCTGCAGAAGAATCTTGTCCAAATCGGCTCAGGCCCGCGAGGGGGCATCTCGAAAAGCGGCGCAGTGTGCCACAGCCCCCCGCCCGGCGATCAGGCCGCTGGCGAAGCTCGCGGTGAGCAGGTAGCCGCCGGTGGGCGCTTCCCAGTCGAGCATCTCGCCGGCGCAGAACACGCCGGGCAGCCGCTTCAGCATGCCGTTCTCGTCGAGTTCGTCGAGCCGCACGCCGCCGGCGCTGCTGATCGCCTCGTCGATCGGCCGCGCGCGCAGCAGCGTGACCGGCAGCGCCTTGATCGCCGCGGCCAGCGCGGCGGCGTCGGCGAAGGTCTGGCGCGGCAGCAGTTCGCGCAGCAGCGCGGCCTTGGCGCCGTCCAGGCCGAGGCGGCTTTTCAGGTGCGTGGACATCGAACGCGCGCCGCGCGGCCGGGCCACCTCGGCGTGCACGAACTCGGCGCCGCGCTCGGGCAGCAGGTCGATCTCGGCGACCGCCCTGCCCTGCGCGGCGATGGCTTCGCGCAGCGTGGCCGAGGCGGCGTAGACCAGGCTGCCTTCGATGCCGCCCTCGGTCAGCACGAACTCGCCGCGCTGGTGGAACGCGCCGCAGCGCAGCGCGACGTTCTTCAGCGGCGCGCCGGCGAAGCGCGTGCGCAGATGTTCGCTCCAGCGCGCCACGTCGAAGCCGCAGTTCGACGCTTGCAAAGGCGCTACCCCCACGCCGCGTTCGGCCAGCCGCGGCACCCACGCGCCGTCGGAGCCCAGCCGTGCCCAGCTCGCGCCGCCGAGCGCCAGCACCACGGTGCGCGCATGCAGCGTGGTCTCGCCGTCCGGCGTGGCGAAGCGCAGCGCGTGCGCGCAGTCCTCGCTCTCGCCCCAGCCGATCCAGCGGTGCCGCATGTGCAGCCGCACGCCGTTCGCGCGCAGGCGCTGCAGCCAGGCGCGCAGCAGCGGCGCGGCTTTCATGTCGACCGGAAACACCCGCCCCGAGCTGCCGACGAAAGTGGCTATGCCCAGGCCGCGCGCCCAGTCACGCAGATCCTGCGGGCCGAAGGCCGCCAGCCACCGCGCCACGCGCGTGCCGGCCGCGCCGTAGCGCGCGACGAAGGGCTCGGCCGGCTCGCTGTGCGTCAGGTTCAGCCCGCCCTTGCCGGCGAGCAGGAACTTGCGCCCCACCGAGGGCATCGCGTCGAACAGGTGCACCGGCACGCCGGCCGCGGCCAGCGCCTCGGCGGCCATCAGCCCCGCCGGCCCGCCGCCGACCACCACGGCCGGCAGCACGCCTTGCAGCGCCTTCACTCGACCGCGCGCAAGGCCTGGCGCAGGTTCTCGCCGATCTCCGGCCGGGCGGCGAACGGATCGCTCGGGTTGCGCGCCAGCATCACGTCGTCCAGGCGCGTCTGCACCGGACCCAGCGCGTTCGGGTGGCTGAAGACGTAGAAGCGCCGTTCGCGCACCGCGTCCATCACGAACTGCGCCACCTGCGTCGCGCTGACCTTGCCGCTGCCCACGGCCTTGTCGATCATCGCCTGCGCGACGAGCTGGCTGCGGGTCGGCTTGGCGCCGTCGCGCATGTCGCCCGGCCGGTTGCGGGAACTGGCCGCGATGCCGGTGGACACGAAGTAGGGGCACAGCACCGAGGCGCCGATGCGGTCGGTGACCAGGCGCAGGTCCTGGTACAGCGTCTCGCTGAGCGAGACCACCGCATGCTTGGTGACGTTGTAGACGCCCATGTTGGGCATGTTGACCATGCCGGCCATCGAGGCGGTGTTGACGATGTGGCCCTCGTAGCCAGCGTCGGCCTCGGCGGCGGCCAGCATCATCGGCGTGAAGACGCGCACGCCGTGCGCCACGCCCATCAGGTTGACGCCGACCACCCACTCCCAGTCCTTCAGCGAGTGCTCCCAGATCAGCCCGCCGGCGCCGACGCCGGCGTTGTTGAACACCAGGTGCGGCGCGCCGAAGCGCGCCCGCGTCGCGTCGGCCATCGCCTCGACCTCGGCGGCCTTGGCCACGTCGAGCCGGAAGCCGATCGCCTGCGCGCCGAGCGCGCGGATCTCGGCCACCGCGCGGTCCAGCGCCTCCTGCTGCACGTCGGCCATCACCAGGTTCATGCCGGCACCGGCCGCCAGGCGCGAGAGTTCCAGCCCGAAGCCCGAGCCCGCGCCGGTGATGACCGCGGTGCGGCCCTGGAAGGTTTTCATCGAAGTGCTCCTGTGTCGGAATGTCGGGATGTCGGTGGTCAGCGCGGCATCGCGCGCGCCGTGATCGCATCGAACGCGACCGTGCGCGGCAGCGTGCCGAAGACCTGGCCCCAGTCGCCGGCCAGGCGCGAGGCGCAGAAGGCGTCGAAGACGAAGTCCGGCGCATGGCGGCGCAGCAGCGAGGCCTGCACCGCGAGCGCCACGTCCTGCGCGAGTCGGCGCGCCTCGATCTCGTCGGCCAGCGCGTCGATGCGCGCCGGCAGCGCGGCGGCGCAGCGGTCGTAGGCGGTGTTGGCGCCGCGCGCCGGGGCGAGCTCGGCCTCCAGCGCCTCGGCCACCGAGCCGCCCTTGCTGCCGCCGCCGCGCAAGGCGCGCAGCAGGTCGAGCGCCATGATGTTGCCGGCGCCTTCCCAGATCGAGTTCAGCGGCATCTCGCGGTAGATGCGCGCCATCACGCCCTCGCCTGCCTCCTCGACGTAGCCGTTGCCGCCCAGGCACTCCATCGCCTCCTGGCCGAGCAGACTGCCGCGCTTGCAGATCCAGAACTTGGCCACCGGCGTCAGCACGCGCCGCATCAGCGCCTCGAAGGGATCGTCCCGCCGGTCGATGGCGCGCGCCAGGCGCAGCGCCAGCGCGGTGGCGGCTTCGGACTCCAGCGCCATGTCGGCCAGCACGTTCTTCATCAGCGGCTGCTCGATCAGCTTCCGGCCAAAGGCCATGCGCTGCGCGGTGTGGTTCAGCGCGAGGCCGAGCGCCTGGCGCATCAGGCCGGCCGTGCCTAGCGCGCAGTCGAGCCGCGTCAGCGTGCCCATCTCGAGGATCTGCGCCACGCCGCGCCCCGGCTCGCCGACGCGCCAGGCGCTGGCCGCCTCGAACTCCACCTCCGAGCTGGCGTTGGCGTGGTTGCCGAGCTTGTCTTTCAGGCGCTGGATGCGGATGGCGTTGAGCGCGCCGTCCGGCAGCACGCGCGGCAGGAAGAAACACGACAGGCCGCCCTCCTCTTGCGCCAGCACCAGGAAGGCATCGCACATCGGCGCCGAGAAGAACCACTTGTGGCCGGTGATCTCGGCGCGTGCGCCCCAGGGCGTGGCCTCGACGATCAGCGCCCGCGTGGTGTTGGCGCGCACGTCCGAGCCGCCCTGCTTCTCGGTCATGCCCATGCCCATGGTCACGCCGGGCTTGTCGGCCAAGGGCACGAGGCGCGGGTCGTAGGCGGTGCTGGAAAGCTTGCCGAACCAGTCCTGCGTGATCGCCGCGTTGGCGCGCAGCGCCGGCGTCACCGCGTAGGTCATGGAAATCGGGCACAGGACGGACGGCTCCAGCTCGGTGAAGAGCATGAAGGCCGCGGCGCGCTCGACGTGCGCGCCGGGCCCGAGCGCCCAGGGCCGGCCGTGCAGCCCGGCGGCCACCGCCTCGGCCATCAGCGCGTGGTAGCTGGGGTGGAACTCGACGCGATCGACGCGGCGGCCGAAGCGGTCGTGCGTCAGCAGGCGCGGCGGGTGCGTGTTGGCCAGGCGCGCATGCACCTGCCACTCGGCACTGCCCCAGCGCTCACCCTGCGCGAGGCTGGCGGCCTCGTCGCGCCCCGGCAGGTGGAAGGCCAACGCCTCGCGCAGCGCGAGGTTGCCGGCGTAGAGGTTGTAGTCGGCCAGCGGCTCGGGCTGGTTGAACACGTCGTGGGTGGTGCTCATGCGCTGATCTCCTTCCACGTGGGGAGCGTCGCGGCAGCGTGATCAGAACAGTTTCACCAATTGCTTGCCGAAGTTCCTGCCCTTGAGCAAACCGAGGAAGGCTTGCGGCGCATCCTCGATGCGCGGCGCGATGCTCTCGCGGTACTTCAGCCGGCCGGTGGCGACCAGCGTGGCGAGTTCCTTCAGCGCCTCGGGCCAGGCGTCCATGTGCTCGCTGACGATGAAGCCCTCGACGCGCAGCCGCTGCGTCAGCAGCAGCGCCGGGTTGGCGAGCGGGACGGGCCGGCCCTCGTAGCCGCTGATCATGCCGCACAGCGCGACGCGGCCGAAGGCGTTCATGCGGCGCAGCACGGCGTTGAGGATCTCGCCGCCGACGTTCTCGAAGTTGCAGTCGATGCCGTTCGGTGCGGCCTGCGCGAGTGCGGCGTCGAGCGCGGCGGCGTCGGCGTGCCGCTTGTAGTCGACGCACGCGTCGAAGCCGAGTTCGTCGACCACGTAGCGGCATTTCTCGGCGCCGCCGGCGATGCCGACCACGCGGCAGCCGCGCACCTTGGCGAGCTGCCCCACCGCGCCGCCGACCGCGCCGCTGGCGGCGCTGACCACCACCGTCTCGCCGGCCTTCGGCTGGCACAGCTTCACGAGGCCATACCAGGCCGTCACGCCCGGCATGCCGACCGCGCCGAGGTAGGCCGACAGCGGCACCTGCGTGGCGTCGACCTTGCGCAGCAGCCCGGGCGCGTTGCCGTCGACCAGCGCGTACTGCTGCCAGCCGCCCATGCCGACCACCTTGTCGCCGACGGCGAACTTCGGGTGCCGCGACGCCGCCACCTCGCCCACCGTGCCGCCGATCATCACCGCGTCGAGCGGCTGCGGCGCGGCGTAGCTCTTGGCGTCGTTCATGCGCATGCGCATGTAGGGGTCGAGCGAGAGGTAGAGCTGCCGCACCAGCACCTGGCCCTCGGCCAGCGCCTGCGGCACCGGCGTCTCGACGAGGCGGAAGTCGCTCGTCGCCGCCTCGCCTTTCGGCCGCGCGGCGAGCAGCCATTGCTTGTTGGTCGTCGTCATCGCTGGCAATCCTTTCAGTCGGAGGCGTTCGGCTTCAGGATGCGCCGTCCGCCGGCGGGCAAGCCCTTCATGTACTTGAACGTGCCGCTGGCATGCGCCACCAGCTCGCCGCGCTCGTCGGTCACCGAGCCCTCGGTGAAGGCCAGCGAGGCGGTGCGGTGCAGCACCGTGCCGCGCGCGGTCAGCCTGCCCAGCCCGGCGCGCAGGAAGCTGGTCTTCATCTCGATGGTCACCACGCCCGGCGATTCGGCATGACCGGGCTGCCCGGGGCTGCGCGCGGCGTGCGCCATCACGACGTCGAGCAGCGTCATGGTCACGCCGCCGTGCGCCACGCTCCACGAATTGGTCAGCTCCTCGCGCAGCGTGAGCGCGATCGCGGCGCGGCCCGCGCCGCATTCGAGCAGCTCCATGCCGAGCAGCTCGACGAAGGGGATGTGGGCCAGGAATTTCATCCGCCGTGGTGCACCGCGCTGACGCCGCCGTCCACCGCCAGGATCTGCCCGGTGATGTGCTTGCCCGCGGCCGAGGCGAACAGCAGCGCCGCGCCCTTCAGGTCGTCGTCGTCGCCGATGCGGCGCAGCGGCGCGGCCTGCGCCATGCGATCGGCGCCGAAACGCTCTATCGTGCCCTTGGTCATCTTGCTCGGGAAGAAACCCGGCGCCAGCGCGTTGACGGTGATGCCGTGCTCGCCCCACTCGCCGGCCAGCGTGCGCGTGAAGTTGACCACCGCGCCCTTGCTGGTGCCGTAGGCGATGAACTCGACGTCGCCCGAGCCGCTCAGGCCCGCGATCGAGGCGACGTTGATGATGCGCCCGCGCCGGCGCGGGATCATGCTGCGCCGGCCGATCTGCTGGCTCATCAGGAAGATGCTGCGGATGTTCAGGTTCATCACCTTGTCCCAGGCTTCCAGCGGATAGTCCTCGGCCGGCGCGCCCCAGGTGGCGCCGGCGTTGTTGACCAGGATGTCGACGTCGCCCAGGCGTTGCAGCGCCTCGGAGGCGACCCGCTCGACCTCCGCCGGCTCGCTCACGTCGGCCGCCAGCCAGCGCGCGTCGATGCCGCGCGACTGCAGGTGCGCGGCGGCCTCCTCGAGATCGGCGGCCTTGCGCGAGGTGAGGAAGATCTTCGCGCCGGCTTCGCCCAGCGCCTCGGCGATCTGCAGGCCCAGGCCACGCGAGCCGCCGGTGACCAGCGCGGTCTGGCCGCTGAGGTCGAACAACTTCTGGATCGGGGTGCTCATGGGGTCGTCTCCTTCTGGAACGTCATTCGATCGCCAGGCTGCGGAAGAAGGCGTCGCGGTTGCCGGGCCGGCCGAGAAAGCGCCGCACCAGTTCGTCGGGCGCCACCTGGCCGCCGTTGGCGAGCACGCTGTCGCGGTAGCGCCGGCCGACGGCCGCGTCGAGCCGGTCGGCCGCGAACGCGGTGCGCAGGTCTTCGGCAACCACCAGGCTCCACAGGTAGCCGTAGTAGCCCGCGCCGTAGCCGCTGGCCACGTGGCCGAAGTTGGCCGGGAACAGCGTGCCCGGCACGTAGCCGAAGGGCGTGGCGCCCTCCATGCGCGCCCACAGCGCCAGCGGCGCCTCGACGCGCCGGCCGTGCAGCGCGAGGTCGTAGCGCGCGTACAGGAGCTGCCGGCCGAAGAGCAATCCCTTGGCGAAGTGGCGCGCGCGGTTCACCCGCTCGATGGTCTCGCGCGGCAGCGGCGCGCACTCGGGGCACACCTGTCCGAACAGCGCCAGCACCGCCGGGTCGTAGACCCAGTCTTCCAGCATCTGCGAAGGCGCCTCGGCGAAGTCGAGCTGCACGTTGGTGCCGCCGGGAATCGCGTAGCGCGTGGTCGACAACAGCGCGTGCAGCGCGTGGCCGAACTCGTGCAGCAGCGTCTCCAGCTCGTCCAGCGTCAGGCCCTGGCGGTCGAAGTTGGTGACCAGCGCGGCGGCCGGCAGCCGGCCGCTGCGGGTCGACACGTTGCGAAACCCCCAGACCGCGGCGTGGTTGTACTTGTCGGGGCGCGGGAACAGGTCGACGAAGAGCGTGCCCAGCAGCGCGCCGTCGGCGTCGCGCGCGGCGTAGGCGCGCGCCTCGTCGTGCCACAGCGATTGCTCGACCGGCTCGAAGCGCACGCCGAACATGCGCTGCGCGACCGCGAACACGAACGCCAGGCTGCGCTGCGGCGGGAAGTGCGCGCGCATGGCTTCCTGGTCGACGCCGTAGCGCGCCTGGCGGATGCGCTCGGTGAAGTAGCTGGCGTCCCAGCGCCGCACGGTGACGCGCTCGACGGGCTGCTGCGTCGCCGCGGCCTTCGCCTCGCGCAGCAGCGCGATGTCGGCGCGCTCGCGCTCGCGCACCGCGCCGTCCACCGCGGCCAGGAAGGCCAACGCGTTCGCTTCGCTGCCGACCATGCGGCGGCGCGTCACGAAGTCGGCATACGAATCGAAGCCGAACAGCCCGGCCAGCTCGTGGCGCAGCGTGGCGATGCGCTGCAAGGTCTTCAGGTTCGCCTCCCCGCCGATCCGCATCGTGGCGCGCCACATGCGCTCGCGCGTGGCTTCCTGCACGGCGCGCTCGATCACCGGGGCGGAACTCGGGTGGTCGAGCCCGAGCACGTAGCGCCCCCGCGCATCGCGCCTGGCCTGGCGCCACACGTTCCCGGGCACGCCTTCCAGTTCGGCTTCGGTGAAGGCCACCGTGTCGCGGTTCTCGCGCGAGCGGCGCTCGAAGTCCTGCGTCTGCTTCGTCAGCGCATCGTTCAGCCGCGTCGCGCGGGCCCGGGCGGCGGGCGGCAGCGCGACGCCGGAGTCCTCGAAGGCGTCGAGCAGGTCGCGCTGCAGGCGCCGGTCGATGTCGTCGGCCACCGCCGCCTGCTTCAGGTTCGAATGGATGCGCACATCCTGCAGCAAGGCGGTGTTGAAGCGCTGGTAGGCCAGGTCGCAGGCCTCGGCCGCGTCGCGCACCGGCTTGGCCGGGTGCACCGCGGGCAGCAGCCACAGCGGGCCCATGGCGTCTTCGACGCGCTGGTTCAGCGCATCGAGCGCGCCCAGCACGTCGGCGCCGCGCGCGGGCAGCGCCGCGATCGCGCGCCGGCGCTGCTTCAGCTCGGCGAGCAGGCGGTCGCAGTCGGCGCGCACCTGCGCGGCGCTTTCGTAGCGCGGGAACTGATAGACCTGCGCCGCGGCGAGCGGCGCCAGCAGCGACGCAGCCAGACCGATGAGCAGCCGGCGTGCCTGCATGCTCAGAACCAGTCTTCGCTCATGGCGCGGCAGGTATCGTCGCGCGAGGCCACCACCTGCAGCCACGCCGCCACCTTGGGCAGGTCGTGGCGGTAGAAGAAGCGGCAGGCGGCGAGCGTGCCGCGCAGCGCCGCATCCTCGCCGCCTTGCGCCAGCTTCGCGTGCGCGCACAGCGCCACGTCGAGCCAGATCCAGGCGACCACCGTGTGGCCGAAGGCCTGCAGGTAGGGCACGGCGTTGGCGAGCGCCTCTTCCGCGTTGCCGGTGGCCCAGGCGGCCTTGGTGGCGCGGCCGAGTTCGGCTAGCGCCGCCGCCAGCTCGTTGGCGAAGCCGGCCAGCTCGGGCTGCCGCATCGCGCGCTCGACGGTCGCGTTGACCTTCGCCGCCAGCAGCGCCAGCCCCTTGCCGCCGTCCATCACGACCTTGCGGCCGAGCAGGTCCAGCGCCTGGATGCCGTGCGTGCCCTCGTGGATCATGTTCAGGCGGTTGTCGCGCCAGTACTGCTCGACCGGGAAGTCGCGCGTGTAGCCGTAGCCGCCGTGCACCTGGATCGCCAGGCTGTTGGCCTCCAGGCACCACTCGCTCGGCCAGCTCTTGGCTATCGGCGTCAGCATCTCCAGCAGCAGCGCCGCCTCGGCGGCGGCCTCGGGCGCGCCGGTGTGCTGCTCGTCGACCAGGCGCGCGCAATACAGCTCGAGCGCCAGCGCGCCTTCGCACCAGCTCTTCTGCGCCAGCAGCATGCGGCGCACGTCGGCGTGGCGGATGATGGGGATCTGCGGCTGCGTCGCGTCCTTGCCCGAAGGCCCCATCGCCCGGCCCTGCGGGCGGTTCCGCGCGTAGTCCAGGCTGGCCTCGTAGCCCGCGTAGCCGAGCATGGTCGCGCCCAGGCCGACGGCGATGCGCGCCTCGTTCATCATGTGGAACATGCAGCGCAGGCCCTCGCCGGGCTGGCCGACGCGGTAGCCGATCGCGCCGGCCGCGCCGCGCACCGGGTAGCGCCCCTCGCCGAAATTCAGCAGCGTGTTCGGAATGCCGCGGTAGCCCAGCTTGTGGTTCAGGCCCGCGAGCGCCACGTCGTTGCGCTCGCCGGTCAGGCGGCCCTGCCCATCGACCAGCGTCTTCGGCACGATGAACAGCGAGATGCCGCGCGTGCCCGGCACCGGCTTGCCGTCCGGCCCGGGGATCTTGGCCAGCACGAGGTGCACGATGTTCTCGGCCAGCTCGTGCTCGCCCATGCTGATCCACATCTTGTTGCCGCGCAGGCGGTAGCGCGGCCCGAGCGGATCGCTCTCGAAGTCCTCGCCGTCGGGCACGGCGCGGGTGGCGATGTCGGACAGCGAGGAGCCCGCCTGCGGCTCCGACAGGCACATGGTGCCGAAGAAGCGCCCGGCGAACTCGTTCTTCGCGAACACCTCCTTCTGCGAGGCGGTGCCGTGCGCCATCAGCAGGTTGGCGTTGCCGCTGGTCAGCATGCCGGCGCCGCCGACGCCGATGCCGGCCTTGGAGAAGAAGGCGTGCGCGGCCATCTCGACCACGCAGGGCAGTTGCATGCCGCCGATCTCGTAGTCCTGCGCGGCGCCGAGCAGGCCCGATTCGGCATAGGCCCGCGCCGCCGCCACCGCGGCCTCGGGCACGTGCACACGCTCGCCGTCGAACCAGGGCTCCTCGGTGTCGACGATGCGGTTGGCCGGCGCGAACTTGTCGGCGGCGAGCTTCTCGCACAGGTCGAGCACCGCGTCGAAGGTCTCGCGGCTGTGCTCGGAAAAGCGCGAGCGCCGTTGCAGCGACTCGACCTGGAGCCAGTCGTAGAGCAGGAAGTCGGCGGTGCGGCGGTAGCTCATGGCCGCATCCGGACCTGCGCGCGCGGGCCGTTCGCGCCCGCCATCACAGCACCTCGAACACCCCGGCCGCGCCCATGCCGCCGCCGATGCACATCGTCACCACCACGCGCTTGGCGCCGCGGCGCTTGCCTTCGATGAGCGCATGGCCGGTCAGGCGCTGGCCGCTGACGCCGTAGGGGTGGCCCACGGCGATCGCGCCGCCGTTGACGTTCAGGCGGTCCATCGGGATGCCCAGCGTGTCGGCGCAGTACAGCACCTGCACCGCGAAGGCTTCGTTCAGCTCCCACAGGTCGATGTCGGCGACCTTCAGGCCCAGGCGCTTGAGCACCTTGGGCACCGCGAACACCGGGCCGATGCCCATCTCGTCGGGCTCGCAGCCGGCCACCGCGAAGCCGAGGAAGCGGCCCAGCGGCTTCAGGCCCTTCTTCGAGGCCACGCTCTCGTTCATCACGATGCAGGCGCCGCCGCCGTCGCTGAACTGGCTCGCGTTGCCGGCCGAGATCACGCCGCCGGGCAGCGCCGGGCGGATGTCCTTGATGCCCTCGTAGGTGGTGCCGGCGCGCAGGCCTTCGTCGACGCCGACCGTCACTTCCTTGCTGCGCAGGCCCAGCACCGGGTCGGCGACGCCGGCGGTGACGATGATGGGCGCGATCTCGTCCTTGAAGCGGCCGGCCTCCTGCGCGGCGCAGGCCTTCTGCTGGCTGGCCGCGCCGTACTGGTCCATGCGCTCGCGCGGGATGCCGTAGCGCTTGGCCACCTGCTCGGCGGTCTGCAGCATGCTCCAGTAGATCTCGGGCTTGTGCTGCACCAGCCAGGGGTCGGCCATCATGTGCTTGTTCATCTCGTTCTGCACGCACGAGATGCTCTCGACGCCGCCGGCGGCGTAGATGTCGCCCTCGCCGGCGATGATGCGCTGCGCGGCCAGCGCGATGGTCTGCAGGCCGCTGGAGCAGAAGCGGTTGACCGTCATGCCGCTGGTGGTGATGGGCAGCCCGGCGCGCAACGCGATCTGGCGCGCGATGTTGGCGCCGGTGGCGCCCTCGGGGTTGGCGCAGCCCATGATGACGTCGTCGACCTCGGCGGCCTCGATGCCGGCGCGCTCGACGGCCGCCTTGACGGCGTGTCCGCCCAGCGTGGCGCCGTGAGTCATGTTGAAGGCGCCCTTCCAGCTCTTGGCCAGCGGCGTGCGTGCGGTGGAGACGATCACTGCGTTCGTCATGATGCGGTTCCCTCGTGGCCTCGTGGATCAGGAAAAGGTCTTGCCTTCGGCGGCGAGCCTGGCCAGCAGCGGCGCGGGCTGCCAGAAGTTCGCGTCGTCGTGCGGGTTCTTCGCGAAGCGCTTCATCGCCTGCACGACGTTGAACAGGCCGACGGTGTCGGCGTAGTTCATCGGCCCGCCGCGGTGCAGCGGGAAGCCGTAGCCGGTGAGGTAGACCATGTCGATGTCGGAGGCGCGCAGCGCGATGCCTTCCTCGACGATGCGCGCGCCCTCGTTGACCAGCGCGTAGACCAGGCGCTGCACGATCTCCTCGTCCGAGATCTTGCGCGGCGTGATGCCGAGTTCGGCGCGGTGCTTCACGATCATGTCCTCGACCAGCCTGGACGGGATCGCGTCGCGCTTGCCGGCCACGTAGTCGTACCAGCCGGCCTGCGTCTTCTGGCCGAAGCGGCCCATCTCGCACAGCAGGTCGGCGGTCTTGGAGTAGCGCAGGTTCGGCTTCTCGACATAGCGGCGCTTGCGGATGTACCAGCCGACGTCGTTGCCGGCGAGGTCGCCCATGCGGAACGGGCCCATCGCGAAGCCGAAGCGCTCGACGGCCTTGTCCACCTGCTGCGGCGTGCAGCCCTCTTCCAGCAGGAAGCCGGCCTGGCGCGAGTACTGCTCGATCATGCGGTTACCGATGAAGCCGTCGCACACGCCCGAGACCACGCAGGTCTTGCGGATCTTCTTGCCCAGCGCCATCACGGTGGCCAGCACGTCCTTCGCGGTCTTCTCGCCGCGCACCACCTCGAGCAGCTTCATCACGTTGGCCGGGCTGAAGAAGTGAGTGCCGATCACGTCCTGCGGGCGCTTCGTGAACGCGGCGATCCGGTTCACGTCCAGCGTCGAGGTGTTGGTGGCGAGGATGGCGCCGGGCTTCATCACCTCGTCGAGCGCCTTGAACACCTGCTCCTTGACGGCCATGTCCTCGAACACCGCCTCGATGACCATGTCGGCGTCCTTCAGCGCGGCGTAGTCCAGCGTGGTGCCCAGCAGCGCCATGCGCTGCTCGTACTTGTCTGCCTTCAGCTTGCCCTTCTTGACCTGGGCCTCGTAGTTCTTGCGGATGGTCGCGACGCCGCGGTCCAGCGCCTCCTGCTTCGTCTCCAGCATCACGACGGGGATGCCGGCGTTCAGGAAGTTCATCGCGATGCCGCCGCCCATCGTGCCGGCGCCGATCACGGCGAGCTTCTTCACCTCGCGCACCGGCGTGTCGGCCGGCACGTCGGGGATCTTGGTCGTCGCGCGCTCGGCCATGAAGGCGTGGCGCAGCGCCTTGCACTCCGGCGTCAGCATCAGGTTGACGAACAGCTCGCGCTCGTGGTTCAGGCCGTCGTCGAACTTCATCGTCGTCGAGGCGGCCACGGCGTCGACGCACTTGGGCGGCGCCGGGTAGTTCTTCGCCATCGCGCCGACGGTGTTGCGCGCGAACTGCAGGTAGGCCTGCGCGTCGAGGTGCTCGACCTTCAGGTGGCGCACCAGCGGCAGCGGGCGCTTGTCGGCGACTTCGCGCGCGAAGGCGATCGCGCCGTCGAGCAGGTCGCCTTCGATCACGCGGTCGAACAGCTTCTGGCCGGGCAGCCTGGCCAGCACCTCGCTGGACACCGGATCACCCTTGACGATCATGTTCAGCGCCGTCTCCAGCCCGAGCACGCGCGGCAGGCGCTGCGTGCCGCCGGCGCCGGGGATCAGGCCGATCTTCACCTCGGGCATCGCGATCTGCGCGCCCGGCGCGGTGACGCGGTAGTGGCAGCCCAGCGCCAGCTCCAGCCCGCCGCCCATCGCGACGCTGTGGACGGCCGCGACGACGGGCTTGCTCGACGCCTCCAGCGCCAGGATCACCGACAGCAGGTTGGGCTCGGCGATGGCCTTGGGCGTGCCGAACTCGCGGATGTCGGCGCCGCCCGAGAAGGCCTTGCCGGCGCCGGTGATCACGACGGCCTTGACGGCGGCATCGTCCAGCGCCCGCTCCAGGCCGGTGACGACGCCGACGCGGCTGTCGTAGCCCAGGCCGTTGACCGGGGGGTTGTCTAGCGTGATGACGGCGACGTCGCCGCGGGTCTGGTAGGTGGCGGTCATGCGGTGCCTCTGGGGGGAGAAAGGGACAGAAAAGAACGGTCGTTCGATTCTAGGTTGGCCGAGGTCAAGGGGCCTGTCGCTGCGGTGACATGGAGGTGCTACCCCGTTCGGGCTGAGCTTGTCGAAGCCCTTCGACAAGCTCAGGGCGAACGGAGCTTTGCCCGCATCACACCTCCAGCCACTCCTTGCGGATGTAGGCGTTGGCGCGCAGTTCGGCCGGCGAGCCCTCGAAGACGATGCTGCCGTGGCCCATCACGTAGCAGCGCTGCGAGATCTGCAGCGCGATGGTGAGCTTCTGCTCGACCAGCAGCACCGAGACGCCGCGGTTCTTCAGCTCCTTCAGGTACTCGGCCACCAGCTCGACGATCTTCGGCGCCAGGCCCTCGGTGGGCTCGTCGATCATGATCAGGTCGGGGTCGCCCATCAGCGTGCGGCACAGCGTCAGCATCTGCTGCTCGCCGCCGGACATCACGCCGGCCGCGGTGTGCTGGCGCTCCTTCAGGCGCGGGAACATGCGGTACATGTCGTCGAAGCTCCAGCGCGGCTTCTTCGCGCCGCGCTTCTCGCCGAGCATCAGGTTCTGGTGCACGGTGAGCTTGGGGAAGATGTCGCGGTTCTCCGGCACGTAGCCCACGCCCAGGTGCGCGATCTCGAAGGGCTTGCGGCCCAGCACCTCGCGGTCGCGCAGGCGCACCGAACCGGTGGCGTCGACCAGGCCCATGATCGCCTTCGCGGTGGTCGAGCGGCCCGAGCCGTTGCGCCCCAGCAGCGCGACGATCTCGCCCGGCTGCACGTTCATGTGCACGCCGTGCAGCACGTGGCTCTTGCCGTAGTAGGCGTGCAGGTTGCCGACCTGGAGAAGGCTCATACCGACGCCCCCGCCGCCTGCGCCTCGGCCAGCACCGAGCCGAGGTAGGCCTCCTGCACGCGCGCGTTGGCGCGCACCGCCTCGGGCGTGTCGAAGGCGATCACCTCGCCGTACACCAGCACCGCGATGCGGTCGGCCAGGCCGAACACCACGCCCATGTCGTGCTCGACGGTCAGCAGCGTCTTGCCCTCGGTGACCTCGCGGATCAGTTGCACGAAGCGCGTGGTCTCGCTGCGGCTCATGCCGGCGGTGGGCTCGTCGAGCAGGATCACGTCGGAGCCGCCGGCGATGGTGACGCCGATCTCCAGCGCGCGCTGCTCGGCGTAGGTGAGGTTCATCGCCAGCACGTCGCGGCGCTTGTCGAGCTTGATCATCTTCAGCACCTCGTCGGTGCGGTCGTTGGCGTCCTTCGCGTCGGCGAGGAAGCGCCAGAACGAGTAGCGGTAGCCGCGCGACCACAGCACCGCGCAGCGGATGTTCTCGAACACCGACAGCCGCGTGAACAGGTTGCTGACCTGGAAGCTGCGCGCCAGGCCGCGGCGGTTGATCTCGTACGGCGCCAGGCCGCAGATGGACCGCCCGTGCAGCAGGATGTCGCCCGAGCTGACGCCGAAGCGCCCGCTGATCAGGTTGAACAGCGTGCTCTTGCCGGCACCGTTCGGGCCGATGATGGCCACGCGCTCGCCCGGCCGAACCTGGAGCGTGGCGCCGCGGATGATCTCGGTCTTGTCGAAGCTCTTGCGCACGTCGCGCAGTTCCAGCGCAAAGGAGGTGCTGGCCGTGCTCATGCCGCGGTCTCCCGGCGCTTGATCTCCTTCTCGATCTCCTCCTGCGTCTGCTCCCACTGGCGGCGGAATTCGCGCCGTGCCAGCTCGAACAGCGCGACGCCGGTCACCAGCACCAGCGTGGCGCCCACCCAGCTATCGACGCCGCGCACGTTCAGCGCGGCGCCCAGGAAGTGCGCCTCGGGGCCCAGCGCGGCGTTGAGCTGCATGTGGTAGACCATCTCGATCATCGCCGCCAGCGCCAGCACCACGACGGCGGCGGTGCCGCCCAGCGCGAGGTAGGCCGGCCACAGCCGGCGCAGCTTGCCGAAGGCGGCCACGCGCAGGTTCATCATGATGAGGCTGGCCACGCCGCCGGGCGCGTACATCACCATGAACAGGAAGATCAGGCCCAGGTACAGCAGCCAGGCCTTGGTCAGCTCCGACAGCAGCACCAGCGCCACCACCATCAGCACCGCGCCGATGATGGGCCCGAAGAAGAACGTGGCCCCGCCCAGGAACACGAACAGCAGCAGCGCGCCCGAGCGCGCCGCGCTGACGACCTCGGCGGTGACGATCTCGAAGTTCAGCGCCCCCAGGCCGCCGGAGATGCCGGCGAAGAAGCCCGAGATCATGAACGCCAGGTAGCGCACGCGCTGCGCGCTGTAGCCGACGAATTCCACGCGCTCGGGGTTGTCGCGCACCGCGTTGAGCATGCGGCCCAGCGGCGTGCGCGTCAGCGCGAACATCGCCGCGGTGCTGAGGAAGCAGTACAGCGCGATCAGGTAGTAGAGCTGGATCTGCGGCCCGAAGCTCACGCCCAGCACCGGCTTGCCGATGACACGGTCGCCGGTGATGCCGCCCTCGCCGCCGAAGAACTCGGGCAGCATCAGCGACATCGACCACACCAGCTCGCCGATGCCCAGCGTGATCATCGCGAACGTCGTGCCGGCCTTCTTCGTCGTCACCCAGCCCAACAGCGCCGCGAAGAACCAGCCCGCCACGCCGCCGACCAGCGGCATCAGGCTCACCGGTATCGGCAGCGTGCCGCCGCTGGCGGCGTTCAGCGCGTGGATGGTGATGAACGCACCCAGCCCGCTGTATACCGCGTGGCCGAAGCTGAGCATGCCGCCCTGGCCGAGCAGGATGTTGTAGGCCAGGCAGGCGATGATCGCGGTGCCCATCTGCGAGAGCATCGTCAGCGCGAGGCTGGAGCTCCACAGCAGCGGCGCCACGGCCAGCACCAGCGCGAACAGGCCCCAGACGATCCAGCGCCCGACGTTCCAGGGCTTGAAGTGGTAGACGGCGGCGGCCATGCGTTCAGCCTTCCCGGGTGCCCAGCAGCCCCTTGGGCCGGAAGATCAGGATCAGCACCAGCAGCAGGTACGGCAGGATGGGGGCCGCCTGCGCCAGCGTGATCTTCATCAGCGGATAGCTCAGGTCGCCGGGCGCCACCGTCCAGCCGAAGGCCGCGGCGAGGTGCACCAGCGACTTGTCGACCGTCAGCGGCAGCGTCTGCAGCAGCCCGATCAGCAGCGAGCCGATGAAGGCCCCGGCCAGCGAGCCCATGCCGCCCACGACGACGACGACGAAGATGATGCTGCCGACGATGGCCGCCATCGAGGGTTCGGTGACGAAGGTGATGCCGCCGACGACGCCGGCCAGCGCCGCCAGCGTGCAGCCGCTGCCGAACACCAGCATGAACACGCGCGGCACGTTGTGGCCCAGCGCCTCGACCATCTCGGGGTGCGTCAGCGCGGCGGTGATGACCATGCCGATGCGCGTGCGCGTCAGCATCAGCCACAGGCCCACGAGCATCAGCAGCGCCACCAGCATCATGAAGCTGCGCGTCATCGGGAAGCGCGTGCAGGCCACGCCGGCGGCCTGGCACAGCTCGGCCGGCGCGGCGCCGGCCGTGACGCTCAGCGCGCCGGCGGCGTCCTTCACGATCGTGAACGCGGGGCCCTGCAGCAGCGCCGGCGGGTCGAAGGCCACCGTGGCGCGGCCCCACACGAGCTGCACCAGTTCCAGCACGACGTAGCTCAGGCCGAAGGTGATCAGCAGCTCGGGCACGTGGCCGTAGGCGTGCACGCGGCGCAGGCACAGCCGCTCGAACAGCGCGCCCAGCAGCCCCACCAGCAGCGGCGCCAGCGGCAGCGCGACCCAGAAGCCGACGATGCCGGTCAGCGTGTACGCGAAGTACGCCCCCAGCATGTAGAAGCTGGCGTGCGCGAAGTTCAGCACGCCCATCATGCTGAAGATCAGCGTCAGGCCCGAGCTCAGCATGAACAGCAGCAGCCCGGAGCTGATGCCGTTGAGGATGTTGATCAGTACCTGGTCCACGCGTCTGCGGTTCTGGCGGTGTCGGGCGAGACAAGGGCCCGTTGGAGCCGGTGGCTCCAACGGGCCGATGCCGGCGGCGGGGTCCGGGTGCGGCCGGGTCTCAGGACGGGCGCTTCATCTGGCACGACGTGGGCGTGCTCGAGACGTAGGCCTCGTAGGTCTTCACCGGCTGGAAGTTGTAGCCGGTGTTCTCCACGCTGTAGTCGTCGGGCTTGGGGCCGACCTTGTGCCAGCGGCTGATGTACAGCGTCTGCTGGAGCTGGTGGTCGGTCTTGCGCATCTCGACATCGCCGTTGAAGCTGCGGAACTTCAGGCCCTCCATCGTGGCGGCCACCTTCACCGGGTCGGTGCTCTTGGCCTGCGCCATCGCCGTGGAGAGGATGGCGTAGGCGTGGTAGACGGCGCCGGTATACCAGTCGTCGTTGAAGCGCTTCTTGTACTCGTCCATCAGCGCGCGGGGCTCGCCGGTCATAGCCGAGTGCATGTACGAGGCCTGGTACACGCGGTCGGCCATCGCGGCGCCCATCGCGGTGGGCGTGCCGGAAACGCCGGCGTAGTAGGTGAAGAAGCGCGCGTTCAGGCCCGCGTCGTTGGCAGCCTTCATCAGCAGCGAGAGGTCGGAGCCCCAGTTGCCGGTGATGATGGTGTCGGCGCCGGCGGCCTTGATCTTGGCCACGTAGGGCGCGAAGTCGCGCGTCTGCGCCAGCGGCGTCAGGTCTTCGCCGACGATCTCCACGTCGGGCCGCTTGCGCGCGAGCATCTCCTTGGCGTACTTGGCCACCTGATGCCCGTGCTGGTAGTTCTGGTTCATCAGGTAGACCTTCTTGACCTCCGGCATGTCCTTCATGAAGGTGGTCAGCGCCTCCATCTTCATCGAGGTGTCGGCGTCGAGCCGGAAGTGCCAGTAGTTGCACTTGCTGTTCGTGAAGTCGGGGTCCACGGCGGCGTAGTTCAGGTACACCACCTCCTTGCCGGGGTTGCGCTCGTTGTGCTTGGTGATGCCGTCGATGATGGCCGCCGCCGCGCCCGAGCCGTTGCCCTGCACGACGTAGCGCACGCCCTGGTCGATGGCGGACTTCAGCGCGTTCGAGGTCTCCTGCGGGCTGAGCTTGTTGTCGATGCCGATGACCTCGAACTTCACGCCGGCCGGGTTCTTCTTGCTGAAGTACTCGGCCAGGAACTGGAAGCTCTTGAGCTGGTTCTGGCCCACCGGGGCCATCAGGCCGCTGAGCGGGTCGATCCAGGCAATCTTGACGGTCTCGCCCTTCTGCGCCCAGGCCGCGCCGCTCATCAGCATCGCACCGCACAGGGTGCCGAGGACATGTTTCGTGAAGTTCATCGGGTGCTCCGGAAGTGGGGGTCTGTCTGCCGCGGGGCAAAGCGTCCGCACGGTAGCGGATCGCACCCCCGTCGGGTGTTGGGGACTACCCCGAACGGCCCCGCCGTCCGGGGGTGGACCCGGCTCAGCCCCCCGGCAGCACGTGGTCCTTGAACAGCTCGCGCAGCTTGAGCTTCTGGATCTTGCCGGTGGCGGTGTGCGGGATCTCGTCGACGAAAGCCACGTCGTCGGGGATCTGCCACTTGGCGATGCGGCCGTCGAAGAAGCCGAGCATCTGCTCGCGCGTCAGCTCGGCGCCGGGCTTGCGCACCACCACCAGCAGCGGGCGCTCGTCCCACTTCGGGTGGCGGCAGGCGATCGCGGCGGCCTCCAGCACCGCCGGGTGGCCCATCGCGATGTTCTCCAGGTCGATCGAGCTGATCCACTCGCCGCCGGACTTGATCACGTCCTTGCTGCGGTCGGTGATCTGCATGTAGGCGTCGGCGTCGATCGCCGCCACGTCGCCGGTCGGGAACCAGTCGCGGCCGTTGACCTTGATCAGCGGCGACTCGTCGCGCTGGAAGTAGCTGCGGATGATCCACGGCCCGCGCACCACCAGGTTGCCCGAGGCGCTGCCGTCCCAGGGCAGCGAGGCGCCGTCGTCGTCGACGATCTCCATGTCGACGCCGAAGATCACCTTGCCCTGCTTCTCCAGGATGCGGCGCCGCGCCTCCGGCGGCAGCGCGTCGTGCTTGCCCTTGAGCTTGGACAGCGTGCCCAGCGGCGACATCTCCGTCATGCCCCAGGCGTGGACGACCTCGATGCCGAACTCGTCCTCCAGCGTGCGCATCATCGCGGGCGGGCAGGCCGAGCCGCCGATCACGGTGCGCTTGAGGGTGCTGAACTTCAGCTTGCCGGCCTGCGCGTAGTTGATCAGGCCCAGCCACACGGTCGGCACGCCGGCGCTGAAGGTGACCTTCTCCGACTCCATCAGCTCGTAGAGCGACTTGCCGTCCAGGTGCGGCCCGGGGAACACGAGCTTGGAGCCGATCATCGGCGCGGCATAGGGCGTGCCCCAGGCGTTGACGTGGAACATCGGCACCACCGGCAGGATGGCGTCCTTGGCGCCCACGCCCATCGCGTCGGGCAGCGCCAGGCCGTAGCTGTGCAGCAGCGTCGAGCGGTGGCTGTAGACGGCGCCCTTGGGGTTGCCGGTGGTGCCGGAGGTGTAGCAGATGCTCGAGGCGGTGTTCTCGTCGAACTCGGGCCAGCGGTAGATGCCGTCCTCGGCGTCGACCAGCTCCTCGTAGCTCAGCAGGTTCGGGATCGTGGTCTGCGCCGGCATGTGGCTGCGGCCGGCCAGCGCCACGTAGTGCTTGACCGTCGTCAGCGCCGGCACCAGCTTCTCGACCAGCGGCAGGAAGCTCAGGTCGAAGCACAGCACCTTGTCGGCAGCGTCATTGACGATCCAGGCGATCTGCTCGGGGAACAGGCGCGGGTTGATGGTGTGGCACACCAGCTCCGAGCCCGAGGTGCCGTAGTAGATCTCGAAGTGGCGGTAGCCGTTCCAGGCCAGCGTGCCCACCCGGTCGCCCGGCTCGCAGCCCAGCCGGCCCAGCGCCTGGGCGAGCTTGCGCGCGCGCAGCTCGGCGTCCTTGTAGGTGTAGCGGTGGATGTCGCCCTCGACGCGCTTGGAGACGATCTCGACGTCACCGTTGTGACGCGCTGCGTGCACCAGCAGCGAGGAGATCATCAGCGGCATCTGCATCATCTGGCCCATCAGGCGTGGCATGGTCTGGCTCCTTGTTGCAACGCAGTAATGATAGGAAACCCACGCCGCCTTCCCCGCCTGCGGTTTACCCGCAAGGCCATCGCTGGCTACACTCGGCCGCCATGAGCGGATACAAGGTCAGCAAGACGGACGCCGAGTGGCGCGCGCAACTTGACCCGACGCAATACCAGGTGACGCGCCACGCCGCCACCGAGCGGCCCTTCAGCGGCAAGTACTGGGACCATTGGGAACAGGGCCAGTACCGCTGCGTCGGCTGCGACACGCCGCTGTTCGAATCGGGCACCAAGTTCGACGCCGGCTGCGGCTGGCCGAGCTACTGGCAGCCGGTCAACGCCGAGGTGATCGAGCGCGTGGTCGACAAGAGCCACGGCATGGTGCGCATCGAGGTGCGCTGCAACCAGTGCGGCGCGCACCTCGGCCACGTCTTCCCCGACGGCCCCGAGCCCACCGGCGAGCGCTATTGCATCAATTCCGCTGCGATAGACTTCGCCGCGAAATGAAGCTGCTGTTCGACTTCCTGCCGATCATCCTGTTCTTCGCGACCTTCAAGGTCGCGCAAGGGCACCAGGAATGGGCGGCGCGCTTCGCGTCCGAGCACCTGGGCTTCATCGTCAACGGCGGCGTGGTCGGCCCGTCCGAGGCGCCGGTGCTGCTGGCCACGGTGGTGGTGATCCTCGCCACGCTGGCGCAGGTGGGCTGGATCCTGGCGCGCGGACGCAAGGTCGACACCATGCTGTGGGTCAGCCTGGCGCTGGTGACGGTGTTCGGCGGCGCGACCATCTGGTTCCACAACGAGACCTTCATCAAGTGGAAGCCCAGCGTGCTGTACTGGGTGATGGGGCTGAGCTTCTGGCTCAGCCAGCTGCTGTTCCGCAAGAACCTGCTGCGCACGCTGATCGGCGAGCAGCTCGCGCTGCCGGCCGGCGTGTGGCAGCGCCTGAACTTCATGTGGGTGGCCTTCTTCGCCTTCATGGGCCTGCTCAACCTGTACGTGGCCTACAGCTTCAGCACCGAGACCTGGGTGAGCTTCAAGCTGTTCGGCGGCGTCGGCCTGATGCTCGCCTTCACCGTGGCGCAGGGCTTCTACATCAGCCGCCACCTGGAGCACGAGCCCGAAGCCGGCGCCGGCGAGACCCCGCATTGACGATGACGGCGGCGCAAGACATCGAGCGGGCGCTGCGCGCCGCGCTCGAGCCCAGCGAGTTGCAGGTGCGCGACGACAGCCACCTGCACGCCGGCCACGCCGGCGCGCGCGAAGGGCGGCACTTCAGCGTGCGCGTGGCCAGCGCGCGCTTCAACGGTTTGTCACGAGTGGCGCGGCACCGCCTCGTTTATGATGCCCTGCGCTCGCTCCCGGGCATCCACGCCCTGGCCATCGACGCCCGCGCGCCGGGCGACTCCTGAGATTCCCCCTCTCTCCCCCACCATGAAGACATCCGCATCCCTTCGCCTGACCTCGCTCGCGCTCGCCGCGCTGCTCGCCGCGCCGCTGGCCGCGCAGGCGCAGAACATCGCCATCGTCAACGGCAAGGCGGTGCCCAAGGCGCGCGTCGAGGCGCTGATGGCGCAGGCCGTGCGCGGCGGCCAGCAGAAGACGCCCGAGCTGGAGCAGCAGGCGCGCGACGAGGTCGTGCTGCGCGAGATCTTCATGCAGGAAGCCGAGAAGCGCGGCCTGGCCGCCACGCCCGAGTACAAGCAGCAGATCGAGTTCGCGCGCCAGACCCTGCTGATCCGCGAGCTGTTCTCCGACTTCGCGAAGAAGAACCCGGTCAGCGACGCCGAGGTCCAGGCCGAGTACGACAAGTTCAAGAGCCAGTCCGGCGGCACCGAGTACCGCGCGCGCCACATCCTGGTCGAGAAGGAAGACGAGGCCAAGGCGCTGATCGCGCAGATCAAGGGCGGCGCCAAGTTCGAAGACGTGGCCAAGAAGAACTCCAAGGATCCGGGCTCCGGCGAGAACGGCGGCGACCTCGACTTCGCCGCGCCGGGCGCCTACGTGCCCGAGTTCTCGCAGGCGATGGTCGCCCTCAAGAAGGGCGAGATGACCGAGACGCCGGTGAAGTCGCAGTTCGGCTGGCACATCATCCGCCTCGAGGACACGCGCGAGGCCAAGTTCCCGCCGCTGGAAGAGGTCAAGGGCCAGATCCAGCAGCGCCTCGGCCAGCAGAAGCTCGCCGAGTACCGCGACGCGATCCGCGCCAAGGCCAAGACCGACTACAAGTTCTCGGGCCAGAACTGAGCTACATCGCCAGCGCGCCCTGCTCGAGCCGTCCGGCCTCGATGCGCAGTTGGCGGTCGCAGCGCGCGGCGATGGCGCGGTCGTGCGTCACCAGCACCAGCGTCGTGCCGGCCTCGCGGTTCAGCTCGAACATCAGCTCCATCACGCGCTCGCCGGCGGCGAAGTCCAGGCTGCCGGTGGGCTCGTCGGCCAGCAGCACCGCCGGCTGAACCACGAAGGCGCGCGCCAGCGCCACGCGCTGCTGTTCGCCGCCCGAAAGCACCTTGGGGTAGTGGCGCAGCCGCTGCGACAGGCCGACGCGGCCGAGCATCTCGGTGGCCAGCGCGCGCGCGTCGCGGCGCCCCTGCAGTTCGAGCGGCAGCATCACGTTCTCCAGCGCGTTCAGGTTGGCCAGCAACTGGAAGCTCTGGAACACGAAGCCGAGCTTGCCCGCGCGCAGCGCGGCGCGCGCATCCTCGTCGAGCGCGAACAGGTCGGTGCCGGCCAGCCTGACCGTGCCCGCGCTCGGCGTGTCCAGCCCGGCGATGATGGCCAGCAGCGTGCTCTTGCCCGAGCCCGACGCGCCGACGATGGCCGCCGACTCGCGCGGCGCCAGGGTGAAGTCGATGTCGTGGAGAATCGTCAGCGGGCCGGTGGCGTCGCGCACCTGCTTGGTGACGTGATCCACGGCGATGATGGGTTCAGGCATGAAGAAGGGTTCGATGACGAGGCGTGATTGGCTGGCGCACTGTAGCCTGCT
This sequence comes from Piscinibacter sp., assembly GCF_047600445.1. Taxonomy (GTDB): domain Bacteria; phylum Pseudomonadota; class Gammaproteobacteria; order Burkholderiales; family Burkholderiaceae_C; genus Piscinibacter. The sequence goes on from NZ_JASGKT010000002.1 coordinate 1,848,392, forward strand.
CGGCTCCGGCCTGTGCGGCACGGGGGCGCTGGCGGCCGGCGGCGGCGCGCCGCCGCGCACGCTGCTGGTGGTCGGCGACAGCCTGTCGGCCGAGTACGGGCTGGCGCGCGGCAGCGGCTGGGTGGCGCTGCTCGAACAGCGCCTGGCCAAGGAGAAGATCGCCGCCACGGTGGTCAACGCCAGCATCAGCGGCGACACCACCTCGGGCGGCCGCTCGCGGCTGCCGGCGCTGCTCAGGCAGCACAAGCCGACGCACGTGCTGATCGAACTCGGCGGCAACGACGCGCTGCGCGGCCTGCCGCTTCCGATGACGCGCGACAACCTCGCCGCGATGGTGAAGGCCGCGCGCGACGCCGGCGCCCGCGTGCTGCTGCTGGGCATGCAGGTGCCGCCCAACTACGGCCGCAAGTACGGCGACGAGTTCGCGGCGCTGTTCGCCGACGTGGCCCGCGCCGGCGGCGCGGCGCTGGTGCCCTTCGTCCTCGACGGCGTGGCGAACGCGCCGAACGCCGAGGCGATGTTCCAGAGCGACCGCATCCACCCGCTGGCCGCGGCGCACCCGCGCATGCTGGCCAACGTCTGGCCGGTGCTCGCGCCGCTGCTGAAGTAGCGGCGCGGCGCCGGCTCAGAACTGCTGGCGCGGGTTGTTGGGGCGGCCGACGTCGGGCCGCTCGCGGAACGCGGGCTGGTTGAGCTGCGGACGCGGCGCCGGCTCGGCCTGCGGCGGCTGGGGCAGGCGCACGCTGGGCTGCGCCGGCGGCATGGACGGCATCGGCTGGGCCGGCGCGGGCGCCTGGCGCACGATCCGGGGTTGCTGCGGTTGCGGTTGCGTCTGCGGTTGCACCTGCGATTGCGGCTGCTGCGGCTGGAGTTGCTGCTGGCGCCACTGCGGCTGTGCCGGCAGCGGGCGCACGTCGCGCGACTCGCGCTCGCGCATCACCGGCGGGCGCTCGCGCTCGCGCGGCTGCACCGGCGGCTGCGCCGGCGGCGGCGCGCTGCGCACCACGTCGGGCCGGTCGCGCTGGAAGCCGCCTTGCTGCTCCACCCGCTCGCGCAGCGAGGGCGCCGACCGCAGCGGCGGGCGCGCCACCGGCACGTCGGGCCGGCGCGCCACCGGGGCCGGCGCGGCCACCGGCGGGGCCGCCACCATCGCGCCGCGCGGCGGCTGCGTGGCGATCTCGCGCACGGCCGGTGCATCGCGCCACTGGCGCGCCACCGGCGCCACCGGCTGGTGCGCGCTGAGCGTGCTGGCCGGCACCACCGTCACCGCATGCGGGAACTTGCGGTTGCGGAAGTCGCGCCCCTCCACCGCCTGCTGCGGGTTGTTGACGATGGTCGTGATGTTGGTGATGTTGGTGACGTGCGTGACGTTCACGTTGCGCACGTAGCCCGGGCTGACGCGGTAGCTCGGCACGTAAACCTCGCGTGGCGCCAGCGGCACCCAGCCGACCGCCGGGCCGCCGCCGAGCGTGAGGCTGGCCGACACGCGCGGCCCGCCGATCCAGGCCACCATCGCCGGCGCATAGACCGGCCGGCGCACGTAGCTGCCCGGCGCCCAGCACCAGTTCGCGCCGACGTAGACCCAGCGCCCGTAGTGGAAGGGCGCGAAGCCCCAGGGCGCGTCGTCGACCCAGGTCCAGCCCCAGGGCGCCACCCAGGCCCAGCGGCCGGTCGTGTAGGGCGCCCAGCCCGGCGCCACGCCGCGCGGCACCCACAGCGCGCCGTACTCGGGGTTGTCCTGCCAATAGCCATAGCGGTCCAGATCCTCGGCGCCGGTCATCTCGGGCGAGACGTAGCGGTTCGAGGCGCTGCGGTCGTCGGCGCGGTCGCCTTCGTCGACCCAGGCGGCGAAGGCGTCGCGCTGCGGCTCGATCGGGCTGTACTGCGGCGCGCCGGCACGGTCCATCCAGAACTCGGCGCGCTGGCCTGCGTTGATGGTCAGCGCGTTGTTGCGCGTCTCGTAGTAGGCCTGGCCCGCCAGCACGGTGGCGAAGCTGGACGCGGCATCGCGGTCGAAGCGGTAGCGGCCGGCGCGCCGCACGGTGAAGCGCCCTTCGTCGGTGTGCAGTTCGAAGCCGGCCGCCTGGTCGTCGCCGCGGATGCGCACCGCCAGGCTGCCGTCGTGCAGGCGCAGCGCCAGGTGGTCGTCGTCCAGGCGCAGCACCTCGATCTCGGTGGCGCCGTCCAGGCGCAGCACCGACGAGCCGACGCGCAGTTCGCTGCGCGCGCCGCCATCGGTGGCGAGACGGTCGCCGCTGGTCAGCGGGCGGTTGCGCTCGGCGGCGCTCCACTCGCCGTCCTCGGGGTGGTAAAGCCACACCGAGCCCTGCACCACGGACAGCCGCGCGACGCGGCCGGGCGGATCAACCGTTTCGTCGCTGCGCTGCGCCGGCACCGGCGCGGCGACGGCGGTGCAGGCCTGCAGCGCGGGCAGCGCGGCGGCGACGGCCAGCGTCAGGGCCGCGATGAGAGGGTGTCGACGGGGGCTTTGCATGGTGGGCCTCGAATGCCTTTGTCCGTTTCCGCAACGCGCACCGTCACGCCGTCGCCGACCTGTCACGCCGTGTGACACACAGCTTTACAAGGCAGCAGCGTTCAGTCGTCTTCCGCCGCGTCGATGTCGGGGAACAGCACGCTGGTGTAGCCGAAGCGGCTGAAGTCGCGCACGCGCATCGGGTAGAGCTTGCCGGCCAGGTGGTCGCATTCGTGCTGCACCACGCGCGCATGGAAGCCGCCGGCCTCGCGGTCTATGGCATGGCCGTGTGCGTCGAAGCCCCGGTAGCGGATGCGCGCCCAGCGCGGCACCACGCCGCGCAGCCCCGGCACCGAGAGGCAGCCCTCCCAGCCTTCTTCCTCTTCGTCCGACAGCGGCTCGATGCTCGGGTTGAGCAGCACCGTCTGCGGCACCGGTTCGCGCTCGGGGTAGCGGCGGTTCGTCGTGAAGCCGAAGATCACCACGGCGAGGTCGACGCCGATCTGCGGCGCGGCCAGCCCGGCGCCCTCGGCGGCGCGCATGGTGTCGAACATGTCGGCCACGAGCGCGTGCAACTCGGGCGTGTCGAAGCGCTCGACGCGGCGGGCGACGCGCAGCAAGCGCGCATCGCCCATCTTCAGGATCTCGCGGACGGCCATGCGGCCATCATGCCAGCTTCGCGAAGGCCTCGATGACTTCGGGCGGCGCCTGCACCAGTTCGATCAGCACGCCCTCGCCGCTGACCGGGAACTCCTCGCTGCCCTTGGGGTGCAGGAAGCAGATGTCGTGGCCGGCCGCGCCGCGGCGGATGCCGCCCGGCGCGAAGCGCACGCCCTGCGCCGTCAGCCACGCCACGGCGCGCGGCAGGTCGTCGATCCACAGTCCGACGTGGTTCAGCGGCGTGGCGTGCACCGCCGGCTTCTTCTGCTCGTCCATCGGCTGCATCAGGTCGACTTCCACCGTCAGCGGCCCGCGCCCGATCGCGCAGATGTCCTCGTCGACGTTCTCGCGCTCGCTGCGGTAGGTGCCGGTCACCTCGAGCCCGAGCTTGTCGACCCACAGCGTCTTGAGGCGGTTCTTGTCGAGGCCGCCGATGGCGATCTGCTGGATACCCAGCACCTTGAACGGGCGTGTCGTTTCCATCATTCGAACTCCAGGATCACCTGATCCACCGACAGGCTCTCGCCCTTGCCCGCGGCCACCTTGGCGACCACGCCGTCCTGCTGCGCGACGAGGATGTTCTCCATCTTCATCGCCTCGATCACCGCCAGCTTCTCGCCGGCCAGCACCTTCTGCCCCGGCTTCACCGCCACGTCGACCAGCAGGCCCGGCATCGGCGAGAGCAGGAACTTCGACAGGTCGGGCGGCGCCTTGAAGGGCATCAGCGCCTCCAGCTCGGCCGCGCGCGCCGACAGCACGCGCGCCTCGACCCGCAGGCCGTTGTGCACGATGCGGTAGTGCAGCCCGATGCGCTCGATCTGTGCATGGAAGGGCCGGCCGTCGACCTCGCCGCTGACGGCCACCTCGCGCAGCGGCACGGCAAAGCGCAGCGTCGAGGTCTTGCCGGCGATCGTGACGCGGTAGCCGCCGTCGCCGTCGACCACGCGCACCGGCGTCTGGGTGCGGCCGCCCTGCCCGTCGGCGAGCACGATCACGAAGTCCTCGCCGACCTGCAGCTCGTGCCCCGGCAACTGCCCGCTGATGCGCGAGGCGCGCTCGCGCATGCGGCGGTGCGCCGCGCCGGCCAGCATCAGCAGGAAGGCCGGGTCGTCGTGCGGCACCAGCGCGGCCGAGAAGCCCTTCGGGTAGTGCTCGGCGATGAAGCCGGTGTTGAACTGCCCGGCGACGAACTCCGGATGCGCCAGCAGCGCCGACTGGAACGGGATGTTGCTCGACACGCCGCGGATCACGAAGGCGTTGAGCGCCTCGCGCATGCGGCGGATCGCGTCGTCGCGGTCGAGCCCGTGCACGATCAGCTTGGCGATCATCGAGTCGTAGTACATCGGGATCTCGCCGCCCTCGTACACGCCGGTGTCCACGCGCACGCCGCCGCCCTCGGGCATCGGCCGCGCGGCTTCCATCGTCTGCGCCGGCGGCTGGTACTTCACCAGACGCCCGGTGGAGGGCAGGAAGCTGCGGAACGGGTCTTCCGCGTTGATGCGGCACTCCATCGCCCAGCCGCGGCGCGGAATCTGCGCCTGCGTGAAGCCCAGCGCCTCGCCGGCCGCGACGCGGATCATCTGCTCGACCAGGTCGAGCCCGGTGATGCACTCGGTGACAGGGTGCTCCACCTGCAGCCGCGTGTTCATCTCGAGGAAGTAGAAGCTCTGGTCGCGCCCGACCACGAACTCCACCGTGCCGGCGCTCTGGTAGTTCACCGCCTTGGCCAGCGCCACCGCCTGCTCGCCCATCGCCTTGCGCGTGGCCTCGCTGATGAAGGGCGACGGCGCCTCCTCGATCACCTTCTGGTGGCGGCGCTGGATCGAGCACTCGCGCTCGTGCAGGTAGACCACGTTGCCGTGCGCGTCGCCGAGCACCTGGATCTCGATGTGGCGCGGCTCCTCGACGAACTTCTCGATGAAGACGCGGTCGTCGCCGAAGCTGTTGCGCGCCTCGTTGCGGCACGAGCTGAAGCCTTCGAAGGCCTCCTTGTCGTTGAAGGCCACGCGCAGGCCCTTGCCGCCGCCGCCGGCGCTGGCCTTGATCATCACCGGGTAGCCGATGCCCTTGGCGATGGTCACCGCCTGCTCGGGCGACTCGATCACGTCGTTGTAGCCCGGGATCGTGTTGACCTGCGCGGCCAGGGCGAGCTTCTTGGAGGCGATCTTGTCGCCCATCGCGGCGATCGAGGCGTGCTTCGGGCCGATGAAGACGATGCCCTCCTCCTCGACGCGGCGCGCGAACTCCTCGTTCTCCGACAGGAAGCCGTAGCCCGGGTGCACCGCCTGCGCGCCGGTGCGCTTGCAGGCGTCGATGATCTTGTCGGCCACCAGGTAGCTCTCGCGGCTGGGCGCGGCGCCGATGAAGACGGCCTCGTCGGCCAGCTCGACGTGGCGCGCGTCGCGGTCGGCCTCGGAGTAGACGGCCACCGTCCGGATGCCCATCTTGCGGGCGGTCTTGATGACGCGGCAGGCGATCTCGCCGCGGTTGGCAATGAGAATTTTGCTGAACATATCAATCCGTTCGGCGTTCAGAGAGGAATGTTCCCGTGCTTGCGCCACGGGTTGTCCAGTTTCTTGTCGCGCAGCATCACGAGGCTGCGGCAGATGCGCTTGCGGGTCTCGTGCGGCTGGATCACGTCGTCGATGTAGCCGCGCGCGCCGGCCACGAAGGGGTTGGCGAAGCGCGCCTTGTATTCGGCCTCCTTCGCGGCGAGCTTGGCCGGGTCGCCCTTGTCCTCGCGGAAGATGATCTCCACCGCGCCCTTGGCGCCCATCACCGCGATCTCGGCGTTCGGCCAGGCGAAGTTGACGTCGCCGCGCAGGTGCTTGGAGCTCATCACGTCGTAGGCGCCGCCGTAGGCCTTGCGCGTGATCACCGTGACCTTGGGCACCGTGCACTCGGCGTAGGCGTACAGCAGCTTGGCGCCGTGCTTGATGATGCCGCCGTACTCCTGCGCGGTGCCGGGCATGAAGCCGGGCACGTCGACGAAGGTGATCACCGGGATGTTGAAAGCGTCGCAGAAGCGCACGAAGCGCGCCGCCTTGATCGAGCTCTTGATGTCCAGGCAGCCGGCCAGCACCAGCGGCTGGTTGGCGACGATGCCCACCGTCTGGCCCTCCATGCGGCCGAAGCCGATGACGATGTTCTTCGCGTAGTCGGGCTGCAGCTCGAAGAAGTCGCCGTCGTCCACCGTCTTGGCGATCAGCTCCTTCATGTCGTAAGGCTTGTTCGGGTTGTCGGGCACCAGCGTGTCCAGCGAGAGGTCGAGCCGCTCGGCCGGGTCGTCGCTGCGGCGCACCGGCGGCTTGTCCTTGTTGTTCAGCGGCAGGTAGTTGAACAGGCGCCGCAGCATCAGCAGCGCGTCCACGTCGTTCTCGAAGGCGAGGTCGGCCACGCCGCTGCGGCTGGTGTGCGTGGAGGCGCCGCCGAGTTCCTCGGCGCTGACCTCCTCGTGCGTCACCGTCTTCACCACCTCGGGGCCGGTGACGAACATGTAGCTGCTGTCCTTCACCATGAAGATGAAGTCGGTCATCGCCGGCGAGTACACCGCGCCGCCGGCGCAGGGGCCCATGATCATGCTGATCTGCGGCACCACGCCCGAGGCCATCACGTTGCGCTGGAACACCTCGGCGTAGCCTCCCAGCGACGCCACGCCCTCCTGGATGCGCGCGCCGCCCGAGTCGTTCAGGCCGATCACCGGCGCGCCGACCTTCATCGCCTGGTCCATCACCTTGCAGATCTTCTCGGCGTGCGCCTCGGACAGCGCGCCGCCGAAGACGGTGAAGTCCTGGCTGAACACGAAGACGAGGCGGCCGTTGATCATGCCGTAGCCGGTGACGACGCCGTCGCCGGGGATCTTGTTGTCGGCCATGCCGAAGTCGGCGCAGCGGTGCTCGACGAACATGTCCCATTCCTCGAAGGTGCCTTCGTCGAGCAGCAGTTCGAGGCGCTCGCGCGCGGTGAGCTTGCCCTTGCCGTGCTGCGCGGCGATGCGCTTCTCGCCGCCGCCCAGGCGCGCCTTGGCGCGTTTGGCTTCGAGCTGCTGGATGATGTCGTGCATTTGGATGTGCCTCCTCAGGGCTGGGGATGCTGGAACAGGGTCAGGAGAGCGCGCGCCGCGGCCGAGGGCGCGATGCGCGCCTCGTTCACGTCGGCGAGCGTTTGCGGCAGCGCGGCGCGCACCGCCGCGTGCCGGTCGAAGGCGTGGCGCAGCCCGGCGTGCACGATGTCCCACATCCAGGCGCGCGCCTGTTGGATGCGGCGCGCCTCGAACTCGCCGCTGGCGCGCCGCCTGGCTTCGAAGTCCTTCACGGCGGCCCAGAACTCGGCCACGCCCTGCGCCTTCAGCGCGCTGATCTGCATCACCCTGGGCTGCCAGCGATCGGCGGCGTGCGCCGGGTTGCCGTGGAAGCTGAAGACGCGCAGCGCCGAGGTGATCTGCGCCATCGCGCGCGTGGCGGCGTTCGGGTCGATGTCGGCCTTGTTGATGACCACCAGGTCGGCCAGTTCCATCACGCCCTTCTTGATCGCCTGCAGGTCGTCGCCGGCATTGGGCAGTTGCAGCAGCACGAACAGGTCGGTCATGCTCGCGACGGCGGTTTCGCTCTGGCCGACGCCGACGGTCTCGACGATCACCACGTCGTAGCCCGCCGCCTCGCACACCAGCATGGCCTCGCGCGTCTTCTCGGCCACGCCGCCGAGCGTGCCCGAGGCCGGGCTGGGGCGGATGTAGGCGGCCTCGTCGGACGACAGACGCTCCATGCGCGTCTTGTCGCCGAGGATGGAGCCACCCGAGACGTTCGACGACGGGTCGATCGCCAGCACCGCGACGCGGTGCCCCTGCGCGATCAGGTGCAGGCCCAGCGCCTCGATGAAGGTCGACTTGCCGACGCCCGGCACGCCCGAGATGCCGACGCGGATGGCCCGGCCGCTGGCCGGCAGCAGCGCGTTGAGCAGCGCATCGGCGCGCGCACGGTGGTCGGCGCGCGTCGATTCGAGCAGCGTGATGGTCTTGGCCAGCGCGCGGCGCTCGCGGCGCAGCACGCCGTCCATCAGCGGCTGGTCGGCTTCGAAGGGCAAGGCGGTTCGCGTGCGCCCTTCGACAAGCTCAGGGCGAACGGAGGGGGGCGGGGGCCCTTCGACAAGCTCAGGGCGAGCGAGGGGGGATTGGGGGCGAACGGGGGAACGTTCGGGGCGAGCGGGGGGAGGTTCGGGGCGAGCGGAGGGAGGTTCGGGGCGAACGGGGAGAAGTACGGGAGGAACAGGGAGGGGTACTGGGGGAACGGGGGGAACGGGGAGAGGTTCGAGGTGAACGGAGGGAGCTGTGGAGTGAACGGAGAGAGTCCGTTCGGGCTGAGCTTGTCGAAGCCCATCGCGCTGCACCGGCACCCCGGAGCGCGCCAACTCGCTCACCCGCTCCCAATCCCCCGCGATCAAGGCCTGCTTCTTCGCCCGGCTCCAGCCCTTGAGGCGCAGTTCCGCCGCCAGCGCCTCCTCGCGCGACGCGGCCTCCTGCGACCACACCAGCCGCACCGGCCGGCGCGCTCGCGTGTAGCCCTCCACCTCGCCCGTGTCGTGCTGCGCGATGCGGCGCGAAAGCTCGTCCGTGTGGCCGACGTAGTAGCTGCCGTCGGCGCACTCGAGCAGGTAGACGAAGAACGGCTTCACCGTGACAGCGATGCCTTGATCTGCTCGAGCACGTCCTTCGCGCTCGCGGGGATCGGCGTGCCGGGGCCGTAGACGCCCTTGACGCCGGCCTCGAACAGGAACTCGTAGTCCTGGCGCGGGATCACGCCGCCGACGAAGACGATGATGTCGTCGGCGCCCTGCTTCTTCAGGCTGTCGATGATCGCCGGCACCAGCGTCTTGTGCCCGGCGGCCAGTGTCGAGACGCCGACCGCGTGCACGTCGTTCTCGATCGCCTGGCGCGCGCATTCCTCGGCGGTCTGGAACAGCGGGCCCATGTCGACGTCGAAGCCGAGGTCGGCGAAGGCCGTGGCCACCACCTTGGCGCCGCGGTCGTGGCCGTCCTGGCCGAGCTTGGCGATCATCACGCGCGGGCGGCGGCCCTGCTCCTCGGCGAAGGCGGCGATCTCGGCCTTCAGCTTGTCCCAACCCTCGGCGCTGTCGTAGGCGGCTGCATACACTCCGGTCACCTTCTGCGTATCGGCGCGGTGGCGCCCCCAGGCCTTCTCCAAGGCATCCGACACCTCGCCGACCGTGGCGCGCGCTCGGATCGCCTGGATGCTCAGGTCGAGCAGGTTGCCCTTGCCCGTCTCCGCGCACGCGGTCAGCGCGTCGAGCGCCGCCTTCACCTTCGCGCCGTCGCGCGCGGCCTTGATCGCGTTCAGGCGCCTGACCTGGTTCTCGCGCACCGCGTGGTTGTCGACCTCGAGGATCTCGATCGCATCCTCCTTGGCGAGCTTGTACTTGTTGACGCCGACGATCACGTCCTTGCCCGAGTCGATGCGCGCCTGTTTCTCGGCGGCGCTGGCCTCGATTTTCAGCTTGGCCCAGCCGGAGTCGACCGCCTTGACCATGCCGCCCATCGCGTCGACTTCCTCGATGATGGCCCAGGCCTTGTCGGCCATGTCCTGCGTCAGCTTCTCCATCATGTAGCTGCCGGCCCAGGGGTCGACCACGCTGGTGATGTGCGTCTCCTCCTGGACGATGAGCTGCGTGTTGCGCGCGATGCGCGCGCTGAACTCGGTGGGCAGCGCGATGGCCTCGTCGAGCGCGTTGGTGTGCAGGCTCTGCGTGCCGCCGAACACCGCGGCCATCGCCTCGATCGTCGTGCGCACGACGTTGTTGTACGGGTCCTGCTCGGTCAGGCTCCAGCCCGAGGTCTGGCAGTGCGTGCGCAGCATCAGGCTCTTCGGGTTCTTCGGCTCGAACTCCTTCATGATGCGCCACCACAGCAGCCGCGCGGCGCGCATCTTGGCGACTTCCAGATAGAAGTTCATGCCGATGGCCCAGAAGAAGCTCAGGCGGCCGGCGAACTCGTCGACGTCCAGCCCCTTGGCCAGCGCCGTCTTCACGTACTCCTTGCCGTCGGCCAGCGTGAAGGCGAGTTCCAGCGCCTGGTTCGCGCCCGCCTCCTGCATGTGGTAGCCGGAGATCGAGATCGAGTTGAACTTCGGCATGTTCTTCGCCGTGTACTCGATGATGTCGCCGATGGCCCGCATGCTCGGCTCGGGCGGGAAGATGTAGGTGTTGCGGACCATGAACTCCTTGAGGATGTCGTTCTGGATGGTGCCGCTGAGCTTGTCCTGGCTGACGCCCTGCTCCTCGGCCGCCACCACGTAGCCGGCCAGCACCGGCAGCACCGCGCCGTTCATCGTCATCGACACCGAGACCTTGTCGAGCGGAATGCCGTCGAACAGGATCTTCATGTCCTCCACCGAGTCGATCGCCACGCCGGCCTTGCCGACGTCGCCGGTGACGCGCGGGTGGTCGCTGTCGTAGCCGCGGTGCGTGGCCAGGTCGAAGGCGACGCTGACGCCCTGCGCGCCGGCGGCCAGCGCCTTGCGGTAGAACGCGTTGGAGGCCTCGGCGGTGGAGAAGCCGGCGTACTGGCGGATGGTCCAGGGCCGCACCGCGTACATGGTGGCCTGCGGGCCGCGCACGAAGGGCGCGAAGCCGGGCAGCGTGTCGGCCAGTTGCGGGTCGGGCAGGCCCTGCACGTCGGCCGCCGTGTACAGCGGCTTGACGGTGATGCCCTCGGGCGTGACCCAGTTCAGCGCCTCGACGCTGCCGCCGGGCGCCGACTTGGCCGCGGCCTTGAGCCACTGCGCCATGCCGTCGGCTGCGCGCAGGTAATCGTTCGACATGGGGCTTCTCCTCGTCGTCTTCGCTGGCCCGGGCGATGCCCGGCCGGTGTCGTCTGGCGCCTTGCCGGTCGCACCGGCCTCGGCCATAATTCAAAATTGAATTCTATCTTCACCGGCCCGGCTTTCAGCCAGCTTTCGAAAATCGATGACCGCCACGCGCGCCGCCAGCACCGCCCCCGCCCCGTCCAAGCCCTTGGCGGGCCGCCTGGGCGAGCGTGCGCTCTACGAGCAGGTGGCCGAGCGCCTGCGCGCCAACATCCTCGCGCACCGGCTGGCGCCGGGGAGCTGGATCGACGAACAGGCGCTGTGCGCCGAGTACGGCATCAGCCGCACGCCGCTGCGCGAGGCGCTCAAGGTGCTGGCCGCCGAGGGCCTGGTGACGATGAAGCTGCGCCGCGGCGCCTACGTCACCGAGGTGTCGGAGCGTGATCTCGCCGAGGTCTTCCACCTGCTCGCGCTGCTGGAGAGCGACGCCGCCGGCATCGTCGCGGCGAAGGCGAGCGACGACGAACTGGCCGGCCTGCTCGCCCTGCACGACGAGCTGGAGAACTCGCTGGACGACCGCGTGCGCTTCCTCGCCGCCAACGAGCGCTTCCACATGCGCCTGCTCGAGATCGCCGACAACCGCTGGCGCATTCAGTTGGTGACCGACCTGCGCAAGGTGATGAAGCTCAACCGCGCGCAGTCGCTGCAGAAGCAGGGCCGGCTCGAAGCCTCGCTGCGCGAGCACCGCAAGATCGTGGCGGCGCTGAAGGCGCGCGACGCCGAGCGCGCCGCCACGCTGATGCGGCAGCACCTCGAAGCCGGGCGCGAAGCGGCCTCGCCGGCCTGAGCGCAGCCGGGCCGAACCCGCCGGACGCGGCTGCGACAATCGCGCGCATGCCGCCGCAACGCCCCCGCCTCGCGCTGATCGCCGCCGTCGCGCGCAACGGCGTGATCGGCCGCGGCGGCGAACTGGTCTGGCACGAAAGCGAAGACCAGAAGCACTTCCGCCGCGTCACGCTCGGCTGCCCGGTGATCATGGGCCGCAAGACCTGGGACTCGCTGCCGCCGCGCTTCCGCCCGCTGCCCGGGCGGCGCAACCTCGTCGTCACGCGCAACGCCGGCTGGCACGCCGAAGGCGCCGAGCGCGCCGGCTCGCTCGACGCGGCGCTGGCACTCGCGGCCGGCGCCGACAAGGTGTTCGTGATGGGCGGCGCCGAGCTGTACGCGCTGGCGCTGCCGCAAGCCGACGAACTGGTGCTGACCGAGATCGACGCCGACTTCGACGGCGACACGCACTTCCCCGACTGGCCGCGCGAGCAGTTCCGGCTCGCGGCCTGCGAGCCGCGCGTCAGCGCGGCCGGCATCGGCTACCGCTTCTGCCGCTACGAACGCCGCGCGGCCTGAGCGCGCCGCGTGTCGCCGGGCGGCGAACGCCTCATCGGAATTGCGAACGAGTCTCATTACAATATTGCGCGGAGCCACTTCCCCGCGCACCGATGAGCATTTCACGCGACAAGCTGTTGACGTTGCAGGCCTACAGCCTGTCGCGGCGTGCGCAGCGCCAGCAGATGATCCGCCACCGCCGCCAGCGCAGCCTGACGCTCGGGCCGTGCATGCGCCTGCAGTTCGAGGACGAGCTGACCGTGCGCTACCAGATCCAGGAGGTGCTGCACGCCGAGCGCTGCGGCCATCCCGACGCGGTGGAGCACGAGATCGGCACCTACGCGCACCTGGTGCCCGACGGCAGCAACTGGAAGGCGACGCTGCAGATCGAGATTCCCGACGCGCTCGAACGCAGCCGCGAGCTGCCTCGGCTCAACGAGGCGGCGCACCGCCTCTACGTCGAGGTGGGCCGCCAGCCGCGCGTGTTCGCGCTGGCCAACGAAGACCTGCCCGACGGCCATCGCTCGCGGCCCAGCGCGGTGCACTTCCTGCGCTTCCAGTTCGCCGAGTCGCTGCGCGCGGCGCTGCACGCCGGCGCCGCCGTCACGCTCGGCTGCGCGCACGACCAGTACGCGTTCCGCCGCGTCGTGCCGGCCGACACCGTCGCGCGGCTGTGCCGCGACCTCGTGCTGCCCACGCACAAGCTCGACCTCTGCGCCGTGCGCTGACGGGCATTGCGCCGCGCGGCCGGGCGAGAACGGACGTGAACGGGCGCGAAGGGACCGCGACGGAGGTTTGACGCCACGCAAATCCAGGTCGGGAGCATGTCGATATCTTTTGCGAACAGCAATCATTCGCATCTGATTCCATGACCCGACTCCGCCCCATCGTGGCCGCCCTGTGGGCATGCGGCCTGCTCGCCGGCGTGCATCCGCTGCACGCCGCGGCCGCCGCCGAGGAGGCGGAACTGCCCGCCGTCACCGTCACCGCCAAGGGCTACGCGGCCGACAACGCCGAGACGCCCGCCTCGGTGCTGTCGCAGGAGCGGCGCGACTGGCAGGCGCGCGGCGCCGCCAACGTCGGCGACGCGCTGCGCGGCGAACCCGGCCTGGCGGTGGCCGGCGACAGCGCGCAGGGCGCCAACCCGGTGATCCGCGGCCTGAAGCGGGAAAGCGTGGTGCTGCTGGTCGACGGCATGCGGCTGAACTCGGCGCAGCCGGCCGGCGCGATCGCGTCGTTCATGAGCCTCGGGCTGGCCGAGCGGCTGGAGGTGGTCAAGGGCCCGTCGTCGGTGCTGTACGGCACCGGCGCGCTGGGCGGCGCCATCAACGTGCTGCTGCCGCAGGCGCGCTTCGTCGACGGCCTGAAAGCCGAGCTGAGCCTGGGCGCCGACAGCGTGCGGCACGGCGCCTCGGGCGCCGGCGTGCTCAACCTGGCGCAAGGCGACCACGCGCTGATGCTCGGCGCCTCGGCGCTGCGCGCGAAGGACTACCGCGCGCCGGGCGGCAGCGTCGCGCGCACCGGCTACGACAGCGAGGCGCTGATCGGCCAGTACCGCTTCCGCATCGACGCGCGCCAGCAACTGCGGCTGTCGGCGCAGCGCCATCTCGACGAGGACGTCTGGTACCCCGGCTCGACGCGCCCGCTGCCCAACCCCGCGCTGGGCAGCACCACGGTGCACTCGCCGACGCAGCAGCGCCGGCTCTACGAGGCCGGCTACAACTTCAGCGAGGCCGGCGTGGAGGTCGACCTGCGCGCCTACCGCCAGGAGATGCGCCGCGAGATCTGGTCCTGGGCCAACCAGTTGCGGCGCGACACCGCGCGCACCAGCGTCGCGTTCGAGACCGACGGCCTCGACGCCCGCGCGCGCTGGGCCTGGGGCGAGGCGCAGGTGCTCTCGGCCGGCGTCAACGCCTGGCGCATGGGTGCTTCGCCGGCGCGCTACCTGGCCAACCCGACGCCGATGTCGCCGCTGGTGCGCAACGACCCCTTCGCCGACGCGCGCATCCGCTCGCTGGGCGCCTACGTGCAGGACGACGTGCGCCTGGGCGCCTGGGGCCTGGTGGCGGGCCTGCGCCACGACCGCGTCAAGGGCGACGCGGCGTCGATGAGCAACGGCGCGGTGCGCAGCGGCCTGGCGCGCAGCGACGGCAGCACCTCGGGCTCGCTCGGCGTGATGTACGAGGCCGACGCGCTGCTGCGCCCCTACGCGCAGATCGCGCGCGCCTTCCGCGCCGGCGAGATGCGCGAGCGCTACGAGGCCTCGCCGCGCGGCGACGGCTACTTCTACCTCGGCAATCCGCAGATCGCGCCGGAGCAGTCGACGCAGATCGAAATCGGCGCCAAGGGCGAGTCGCCGCGCCTGGTGTGGTCGGCCGCGCTGTACCGCAACCGCATCACCGACTTCATCACCGGCCGGCCCACCGGCGCGGTGCAGAACGGCCTGCCGGTCAAGGCCACCGTCAACCTCGGCCGGGTGGTGATCGAGGGCCTGGAGGCGCAGGTGCGCGGCAAGGTGCTGGCCGAGCACTGGCTGAGCGCCTCCCTGTCGCTGCTGCGCGGCACCAACAAGGACCTGGACGAGCCGCTGTTCCAGATGCCGGCCGACGAACTGTCGCTCGGCTGGGACGCGCGCTGGAGCGCCGAGTGGGCCAGCGACGCGCGGCTGCGCCTGGTGCGCCGGCAGACGCGCGTCGCCACCGCCTTCTCGCTCGGCGGCGAAAACGCCACGCCCGGCTTCGCCACGCTGGACCTGGGCGCCACCTGGAGCTTCGCCAAGGGCCAGCGCCTGCGCATGGCGCTGCGCAACCTGGCCGACAAGGGCTACCACGAACACCTCACCGAAGGCCTGTCGGGGCAGGAGATCCAGGCGCCCGGGCGCAGCCTGCTGCTCAGTTGGCAAGGCAGCTTCTGACATGCGCCCCGCAAGCTCGATTCGCCGCGCCTGCCTGCGCGGCGCGGCCGGTGCCGCGTTGCTGGCCGCGGCGCGCCTTGCCAGCGCCGCCCCCGCGAAGCGCGCGCGGCTGGTGCTGGCCGGCCCGTCGGCGGCGATCTCCAACCCGCTGGTCCGCATGGCCGAGGCCGGCATGCTGGCCGACCTCGCCGACGAGGTGAAGTTCGTCGCCTGGAAAGACCCCGACCAGTTGCGCCTGCTGGCGCTGGAAGGCCAGGCCGACCTGCTGGCGATGCCGAGCAACGTGGCGGCCAACCTCTACAACCGCGGTGTCGACCTGCGCCTGCTCGGCGTGCCCTCGTGGGGCGTGCTGTGGATGGTCTCGCGCGACGCGGCGCTGAAGACGCTGGCGGACTTCAAGGGCAAGGAGATCGTGATGCCCTTCCGCGGCGACATGCCCGACATCGTGCTGCGCCTGCTGGCCGAGAAGCAGGGCTTGCAGCAGGGCCGCGACTACTCGCTGCGCTACGCCGCCTCGCCGCTGGACGCGATGCAACTGCTGGTGATGCGCCGCGCCGACCACGCGCTGCTGGCCGAGCCGGCGGTGTCGATGGCGCTGCGCAAGACGCGCTCGTTCCCGCTCGGCATGGTCGCGCCCGAGCTGCACCGCAGCGTCGACATGCAGCGGGAGTGGGGCCGCGTGATGCAGCGCGCGCCGCGCATGCCGCAGGCGGTGCTGACCCTGCTCGGCCCCGTCGCCGCCGACGCCGCGCTGGTGGAGCGCCTGCAGCGTGACTACGCCGCCGCGTTGCGGTGGTGCCAGGGCGCGCCGGCCGAATGCGGCCGCCTGGTCGCCTCGCGCATCGCGCAGCTCGCGCCCGAGGCGGTGGCCGACGCGATCGCCGTCGACAACGCCCGCTTCGTCGCGCCGGCCGAGGCGCGCGGCGAGCTGGAGTTCTTCTACGGCCAGTTGCTCGCGCGCCAGCCCGGCCTGGTCGGCGGACGCCTGCCCGACGCGCGCTTCTACGGCGGCTGAGCCGCCCGGCCGGCGCACCGAACACCCACGACCTTTCGACACCGATGACCCACACCACCCGCCCTGCCCGCACCACCCGTCCGCTCGCACTCGCGCTGGCCGCCGCCGCGCTGCCCTGCGCCGCCCAGCCCGACGCGGCGGCGTCCGAACCGCTGCTGCCGCCCGTCACCGTCACCGCGACGCTGACCGAACAGGACGCACGCGGCGCGCCGGCCACCGTGACCGTGATCGACGCCGGCGAGATCACGCGCCGCAACGCCAGCGACCTGCTCGACGCGGTGCGCAGCGCGCCCGGCCTGACGCTGGGCGCGCGCCAGGTGGGCGGGCGCAAGACGCTGGCGCTGCGCGGCCTGGAAGGCAAGCACACCCTGACGCTGATCGACGGCCGGCGCATCAGCGCCAGCGACGACGTGGTCGGCCATTCCGACTACCAGTACGGCTGGCTGCCGATGTCGGCGGTCGAGCGCATCGAGATCATCCGCGGCCCGATGTCGGCGCTGTACGGCTCCGAGGCGCTCGGCGGCGTGATCAACCTGATCACGCGCACGCCGCGCAAGCGCTGGGAGGGCTCGCTCGGCCTGTCCGCCGCCGACCCCACCACGGCCGGCGAAGGCGGGCGCAGCGCGCGCGTCTCGGCCAGCGCCGGCGGGCCGGTGGGCGAGCGCCTCGCGCTGCGCGTGCACGCCGAGGCGCTGCGCAGCGGCAGCGTCGCCTTGAAGGAGGATCCGCGCGTGTCCGAGACCGAGGGCCGCCGCTCCGTCGGCGGCGGCGTCGGCGGCGTGTTCGACCTGGCGCCCGGGCACGCGCTGGAGGCCGGCTTCAACGTCGTCGACGAGGACCGCTTCTACGACGCGCTGTCGGGTCCGCGCGTCTACCGCAACACCTACGAGCTGGACCGCCGCCACGGCCACCTCGGCTGGCGCGGCAGCGTCGGCGCCGCCAAGGCGCAGGTGCGCGCCTACCGCAGCAGCATCGACATCGTCAACCTGCGCAGCAACGGCGTCGCGCCGACGCGCCCGCAGCGCATGACCGACGACGTGGTCGACGGCCACGCCGCCTGGACGCTGGGCGACCATCGCCTCACCGCCGGGGGCGAGTGGCGCAAGGAGGCGCTCGAGAACGCCGGCCTCGCCGGCGGTCGGGACGCCGCCACGCACAAGTCGGTGTTCGTGCAGGACGAATGGGCGCTGGCCCGCGCGCTGATGCTGACCGCCGGCGTGCGCGCCGACCGCCACGAGTACTTCGGCAACGAGCTCAGCCCGCGCGCCTACCTGGTGTGGCAGCCCGATCGCACCTGGGTCGTCAAGGGCGGCTTCGGCCACGCCTTCAAGGCGCCCACGCTCAAGCAGATCTCGCCGAACTACGTCGGCGCCGAGGGTCCGCACACCTTCCTCGGCAACGCCGGCATCCGGCCGGAAAGCTCGAACTCGGGCGAGATCGGCGTCGACGCCGACTTCGGCGCCTGGTCGCTGCGCGCCACGGCGTACCAGACCGACGTGAAGGACCTGATCACCTACCGGCTGATCGACCAGGTCGGCACGCGCCGCACCTACCTGTACGACAACGTCGACCGCGCGCGCGTGCGCGGCCTGGAGGCCGGCTTCGGCTGGCAGATCGACCGCCACTGGCACTGGAGCACCGACCTGACGCTGCTGAACACCGAGGACAAGGCCACCGGCCAGGCGCTGCCCGACCGCCCGCACCAGGCCTGGACCACGCGCCTGCAGTACCGCGCCGCCGCCGGCTGGCAGGCGCTGCTGACGCTCGAGCGCACCGGCCGCCAGACCGCCACCGGCGGCGCCCGGCTGCCGGGCTACTCGCTCGCCTCGGCGAGCCTGGGCCAGGCCTTCAAGCTGGCCGACGCGCGCACGCTGCACCTGCGCGCCGGCATGGAGAACCTCGGCAACCTGCGCCTGGCCGAGGAGTCGGCCGACTTCGGCTACACCGAACGCGGCCGGCGCGTGTTCGTCAACGCACGGCTCGATTTCTGAGGCTGCGGCGTGGGCGCCGTCCTGCGGCTGCTGCGCGGCGCGCCGGCCTACCTCTGGTCGGGCTGGGGCGCGCTGGCCAGCCTGATGCTGCTGCTGGCCGCCTGGGAGGCGGCCGCGCAGGCGCTGGGCCCCCTGGTGCTGCCGACGCCGGCGCAGACCTGGCAGGCACTGCACGCGCTGGCGGCCGAGCGGCAGCTCGCGCCGGCGCTGCTGGCCACCGGGCGGCGCGCGCTGCTCGGCCTGGGCGCGGCGATGGCGCTGGGCACCGTGCTGGGCATGCTGGCCGGGCGCTGGGCCGCGCTGGCGGTCGCGCTGCGCCCGCTGGTCACGGTGGTGCTCGGCACGCCGCCGATCGCCTGGCTGGTGCTGGCGCTGCTGTGGTTCGGCGCCGGCGACGGCACGCCGGTGTTCACCGTCTTCATCGCCTGCTTTCCGCCGGTGTTCGCCGCCGCCTTGCAGGGCACGCGCACGCTCGACCGCCAGTTGCGCGACATGGCGCGCGCCTTCCGCCTGCCGCCGTGGATGGCCTTGCGCGAGGTGCTGGCGCCGCACGTGCTGTCCTACGTCTTCCCGGCCTGGATCACCGCGCTCGGGCAGGCCTGGAAGGTGGTGGTGATGGCCGAACTGCTGGCCACCGAGAGCGGCGTCGGCGCCGCGCTGGCGGTCACGCGCTCGCAGCTCGACACCGCCGGCACGCTGGCCTGGGTGGCGGTGGTGGTGGGTTGTCTGCTGGCGCTCGAATCGCTGCTGCTGGTGCCTATCCAGCGCGAGCTGGAGCGCTGGCGCGAGGCCACCACGTGAGCGCCGCCCCGGCGCTGCGGCTGCACGGCGTGCGGCACCGCTACGGCCCGACCACCGTGCTGGAAGACATCGAGCTGGGCGTGCGCGCCGGCGAGGTGGTGGCGCTGGTCGGCCCGTCGGGCTGCGGCAAGACCACGCTGCTGCACCTGGCCGCCGGGCTGCTGGCCGTGCAGGAGGGCCGCATCGTGCAGGGCTTCGAGCGGCCGGCGGTGATGTTCCAGCAGCCGCGCCTGCTGCCGTGGCAGCGCGGCGTCGACAACATCGCGCTCGGCCTGCGCGCCGCCGGCCTCGGCCGCCACGAGGCGCGCCGGCGGGCCGCCGTGATGGGCCGCGCGATGGGGCTGGACGACGAGGCCTTGCAGGCCTACCCGACGCAGCTCTCCGGCGGCATGCAAAGCCGCGCCGCGCTGGCGCGCGCGCTGGTCACCGAACCCGACCTGCTGCTGATGGACGAACCCTTCGCCGCGCTCGACATCGGGCTGCGCGGCCAGATGCACGAGCTGCTGCGCCGGCACGTGCGCGAGCACGGCACCGCCGTGCTGATGATCACGCACGATCTCACCGAGGCGGCGCGGCTGGCCGGCGAGGTGCTGGTGATGGGCGGCACGCCCGGGCGCATCGTGCACCGCTGGACGCCCGAGGACAACGGCCAGGGCCCCGGCGACGCCGTCGCGCACCGCGCCGTGGCCGCCCTGCTGCAACGCTCCGCGGTGCGCGAGGCCTTCGGGCTCGCCGCCGCGCCCGCGCGATGAAGCCCGGCCACCCGCTCTGGCAGTGCGGCCTGCGCCCCTTCTTCACGGCGGCGGCCTGGGTCGCGCTGCTGTCCATCGGCACCTGGGCGGCGGCGCTGGCGCTCGCCCTGCCCATCACACCCGCCTGGCATGCGCAGGCGATGCTCGAACACATGGGGCTGGCCGCCGTGGCCGGCTTCCTGCTCACCGCGGTGCCGGAGTTCACCGCCACGCCGCAGGTGCCGCCGCGCACCACGCGGCGGCTGTTCGGCGCCTGGGCGCTGGGCCTGGCCGGCTCGCTCGCGCCCGGCGCGCTCGGGCATGCGCTGGCGCTGGCCGGCGCGCTGACGCTAATCGGCGGCCTGCTCGCGACGGTGTGGCCGCGCCTGCGCGCCGACCCGCAGCGCGCGCACCGCTCCTTCGCCGCCGCGCTGCTGGCGCTGGGCGCGGGCGTGGCGGCGCACCACCTGGCGGCGCTGCTGGGGCGCCCGGCGGCGAGCTTCCTGCACGCGCTGCTGGGCATCTACATGGCGCTGCTGGTGCTGGCGATGAGCCGCATCTCGATGCGCATCGTCAACGCGGCGCTCGACGACGAACGCGCGCGGGCCGGGCGCGACGGGCGGCGCGCCACCGCGGCGGTCTACCTGGCGCGCCCGCCGCACCGCCAGCTCGCGCTGGCGCTGATCGCGGCGCACACGCTGGCGCAGATGGCCTGGCCGGGGCATCGCGCCGCCGGCTGGCTGGCGCTGGCCGCGGCGGCCGCGGTGCTGCAACTGATGGGCGACTGGCACGTGGGCCGCGCGCTGCTGCGGCGCCGCCCGCTGATGCTGTACGCGGTCTACGCCGCGATGGCGGCCGGCTATGCGCTGTGGGGCGTCGCCGTTCTCGCCGACGCGCCGGCGTGGGCCTCGGCGGCACGGCACGTGCTCGGCATCGGCGCCTTCGGCCTGGCCATCCTGACGGTGTTCGTGATCGCCGGCCGCGCCCACTGCGGGCTGTGGCCGGACGAGCGCCCCTGGGTGCCGGCCGCGGCGCTCGCGCTGCTGGGCGCGGCGGCGGCACGCGCGCTGTCCGCGCTGGGCATCGGCGATGCGCCCACCGGGCTGCTGCTGGCCGCGGCGCTGTGGATGCTGGCCTTCGGCGCGGTGCTGATGCGGCTGGCGCCGGCCTGGCGCCGCGAGCGCGCCGACGGCCGGCGCGGCTGCCAGGGGCCGGACCACACCGTCGAGGGTTGCTGAGCTGCGCTCATTCGTCGCGCATGCTTGCTAATGCGACGTATTCTCATCTAAGATCGCCACCGTTCCTGCACGCCAGCCGCCGCCAGCCTCGAACGCAGGTCGATCTCGAGGAGTTCCCGTCCCATGAGAAACACCCGGCTGCGTGCCGCCGCCGACTGGCTGGTGTTCACCGTCGTCGTGCTCGCCGTGTACGTCTTCGTCCCGATGGCGGGTTGAGCGCCTTGCCGTACGACGACGACACGCTCGACGAGTGGACGCGCCTGATGCTGCGCGCCAATTCGCTGCTCGACCGCGGCGCGTTCGACAGCGCGGTGGCGGCCTACCGGCTCGCGCGCCGCTACGCCACCGAGCACTTCGGAAGCTGGCCCGACGTGGAGGACGCCGTCACCGCGCTCGTCGTCAGCAGCCTGAACCTCGCCGAAGGGCTGGTGCGCGTGCGGCGCCTGCCCGAAGCCGCCGCCACGCTGTGCGGCGCGCACGGCGGCATGCTGCACGCCGCGCGCGACGAGCGCCTGCCGATGGAAGCGCGCCTGGCCGCGCGCAAGCGCCTGCGCGAGACCCGCGCCGCGCTGCTGCGCTTCCAGTCGCAGCACGGGCCGTGGCCCGAGGTCCAGCGCTGGCTGGCCGCCGGCTGCGCCTGCGGCTCGCCGGCGCACGCGCAGCCGGCGGCCAGCCACCCTTCACCCACCCTGCACTGAAGCGCCCGCCATGGATCATCCCCTGCCCTTCCTGTTCGCCCTCGGGCTGGCGCTGCTCGCCTGCGCCGCGCTGACGCTGGCCGGCGAGCGTGTGCAGCGCACGCTGTTCGGGCGCAGCCTCAGCGCGCCGCGGCGCCGGCTGCTGCGCGGCGTCGCGCTGGCCGGCCTGGCGGGCGCCACGCTCGGCGGCGGCTGGGCCGCGGCCGGCGCGCCGCTGGCCGGCTTCACGCACGCCGGCGCGCCGCGGCCGCTACTGCTGCTCGGCGAGGTGCACGACAACGCCGGCCAGCACGAGCTGCGCGCGCGCACCTTCGAGGCCCTGCTCGAAGCCGGCGCGCGCCCGGCGCTGCTGATGGAGCAGTTCGACCGCGAGCGCCAGGCCGACCTCGACCGCGCGCGCCAACAGCCCGGCGCCGACGCCGACGAGCTGATCGCCGCCGCCGCCGCGCCCGGCGCGGCCTGGCAATGGGCCTACTACAAGCCGCTGATCGCGCTGGCGCTGCGCCACGACCTGCCCATCGTCGCCGCCAACGTCTCGCGCCCCGACGCGCGCCGCGTCATCGCCGAAGGCCTGCAGGCGATGAACTTCGACGAGCGTGTGCCGCCCGACATCGCCGCCGCGCAGGCGCAAGCCATCGTCAGCGCGCATTGCGGCGCGGTCGACGCCTCGCACGGCCTGCGCATGGCCGCCGCGCAGGTGGCGCGCGACCAGTTCATGGCGCACATGATCGAGCGCCACGCCGAACGCGGCGTGGTGCTGCTGGCCGGCAACGGCCACGTGCGCCGCGACATCGGCGTGCCGCGCTGGCTGGCCGAGCCGCTGCGCTCGAACGCCGTCGTGATCGGCCTGCTCGAAGAAGGCGACGACGGCCACGCCGCCTACGACCGCGCCATCACCACGCCGCGCCAGCCGCGCGAAGACCCCTGCGCCGCGCTGCGCCCGGTCGAACGCCCGGGCGGCGCGTCGGCCTGACACCGCTTCCGGACCATTTCAAACCAACGAGGAGAACCCCCTTGAAAAAACCCACCCTTGCGCTCGCCGCGTTCACCCTCGCCATCGCCGCGACCTCGGCCGGCGCCGCCGATCACGTCGTGAAGATGCTCAACGCCGGCAAGGACGGCAGCATGGTGTTCGAGCCCGCCTTCGTGAAGGCGGAGGTGGGCGACACGGTGGTCTTCGCGCCGACCGAGAAGGCCGCGCACAACAGCGCCTCGCTGCTGCTGCCGGCCGGCGCCAAGCCGTGGAAGGGCGCGCCCGACGCCGAGGTGAAGGTCAAGCTCGAGAAGGAAGGCGTCTACCTGTACGTCTGCGAGCCGCACAAGATGATGGGCATGGTCGGCGTCATCCAGGCCGGCAAGCCGGCCAACCTGGCCGACGCGAAGGCGGCCGCCGCGAAGGAGCAGGCCGGCTTCGTGATGGGCAAGGACCGCTTCGACAAGGCGCTCGCGCAGGTGAAGTGAGCCCGGCCGCGCGGCCTCACCCGCCCTTGCCGCCGGCCCCGCTGCCGCGGCAGGCCGGGTCGGAGCACAGGCCGTACATCGCCAGCGCGTGGTCGTGCAGCTCGAAGCCGTGCTGCTCGGCCAGTTCGCGCTGGCGCTGCTCGATCGCCGCGTCGAAGAACTCCTGCACGCGGCCGCAGTGCAGGCACACCATGTGGTCGTGGTGGCGCCCCTCGTTCATCTCGAACACGGCGCGCCCGCCCTCGAAGTGCTGGCGCGTCAGCAGCCCCGCCTGCGTGAACTGCATCAGCACGCGGTAGACGGTGGCCAGGCCGATGTCGGAGCCGTCGGCGAGCAGCGCCTTGTAGACGTCCTCGGCGGCGAGGTGGCGCCGGTCGGTGCGCTGGAACACCTCCAGCACCTTCAGGCGCGGCAGCGTCGCCTTCAATCCGCTGGTCTTCAGTTCCTCCACCGGGCTGCCGGTGGGCGGCCCGTCGCCCGGGCGGCGGCGCGGCACGCTCATGCCGCGTCCGCGCCGCAGCCGTGCGCGCAGACGTAGTGCGTGCGGCCCACCAGGCTGCGGCTGCGCAGCATGCGGCGCGGTCGGTGCCGGCCGCACAGGAAGCAGGACATGGTCTGGCCCTGCAGCCCCGCCCCGCCGCTGTACGGCGAGCCGGCGGGCTTGCAGCGGTAGGTCAGGCCGTCGGGATTGATCTGGACGCGCGGCGCGCTGGCGGAAATGTCGTCGGGCATGGCGGGTCGGTTCAATGCAATGAGATCGTTTCTCATTCGCATTATGCACCGAGCGCACACGCCGTGGCGGGCGGGTGTGTGTCACGGTTCTTGAACCGTTCCGTCATCGCTTGGCCATGCGCGCTGACCACACTGCGCGGCGCCGGGCGAGCGGGCTCTCCGCCCGTCCAAGACCCTCACTTCACAGAGCGACAGCCATGACCGACATCAAAACTTCACGCCGCCGTCTTCTTCAACTCCTGGGCGGCGCGCCGATGCTGCCGCTG
Organism: Piscinibacter sp.; assembly: GCF_047600445.1. Lineage (GTDB taxonomy): Bacteria > Pseudomonadota > Gammaproteobacteria > Burkholderiales > Burkholderiaceae_C > Piscinibacter. The sequence continues at coordinate 1,872,572 of NZ_JASGKT010000002.1, forward strand.
GCATCCTCGCTGTCCGCCGCCGGGCTGCTGAGCGCCTGCGGCGGCGGCGGCGGCGACCACGCCGCGCCCGCCAAGGCCTTCAAGTCGGTGAGCTTCTCCAGCATGGCCGCGCCCAGCCTGGCGGCGCCGGCCGCGATGGCCACCACCACCACCGCGGCGGTGATGAGCATCGTGTACGACGACAACAGCAAGAAGGACGTGGCGCTGGCCTACCAGCCCTTCTTCGTGACCGGCGACCTGGTCAGCGATGGCAAGGGCGGCAAGACCCTGGCCGGCGGCTACTACGACATCCACAACCAGCCGATCGTCGACGCCTCGGTGCCCGGCCAGGAGCGCCAGTTCTTCTCCGATTCGCCGGACGGCTCGTCGCTGATCCAGATCGAAGGCGCCAAGGTCGACGGCGTCAAGGGCAAGCCGGTGTTCTTCGTCGTGCAGTTCGAATACAACAGCCGCGACCAGGCCGGCAACGACACCTACGGCCGCCTGCCCTCGCCCATCGCCGTGCTGACGCTGGACCAGGACCAGGCCACCGGCCAGCTCAGCCTGGTGAAGTACCACAACGTCGACATGTCCTCGGCCCACGGCCTGTGGATCACCTGCGGCGCCAGCCTCTCGCCCTGGAACACCCACCTGTCCAGCGAGGAGTACGAGCCCGATGCCTTCACGGCCGCCGGCTCGGCGCAGTTCAAGGCCTTCAGCAAGAACGTCTACGGCGACGAGACCACGGCCAACCCCTACCACTACGGCCACCTGCCCGAGATCACCGTGAACCCCGACGGCAGCGGCAGCGTGAAGAAGCACTACTGCCTGGGCCGCATCTCGCACGAGCTGATCCACGTGATGCCCGACGAGCGCACCGCGCTGATGGGCGACGACTACACCAACGGCGGCCTGTTCCTGTTCGTGGCCGACAAGGCGAAAGACCTGTCCGCCGGCAACCTGTACGTGGCGCACTACACCGAGACGCTGACCAACACCTCCACCGCGAAGATCCAGTGGATCCACCTCGGCCACGCCACCAGCGCCGAGATCGAGGCGCTGGCCGGCAGCCTGAAGCCGACCGACATCATGGAGTCGCTGACCGCCGACCCGCAGGACGACAGCTACACCAAGGCGTTCCTCGACGGCAAGGCCGCCTGGCTCAAGCTCAAGCCCGGCATGGAGAAGGCCGCCGCCTTCCTCGAGACCCACCGCTACGCCAACCTGGCCGGCGGCAGCATGGCCTTCACCAAGATGGAAGGCACGACGCTGAACGCCAAGGACAAGGTGGCCTACTCGGCGCTGGCCAACATCCAGACCTCGATGATCGAGGGCGACGCGCTCTGGAACGCGAAGCACAAGGTGGCCTTCCCCAAGACGCTGAAGGCTGGCGGCGTGCTGGCGCACGACCTGGGCGGCGGCGTCAAGGACGACAAGGGCGCCGCCATCGACAGCGAGTGGGTGCCGCTGCGCTCGCGCATGGAACTGATGGGCGAGGACATCGCCGCCGACGCGCTGGGCAACACCGCCCACCCCGACAAGATCGCCAGCCCCGACAACCTGAAGTTCTCCGAGAAGATGCGCACGCTGTTCATCGGCGAGGACAGCGGCAACCACGTCAACAACTTCCTGTGGGCCTACAACGTCGACACCAGGACGCTGTCGCGCATCCTCTCGACGCCGGCCGGCGCCGAATCGACCGGCCTGCACGCGGTGGACGAGGTCAACGGCTGGACCTACATCATGAGCAACTTCCAGCACCCCGGCGACTGGAGCGGCCTGCACGCGAAGGTGAAGGACACGCTCGACCCGCTGATCAACGCCAACTACAAGAACAAGTTCGGCGCCGCGGTCGGCTACCTGACCGGCGCGCCGCAGGCGGTCAAGCTGTAAGCCCTGGCAAGAGGGCGCGGCCGGAGATCGGCTAACCTGGGCCGGATGCGCCCCTCGCCACCGCCTCCCCCGCCCTCGCCGGCCGCCGCCGCCCCCGTACCCTCGATCCCGCGCGCCGCGGCCTGGATGGCCGGCTGGCTGACGCTGATGGTGGTGATGGCCGTGGCCGGCCGCGAAGCGACACGCGAGCTGTCGGTGTTCGAGGTGATGGTGCTGCGCTCGCTGATCGGCCTGGCGATGCTGTGGCCGCTGGTCCACCGCGCCGGCGGGCTGCCGGCCATGCGCAGCACGCGCATGACGCAGCACGTGCTGCGCAACGCGGTGCACTACGCGGCGCAGTACGGCTGGCTGGCGGCGCTGACGCTGATCCCGCTGGCCCAGGTGGTAGCGATCGAGTTCACGATGCCGCTGTGGTCGGTGGCGCTGGCCGCGCTCGTGCTGGGCGAGCGCGTGAACCGCTGGAAGCTCGCGGCCGTGCTGCTGGGCCTGGCCGGCGTGGCCCTGATCGTGCGTCCCTCGGCGCACGGCCTGAACGCGGGCCAGTTGATCGCGCTGGCCGCGGCGCTGGGCTTCGCGGTGTCGGTGATCATGGTCAAGTCGCTGACCCGCACCGACACGGCCGTGCAGCTCAGCTTCTGGATGCTGGTGGTGCAAAGCGCCATCGGCGTGCTGCCGGCGCTGGCCGCGTGGCGCTGGCCCTCGGCGCCGATGTGGGGCTGGGTGCTGGTGGTGGCCTTCTGCGGCACCTTCTCGCACTACTGCTTCGCCCGCGCGATGGCGCATGCCGAGGCCACCGTGGTGGTGCCGATGGACTTCCTGCGCGTGCCGCTCACCGCCGCGGTGGGCTGGGCGGTCTACGCCGAGCGCGTGGGCCTGGCCACGGTACTGGGCGTGGCGCTGATCCTGGGCGGCAACGCGCTGAACCTGCGGCGCGCGCCGGCCGGCTCGGGGCCTGCGCCCGAGCGTCGGTCCTGAAACTCCATAAGATGCACGAGACACACGTCGCGCCCGGCGGCACGCATCCACCCACACAGCCATTCATTCAAGCGATGAAACTCGCCACCTGGAACGTCAACTCGCTCGCCGTGCGCCTGCCGCAACTGCTCGCATGGCTGGCCGAGCATCCGGTCGACGCGATCGCGTTGCAGGAAACCAAGCTCACCGACGACAAGTTCCCGCACGCCGAATTGCTGGCGGCCGGCTACCAGGCGCAGTGGTTCGGGCAGCGCACCTACAACGGCGTGGCGCTGCTCAGCCGCCGCGGCGGCGCCGAGGTCGTGCGCAACATCCCGGGCCTGGACGACGAGCAGGCACGCGTGATCGCCGCCACGCTGGACGGCATCCGCGTGATCGGCGCCTATTTCCCGAACGGCCAGGCGCCGGGCAGCGAGAAGTTCGCCTACAAGATGCGCTGGCTCGACGCGCTGCGCGCCTGGGTGGCCGGCGAGCTGGCCGCGCATCCGCGCCTGGTGCTGATGGGCGACTTCAACATCGCGCCGGAAGACCGCGACGTCCACGACCCCGTCGCCTGGGCCGGGCAGATCCACTGCACGCCCGAGGAGCGCGAGCAGTTCGCCCGCCTCGTCGCCCTGGGTCTGCACGACGCCTTCCGCCTCTTCGAGCAGCCGCCCAGGAGCTGGAGCTGGTGGGACTACCGCAACCTCGCGTTCCGCAAGAACCAGGGGCTGCGCATCGACCACATCCTGGTCAGCGAGGCGCTGAAGGCCCGCGTCGGCGCCTGCACGATCGACAAGGCGCCGCGCAGGAACGAGCGGCCGAGCGACCACGCGCCGGTGGTCGTCGAGCTGGCCGACTGAACGGCGCGGCCGTCAGTCGTCCAGGCCCAGTTCCTGGATCTTGCGCGTGATGGTGTTGCGGCCTATGCCGAGCTTCTGCGCCGCCTCGATGCGGCGGCCGCGCGTGATGTCCAGCGCGGTGTGGATCATGCGGGCCTCGAACTTGCGCGTCAGCGCGTCCCACACCTCGGGCTCGCCGGACAGCAGCAGTCGGCGCGCCTCGTGTTCGAGGCCGGCCAGCCAGTCGGCGTCCGTGGTCGCAGCGGCCGCGCCCATGGCCGCCGGCGCGGCGGCAACCGGCGCGGGCGCGGCGCTCACCGTGGCGGCCGGTGCCGGCGGCAGCGCGGCGGCCGGCTCGGGCTGAGGTTCCGGCACGGCCGGCGGCGGCGCCTCGCTGCCCAGTTCGGGCGGCAGGTCCTTCGGCTCGATCACCTGCGCCGGCGCCATCACCGTCAGCCAGTGGCAGACGTTCTCGAGCTGGCGCACGTTGCCGGGGAAGTCGAACCTCACCAGCTTCGCCAGCGCCGCGTCGGTGAAGCGCTTGGTCTCGACGCCCAGTTCCTTGGCGCTCTTGCCGAGGAAGAACTTCGCCAGCGCAGGAATGTCCTCGCGCCGCTCGCGCAGCGGCGGCAGGCGCAGGCGGATCACGTTGAGGCGGTGGAACAGGTCTTCGCGGAACACGCCCTGGCGCACGCGGTCCTCGAGGTTCTGGTGCGTGGCCGCGATCACGCGCACGTTGGCGCGCATCGGGTTGTGGCCGCCGACGCGGTAGAACTGCCCGTCCGACAGCACGCGCAGCAGCCGCGTCTGCAGGTCGAAGGGCATGTCGCCGATCTCGTCGAGGAACAGCGTGCCGCCATCGGCCTGCTCGAAGCGCCCGCGCCGCGTGGTCTGCGCGCCGGTGAAGGCGCCGCGCTCGTGGCCGAACAGCTCGCTCTCGAGCAGGTCTTTCGGGATCGCCGCGGTGTTGATCGCGACGAACGGCCCCTTGCTGCCGTTCTCGCCGCGCGGGCTGTGGCGGTGCAGCGCCTGCGCCACCAGTTCCTTGCCGGTTCCCGACTCGCCGGTGATCAGCACCGTCACGTTGCTCTGGCTCAGCCGGCCGATGGCGCGGAACACGTCCTGCATCGCCGGCGCCTGGCCGAGCATCTCGGGCATCTGCGCCTGCGCGCCGTCGCGCACCTCCTCGCGCAGGCTCTCGTCGACGGCGCGGCGGATCAGCTCCACCGCCTTGGGCACGTCGAAGGGCTTGGGCAGGTACTCGAAGGCGCCGCCCTGGAAGGCGCTGACCGCGCTGTCGAGGTCGGAGTAGGCGGTCATGATGATGACCGGCAGCCCCGGATGGCGCTCCTTCACCTTGCCCAGCAGCTCGATGCCCGAGCCGCCGGGCATGCGGATGTCGGACACCAGCACCTGCGGCTCGTCGTCGTCCAGCGCGGCGAGCACGTCGCGCGGGTTGGTGAAGCTGCGCACGGCCAGCTCCTCGCGCGCCAGGGCCTTCTCCAGCACGAAGCGGATGGATTGGTCGTCGTCAACGATCCAGATGGGTTTCATTGAATCAAGGCAGCGGAATCAGGATCTTGAACAGCGTCCTGCCCGGTTCGCTCTCGCATTCGATCGTGCCCTGGTGTTGCTGCACGAAGGTCTGCGCGAGCGTGAGCCCGAGTCCGGAGCCGCCATCGCGCCCCGATACCAGCGGGTAGAAGATGTGCTCTCGGATGGACTCGGGCACGCCCGGGCCGTTGTCCTGGATATGCAATTCCAGTGCCAGACGATAGCGCTGCTTGCCCAGCGTCACCTGGCGCGCGATGCGCGTGCGCAGCGTGATCACCGCGTCGCCGGCGGCGATGCGCTCGGTCAGCGCCTGCGCGGCGTTGTGGGCGATGTTCAGCACCGCCTGGATGAGCTGCTCGCGGTCGCCGCGGAAGTCGGGAACCGAGACGTCGTAGTCGCGCTCGACCTTCAGCCCGCGCGGGAACTCCGCCAGGATCAGCGAGCGCACCCGCTCGCACACCTCGTGGATGTTGAGGTCGCTGACCACGTGCGGCTTGCGGTGCGGCGCGAGCAGGCGGTCGACCAGCGCCTGCAGCCGGTCGGCCTCGTTGATGATGACCTGGGTGTACTCGGTCAGCGCGCGGCCCTCGACCTCCATGCCGAGCAGTTGCGCCGCGCCGCGGATGCCGCCCAGCGGGTTCTTGATCTCGTGGGCGAGGTTGCGGATCAGCTCCTTGGTGGCCTTGGCCTGGTCGAGCGCGCGTTCCTCGCGGTCCTGGCGCGTCTGCTGCTCGATCTCCACCAGCTCGATCAGCACGTGCGGCGTGCCGTCCATCTGCGTGACGATGGCGTGCACCGGCAGCGCGTCGCCGCCGGCCGGGCCGGGGCGGCGCAGCAGCGTCTCCATGCGGCTGGTGGAGAACTCGTTGCGCGCCACCGCGGCCACCGTCTCGCGCAGCGTGCCGGCGTCGACGAACCAGTCGAACAGCGAGCCGCGCTGCACGCTGCGGCGCGACAGGCCGAGCACGTTCTCGAACGAGGCGTTGGCGAACACGCAGCGCCCCTGCGGCGACACCACCGCGATCATGGTCGCGAGGTGGTCGAAGGCGGCGTAGGCGCCGGCGTCGGCGTCGGGCGTCACGACGGCATCACGAGGGCGGCAGCTTGCCGATCTCGCGCTTGATCGCGGCGATGTCGCTTTCCTTGCGCGCGATCGCCGCCTTCATCTCGGCGGCGCGGTCGAGGTACTTCTGGTAGTTGCGCTCGTCGCCGCGGCGCTCGGGCTCGCCGTTGTTGTATTCCTTCTGCATCTGCGCGAGGCGCTCTTCTTCCTTCTTCAGCTCGGCCTCGAGGATGCGGCGCGCGTCGGCGTCGCGCGCGCGCTGCTGCGAGGGGTCGACGCGCGAGTCGGGCCCGCGCGACGCCGCCGCCTCGGGCACCGGCGAGCCGGCCCGGGCGCGCGGCGCCTGGCCCTGGATCACCGTGATGGGCGCGCCCTCGATGGTCTTGCAGCCGCGGCTGTCGGCCTCCTTGGCCGAGATGTCGGCGCTGCTGGTGTAGACGTTGCCCGGGCAGCGGTACACCGTGACCTGCGCGGCGGCGGCCAGGGGCATGAGCAGCAGGACGGCCAGGCCGGAGGGGAAGCGGTGCATGCGAAGGACTCCTTGGCCGGATCGTAGCCCAGCGTCGATGCCCCGCGGCCGGTCGGAGTTCCAACAAAAAGGGACGGCCGCGGCCGTCCCTTCGTCCCTGCGGGAAAAGCTCACAGGGCGTAGTACATGTCGAACTCGACCGGGTGGGTGGTCATGCGGAAGCGCTGCACCTCCTGCATCTTCAGGTCGATGTAGGCGTCGAGGTAGGCGTCGGTGAACACGCCGCCCTTGGTCAGGAAGGCGCGGTCCTTGTCCAGGTACTCCAGCGCCTGGTCCAGGCTGTGGCAGACGGTCGGGATCTTCGCGTCCTCTTCCGGCGGCAGGTGGTACAGGTCCTTGGTGGCGGCTTCGCCCGGGTGGATCTTGTTCTCCACGCCGTCCAGGCCGGCCATCAGCAGCGCGCTGAAGGCCAGGTAGGGGTTGGCGGTGGGATCCGGGAAGCGCGCCTCGATGCGGCGGCCCTTCGGGTTGGCGACGTAGGGAATGCGGATCGAGGCCGAGCGGTTCTTCGCCGAGTAGGCCAGCTTGACCGGCGCCTCGAAGCCGGGCACCAGGCGCTTGTAGCTGTTGGTGCCGGGGTTGGTGATGGCGTTGAGCGCGCGCGCGTGCTTGATGATGCCGCCGATGTAGAACAGCGCGAACTCGCTCAGGCCCGCGTAGCCGTCGCCGGCGAACAGGTTCTTGCCGTCCTTCCAGACCGACTGGTGCACGTGCATGCCGCTGCCGTTGTCGCCGACGATGGGCTTGGGCATGAAGGTCGCCGTCTTGCCGTAGGCGGCGGCGACGTTCTGGATGATGTACTTCTGCAGTTGCAGCCAGTCGGCGCGCTGCACCAGCGTGCTGAACTTGGTGCCGATCTCCATCTGGCCGGCGGTGGCCACCTCGTGGTGGTGCACCTCGACCGGGATGCCCATCGACTCGAGGATCAGGCACATCTCCGAGCGCAGGTCCTGGCCGCTGTCGACCGGCGGCACCGGGAAATAGCCGCCCTTGACGCCCGGGCGGTAGCCGGAGTTGCCGTGTTCGTAGTCCTTGCCGGTGTTCCAGGCGGCTTCCTCGGACTCGACCTTGACGAAGCAGCCGGACATGTCGACGTTCCAGCGCACGTTGTCGAAGATGAAGAACTCGGGCTCGGGGCCGAAGTAGGCGGCGTCGCCCAGGCCGGAGGACTTCATGTAGGCCTCGGCGCGCTTGGCCAGCGAGCGCGGGTCGCGCTCGTAGGGCTTGCCGTCGCTGGGCTCGAGCACATCGCAGGTCAGCAGCAGCGTCGGCTCTTCGAAGAAGGGGTCGATGTTGGCGGTGTTCGGGTCCGGCATCAGCAGCATGTCGGAGGCCTCGATGCCCTTCCAGCCGGCGATCGAGGAGCCGTCGAAGGCGTGGCCCGAGGTGAACTTGTCTTCATCGAACGCAGACACGGGCACGGACACGTGCTGTTCCTTGCCGCGGGTGTCGGTGAAGCGGAAGTCGACGAACTTGACTTCGTTCTCCTTCACCATCTTCATCACGTCGGCGACGGTCTTGGCCATCAAAGCATCTCCTGGCAGGCTGGTAGGTCGGTGGATTGGTGTGTGGGCCCGGGGTTTCCCCCGAAAAGCGCACAGGAATGTAGCAGGAGACATGCCAGCAGCCACGCCCGGAGCCTGGTTCCGCGCCGCGCCGGGCGTCACGCAGGTCGAACCAAATCAGGGCGAGCTTATGCTCTATTTTGGTGCGTAGTTTCGAACGCTCAACGCACCAGTTCGGGGCCGAGCCGGGCGTCGTGGCGGCGCAGGCCGGCCAGCAGTTCGCCGTAGGCCGCGGCGAGCCGCCCGGCGTCGGCGCCCTTGACCCCCAGTTCGATGTGGCGGCCCCACTCGGCGTGGTCGACGCTGGGCAGGCTGAACACCTTGATGCCGTCGAAGCGCGCCTCGATGGCTTCCATCAGCGGCGTCAGCGCGGCTTCCATCGCGCCGAACACGATCACCGAGCGCTCGCTCGTCACGACCGCGCGCTGCGCATGCTTGCAGTGGGTGTCCAGCGCCCACTCGATCATCGGCCAGGCCATCACCGGGAAGCCCGGCACGAAGAAGACCGCGCCGCCCGCCTCGCCGGGGTGCAGGCTGAAGCCGGCGATCTTGTTGTACGGGTTGGGCACGATGCGCGCGCCCTCGGGGAACACGCCCATGTTCAGGCGGTGCAGGTTGTCGGGCCGCTCGGGCTCGCAGGGCGTGCCCTGCTCGCGCGCCACGTCGCGCATGCGCTCGCGGATCAGCTCGGCGGCCTCGGCGTGCAGCGCCAGCGGCACGCCGAGCGCGCGCGCGGCGCACTGGCGCGTGTGGTCGTCGGGCGTGGCGCCGATGCCGCCGCAGGAGAACACCACGTCGCCGCGCCGCGCGGCGTCGAGGGCCTCGTGCAGGTCGGCGGTGATGCGCTCGCGCTCGTCGCCGGCGTAGCGCGCCCAGGCGAGCGACAGGCCGCGCGCGGCGAGCAGTTCGATGACCTTGGGCAGGTGCTTGTCGGCGCGCTTTCCGGACAGGATCTCGTCGCCGATGATGATCAGGCCGAAGTTCATGGCGGCGGCAGGATCTCCACGGGCTCCAGCAGCGGCGGCGCGGACGCGGGCGGCGCAGGCGGCGGTTCGCGCTCCAGCCGCAGCGCGGCCAGCGCGGCCAGCGCGAAGTGCGCGAACCACAGCGCCGCGAAGGCGAAGACCAGCGTGTAGATCCAGATCGCCGCCGGCACCAGCACCGGCGCCAGCGCGACGAACATGCCACCCGACACCCACAGCAGCCCCGGCGCGGCGCCGAGCAGGCCGGCCACCACGCCCATCGCCAGCATGGGCATGCGATGGCGCGCCACCAGCTCGCGGCGCTCCTCGCGGCTGGCGTGCTCGGCCAGCACGTCGTAGCCGAGCACGCGGTAGGTGAGCCAGCCCCAGATCAGCGGCGGAATCACCAGCACCAGCGGCGGCACCAGCCACAGCGGGATCGACACCACCATCGCCAGCAGCGCCACCGCGGTGGCCACCAGCGCCACCAGCGCGCCGCGCCACCACGAGCCGCCGTGGCGGCGCTCCAGGTCGGGAAAGCGCCGCTGCGCCACCAGGTGCAGCATCGCCGGCGTCATCAGCACCGACACCGCCAGCAGCGCCATCACCACGATCAGCGGCGTGGCGAGGAAGACGATGATCAGCGGCGCCAGCACCGACCTGAACCCGCCCAGGCCGAAGCCTTCGAGCCAGGTGAAGAAGCTGGTGACGAAGGGCCAGCCCTGCAGCGTCGCGTTGACGAGGTCGACCGTGCGGTCCCAGTACAGGTAGCCCAGGCCCAGCGAGACCACCACCATCAGCACCAGCGGCAGCACCGACAGCGCGATCACGCGCGGGTGCAGGCAGTAGGCGGCCGCGCGCCAGAAGGCATCCAACACCAGCTTCATGTGCGCAGTGTGCCCGGGTTCAGCGCAGGTTGCCGGTGTGGCCGAGCGAGTAGCGGCCCGGCTGCGGCCAGACGGTCAGGCCGTGCGGCTCGGCGCCGACCTTGATCTGCTTCACGTCGCCGTTGGCGGTGTCGAAGCGGTAGACCACGTCGTCGTAGCGCGCCGCCAGCCACAGGTACTTGCCGTCGGCGCTGACGTTGCCCATGTCGGGGCTGCCGCCGCCGGGCACGGCCCAGCGCGCCACCACCTTCTCGGTGGCGAAGTCGATCACCGTCACGCCGCCGTTGCCCAGGCGCGAGCCGTGGATCTTGTGCGAGCCGCGATTGGCCACGTAGAGTAGCCGGCCGTCGCGGCTCGGGTACAGCCCGTGCGCGCCCAGGCCGGTCTGGATGAAGCCGACCTGCTTGAAGGCGTCGCCATCGACCACGTGCACGCCGTCGGCATGCATGTCGGCCACGTAGAAGCGCTTGCCGTCGGGCGAGACGCGGATGTCCTGCGGCATGCCCTTGGTGACCGTGCACACCTCGCTCTCGCCCGGCTCCCACGCCTGCCCGGCCTGCGTGCGCGGCGCGCGCGGCTTCTCGACCAGGCGCGTGGCCGGCATCTGGAGCTGCAGGTAGCCGAGCACCTTGCGCTGCGGCAGGTCGATCTTGACCAGCGTGCCGGAGAACTCGCAGGTGAAGATCGCGAAGCGGCCGTCGATCGAGAAATCGGCATGGTTCACGCCCGGGCAGCCCGGCACGTCGATCGAGTACTGCACGGCCATCGTCTTCGGGTCGCGGAAGTCGAGCCGCTTGCGCGCCTCGGCCACCACGATGGCCGACTTGCCGTCGGGCGTGGCATACATGTTGTACGGGTCGTCGACCATCACGGCCTGGCCCGGCTTGCCGGTGCGCGGGTCGATCGGCGTCAGGCTGCCGTCGGTGCGGCCCTCGGCGTTGTTGGTCACCCACAGCGTGCGCAGGTCCCACGAGGGCACGATGTGCTGCGGGCCGCGGCCGACCTTGAAACGGTCGACCACCTTCATCGCCTGCGGGTCGATCACGTAGACGTCGTTGCTGCGCAGGTTGGGCACGTAGATGCGCTCGAGGTCGCCCTGCAGCGCCGGGCCGATCTTGCCGGCGCCGGTCTCGGCGTAGACGTTCGGGGTGGTCTGCGCCTGCGCGCCCAGGCACAGGAAACTCGTGGCCGCCAGCGTGGCGGCGATGTGTCGCTTGGTCATGGAGGGAAAAAAGGGTGGGAAGGCGATTCGGGTCGATTGTCAACGCTTGGCGGTGCGCTCGCGGATGACAGCCGCCGTCTCTTCGACGATCAATGCCGTGCCCAGTTGTCCCAGTTCAACACTGGCGCGGCGCGGATCACCGCTGACGCCGACACGCTGCGCCGGCGTGCTGGCGCGGCCCAGCCACTCGGCGCGCACCAGCGAGGGATCGACCGCCAGCGCGAGCGAGGTGTCGGCCAGGCCGGCATGCTCGCCGATCTCGCCGGCGCCGTAGCCGCGCGCGGCCAGCAGCCTGGCGTAGCCCGACTGCGCGGCGCGGTAGTACTCGGCCGGCGCATGCACGCGGCAGCCGTCGCGTTTGAAGCGCGCCGCCACGCGCACGAGGTTCTTCTGGTAGCCGCCGTGGTCGCCGAGCAGCACCACGTCGCGGAAGCCGGCGTGGCACAGGCTCGCCGCCGCGCCTTCGAGCACGGCTTCGAAAGCCGGCTCGGGAATCGACAGCGTGCCGGGGTAGCGCATGTGCGCCTGCGGCGGCTCGATTCGCCCTTCGGGCACGTAGGCGAGCACCGGCGCCACCAGCGCGTCGCCCAGCCGTTCGGCGATGCGCTCGGCCAGCACGCGGGCGCGCACGTTGTGCTTGCCCAGCGCCATGTGCGGGCCGTTCTGCTCGGTGCCGCCTATGGGCAGCAGCGCCGTCGTCGCGCCGGCGGCGATGCGCGCGCGCAGTTCGGTGGAGGTCAGCGCCTCGAGTTGCAGCGGCGCGGCGCGCGCCGCGACCGCCAGCAGCAGCCCGGCCGCCAGCAGCACGGCGCGGCGCTCATTCATCGTCGCCGCCGCCGTCGCCGCCGCCGAGCACGCCGCCGAGCAGCCCGCCGGCGGCGAGTCCGCCCAGCAGCGAACCTTCCTCGCGCCCGCCGCGGCCGGTCTGCGGCGCCGCCGCGAACACGCGCGAGGCCAGGCGCGAGAACGGCAGGCTTTGCAGCCACACCGTGCCGGGCCCACCGACCTTGGCGAAGAACAGGCCCTCGCCGCCGAACAGCGCGGTCTTGATCTTGCCGACGTACTGGATTTCGAAATTCACCCCCGGCGTCAGCGCCACCAGGCAGCCGGTGTCGACCAGCAGCGTCTGCCCGGCCGCCAGCTCGCGCTTGACCACCGTGCCGCCGGCATGCACGAAGGCCAGGCCGTCGCCTTCGAGCTTCTGCATGATGAAACCTTCGCCGCCGAAGAAACCCACCGACAGCTTGCGCTGGAAGTGGATGCCCAGCGAGACGCCGCGCGCCGCGCACAGGAAGGCGTCCTTCTGGCAGATCAGCGTGCCGCCGAGCTGGCGCAGGTCCATCGGCAGGATCTTGCCCGGGTACGGCGCCGCGAAGGCCACGCGCAGCTTGGCGCGCGTCGGGTTGCTGTAGACGGTGGTGAAGAGCGACTCGCCGGTGACCAGCCGCTTGCCGGCGCCGAGCAGCTTGCCGAACAGGCCGCCCTGCTGCGCGCTGCCGTCGCCGAACACCGTGTCCATCTGGATGCCGCCGTCCATGAACATCAGGCTGCCAGCCTCGCCGACGGCCGCCTCGCCGGGGTCGAGCTCGACCTCGACGAACTGCATTTCCGCACCCTTGATCTCGAAATCGACGACATCCATGGCCATTGCACTGCTCCTGGGTTGCGATGACGGCGATTCTCCCAGACCCCTAGAACGATCCCCCCTAAGAGGTACACCATTCGCGGCGCGCAGCGGCCAGAATGGGCGACGCCATGACCATCCACCTGCCCACCCTGCTCGTCGTCTGCGTCGTCGCCGTGGCCGCTTCGGCCGGCGTGATGACGCTGTACGCCGCCACGCAGCGCACCTACCGCGGCTTCGGCTGGTGGATCGCGGCGCAGTGGCTGCTGGCGCTGGGCTGCCTGGTGCAGATGTTCCGCGACAGCGCGCCCGAACTGCTGCCGCTGGCCAACCTGCTGCTGCTGCAATGGCCGGTGGTGGTGCTCGGCGGCATGCGCCGCTTCAGCGCGCGCCACCCCAGCCGCGTTCCGCCGGTGGTCGACGCGCTGATGCTCGGCGGCGCCTGGATGCTCTGGCTGGTCGTCTGGGCCTCGGGCGGCTCGCTGGCCTCGCGCGTCGCGGCGTATTCGGGCGCCGTTTGCGCGCTGCACCTGTACAGCGCGGCGCTGGTGTGGCAGATGGCCGAGACACGCGGCAGCGCCGCCACGCGCATGCTGGTGGGCGTGGACCTCATGGCCGCGCTGCTGCACGCGCTGCGCGCCTCGGCGGCGCTGGCCGCGCCGACGGCGCCGGCCACCGGACTGGTGACCGAGGCCCTGCTGCTGGGCAGCGCGCTGGTGATCGTGGTGTCGGCGCTGGTGATGGTCTACCTCGCGCTGATGCTCACCGGCGAGCGCAGCGAATCGCAGTTGCGCGAAATCCACCGCCAGTTGCGCGTGCTGGCCGACATCGACCTGCTGACGCGCGTGCCGAATCGGCGCCACTTCCACGAACTGGCCGCGCAGGCGCTGGCCGAGGGCGTGGAGCAGCCCTGCACGCTGATGATGCTCGACATCGACCACTTCAAGCGCATCAACGACCTGCACGGCCACGCCGCCGGCGACGAGGCGCTGCGCGAAGTCGGCCGCTGCATGCACGACGCGCTGCGCCGGCAGGACATCGCCGGCCGCCTGGGCGGCGACGAGTTCGCGGTGCTGCTGCCGGCCGCGGCGGTGGACGACGCGCTGGCCGTCGCCGGCCGCATCGTCGAACGGCTCGCGCAATGCCGCGCCGAACCGCTCGGCCTGAGCATCGGCGTCGTGCAGTTGCAACCCGGCGAGCCGCTCGACGAGGCGCTGCGCCGCGCCGACCAGGCGCTCTACGAAGCCAAGCGCCAGGGCCGCGGCTGCGCCGTGCCGGCCTTCGGCGCCGAGAGCAAGCCGGTGTTCGGCGAGAGTCGCCCGCTCGGCCTGTCGCCGCTGTGAACCCGCGCTGAGCCAGGCCCCGCCGCGGGGCGGATAGACTGGCGCATGCCCGAAGAATACGGAACAGCCTCGCCGCAACGGCCTCGCGTCACGGCGCGCGCGGCCCGGGCCTGACGCGCGCGACGGAGCCGACTTGATCCACCTGCTCAACCTGCTCGCCGCCATCGCCCTGCTGGTGTGGAGCACGCACCTCGTGCGCACCGGCATGCTGCGCGCCGCCGGCGAGAACCTGCGCGGCATCCTCGGGCGCAGCTTCAGCAACCGCCTGTCGGCGCTGCTGGCCGGCTGGGGCGTGACCAGCCTGGTGCAGTCGGCCACCGCCACCTGCCTGATCGTCGCCAGCTTCGTCGGCAAGGGGCTGGTGGGCGCCGCGCCGGCGCTGGCGGTGATGCTGGGCGCCGACGTCGGCAGCGCGATGATGGCGGTGGTGTTCTCGCTCGACCTGTCGTGGCTGTCGCCGCTGCTGATCTTCGCCGGCGTGGTGATGTTCACGACGCGCCAGAACAGCGGCGTCGGGCGCGTCGGCCGGGTGCTGATCGGCCTCGGGCTGATCACGCTGGCGCTGCAGCTGATCGTCGAGGCGACCACGCCGCTGACGCAGTCGCCCGCGGTGCGCACGCTGCTCACCTCGCTGCCCAGCGACGTGCCGCTGGACATCGTGGTCGGCGCGGCCCTGACGGTGCTGTCGTACTCCAGCCTCGCCATCGTGCTGCTGACCGCGACGCTGGCCGCCTCGGGCATCGTGCCGGTGACGGTGGCGCTCGGGCTGGTGATCGGCGCCAACCTCGGCAGCGGCTTCCTCGCGCTGCTGGCCACCGGCGGCGCCACGCCGCAGGTGCGCCGCCTGCCGCTGGGCAACCTGATCTTCAAGGCCCTGGGCGCGGCCATCGCGATCCCGCTGCTGCCGCAGGCGCACGTGTGGCTGCAGCTCAGCGGCGGCTCGGTGCACGAGCAGGTGGTGTGGTTCCACCTCGGCTTCAACCTGATGCTGGCGCTGCTGTTCATCAGCTTCACCGGCATGGTGGGCCGGCTGGTCGAGCGGCTGCTGCCCGAGCCGCGCGCGGGCGCCAGCACCGACCGGCCGCGCCACCTCGACCCCTCGGCGCTGCAGACGCCCTCGCTGGCGATCAGTTGCGCGGCGCGCGAGGCGCTGCACCAGGCCGACGTGGTGGAGACGATGATGCGCGGCATCCTGCCGGTGATCCGCCACAACGACCTCGAGCTCGCCGAGCAGTTGCGCAAGATGGACGACACCGTCGACGAGCTGTACTCGGCGATCAAGTTCTACCTGACGCAGATCTCGCGCGAGGCGCTGTCCGAGCGCGAGAGCCGGCGCTGGACCGACATCCTCTCGTTCACGATCAACATGGAGCAGATCGGCGACGTGATCGAGCGCGTGCTGCAGGACGTGGAGGACAAGAAGATCCGCAAGAACCGCAGCTTCTCCGAGGCCGGCCTGGCCGAGATCAGCCACCTGCACGAGCGGCTGCTGGCCAACCTGCGCCTGGGCATGAGCGTGTTCCTCGACGGCCACGTGCGCGACGCCAAGAAGCTGCTGGAGGAGAAGGCGCGCTTCCGCGACCTGGAGCGCGAGTACGCCGCCAGCCACATCGCGCGGCTGCAGGACAACACCGCGCAGAGCATCGAGACCAGCTCGCTGCACCTCGACCTGATCAGCGACCTCAAGCGCATCAACTCGCACATCTGCTCGATCGCCTACCCCATCCTCGACTCGGCCGGCGTGCTGACGCAGACGCGCATCCGCAACTCCCGGCTGGCCGACCTGCCGGACGACGCCCGGCAGGCGCGCTGACGCGATGGCGCTCGACGGCGCGGTGCTCGCCGCGGTGCTGCTCGGCGCGCTGCTGCACGCCTCGTGGAACGCACTCATCAAGAGCGGCAGCGACAAGTCGCTGGACACCGCGCTGATCCACGGCCTGGGCATCGTGGTGGCGCTGCCGCTGGTGGCCGCGACCGGGCTGCCGGCGCGCGCCTCCTGGCCCTTCCTCGGCGCGTCGATCGTGGTGCACCTGGGCTACTACCTCGCGCTGGTCGGCGCCTACAAACACGGCGACCTGGGGCTGACCTACCCGGTGATGCGCGGCCTCGCGCCGCCGCTGGTGGCGCTGGCCAGCGCGGCGGTGATCGGCGAGCGGCTCGGCGCCACCGCCTGGGCGGGCGTGCTGGCGGTGAGCCTCGGCGTGATCGCGATCGGCCTGTCGCGCGGGATCGTCGGCGGCGGCCAGCGCGGCACCGCGCTGCGCTACGCGCTGGCCAACGCGGCGATCATCGCGCTGTACACCATCGTCGACGGGCTGGGCGTGCGCGCCTCCGGCAACGCGCTGGCCTACGTGGCGACGCTGTTCGTCTTCGAGGGCATGCCCTACCTCGCGCTGGTGCTGTGGCGCCGGCGTGCGCGCATGCAGGCCACGCTGGCCCACGTGCGCGCGCGCTGGCCGCTGGCGCTGGCCGGCACGGCGGCTTCGTTCGGCTCCTACGCGATCGCGCTGTGGGCGATGACCAAGGCGCCGGTCGCGCTGGTGGCCGCGCTGCGCGAGACCTCGGTGCTGTTCGCCGCGCTGCTGGGCGCGCTGTGGCTCAAGGAAGGCTTCGGCGCGCTGCGCCTCGGCGGCACGGCGCTGGTGCTGGCCGGGGTGATGGCGCTGCGCCTGGCCTGAATCCGGCTCTGCCTCAGCGCGGCGCGGCGTCCAGCGCCAGCGCGTGCGCATGGATCAGCGCCGCTTCCAGCGTGTAGCGGCCGGCGGCGAGCCCTTCGCGCAGCGCCGCCGCATCGACGCAGGCGAAACCCGCCACCTCGCCGTCGCGGTTCTCGGGCGCGAGGCGGCGCGGCACCACGGCCTGGAACAGCACCGCGCGCTCGACCATGTAGCCCTCGGCCACCGGTCGGCGGACCTGCAAATGGCCGAGCGGCTGCACACCTTCGAGCTCGCGCAGGCGCAGGCCGGCTTCTTCCCAGGTCTCGCGTTCGAGCGTGGTCTGCACCGTCTCGCCGGCCGCCATCAGGCCGCCGACCAGCGTGTCCCACAGCCCGGGGTCGGTGGCCTTGTCGTGGGCGCGCTGCTGCACCCAGAAGCGGCCGTCGGGATGCCGGCCGACCAGGTGCACGGCCTGCGTGATCAGGCCCAGCGGACGCATCGCGGCACGCTCGATCGCGCCGTGCAC
This sequence comes from Piscinibacter sp., assembly GCF_047600445.1. GTDB lineage: Bacteria > Pseudomonadota > Gammaproteobacteria > Burkholderiales > Burkholderiaceae_C > Piscinibacter. The sequence goes on from NZ_JASGKT010000002.1 coordinate 1,890,172, forward strand.
GCGCCCCTCGGCGTCGATCACCGGCAGCAGCTCGTCGCGCCAGCGGCCGGCCAGGCCGTGCTCGCGCAGCCAGGCCGCCAGCTCGGCCAGCGTCTCGTCGTCGCGCGAGCCGATCTGCCAGGCGCCCGCCTCGCGGCGCAGCGGCAGGCCGTCGCCCTGCATGCGCTCGCCCAGCGCGGCTTCGATCGAGCCGATCTCGGCCGCGCCCCAGCACAGCGGCTCGCGCGCCTGTAGCGGCGGCTGCGCGGCGCGGCGGCGCAGCTCGGCCAGCCAGGGTGCGTCGTCGCTCATGCTGCCTCGCCGGCCAGCAGCGCGCGCAGCCCGGCCTCGTCGAGCACCGCCACGCCCAGCTCGCGCGCCTTGTCGAGCTTGCTGCCGGCTTCCTCGCCGGCGATCACGAAGTGCGTCTTCTTCGACACCGAGCCGCTGACCTTGCCGCCCGCCGCCTCGATCAGTTCCTTGGCCTCGTCGCGCGACAGCGAGGGCAGCGTGCCGGTCAGCACCAGCGTCTTGCCCAGCAGCGGCCGCGGCGTGGTGTCGGCGCTGCCGTCGTGCTCGTCCCAGCGGATGCCGGCGGCGCGAAGCTGCTCGACCACCTCGCGGTTGTGCGGTTGCTCGAAGAAGGCGCGGATGCTCTGCGCGACGACCGGGCCGACGTCGTTCACCTCGAGCAACTGCTCGACGCTCGCGTCCATGACGCGGTCCAGGCCGCCGAAGTGCTTGGCCAGGTCCTTCGCCGTCGCCTCGCCGACCTGGCGGATGCCCAGGGCGTAGAGAAAGCGCGCCAGCGTCGTGTGCCTGCTCCTGGCCAGCGCCGCGACCAGGTTGGCCGCGCTCTTGTCGGCCATGCGCTCCAGCGCCGCCAGCTTGGCCACGCCCAGCGTGTACAGCTCGGGCAGCGTGCGGATCAGGCCGCCATCGACGAGCTGGTCGACCAGCTTGTCGCCCAGCCCCTCGATGTCCATCGCGCGCCGGCCGGCGAAGTGCAGCAGCGCCTGCTTGCGCTGCGCGGCGCAGAACAGGCCCCCGCTGCAGCGGTGGTCGATGCCGCCCTTCTCGCGCAGCACGCGGCTGCCGCACACCGGGCATTCGCGCGGCATGCGGAAGTTGGGCACGTAGGCCGGGCGCTCGCCCGGCACGCGGCCGACGACTTCGGGAATCACGTCGCCGGCGCGCCGCACGATCACCGTGTCGCCGACGCGCACGCCCTTGCGGCGCAGTTCGAAGAGGTTGTGCAGCGTCGCGTTGCTGACCGTGGTGCCGCCGACGAACACCGGCTCGAGCTTGGCCACCGGCGTCAGCTTGCCGGTGCGGCCGACCTGGACCTCGATGCCGCGCAACAGCGTCATCTGCTCCTGCGCCGGGTACTTGTGCGCCACCGCCCAGCGCGGCTCGCGCGAGACGAAGCCGAGGCGCTTCTGCAGCTCGACCTCGTTGACCTTGTAGACCACGCCGTCGATGTCGAAGGGCAAGGCGTCGCGCCGCGCGGCGATGCGCTGGTGGAAGGCGACCAGGCCCTCGGCGCCTTGCACCACCGCGCGCTCGGCGTTGACGGGCAGGCCGAAGGCGGCGATCGCGTCGAGCGTCGCGCCGTGCGTGGCCGGCTGCGCCCAGCCGCGCAGCTCGCCCAGGCCGTAGGCGTAGAAGCTCAGCTTCTTGTCGGCCAGCGCGCGGCTGTCGAGCTGGCGCACCGCGCCGGCGGCGGTGTTGCGCGGGTTGATGAAGGTCTTGCCGCCCTTCTCGCGCTGGCGTTCGTTGAGGCGCTCGAAGTCGTCGCGCCGCATGTAGACCTCGCCGCGGATCTCGATCAGCGGCGGCAGCTCGTCGTCCCGGCCGATCAGTCGCAGCGGGATCTGGCCGATCGTGCGGATGTTGTGCGTCACGTCCTCGCCGGTCTCGCCGTCGCCGCGCGTCGCGGCCTGCACCAGCACGCCCGACTCGTAGCGCAGGTTGATCGCCAGGCCGTCGAACTTCAGCTCGGCGGCGTATTCCACCGGCGCATCGGCCTCGCCCAGGCCCAGTTCGCGGCGCACGCGCGCATCGAAGGCCAGCGCGCCGCCGGCGCTGGTGTCGGTCTCGGTGCGGATCGACAGCATGGGCACCGCGTGCTTCACCGGCACCAGGCCGGGCAGCACCTGGCCGATCACGCGCTGCGTGGGCGAATCGGGGCTCAGCAGTTCGGGGTGCGCGGCCTCGATCGCCTGCAACTCCTGGAACAGCCGGTCGTACTCGGCGTCGGGAATCTCCGGCGCGTCGAGCACGTAGTAGCGGTGCGCGTGGTGGTTCAGCGTGGCGCGCAGCTCGGCGGCGCGCGCGGCGGGGTCCGGGGAACTCATGCGACGATTGTCGGGCAGCAGTGCGTCGCGGGCATCCCGTTCGGGCCGAGCTTGTCGAAGCCCCCAAGTGCACCTCGCCGGCCCTTCGACAGGCTCAGGGCGAGCGGGAAAAGGATTCGAATCAGTTGAACAGCCGCCGGGCCGCCGCCGAGCCGGCCGGCAGGCCGCGCGCTTCCAGCGCGTCGTACAGCGTCTTCAGCTCGCTGCCGATGATGTCGAAGCTCTCGGGCGCCAGCGCGTTGCCGTTGTCGTCGACGATGGCCGCGTCCATGCCCAGCGAAAGCGCCTGCGCGCTGGCCTGCCAGGCGACGAAGGGCTCGCCGGAAGGGTCGGTCTGCGGCACGTCGAAGGCCAGCGTCACGTCGCGCAGCGCGGCCTGGTTGGGGTCGTCGGCCAGCGCGGCCTGCGAGTCGAAGGCCAGCGTCAGCACCGGCGGCGCGCCCTCTTCCGCGCCCGGCAGCACCAGCCGCCCCGGCACCATGCCGGGCACGAAGCCATGCCGCGCCGCATGCTGCTGGATGAAGCCGACGCTCCACGCCACCGAGCGCGAGCGCAGGTGCACCGCGAGCTGCGCGTCATGCTCGCCGGCGAAGGTGTCCAGTTCGCGGGCGCGCGCCACGACCTCCAGCATGTCGGGGAAATCGGCCATCGCGCCGATGTCTTCGGCGAAGGCCTCGACCTTCTGCACGAACTCGGAGTACTCGATCTCGTTGAGCGCGCCGCCGCGGTTGGCGAGCTGCACGCCGGCCTGGAACTCGCCGTAGCGCTGGCCGGCGGCGGGCGGCTCCCACTCCTTGCTCAGCGCGTTCAGGCCTTCGATGAAAAAGGGCTTGCTGCCGGCGCGGTGCGTCGTCGGCAGGTGCGTGAGCGCCATCTCGCCGCTGATCTGCACCTCGACCGACAGCGTGGCGATGGCGTCGATCAGCGCGTCCAGGCGCGGCTGGCTGCGGCGCGCCGGGCGCAGCTCGGGCGGCGGCATGCCGGCCTCGGCGCCCGCCGCCGGCGCGTCGAAGCTCGGCTCGATGCCCTCGCCGGCCAGCCCCGGCTCGCGCGCCGCTTCCGCCTGGGGCGGCAGAACGCGCCGCGGCCGGGCGCGGCGCGCCTGCCACCACAGGTGCCCCGCCATCGCGGCCAGCACCGCCGCACCGAACAGGGCCAAGGCGACGGTCAGACTCATGCGCGCTTCCTCGTCAGGCGGCTTGGGCCATGCCGACCGCGGCTTCCATGTCCACCGCGACGATGCGCGAGACGCCCTGCTCCTGCATGGTCACGCCGATGAGCTGCTCGGCCATCTCCATCGCGATCTTGTTGTGGCTGATGAACAGGAACTGCGTGCCCCTGGCCATCTCCTTGACCAGCTTGGCGTAGCGCTCGGTGTTGGCGTCGTCCAGCGGCGCGTCGACCTCGTCGAGCAGGCAGAACGGCGCCGGGTTCAACTGGAAGATCGCGAACACCAGCGCGATCGCGGTGAGCGCCTTCTCGCCGCCCGACAGCAGGTGGATGGTGCTGTTCTTCTTGCCCGGCGGCTGCGCCATCACCTGCACGCCGGCGTCGAGGATCTCGTCGCCGGTCATCACCAGCTTGGCCTGCCCGCCGCCGAAGAGCGACGGGAACATGCGCCCGAAATGTTCGTTGACCTGGTTGAAGGTGCTGCCGAGCAGGTCGCGCGTTTCCAGGTCGATCTTGTGGATCGCGTCTTCCAGCGTGGTGATCGCGTCGGTCAGGTCGGCGTTCTGCGCGTCGAGGAAGGTCTTGCGCTCGCGCGCCGCGGTGAGTTCGTCGAGCGCGGCGAGGTTGACCGCGCCGAGCGCGTTGATCTCGCGGTTGATGCGGTCGATCTCGCCTTGCAGGCCCTGCAGCCTGACGCCGCCTTCTTCGATGTTCTTCGCCAGCGCGTCCAAATCGACCTGCGCGGCGCTGAGCTGTTCGAGGTACTGCGCGCCGCCGAGCTGCGCGGCCTGCTCTTCGAGTTGCAGCTTGGTGATGCGCTCGCGCAGCGGCTCCAGGCTCTGCTCGTGCTGCAAGCGCTGTTCCTCGGCGCGGCGCATGCGCAGCGTCAGGTCGTCGTACTCGCTGCGCTTGGCGCCCAGCGCGGCCTCGCGGTCCAGCTTCAGGGCCAGCGCGGTCTGCAGGCCGGCCTGCGCGGCGGCGTCGGTGAGCTGGGCCAGTTCGTCCTGCAACTGCTGCGCGGAAGCCTCGTTGGCCGCCACCTGCTGCAGCGCGGTCTCGATGCCGCGCTGCAGTTCGCCGCGGCGCGCGGCCAGCGAACGCGCGCTGAACTGCGCCTCCTGGCTCTGGCGCTCCAGCGCGCGCAACTGCTCGCGCGCTTCGGCCAGCTTGCGCTCGGCGGCGATCACGCCTTCGTCCAGCTCGGCATGGCGCTCCTGCGTGGTCGCGAGCTGCATGTCGAGTTCCTCGAACTTCGCCTCGCCGGTGGTGCGGCGTTCGTCCAGCTCTTCGAGCTGCGCGTCGAGTTCGGCGAGTTCCTCGTCGAGCTGGGCGCGCCGCGTGCTGGTCTGCTCGGCAAGCTGCGACAGGCGCAGCAGTTCCACCTGCACCTGGTGCGCGCGCGTCTGCGCCTCGCCGGCCTCGCGCCGCGCCGCGCCCAGGCGCTGCGAAGCCTCGGTGTAGGCCGCTTCGGCGCGCACCAGCGCGCTGCGCGCTTCCTCGGCGATCAGCGATTGCGCGCGCAACTGGCGCTCCAGGTTCTCGATCTCCTGCGCGCGCGCCAGCATGCCGGCCTGCTCGGAGTCGGGCGCGTAGAAAGCAACCGCGAACTGGCTGATCTGGTGACCCTCGCGGGTCATGATCACCTCGCCGTGCGTCAGCTTGCCGCGCGCGGCAAGCGCCTCGTCGATGTTCGCGGCGGTGTAGACACCTTCGAGCCAATCGTTGAGCAAGGCCTTCAGGCCGGCATCGCCCAGGCGCAGCAGTTCGCTCAGGCGCGGCAGCGTCTGGTGCGTGTTCGATATCGCGGCATTCGGCGGTGTGTAGAACGCGAGCTTGGCCGGCGGCGCATCGTCGGCGAAGGCACGCACGGTCTCGACGCGGCCGACTTCCAGCGCGTTGAGCCGCTCGCGCAGCGCCGACTCCAGCGCGGTTTCCCAGCCGGGCTCGATGTGCACCTTGGTCCACAGGCCTTGCAGCCCGTCGAGGCCGTGGCGCGCCAGCCAGGGCTTGAGCTTGCCCTCGGTCTGCACCTTCTCCTGCAAGGCGCGCAGCGCGTCCAGGCGCGCCGACAGGTCGGCCTGTCTGGCCGCCTCGGTGTTGACCTGCTCCTGCTTCGCGCGGCGTTCCTCGTCGAGCGTGGGCACCTGCTCGTTCAGCTCGTGCAGCCGCGCGTCGGCGATGCCCTGCGCTTCCTCGGCAGCGGCGAAGCCGGTCTTCAGTTCGGCCAGGCGCTGCGTGTCGGGCGCGGCGAGCTGCTGCTTCTCGCCGGCCAGGCGCTCGCGGCGCGCGTTGAACTGGCGGCGCTGCTCGTCGATGTTGCGGCTCTCGGCGGCGAGCAACTGGATCTGCTGCTGCACCTGCGCGACCACGTTGCGCTGCTCGTTGCTCTTGCCCTGCGCGGCGCGCACCGCGTCTTCGAGGTTCGGCAGGTTGCCGGCCTGCTCCTCGGCCTGCGCGGCGAGCAGCTCGCCCTGTTCCTCGGCGGCGGCGATCTGCTCGGCGATCTGGCCGAGTTCGTCCTCGGCCTGCTGGCGGCGCTCGGCCCACTGCTCGCTGCCGGCCTTCAGCTCGGCCAGGCGCTGCTCGACGCGCGCGCGCCCTTCCACCACGTAGCGGATGCGCTCTTCGAGCCGGCTCACCTCGAGCGCGGCCTCGGCGAGCAACCCTTGCGCGCCGTGCAGCTCGTCGCTGGCGGCGTAGTGCGCCTGGCGGATCGTCTCCAGCTCGGCCTCGCCGTGGCGCAGCTCGGCCAGGCGCGCCTCCAGCGCGGTGCTGGCTTCCAGGTGCGCCTTCTTGACGCGCTCTTCCTCGCTGGCCGCGTCGCGGTGCTTGAGGAACCAGAGCTGGTGCAGCTTCAGTTCGCCGCTTTGCTGCAGGCCGCGGTACTGCTGCGCCACCTCGGCCTGCTTCTCCAGCTTGTCGAGGTTGGCGCTCAGCTCGCGCAGGATGTCCTCGACGCGCGTCAGGTTCTCGCGCGTGTCCTTCAGGCGGTTCTCGGTCTCGCGGCGGCGCTCCTTGTACTTCGAGACGCCGGCGGCTTCCTCGAGGAACAGGCGCAGTTCCTCGGGGCGCGATTCGATGATGCGACTGATCGTGCCCTGGCCGATGATGGCGTAGGCGCGCGGGCCCAGGCCGGTGCCGAGGAAGACGTCCTGCACGTCGCGGCGCCGCACCGGCTGGTTGTTGATGTAGTAGCTGCTGGTGCCGTCGCGCGTCAGCACGCGCTTGACCGCGATCTCGGTGAACTGGTTCCACTGGCCGCCGGCGCGCGCGTCGGCGTTGTCAAACACCAGCTCGACGCTGGCGCGCGAGGCCGGCTTGCGGTTGCCCGAGCCGTTGAAGATCACGTCCTGCATCGACTCGCCGCGCAGTTCGCTGGCCTTGCTTTCGCCCAGCACCCAGCGCACCGCGTCCATGATGTTGGACTTGCCGCAGCCGTTCGGGCCGACCACGCCGACGAGCTGCCCGGGCAACTGGAAGTTGGTCGGTTCGGCAAACGACTTGAAGCCGGAGAGCTTGATCGAGTTCAGGCGCATGGGAGAGCGGGTGCGCGCTCGGCGTGCGTATCGCCAAGTCGTTGATTCATATGAGAAAACCCGCGCTTTCGCGGGTCGTCTGCGGGGCGGGATGATAGCATCGCGGCCCCGCGCCATCCCTCTCCAGACGTGTCCGCCATGCCTTCGAAGAAGACCCCCGCGAAGCCGCCCCTCGAGCAGCGCCCCGTGCCGCCCAACCCGCCCAGCGCGCCGAGCAAGGCGCTGCACGTCTTCCCCAACCCGGCGCCGGAGCGCGACTACGTCATCCAGTTCCAGGTGCCCGAGTTCACCTGCCACTGCCCGCTGACCGGCCAGCCCGACTTCGCGCACTTCACGATCGACATGATCGCCGACCAGCTCTGCGTCGAGCTGAAGAGCCTGAAGATGTACTTCTGGAGCTACCGCCACGAGGGCGCGTTCCACGAGAAGGTGACCAACACCATCCTCGACGACATCGTGAAGGCGACGAAGCCGCGCTTCGTGCGCATCACCGCCAAGTGGTACGTGCGCGGCGGCATCTACACCAACGTGGTGGCCGAGCACCGCAAGAAGGGCTGGAAGCCGCAGCCCCGCGTCGAGCTGCCCGCGCACGCGGCACAAACCGGCCTGATCTGATGAACCCGCTGCTGGGCAGGCTGCACCCCTACCCCTTCGAGCGCCTGCGCGAGCTGACGCGCGGCATCACGCCGAACCCGGCGCTCGCGCCGATCGGCCTGGGCATCGGCGAGCCCAAGCACGCGACGCCGGAGCTGATCAAGCGCGCGCTGAGCGACAACCTCGCCGGCCTGGCCAGCTACCCCGCCACCGCCGGCGAACCCCGGCTGCGCGAAGCCTGCGCCGCCTGGGTGCGGCGCCGCTACGGCGTCGCGCTCGACGCCGCCACGCAGGTGCTGCCGGTGGTCGGCTCGCGCGAGGCGCTGTTCGCGCTGGCGCAGACGGTGATCGACCCGACGCGCCCCGGCGCCACCGTGGTCTGCCCCAACCCCTTCTATCAGATCTACGAGGGCGCGGCGCTGCTCGCAGGGGCGCAGCCGCACTACGCCAACAGCGACCCGACGCGCAACTTCGCGGTCGACTGGGCCAGCGTGCCGGCCGAGGTGTGGGCGCGCACGCAACTGCTGTACGTCTGCTCGCCCGGCAACCCGACCGGTGCGGTGATGCCGCTTTCCGAGTGGCGCACGCTGTTCGAGCTGAGCGACCGGCACGGCTTCGTGATCGCCTCCGACGAGTGCTACTCGGAGATCTACTTCCGCGACGAGCCACCGCTGGGCTCGCTGGAGGCGGCGCTGCGGCTGGGCCGCACCGACTTCCGCCGGCTCGTCGCGCTGACCAGCCTGTCCAAGCGCAGCAACGTGCCGGGCATGCGCTCGGGTTTCGTGGCCGGCGACGCGGCGATCCTGAAGTCCTTCCTGCTCTATCGCACCTACCACGGCAGCGCGATGAGCCCGGTGGTGCAGGCCGCCAGCGTCGCCGCCTGGGGCGACGAGGAACACGTGGTGGACAACCGCGACCTCTACCGCGCGAAGTTCGCGCAGGTCACGCCACTGCTGGCCGGCGTGATGGATGTCGCGCTGCCCGACGCCGGCTTCTACCTCTGGGCGGGCGTGCCGGGCGGGGACGACGTAGCCTTCGCGCTGCGACTGCTCGCTCAATACAATGTGGCGGTGCTGCCCGGAAGCCTGCTCGCGCGCGAGTCCGGCGGCGTCAATCCGGGCGCCGGCCGCATCCGCATGGCGCTGGTCGCCGGTGTCGGCGAGTGCCTGGAAGCCGCGCAGCGCATCGTCTCTTTCGTCCAAGCCCGCTGAGCCATGAGCCAACAACTGCAGAACATCATCGAACTCGCCTGGGAAGGGCGCGCCAACATCACCGCCACCAGCAGCCCCGAGGTGCGCGAGGCGGTCGAGCAGGTGATCGCCGAACTCGACGCCGGCCGCCTGCGCGTGGCCGAGCGCCAGGGCGTGGGCCAGTGGACGGTCAACCAGTGGGTCAAGAAGGCGGTGCTGCTGAGCTTCCGCCTGAACGACAACCGCCTGATGCACGCCGGCGAGCTGAGCTTCTTCGACAAGGTGCGCACCAAGTATTCCGACGCCGACGAGGCCGCGCTGCGCGCTTCCGGCGTGCGCGTGGTGCCGCCGGCGGTGGCGCGGCGCGGCTCGTTCCAGGCGAAGAACGTGGTGCTGATGCCCAGCTACGTGAACATCGGCGCCTACGTCGACGAGGGCACGATGGTCGACACCTGGGCCACCGTGGGCTCGTGCGCGCAGATCGGCAGGAACGTGCACCTGTCGGGCGGCGTCGGCATCGGCGGCGTGCTCGAGCCGCTGCAGGCCGGCCCGACCATCATCGAGGACAACTGCTTCATCGGCGCGCGCTCGGAGATCGTCGAAGGCGTGGTCGTCGAGGAGAACTCGGTGATCTCGATGGGCGTGTACATCGGCCAGAGCACCAAGATCTACGACCGCGCCACCGGCGAGGTGATCTACGGCCGCGTGCCGGCCGGCTCGGTGGTGGTCAGCGGCAACCTGCCCAGCGCCGACGGCAAGTACAGCCTGTATTGCGCGGTGATCGTCAAGCGCGTGGACGCGCAGACGCGCGCCAAGACCAGCATCAACGACCTGCTGCGCGCCTGAGCGCGCACACCAGCGGAGGGAGTTCGGCATGAGCAGTGGTAGCGGTGGTGGAAACATGGAGCGCGTGCTTCGCCTGATGGCGGAGAAGAGCGCGTCGGACGTGTACCTGTCGGCCAACTCGCCTATCCTCATCAAGATCAACGGGCAGTTGCTGCAGCTCTCCGACCAGCCGCTGACGCACTCGCAGCCGCGCCAACTGCTCGCCGAGCTGCTGACGCCCAGCCAGCTCGAAGAGCTGGAAGACACCGGCGAGCTGAACATGAGCGTCGGCCTGCCCGGCGTGGGCAGCTTCCGGCTCTCGGGCTTCAAGCAGCGCGGCTCGATCGCGGCGGTGTTCCGCTGCATTCCGGTGGTGATCCCGACGCTGGAGAGCCTGAACGTGCCGAGCGTGCTGAACACGCTGATCCTCGAGAAGCGCGGCCTGATCCTGATGGTGGGCGCCACCGGCACCGGCAAGAGCACCACGCTGGCGGCGATGCTGGAACAGCGCAACCAGCAGATGGCCGGCCACATCCTGACCATCGAGGACCCGATCGAGTTCCTGTTCACCAACAAGAAGTCGGTGATCAACCAGCGCGAGGTCGGGCGCGACACCAACACGCTGCAGGTCGGCCTGAAGAACGCGCTGCGCCAGGCGCCCGACTGCATCATGATCGGCGAGATCCGCGACCGCGAGACCATGACCTCGGCGATCTCGTATGCGCTGTCGGGCCACCTGGTGCTCTCGACGCTGCACGCCAACAACTCCTACCACGCGCTCGGGCGGATCCTGTCCTTCTACACGCCCGAGGCGCGCCCCGCGCTGCTGTCCGACCTCTCCGCCGGCCTGAAGTCCATCATCTCGCAGCGCCTGGTGCGCGCGGTGGCGGGCGGGCGCGTGCCGGCGGTGGAGGTGATGCTCAACACCAAGCTGGTCTCCGAGCTGATCGAGCAAGGCGACTTCACCGGCGTGAAGGAGGCGATGGAGAAGTCGCTCGCCGAGGGCTCGCAGACCTTCGAGCAGGACCTGGCGCGGCTGATCACCACCGAGGTCATCACGCGCGACGAGGGCCTGGCCTACGCCGACTCGCCGACCAACCTGATGTGGCGGCTGCAGAACGACATGTCGCCGGTCTCGCGCGCGCAGCCGAAGAAGGAAGAGCAGGACGACGAGCCGACCTTCACCGACATCCAGCTCGACGTGCGGGAAGAAACCAGCACGATGTCGGGTCTCTTGCGCCCCTGATGACCCACCGCACGTTGCTGCTGGCCGAGCAGTTGATCGCCTGCCGCTCGGTGACGCCGGACGACGGCGGCTGTCAGCAGCTCATCCGCGAACGCTTGGCGCCGCTGGGCTTCGAGTTCGAGAGCCTCGTGTCGGGGCCGGACGATTTCCGCGTCACGAATCTCTGGGCCGTCCGGCGCGGCAGCGATGCCGCCGCGCCGCTGCTCGCCTTCGCCGGCCACACCGACGTGGTGCCCACCGGCCCGCTGGAGCAGTGGCGCAGCGACCCCTTCGTGCCGACGCACCGCGACGGCCGCCTGCACGGCCGTGGCGCCGCCGACATGAAGAGTTCGCTCGCCGCGATGGTGGTGGCGACCGAAGAGTTCGTCGCCGCGCACCCATCGCACCGCGGCTCGCTCGCCTTCCTGCTGACCAGCGACGAAGAAGGCCCGGCGCTCGACGGCACGGTGCGCGTCGTCGAGTGGCTGCGCGCGCGAGGCGTGCGGCTAGACGCCTGCATCGTCGGCGAGCCGACCTCGGTGGAACGGCTCGGCGACATGGTCAAGAACGGCCGCCGCGGCTCGCTGTCGGGCAAGCTCACGGTCAAGGGCGTGCAAGGCCACATCGCCTACCCGCACCTGGCGAAGAACCCCATCCACCTCGCCGCGCCGGCGCTGGCCGAACTCGCCGCCGTCGAGTGGGACCGCGGCAACGCCTACTTCCCGCCGACGAGCTGGCAGATGTCGAACATCCACGCCGGCACCGGCGCGAGCAACGTGATCCCGGGCGCGCTGGTGGTGGACTTCAACTTCCGCTTCTGCACCGAATCGACGCCGCAGTCGCTGAAGGCGCGCGTGCACGCGCTGCTCGACCGCCACGGGCTCGACTACGAGCTCGCCTGGACACTCGGCGGCGAACCCTTCCTGACGCCGGTGGGCACGCTCAGCGAAGCGCTCGCCGGCGCGATCCGCGCCGAGACCGGCATCACGACCGAACTCTCCACCACCGGCGGCACCTCCGACGGCCGCTTCATCGCGACGATCTGCCCGCAGGTCGTCGAGTTCGGGCCGCTGAACGCCAGCATCCACAAGATCGACGAATGGGTGGAGACCGCCAGCCTCGAACCGCTGAAGAACATCTACCGCCGCACGCTGGAGGCGATGCTGACATGAAGCTCATAGATCTCATCACCGCGCAAAGCGCCCGCCTCAAACAGGCGGGCGTTTCGTTTGGCCACGGCACCACCAACGCCTTCGACGAAGCGGCCTGGCTGGTGCTGTTCGCGATCGGGCTGCCGCTGGACGCCCTGGAAGAGCGCGCGCAGCGCGAGCTGTCGGGCGAGGACGAGGCCCAGGCCGTCGCGCTGGTGACGCGCCGCATCGAATCGCGCCTGCCCGCCGCCTACCTGACGAAAGAAGCGTGGCTGCAGAACGTGCCCTTCCACGTCGACGAGCGCGTGATCGTGCCGCGCTCCTACATCGCCGAGCTGCTCGCCGACGGCGAGGGCGAAGGCACGCTGGACGGCTGGCTGTCGGACCGCACCACGCGCGTGCTCGACCTGTGCACCGGCAACGGCAGCCTGGCGGTGATCGCGGCGATGGCCTACCCGGAGGTGAGCGTCGAGGCCTGCGACATCAGCGCCGACGCGCTGGCGGTGGCGCGCATCAACGTCGACAGGCATGGGCTGGGCGGGCGCATCCGCCTGTTCGAGTCCGACCTGTTGACCGAGGCCCAGGGCCCCTACGACCTGATCGTCTGCAACCCGCCCTACGTCAACAGCAAGAGCATGGCGGCGTTGCCGCCCGAGTACCGCGCCGAGCCGCAGATGGCGCTGGCCGGCGGCGCCGACGGCATGGACCTGGTGCGCCGCATCCTGCGCGACGCACCGGCCAAGCTCAGCGACATCGGCGTGCTGGTGCTGGAGATCGGCCACGAGCGCGCGCACTTCGAGCGCGCCTTCCCGAAGGCGGAAGTGGCCTGGCTGCCCACCAGCGCGGGCGCCGACGAAGTGCTGCTGATGACACGCGAGGCGCTGGCCCGGCTGGCGCAGCGCATGAACAAGGCCTGATGAAATGACCCCCCCAAGCTCACTTCGTTCGCTGCCCCCCGAGGGGGCGCTCAGCGGCTTCGGAACGGCCGAGTGCCACTGAGATGCTGGTACTGAACGACCTCTCGCTGCGCCGCGGCGTCAAGCTGGTGCTGGAGCACGCCAGCGTGACGCTGCAGCCGGGCGAGAAGATCGGCCTGATCGGCCGCAACGGGGCCGGCAAGTCGTCTCTCTTCGCGCTGCTGGCCGGCCGGCTGCATGCCGACGGCGGCGAGGTGCAGATGCCGCCGCGCTGGCAGCAGCCCGGCGGCATGGCCGAGGTGGCGCAGGAGATGCCCGAGACCGACGAAGGCGCCACCGACTTCGTGCTCGCCGGCGACGCCGTGTTGGCGCTGGCGCGGCAGCGCCTGGCCGCCGCCGAGGCCGACGACGACGGCCACGCGATCGCCGAGGCGCACCAGGCGATCTCGGACGCCGGCGGCTTCGACGCGCGCGCCCGCGCCCAGGCCATGCTGCTCGGCCTGGGTTTCCAGCCCGCGCAGCTCGACGCGCCGGTGAACAGCTTCTCCGGCGGCTGGCGCATGCGATTGCAGCTCGCGCGCGCGCTGATGTGCCCGGCCGAGCTGATGCTGCTCGACGAACCCACCAACCACCTCGACCTCGACGCGCTGGTGTGGCTGGAGGCGTGGCTGAAGCGCTACCCGGGCATGCTGATCGTGATCAGCCACGACCGCGAGTTCCTCGACGCGATCACGCAGGTCACGCTGCACCTCGACGACGCGAAGCTCACGCGCTACGGCGGCAACTACAGCGCCTTCGAGGAGATGCGCGCCGAGCGGCTGGCGCAGCAGCAGGCCAGCTACGAGAAGCAGCAGGAGCGCATCGCGCACCTGCAGAAGTTCATAGCCCGCTTCAAGGCCAAGGCCACCAAGGCCAAGCAGGCGCAAAGCCGCGTCAAGGCGCTGGCGCGCATGGAGAAGATCGCGCCGGTGCTGACCGCGAGCGACTTCCAGTTCGAGTTCCGCGAGCCGGCCTCGCTGCCGAACCCGATGCTGGCGCTGTCGGGGCTCGATTGCGGCTACCGCGGCGATGCCGGGCAGGCGACGCCGATCGTGCGCGGCATCGAACGCTCGGTGCTCGCCGGCCAGCGCATCGGCATCCTGGGCGCCAACGGCCAGGGCAAGTCGACCTTCGTGAAGACGGTGGCGCACGAGCTGGCGCCGCTGGCCGGCACGATGACCGAGGGCAAGGGGCTGGCGATCGGCTACTTCGCGCAGCAGGAGCTGGACCTGCTCTCGCCCGCCGACGGGCCGCTGATGCACCTGGTGCGCCTGGCGCGCGACGTCGGCCCGCCGGCGCGCGAGCAGGAGCTGCGCGACTTCCTCGGCTCCTTCCGCTTCACCGGCGAGATGGTCACGCAGGCCGTCGGCACGATGTCCGGCGGCGAGAAGGCGCGCCTGGTGCTGGCGATGCTGGTGTGGCAGCGCCCCAACCTGCTGCTGCTCGACGAGCCGACCAACCACCTCGACCTGACGACGCGCGAGGCCCTGTCGATGGCGCTCAACGAGTTCGAGGGCACGGTGATGCTGGTCAGCCACGACCGCGCGCTGCTGCGCGAGGTCTGCGACGAGTTCTGGCTGGTGGCCGGCGGCGCGCTGAAGCCCTTCGACGGCGACCTCGACGACTACCAGCGCTGGCTGCTCGAGCAGTCGCGCGAGGCGGCCAAGGCGGCCACCGAGCAGTCGCGCAGGGCGCGCGAGGACGCCGCGCCCGCCGCCAGCCGCAAGGAAGACCGCAAGGCCGCCGCCGCGGCGCGCCAGGCGCGGGCCGACGAGATCAAGCCGCTGAAGAAGGAGCTGACGCTGGCCGACCACAAGCTCGGCGTGCTGTTCGCCGAGCGCGAGCGCATCGAGGCGGGCTTCGCCGATGCCTCGCTGTCGCCCGAGCAGATCGCCGAGGCCGGCAAGCGCCTGAAGGCGGTCAACGACCAGATCGAGCAGCTCGAAGGGCGCTGGCTGGAGCTCTCCACCCGCATCGACGAACTCGGCGCGGCGGCGCCCTGAGCGCGCGGCGCTTCACCCCGGCGCGCACGCGGTCATGCGGCGTGCGCGACAGTCGGCGCTCCCAGGCCCACCCGAAGGAGAACCCATGGCCCTCGACAAAGTGCTCTACACCGCCCGCGCCACCACCACCGGCGGCCGCGAAGGCACCTCCAAATCCGACGACGGCAAGCTCGCCGTGACACTGGCGCCGCCCAAGGAGATGGGCGGCAACGGCAACGGCACCAACCCCGAGCAGTTGTTCGCGGCCGGCTACTCGGCCTGCTTCATGGGCGCGATGAAGTTCGTCGCGGGCCAGCAGAAGAAGCAGGTGCCGGCGGACAGCACCATCACCGCCGAGGTCGGCATCGGCCCGATCCCGGCCGGCTTCGGCATCCAGGTGGCGATGCAGATCAGCGTGCCCGGCTGGTCGAAAGCCGACGCGCAGGCGCTGGTCGACGCCGCGCACAAGGTCTGCCCCTACTCGAACGCGACGAGGGGGAACATCGACGTGACGCTGACGGTGGTCTAAGCCGTTCCCATCAGGCGCAGCATCAATTCGACACGCGCCTGCGCCGGCGTCAGCCCGCCGGCCGAGGGCAGGCGGTCGGCGGGGGTGGGCTGCACCGGGCCGGCCAGGCAACGGGTGCTGCGCAGCACGCTGACGCCGGCGGCCCGCGCGTCCAGCAGCGCCGCCGCGAGCGCGTGATGCAGCGTGCCGTTGCCGGTGCCGGCCACGACCAGGCCGCGCACGCCGGCGGCCACCAGCGCCCGCACGGCCTCGGGCCGCGCGCCGGCGTGGCTGGTGACGATCTCGACCCAGGGCCAGTCGCCCTGCCCGATGCGCTCCAGCCCGAGCGGCTCGCCCGCCGGCCAGTCGCGCAGGCGCCGCACGCGGCCTTCCTCGACGTGGGCCAGCGGCCCGGCATCGCCCGAGCCGAAGGCGTCGAGGCGGTAGCTGTGCCGCTTGCGCACCTCGAGCGCCGAGTGCGCCGTGCCGGCCAGCACGGCCATCACGCCGCGCGCGCCGGGCTCGCGCGCCAGCGTCACCGCGTCGAGCAGGTTCTGCGGCCCGTCGCGCAGCAGCGAGGTGGCCGGGCGCATCGCGGCGGTCAGCACCACCGGCTTGCGCGGCGCGAGCAGGCGCTGCAGCAGGTAGGCCGTCTCTTCCAGCGTGTCGGTGCCGTGCGTGATCACCACCCCGGCGATGCCGGGCTGCGCGAGGTGGTGCGCCACGCGCTGCGCCAGCGCCGCCCACACCGCGAAGCTCATGTCCTTGCTGTCGAGCTGCGCCACCTGTTCGGCGAGCAGCGGCACGCCGTGCAGCGCCGGCACCGCGTCGACCAGCGCCTGCACGCCGAGCTGCGCGGCGCTGTAGCCGATGTTGTCGGTGGCGCTCGCGGCGGTACCGGCGATGGTGCCGCCGGTGGCGAGCACCGCCACCGTGAGTGCGGTGTCTTGCATTGAACTCACAAACTGGATGAAAATACAGGTGCTGGACATGCATCCAGCGCCCAAGGAGTGCCCGTGCAGGAGAAGCCCAAACTCACCGACCGCCAGCAGCAGATTCTCGATCTGGTGCAAAGCGCCATCGAACGCACAGGCGCCCCGCCCACGCGCGCCGAGATCGCCGCCGAACTCGGCTTCAAATCGGCCAATGCCGCCGAGGAGCACCTGCAAGCCCTGGCCCGCAAGGGCGTGATCGAACTGGTGGGCGGCACCTCGCGCGGCATCCGCTTGAAGTCTGACACATTGCGCGCGCTGGCCGAATCGCGCGTCAAGCAGTTCAGCCTGCCGCTGCCCAGCCTCGCGCAGCTCTCGCTGCCGCTGGTGGGCCGCGTCGCGGCGGGCTCGCCCATCCTCGCGCAGGAGCACATCGACCAGACCTACGTGGTCGAGGCCGGCATGTTCCCGCGCCGGCCCGACTATCTGCTGAAGGTGCGCGGCATGAGCATGCGCGACGCCGGCATCATGGACGGCGACCTGCTCGCGGTGCAGAAGGCCAAGGAGGCGAAGAACGGCCAGATCGTCGTCGCGCGGCTGGGCGACGAGGTCACCGTCAAGCGCTTCCGCCGCACGCGCACGGGCATCGAACTGATTCCCGAGAACCCCGACTTCGAGACCATCGTCGTGCACCCGGGCGACGAGCAGTTCGAGCTGGAGGGCCTGGCGGTCGGCCTGATCCGCAACAACATGCTGATGTGAGTGGCATGGAATGGGTACGGCCACGACCATCAAGTCGCCCAAGGCGCGCACGGCCGAAGCCTGCGAGCGCCTGGAGCAACTGCCCAACATCGGCCCGTCGCTGGCCGCCGACCTGCGCCTGATCGGCATCCACACGCCGGCCGAGCTGCGCGGCAAGGATCCCTTCGTGCTCTACCAGAAGCTGTGCGCCGCCACCGGCCAGCGGCAGGATCCGTGCGTGCTCGACACCTTCATGGCCGCCACCGACTTCATGCGCGGCGCGCCGGCCGCGCCGTGGTGGCACTACACGGCGCAGCGCAAGGCGCTGTTCGGGCAGGTCTGACCGCCGGCTAAGGCCCGGGTTCGAGCTTCAGCGTCTGCACCGCCGGCGCCGACCACAGCGGCACGTAGTCCACCCTCGCCCAGCGCTCGACGAAGCCACGGTAGTGCGGCGACAGGGCGATGCCCGACTGCCCGCTGGAGTGCATGAAGCGCGAGTTCGCCGCATCGCCCAGGTCGTAGATCGCGCGCAGCGAGGGGCCGTGCTCGTCGAGGTACAGCTCGCCGGTGCTGGCGTCGGGCCTGAGGTTCACGCGCGACACGTTGACGGTGTAGGTGTCGCCGCCCACCGGCGTGCGCAGTTCGAACCAGCGCGCCAGCGCCTTGACGCGGCTGAACGGCCGGTGCTCGCTGCGCGCCTGGTGGGCGCGGCTCCAGCGCCACGCGGAAACGTCCGGCCCCTGCGCGGCCTGCAGCTCGTCGAGCGCACGCGCCAGCGCACGGTCGTTGATCTGCGCGCAGGTTTCCAGCGCCGGCGTGCTCTTGTCGTCGCACCACCAGTCGTCCTGGCGTGTCATCACGTCCTGCATCGCCTCGCGCCAGGCGCGAACGCTGGCCGTCCAGGCGGCTTCGCCGGCCTCGTCGGCGAACAGGTCGTGCGCGAGGTGGCGAGCCCAGGCCCAGTAGATCAGCGGGGCGGCCTTGTCGGCGGCCATCACGCCGTCGAAGCCGGCCAGCTCGCGCTGCGCCGCGGTGGCCAGCGGGTGCGCGGGCGCGGCCTGGCGCAGCAGCGGCAGCATGGGCAGCGCGGCCAGCGACAGCTCGTCGGCCTGCATCGCCCGCATGTCGGCGATCGAGTGCTTCTCCCGGGCCGCCAGCATCTGCTCGATGCGCTGGTAGCGCCACGGCGGCGCCCACTCGCTGGTCAGGTAGTGCGGGTAGTCGGCCGGGTGGATGCGCTGGTTGGCGGTGGCGATCCAGCCGCGCGGCGGGTCGGTCTCGCGCGGCGTGACGCCGGCGTCGAGGAAGCCGGCCCAGTCGTAGCGCGCCAGCCAGCCGGGCGCCGGCACCTGGCCCTTCAGGTCGTTGTCGGGCTTGCGCAGCGGCACGCGGCCGGCCGAGACCACGGCGATGCGGCCGGCGCGGTCGGCCACCACCACGTTCTGCATCGGCGCCACGTAGCGCGCGGTGGCGCGGACGAATTCGTCGACCGAGCGCGCCGCGGTCATCTCCCAGCTCGCCTCCATCGTGCCGGGGTCGGGGTCGAGCGCGGTCCAGCGCAGCGCGATCGCATAGGCCGGCGCCGAGGCCGGGCCGGTCAGCCCGGCGCCGGCCCCGCCGTCGGAAATCACCGGGCCGTGGCGCGTGGCGCGCACGCTCAGGTGTTCGTCGGGCTTGCCCTTGACGCGGATCACCTCGTCGAAGCGCTCGAAGGCCTCCCAGCCCTGCGGCGTCTGGTACCGGCCGGCATCGGCCGGGTCGATGCGTTCGAGGTAGAGGTCCTGCACGTCGGGGCCGGTGTTGGTGAAACCCCAGGCGATGTGCTCGGTCTGCCCCAGCACCACCTGCGGCAGCCCCGGCATCGTCGCGCCGGCCACGCGCCCGGCCGGCGTCTCGATGCGCGCGAAGTACCACAGCGCCGGCGCGCTGAGCTTCAGGTGCGGGTCGTTGGCCAGCAGCGGCTTGCCGCTGCCGGTGCGCGCGCCGGCCAGCACCCAGTTGTTCGAGCCCACGCCCTCCACGCCCGATTCGGGCGCGGCGGCCAGCGCCTGCGCGCCGAGCCGGGCATCGACCTTCAGCGAGCGGAACAGCGCGCTGTAGTCGGCCGTTGCCAGCGGCTTCTCGCCCGGGTAGGGCGGCAGCAGTTCGTTGATGCGCGCAACGGGCAGGCGCAGCGCCAGCCGCATGCGCTGCAGCTCGGTGGTCCAGTTGCCGCCCAGGTCCCAGGCCATCATGATCATCCAGGCCAGGCTGTCCTGCGGCGTCCACGGCTCGGGCTGCAGGCCCAGCAGCACGAATTCCGGCGGCCGTGCGCGCATCTGCTCGCGCACGAAGGCGTTGATGCCGTCGGCATAGGCCTGCAGCAGCTCGCGCGAGCGCGGGTCGAGGCGCTCCCACTGTGCCGCGGCGGTGCGCCCGACACCCAGCGCACGCAGGAAGCGGTCGGTTTCCAGCGCCGCCTCGCCGAAGGCCTCGGCCAGCCGGCCGGCGCCGATGCGGCGGTGCGTCTCGAGCTGCCAGAGCCGGTCTTGCGCATGCACGAAGCCGAGCGCGAACGAGGCGTCGCGCAGGCTGCCGGCGCGTATGCTCGGGATGCCGTCGGCATCGCGCTCGACGCTCACCGCGCCGTGCAGGCCGGCGAGCGTGATCGCGCCCTCGGTGCGCGGCAGCACCAGCGAGCGGTAGGTTCCGAACGCCACGGCCAGCGCCGCGGCGAGCACCAGCAAGCCCACGGCGATTCGACGAGCCCAACGCATCGTTTTTCTCCTTCTTGTCCTGGATCCAGGCGGCGGCAGAGCTTACGCCCAAGCGTGAAAAAGCCGGCACTTTCCGCGCCTGCTCGTCACGTTGCGGCACGACGGGGAGGTTCACACTGCGCCCATGCCCGCATTGTCGACGGGCCCAGCGTTGGGAATCATGATCTCGCCTCAGCACGCCAGCCGCCCCAGCGTCGGCCGCACCCGGCCCGCGCGGCTCGAAATCTGCCCTCCGCAACGCCAGCGCACGGCGCGCCACTGGCTGCTGCGCGTCAAGCGCTGGCTGGTGGCCGGCTGGCCCGGCGCCGAGCGGGCCACGGCCGCGCTGCCCGAACGCTCGCGCGCGCTGGCCGCGGCGCGCCAGGACTTCTTCGACGCCACCGCCGACCTGCGGCTGCCCGCCGCCGCGGCGCTGCTGGACCGCATCGAGTACGCCAAGTCGATGCGCGAGCTGTGGCACCTGCGCGCCGAGGTGTTCGCGCTGGTCTCGCTGGAGCTGAACCAGTTCGAGGCCGACAAGCGCCTGGCCCGGCTGAACCGCCACTTCCCGACACGCGCGCCGCGTTCGGGCTTCTCGGGCCTGCACACCGGCAAGGGCATGTGGCCCTGAGCGGCTGAGAAGCGGCTGATCCCCCGGCGGCGGGCGGCGACGCCGCCCGTGCACAATCGGCGCCATCCGCCCCAGAGCGCCGCCGACGTGAACATCATCATCCTCGACGACTACCAGGACGCGGTGCGCAAGCTGAGCTGCGCCGCGCTGCTGGAGCCGTACAACGCCAAGGTCTTCACCAACACCGTCAAGGGCATCGGCCAGCTTTCGGTGCGCCTGAAGGACGCCGACGTGCTGGTGCTGATCCGCGAGCGCACGCACTTCCCGCGCCTGCTGCTGGAGAAGCTGCCCAAGCTCAAGCTGATCGCGCAGACCGGCCGCGTCGGCGCGCACATCGACCTCGACGCCGCGACGCGGCTGGGCATCGCCGTGGCCGAGGGCGTCGGCGCGCCGGCGGCCACGGCCGAGCTGACCTGGGCGCTGATCATGGCGGCGATGCGCCGGCTGCCGCAGTACATCGGCAACCTCAAGCACGGCGCCTGGCAGCAGTCGGGGCTGAAGGCGGCGTCGATGCCGCCGAACTTCGGCATCGGCCTGATGCTGCGCGGGCGCACGCTGGGCATCTGGGGCTACGGGCAGATCGGCCGCATGGTGGCCGGCTACGGCCGCGCCTTCGGCATGACGGTGCAGGTGTGGGGCAGCGAGGCGGCGCGCGAGCGCGCGCTGGCCGACGGCCACCTCGCCGCGCCGAGCTGCGAGGAATTCTTCGAGAGCTGCGACGTGCTCTCGCTGCACCTGCGCCTGGCCGACAGCACGCGCGGCATCGTGCGCCTGGACGCGCTGACGCGCATGAAGCCGACCGCGCTGCTGGTCAACACCTCGCGCGCCGAGCTGATCGAGGAAGGCGCGCTGGTCTCGGCGCTGAACCGCGGCCGCCCCGGCATGGCGGCGGTCGACGTGTTCGAGAGCGAGCCCATCCTGCAAGGCCACCCGCTGCTGCGCCTGGAGAACGCGGTGTGCACGCCGCACATCGGCTACGTGGAACTGGACAGCTACGAGCAGTACTTCCGCGCGGCGTTCGAGAACGTCGTCAACTTCATCGCCAAGAACCCGACGAACGTCGTCAACCCCGAAGCGCTGCGCGTGATCCGATGAGCGCCGGCACGGCGCAGGCGCGTTGGGCGCTGCTCGCGGGCAACTTCGTGATCGGCTGCGGCGTGATGGTCGTGGCCGGCACGCTCAACGACCTGGCGCGCTCGCTGGAAGTCTCGGTGGCGCTGGCCGGCCAGTTGATCACGCTGGGCGCGGTGGTGATGGGCGTGGGTGCGCCGCTGCTGGCGAACTGGGTGGCCGGCTTCGACAGGCGCCGCCTGCTGACGCTGACGCTGGCCTGGTACGCCGTCGGCCACGCGCTGTCGGCGCTGATGCCCGACTACGCCGCGCTGGCCGGCGTGCGCGTGCTGTGCATGCTCGGCGCGGCCGTCTTCACGCCGCAGGCCGCCGCGGCGATCGGCCACATGAGCGAGCCGGCGCGGCGCGGGCGCGCCATCACCTTCGTCTTCCTCGGCTGGTCGCTGGCCTCGGTGCTGGGCATGCCGATCGCCGCCTGGATCGGCGAAACCTTCGGCTGGCGCGCCGCCTTCGCCACGGTGGCCGTGCTCGGCGCGGGCGCGGCGGTGTGGGTCCACACGGCGATGCCCGACGGCGTGCGGCCGCCGGCGCTGTCGCGCGCCGCGTGGCGCGAGGCCCTCACGCACCCGGCGCTGATGGCGATCGTGCTCGTCACCGCCTTGCAGAGCGCCGGACAGTTCACGCTGTTCTCCTACTTCGCGCCCTACTACCGCCAGGTGCTGGCCGCGACGCCGGCGCAGATCAGCGCGCTGTTCTTCTGGTTCGGCCTGTTCGGGCTGATCGGCAACGTGGTGCTGACACGCGCCATAGACCGCGTCGGCGCGGCGCGCTGCGCGGCGATCGCGCTGGCGCTGATCACGCTGTCGCTGCTGGCCTGGCCGCTGGCCGGCGGCATGCTGGGCATGGCGATCGTGCTGGTGCCCTGGGCGCTGGGCTGCTTCTCGACCAACTCGGCGCAGCAGGCGCGCCTGGGCCTGGCGGCGCCGGCGCTGGCCCCGGCGCTGATGGCGCTGAACACCTCGGCGATCTACCTCGGCCAGGCGGTCGGCGCGGCCAGCGGCGGCGCGCTGCTGGCCGCCAGCGGCTTCACCTGGCTGAGCCCGGTGGGCGTGCTGTGGATGGTGGCGGCGATGCTGCTGAGCCGCTGGGCGGCCAGGCGCACGGAGGCCGCACGATGAACAACGCGCCCGGCTCCTGCATCGAGCTGTTCCTCGCCTTCAACCGCCTCGCGCTGCAAGGCTTCGGCGGCGTGCTGGCGGTGGCGCAGGTCGAACTGGTCGAGCGGCGCGGCTGGGTCTCGCGCGCCGACTTCGTCGAACTGCTCTCGGCCAGCCAGGTGCTGCCCGGGCCCAACGTGGTCAACCTCGCGCTGATGCTGGGCGACCGCTGGTTCGGCTGGCGCGGCGCGCTGGCGGCGCTGGCCGGGTTGATCGTCGTGCCGCTGGCGATCGTGCTCGCGCTGACGCTGGTGCACGACCGTTTCGAACACGTGCCGCAGGTGGCCGGCGCGCTGCGCGGCATGGGCGCGGTGGCCGCCGGGCTGGTGCTGGTCACTGCGCTGCGCCTGCTGACGACGCTGCGCGGCAACCGCCTCGGCACGGCGCTGTGCGCCGCGATGGCCGCCGCCGCCTTCGGCGCCGTCGCGCTGGCACGCTGGCCGCTGGTGGCGGTGCTGGCCGCGCTCGGCCCGCTGGCCATCGCACTGGCGGTATGGAAGCTGCGCCCATGAACGGCCTGGCCTGGAGCGACCTGCTCGGCCTGGCCGGCCACTTCATGCTGCTGAGCCTGGTGGCGATCGGCGGGGCGATCACCACCGCATCGGACATGCAGCGTTACCTGGTCGCCGAACACGGCTGGATCAGCGACGCGCAATTCACCAGCTCGATCGCCATCGCGCAGGCCGCGCCCGGGCCGAACGTGCTGTTCGTCGCGGTGATCGGCTGGAACGTCGCCGGCGTGGCCGGCATGCTGGCCACCTTGATCGGCATCATGCTGCCCTCGACGCTGCTGGTGATGGCCGTGTCGCGCTGGGCCGCGCGGCGCCGCGACAGCCTGGCGGTGCGTGCCTTCGCCACCGGCATGGCGCCGCTGACGCTCGGGCTGCTGCTGGCCACCGGCTGGGTGCTGGCGGAGCCCTTCGTGCGCGTGCCAGCGCAGCGCATCGGCGCGCTGGCGCTGATCGGCGTGACCATCGCGGTGATGCTGGGCACGCGCGTCAGCCCGATCTGGCTGGTGGCGCTGGGCGCCGCGACCGGCGCGCTGGGCGGGATCTGAGACGAGCCGCGCTCAGGTGAGCGCGCGGCCGAGCAGGTCGGGCAGCTCGGCCAGCTCGTCGGCCACCGGCGCGGGCATGCCGTACCAGCCCGAATCGAGCGACTGCGGCACCAGCACCTCGGCGCCGCCGTCGTTGCTGCGCAGCACCTGCACCGCCAGCGGCACGTCGGGCGGCGAATCCTCCGACTGCATCAGCACCGGCGTGCCGCCGACCGTCGAGGCCAGCACCACCACCGAGCCCTGCTGGCCGACACGCGCCAGCACCTGCAGGCCGCGCGCCTCGGCGGCGGCCTCGATGCGGCGCAGCGTCTCCTTCACGCCGTAGGGGCTGTGGCGCAGCACGCGCATCGAGCCGGCCAGGCGCTCGGCATCGAGCACGCCGCGGCCGGTGCACAGCGAGGCCATCACCACCGCGAGGCTGCCGGTCATCCAGAGCCGGAAGGGAATGCGCAGCGTCTTCATGGGTGTGCACCCTAACCCTCGCACGTGTCGCCCGCAAGTCAACCCTGCTGCCAGCATGTAAAGAATCGCAAGGCGCCGCGCCGGCGGCTCGGCTACTTGGTGCCGAAGATCTTGTCGCCCGCGTCGCCCAGGCCGGGGATGATGTAGCCGAGTTCGTCGAGGTGGCTGTCGATCGCGGCCGTCCAGCAGCGAACATCCGGATGCGCCTGCTGCAGCGCCGCAACGCCTTCCGGCGCGGCCACCAGCACCAGCGCGCGCACGTCCTTGCAGCCGCGGCGCTTGAGCAGGTCGATGGTGGCGATCATCGAGCCGGCGGTGGCCAGCATCGGGTCGACGATCAGCGCGGTGCGCTCGTCGAGGTGGCCGACGAACTTCTCGAAGTAGTGCTCGGGCTGCAGCGTCTCGTGGTTGCGCGACAGCCCGACCACGCTGACCTTGGCGCTGGGGATCATGTCGAGCACGCCGTCGAGCATGCCCAGCCCGGCGCGCAGGATGGGCACCACCGTCACCTTGCGCCCGGCGATGCGCTGCACCTCGGCCGGGCCGCTCCAGCAGGCTACGGTGACGGTTTCGAGCGGGAAGTCGGCGGTGGCCTCGTAGGCCAGCAGGCGCGCCAGCTCGCCGACCAGCTCGCGGAACTTCTTGGTCGAGATGTCGGACTCGCGCAGCAGACCGACCTTGTGCTTGACCAGCGGGTGGCGGACGTCGATGACGGTCATATTGGCTGTCGTTTCGTTGAGTCCGGACAGTCTAGTGCCAGCAATTATCGTGCGGTCCTCTTCGTCTTCGCTTTCTGCGATGACGATCATTGCGCCGGCGAACGACCCCGCATGCATTTCAGTTCGCGATCCTGTTGTTCCACGGTCCCCTCAGGAAACAGTTGTCTCGAGCGGGCACGGTTCGACGACATCCAGATTAGCAACCTGCGCGCGTCTCGCCATCACACAACATCGGTAGGCAACGAGGAGGACGATGCCTCCCACGACGCCTGGAGTGGCCCACAGCCAGTACAACTGCTCAGTATCCAGTTGATCCAGCGCGACGCCATTGACGAGACAGGCCAGTGCGTTACCCACAGCACCTCCGCTGATAGTTGTGCCAAAAACGCGCCCCAATACCTGATGATCAAAGGTAGCCGCTAGCAACGAGTCTGCCGACGGGATTGCGAGGCATTGACTCACGCAGAAGAACACCGCAAGCACACCGCTGGCGATCGCTCCATGATCAGCGGGTACGAGTGAGAATGCCGTGAAACCTACCGCCGCCAGCAAGAGACCACCAAAGTACAGTTGAGCTAATTGCTCTGGAGGATGAGCCTTGATGCGGACACCGATAACTGGAAGCGCAACGATCAGCGCCGCCGACTGTGCAACAAAAAAGACCGATGTGTAGGCGGAATGGCCGAAGACCCGCGCGCAATAAATAGCCAAGCTAAGGTACACCGTTGTTGACAGGTAGCCAAGTACTCCGGCAGCCACCGCGAAGGCCCGCAAGGCTGGCCCACGCGGTACTGGCAGATTGCGCGCCGTGCTACCGTGTGTTGTGGCGTCATCAGCCCCGGCAGGTACGGGCGCTAGCAGCAACGCTAGCAGCGCCGCTGCGAGATAGGCTAGCGCGGCCGCCTCGGGCAGTCCAGCACCGTCGCGTGAGAATGCCCACAGGCCACCGGCGGCAGTGCCAGCCAGCATGCCGAGGTTGTAAGCCGCACTGGATCCGCTGTAGACACGCGTTAGTCCGCCTTTCGGAAAGCTACGAGCGATATGCGTGCGATTGAGCAACTGGAAGGCTGCGCCGGCGATGCTCAGGCCTATGCAAGCCGGCACAGCTGCCGACAAGCCGGCGTGCTTTGGAGACCAAGCGAGCAAACCGGCGGAGAAGGCACCCGCTAACAACGTCACCGGCATCAGTCGTCGACGAGGCCAGCGGTCGGCCATGCGTCCGATCGGGCTCGCGAACAGCCGCCCGGCAACGAATACGAGACTTGCGATCACGGCTGCTGCCATTGCCGACAACGCCATGTCGCGGGTCAGCATCAGCATCAAGTACGGAACCACCAGCAGTGATGCGGCACTCGCCATGAAGCGTAGTGCCAGCAACAGAGCAACTTGACTCTGCTGCTCGCGCGTGAAATCGGAACATCGGAACATGGTGCTCGCCCTCACGCAGCATGCGTCTCGACCAGCGCAGCGAGGCCAGACACTGGTGCCAGCGCGCACAATTGTCTAAGCGCCGAGCTGCATAGTGGATCGATACTCAACGCACGCTGGTAGTACAGGCATGCCATCGCTTCGTGCCCCTGCAGTCGCTCGCATTCACCGACCATGTAGCTGGACAAAGCCGCGCCCGGCGGCGCGAACGCAGCAGCGCGTGAGTAACAATCCTCGGCGTCCTCGTAGTGACCTAGGTCGAGCCGCACCTCGCCGAGCTCAATCCAGCGCACGGGGTCTGAGGGGTCGATGCTGCAACCCTCGGCAAGGCGTTCGTGGGCCAGCTCGAGGTCACCGATCCAGCGCGCCTCCTTGGAGCGGCTCTGCAACACTGGCAGCATGTTCTCGCGCCAAATTAGTTCGTCAATCTCGTCACGTGGCACCATCGCTCTCGCGTGCTGTTCGCAGAGTTCCATTTCTCGCATGACTGCCTCGCGCTGCCCGAGCAAGAAGGGAACGTACGACGCTCCCCGGTAAAAGCGACTCGCAAGCAGATGCCCGTTGAAGCTGTCAGTGCCGTGTAGCGCTAGTTGCGCGTCCAGCTCGCGATGCGCCTCCTCACGCCAAGACTGTGCAGCGCTGACGTCGTAGGTGCTCTTCCCGTACTGCACAACCAAGTTCATCAATGCATCGAAACGCACTATCGAACCGCGGGGCACATGTGTCGCGATTTTCTTGAATCCTTCTAGCGAGAATGGCTGCAAGCCCTCAAGTGCAAGGATAAGACTGCTCGCCGCGATACTGCCGGCGATCGACGCGGCGTCGCGATCGGCGGCAAGTTCGGTCGAATCTGGCATGCGACCGAGCTTAAGCACCAGTTGGAAGTAGCCCAGCGAGAGCAGTAGGCCTAGTACTCGCGCGCGTTGCTGCAGCGACAGCGAAGGGCAGGTGCGCACGCGCTCGCACAGTTGCATCCAAGCTGGAGTCACCAAATCTGAGTCCAACGAGAACGGGTGTGTCGGGGCGAGATTGCGACGGCCGCCGATTTCAGCCTGAAGCGACTCACGGAATGCGGGCGGCAGAATGCGCTGCAAGTTGCGGGGCGGGAGGGACTCATCGACCACGCGGCACCAAGATAGATAGGGGCGCCATGCGTGCAGCGGTGCTGCAGCCTCCGGGCGATAGAGGGTGAAGTAGGACGCGACGAGGGTCTCGCCTAGGGTTGGGATATTCATCACTTTCTCCGGCTCCGATATCGTCAGGTGGCGCTGGCGCGTTCCGCCCAGGTCTGAAGTGGCGCTGAGCAACCTTGAGCATGCGCAACATATAGCGCTTGCCGTACGGAAGAGACTGCCAACCTGTCCTGGCGCTGGCTTTGAACGTAAGCGGCCAGTGCGGGCGCCTTTCGCCCGGCGAGCCGGAAAGCCTCACCGGCCATGAACATCGCCAGTGCCGACCCAAGCGGCGCATATGCATCGGCCTCAAGATAGCGACGTGCCGCTTCAAGCCACTGAGCGCGAGCGAGTAGCACTTCACCGAGTTCAATTAGGGCTGCCGACTGCTGTGGGAACATCGTTACAAGCGTTATCGCGTAGTCGCACGCACGGTCCGTGTCGCCGACGTGCAAATACTCTTTAGTGCGACTCTCGTACACGGAGAACAGGTTCTCTGTACGTAGGAACGCCTCGATCGAATTTCCCGGACGCGCATGCTCGCCTAGTTGTTGAGCTCGATCCATCTCGCGATGCATGCGTGGGATGCACCGCACACGCTGCGAATGCATCGCCGCGGCCCGCCAGATCCGCGACTGAAGAGACAGAGACAGGAAGTCGTCGCGGGTGGACAGGACACGCGCCTGCGCCACGAGCCACTCATATTCGGAAGCAGCGCTGCGCCCACTATATTGGAGCGTGAGTAGGAACGCGTTTATGCCAGCGGCGATGCGCAGGGCTGGCTTCAACCGGCCGTCCACCGCGATAGCATGACAGATGCCCAAATAGCGCTCGTGATCGATCGACGCACGATGACCTGTGCGGTGCAACCCTACTTCGACCGAGACCCTCGTCAGTCGCAGGTGCGGATCGTCACCATCGTCGGCGAGTAGTTGCCCGAGGCGCTCGTAGTCACCGAGCATCAGCAGTACGCGGGCAGCCTGACACCGCCGCCGCAGTGGCAGTTGCCTCCACTGGACCACAGCCTCGGACACGGCGCGGCAAGTATCGTTGGGATGATAGCGTCTGGTGCCGTCAAAGAGTGCGGCATCTGCACCGAGATGTGCTGCCGCGCAAACCTGTTCGCGAAAACCGGGCGGGTGACGACGCTGTATCCAGATCGGATAGAACTCGTCGTTGAGCAACGCAGTCGCACTGCGCGCCACTGCGTTGGAGAAGAACTCTGCAGTCGCGCTCTCGACCAAGTCGATCACGGGGCGGTGCAGGCGCAACCGGAGGGCAACGGCATGCATGAGAGACCTCTCGCATGTAACAACAGATTTGATTGAAAAGGAGGCAGATGTCATGCACCTGCCCCCGTTTGTTTCACTCAGTGAGCGTCTGACGAGAACAGCGTGCCGAAGTCCCGCGTCTTACGTAGAGTCTCGAAACGAACATATGCCGGAGCGACCGGCTTCGCCGGAGCTTGAGTCTTGACGGGTTGCGTTTGCATGATCGCTACTCCTTGGTGACATTGAAAAAACCACCAGCTCACATGGCTGGCGGTACTGCCAGAGAGGCAGTCCGTTGTGGGACGGATCACGTCCGTAGGGCTTGATCAGACAGAAGGCCGTCCCGGAACTCCATCCGTAAGCCGGCCGGCCTCGGCGGATGCGCTTGTTGTACTTGTCCCTCGGCCAGCAGATGCATGTTGGACTCTTTGCAACTCATTGCTGCAGCGACCAACAGTCCCGCCGAAGTCCGCTTCGTCGGACCGAGGCGCCGCGTGTCCATGCCCCAGCGGCGCGACAGCCGTTCGACAGCGACAGTCGTGCAAAAGACAAGCGTGTGTGCCCCTTGGGCCTGCGTCACGCGCATTGCCTCAAGCAGCAGTGCCTTTCCGACGATCGTAGAGATATCGGGGCTAGCGTCTCCGTGGCGCAGGTCCGTCGCAGCATAGCGTGACAGCTCCCAGACCTCCTCATCGCAAGGTGCCGAGCCGCCGTTGAGCAGGTCCGGGAACACCGAGCGCAGCAAGTAGGGTCGAGTCGTTGGCAGCAACCGTGCGTAGCCGACGATAGTGTTGACCTCGGTCGCGACCACGTGCCGCGTATAGGCCACGTCGAACCCATCTTGGTCGTGGTCATGTGGGACTGGCAGATCCCAGCCAAGTTGGCCAACGAACACCCGGTAGCGGTAGCGTGCAATATCGCAGCGGCTCGAATCCGTCAGTTCGGAATCAGCAAAACAGGCGATTCGCATGTCGACCCTCCGGTGAGACACGTGCTGTGTGTTCGGAATTTCAGTCGGTGCGGCTCGCTTCTTCAACTATGAAACCTGATAGGGTCAAACCGTCGGTCGGTTGCCTACACTGCTGAGGGACATCTAGTCCATCACCCTGCCACTAGGAATGAACATCGATGGCTATCTGTGCGTGTCACTGCCCGAACTGCCGTGGCTATGCTTCAGGCACCTTGAGACAGCTATGGATTTCGATGACGGGCTACTGTCGGACGCACGGCTCCGCTGGTCGCCAACAGCACTGAGCGACATCTGCGGCTACACCGAGTGGGCTATCCACGACTGGCCGGCGGCTTCGCTCGGCTGGGACTGGATAATGTTGCTGCCCAAGGAAGAATTGACGGTGCGCCAGCATTCGATACGAACCAATCTGCGGGTGATCGATGCCAATGGCAAATCGCTAGGCATGGCGCGCTCACTGGAGCTTCTGCACAAGGTGATAGATACACTGCCCTGGCAGCAGCACGTCGTCAAGACCATACACGCGGTGTGCGTCAACCCCATTAAGCACAGCCTGGACGCTACTCAGCCCTCGCCCGTAGACTTGATTACTGGCGACGGCTCAACGCCGTCGACTAGCGGGGGGGAGCGTGCGCGGTTGGCAGATGGCCCAGTTGCACCTCATCAGGGGCGCGACCACGAGCGATGAAACCTTCACAGCCGTAGCAGCTGAGGCACAGCGGCTCGGCTTTGAATTCTGCTCGTTCGGGATGAAGGCTCCGGTCCCACTGGCAGCGCCGCGCGTGATGTGGTGCAGCAACTACCCCGAGGCTTGGAAGCGTCGTTACGAAGCGCAGAATTACCTGTTGCAAGATCCCACAGTCAGGCATGCGATCACCAGCGATGCGCCGATCCTGTGGACCGATGAGCTATTCACATCCTGTCCGCAGCTGCGCTTGGAGGCCCAGGAGCATGGCTTGAATCATGGTTGGGCGCAACCCCGGCGCGACTTGCACGGCAACGTGAGCCTGCTGAGCTTTGTGCGCCGTGAGCCGGTCATCAACGCGGACGAGATCGCCGTAAAACAAGCACGGTTGCAGTGGCTGTCCTGTTTGTGTCACGAAGGCATGCTGAAAGTTTGGGGGGCGCGCCTGATAGGCAACATCGACAACGACGCCCTGTCGGACCGCGAGTTGGACGTGCTGCGCTGGTCCTGCGACGGCAAGACATCAGCCGACATCGCGGTGATTCTCAGCATCTCGGAGGCTACCGTGAATTTTCACGTGCGCAACGCCTGCGCCAAACTCGGCACTAGTAGCAAAACTGCCGCCGCCGTACGGGCCGCGCTGCTGGGCCTGCTGTGGTAGGCCGTTTCCAATGTCGGGACGCTCGAGATGGATGGGTTTAGCCACTGGATTAAACAACGATCGCCGGCGCGGGCCGCCGAGATCGGATAGCCTTGAGCCTCTTGCGCAGGCTGGAGGTCCTTGTGAGTAGCCCGAGCGCGTTGACGCCAGTTCCCCTCGCGGAGCTTGAAGCCACAGTTGCTCGCATGGAGTCACGGCTTTCAGCACACGAGTCAGGTTTAGTGATTTGTCTGATGGCGGCGTATCGTCAACTAGCCACTCGGTTTGAGCAAGACTTGGTTTCTCCACGTGACGTGGCCTTAGCCAAAGCAAGCACACTCATGCTGGTGCGAGAAATTGCAATGGGGCAGGATGTGATTTAGACCACTCTGGGCCGCAGCCCAGGGGCCATGCCTCTTTGCGGGCGTGGCATGTTGAGTTCTAGCATAGGCGCTTTCTGGCGCACTAAGCGACGGCATCATGGAACAACTGCGGCAACACCTGCGCCGCCGTGCCCGGCACGAGCACGTGCGCGGCGGCGTCGATCTCGCTGGGCTGCGGGTTGACGATGGCCACGAACGCGCCGGCGCGGCGTGCCGTTGCGGCCAGCCCGGCCGCCGGCCACACCGCGCCCGAGGTGCCCACCACCAGCATCACCTCGGCGGCGCATGCGGCGCGCTCGGCCGCCTCCAGCGCGCCTTCGGGCAGCGCCTCGCCGAACCACACCACGCCGGGGCGCACGAGCTTGCCGCAATCGGGGCAGCGCGGCGGCCGGCCGGGCGTGGCCTCGCGCGGGTCGCGCTGCCGCCCGCAGCGGCAGGGTTCGAGCCAGCGGTCGGCGAGGATGTCGCCGTGCAGGCGGATGGTGTCGGCATTGCCGGCGCGCTGATGCAGGTCGTCGACGTTCTGCGACACCAGCGTCAGCACGCCCGGGCGGCGCCGCGCGAACGCGCCCAGCGCGAGGTGGCCGGCGTTCGGCTGCGCGGCGCGCACGTTGGCGCGGCGCTCGGCGTACCAGTCCCACACCAACTGCGGGTCGGCGCGAAAGCCCTCCTCGCTGGCGAGTTGCCCCGGATCGAAGCGCGACCACAGCCCGGTCAGCGCATCGCGGAAGGTCGCGATGCCGCTCTCGGCCGACATGCCCGCGCCGGTGAGCACGCAGATGCGCGCGGCGCCGTCGATGCGCTCGCGCAGGTTGTGCACGTCGGCGCCGGGCTCACGCATCGGCGTCGCGCTGGCGCAGCGCCTCGTACAGGCACACACCCGACGCCACCGAGACGTTCAGGCTCTCCACCGCGCCCTTCATCGGCAGGCGCACCAGTTCGTCGCAGGTCTTGGCGGTGAGCTGGCGCATGCCGCTGCCTTCGGCGCCCAGCACCAGCGCCACCGGGCCGCGCAGGTCGGCGTCGTAGAGCGAGCGCTCGGCGCGATCCGAGGTGCCGATGACGCGGATGTCGCGCTCCTTCAGCTCGTTGAGCGTGCGCGCGAGGTTGGTCACCATGAAGTAAGGCACCGTCTCGGCCGCGCCGCTGGCCACCTTGGCGACGGTGGCGTTGACGCCCACCGCATGGTCCTTGGGCGCGATCACCGCGTGCGCGCCGGCGCCGTCGGCCACGCGCAGGCAGGCGCCGAGGTTGTGCGGGTCGGTGATGCCGTCGAGCACCAGCAGCAGCGGCGCGCCGTCCACCGCGTCCAGCGTGTCGTCGAGCGAATGGCTCCGGGCCACCGGCTGCACGCGCGCCACCACGCCCTGGTGGCGGTGCGTGCCGCAGAGCTGGCGCAATCGCTCGTCGTCGCTGTCGACGATCTTCGCGCCGGCCTCGCGGGCGCGCTCGACGAACTGCCGCATGCGCGCATCGCGGCGCGCCGCGTCGACGTGCAGCTCGATCACCGACTGCGGCGCGGTCTTCAGCCGCACGGTCACGGCATGGAAGCCGAACAGCACCTGTTTGCTCATGGCCGGCATGGTAGCCTCGCCGCATGCAAGTCATCTGCCTCGACCTCGAAGGTGTGCTCGTTCCGGAGATCTGGATCGCCTTCTCCCAGCGCACCGGCATCGCCGAGCTGGCGCGCACCACGCGCGACGAACCCGACTACGACAAGCTGATGCGCTTTCGCATAGCCCTGCTGAGGCGGCACGGCCTCAAGCTCGCCGACATCCAGGCGGTGATCGCCGGCATGGGGCCGATGGCGGGCGCGAAGGACTTCCTCGACGACCTGCGCAGCCGCTACCAGGTGATGATCCTGTCGGACACCTTCTACGAGTTCGCGCAGCCGCTGATGCGCCAGCTCGGCTGGCCGACGCTGCTGTGCCACCGGCTGGAGGTCGACGAGCAGGGCTTCGTCACCCGCCACCTGCTGCGCATGCCCGACCAGAAGCGCCATGCGGTCAACGCGCTGCGCCTGCTGAACTTCCAGGTGATCGCGGCCGGGGATTCGTACAACGACACCGGCATGCTGATGTCGGCGCATGCGGGCTTCTTCATCCACCCGCCCGAATCGATCGTCGCGCAGTTTCCGCAGTTCCCGGTGACGCGCAGTTATGCCGAGCTGAAGGCGGCGATCGACGCGGCGGCCGAGAAGCTGCGCGGCTGAGCGGGGAGCCGGCGTGCGTCAAACGCCGGCCAGCCTCGTCTTCCAATAGCCGGGCTTCCTGTCGGTGGGCGCGACCGCGACGACGTAGACCTCGCGGTCCGTGTGCAGGTACACGAGCGAGAACTTGAAGCGCCGTTCGATCACGCGACGGGTCTTGTGCTTGTACCGGGGCCAGGCCTGCGGCGTGCTGGCGGCGGCCGCTTCCGCCGCATGGACGGCGCTGTCGTAGCGCTCGGCGAGACGGGGGCTGATGGCCGCGTAGTACCGAACTTCGTGCAGGAACTCGGCCCGGGCTTCGGGGTGATAGCGAACCGTCCTCACCGCCGGATCAGGCGGCGCGCTTCCGCGTGGACATCCTCGGCCGGAATCAATTCAACCGTTGCCGACTCGATCTGCGCGACGCGGCGCTCGATCTCACGCTCCCAGGCGGCCTCGGCCTCGGCTTCGGCGTCGGGTGCTGCCTGCAAGGAGTCGAGCAACTCCGCCGCGAGGCGCGCTCGATCTTCGGGCGGCAAGGCCTTCGCCCGGGCAGACAGTTCTTCGACCAGCGTGGACATACCGAACTCCGATGGTTGAACGCGCAGTTTACGGCGCTCACCGCCCGAGCATCACCACCAGCCACAGCACGCCGATCAACACCGGCTGGTGCAGCATGTAGAAGCTCAGGCTCCAGCGGCCGAGCGCGGCCAGCGGCGCGAGCGCGGCCGGCAGCGCGCCGGCCAGCCAGGCGCGGCGATGCGCCAGCACCCAGCGCCCCGCCGCCAGGCCCCACAGCAGCACGCCCAGCCAGGGCAGGACGGGCGCGTAGTCCTCGGTGACCGGCTTGTGCGTGACCAGGCCGACCCAGTTGGTCCAGCGCGTGTCGAAGAAGGCGTGCTGCACGAGCCGCGGCAGCGCGATCGCGGCGGCGCCGGCCAGCCACAGCCCGCCTTTCATCCGCGCAAGCGGCGGCGCGAGCAGCCGCGCCAGCACCAGCATCGCCGCGATGCCGTGCAGGATGCCGAAGCTGATCCAGCTTCGCGGGAACATCAGCGCCGAGCCCAGGCTCACCAGCGCGGCGCAGCCGGCGATCTGCGCCCAGCGGCGCCAGAAGCGCGGCCAGGTCTGGCCCTGGTCCAGCGCCACCGCCAGGCTCAGCCCGGCGCAGAACAGGAACAGCGAGACGATGCACACGCGCTGCTGCGTCCAGACCGGGTCGGTGTAGAAGTTCTGGCGGATGACGCCGAAGTAGTTCAGGTCGTAGCAGAAGTGGAAGGCGGCCATCCAGACGATGGCCACGCCGCGCAGCGCGTCGAGTCGGTCGAAACGTTCCTTCGAGGGCATGTCCTGCGGACGATAGCGCAAGGGCGGGGTTATGCTTGGACGCCGATGAATCCAGCCAGCACCACCGAAGCCCACGTCCGGCGCGAGCTGCTCGAACTCGCGCTGCGCAACGCGGGCCGCAGCGCGTCGCCGCTGCTGCTGGTGGTGGCGCTGATGGTCTGGTTCGGCATCGACGTCGGCCGCACCGCGGCGGCGATCGCCTGCGGCATCATCGGCGTGCCGACCGCCGCATGGCGCTGGTGGCTGTGGCAGCGCTATCGGCAGCCAACGCCGCTGTCGGAAGCCGAGGTGCGCCGCGCCGGGCTCGGCCTGCAGGCCAATTCGGCCTCGGCCGGCATCCTCTGGGTGGTGGCCACCTTCGCCATCTATCCGCACCTGAGCCCGGCGCTTGCCACGGCCTTCGTGATCCTGGTGTGCGGCTCGGTCGCCGTGGCGGCCTATTTCATGCCGCTGGTCGGCCGCTCCTTCGCGCTGCTGACGGCGCCGCAACTGGGCGCGCTGGCCATCGTCGCCGCCGTGGGCAAGGACGACGGCTCGCTGCCGATCGCCGGCATGGTGGTCATCTTCGGCCTGACGATGGCACGCGCCGCGCGCGAGTTCACCGCCATCACGACGCAGGCGATCCGCCACAGCCTCGAAGCCGACGCGGCCAACGAATCGCTGCTGCGCGCGAAGGAAGCGGCCGAGGCGGCCAACACCGCCAAGTCGCAGTTCCTCGCGACGATGAGCCACGAGATCCGCACGCCGATGAACGGCGTGCTGGGCGCGCTCGAACTGCTGCGCAGCTCGCCGCTCGACCCGCAGCAGCGCCGCCTGGTGAAGACGGCCGCCTCGTCGGGCGAGTCGCTGATGGCCATCCTCAACGACGTGCTCGACCACTCCAAGATCGAGGCCGGCAAGCTCAACCTGGTGCGCAACCCGCTGTCGCTGCACGCCACCGCCTCGTCGGTGGTGGCGCTGTTCCGCGCCAACGCCGAGGCCAAGGGCCTGACGCTGACGCTGGACGTCGACCCGGACAGCGCCAACTGGGTGCTGGGCGATGCGCAGCGGCTCAAGCAGGTGCTGCTGAACCTGGTCGGCAACGCGATCAAGTTCACCGAGCGCGGCGGCGTCCGGCTGAGCGTCGCCCCGGCAACCGGCACGCCGGTGAGGCCGGGCGTGCGCTTCGAGGTGACCGACAGCGGCATCGGCGTGCCGCTCGAGCTGCAAGACCAGTTGTTCCAGCCCTTCCAGCAGATCGACGGCTCGCGCAGCCGGCGCGCCGGCGGCACCGGCCTGGGCCTGGCGATCAGCCAGAAGATCGTCGAGGCGATGGGCGGGCGCATCGCGCTGGACAGCCGGCCGGGGCGCGGCGCGCGCTTCCACTTCGATCTGGTGTTCGACGCCGACCCGAACCCGCCCGAGGGCGCGCTGCCCGACTCCGCGATGTCGCCGCTGGACGCGCTGCCTTCGCAGTTGTCCGGCACGGTGCTGGTGGTCGAGGACAACCCGGTGAACCGCGTGATCGCCGAGGAGATGCTGCAATCGCTCGGCCTGGACTGCATCGAGGCGCACGACGGCATGGAGGCACTCGACGTGCTGACGCGCCGCTCGGTCGACCTGGTGCTGATGGACTGCCAGATGCCGGTGATGGACGGCTACACCGCGACGCGGCACATCCGCGCCCGCGAGCTGCGGCAGCGCCTGCCGCGCACGCCGATCGTCGCGCTGACCGCCAACGCCTACGAAGAAGACAGCACGCACGCGCTCGAAGTGGGCATGGATGCCCACCTCGCCAAGCCGTACACGCGCGATCAGTTGCGCGAGATCATCTCGACCTGGCTCTGATGGCGCCCTGGTCCCCTTCGACTTCTATCTAGAGTGCGCCCCAGGCGGTGAGCCCGGTGCCGCTGCGCAGGTCGCCCCAGGCGGTGTCCAGCTCGATCTTCTTGATCTCCTCGACCGCGCCCTCCTCCGCGCCGCCGGCCTTGCGCACCTGGGCGCGCGCGAGGCGCTCCATCAGGCGCAGGTCGCGCGTGGTCAGCGTCAGCGCGGTCTCGGCCCACAGGTCGACGGCCTCGACCAGCGACTGGTAGGTGATCGGCGCGGCCATGCGCTGCGCGCGCAGCGCCGCCAGCGTGCCGCGCAGCTTGGGCTCGACGCTGCGCACCACGTCGAGGATGGCTTCCTCGCCGGCGCCGTCGTCGACGACCGCATCGACCAGGCTGCGCCGGTGCAACTGCTCGGCGGTGTAGAGGCGGCCGCTGAGGATCATGTCGTTGGCGATCGCGAAGCCCGCCTTGCGGATCGTGAACTGCCACGCGCCCATGCCCGGGAACAGGTTGAACAGCACCTCGGGGAAGCCGGCCTGCGCGCTGCGCTCGAAGATCACCTGGTGGAAGGGCAGCACCGACTCCAGCCCGCCGCCCAGCGTGTCGCCCTGCACCAGCACGGTGGTGTGCACGCCGCGCAGCGCGGCGGTTTCCATCCACCACACCAGGTCGATGCAGCGCCGGCCGTACATCTTCAGCGAGTCGATGTCCTGCGCGCGCACCAGCAGCACGAACAGCGCGAGGTCGCCGCCGAAGTTGAAGACGCCGGCGACGTCGGAGCTGAGCACGAAGTGGCGCACCACGCCGGGGTTGGCGGCGATGTCGTCGAGCATCTGCTGCAGCTCCGACATGCCGGCCAGGCTGTAGCACTGGATCGGCTTGACGCAGGTGCGCACGCGCAGCATGCCCAGCTCGCCGGTCCACTCCAGGCGCAGGTACTTGTAGGGGCGCGACAGGATCGCCGCCAGCCCGCCTCCCCGGGATGAAGCTGCGGCGGTCGTCATACCTGCTCGATGATGCGGGTGAAGTGGTGGAAGTTCAGCAGCGCGGCGTCGACGATCGCGTCCTGTGCCGGCCGGTCGCCGACGGTGACGAGGATCTTGCGCAGGTCGGCCATGTGCTCGGCGTCCATCGTCGCGTGCGAGCCGATGAAGGACACGCCGCGCTCGCCTTCGAGCAGCAGCGCCTCCTTGATCGCCGAGGCGAACGGCCCGCCGTACACCGAGGCGATCACCTCCAGCGTGTACAGCATGCCCAGCACCGAGCAGGGGTGCGAGCGCTCGGCGGCCCAGTAGTTGTAACCCACCAGAGCCTGGGTGTAGGCCGAGGGCTTCCAGCCGTCGGTGTCGGAGGCCGGCACGCCCACCGCCTCGAGGTCGTTGCGCACCCATTCCTCGTGGCCCGACTCCTCCTGCATGTGCTCGTAGAGGAAGTAGCGCACCGCCTTGTGGCTGTCGGCGATGCGGCTGGCCGCCGCCGCGCAGACCGGGTTGAAGTGCCACACCACGTGGTACAGCTCGAGCAGCAGCGTGCGGTAGCGCGGCAGCGACATGCCCTTGGCCACGGCGTCGAGCACGACGGGGTGGGTCTCGAAGGCACGGCGTGCCTCGTCGGTGCGGATCACGAGGTCCGCGAAAAACTGGCTCATCTGTGGTTTCTCCAACGACGGTCTCATCATCGACGCAAGGCGCGTGCCCTCCCGCGCGCTTGCGACGCCTCTTTTGAGACGGCATTGTGGCGGCGCAGCGCCGGCCGCACCACCGTCAACCCTGACAGGTTGACGCCGGCCCGCCACGCCGGGTGCGAATGCGGGGCTCAGCCCGGCAGCCGCTTCTTCAGCTCGGCGCGCAGCCGCTTGCAGGCCGCGGGGTCTAGCGCCGCGAGCAGGTCGAGGTCGGCGAGCAGCCGCTCGACGCGCGCCTGCGCGTTGCCGGCCTTGATGGCGTCGATCTCGGCCTTCATGCTGCGGAAGTCGTCGAAGCGGGCGTCGCCGCCCCGGGGGTCGCGCGCGTCGATCAGGATGGCCAGCGCGTCGCCGATGCGGCCGAGCTGGCGGCCGTAGCTGTGCCGCTGCGTCACCTCCGCCTCGGTCTGGGGCGAACTGCTGTTGAAGGCGTTCACGTTCAGCGTCCAGCCCGGCAGGATGGGCTGCACCAGCGTGTTCGGCGCGAGCTGCAGCGCCGCGCTCCACTGCTTGAGCCAACTGGCCGGGTCCCAGGCGGAAAAGTCGGTGGCTGCCATGGTGTTGTCCTCTCTCGGCGTCGCGGCGCCGCCCTCAGCCGACCCAGCGGCGGGCGTTGCGGAACATGCGCATCCAGGGGCTGGGCTGGCTGGCGTCGCCGCTGGTCCAGCTCATCTGCACGTTGCGGAACACACGCTCCGGGTGCGGCATCAGCACGGTGAAGCGGCCGTCGGGCGTGGTCACCGCGGTCAGGCCGTCGGGGCTGCCGTTCGGGTTGGCCGGGTAGGCCTCGGTGGGCCGGCCGTGGTGGTCGACGAAGCGCATCGCGCGCTGCACGGCCCTGGCGTCGCCGCGCTGCGAGAAGTCGGCGAAGCCCTCGCCGTGCGCCACCGCGATCGGGATGCGGCTGCCGGCCATGCCGGCGAAGAAGATCGACGGGCTGTCCAGCACCTCCACCAGCGCCAGCCGCGCCTCGAACTGCTCGCTGCGGTTGCGGGTGAACTTCGGCCAGGCCTGCGCGCCCGGGATCAGGGGCGCGAGCGCGGCCATCATCTGGCAGCCGTTGCACACGCCCAGCGCGAAGGTGTCGTCGCGCCCGAAGAAGGCCGCGAACTGCTCGGCCAGCGCCGGGTTGAACATCACCGAGCGCGCCCAGCCCTCGCCGGCGCCCAGCGTGTCGCCGTAGCTGAAGCCGCCGCAGGCGACGAAGCCCCGGAACATGTCCAGGCGCGCGCGGCCGGCCTGCAGGTCGCTCATGTGCACGTCGTAGGTCTCGAAGCCCGCCTGGTGCATCGCGTAGCTCATCTCGACGTGCGAGTTGACGCCCTGCTCGCGCAGGATCGCGAGCTTGGGTCGCGCCGCGGC
This sequence comes from Piscinibacter sp., assembly GCF_047600445.1. Taxonomy (GTDB): domain Bacteria; phylum Pseudomonadota; class Gammaproteobacteria; order Burkholderiales; family Burkholderiaceae_C; genus Piscinibacter. Next base: position 1,930,151 of record NZ_JASGKT010000002.1, read on the forward strand.
GACGAAGGGCGCGGCGATGTCCTCGGCCGGATCGAACGTGAGGTGCAGGTGCAGGCCCGGGTCGTCGGGCGCGCCGGCGGCCGCGTGCTCGGCATCGGCGCAGGCCGGGTTGTCGCGCAGCGCGGCGATGCGCCAGCTCACCTCGTCCCAGGCCTGGTGCAGATCGCGCAGCGAGGCGCTGAACACCGCCTTGGCGTCGCGCCACACCTCGACCACGCCGCGCGCATTGGTCTTGCCGACGAAGTGGCTGTGCCGGCTCAGGCCGTGCGCGCGCAGCGTCTGCATCACCTCGTTGCGCACGGCGCTGGGCACTTGCAGCACCACGCCGAGTTCCTCGTTGAACAGCGCCTCCAGCGTCAGGCGCTGGCGCCGCGCGCCCACCTGGGTGGCCCAGTTCTTGGTGTCGCCGTACTCGGCGCGGCTGTCGGCGATGCCGTCGCCTTCGGTGACCAGCAGGTCGACGTTCAGGTCGACGCCCATGTGCCCGGCGAAGGCCATCTCGCACACCGTGGCCCACAGGCCGCCGTCGCTGCGGTCGTGGTAGGCGAGGATGCGGCCCTGGCCGCGCAGCTCGTTGACCGCCGCGACCAGGGCCTTCAGCAGCGCCGGGTCGTCGAGGTCGGGCACGGTGTCGCCGAACTGGCCGAGCACCTGCGCCAGCATCGAGCCGCCCATGCGCCGCCGGCCCTGGCCGAGATCGACCAGCACCAGCGTGGTGTCGCCCGGCTGAAGCTGCGGCGTCAGCGTGGGCCGCACGTCGGCGATGCTGGCGAAGGCCGAGACGATCAGGCTCACCGGCGCGGTGACCTGCTTCGCCTCACCGCCATCGTTCCAGCGCGTGCGCATCGACAGCGAATCCTTGCCCACCGGCACGCTGATGCCCAGCGCCGGGCACAACGCCATGCCGACCGCTTTCACGGTGTCGTACAGCGCCGCGTCTTCGCCCGGCTCGCCGCATGCGGCCATCCAGTTGCACGAGAGCTTGACGCGCGCCAGCTCGATCGGCGCGGCCAGCAGGTTGGTGATGGCCTCGCCCACCGCCATCCGGCCCGAGGCCGGCGCGTCCAGTGCGGCCAGCGGCGTGCGCTCGCCCATGCTCATCGCCTCGCCGGCGAAGCCGCCGTAGTCGGCCAGCGTCACGGCGCAGTCGGCCACCGGCACCTGCCAGGGGCCGACCATCTGGTCGCGGTGGTCGAGCCCGCCGACGGTGCGGTCGCCGATGGTGATCAGGAAACGCTTGCTGGCCACCGTCGGGTGGCGCAGCACGTCGAAGGCGGCCTGCTCCAGCGCCACGTCGTCGAGCTGCAGCGGCGCGGCCGCGCGCGCCACGCGCCGCACGTCGCGCTGCATGCGCGGCGGCTTGCCGAGCAGCACGTCCATGGGCATGTCGATCGCGACAGCCTGGTCGATGCCGGCACCCTGGTCGATCCGGGCACTCCGTTCGGGCTGAGCGTGTCGAAGCCCTTCGACAGGCTCAGGGCGAACGGGTGCAATGGGCTCAGGGCGAACGGGTGCAATGGGGTCAGGGCGAACCGGTGCAACGGGCTCGGGGGGAACGGGTGGAACAGGCTCGGGGCGAGCGGATGAATCCACCAGCACGAGCTGCTTCTCGTCGGTGGCCACACCGACGATCGCGAACGGGCAGCGCTCGCGTTCGGCCATCGCCCGGAACAGCGGCAGCGCGTCGGCGCGCAGCGCGATCACGTAGCGCTCCTGGCTCTCGTTGCACCAGATCTCCTTGGGCGCCAGGCCGGACTCCTCCAGCGGCACCTTGGACAGGTCGAAGCGCGCGCCCCGGCCCGCCCCGTCGACCAGCTCCGGGAACGCATTGCTGATGCCGCCGGCGCCCACGTCGTGGATCGCCAGGATGGGATTCACCTCGCCCAGCGCCCAGCAGTGGTTGATGACCTCCTGCGCGCGGCGCTGGATCTCCGGGTTGCCGCGCTGCACCGAGTCGAAATCCAGCTCGGCGGCGTTGGCGCCGGCGGCCATCGAACTCGCGGCGCCGCCACCCATGCCGATGCGCATGCCGGGGCCGCCCAGTTGCACCAGCAGCGTGCCGGCGGGGAACTCGATCTTGCGCGTCTGCGACGCCGAGATCGTGCCCAAGCCGCCGGCGATCATGATCGGCTTGTGGTAGCCGCGCCGCACGCCGGCCACCGTCTGTTCGTAGACGCGGAAGTAGCCCAGCAGGTTGGGCCGGCCGAACTCGTTGTTGAACGCGGCGCCGCCGATGGGGCCGTCGATCATGATCTGCAAGGGGCTGGCGATGTGGGCGGGCTTGCCGCAGGGCTCGCGCTCCCAGGGCTCGGGATTGTCAGGCCCGGACAAGCCGGGCCGGCCGGGCAGGTGCAGGTTGGAGACCGAGAAACCCGTCAGCCCCGCCTTGGGCCGCGAGCCGCGCCCGGTGGCGCCTTCGTCGCGGATCTCGCCGCCGGCGCCGGTGGCCGCGCCCGGGAAGGGCGAGATGGCGGTCGGGTGGTTGTGCGTCTCCACCTTCATCAGCACGTGCGCGGTGTCGCGGCGCGGCGCGTACACCGGAGCGTTGGTGTAGCCCTGCGGCAGCCAGCACTCGACCTCGTGGCCTTCCATCACGCTGGCGTTGTCGCTGTAGGCGATCACCGTGTGCTGCGGCGCGAGCTGGTGGGTGTGGCGGATCATGCCGAACATCGACTTCTCTTGCGCCACGCCGTCGATCGTGAACTGCGCATTGAAGATCTTGTGGCGGCAGTGCTCGGAGTTCGCCTGCGCGAACATCATCAGCTCGACGTCGGTCGGGTTGCGCTTCAGGCCGGTGAAGGCGTCGACCAGGTAGTCGATCTCGTCGTCGGACAGCGCCAGGCCGAAATCGGCGTTCGCCGCCACCAGCGCCGCGCGGCCGCGGCCCAGCACGTCGACGTGCTCCATCGGCTTGCCCGGCTGCTCGTCGAACAGGTGCCTCGCGTCGTCGCGCGAGCGCAGCACGCTCTCGGTCATGCGGTCGTGCAGCAGCGCGGCGCAGGCGTTCAGTTCGTCGTCGCTCAGGGCCTTGGCGCCGCCGAGCAGGCCGCTCTTGAGCACGAGGCGGTATTCGGTGACGCGCTCGACGCGCCGGATCGCCAGGCCGCAGTTGTGCGCGATGTCGGTGGCCTTCGAGGCCCAGGGCGACACCGTGCCCAGGCGCGGCGCCACCACCAGCAGCGCGCCCTCGCCCGAGCCGGCATAGGGGTCGCCGTAGCGCAGCAGCGCTTCGAGCTTGTCGCGCTCGGCGCCGGCCAGCGCATGCTCGCTCCACACCCAGTGCACGTGTCGGGCGTGCACGGCCGTGATGCGCGGCTGCACCGCCTGCAAGCGCGGCAGCAGCGCTTGCGCGCGGAAGGCGGACAGCGCGTTGCCGCCCTCGAAGTGGAACAGGTGCTGGGGGCTGGAGCTCACGCGACGGTCTCGGAATGGAAGGCCGGCCTCGGGGCCAGGGCGCCCCGGTGGAAACGCGCGATTTTACGTGGCCGGTGCTGCGGCCGAGGCCGCCGGCATTCAGCGCACTTCGGTCATGAACTTCAGCAGGCGGGCGGTGGCGTCCTTCGTGGTTTCCGGGCTGTAGATGTAGCCCCTGGAGGCCAGGCCGACCTTGTCCCAGGCATGAGACGCCTCGGGGAAGACATGCCACTGCACCGGCTTGCCGGCCGCCTTCAGCTCGTCGAGCCGGGGAAAGCACGGGGCGGCCGGCACCTCCTCGTCGCGCCCGCCCATCAGCAACAGCAGCGGCCGGTCGATGTCGTCCAGCACCAGCGCGTGGGTCTTGAACGCGCAGCTTCCGTAGTTGACCACGGTGGCCGCGAAGCGCCGCTGCGACCCCGCCAGGCTCGCACTCTGCGGCGACGCCAGCAAGGCCGAGACGAACGCCCCCCAGCTGTAGCCGACCTGGTAGATGCGTCCGCCGTCGACGAAGGGCTTGGAGGCCAGCAAGGCGAGCGCCGCATAGGCGTCGGCGATGCCGCTCGACGTGCTCGGCGTGCGCACCGCGCAGTTGTCGAAGCCGCGCGGCCCGAAGCTGTCGATCACCAGCGTCACGTAGCCGGCCGCCAGCAGCGTCTGCGCGTGCTGCTTCATGTGGGCATTGGGCGCGCCCTTGAGCCCGCCGCAGGTGTGCATCAGCACGACGGCCGGGAAAGGCCCGTCGCCCGCCGGCTTGAAGACCACGTTCGCGACGTCGGTGAACAGGCCGATCGACTCCTTCACCTCGCCGGCGAAGGCCACCGGCTTCAGGTCCAGGGGCGGCTGGAGCTGCGCCGCCAGGTCCTGGGCAGCCGCGCCCGGCGCGGCCAGGGCGAGAACGGTTGCAGCGACGGCCAGCGGGCCCACGCGTCGATTCATCATGAACGGCACCTCCCGCCCGAGTGTAGGAGAGCGCAGCCGCGCGGCGGCACGGGTCTCGCTTCCCGCGATCAGGGGTGCGGCCGGAGTCCCGCCCCGACCAGCCGGTTGCGCCCGCCCCGCTTGGCGGCATAGAGCGCGGCGTCGGCGCGCACGCACAGCGCGTGGGCGTCTTCGCCCGCGCCCGCCCGGGCCAGCCCGATGCTGACCGTGACCCGCAGCCCGGGCACGATCGCGGCCCAGTCGTGGTGGGCCACGCGCAGGCGCAGCCGTTCGCACACCTCGTCCGCCGCCGTCTCACTGCCGGTCAACACCAGCACGAACTCCTCGCCGCCGCAGCGCGCCACCAGGTCGCCGGCGCGTGTGCTCTCGCGCAACAGGCGGGCCAGCTCGCGCAGCACACCGTCGCCGGCGGCGTGGCCATGGTTGTCGTTGATGGCCTTGAAATGGTCGATGTCGATCATCGCCACGTGCAGGCTGCGTGGCGGCCCGGCGCCGTCCACGGGCAGCAACTCGGCCAGCCGCAGGTCGAGCGCGCGGCGGTTCGCCAGGCCGGTGAGCGAATCCTCGAGCGCCGCCTTGGCCGCCGCCGCGGCGCGCGCTTCGAGCTCACCGGCACGCCGGCGCAGCCGCTGCGCCTCGTGGCGCGCGTTCTGCACTTCGAGTTCGCGCAACAGGGCGCGGTTGTGCGCGTCCTGACGCTCGCGCGCCTCGCGCCGCTCCAGTGCCAGCAGCGCCTCGGCGGCCGCCAGCGCCGGCTCGGCGGCGCCGCGCGCCTTGTGCGCGCGATGGCGCATGTCGAGCAGCCGGCGCAACTGGTTCGCACGGCCGCGCAGATCGGCTTCGTCGATCCGCTCGTCGAGTAGCGCACAGGCCTGCTCCGCCGCCCCGGTGGCGATCAGCCATTCGGCTTCGTACAGCAGCGCCATCCACGCGAACGTGTGCATGCCGCTGCGCTGCGCCAGGGCACGATAGCGCTCGACCGCGTCACGCATCGCGTCCAGCTCGCCGGCCTCCAGCAGCGCCCCGCATTCGACGCCGCAGCAGTACATGCGCTGGTGCGGATGCTCGCCGCACAGCGCGCTGGCGCTGCGCACGGCCTGCAGCGCGCGCCGGGCGTCGGACTCCCGGCCGGCATCGTCGCCGTCGCGCCCGCCGCTGCGGATGCGCTGCATCAGCGTCACGGCCATGTTCATGTGGGCGGCGAAACGCGGTTCGTTTTCGCCGCATTCCTGCGCAACGTCGACCGCTTCGTGCAGATGCTCCAGGGCGCGATCGAAGTTGCCGATCGCCTCGTAGGTGCAGCCGAGCCGGTTCAGGCTCCACGACAGCAACCGCGGCGAGCCGAGCGTGCGTGCGCGTTGCAGCGCCTCCAGCGCGCACGCCAGGGCCTCGCCGGTCAGTCCGGTCTCGTTGCAGGCCTGGGTCAGCGTGTTGCGCAGCTCGATGCTCCATTCCGGCCGCTGCGCCAGGTCCACCTCCGGCAGTGCGGCTCGCCCGAACTGCACGGCCTCCTCGAGCCTCCCCTGGCGGAACACGTGCAGCGTCAACAGCGTCGCCGCACGCGCGGCGGCGGCGGGGTCGCCGCAAGCCTGCGCCAGCGCCCGCGCCTCGCGCGCATGTCGCTCGCCGGCCGTGTAGTCGGCAGCATCGCGCGCCGCCTCGCAGGCCGCGAGCAGCGACGCCAGCTCGTCGCGCGAGCCGGCGGCATCGGCAGCTTTTGCCGTCATCTCTCCGGATTCCATGCTGGATGTGCCCACAGTGGCAGCCGGGTTCGTATTTCAGCGCCGCGACGGCCGCTCGCAGGCGAGGCGCGGGCTAGGACGCGGACGTGTGCCGGTATCGGCAAGCTTCCGACGTATCCAGACAACAGGTGAGCGGTTAGGTGCAACATATAATGGGAATGATTCTTGTTCATTACAGTCAATAAAGAAGAGCCAAGCCCATGCAAACCACCCGCTCCCGCCCCCTGCGACTCAACGCCATCATGCTGGCGCTGCTGGCCGCCAGCGCCGCTTCCGCCGTGAACGCCCAGACCGCCGCCGCCGAGGAGAGGAGCGAGCCGCGAGAAGCCAAACCCGTGGTGCTGGCGCCGATCACCGTGCGCAGCACCTACGAGCGCGAAGACCTGCCCGGCCTGGCGCCGGGGCGCAAGGCGGCCAAGGGCGCGCGCCTGGGCATCCTGGGCGCCACCTCGATCGCAGACGCGCCGGTGCACGTCAACGCCTACACGCGCGAGCTGGCCGAGGACTGGTCGGCGCTGACGCTGCAGGACGTGCTGGAGAACGACTCCGCCGTCGTCTTCACCACCAATAAGAACCACCTGCTGCAGAACTTCAACCTGCGCGGGCTGGACATGGGCGCGATGGACATCGCCACCAACGGCCTGTACGGCATCGCGCCGGCCAACTCGGTGCCGATCGAGATGTTCGAGCGCGTCGAGGTGCTGCGCGGGCCGAACGTGCTGCTGTCGGGCATGCCGCCCAACAGCAGCGTGGCGGGCACCGTCAACATGGTGACCAAGCGCGCGCTGCCGCAGCCCATCGCCGAGCTGACGCTGACCTACGGCACGCGCTCCTACGGCCAGGTGCATGCCGACGTGGGCCAGCGCTTCGGCGACGCCCAGCGCCTGGGCGTGCGCTTCAACGGCGTCTATGGCGACGGCGAGATGGGCGCCAAGGGCGAGAACCAGAAGCGCCTGGTGGGCGCGCTCGCGCTCGACTACCTGGGCGACAGCGCCCGCTTCTCGCTCGACCTGTACAACAGCGTCAACAAGATCGACGGCGGCAGCCCCGGCATGTTCAACTTCCTGGGCAACGCGGCGATTCCCGGCGTGGGCGTGCTGCTGGCTCCGCCCAAGGGCGACACCAATATGTTCCGCGGCACGCACGGTAAGTACGACAACAGCGGCGTGCTGGCGCGCGCCGAGCTCGACTTCACGCGCGACTGGCAGGGCTACCTCGCGCTGGGCGGCTCCGAGGCCGAGGGCAAGGGCCTGCTGTTCGGCACCCGCGCCTTCGTCACCGGCGCGGACGGCACCACGCGCGGCGCGGTCTACCACGTGCACACCAAGTCCGAGCGCCGCACGGCCGAGGCGGGCGTGATCGGCAAGTTCGACACCGGCCCCGTCAAGCACCGCCTGCAGTTGTCGGCCAACGTCCTCAAGCACAAGGAAGGGACGGTGAACACGCCCTGCAACTACTGCTACACCACCAACATGTACGACCCGGTGGAGCCGCCCTTCCCGGCCGCGCCCACCTGGACCGACTACACCACCCGGAACGACTACCGCTCGCTGGCCGTGGCCGACATCCTGGGCTTCGCCGGCGACACGGTGCTGCTGACCGTGGGCGGGCGCCACCAGACCGTGAAGATGCCGCTGTCGAACTACAGCGAAAGCCGCTTCTCGCCGATGGTCGCCGCCGTCGTGCGCCCCTGGGGCGACGCCGTTTCGCTGTTCGGCAACTACACCGAGGGGCTGGAGCCGGGCCAGGTGGTCGGCGTGGGCTACACCAACACCGGCGACGCCCTGCCGCCGAAGCAGACCAAGCAGTTCGAGCTGGGCGTGAAGCTGCAGACCGGCGAGCTGACGCACACCTTCAGCGCCTACGAGATCAAGCGCCCGTCGTTCATCGGCGTCGACGAAGGCGGCGCCCTGCCCGCGCTGCGCGACGCCGGCGAGCAGCGCCTGCGCGGCGTGGAGTGGAGCGTGTACGGCGAACTGGCGCAGAACGTGTCGCTGCTGGGCGGCATCACCCGCCTCGAGTCCGAGCAGCGCAACACCGGCCGCGACACCTTCGGCGTACCCGAGTGGCGCGCCCGCATCGGCGCCGACTGGCAGACCCCGGTGCCGGGCCTGAAGGTGGGCGGCCGCGTGATCCACACCGGCAAGCAGTGGTCCGACTCGGGCAACCGCCTGCGCGTGCCGTCGTGGAACCGCCTCGACCTGGACGCCGGCTACGCCACCAAGTTCGTCGACACGCCCGTGCGCTTCAACGCCAGCGTCGAGAACGTCACCGACAAGAAGTACTGGATCGGCCTGTTCGCCGACGGCTTCGTGATGCCGGGCGCGCCGCGCACCTTCAAGGTGTCGGCCACGGTCTCGTTCTGGTAGACGGCCTTCCTGTCGATCCGGCACGGCCGAGTTCGCATGCCCGTCTTCACCCTCCTCGGCCTGGCCGCCGCCGCCCTGGCCAGCCTGTGCCTCTACGCGGCCTCGCCCAACCAGCGCCTGTGGCTGGCGCCCTGGCCGCGCGGACTCGCGCGCATCGCGAGCGCGGCGCTGCTGGTGCTGGCCTGGCTCGCGCTGCTGCAGGACATGCGGCGCGTGACCGCCGCCTTCGTCCTGGGCACGGTGCTGATGCTGGCGCTCGCCGTGTGGCCCTATGCTGGAGCGTATGTCCATGTCCGCCGTACCCGCTGAAACCGGCGCGGCACCGCCCCGGGCGTTGAAGCCGATCCGCACCGACTGGGTGTCCAAGACCCTGGCCGGCCTGCTGCTGGGCTTCAGCCTGGCCATCGTCGTCGCCGGGGCGCTGATGGCGCTGCTGCGCGGCACGCCGCTGCCGGTGAGCGGGCAGCTCGCGATGTGGCTGGTGCCGCCGGTGTGGCTGGGCGTGCTGTCGGGCGTGTATTTCTTCTCCAGCGGGCTGCGCGCCTGGGCCTGGCTGCTGGGCGCCAACGCGCTGGCGCTGGGCCTGTGGTGGCTGGCCTCGACGGCGGGCGCGGCATGAGGGCCGACCACGTCCGCAACTACAAGTCCGTCCACACCTGGACGGGCATCGTCAGCGGCCTGGCGCTGTTCATCGCCTTCTACGCCGGCGCGCTCACGGTGTTCAAGGAGCCGCTGCGGCGCTGGTCCACGCCGCCCGCCACCCTGGCGCAGCCGGTGCCGCTGGACGAGGTGCAGCCGCTGATCGTGCAGACCCTGGCCACCACGCCCTCCGTCGGGCGCGGCGCGGCGCTGAAGCTCGAAGGCGACCGCGCCATCCCGCGCCTGGAATGGGAAGTGCGCGACCCCAAGGCCGACGACCACGACGACAGCGCCGTGCGCCGCTACGTCGCCACGCTGGACGCCGGCGGCGGCGTGCAGGTGAGCGAACAGCATCCCTCGCGGCTGGTGGAGTTCATCGACGTGCTGCACCGCGTCGTCGGCCTGCCGGTGGATTCGGACCCGAACCGCTGGATCATGGGCGTGGTCTCGGCGCTGTACTTCGTCGCGCTGGTCTCCGGCGTCGTGGTGCTGCTGCCCTCGCTGGTGAAGGACTTCTTCGCGCTGCGCGTGGGCAAGAACCTCAAGCGCATGTGGCTGGACGCGCACAACGTCGTGGGCATCGTCAGCCTGCCCTTCCACATCGTCATGGCGCTGAGCGCCGTGGTGTTCGCCTACCACGACCAGATCTACGCGCTGCAGGACAAGGTGATCCACAAGGGCCAATGGTCGCAAGGCCCGGCGAGGGCCCCGCAGGCCAAGGGCGGGCCGGCGCGCGATCCGGCCGACATGCTGCCGCCCTCGCGGCTGCTGCAGATCGCCCGGGAGGCCTCGCCCGGCTTCGAGCCCAACGGGCTGCAATACGCGCAGGTGACCGGGCCCCGGCCCACGGTGCGCGTCTGGGGCAAGAACCCCGAGGCCGTCTCGCCGCGCGCCCTGGGCGGCTTCGCCGCGATCGACCCGTACAGCGGCAAGCTGCTCGCCACCGACTTCCTTCCGGGCGCGCAGGACACGCCGGCGCTGTTCATCAGCAGCTTCTTCGCGCTGCACATGGCCTCGTTCGGCGGCACGGCCGTGCTGTGGCTGTACTTCCTGCTGGGGCTGGCGGGCGCGTGGCTGTTCTACACCGGCAACCTGCTGTGGGTGGAAACGCGGCGCAAGGCCCAACGCAAGGGCGGCGAGCGGCCCGTGCAGCGGCGCGACACGGCGCTGATGGCCTCGGCCACGGTGGGCGTGTGCATAGGCTGCGTGGCGGGCATCTCGCTGACACTGGCCGCCGCCAAGTGGCTGCCGGGCCGCGTGGACGACCTGGCCGCCTGGCACGTGCGCATCTACTACGCCGTGTTCTTCGCCGGCGTGGCCTGGGCCTTCTGGCGCGGCGCGGCGCGTGCCGCCGCGCCGCTGCTGTGGCTGGCGGCGGCTTGCACGGCGGCGATTCCGCTGTCGTCGCTGCTGGGCTGGCTGGCGCCGGGCTCCGGCGCGTGGGCCGACGGCACGATGCTGGGCGTCGACCTGACCGCGCTGGCCGGGGCGCTGGCGCTGGCGTGGATGGCGCGCGCCACGGCGCGGCGCGTGCGCCAGGGGCCGCAGGACAGCGTGTGGTCGGTGCGGCGGAGCATGGCGGCGAGCGCCTGAGGCCGGCGGCCGCGGGCGCGATGGCCCGAGCAGCGCAATGGGATAATTCGCCCCATGACGATCACGATCAAGACCGCTGCCGACATCGAAGGCATGCGGCTCGCCTGCCGGCTGGCCTCCGAGGTGCTGGACATGCTCACGCCGCACGTCAAGCCCGGCGTGAGCACCGAACAGCTCGACAAGCTCGCGCACGACCACATCGTGAACGTGCAGGGCGGCGTGCCCGCGCCGCTGAACTACGCGCCGCCGGGCTACACGCCCTACCCCAAGTCGATCTGCACCTCGATCAACCATCAGGTCTGCCACGGCATCCCGAACGACCGGCCGCTGAAGAACGGCGACATCGTCAACATCGACGTCACCGTCATCAAGGACGGCTGGCACGGCGACACCAGCCGCATGTTCGTGGTCGGCGAAGGCTCGATCGCCGCCAGGCGCCTGTGCCAGATGACCTACGACGCGATGTGGAAGGGCATCGCCAAGGTGAAGCCGGGCGCGCGCCTGGGCGACATCGGCAACACCATCCAGACCTTCGCCGAGAGCAACGGCTTCTCGGTGGTGCGCGAGTTCTGCGGCCACGGCATCGGGCGCAAGTTCCACGAGGAGCCGCAGGTGCTGCACTACGGCCGCCCCGGCACGCTGGAGGAACTGGTGCCGGGCATGACCTTCACGATCGAGCCGATGATCAACGCCGGCAAGCGCGACATCCGCGAGATGGGCGACGGCTGGACCATCGTCACGAAAGACCGCTCGCTGTCGGCGCAGTGGGAACACACGGTGCTGGTCACCGACACCGGCTACGAGGTGCTGACGCTGTCGGCCGGCAGCCCGCCCCCGCCCGCGTTCATCGCGGCCTGAGGCGCAGATGGCCGCCGCGCTCAGCGAACGCCGGGACGGCGCCGCGCCCGACATCGCCGAGCTGCGGTCGCGCTTCCGCTCGGGCAAGAGCGAGCTGATCGAGCACTTCAAGGCCTCGCGCGCCAGCGCGCCGGCCGCGACGCGGCTGCTCAAGGCGCTGGCGCGGCACGTCGACGCCACGCTGCTGGCGCTGTGGCGGCACTGCAGCATGCCCGGCGGCGCGGCGCTGCTGGCGGTGGGCGGCTACGGGCGCGGCGAGCTGTTCCCCTGCTCCGACGTCGACGTGCTGGTGCTGCTGCCGCCCGCCTCGGTGCGCCAGAGCGAGGCCGACGCGGCCGCCACGCGCTCGGCCATCGAGCGTTTCATCACCGCCTGCTGGGACATCGGGCTGGAGATCGGATCGAGCGTGCGCACCGTCGACGAGTGCATCGCCGAGGCCGAGCGCGACGTGACGGTGCAGACCTCGCTGCTGGAAAGCCGCTACCTGTGCGGCTCGCGGCGCGTGTTCACCACCTTCCGCCACGCCAACACGCGGGCGATGGACGCCAAGGCCTTCCTGCGCGCCAAGACGCTGGAGATGCTGCAGCGCCACACCAAGTTCGAGGACACGCCCTACGCGCTCGAGCCCAACTGCAAAGAAAGCCCCGGCGGCCTGCGCGACCTGCAGACGGTGATCTGGGTGGCGCGCGCCGCCGGCCTGGGCAAGAACTGGAGCGAGCTGGCCGCCAAGGGGTTGATCACGCCCTTCGAGGTCAAGCAGTTGCAGCGCAACGAGGGGCTGCTCAAGCTGATCCGCGCGCGGCTGCACCTGATCGCCGGGCGCCGCGAGGACCGCCTGGTGTTCGACCTGCAGACCGCGGTGGCCGAGAGCTTCGGCTACCAGTCGACGCCCGGCCAGCGCGCCTCCGAGGTGCTGATGCGGCGCTACTACTGGGCCGCCAAGGCGGTGGCGCAGCTCAACCAGATCCTGATGCTCAACATCGAGGAGCGCGTGGCCGGCTCGCAGGACGCGCCGATGCGCCCGATCGACGGCTACTTCCTCGAACGCGGCGGCATGCTGGAAGTCGCCAGCGACGACCTGTACCAGCGCCACCCCGACGCGATCCTCAAGACCTTCCTGACCTACCAGCAGACGGTGGGCATCAAGGGCCTGTCGGCGCGCACGCTGCGCGCGCTGTACAACGCACGCGAGGTGATGGGCGCGGAGTTCCGCCGCGACCCGGTGAACCGCGCCACCTTCATGCAAATCCTGAAGGAGCGCGAGGGCCAGACGCACGCCTTCCGGCTGATGAACCAGACCTCGGTGCTGGGGCGCTACCTGTGGGTGTTCCGGCGCATCGTCGGGCAGATGCAGCACGACCTGTTCCACGTCTACACGGTCGACCAGCACATCCTGATGGTGCTGCGCAACGTGCGCCGCTTCTTCATCCCCGAGCATGCGCACGAGTACCCGTTCTGCACCCAGCTCGCGCTGACCTGGGACAAGCCGTGGATCCTGTACGTGGCGGCGCTGTTCCACGACGTGGCCAAGGGCCGCGGCGGCGACCACTCCGAGCTGGGCGCCGTCGAGGCGCGGCGCTTCTGCCGCGACCACGGCATCGGGCGCGAGGACGCCGCGCTGATCGAGTTCCTGGTGCACGAGCACCTGCGCATGTCGCGCATCGCGCAGAAGGAAGACCTGTCCGACCCGCAGGTGATCCAGGACTTCGCGCGCCGCGTCGGCAGCCCGCGCACCCTGACCGCGCTGTACCTGCTGACGGTGGCCGACATCCGCGGCACCAGCCCTAAGGTGTGGAACGCCTGGAAGGGCAAGCTGCTGGAAGACCTGTACCGCTCGACGCTGCGCGCGCTCGGCGGCGCGCAACCCAACCTCGACGCCGAGATCGAGGCGCGCAAGGAAGAGGCGCGCCACCTGCTCAACCTGCACTCGATGCTGCCCGACACCGAGGTGCCGCTGTGGAAGACCCTCGAGGTCAGCTACTTCGCGCGCCACGACGCGCCCGACATCGCCTGGCATGCGCGCTCGCTGTTCCGCCACGTCGACACGCAGGAGCCGGTGGTCAAGGCGCGCCCCTCCTCGGTCGGCGAGGGCCTGCAGGTGCTGGTGTACGCGCCCGACCGGCCCGACCTGTTCGCGCGCATCTGCGGCTACTTCGACTCGGCCGCCTTCAACATCCTCGACGCCAAGGTGCACACCACGCGCGCCGGCTACGCGCTCGACACCTTCCAGGTGACCAGCCCGCAGCACGAGGGCCACGACCCGGCGCACTACCGCGACCTGATCTCGCTGGTCGAGAACCAGCTCAGCGGCGCGGTGGCCGCCACCGGGCCGCTGCCCGAGCCGAGCCGCGGGCGGCTGTCGCGGCGTGTCAAGAGCTTCCCGGTCACGCCGCGCATCACGCTGCGGCCCGACGAGCGCGCGCAGCGCTGGCTGCTCGGCGTCTCCACCAGCGACCGTTCCGGCCTGCTCTACGCCATCGCGCGCGTGCTGGCGCGCCACCACGTCAACCTGCAGCTCGCCAAGATCACCACGCTGGGCGAGCGCGTGGAAGACACCTTCCTGATCGACGGCTCGGCGCTGCAGCAGAACCGCAAGCAGATCGCGATCGAGAGCGAGCTGCTCGACGCGATCAGCCCCTGACGGCCGGCGATGGCCATCGTCAGGATTCCCGCGGCCGAGGCGCTCGCGCGGCTCGGCGAATTCGACGCCGTGATCGACGCGCGCTCGCCGGGCGAGTACGCGCTGGACCGCCTGCCCGGCGCGCTCAACTGGCCGAGCCTGAACGACGCCGAGCGCGCGCTGGTCGGCACCGAGTACCGCCAGGTGTCGCCCTTCGCGGCGCGCAAGCGCGGCGCGGCGCTGGTGGCGCGCAACATCGCCGCGCACATCGAGCGCGAGGCGATCGACAAACCCAAGGACTGGCGCCCGCTGCTGTACTGCTGGCGCGGCGGCCAGCGCAGCGGCGCGCTGGCCACGGTGCTGGGCGCGATCGGCTTTCGCGTGCACGTGCTCGATGGCGGCTACCAGGCGTTCCGCCGCGCGGTGCTGGCCGAGCTGCAGGCGCTGCCGGCGCGCTTCGCGTGGCGCGTGGTCTGCGGCGTCACCGGCTCGGGCAAGAGCCGGCTGCTGCAGCACCTGGCGGCGCAGGGCGCGCAGGTGCTCGACCTGGAGGCGCTGGCCAACCACCGCGGCTCGGTGCTCGGCCTGGTGCCGGGCAGCCCGCAGCCGACGCAGAAGCGCTTCGAGACGCGGCTCTGGGAGACGCTGCGCCGCTTCGACGCGGCGCGGCCGGTGATCGTCGAGAGCGAGAGCAGGAAGGTCGGCGACCTGCGCGTGCCCGAGGCGCTGGTCGAGCGCATGCGCGCCGCGCCGTGCGTCGTGCTCGAACTGCCGCTGCACGCGCGCGTCGAGCTGCTGATGCGGGACTACGACTTCTTCGTGCGCGACACGGCGGCCTTCTGCGAGCGCCTGGACGCGCTGCGCATCCTGCGCGGCAACGCGCTGGTCGAGGGCTGGCAGGAACGCGCCCGCGCCGGGCTCACGCGCGAGGTCGTGCGCGAGCTGCTGGAACGGCACTACGACCCGATCTACCGCCGCTCGATGCAGAACCACTTCGCCGGGCTGGCGCAGCCGCTCGCGTCGATCGCGTGGGACGGCGGCGACGCGTCGCTGGCCGCCGCGGCGCGGGCCGTCGTGGCGCTGTGACTACAATCCGGCTCCGGTCGGCAGTTCACCCAGGCGTTGCCGCGCTGTCCCCAGCGAGCTAAACCTGCCATTCACCCCGCGAGCTTGGTCACGTTCGATGCGTGCGCCGGGCCGGAAGTCGGCAACCCCCGGCGCCTCGATACCCCGAGGTTGGCGCATGAACGACGAAAGACCCTCATGCCCCGCACCCAGACGCCGCTGCATGCCGGCGACATCTCCGCCTTCGCCCGCGCGCTGTCGCGCGAACTGAAGCAGTCCCACACGCTGAACCAGCGCCCGCCCGGCCACGTCGAGCTGCTGAACATGCTGGCGCGCGCCGCCGGCCATCGCAACTTCCAGAGCCTGAAGGCGCTGCCGCCGGCCGCCGCGCCCGTGGCCGCCGCACCGCCGGCAGCGGCACCGGCGCCGAACGACGCCGTCGCGAAGGCGCTGCGCCAGTTCGACGCGCAGGGCCGCATCACACGCTGGCCGAACAAGTTCGGCGTGCAGCGCCTGATGCTGTGGGGCTTGTGGATGCACTTCGACGGCAAGCGCCGCTACCGCGAGCGCGAGGTCAATGAAGTCCTCAAGGCCTGGCACCTGTTCGGCGACCACTGCCTGCTGCGCCGCGAGCTGGTCGAGATGAAGATGCTCGCCCGCACCGACGGCGGCGCCGAGTACCGCAAGCTGCCCTGCCGCCCCGGCGAGGAGGCGATGGCGCTGATGCGCGCGCTGCGCGGGCGCGCCTAGCCGGGTGACGGCCCTCGCGCCAGGCGCGTGTCGTACAGCCACTGGCGCAGCTTGCGGGCCTCGACGCGGGAGATGTCGGCGTGCGCCGGGTTGATCAGCACGTTGAACTCCTCGGGAACCACCACCGAGGGAACACGCGCCAGCAGCGTCGCGCCGCCCGCCGCCCAGGCCGTGCCCCAGTCCAGCGAGGCCTTGCCCGCCGGCTGGGCGTTCCAGCCGACCAGCGCCGCGCCGTCGAGTTCGGGCGCGGCCGCCCAGGCGGCGGCCGGCACCGTGATCTTCACGAGGTAGCGGTTCAGCGGCAGCGGGTGCCGGGCGAGATGCACCAGCGTCTCGAGGCAGGCGAGCGCGCGGGTCGTCGAACAGTAGACCAGCGGCGTACCGGGCCGGTTCCAGCGCCCGCCCGATGTCTCCGCGCCTTTGCCGCCGAGGTCGTGCGCTTCGTGCTCAGCGGTGTCGACGCCGATGCGCCAGAGCTCGACGTCCGCGCTCACGCATAGGCCCCGGACTGCATCTGCGCGACCAGCCCGGACACCAGCGCGCGGCCGTCGGCCGTGTCCATGAACTCGCCGGGCGGCCGGCCGCCCAGCGCATCGTTGGGCTGGTCGAGCCACTGCGCCGTCCAGCGCGCGGCATCGAAGCCCTCGGGGTTGCCCGACTCCGAGACGATCGTCTGCACCTGGCCCACGAGGCGGGTGATGCCCAGCGCCCGCTCGCTTTCGTCCTGGCTGAGCAGGTCCTTGTCCTTCACCTTGCGATTGGCCGTCGTGCGGGCGATGCCCAGCCAGGCGTACAGGCGTTCACGCGGCACCTGCATGTCGCTGGCCAGCGTGGCCAGCAGTTGCGCGGGCAGGCCCGCCTTCACGATGCCGATGCGGTCGACCGGGTCGAAGCCGCCGACCACCGCATAGGCGGCCGCCTGCCCGGCGATGAGGTCCTGCAAGGCGGATTCGCGGCCAGGCGTGGCGCGCGGGTGAACCCGGGAGGCGGGGCGGTTCTCGGCGACGTGCTTCACGATCGACCTCCCGATTCATTGACCATTTGGACCTTTACTATAGCCCATTCGGTCTAGAACACCAAGCACGCCCGGCGCTCAGCCCTTCAGGAAGTGCTCGCGGTAGTACGCCAGCTCGTCGATCGACTCCTGGATGTCCGCCAGCGCGGTGTGTGCCTGGGCCTTCTTGAAGCCGGCCATGATCTCCGGCCTCCAGCGCCGCGCCAGTTCCTTGAGCGTGCTGACGTCGAGGTTGCGGTAGTGGAAGAAGGCTTCCAGCTCGGGCATGTAGCGGGCGAGGAAGCGGCGGTCCTGGCAGATGCTGTTGCCGCACATAGGCGACTTGCCCGCCGGCACGTAGCGTTCCAGGAAGCCGATCACCTGCGCGGTGGCGGCGGCTTCGTCGACGGTCGAGGCCCGGACGCGGTCGATCAGGCCGCTGCGGCCGTGCGTGCCCTTGTTCCAGGCGTCCATCGCGTCGAGCGTGGCGTCGCTCTGGTGGATCGCCAGCACCGGGCCTTCGGTGCGCCGGCCGAGCTGGGCGTCGGTGACGATCACCGCGATCTCGATGATGCGGTCGCGCTCGGGCGACAGGCCGGTCATCTCCAGGTCGATCCAGACCAGGTTCTGGTCGCTCGGGCTCAGCGCTTCGGTGCGGGTGTCGTCGCTCATGAAAATCCGGAAATGTGGGCCGCGCCGCCATGCCGACGACAGGCGCGCATTCTCGCAGTTCTACACTTGCGGCCATGCAAGCGATGCTTCTCACCTCGTGCTTCGCCGCCGCGCTGCTGGCCTCGCTGGCGCTCAAGTACTGGCTGGCGACACGCCAGATGCGCCACGTGGCGGCGCACCGCGGCGCGGTGCCGGCGGCCTTCGCGGCCACCATCGCGCTGGCCGCGCACCAGAAGGCCGCCGACTACACGCTCGCCAAGGGCCGCTTCGGGCTGTGGTCCACCGCCTTCGGCGCCGCCGTGCTGCTGGGCTGGACCCTGCTCGGCGGGCTAGACGCGCTGAACGCCACGCTGCGCGACACGCTGTTCGATCGCTTCGGCGGCATGGCCTACCAGCTCGCGCTGCTGGCCGCCTTCGCGCTGGTCGGCGGCCTGCTCGACGCGCCCTTCGAGGCCTGGAGCACCTTCCGCATCGAGCAGCGCTTCGGCTTCAACCGCGTGACCTGGAAGCTCTACCTCGCCGACGCGCTCAAGGGCGTCGCGGTCGGCGCGCTGATCGGGCTGCCGATCGCCGCGCTGATCCTGTGGATCATGGGCGCGGCAGGCGCGTTGTGGTGGCTGTGGGCCTGGGCCGCGTGGATGGGCTTCAACCTGCTGATCCTGGTGCTGTACCCGACCGTGATCGCGCCGCTGTTCAACAAGTTCGAGCCGCTCGCCGACGAGTCGATGAAGGCGCGCGTGCAGGCGCTGATGGCGCGCTGCGGCTTCACCGCCAAGGGCTTGTTCGTGATGGACGGCAGCCGCCGCTCGGCGCACGCCAACGCCTATTTCACCGGCTTCGGCGCGGCCAAGCGCGTGGTCTTCTTCGACACGCTGCTGGCCAAGCTCTCGGCCGCCGAGGTGGAAGCGGTGCTGGCGCACGAGCTCGGCCACTTCAAGCACAAGCACGTGCTCAAGCGCATGGCGGCGATGTTCGCGCTCAGCCTGGCGGGTTTCGCGCTGCTGGGCTGGCTGTCGGGCCAGGGCTGGTTCTACCGCGGCCTGGGCGTCGAGCCGAACGTGGCCGCGCCGAACGACGCGCTGGCGCTGCTGCTGTTCCTGCTCGCGGCGCCGGTGTTCGGCTACTTCGTCTCGCCGCTGCTGGCCAACCTGTCGCGCCGCCACGAGTTCCAGGCCGACGCCTACGCCTGCGCGCAGGCCAGCGGCGCCGACCTCGCCGCCGCGCTGCTCAAGCTGCACGAGGACAACGCCGCCACGCTGACGCCCGACCCGGTGTTCGTGAAGTTCTACTACTCGCACCCGCCGGCCTCGGAGCGGCTCGCCGCGATGCAGCAGCTCGGCGCGGGCCTGGCTTGAGCCGCGGCGCCGAACTCGACCTCGGGCTGGTGGTCACCGGCCACGGCCGGCACTACACCGTCGAGACGCCCGAAGGCACGCGGCTGCACTGCACGCCGCGCGGCAAGAAGAGCGACTGCGTGGTCGGCGACCGCGTGCGCTGGATGCCCACCTCGGCGGGCGAAGGCGTGATCGAGGCGGTGGAGCCGCGCCGCAACCTGCTGCACCGGCAGGACGACTGGAAGACCAAGTCCTTCGCCGCCAACCTCGACCAGTTGCTGGTGCTGGTGGCCGCCGAGCCGGTGTTCAGCGAATCGCAGCTCGCACGCGCGCTGATCGCCGCCGAAGCCGCCGGCATCCCGGCGGCCATCGTGCTGAACAAGGCCGACCTGCCGGCCATCGCCGCGGCGCGCGAGCGCCTCGCGCCCTACGCGGCGATGGGCATCGCGGTGCACGAAGTGGCGCTGAAGGCTCGCCGGGAGGAAAGCCGCGCCGCGCTGGCGCCGCTGCTCGCCGGCAAGGCCACGCTGGTGCTGGGCCCCAGCGGCACGGGAAAAAGCACGCTGATCAACCTGCTGGTGCCCGACGCGGGCGCGCAGGTCGGCGAAGTCTCGCGCGCGCTCAATTCGGGCCGCCACACGACGACGACGACGCAGTGGTACTGGCTCGATGCGCAGCGCAGCGCCGCGCTGATCGACTCGCCCGGCTTCCAGGAATTCGGCTTGCGCCAGGTCGACGCCGCCGAGCTGCCGCGCCTGATGCCCGACTTCCGCGAGCCCTCGACGCAGTGCCGCTTCTACAACTGCACGCATGTGCAGGAACCGGGCTGCGGCGTGCTGGCGGCGCTGGAGCGCGGTGGGATCACGCTCTCGCGCCACCGCATCTACTGCGAGATCCGCGACGAGTTGACCCGAACCCGCTACTGACTCCATCCGGCCGATCGGCTTGCAGGCCGATCGGCGCTCGGGCGGGCGAACCGTCCTCAGGACGCTCCGCTCCTCCGCCCTCACCCAATCAGGTTGGCCAAGGTCAGCAAGGCCAGCAGCAGCATCCACAGCACCACCGAGCGCCACACCAGCCCGACGATGCTGCGCAGGTGCCCGGGCAGCGGCGGCAGCCCGGGCGTCGAGCCTTCGGCGCCGGCGGCCTCGGGCAGCACGCCGGCCTCGAAGGTCTTGGAGCGGTCCGGCGTGACGCCGGGCGCCGCGCTGCCGCCGAGCTGCACGCCGACCGCGCCGGCGGCGGCGGCGAGGATGATGCCCTCGTTCTCGTGCTTCCACAGCCCGGCGTCGCGGCGCCAGCAGGTGATCGCTTCCTCGAAGTTGCCGACCACCGCGAAGCCGAAGGCGGTCAGGCGCGCCGGCACGCGGTCGATCAGGCCGAACAGCCATTGCGAGCGCCGCATCAGCCGCTCGTTGACCGGCGCGCCGACGGTGCGGCTCTTGAAGGCCCAGTAGCGGCTCGCCAGCTCGGCCATGCGGTACAGCACCGCGCCGGCCGGCCCGAGGCCGAAGGCCGAACCGAGCACGAACCAGAAGAACACGCCGAACACGTGGCGGTGCGCGGCCAGCAGCGAATGCTCGATCACATGACGCAGCAGCTCGGTGCGCGGCAGCTCGCTGGCGTCGAGGTGGCGCCACTGCGCGAGCAGGCGGCGCGCCTCGTCCTCGTCGCCGCGTTCGAGCGCGTCGCGGATGTCGGTGAAATAGTGGCTGAACTGGCGGAAGCCCAGCGTCAGGTAGAGCACCGCGACGTCGAAGCCGAGCGCCAGCAGCATGCCGAAGTGGGCGAGCGCGTGGTACGCGACGGCCACCAGCAGCGCCGGCACCAGCACCGTGATGCACCAGACCACCCAGGCGTGGTGGTCGCGCCCGGCGTCGAAGTTGCGGCCCGCCCAGCGCATCCAGCCGGTCAGCGCGTCGTGCACCACGTTGTCGCGCGGCAGCGGCTTGAGCTGTTCGATCAACAGCGCGAACAGGACGGCGAAGAAACTCATGCCGTTCGATGATAACGGCCGCCCCGCGCCGCCCTCACCGGACCAGGAATGCGTACAGGTTGCGCAGCATCGCCGCGGTGGCGCCCCAGATGAAGTACTCGCGCGGCCGGCCCGCGGCGTCGAGCCCCTGCCACGGCATCGACAGGAAGCGGCGCCGCTCGCCGCCGAACTCGAACTCGTGGTGCCGGTGCCGCGCCGGATCCATCAGGAAGGCCAGCGGCACCTCGAAGGCCTCGGCCACCTCGAAGCTGTCGATCGCCAGCGTGAAGCCCGGCCGCACCAGCGCGACCACCGGCGTGACGTGAAAGCCGGTGACGGTGGTGTAGACGGGCAGCGCGCCGATCACGTCGACGAACTCGGGCGCGAGGCCGACCTCCTCCTGCGCCTCGCGCAGCGCGGTGTGCACCGCGTCGGCGTCGATCTCCTCGGCGCGGCCGCCGGGAAAGCTGATCTGGCCGGCGTGGTCGCGCAGGTGCTCGGTGCGGCGCGTCAGCAGCACGGTGACGCCCTGCGCATGCGCCACCAGCGGCACCAGCACCGAGGCGGCGGCGGGCTCGCGGCCGGCGAACAGGCCGCCGTCGCCGGCCAGCTCGGGCTGCCACTGCGCGGCGTGCGCTGCGAAGCGCTCGCGCAGCGCCGCGGCGGCCAGGCGCTCGGCGGGCACGGCGGGAAGCCGCGTGTCGGTGGCGACCACCGGCGCGGCGTGCGGATCGACGATGGGAAGACGGCGGCTCATCGGCAGGCGTTCAATGACAAAGCCGCCCCTCGGGGCGGCTTCGTGCGCGGGCTCGTCCGGCCCGGGTTCAGGCCAGCTTCTCCTTGATGCGCGCCGACTTGCCCGAGCGCTGGCGCAGGTAGTACAGCTTGGCGCGGCGCACGTCGCCGCGGCGCTTCACTTCGATCGAGGCGATCAGCGGGCTGTAGAGCTGGAAGGTGCGCTCCACGCCTTCGCCGCTGGAGATCTTGCGCACGATGAAGCTGCTGTTCAGGCCGCGGTTGCGCTTGGCGATCACGACGCCTTCGTAGGCCTGCACGCGCTTGCGCGTGCCTTCGACGACGTTCACGCTGACGATCACGGTGTCGCCGGGGGCGAACTCGGGAATGGTCTTGTTGAGACGGGCGATTTCTTCCCGCTCGAGGGTCTGGATCAGGTCCACGGGGTTCTCCAAGGATCTTGCGCGGGGGTGTTGTAGGAAGTGTGCGGCAGCTAGGGCCGCTCGCCCGGCAGAGGATCGAAAAGCCGCAGATTATAGCCCGAGCGAGGCGAGGTACTTCTCGTCGGCCGGCGTGAGCTTTCCGGCGGCGCGCGCCGCGGCGACCAGCTCGGGGCGGCGCCGCGCGGTCAGTTCGAGCGAGCGCTCGCGGCGCCAGCGCGCGATGTCGGCGTGGTGGCCCGACAGCAGCACCGCCGGCACCGGCCGCACCGCGTCGCCCTCGTCCAGCACCTCGGGGCGGCTGTAGTGCGGGCAGTCGAGCAGACCATCGGAAAAGCTGTCCTGCTCGTGCGAGCGCGCGTCGCCGAGCACGCCGTCCTGCAGTCGCGCCACCGCGTCGAGCAGCGCCAGCGCCGGCAGTTCGCCGCCGGACAGCACGAAGTCGCCCAGGCTCAGCTCGACGTCGACGTGCGCGTCGAGCACACGCTGGTCGATGCCCTCGTAGCGGCCGCACAGCAGCACGGCGCCCGGCCCGGCGGCGAACTCGCGCACCACGGCCTGGTCGATGCGCCGGCCGGTGGGCGTGAAGTGCAGCACCGGCGCGGCCGCACCGCGATCGGCCTTCACGGCGGCCAGCGCGCGTTCCAGCGGCTCGGCCAGCATCACCATGCCGGGGCCGCCGCCGTAGGGGCGGTCGTCGACGCGGCGGTAGTTGTCCTCGGCGAAGTCGCGCAGCGGCCAGAGCTTCACCCCCACCTGGCCGGACTCGAAGGCGCGCCGCGTCACGCCCACTTCGAGCGGCGCGCCGAACAGCTCGGGGAACAGCGTGACGACGTCGAAGCGCATGGCCCCGGGCTCAGTAGTCCAGGCCCCAGTCGACGCGGATGCGGCGCGCCGGCAGGTCGACCTCGTCGACGTACTGCGCGACGAAGGGGATCAGGCGCTCGTCGCGCTCGGCCTGCCCGCCTTCGGGCAGCACGCGCAGCACGCTGTGCGCGCCGGTGTCGAGCAGGCCGACGACCGTGCCGAGCGGCTGCTCTTCGCGGTTGCGCACCGCCAGCCCGATCAGGTCGACCCAGTAGTACTCGCCGTCGCCGGCGCTGGGAAAGCTCGCGCGGCCGACGAAGACACGCGCGCCGCGCAGCGCCTCGGCGGCATCGCGGTCGGCGATGTCGGGCGAACGCGCGACCACGGCATCGCCGTGTTCCTTCGCCTCGGCGATCTTCAGCAGCGTGGGCAGGGCCGGTGCGCCGGGCCGCGGCGGCCGGGCATCGGCCGCGCCCTGGAGGAACCAGCGCTTCGAGGAGAACAGCGCCTGCGGGTCGGCGGCGAAGGGCTGGACCTTGAACCAGCCCTTCACGCCCCAGGCGCCGGTGATGCGAGCGACCTCGACGGCATCGTCGGGCCAGGCCGGGTCGGCCGCGCTCGCCATCGCGCGCCCGCTCAGGCGGCGGCGGTCTTCGCCTTGGCCTCGCCGACCAGGCGGGCGACGGTGGGCGACAGTTGCGCGCCGTTCTTGGCCCAGTGCTCGACGCGGTCGAAGGCCACGCGCAGCGGCTGCTCGGCGCCCGAGGCCACCGGGTTGTAGAAGCCCACGCGCTCGATGAAGCGGCCGTCGCGGCGATTGCGCGAGTCGGCGACGACGATGTTGTAGAACGGGCGCTTCTTGGCGCCGCCACGTGCGAGTCGGATCACGACCATGACTGTTTCCTCGAATCTGGGGTGACCGGCGACGCCAGGGACACGGCTGGAGCCAACGGATCGGGTTCTCTTGCTTTCGCCGCCGTAGATACGCCGGTCACCCGACCAGCCGGCAGCGAAACTCCGCATTATAGTCGGCCGCGCCCTTGCTTTCGCATTCCACCGCCATGCCGGTCTACAAATCCAAGACGCTCGCCACCTGGATCGCGGTGCTCGGCGGCACCTTCGGCCTGCACCGCTTCTACCTGCGCGGCCTGCGCGACCCCTGGGGCTGGCTGCACCTGCCGCCCGCGCTGCTCGGGCTGTACGGCGTGCAGCGCATGAACGAGCTGGGCCAGGACGACAAGCTCGCCTGGGCGCTGATCCCGCTGCTCGGCTTCACGATCGCCGCCGGCATGCTCGCCGCGATCGCGACCGGCCTGACGCCCGACGAGAAGTGGGACGCGCGCCACAACCCCGGCGCGCCGGCGCGGGCCACGCGCTGGGGCCCGGTGCTCGGCGTGATCGCCGCGCTGATGCTCGGCGCGGCGGCGCTGATGGCGACGGTGGCCTTCAGCGGGCAGCGCTACTTCGAATGGCAGGTGGAAGAAGGCCGCAAGATCAGCCAATGAGCAGGCCCCGCCCGCTTCACGCGAACAGCGCCAGGCTGACCCAGTAGAAGACGCCCGCGACGAAGGCCGAAGCCGGGATCGTGAAGATCCAGGCCCACACGATGTTGCCGGCGATGCCCCAGCGCACCGAGGAGGCGCGCCGCACCGAGCCGACGCCGACGATCGCGCCGGTGATGGTGTGCGTGGTCGACACCGGGATGCCCAGGCTGGTGGCGATGAACAGCGTCAGCGCCCCGCCGGTCTCGGCGCAGAAGCCGCCCACCGGCTTGAGCTTGGTGATCTTCTGGCCCATCGTCTTGACGATGCGCCAGCCGCCGAACATCGTGCCCATGCCGATGGCGAGGTAACAGACCCAGATCGTCCAGGCCGGCGGCAGCGTGTCGCCGGCCGACGAGTAGCCGGCGGCGATCAGCAGCATCCAGATGATGCCGATGGTCTTCTGCGCGTCGTTGCCGCCGTGGCCCAGGCTGTACAGGCCGGCCGAGGCGAGCTGCAGGCGGCGGAACCAGTTGTCCACGCGCAGCGGCGGCACGCGCCGGAACAGGTGCGCCACCAGCACCATCAGCAGCGAGCCGAACACGAAGCCGAGCAGCGGCGAGACGAAGATGAAGGCCACCGTCTTGAACACGCCGCCGGCCACCAGCGAGCCGGCGCCCGACTTGGCGATCACCGCGCCGACGATGCCGCCGATCAGCGCGTGCGACGAGCTCGACGGAATGCCGTACCACCAGGTGACCACGTTCCAGGCGATCGCGCCGACCAGCGCGCCGAACACCACGTGGTGGTCGACCACGCCGGGCACGACGATGCCCTTGCCGATGGTCGCCGCGACCTTGAGCTGGAAGATGAAGATCGCCACCACGTTGAAGAAGGCCGCGAACAGCACCGCCTGCTGCGGCTTGAGCACGCCGGTGGAGACCACGGTGGCGATAGAGTTGGCGGCGTCGTGGAAGCCGTTCATGAAGTCGAACGTCACCGCCAGCACGACCAGCAGCGCGACGACCCAGAAGGCGACCTGGATGTGATCCATGGCGGCGCGGCGCGCGGGCGCCGGGTCAGGCGTTCTCGAGGACGATGCCCTCGATCAGGTTGGCCACGTCCTCGCAGCGGTCGGAGATGGATTCGAGCTGCTCGTAGATCGCCTTGAGCTTGATCAGCTCGCGCACGTCGGTCTCCTCGCGGAACAGGCGCGACATCGCGCCGCGCATCACGCGGTCGGCGTCGCTCTCGAGCTTGTCGATCTCCTCGCAGGTCTTGATCGCCGCCTCGGCGGAGGCCGGCTGGCTGATCCGGGGCAGCAGCGACACCGCGTGCTGCACGCGCTCGCAGCACTTGGCCGACAGGTCGCCCAGGCGCAGCACCTCATCGGTCATCACGCGCACGTCGTACAGCGACAGGGTCTCGGTGGCGTCCTGCAGCAGGTCGAGGATGTCGTCCATCGCGTTGATCAGGCTGTGGATCTGCTCGCGGTCGATCGGCGTGATGAAGGTCTTGTGCAGCAGCCGGTTGACCTCGGCGGTGACGCGGTCGGCGCTGCGCTCGGCGGAGACCACCTCGCCGGCGTACTTCTCGCGCAGGTCGAGGTCGGCGTAGTTCTGGATCAGCAGGATGAAGGCGCGCGCGCCATCCACGATGTGCGCGCCGTGCTGGTTGAACAGCTCGAAGAAATTGCCCTCACGCGGCAGCAGCTTGCCGAACAGCATTCCCCTGACCCCTCCCGGTCGTCACACGCTCGTCACACTTTCGTCACCGGGCGAGTGTAGCGGCTGGCCGGTCCGCCTCAGGCCCTGAAGATGAAGTAGACCGCGCCGACCAGGCACAGCCCGGCCCAGACGAAGTCGAGCTTGAAGGGCTGCTGCATGTAGACCATCGCGAAGGGCACGAACACCGCCAGCGTGATCACCTCCTGCATGATCTTCAGTTGCGCCAGCGAGATGCCGCCGCCGAAGCCGATGCGGTTGGCCGGCACCTGCAGCAGGTATTCGAACAGCGCGATGCCCCAGCTCACCAGCGCGGCGACGTACCAGGGCTTGGCGGCGAGGTTCTTCAGGTGGCCGTACCAGGCGAAGGTCATGAAGACGTTCGAGGCCGCCAGCAGCACGATGGTCTGCAGGGAGACGGGGATGCCGTTCATGGCAGCAGCCTTTCGATGCGTTGGCCGGCCAGCGCCGGCAGCAGCGACGCCACCGCGCCGTGGCCGGGAATGACGAGCTGCGCCGCCAGCTCGGCCAGCGGCGCGAGCACGAAGGCGCGCTCGTGGGCGCGCGGGTGCGGCAGCGTCAGCTCGGGCGTGGCGAGCACGCTGCCGCCGTGCAGCAGCAGGTCGAGGTCTAGCGTGCGCGGCGCGTTGCGGTACGGGCGCCGGCGGCCGTGCGCCTGCTCGATGGCGTGCAGCGCGTGCAGCAGGGCCAGCGGTTCCAGCGCCGTGCGCAGCTCGGCGACGGCGTTGAGGTAGTCGGGTCCGCCGGCATCGACCGGCGCGCTGCGCCAGAGCGACGAGCGGCGCAGCAGCTCGGTGGCGGGCAGGGCCGCCAGCGCGTCGAAGGCGCTGGCCAGGGCGGCGCGCGCGTCGCCGAGGTTGGCGCCCAGGCCAACGTAGGCAAGGCTCGCGGCCATGGCGGCTCAGGCCGCGTCGGCGGCCGGCGGTGGCGGCGCGTCGCCCGCGCCGGAGCCGGCGGGTTTGCGGCGCCGGCGGCGCTTCTTGCGCGCCGGCTCGCCGCCCTCGCCCGCCGCGGTGCCGCCGCCGGCACTGGCAGCGCCGGCGCGCCGCGGGCCGTCGCGTTCGCGCGCCTGCTCGATCAGCGCCTCGCGCTCCTCGTCGCTGCCGAGCGAGAAATCCTCCCACCACTCGGCCAGTTCGGCATCGACCTCGCCCGCGTCGGCGCGCAGGCGCAGGAAGTCGAAGCCGGCACGGAAGCGCGGCTGCTCCGCCAGCGAGTACGGCACGCGCCCGCCGCGGCGCTCGAAGCGCGGCTGCATCATCCAGATCTCGCGCATGTCGGCGGCCAGCTTGCCGCGCCCGGAGATGTCGCCGATGCGCGCGTCGAAGGCGGCGTCTATGGCCTGCTGCAAGGCCGGGAACGGCGCCTCGCCCTGGGCGCGGATCTTCTTCCAGCGCTCCTGCACGTCGTGCCACAGCAGGCAGGCGAGCATGAAGCTCGGCGCCACCGGCTTGCCCTCGCCGACGCGGCGGTCGGTGTCGGCCAGCGCGAGCTGCACGAAGCGCTCGCGGCCGTCGTGGCGCTGCGCCTCGTCGAGCGCCACGTCGAGCACCGGGAACACGCCGCGGTGCAGGCCCTGCTTGCGCAGCTCCTCGATGCTGGCCAGCGCGTGGCCGGTCTGCAGCAGCTTGATCATCTCGTCGAAGGTGCGCGAGGCCGGCACGTTGTCGAGCAGCGCGGCCATCTCGCGGATCGGCGCGCGCGTCTTCGGCTCGATCTCGAAGCCGAGCTTGGCCGCGAAGCGCACCACGCGGATGATGCGCACCGGGTCTTCGCGGTAGCGCGTGGCCGGGTCGCCGATCATGCGCAGCAGCTTCTTCTTCGCGTCGGCCAGGCCGCCGTGGTAGTCGACCAGCAGCTCGCGCTGCGGGTCGTAGTACATCGCGTTGACGGTGAAGTCGCGCCGCGCGGCGTCTTCGATCTGCGGGCCCCAGACGTTGTCGCGCAGCACGCGCCCACTGGCGTCGACGACGCTGGTCTTGTCGGCCAGCTCGCCCTTGGAGGTCTTCTCGTTGCCGGCCACCTGCTCGGCGGCCGCGGCGTCGATCAGCGCGCGGAAGGTCGAGACCTCGATCACCTCGTGGTCGCGCCCGCGCCCGAACACCACGTGCACGATGCGAAAGCGCCGTCCGATGATGAAGGCGCGCCGGAACAGCGCCTTGACCTCCTCGGGCGTCGCGCTGGTGGCGACGTCGAAGTCCTTGGGGCGCAGGCCCAGCAGCAGGTCGCGCACCGCGCCGCCGACGATGTAGGCCTCGTGCCCGGCCTCGGCGAGCGTCCGGACCACCTTGACGGCGCGCTCGTCGACCAGCGCGGGGTCGATGCCGTGCTGCTCTTTCGTCACCTCGACGCGCTTGCCGCGCGCCGCGGCGCCGGCCTTCTTCGTCGTCGTGCCCTTGCCGAGCAGCTTGTCGATGAATTTCTTGATCATTCTTCGAAGAGTCTGAGGATGCGCCAGCCGCGCTCGCGCGCCACGGCTTCGAGCGCCGGCGACGGGTTGGTCGCCACCGGGTCGGTGGCCCGCTCGAGCAGCGGCAGGTCGTTGGGCGAGTCGCTGTAGACGCTGATGCGCTCGAAGTCGCCCCAGCCCCGGCCCGACCCGGCCAGCCATTCGCCGACGCGCGCCACCTTGCCCTCGCGGTAGCTCGGCGTGCCGGCGATGCGGCCCGTGATGGTAGCGCCCGGGCCGCGCTCGAGCCGCACCGCGATCAGCGTGTCTATGCCGAAGGCGCGCGCGATCGGCGCGGTGATGAAGTCGTTGGTGGCGGTGACCAGCGCCACCGCGTCGCCCCGGCGCTGGTGCTCGCGCACCAGTTCCAGCGCCTGCGGGCGCAGCGCCGGCTCGACCACCTCGCGCATGAAGCGGGCGTGCGCCGCGGCGCAGGCCTCGGGCCCGCGCGCGCGCAGCGGCGCGGTGGCGAATTCGACGTAGGCGTGGATGTCGAGCGCGCCGGCCTTGTACTGGGCGAAGAATTCGTCGTTGCGGCGGCGGAACGCCGCCTCGTCGACCCAGCCGAGGCGGATCACGAACTCGCCCCAGGCGTGGTCGGAGTCGAGCGGGATCAGCGTCTCGTCGAGGTCGAACAGCGTCAGGCTCGGCGGACTCATGGCGCGCCCTCCTCGGCGAGCATCAGCTTGAGCATGGGCACGGTGATGGCGCGCTTGTTGGCCAGCGAGAAGCGGTCGAGCCGGTCGAGCTGCGCCATCAGCGGCTTGAGGTTGCGCTCGAAGCGCGTCAGCAGGTAGTCCATCACCTCGTCGGAGAGAAACACGCCGCGCCGGTCGGCCTCGCGGCGCAGCGCGGCGCGCATCTCGGCCTCGGCCAGCGGCTGCAGCGCGAACACCGGGCCCCAGCCGAGGCGCGTGCGCAGGTCCTCGCGCAGCGGCAGGTCCACCGGCGGCACGCGCCCGGCCGCGGCCAGCGGGATGCCGTGCGTGGCGGCGTCGACGAACAGCGCGAAGGCGGCGTGCTGGCGCGCTTCGTCGAGCGCCTGACAGTCGTCGATCAGCAGCAGCGACCAGGCCTCGTCGAGCGTCCACGGCAGCGGCGCGGCCGGCTCGAACCAGCCGCTGCGCCGCCCCTGCGCGCGCGTCTGGCGCGCCAGCGCGTGCAGCAGGTGCGTCTTGCCGGCGCCGCTGGCGCCCCACAGGTAGTTCACCGGCGCGCGCTGCACGCCGCCGCCTTGCAGGTGCGCCAGCGCCGCGGCGTTGGGCCCGGCCAGATAGCTCGCGAAGCTCTGTTCGGGGCCGTCGCCGATCGCGCCGATGGCCAGCGGCAACTGCTTCATCCGCCGTACAAGGGGCCGGCCAGGTAGGCCGCCTTCACCCGGCGCACCGCCACCACCAGTAGCGAGCTGACCGGCAGCGCGATCAGCACGCCGACGAAGCCGAACAGGTGGCCGAAGGCCAGCAGCGCGAAGATCACCATCAGCGGGTTCATGCCGATGCGCTCGCCCACCAGGCGCGGCGTCAGCCACATGCTCTCGACCAGTTGCCCGATGCCGTACACCACCGCCACCGCGACCAGGCCGTACCAGCTCGCGAACTGCAGCACCCCGGCGAGCAGCGCCAGCGCCAGCCCGAGCCCGAATCCGAGGTAGGGAATGATCATCGCCAGCCCGGTGAACACACCCACCGGCAGCGCCAGGTCGAAGCCGAACAGCGCCAGCCCGATGCTGTAGAAGGCCGCCATGCTCAGCATCACCAGCAACTGGCCGCGCAGGTACTGGCCGAGCATGGCGTCGCATTCGTCGAGGAAGCCGATCA
The DNA here is from genome assembly GCF_047600445.1 of Piscinibacter sp. Lineage (GTDB taxonomy): Bacteria > Pseudomonadota > Gammaproteobacteria > Burkholderiales > Burkholderiaceae_C > Piscinibacter. The sequence continues at coordinate 1,960,592 of NZ_JASGKT010000002.1, forward strand.
CCCCCTCGCGCATGCGCGGCGGGATCAGCGCCTGCGCGCGCGCCACCAGGTTGGGCCAGTCGTCGAGCAGGTAGAACAGCACCACCGGCACCAGCATCAGGTTGCCGATCAGCGCCAGCACGATGCTGCCGCCGATGCGCGCCGAGCTGAGCGCGGCGGCCAGCCCGTCTTCCAGGTTGGCGTCGAGGTACTTCAGCACGAAGGCCTTGATGCCCGGGATGTCGAGCTGCACGTGGATGCCGAACTGCGCCAGCCAGGGCGCGACGCTGCGGTTGAGTTTGTCGGCCAGGACCGGGATCTGCTCGCGCAGCATCGGCAGTTCCTTGGAGATGATCGGCACGATCAGCAGCAGCACCGCCAGCAGCGCGACGATGAACAGCCCCTCGACCAGCAGCACCGTCACCACGCGCGGCACGCGCCGCGCCGCCAGGCGCTCGACCGCCGGGTGCAGCGCGTAGGCGAGCACCGCGCCGACGACGAAGGGCGTGAGCACCGGCGCGAGCAGCCACAGCAGCAGCGCCGCGGCGACGGCGATGGCGGCCCAGGCGAGGCTGCGGCGTTGTGCGAGGTTGGGTGTCATGCGGCCGCGCATTCTACGGGGCGGGGCCCCGCGCGGGCGGGCCGCTCAATGCAGGCGCGGCGAGCCGTGGCGGCGCAGTTCGGCCAGGCGCGCGGCGACGGCGGCGCGGTCCTGCGCCGCGCCGGCGTGCTCGAGGTAGGCGGCCAGGTCGTCGGCCGCCGAGCCGTTCATGCCCAGCTCGGCGTAGGCCAGGCCGCGGTCGCGCCGCTCGTCCCAGGCCTGCGGCAGCAGCAGCACCAGGCGATTGGCCACCGCCACGAGGCGCGGCCAGTCGTGCGCGCTGCGGTGGATCTCCTTCAGGTTGCGCAGCATGCGCGCGAGCACGTCGCGCGCCGGCGCGGCCTGCAGGAACAGGCCCAGCGGCACGTCGAACTCGCCGGTCAGGCCGCGGCTGCGCTTGTAGGGCAGCAACAGCTCGTCGAGTTCCTCGCGCGACAGCGACTGGCCGGTGAACGGGTCGATCACCACCTCGCCCTGCGACATCTTCAGCTTGACGAGGAAGTGCCCGGGAAAGGACACGCCGCGCGCATGCAGGCCGATCTGCGCGGCCAGCTCGACGTACAGCACGGCCAGCGTGATCGGAATGCCGCGGCGCGTCTCGACCACGCGGTGCAGGTAGCTGTTGGCCGGGTCGTAGTAGTCGTTGACGTTGCCGGCGAAACCCAGTTCCTGGAAGAAGAAGCGGTTCAGCCAGCGCAGCCGTTGCAGCGCGACGGCATCGGCGGGGATGCGGCGCCTGAGCTTGTCGGCCAGCGCATCGACCTCGGCCAGCACGCTCTGCGTGTCCAGCGCGGGGTAGTCGTCCTGCGCGATCGAGATCGCCGCCTCGAGCAGCGGCAGGCTGGCGTCGTCGGCCACCAGGCTGGCGAAATACTCCAGCACGCTGGGCGTCTCGAACTGCGGCGGACCGGCCATGAAACCAGTTTAGGGCCTGTTCACCCTACGGATGCCAGTGCGAACGGACCTGGCAGGGCGCAGGGCAAGGCGCGCGACGACGCCAAGCCTGGACGGCTTGGCTAGGAGCGCAACGCCGCCGTGCGCCCTGCCAGGCCCGTTCCCTGCGGGTTGCCCCGACAAAGCCCGCGCGCGGCGTTGCAAACCTTGCCCAGGCGTCCAGCCTGGGCTGCGCTTTGCGCCTTGCTCGCGGGCTTTGTCGGGGCAACGCATCTGGCATCCGTAGGGTGAACAGGCCCTAGCCGCGGCGCATGAACTCGCGAAGCTTGAGCCCGCTGGCCAGCAGCGTGCCGAAATACAGCGCCATCGCGCCGACGACGCAGGCGGCCAGCAGCCCGATGCGCGTCCAGGGCTGCACGCGCAGGCCGATCCAGTCGATCGCGCCCGCGGCCCACCACAGCGCGGCGCCCAGCAGCACGCAGGCCAGCACCACGCGCAGCGCAAACGCTCCCCAGCCCGGCCCGGGCGTGTACAGGCCCTTGCGGCGCAGCCCGACGAACAGCCAGGCGGCATTGACCAGCGCCCCCAGGCCGATCGACAGCGCCAGCCCGACGTGGCCGAGCCGGGGCACGAGCACGAGGTTCAGCGCCTGCGTCAGCGCCAGCACGACGATCGCGATGCGCACCGGCGTGCGGATGTCCTGGCGCGCGTAGAAGCCGGGCGCGAGGATCTTCACGCCGACCAGGCCCATCAGCCCGACGCCGTAGCCCATCAGCGCCAGCGAGGTGCGCTCGACGTCGTGCGGCGTGATCGCGCCGTAGTGGTACAGCACCGCCACCAGCGCGCGCGGGAACACCAGCAGCGCCACCGCGCAGGGCAGCGCCAGCAGCAGCACCAGGCGCAGGCCCCAGTCGAGCAGCCCGGAGTAGCGCGCGGCGTCGTCGCCGGCGCGCGCCGCCGAGAGCTGCGGCAGCAGCACCACGCCCAGCGCCACGCCCAGCAAGGCGGTCGGGAACTCCATCAGCCGGTCGGCGTAGGTCAGCCACGACACCGCGCCGACACCCTGATACGAGGCGATCTGCGTGTTGATCAGCAGCGACAACTGCGCCACCGACACGCCCAGCAGCGCCGGCGCCATCTGCCTCAGGATGCGCCCCACGCCCGGGTGCGTCCAGGCGGCGCGCAGCGCGCGCGGCCCCAGCCCGATGCGCGGCAGGCAGCCGATGCGCGCCAGCGCCGGCACCTGCACCGCGAGCTGCAGCACGCCGCCGGCCATCACGCCGACGGCCAGCGCGTAGATCGGCGCGATGCCGTGCCGCTCGAGCAGCGGCGCGAGGCCCCAGGCGGCGGCGATCACCGCCAGGTTCAGCAGCACCGGCGTGGCCGCCGGCACCGCGAAGCGCTTCCAGGTGTTCAGGATGCCGGCCGAGAGCGCCACCAGCGACATGAAGCCGATGTAGGGGAACATCACGCGCGTCATCAGCACCGCGTCGTCGAAGCGCTGCAGGCCCGAGGCGATCGCCCACACCACCAGCGGCGCCGCCAGCACGCCGGCCACGCAGGTCAGCAGCAGCGCCCAGAACAGCACCGTGGCCACCGCGTCGACCAGCCGGTGCGTGGCCTCGTCGCCGTCGCGCGTGCGCGTCTCGGCCAGGATGGGCACGAAGGCCTGCGAGAACGCGCCTTCGGCGAACAGCCGGCGCAGCAGATTGGGAATGCGGAAGGCGACCTGGAAGGCGTCCATGAAGCCGCCGGCGCCGAAGCTGGCGGCGAGGATCGCCTCGCGGGCCAGCCCGGTGATGCGCGAGGCCAGCGTGAAGAGCGAAACGGTGGAGGCGGCCCGCAGAAGATTCATCCGTGGCGCCCGGCCGTTCCGAAGCCACGCAGCGCCCCCTCGGGGGGCAGCGAACGAAGTGAGCTTGGGGGTTCCATTCAGGCGGCGGATTATAGGGAGCGGCCGCATGTGCTATATTCGCGGTCTTTGCTCCACCCCGGACAGACGCTACAGCATGGCCACCTCCTCCAAAGCCAAGAAGAAGACCGTTCGCATCGCGTCGGGCCGCAAGCGCGCCCGCCAGGACGTCAAGCTCAACGCCGCCAACACCGCGCTGCGCTCGAAGTTCCGCACCGTCGTCAAGAACGTCCAGAAGGCCGTCGTCTCGGGCGACAAGTCCAAGGCCGCCGACCTCTTCAAGACCGCCCAGAGCGTGATCGACTCGGTGGCCGACAAGGGCATCTTCCACAAGAACAAGGCGGCCCGCCACAAGAGCCGCCTGGCCGCCAAGGTCAAGGCGCTCGCCGCCGCCTGATCAATTTCCCGGGTGGGAAGAAAGCCGAAGGGCCCGCGACAGCGGGCCCTTTGTCATTGGGGCCCTGCCTCTGCGGCCTCGCGCGTTTGCAGGTGGTTGTCGCGGGCGAAGTTCATCACGAAGTCCCAGGCCATCGGCTCGATGTCGCGCAGCGCCTCGCTGACGATCACGCACTTCACGCCATCGACCACGCGCGGCACGCAGTACGGCGAGTAGCCGATGTAGGCGGCGATGCCGCTTCTCACGCCGTCGGGGCGGAAGCAGGCCATCGCGCCGGCCAGCCGCTCGGCCCAGTCGCTCGGGCGGAAGGTCTTGCCTTCGAGCGTGACGCCCTGGATGTAGATCTGGCGGGGTGGTTTGGGCGCGGTCATGGACAGGGGCGGTCGACGGCCGCCATTGTGCCGCCGCCGTGCTGCAACGCAGCAAGAGCGATGCCGGCCGACCGGACGCGGCCTTTAGAATCGGCGGTTCGCTCATGACGCCCGATACGGCGCTGGAGAACCGATGAACGCCCCGGAACAAGTGCCCGCGAACCCCGAGCCGCACGTGATGAAGACCTACGGGCGACTGCCGGTGGCGCTGTCGCACGGCCGAGGCTGCTGGGTCTGGGACACCGAGGGCCGGAAGTACCTCGACGGGCTGGGCGGCATCGCGGTGAACACCTTGGGGCATGCGCACCCCAAACTGGTGCCTGCCTTGCAGGACCAGGTGTCCAAGCTGATCCACAGCTCCAACTACTACCTGGTGCCCTTGCAGGAGCAGCTTGCCGCCAGGCTGTGCGAGATCTCCGGCTTGGCCAACGTGTTCTTCTGCAGCACCGGGCTGGAGGCCAACGAGGCGGCGCTGAAGATCGCGCGCAAGTTCGGGCACGACAAGGGCATAGCCCGGCCCGAGATCGTCGTCTACGAGCGCGCCTTCCACGGCCGCTCGATCGCCACGCTGTCGGCCACCGGCAACCCCAAGGTGCAGGCCGGCTTCGGCCCGCTGGTGGAGGGTTTTCCGCGCGTGCCGCTGAACGACGTGGCGGCGATCGAAAAACTGGCGGCGAGCAACCCGAACATCGTCGCGGTGTTCCTGGAGGTGATCCAGGGCGAAGGCGGCATCAACCCGGCCACGGCCGACTACCTGCGCGCGGTGCGCCGGCTCTGCGACGACAAGGGCTGGCTGCTGATGCTCGACGAGGTGCAGTGCGGCATCGGCCGCACCGGCAAGTGGTTCGCGCACCAGTGGGCCGGCATCCAGCCCGACGTGATGCCGCTGGCCAAGGGCCTGGGCTCGGGCGTGCCGATCGGCGCGGTGGTGTGCGGACCGCGCGCGGCCACGGTGCTGGGCCCCGGCAACCACGGCACCACCTTCGGCGGCAACCCGCTGTCGATGCGCGCCGGCGTCGAGACGTTGCGCATCATGGAAGAAGAAGGCCTGCTCGCCAACGCCGCCACGGTGGGCGCGGCGCTCAAGGCCGGGCTGCAGCGCGAGCTGGCGGGCGTCGACGGCGTGGTCGAGGTGCGCGGCCAGGGCCTGATGCTGGGCATCGAGCTGGCGCGGCCCTGCGGCGAACTGCTCGGCCGCGCCGCGCAGGCCGGGCTGATGCTCAGCGTCACCGCCGACAAGGTGGTGCGCCTGGTGCCGCCGCTGATCCTGTCGCAAGACGAGGCGGCGCAGATCGTCGCCATCCTCTGCCCGCTGATCAAGAGCTTCCTCGCCGAGCCGGCGACCCAGGCGTGACGGCGATGAAGCCCGGCATGAGCCTGATGAAGCACTACCTGCAGTTCAAGGACCTGCGCGAGCAGGAGTACGCCTACCTGTTCGAGCGCACCGCGATCATCAAGAGGCGCTTCAAGAACTACGAGAAGTACCAGCCGCTGGTCGACCGCACGCTGGCGATGATCTTCGAGAAGGCCAGCACGCGCACGCGCGTCAGCTTCGAGGCCGGCATGTACCAGATGGGCGGCTCGGTGGTGCACCTGACCACCGGCGACAGCCAGCTCGGCCGCGCCGAGCCGATCGAGGACAGCGCGCGCGTGATCAGCCGCATGGTCGACATCGTGATGATCCGCACCTACGAGCAGACCAAGCTCGAGCGCTTCGCCGCGCATTCGCGCGTGCCGGTGATCAACGGCCTGACCAACGAATACCACCCGTGCCAGATCCTGGCCGACGTGTTCACCTTCATCGAGCAGCGCGGCGACATCCGCGGCAAGACCGTGGCCTGGGTGGGCGACGGCAACAACATGGCCAACACCTGGTTGCAGGCGGCCGACATCCTCGGCTTCACGCTGCACGTCAGCACGCCCGGCGGCTACGAGCTCGACCCGACGGTGGCCGGCGTCGCGAACCCGACCTGCCTGAAGAGCTTCAAGAGCCCGCTGGCCGCCTGCGAGGGCGCGCACCTGGTCACCACCGACGTCTGGACCAGCATGGGCTACGAGGCCGAGAACGAGGTGCGCATGAAGGCCTTCGCCGACTGGCGCGTCGACGCGCGCATGATGGCGGTGGCGCAGCCCGACGCGCTGTTCATGCACTGCCTGCCGGCGCACCGCGGCGAGGAGGTCGAGGCCGAGGTGATCGACGGCCCGCAGTCGGTGGTCTGGGACGAGGCCGAGAACCGCATGCACGTGCAGAAGGCCCTGATGGAATACCTGCTGCTGGGACGCATCGGATGAAGCCCCCGAGCTCACTCCGTTCGCGGCCCCCCGAGGGGGCGCGGCTGCGCTTGGGGCGGCCCGACGCGCAGCCATGAAACTCGCGCTGATCGCCGACCTGCACGCCAACCGCGAATCGGTGGGCGCGGTGATGGCGCACGCCGCCGCGCAGGGCATCGACAAATACGTCTTCCTCGGCGACTTCGTCGGCTACGGCGCCGACCCGGGCTGGGTGGTCGACCTGGTGCGCGAGCACGTCGCGCGCGGCGCGGTCGCGGTGATGGGCAACCACGACGCGGCCGTGGTGCAGGGCCCGCTGCCGACCATGATTCCCGAGGCGCGCCAGGTGGTGGAGTGGACACGCGCCCGGCTCGACGCCGCGCAGATGGAATTCCTCGCGACGCTGCCGATGTCGGTGAGCGACGCGGACCGCCTTTACGTGCACGCCAACGCCTTCGCGCCGTCGGAATGGGCCTACGTGCTCGGCCGCATGGAGGCGGTGCGCAGCCTGCAGGCCACCGGCGCGCGCTTCACCTTCTGCGGCCACGTGCACGACCCCAAGCTGTTCCACCTCACCGGCACCGGCAAGATCGGCGACTTCGTGCCCAGCGACGGCATGCCCATCCCCCTGTCGGAGCAGCGCCGCTGGCTGGTCATCCCCGGCTCGGCCGGCCAGCCGCGCGACGGCAACCCGGCCGCCTGCTACGCCACCTTCGACACCGCGGGCAGCGTCCTCACCTACTTCCGCGTGCCCTACGACACCGAGGCGGCCGGCGCGAAGATCCGCGCGGCCGGCCTGCCGCAACGCCTGGCACAACGGCTCGCCCATGGAGAGTGACGCGCAGCAGGAGGAACCGACGTCCAGCGCCGGCCAGCGGCTCGAGCCCGGCCAGGTCATCGACGGCTTCCGTCTCGAGGAACATCTCCATCAGGGCGGCATGGCGCACCTGTGGCGCGTCACCCGCGCCGAGGGCGACGACGGCGCGCCGCTGATCATGAAGGTGCCGCGCATCAAGGGCGGCGACGACCCGGCCACCATCGTCGGCTTCGAGGTCGAGCAGATGATCATGCCGACGCTGTCGGGCGTGCACGTGCCGAAGTTCGTCGCCAAGGGCGACTTCACGCGCCAGCCCTACATCGTGATGGAGCACATCCCGGGCGCCTCGCTGCGCGCGCGCTTCGACGCCGCGCCGCTGCCGCTGGACGAGGTGATCGAGATCGGCAGCCGCGTCGCCACCGCGCTGCACGACCTGCACCGCCAGCACGTGATCCACCTCGACGTGAAGCCCAGCAACATCCTGTTCCGCCCCGGCGGCGAGGCGGTGCTGGTCGACTTCGGCCTGTCGCGCCACGACAGGCTGCCCGACCTGCTCGACGAGGAATTCGAGCTGCCGATGGGCACCGGGCCCTACATGTCGCCCGAGCAGGTGCAGTTCGTGCGCAACGACGCGCGCAGCGACCTGTTCGCGCTCGGCGTGCTGATGTACCACCTGGCCACCGGCGAGCGACCGTTCGGCAACCCCAGCACCGTGCGCGGGCTGCGCCAGCGCCTGTACCAGGAGCCGGTGCCGCCGCGCGCGCTGCGCCCCGACATGCCGCCGTGGCTGCAAGAGGTGATCCTGCGCTGCCTGGCGGTGCAGCCGGCCGACCGCCACCAGACCGCCGCGCAGCTCGCCTTCGACCTGCAGAACCCGACGCAGGTGAAGCTCACCGAGCGCGCCGAGCGCATGCAGAAGAAGAGCGGCGGCCTGAGCACCTTCAAGCGCTGGTTCAGCGCCCTCGGCGGCGAGCCGGTGACGATCGCCAGCGCCGCCGAGCAGACCGAGCGCAGCCCGATCATCCTGGCCGCCGTCGACGTGGGCGGCGCCACGCCGGCGCTGCTGGAAGCAGTGCGCCACACCGTGCAGCGCCTGCTCAGCACCGAGCCCGGCGCGCGCCTGGCCTGCCTGGCGGTGATGAAGACCAACCGCATCGCCACCGACGAGCTGATGGAAGCCGACGGCAGCAGCAAGCACGTCAACCTGCTGGTCAAGCTCAAGCACTGGGCGCACCCGCTGCAACGCGCGATCGAGCCGCAGCAGCGCGAGCCGCAGGACGGGCGCGTGACCTTCCACGTGCTGGAGGCGCCCGACGCGGCCGGCGCGATCGTCGACTACGCGCGTAAGAACCAGGTCGACCACATCGTGATGGGCGCGCGCAGCAGCGGCGGCCTGCGGCGCTACCTGGGCAGCGTCTCGGCCGAGGTGGTGGCGCACAGCGACTGCACCGTCACCGTGGTGCGCGCCGCCGCGGACGACTGAACCCCGGCGCGCCTATGGCCGACAACCCCTGCACGCGCTGCGGCGCCTGCTGCGCGAGCTTCCGCGTCGACTTCGCCGTCGAGGAACTGGAAAGCCGCGGCGGCACGGTGCCCGAAGGCCTGGCCGTCGAACTCAACGAGCGCACCTGCCGCATGCGCGGCACCGACCACGCCCGGCCGCGCTGCGCGGCCCTGGTGGGCACGGTGGGCGAACGCGCCCACTGCGGCATCTACGAATGGCGCCCCTCGCCGTGCCGCGAGTTCGGCCTGCGCGCGCCGCTCGGCCTGGGCGACGAGGCCTGCGCCCGGGCGCGCGCGCGCCACGGGCTGGCGGCGCTGCCGGCTTAGCCCCTCGGCCGCGGCACCGGCCCGGGCCGCAGCAGCGCGGCCTGCCATTCGCGCCGCAGCCGCTCGTCGTCGTCGCGCCCTTCGTCGACCTGCAGGCCGAGGCGCAGTTCGCGGCTGGATTCGTACCAGCCCGGGCCGCAGTCCTCGGCCTCGTCGCCAGGCTGCATCATGCGGAAGCGGCGCAGGAACAGCTCCTGCGAGGCGCGGCGCCGGCACAGCTCGGCGATGCGGGTGATGAGTCGGGCCATCGTGTCCTCCAGCGTGGGCTTGCTGGAAGACAGTCTTGCGAGACGCGCCCCGGCGCGCCATCGCCCTGGCGTGTCACCCGGGCGTTGCCCCTCGCGGCCCTCCCCCGCGCGGGGGAGTGCAGTAGGCCCCTAGACCGGCACCACGCTCACCGCCACGTCCATCGCCTGCGCGCCGCCGCCGAGGATCACGCCGCGCAGCGGCACCACGTCGGCGAAGTCGGCGCCCCAGGCGAGCGTGATGTAGCGCGCGTCGGCGAGCTGGCCGTTGGTGGGGTCGAACTCCACCCAGCCGTGCCGCGGCGACCACGCCGCCACCCAGGCGTGCGAGGCGTCCACCCCCATCAGGCGGGGCTGGCCGGGCGGCGGGTCGGTGAGCAGGTAGCCCGACACGTAGCGCGCCGGCAGGCCCCAGCCGCGCAGCGCGGCGAGCATCAGGTGGGCGAAGTCCTGGCACACGCCGCGGCGCTCGCGCAGCACCTCGTCCACCGGGGTGCCGACGCCGGTGACGCCGCTGCGGAACTCGAACTCGGCGTGGATGCGCCGCATCAGCGCCGTCACCGCGGCCAGCCAGTCGCGCCCCGGCGCGAGCGAGTCGGCCGCGTAGCGCCGCGCGGCGTCCGACAGCGGCAGCAGCGCGGTCGCCTCGGCGACGCGCAGCGCATCGAGTTCGAGCGGCGCGCCGGGCCGCGCCAGCAGCGCGCACACCTCCTCCCACGGCTGCGCCGCGTCCTCGGCCAGCGGCGGCCGTGCGCCGACCTCCACCTCGCAGCGCATGCGCACGCCCAGGCCGCGGTGCGCGCGGTGCAGGCCGAAGTGGGTGACGGTGTTGCCCCAGGCGTCGGGGCCGTCGTGGCGCTCGTCGGGGCGCGGCTCGATGTCGATGGCGTGCGCCAGCAGCTTCTGCCACGGCAGCGTGCGCGGCGTCAGCCGCGCGCGCTGCCACGACTGCGACACCGGCGCGTCGTAGGCGTAGCGCGTCTCGTGCTCGACGCGATAACGAATCATGTCGGCCCGCCCTGCCGCGCTGAATGCAGTTGCACTCATCTCATGCGACCAGCGACAGCACCGAGCGCGAGGCCGCGTGCGAGAAGAACTTCAGCGTCAGCTCGTCCGACACGCTGCCGGCGATGCGCTGCAACTGGTCGAGCAGCGCGGCCAGCGCCTCGCTCTCGGGGTGCAGGTCGGCCGGCGTCAGCGCGGCCAGCGCGGCGCGGCCGGGCGCCACCACGTCGGCGGCGAAGCGGCCGTGGCGCGCTTCGAGCTTGTCGACGTACTCGGCCAGGCCCTTGACCTGGAAGGCCAGCGAGCGCGGCACGGCCTCGTCGCACACTAGCAGGTCCAGCGTCGGCAGCCATTCGGGCGCGGCGAGGTAGCGCGAGCGGTAGGTGACCGACGAATCGGCCCATTGCAGCAGCCACTCCAGGCCCTGGTCGCGGCCTTCGTGCGTGGCCACGCGCAGCGCGGCGCACAGGTTCCACAGCCGCTCGATGCGCCGGCCCATCGACAGGAAGCGCCAGCCGGTGCCGCGTGTCATGCCGTCGAGCACGAAGCCCGACAGCGTGACCATCGCCGTCACCGCGCGGTCCAGCCAGGCCAGCGCCAGCGGCAGGCGCAGCGTGGCCGAGGCCGCGCCGCGCTGGAACACCGGGTCGGCGATCAACTGGTTGATGGTGCGCCAGTGGTCGGCCGAGAGGCGGTCGCGCAGGCTGAAGGCGACGCGCGACACCTCGCGCAGCCGCTCGGCCAGCGCGCCCTCGGGATGGGTGGCGGCGCGCAGCAGCGCGAGCGCGGCGTCGTCGCCGGCCGCGTCGGCGTCGATCAGCCCGAGCCGCGCGCACAGCGCGCGCGCGGCCGGCGCGCCGTCGCAGCCCTCGTCGTCGAGATGCGCCTCGATCGCCACGCGCAGCAGCCGCGCGGTGGCGTCGGCGCGTTCGCCGTAGCGGCCGAACCAGAACAGGCTCTCGGCGCTGCGCGACGGCAGGTTGGCGCGCGAGCCGACCAGCGCCTGCGGCGTCACCGTGCGGGTCAGCAGCGAGAAGGCGGCGTTGACCGGCGCGTCCGACAGCACCCAGGTGTCCTTCGAGCGGCCGCCGTGCTGCATCGCGATCATGCGCGGCTCGCCCTCGCCGGCCACGCGCGCCAGCCCGCCGGGCATCACGCGCCAGCCGTCCGGCGTGGCGACGGCGAAGACGCGCAGCCCCACGGTGCGCGCGCCCAGCAGCTCGCGGCCGTGCGCGCCGCGCTCCAGCACCGGCGCCTGCGAGACGTGCACCCACTCCTGCGCCACGTAGCGCTGCGGCCGCGCCGCGACGCGCTCGCGCAGCCGCGCGCGCGCGGCGGCGTCGAGGTCGGCGCCGAACAGCGAGGGCTCGCGCGACGAGCGCTCGATCGGCTTGATCAGCACCTGGTCGAGCCGCCGCCAGGCGTCTTCCAGCGCGGCCGGCTCGCCCAGCCACCAGGTGGCGACGGAGGGCAGCCGCAGCGGCTCGCCGAGCAGCCGCTCGGCCAGCGCCGGCAGGTAGCCGAGCAGCGCGCCCGACTCCAGCACGCCCGAGCCCAGCGCGTTGGCCACCAGCACGCTGCCGCGCCGCGCGCACTCGGTCAGGCCGGCGACGCCGAGCGCCGAGTCGGAGCGCAGTTCGAGCGGGTCGCAGTAGTCGTCGTCCTGGCGGCGCAGCAGCGCGTGCACGCGCTGCAAGCCTTCGACGGTCTTCATCCACACGCAGCCGTCGCGCACGGTGAGGTCGCTGCCCTCGACCAGCGCGATGCCGAGGTAGCGCGCGATCAGCGCGTGCTCGAAGTAGGTTTCGTTGAAGGGGCCGGGCGTCAGCAGCGCGATCTGCGGCGTGGCGTCGCCGGGGCCGCCACGCGGCGCCCAGCGCAGCAGCGCGTCCTTCAGCGCGGCGAAGAAGGCGGCCAGGTGCTGCACGCGCAGCTCGCGGAACATCTGCGGGAACACGCGCGAGACCAGCAGCCGGTTCTCCAGCGCGTAGCCGGCGCCCGAGGGCGCCTGCGTGCGGTCGCCCACCACCCACCAGCGGCCGTCTGGCGAGCGCGCCAGGTCGGCGGCGTAGTGGAACAGGTGCACGCCGCCGGGCGGCCGTATGCCCTGCGCGGCGCTCAGGAAGCCGGCGTGGCCGAACACCGCGGCCGGCGGGATCGCGCCCGAGTGCAGCAGCGCCTGGTCGCCGTACAGGTCGGCCAGCACGCGGTTGAGCAGCTCGGCGCGCTGCGCGATGCCCTCTTCGATGAACTGCCACTCGTGCGCCGGCAGCAGCAGCGGCAGCGGGTCGACCTGCCAGGGCCGGTCGCGCCCCTGCGGGTCGGCGTAGACGTTGTAGGTGATGCCGTTCTCGCGCACCTCGCGCTCGGTCAGCGCCAGCGTGTCGGCCAGGCCGCCGGCGCCGCGCGCGGCCAGCGCGCGCAGGAAGGCATCCCAGTGCGCGCGCGGCTGCCCCGCATGCGCGAGCGCCTCGTCGTAGCGTCCGCTTTGCGCGGCGTACGTGGCGAGCAGGGAGGGCAGCAGCGGCATCAGCTCATGGCGGGAGGTGGGCTCAGGATTGTCGCCGCAGGTCGAGCGTGAACGGGAAGTCGGGGTTGCGTTCGTCGCGCGGCAGCGGCATCACACCGGGCGTGTGGCCGATGCGGAAGAAGCGCGCCAGCCGCCGCGCCTCGGCCTCGTGCGCGTTGACCGGGAAGGTGGCGTAGTTGCGCCCGCCCGGATGCGCCACGTGGTACTGGCAGCCGCCCATCGAGCGGCTCATCCAGGTGTCGACGAGGTCGAAGCTCAGCGGCGCGTGCACGCCGATGGTCGGGTGCAGCGCCGAGGGCGGGTTCCAGGCGCGGTAGCGCACCGCGCCGACGAACTCGCCGACGCGCCCGGTGGGCTGCAGCGGCACGACGCGGCCGTTGCAGGTGAGCACGTGGCGGTCGCCCACCAGGCCGGTGGCCAGCAGTTGCAGCCGCTCCACCGACGAATCGACGAAACGCACCGTGCCGCCGACCGCGCCCTCCTCGCCCATCACGTGCCAGGGCTCCAGCGCCAGGCGCATCTCGACCTCGACGCCCTGCGCGGCGAAGTCGCCCAGGCGCGGGAAGCGGAAGTTCAGGTGCGGCGCGAACCACTCCAGCTTCATCGCGTGGCCGAAGTCGTTCAGCTCCTGCACCACGTCGGCCAGGTCGGCCCAGACGAAGTACGGCAGCATGAAGCGGTCGTGCAGCTCGGTGCCCCAGCGCTTCAGGCGCGCCGGCCGGTACGGCTGCTGCCAGAAGCGCGCGATCAGCGAGCGCATCAGCAACTGCTGCGTCAGGCTCATGCGCGCGTGCGGCGGCATCTCGAAGGCGCGCATCTCCAGCAGGCCGAGCCGGCCGGTCGGGCCGTCGGGCGAGTACAGCTTGTCGATGCAGAACTCGGCGCGGTGGGTGTTGCCGGTCACGTCGATCAGCAGGTTGCGCATCAGCCGGTCGATCAGCCACGGCGGGCAGGCCGCCGGGCCGAGCGCGGCCTGCCGCTGCAGTTCGGCGAAGGCGATCTCGATCTCGTAGACCGAGTCGTTGCGCGCCTCGTCGATGCGCGGCGCCTGGCTGGTCGGGCCGATGAACAGGCCCGAGAACAGGTAGCTCAGCGAGGGGTGGTTGTGCCAGTAGGCCACCATGCTGGCCAGCAGGTCGGGCCGGCGCAGGAAGGGCGAGTCGGCCACCGTCGCGCCGCCGAGCACGAAGTGGTTGCCGCCGCCGGTGCCGGCGTGGCGGCCGTCGAGCATGAACTTCTCGGTGGACAGGCGCGTCTCGTGCGCCGCCTGGTACAGGTGCGTGGTCTGGTCGACCAGTTCCTCCCACGAATGCGCCGGGTGGATGTTGACCTCGATGACACCCGGGTCGGGCGTGACGCGCAGCGTCGCCAGGCGCGGGTCGCGCGGCGGCTCGTAGCCTTCGAGGACCAGCGGCAGCTTCATCTCCACCGCGGTGTCCTCCACCGCCGCGACGATCTCGAGATAGTCCTCCAGCGCCGAGGTCGGCGGCATGAAGACGTAGAGCCGGCCGTCGCGCGGCTCGGCGCACAGCGCGGTGCGGGTGATCCAGCCGGCCGACTCGAAGGGCTGCGGCGCGCGCGCCGCGGCGGGCGGCGGCGCGCCCTCCTCGTCGAGCGTGCCGAAGCCGCTGGCGCCGAAACCCGAGCTGCGCTGCGCCGCGCGCGAGCGCTCGGCGAAGCTGGCCAGCGGCTGCGCCCGCTCGCCCTCGCCGGGGGCCCGCTCGGCGAAGCGCAGCCGGCGGTACGGCGGCAGCGGCGCGAAAGGCTGGCTCTGGTCGGGCTGGTGCAGCCAGGGCCAGTCGGCGGCCGAGGCCCAGGGCTGCGAATCCAGCGGCAGCCGGTAACCCAGCGCCGAATCGCCCGGCACCAGGTAGCAGCGCTCGGCGCGCAGGAACCATGGGCCGGTCTGCCAGCGCGCCGGGCCCTGCGTGGCGCGCGCGATCGGCAGCACGTGGCCGGCCACCTTGTCCAGCCCCTGCGCGAACACCTTGCGCAGGCGCTCGCGCTCCAGCGGGTCGTCCAGCCGCGCGTCGAAGGGGTCGACGTTGCTCGGCAGCTTGCGCTCGCGCCACAGGTAGTACCAGGTGTCCTCGTAGGCCGGGAAGACGTACTTCGTCTCGAGCGCGAGGCGCCGCGCCACGCCTTCGAGGAAGCGCTGCGCCTGCGCGTCGGTGACGCCGTAGCGCTGGTGCTCGTCGGCGAACAGCTCCGGGTGCGTCCAGACCGGCTCGCGGTCCTTGCGCCAGAACAGGTTCAGGCTCCAGCGCGGCAACTGCTCGCCCGGGTACCACTTGCCCTGGCCGTAGTGCAGCAGGCCGCCGTCGCCGTACTTGGCGCGCAGCTTGGCCAGCAGCTCGGCCGCCAGCAGGCGCTTGGTGGGGCCCAGCGCCTCGGTGTTCCACTCCGCGCCGTCGCGGTCGTCGACCGAGACGAAGGTCGGCTCGCCGCCTTGCGTCAGGCGCACGTCGTGCGCGCGCAGCTCGGTGTCGACGCGGTGGCCGAGCGCCTCGATCTCGCTCCACTGCGCGTCGCTGTAGGGCAGCGTCACGCGCGGCGCCTCCCACACGCGCGAGACCTGCATGTGGTGCTCGAACTCGGTCTCGCATTCGTCGAGCGCGCCGGTCACCGGCGCGGCCGAGCCGGGGTCGGGCGAGCAGGCCAGCGGGATGTGGCCCTCGCCGGCCAGCAGCCCCGAGGTCGGGTCCAGGCCGATCCAGCCGGCGCCGGGCAGGTAGACCTCGCACCAGGCGTGCAGGTCGGTGAAGTCGACCTCGGTGCCGCTGGGCCCGTCGAGCGCCTTGACGTCGCTCTTGAGCTGGATCAGGTAGCCCGAGACGAAACGCGCCGCGAAGCCGAGGTGGCGCAGCAACTGCACCAGCAGCCAGCCGCTGTCGCGGCACGAGCCGCTGGCCTTGGCCAGCGTCTGCTCGGGCGTCTGCACGCCCGGCTCCATGCGGATCAGGTAGCCGATGTCCTTCTGCACGCGCTGGTTCAGCTCGACCAGGAAGTCGGTGGTCTGCTTCTTCGCGCGCGGGATGCTCTCCAGGTACTTCGAGAACAGCGGCGTCGCCTCGCCCTTCAGCCGGTACGGCGCCAGCTCGTGCGCCAGCGACGGGTCGTACTCGAAGGGGAAGTGCTCGGCCGAGGGTTCGAGGAAGAAGTCGAAGGGGTTCAGCACCGACATCTCGGCGACCAGGTCGACCTCGATGCGGAAGCTGGTGGTCTTGTCCGGGAACACCAGCCGCGCGAGGTAGTTGCTCTGCGGGTCCTGCTGCCAGTTGATGAAGTGCGTGGCCGGCTCGATGCGCATCGAGTAGCTCAGGATGCGCGTGCGCGAGTGCGGCGCCGGGCGCAGGCGGACCACCTGCGGGCCGAGGTTCACGGGCCGGTCGTACCGGTAGTGGGTCACGTGGTTGAGCGCGACGTGGATGGACATTCAAGGCTCCGGGGGTGATATCAGCACGCGCACGCGCAGCGTCTCGTCGCCGCCGCCCTCGCGCACGCCGCGCACGGGCGCGCAGGCGGCGTAGTCGGGGCCCACGGCCAGGCGCACGTGGCGCTCGTCCATCGTGCAGGCGTGGGTGACGTCGATCGACAGCCAGCGGCGCGCGTCGGGGTCGACGCAGACGTCGGCCCAGGCGTGGCTGCCCAGTTCCTGCGCCTGCGGCGAGTGGAAATAGCCGCTGACGTAGCGCGCCGGCACGCCGGCGGCGCGGCAGGCGGCGATGAAGGCGTGCGCATGGTCCTGGCAGACGCCGGCGCCGAGCGCGAAGGCCTCGGCCGCGGTGGTGCCGACGTGCGTGGCGCCGGCGCGCCAGGCGATGCGGCCGGCCACCGCCGCGGCCAGCGCCAGCAGCGCGGCCTCGTCGACGCGCCTGCCGCCCAGGTGCGCGCGGGCCAGCCCGGCGAGCGCCGCGTCGGCGGCGGTCAGCGCGGTGGCGCGCCGGTACAGCGCCGGCGGCGGCGCGCCGGGTTCGTCGACCAGCAGCGCGGCGGGCGAGGTCTGCACGATGCCGTGCGCGGTGATGCTGCCGCGGTAGACGTGCCGGCCGCCGCGCACGCGCGCCATGCTCCAGCTGTGCGCGAGGTTGCCCCAGCCGTCGCGCTGCGCGAACAGCGGCCCGGGCGCGCTGAGCTGCCAGCTTCGCACTTCCTGGTGCGCGTTGGCCTGCGGCGTCAGGCACAGGTGCTGCAGCGCGTACTGCAGCGGCGCGCTGTACTCGTAGTGCGTCTCGTGGCGGATGCTGAGTTCCATCGCTCAGCGCCCGCCCTATTGCACCGGCACGAGGAAGTCGCGGCTGATGCCGACGCCGATGGTGTTGACGCGGTCGAGGAACTGCGTCAGGAAGGCGTGCAGCCCGGTGGCGAGGATCTCGTCGATGCGGCCGAACTGCAGGTCGGCGCGCAGCCGGCCGGCCTGGCGCAGCGTCTCGCCGCTCTGCTCGTTGGCCACCTGGCGCAGGTTGCCCACCACCTCGTGCATGCACGCCGCCAGCGAGCGCGGCATGTCGGGGCGCAGGATCAGCAGCTCGGCCACCTTCTCCGGCAGGATCACGTTGCGGTAGGCCTTGCGGTAGACCTCGAAGCCCGAGACCGAGCGCAGGATCGCCGACCAGTGGTAGAAGTCGTACTCGACGTCCTTGGCCGGCCCGCCGTTGCGCGCCTGGCCCTGGCTCTGCGCCGAGCCGAAGAACTCCAGGTCGGCGGCGTGGAACTTCACGTCGAGCAGCCGCGCGGTGTTGTCGGCGCGTTCGAGGAAGCTGCCGATGCGCAGGAAGTGGAAGGCCTCGTCCTGCAGCATTGTGCCGACCGTGACGCCGCGCGACAGGTGCGAGCGGAACTTGACCCACTCGAACAGCGCGCTCGGGTCGCGCTGGAAGTCGCTGGTGGCGACCATGCGCTGGAACTCCAGCCAGGTCTGGTTCTGCGTCTCCCACACCTCGGTGGTCAGCGTGCCGCGCACCGCGCGCGCGTTCTCGCGCGCCGCCATCAGGCAGGAGCGGATGCTCGACGGGTTCTGCGCGTCGGCCACCATGTACTGCATGACGCTGCGCGCGTCGACGCTGCCGTGGCGGCTGGCGAAGTCGCCGCTCAGCTCGGAGATGCCCAGCAGGCCCTTCCAGCCCTTCTCGGCGGCGTCGGCGGATTGCGGCAGCAGCGAGGTCTGGTAGTTGACGTCGAGCATGCGCGCGGTGTTCTCGGCGCGCTCCATGTAGCGCGACATCCAGAACAGGTGGTCGGCGGTCCTCGAAAGCATGATCGTGTCTCCCCTATGCCTCGAGAACCCAGGTGTCCTTGGTCCCGCCGCCCTGCGACGAGTTGACCACCAGCGAGCCCTCCTTCAGCGCCACGCGCGTCAGGCCGCCGGGCACCGTCTGCACCGTCTTGCCCGACAGCACGAAGGGCCGCAGGTCGATGTGGCGCGGCGCGATGCCGCTGTCGACGAAGGTCGGGCAGGTCGACAGGCTCAGCGTCGGCTGCGCGATGTAGCCCTCGGGGCGCGCCTGCAGCGCCTGGCGGAAGTCGGCGATCTCGGCCTGCGTGGCGGCCGGGCCGACCAGCATGCCGTAGCCGCCCGCGCCGTGCACCTCCTTGACCACCAGCTCGTTCAGGTGGGCCAGCACGTAGCCGAGGTCGTCCGGCTCGCGGCACAGGTACGTGGGCACGTTGTTCAGGATCGGCTTCTCGCCGAGGTAGAACTCGATCATCTTCGGCACGTAGGGGTAGATCGACTTGTCGTCGGCCACGCCGGTGCCTATGGCGTTGGCCAGCGTCACGTTGCCGGCCCGGTACACGCTCAGCAGCCCGGCGCAGCCCAGCGTGGAATCGGGGCGGAACACCAGCGGGTCGAGGAAGTCGTCGTCGACGCGGCGGTAGATCACGTCGACGCGCTTGGGGCCCTGCGTCGTGCGCATGTAGACGAAGTTGTCCTTGACGAACAGGTCCTGCCCCTCGACCAGCTCGACGCCCATCTGCTGCGCCAGGAAGGCGTGCTCGAAGTAGGCGCTGTTGTACATGCCCGGCGTCAGCACGCAGACGGTCGGCTCGTTGACGGCCGCCGGCGCCACCGCGCGCAGCGTCTCGAGCAGCAGGTCGGGGTAGTGCGCCACCGGCTCGACGCGGTGCTGGCTGAACAGCTCGGGGAACAGACGCATCATCATCTTGCGGTTCTCGAGCATGTAGCTCACGCCGCTGGGCACGCGCAGGTTGTCCTCCAGCACGTAGTAGCTGCCGCTGCCGTCGGCGTTGGCGGCGCGCACGATGTCGATGCCGGCGATGTGCGAATAGACGCCGCCCGGCACGTCGACGCCCATCATCTCGGGGCGGAACTGCGCGTTCTTGAAGATCTGGTCGGCCGGGATCAGCCCGGCGCGGATGATCTCCTGCTCGTGATAGACGTCGTGGACGAAGCGGTTCAGCGCGTTGACGCGCTGCGCGAGGCCGCGCTCCATCTCGCTCCACTCGTGCGCCGGGATCACGCGCGGGATCAGGTCGAAGGGGATCAGGCGCTCGGTGCCCGAGCCGTCCTCGTCCTTGGCGCCGTAGACCGCGAAGGTGATGCCGACGCGGCGGAAGATCATCTCCGCCTCCTCGCGCCGCGAGCGCATCGCGTCGTGCGGCTGCTGCGCCAGCCAGCGGTCGTAACCCCGGTAGTGCTCGCGCACCGTGGCACCGGCGGCGTGCATCTCGTCGAAACTCGGTCTCATCGGAATGTCTCCTCGCCGGCAGGGTAGCAAAAAGCAGGCCACTCACCCGTCCACGGGCTCGCCGTCGAGGGAGAGATGCCAGTAGCGCCGCGCGGCGTCACGCTGGCAGCGGCCCGGCCCGCCCTGGTCGGAACGCCACGCCCAGGCGCCGCAGGCCGGGCTCGCCACCAGCGTGCTGCCCAGCGCGCGGTAGCGCTCCACCACCTCGGCCGCCGGGTGGCCGAAGCGGTTGCGGTAGCCGGCCTGCACCACCGCGACCTGCGGCCTGACGGCGTCGAGGAACAGCGGCGTCGAGGACGTGCGGCTGCCGTGGTGCGGCACGACCAGCACGCCGGCGCGCAGCGCCTCGCCGTGGCGGCCGGCCAGGCGCAGCTCCTGCTCGCGCTCGATGTCGCCGGCCAGCAGCGTGACCGGCGCGCCCGCGGCGGCCACGCGCAGCACGCACGACACGGTGTTCGGCCGCGCCGCCGGATCGGCCTCGCCCTCGCGCGGGTGCAGGAACTCGAAGCGCACGCCGTCCCACACCCAGGTCTGGCCGGCGGCGCAGGTGGCGTGCCGCGGCGCCAGCGCGAGCAGCGGGTGATCGGGCGGCAGCGAACTCGAGGTGGAACGCACCGGCAATGCCGACAGCAGCGCGCGTGCGCCGCCGACGTGGTCGGTGTCGCGGTGGCTCAGCACCAGCCGGTCGACCTGCCGCTCGCCGCGGGCGCGCAGCAGCGGCAGCAGCACGCGCGCGCCGGCGTCGCTCTCGCGCGAATACTGCGGGCCGGCGTCGTAGACCAGCAGGTGATGCCGCGTGCGCACCAGCACCGCCGTGCCCTGCCCGACGTCGACCGCGAGCAGCTCGTAGTGGCCGGGCGGCGGGCGTTCCGGCGGCGTCAGCAGCAGCGGCAGCAGCAAGGGCGCGGCGAGCAGCCGCGTGCGCCACGGCAGCGGCAGCACCAGCAGCGCGCCGCCCAGCAGGGCGGCGGCCGAGGCCCAGGCCGGTGCCGCCGGCACGAACCACACCGCCACCGGCAGGCCCGCCAGCCATTGCAGCCACGTCGTCAGCGGCTGCAACAGCCAGGCCGCCAGCGTCCACAGCGGCGGCGCGAGGCTGCCCAGCAGCGCCAGCGGCGTGACCAGCAGCGTGACGAGCGGAATCGCCAGCAGGTTGGCGAAGAAGCCGACCAGCGACACCTGCTGGAAGAACAGCAGCGTCAGCGGCGCGAGGCCCAGCGTGGCGACGAGCTGGGTGCGCACGCCGCCGTGCAGCGCCGCGACGAGGCGCTGCCGCCACGTGGCGGCACCCGAGGCCTCGCCCGGCTCGGACGCCATCAGCAGCGCCACCGCCGCGAACGACAGCCAGAAGCCCGGCTGCAGCAGCGCCCAGGGGTCGACCAGCGTCACCACCAGCGCGGCCAGCGCCAGCACCAGCGGCCAGGGCCAGCGCACGCCGATGCCGCGCAGCAGCACCACCGTGGCCAGCATCCACACCGTGCGCTGCGCCGGTACCGCCCAGCCGGCGAACACCGCATAGGCCGCGGCCACCAGCAGGCCGCCCCAGCGCGCCGCCTGCGGCGCGGGCACGGCCAGCATCGCGCGCGGGCTGCGCCGCCACAGCGCGCCGATGAGCCGCGCCGCGAGCCAGGCGAACATCGTGATGTGCAGGCCGCTGATGGCCATCAGGTGCGCCAGGCCGGTGCTGCGGAACAGCTCCCAGTCCTCGCGCTCGATCGCGCCCTGGTCGCCCACGGCCAGCGCCGCCAGCACGCCGGCGGCGCGCGCATCGGCCACGCGCGCGAAGATCGCGTCGCGCGCCCGCTGGCGCAGCCGCTGCACCGGGTAGCCCGCGCCCTCCTCGATCGGCGGCGGCGGCACGCCGCGCACGTAGCCGGTGGCGCGCACGCCCTGCTCGAACAGCATCAGCTCGTAGTCGAAGCCGTGCGGGTTCAGCGAGCCGTGCGGCCGGCGCAGCCGCACCTCGAAGCGGCGGCGCTGGCCGGCGCGCAGCTCGCGCTGCGCCGGCGAGAGCGCCGCGTCGTCTCGCGAGTCGGCGTACCAGCCCAGCGCGATCAGGCGCGGCAGCGCCAGCGCCGCCCCGTCCACGCTGGCGCGCTCGACCTCGAAACGAAAGCGCACGCCGTTCGGCCCGGGCTGCGGCAGGCTGGCGACGATGCCGACGAGCTGCACGTCGCGCCCTTCGAGCGCCGCGGGCAGGTGCTCGGCCAGGCGCTGGCCGGCGCGCCAGCCGGTGCTGCCGAAGCCGATCAGCGCCAAACCGATCAGGCCGATCACGCCGATCAGGCTGGCCCCGGCCAGGCGCCGCCAGCGCCAGCCGGCCAGCGCCAGCAGCGCGCCCAGGGCACACAGCGCGGCGTAGCAGGCCGGCGCGTCGAGCGCGCGCTGCTGCAACTGCGCACCCGCGCCCAGCGGCAAGGCCAGCAGCGCCGCGAACCACCGCGGCGCGCCCGCCGCCTGCGCTGCCGGTCTGCCTCCCATGCGGCGCAGTGTAGGATTTGCGCCCCGCTTCGAGCGCCCCAGGATCCCCCCATGTCCAACGTCTACGACCGCCTCGCCGAACTGGGCATCACGCTGCCGCCGCTGGCGGTGCCGGCCGCCGCCTACGTGCCCTTCGTGCGCAGCGGCAAGCTGGTGTTCCTCTCCGGCCACATCGCCAAACAAGACGGCAAGCCCTGGGTCGGCCAGCTCGGCCGCGAGATCGACACCGCCACCGGCCAGCAGGCCGCGCGCGCCGTCGCCATCGACCTGCTCGGCACGCTGCACGCCGCGGTGGGCGATCTGAACCAGGTCGAGCGCATCGTCAAGGTGATGAGCCTGGTCAACAGCACGCCGGGCTTCACCGAGCAGCACCTGGTCACCAACGGCTGCTCCGAGCTGCTCGGCGCGGTGTTCGGCGACAAGGGCGCGCATGCGCGCAGCGCCTTCGGCGTGGCGCAGATCCCGATGGGCGCCTGCGTCGAGATCGAGCTGATCGCGCAGGTGGCGTGAGCGCTCCGATGAAGCTCGCGCCGCGCGGCTGGCTGCTGGCGGTGGCCGCGCTGTCCATCGCGGCGGTGCTGGCCGCGCTGTTCACGCAGTACCAGTGGGACATGCAGCCCTGCCCCTGGTGCATCCTGCAACGCGTGCAGTTCGTGCTGGTCGCGCTGCTCGCGCTGGCCGCCGCCTTCCTGCCCGGGCGGCGGCTGTTCGCCGGCCTGGGCGTGCTGGCCGCCGCCTCGGGCATCGCGGCGGCGCTGTGGCAGCACTTCGTCGCCGCCAAGTCGAGCTCTTGCAAGCTGACGCTGGCCGACAAGATCGTCAGCGGCCTCGGCCTGGACCGCGTGCTGCCCTCGGTGTTCGAGGTGCGCGCGAGCTGCGCCGACGCGGCGGTGAACCTGCTCGGCCTGCCCTACGAGTTCTGGAGCCTGGCGCTGTTCGTCGTGGCGATCGCGCTGACGATCCCGGCACTGCGCGCTCAGCCGGCCCTCAGCACGCGCTGAGCCTTCATGCCCTCGACCGCCCTGCCCTTGCGCGCCCGCTTGCCGGCGTAGGCCGCGAGCGCCGCGCCCTTCAGCACTTCCTCGCGCGGCTTGCCCCCGCGCAGCGCGGTGCCCGTCACCTGCAAGGCCTGAGAGAACGCCGCCACGCTGACCAGCGCGTCTTTCGCGTCGAGGTCGATCAGCGTCAGCCCGCGCCCGCCGTTGGGCTGCAGCTTCAGTTCGTCGAGCCCGAAGCTCAGCAGCCGGCCGGTCAGCGACAGGCAGGCCACCTGCGTGGCGCCGTCGGCCAGCGCCGGCGGCAGCGGCTTCTCGTCGGCTTCCAGGCTCAGGAAGCTCTTGCCGCCCTTCTGGCGCGCCACCAGGTCGCCGAGCCGGGCCAGCAGCCCGAAGCCGCCGGTGCCGGCCAGCAGCAGCGTGGTGGCCAGGCTGCCGGCGAGGTAGTGCGCCGGCTGCGTGCCGCTTTCCAGCTCGATCAGCGTGGTGATCGGCTGGCCGTCGCCGCGCCCGCCGGGCAGGCCGGCCACGGATGTCGAATAGGCGCGCCCGTTGCTGCCGATCACGATCAGCGGGTCCACGCTGCGGCAGGCAAAGGCGCCGTACAGCCCGTCGCCGGCCTTGAACGAGAGCGCGCCGGCTTCCACCTCGTGGCCCTTGAGCGCGCGCACCCAGCCCTTGAGGCTGACCACCACCGTCACCGGCTCGTCGATCACCTTCACCTCGGCGACGGCGCGGCGCTCCTCCTGGATCAGCGTGCGGCGTTCGTCGCCGTACTGCTTCGCGTCGGCCTCGATCTCCTTGACCACGGTGCGCTTCAGGCTCGCCGGGCTGCCGAGGATGTCTTCCAGCTTCGCCTGTTCGGCGCGCAGTTCCTTCAGCTCCTGCTCGATCTTGATGGCTTCGAGCCGCGCGAGCTGGCGCAGCCGGATTTCGAGGATGTCCTCGGCCTGCCGGTCGCTGAGCTTGAATCGTTCGATCAGCGCCGCCTTCGGCTCGTCGGCGTTGCGGATGATGCGGATCACCTCGTCGATGTTCAGCAGCACGAGCTGCCGGCCCTCGAGGATGTGGATGCGGTCCAGCACCTTGCCCAGCCGGTGCTGCGTGCGCCGCTGCACGGTGGCGAGGCGGAAGGCGATCCACTCGGCCAGCACCTGGCGCAGGCTCTTCTGCGTCGGCCGGCCGTCGGCGCCGATCATCGTCAGGTTGACCGGCGCGCTGCTCTCCAGGCTGGTGTGCGCCAGCAGCACGTTGACCAGCTCCTGCTGCTCCACCGTGCGCGACTTGGGCTCGAACACCAGGCGCACCGGCGCGTCCTTGCTCGATTCGTCGCGCACCGCGTCGAGCACCGCGAGCACCGTCGTCTTGAGCTGCACCTGCTCGGTCGACAGCGCCTTCTTGCCCGCCTTCACCTTCGGGTTGGTCAGCTCCTCGATCTCCTCCAGCACCTTGGCGGCGCTCGCGCCCGGCGGCAGTTCGGTGACGACGAGCTGCCACTGGCCACGCGCCAGGTCTTCGATCTTCCAGCGCGCGCGCACCTTCAGGCTGCCGCGGCCGCCGGCGTAGGCGGCGCGGATGTCGTCGGCGCTGCTGATGATCTGCCCGCCGCCGGGGAAGTCAGGCCCCGGGATCAGCGCGGCCAGTTCGTCGTCGCTCAACTTGTCGTTCTTCAGCAGCGCCACCGCGGCGGCGGCCACTTCGCGCAGGTTGTGGCTGGGCACTTCGGTGGCCAGGCCCACGGCGATGCCGCTGGCGCCGTTGAGCAGCACGAAGGGCAGCCGCGCCGGCAGCAGCCGGGGCTCCTGCGTCGAGCCGTCGTAGTTGGGGATGAACTCGACCGTGCCCTCGTCGATCTCGTCGAGCAGCAGCCGCGTGATCGGCGCCAGGCGCGCCTCGGTGTAGCGCATCGCGGCCGCGCCGTCGCCGTCGCGGCTGCCGAAGTTGCCCTGGCCGTCGATCAGCGGGTAGCGCTGGCTGAAGTCCTGCGCCATGCGCACCAGCGCGTCGTAGGCGGCCTGGTCGCCGTGCGGATGGAAGCGGCCCAGCACGTCGCCGACCACGCGCGCGCTCTTGACGGGCTTGGCGCCGGCGTTGCCCGAGAAGGCCAGCCCCATCCGCTCCATCGCGTAGAGGATGCGCCGCTGCACCGGCTTCTGGCCGTCGCACACGTCGGGCAGCGCGCGGCCCTTGACCACGCTCAGCGCGTACTCCAGATAAGCCTGCTCGGCGTACAGCGACAGCGCGACGGCGTCGTCGCCCGGGTTCTGCGTCGGGGAATCGAAAAGGTCGTTCATAAGCGGGCGGCATTCTCGCGCAAACCCGCGCGGGCCCCGCGGCCGGGGGCGCTCAGGCGCGCTGCAGCACGCGGATCAGCACGTCGATCACGTCCTGCCCGTCGGGCGAGCGCAGGCGGTGGCGGCGCAGCGACTGCGCCAGCTCGCCGCGTTCGAGAAGCTGCGTGTCGGCGCGCAGCAGCACGTTGGCGATGGCGCGCTGCACCTGCAGCGAGCGCGTGCGGCGGAACAGCGCGGTGATCTGCTCCAGGCTGCGCGCGTCGGAGACGCGCTGCCGCGCCAGCGTCTCCAGCGCGCGCACCTGCGCCTCGGTGCCGGCCAGCCGGCCGATGTCGGCGGCGATGGCCTGCACCTCGCCGGCGCCGGCCAGCGGGCGGTGGCGCAGGTAGGTCTGCGCGATCTCCACCTCGTCGGGCCGCGCGCTGGTGAGCGCGCGCACGGTGCGGTCGTGCGCCGGCGACGCGCCCAGGCAGGCCAGCACCGCGGCATGCGCCACCTTGGCTGTGTCGGCCGCGCCGCTGGCGGTGACGCGGTCGAGCAGGCCCTCGCGCGACAGCGGCGAGGCGCACACCAGGTCGACCTCGTGGCGCGCGATGCCGTCGCGCCGCGCCATGCGCGTGGTGATCATGCGCACGAACTCGTCCTGCTGCTGAGCGTCGGTCAGCCAGCCCAGGCTGCGCGCCAGGTCGATCATGCGCGACTGCACCACCGCGAGGTCGGCGTCGCGCGCGAAGTCGAGGAAGCGCTCGCGCGCCGGCAGGTCGCGGCGGATCGCGTCGAAGGCCTCGGCCACGTCGGGGCGCAGGCGCTGCGCGGCGCTCACCGTGCCGAGGTAGTGCTCCAGGTGGTCGAGCAGCATGCGCACCTCGGCCGCGTCGCGCCGCAGCACCTGGTGCACGAAGGCCATCTTCTGCGCGGTGCCGCGGCGTTCGTCGGCGAGGCTGCAGATGTCGTTGCGCAGGCCGATGTGCGGGTCGGCGTCGGTGACGCCGCGCGCGCTGACCATCGAGCTCGGCCCGAAGGCGGCCAGCAGCGCGCCGCTGGGCCGGCCGCTGGCCACCTCGCCGGGCGGCGCGCTTTGCAGCACGCGCTCCAGCAGCGGGCCGGCGTAGCGCCCCAGCGGCGCCTTGGACGAGAAGCCGTACAGCAGCGGCACGTCCTTGAAGATGTGGCGCAGCCGCTCGCGGTTGCTCTCGCCGTAGTGCTCGCCGAGCTTCGCCGCGCTGCGCTGCGCCTCGTCCGGCGACAGGCCGCCGCGTTGCAGGCTGCGCAGCACCTCGCTGCCGGCGCTGCGGCGCGGCTCGGTCTTCAGCGTGTTGCAGCCGAACAGGTAGACCTCCTTGAGCTGCGCGAACACGCCGCAGGAGTCGCTGCACGAGGCCTGCTGCAAGTCCTGCACCGGCAGGGCCTCGCGGTTCTCGAAGCGGTCGGTGTAGAACTCGCTGCCGTCGTCGAAGTGGCCGGAGATCACCAGCGCGTCGCAGCGCACGCCGCTGCGGCAGGCCTGCGCGAACCAGTCGGGCTGGCCGTGCTGGACCAGCTCGACGAAGCGGTAGTCGGCGCCGGGGAGCTGGCGCATCATCACGTCGCGCTCGTCGGGCGAGTTGATCGTGATGGTGCACACCGTCCGGGGCTCGGCCAGGGCCGCCGCAGGCCAGGCGGCCAGCACGGCCAGGCCGAGCGACAGGGAACGGGCGAGAAGCTTCATGCGATCAGTTTTCCATGCCGCGCGGCGACGATGCAAACACCTGTAAGCGGCGCGCCAGGGCTCAGGACACGCCCAGCAGAGCGATCAGCGCGTCGATGGTTCCCTCGCGGCCCGCATCGCGCCTGAGCGATGTCAAGGTACGGCGCAATTCCGGCGCATCGAGCGCCGAGCGGTCGGCGCGCAGCAGGATGCCGGCCACCGCCGTCTGCACTTCCGCCGAGGACGTGCGCCCGAACAGCGCCACCAGCGTCTCCAGCACCTCACGGTCGGATACATAGTGGCGGCCGAGCGCCTCCAAAGCGCGCACCTGCGCCGCGCCGGGCGCCATCGCGGCGATGTCGTCGGCCAGGCGGCGCAGCTCCGGCGCATCCTCGACCGGGTGGTGGCGCAGATAGGCCTGCGCGAGCTCCACGTCGGCCTCGCGCGGCGAGAGCAGCGCTTGCAGCGTCTCGGCGCGATCGGCCGCGCTGCCCAGGCAGGCGCGCATCGCGGCCTGCGCGGTGCCGCCGGCGGCCGGCCACGGCGCCGCGCCACCGGCGCCACCGGTGCCATCGGCAAAGCGGCCGTCGAGATGGCCGTCGGCGTTGAGCTGGCAGGCCAGGTGGATCTCGCTGACGCCCAGCTCGGGGCGCGTGTACAGCTCGGCCAGCATCGCCATCAGCTCGTCGTCGCGCTGCGCCGCGGTGAGCCAGCCGGCGTCGCGCGCCAGGTCGAACATCGCCACGCGCGTCTCGGGGCGGTCGGCGCGGCGCGCGTAGGCCAGCACGCGCTCGCGCGCGCCCTCGTCGCGCGCGATCGCCTCCAGCACCTCGGCGGCCATCGGGTCGTGGCGCACGCTGGCGTCCAGCGATTCGCGCAGGCGGCGGATGCGGTCGAGGTACAGCCGCGTTTCGCCCACGTGGCGCTGCAACAGCCCGTGCACGAAGGCCAGCTTGGCGGCCACCGCGCGGCGCTCGTCGGCGAACTGGCACATGTCCTGGCGCGACTGCCAGTACGGGTCGGCGGCGGTCATGCCGGAGACGGCCGTCATGCCGAAGTTCGAGAAGGTATTGAGCAGCGCGCGGCTCGGCCGGCCGCGCGCCAGATCGCGCTCGCCCGACTGGCGGAAGTAGCGGTCCAGCACGCCGCCGGCGATGTGGCCCAGCGGCGCGGTGGACGCGAAGCCGTAGATCACCGGCACGCCCTTGAACACCTGGCGCATGCGGTCGCGGCTGCTCTCGCCGTGCGCGGCGGCCAGCGCGTTCAGCTCGCGCTCGGCGCGCTCCCTGGACAGCCCCTCGCGCACCAGGCTGCGCACCACCTCGGCGGTGGCGCCGCTGTGCGGCGCGGGGTTGAGCGTGTTGCAGCCGAACAGGTAGACCTCCTGCAGCCGCGCGAACAGCGAGGGGCACGAGCCGCTGCACGACACCCGCTCCAGCTCGCTGACGGGCAGGAACTCGCGCGCGTCCAGGCTGTCGGGGAAGAACTCGTTGCCGCCGTCGTAGTGCGCCGAGATCACCAGGATGTCGCAGAAGACGCCGGCGCGGCACGACGAGTCCAGCCAGTCGGGCCGGCCGCGCTCCACCAGTTCGACGAAGCGGTACTTCTCGGTGCCGAGGTGGCGGCGGAAGCTCTCTTTCTCGTCGGGCGAGTTGACGGTGATGGTGCACACCGTCCTGGGCTCCACCGCTGTTGCGGCCGCCGCGGCGGCCGGCGCCAGCAGCGCCAGCCAGGCCGCGGCCGCCCAGGCGCGCATCAGGCCGCTCCCTGCTCGCGCTCGCGCAGCAGCGCGGCGTGCTCGGGTTCGAGCAGCGACATCACGATCAGCGAGTCGTAGCCCTGGTCGGTGCGCACGCTCTCGCGCAGCCGCCCTTCCTCGACGAAACCCTCGCTGCGGTACAGCGCCTGGGCGCGCTCGTTGCGCGCCTTCACGTCGAGCCAGAAGCGGTGCGCACCGAGGTCGCGGAAGGCCATCCGCGCCAGCAGCCGCACGCAGGCGCGGCCCAGGCCCAGGCCCTGGTCTTCGGGCAGCAGCACCATGCGCTTGAGCTCCACCGAGCGGTGCGGATTGCGGCAGCCCTGCAGGATCACGAAGCCGACGCGCTCGTTGTCGGCGCCGCGCTCGACGATGAAGTGGCGGAAGTCGGGGAAGCGGATCGCGCCCTCGTGCTGGGTGCGCTCCCAGGGCGTGATGAAGGGCAGGTTCGATTGATCCTGCTCGACGGCGATCACGAAGTCGAGATCCGACGCCATCGTCGGCCTGAGGCGGATGTTCATGACGCGGGCCGAGCGCTGGGCCGCTCCCGAGCCGGCCCGCATCCCCTCGGGGGATCGGCCGACGTACCCGTCGGACGAGGGGCCGCAATCACACGTCGATCTCCACGTCGTCGCCGCGCAGTTCCATCAGCTCGCGGCGCGCCTGCGCCTCGCCCTTGCCCATCAGCTTGGTCAAGGCCTCGACAGTGGCCGCGAAGCCGTGCGCGCCGAAGCTCACTTGCAGCAGCCGGCGCGTGTCGGGGTTCAGCGTGGTGTCCCACAACTGCTCGGCGTTCATCTCGCCCAGGCCCTTGAAGCGGCTGATGGTCCAGCTGTTCTCGCGCGCGCCTTCCTTGCGCAGCTTGTCGAGCGCGGCGGTGAGTTCACCCTCGTCGAGCGCGTAGATCTTCGCCGCCGGCTTCTTGCCGCGCGCCGGCGCGTCGACGCGGAACAGCGGCGGCTTGGCCACGTGCACGTGGCCGCGTTCGATCAGCCTGGGGAAGTGGCGGAAGAACAGCGTCAGCAGCAGCACCTGGATGTGCGAGCCGTCGACGTCGGCGTCCGACAGGATGCAGACCTTGCCGTAGCGCAGGCCGGAGAAGTCGGGCTCGTCGTTCGGGCCGTGCGGGTCGACGCCCACCGCCACCGCGATGTCGTGGATCTCGGTGTTGGCGAACAGGCGGTCGCGCTCCACTTCCCAGGCGTTGAGCACCTTGCCGCGCAGCGGCAGGATGGCCTGCGTCTCCTTGTCGCGGCCCATCTTGGCGCTGCCGCCGGCCGAGTCGCCTTCGACCAGGAACAGCTCGTTGAAGGCGGTGTCGCGGCTCTCGCAGTCGGTCAGCTTGCCGGGCAGCACGGCCACGCCCGAGCCCTTGCGCTTCTCGACCTTCTGGCCGGCGCGCTGGCGCGTCTGCGCCTGGCGGATCACCAGCTCGGCGAGCTTCCTGCCGAGGTCGACGTGCTGGTTCAGCCACAGCTCCAGCGCCGGCTTCACGTAGGTCGACACCAGCCGCAGCGCGTCGCGCGAGTTCAGCCGCTCCTTGATCTGGCCCTGGAACTGCGGGTCGAGCACTTTCGCCGAGAGCACGAAGCTGGCGCGCGAGAACACGTCTTCGGGCATCAGCTTCACGCCCTTGGGCAGCAGCGAGTGCAGTTCGATGAAACCCTTGACCGCGCCGAACAGGCCGTCCTTCAGGCCCGACTCGTGCGTGCCGCCGGCCGGCGTCGGGATCAGGTTGACGTAGCTCTCGCGCATCACGTTGCCGTCGTCTGTGAAGGCCACGCACCAGGCCGCGCCCTCGCCTTCGGCGAAGTTCTCGGTCTCGGCGGCCTCGGCGTAGTGCTCGCCTTCGAACAGCGGGATGATGGGGTCGGCCGCCAGCGTCTGCATCAGGTAGTCGCGCAGGCCGCCCTGGTAGAGCCACTGCTGTTTGTCACCCGACTTCTCGTGCGCCAGCGTCACCGTCACGCCCGGCATCAGTACCGCCTTGCTGCGCAGCAGGTGCGTCAGCTCGCCCCTGGGCAGATCGGCGCTCTCGAAATACTTCGCGTCGGGCCACACGCGCACGGTGGTGCCGCTCTTGCGGTCGCCCCCCTTCGCCGATGCATCGGCCTTGCGCGTCTTCAGCGGCTCGACCACGTCGCCCCCGGCGAACGCGATCGTCGCCACCTGGCCGTCGCGGTACACCGTGACCTCGAGCCGCTTGGCCAGCGCGTTGGTCACGCTGACGCCCACGCCGTGCAGGCCGCCGGAGAAGCTGTAGGCGCCGCCCGCGCCCTTGTCGAACTTGCCGCCGGCGTGCAGCCGCGTGTAGACGATCTCGACCACCGGCACCTGCTCCTCGGGGTGCAGGCCGACCGGGATGCCGCGGCCGTCGTCTTCCACGCTCACCGAGCCGTCGACGTGCAGCGTCAGGTCGATGCGCCGGCCGTGGCCGGCCAGCGCCTCGTCGGCGGCGTTGTCGACCACTTCCTGGACGATGTGCAGCGGGTTGTCGGTGCGCGTGTACATGCCCGGCCGCTGCTTGACGGGCTCGAGCCCCTTGAGAACGCGGATCGAGGCCTCGCCGTAGCTGCCCGGGGTCTTGCTCTTGCTTGCCATGCGCGGGATTCTAGGAGCGGTGACAATCGTGCCCGATGAGCAAAGAACTTCCGCGGGCCGAGGTGCTGTCGATGACGCAGGTGCTGCTGTGCGGCGCCGCGATCGTCACGCTGTCGATGGGCATACGCCACGGCTTCGGGCTGTGGCTGCAACCGGTCACGATGGACCGCGGCTGGACGCGCGAGACCTTCGCCTTCGCGCTCGCGGTGCAGAACCTCGCGTGGGGCCTGGCCGGCCCGTTCGCCGGCGCGCTGGCGGACCGCTTCGGCGCCTTCAGGGTGCTGGTGGCCGGCAGCCTGCTGTACGCGCTGGGCCTGGTGCTGATGGCGCTCGCCACCTCGGGCCTGGCCTTCACCGGCAGCGCCGGGCTGCTGCTGGGCATGGCGCAGGCGGGCACCACCTACGCGGTGGTGTACGGCGTGATCGGCCGCAACGTCGCGCCCGACAAGCGAAGCTGGGCGATGGGCGTGGCCGCCGCGGCCGGCTCGTTCGGCCAGTTCCTGATGGTGCCGGTGGAGAACTGGCTGATCGGCGGCCTGGGCTGGCAGTCGGCGCTGTTCGTGCTCGGCTGCCTGGCGCTGGCCATCGCGCCGCTGGCCTGGGGCCTGAAGGAGCCGCGCCGCGCCGCGGCCGGCGCGTCGCAGCAGAGCCTGGGCGCGGCGCTGCGCGAGGCCTTCGGCTACCCCAGCTTCCGCTGGCTGATGGCGGGCTACTTCGTGTGCGGCTTCCAGGTCGTGTTCATCGGCGTGCACATGCCGAGCTACCTGAAGGACCACGGCCTGACGCCGGACGTGGCCACCACCGCGCTGGCGCTGATCGGCCTGTTCAACGTGTTCGGCACCTACGCCGCCGGCACGCTCGGCCAGCGGCTGCCGAAGAAGTACATCCTCTCGGCCATCTACCTGCTGCGCTCGATCGCCATCGTGATCTTCCTCGCCGCGCCGCTGACGCCGTGGAGCGTCTACGTGTTCTCGGCGGTGATGGGGGTGCTGTGGCTGTCCACCGTGCCGCCCACCAACGCGGTGATCGCGCAAATCTTCGGCGTGCAATACCTGTCGATGCTCGGCGGCTTCGTCTTCCTCAGCCACCAGGTGGGCAGCTTCCTCGGCGTGTGGCTGGGCGGCAAGCTCTACGACGCGACGGGCAACTACGACGTCGTCTGGTGGATCGCCGTCGCGCTGGGCGTGTTCGCCGCGCTCGCCAACCTGCCGGTGCGCGAGCGCGCCATCGAGCGCGCGCCGCAGGCGCGGGTGGCGGCGGCATGAGCTGGCGCCGCAGCCTGGCCTGGGCCGCGGCCGGCGCGGTGCTGCTGCTGGTGTTCGCCGCCTACCTGAAGCCCGATCTGGTGATGACGCTGGCCAACCAGCTCTGGGCCTGCTTCTGATGCACGGCGCGCCCGAGCCCTCGCCCTGGGTGCGGCGCTGGGCGGCGCTGCTGCCGGCCGGCGCCCGCGTGCTCGACGTGGCCTGCGGCGCCGGGCGCCACCTGCGCTGGTTCGCACAGCGCGGCTGCCGCGTCACCGGCGTCGACCGCGACGCGGATGCGCTCGAAGCGCTGCGCGCGCTGGGCGAGGTCGTCGTCGCCGACATCGAGAACGGCCCCTGGCCGCTGGCCGGGCGCCGCTTCGACGCGGTGGTCGTCACCAACTACCTGTGGCGCCCGCTGCTGCCGACGCTGGTGGCCAGCGTCGCCGACGGCGGCGTGCTGGTCTACGAAACCTTCGCCGCCGGCAACGAAACCGTCGGCAAGCCGGCGCGGCCCGACTTCCTGCTGCACCCCGGCGAGTTGCTGCGGGCCGCCGCCGGCCTGCGCGTGGTCGCCTACGAAGACGGCTTCGTCGCCGAGCCGCCACGCTACGTGCAGCGCCTTTGCGCGGTGCGCGAGGCGGCGTCACGCGGCGTTGCGCCGCGCTACCCGCTGTAGCCGGCGGCGGCGCCGGCCGTGCCGGCTAAAATCGCGCGATTCATCAGGACGCCCCATGAAGCCCATTGTTGGAAGCATCGTCGCGCTGGTCACTCCGCTGCACGACGACGGCGCGGTCGACTACGACGGCCTGCGCCGGCTGATCGACTGGCACATCGCGCAAGGCACCGACTGCATCGGCGTGGTCGGCACCACCGGCGAGTCGCCCACCGTCTCGGTCGACGAGCACTGCGAGATCATCCGCGTGTCGGTGGCGCACGCCAAGGGGCGCGTGCCGATCATGGCCGGCACCGGCGGCAATTCCACGCACGAGGCGATCGAGCTGTCGCGCTTCGCCAGGCAGGTCGGCGCGGACTGCACGCTGTCGGTCGTGCCCTACTACAACAAGCCCTCGCAGGAAGGCATCTACCGGCACTTCAAGGCGATCGCCGAGGCGGTGGACATCCCGATGGTGCTGTACAACGTGCCCGGCCGCACCGTCGCGGACATGCAGCCCGAGACCGCCATCCGCTGCGCCGCGCTGCCCGGCGTGATCGGCGTGAAGGAGGCCAGCGGCAACATCGAGCGCGCGCAGTGGCTGATCAAGCAGGCGCCCAAGGGCTTCTCGATCTACTCGGGCGACGACGGCACCGCCGTGGCGCTGATGCTGCTCGGCGGCCAGGGCAACGTGAGCGTCACCGCCAACGTCGCGCCCAAGGCGATGCACGAGCTGTGCGTCGCGGCCATCGAAGGCCGCGTGCGCGAGGCCACCGCGATCCAGATGCGCCTGCTCGCGCTGCACAAGGCGCTGTTCTGCGAGCCGAGCCCGGCGCCCACCAAGTGGGCGATGAAACGCCTCGGCCTGACCGGCGACGCGGTGCGCCTGCCCATCACGCCGCTCACGCCGGCTGGCGAGCAGCAGGTCGAGCAGGCGCTGCGCGAGGCCGCGCTGCTGTGATTCTTGTTCACCGGAGCCGCGCGGCCAACACCGCCGCCGCGGCCCTCTCGGAGATGCTTCCCGTGACCCGTCCCTTCGCCCTTTCGCCGCTGCGCGGCGCCGCCCTCGCGCTGTCCTTCGCCCTGCTGGCGGGCTGCTCGTCGATCGAGAACCTCGTCTCCGGCGACAAGCTCGACTACCGCACCCAGGGCAACCGCACGCCGGGCCTGGAAGTGCCGCCCGACCTGACGCAGCTCGCGCGCGATTCGCGCTACGCGCCCAGCGGCGGCGCCGTGAGCGCCTCGACGATCCAGAACGCGCCCGCCGCGACGGGCGCCGCCGTGCAGCAGACCGCCGGCACGGTGGCGCCGACGCAGATCGGCCAGACACGCATCGAGCGCGAGGGCAACCAGCGCTGGCTGGTCAGCCCGCTGACGCCCGAACAGCTCTGGCCGCGCCTGCAGGCCTTCTGGAAGGACATGGGCTTCGCGCTCGTGATCGACCAGTCGGCCACCGGCGTCATGGAAACCGAGTGGAACGAGAACCGCGCCAAGCTGCCGCAGGACATCATCCGGCGCACCATCGGGCGCGTGTTCGATTCGGCCTACTCGAC
Source organism: Piscinibacter sp. (assembly GCF_047600445.1). Classification (GTDB taxonomy): domain Bacteria; phylum Pseudomonadota; class Gammaproteobacteria; order Burkholderiales; family Burkholderiaceae_C; genus Piscinibacter. Next base: position 1,995,417 of record NZ_JASGKT010000002.1, read on the forward strand.
CGGCGAGCTCGACAAGTTCCGCACCCGCGTCGAGCGCACCGCCGCCGGCAGCGAGGTCTACATCAGCCACCGCGGCGCCGAGGAGATCTACACCAGCCAGTTGAAGGACTCCACCGCCTGGCAGCCGCGCGCGTCCGATCCGCAGCTCGAGGCGGCCTTCCTGGCGCGCCTGATGCAGAAGCTCGGCGCCACCGAGGAAGCCGCGCAGGCGGCGGTGGCCAACGCGCCGGCCGCGCCGACGCGCGCGCGCATCGTGGCCGGCCAGAGCGCCGCGACGCTGCAGGTCGACGACAACTTCGACCGCGCCTGGCGCCGCGTCGGCCTGGCGCTGGACCGCAGCGGCTTCACGGTCGAGGACCGCGACCGCGCGCAAGGCCTGTATTTCGTGCGCTACGTCGACCCGAAGGACATCGGCAAGAGCGAACCCGGCTTCTTCGCCAAGCTGTTCGGCAAGGGCGACGCCGCCTCCGGCCCGCAGCGCTACCGCATCCAGGTCAAGGGCGACGGCGAGCGCAGCAACGTGGCGGTGCTCAACGCGCAGGGTGCGCCGGAAGCCGGCGAGACCGGCCAGCGCATCGTCGGCCTGCTGTTGGATGAACTGAAGTAGGCCTGCGCCGGCCGCGCCGATGCGCTTTTGCAGCCTCGGCAGCGGCAGCGCCGGCAACGCCACCGTCGTCGAGGCGCGCGACGGCGCGCGGCGGCACCGGGTGCTGATCGACTGCGGCTTCTCGCTGCGCGAGTTGGAACTGCGCCTGGCGCGCGTCGGCCTGCAGGCGGCCGACCTGCACGCGATCTTCATCACCCACGAGCACGGCGACCACGTCGGCTGCGCGGCGCTGCTGGCGCGGCGCTACCGCCTGCCGCTGTGGACCAGCCGCGGCACCTGGCGCGCGATCGGCGCCGACGCCGAGGGCCTGGACCTGCGCTTCGCGCGCGACGGCGAGGCCATCGCCGTCGGCGCACTGCAACTGCTGCCCTTCACCGTGCCGCACGACGCCGCCGAGCCGCTGCAACTGCGCTGCGGCGACGGCGCCGCGAGCCTGGGCGTGCTGACCGACGTGGGCTCGATCACCACCCACCTGCTGGAGCGCCTGCGCGGCTGCGACGCGCTGCTGCTCGAATGCAACCACGACGCGGAGCTGCTGGCGCGCTCGCGCTACCCGGCCTCGCTGAAGGCGCGCATCGGCGGCAGCCACGGGCACCTGTCCAACGCGACGGCGGCGCGCATCCTGGCCGAATGCCTGCACGGCGGGCTGCGCCACGTCGTCGCGGCACACCTGAGCGAGCAGAACAACACGCCCGCGCTGGCGCGCGCCGCGCTCGCCGCGGCCTGCGGCGCGGCGGCGTCGGACATCGTCGCGGCCGACCCGGCCGAAGGCTTCGACTGGCTCGACCTGGGCTGAAAACAAAAAGGCCGCCTCGCGGCGGCCTTTCGGTATCCGGCGAAGCGGATTACTTCGGCGCGGCGGCGGCAGCGGCCGAAGCGGCTTCGGCCACGGCGTTGGCGGCAGCATTGGCAGCGGCGGTGGCGGCACCCGACGCGGCATCGGCCACGGCGGCGGCAGCGCCCGACGCGGCATCGGTAACGGCGGCGGCGGCACCCGAAGCAGCCTCGGCCACGGCGGCGGCCGGGGCGGTCACGGCGGCGGGAGCGGCCGGCGCAGCGGCTTCTTCCTTCTTGCCGCAGGCGGCCAGGGCGACAGCGGCAACCACGGAAGCCAGCAGAACGGTCTTCTTCATACTTGTGTCCTCAACATCAAAGAGTCGAACAATTACCGGTAATTGCAGGATCCCTCCGATCAGCAGAGACCCATCCCCCAGATCCGCGGGGCTCGAATACCCGACATGATCAGCCCTTGATTATAGCCAAACCTAGGGAACACCCTAGAGTCCCAGGGTGGTGGCCGGAAACGCCTCTGCCGCGCGTTGCAAAACCGCATCAATCGCCTCGCGCCACTGCAGCTCGTCGGCCTTGTCGCGCGTGGCCACGCCGCGGTAGTGCACGCGGTCGTGCAGGCGCACCGAGAGCAGCCCCGGCACCAGCAGGATGCTGGGCATCTGCCCGGCTTCGAGTTCGTTGTTGGCGCGGCAATGCACCACGTGCGAGAACTGGCGCCGCCACGTGACCCAGCGCGCCTGGCGCGCGAGCGCATCGAAGCTGCGCGCGACGATGGTGAAGCTGCGGTGCGCCGCGGCCCAGTGCGTCAGGTCGTCGACGACGGCCTTCTCGCCCAGCGGCCATTCGGCGAAGTCGTCGTCGACCAGCCAGATCTCGCGGCAGCCGACCAGCGCCGCCTCGGCCAGCGCGCCGCGCACCGCGTTCTGGAAATCGCCGCGCGACTCGATCATCGCGCGTGTTGCTTCTTCGCTCATCGCTCGTCCTCCTGGCCGTCGCCGGCATGCAGCCAGCCGGCCTGCGCCCACTGGCCGATCACCTCGTGCGCATCATCGCTCAGCGCCGCGACCTCGTGCGCCGCGAGCACGCGCCGGTCGGCCAGCCGGCGCATCAGCGCGGCGTCGCGCCCGCCGGCGCGGAACGACTCGCCGTTGACGTAGACGTGGCGCGCGTCGTGCAGCATGCGCGTGCGCCGGTCGAGCCGCACGGCGCACGCACGCGCCAGCGGCGCGCCGGCATCGAACCACACGCCCGGCTTGGGCTCGCTGAGCACCTCGCCGAGCGCGACCTCGAAGCCGCCCTGCGCCTTCAGCCAGCGCGCCAGCGCGTCGCGCGCGAAGTCCTGCAACGGCGCGGGAATACGCCCCGGCGCCGTGACCGCCGGCTGCGCCGGGTCGCGGTAGATGCGGCCGCCGTTGTCACCTTCGTCGCCCTCGTCGGCATCGAGCGCGCGCTGCAACAGTTCGCGCGCGATCTCGTCGGCGCCAGCCGAGCGGAAGCCGATCGAGCAGGTCATGCACTCGCCCTCGGCGATGCCGTCGTGCGCCCAGCCCGGCGGCAGGTAGAGCATGTCGCCCGGCTCGAGCAGCCACTCCTGCTCGGGCACGAAGTTGGTCAGGATCTTCAGCGGCACGCCGGCTTGCAGTTCGGGCCGCGCCAGGCGGCCGATGCGCCAGCGCCGCCGGCCGTGGATCTGCAGCAGGAACACGTCGTAGGAATCGAAGTGCGGCCCGACACCGCCGCCGTCGGTGGCGTAGGACACCATCACGTCGTCCAGGCGCGCGTCGGGCACGAAGCGGAAGCGTTCGAGCACGGCGCGGGCGCGCTCCAGGTGCAGGTCCAGGCCCTGCACCAGCAGGCTCCAGCCGCCCTGCGCCAGCGGCGGCAGCGCGCGGCGCGGCAGCGGGCCGTGGCGCAGCGTCCAGTCGCGGCCGCGGCGCACGATCAGGCGCGATTCGACGGCATCGCCGGCGGCCAGCGCGAACAGCTCGGCGCGCGAGACGAAGGGCGCCTCCATCGGCAGCGCCCGGCGCACCAGCAGCGGCTTCTTGTGCCAGTGGCGGCGCATGAAGCGCTCGGGCGAAAGGCCGGCCAGCAGCGGCGTCGGCGCGGTGATGTCGATGGGGTGCATGGAGAGTCCTCGGGGGCGATTGTGCGATCATCCCGCGATGCTGATCACCGCCCCCTGCGTCGTCACGCTGACCTGGCGCCTCGAGGACACCCAAGGCAACCTGATCGACGAACTCGCCGAGCCGCTGGAGTTCTTCTACGGCGGCGAAGACTTGCTGGAGAAGGTGGAAGAAGCGCTGGCCGAGCAGACCACCGGCTTCCACGCCGTGCTGCACCTCGAACCCGAGCATGCCTTCGGCGACTACGACCCCGCACTGGTGTTCTTCGAGCCGCGCGGCGTGCTGCCCGAGGGCGTCGAGCCCGGCATGCAGTTCGACGGCCCGCCGCCGGGCGCCAAAACGCCGGGGCTGCGCCCCGACGCGATCTACACCGTCACCGAGGTCTACCCCGAGCACGTGGTGCTCGACGGCAACCATCCGCTGGCCGGCATCGCGCTGCGGCTGGACCTGACGGTGCGCGACGTGCGCGACGCGAGCGACGAGGAAATCGAGGCCGGCAGCGTCGGCAGCTCGGCCTTCACGGTGCTCAACACCGCGCCGCCGGGCTCGCCGCTGCACTGAGATCCGCGTCAGTGCTTTCCCGTTGAGCCAAAACCGCCCTCGCCGCGCTGCGATTCGCCGAATTCCTCCACGCGCCGGAACGCCGCCTGCACCACCGGCACGATGACGAGTTGCGCGATGCGCTCCATCGGGTTGATCGTGAAGGCGGCGGCGCCACGATTCCAGCAGCTCACCATCAGCGGGCCCTGGTAGTCGGAGTCGATCAGGCCGACCAGGTTGCCCAGCACGATGCCGTGCTTGTGGCCCAGGCCCGAGCGCGGCAGGATCAGCGCGGCCAGGCCCGCGTCGGCGATGTGGATCGCGATGCCGGTGGGGATCAATTCGGACTGCCCCGGCGCCAGCACCAGCGGCGCATCCAGGCAGGCGCGCAGGTCCAGGCCGGCGCTGCCGGGCGTCGCATACGCGGGCAGTTGCCCGGCCATGCGGGCGTCGAGCACTTTGAGGTCGATGGTGGTCATGTCTCGTCGGAAGCGATGCGCGCGGCGATCTCGGCCACCAGCGCGCGCGCCAGGCTGAGCTTGTCGGCGCGCGGCAGTTCGCGGTGGCCGTTCGCGTCGACCAGCGTCAGCGCATTGTCGTCCTGGCCGAAGGTGGCGGGCCCGAGGTTGCCGACGATCAGCGGCACGTTCTTGCGCACCAGCTTCTCGCGCGCGTGTTCGAGCAGCTTGTGGCTCTCGGCCGCGAAACCGACGCAGTAAGGCCGGTCGGGCAGCCGGGCCACCGCGGCGAGGATGTCGGCGTTCTCGGCCAGCTCGAAGCTCGGCGCGACCTTCTTGCCGTCCTTCTTGATCTTGTGCTCGGCCAGCGTGGCCGGGCGCCAGTCGGCCACCGCTGCGGTGGCGACGAACACGTCGTGCCGGGCCGCGATCGGCAGCACCGCGTCGTGCATCTGCTGCGCGCTGCGCACGTCGATGCGCGTCACGTGGCGCGGCGTCGTCAGGTGCACCGGGCCGGCCACCAGCGTCACCTCGGCGCCGGCCTGCGCGGCGGCGCGCGCGATCGCGAAGCCCATCTTGCCGCTGGACAGGTTGGTGATGCCGCGCACCGGGTCGATCGCCTCGAAGGTCGGCCCCGCGGTGATCAGCACGCGCTTGCCCAGCAGCGCCTTGGGCTGGAAGAAGGCGACCAGCTCGTCGAGCAGTTCCTCGGGTTCGAGCATGCGGCCGTCGCCGACCTCGCCGCAGGCCTGGTCGCCGCAGCCCGGGCCCAGCACCGTCGCGCCGTCGGCGCGCAGTTGCGCGAAGTTGCGCTGCGTGGCCGGGTGCGCCCACATCTCGCGGTTCATCGCCGGCGCCACCAGCAGGGGGCAGCGCTCGATCGGGCGCGCCAGGCACAGCAGGCTCAGCAGGTCGTCGGCGCGGCCGTGCAGCAGCTTGGCGACGAAGTCTGCGCTGGCCGGCGCCACCAGCACCGCGTCGGCCTCGCGCGTGAGGTTGATGTGCGCCATGTTGTTGGGCGCGCGCGCGTCCCACTGGCTGGCGTAGACCTCGCGGTTGGACAGCGCCTGCAGCGTCACCGGGGTGATGAAGTGCTGCGCCGCCTCGGTCATCACCACCTGCACGCTGGCGCCCTCCTTGACCAGCGCGCGCACCAGCTCGGCCGACTTGTAGCAGGCGATGCCGCCCGACAGCCCGAGCACGATGCGCCGGCCGGCGAGCTGGCCCGGCGTGCTCATGGGCGGGCCTCGCCGCGGAAACGGGCCGAAAAAGGCATGACGTGGACGCAAAGACCGATCTGCATGGTGCGGCGCATTATTCATCAGCGCGCGCATCGCCTATAACCGCACGCGCGGCAAGGAACATCGAACCTGCCGCGAACACAAGTACATTCGCGGGCCCATGACCATCGACACGCTGACCCACGCCGCCGTCCCGGCCTCGGCCGCCTCCGCGCCGCTGTGGACGCTCGACGGGCTGCGCGCCGCCGATCCGGTGCTCGGCCTGGCGCTGCTGATGCTGGTGGCGGTGCTGCTGGCCGAGACGCTGCACCGCACCTGGCGGCTGCCGCGCATCTGCGGCCACATGCTGACCGGCGCCGTGGCCGGGCCGGTGATGCTGCGGCTGTTCCAGGGCCTGGAACTCGACCCGTGGAAGCCGCTGATCGACCTGGCGATCGGCGCGCTGCTGTTCGAGCTGGGCACGCGCATCCGCCCGCGCTGGCTGCTCGACAACCCCTGGCTCGCGGCGAGCGCGCTGCTGCAGGCGCTGCTGGCGGGCCTGTTCGTCACCGTGGCGCTGAAGTGGCTGGGCGCACCCTGGCTCACCGCGGCGGTGGCCGGCACGGTGGCGGCCTCGACCTCGCCGGTGATCGTGCTGGCGGTCAGCCACGAGGCGCGCTCGCGCGGCCAGGTCACCGAGCGGCTGCTGATGATGTCGGCCTTCAACGCCGTCGTCGCGGTGGTCGGGCTCAAGGTGCTGCGCATCGTGCTGGCCTCCGACAGCGGCACGCCGGCCGAGGAGTTCACGCGCGCCTCGATCAGCGCGCTGTGGGTGATCAGCGGCTCCTTCCTGCTCGGCGTGGCCTGCGGCATGGTGCTCGACCGCCTCAGCCCGCTGGTGCGCGACACGCCGGCGATGCCGGTGCTGCAGATCGCGCTGGTGATCATCGCCAGCATGCTGGCCGCGCAGTGGACGCTGTCGCCGCTGCTCGCGCTGCTGGTGGCCGGCATGACGGCGCGCGCGCGCATGAAACACGCGCTGACGGTGGAGCCGCACCTCGGCTCGGCCGGCGCGGTGCTCAACGTGCTGCTGTTCATCTGCCTGGGCCTGCTGTTCACGCTCGACGGCCTGGCCACCCTGTGGCCGTGGGTGCTCGTGATCGTGCTGGCGCGGCTGGCCGGCACCGCGGCGGCGATCGGCGCGCTGGCGCGGCTCAGCGGGCTCAGCCTGAAGCAGGCCGGCGCGCTGACGCTCGCCCTGCAGCCGATGAGCAGCCTGGCGGTGCTGCTGGCGGCCGACACCTTCGGCTGGAGCGCGCAGCTTCCGGGCACGCACACGCCCACCGTGCAGGCGCTGCTGCTGGCCACCACGCTGATGCAGGTGACCGGCCCGATCTGGACCCAGCTCTCGCTGCGCCGCCTCGTGCACGAAACGAACGAAAGCCGCTGACACCATGGCCTTGCAGCCCTTCACCGTATCCGAGCCGCTGACGCTGGGCGTCGAGCTGGAGCTGCAGCTCGTCAGCACGCACGACTTCGACCTCGCGCCGCAGGCCGAGGACCTGCTGCGCGTGCTGGCCAACCACAGCGGCGCCTGGGACGTGAAGCCCGAGATCACGCGCAGCATGATCGAGATCGGCACCTCGATCCAGCGCCAGCACGGCACGCTTGTCGCCGAGCTGCGAGACCTGCGCGACCAGCTCGCGCGCGGCGCGCGCAAGCTCAACATCGGCATCGCCGGCGGCGGCACGCACGCCTACCAGCACTGGAGCGAGCAGAAGATCTTCCCCGGCGAGCGCTTCCACTACATCAGCGAGCTGTACGGCTACCTCGCCAAGCAGTTCACCGTGTTCGGCCAGCACGTGCACGTCGGCTGCGAGGATGGCGACCGCGCGCTGTGGCTGCTGCATTCGCTCAGCCGCTACGTTCCCCATTTCATCGCGCTGTCGGCCTCGTCGCCCTACGTGCAGGGCGTGGACACCGGCTTCGACTCGGCGCGCCTGAACTCGGTGTTCGCCTTCCCGCTGTCGGGCCGCGCGCCGTTCTGCCTCGGCTGGGACGAGTTCGAGAAGTTCTTCGACAAGATGACCAGCACCGGCGTGGTCAACTCGATGAAGGACTTCTACTGGGACATCCGCCCCAAGCCCGAGTTCGGCACCATCGAGCTGCGCGTGTGCGACACGCCGCTGACGGTGGAGAAGGCCGCCGCGCTGGCCTGCTACCTGCAATGCATCTGCCGCCACCTGCGCGAGCAGCGGCCCTTCGAGCCCTCGGAGGACGACTACCTCGTCTACACCTTCAACCGCTTCCAGGCCTGCCGCTTCGGGCTCGACGGCGAGATCGTCGACCCCAAGACCAAGGAGCGCCACCGCCTGCGCGACGACATCCTGCGCACGCTGGCGCGCGTCGACGAGCACGCGCTCGACCTGCAGGCGCTCGACGCCTCCAACCTGATCCGCGACAGCCTGTTCGCCGGCAACGACGCGCAATGGCTGCGCGGCCAGCGCGCCGGCGGCCGGCCGCTGTCGGCGGTGGTGGAAGCCGCGGCGCAGCGCTGGATGGGCGCATGACGCTGCGCGCCACCCTCCCCGCGCTGGCGCTCGCGCTCGCCGCCTGTGCTTCGGCGCCGCCGCCGCTGCCCGACGCGCAGGTGCTGGTGTTCGGCGAGCAGCACGACCAGCCCGACCACCAGCGCCAGACCGCGCAGGCCGTCGCGCAGCTCGCCGCCGAGGGACGGCTGGCCGCGCTGGTGATCGAGATGGCCGAGCGCGGCCGCAGCAGCGCCGGCCTGCCGCGCGACGCCAACGCGGCGCAGGTGCGCGAGGCGCTCGCCTGGAGCGGCTGGGAGTGGCCGGCCTACGAAGGCGTGGTGATGACGGCGGTGCGCGCCGGCGTGCCGGTGCTGGGCGGCAACCTGCCGCGCGCACAGATGCGCGCGGCCATGGCCGACGCCGGCCGCGACGCGCTGCTCGACGCCGGCGTGCGCGAGAAGCTCGCGAGCGCGGTGCGCGACGGCCACTGCGGCCTGCTGCCGGCCGCGCAGGAGCCCGGCATGGTGCGCATCCAGATCGGGCGCGACCAGAGCATGGCCGAGACCGTGGCCGCCGCGCTGCGCCCCGGCCAGCGTGTCGTGCTGCTGACCGGCGCGCAGCACGCCTCGCGCGACCGCGGCGTGCCGCTGCACCTGTCGCTGCGCGAAGGCGCGCCCAGCACGCACGTGGTGATCTTCGGCCCGGGCGCGAACGGCCTGGCGGCCGACGAGCTGCGCAGCGCGAAGTTCAAGCCGCGGCCCGACCCCTGCGAGGGGCTGGCGGAGCGGTTGAAGAAGAAACCGGCGGCGTAGACCTCCGCTCGCCATGAGCCTGCCCTTCGACACGGGCCTTCGGCAAGCTCAGGCCCTGCTCAGGATGATCGGAAGGAGACCCCGCTCGCCCTGAGCCTGCCCTTCGACACGGGCCTTCGACAAGCTCAGGCCCTGCTCAGGATGATCGGAAGGAGACCCCGCTCGCCCTGAGCCTGTCGAAGGGCTTCGACAAGCTCAGCCCGAACGGGGTCTATCCTCTCTATCCGATCTCAGGCGCGCTCGGCCACCCAGCCCTGCACCGACGCAAGCGCCGCGCCCAGCTTGGCGGGCTCGGTGCCACCGGCCATCGCCATGTCGGGCTTGCCGCCACCCTTGCCGCCGACCTGCTGGGCGACGAAGTTGACCAGCTCGCCGGCCTTGAGCTTCCCGACCGCATCGCTGGTCACGCCGGCGGCGAGCTGCACCTTGCCGCCTTCCACCGTGGCCAGCACGATGGCGGCGCTCTTGAGCTTGTCCTTGAGCTTGTCGAGCGTCTCGCGCAGCGCCTTGGCGTCGGCGCCGTCGAGCTGCGCGGCCAGCACCTTCAGACCCTTGACGTCCACCGCGCGGGCGAGCAGCTCGTCGCCCTGCGAGGACGCGAGCTTGCCCTTCAGCGCCGCCAGCTCCTTCTCCAGGGCCTTGACCTGATCGAGCACCTGCGCCAGGCGCGCAGGCACCTCGGCGGGCGCCGCCTTGAGCGTGCCGGCGATGGCGTTGACCGTGCCTTCCAGCGATTGCAGGTAGGCCAGCGCGTTGTTGCCGGTCACCGCCTCGACGCGCCGGATGCCTGCCGCCACGCCGCTCTCGGCGACGATCTTGAACAGCCCGATGTCGCCGGTGCGCTGCACGTGCGTGCCGCCGCACAGCTCGCGGCTGCTGCCGATGTCGAGCACCCGCACCTCGTCGCCGTACTTCTCGCCGAACAGCATCATCGCGCCGGACTTCTGCGCTTCGTCTATGGGCATCACGCGCGCCTGCGTCGCCGCGTTGGCGAGGATCTCGGCATTGACGATCGCCTCGATGCGCTCGATCTGCGCCTCGGTCACCGGCGCGTTGTGCGCGAAGTCGAAGCGCGTGCGTTCGGCGTTGACCAGCGAACCCTTCTGCTGAACGTGGCCGCCCAGCACCTCGCGCAGCGCCTTGTGCATCAAGTGGGTGACGCTGTGGTTGCGCATGGTCCTGGCGCGCTTGTCGGCGTCGACGCGCGCGACGAACTGGTCGCCGATCTCGACCTCGCCCTCGACGATGCGGCCGCTGTGGCCGTGCACCGCCGCCTGCACCTTGATGGTGTCCTCGACGAGCACGCGCGAGCGCGCGTTGCGCAGCTCGCCGCTGTCGCCCGCCTGGCCGCCGCTCTCGGCGTAGAAAGGCGTGTGGTCGAGCACGATCACCACGTCGTCGCCCGCGCGGGCGCTCCGCGCCGGGGTGCCGTCGACGTAGATCGCCGTCACCTTGCTGTGCTCGCACACCAGGTGCTCGTAGCCGTGGAAGGCGGTGGCCGCGCCGTCGTATTCCAGCCCGGCGGCCATCTTGAATTTGCCTGCCGCGCGCGCCTGTTCGCGCTGGCGGTTCATCGCGGCTTCGAAGCCGGCGGAGTCCACCGTCACGCCGCGCTCGCGGCACACGTCGGCGGTCAGGTCGAGCGGGAAGCCGTAGGTGTCGTGCAGCTTGAAGGCGGTCTCGCCGTCGATCTGCTTGGTGCCGCCGGCCAGCGCCGCCTCCAGGATCTCCATGCCGTTGGCGATGGTCTGGAAGAAGCGCTCCTCCTCCTGCTTCAGCACCTCGGTGACGCGCAGCTTCTCGCGCTTCAGCTCGGGGTAGGCCTCGCCCATCTCCTCGACCAGCGGCGCCACCAGCGCGTGGAAGAAGGGCTTGCGCGCACCCAGCTTGTAACCGTGGCGGATGGCGCGCCGCGCGATGCGGCGCAGCACGTAGCCGCGCCCCTCGTTGCCGGGGATCACGCCGTCGGTGACGGTGAAGGTGCAGGCACGGATGTGGTCGGCGATGACCTTCAGCGAAGGCGAATCCTTGTCGCAGTCACCTGCCCCAGCGGCGTCCACGACCCGCTTCGCCGCCGCCAGCAGGTTGACGAACAGGTCGATCTCGTAGTTCGAGTGCACGTGCTGCAAGACGGCCGCGATGCGCTCCAGGCCCATGCCGGTGTCCACGCTCGGCTTGGGCAGCTTGTGCATCACGCCCGCCTCGTCGCGGTTGAACTGCATGAACACGTTGTTCCAGATCTCGATGTAGCGGTCGCCGTCCTCGTCGGGCGAGCCCGGCGGGCCGCCGGGGATCTCGGCTCCGTGGTCGTAGAAGATCTCGGTGCACGGGCCGCAGGGGCCGGTGTCGCCCATCATCCAGAAGTTGTCGGACGCATAACGCGCGCCCTTGTTGTCGCCGATGCGCACGATGCGCTCGGCCGGCACGCCGACCACCTCGTTCCAGATCTGGTAGGCCTCGTCGTCCTCCGCGTACACCGTGACCCAGAGCTTGTCCTCGGGCAGCTCGAAGACCTGGGTCAGCAGTTCCCAGGCATAGCGGATCGCGTCCTTCTTGAAGTAGTCGCCGAAGCTGAAGTTGCCCAGCATCTCGAAGAAGGTGTGGTGCCGCGCGGTGTAGCCCACGTTCTCCAGGTCGTTGTGCTTGCCGCCGGCGCGTATGCACTTCTGCGAGGTGGTGGCGCGGCTGTAGGGCCGCTTGTCGAAGCCGAGGAAGACGTCCTTGAACTGGTTCATCCCGGCGTTGGTGAACAGCAGCGTCGGGTCGTCGCCCGGGATCACCGGGCTGGAGGCCACGATGGCATGGCCCTTGGACTCGAAGAACTTCAGGAACGCTTGGCGGATCTCGGCGGCTTTCATGGGGCGGAATTCTACCGGCCGGCCCCGGGGCATCCGGCCGGCGCAGTACAGTGTCGGGCTGCCTACGGAGACACCACATGGACATGAAGACCTCGCCGCTGGCCACGCTGGCCGACGCCACGCTGCTGAAGACCGACGCCCTCATCGACGGCGCCTGGGTGGCCGGCGCCCGCCGCTTCGCGGTGCACGACCCGGCCACCGGCCAGAAGCTCGCCGAGGTGGCCAACCTCGGCGCGGCCGAGACCGAGGCCGCGCTGAAGGCCGCCGACAAGGCCTGGCCGTCCTGGCGCGCCAAGACCGCGAAGGAACGCGGCGCGATCCTGATGAAGTGGTTCGCGCTGATGCACCAGCACGCCGACGACCTGGCGCGCATCATGACCGCCGAGCAGGGCAAGCCGCTGGCCGAGGCGAAAGGCGAAGTCGGCTACGGCGCCAGCTTCCTCGAATGGTTCGCCGAGGAGGCCAAGCGCGTCTACGGCGAGACCATCCCGACCACCGACGCCAACAAGCGCTACATCGTCGTCAAGCAGGCGATGGGCGTGTGCGCGGCGATCACGCCGTGGAATTTCCCGATCGCGATGATCACGCGCAAGGTCGCGCCGGCGCTGGCCGCGGGCTGCCCGGTGGTGATCAAGCCGGCCGAGCAGACGCCGCTGTCGGCGCTGGCGGTGGCCGAGCTGGCGCAGCGCGCCGGCATGCCGAAGGGCGTGCTGAACATCGTCACCGCCGACGCCGACGACTCCATCGCCGTGGGCAAGGTGCTGTGCGCCAGCGACATCGTGCGGCACCTGTCGTTCACCGGCTCCACCGAGGTCGGCCGCATCCTCGCCGCGCAGTGCGCGACTACGATCAAGAAGCTCAGCCTGGAACTCGGCGGCAACGCGCCCTTCATCGTCTTCGACGACGCCGACATCGACAGCGCGGTCGAGGGCGCGATGGTCAGCAAGTACCGCAACGCCGGCCAGACCTGCGTGTGCGCGAACCGCTTCTACGTGCAGGACGGCGTCTACGACGCCTTCGTGGCGCGGCTGGCCGAGAAGGCCAAGGGCATCAAGGTCGGCAACGGCTTCGAGGCCGGCATCAACCAGGGGCCGCTGATCGACGACCAGGCGATCGGGAAGATCGAGCGCCACGTCGCCGACGCGGTCGGCAAGGGCGCCAAGGTCGTGGTGGGCGGCACCAGGATCGGCGAGCGCTTCTACACGCCGACCGTGCTGGCCGGCGTGACCGGCGACATGCTGTGCGCCCGGGAAGAAACCTTCGGCCCGGTGGCGCCGGTGTTCCGCTTCAAGACCGAGGCCGAGGCGATCGCCGCGGCCAACAACACCGAGTTCGGCCTGGCGAGCTACTTCTACAGCCGCGACGTGGGCCGCATCTTCCGCGTCGGCGAGGCGCTGGAGTACGGCATGGTGGGCATCAACACCGGGCTGATCTCGACGGCGGAAGTGCCCTTCGGCGGCGTCAAGCAATCGGGGCTGGGGCGCGAGGGCTCGCACCACGGCATGGCCGATTACGTCGAGATCAAGTACCTGTGCCTGGGCGACATCCTCGAGTGAGGGCCCGACGCTCTCAGCCGTCGTTGGCCGCCGAACCGCCGAGGCGGCCTTCGGCAGGCGCGGCGGCGGCGAGCGCGGTGGCGCGCGCCAGCAGCGCCTCGGGGTGGGTGCCGTCGCGCACGTGCAGCGCGACGCCCAGCGCGGCGGCCAGCACCTCGTCGTGCCCGGCCACCTGGAACGGCGCGCGCAGCACCGCCAGCAGCTTGGCGCCGACGTGCATCGCATCGTCGGGCGCGAGCAGCGCGGCCAGCAGCACGGCGTAGCTGTCGTCGCCCAGCGAGGCGACCACGTCGCTGGCGCGCACGCCGGCGCGCAGGCGCACCGCCAGCTTGCGGCGCAGCACGTTGGCCGCCTCGCGGCCCAGGCGCGCCGCCACGCGCTCGAAACCCTCGATGCGCAGCACCAGCAGCGCCATCGGCGCCGGCTGGCGCTCGCGCAGCGCGATCAGGTGGCTCATGTGCTCGACCAGTTGCTGCCGGTGCGGCAGCCCGGTGGCGAGGTCGGTGGCGTAGGCCTGGCGCGCGTCGCGCTCGACGCGGCGGCGCTCGACCGCGACGCGCAGCCGCGCGCCGAAGCCGGGCGAGCGCAGATCGTGCGCGCCGACCACGTCGGCCGCGCCCTGGCGCAGCCAGCCGAGCAGCGGCGCCACGCCGTCGCCCTCGGCCACCACCACCAGCGCCGTCGCCGCCGCGTGCGCGGGCAGGTCGGCCAGGCCGGTGCTCTGCGGCATCAGCACCGCATCGAAGTCGCCGGCGTCGAAGGGCATGCCCGAGGGCAGCACGACCACGTCGAACGGGCCGGCGTCCGACACCGCCAGCGCCGCCTGCACGCTCTCGCCGAGCGGCTCGGGCACCAGCACACGCAGCGATTCGAGGCTCATGGCGCGGCTTCCTCCAAGGATGTGCCCGCTAATGTAGCGGCGCGCGGTGCGGGCTAAGGGCCGGTGCGCGCCACCACCGCGGGAACGGCCACGACGCTGGCCGCCGTCAGCACGCCCAGGGCCAGCAGCGTGGCGGGCAGGCCGATGAAGTGCGAGGCATAACCGATCAGCGCCGGCCCCAGCAGCACGCCCAGATAAGCCACCATGCTGGTGGCGGCGACGGCATCCGACGCCGGCATGACCTTCTGCCGCCCGGCGGCCGTCACCAGGATGGGCGCCACGTTGCCCGCCGCCAGGCCGGCCACCGCGATCCCGAGCAGCGCCACGGCCGGCGAGGCCACCAGCGCCGCCACCGCCAGGCCGCCGCCGGCCATCACCACGCCGTGCAACAGCAGCGCCCTGCTCCCCAGCCTGGCCACGAGCCAATCACCCGACAGCCGGCTGACCGTCGTGGCCAGCGAAAACACGGTGTAGCCGATGCCGGCGCGGGACACGTCCACGCCCTTGAAATCGGACAGCAGGATCGCGCCCCAGTCGAGCACCGCACCCTCGACCAGGAAGATCGTGAACAGCAGCAGCCCGATGACGACGACGATGCCGCGCGGCATCACGAAGCCCGTGGCCTCGGCCGCCTTGCGCGTCGGCAGAAAACCGGACGCGGCCGCGACGATGGCCGCCAGCATCACGGCGGAAGCGACGAAGGCCGCCGTCGTGATGCTCACGCCCATGCCGATCGCCAGCGTCATGCCCGCCGTGCCCACCAGCCCGCCGATGCTGTACAGGCCGTGGAAGCCGGACATCAGGGGCACGCCGGCCGCATCCTGGACCTCGATGCCGTGGATGTTGGCGGCGACATCGACCACGCCGCAGGCCGCGCCCAGCAGCAGCAGGCTCGCCGCCAGCAGGTAGGCGTGGGCCATGGTGAGGGCCAGCATCGGCAGCGCGACGACCACCCCCAGCGCGCCCGCGACCACGGTGACACGAAGCCCCTTGCGGGCCACCCCGGCGCCGGCCGCGAACATGCCGATCAAGGCGCCCAGCCCGAGGCACAGCAGGATGCTGCCCAGCGTGGCGGAATCGGCCTGCAGCCGCTGCGCCGCGAAGGGCACCATCGGCGCCCAGCACGCGAGGCCGAAGCCGCCGATGAAGATCGCGAGCCGGGTGGCTCGCTTGGCGCCGTTCAATGCCTAGCGCCGCCGCAGCGTGCTCGAAGGCGCCTCGCCGAAGCGCCCGTGGTACGCCGCCGCGAACAGGCCGAAGTGGGTCCAGCCCCAGTCGGCGGCCACGTCGCGCACCGTGGTGCCGGCCGGTGCCACCAGCAGTTCGGCGCGCGCGCCGGCCAGGCGCGCCTCGCGCACGGCCTGCATGGGCGTGCAGCCGCGGAATTCGCGGAAGGCGGCGCTCAGCGTGCGCACGCTGACGCCGGCGGCGGCGGCCAGTTCGCTCAGCGTGGGCGCCTGACGCGCGTGCTGGCGGATGTGCTGCTCGGCCGCCAGCACGTGGCGCGGCGCCAGGCGGTGGAGGGTGGGCGGCGGCGCGTCGAGCTGCTGGCGCCACAGCGTCAGCAGGTGCAGGCCGATGGCCTCTTCCAGGTGCCGCCCCAGCGGCCCGTGCTCGACGGCATCGGGCATCTCGGTGATGCAGCGGCAGACGTAGGTCAGCAGCGCGATCCAGCTCGACCGCGTGCCGCCGAAGCGAAAGCTGCGCGCCCACATGCGCTCGTCGGCCGGCTGGCCGAACCAGCGCTCGTGCAGCGCGGCCATGGCGTCGTGCCGGAACGTGAGGTTGACCTGCAAGTGGTCGGCGTCGGCATCCAGCCAGTAGGGCGCGCGCGAGTTGTCGACCAGGAAGGCCTCGCCGACGCCGGTGTCGCTGTACGTCCGCCCGCCGGACCAGTGGCGCACGGCACCGCGCAGCGTGGTCAGCACGATGCCGGTGCCGGCCTCGGCCGAGAACTGCGTCAGGTGCACCGGGATGCCGTAGCGGAAGCGGCTGAGCGTGATGTCGCCGATGCGAATGGCGTCGAGCACCGAGTCCGGCGCCCGGGCCGGCCCGGCCGGCGCGGCGTCGTAGGGCATGTAGACCTGGCGGCACCAGTGCTGCACCTCGTCCCAGTCGGACGAGGCCACCAGGCGGTGGCGCGTGCTCGGTGCGCCCTGGGCGTCGGTGATCAGCACGTTGCGGATGGCTTCCACGTGGTTGT
This sequence comes from Piscinibacter sp., assembly GCF_047600445.1. GTDB lineage: Bacteria > Pseudomonadota > Gammaproteobacteria > Burkholderiales > Burkholderiaceae_C > Piscinibacter. The sequence continues at coordinate 2,012,000 of NZ_JASGKT010000002.1, forward strand.
CTCCTTGGGCAATGGCGAGCCGCGGTCGCCGCTGACGCAGCCGCCGGTCTTCGGACCGAACAACCGCGTCGCGCTTCTTCTGCGGCCGCATGGTAGCGGCGTCCACCGGACGGATGGCCTTGCGAAGGGGGAGCAGCGCTTTTCAGCGGAACGCAGCCGGGAGCACCAGCCGCGCGCACAGGCCGTGCGGCGGCGTCCCGGCGAGCGGCCGCAGCTCCAGCCGCCCGCCATGGCGGTGGGCGATGCGCTCGACGATGGCCAGGCCGAGCCCATGGCCGGCGTCATCGCCGCCGGCGGCGCCTGCCGAGGCGCCCCGCTGCCACGGAGCGCGCATCGCCTCCACCGCCTCGGGTGCGATGCCCGGGCCGGCATCGCGCAGCTCGAGCCAGGCGGCTTCGGCCTGCCGGTCGGCGCCGACGACCAGGCGCACCGGCGGCGCACCGTGGCGAAACGCGTTCTCGACCAGGTTGGCGATCGCCCGCGCCAGCAGCACCGCGTCGCCAGGCACCACCAGCCGCCCGGCGGCCGTGGCTTCGACCTCGACCGGCACCGCGCGCCCGTGGTCGCGCGCCGCGGCGGCGGCCTCGTGCGCCAGGCCCGCGAGGTCGACCGGCGCCACCACCAGCGGCGCCTCGCCGTCGTGCCGCGCCTGATCCAGGAAGTGGCCGACGATGGCGTCGAGCTCGGCGATGCCGCGCTCCAGGCGCGCATGCAGGTCCGGCCCGGCGCGCGCGGCGAGGATCTCGATGCCCAGGCGCAGCTTGGTCAGCGGCGTGCGCAGGTCGTGCGAGATGCCGGCCAGCAGCAGTCCGCGCTCGCGGCCGGCCCGCTCGAGATCGGCCACGAGCTGGTTGAAGCTGCGTGCGACGGTGGCGATCTCGAGCGGGCCGTCCTCCGGCAGGGGCGGCGGCCGCACGCCGGAGCCGAGCTGCCGGGCCGATGCGACCAGCGCGCGCAGCGGCCGCTCGATGCGCCGCTGCAAGGCGATGGCGCCGCCCAGCGCGAGCGCCGCCATGGCGAGCGACGCGATCAGCCAGGCGCCGGTGAACTCGCGCGCCGGCGGACGCCAGCCGACCGGCAGCCAGTGCGCGCTGCGCTCGTCGCCCTGGCCGACCTCGATGCGCAGCGCCAGCCGGCCTTGGGCGTCGCGCCGCCAGAGGGCCGGCATGCCGCTCTGCTCGAGGCGCCTGGCCATCGCACGCAGAAAGAGCCGCTCGGCCGCGCCGGGGCGTCCGGCGCGCGAGGCGGCGGCATCGGCGGCGCCGGGGACCGCAGGCAGCGCCCGTGTTTCTCGCGCCAGTGCGTCGATGAAGGCGGCGCGCTCGGCGGGCCGCAGCGTGCCGAGCGCGCCGCGCATGGCGACGGCATGGCGCGCGAGCGCCTCCGCCGCCTGCTCCGTCCTCGGCCTGGCCACGAGCTGCCGCACGAGCAGCACGGTCACGAGCTGGGCCACCACCATCAGCGCCACGAGCAGCAGGACGTTGCGGCCGAGCAGCGTGCGCGGCCAGCCGGTTGGTGTCATCCGCCGGGCCCCGGGTCGGCGACGAACACGTAGCCCGCGCCCCACACCGTGCGGATGTACCGGGGTGCCGAGGGGTCGGCCTCGATGACGCGGCGCAGCCGCATCACCTGCACGTCGATCGAGCGGTCGGTGGCGGCGTGGTCGCGTCCGTGCGCGAGTTCCATCAGCCGGTCGCGCCCGAGCGTGCGGCCGGGGTGACGCGCGAACGCCTTGAGCAGCGCGAACTCCGCGCTGGACAGCGGCACCTCGGCTCCGTCGCGCACGAGGCGGCGGCCGGCGAGGTCGAGCACGAACGCCCCGAACGACACGCGCGCTGCGGCGTCGGCCGGGCCGGCATGGGCGCCGAGCATCCGCTGGCGGCGCACCAGCGCGTGGATGCGGGCCAGCAGTTCGCGCGGCGTGAACGGCTTGGCGAGGTAGTCGTCGGCCCCCATCTCGAGGCCGAGGATGCGGTCGAGCGGGTCGCCGCGGGCGGTCAGCATGAGGATGGGAATGGTCTCGCCGGCGGCGCGCAGCCGGCGGCAGAGCGCCAAGCCGTCCTCGCCGGGCATGGTGACGTCGAGCACCAGCAGGTCGAAGCGTTCCCGCGCGAGCAGCCGGTCGACCGCGGCGGCGCCATCGACCGTGCGCACCGCCAGTCCGTGGTCGCCCAGGTAGCGTTCGAGCAGCGCGCGCAGGTCGGGTTCGTCGTCGGCGACGAGGACGCGCGTCGGGGCGGGCAGGTCGGGCGCTTGCATGGCGTGCGATGCCATCGTAAACAGCGCCGCCCTTCGCGTCGCGCCGGCGCCCGGCCCTGCGGCGGCGGATTTCGTGACAAACGATGACAGCCCCGGTGCGCAGCGTCACCGATCGTCATGCACGATTGCCGTCCGGCAACCCAAGGCGCGGCCCCGGGGCGCCACGATGAAGCCCTTCGCAACCCGACCCGAAAGCGCCCCATGATGTCTTTGCCCATCCTCGCGGCCACCGCCTGCCCGAGCCGCCGATGAACGCGCGTCACAGGCTGCTCGTGCCGGCCGGCGCGCTGGCGGCGCTGCTAAGCGCCTGCGGCGGCGGGGGCGGCGGCGGCGGGGAGAACGCCGGCCCCACCCTCGCCCAGCGCAGCACGGCCGCGAAGGCCTCGGCGGAGTCGACGACGAACGCCTGCGCCGCCGTGCGGCCCTTCTACTGGGAGGTCGGCGACGCGGCGGCGGCGCAGGCGTCGGGCTCGGTCGATGCCGCCGGCGGCGCGGTGCACTGGACCGCCGACAGCGTGATGCCGATCGCGTCGGCCTCCAAATGGCTGTACGGCGCCTACGTGGCGCAACGGCGCGGCGGCGCGCTGACGGCCGACGACGTGCGCTTCCTCAGCTTCCGCAGCGGCTACATCGACTTCACCGCCTGCGAACGCGACGCGACCGTGCAGTCCTGCGCCGAGGCCGGCGACAACAACCGCTACACGGCGAGCGCCGACGGCCGCTTCTCGTACGGCGGCGGCCACATGCAGCAGCACGCAGCGCGCAACGGCCTGGGCGCCTACGACAACGCCGGCCTGGCCGCCGAGATGCGGCGCCTGCTCGACCCCGGCATGGCGCTCGGCTATAGCCAGCCGCAGCTCGCGGGCGGCGCCGCCACCAGCGCGGCGCAGTACGCGCGCGTCCTGCGCGGCATCCTCGGCGGCCGGCTCGTCATGCACGATCTGCTCGGCAGCAACGCCACCTGCACCAACCCGGCGACCTGCCCGACGGCGATCAACACGCCGGTCGATCCCGCCTTGAGCTGGTCGTACTCGATCGGCCACTGGGTCGAGAACGATCCGGCCAGCGGCGACGGCGCGTTCAGCAGCGCCGGCGCGTTCGGCTTCTATCCGTGGATCGACGCCTCCAGGCGCTGGTACGGCGTGCTCGCGCGCTCCGATCTCGCCGCGGGTGCGGGCGGCGCTTCGGCAGAGTGCGGCGCGCTGATCCGTCGCGCCTGGATGGACGGCGTCGCGCGATGAAGCGCCGCCGCCCGGCCGCTCAGCCGGCCAGCGAGCGGTACACCGCCGTCTCGAGGTTCATGTAGCCGACGAAGGAGGCCGGGTCGCCGAATGGCAGGATCTGCGTGGCCCAGTAGCCGCCGATGCCGTTCTTGCGGTCTATCCAGTAGAACAGGTTGGCCAGGCCCGCCCAGCCCTGCGCGCCGGCGGGGCGGCCGGTGGGCGCCTGCTCCTCGTTGATCATGAACGGCAGCGACCACGACTTGGCCTGGCCGGGGAAGAACTCGGCGTCGTTCGACAGCGACGGGATCACGCCGGGCAGCATGGTCACCTTCAGCTTCGGGTCGAGGTGGCGGCGGCAGGCCATCTCCACCGTCTCGGCCTTGAGCACCCGGCCGCCCGGTGAATTGCCGTCGTTCAGCCACATGCGGATGAACTTCATGTAGTCGCCCACGCTGCCGTACAGGCCGTGGCCGCCGAAGTGCACCTCGGGTTGGGCCGGCAGCTCGAAGTCCATCGCCTCCAGGCGGCCGTCGGGGTGGCGCGCGTGCACGGCGGCCAGGCGGGCGCGGACGCGGTCGTCGATCGAGAAGGTCATGTCGTCCATGCCCAGCGGCCCGAAGATGCGGCTGGCGAAGACCTCACCCAGGCGGCGGCCGGTGATGCCCTCGACCACCTGGCCCACCCAGTCGAGGTTGGTGCCGTACTCCCAGCGCTCGCCGGGATCGAACAGCAGCGGCGTCTCCAGCGCGGCGCGCGAGGCGGTGATGACGCTGGGCTGGCGGCCGGCCTCGGCCAGGCGCTTGTAGTTCTCGTTGAAGAAGTCGTAGCCGAAGCCGCCGCTGTGGGTGAGCAACTGGCGCGTCGTCACCTTGCTGCGCGGCGCGCGCAGCTTCGGGCTGCCGTCGGCGGCAAAGCCGTCGAGCACCTGCAGCTTGCCGATGGCCGGCGCGTACTTCTCGGCCGGCGCGTCCAGGTCGAGCTGGCCGCTTTCCACCAGTTGCAGCGCGGCGGTGGCGGTGATGGCCTTGGTGGTGGAGAAGATGGCGAAGGTGCTGTCGGTGGTCATCGCCGCCGGCGCGCCCAGGCGGCGCACGCCGGCCGCGCCCTCGTACACATTGCCCTCGCGGTTGGTGACCATCGCCACCACGCCCGGTACCTTGGGATTGCCTTCGGCCGCCTCGCGCAGCACGGCGTCGAGTGCGGATGTGAGTTGCTCGCTCATGACTTGTCTCCTTGATTTGCCGGCCTATGGAAGGAACTGCCTCGCCGGGCACCGTGAATCTAGGCACAAAACCCGCCCGGCGCTGCCGGAATCTGGCAGCGCCATGTCTCGATCTGGCAGAAAGTGAGGCTGCCGGGCTACAGGTCTTCTTCCCTAGGCCGGAGCCGCCGCCGCCTTGCCCCCGGGGGTCCCGGCAAACGGCCGGAACGCCATCAGCACCCCCATCGCCGCCAGCCCGATGACCCAGGCGCCGACGTACATCGGCGCGTAGCCGCCCAGGCGGTCGTAGGCCAGGCCGCCGAGCAGCGGCCCGGTGGACATGCCCAGGCTGCCGGCCATCGCCATCGCGCCGATGATCGTGCCCATCATGCGCAGCGGGAAGTTCTCGCGGATCAGCACCGCGTACAGCGGCATGGTGCCGGCATAGATGAAGCCGACCAGCATCGCCACCGCATAAAAGCCGTAGAGCCGGCTGACGCCCGCGTAGGCCAGCACCGCGAAGGCCTGCGCCAGCAGGCCGATGACGAGGACGCGCTGCGCGCCGAAGCGGTCTCCGGCCAGGCCGAAGCCGATGCGGCCGGCCATGCCGGCCAGCCCCTCGATGCTGTAGATCGTGACCGCCGCGATCATCGGGATGCCGCAGCTCACCGCATAGCTCACCGTGTGGAAGATCGGGCCGGAGTGCGCGGCGCAGCAGCAGAAGTTGGCCAGCATCAGCACGGCGAACTGCGGCGAGCGCAGCGCCCGGGCGACGCTCATTTCCGCCGACGGCCCGTCGCTGGCCGTGCCGGCCGGCGCGGCGTCCAGCGCCGGCGGCCGACGCACCAGCAGCGCGGCCGGAATCATCAGCACCGCCGCGACGCCGGCGACCACGAGCATCGCGCTGCGCCAGCCGTAGGCGGTGACCAGCCAGGCGGCCAGCGGCGCCATCGTCATCGGCGCCATGCCCATGCCGGCGGAGACCAGCGAGACCGCCAGGCCGCGCTGCGTGTCGAACCAGCCGGTGACGCAGGCCATCATCGGCGCGAACACCGCGGCCGTCGCGCCGCCGACCAGCAGCCCGAACAGGAGCTGGAACCCGCCCAGCGATGTCGCCCGGCTGGCCAGCGCCAGGCTCGCCGCCAGCACCACCGAGCCCGCCAGCACCACCGGGCCCGGACCGACGCGGTCGGACAGGCTGCCCCACGCCAGGCTGGCCGCGCCCATCGCGAGGAAGGCCAGCGTCATCGCGGTGGAGATGCCGGTGACCGACCAGCCGGTGTCCTCGGCCATCGGCCGCAGGAAGACCGGCAGCGAGAACATCGCCCCCATCGCGACGCAGCCCAGCAGGCCGCCGGCGGCGACGATGACCCAGCGGTAGGGGTGGTTCATGGCCTTCCTCCGGAACGCGTCGTGCGCCGATGCTGCGCGCTGCTCAGGCTGCCGGCGTGCTGCCCCAGCCCAGTTCCACCAGCCCGGTGAAGCCGCCCCAGAACATGCGCATGCCGTCGAAAGGCATGTTGTCGGGCGAGCAGGCGATACGCGGGTCCTGCATCACCAGTGCGTTGATGCGGTCGCGCTCGGCGCGCGAGGCATAGACGATCCAGGCGAACACGGGCACCTCGTCGTCCTTGAGCTGCACGGCCTGCGGGAACGAGGTGACCTTGCCGAGCGGCACGTCGTCGCCCACGCATTCGAAGTACTGCAGCGCGCCGTGTTCGATCCACACTTGGCCGGCTGTGTACGCGAGCGTGCGGTAGGCGTCCAGCTTGGCGCGGGGGACGGGCACGACAAAACCATCGACGTAGTGCATGAGGTTCTCCAATCAAGGTTTCAGGAGTGTCACCGGCGCACGTAGCGCAAGTGCGTGGCATTCGGGCCGTCGAGCACCTTGTCGATGCGGAACCGCGGCCCGGGCTCGCGCAGGTTCTCGAAGAGACGTCGCCCACCGCCGAACAACACCGGCGCCAAAGCGATTTCCAGTTCGTCGACGGCATCCAGGTTGAGGTACTGCTGAATCACGTCCGCTCCGCCCGCGATGCGAACGTCACGGCTGCCTGCAGACTCACGGGCCAGTTCCAGCGCGCGCTGCGGCCCGTCGTTGACGAAGTGGAAGGTCGTGCCGCCGGGACGCACCCAGGGTTCGCGCTTCTCGTGGGTCAGCACATAGACCGGCGTGTGGAACGGCGCCTCATCCGGCCAGGCGACTTCGCCCTGGTCGAACATCCGCTTGCCCATGACGTTGGCGCCGATGCGCTCCGTCGTGCGGCGAACCAGGTCATTGACCGGGCCGGTCTCTCCGCCGGGCCCGAGCTTGAGGTTGTCGCGAAAGTGCTGCTGGCTGATGAGCCAGGCCATCAGGGCACCCCATTTGGCGCCCCAGTTCTTGTACTCGGGCTTGCCCATGGTCATGCCTTCCGGTGCCATGTAGCCGTCGAGGCTGAGTCCGATGTTGACGAATACCTTGCTCATCGCTTGCTTCTCCCATGCTCGAATTCAAGACTCCGGATCGAACATGATCTCGCGAACCTCTTGCGCGCAGCGGCACGCGGCGGCGAGCCTGGCGGCCCAGGCGAGTGCCTCTTCGCGTGAAGCAACCTCGATGACCGAAAAGCCGCCTATGGCCGCTTTCGTCTCGGACACCGGCCCGGCCGTGGTGGTCCCGTCCGTTGCGACGATGGTCGATTGCTGGCGCTGCACGCCGCCGCCGAAGATCCACGCCCCCGCGGCCTTGGCCTCCCTGACCACCCGGCGTGACGCCTCGCTCACCGACGGCAAGTCTTCCTGAGGAATGGGGTCCATGGCGCCGTCATCAAACGAGATCAAGTACCGGGGCATATCGCGTCACTCCTCATGCGGCGAAGATGTCTGCGTCACGACTTCCTGGGCGCCTAATTCGGAACCTCAGGCTCGACGAGGCGGGCGAGCTGGGCCAGCGATTCCTGCCAGCCCAGGGTGCACATCTCGACCGGGATGACCTCCGGGATGCCGGCCTGCTCGATGTCGATTTCCGTGCCGCAGGCCACCGCGCGCAGCTTCACCGTCACGCGCATCTCGCCGGGCAGCTTGGGGTCGTCGAAGCGGTCGGTGTATTCGACGAGTTCGCCGGGTTTCAGCGTCAGGTACTCGCCGCCGAACGAATGGCGGTGGCCGGTGGAGAAGTTCTCGAACGACATCCTGAAGCGGCCGCCGACCTGGCCGTCGAACTGATGCACGTGGCAGACGAAGCCGTAGGGCGGCAGCCACTTGGCCATGGCGGCGCCGTGCGTGAAGGCGCGGTAGACCTTGTCGGGCGTGGTGCGCAGCACGCGGTGAAGGCGCACGGTTCCGGTGGGCATGTTCGGGTCTCCTTCGCGATCACTGCATCGAATGCAGGCCGATGCAATTGCCTTCGCTGTCCACCACCACGGCACAGAAGCCGTACGGGCCGATGGAGAACTTGGGCTTGTGGATGCGGCCGCCCGCGGCCTCGACGCGCGACTGCTCCACCGCGCAGTCTTCGCAGCCGAAGTACACCAGCGTGCCGCCGCCGCCCGGCGAGACGCCGTCCATGCGCACCAGCATGCCGCCCGCGCCGGAGGCGTTCATGTCCATCGGGAAACTCAGCATCTCCATGCCGCCGGCTTCGCCCTCGGGCATGGGCAGCGGCTCCAGCGTGCACCGGAGTACGGCTTCGTAGAACCTGCGCGCACGCGCCATGTCCTGCACGTAGATCTCGAACCAGACGACGGGGTTGGGTTTCATGGGGGCTCCGACTGCTTGAAGGTGGAAAACGCGGCTCAGGCGGCGCCAGCTTCGACGTAGCGCGCGAAGTTGTCCAGGATCGCCTGCCATCCGGCTCGTTGCTGTTCTTCGGAGTGGGTCGGCTCGCTGTCGAACGTGACCGTCACGGCTACGCCGGACGCACCGCTTTCGAACTCGACGAGACCGATGCGGTCTCCGAAGGCGTATTCGATGAGTTGGAGCGGTTCCACTTTGGTGTATTCGCCGGCGAAGTCGAAGCCGAACGATCCGTCTTTGGCTTCCATTCGGGACGAGAACTTGCCGCCCGGACGAAGGTCCACGGAAGAAGCGGTGGTATGCCAATCGGGAGACGCGGTGTTCCACGCCTTGATGTCGTCGGGGGTTGTGTATGCCCGCCAGACCTCATGCAAGGGCGCTTTGACGAGTATTGAGACGACGATCTTCATGTATTTGTCCTCGCGGTCGGTGCGCGCTTTGTGTTACCCGGTCCGTGTTCGACCGGACGCGGCCGGGGGGCGGCTTGCCCTTCAAGCCAGGGCGGCGACATTCACCATCCACGGCGTGCCGAAACGGTCGGTCACCATGCCGAAGCCGGGCGACCAGAAGGTCTTGGCGAAGGGCATGGTCACCTGGCCGCCCTCGGCCAGGCCGTCGAAGATGCGCTTGCCTTCGGCATCGGTTTCGACGCCGATCGATATCCACATGCCTTGCGGCTTCTGATAGCCGCCGCCGCAGGTCTCGAGGCCCATGCCGGGCACCTCCGGCATGGTGTCGGACGCCATCAGGCTCTGCGCGCCGACCTGCAGTTGCGCGTGCATCAGGCGGTTCTTGGCCGACTCGGGCAGCGGCGGCATGCCTTCGCCGGGCGGCATCTCGCCGAAGGTGGACTGGAAGACGATCTGCCCGCCGAACAGCCGGGCGTAGAAGGCCAGGGCCTCGGCGCAGTTGCCGTCGAAGTTGAGGTAGGGGAGGAATTGCATGGTGCTGCTTCCTTTCGTTGGACGGTGATGATTCACAAGGCAGCGAAAACCGCCTTCTGCGCGGCAAAGGCGCGGCGGAAGGCGGGTCGCGCTTCGCCGCGAGCAACGTAGGCAGCCAGATTCGGATGCTCCGCCAGCAGGCCCGAGCTGCCCAGGCGGCGCAGCACCTGCACCATCAGCAGGTCGCCGGCGCTGAACGCGGCATCCAGCCAGTCGGCGTCGCCGAGCCGGGCGGACAGTTCGGCCAGCCGGACGCGGATGCGCGCCTCGACCAGCGGCAGGCGCTGCGCATGCCAGGGCTCGTCGCGCTCCGACAGCAGGGCGATGGAGCGCTCGACGATCGGCGGCTCCACCGTGCTGAGCGCGGCGAACATCCACATGATGGCGCGCGCCCGTGCATCGGCATCCGGAGGCAGCAGGCCCCCATGGCGCTCGGCGATGTGCAGCACGATGGCACCCGACTCGAACAAGGCCAGATTGCCTTGCTCGTAAGTGGGAATCTGCCCGAAAGGCTGGATCGCTCGATGCCCGGCCTGCTTCATGGCGCCGAACGACATCAGGCGGACGTCATAGGGCTGGCCGACTTCCTCGAAGGCCCAGCGCACCGGCATGTCGCGCGCCAGCCCCTGGCCGCGGTCAGGCGAGTGCTCGAAGGCGGTAATGGTGGGACGCATCGCGGACATTGGACCGCGTCAGCGCCCGTCGAACGCCGCCTGCAGCGCGGCGATGTCGAGCTTCTTCATCTGCATCATGGCTTGCATCGCGCGCTGCGAGGCGGCGCGGTCGGGCGCGTTCATCATGCGTTCCCAGTCGCGCGGCGTCACCTGCCACGACAGGCCGTAGCGGTCGGCCAGCCAGCCGCACTGCTGCGCGGCCGGGTCGCCGCCTTCGCCCAGGGCGCTCCAGTAGTGGTCGATCTCGGCCTGGCTGTCGCAGTTGATCATCAGCGACACCGCGGGGTTGAAGCGGAAGTGCGGCCCGCCGTTGAGCGCCAGCATCTCGTGGCCGTCGAGCGTGAAGCTCACGGTCATCACCGAGCCGGGCGGCTTGCCGTGATGCTCGCGCCCGGCTTCGCCGTAGCGCGCGACGCTCAGGATGCGTGAATTCGGAAAGATGCCGACGTAGAACTTCGCGGCTTCCTCGGCCTGGGTGTCGAACCACAGGCAGGGTTGGATGCGTGAGACGAGACGGGCCATGGACAACGACTCCAGCGTCATGTGTGGACGGTGTTCACATGCTAGACGCTAAAATGGACGATGTCCACATCGCAGACCCGCGGGGCTGAAAGTTTTTGTTCGCCCCCCCCTGCTCCCCAAGACATCTTGGCCACCGCCCGCCGCCCCAAGCCCCGCGCCACCTACCACCACGGCGACCTGCGCGCCGCGCTGGTGGAGGCCGGCCTGGCGCTGGCGCGCGAGGGCGGGCCGCAGGCGGTGGTGCTGCGCGAGGCCACGCGCCGCGCCGGCGTGGCGCCCAATGCGGCGTACCGGCATTTCTCGGGCCACCAGGCCTTGTTCGAGGCGGTGCGCGCGGCCAGCCTGGGCGCGCTGGCGCGGGCGATCGAGGCCGAACTGCGGCTGGCCGAGGCGCTGCCCGACCCGGCCGAGCGCGCACGCGCGATGCTCGCGGCCGTGGGGCGCGGCTACCTGGGCTTCGCGCAGGCGGAGACGGGCTGGTTCCTCACGGCGTTCTCGTCCGGCGCGTTCGACGTGCAGACGCCCGCCGACCCGGCGCGCACCGGGGCCAAGGGGCTCAACCCCTTCGAACTGCTGGGCCATGCGCTGGACACGATGGTGCGGGCCGGCGTGCTGCCGGCCGACCGGCGGCCGGGCGCCGAGTTCCTGGCCTGGTCGTCGGTGCACGGCATGGCGCTGCTGATCATCGACGGGCCGCTGCGCCGCGCCGCGCCGGCGCTGCGCAAGGCGCTGGGCGCGCGGCTGCTGCGCATGGTCGAGAACGGGCTGTGAGTCCGCCGTGCGTTCGGCGCGTCAGCGCTGCACGAAGCCCCGGTCCGTGAGGTCGAGCCGGGCCAGGTCGACCCCGCTGTCCTGGCGGAACACCCGGCGGTAGTGCTCGGCGGCCTGCTGCCGGCGCTGGGCGTTGCCCTCGCGGGCCAGCGCCTCGCGATTGGCCATGATCAGCGTGGTCTGGTAGATCATCGTCTCGCCGGCGCGCTGGCGCTCGGCGCCCGTCATGGCCGCGGCCGCGCCGCCCGCGCCCAGTTGCGCCGCCATCGTGCGCCGCACGGCCGCGATGGCCTGCGGCGCGATCGTGTCGCGCTGGTGCACGATGGCCCAGTTCGCGATCATGTAGCCCGCATACACGTCGGCCAGATTGCGTGCATCCAGCCCGTTGGGCACGGCGATGTCGGTGCGGTAGCCCTGCAGCCAGTCCTTGGCCAGCGCCCGGTCGATGGCCGCCTCGGCGCCGGGGTTGGCGCGCACCAGCCCGTCGCGGAAGCGCTGCCGCACCTCGCGGCTGATGGCGCGGTCGCTGCCGATCCGCAAGGCCGCGATCTTGGGCTGCGTGCGCGGCCCCGGCGGTCGGCCGTCCTGCGGGTAGTAGCTCTTGGAGACGGCGGCCATGCCCATCTGTGCGGCCACCGAGCGCCCCATCATGGCCGAGTTCTCCGCCATGTTCAGGAACGGATCGGCGCGCGCGGGCAGCGTCGTCAGGCTCAGCGCCGCGGCCAGCAGCAGCGTGCCGCCGATGCGGCGCGGGGCGGCCTCGCGGCGGGACGGGGGAGGCTTTTGCATGGCGGCCTGGCTGGAGCGGGTGAAGGAATCGCGAAGCATGACCAAAGCTTACGCCCCGTCGCCCCGGGGCCGGACATTTGCGTGTATCCGCAAGCTGCCGGTATGGCAGGACGATACCTGGAGATACTTCTTCGGAGACCGCCCATGGCCAGCACAGCCGTTCGCCCCGTGGCGCTCAAGATCGACGAGGACACCAAGGCCCGCGTGAAGCGTCTGGCCGATGCACGCCATCGCACGCCGCATTGGTTGATGCGCGAGGCGATCACCCAGTACGTCGAGCGGGAGGAAAAGCGGGAAGCCTTTCGCCAGGACACGCTGAAGGCGTGGAAAGCGTACCGCGCCACCGGAGCGCATGTGGCCGCCGAGGAGGCCGATGCCTGGTTGGCCCAGCTCGAACAGGGCAAGGATGTCGGGCCGCCTGAATGTCACGTCTGATCTGGTCGCCATCGGCGCTGCTCGATGTGCAGCGCCCTTATTGCTTTCTCGCATCCCAGAACCCGACGAGTCCCGCGAATGGATCATCGACTTCGCGACAGCGGCCACGTGGCGCGCTACCGGATCGACCTGGATGCGGTCACGATCCTTGCCGTGCGGCATCAAAAGGAGGCAGGCTTCTCTAGACTGGAGCGGGTGAAGGGAATCGAACCCTCGTCTTAAGCTTGGGAAGCTTCAGCTCTGCCATTGAGCTACACCCGCATCGGGTCGGGATTCTAGCGTGCGGCCCTCGGGCACAATCCGCGCCCTCGCCCGCCGCCCGACCCGCCGCCATGACTACTTCCCCCCCCCGAGCAGCCGCCGCGCCGCGCCATCCGCAGCTACGTGGTGCGCGCCGGCCGCATGGGCACCGGGCAGCAGCGCGCGCTGGCCGAGCTGGCGCCGCGTTTCGTGCTGCCCTTTGCCGGGTGCGCCACCGATTTCTCCACGACCTTCGGGCGCCGCGCGCCGCTGGTGGTCGAGATCGGCTTCGGCATGGGCGACGCCACCGCTAGGATCGCCGCCGCGCGGCCCGACACCGACTTCCTCGGCATCGAGGTGCATCCACCCGGCGTCGGCGCGCTGCTGCAGCGCATCGACGAACACGGCCTGACGAACCTGCGCATCGTGCAGCACGACGCGGTGGACGTGCTGGAGCACATGGTCGCGCCGGCCACGCTGGCCGGGGTGCACGTGTTCTTTCCCGATCCGTGGCACAAGAAGCGCCACCACAAGCGCCGGCTGATCCAGCCGCCCTTCGTCGCGCTGCTGGCCAGCCGGCTGGCGCCGGGCGGCTACCTGCACTGCGCCACCGACTGGGAGCCCTACGCGCAGCAGATGCTGGAGGTGCTGTCCGGCGAACCGCTGCTCGCCAACCGTTTCGACACCTGGGCGCCGCGCCCCGACTACCGCCCGCTGACCAAGTTCGAGAACCGCGGCCTGAAGCTCGGCCACGGCGTGTGGGACTTGATCTTCACTCGTGCCACGTGACCCAGCCCATCTGCGCGGTGACCAGCACGACGATGCCGAACACGATGCGGTACCACGCGAACGGCGTGAAGGTGTGGCTGGCGATGTAGCGCAGCAGCCAGCGCACGCAGATCCACGCCGAGACGAACGAGAACAGCAGCCCGACGGCGAACAGGGGCAGGTCGGCCAGCGACAGCAGCGCGCGCTCCTTCCACAGGCTGTAGGCGCCGGCGCCGATCAGCGTCGGGATCGCGAGGTAGAAGCTGAAGTCGGTGGCGGCCTTGCGGCTCAGGCCGAGCAGCATGCCGCCGATGATGGTGGCGCCCGAGCGGCTGGTGCCGGGGATCATCGCCAGGCACTGCACCAGGCCGACCTTGAGCGCGTCCCAGGGCGTCATCTGGTCCACCGAGTCGATGCGCGCCGCGACCACGCGGCGCTCGGCCCACAGGATCACGAAGGCGCCGACGATGAAGGCGCTGGCCACCACCGTCGGCGTGAACAGGTGCGCCTTGATCGCCTTGCCGAACAGCAGCCCGAGCAGCACCGCCGGCGCGAAGGCGATCGCCACGTTCAGCGTGAAGCGGCGCGCCTCGTCGCTGCCACGGCCCAGGCCGGCGGCGGTGTCGCGCAGGCGCTGCCAGTAGACGATGATCACCGCGACGATCGCGCCGGTCTGGATCGCGATGTCGAACACCTTGCTCTTCTCGTCGGTGAAGCCCAGCAGCGAGCCGGTGAGGATCAGGTGCCCGGTGCTCGAGATCGGCAGGAACTCGGTCAGGCCCTCGACGATGCCCATCACGGCCGCCTTGGCCAGGAAGATCCACTGCGCAACGTCCAAACCGAAGCTCCGGGTTTTCGAGAGTGGCGCGGATCATAAAGGCCTCGTGCGGGCCGCCCGTGACGCCGCCGCCCCGCATTCAGGGCGGTGGCGCCGCATGACATGCTTGACCTGGGCCTACCCGCGCCGGTATATTACTGACCGGTCAGTCAGTATCGTGATGCCCGAGACACCCACCGCCCCCACGCCGCCGCGCCAGCGCCGCAAGGAAGCCCGCCCGCAGGAGTTGATCGACGCCGCGCTCGAGCTGTTCGCCGAGAAGGGCTTCGCGGCGACGCGCTCCGAGGAGGTGGCGGCGCGCGCCGGCGTCTCCAAGGGCACGCTCTATCTCTACTACCCGAGCAAGGAAGAGCTGCTCAAGGCGGTGATCAGCCAGCGGCTGTCCAGCGAGATCGAGGCGGTGCGCGAGTACGCGCGCGGCTACCGCGGCGACTGCGCCAGCCTGCTGCGCGAGGTGTTCACCGAGTGGTGGCGCCGCGTCTTCGACAGTCCGACCTCGGCGGTGTTCAAGCTCGTGATCACCGAGGTGCGCAACTTCCCGGAGATCGCCGCCTTCTACCGCGCCGAGGTGGTCGACCCCGCCACCGCGCTGGTCGGCTCGGTGATCGAGCGCGGCATCGCCAGCGGCGAGTTCCGCGCGGTGGACACGCGCGGCGCGGTGATGTCGCTGCTGTTCCCGATGATCATGCTGTGCCTGCACAAGCACTCGCTGGGCGCCTGCGCGCCGACGCTGGAGATGATGGATCCGCACGAGTTCATCGGGCAGCACGTCGACATCGTGCTGCACGGCCTGCGGGGCCGTTCATGAAGCGCCACCTGAAGTGGATCGTGCCGCTGCTGGCGGTGCTGCTGCTCGGCCTCGCGGTGCTGCGCGTGATCGACAAGCGGCGCAGCGAGCAGGCCGCCGCCGCGCCGGCGCGCGAGACGCTCGCGCTCGACCTCGCGCCGGCCGACGTGGTCACGGCGCGCCGCGCGACGCTCACGCGCACGCTCGAGGTCTCGGGCGGGCTGCGCGCCGTCAACAGCGCGCTGGTGAAGGCCAAGGTGGCCGCCGAGCTGCGCACGCTCGGCGTGCGCGAGGGCGACCGCGTCAAGGCCGGCCAGGTGATCGGCCAGCTCGACACCGTGGAACTCGACTGGCGCCTGCGCCAGGCCGAGCAGGCCGCCGCCTCGGCGCGCGCCCAGCTCGACATCGCCCGGCGCGCGCTGGAGAACAACCGCGCGCTGGTGGCTCAGGGCTTCATCTCGCCGACCGGGCTGGAGACCTCGGTGAACAACGAGGCCGCGGCGCGCGCCAACCACGAGGCCGCGGTGGCCGCGGTGGAGCTGGCGCGCAAGTCGCGCGCCGACGGCACGCTGGTGGCGCCGATCGCCGGGCTGGTGTCGCAGCGCCTGGCGCAGCCCGGCGAGCGCGTGCCGGTGGACGGCCGCATCGTCGAGATCGTCGACCTCGCGCGCATCGAGCTGGAGGCGGCGGTGGCGCCGGAAGACGTGGTGCAGCTCGCGCTCGGCCAGGCCGCGACGCTGCACATCGACGGCCTGCCCGAGCCGGTGGGCGCGCGGGTGGCGCGCGTCAACCCGAGCGCGCAGACCGGCAGCCGCTCGGTGCTGGTCTACCTCGAGGTCGATGCGCACCCGGCGCTGCGCCAGGGCCTGTTCGCGCGCGGCCGCGTCGCGCTGGCGCAGTTGCAGGGCATCGCGGTGCCGCTGGCGGCGGTGCGCACCGATCTCTCGCAGCCCTACGTGCTGCAGGTGCAGGAAGGCCGCGCGGCGCTGAAGACCGTCAAGCTCGGCGCGCGCGGCGAGCTCGACGGCCAGCCCTGGGTCGTCGTCGCCGAGGGCCTGGCCGACGGCGCGGTGGTGCTCAGCGGCAGCGCCGGCGCGGTGCGCGACGGCACGCCGGTGCGGCTGGCTCCGGCGGCCCCGGCGGCCTCGCGCTGAGCGGCATCGGCCATGTGGTTCACCCGCGTCTCGATCGCCAACCCGGTGATGGCCGTGATGGTGATGCTCGCCTTCGTCGTGCTGGGCCTGTTCAGCTACCAGCGCCTGGCGGTCGACCAGTTCCCGAACATCGACCTGCCGACCGTGGTGGTGCAGATGGACTACCCCGGCGCCTCGCCGGAGATCATCGAGTCGGAGGTCACCAAGAAGGTCGAGGAGGCGGTCAACACCGTCGCCGGCATCGGCTCGCTGTACTCGCGTTCGTATGAGGGCACGTCGGTCGTCATCATCGAGTTCAACCTCGACATCGACGGCCGCAAGGCCGCCGACGACGTGCGCGAGAAGGTCGCGCTGATCCGCCCCAACCTGCGCGACGAGGTGAAGGAGCCGCGCATCTTCCGCTTCGACCCGGCCAACGCGCCGATCTTCAACGTCGCCCTGCTCTCGCCCGACGGCAGCCGCTCGGCGCAGGCGCTGAGCACCTGGGCCACGCAGGTGCTGCAAAAGCGCCTGGAGAACGTGCGCGGCGTCGGCTCGGTGACGCTGGTCGGCGGCGTCGAGCGCGAGATCAACCTGCACGTGCGCCCGGCCGCGCTGGAGGCCTTCGGCATCGGCGTCGACCAGATCGTCGCCGCGGTGAAGAGCGAGAACCAGGAGCTGCCGATGGGCGCGATCCGCTCGGCCGAGCAGGAGCGCGTGGTGCAGATCAACGCGCGGCTGAAGCGGCCGGAGGATTTCCGCGACATCGTGGTGGCCCGGCGCAACGGCCAGGCCGTCAAGCTCTGGCAGGTGGCCGACGTGGTCGACGGCCCGCAGGAGCTCGAGAGCCTGGCGCTGTACAACGGCCAGCGCACCGTGCTGCTGTCGGTGCAGAAGA
Organism: Piscinibacter sp.; assembly: GCF_047600445.1. Classification (GTDB taxonomy): domain Bacteria; phylum Pseudomonadota; class Gammaproteobacteria; order Burkholderiales; family Burkholderiaceae_C; genus Piscinibacter. The sequence continues at coordinate 2,029,262 of NZ_JASGKT010000002.1, forward strand.
GCCAGGGCGAGAACACCATCGCGGTGGTCGACGGGCTGATGAAGGCGCTCGACGAAGCCAAGTCCGTCACGCCGCCGGGCGTGACGCTGGAGGTGAACCGCGACAACTCGCGCGGCATCCGCGTCTCGGTGGCCAACGTCAAGCGCACGCTGCTCGAAGGCGCGGCGCTCACGGTGCTGATCGTGTTCCTGTTCCTGAACAGCTGGCGCTCCACCGTCATCACCGGCCTGACGCTGCCGATCGCGCTGATCGGCACCTTCCTGTTCATGTACGCCTTCGGCTTCACGATCAACGGCATCACGATGATGGCGCTGAGCCTGTGCGTGGGCCTGCTGATCGACGACGCCATCGTCGTGCGCGAGAACATCGTGCGCCACGTGCAGATGGGCAAGAGCGCGCGCGACGCGGCGCTCGACGGCACCGCCGAGATCGGGCTGGCGGTGCTGGCCACCACGCTGTCGATCGTCGCGGTGTTCCTGCCGATCGGCTTCATGGGCGGCATCGTCGGCAAGTTCTTCCACGAGTTCGGCATCACCATCGTCGCCGCGGTGCTGATCTCGATGTTCGTCAGCTTCACGCTGGACCCGATGCTCTCCAGCGTGTGGCACGACCCGTCGGCGCACGGCGCGCACCGCGGGCCGCCGCTCACGCTGTACGACAAGACGCTGGGCCGCGTCACGCTGCGGTTCGAGCGCTTCACCGACTGGCTGGGCGAGGTCTACCAGCGCCTGCTGGGCTGGTCGCTGAAGCACAAGCTCGCCACGCTGGCGCTGGCGGCGGCCACGCTGGTGGGCAGCGTCGTGCTGCTGCCGGTGCTCGGCGCCGAGTTCGTGCCCAAGCCCGACCTGTCCGAGACGCAGATCAACTTCTACACGCCGGTCGGCTCGTCGCTGGAGGTCACCGAGCTGCGCGCGCGGCAGGTCGACGCCGCGCTGCGCGAGTTCCCGGAGGTGCGCTACACCGTCACCACCATCAACAGCGGCTTCGCCGCCGGCAAGAACAACGCCTCGACCTACGTGCGCCTGGTCGACCGCCACGAGCGCCAGCGCAGCATCGCCGCGCTGACCGCGCCGATACGCGACCGGCTCGCGCGCATTCCCGGCATCACCGTCACCAACATCGGCCCGACCGACCTGGGCGGCGGCAAGAGCCTGCAGTTCTCCGTGCAGGGCGCCGACCTCGGCGAGCTGGCGCGGCTGTCGCGCCTGATCGACGCCCGGCTGCGCGAGATCCCCGGCCTGGTCGACCTCGACAGCACGCTCAAGGCCGACAAGCCGACCGTCTCCGTCGAAGTCAAGCGCGACGCCGCCGCCGACGCCGGGCTGAACGTCAACGCGCTGGCCGGCACGCTGCGCACGCTGGTGGCCGGCCTGACCGTGGGCAACTGGCGCGCCCCCGACGGCGAGAACTACGACGTCAACGTGCGCCTCGCGCCCGAGGGCCGCGTCGCGATCGACGACCTGCAGCGCCTGCCGATCACCGTGGCCGCCGCGGCCGACGGCGCGCCGCGCGTGGTGCGGCTCGCGCAGGTGGCCGACATCCGCGCCTCGACGGGCCCGAACCAGATCAACCGCCGCGACCTGAACCGCGAGATCAACTTCGACGCCAACGCGCTGGGCCGCAGCACCGGCGAGGTCTCGGCCGACGTGAAGAAGGCGCTCGACGGCATCGCCTGGCCGCCCGGCTACCGCTACGTGTTCGGCGGCTCGACCAAGAACATGAACGAATCGTTCCAGTACGCCGTCGGCGCGCTGGCGCTGGCGATCGTGTTCATCTACATGATCCTGGCCAGCCAGTTCAAGAGCTTCCTGCAGCCGATCGCGCTGATGAGTTCGCTGCCGCTGACGCTGATCGGCGTGGTGCTGGCGCTGCTGCTGTTCGGCTCGACGCTGAACATGTTCTCGATCATCGGCATCGTGATGCTGATGGGGCTGGTGACCAAGAACGCGATCCTGCTGATCGACTTCGCGATCCGCGCGCGGCGCGGCGAGCACGCCGGCGAGCACGGGCTGGACCACGACGTGGCGCCGCTGGCGCGCGACGAGGCGCTGCTGCACGCCGCGCGCGTGCGGCTGCGGCCCATCCTGATGACGACGCTGGCGATGGTGTTCGGCATGGTGCCGCTGGCCTTCGCGCTCAGCGAGGGCTCGGAGCAGCGCGCGCCGATGGGCCAGGCGGTGATCGGCGGCGTGATCACCTCCTCGCTGCTGACGCTGGTGGTGGTGCCGGTGATCTACTGCTACCTCGACGACCTCGCCGCCTGGCTCAAGCGCCGCTTCGCCGCGCCGCCGCCTGCGCAAGGTCAAGCCGGCGCCTGGACGGCGGCCAAATAAAATCGCCGGTTGCCCGCCAAAGTTTCCCCGAGAGACACCCCATGAACATCGAACAAGCCCGCTTCAACATGATCGAGCAGCAGATCCGGCCCTGGAACGTGCTCGACCCGGCCGTGCTCTCGCTGCTGACCGTCGTCAAGCGCGAGGACTTCGTGCCCGCCGCCTACCGCGCGCTGGCCTTCGTCGACACCGAGGTGCCGCTGCCGGCCGGCCAGTGCATGCTGGCGCCGCGCGTCGAGGCACGCATGCTGCAGGAGCTGAACGTGCACAAGCACGAGCGCGTGCTCGAGATCGGCGCCGGCTCGGGCTACATGGCGGCGCTGCTGGCGCACCGCGCGCAGCACGTGACCACGCTGGAGATCGTGCCGGAACTCGCCCGGCTGGCCGCCGACAACCTCAAGCGCGCCGCGATCGTCAACGCCACGGTGCGCGAGGCCGACGGCTCGCGCGGCGTGCCGGCCGAGGCGCCGTTCGACGCCATCGTGCTGTCGGGCTCGGTGGCCGAGGTGCCGGCCGGGCTGCTCGGCCAGCTCAAGCTCGGCGGCCGGCTGATCGCCATCGCCGGCCAGCAGCCGGTGATGCGCTGCACGCTGGTCACGCGCAGCGGCGAACACGCCTTCACCAGCGTCGAGCTGTTCGACACCGTCGCGGCGCGCCTGCGCGGCTTCGACGAGCAGCCGCGCTTCCACTTCTGACGGCGCCGACGGCGATGCGGCAGTTGCGCGCCACCGAGGTGCAGGGCTGGGCCGCCGAAGCGGCACGGGCCGGCGCGGCGCCGCTGCTGCTCGACGTGCGCGAGCCCTGGGAGTTCGCGCTGGCGGCGATCCAACTGCCCGGCGCGAGCACGCTCAACCTGCCGATGGGGCAGATCCCGCGGCGCCTGGCCGAGCTCGATCCGGCGCAGCCCATCGTCTGCATCTGCCACCACGGCATGCGATCGGCGCAGGTCGTCGCATTCCTCGAGCGCGCCGGCTTCGCTTCGGTCTACAACCTCGCCGGCGGCATCGACGCCTGGTCGGCGCAGGTCGACCCGGCGCTGCCGCGCTACTGAATTCACGAGTCAGCCCCAAGGATTCCCGCCATGCCCGCCTCGCGCCGCCGCCCCGTCTTCGCCCCCGCCGCCCTCGCCTTCGCGCTCGGGCTCGCGTTCGGCGCCCCCGCGCGGGCGCAGAGCCTGCAAGAGGTCTACGAGGCCGCGCGCGGCTACGACGCCAGCTTCCTGGCCGCGCGCGCGCTGCTCGACTCGGCGCAGTACCGCGCCGAGCAGGCCAAGGCGCTGAACCGGCCCTCGGTCGGCCTGCAGTTGCAGGGCCAGCGCAGCACCAGCGACACGCCCTACGCCAGCACGCTGAAGACCGACACCAACACCGTCAGCGCCGGCCTGAGCGCGTCGCAAAGCCTGTTCAACCGCGCCAACAGCGTCAGCATCGAGCAGGCCGAGAAGGCGCTCGCGATCTCGCGCGCCGACTTCGAGAGCGCCGAGCAGGAGCTGATCGTGCGCGTCGCGCAGGCCTACTTCGACGTGCTGGCCGCGCAGGACACGCTGGCCACCACGCGCACCAGCAAGGCCGCGATCAGCGAGCAGCTCGCCTCGGCCAAGCGCAACTTCGAGGTCGGCACCGCGACCATCACCGACACGCGCGAGGCGCAGGCGCGCTTCGACCTCGCCAGCGCGCAGGAGATCGCCGCCGAGAACGACCTGCGCACCAAGAGCATCGCGCTCGACCAGTTGGTCGGCCGCACCGGCGTCGAGCCGCGCGGCCTGGCGGTGCCGGTGGCGCTGCCGCCGGTGCAGCCGCCGGCGGTGGACGAATGGGTGCTGCGCGCCGACGCCGAACACCCGCTGGTGCGCAAGGCGGCGCTGGGCTACGACGTGGCCAAACTCGAAACCGAGAAGGCGCGCGCCGGCCACCTGCCGACCGTGACGCTCAACGGCAGCGTCGGCAAGGCGCACGTGAGCACCAGCGGCGACGCGCGCGTCAGCACCGGCGGCGGCAGCGCCATCGTGCCCTACGACGCCTCGGGCACCGGCACCAACACCGCCATCGGCGTGACGCTGCAGATGCCGCTGTTCGCCGGCTACGCGATCCAGAACCGCGTCAAGGAGACGCTGCTGCTCGAGGAGAAGTCGCGCAACGACCTGGAAGCCGCGCGCCGCGGCGTCGCGCAGCTCACGCGCCAGGCCTACTTCGGCGTGCAGTCGGGGCAGGCGCAGGTGAAGGCGCTGGAGGCGGCGGAATCGTCCAGCCAGCTCGCGCTGGAAGCGACGCAGCTCGGCTACAAGGTCGGCGTGCGCGTCAACCTCGACGTGCTGAACGCGCAGACGCAGTTGTTCCAGACGCGCCGCGACCTGGCCAAGGCGCGCTACGACGTGCTGGTGGGCTCGCTGCGGCTGCGCCAGGCGGCCGGGCTGCTGAAACCGGAAGACGTGGCGGCGCTGAACCAGTTGCTGGCGCGCTGACCCGGGCTGCTCACTCGGCCGGCACCGGCCCGCGCACTTCGAGCACGCGGCCGAGCGGGTCGAGCCGCAGCAGCAGCGTCAGCGCCGCCTCGCCGGCAAAGCCGGCTTCGAGCGCCTGCAGCGCGGCCGCCAGCGCGCGGCGCGCCGGCTCACCGTCTCCACCCGCTTCGTCGCGCAAGGCCTGCCGCGCCCCACGCAGCGCCAGCGTCGCCGCCGGCCCGGCGTCGCCGAGCGCCAGGCGCAGCGTGTGCCAGGCCGCCAGCATGCGCAGCGCGCAGTGCGCGACGAGGCGGCGCTGCGCGAACTCGGCGGCCACGTCCTCGCCGGCGCGCAGGCGCCGGGCCAGCGCGTCGGCGGCGTCGCGCGCGAGCTGCCATTGCTGCTCGGCCTGCGCGCAGAAATCGGCCACGCGCGCCACGAACACCGGCTTGCGGATCGCGCCGGCGTGGTTCTCCTCGACTTCGCGCAGGTAGCGGCTCAGGTCCTGCAGCAGCGCGCGCAGGCGCTCGTCGGCGCTCGACGAACGGCGCAGCCAGCCGGCCGAATCGGCGCGGATCGCCGCCACCTCGCGGCGCAAGCGGCGCAGGTACAGCGGCGCGCAGTGCAGCGCCATCACGATCGCGGCCAGCGCGGGTGAGCGCGCCGCGTCGAGCGACTGCGCCGGCACGGCACGCAGCTCGGCGGCGGCCAGCTCGCCGCGCGCCAGCGGCAGGGCGGCGCCGGCGCGCAGCGTCAGGCGGTACAGATCGGTGTCGGCGTCGCCGCCGGCCGCGGGCGCGGCCAGCAGCGAGGCATGGCTGAGCGCGGCGGCCAGCGCGTCGCACTGCATCGGCGTCGGCGCGGCGCGCGCGGCGCGGCGCCACTCGTCGGCGCGGGCGCGCTCCAGCGCCAGCACCGGCTCGGCGGCGCCGTCGCGCAGTTCGTAGCGGCGCGAGCGCGTCGCCACCAGCAGCGCCGGCAGGCGCACCACCGGCGGCGCCACCAGCGCGGCCACCGGGTTGCGCTGCGGCGCGAGCGGCGCGGGCAGCGGCGCCAGCGGGTTGCCCGGCGCGCGGGAGGCGGATGACGGCACACCGCCGCGCGGCTCGCGCGCCGCGGTGGCGGCCGGCACGCCGCGCGCGCCCTGCCCGCCGTGCGGCGGCGGCTCACCGGGGCCTGGCCGGCGGCGCAGCCACAGCAGGCCGGCCAGCGCGGCGCACACCAGCGCCAGCACCGCCACCAGCCACCATGCCAGTTCCTGCATCGCCTCGGGCCTCCTGCGTGGCATCGTGCCACGAACCGCGGCGCGGTGCGAAAGGTCGCATCGGCCGCTGGGCTATCGGCGCGTCAGCGCGCGGCGTGGCGCCGCGCCAGCGCGTCGATCGCCAGCAGGTAGCCGTCGATCCCCAGGCCGACGATGACGCCGGCGGCCACCGGCGACAGCCACGAGTGGTGGCGGAAGCTCTCGCGCGCGTGCACGTTGCTGATGTGCACCTCGATCACCGGCACCTCGACGGCGCGCACCGCGTCGTGCAGCGCGATCGAGGTGTGGGTGTAGGCGCCGGCATTGATCACCACGCCGGCCACGCCGCCGGCCTGGAAGCCGCGGCCGGCCTCGTGGATCGCGTCGACCAGCACGCCCTCGTGGTTGGACTGGCGGAAGTCGAGCGTGAAGCCGCGCTCGCGCGCCCGCTCGGCGCACAGCCGCTCGACGTCGGCCAGCGTGGCGCTGCCGTAGGTGGCGGGCTCGCGCGTGCCGAGCAGGTTCAGGTTCGGGCCGTTCAGGACGAGGATGGCGGGCATGGCGGTGCGTCTCGGGGGGATCGGTGCGATCCGGTCCCGCTTTGTACCTCAGGCCACAGCGCGACGATCGCCTCGGCCATGCGCCGCGCCGCGCCGCGATGCCCGGCCGCGAAGGCGCGCGCGGCCTCGCCGAGCCGCGCCAGGCGCGCCGCGTCGGCGAGCAGCGCGAGCGCGGCATCCAGCGCGGCGTCGACCGTCTCGGCGCGCAGCGCGGCGCCGGCCGCCTCGGCGCGCTCGGCGGCTTCGGCGAAGTTGAAGGTGTGCGGCCCCATCACCACCGGGCAGCCGCAGGCCAGCGCCTCGATCAGGTTCTGCCCGCCCAGCGGCGCGAAGCTGCCGCCCAGCAGCGCCACCTGGGCCAGCCCGTAGTACAGCGGCATCTCGCGCATCGAGTCGCCCAGCCAGGCGTCGGCGGCGAGCGCGCCGTCGGACGGCGCCTGCTCGCCCCAGGCGCTGCGCCGCGCGACGGCCAGGCCCGCCGCCTGCATCGCCGCGGCGACCTCGTCGAAGCGCTGCGGGTGGCGCGGCACGATCACCAGCAGCGGGCGGCCCGGCAGCGCGGCGCGCCGGCACGCCCAGGCCGCCAGCAGCGGCGCCTCCTCGCCCTCGCGCGAGACCGCGAACAGCAGCACCGGCCGGCCGGCCAGCGTGGCGCGCCACGCGGCGCCGCGCGCCACCAGCGCGGGGTCGGGCGCCACGTCGAACTTCAGGTTGCCGCACACGCGCACGTCGCGCGCGCCGGCCGAGCGCAGGCGCTGCGCATCGGCCTCGGTCTGCGCCAGCACCAGCGACAGCGCCTCGACCGCCGGGCGGATCAGCGCCGCGTAGCGCTCGCCCTGGCGCCGGCTTTTTTCCGACAGGCGCGCGTTGGCCAGCACCAGCGGCACGCCCTGCGCCCGGGCGCTGGTCAGCAGGTTGGGCCAGACCTCGGTTTCCATCAGCACGCCCAGCGCCGGGCGGAAGTGCGAGAGGAAGCGCCGCACCGCGCCGGGTGTGTCGAAGGGCAGCCAGCTCTGCCGGTCGCCCGCGCGCAGCAGCTCGCGGCCGGCCTCGCGGCCGGTGGCGGTGCTGTGCGTCAGCAGCAGGCGCAGGCCCGGCCGGCGCTCGCGCAACGCGTCGACCAGCGCGGCGGCGGCGCGCGTCTCGCCGAGCGACACCGCGTGCAGCCACAGCCAGCCGGCCGAGGGCGCGCCGGCGTGCCGGCCGAAACGCTCGCCGAGCGCCTCGCGGTACGGCGGCTCGGCGCGGCCGCGCCACCACAGGCGCAGCAGGTACAGCGGCTGCGCCAGCCACAGCGCGGCGGAGTACAGCGCGCGCGCCATCGCCGCGGGCCGGGTCACGAAGCCGCGACCAGCACGTTGCTCCAGGCCAGCCAGGCGGCCTGCACCGCCGGCGGCCGGCCTTCCAGCGCGACCTGGTGGCGGTGCCCCTGCCCGCCGGCCTGCGGCCCGGTGCGCCAGGCGCTCGGCGCGTTGTAGAGCTGCACGTGCGGCAGGTCGAGCGCCACCGCGAGGTGGCTCAGCCCGCCGTCGACGCCGATCACGCCCTGCGTCAGCGCGAGGCGGTCGAGCGCCGCGTCCAGCGCCATCGTCGGCCAGACCTCGACGTGGAAGGCCTTCTCGTACTGCAGCCCGGCGGCGATCAGCTCGGCGCGGGTCTGCTCCATCTCGTTGCCCTGCGGCAGCGCGATGCGCCAGCCGGCCTCGATGACACGCTTGCCGAGCTGGATCCAGTGCTCGACCGGCCAGAGCCGCTCGTCGTGCGACGCGCCGTGCGCGAAGGCCACCGTCGGGCTGGCCGTCTTGAACAGGCGCTGCTTCGGGTTCAGGCCGTACTTCGGCGGCCCCTCGGGCGCGCGGCCGAGCGCGGCGCCGGCCAGCACGCGCGCGCGGTCCACGGCGTGGATGCGCGGCGCGACGCGGATCGCCCGGTCGGCCAGCCAGCCGGCCAGCGGCTCGTAGGCCTCGCCCTCGGTGCGGTTGGCCAGGCCGAAGCGCGTGCCGCGCGCCTGCCGGGCGGCGAGCGCCGAGCCGAGCACGCCTTGCAGGTCGATCACCGCGTCGTAGCTCTCCTGCCGGAGCTGGGCCTTGAAGGCGCGCCACTCGGCGCGCGTCGCGCCGCTCCACCAGGCGCGCCGCCAGCGCTGCATCGGCGCCTCGACGACGCGCCGCACGCCGGCCACGCGCCGCACCAGCGGCGCGAAGGCCGGCTCGACCACCCAGTCGATCACCGCCTCGGGATGAGCGGCGCGGATGTCCTGCACCGCCGGCATCGCGTGCACCACGTCGCCGAGCGACGAGAGCCTGACGATCAGGACCTTCACGCCCGCGCCCGCCCGTCGTTCAGTGCGCCGCGGCGGCGAAGGTGGCGTCGGGCTTGACGGCGCGCAGCGCGGCCATCATGTCGGCCTCGATGCGGTGCAGCGCCTCGGGGGTGTGGCCCTCGAAGCGCAGCACCAGCACCGGCGTGGTGTTGGAGCTGCGCACCAGGCCGAAGCCGTCGTCGTACTCGACACGCACACCGTCGATGGTCACCACCTCCCTCGCGCCGGGGAACTTCGCCGTTGCCAGCAGCCGCTGCACCACCTGCTGCGGCTCGCCTTCCCGGCAGGGCACGTTCAGTTCGGGCGTGCTGAAGCTGGTGGGCAGCGCGTCGAGCACCGCGCTCGGGTTCTTGGCACGCGAGAGGATCTCGAGCAGCCGCGCCGCGGTGTAGGTGGCGTCGTCGAAGCCGTACCAGCGCTCGCCGAAGAAGATGTGGCCGCTCATCTCGCCGGCGATCGGCGCGCCGATCTCGCGCATCTTGGCCTTGATCAGCGAGTGGCCGGTCTTCCACATCAGCGGCACGCCGCCGGCGGCGCGGATCGCCGGCGCGAGGCGCTGCGTGCACTTGACGTCGAAGATCACCGTGCCGCCCTGGTTGCGCGAGAGGATGTCCTGCGCGAACAGCATCAACTGGCGGTCGGGGTAGATGATGTGGCCGTCGACGGTGACCACGCCGAGCCGGTCGCCGTCGCCGTCGAAGGCCAGGCCCAGTTCGGCGCCGCTGGACTTCACGGTGCGGATCAGGTCGGCCAGGTTCTCCGGCTTGCTCGGATCGGGGTGGTGGTTGGGGAAGTCGCCGTCGACTTCCGAGTACAGCTCGATCACCTCGCAGCCCAGCGCGCGCAGGATCGCCGGGGCCGAGGCGCCGGGGATGCCGTTGCCGGAATCGACCACGATCTTCATCGGGCGCGCGAGCTTGCAGTCGCCCGCGATGCGCGCCGCGTACTCGGGCCCGATGTCCATCGCCGCCGAGCGGCCCGCGCCGCCGACGCAGTCCTCGCGCTCGATGCGCCGGCGCAGGGCCTGGATGGCGTCGCCGTAGATCGCCTTGCCGGCCAGCACCATCTTGAAGCCGTTGTAGTCCTTCGGGTTGTGGCTGCCGGTCACCTGGATGCCGCTGTTGCAGCCGTGCGCCCCGCGCGTGGCGGCCACGTAGTAGAGCATCGGCGTGGTGACGGCGCCGAGGTCGACCACGTCGAGCCCGGTGGACGCCAGCCCGCGGATCAGCGCCGCCGCGAGGCCGGGGCCCGACAGGCGCCCGTCGCGCCCCACCGCCACCGCGCGCTCGCCGGCCGCGACGGCTTCGCTGCCGAAGGCGCGGCCGAGCTGCTCGGCGAAGGCTTCGTCGATGGTCTTGCCGACCACGCCGCGGATGTCGTAGGCCTTGAAGATGCTGGGGTCGACTTTCATGTCTGGGCTGGGGTGAGAATCGGGGGGCATTGTAGGGAGGCCCGGCCTGGACTCGTCACTGATCATCATCATCCTCGGCGCGGCGCTGGCCGGCTTCATCCAGGGCCTGTCGGGCTTCGGCTTCGGCCTGACCGCGATGGCCGTCTGGGCCTGGGTGCTGGAGCCGCAACTGGCCGCCGTGCTGGCGGTGGCCGGCGCGCTGACCGGCCAGTTGCTGGCGGCCTTCACGGTGCGGCGCGGCTTCGACGCGCCGCGCCTCGCGCCCTTCCTGGCCGGCGGCCTGCTCGGGCTGCCGATCGGGCTGTGGCTGCTGCCGCGGCTGGACGTGCCGCTGTTCCGCGCCGTGCTGGGCGCGCTGCTGGTCACCTGGTGCCCGCTGATGCTGCTGGCGCCGCGCCTGCCGCGCATCACGCGCGGCGGCCGGCTCGGCGACGCCGCCTCGGGCGTGGCCGGCGGCGTGATGGGCGGGCTGGGCGGCTTCACCGGCGCGATCCCGACGCTGTGGTGCACGCTGCGCGGCTTCGACAAGGACGGCCAGCGCGCCATCATCCAGAACTTCAACCTGGCGATGCTCGCCGTGACCTTCGCCGCCTACCTCGCCAAAGGCTTCGTCACGCCCGCGATGCTGCCCTCGCTGGCGATCGTGCTGCCGGCGATGCTGCTGCCGGCGCTGCTGGGCATGCGCGTCTACATCGGCATCAGCGAGCAGGCGTTCCGCCGCATCGTGCTGCTGCTGCTGACGGCCTCGGGCGTGGCGCTGCTGGCGGCGGCGGTGCCGGTGCTGATGAGCCGCTGAGTCTCACGCGAAGCGCCCGTGCAGGAACCAGCCGCTGCCCGGCCCGTCCGGCAGCCGGCCGCGGTACAGCCACAGCAGCGCGCCGCCGGCGTCCTCGGCGATGAAGTAGTCGCGCTCGGCGAGTTCGTGGTCCCACCAGCCGGCCTCGATGCGCTCGGGGCCGCTGAGCAGTCGCAGCACGCGCCCGCCCAGCAGCGGCTGCCCGCCGCGCGCGGCCAGCGGCTCGGGCGGCGCGAGCAGCCACACCGGGCGCGGCGGCAGGACTGATGGCTCGATCGCGGCGCCGCGCTGGCCGAGGCGCGCCGGCTGCGCCGGCCGCAAGGCGCTGGCGCGCTCGGGGCGGTGGTCGTGCAGCGCATGCAGCGTCTGCACCCGCGCCGCGCCGAGACGCGCCTGCAGGCGCTCGACCAGCCGCACCAGGCCCTCGCGCTCGCTGGCCGCGCTGGGAAACAGCTCGCCGCTGGGCGCCGCGCCGGGCACGATCTCATGGGCCGACAGGGCCAGCTCCAGCGTCGGCGCCGGCAGGCGCAAGCGCATCAGGCGTTCGCGCAGCAGCACCTGCAGGTGCGCCGGGTCGCGCGAGGGCTCGGCCAGCGCCACCTCGAGCAGCGTCTGCGCCGGCACCCGCGCATCGCCGCGCCAGCGCGGCTCGTGCCGCAGCGCCAGCGTGAAGCCGCGCGCGAGCGCGTGCTGCGCGGCCAGCCAGGCGGCCAGGCGCGCCAGCAGCAGCGCCGCGGCGTGCAGCACCTGTTCGGCGCCGTCGGCGCGGGTGAAGAGTTCGAGGCGGCTCTCGAAGCCCGGCGGCGGCGCGAGGGCCTCGCGCGGGTCGGGCCGCTCGCCGTAGGCGCGGTCGAGCTCGGCCAGCAGCGCCGCGCCGAAACGCCGCGCCAGGCTCGCGCGCGGCAGGCGGCGCAGGTCGCCGAGCGTCGCCAGGCCCATGCCCTGCCAGGCCTCGCCGTGCTCGACGCCCGAGGCGAGCAGCCACGGCGGCAGGGCGTCGAGCGCGCGCCGCAGCGCCGCGGCGTCGTGCGCATGCGCGGGCCCCGGGCCGCGCGCCAGCAGCGCGGCGCCGAGCGGCGTCGGCGCGCTGGCGACGCGGATGCGGTGGCCCAGCGGCGCCACCGCCTCGCGCAGCCGCCGCAGCAGCGCCGCCGGCCCGCCGAAGCAGCGCAGGCTGGCGCGCACCTCGAGCAGCACGGTGTCGGCGCTGCGCCGCGCATCGGGCGGCGCCTGCACGCACACGCTGGGCGTGAAGGCGAGCGCCGCGTGCACGACGGCGGCCAGCGCCGCGGCATCGCGCGCCGCGTCGGCCTGGCCGAGACGCAGGTCGGGCGCGAGCGCCAGCGCGGTGGCGCGCTTCTGGCCGGGCTCGACGCCGAGCGCGCGCGCCGCGGCGTTGGCGGCGGCGATGTGGCGGGCGTCTTCGAGTGCGATCGGCGCATCGGCCGCGCCAGCCGCGTCGCCCGCCAGCGTGGCGGCGAAGGCCTCCAGCGACAGCCACGGCAGGTGCAGCGCGATCCACAGCATGGCGAAGCGGCGCGCACGGCGCTCAGCCGATGTCGACGAAGGTGGCCGCCGGCAGCGCGGCCGGGTGCCCGGCGGGGCGGCGGCGCGCCCGCGCCGGGGCCGACAGCACCGGCGGCAGCGCCAGCGTGATCGGCGCTTCCAGCGGCGGGCCGCGGCGCTTGAGCAGGCGCAGCGCCAGCGCATCGGCGCCGGCGGCGTGCAGCGCCAGGCGCAGCGGCGCGGCGCTCGGCCGTTCGGCGGCGGCGCTCTCGCGCATCACGAAGGCGGCGCCGTCGTGCGCCTGCGCGGCCAGTTGCAGGCGGCGCAGCCGCTCGGCGCGCAGCCGCGGCGGCAGCCAGGCCAGCAGCGCGCCGACGTGGCCGCTCTTGAGCGCCTGCTCGACGGCCCACAGGCCGTCGTTGCCGCCGGGCTGCGCGCCCTGGCGCGTCTGCACCACCAGCAGTTGCGCCACGTCCAGCCCGAGCTGGGCCAGCGCCCAGGCCGACAACTGCGCCGGCGGATCGAACAGCATCACCAGCCGGCCGCCGCGCTGCGCCGCGGCCAGCGCGGGCGCGAGCAGGCGCATCTCGCCGATGCCCGGATGCGGCAGCAGCAGTTCGGTCAGCGCGCGGCGCGGCCAGCCGCCGCCGGGCAGTTGGACGTCGAGCGCGGCGAAGCCGCTGGCCACGCCGTCGAGGCGCGTGCGGCCGAGCTGGTGGCCCAGCCACAGCGCGGGGTGCAGGTCTTGCGGGGCGGGGATGGCGGGCATGGCGCTCACTTGCATACTGTAGTTTTATACAGTATTCGGCACGGGCACCCCAGCGCGTTTGCAGGCACGATGGCGGCATGTCTTCCCGTTCTTCCTGTTCACTGCGCACCCACCGCCCCGGCGACATCGGCTGGATCGTCTCGCGCCACGGCGCGCTGTACGCGCAGGAGTACGGCTTCGACGGCGGCTTCGAGGCGCTGGTGGCGCGCATCGGCGCCGATTTCCTGGAACGCTTCGACGCGCAGCGCGAGGCCTGCTGGATCGCCGAGCGCGACGGCGCGAGCGTCGGCAGCGTGATGCTGGTGCAGGCGCGCGACGAGCACACCGGCGCCGTCGTCCCCGACAGCGCGCAGTTGCGCCTGCTGCTGGTCGAACCGGCGGCGCGCGGCCTGCGCCTCGGCGAACGCCTGGTGGCGCAGTGCGAGCAGTTCGCGCGCGAGCGCGGCTACCGCCGCATCGTGCTGTGGACCAACGCCCACCTCGCCGCGGCGCGCGGCATCTACCGCCAGGCCGGCTACCGGCTGACCGGCAGCGAGGCGCACCGCAGCTTCGGGCAGGAGCTGGTGGGCGAAACCTGGGAGCTGACGCTGGCATGAGCGCAGACCCGCCCTGCCCCTGCGGCGCCGGCGCGCCCTACGCGAGCTGCTGCGGCCGCTACCACGCCGGCGCGGAGCACCTGCGGGCGCCCGATGCCGAGCGCCTGATGCGCTCGCGCTACAGCGCCTACGTGCTCGGCCTCACGGACTACCTGCTCGCCACCTGGCATCCGCTCACGCGGCCGGCGCGGCTGGAGCCCGATCCGCCCGGGCTGAAGTGGCTGGGGCTGGAACTGCGCCGCCACCTGCGGCGAGACGACGATCACGCCACGGTGAGCTTCGTCGCGCGCAGCAAGCTCGGCGGACGCGCGCAGAGATTGGTGGAAACCAGCCGCTTCGTGCGCGAGGGCGGACGCTGGTTCTACGTCGACGGCGAGGTCGGGTAGCCGCCGCTCAGGCGAATTCCTGCCGCACCGCCGCCGACATCAGCCGGCGGATGATCCAGCCCAGCAGCGCGCAGCACAGCAGCGTCATCGCCGCGCCCATCGCGCGCGCCGCGGTGACGAAGCCGCCGAACACGCCGAGCGCCTGCTCGGGCAGCGGCGTGCGGCTGAGCGTGCCTTCCACCACCGACTGCACCACCTCGTGCTGGAACCACAGCCCGAGCAGGTTGGCGACGATGGCCAGCACGAGCAGGCCGATGAAGGCGCGGCGCGCCCAGTCCAGGCGCAGCAGCAGGCCGATCGCCGAGGCCAGCGTGGCCAGCGACAGCGCCAGCGCGGCACCCAGCACCCAGGGCAGGTAGGCGAGCAGCAGGCCGGTCAGCGGCGGCTGCGCCGCGGCGTGGCCTTGCGGCAGCGGCAGCAGCGAGGCGACCTCGGCGTTGCGCACCACCGCCGCGGCCACGGCCAGCAGCGCCAGCACGATGAACACCCAGGCCACCGTCGTGACGAACAGCGAGCGGGATCCGACGTTGAAGGTCTGCGTCATGGCGATGTCTCCGGCGCGCCGCCGCGCGGCGCTGCAACGGCATTGTGGGCAGCCTCGTGTGACAGGACATCCCACGCATGCGCCGCGCCCCGCGAGCGAGGGGGATGGCTGTGACGGCGGCGCCACAGCCGGGTGCGTTCTGCACCGATCGCCGGGCGCGGCGACAATGCCGGCCGCATGCCCTCCGGAATCCTCTACGCCGCCAGCGCCTACGTGCTGTGGGGCCTGTTCCCGATCTACTTCGCCCACCTGGCCGCCGTGCCGGCCGCCGAGGTGCTGGTGCACCGCATCGTCTGGTCGCTGCTGTTCGTGCTGGCGCTGCTCGGCGCGCGGCGCCAGTGGGGCTGGCTGGTGCCGGCGCTGCGCAGCCCGAAGGTGCTGGGCGCCTTCGTGCTCAGCGCGCTGCTGCTGTCGTGCAACTGGCTGACCTACATCTGGGCCATCGCCAACGGCCACGTGATCGACGCCAGCCTGGGTTACTTCATCACGCCGCTGGTCAACGTGCTGCTCGGCTACAGCGTGCTGCACGAGCGCCCGCGGCGCCTGCAGTGGGCCGCGCTGACGCTGGCGATGGCCGGCGTGGCGTGGCTGACCGCGCTGACCGGGCAGTTGCCGTGGATCGCGCTGGTGCTGGCGGCGAGCTTCGGCGCCTACGGCCTGATGCGCAAGATCGCGCCGCTGGGCGCGCTCGAAGGCCTGACGCTGGAGACGCTGCTGCTGACGCCGCCGGCGCTGGTGGCCATCGCGCTGTGGTGGCCCACGGCCGGCTTCCCGGCGCCGGACGCCGCGACCAACCTGCTGCTGGTCGGCGTGGGCCCGCTGACCGCGGTGCCGCTGCTGCTGTTCGCCGCCGGCGCGCGGCGCATCCCGATGACGACGCTGGGGCTGCTGCAGTACATCGGCCCGTCGATCCAGTTCGCGCTCGGCGTGTGGCTGTTCGGCGAACCCTTCGGCGGCACGCGGCTGGCCGGCTTCGCGCTGATCTGGGCCGCGCTGGTGCTCTACAGCGCCGACGGCTGGTTCACCGCGCGGCGCGGCGCCGCGCTGGCCGCGCCTAGCTGAAGTCGCCCGCCAGGCTGGCCAGCGTCTCGGGCGCGATCGCCACGTGCGCCGGGTAGTGCGTGTGGTCGCAGCCGAGCTTGACGCCGGCGCCGGCGCGCACCGCGGCACGCGCGGCGGGCGGAAACTCGAAGCGCAGGAAATGCACCGACGAGGTCTTCTCGTCGGTCTCGCGCTCCAGGTCTTCGTCGGCGATCGCGTAGATGCGCGCATGGCCCTCGACCTCGACGAACATGCGGTCTTCGATGTCGATCAGCCGCGCCAGCTCGCGGCGGCGCTCGTGCACGTCGGGGTACTCGATCAGCATCGTCGCCTTCCAGTTCGTGCCGTCGGGCACCAGCGGCGCGTAGGCATCGATCTCGCCCTGGATGCCGGCCTCGTCGAAGATCTTCTCGATGTGCAGCATCTCCTGGATCTGGCGCCGGATGGTGTGCTCGTCCTCGAACTGCACGGTCAGGTGCTCGCCGAGCCGCACGCTGCGCAGCCGGCGGCGCGCGATCGCCTCGGGCTTGCTGCTCTTGCGGATCTTCGCGTAGGCCTCCAGCGTCAGCAGGCTCTCGGGGGTGATGCTCATGCTCGTCTCCGTGCGCGGGGGCTCAGATGCCGTAGGCGCTGCGCAGCAGCGTCAGCGGGTGCGCGACCTTCGCCGCCGGCGCGCCGTTGTTGCCCATGCCCTGGGCGATGTGGTGTGCGGCCATCGGGCAGTCGGAGCCGATGTAGTCCGGCTCGTCCTTGGCCATCTGCTTGAACACCGGGCGGCCGATCTTCATCGCCGTCTCGTGGTAGGGCTTCTTCACGCCGTAGGTGCCGGCATGGCCGGAGCAGCGCTCCACGGTGTTGAGCTGCACGCTGACGCTCTGCGCGATCAGCTTGAGCATCTCTTCGGTCTTGCGGCCGATCTTCTGCACGCGGCCGTGGCAGGGGATGTGGTAGCTGACCTTGCCGAGCGGCTGCTTGAAGTCGGTCTTCAACAGCCCGTCCTTGTGGCGCGCCATCAGGTACTCGAAGGGGTCGTACATGGCCTGCTGCACCGCGACCACGTCGGCATCGCCGGGGAACAGCAGCGGCAGCTCCTGCTTGAACATCAGCGTGCACGAGGGCACCGCGCTGACGATGGCCCAGCCCTCGCGCGCGTACCTCGCCAGCACCGGGATGTTGGCGTTCTTGTGCTTCTCCACGCCTTCCAGGTCGCCGAGCTCGAGCTTGGGCATGCCGCAGCACGACTCCTTCTCGACGATCACCCAGGGGATCTCGTTGTGCTCCAGCGCGGCGAGCAGGTCGTGGCCGATGCCGGGCTCGTTGTAGTTGACGTAGCAGGTGGCGAACACCGCCACCTTGCCGGGGCTGCGCGCGCCGTCCTTCACCTCGGCGGCGCTGCCCTTCTTCTTCGCCTTCCAGCGGAAGCGCTGCGTGGCCAGTTCGGGCATCCAGGCCTTGCGGTCGACGTCGAGCACCCGCTCCATCGCGCCGCGCGCCGCCTTCGTGCGGTTGACCGCGTTGACCGCCTGCACCACCACCGGGATGCCGGCGAACTGGCCGTGCACGTCGGTGGAGGCGAGGAACTTCTCGCCCGCCTTGACCTCGCCCTTGCGGAACTTGATCGCCTTGGCGCGCAGCATGGTGTGCGGGAAGTCGAGGTTCCAGGCGTGCGGCGGCACGTACGGACACTTGGTGAGGTAGCACAGGTCGCACAGGTAGCACTGGTCGACCACCTTCCAGTAGTCGGCCTTGGCGACGCCGTGCACCTCGCCGTCGTCGGTGGCGTCGACGAGGTCGAACAGGTTCGGGAAGCTCTGGCACAGGCTCACGCAGCGCCGGCAGCCGTGGCAGATGTCGAAGATGCGCTCCATCTCGGCGAAGCACCGGGCCTCGTCGTAGAAGTCGGCGCTCTTCCAGTCGACGGCATGGCGCGTGGGCGCTTCGAGGTTGCCTTCGCGGATGGTCATGGGGTCTCCTCCTGCGGCCGCGGAAGAAAGACAAGGGGCGCGCGGCCCCTTGTCGTCGCGAGCGCGCGCGGCGCGTCAGTCGACGAGCGCGTCGAGCGCCTTCTGGTAGCGGTTGGCGTGCGAGCGCTCGGCCTTGGCCAGCGTCTCGAACCAGTCGGCGATCTCGTCGAAGCCCTCGTCGCGCGCGGTGCGCGCCATGCCGGGGTACATGTCGGTGTACTCGTGCGTCTCGCCGGCCACGGCGGCGGCGAGGTTCTGGCGCGAGTTGCCGATCGGCAGGCCGGTGGCCGGGTCGCCCGAGCCGTGCTCGAGGAATTCGAGGTGGCCGTGCGCATGGCCGGTCTCGCCCTCGGCGGTGGAGCGGAACAGCGCGGCCACGTCGTTCTGGCCTTCCACGTCGGCCTTGTTCGCGAAGTAGAGGTAGCGGCGGTTCGCCTGCGATTCGCCGGCGAAGGCGTCCTTCAGGTTCTGCTCGGTCTTCGATCCTTTCAAGCCCATGGTGCGTCTCCTGTCGTTGAGTTGGATTCCGGCCGCGTCTGCGCGCGGCACAGGCGCACCGTAACGCCGCGGTGGCGCCGGGGTCAATATCAAAACTCAATGCGCGGCATTGACTGCGCCTATCCGCGAGGGCCGTGCCGCGCGCCGCCGGAGCGGGCCGCGAAGTTTGCTAGAATGCGCGCTGTCGTGGGGGGGTAGCTCAGCTGGGAGAGCGTCGCGTTCGCAATGCGAAGGTCGGGAGTTCGATCCTCCTCCTCTCCACCACACGATCAATGGAAACGGGCCCTCGCGGCCCGTTTTTCTTTCGGGACCGCGGCCGAGGCCTTGTATCTTTAAGCCTCGGACCGGCTCGGGTAGCCCGAGCGGCCTCTGGGATGTTTGAAGCCCGTGATTGAGCACTGGGCGCCTGAGCCGGACCGTCCTTCTCTGCAACCCGAACGGTTGTAGGAACTTGAAGTTCGCATAGACAAGGATGGGGGTGAGAGGACGTGTCCGACTCTGTTTTTATCGGCATTGATGTCTCCAGCCAGACGCTGGAGATCGCCAGCAGCGAGCAGTCCAAGACCTGGCAGGTGGCCAACGACGTCAGCGGCATCGAGCAACTCGTCCACCAGGCCACGGCCCTGTCGCCGGCGCTGGTGGTGCTGGAGGCCACCGGCGGCTACGAGTTCGAGGCGGCCTGCGCGCTGCAGGCCTCGGGCCTGGCGGTGGCTGTGGTCAACCCGCGCACGGCGCGCGACTTCGCCCGCGCCATGGGTGCATTGGCCAAAACCGACGCGCTGGACGCGCGCATGCTGGCGGCCTTCGCGCGCGTGCTGCACCAGCACCCCGAGCGCGAACGCTTCGTCAAGCCGCTGGCCGACGCCGAGCTGCAGCAGCTGCAGGCCCTGGTGCTGCGCCGTCGCCAACTGGTGCAGATGCTGACGGCCGAGCGGCAGCGTCTGCGCCTGGCGCACGCGGCCTCGCGCCCGAGCATCGAGCGGGTCATTGAGTTTCTGAAGCACGAACTGGGCGACAGCGAAGTGGAGGTGGCAGCGCATGTGCAGCGCCACCATGCCGAGCTGGCCCAGGCGCTGACCAGCGTGCCGGGCATCGGCGCGGCCAGCGTGGCGGTGCTGCTGGCCGAACTGCCCGAACTCGGCAAGCTCGACCGGCGCCGCATTGCCGCGCTGGTCGGCGTGGCGCCGTTGAACCGCGACTCCGGCCAGATGCGCGGGCAGCACTCCATCTGGGGTGGGCGCGCAGATGTGCGACGAACGCTGTACATGGCCACCCTCACGGCGGTCCGGTACAACCCGGCGCTTAAGGTCTGCTACGAACGCCTGCTGGTGGCCGGCAAGCGCAAGAAGGTCGCCCTGGTCGCTTGCATGCGCAAGCTGCTGACGATGCTCAATGCCATCGCCAAACATGGCTCGATGTGGGATTCGACTATGCATAGCGCTTGACGAACAAGACGGTTGCTCAATCCTCGGCCTCGCCACTCCCCGGCAACTCCCCCAGCCGCGCCATCAGTTCGTCCACCGTCGCATAACAGCGCTGGATCAGCTCCACCCCGATCTGCGCCTCGATCTCGCGGTACATCGACTCGATGCGCGGCGCCATCGCGGCGGCCATCGCGCGGCTGCGCGCGGTCAGGGTGACACGCACGCGGCGCTGGTCGCCGGCCATGCGCTCGCGCGCCACCAGGCCCAGCTCGTCCATGCGCGCCAGCACGCCGGCCAGGCTCGGGCTGGAGATGCGGCACAGCTCGCCGATCTGGCGCGGCTCCAGTTCGCCGCGCTCGCCGAGTTCGTACAGCGCGCGCACCACGCGCCACTGCTGCTCGGTCACGCCGTGCGAGTTGAGGATGGGCCGGAAGTGCGCCAGCACGCCCTCGCGCGCCTGCAGCAGCAGCAGCGGCAGGTTGCGGTGGCGGAACGAGGCGGGCTCCGCCGCCTTCTTCGCCCTCGGCGTTTTCCCTGATCGGGTTGACATGCTCTCATCGTAGCAAATACATTGCTCACATCTTAGTGATTTAGTCCGCCGCGCCCTCCATGTCCCACCCGCCGCTGCGCTTCGAGCTGCCGCCGTACCGGCTGTCGGGCACGGTGGTGGGCGCGCTGCTGAACGATCCGGCGCAGCTCGCCGCGCTGGGCGACGCGGTGCATGCCGCGCCGCACAAGGCGCCGCCGCACGCGCCGGTGCTGGAGGTCAAGCCGCGCCACACGCTGGCGGGCGACGGCGCGGCGGTCGAACTGCCCGCGGGCGAGGCGGCGCTCGAAGTCGGCGCCTCGCTGGGCATCGTGATCGGCGCGACCGCCTGCCGCGTCGACGCCGCGCGCGCGCTGTCGCACGTGGCCGGCTACCTCGTCGCGCTCGATTTCAGCCTGCCGCTGGCGGCGCACTACCGCCCCGCGGTGCGGCTGAAGGCGCGCGACGGCTTCTGCCCGCTCGGCCCGGCGGTGGTGCCGGCCTCGGCCGTCGCCGACCCCGACGCGCTGGGCGTCGACGTGAGCGTGGACGGCGCCGTCGCGCACCGCCACACGACCGCCGGGCGCGTGCGCGGCGTCGCGGCGCTGATCGCCGATGTCAGCGAGTTCATGACGCTGCAGCCCGGCGACGTGCTGCTGCTCGGCCGCGCCCACGGCGCGCCGCTGGCGCGCGCCGGGCAGACGGTGGCGGCACGCATCGAGGGCGTGGGCACGCTGCGTGCGCGCCTCGTCGCGGAGGCGCTCGCATGAAGACGGCGCGCGTCGCCCACGCCGGCGCCATCCATCGCGCCACGCCGCACGAGCGCGGCCTGCGGCTCGCCGACGGCCGTGTGCTCGCCGAGCACGAGGTGGTGTGGCTGCCGCCGGTCGAGGTCGGCACGATCATCGCGCTCGGCCTGAACTACGCCGATCACGTCAAGGAGCTGTCCAGGGAGCTGACGGTCACGTCCAAGGACGAGCCGCTGGTGTTCTTCAAGACCGCAGGCGCGCTGGTCGGCCACCGCGGCGCGACGCGCCGGCCGGCCGACGCCGCCTTCATGCACTACGAGTGCGAGCTGGCGGTGGTGATCGGCCGCACGGCGCGGCGCGTGAAGCGCGCCGAGGCGATGGCGCACGTGGCCGGCTACACCGTGTGCAACGACTACGCGGTGCGCGACTACCTGGAGAACTGGTACCGCCCCAACCTGCGCGTGAAGAACCGCGACGCCGCCACCGCGCTCGGGCCCTGGCTGGTCGACGCGGCCGACGTGCCCGACCCGCACGCGCTCGGCCTGCGCACCTTCGTCAACGGCCGGCAGACGCAGTCGGGCAGCACCGCGAACATGGTCAACGACATCCCGGCGCTGATCGAATACCTGAGCGGGTTCATGACGCTGCAAGCCGGCGACGTGATCCTCACCGGCACGCCCGACGGCGTGGTCAACGTGAATGCCGGCGACGAAGTGGTGTGCGAGATCGACGGCATCGGCCGCCTCGCCAACACGCTCGTCGACGGGCAGGAGGCCCCATGAGAATCCCGCACCTGATCGCCGGCAAGGCGGTCGAGAGCCCGCGCTGTTTCGAGACCGTCAACCCGGCCACGCAAGAGGTGCTGGCCGAGGTGGCGCAAGGCGGCGCGGCCGAGGTGAACGCCGCCGTCGCCGCCGCCAAGGCCGCGTTCCCGAAGTGGGCCGCGCTGCCGGCGCCCGAGCGCGCGAAGCTGATGCGCCGGCTCGGCGAGCTGATCGCCGCGAACGTGCCCGAGATCGCCCGCACCGAGACGCAGGACACCGGCCAGGTGATCGCGCAGACCGGCAAGCAGCTCGTGCCGCGCGCGGCCGACAACTTCCACTACTTCGCCGAGATGTGCGTGCGCGTCGACGGCCACACCTACCCGACGCCCACGCACCTGAACTACACGCTGTTCCACCCGGTGGGCGTGTGCGCGCTGATCAGCCCGTGGAACGTGCCCTTCATGACCGCGACGTGGAAGGTGGCGCCCTGCCTCGCCTTCGGCAACACCGCGGTGCTGAAGATGAGCGAGCTGTCGCCGCTGAGCGCCGCGCGCCTGGGCGAGCTGGCGCTGGAGGCCGGCATCCCGGCCGGCGTGCTGAACATCGTGCACGGCACCGGCCGCGAGGCCGGCGAGCCGCTGGTGGCGCATCCCGACGTGCGCGCGATCAGCTTCACCGGCAGCACGGTGACGGGCAACCGCATCGTGCAAAGCGCCGGCCTGAAGAAGTTCAGCATGGAACTGGGCGGCAAGAGCCCCTTCGTGATCTTCGACGACGCCGACCTCGAGCGCGCGCTCGACGCGGCGGTGTTCATGATCTTCAGCAACAACGGCGAGCGCTGCACCGCCGGCAGCCGCATCCTGGTGCAGAAGTCGATCTACGCCGACTTCGCGGCGAAGTTCGCCGCGCGCGCCAGCAAGATCCGCGTCGGCGATCCGCTCGACGAGAAGACCATCATCGGCCCGATGATCAGCCCCGAGCACCTGGCCAAGGTGCGGCGCTACATCGAGCTGGGCCCCAAGGAAGGCGCGACGCTGCTGTGCGGCGGGCTCGACGCGCCGGAGCTTCCGGCCGCGCTCGCGAAAGGCAACTTCGTCAAGCCGACCGTGTTCGCCAACGTGGACAACCGCATGAAGATCGCGCAGGACGAGATCTTCGGCCCCGTCGCCTGCCTGATCCCCTTCGACGACGAGGCCGACGCGATCGCGCAGGCCAACGACATCCAGTACGGCCTGTCGAGCTACGTCTGGACCGAGAACATCGGCCGCGCGCACCGCGTCGCCGCGGCGATCGAGGCCGGCATGTGCTTCGTCAACAGCCAGAACGTGCGCGACCTGCGCCAGCCCTTCGGCGGCACCAAGGCCAGCGGCACCGGCCGCGAGGGCGGCACCTGGAGCTACGAGGTCTTCCTGGAGCCGAAGAACGTGGCGGTGTCGCTCGGTTCGCACCACATCCCGCACTGGGGGGTCTGACATGGGCAAGCTCGCACTCGCCGCCAAGATCACGCACGTGCCGTCGATGTACCTCAGCGAGCTGCCGGGCCCGCGCCAGGGCACGCGGCAGGACGCGATCGACGGCCACCTCGAGATCGGGCGGCGCTGCCGCGAACTCGGCGTGGACACCATCGTCGTGTTCGACACGCACTGGCTGGTCAACGCCAACTACCACATCAACTGCTCGCCGCACTTCAAGGGGCTGTACACCAGCAACGAGTTGCCGCACTTCATCGCCAACATGGGCTACGAGTTCCCCGGCAACCCGGCGCTGGGGGCCCTGCTGGCGAAGACCGCCAACACGATGGGCGTGGAGACGCTGGCGCACGAGCGCACCACGCTCGCGCCCGAGTACGGCACGCTGGTGCCGATGCGCTACATGAACACCGACCAGCACTTCAAGGTGGTGTCGGTGTCGGCGCTGTGCCAGGCGCACTACCTGAACGACAGCGCGCGCCTGGGCTGGGCGCTGCGCCGCGCGGTGGAAGACCACTACGACGGCACGGTGGCCTTCTTCGCCAGCGGCTCGCTGTCGCACCGCTTCGCGCAGAACGGCCTGGCGCCCGAGTTCGCGTTCAAGATCTGGAGCCCCTTCCTCGAGGCGCTGGACCACGAGGTGGTGGAGATCTGGAAGCGCGGCGACTGGAAGACCTTCTGCGGCATGCTGCCCGAGTACGCGGCCAAGGGCCACGGCGAAGGTTTCATGCACGACACCGCGATGCTGCTGGGCGCGCTGGGCTGGAGCGAATACGACGGCCGCGCCGAGATCGTGACGCCCTACTTCGGCGCCTCGGGCACCGGGCAGATCAACGTGGTGCTGCCGGTCACGCCGGCGGCGGGCACGGCCATCCCGAAGCCGGTGGCCTCCAGCGCCGAGGGCTACACCTCGGTGGCGACGCGGCTCTGAGCGGGGCGAAAGGGAGTCGAGGCGATGCCGCAGGTCGTCATCTACTACACGCCGGACCTGGAGGCCGACGGCGCGATGCCCGCGCTGTGCCGCACGCTGGCCGACACCATGCTCACGGTGCGCGACGAGGCCGGCGCGCAGGTCTTCCCGACCGGCGGCGTGCGCGTGTTCGCCTACCCGGCCGCGCACGCGGCGGTGGCCGACGGCTCGGGCGACCACGGCTTCTGCTACATGAACCTGCGCATGGGCCGCGGCCGCAGCGCGGCGGCGCAGCAGGCGGCCGGCCAGGCGCTCGCCGCGGCGGCCAGGGCGCACTTCGCGCCGCTGCTCGCGCGGCGCCACCTCGGCCTGACCTTGCAGGTGGACGTGGGCGACGAGGTTTTCGACGCCAAGTTCGGCAACCTGCACCCGCTGTTCCCCAAAGGGGCTGACAAGCTGTGAACAGACCCTCGATCCCGTTCGGGCTGAGCCCTTCGACAGGCTCAGGACAGGCTCTGTCGAAGCCCCGTCGCGCATCTCGAGCGCCCTTCGACAAGCTCAGGGCGAACGGGCACTTTCACATCCTCTGAGTCATGCTCGACCCGCAAACCATCACCACGCTCGCCCGCCGCCTCTACGACGCGCGCAAGACGCGCACGCCGCTGCGCCACTTCTCGCGCGAGCACCCGGGCATGACGATCGCCGACGGCTACGCGATCCAGCGCGAGTGGGTGAAGCTGGAGATCGCCGACGGGCGCCGCATCCTCGGCCGCAAGATCGGCCTGACCTCGCGCGCGATGCAGCTCTCCAGCCAGATCGACGAACCCGACTACGCGCCGCTGATGGACGACATGTTCTTCGCGCAGGGCGGCGACATCCCGGTCGAGCGTTTCATCGCGCCGCGCGTCGAGGTCGAGCTGGCCTTCGTGCTCGGCCGGGCGCTGAAGGGCCCGGGCGTGACGCTGTTCGACGTGCTCGCCGCCACCGACTACGTCTGCCCGGCGCTGGAGATCATCGACGCGCGCATCGAGCAGTTCGACCGCGAGACCCGCGCGCCGCGCAAGGTGTTCGACACCATCAGCGACTTCGCGGCCAACGCCGGCATCGTGCTCGGCGGCCGGCCGGTGAAACCCGACGCGCTCGACCTGCGCTGGGTCGGCGCGATGCTGTTCAAGAACGGCGTCGTCGAGGAGACCGGCCTGGCCGCCGGCGTGCTCAACCACCCGGCCAACGGCGTGGCCTGGCTGGCCGACAAGATCGCGCCCCACGACGAGCAGCTCAACGCCGGCGACGTGGTGCTGGCCGGCTCCTTCACGCGGCCGACGCCGGCGGTGGCCGGCGACACGCTGCACGCCGACTACGGGCCGCTGGGCACCGTGTCCTTCCGTTTCGCCTGACGAGCGTTGAGAGATTTCATGCCCGCGCACCCGCACATGCACCCGCACAAGCGTGCGCACCCGTTCGGGCTGAGCTTGTCGAAGCCCCATCGAGCCGCTCGGGCGCCCTTCGACAAGTTCAGGGCGAACGGGGAGGTTCTCCCTCAGGGCAAACGGGTTCTCCCCCGGAGCAAGCGGGATCTTTCAGAACAGTCTTTTGCGAGGTAAGCCGCCATGCGCGACACCACCGACCCCTTCCTGCGCCCCGAGCGCTTCGGCCCGGCCGAATGGGAGGCGCGCGTGCAGCTCGCCGCCACCTACCGCATCTTCGACCACCTCGGCTGGGACGAGCTGATCTACAACCACATCTCGCTGCGCGTGCCGGGCGAGGACGGCCACTTCCTGATCAACCCCTTCGGCCTGCACTACCGCGAAGTGACGGCCTCCAACCTGGTGAAGGTCGACATCGAGGGCCGCATCGTCGGGCACAGCGACTGGCCGATCAACCCGGCCGGCTTCACCTTCCACGGTGCGATCCACGCGGCGCAGCCCGACGCGCACTGCGTGATGCACGTGCACACCACGCCGACAATGGCGGTGTGCTGCCTGGAGGAAGGCCTGTCGTTCAGCAACTTCTACGCGGCGCAACTGCACGGCGCGGTGGCCTACCACGAGTTCGAGGGCATCACCGTGCACCTGGACGAAGGCAAGCGCATCCTGGCCAGCGCCGGCGGCAAGCCGGTGCTGCTGCTGCGCAACCACGGGCCGGTGGTGATCGGCCGCACGCTGCCGCACGCCTTCGGGCTGATGTGGCTGGTGCAGCGCGCCTGCGAGGTGCAGATGGCCACGCTGTCCATGGGCCGGCCGCGCCCGATACCGGCTCCGGTGATGGAGGGCTGCGTGCGCGACTCGCTGAACTTCAACCCGAAGTTCGGCGCCGGCGCCGATGCCTTCGCCGCGCTGCAGCGGCTGGTCGACGCGCGCGACCCGGGGTATCGGCGCTAGCCCCCTAAGGCCGCTGAACGCCCCGCCCCAAGGCCAGCGCGAACAACTCGTGACGCTGATGGATGCCCAGCCGCTCGAACGCCCGGTCGCGATAGGTCTTGACCGTGGCCGGCGACAGGCCGAGGTCGGCGGCGATGCCGTCGTGCGTCCAGCCGCGCAGCAGCCGCTCGCACACCTCGCGCTCGCGCCGCGTCAGCGCGGCGAAGGCGTCCAGCACCGGCAGCGGCTGCGGGCGCAGCGCGAGCTGCCGGCGCACGCAGCCCAGCACCAGCGGGCCGATGGCGTGCAGCGCGTCGCGCTCGTCGTCGGAGAAGGCGCGCTGCGTTTCGTGGCGGTAGAGGTTGACCGTCAGCAGCGCGCCGTCGGCGTCCTCGCAGGCGAGCGACAGGCGCTCCGACAGGCCGTGCCGCTCGAAGACGCGGCGCCGGTGCTCGGGCGCCAGTTCCAGCGCGTGCATGTGCGCCAGCACCGCGCCGCCGCGCGCGATGCCTTCGCGCACGCCGGCCAGCGCGCGGTCGCGCCGCCACAGCCCGTCGCGGTAGGCGCCGAAGGCGTCGGCCACGCAGTCCTGCTCGTGCAGGCAGCCGCCGAAGTGCAGTTGCGGCGGCGCGTCGTCGAAGATGCGGTAGACCGTCCACCAGCCCAGCGGCATCAGCCGCGCGAGCTGCTCCAGGCCGCGCTGGCCGAAGGCCTCGTCGCCGATGCAGCCGATCAGCCCGGCCAGCGCCGCCGCCGCGCCCGGCTCGACGCGCAGGCCGGCGCCCGCGTCGGCCGTCAGCGCATCGAGCAGGCGGATGTCCATGCTCCCGATTCTCCCCGTTCCACCACCACACCACCACGGAGACAAACCATGTCACTACGACGCCCCCTGATCGCCTCGCTGACCGCCCTGTCGCTGTTCGGACTGGCCGGCGCGGCACGCGCCGACATCCACATCGGCGTGACGCTCTCGCTCACCGGCCCGGGCGCCTCGCTCGGCATCCCGGCGGAAAACGCGCTCAAGCTCTGGACCGGCGAGATGGCCGGCCAGAAGGTGCGCTTCACCGTGCTGAACGACGCCACCGACAGCACCACGGCGACCAAGAACACGCAGAAGCTGATCACCGAGGAGAAGGTCGACCTGATCATCGGCTCGTCGGTCACGCCGACCTCGCTGGCGGTGGTCGAGACCGCGGGCGCGGCCGGCGTGCCGGTGGTCTCGATGGCCGGCGGCGGCGCGATCGTGCTGCCGCAGGACGGGCCCCGCAAGTGGGCCTTCAAGCTCTCGCCGACCGAGCCGATCTCGGTCAACATGGTCATCGACCACATCCTGAAGAACAAGGGCAAGACCATCGCCACCATCGGCGCGGCCAACAGCTACGGCGACGGCTTCCTGAAGGTGGTCGAGCAGTTGGCTGCGGCCAAGGGCCTGAAGCTGGTGGCTGTCGAGAAGTACACGCCGACCGACCAGAGCGTCACCGCGCAGACCGTCAAGATCCTCGCGGCGAACCCCGACGCGGTGTACATCCTCAGCTCGGGCACGCCCGGCGCGCTGCCACAGATCGAGCTGGCCAAGCGCGGCTACAAGGGCGCCGTGTACCAGACCCAGGGCGTGGCCAACAACGACTTCCTGCGCGTCGGCGGCAAGGACCTGGAAGGCGGCTACATGACCGTCGCGCCGGTGCTGGTGGCCGAGCAGTTGCCCGACGCCAGCCCGGTGAAGAAGCCGGCGGTGGACTTCGTGCACCGCTTCGAGACCAAGTACGGCGCCGGCAGCCGCTCGCTGTTCGCCGCGACGATGTGGGACGCGCTGCTGATCGTGCAGCAGGCGGCCGGCCAGGCGATCAAGAAGGCTCAGCCCGGCACGACCGAGTTCCGCAGCGCGCTGCGCGACAACATCGAAGGCATGAAGGAGTTCGTCGGCTCGCAGGGCGTGTTCAACATGACGCCGGCCGACCACAACGGCGTGGACCACCGCTCGCAGGTGATGGTGCGCATCGAGAACGGCACCTGGAAGCTGGTCAGGGACTGAGCGTGGCGCGCCGCTTCAGCCAGCGGCGCATCGCCAGCGACGGCCCGTCGGCGCGGAACGAGATCTCGTGCGCCGCGCCCGGCGGGTAGTTCTCGAGGTTGCGCTCGATCGCCTCCAGGCCGTCGATGTCCTCCTGGAAGGCGGCGAGCAACTGGCCGTGCATGAACTCGGTGATCTCGCCGTCTTCGAGCCCGAAGTTGCGCCCGTGATGGATGAAGTAGTGCGTGCTGGTCGCCGTCTCGGGCGTGACGATGTGCGCGGTGCGGATCGCGCGCGAGGGTTGCTGATCCTCGGGAATCGCGCAGGCGTGGAAACGCGCGTGCACCTCGTGCAGCGCCGGCGAGTGGAAGGTCGAGCTGGTGATGCGCGCCGCGTCCACGCCTTCCAGCCCGGTGGGCCGGGCCCACACCGGCGGCAGCCGCGTCGGCACCACGCGGCGCAGCAGCGAGAAGTGGCCGGCCTCGGCGTCGATCTTCGTCTCGTAGGGCGCGCTGGCGTAGTCGGGCGTGCCGAAGGTCTTGGCGTGCAGGAAGCTCAGGTGCGTCAGGTCGAGCAGGTTCTCGTGCAGGCGCACGTAGCTGGCGCGCAGGTGCAGCCGCTCGCGCGAGGCACGCCAGCCTTCGGTGTCGGAGATCCACGGCAGGTGCGGCGGGTCGCGGTCGGGCGGCGTCGCGCCCATCCAGATCCACACCAGCGGCCCGAGCTGCTCGGCCGCGAAGGCGCGCACGCGCGCGCCCGGCGGCACGATGCTCTGCGAGGGCACCGAGCGGCACACGCCGTCGCAGCCGAAACGCGCGCCGTGGTAGCCGCAGACGATGCTGTCGCCGTCCACCGTGCCCAGCGACAGCGGCATCGAGCGGTGCGCGCAGCGGTCTTCCAGCGCCATCACGCCGCCGTCGGTGCGGCGCAGCAGCATCAACGGCACGCCGAGGATGCGGCGCGCCAGCGGCGTGCGCGTCACCTCGTGGTCGAAGGCGGCGACGTACCACTCGTCGAAGACGAAGGGCGTGCGCTCGTCGGCGAGTTCGGCCTGGAAGCGCAGCGCGGCTTCGCGCGCACGGTCGGCCAGGGGCTGGTCCATGTCGTCTCCTGTCGTCGTTTTGTCGTAGTGCGATGCTGCGCCTATGCCTGAGCGCCGTCTGTCCCCCGCGCGGCGGACAATCCGCGCCATGCCCGCGATGCCCGCCCCGCGCCTGAGCCTGGACGCCGAGGCGCTCGCGCGCGTCGTCGAGCGCCTCGGCCACGACGGCTTCGGCGCCGCGCTGATCGCCTGGCTGGCGCCGGCCTTGCAGCCGGCGCACGCCACCGCCTTCCGCTACGACAGCGGCTTGCAGGCGCGCGTGGTGATGACGGCCAGCGCCGGCGGCGGGCCGGCGGCGCTGCAATCGGCGCGCGTCTACGCCGGCAGCGGACTGGCGCGGCTGGACCGGCTGCGCGGCCTGATCCCGCCGCGCGGCGAGGCCGTCGACGGCAACCCGGCGATCGTGCGGCTGCGCCGCGAGGAGATCGCCGACACCGCCTACCGCGAGCAGTTGTGGGACCGCTTCGGCCTCGTCGACCGCGTCTCCGCGCTGGCGCTGGTCGACGGCCACTGGAGCGCCTTCAACCTCTACCGCGACCGCGCCGGCGGCCCGTTCGGCGCGCGCGAGCTGGCGCGCTTCGCGGCGCTGGCGCCGCTGCTGCTGGCCCTGCTGGGCCGCCACCTGGACGCCTTGCAGCCGGCCGCGCAGGACGGCCCGGCGACGCGCCTGGCGCCCGAGGCCGCCGAGGCGATGCTGCGCCGGCTGCCGGCGCGCCTGAGCGCGCGCGAACGCGAGGTCTGCGCGCTGACGCTGGCCGGCCACACGCGCGAGGGCATCGGCCTGGCGCTGGGCATCGCGCCGAGCAGCGTGGCCACGCTGCGCCGGCGCGCCTACGGCAAGCTCGCCATCCACGGCGCCGGCGAGCTGTTCGCGTTGTGCCTGAACCACGCGCCGCGCTGAAACGAGGGCCGCCGCGTCGCCAGCGCAGAGGACAGACAAACGCCGCCCGCGCCGCTACCGTGCGGCATCGAACGACGACAGGAGACAACAACCATGTTCATCCGCAACTGCTGGTACGTCGTCGCCTGGGACCACGAAATCCCGGACGACGGCCTGTTCGCGCGCACCGTGATCGGCGAGCCGCTGCTGCTGTTCCGCACCGCCGCCGGCGAGGTGGTGGCGCTGGAAGACCGCTGCTGCCACCGGCTCGCGCCGCTGTCGGCGGGGCGCAAGGAGGGTGACTGCGTGCGCTGCGGCTACCACGGCCTGAAGTTCGATGCCAGCGGCACCTGCGTCGAGATTCCCGGCCTGGCCAGCGTGCCGCCCAAGGCGCGCGTGCGCCGCTACCCGGTGGCGGTGAAGAACCACTGGGTGTTCGCCTGGATGGGCGAGCCCGAGCGCGCCGACGTCGCGACGCTGCCCGACAACTTCTCCTGCGGCGACCCCGACTGGCACTACAAGCCCGGCTACCTGCACTACGACACGCCCTGGGCGCTGATCGCCGACAACCTGCTCGACTTCTCGCACCTGAGCTACGTGCACGAGAAGACGCTGGGCGGCACGCCGGCCATCGCGCAGTCGCGCCCGACGATCGAGAAGGTGCCGCGCGGCGTGCGCGTCTCGCGCCACGTACCCGACGTGCCGCCGCCGCCCTTCTACCTGCGCATGAAACCCTTCGACGGCAACATCGACCGGCACTTCGTCTACGACTTCGTGCTGCCGGCCACGCTGCTGATGCACTCCGGCGGGCGCCCCACCGGCACCACCGACAAGGACGGCCCGCCCTCGGTGCAACTGCACTCCTGCCAGGCGCTGACGCCCGAGACCGAGGGCAGCACGCACTACTTCTTCATGCAGGGCGTGCCGACGGCGCAGGGCGGTTCGAGCCTGGCCGACAACGTCTACAACAGCCTGGTGCAGGCCTTCAACGAAGACCGCGACATGATCACCGCGCAGGCGCGCATCATCGCGATGAAGCCCGACGCACCGATGCTGCCGCTGGCGATGGACTCGGCGCTGATCCAGTTCCGGCGCGTGGTCGACGAGGCGCTGCGCGCCGAGGCCTGAAGCCGCCCCGCTTATGCGAGCGGCGCACTTGCTTAGAAGCTTCGCGTCCTAGGGCGGCGCGGGGCCGGGGGCGACAATCGTGGATTCGTTCCGCGCACGCCCCATGAACTTCCAGCAACTCCGCGCCGTCCGCGAGACCGCCCGCCTCGGCTTCAACCTCACCGACGTGGCGCACGCGCTGCACACCTCGCAGCCGGGCGTCAGCCGCCAGATCCGCGAGCTGGAGGACGAACTCGGCATCGAGATCTTCGTGCGCGCCGGCAAGCGCCTGACCGGCCTGACGCCGCCCGGCGCGGTGCTGCTGCCCATCGTCGAGCGGCTGCTGCTCGACGCCGACAGCCTCAAGCGCGTCGGCGACGAATTCGTCGCGCAGAACAGCGGGCGCCTGTCGATCGCGGCGACGCACTCGCAGGCACGCTACGCGCTGCCGACGGTGGTGCGCGACTTCCGCGCCGTCTACCCGCAGGTGACGCTCGAACTGCACCAGGGCTCGCCGCGCCAGGTGGCCGACATGCTGCTGTCCGGCGAGGCCGACATCGGCGTCGCCACCGAGGCATTGGCGCAGTACGAGCAGCTCGTGGCGCTGCCGTGCTACCGCTGGACGCACAGCATCATCGTGCCGCCCGGCCACGAGCTGCTGGAGACCGAGGGCCCGGTGACGCTGCAACAGCTCGCGCGCCATCCGATCATCACCTACGAGAGCGGCTACACCGGCCGCACGCACATCGACGAGGCCTTCGACAAGGCCGGCCTGAAACCCGGCGTCGTGCTCAGCGCGATGGACGCCGACGTGATCAAGACCTACGTCGAGCTGGGCATGGGCGTGGGCATCGTCGCCGCGATCGCCTTCGACCCGGAGCGCGACCGCACGCTGCGCGCGCTCGACGCGCGCCATCTCTTCGAGGTCAACCTGACGCGCCTGGCCATCCGCCGCGGCACCTGGCTGCGCGGCTACGTCTACGCCTTCATCGAATCCTTCGCGCCGACGCTGACGCGCGAGCTGGTGCAGCGGGCGCTGGCGGGTGAGGCGGTGGAGGTTTGAGCTTGGCTTGAGAGGCAGGCGCGGCCCCGTGGGGGCGATTTGGGGGCGGCGAGAAGCGCAGGCGCCGGGGTCGGCGCGCGTACCCGCGCGCTTCGTCCTCATGCTCGTCGCGGGTGTCTGAGCGCAGCGGGCCAGGCCCGCGCAGCGAGTTCCGCGACGCGACCCCGGTGTCGAGCATCGCAGCGAAGTCGGTGCGCAGCACCGACCGCCACCGCATGAGCCCCCACGGGGCCGCGCCTGCCGCGCCGCTCCAGCGCCGACGCCGACGCCGACGCCAAAGCCAGCGCCAACCCCTTCAGATCATCGCCGCCGGATCGACCAACTCCTCGGCGAAGCGCGTCACCTTGCGCGGCCGCAGGTGCACCGCCGAGCCGGGCTGGAGGCCGAGGCGGTCGCGCAGCGCGAGGTATTCGGCGCGCGGCATCTCGACGTCGACGTAGCCGGCTTCGTCGACGCGGCGCAGTTCCAGCCGCGTGTTCGGCCCGACCGTGAGCGCCTGCGACAGCACCGCCGCGACCGCGCCCTCCTCGGCCGCCGCGACGATCTCCAGCTCGTGCGGGCGCACGTAGCTGACCTCGCCGCCGGTGGCGCCGGGGCCGTGGCCGAAGCGGCCGTGGAACAGGTTCACGTCGCCGAGGAACTGCAGCACGAAAGGCGAGGCCGGGTGGTCGTAAACCTCGTCGGGCGTGCCCTGCTGCTCGATGCGGCCCTCGTTCATCACAACGATGCGGTCGGCGACTTCCATCGCCTCCTCCTGGTCGTGCGTGACGAACACGCTGGTCACGTGCATCTCGTCGTGCAGCCGGCGCAGCCAGCGGCGCAGCTCCTTGCGCACCTTCGCGTCCAGCGCACCGAAAGGCTCGTCGAGCAGCAGCACCTTGGGCTCCACCGCCAGCGCACGCGCCAGTGCGATGCGCTGGCGCTGGCCGCCGCTGAGCTGGTGCGGGTAGCGGTCGGCGATCCAGTCGAGCTGCACGAGCTTGAGCAGCTCGGTCACCTTGGCGCGGATGTCCTTCTCGCCCGGCCGCGTCGCCTTGGGCCGCACGCGCAGCCCGAAGGCGACGTTCTCGAAGATCGTCATGTGCGCGAAGAGGGCGTAGTGCTGGAACACGAAGCCGACGTGGCGCTGGCGCACGTCGGTGTGGGTGGCGTCCTCGCCGTGGAACAGCACGGTGCCGCTGTCCGGCACCTCCAGCCCGGCGATGATGCGCAGCAGCGTGGTCTTGCCCGAGCCCGAAGGCCCGAGCAGCGCGACCAGCTCGCCGGCCGGGATGTCGAGGTCGAGCTTGTCGCAGACGACGGTCTTGCCGAAGCGCTTGTTCAGGTTGCGGATCTCGATGCTCATTTCATTCGCTCCGTTCGCCGGCCGTGCGTTTCTCGTTCTTCATGCGCTGCTCGACCAGGTACTTCAGCACCAGCGTCACCAGCGCCAGCAGCGCCAGCAGCGAGGCCACCGCGAAGGCGGCGGCGAACTGGTATTCGTTGTAGAGGATCTCGATGTGCAGCGGCATCGTGTTGGTCTGGCCGCGGATGTGGCCCGAGACCACGCTGACCGCGCCGAATTCGCCCATCGCGCGCGCGTTGCACAGGATCACGCCGTACAGCAGCGCCCATTTCACGTTCGGCAGCGTGACGCGGCGGAAGATCTGCCAGCCGTTCGCGCCGAGCACGCGCGCGGCCTCCTCCTGCTCGGTGCCCTGCGCCTGCATCAGCGGGATCAGCTCGCGCGCGACGAAGGGGAAGGTCACGAACACCGTGGCCAGCACGATGCCCGGCACCGCGAAGACGACCTTCAGGTCGTGGTCGCGCAGCCACTCGCCGAACCAGCCCTGCAAGCCGAACACCAGCACATAGATCAGGCCGGCGATCACCGGGCTGACGGAGAACGGCAGGTCGATCAGCGTCAGCAGCACGTTCTTGCCGCGGAACTCGAACTTGGCGATGCACCAGGCCGCGGCGATGCCGAACACCAGGTTCAGCGGCACGCTGATCAGCGCGGCGATCAGCGTCAGCTTGATGGCCGCCAGCGCGTCGGGCTCGACGATCGCGGCGAGGTAGACGTCCCAGCCCTTCTTGAACGCCTCGGCGAACACGATGGCCAGCGGAATGAAGAGGAAGAAGGCGAGGAAGGCGAGCGCGGTGGCGATCAACAGCCACTTGACCCAGGCGGGCTCGGTGGTGGCGGCCTGGATCGGGCGCGGGGCCACACCGGTGGCTCGCGCCGGCGCTTCGACAGGCTCAGCGCGAACGGGGATGGACATGCTGCTGCTCATCGCCCCTGCCTCGCCCGCGTCCAGGCCTGCAGGCCGTTGATCGCCAGCAGCAGCACGAAGGCCGCCACCAGCATCACCACCGCGATGGCGGTGGCGCCGGGGTAGTCGTACTGCTCCAGCTTGGTGATGATGAGCAGCGGCGTGATCTCGCTGATCATCGGCATGTTGCCGGCGATGAAGATCACCGAGCCGTATTCGCCGAGTGCCCGCGCGAAGGCGAGCGCGAAGCCGGTCAGCAGCGCCGGCGTCAGGATCGGGAAGATCACCTTCTGGAAGGTCTGCCAGCGGTTCGCGCCCAGCGTCGCCGCGGCCTCCTCGACCTCCTTGTGCAGGTCTTCCAGCACCGGCTGCACGGTGCGCACCACGAACGGCAGGCCGATGAAGGTCAGCGCGACCAACACGCCCAGCGGCGTGAAGCTCACCTTGAAGGGCAGGAACTGGCCTATCCAGCCGTTGCCGGCGTACAGCGCCGTCAGCGCGATGCCGGCCACCGCGGTGGGCAGCGCGAACGGCAGGTCGACCAGCGCATCGACCAGCCGCTTGAAGGGGAAGTCGTAGCGCACCAGCACCCACGCGACGACCAGGCCGAAGAAGGCGTTGAGGAAGGCCGCCGCGAGCGAGGCACCGAAGGTCAGCCGGTACGAGGCCAGCACGCGCGGCGAACTGACCGCATCCCAGAATGCCGGCCAGCTCATCGTGAAGGTCTTGAGGAAGGCCGCGCTGAGCGGGATCAGCACGATCAGCCCCAGGTACAGCAGCGTGAAGCCGAGCGCCAGGTCGAAGCCCGGCAGCACGCTGTGCCGCTTGAGCAGCGTCCGCGTGAAGATCATCGCTTCTTCGCCCGCGCGATGACCTGGTCGTACAGGCCGCCGTCGTCGAAGTGCTCCTTCTGCGCCTTCTTCCAGCCGCCGAACACCTCGTCGACAGTGAAGGCGTTCACCTTGGGGAAGTCCTTCGCATGCTTCGCCAACACCTTGGCATTGCGCGGGCGCAGATGGTGCCTGGCGGCGACCTCCTGGCCCTCGTCGGACCACAGGTACTCGAGGTACGCCTCGGCCTCGGTGCGCGTGCCGCGCCGGTCGATCACCTTGTCGACCACACTCACCGGGTTCTCGGCCAGCACCGTCCAGGTCGGATAGACCACCTCGAAGTCGCCGCCGAACTCGCGCTTGATCAGCGGCACCTCGCTCTCGAAGGTGACCAGCGCATCGCCCAACTGGCGCTGCGCGAAGGTGGTGGTGGCGCCGCGGCCGCCGCCGTCGAGCACCGGCACGTTGGCGAAGATGCGCTCCACCAGCGCCTGCGCGGCCGCCGGCGCCACGCCGTTCTTCAGCGCCGCGCCCCAGGCGGCCAGATAGGTGTAGCGGCCGTTGCCCGAGGTCTTGGGGTTGGGGATGATCACAGACAGCCCCGGCTTGCCGAGATCGTTCCATTCGCCGATCTGCTTCGGGTTGCCCTTGCGCACCAGGATCACCGATATGGAGGTGGTCGGCGAGGCGTTGTCCGGCAGCCGCTTGGCCCAGTCGGCCGGGATCAGCGCGCCGCGCTCGGCCAGCAGGTCGATGTCGTTGGCCTGGTTCATCGTGATGACGTCGGCCTCCAGGCCCTCGACCACGCTGCGCGCCTGGCGGCTGGAGCCGCCGTGCGACTGGTTGAGCGTCAGTTCGGCGCCGGCGGTCTTCTTCCAGTGCGCGGCGAAGACGGCGTTGTAGTCCTTGTAGAACTCGCGCGAGACGTCGTAGCTGACGTTCAGCAGCGTCTTGGCGGCGGTCGGGCCGGCCTGCGCGAAGGCCGGCGGCGAGGATGCGAGGGCGGCCAGCGCCAGCAGCGCGGCGCGTCGGGTCGTGAAGGTCATGACGGATCGGGGCTCGGGGTGCGTGCGTCCTCGCCTCACTTGCGGGTGTAGATCTGGTCGAACACGCCGCCGTCGCCGAAGTGGGTCTTCTGCGCCTGGGTCCAGCCGCCGAACACCTCGTCGATGGTGAACAGGTTCACCTTCGGGAACTGCTTCTCGTACTTCGCCGCGACCTTCGGGTCGGTCGGCCGGTAGAAGTTGCGCGCCGCGATCTCCTGGCCTTCCGGCGTGTAGAGGTATTGCAGGTAGGCCTGGGCCACGTCGCGCGTGCCCTTCTTGTCGGCCACCTTGTCGACCAGCGCCACCGGCGGCTCGGCCAGGATGCTCTGCGGCGGGTAGACGATGTCGAACTTGTCGGCGCCGAACTCCTTGATCGACAGGTGCGCCTCGTTCTCCCAGGCCAGCAGCACGTCGCCGACGCCGCGCTCGGCGAAGGTCACCGTCGAGCCGCGCGCGCCCGAGTCGAGCACCGGCACGTTGGCGAACAGTTTGGCGACGAAGTCGCGCGCCTTGGCGTCGTTGCCGCCAGGCTGCTTCAGCGCGAAGCCGTAGGCGGCCAGGTAGCCCCAGCGCGCCCCGCCCGAGGTCTTGGGGTTGGCGGTGATCACCGAGACGCCGGGCTTGACCAGATCGTCCCAGTTCCTGATGCCCTTCGGGTTGCCCTTGCGCACCAGGAAGATGTAGGTTGAGGTGTAGGGCGCGCTGTTTTGCGGCAGGCGCTTCTGCCAGTCGGCGGGCAGGAGTTTCGCCTTCTCGGCGATCTCGTCGATGTCGTAGGCCAGCGCGAGCGTGACCACGTCGGCCTCCAGGCCGTCGATCACCGAGCGCGCCTGCTTGCCCGAGCCGCCGTGGCTCTGCTTGACCGTGACGGTGTCGCCGGTCTTGCCCTTCCAGTGGGCGGAGAAGGCCTTGTTGAAGTCGACGTACAGCTCGCGCGTCGGGTCGTAGGAGACGTTGAGCAGCGTCACGTCCTTGGCCGGCGCGGCGCCGGCGAATGCGGCGAGGCCGGCGGTGACGAAGAGGGTGTGCAGGAGTCGGGTGGTGTGCTTCATGGGCCGGGATGCTAGGAAGCGCATCCCGGCCTGGGAACGAAGGAAACCGACGCTGCTTATGCGGCTTTCGCGCTTCAGACCGCGAACGACCACTCGCCCCACTCGGCATGCGCGATGCGCTGCTCGCGCGCGGCGCGCTGCAAGGCCGTCTGCACCCAGCGCGAGGCCAGCGGCAGCGGGCCGTGGCCCGACTCGACGTTGATGTGGCCGGCGTCGCCGAGGTTGACGAAGTGGCTGCCCCAGCGCTGCGCCCAGCGGCGCGCGCTGGCGGGTTTCATCCACGGGTCGGTGTCGCTGGCGACCAGCGTGGTGCTGCGCGGCAGGCGCTGCGGCGGCAGCCGGCCGGCGATGCCGAAGCGGTCCGGCTCGGCCGGCGCCACCAGCAGCGCCGCGACGACCGGCGAATCGGGCTGCTGCGCGAGATGCCGGGCCAGCGCCAGGCAGCCGAAGCTGTGCGCCACCGCGACGAAGCGGCGCCCGCCGCCCAGCGCCGCGACGTGGGTGATGCGTTCGGCCCAGCGCTCGAGGTCGGGCTCGGACCAGTCGCGCTGCCTGACGCGCAGCGCATCGCGGTGCTGCGCCTGCAGCCAGCTC
Source organism: Piscinibacter sp. (assembly GCF_047600445.1). Taxonomy (GTDB): domain Bacteria; phylum Pseudomonadota; class Gammaproteobacteria; order Burkholderiales; family Burkholderiaceae_C; genus Piscinibacter. The sequence goes on from NZ_JASGKT010000002.1 coordinate 2,067,811, forward strand.
TGCCAGTGGCCGGGGCCGCTGTCGTTCAGCCCGGGCACCACCAGCAGGCGCGGCGGCTCAAAGCGCGGCAATCGACACCTCGGTCGACTTGACCAGCGCGATCACCTCCTTGCCGACCGCGAGCCTCAGTTCCTTGACCGAGCGCGTCGTGATGACCGAGGTGACGACCAGGCCCTGCGCCGTCTCGACGTCGATCTCGGAGACCACCGGGCCTTCGATGATCTCCTTGACCTTGCCTCGGAACTGGTTGCGGACGTTGATGGCGGTGATGCTCATGCTGCGGCGCCTTTCTGCGGGGGGGTGAGGACGATGAAACCCTCACTCTAGGCAGGCGCGGCGCGGCGGGGAACGAACGAATCCGCCGCTGCAAATGCGCGCCGCGCATGAGCCGCTTCAATGCCCCGCGTGCGGCGCCCCGTGCGGCGCGGCCGCGGCGCCGAGCACGGCCGGGTCGAGCATGCCGAAGATCATCGCGACGTGCGCCACGACGAGAAAGGCCGCCACCGCCAGCGCGTGCCGCGCCAGGCGCGTCTCGGTGCTCCAGCCCGTGCCGATCCAGCGCAGGTCGATCAGCGCCATCGCGCCCAGCGGCAGCACGCCGGCCAGGTAGGAGCCCACCGCGATCACGTCGGCCGGGCCGCGCCATTCGCCGCCGCGCGTCAGCGGCAGCACGGCGTTGACCATCAGGTAGACGAACACGACGGCGAAGTACGCGCCGGCGGCGACGCTCGCCGCGCGGTTGACGTTCACCAGCGTGCCGCCGGCGGGCCGGTGCAGCAGGATGAACAGCTCGGTGATGGCCACCGTCTCGGCGAGGACGACGGGCACCGCCATGAAGAGGATCAGGTTCCAGGGCTGGTTCTCGGCCAGCAGTTGCATGTAATGGGTCATGTTCATGATCGAAAGCTCACAGCCAGGTTCGTTCGCGCCGCGCATGAAGGCGCGCGGCGTTTCCGGTTCAACGGGGAAAGGGAGGAACGGAAGAACCTCAGGCCGTCGGCGGCGGCGGCTCGGGCGCGATGGTGCGGCCGGGCGGAATGGCCTCGTCGATGCACGGCCGCGAGCGCACGGCGGCACGCGCCACGCCGCTCACGGCGGGAGCGGCCGCCGCCGGCGCGCAGGCCGCCGCGCAGGCGGCGGCGCAGGCGCTGGTCTGGCCGCAGTGCTCGGGTTCGGCATCGTGCGGCGCGGCGGCAGCGGCATCGCCGTGCGCGTGCGCACAGGGCTCGTCGGCGGGAGCCTCGGCGGTCACCGCGATTGCCGGCGACACCGCCAGCGCCGCGCGCAGGCCGAGCGGCCCCGCCAGGACGAGGCCGGTCACGAGCAGCAGGATGCGCCAGTGGTGCATGCCGCGAGCATACGGCCTGCCGGGCAGCCGCGGCATGACGCCCGTCAGATCACGCCACGACGGACGGCGCCTCAGGCATACACCCGCGCCTGCGCCTCCAGCGCCACCGGCCGGATGCGCGAGGCCATGCCCGCGCAGCCGAAGGCCTCGAAGCGCGCCACGCACACGTCGCGCGCCGCGGCGATGGCGTCCTTGAGGAACTTGCGCGGGTCGAACTCGCTGGTGTCCTTGGCCATCGCGCGGCGCATCGCGCCGGTCATCGCCAGGCGGATGTCGGTGTCGATGTTGACCTTGCGCACGCCGTGGCGTATGCCTTCCTGGATTTCCTCGACCGGCACGCCGTAGGTCTCGCGGATGTCGCCACCGTGTTCGCGGATGATCGCCAGCCACTCCTGCGGCACCGACGACGAGCCGTGCATCACCAGGTGCGTGTTCGGGATCTTCGCGTGGATCTGCTTGATGCGCGCTATCGCCAGGATGTCGCCGGTGGGCTTGCGGGTGAACTTGTAGGCGCCGTGGCTGGTGCCGATGGCGATGGCCAGCGCGTCGACGCCGGTCTGCCTGACGAAATCGGCCGCCTGGTCGGGGTCGGTCAGCAGTTGCTCGTGGCTGAGCGTGCCGGCCGCGCCGACGCCGTCTTCCTCGCCGGCCTGGCCCGACTCCAGCGAGCCCAGGCAGCCCAGCTCGCCCTCCACCGACACGCCCACCGCATGCGCCATCTCGCAGACGCGGCGCGTCACGTCCACGTTGTACTCGTAGCTGGCCGGCGTCTTGGCGTCCTCGCGCAGCGAGCCGTCCATCATCACGCTGGTGAAGCCGCTGCGGATGCTTTGCAGGCACACCGCCGGGCTGGCGCCGTGGTCCTGGTGCATCACGATCGGGATGTCGGGGTACATCTCGACCGCCGCTTCCACCATCTTGCGCAGGAAGGGCTCGCCGGCGTATTTGCGCGCGCCGGCCGAGGCTTGCAGGATGACCGGACTGTCGGTCTTCCGCGCGGCTTGCAGGATGGCCTGGATCTGCTCCAGGTTGTTGACGTTGAAGGCCGGCACGCCGTAGCCGTGCTCGGCGGCGTGGTCCAGCAACTGGCGCAGGGAGATCATGGCCATCAGAAGGCTCCTGGAAAGTTCAAGACCTTGCGAGTTCGGGCGCCGCCGCCGTGCGCAGCAGGCGCGCGGCGCGCGCCGCCACCTGCTCGGCGCCGAGGCCGAAATGGCGGAACAGCTCGCCGGCCGGCGCCGATTCGCCGAAGCGGTCGAGGCCGACCACGTCGCCGTGTTCGCCGACATGCTTCCACCACAGGCCGGTGCTGCCGGCCTCCACCGCGAGGCGCGGCAGGTGGCGCGGGATGACCTCGCTGCGGTATGCCGCGTCCTGGCGTTCGAAGACATCGAGGCAGGGCACCGACACCACGCGCGCCGACAGCCCATCGCCGGCCAGCAGCGTGGCGGCGGCGAGCGCGATGCCCACTTCGGAGCCGGTGGCGATCAGCGCCACTTGCTCGTCGGCCGGCCGGCGCAGCACGTAGCCGCCGCGGGCGATGGCGTCGATGCGCTCGGCGCCGTCGCCGGCATGCGGCAGCGCCTGCCGGCTCAGCGCCAGCACGCTGGGGCCGTCGCCGCGCCGCAGCGCTTCGCGCCAAGAGACTGCTGTTTCGGTCGCATCGGCGGGGCGCCACACGTCCAGCCCGGGGATCAGCCGCAGGCTCGACACATGCTCCACCGGCTGGTGCGTCGGCCCGTCTTCGCCCAGGCCGATCGAGTCGTGCGTGAACACGTGCACCACCGGCAGCTTCATCAGCGCGGCCATGCGCAGCGCGTTGCGGCCGTAGTCGCTGAAGGTGAGGAAGGTGCCGCCGTAGGGCCGCAGTCCGCCGTGCAGCGCGATGCCGTTCATGATCGCCGCCATGCCGAACTCGCGCACGCCGTAGTGCACGTGGTTGCCGGTGCCGGCGCCGGTGAGCGGCTGGCTGCCCTTCCAGTCGGTCAGGTTCGAGCCGGTCAGGTCGGCCGAGCCGCCGAGCAGGCCGGGCAAGTGCGGCGCCACCGCGTGGAGCACGTCCTGCGAGGCCTTGCGCGTGGCGACGCTGGCGCGCTTCGCTTCCGTCTCGGCGATCGCCTTCGCGAACGCCTGCTCGGCAGCGGCCGGCAAGCCGTTCGAGGCGAAGCGCCGCAGCAGCTCGTGCGCGAGTTCGGGGTGCGCCTCGGCATAGGCGCCGAAACGCTGTTGCCACTCGCGCCGCGCCTGCGCGCCGCGCTCGCGTGCCGACCAGGCTTCGCGCACCGCGTCGGGAATCTCGAAAGCCGGCCAGGTCCAGCCGAGCTGCTCGCGTGTCTTCGCGATCTCCTCGGCACCCAGCGCCTCGCCGTGCGCCTTGGCGGTGCCGGCGCGGTTCGGCGAGCCGAAGCCGATGGTCGTGCGGCAGCACACCAGCACTGGCTTGCCGGAGGCTTTCGCGGCGGTGATCGCCGCATCGAGCGCCGCGCGGTCGTGGCCGTCGACGTGGCGGATCACGGTCCAGCCATAGGCCTCGAAGCGCGCCGGCGTGTCGTCGCCGAACCAGCCCTTCACGTCGCCGTCGATCGAGATGCCGTTGTCGTCGTAGAAGGCCACCAGCTTGTTCAGCCGCCAGGTGCCGGCCAGCGACGCGGCCTCGTGGCTGATGCCTTCCATCAGGCAGCCGTCGCCGAGGAAGACCCAGGTGCGGTGGTCGATCACGCTGTGGCCGGGCCGGTTGAACTCGGCAGCCAGCAGCTTCTCGGCCAGCGCCATGCCGACCGCGTTGGTGATGCCCTGGCCGAGCGGGCCGGTGGTGGTCTCGACGCCTGGCGCCAGGCCGTGCTCGGGATGGCCGGGCGTCAGCGAATGAAGCTGGCGGAAGCGCCGCAGCTCGCTCATCGGCAGCGCGTAGCCGGAAAGATGCAGCAGCGCGTACAGCAGCATCGAGCCGTGGCCGTTGGAGAGCACGAAGCGGTCGCGGTCCGGCCACTGCGGGTCGGCCGGATCGTGCTTCAGGTGGTGGCGCCACAGCGCTTCGGCGATGTCGGCCATGCCCATCGGCATGCCGGGGTGGCCGGAGTTGGCGGCCTGCACCGCATCGATGGCCAGCACGCGCAGCGCGTTGGCGCACAGCGTGCGCAGCGCGGCGGCGTCGGGGGAAGTCGTCATGCTCGCGCCCTCCCCGCTCACTGGCCCAGCGCCTTGCGGCGCCGCTCGACGAGACGCAGGATCATCGGCGTGAAGATCAGTTGCATCGCCAGTTCCATCTTGCCGCCCGGCACCACCAGCGTGTTGGCGCGGCTCATCCACGAGTCGTGCAGCATCGACAGCAGGTAGGGGAAGTCGATGCCGGCCGGGTTCGCGAAGCGGATCACGACGATGCTCTCGTCGGCGGTGGGAATGGTGCGCGCGATGAAGGGGTCGGAGGTGTCGACCACCGGCACGCGCTGGAAGTTGATGTGCGTGCGCGTGAACTGCGGGCAGATGTAGTGCACGTAGTCGGGCATGCGGCGCAGGATCACGTCGGTCACCGCCTCGGTGGAGTAGCCGCGCATGTTCTTGTCGCGGTGCAGCTTCTGGATCCACTCCAGGTTGATCACCGGCACCACGCCGATCAGCAGGTCGGGGTAGCGCGCGATGTCCACCGTGTCGGTGGTGACGCCGCCATGCAGGCCTTCGTAGAACAGCAGCTCGCTGCCGGGCAGGTTCTCCCAGGGCGTGAAGGTGCCGGGCTCCTGCTGGTACGGGGCGGCTTCGTTGGCGTCGTGCAGGTACTTGCGGCTCTTGCCGGTGCCGCTTTCGGCGTAGTCGCGGAACAGCGCCTCCAGTTCCTCGAACAGGTTGCCCTCGTGGCCGAAGTGGCTGAAGTTGCGGTTGCCGTCGGCCTCGGCCTCGGCGAGCTTCTCGCGCATCGCCTTGCGGTCGTAGCGGTGGAAGGCGTCGCCCTCGATGACGGCGGCGTCGACCTTCTCGCGCCGGAAGATGGCCTCGAAGGTGCGCGTCACCGAGGTGGTGCCGGCGCCCGACGATCCGGTGATCGCGATGATGGGGTGCTTGGCGGACATGGTGGTCTTCCTGGAAGTGGGGAATTCGATGGTCTTGCTCGGTATGGATCCCGTTCGGGCTGAGGCTGTCGAAGCCCACCGAGGTGCAACGCCAGGCCCTTCGACAAGCTCAGGGCGAACGGAGCTCTACTCAGGGCCCACGGATCTCTACTCAGGGCGCACGGATCTCTGCCTCGGTCAGAGCGTGGTCGCGAACAGGCCGCGCTTGCCGAACAGCGGCGACTTGAACGACTCCAGCGGCTCCTCGGCGTGGTAGCGCTCGATGCGCCCCACTTCCTCGGCCGAGCCGAAGATGAAGCCGATGCGCTGGTGCAGCGACTCGGGCGCGACGTCCAGGATGCGCTTGTGCCCGGTGGTGGCGCGCCCGCCGGCCTGCTCGACCAGCATCGCGATCGGGTTGGCCTCGTACAGCAGGCGCAGCCGCCCGGCCTTGCCCGGGTCCTTGTTGTCGCGCGGGTACATGAACACGCCGCCGCGCATCAGGATGCGGTGCGTCTCGGCCACCAGCGAGGCGATCCAGCGCATGTTGAAGTCGGCGCCGCGCGGCCCGGTGCTGCCGGCCATGCATTCGTCGACGTAGCGCTTGACCGCCGGCTCCCAGAAGCGGCTGTTCGAGGCGTTGATCGCGAACTCGCGCGTGGCCGGCGGGATCGCCAGGTCGCGGTGGCTCAGCACCCATTCACCCAGCGTCGGCTCGAGCGTGAAGGCATGCGTGCCCTTGCCCAGCGTCAGCACCAGCATGGTCGAGGGGCCGTAGATCGCGTAGCCGGCGCAGACCTGCTCGGTGCCGGCTTGCAGGAAGTCTTCGGGCTTCGCGTCCTCGCCCGGCGTCGCGGCGCGCAGCACCGAAAAGATGCTGCCCACCGAGACGTTGACGTCGATGTTGGAGGAACCGTCGAGCGGGTCGAACAGCAGCAGGTACTTGCCGCGCGGATACTGCGGCGGCAGCGTGTAGGGCGCGTCCATCTCCTCCGACACCATGCCGGCGACGTGCCCGTCCCACTCGGCCGAGCGCAGGAACAGCTCGTTGCTCTCGATGTCCAGCGGCTTCTGCTCCTCGCCCTGCACGTTGACGCTGCCCGCGCCGCCCTGGGTGCCGGCCAGCGCGCCGAGCGCGACCTTGCGCGAGATCGCCTTGCAGGCGAGCGACACGTCGGTGACCAGCGCGTTCAGCTCGCCGGTGGCGCCGGGGTGGCGGCGCCGCTGCTCGATCAGGAACTGCGTCAGGGTGGGTCTTCCGCCGGTGGGCATGACGGTCTCCTTAGTTGTTGGCAATCGGTTCGGCGGCGGCGCGGCACGGCAGCGCGGCGAGCAGTTCGTGCGGCGCGGCGATGCGCAGCGGGTCCAGCCAGGCGGGCAGCGCGGCGTGGCCGTAGCCCCAGCCCACGCACAGCGCGCGGCAGCCGGCGGCGTGCGCGGCGCGCATGTCGGGTTCGGCGTCGCCCACCATCAGCAGCTCGTGCGGCGCGACGCCGAGGCGCTCGCAGGCCGCCAGCAGCAGCGCCGGCGCGGGCTTGCGCAGAGACGGCGTGTCGGCGCCGTGCACGCCGCTCAGGTAAGGCACCAGCCCGGCAGCGCCGAGCACCGCACGCGCCAGCGGCGTCGGCTTGTTGGTGAGCACCACCAGCGGCAGCGCGCGGTGCAGCGCGTCCAGCAGTTCGACGACGCCGGGGTAGACGCCGCCGCCGGCCAGCGGCGCGGCCAGCGTGGCGGCGTCGAACCGGCGGCGCAGGCGCGTGCGCAGGGCGAGGTCGTCCGCATCGCCGCCTTGCGCTTCGAGCGCGCGGACGATCAGCGCATCGGGGCCGTCGCCGATCCAGCCGCGCACGCGCGCCAGGTCGAAACACGCCAGGCCTTCGCGGTGCAGCGCGGCGTTGAGCGCGTGCTGGATGTCGGGCGCGCTGTCCACCAGCGTGCCGTCGAGATCGAAGGCGACGGCGCGGATCGTGCGCAGCTCATCCGTCATAACGCCTCCAGCGCTTCGCCGCGGATCGCCGCGATCGCGTCGCGGTACGCCGCCGCGTCGCGCGCACCGGTGAACACCGCCGAGCCAGCCACCAGCGTGTCGGCGCCGGCGGCGGCAATGGCGCGCGCGTTGTCGGGCTTGACGCCGCCGTCGACCTCCAGCCAGATCGGCTTGCCGGTCGCTTCGATGCGCCGCCGGATCGCCTCGATCTTGCGCAGCGCCGAGGCGATGAAGGCCTGCCCGCCGAAGCCGGGGTTGACCGACATCACCAGCACCAGGTCCAGATCTTCCAGCACATGGTCGAGCACCGCCAGCGGCGTCGCCGGGTTCAGCACCAGACCGGCCTTGCAGCCCTGCGAGCGGATCAACTGGATCGTGCGGTGCACGTGCTCGCTCGCCTCGGGGTGGAAGCTGATGATGCCGGCGCCGGCCTGCGCGAACAGGGGCACCAGCGCATCGACGGGCTTGACCATCAGGTGCACGTCGATGGGCACCGTCGAATGAGGCTTGATGGCCTGGCACACCAGCGGCCCGACCGTCAGGTTGGGCACGTAGTGGTTGTCCATCACGTCGAAGTGGATCAGGTCGGCGCCGGCGGCGATGACGGCGCGCACCTCCTCGCCGAGCCGCGCGAAGTCGGCCGACAGCAGGCTGGGCGCGATGCGGATCTCGCGGCTCATCCCGCCGCTCCGGCATACAGCGCGGAAAACTCGCTGCGCGGGCGGCGGTCGCCCAGGCGCGCGAGTTCGGCGTAGTCGATTTCGCCGAGGTGCTGCAGCACCAGCCCGGCCTCGGCGAAGTCGTGGTGCTCGGTCCAGTAGGTCGGCGTCACCACCGTCCACAGCCCGGCGCGCGTGGCGGCGAGCAGGCCGTTGCGCGAATCCTCCAGCGCCACGGCCTGATCCACGTCGGCGCCGAGATGCCGCAGCGCGAGCTGGTAGATGTCGGGCGCCGGCTTCTTGGCCGCCACCTGGTCGCCGCAGGCGATCACGCTGAACTTCTCGATGCCGCGCGGGCCGAGCGTCGCGTTCAGCAGCGCGTCGATGTTGGCAGCAGTGGTCGTGCTGGCGATCGCGAGGCGGCAGCCGGCGGCCAGCGCCTCGTCGATCAAGGCCTCCACGCCCTCGCGCAGCGGCACCGCGCCGTCGGCGACGAAGGCGCTGTAGAACCTGGTCTTCTCGGCGTGGATCGCCGGGATCAGCGCGGTGAGCTGCTTGCGCTCGGCGCTGGAGAGCGTCTTCGTCGCCAGGTAGGCCGCGATGCGCTCCTTGCCGCCCGTCGTCTTCAGCAGTTCCTTGTAGGCGTCCTGGCTCCAGCGCCAGTCGAGCTTGAAGCGTTCGAAGGCGTTGTTGAAGGCGACACGGTGCGCTTCTTCGGTGTCGGCCATCGTGCCGTCGACGTCGAAGATCAGGGCCTCGATGCTCATGCGGCAGCTCCTTGGGAGGCTTGGGTGAAGACACGGCTGGCGAGCACGTCCGGTGCCTGCAGCGTGACGAGTTCGTCGCGGCCCAGCGCCGCGTCGCTCGCGAACAGCCGCGTCGCCTGGCGCAGCCGGATGCGGTCGAGCGCATTGCGGATCGAGCGCCCGTTGGCGAAGTGCGGCTGCTGCCGGCGCAGGTGCACGTAGCGCGCGAAGGCCGATTCCGCCTCGCCATCGAAGCGGTAGTTCAGCTTGTCCAGCATCAGTCGCGCGATCTGCATCAACTCGGCTTCGTCGTAGTCGGGGAAGGCGATGTGGTGCGCGATGCGCGAGGCCATGCCGGGGTTGGACGAGAAAAAGGTGTCCATCCGGTCCTGGTAGCCGGCGAGGATCACGACCAGGTCGTCGCGCTGGTTCTCCATCACCTGAAGCAATATCTCGATCGCCTCCTGGCCGTAGTCGCGTTCGTTCTCGGGGCGATACAGGTAGTAGGCCTCGTCGATGAACAGCACGCCGCCCATCGCCTTCTTGATCACTTCCTTGGTCTTGGGCGCGGTGTGGCCGATGAACTGGCCGACCAGGTCGTCGCGCGTCACCGCGACCAGATGGCCCTTGCGCACGTAGCCGAGCTGCTTGAGCACCTCGGCCATGCGCAGCGCCACCGTGGTCTTGCCGGTGCCGGGGTTGCCGGTGAAGCACATGTGCAGCGTGGGCGGCTGCGATTGCAGGCCCTGCTCGGCGCGCAGCCTGTCGATCAGCAGCAGCGCGGCGATGTCGCGGATGCGCCCCTTCACCGGCGCGAGGCCGACCAGCTCGGCGTCGAGCTGGTCGAGCAGCGCCTTGACGCCGGAGGATTCGAACAGCGCCTTGGGCGCGCTGGGCTGCACGGGCATGTCCATATGCGTTAAGTCTGTTGATTCCACTCGAACCAGGCCCTTCGACAGGCTCAGGGCGAACGGTGACGGGCCGACCCCGTTCGTCCTGAGCAGGGACTGAGCTTGTCGAAGGATCAGTACCTCGCGCCTTCCGGCCGATGCGCCACCGCGTAGCTCTCGATGCTGTAGCGCAGCGTGCGGCCCGGCTCCTCGGTGCGGATCAGTCGGAAGCCGGGCTCCTGCTTCGGCCGGTTGACGATGAAGGACAGCACCACCGACTCCGTGCCGTGCGTGGAATCGAAGGCCGTGACGCGGATGTACTGGTCGGGGAAGGTCTTGCGGCAGGCATTGATCTCCATGAGGATGCCGGCGGCGTCCTTCAGGTCGAACATCGGGTTGCCGTGCATCTCCCAGAAGGTGTTGCGCGGATGCGGATCGTCGGTGTACTCGACGCCCACCGCCCAGCCTTTGTCCAGGCAGTATTCGAGCTGCCTGGTGATCTGCGCGTCGCTGAGGTCGGGCAGGAAGGAGAAGGTGCCCTGTGTGATTCGCATGTCGTTGCTCCTTAGGCCACCGCCGGCGTCGGCACGTAGTCGGACGTGTCGGTCGAGGTGTAGTTGAAGGTGATGTCGCCCCAGGTATCCAGCGCGGCGGCCAGCGGCTTGCACCACTTGGCGGCGTCGCGCAGGATCTGCGGGCCCTCCTCCTTGATGTCGCGGCCCTCGTTGCGCGCCAGCACCATCGCTTCGAGCGCGACGCGGTTCGCCGTGGCGCCGGCCTGGATGCCCTGCGGGTGGCCGATGGTGCCGCCGCCGAACTGCAGCACCACGTCGTCGCCGAACAGGTCGAGCAACTGGTGCATCTGGCCGGCGTGGATGCCGCCGGAAGCCACCGGCATCACCTTCTTCAGCGCGCCCCAATCCTGGTCGAAGTAGATGCCGCGCGGCAGGTCGACCCGCGTGTGCGTGTCGCGGCAGACCTTGTAGTAGCCCTGCACCGTCATCGGGTCGCCTTCGAGCTTGCCGACCGCGGTGCCGGCGTGGATGTGGTCGACGCCGGCCAGCCGCATCCACTTGGCGATCACGCGGAAGCTCACGCCGTGGTTCTTCTGGCGCGTGTAGGTGCCGTGCCCGGCGCGGTGCAGGTGCAGGATCATGTCGTTCTGCCGGCACCAGTGCGACAGGCTCTGGATGCCGGTGTAGCCGACCACCAGGTCGACCATCACGATCACCGAGCCCAGGTCCTTGGCGAACTGCGCGCGGCGGTACATCTCCTCCATCGTGCCGGCGGTGACGTTGAGGTACGAACCCTTCACCTCGCCGGTGGCGGCGCTGGCCTTGTTGACCGCGTCCATCACGAACAGGAAGCGGTCGCGCCAGTGCATGAAGGGCTGCGAGTTGATGTTCTCGTCGTCCTTCATGAAGTCGAGCCCGCCCTTCAGGCCCTCGTAGACCACGCGGCCGTAGTTGCGGCCAGACAGCCCCAGCTTGGGCTTGGTGGTGGCGCCCAGCAGCGGGCGGCCGAACTTGTCGAGGCGCTCGCGCTCGACCACGACGCCGGTGGGCGGGCCGGCGAAGGTCTTCACGTAGGCGACCGGGAACCTCATGTCCTCCAGCCGCGCGGCCTTCAGCGGCTTGAACGAGAACACGTTGCCGATGATCGACGCGGCCACGTTGGTGATCGAGCCCTCTTCGAACAGACTCAGGTCGTAGGCCACGTAGGCGAACCACTGGCCCGGGTTGTTGGGCACCGGCTCGACGCGATAGCACTTGGCGCGGTACATGTCGCAGGCGGTGAGGCGGTCGGTCCACACCACCGTCCAGGTCGCGGTGCTGGATTCGCCGGCCACCGCGGCGCCGGCCTCGATCGGGTCGACGCCGTCCTGCGGCGTGATGCGGAACAGCGCCAGGATGTCGGTGTCCTTGGGCACGTAGTCGCCGTCCCAGTAGCCCATCTGCGCGTACTTCAGCACGCCGGCGGAGTAGCGCTTCTTCGCGTCGGTGATCTGCTGGATGTCCTTCATGCTGCCCATCGAATGGCTCCTGGGGGTGTCCGATGGCGCGAATGTAGGCAGCCGAGATGAATAAGAAAAATCAATTATTTTGACTTATTCATCTTATTTATCTAATATAAGCACATGCCGCTGACCCGCAACGCCACCTTCCGCCAGCTCGCCACCTTCCATGCGGTGGCGCGGCTGGGCAGCGTGTCGGCGGCGGCCGACGAGATGCACCTGACGCAGCCGGCGGTGTCGCTTCAGATCGCCGCACTGGAGGAGTCGGCGCGCACGCCGCTGCTGCAGCGCAGCGGCCGCGGCATCCGCCTGACCGAAGCCGGCGAGCTGCTCGACGGCTACGCACGCCGCATCCTCGGCCTGTGGCGCGAGGCCGGCGAGGAGATGGCCACGCTGCAGGGCGTGTTCTCGGGCACGCTGCGCGTCGGCGCGATCACCACCGCCGAATACCTGCTGCCGCCGATGCTGGTGACCTTCGCCAACCAGCACCCGGGCGTGAAGGTCAACCTGCAGGTCGGCAACCGCGACGAGATCGTGCGCATGCTCGGCAGCCAGGAGATCGACCTGGCCATCATGGGCCGCCCGCCGGCCGAGCTGAAGACCGCGTCGACGCCGTTCGCGAAGCACCCGATGGCCTTTCTCGCGTCACCGGATCATGCGCTGATGCAGGGCAAGGCGAAGGTGACGATGGCGCAGCTCTCCGAGCAGCGCATCCTGGTGCGCGAGCGCGGCTCGGGCACGCGCGCGACCATCGAGCGGCTGTTCAAGGACGCCGGGCTGCCGCTGCGCATCGGCTCGGAGCTGTCGAGCAACGAGGCGATCAAGCACATGTGCGCGGCCGGCTTCGGCGTCGCCTTCCTGTCGATGCACACCTGCGTGCTCGAGATCGAGGCCGGCGTGCTGGCGCTGCTGCCGATGGCGCACAACCCGATCGAGCGCGACTGGTACGTGATGCGCCTGGCCGCGCGCCAGTTGCCGCACGTGGCGCAGGCCTTCGAGGCCTTTCTCGTCGAACGCGGTCAGGGCGAGATCCGGCGCCAGCTCGGCGTCAAGCCGGCGGCGAAGAAGGCGGCACGGAGGAAGCCGACATGACGCCGTGCCACGCACACGGGAAAGCAGGCGTGCGTCGCCGCAGGATGCTGGCCCTGCTGGGCGCGGCCGCGGCCGGCGGCTGCGCATCGCCGCCGTCGCCTCCTGCATCGCAGCCGCGCACCCTCGCCCCCGGCGTCTACCTGCTGCCCGGCAGCGGCGGCACGGCCGACGCACACAACCTGGGCCGCATCGCCAACGCCGGCTTCATCGTCGGCGAACGCGGCGTGCTGGTGGTCGACACCGGTACCTCGTTCGCGCACGGCCGCGCCATCCTCGCGGCCGTGCGCTCCGTCACCGACAAGCCGGTGAAGCTCGCGCTGGTGACCCATGCGCGCCCCGAGTTCCTGTTCGGCGGCCCGGCCTTCCAGGACGCCGGCATCCCGGTGCGCATGCACGATCGCGCAGCGCAACTGATGGCGGCGCGCTGCGACGGCTGCCTGAAGCAGTTGCGCCAGACGGTCGGCGCGGTGGGCATGGCCGGCACCGCGATGTACCGGCCCGACCAGGTGTTCGGGGCCGCGCACACGGTCGAGGGCCTGGGCCGCGCGGTGCGCGTGCTGTACTTCGGCCACGCCAGCGGGCCGGGCGACGTCGCCGTGCTCGACGAGGCCAGCGGTACGCTGTTCGCCGGCGGCCTGCTCGACGCGGCGCGCGTGCCCGACATCCAGGACGGCGAACTGCCCGCCTGGCATCGCGCGCTGGCTTCGCTGCGCGGCGAGCGCCTCACCACCATCGTGCCTGGACACGGCGCGCCGGGCTCGCCGGCGCTGATCGACGCGGTCGACGCCTACCTCGCCGCGCTGGAGACGAGGATGCGCGCGCTCGTCGAGGCCGGCGCCTCGCTGATCGATCTGCCCGCGGCCGGCGAGCTGCCGGCCTACGCGCACTGGGACCAGTACGAGACGATCCACCGCCGCAACGCCTCGACCGCCTTTCTGCGCGCCGAGCGCGAGTGGATGTTCAGGCAACCGCGGGAGGGGCGCCCGTGAGCGCCGCGAGGCGGCGCGACTCCTTCGGGTCGCGGAACACCAGCGGATGCTCCGTGACGCCGGCCTCGGCCTGTGCCACCGCCGCGAGCACCTTGTCGTGCTGCGGGCTCTTGCGGCACACCGGGTCGGCGGCCTCGGCGTCGTGCGCGAGCAGCCAGGCCTGGCAGCGGCAGCCGCCCAGGTCTTCCTCCTTGTGCTCGCAGGAGGCGCACGGTTCCTTCATCCAGCCGGTGCCGCGGTAGCGGTTGAAGCCGTCGGAGTCGAACCAGGCCTCGCGCAGCGAGGCCTCGCGCACGTTCGGGAAGCGCAGGCCCGGCAGCATCTTCGCGGTGTGGCAGGGCAGCGCGCTGCCGTCGGGCGTGACGGTCAGGAACATGCTGCCCCAGCCGTTGACGCACTTCTTGGCGCGGCCCTCGTGGTAGTCGGGCGCGACGAAGAAGATGCGCATGCGGCCCTCGAGCCTGCGGCGCCACTCGTCGGTGACGGCCTCGGCGCGCCGCAACTGCTCGCGCGTCGGCAGCAATTGCGCGCGGTTGACGAAGGCCCAGGAGTAGTACTGCGTGTTGGCCAGCTCGATGTACTCGGCGCCCAGCTCGGCGGCCATCTCGATGATGCGGCCGATGTGGTCTATGTTCAGGCGGTGGATCACCACGTTCATCACCATCGGCCAGCCCTGGGCCTTGATGAGTTGCGCGACGCGACTCTTCAGCGTGAAGGTCTTGGTGTGCGAGAGGAAGTCGTTCATCTCGCGCGTGCTGTCCTGGAACGAGAGCTGCACGTGGTCGAGCCCGGCGGCCTTCAGCGCGGCGGCGCGCGCTTCGGTGAGGCCGACGCCGGAGGTGAGCAGGTTGCTGTAGAAGCCGAGCCGGCGCGCCTCGGCGACGATGACTTCGAGGTCGTCGCGCAGCAGCGGCTCGCCGCCCGACAGGCCGAGCTGCACCGCGCCCATCTCGCGGCCCTCGCGCAGCACGCGCAGCCAGTCGTCGGTGGAGAGTTCTGCCGGCTGCGCCGCGTAGTCCACCGGGTTGTAGCAGAACACGCAGTGCAGCGGGCAACGGTAGGTCACTTCCGCGAGCAGCCACAGCGGCGGGCCGATGCTCATCGATTCAGTTCCACTTCAGCCCCACGCCAGCCAGCGCTGCCGGGCAGCCATCTCGACGAAGGCGAGCACGTCGGCCTGCAAGCCTTGCACATCGAACGCGGCTTCGAGTTCGGCGACGATCTCGCCGACGCTGCGCTGCCCGTCGCAGCGTTTCATGATCTCGCCGGCGCTGCGGTTGAGCTTGACCATGCCCTCGGGGTAGAGCAGCACGTGGCAGTCCTGCGCCGACTCCCATTGCAGGCGAAAGCCCGCGCCGATGCGCGGCCGGCTGGCGATGCTCGCGGGGCTCATGCGTTCACGCCGTACTTCAGCGCCATCGCGTCGTTCATCGCCCACAGGATGTCGAGCTTGAACTGAAGAATGCCCAGCGCGCGCTGCTGCGCCGCGCGCGTGTCGAAGTGGTCTAGCGTGACGGCCAGGCCCTGCTCCACGTCGCGCCGCGCCTGGCCGACGCGGTTGCGGAAGTAGGCCAGGCCTTGCGGCTCGATCCAGCGGTAGTGCTCGGGCCAGGTGGCCAGGCGCTGCTTGTGGATCTCGGGCGCGAACAGTTCGGTGAGCGAGGAGCACACCGCCTCCTGCCAGGGCGCGCGGCGCGCGAACTCGACGTAGGCGTCCACCGCGAACTTCAGCGCCGGGATCAGGTGGCGCCGGTCTTCCACCTCCTCGCGCGTCAGGCCCACGGCTTCGGCCAGGCGCAGCCAGGCCTCGATGCCGCCGGGGTCGTTCACGCCGCCGATCTCGAAGCCGTCGTGGTCCAGGATGCGCTGCACCCAGCCGCGCCGCACCGCGCGGTCGTCGCAGTTGGACAGCACCGCCGCGTCCTTGATCGGGATCGCGATCTGGTAGTAGAAGCGGTTCGCCACCCAGCCGCGGATCTGCTCCGGCGTGGCCCGGCCGGTGTTGAGCATCACGTTGAACGGATGGTGGATGTGGTACGAGCGGCCGCGCTCGCGCAGCCTGGCTTCGAATTCGGCGCGGGTCCAGGCGGCGTCGCTCATGTCACAGCTCGAGGGTCATGCCGTCCTCGCAGGGCACGATGCCGTGGCGCGCCAGCTCGGCGCGCTGCGCCGAGTCTTCGTCGAGGATGGGGTTGGTGTTGTTGATGTGGATGAGGCAGCGCCGCGTGCGCGCCGGCAGCCGGTCCAGCCATTCGATCATCCCGCCCGGGCCGCTTTGCGGCAGGTGGCCGATGTCGCGCGCGGTCTTCTTCGACAGGCCGAGCGCGATCATCTCGTCGTCGGTCCAGAAGGTGCCGTCGACCAGCACCGCGTCGGCACCGCTCATCACGTCGAACAGCGCCGGCGTGATCTCGCCCAGGCCCGGCGCGTAGAAAGCGCTGCGGCCGCTGCGCGTGTCGGCGATCAGCACGCCGATGTTGTCGCCCGGCGTGGGCTGCTCGCGGTGCGGCGAATACGGCGCGGCCTTGCTCGCCAGCGCGAAGGCGCGCAGCCTCAGGTGCGCGGCGCCGGGAATCTCGAACGGCGAGCCGTCGGGTTCGATGCGCCGGCGCGCCACGCCGCAGTAGTGGCCCAGCACGTTCAGTACCGGGTTGCCGGTCGTCAGGTCTTCGTGGACCGGGTCGGTGCACCACAGCGGCAGCGGACTGCCGCGCTCGCGCAGCATGAACAGGCCCGTGGCGTGGTCGATCTGCCCGTCCATCAGCAGCACGCCGGCGATCGCCGTGTCGCGGATCGCGCGCTTCGGTTGCAGTGTCGGGTTCGAGCGGATCTGTTCGAGGATGTCGGGCGAGGCGTTGAACAGCACGCCGTCGCAGCCCGCCTCGCCCTGCACGAAGATCGACGACTGCGTGCGCGCCCTGGCGCGCAGCGCCCCGCTGCGCACGCCGGCGCATTGGCGGCAGTTGCAGTTCCACTGCGGAAAGCCGCCGCCGGCGGCCGAGCCGAGGATGGTGATGCGCATCGGGACGTGGAAAAGAGGGGCCGCCGCGAGTGGTGCACCCGCGGCGGCCTGCGCACGCTCAGCGGGCGGCGACGTACATCGTGATTTCGAAGCCGAAGCGGAAATCGGCCGCGGCCGGGGTTTGCCATTGCATGGAACTGCTCCTTCAGTGAACGACACATGGCGCCGGGTGGTCGCCACGAGAACGACCCTCGTCGTCCCGTGATGGATGCTCGTGGCTCGCCCGCGCGCCGCACAGGCCCCGCGCCATGATTCGGCCCTCATGAATATCTGGAATCGATCTCCGGCTTCTCCCGGGGGCGACCCAGCGATGGATGCGCGGGCGGAGTCGATACCATCGCCGGGTGCTTTCCGACACCACCGCGCCCTTCGCCACCCATGCCCTTGCCGTGCCCGGCGGCCATGTGCTGTCGGTGCAGGAATTCGGCGCGCGCGACGGCATGCCCGTGGTGCTGCTGCACGGCGGCCCCGGCTCGGGCAGCTCGCCGCTGCTGCGCAGCGTGTTCGACGCGGCGCACTGGCGCATCGTCTGTCCCGACCAGCGCGGCGCGGGCGCGAGCCGGCCACGCGGCGAGACGGCGCACAACGATACCGACGCGCTGATCGCCGATCTGCGCCTCATCCGCGAACACCTGGGCATAGTCCGCTGGGTGGTGGTCGGCGGCTCGTGGGGCGCGACGCTCGCGCTCGCCCATGCCGCCGCCGAACCGCGGGCCGTCGCGGCGCTGCTGCTGCGCGCGAGCTTTCTCGCGCGGCCGCAGGACATCGCCGCCTTCTTCGGCGAGCTGTCGCTGGACCGGCTCGCGGCCGAGCTGGACTCGCCCGACGCGGCGACGCGCGAAGCCGCCGCC
Organism: Piscinibacter sp.; assembly: GCF_047600445.1. Lineage (GTDB taxonomy): Bacteria > Pseudomonadota > Gammaproteobacteria > Burkholderiales > Burkholderiaceae_C > Piscinibacter. Next base: position 2,085,452 of record NZ_JASGKT010000002.1, read on the forward strand.
CTCGCGTGGTGGCGCCGCGAGCAGCAGCTCGCCGGCGCGCAGGCCGCCGCGCCGCACGGCGAAGCGCTGGCCGCGCAGGTCGAGCGGCTGCGCGTGCAGGCGCACTACCTGCGCCACGGCTGCTGGCTGCAGGCGCCGACGCTGCTCGAACGCTGCGAGACGGTGCCGCGTGTGCCGACGCACCTGATCCACGCCCGCGACGACCGCGTCTGCCCGCCCGAGGGCGCCGTGCTGCTGCAGCGCCGCCTGCCCGGTGCGACGCTGCAATGGGTGGACGGCGCCGGCCACGACGCCGCCCATCCGGCGATGCTCGCGGCGATGCGCGGCGCGCTGTCGAACCACGCGCGCAGCGGCCGCTTCACGCCATGAGCCTGAGACTCAAGATCAATCTGGTCGTCGGCGCGCTGACGCTGCTGCTCCTGCTCGCGATGCTCGGGCTGCAACTGCGCAGCATGCGCAGCTCGGTACACGAGGAGGTGCTGGCCGCCAACCGCGTCGCCGCGCAACTGCTCAACCGCACGGCCTGGCTGTACGCCGCGCAGGGCACGCCGGCGATGCTGTCGTTCCTGCAAGGCACCGGGCGCGTGCGCGCCAACGACATCACGCTGTACGACCAGGGCGGCCAGACGCTCTACCACTCGCCGCCGTCGACCTACAAGTCCGGACGCGACGCGCCGGACTGGTTCGAGGCGCTGATCGCGCCCGAGCCGACCGTGCAGTCCATCGAATTCCCCGACGGCAAGCTGGAAGTGCGGTCCAACGCCACGCGCTCGGCGCTCGACGCCTGGGACGACGCCGTCGCCCTGGCCGGCGGCGCGGCGGCGCTGCTGCTGGTGGTGAACCTGCTGGTGTTCTGGCTGGTGGGCCGCACGCTGCGCCCGCTCGGGCAGATCGCCGGCGCGCTCGAGCAAGTGCAGCGCGGCCGCTTCGACATCGTGCTGCCGCCGCTGCCGGGGCGCGAGGCGGGCACCATCGGCACCGCCTTCAACCGCATGGTCGGCGAGATCGGCCGCCACATCGAGACCGAGCGCCGCGCGCTGCGCGCGGAACTCCAACTCTCCGACAGCCGCGAGCTGACGCGCTGGATCGACCACCACATCGAGCAGGAGCGCCTGACCATCGCGCGCGAGCTGCACGACGAGCTGGGCCAGTCGGTCACCGCGATGCGCAGCATGGCGACCTCGATCGCGCAGCGCAGCGCCGGCAAGGACGGCGCCACCGAACACGCCGCGCGCCTGATCGCCGAGGAATGCTCGCGCCTGTACGACGCGATGCACGGCATCATCCCGCGCCTGACGCCGCTGGTGCTGGACAACTTCGGCCTGGCCGACGCCCTCAACGATCTCGTCGAGCGCACGCGCCGCGCCCACCCCGGCCTGGCGCTGGACGCCGACATCGCGCTGGGCGACGCGCGCCTGCCGGCCGACGCCGCGCTGGCGCTGTACCGCGCCGCGCAGGAAGGCATCACCAACGCATTGCGCCACGGCCAGGCCGGGCGCGTCACGCTGCGCCTCGCGGGCACCGCCGACGAGGTGACGCTGCTGCTGCGCGACGACGGCCGCGGCCTGGCCCGGAGCGATGCCGCGCCGCGCGAGGGCGGCCACTACGGCCTGCGCTGGCTGCGCGAACGCGTCGTGGCGCTGCACGGCAGCGTGGCGCTGGACGACGCCGCGCCGCGCGGCGCGCAGCTCGCGGTGCGCCTGCCGCTGGCCGCCACCGGCACGACGGAGGCCGCATGATCCGCGTGATGCTCGCCGACGACCATGCACTGGTGCGCATGGGCTTTCGCATGCTGCTGGCCGACGCGCGGATCGAGGTGGTGGCCGAACTCGACACCGGCGAGCAGGCCTGCGCCGAGTACCCGCGCGTGCAGCCCGACGTGCTGGTGATGGACCTCGCCATGCCCGGCATGGGCGGGCTGGAATCGGTGCGGCGCATCGTCGCGCAGGACGCGAAGGCGCGCATCCTCGTGCTCTCGGCGCACGAGGACACCGCGCACCCGCAGCGTGTGCTGCGCGCCGGCGCGCTCGGCTACCTGACCAAGCGCAGCGCGCCCGAGGCGTTGATCGACGCGGTGAGCGCGGTGGCGCGCCACGAAACTTACGTCGACGCGCACACCGCGCGCGCGCTGGCGATGGCGCAGGTCAAGGGCCAGGCCAGCCCGGCGCAGACGCTCTCCGAACGCGAGTTCTCGGTCTTCCTGCAACTCGCGCGCGGCCAGAGCGTGGCACAGATCGCCGACAACCTGAAGCTCTCGCCCAGCACCGTGGGCACGCACCTCTACCACGTCAAGCAGAAGCTCGGCGCGAGCAACCAGTCGGAGCTGACGCTGGTGGCCTTGCAGTGGGGTTTGCTGCAGGTGTGAGGCACGCGGCCGGGTCCATGTCAGCATAGAGCGATGGCACAGGGACGGTTCAGCATCGCCCGATGCGCGATGAAGGGCGTGGAGGCGGTCGCCGCCGACACCGCTCATGCGTTCGGCCGCCACATGCACGACCAGTACGGCCTGGGCCTCATCCTGCGCGGCGCGCAGAAGTCCTCGAGCGGTCGCGGCATCGTCGAGGCCAAGGCGGGCGACATCATCACCGTCAACCCTGGCGAGGTCCACGACGGCACGCCCCTCGGCAAGAACGGCCGCGCCTGGCGGATGCTGTACTTCGACCCGGCAACGCTGGCCGACACGATGGCGGACCTGACGGACGGCGCCACCGGCAACGCGGAACTGACGCGGCCCGCGATGCGCGATCCGGCGTCCGCGATTCGATTCGCCTCTCTTTTTCGTGCCGTCACCGATCCGCAAGGCGGGCACAGCGAGATCGAGGTGCGCGAGAACCTTCTGTTGCTGCTGGCCCGGTTGATCGACGCGGGCCATCAAAAGCAGATGCGCACAGCGCCCCAAGGCATCGAACCGGCCCGCGCTCGCATCGACGACGCTCCATCGGAGCCGATTTCGCTGCATGAGCTGGCGAAAATCGGTGGCATCAGCCAGTTCCAGCTCGTTCGAGGCTTCTCGAAGGCCACGGGCCTCACGCCGCACGCCTATCTGGTGCAGCGCAGGCTGCAAAGAGCGCGCAGGCTCGTTGCCGCGGGAGTGGCCCTTGCGGATGCGGCGCGGGCAGCCGGCTTCGCGGACCAGAGCCACATGACCCGGCTCTTCGTCCGCACCTACGGCTTGTCTCCAGGGCTGTATGCCGCGGCGATGCGCTGAGCCGCAATTTCGTTCAAGACCGTACGGCGGCGCATCGCGCACAGTGGAGCGGTTCGACACACGACCGGACCTCTCACATGCCATTCAAGCCGACGCAGTACCGATGCACCTCCCAAGCCCTGCGCGTGGAGCCGCGATGACGCTCGAGTTCTTCCTCACGGCGCTGGTCATCGTGGCATCGCCGGGCACCGGCGCGATCTATACCGTAGCGGCCGGCCTCTCGGCGGGGCCGCGCGCGAGCCTGCTGGCGGCCTTCGGCTGCACGCTCGGCATCGTTCCCCACATGCTGGCCGCGATCAGCGGGCTCGCGGCACTGCTTCACACCAGCGCCACGGCCTTCCAGATCCTCAAAGTCCTCGGCGTCGCCTACCTGCTCTACATGGCATGGACGATGTCCCACGCTCGCGGCATGCCGAGCCTGAACGACAAGGCGGGTGGAAGGAGTGCCGGGCAGGTGATCGTTTCGGCGATTCTCGTCAACCTGCTGAATCCCAAGCTCTCCATCTTCTTCTTCGCCTTCCTGCCTCAATTCGTCAGCGTGAACGAGGCGGCGCCCGTGTACCGGATGACGGAACTGAGCCTGGTGTTCATGGCGCTGACCTTCGTGGTCTTCGCCGCCTACGGCGCTTTCGCCGCCGCGCTCAGGCGGCATGTCCTGTCCAGCGCGTCGGTCCAAACCTGGATGCGGCGCGGCTTCGCCGCCGCGTTCGCCGCGCTGGCCGCGCAGCTCGCGCTGACTCAGAAATGAGTTCGAGATTCCAGATGGGCACACACGACTTCGTGCGCGTCTACGAAGCCGGCTCGAGAACGGGCCAGCCGGCCTTCCGGCACTGCTCGCGCAGCCGCGCATCCGGGTTCACCGCAACGGGGTGGGTGACACGCCGCAGCAAGGCGATGTCGCCGATCGAGTCGCTATAGAACCACGAGCGTTCGATGGCCGCCAGCGGCGGCGCGCCGATGCGCGCCAGCCATGCCTCGACCTGCGTCACCTTGTGTTCGCGGTAGCACGGCAGGCCCGCGGTCTCGCCGCTGGGGCAGCCGTCGTGCATGGCCGCTTCGCTGGCCACCAGATGCTCGATGCCGAAGGCGCGCGCGAAGGGCTCGGCGACCAGGCGCTGCGTGGCGGTGACGATCGCGCACAGGTCGCCGCGTGCGCGGTGATCGTCGACCAGCGTGCGCGTCGCGGCCGGCAGGCGTTCGAGCATCGAGCGCGCGAAGCTCTCGCGCCACGATTCCAAGCGCGCCGGCGCCACGCCGGCCAGCGGCGCCAGCAGCGCGCGGTGCATCGCACGGATGTCGAGCGTGCCGGCCACGTACTGGTGGCAGAAGTCGAGGTGGCGCTGCTCGGCGCAAGCATCCAGCGCGCCGAGGGCGACGAGGTGCCGCGTCCACGCCATGCCGCTGTCGAAGGGGATCAGCGTGTGGTCGAGGTCGAACAGCGCCAGCGTCGTCATGCGGCGTCGTCCGCCATCAGCCGCGCCGGCAGCACGCCGCGCAGGGCATTGCAGACCATCAAGGCCTCGGCGCGGCGCAGGTCGGCGCGTGTCAGGCGGCGTTCCGATGCGCCCAGCGCGGGGTCGGCGAGCAGCAGCGCGCGCATCACGCCAGGCAGCGCGCCGTCCTCGACCGGCGGCGTGAACCAGCGCCCGCCGAGCTTCACGAACACCGAACTGCGCCCGCCTTCGGCGAGCCGGCCGCTCGCCGTGAAGAACAGGCTGTCGAAGGCGCCGGCACGCTCGGCCGCGCGCACGCCGGCGTCGTAGAGCGTACGCAGCGTGGTCTTGTGCGCGGCCAGCGGGTTGGCGTCGCCCAGGGCTTCGTCGGCGATGCGCAGCCGCACCTCGCCTTCGGGCAAGGGCGCCAGCGCGGCCTGCGTGAGCGCGAGGCGGCCGTCGTGCGCGAGCGCGAGGCGCAGCCGGCGCGGGCCCGTCGCGGCTTCGCGCGCGGCCCGCAGCAGCAGCCTGCGCGCCGCCTCGCCATCGCAGGCGAAACCGAGCGCCTCGGCGCTGCGCGCGAGGCGTTGCAGATGCCGCTCCAGCAGCGGCAACGCGCCCGCCGCGCTGCACAGCACGGTCTCGAACAGTTCGAATCCCGGGTCCAGGCCGGTGAGGAAACGCGCCTTGAGCCGGCACTCCTCGAACTCGTCGGCGGCCGCGCTGTCCTGGACGATGCCGGCGCCGACGCCCAGCGTCAGCGCTCTCGCGCCGCCTTGCTGCGCCCCCAGCGTCAGCGTGCGGATCGCCACCGAGAAGCAGAAGTCGCCCAGGCGCTCTCCGGCGCGCGGCGCGTCGGCCCAGCCGATGGCGCCGCAGTACAGGCCGCGCGGCGTGCCCTCCAGCCGCGCGATGAGCTGCATCGTGTGGTGCTTGGGCGCGCCGGTGATCGAGCCGCAGGGGAACACCGCGCGCAGCAGTTCGGGCATGCCGACCTCGGGCCGCAGGCGCGCCTGCACGGTGGAGGTCATCTGGAACACCGTCGCATACGGCTCGATCGCGAACAACTGCGGCACCTTCACCGAGCCGATGCGCGCGATGCGGCCGAGGTCGTTGCGCAGCAGGTCGACGATCATCAGGTTCTCGGCGCGGTTCTTGATGTCTTCCGACAGCAGCCGCGCCGTCTCGCTGTCGCCCTCGGGCGCGACGAAGCGCGAGGCGGTGCCCTTCATCGGCCGCGCGGTGGCCAGGGCGCCCGCTTCGTCCACCTCGCAGCGCACGAACAGCTCGGGCGAGCACGACAGCACATGCGTCGCCTCGCCACCCTCGGGCAGCACGATGTAGGCGCCGAAGGCCACCGGCTGGCGTGCACGCAGCGCGCGGTACAGCGCCAGCGGCGAGCCGAAGGCGCGGCCGTGCAGCCGGTAGGTGTAGTTGACCTGGTAGGTCTCGCCGGCGGCGATGGCTTCGTGGATGCGCGCGATCGCCTGCGTGAACTCGTCGCGATCGACGCTGGCTTGCAGGTCCATCGTGCCGGCCGTGCCGTCGGCGTCGGGCTGCGCTTCGAGCCAGCGCGTCGCGGCCTCGTTCGAGAGCTTCTCGCAGCGCTGGAACATCAGCACGCGCAAGGCGCCTCGGTGTTCGGGCGCAAGCCGCTCGTGGCCAGCCTTCAGCAGCCGCGCGCCCCATTCGTAGTCGGCCAGCAGCAGCGCGTGCAGGCCGGCGCGCTGGTCGGCCTCGACAGCCGCCCACGCCGCATCGAGCCACGCCGGATCGTCGTTGCGGTGCTCGCGCACGAAGCCGGTGTAGAGCCGGCTCGTGGGGTTCGAGTCGCTGGCATGGCGATCGTCCAGAAGGGCACAGACCATCGCCAAGCTCAGCGCATCAAGCGGCCGCCGCGGAACCGGCTTTGCCGGGCCGCTGGCGGCGCCCCCTGGGGGGAGCGCGAAGCGCTCCGGGGAGTGGGACCATGACTACGACCAGTCGTTCATGTCGTGTTTGATGGTGTGGCGATTCGCGATCAGCTCGTCGATGCTCGGCTCGTTGTTCAGCGCCCGCTTGATCGCCAGCTTGGTCGCCTCGTAGTTGGTGCGGTACATGTCTTTCTTGTCGAGCTTCGGATCCTTGGCGCAGCGCGGGTCGATCCACACCAGGCTGACGATGCACAGCTCGTTGACCAGCGCCTTCGGGATGATGCCTTCGGCCACGCAGTCGACCACCGCGTCGGCGGTGGCGCTCTGCACCACGCCGCCGAACAGGTCGATGTTGGCGCTGTCCTTCAGCGTCACCTTGGGGCAGGTGATGGTCGCCGGGCGCACCATCTGGTTGCAGGCGCGGATCGCGAACATCGCCGTGTGGCCCTTGCTCTGCGCCATCATGTTGGCGAAGGCCTGGCCCACCGGGCCGTTGGTGCGGCCGATCAGGATCTCGGGCATCGCGTCGGTGTACTGGCCGTCGGCGGCCAGCACGGTGGCTTCGCCGGCGTGGAAAACGTAGTCGTTGCTCATGGCTTCAATCACTGGGGGAAAAGAGGAAGAAAAATGGATCAGCGCACGACGATCAGCTCGCCCTTGCCCGCCGCTGCCACGTCGCCCAGATGGCGCTCGAAACCGCGCGCGGCCAGCGAGCCGAACGCGCCGCCGTGGCGCGCCAGGTCGCGCGCCAGCAGTTGCCAGAATACAGGCGCGCCGGCGCCGGCCGGCACGAAGGTGGGCGCGAGCCCGGGCGCCGGCCCGGCGAAGACCACGCTGCCGCGCCGCATGCCGTAGCCCACGTGCGCGCCCGCACGGCCGGCGATGGCGATGGTGCCGGCCACCATGCGGGAGGCCAGGAACTCGCCCGCGTCACCGAAGATCAGCGCCGTGCCGCGGCGCATGCGGTCGCCGAAACGCGCGCCGGCGTTGCCGCGCACCAGCAGCGAGCCGCCGCGCATGCCGTCCATGCTGCCGGGCAGGGTGCCGGCGGCGAAGTCGCCGACATGGCCTGCGATGTCCAACGTGCCGCCGGCCATCTCGCAGGCAGCGAGGTCGGCGGCGTGGCCTTTCACCGTCAGCGTGCCGGCGCTCATCGCGCCGCCGGCGTAGTCGCCCACGCTGCCCTCGGCGATCAGCGTGCCGCCGTTCATCTGCCAGCCGACGAAGTCGCAGCGCGAGAGATCGCCTTGCAGCAGCAGCGTGTCGTCGCGGCGCGGCGCCACGGTGAAGAATTCGGCCAGCGGCACGAAGGCATTGCCATGGGCGAGGGGCAGCCTCTCGACCTCGGCAGCGCTCAACGAGGCGAACGCATTGGGCGTCACGCCGCGCACATCGAGCCGCAGCGCCGGCGCGCTTTTCAGCGTCAGGGTGAAGCCGGTCATGCCGCACCCTCCCCCAGCAGCTTGCGCAGATGGAAGTGGAAGGGCCCGAGCTTGCCGCCGTAGTTGCCCGCCGAGATGCGCAGCAGGCCTTGCGCCGCGCCGAGCGCGATGCCGGCCTGCATGCCGACGCGCATCGCCGCGCCCACGTCGGCCTCGGTCAGGCCGTCGATCACGATTTCCATCACGCAGCGGGTCTCGCTGGTCAGCTCGGTCTTCTTCGTGAGGCCGACCAGGCCGGGGCAGAAGGCGTCGTTGGTCGAGGCGCCCAGCGCCGGGTACTTGCTGCCGACCTTGGATCCCGAGCGCACCACGCCGCCCGGGAAGGGCATGATGACGTTGGGCAGCGCCTTCATCGCCGCCACCGCGGCTTCGGCGGCGGCCAGCGCGGCATCGGTGTCGCGCGCCAGCAGCAGCAGGTTGCCGCCGCCGACGCCCTTGACGACGGCCGTGGTTTCTTCGGCGACGAACTCGCCGTCCATCACCGGCACGCGCCAGTAGCGCTTGCCGGCTATCACCTTGGACATCTGCCAGCCGTCGCCGAAGAAGCGCAGGTTCTTGCCCAGCGCCACCGCTTCGCCTTCGTCGATGCCGGCATAGACGGCGGTGGTCGGGCAGGTCAGCACGCATTGGCCGACGCGGCGCTCGATCTGCTTGGCGAGTTCCTTGCCCGACATCGCGAAGAGCAGCACCGCGATGCCGGGGCGGCCGTCGGGCGTTTCGCTCGCGGGAAGTTCGCGCTCGATGCCGGCCTCGCAGCCGCAGGCGATCACCGAGGTGGCGAAGCCGGTGGCGGCCACGGCCGCGTGGCGCGCCCAGACCGGGTTGTGCGCGGTGATGAGCAGCCGCGTCGCCTTCATGGCGAAGGCTTCGGCGAAGGTGTCGTCGATGCTCACGCCGTTGCGCTTCATGCCTCACTCCCGGTGAAGCACTCGGCCGGCAGCAAACGCCCGCCGTTGCAGCAGTTGCACAGCTCGTCGTGCGTGATCGCCACGTTGTCGAAGCCGATCGCGCCGTGGTCCTGCCAGTGCTTGCGCAGGGTCTTCTCGATCGCCGTGTCGTAGCCGGGCTCGACGAAGTGCGTGCCGCCGGCCGGCGTGGCCAGCAGCGTGCCGCCGCGCGCCACCGGCACGCCGTCCTTGAACACCCACTCGGGCGTCTTGAACATCGCCTCGCGGTCGGCCGCGTCGCGGTAGATCGTGATGTCGGCGGCCGCGCCCGCGCCGAGCTGGCCGCGTTCCTTCAGGCCGAGCAGCCGCGCCGGGCCGGCGCGCGTCATCACCGCGATCTCGTCGAGCGTCAGCTCGCGCGTGATCGACTTCAAGGCGCAGCCGGCCGCCACCTCCGGGTGCAGCTTCGCCAGTTGCTCCTCGCGGAAACCGCGGTCCATCAGCAGCCGGATCAGGTGAGGGTAGCTGGTGAAGGGCGCGCCGTTCGGGTGGTCGGTGGTCAGCACCACCTGCCAGGGGTTGCGCACCAGCAGGAAGATCTCCAGCCCGATCACCCATTGCAGCGCGTTCACGTAGCTCTGCTCTCGGTAGCGGAACGGCACCACGCCGCAGCCGGCCATCAGCTCGATGTCGGCGCCGACCCATTTGCGCGGGCTGGCGAGATCGGCCTGCGCCACCTGGCGCATCGTGTCGCCCGAGGCGGTGACGGTCTGGCCGAACATGATCTGGCCGATGTCGATGCTGATCTGCGGGTTGGCGTTGACGGCTTCGGCGATCTGCAAGGCCGCCGACGAGAACTTCTTCGGCCCCTCGGTGCCGTAGGCGTGGAACTGGATGTGCGTCAGGTGCGCCGGCAGGCCTTCGAGCGCGGCGATGGTGTCCAGCGTCGAGCGGATGTTGCCCGGCACGCCGAGGTTGCTGCCGTGGATGTGCAGCGGGTGCGGCACGCCGAGTTCCTTCAGCGCGCGCGCCAGCGCATGCACCACCTGGCGCGGCGTGACCTCCCAGCGCACGTGCGCCTCGTCGACGTCGAGCTTGCGCTGGTTGAACTTGAAGGCCGAGATGCCGCCCGGATTCACCACCTTCACGCCCATCGCCTTGCTGGCGTTGATGGTCCAGGCGGTGTAGTCGCGGATCTGGTCGAAGTTCTTCAGCTCCGGCCCGCCGCGCGCGAGCAGTTCGAGGAACAGCTCGTCGCTGCCCAGCATCACGTAGGCGCCGTGGTCGAGCACCGGCACGTCGCCCATCTCCATGTGGGCGTGGCGCGCGTTGCTGGGCACCATCGCGGGCTCGAAGGCCGCGGTGTAGCCCATCTCGACGTAGCGGTAGCCGGTGGCCAGCGTGCCCGGCGCGCAGTTGCCGCAGGAGGCGAGCTCGAGCGCGTTGCGCGGCAGGGCGATGGGGTTGACGCCGTCGCGGTGGTCTTCTGCCATCAGCAGCCGCGCGAGGTTGACCTTGCCGCCGCCGATGTGCGTGTGCATGTCGATGCCGCCGGCCATCACGACGCAGCCGGCGGCGTCGACGGTCTGGTTGTGCGCCTCGCCGGCAACGGGCGCGGCGATGCGGCCGTCGCGGATCACGATGTCCCGCACCGCGTCGACGCGGTTGGCGGGGTCGATCACGCGCCCGCCGCGGATCAGGGTGCTCTTGCTCATGCGGCCTTCCTCGCCGGCAGGCCCGCCAGCATCCGTCCGGCGAGGGCCGCGACGGTGGGCAGCGCATCGGGCCGCGCGGCGCGCAGCGGCACCAGCACCGTGCCGTCGGTGCGGAAGACGTGGCCGGCCGAGCCGATGCCGGGCGTGCTGACGGCGATGAAGACGCTGCCGGCGCGCCGCACGCGCGGCGCCAGCGCCGGATGGCCGAGCACGATCAGCGGCAGGCCCTGGTCGGGCGGCGCCGCGTCGGCGTCGAAGGCCGACACCCACAGCAGCGCATCGACGGCGCCCTGCCCGATCAGCCGCAGGCCGCCGTAGCGCAGCGGCTCATGCTCCAGCCCGCGCGGCCCGGCGCGCGAGCGCAGCGGCAGGCCCGACAGCCACGCGAACACCTGGTTGGCCGTGCCCGCGCCGTTGCCGCCGGCGATCCACAGCGCGGCGGCGCGCGTCGTGCGGTTGAGCGTGTTGACCGTGCGGTGCAGCGTCTCGACGATCAGCGCGCCCTGCGCCGGCAGCAGCGCCGGGGTACCCACCAGCACGGCGTAGCGCGCGGCGTGCAGGCGATCGGCGAGTGCACGCAGCGGCTCGGCAAGGTTTGCCGACGCCATCGCCGGGCGCTGCGCCACCAATGCGTCGAGCAGCGACACGGTGTCGAACAGATCGCCTTGCAGCGCAATGGATTCCACCGTCACGCCCGAGCCGGACGACGCCGCCCAGTTCGCCAGCACCGCCTCGTCGCCCTCGCACGGGCCGAGCACGACGACGTGGCGCTGCGGCACCTGCGGGTCGCCTATGCCCAGCCGCTCGCGGATTCCCGAGGCCAGCGCGAGCGGCAGGCCGCCGACGAACACGATCACATCGGCGCGCGTGCGCACCTCGGCCAGCGTGGCGGTGAACTGGCCGCGATCCTGCAGCGCGCGCAGGCCGTGCATCAGCGCCTCGCCGGGCGCGGCGTCGCAGATCGCGCCGCTCGCGCAGGCCAGCGGGTAGAGCGCACGGGCGCCGGCCACGTCGGTGGCGAGGTTGGCGAACAGCGGCTGGCGGCTGGCGGCGAGCATGCGCGCCGCAGCGGCCACGGCTTCGTCCACCGTCGCCGCCCGGCCGTCGATCTCGGCCAGCGGCGCCGGCGGCGCGCTGCTGAAGCTGGCCAGCGCGCGGCGCGCCCGGGCGCAGTCGCCGGCTGCCAGTTCGAGCGGCTGCGCGCCGCTGCCGACACGCAGCTCCAGGTGATCGCAGGCCAGCGGGCAGAACGGGCAGGTCCAGGTCATGGAAGCTTCGTCACGCAAGCGATGTGCCATTCGGCGGCGCCACGCCGCGCCCGGCGCCGCGCCGGCGCGGCGCAGCCTGCGCGGCCAAAACTGCCACACAGTGTTTCGGAATCGTCGGCCGGCGGGCGCCGCACCCCCCGCCCGGCGGTGGCACGAATCGTGATGGTGCTGCGCTCATGGCTCTTCGTCATGCCCGCGCCGCGGCTGGCAGCCGCCCATCGTGCAGTGCGCTCGCCACCAGCCAGGCGTGGGCGCCGGCGGCGCGCGCGGCATCGAGGTCGTGTTCGTCGCGGATGCCGCCGGCGCCGACCAGCCGCGTCGCCGGCGACTTCGCCTGCACCTCGCGCAGCGTCGCCAGATCCGGCCCGGCGGCGGCGCCGACGCGTTCCAGCGTCATCACGATCACGCGGCTGGGCCACAGCATGGGCGACTCCCAGGCGCCGGCGGCGTCGAGCCGGCGGCCGTCGCGACGGTCGAGCGAGAGCACGCCGGCCTCGCGGCCAGCGCCGCACGCGGCGAGCGCCTCGCGCGAGCGCAGCGATTCGCTGGCAAAAACCGGCACGACGCGTTCGGCGCCCGGCCCGATGCGCTCGCGCAGCGCCTCGGCCGCCGCCCGGTCGGCGAAGCCGGCATCGAGCCAGAGTTCCAGTTCGGGCATCGCGCGCAGGATGCGCCGCAGCGCCGCCACCTGCGCCTGGCCGCCGGTCAGCGCATCGAGGTCGGCGGCGTACAGCCGCGTCGACGCGCAATGCGCGCACAGCGCGCGCGCCACGGCCAGCGGCTCGCTGCCCTCGCACAGCGTCGAGACCACCGGCTTGTACGATGCGCGTTCGCCGCGCAGCGCACGCACCGCGTGGCCACGCATCAGGTCGATCACGGGAATCAGCAGCATGAAGGTGCCGGAATGAGGCGGGTGTTCGTCTACGAGTATCTCAGCGGCGGCGGCCTGGTCGACGGCGACGCCCAGGCCAGCGCCGAGTTGCTGCCGCAAGGCCTGGCGATGCGCGATGCGCTGGTGGCCGAGCTGCTGGACAGCGGCGATTTTGCGGTCAGCGCTGCCACCTGCGAACGCGCCGCCGCGCCGCCGGCCGGCGCCGTGGCCGTGACGGCGCGCGACGGCGAGACGCCGCTGGCCTTTGCCACGCGGCTGGCCGCGCAGCACGACGCCGCGCTGGTGGTCGCCCCGGAGAGCGACGGCTGCCTGGCCGCCTTCGAGCGCGCCATCGGCGCGCCGCGCTGGCGGGGCTGCGACGCGCGCAGCATCGCGATCGCCTCCAGCAAGACCGCGACGCTGCGCCACCTCGCGGCGCACGGCATCGTCACGCCGCTGGCGTTCGCGCACGAGGCGCAGCGCTGGGTCGTCAAGCCCGACGACGGCGCCGGCAGCGTCGCCACGCGGGTGCACGCCAACCGCCTGGCCGCCGAAGCCGACCTGGCCGGGCGCGAGGCGCGCGGCGCGAGCGCCTGCCTGGAACCGTGGGTGGATGGCGAGCCGGCCAGCCTGTCGCTGCTGTGCGGACACGGCGGCCACGCCGAGCTGCTGAGCGTGAACCGCCAACGCATCGCCGCGCTGCCCGACGGCACGCTGCGCTACGACGGCGTCGAGATCGACGTGCTGCCGCGCGCCGCGCCGGCATGGCAGGCGCTGGCGGCGCTGGCCGGGCGCGTCGTCGCCGCCCTGCCCGGCCTGCACGGGCTGGTCGGCGTCGACTTCATCGCCAGCGCCTACCACGGCCCGGTTGTCATTGAGGTCAACCCGCGCCCCACCTGCGCCTGCGTCGGCCTGTCCGCGCGGCTGCAACGCAAGCTCGCGCGCGAGTGGCTCGCCCTGTCGCCGCGCGAGACCAGCCATGCCTGAACGCGGCGTGATCGGCTGGGACATCGGCGGCGCGCACGTCAAGGCGGCACGCTGGCAGGGCGGCGCGATCGTCGACGCGGTGCAATGGCCCTGCCCGCTGTGGCAGGGCATGGACCGGCTCGACGCCGCGCTCGACGCGGCCCGCGCGCGCTGGCCCGACCTCGCCGCCCAGGCGCAGGCGGTGACCATGACCGGCGAGATGGTCGACCTGTTCGAACACCGCGAGCAGGGCGTGGCGCGCATCGCCGCGCGGCTGGCCGAGGCGCTGCCGGCGCCGCGCTTCTTCGCCGGCACGGGCTGGCCCGCGGCCCACGAAGCCGCCGCGCACTGGCAGCGCATCGCCTCGGCCAACTGGCTCGCCACCGCGCGCCACGCCGCGCGCGCGCTGCCGGCGGACGATGGCCTGCTGCTCGACATCGGCAGCACCACCACCGACCTGGTCGCGCTGCGCCGCGGCCACGTGCTCGGCGAGAACGGCACCGACGCGCAGCGCCTGGCCAGCGGCGAGCTGGTCTACCTCGGCGTGGTTCGCACGCCGCTGTGCGCGCTGGCGCGGCGCATCGCGTGGCGCGGCCGGCCGCACAACGTGATGAACGAGTTCTTCGCGACCACGGCCGACGTCTACCGCCTGAGCGGCGAGCTCGACCCCGAGCACGACCAGCACCCGAGCGCCGACAACGCGCCCAAGGACGCGCACCACACGCGCGCGCGGCTGGCGCGCATGATCGGCCTGGACGAGCGCGACGGCAGCGCCGCGCAGTGGGCCGAGTTCGCCGCCGCGTGGCGCGCGGCGCAGCTCGCCGAGTGGCACGAGCAGTTGCGGCGCGTGATCGCGCTGCACGACCTGCGCCCCGGCGCCACGCTGGTGGCGGCCGGCTGCGGCGCCTTCCTCGCCGGCGAGTTGCTGCCGCCCGGCTGGCGGCTCGCGCACTACGCCGACGCGGTGGCGCGCGTGGCCGGCGGCGACGCCGCGCTGCGTCGCTGGGTGCAGGTGGGCGCGCCGGCCGCCGCGGTGGCGTCGCTGTATGCCGAACGGATCGCCGAGGAAGCCGCCCCATGTGGGTCGTGAAGATCGGCGGCAGCCTCAACCACGACCCGCTGCTGCCGCAGTGGCTGGCGCTGCTGGCGCAGCTCGGCGGCGGGCGCGTGACGCTGGTGTGCGGCGGCGGCAGCTTCGCCGACGAGGTGCGGCGCACGCAGTCGCACTGGCGCTTCGACGACCTGGCCGCGCACAACATGGCGGTGCTGGCGATGACGCAGAGCGCCTACCTGGCGCACGCGCTGCAGCCGGCGCTGCGGCTGGCGCGCGACCAGAGCGAGATCCGCGCGGTGCTGCGCGGCGGCCAGGTCGCGCTGTGGCTGCCCTGCGACTGGCTGCGCGAGCGCGGCGGCGCCGACACCGGCTGGGACACCAGCTCGGACAGCATCGCGCTCGATCTGGCGCGCCAGCTCAACGCCGAGCGGCTGGTGGTGGTGAAGTCCTGCACGATCGCTCCGCACGCGAGCCTGGCCGAGCTGGGCCACGCCGGCGTGCTCGATGCGCGTTTCGCCGCCACCGCCGCCGGCGCGAATTTCCCGATCGACCTGGTTCACCGCGCCGAGCTGGCGCGCATGCGCTCGCTGCTGATCGGCGAGCCGCGGCCGCCGGCCTGAGCGCCGCGCATCGCCGCGGCCAGGGTTTGCAGCCGCCCGGCATCGAGCGCGGCGCCGCGCTCGCCGCCGGCGCATACCGCGCCGCGGAAGCCGGCGAAGTCGGGCGCCAGCGCTGCGATGCGTCCGGCCTGTTCGCGGCGCAGCGCGCCGGCCAGGCCCACCATCACGCCCGCCGCGCGCGCCGTCGCGACGAAGCGTGCGATCGCCGCCGCCGGCAGGGCGTCGAACAGGCTGCCGCCGCGCTTGTCGGCGGTGTCGAGCATCACGCCGGCGAAGCCCAGCCCGAGCGCCAGCGCGACGGCGCGTTCGTCGAGCCCGCGGTCGGCGATGAACACCGGTACCAGCGGCGTTCCGCTGCGCGCCAGCGCGCGCAGCAGCGCGCCGGCGCCCGGGCCGCGCTCGATGCCGACCTTGACGATGTCCACGCCGCAGGCGGCGACGCGCCGCACGCGCGCCAGGATCTCGGCCTGCTCGCCCGGCGCCAGGTCGCCGATCGTCGCGCTCACCGGCTGGGCATGGCCGTGCGCGCGCAGCGCCGGCACGATGGCGCGCAGCGTGTCTTCGGGCAGGCCGCCGAGCGCGCCTCGCGCCGGCTCCTTCAGGTCGATGAAGTCGGCGCCGCCGCGCGCGGCCAGCAGCGCCTCGGCGACGCTGCGCACGCTGACCAGCAGCCGCACGCTCATCGCGACGCCGCCTTCGCGCGATGCGCCGCCACGGCGTCCTGCAGCCAGCCCCAGGCCTCGTGTTCGCCCGGTCCGGCGGTCTTGTCGATGGCGATGCGCAGGTAGGCCATCTCGGCGTCGATCTTGTCCATCGGCAGCATGTGCAGCCGGCTGACCAGCACCGCGCCCTCCACCACCGCGGCCTGCGCGCGGTTCAGGCCCATGAAGCCCGCGTGGCCGGCCTCGTGCACGCGCGCCATGCGCAGCACCGGCCGCAGCGCGTCGTCGAGATGCTCGTCCAGGCTCAGCTCGACGTGGTGCAGCGCGCACGCCAGGCGCTGCCCGGCGATCTTCTCGGCGGCCAGCAGCGGCCACGCGCGCCGGCCCGTGACGCAGCCGGCGAACACGCGCGTGTCGGTCAGCAGGTTGAGCACCGCGTGCCGCGTCGCGACGATGTTGGCCAGCGTGGTGGACGGCTTGAAGGGCATCAGCACCACGCGAGCGCCCTGGTAGCGCACGCCCATCGGCGCGACGTGCGCCACGCCCTCGGGCGACTGCGTGGTGACCACGGTTTCGAAGATCTGGTCGTTCATTTGTTCTCCGGCGCGGAGCGCGTCGTGCCCGGCGCGCACCAGGCGTCGAGGTTCTCGGCCTCGCGCTCGACCGCGCAGCCCCAGTCGAGCGGCTGGTCCTGCACGTAGCGCTTGCCCAGGCGCCAGGCGATCTCGGCGTGCGCCAGCTCCACGCCCATGTAGAAGGCGTGCGCGGCGTCGCCCTCCAGGCCGAGGCGCGGCCACAGGTCGAAAGCCCGGGTGCCGTGGCGGATGCCGTCGCGGTTGTAGACATGCAGGCCGTCATGGGCCACCTGCACGCGGAAGTTCGGGTCCCTCACCTGCGCCGCGGTGGCGGCGATCTCGTCGGGCGTGTCGGGGAACGGGTGCTTGTCGTGCGCCGTCATCAGCGCGCCGCTCATGCCCTTGGGCAGCGAACGGTTGCGCACCGCCGCGTGCATGATGCGGCGCGCCCAGTCGGCCTCGCGCACCGCGCGGCGCGCGTGCGCGCTGACCTGCGTGGTCAGCACCGCCGCGATGTTCAGCTCGGCGCCGATGCCGAACAGCAGCGCGTTGATGCCGCTGGTGTCGGCCTCGGTCAGCTCGGTGAGGTTGCCCACGCCCATCATGATCGGCGCCTCGGGGTAGCGCGCGCGCAGCGCGTGGTAGCGCAGCAGCGAGGCGGTGAAGCCGAACGGGATCGGATCGAGGATGGGGTCGGCGAGGAAGGCGCGGCCCTTCGCGGCGAGCGCGTCGATCGCGGCGTACAGCGAGGCCTCGTCCTGCGGCGTCTTCGCGATCAGGATCGGCGTGCTCGCCACCTCGTCGGCGAGCCACAGCGTGTCGAGCGTGAGGCTGAGCAGGTAATCGGCGCCGGCGCGCCCGCCGCGCAGCAGCTCCTGCGCGTCGACCGAATCGACGCTGACCGCGAAGCCGGCCTGCTTCAAGGCGCGCACGCCGTCTTCGAGGTGCGGGAACGGTGTCTCGGGCAGGCAGCCGAGGTCGATCACGTCGGCGCCGTCGCGTGCGAGCGCCTGGGCGCGCGCGACGATCGCGTCGACCGACAGGCGCGGCGCGTCGACGATCTCGGCGAAGATCGCCACCTCGTACTCGCTCAGGTCCACCGGCTTGGCGGCGCGGTTGAAGAAGCGCGGCAGGTCCTTCAGTTCCTCGGGCCCGCGCTGTACCGGGACGCCGAAGTGTTCCGACAGCGCCGCCACGTCGCCGCGGCAGCGGCCGGGCACGATGATGCGGTCGGCCCGCACCGGCGGCTCGACGCGGCGGCGGATCATGTCGGCCGTCATCAGCGCGGCGACCTGCAGGCCGATCTCGCGCACCTCGTGCGTGAAGGGTGCGTCGGCGATGTTCGCCAGCACCTTCTCGAGCTGCGGCTGCGCGAGCCTGCCGGTCAGGAAGACGATGTGTTCCATGCGAGGCGCAGCGCATCGAGGCGCCGTTGCAGCGCCGCTTCGAGTTCATCCGGCGAGCTGACGACCTCGCAGAAGTCGACCGCGCGCAGGCGCTCGACGTTGTCGAGTTCGAGCCGGCGCGGCCGCAGCGTCACCCAGTCGTGCGGCGATCGGGTCACCACCACCGGCTCGGTATCGCACGCGAACACGATGCCGGGGATGGCGAGCTTGCCGGCCTGCGCGAACATGTTGGTCGGCAGCGTGTCGCTGATGCCCACGACGCACTTGGCCACCGTGTTGCTCGTCGCCGGCGCGATCACCACCGTGTGGTAGATGTCGTCGTAGAGCATGCCCACCGGCACCGCGCTGGCGGTCTTGTCGCGCACCAGGCGGAAGCCGGGGCCGAAGCGCGGCTTCAGTTCCTCGGGCCGCATGCCGTAGATGTTGAGCACTTCCTCGGCGGCATCCGACAGGAACAGGTCGAGATCCGGCAGGCGCCGCGCCAGCGCCATCGACTCATCCAGGAAATGGCCGGAACCGGTGATGCACCAGGCGAAGCGCGAGCGCTTCGCGAAATCTGGCTCACTCGGGGTGACTGACCTCGATGTGGAGCTTGTGGAGCTTGCGGTAGAGGGTGTTTCGGCTGACATCGAGCGCCTTGGCGACGTTGCTCACGTTCCAGCGATGCTGTTCGAGCAATTGGAGCAGAACCTGGCGTTCGTTGGCCTGGATGGGGTTGAGCTTGACCGGAAGATCCTCGGGCACGGCCGGCGCCGTCGTCGCCGCGGCCAACGGCGCCACGGCCTTGGGCGACAGCGCCGGTGCCGGCGCGTGCAGCAGCGAGGGCAGGTGCTCGCGCGTGATCGGCCGACCATCGGCCAGCGCCGCGGCGCTGCGCAGCACGTGGCGAAGCTGGCGGATGTTGCCCGGCCAGGCGTGCTCCATCAGCAGCCGCTCGGCGTCGGCCGAGAGGCTGGCCGCGCCGCCGCCCGCCTCCGAGTTCAGCACGGCCTGGATCAGCTCGCGCCTGTCGCTGCGCTCGCGCAGCGGCGGCAGGCTCAGCTCGATGCCGGCGAGGCGGTAGTACAGGTCTTCGCGGAACTTGCCCTCGCGCACGCGCGTCGGCAGGTGCTGGTGGCTGGCGCTGATGAGCTGGAAGTCGACCGGGTGCGTCTCCTCGGTGCCCAGCGGCGTGACCTGGCGCTCGTCGAGCACGCGCAGCAGGCGCGCCTGCAGTTCCAGCGGCATGTCGGCGATCTCGTCGAGGAACAGCGTGCCGCCGTCGGCCTGCAGGATCTTGCCGCGCCGGCCGGTGCGCTGCGCGCCGGTGAAGGCGCCGGCACGGTAGCCGAACAGCTCGGACTCGATCAGCGTCTCGGGCAGGCTGGCGCAGTTGACCGCCACGAAAGCGCCGCCGGCATGCGGGCTGACCTCGTGCACCGCGCGCGCGAACACCTCCTTGCCCGAGCCGGTCTCGCCGCACAGCAGCACCGGCGTCTGGCGCGCGATCACGCGGCGCGCGGTGTCCAGCGCGGCGACCAGGCGCGTGTCGAGGAAAGTCGCGCTGCTCGCCTGCCTGGGCGCGGCCACGGCGGTACGCGCCGCCGGCCGCGCGGCCGGCGCGGGCAGCGGCGGCGCTTCCACCGCCGGCACCGACACGCCCGGCCCGGCCAGCACCGGCGCCTTGGCGTCGCGCGCGGGGCGGCGCGCCACCGCGAAGAAACGCAGCGCGGCGTTGGCGCGGTAGGTCACCACGGGATGAAACGACGAGGCGTTGCTGCGCTGGAGCATGTCTTCCAGCGAGGTCTGGAAGAAGTCCTCGATGCGGCGCGCGCGGATGTCGCTCATCGACTGCAGGCCGAGCTGGAACAGCGCGCTGCGGTTCGCCGCGAGGATGCGGCCGTCGTCGCCCACCGCCAGCTTGCCCTCGTGCAGCGTGTAGACGAACTCGGGGCGGCTGTGGAAGTGCAGCGGGTGCGCGTTGCCGTAGCGCGTGTCGATCAGGCGATTCTCGATCATGCGCGCCGTCATGCCCAGCAGCACCAGCAGGTGCTGCTGCATCAGGCTGGAGCGGCTGGTGACGTCGAGCACCGCGGCGATCTCGCCCGACGGGTCGTACACCGGCACCGCCGAGCAGGTGAGCTGGGTGAATTCGTTGAAGAAATGGTCTTCCTTGCGCACCGACACCGGCCCGCCGGCGGCCAGGCAGGTGCCCATGCCGTTGGTGCCCATCGCCGCCTCGCTCCAGGCGCCGCCGACGCGCAGGCCGAGCGGGCCAGCCTCGGCGGCGAACTCGGGCGAGGACACCATGTGCACGATCACGCCGTCGGTGTCGGTCAGCACCACGGCCGCCTCGGGGTCGGCGAGCTGCTGGTACAGCGTGGTCATCTCGTAGCGCGCGCAGGCGATCACGTCGGCGCGGCGCGCGCGGCGCTCCTCGAGCTCGACGCGCGCGACGAACGAGGGCTCGCAGGGCCGCGCCGGGTCGAGCCGGTATTCGTTCAGGCAGCGGCTCCACGACTGCGCCACCGGGTCGTTGGCCTGCGGCTGCGCGCCGGCGCGCACCAGTTCCAGAATCCGGTCGGCATGCCTGTGGGCTTCACGCATCGTCATCGTCATCATCGTCTCCAGGCAGGCCCGACAAAATCGGGAACCATTCTCGATTGTGGTGCGGGCATTCCACCCCCCGCACCGGGTAAACCACGGGTGCCGCCGCGCGGCGCCCGGCCTGCAACTTGCTGCCGCTCACCCCACGCCCCGTTCACCCCATGGAGACTCGCTTGACGCCCCTCGATGCCCAGAGCACCGGCTTCGTCGCCGCCCCCGCCATCGCCGGCGCGCCGCTGGACCTGATCTTCATCGAAGGCCTCACCGGCCAGACGGTGATCGGCATCCACGACAGCGAGTTGCACCGCCCGCAGCCGGTGGTGATCGACCTGCACGCCGGCCTCGCGCGCTCGCGCGCCTGCGACACCGACCGCATCGGCGACACGATCGACTACGGCGCCGTGCACGAGCGCCTGCGCACGCTGCTGGCCGGGCACGGGGTGCAGTTGCTGGAAGCCCTGGCCGAGACGATCGCCGGCATCCTGATCGACGAGTTCGGCGCGCGCTGGGTACGCGTCAAGGTAGTCAAGCCGCGCAAGTTCGACGACGTGGCCGCGGTGGGCGTGCAGATCGAGCGCTTCGCGCCGGAACCCGCGCCGCGCGGCGCGGCCGTGCTGCACCTGCTGGGCAGCGGCATGGTGCCGGGCGAGCGGCGCTGACGGGGCGAGCACCGCACGACGACCGGACGGCAAAAAGCCGACCGGACACACCGGTCGGCAACTCTCGACCCTCGCTCACGAGACGCGCCCTCGCGGGCGCGCCCCCTCTCTCTCACTTCGCCTGGAACGGGTGGGCCACCGAGCCCTTCTTGGCCACGACTTCCGCGGCGGTCGGCGAGCCGGCGACGGCGCGCGCGAGCGCTTCCTTGGTGGCGCGGTAGTTGTAATCCTGGATCTTCTTGTCGTCTTCGGCCAGCCAGTGGATGAAGACGCCGACGCTGATGAACAGGTTGTCGGCCTCGGCGGCGGGAATGGTGCCGTCCTCGACGCTGTCGGCCACGGCCATCGCCACGGCGCGCTGCGCCGGGCCGAACATCTGCACCGCCTGCTTGGCACCCTTGATCGTCACCTTGTTGAACATCACGGTGGCGGGTTTGGTCAGCAGGTTCGGCGCCACCACGGCCAGCAAGGAGGTGAAGCCGTCCTTGTTGTTGGTCAGCGCGTTGGCGAACGCGGACTCGGCCGCCGAGCCGCGCGGCCCGATGATCAGGTCGATGTGCGCGACCTCGTTGCCGTCACCGACGAGCGACTCGCCAACCATCATGCGATCGATCTTTGCCATGGCTTTTCCATCTCCTGTAAGTGATTCTTGAAGTGTCGACACACTGGCCCGCGGCGCAGCGTGCGATCCAGCTAACACGTTCCATGCCATGGCGGCGCGAGCAAGCCGGCCGCGAACACGCTCGCGACCACGAGGTCGGCGCTGGTCCCGGGGTTGATGCCCTGCGCCTTGAGCGCCTCGTCCCAACGCGGCAGACCGGCCTCGCGCGCAGACGCGTCGAGCGCCCGCCAGCCCTGCGCCGAGCGCATGACAGTGTGTGCCACGGCCTCGCCGTGTTTTCGAACAATGTGTGAATCGGGCCAGGCCGCCAGAAAGGCGAGGAACAGGCGCTGCACCGCGGCGCACGTCGCCGCGTCGGCGTCTTCGCCCGGCGCGGCATCCGGCACCGGACCAGGGGAAAGGTTCCCGAGGCCGGTCTCGAACACGTCGAGGAAGCCGCTCGCGTA
The DNA here is from genome assembly GCF_047600445.1 of Piscinibacter sp. Lineage (GTDB taxonomy): Bacteria > Pseudomonadota > Gammaproteobacteria > Burkholderiales > Burkholderiaceae_C > Piscinibacter. The sequence goes on from NZ_JASGKT010000002.1 coordinate 2,107,785, forward strand.
CTGCGCCGCGATGCGGTCGCGCGGCGCGGCCAGCGCCATCGCGTCGCGCAGGCCCCGCGTGGGCTCGTCGCGCACGTCCTGCTCGGGCGCGGCGCCGAGGCCGCCCGGATTCGCCTGCGCGATCGCGCGGTAGGCGGCGCGCGCGTCGTCGAGGTCGAGCGCGGCGAGCACGTCGGCGAGCGCCGCGCGCAATGCCGCAGCGCCTGAGCGCGCGCCCGCTCGCTCGGCCGCCGCCGCGAGCGGCGCGCACAGCAGCAGGATGCCGAGGTTGGTGTTGCAGCCGACGGCGCGCCAGGTGGCATCCATCGCCGCCTCGATGCGCGCGCCGACGCGCGCGCCCGGCGCGCACAGCGGCGCGGCGGCCGCGCGGGCGCTGGCGACGAACTGCTCGGCGCGCATGCGGTGCCCGGCCGAGGCCAGGCTGACGTTGCCGGGCTTGCGCACCGCCACGTCGAGCCAGCAGGCGCGCAGGAAGCAGTCTTCGATCGAGCGCGGGTTCATGCGCGGCGCGCCGGCCGCGCCGCCGCGATGCGCCGGTCGAGCAGGTCGTCGACGATCGCGCGCGCGATGTTGAACGGCGTCACGCGCTGCAAGCCCTGCCAGGCGGCAACGCCGTTGACTTCGAGCACGCGCAGCCGGTCCATCGAGCCGTCGGGCAGGATGTCGACGCCGGCGTAGTCCATCTGCAGCGTGCGCGCCGCGGCCTCGGCGATCCCGGCCAGCGCCGGGCTCGGCGCGCAGGGCTCGCAGCGCGCGCCCTGCTTGACGTTGTGCACCCAGTGCGTGCTGACGCGCTTCATCGCCGTCAGCGCCCGCCCACCGACCACCAGCACGCGCCAGTCGAAGCCGGGCGAGGTGATCGGCGCGATGAAGCGTTGCAGGTAGGCCAGCGAGCCGTACGGCCCCTTCAGCTCGGGCAGCGGCACGTGCGCGCCGGCCACGCAGCCGACGAGCCGCAAGCCCTTGCCCTGCGAGCCGAACAGCGGCTTGAGCACCAGCGCGCGGCCGGCCGCGCTCTCGCGCATCACCAGGCGGCGCGCCTGCGCGGGCGACTCCAGCGCCCAGGTCGCCGGCGTCGCGATGCCGGCGGCGTGCAGCAGCAGGCTGGTCATGCTCTTGTCGACGCTGCGCTCGATGGCCCGCGCGTCGTTGTAGACCGGCACGCCCAGCTCGCGCAGCGCGTGCAGCACGCCCAGGCGCTTGGTCACCTGCTCGAAGCTGCCGCCCGCGATGCCGCGCACCAGCACCGCGTCGGGCAGCGCGGTGCCGAAGCCGGGGATCACGAGGCCGTGCCAGGCGGCGCTGGTGTCGATGCGGCAGTCTTCGAGATCGACGCAGCGCCCCAGCGCGCCGCGCTCGCGCAGCGCGGCCTGCAACTGGCGCGTGTGCCAGCCGACCTCGTCGGCGGCGATCGCGACGCGCAGGCTCATGCCGGCTCCAGCCACAGGCCGCGCAGCAGGTCCATGTTCAGCGCGCCGGCGTGGAAGGTGGCGCCGCTGTCGAGGTTGCTGATCCACACCTCGGCCGGCGCGAACAGGGCCGGGTCGATCTTGTAGAAGTCGTACTCGACGGCCTTGAAGATCTCGGCGAAGGAGCGGCCGTAGTCCTTGGAATTGCGCGAAGGCAGTTGCTGCGCGAGCGCGCGCGCCGCCTCGTCGCTGCCGCACACGCTCAGGTGGACGCGCCCGCCGTACAGGATCGCGTCGTTGGTGCGCCCCATCGCCTCGACGCCGTCCGGGCTGGGCGCGGGCACCGGCGCGCTGGCGATGCCGTCGACCACGTGGTCGAGGCGGAAGCCCAGCTCGTGCGTCTTGTGCAGCGCCACCTCGAGCACGCGCGCCACCACCTGCGTGGTGCCGGCGGCGCTGCTGGTGGGCGTCAGCACGATGGTCAGGCCCTCCGGCGCCAGGCCGCAGTCGCGCAGCAGTTTTTGCACGATCACCGCCGGCGGCGCGCGGTCGACTTCGAGCACGATCACGCCGCGGTCGGCGCGGTCGCGGTAGCCGAGCTCGGCGTAGAGCTTCTCCTTGCCGGCCAGCGCGCGCGCCGGGCCGGAGCCCAGCGAGAAGAACTTCTTGCCGCCGGTCTCTTCCTTGCTCGCCGCCAGGCTCCAGCCGGCGTACTGGCTGGCCAGGCAGGCCAGCACCGGCTGCGAGCTGCGCACCTCCAGCCAGCTCGGCCAGCCGTCGGCGGCGGACGTCTTCAGCGCGACGCTGCCGAAGCCGCCCAGGCAGATCTCGCCGATCAGCGTGCCGGCGGCGACGCTGCCCGGCGCCGTGATGCCGGCATCGACGATGCGCGCGCCGCTGTCGTCGCGGCGCACCTGCACGCGCAGCGCGTCGGCGTCGGCGACGAGGCGATCGACCCAGGGCTGCACGTGGGCGTTCAGGCTCAGCGTGCAGCCGGCCAGGGCGGCGGGATGGTCACTCATGGCTTGTCTCCAGAAGGGCTGCGACGGCGGCGCGGCGCGCCGCCAGCCTGTCGTTCATCGTCGCTTCGCCGCCGGCTTCGGCGCAGACGCTGCATGCGGGCTCGCCGGCGCCGATGCGTGTGCCGGCCCGCGGCAGGTCGCGCGCGCCGGGCACGGCCGCGAGCGCCGCGGCCAGCGCCGCATCGACGTGCACCGGCCGCGCCGCGAACACGATCTCGCTGCCGCGCACGCGGCCGTCGCCGGCGGGTGCCGCGGGCAGTTCGGCGCGCTCGCAGGCGAGCAGGTGCGCCGAGAAGGCGCGCGGGTAGAGCGCGAGGCTGGCCGGCAGGCGGGGGTTGAGCTCGAGCACCTCGAGAGTATCGCCGTCGAGCAGCACGTCCAGGCTCGCCAGCCCGCGCACGCGGAACACGCCGGCGAGCAGGCGCACGATGGCCGTCAGCTCGCGCCGCGCGCGCTCGCTCACCGCCACCGGCCCGGCGATGCGCGTGAACACGAAGGGGCGCTTGCCGATGGCGCTGCTGCCCTGCCGGTTCACGCCCAGCAGCACGGCGTCGCGGCCGTTGCCGACGAAGCTGGCCGACATCGCCGCGCCGGGCCGCTCGCGCTGCCAGTAGCGCCCGGGCGCCGGCGCCTCGTCGACCCCGGCGCGCCGCACCTGCCAGCCGCCGCAGCCGCCGGCATGCTTGACGAGCCAGCCCGCCGGCCGGCCGGGCGGCTCGAAGGCGATGGGCGGGAAGCCGATGCCGTGCGCGTCGAGCACGCCGAAGAACTCGCGCGGATCGCGCACGCGGCGCACGTCGTCGGGCGCGCTGCCGAGCAGCGGCAGGCGCGCCGCGCCCTGTTCGAGCAGGTCGACGCGGCCGTCGAAGCCGCTACCGGCGCTCCAGGCGCGCACGTCGCCGCGCCGCGCCAGCTTGTCCAGCGCCGCGAGGAACAGTTCGTCGTCGATGCGCATCGTCGCCACGCTGCCGATCGCATGCCACTCGGCCGCGAACTGGCGCGTGTCGGCATCGCCGAACACGTCGAGCGCGACGCTGCGCAGGCCGTCGCGCGCCGCGGCCTCGGCCGGCGCGCGAGCGGAGAGCGCCGCCAGTGCCAGCACCGGCGGCTCAGCCGGCCCGGGCGGCCGATTCGGCCAGGAAGGCGCGCGCCATCGCGAAGGCCTCGGCGAAGCCCAGCACCGACTTCGGCGACTCGCGCATCTGCACCAGCAGGCGATGCTGGGTCTGGTACTTGACGTTGCCTATCGCCAGCGCGCCTATGCCGACGGCGTTCGTGCCCGCCAGCGGACTGGCGTCGTCCATCACGCCGACGCCGGCCACGCCTTCCGGCGGCACGGCGTTGACGTCGGCGGCCACGCGCAGCTTCTTCGCATGCGCGAGGTCGTCGGCCGACACCACCTGCACGCCGGCGGCGGCGCAGGCGAGGATCACGTCGGCATCGGCGATCGAGGTGCGCAGCGCGGCGCGGTCGCCGCCGGAGGTGCCGTGGATGCTCACGCCGAAGCGCGTGCCGGTCTGCCGGGCGGCCTCCTCGGCGACGTCGATGCCGTTGCGGCTGGACAGCGCCACGTCGGCGCCCGCCTGCGCGGCCAGCACGCCGGCGATGCGGCCCACCGGGCCGGTGCCGCCCAGCACCACCACGCGCAGGCCCTTCAGGCCTTGTTCGCGCTGCTTCAGCAGCGCGGCCTCGACGCTCGCCAGCATCGCCGCGGCGGTGGTGTAGGCGCCGCTCGGGTCGGCCATCAGCGAGACGACGAAGGGCGGCACCATCGCCTTCTTCGCCGCCTCGAGCATGTCGGCGGCCACCAGCGCGTCGCGCCCGCCGATGAACAGGCCGGTGCGCGCCACGCCCTTGGGGCCGCGCGAGAAGATCGCGTCCTGCGTCAGCGAGGCCACGCTCTTCATGTCGGCTTCGCAGTAGGGCACGATGATCTGGTAGCCGGCGTCGGCGGCCATGTTGATGTCGAACGGGCTCATCTGCTTGCCCGGCGTGATCATGTGCAGGATGTAGGGGCGTTCCATCAGCGCTCGTCTCCGGCTTGGGTGATGCGTGCGCCGCCGCGGCGCGCGCCGACGACGCGACATTCGAGCGCGTCGTCCAGCACGCCGGCGGCGCGCGCCGCGGCGACCAGGGCGTGCGCGGCGGTTTCCGAGGGCACGATCGCGAAGCCCGTCGGGCCCCACGAACTCTGGCCGAGCGCGGCGGCGTCGGCGCCCTGCCCGCCCCAGCAGCGCATCAGCCGGCCGACGGCCGCGCTGGTCCAGGCGCTGCCGGCCTGCGCGGGCGCGAAGTGCTCGCCCAGCCGTTGCTGCACGCGGTTCAGTCCGGCGGCGAAGGCGCCGAAGTCGTCGCCCGCCGCGCCGGGCAGCATGCGCATCAACACCTGGTGCGAGATGTCGGCGGCGTCGGCCTGCGGCAGCGCGGGCAGCGCGGCGATGGCGGCGCGCTCGGGCTCGCCGCACAGGCCGCGCATGCGCGCATCGAGCACGACGATCACGCGCCACGCGGCCGGCAGTTCGATGCGCGAGAGCAACTGGGCGGGTTGTCCGTCGCGCCCCGGGCCGCCGTCGACGAGCAGGCCGCCGGCATCGAAGCCGGCGATGCCGATGCCCGAGCGCCGGCCGCGGCCCAGCCACTGCGCGAGGGTCGCGGTGGGCGTGTCCAGCCCGTGCACGCACGCAAACGCGCGGCCGAGCGCCAGCGCGAGCTGCGTGCCCGAGCCGAAGCCGGCATGCGCCGGCAGCACGCGGCGCAGCCGCAGCGCGAGCGGCTCGCGCCGGCCGCTGCGTTCGCGCAGCGCGGCGAGGTGTTGCGCGGCGCGCGGCAGCTCGGCCTGCGCCTCGGGCGTCTCGGCCTGCAAGGCATCGCGCCCGGCGTGGCGCAGTTCCAGCTCGGTTTCGAAACCGTCGATGACCAGGCCGATGCTGCCGAAGCGCCGCCCCAGCGAACCGGATGGGTCGATGAAGCCGAGGTGCAGGCGCCCCGGCGCCTGCACGCGCACGGCGGCGCGCGGCGCGGACAGCGGCGAAGAGGCCATCGGGGGCGGCAGCGGAGCGTCTATCGGTCGGAGCATACGGCCTCAGGTAGCAAGCCCCGTTCCGCCACGCGAAGGCGCGCCAGTGCTCGCGCCGCGCGCCGCGCTGTTCCGATTGGGGGACAGTCTGTTGCGCCGGGCGGCGCGGTTCAGTCGTATTTGAGGTACTTGAAGCGCGGGTCGTCGGGCGTGCCCTGCAGCGGCCCGCCCTCTTCCCGGCCGGGCTGCCACGTCAGCACCTCCTCGATCTTCTTCGCCAGCGCGAAGTCCTTCTCGGTGATGCCCTTGGCCTCGTGGTTCTGCAGCTTCACGATGACGAAGGCGTACGAGACGGTCAGGTCGGGGTGGTGCCAGGCCGCCTCGGCGAGGTGGCCGACGGTGTTCACGACCATCAGCGTGGACTTCCAGCCGCTGGTCTTGTACTTGCGGCGGATGAAGCCGTCCTCGAAATACCACTTCGGCAGTTCGTCCTTCAGCCGCGCGTCGATCTCCTCCGCGCTGAAGGTCTCGTCGCCGCCCTTGCGTCGCCATTGCGCCATGCTCGTCTCCCGGTGCACAGGCCGCAACGATAGTCAGGGCGCCTTCACCGCGGTGAGCACATGGCCTTCGCAGCGGCCGAAGCCGATGCGGCGCGCGCCGGCCCGCTCGCAGTGCGCGCGCAGCTCGATGCTGTCGCCGTCCTGCAGGAAGGTGCGCGTCTCGCCGTTGGCCAGCGTGATCGGCCGGCGTCCGCCCTCGGTGAGTTCGAGCAGCGAGCCGCCCTGCCCCGCCGCCGGGCCGGACTGCGTGCCCGAGCCGAGCAGGTCGCCCGCGCCGAGGTTGCAGCCGCCCACGGTGTGGTGCGCGATCAGTTGCGCGAGGGTCCAGTACGAATCGCGGAAGTTCGACTGCATCAGCCGCTGGTGCGGCACGCCGGCCTCGCGCATGCGCGGCGTCTGCAAGCCGACTTCGAGCACGATGTCGATGGCACCGCCGGCGCGGTTGGCCGGCGAATCCAGGTAGGGCAACGGCTGCGGGTCGCCCGCCGGGCGCTCGAAGGGCACGCGGAACGGCGCCAGCGCCTCGGGCGTGACCACCCAGGCGGAGATCGTGCTGGCGAAGTTCTTCGCCAGGAAGGGCCCGAGCGGCTGGTACTCCCAGGCCTGCACGTCGCGCGCCGACCAGTCGTTGAGCAGCACGGTGCCGAACCAGTGCTCTTCCGCGTCGGCAATCGGAATCGGCTCGCCCTGCGCATTGCCGGCGCCGATCAGGAAACCCAGTTCCAGTTCGTGGTCGAGCCGCTGCGTCGGCGCGAGGCGCGGCACGGCGTCGTCGGGGCCCTTCAACTGGCCGAGCGGGCGGCGCACCGGCGTGCCGTCGATCACGATCGAGGAGGCGCGGCCGTGGTAGCCGATCGGCACCCAGCGGTAGTTGGGCAGCAGCGGGTTGTCGGGGCGGAACAGCTTGCCCACCGTGGTGGCATGGTGGATGCCGGTGTAGAAGTCGGTGTAGTCGCCGATGCGGCAGGGCAAGGCGTGGTCGAGCGCCGCCTGCGGCACGAGGCAGGACGCCAGCGCCGCGCGGCGCTCGCTGTCCTCGCGCAGCGCCGCCGACAGCACGGCGCGCAGGCCGCGGCGCGCGCCCGGCCCGAGCGCCATGAAGGCGGCGAGCTCGCCCTCGGCCAGCGGCGCGAGCCAGGCCGTGGCCACGCGGCCCCAGCCGCCTTGCTCGCGGGCCAGGCGCAGGTCCAGCGCCTGGTCGCCGATCGCCACGGCGATGCGCCACGGCTCGTCGCTGCCGCTGCGGCGCACGCGCGCGAACGGCAGGTTCTGGACGGGGAAGTCGCTGGCCGCGTCGTTGGCGCTCTCGACCCAGCTTCGCAGCGCGGGGTCGTGCGTCGCGTCGAGCGCGCTCATGCCGATGCTCCGATGCCGGCGCGCGCGGCCTGCAAGGCCTCGCGCAGCACGTCGAGATCGCCGACGTGGTTGGCCAGCAGCAGCACCAGGCGTGCGTTGACGAGGCGGCTGTCGGCGTCGGCCAGGCCGCGGTGCGTCTCGATCAGCATCTCGTAGAAGTCGTCGCCGGGCGTGTAGGCGTGCAGCGGCGCGGCGTTGCCGGCGCGGAAGTTGGGCTGGGTGATCAGGTGGTCCATGGCGCGGGCGGATTCAGGCGTTGCAGGTGGCACGGGCGACGGCGGCGCGCACGCGCGCGGCGTCGAAGCGGCGCCAGCGCGCGGCCACGTGCTGGTCGGGCCGCAGCAGGTAGGCGGTGCCGGGCTGCGCATCCAGGCGCGCGGCCGCCAGGCCCTTGGTGTCCAGCAGCACGCGGCAGCCGGCCGGCGTCGCGGCGCCCGCGTCGTCTTCGCCGACCACCAGGCGCGCCTGCACCGCGATCGGCGCGTCGGCCAGCGCGCGCAGCGCCGCCAGCGTGGCCGCGTCCACGTCGCCGGGCGAGCGTGCGAACAGCAGCAGCACGAAGGCGTCGCCGGTGTGGCCGAGCAGCCAGCCGTTGCGGCCCTCACAGCGCACCGGCGCATCGACCAGCGGCGCGCCGGGGCCCATCGTGCCCGCGAAGGCGTCGGCATCGGGCGTGTTCAGCGCCGAGCGGCCCAGGTGCGCGGGCACCGACAGGCGCCCCGAATTGACCAGCCCGCGCGCGAAGCCGTGCTCGCGCGCCAGCGTCAGCACGGCGTTGCGGAAGTCCTTCGACACCTCGCTCTTGGGCGTGATGAAGTCGGTCGAGCGCGTCGAGTTCATCAGGTTCTCGTCGGCCGCAGCGACACGCTCGTCGCTGTAGCTGTCGAGCAGCGATTCGGGCGCGAGGCCGCGCATCACCAGCAGCAGCTTCCAGGCGAGGTTGTCGGTGTCCTGCAGGCCGGAGTTGGCGCCGCGCGCGCCGAAGGGCGACACCTGGTGCGCCGCGTCGCCGACGAACAGCACGCGGCCATGCCGGAAGCGCTGCATGCGCCGGCACTGGAAGGTGTAGACGCTGACCCATTCCAGATCGAACTCGTGCTGCGGCCCGAGCATCGCGCGGATGCGCGGCGTCACGCGCTCGGGCTTCTTCTCCTCCTCGGGGTCGGCGTCCCAGCCGAGCTGGAAGTCGATGCGCCAGACGTTGTCGGCCTCGCGGTGCAGCAGCACGCTCTGCCCGGGGTGGAAGGGCGGGTCGAACCAGAACCAGCGCTCGGCCGGGAAGTCGGCCTTCATCACCACGTCGGCGATCAGGAAGCGGTCCTGGAACACCTTGCCGTCGATGTCCAGCCCGAGCAGGCGGCGGATCGGGCTGCGCGCGCCGTCGGCGACCACCAGCCAGTCGGTGTCGAGCGCGTAGGCGCCGTCGGCCGTCTCGACCTGCAAGCGCGCGCCCCGGCCGTCGGGCGCGACGGCGGTGACCTTGTGCTTCCAGCGCAGTTCGAGATTGGGCAACTGCTCGGCGCGCCGGACCAGGAATTCCTCGAGGTAGTACTGCTGCAGGTTGACCATGCCGGGGCGGTGGTGGTCTTCGTCGGGCAGCAGGTTGAAGCGGAACACCTCGTCGTTGCCGAAGAAGGTGCGGCCGACGTTCCAGGTGACGCCCTTGTCGACCACCGGGTCGCCGCAGCCCAGGCGGTCCAGCACTTCGAGCGCGCGCTTGGCGTAGCACAGACCGCGCGAGCCGACGCTGACGGTGTCGTCGTCGTCGAGCAGCAGCACGCGCTGGCCCTGCTGCGCGAGGTCGATCGCCGCGGCCAGGCCGATCGGGCCGGCGCCGACCACGATCACCGGGTGGCGGTCGACCGCGCCGGCGCGGTCGAGTTCGGCCGGGCGGCGGTAGGCGAACTTCGGGTAGGTATAGGTGCTGAGCATCGTGGTGCGCCGCCGGGGTTCAGTCCTCGAATTCCTTCTCGTGCATCCACGCCGCGTGCTTGGGTGCGCGTTTCGTCTTCGCCCACTCGTTCAGCATCTCCCACTTCACCGCGTCGAGCTTGGCGTTCATCTCGGGCGTGGCGGTGTCCACGGCGAGTTCGACGCGGTGGCCGTTCGGGTCGAAGAAATAGATCGACTGGAACAGCGTGTGGTCGGTCGGCCCGATCACGTCGATGCCGCCGGCCTGCAGCCTGGCCTTGGTGGCGAGCAGTTCGTCCATCGAGCCGACCTTGAAGGCGATGTGCTGCACCCACTCGGGCGTGTTCGCGTCGCGCCCCATCGGCGGCGAGTTGGGAATCTCGAAGAAGGCCAGGATGTTGCCCGCGCCGGCGTCGAGGAAGACGTGCATGTACGGGTCGGGCGCCTTGGTGGACGGCACCTGGTCTTCGGCGATCGCGAGCACGAACTCCATGCCCAGGTGCTGGCGGTACCACTCGACGGTCTGCTTGGCGTCGCGGCAGCGGTAGGCGACGTGGTGGATGCGCTGGATGCTCATTCGTTTGTCTCCGGTGAACGAGTTTCGGGCTGACAGGTGGCCGAGCCGCTCGAGCGCGGCATCGCGCCATGCGACCCAGGCGGCCGCCGCGGAACCGGCTTCGCCGGGCCGCTGGCGGCGCCCCCTGGGGGGAGCGCCGAAGGCGCTGCGGGGGGGATCATGTTTCCAGGGCCGCCCACATCTGGCGGTCGCGCTCGGCGGTCCAGATGCGCGGGTCGGGGTACTGCGTGACTTCGTCGTAGCAGCGCGTCACGTCGAAGGGCATGCAGTGGTCGAAGATGACCCACTTGCCGTACTTCGGCGCGAGCTTCGCGTAGGTGTCCTTGTAGACGCCGTTCAGGTCCTTGCCGGCGGCCACGCCGGCCTCGACGGCGGCGCGCACGTCGGCGATGAAAGAGCGCGTGCCGTCGAGGCCCGCCTTCACCTGCTCGGGCGTGACCAGCGCAGCGCCGCGGCCGGGCACCAGCTTCTGCGGCTTCAGCGCGGCGATGTTGTCCAGCGTCTGCGGCCAGTCCTTGAAGTAGGCGTCGCCGGCATAGGGCGTGGCGTCGAACTCGACCAGGTCGCCGCTGAACAGGATCTTCTGCTGCGGCAGCCAGGCCACCGTGTCGCCCTTGGTGTGGCCGCGGCCGAGCTGCAGCAGTTGCACTTCCAGCTTGCCCAGCCACAGCGTCATCTTGCCGGTGAAGGTCATCGTCGGCCAGGTCAGGCCCGGCGGCACGCTCTCGACGCTGCGGAACAGGCGCGGGAAGCGGCCGATCTCGCTGGCCTTGTCCTGCTCGCCGCGCTCGACGATCAGGTCATAGGTGTCCTGGCTGGCGATGATCTGCTGCCCACCTTCGGCCATGTAGGCCGAGGCGCCGAGCACCCGCACCGCATGGTAGTGCGTCAGCAGCACGTACTTGATCGGCTTGTCGGTCACTTCGCGGATGCGGCGGATCACGTCCTGCGCCATCACCGGCGTGGCCTGCGTGTCGAGCACCAGCACCGCGTCGTCGCCGACGATCACGCCGGTGTTCGGGTCACCCTCGGCGGTGTAGGCGTAGGCGTTGTCGGACAGCTTGATGAAGCTGACCTTCTTCTCTTCCAGGTCGGCCTGGCTGGCGAATGCCTTCTGGTTCATGCGTCGGTCCTGTCGTGTTGTGCCGCGGTGATTTGTTCAATGCAAACGTGTTTGCACTTTACGACCACCGTTGCCGTATGTCAAACTGATTTGCATGGAGCAAATAATGATCCGCGAGCAGCGCGCCGTGCAATCGGTGGAAGTCGGGGGGCGGCTGCTGATCGCGCTGGGCCAGCACAACGGGCCGATGACGCTGAAGGACCTGGCCGCCGCGGCCGGCCTGCCGGCTTCGCGCGCCCACCCCTACCTGGTCAGCTTCGGCCGGCTCGGGCTGATCGAGCAGGATGCGCTCAGCGGCCGTTATGCGCTCGGGCCGGCGGCGCTGCAACTGGGGTTGGCCTGCCTGCACCAGCTCGACCCGGTCAAGGCCGCCGGGCCGGTGGCCGAGGCGCTGTCGCAGCGCATCGACCAGACGGTGGCGATCGCGCTGTGGGGCAACATGGGCCCGGCCATCGTGCGCGTGATCGAGGGCACGCAGCCGCTGCACGTGAACATGCGCGCCGGCTCGGTGATGTCGCTGTTCGGCACCGCCACCGGGCGCGCCTTCGCGGCGGTGCTGCCGGCGCGCGTGGTCACCGAGATGCTGGCCGCGTCGCGGGGCGAGGCGCGCCGCGCCGACCGCACGGCGGTGAAGGACGTCGGCCGCGAGCTGGAAGCCATCGTCGCCGAGTTCCGCCGCCACGGCGTGGCGCGCGCGGTGGGACGGCCTATCCCGGGCGTCAACGCCTTCAGCGCGCCGGCCTTCGACCACGAAGACAAGCCGGCCCTGGTGATCACGGCGCTGGGCCACGAAGACAGCTTTCCCGCCGGCTGGGACTCGCCGCTGGCCGCCGCGGTGCGCGAGGCGGCGGCGGAGATCTCGCACCGGCTGGGCCACAAGAACAAACCCCTCCCGGCCTGAGGCCGGGAGGGGCGGGCGGCTGACGCCGCCGGGTGGGGCTCCGGAGGGAAAGCGTCCGGGGCTCCTGGCGCGCAGGGACTGCGCCATCGGGTGCGCCTGCTGAACAGGCCCTGCAAAACTAGGCGATGGCGCGCGCCGATTCAAGCGCGCGGCATGCTGGTGTTTCCTCTTGTCAGCCGGCCGGCTTCATGATCCGCGCCACCACGTCGGCCACACGCCGCTCGACCGCCGCGTCCATCACGATCGCGCGGCCCCACTCGCGCTGCGTCTCGCCGGGCCACTTGCTGGTGGCGTCCAGCCCCATCTTGCCGCCCAGGCCGCTGACCGGCGAGGCGAAGTCGAGGTAGTCGATCGGCGTGCGCTCGACCAGCGTGGTGTCGCGCACCGGGTCCATGCGCGTGGTGATGGCCCAGACCACCTCGTCCCAGCGGCGGATGTCGACGTCGTCGTCGGTGACGACGATGAACTTGGTGTACATGAACTGGCGCAGGAAGCTCCACAGCCCGAACATCAGCCGCTTGGCGTGGCCTGGGTAGGCCTTGCGCATGCTGATGATCGCCATGCGATAGCTGCAGCCCTCGGGCGGCAGGTAGAAGTCGACGATCTCCGGAAACTGCTTCTGCAGGATGGGCACGAACACCTCGTTGAGCGCCACGCCGAGCACCGCCGGCTCGTCGGGCGGCTTGCCGGTGTAGGTGGAGTGGTAGATCGGCTCGCGGCGGTGCGTGATGCGCGCGATCTCGAACACCGGAAACCAGTCCTGCTCGTTGTAATAGCCGGTGTGGTCGCCGAACGGCCCTTCCAGCGCGTGCAGGTAGCCGTTGAGCTCCTTCAACGCGACGCCGTGCTCGCTGATGCCGCTCCAGCCGCGCTCGGCCGGCGGAATGTGCCCTTCCAGCACGAACTCGGCGCTGGCCGGCACCTGCAGCATCACGCCGGCGTCGCCGACGCCGGTGTCGGCCACCTCGGTGCGGCTGCCGCGCAGCAGCCCGGCGAACTGGTACTCGGACAGCGTGTCGGGCACCGGCGTCACCGCGCCGAGGATGGTGGCCGGGTCGGCCCCCAGCGCCACCGCGATCGGGAAGGGCTGGCCCGGCCGGGCCAGCGCGAACTCGCGGAAGTCGAGCGCGCCGCCGCGGTGCGCCAGCCAGCGCATGATCACCTGGCGCGGCGCGATCACCTGCTGGCGGTAGATGCCCAGGTTCTGGCGCGCACGCGCCTTCGGCCCGCCCTGCGGCCCGCGCGTGACCACCAGGCCCCAGGTGATCAGGGGGCCGGCGTCGCCCGGCCAGCAGGTCTGCACCGGCAGGCGGGTCAGGTCGGCGTCGGCGCCTTCCAGCACCAGCTCGCGGCAGGCCGGCGAGCGCACCAGCGCCGGCTTCATGTCCCACACCGCCTTGGCCATCTGTAACAAACGGCCGGTGTCCTTCAGGCCCTTGGGCGGCTCGGGCTCCTTCAGCCGCGCCAGCAGCTCGCCCACCTCGCGCAGCTCGTTCACCTCGGTGGCGCCCATGCCCAGCGCCACGCGGCGCGGCGTGCCGAACAAGTTGGCGAGCACGGGAATTTTGTAACCGGCAGGCTGCTCGAACAGCAGCGCCGGACCGGCCGAGCGCAGCACGAAGTCACTGACCGCTGTCATCTCCAGCCGCGCGGAGACAGGATCGGCCACTCTTTTCAGCTCGCCCAGACCTTCCAGGCCCTGGATGAAGTCACGCAAGTCCCGGTATTTCATACGAAATAGTAATTAGAGACAAATTTCATAGTCTTGACCGGTTATGAAGCGGCTTCCTAGAATTCGCGCCAGTCGCACCGCTACGGGATAACCCCAGGCCCTCGGTGCAGGGATAGAGAAGCAGCGCCGCTGCTGCCAGTATCGGATCGAGGTCCGACGAGGCCCGATCGACGCGCCGGAACGCCGCACCAGACGGCGCCACCCACCGGCCCGGAATTATCACCGTCGCCCTGCGGCCACCGCCGCAGCAAAGCCCCGCCCGGGGCCGGCGACCGCGAAAGGAAGAGACATGACGACGACGCTGAAGCGATGTTTGACGCGCACCCTGCGGGTACGCGATGCCATCGGCGAGTCGGCCACGGTGTTCCTCAAGGACGTCGGGCAGGGCTTGCTCGAAGTCAGCCACAACATGCTGGCGCTGATCGGCCTGCTGATCGTGGCCGCCGCGCTGTTCGCCATCGGCAAGCCCGAGCTGCGCCACGCCGTCGAGGCGCAGGCGCTGGGCTGGCTGAAGACGCGCCACGAGGCGCGCGCCGATCCGGCCGAGCTGCTGGCCCAGCAGTTGAGCGAGCCCGACGCGATCGCCCGCGCCACCGCCGCCAACCCCAAGGACCTGAGCCGCCAGCAGGCCGCCGTGGCGATGTGGATCTCGCGCCGCTACCGCGTCGCGCCCGAGCCGGTCAGCCGCCTGGTGCAGGAAGCCTGGGCGGTGGGCCAGCGCGCCGGGCTGGACCCGACGCTGATCCTGGCGATCATGGCCGTCGAGTCGAGCTTCAACCCCTTCGCGCAGAGCAGCGTCGGCGCGCAGGGGCTGATGCAGGTGATGACACGTATTCACGACGACAAGTACGAAGCCTACGGCGGCAAGCACGCCGCCTTCGACCCGGTGAGCAACCTGCGCGTCGGCGTGCAGGTGCTCAAGGAGTGCATCGCGCGCGCCGGCAGCCTGGAAGCGGGCCTGCGCTACTACGTCGGCGCGGCCAACCTGGAAGACGACGGCGGCTATGCCGGCAAGGTGCTGGCCGAGCAGAACAACCTGCGCACCGTGGCCTCGGGCAAGGCGCTCTCGCCCACCACCGCGCTGGTGCCGGTGGTGCTGCCCGCCCCCGCCGCCGCGCCGCGCAGCGAGCCGCGCCCGGCCGAGGCCGAGGCGGCGGTGCCCGCCGAGCCGGCCAAACACGCGGAGCAGGTGGCCTCGCTGGGCTGAGCGGCGAGCCGCTACACTTGCGCCACCGCGCGACTGGCGATGCGGCCCCGCCTCGGGGCCTGAGGTGGTGAACCACCGGGAAGCGCGGTCGGTGAGCGACGCGGTCGCGCGCCGCATCGAGCCGTTCGCCTGGGCAGCCCCGCCGCCGCAGCCTCCTGCGGCGCGCGCCGGGACCGTCTGCTGTCAAGGACCGCCGCCACCATGTTCGACCGTACCGCCTCCACCGTCGCCAGCGTCGACCCCGAGACCTGGGCCGCCATCCAGCGCGAGAACCAGCGCCAGGAAGACCACATCGAGCTGATCGCCTCGGAGAACTACGCCTCGCCGGCCGTGATGGCCGCGCAGGGCTCGCAGCTCACCAACAAGTACGCCGAGGGCTACCCGGGCCGCCGCTACTACGGCGGCTGCGAATACGTCGACGTGGTGGAGCAGCTCGCCATAGCCCGCGCACAACAGCTCTTCGGCGCCGAGTTCGCCAACGTGCAGCCGAACTCCGGCTCGCAGGCCAACCAGGGCGTGTTCTTCGGGCTGCTGCAGCCGGGCGACACCATCATGGGCATGAGCCTGGCCGAAGGCGGCCACCTGACGCACGGCATGGCGCTGAACATGAGCGGCAAGTGGTTCAAGGTGGTCTCCTACGGCCTGAACGCGCAGGAGGAGATCGACTACGACGCGATGGAGCGCCTGGCGCACGAGCACCGCCCCAAGCTGATCATCGCCGGCGCCTCGGCTTATGCGCTGCGCATCGACTTCGAGCGCTTCGCCAAGGTGGCCAAGGCGGTCGGCGCGTATTTCATGGTCGACATGGCGCACTACGCCGGGCTGATCGCCGCGGGCGTCTACCCGAACCCGGTGCCCTTCGCCGACGTGGTGACCACCACCACGCACAAGACGCTGCGCGGCCCGCGCGGTGGCCTGATCCTGACGCGCAGCGAAGAGATCGCCAAGAAGATCAACAGCGCGATCTTCCCCGGCATCCAGGGGGGCCCGCTGATGCACGTGATCGCCGCCAAGGCGGTGGCCTTCAAGGAGGCGCTCGCGCCCGGGTTCAAGACCTACCAGCAGCAGGTGGCGAAGAACGCGGTCGTGATGGCCGAGACGCTGGTGCAGCGCGGCCTGCGCATCGTCAGCGGCCGCACCGAGAGCCACCTGATGCTGGTCGACCTGCGCCCCAAGGGCCTGACCGGCAAGGAGGCCGAGGCCATCCTCGGCGGCGCGCACATCACCTGCAACAAGAACGGCATCCCGAACGACCCGCAGAAGCCGATGGTCACCAGCGGCATCCGCCTCGGCTCGCCGGCGATGACCACACGCGGCTTCAAGGAAGAGCAGGCGCGGCTGACCGCCAGCCTGATCGCCGACGTGCTCGACAAGCCGCACGACGAGGCGAACATCGCGGCGGTGCGCGCCAAGGTCGCGGCCTTGACCAAGGACTTCCCGGTCTACCGCTGATGCGCTGCCCCTTCTGCGGCCACGTCGACACGCAGGTCGTCGAGACGCGCGAGTCCGACGAAGGCGACCAGATCCGCCGGCGGCGGCGCTGCCAGAAATGCGACAAGCGCTTCACCACCTACGAGCGCGCGGACATCGCGCTGCCCTCGGTGGTGAAGAAGGACGGCACGCGCGAGGAGTTCGTGCTCGCCAAGCTGCGCGGCTCGATGTCGCTGGCGCTGCGCAAGCGGCCGGTGAGCGTGGAGCAGATCGACGCCGCGGTCGACCGCATCCAGGAGAAGCTGCTCAACAGCGGCGCCAAGGAAGTCAGCTCCACCCGGCTGGGGGAACTGGTGATGAGAGAGCTGAAGCGAATCGACAAGGTCGCCTACGTGCGCTTCGCCTCCGTCTACCGTTCCTTCGAGGACGTGGACGAGTTCCGGCAGCTCATCCGCGACATTTGAGCTGAACTCCCCCGCCCGGGGGAGCCCACCGCCGAGGGCCCCGCAGCGAGGCCCCGGCGCATCGCCCCTCGTCGGGACGCGCGGGATCGCGTCGATTCCTAGAGTTCGTGCAAGGCCTCAGCGGAGCACGACATGGACTCGACACTCTCCTTCCCGCGGCAGCGCGGCTTCACGCTCGTCGAAGCCGGCGTCGTGATCGCGGTGCTGGCCGCGGCCGTCACGGTCGCGGTGCCCGGACTGCAGCGGGTGATCGAACAGCGCCGCCTCGACGCCGCCGCGACGCAGCTCGCCGCGACGCTGCAACTGGCGCGCAGCGAGAGCCTCGCGCGCAACCGCGTGGTGCGGCTCGCGCACGACGCCGCCACCGGCTGCACGCTGCTGCACACCGGCGCGGCCGGCGCCTGCCGCTGCACGCCGCGCGGCGAGGCCGACTGCGCGGCCGGCGCGGTGCTGATCCGCAGCAGCGGCGCGACGCCCGGCGTGTCGATCCAGAGCAATACCGCGTCGCTCGCCTTCGACCCGCAGCACGGCACCGTCACGCCCACCGCCACCTGGCGCGTGGTCGCGGCGCGCGACGGCCGCGCCGTCCACCACGTGATCAACCTGATGGGCCGCGTGCGCAGTTGCTCGCCCAACGCGGCCGTGCCCGGCTACCGCGCCTGCTGAACACCATCCGACGAGGAGGAACCGACCATGAACCACATCGCTTCGCGCCGCGCCGCACGCGGCTTCACGCTGATCGAGCTGCTCGCGGCCGTCGGCATCGCCGGCGTGCTGTCCAGCCTCGCCTGGCCGAGCTTCGAGGGCAGCCTTCAGAAAGGCCGCCGCACCGACGCGATGCTGGCGATGGCACAGTTGCAGATCGCGCAGGAGCGCTGGTACGCCAACCATCGCCGCTACGGCACGCTCGCCGAGCTGCGCCTGGGCGAGCGCAGCGGCGCCGGACACTACCGGCTCGACGTGAGCGCGGCCGACGAGCAGGGCTACGTCGCGCTCGCGCAGGCCAGCGGCGCGCAGGCGCGCGACGCGGCGTGCCGCCACCTGCGCCTGAGCGTCGTGGGCGGGCTGACGCGGCGCGAATCGGGCGCCGACGAGGGCGTGGCCAACGACGAAGCCGCCAACCGGCGCTGCTGGGGGCTTTGAGATGGGCCGACGTTCGCAGGCCGGCGTGTCGCTGGTGGAACTGATGGTCGGGCTGGCGCTCGGCCTGTTCATCGCCGCCGCCGCGTTCACCGCGGTCGTCGCGCAGTGGCGCGAGCACCGCCACGCGACGCTGGCGCTGCGCTTGCAGCAGGATCTGCGCAGCGCCGCCGACGTGATCTCGCGCGACCTGCGCCGCGCCGGGCACTGGGCCGCGCCGGCGGCCTCGGCGGCCAATCCGTATGCGGCCTTCGCGCCGCAGGGCGCGGCCTCGGACGCGGCGAGCTACGCCTACTCGCGCGACACGGCGGAGAACCACACGCTGGACAGCGCCGAACAGTTCGGCCTGCGCCTGCGCCGCGGCGTGATCGAGCTGCAGCTCGGCGCCGGCGCCTGGCAGGCGCTCACCGATGCCGGCGCGCTGGTGGTCACCGAGTTCTCGCTGGCGCCGCGCGAACAAAGCGTCTCGCTGCTCGAACACTGCCCGCGCGAGTGCGCGGACGGCGCGCTCTGCGAGGCGCTCGTCAGCGTGCGCCGCGTCGCGCTGCGCATCGCGGCGCATACGGCCGAGGACACCTCGCTGCGGCGCCGCGTCGACACGCTGGTGCGGCTGCGCAACGACGACGTGGCCGGCGCCTGCCCGGCCTGAGGAGAATCACCATGACCCTGTCTTCACAACGCGGCGCCGCCACGCTGGCGGTCACGCTGATGCTGCTCGCCGCGATGCTGGTGACGCTGCTGGCGGCGAACCGCAACCTGCTGATCGAGCTACGCCAGTCGTCCAACCAGGCCGATGCGGCGCTCGCCTTCGAGACGGCCGAAGCCGGGCTGGATTGGGCGCTCGCCCGGCTCAACGACGATGCACGCACCGGCGGCGACTGCCAGGCCGCCGCCACCGCCGCGCGGAGCTTTCGCGAGCAGTTGCTCGACACCGGCATCGCCACCTTCACGCCGCGCGGCCTGGCGCCGGCCTGCGTGCACGGCGCTTCGGGCTGGGCCTGCGGCTGCGGGCCCATGGGGCCCGTCGGGCCGGCAGCGAACGGGCCGGGCTTCACCGTGAGCGTGCAGCCCGGGCCGCAGGACGGCCGGCTGCTGCTCGTCGCCAGCGCCTGCGCGCACACCGCCGGCGTGTGCGGCGACGAAGGCGCGCTCGCGCGCCACCAGGCCGTGATCGCGCTGCAAGCCGCGCTGCCCATGCCGCCGGCGGCCGCGCTGACGGTTCGCCCCGCCGCGACGCCCGTCGGGCCTTTCTTCGCCGGTCTGTTCGGGCAATCGAAGGCCTCGTGGACGCAGCAGCAGGCCGTGCGCCGCATCGACTGCCACGGCGACTGCGGCGCGGCCGTCACGCTCGCCGTCGAACAGGGCGCGACGCTGCTGGCGCTGCCCGGCGATGTGCTGCTGCGCGGCCCGCTGGCGCTCGGCACGCCCGAGCGGCCGGTGCTGATCGTCGCGGCCGGCACCTTGCAGTTGCAAGGCGCGGTGCAACTGCACGGCGTGGCCTACGCCGCCAGCCTGGGCTGGACGGCCCCCGCCGCCACGGTGCGCGGCGCGCTGATCAGCGAAGGCGGCGCGGCCGGCGACGCCTCGCTGGACCTGCAACTCGACGCCGCCGTGCTCGACGCGCTGCGCACCCGCCAGGGCGGCTTCGTGCGCGTGGCCGGCGGCTGGCGCGATTTCTGAGGAGCCCGACCATGACGAACCCCCTGCCCCGCCGCCAGCGCGGCATCACGCTGATCGAAGCGCTGCTCGCCGCGCTGGTGCTGGCCATCGGCGCGCTGGCGCTGCTGCGCGTGCAGCCCGAGCTGCGCCGCCATGCCGAGTTCGCGCGCGAGCGCGGCTCGGCGCTGCGGCTGGCGCAGCAGGAGATCGAAGACCTGCGCGGCTTCACCACGCGCGCCGGGTTCGACGCCATCGCAGAACGTGCCTTCACCGTCGAGCCCGACGGCCTGGGCAGCCCGCGTTATGCGCTGGTGCGGCGCGTCGATGCCGCCGCCTGGGCGGGCGCGAAGGTGGTCGACGTCAGCGTCGCCTGGAACGATGCCCAGGGCGAACCGCAGCAGGTGCGGCTCGCCACGCTGGTCGCCGCGCAGGAGCCGGCGCTCGGCGCGCTCGCGCTGCTCTCGCGCTGACGCAGAATGCGGCGCATGACGGGCACGCCGCAATTCCCCACGCCCATGCACGAGGCGCTCGCGCTGGCCGAGCAGTCGGTCGGCCTGACCGAGCCGAACCCGCGCGTGGGCTGCGTGATCGTCGCGCCCGACGGCCGCGTGCTCGGGCGCGGCCGCACGCAGCAGGCCGGCGGGCCGCACGCCGAGGTGATGGCGCTGCGCGACGCCATCGCGCGCCACGAGATCGTGCACGGCGCCACCGCCTACGTGACGCTCGAGCCCTGCGCGCACCACGGCCGCACGCCGCCGTGCTGCGATGCGCTGATCGAAGCGCGCCTGGCCCGCGTGGTGATGGCGCTCGAAGATCCGTTCCCGCAGGTGGCCGGCCAGGGCGCGGCGCGGCTGCGCGCGGCCGGCATCGCGGTCGAGTCGGGCCTGCTCGCCGACGAGGCGCGCGAGCTGAACATCGGCTTCTTCTCGCGCGTGCTGCGCGGCCGGCCCTGGGTGCGCATGAAGGCGGCGGTGTCGCTCGACGGCCGCACCGCGCTGGCCAACGGCGTCAGCCAGTGGATCACCGGCGCGGCGGCGCGCGCCGACGGTCACGCCTTCCGGCGCCGCGCCGGCGCGGTACTGACCGGCATAGGCACCGTGCTCGACGACGACCCGCGCCTGGACGTGCGCCTGGTCGAGACCGCGAAGCAGCCGCTGCGCGTGGTGGTCGATTCGCGCCTGGAAACGCCGCCGGCGGCCAAGCTGCTCGCACCGCCCGGCAAGGTGCTGATCTACGCCGCGCAGCCGCAGGCCGGGCGAGAGGCGGCCTTGCAGGCGGCCGGCGCCGAGATCGCCCTTGTGCCCGGTGCGAACGGCAAGGTCGACCTCGCCGCGATGCTGGCCGACTTGGCCAAGCGCGGCGTCAACGAGTTGCACGTGGAAGCCGGCCACAAGCTCAACGGCTCGCTGGTGCGCGAGGGGCTGGTCGACGAATTCCTGGTCTACATGGCGCCGCGCCTGCTCGGCGTGGGCCGCGAGCTGGCCGCCTTCGGCCCGCTGGAGCGCCTGGAAGACACGCTGGGCCTGCGCTGGACCAGCGTGGCGCGCGTCGGCGACGACCTGCGCCTGATCGCCCGCCCGCACGGCCGCGCCGACTTCTGAGACACGTCGCCCCCCCCCGTTCGCCCTGAGCCTGTCGAAGGGCATGCGAGTACCTCGCCCGGGCTTCGACAAGCTCAGCCCGAACGGGCATGTCGCACCCGAACGGGGAAACGCCGCGCCCGCGCGGCGCCTGCGACAATCACACCCATGTTCACCGGCATCATCAGCGGCGTCGGCCGCATCGTCGACGTGCAGCCGCTCGGCGAGCACGCCTCGCACGGCCGGCGCCTGACGCTGCAGGCGCCGGACGGCTACCTGGCCGACGTCGCCCTGGGCGACAGCATCGCGCTGAACGGCGCGTGCATGACCGTCACCTCGTTCGACGCGGCGGCCGCGCGCTTCACGATCGACATCTCGGCCGAGAGCCTGTCGAAGACCGCCGGCCTCGCCGAGCCCGGGCCGGTCAATCTCGAAAAGGCCTTGCGCGCCAACGACCGCCTCGGCGGTCACCTCGTCAGCGGGCACGTCGACGGCATCGGCACCGTGCTGTCGTTCGACCCGGTGGGCGAATCGCGCGAGCTGCGCATCGCCGCGCCGCCGGCGCTGGCGCGCTTTCTCGCCTACAAGGGCTCGATCACGGTCAACGGCGCCAGCCTGACGGTCAACCGCGTCGTCGACCACCCCGAGCACTGCGAGTTCAGCATCAACCTGATACCGCACACCGTCGAGCACACCACGCTGGGCACGCTGCAACCGGGCCTGCGCGTCAACCTCGAGATCGACCTGATCGCGCGCTACGTCGAGCGCATGCTCGGCGGCGCGCTGCCGCGGCCCTGAGCGACCTCGGCCTCAGAACTGGCCCCGCAGCGTGAGCAACGCATTCCGCGGTTCGCCGACGAAACTGAAGACGTAGTCGGTGGCAATGAACGTGTAGTACTTCTTGTCGAACAGGTTTTCGACATTCAGCGCTGCCGCCCAGATCTTGTTGATCTGGTAGCTCACGCGCGCATTCCAGATCGAGTAGCCGCCCTGCACCGGGTTCAGCCGCGTGGTGCTGTTGGTCTTCTGCTCGCTGCGGTAGTCGACGCCCGCCCCAATGCTCCACTGGCCCAGTTGGCCGGGCAACTTGTGGTCAGCCCAGAGGCGGAAGATGTGCTTGGGTGTGTTGTAGTCGAAGGGCTTGCCGACCTGGGCGGCGTTGGCGTCTTGCAGGAACTCGTTGCGGTTGTAGGTGTATCCCCCGCCCAATTGCCAGTCCTTTGCCAACTGGCCGCGCACCTCGAGTTCCAGTCCCTCGCTGCGGACCTTGCCGGCCGCGCGCGAGCAGCGGCTGGTGCCCGCGCTGCCGCAGACGGGCGGTGAGTCGAAGTCGGCGATGGCACGATTGCTCTGGTCGATGCGGAAGACCGCGAAGGAGGTGTTCAGCGCGCCGTCGAAAAGCTCGCCCTTGATGCCGACCTCGTGGTTGGCGCCGACGATGGGCGGCAACACCTCCAGTTGTGCGTTGGTGGCGCTCTGGGGTTGGAAGATGTCGGCATAGCTGGCGTAGACCGACCACTCGGGCGTCAACGCGTACACCAAGCCTGCGTAGGGCGTGATTTCACCGCTCTCCTTGCGCAGGTTGGTGGACGTGCGGGTCATCGTGCGGGTCTGCGAAGGGGCCTCGTACCAACTGGCGCGCACGCCCAGGCTGAGCGTCAGCGTGTCGGTGAGGTGGCTGCGCAGCGTGCCGTAGATGCCCTTCTGGGTTTCTCGGCCCGCGAACCGGTAGATGCCGTTCGGCGCGATCCCATCGAACCTCGGCGCATCGTGGTTGGGATCGAAGACGTTGTAGGCCGTGTACTCCCAGTATTCGTCGTACGCGTAGTTCTGCCGTTGTCTCGAATAGTTGGTACCGAGCACGACCTCATGGTCCAGGCCCAGGGCCTGCAGGCGGCCCGAGAGCGCTGCATCGACCCCCAGGTTCTTGGTCCGGATGTCGTAGGTGTAGCCGTGGCCGCCGATCGTGCTGCCGTCCACCGGCACCAGCATGTATCCGCCGAATGACATGATCGACTCGAGGCTTTCCTCGATATATACACCGGCCAGCTTGAGCTTCCAGTTCGGATCGAAGCGGTGTTCGAAGTCGATGAAAGCCTGGGTTTCGTGTCGGTCGCCGTTGTTCCAGTCCGCGCCAATGAAGGCGGAGCGCGGAATGTTCAACGCCCTGCCGTCGGCGTAGCGCGGCACGCCGTAGTACGTGAAGCGTGTTCCCTCCAGCCGGGAATGCGCGAGCCCCAACCCCAGCGCGGTCTGTGGCGTCAGATCGACGTCGAGCGCCGCGTAGGCGTTGAGATTGCGTTCATGCATCGTGTCGACGAAGTAGTCCTTGTCTTCGTAGTCCAGCGCGACGCGGCTGCGCAAGCGGCCTTCGCCATCCAGGGGACCGCCGGCTTCCACCCGGGCGCCCAGGTTGTCCCACGAGCCGGCCCGGCCCTCGACCTTGACTCCGGTTTTCGCCAGGCCGCGCTTGCGCACCAGGTTCACCGCGCCGGCCGGATTGCCCGCGCCTTCCAGCAGGCCCTGGGCGCCTCGAAGCACCTCCACGCGGTCCAGGTAGATGGACGACGCCGCGAAATGGTTGCCCGTGGAGGCGCCGCGCTGCAATGGAACGCCGTCGTACTGAAAGGTGCTTGTCGCGAAGCCGCGCGAGTAGACGTCTCTCCCACCGTTGGGGCGGTTCACCAGCGTGACACCAGGCGTGTTGGCCAGCACGTCGTACAAGGTATCCAGGCGCTGGTCGTCCATCTGCTGCCGGGTGATCACGCTGACCGACTGCGGAATGTCCTTGAGAGCGTGCGTCGACTTCATCAGCGTGGCGCCCTGGGCGGTGTACGAGCCGGTTCCTTCGGTTGTGACCGCGTCGAGAACGGTCTGAGCCATCACTCTCACCGCGGGCAGTGTTGCTTCGCGGGCCTGCGGTGCTGCGGACGATGCAGCCGCGGCGGCAAATTCCTTGCTCAACACGAAGGTGCCGTTGGCCTGCTGGGCGGCCCGCAAGCCGCTGCCGGCGAGCAATGCGTCCAGGCCGCCCTGTACGGAGTAGCTGCCCTGCAGGCCGGGGCTGCGCAGGCCGGCCGTACTCTCGGGCGTGAACGACAGCAGGATGCCGGCGGCGCGGCCGAAGTGGGTCAACGCCTCTTCCAACGTGCCCGGCGGGATGCTGTAGCTGCGGATGGGCAGCGGCGCCGCCTGAGCCCATGCGGTGAAGGGCGTGACGAGTGTGACGGCGGCACCGAGGCTGCCGAAGAGGGTGTGCCCCATGGCGCACGCCATGGCGCTGCGCACGAGCGCGTTGGAAAACAGGCGCCGAGAAGCGCCGCGTCGACGATGGTCCATGGTCGGCCGTTTGCGGTTGCGGGTGGTGGAGTTGCTGGCTTTCACCATGCATGTCGCACGAGATTCCGAAACGGACCAGGGTGGGAAGCTGTTTCGTTCGCTCCTTGTGAAAACGCGGGCCTGCGCCCAGCCTTGCGGTGCGATGCGCGTTGCGCATCCCGCGCGACGGCTTCCAGCCGCGGCGCGTTTAGGCGCGCGGCGCCGGTCGCAAGCGCACCGTCTGCGCGCCCCAGAAGCGGGTGACGGTCTCGATGCGCAGCGACAGGGTCGCGCTGAGCGCGTCGAGCACCTTGCCGATGTCGTCCAGCGGATAGGAACCCGACACGCGCAACTCCGCCACGGCCGAGTCGCAGGTGATCGCGTGCGGGCTGTAGAGGTTCAGCTCGGCCACGAAATCGGCCAGCCGCATGCCCTTGGCGACAATGAAGCCCTCGGTCCAGGCAGTGCCATCCGGATCGGCCGGCTGCCACGCGCCCACGCCTGCGGCGGTGAAGCGGGCATGCTGGCCCGCTTGCAGCACGGTGGAGCGCCCGGCGCCACCGGTCGGCGTGATGCGCACCGCGCCTTCGTAGACGGCCACCTGCGTCGCACCGTCGACCAGCCGCACCGTGAAGCGCGTACCCAGGGCCTGCGCCTTGCCATGCTCGGTTTCCACAAGAAAGGGCCGCGCAGCCTGTTCCTTGGCCGTGGTGACGAGCACTTCGCCCGCGACGAGTTGCAGGCGCCGCTCGGCGGGACCGTAGGCCACGTTGACGGCGCTGGCGGTGTTGAGGATCAGCACCGTGCCGTCGTCGAGCACCAGCGCGCGGCGCTCGCCGTGCTGGGTGCGATGGTCGGCGACCCATTCGCGCCAGCGAGTCTGGTCATGCGCCGCCCAGGTGGCGCCACCGGCGAACAGCAGTGCGGCCAGCGTGTTGACGGCACGTCGCCGCGCTGGGGACCGCGGCGGCGTCAGGCTGGCATGCGTGACGGCAGCGCGCAACGGTTCCGCCAGCGGCCCAAGGCGGCTGAAGACCCGGCCGTTCACCACCTCGATGCGCCGCCACGCACGCTCGTGATCGGGATGCGCCGCACGCCAGCGCAACCACTCTTCCTTCAGCGCGGGCGCGACCTCGGGCGCCTGCAGTTCGACGAACCATTCGATAGCGCGCCGTGCGACCGCCGGTGCGATCGGGGTCTCCGGCGCCCCCGCGACCTGTGCACGGACCATCGGCGGCGAGGTTGCCGTCATCGTTTCAGCCCGGCAGCGCGTCCGCAAAGTAGCAGTGTGCGGCAGCTTTGACGAGATAGCGCTTGACCGTGGTGACCGAGACTTCCATGGCTTGCGCCACTTCGAGATGGTTGAGACCATCGAGTTGCGTCAGCAGGAAGCAGCGCTTTACCGGCGGTGGAAGGCCGTCGAGCAGGCGGTCGATCTCGAGCAGCGTCTCCAGCAGGATCGCGCGCTCCTCCTCTGACGGCACCAGCGCTTCAGGCACTCGGGCCAGAGCGTCCAGGTAAGCGCGCTCCAACTGCTGCCGGCGCCAGTGACTGATCACCGCCCGCTGGGCCGCGATGGTCAGGAAGGCGCGTGGCTCCTGCAAGGCCAATGCGACCTCGCGCTCCAGCAAGCGCACGAAGATGTCGTGGGCAAGATCCGCTGCCGTAAAGGGATCACCCAGCCTACGGCGCAGCCACACCTTCAACCAGCCATGGTGGTGAGCGTAGAGGGACTCCACATCCCTGTGGAGCGGGAGCGCGATTCCAGCGACGGTCATGGCGGCTTTCCGGACTGGCGGCGGAACAGGGTGGGCAACTCAAAAGATAATGTGAATTGTTCTCATTATAACATCGATACTGCGCCGAAAGCCTTGGCAACGGCCGCGGCGGCAAGCTTCTTCGCGGTCCCGATCTAGACCGGCGCGCCGTAGAGCAGGACCTGTGCGTAGGCAAATCCCGCCGCCAGTGACAGCCCGCGCTCAACGCCATAGCCAAGCACGGCTCGAAGTGGGATCCGACGCTTCATCGAGCTTGACCGTCAAGACGGTTGCTCAGACGGGCGGCCGCACGGGTCGCCCGCCTACAATTCGTGGCTCCATGTCCATTTCCCCGATTCCCGAACTGGTCGCCGAGCTGGCCGCCGGCCGCATGGTGATCCTCGTCGACGAGGAAGACCGCGAGAACGAAGGCGACCTCGTGCTCGCCGCCGACCACGTCACGCCCGAGGCGATCAACTTCATGGCCAAGTACGGCCGCGGGCTGATCTGCCTGACGCTGACGCGCGAGCGCTGCGAACGCCTGCAGCTCGTGCCCATGGCCGCGCGCAACGGCCAGAAGACCGGCACCGCGTTCACCGTCTCGATCGAGGCCGCCGAGGGCGTGAGCACCGGCATCTCGGCGGCCGACCGGGCGCGCACCGTGCAGGCCGCGGTGGCGCGCAACGCCAAGGCGAGCGACCTGGTGCAGCCCGGCCACATCTTCCCGCTGACCGCGCAGGACGGCGGCGTGCTGATGCGCGCCGGCCACACCGAGGCCGGCTGCGACCTGGCCGGCATGGCCGGGCTGACGCCCGCCGCGGTGATCTGCGAGGTGATGAAGGACGACGGCACGATGGCGCGCCTGCCCGACCTGATCGAGTTCGCGCGCGAACACCACCTGAAGATCGGCACCATCGCCGACCTGATCGAGTACCGCAGCCGCAACGAGACGCTGATCGAGCGCGCCGGCGAGCGCAAGCTCACCACCGCGCAGGGCGAATTCGACTGCATCGCCTTCCGCGACCGCACCGGCGGCCTGCACCTCGCGCTGACGCACGGCCGCTGGACGCCGGCCGACGAGGTGCTGGTGCGCGTGCACGAGCCGCTGTCGGTGATGGATCTGCTCGACAGCGGCGCGAGCCGCCACTCCTGGCCGCTGCCGCGCGCGCTGGCCGCCATCCGGGCCAGCGAACGCGGCGCGGCGCTGCTGCTGAACTGCGGCGAGAGCGCCGCCGCGCTGCTGCCCAAGCTCAGCGGCGCGGCGCCGGCCGAGCGCGCGCCGGCGCGCGCGCAGATGGACCTGCGCACCTACGGCGTCGGCGCGCAGATCCTGCGCGACCTGGGCATCGCCAGGATGCGCCTGCTCGGCAGCCCGCGCCGCATGCCCAGCATGACCACCGGCTACGGCCTCGAAGTCACCGGCTTCATGGCCGCCCAATGATTTTTTCGGAAACCGACCACCATGCAGGACGCTGACAAGGGCCAGGCTCTCGAGTTGAACGGGCAGGACCTGCGCATCGGCATCGTGCAGGCGCGCTTCAACGCCGGGATCACCGATGCGCTCGCGCGAAGCTGCATCGCCGAGCTGAAGGCGCTGGGCGTCAGCGAGCGCCACATCCGCCACGTCAGCGTGCCGGGTGCGCTCGAAGTGCCGCTGGCGCTGGCCGCGCTGGCCGAGAGCGACGACTACGACGCGCTGGTGGCGCTGGGCTGCGTGATCCGCGGCGAGACCTACCACTTCGAGCTGGTGGCCAACGAGAGCGGCGCCGGCGTCACGCGCGTCTCGCTCGACCTGCAACTGCCGATCGCCAACGCCATCCTCACCGTCGAGAACGAGGCGCAGGCGCGCGCGCGCGCCGACGAGAAGGGCCGCGACGCCGCGCGCGTGGCCGTCGAGATGGCCAACCTGCTGGAAGACCTGTCGTGAGCGACGCACCGGCCAGGAAGAAGGCGCGCGCGCCCTCGGCGCGGCGCGGCGCGCGCGAACTGGCGCTGCAAGGCCTGTACGAGTGGCTGATCGGCGGCGCCGACGCCGGCGTGATCGACGCCCACATGCGCGAGCAGGACGGCTTCGCGAAGTGCGACGCGGCGCACTTCGATGCGCTGCTGCACGGCTGCATCGCCGAGGCGGCGGCGATCGACGCGGTGCTGGCGAAACACGTCGACCGCAAGACCACCGAGCTGTCGCCGATCGAGCACGGCGTGCTGATGATCGGCGCCTACGAGCTGAAGCACTGCGTCGACGTGCCCTACAAGGTGGCGATCAACGAGGCGGTGGAACTGGCCAAGAACTTCGGCGGCACCGACGGCCACAAGTACGTCAACGGCGTGCTCGACAAGGCCGCCGCCGAGCTGCGCCCGGCCGAGGTCGACGCGGCGCGCGCCGCGCGGCGCTGAGGCGGCATGCTGCGCACCGCCGCGCGGCTCGATCACATCGAGCCCTTCTACGTGATGGAGTGCGCCAAGGCGGCCGCCGAGCTGGCGCGCTCGCCCGCGTGCGCCGACAAGCCGATGATCTTCCTGAACATCGGCGAGCCCGACTTCACCGCGCCGCCGCCGGTGCGCGAGGCCGCCGAACGCGCGCTGCGCGGCGGCCGCACGCAGTACACCGAGACCACCGGCCTCGCGCCGCTGCGCGAGCGCATCTCGCAGTGGTACGCGCGGCGCTTCGGATTGCACGTCGCGCCCGAACGCATCGTCGTCACCGCCGGCGCCTCGGCGGCCTTGCAGCTCGCCTGCCTGGCGCTGGTCGAGCGCGGCGACGAGGTGCTGATGCCCGACCCCAGCTACCCCTGCAACCGCCACTTCGTCGCCGCCGCCGACGGCGTGGCGGTGCTGCTGCCCACCGGGCCCGCGCAGCGCTTCCAGCTCGACGCGGCCGGCGTCGAGGCGGCCTGGGGCGAACGCACGCGCGGCGTGCTGCTGGCCTCGCCGTCGAACCCGACCGGCACCTCCATCGACCCGGCCGAGATGGGCCGCATCGTGCGCGCGGTGCGCGAGCGCGGCGGCTTCACGATCGTCGACGAGATCTACCTCGGCCTGAGCTACGACGAGCGCTACGGCGCGAGCGCGCTGGCGCACGGCGAGGACGTGATCTCGATCAACAGCTTCTCGAAGTATTTCTCGATGACCGGCTGGCGGCTGGGCTGGATGGTCGTGCCGCCGGCGCTGCTGCCGGCCGTCGAGAAGCTGGCGCAGAACCTGTTCATCTGCGCCTCGACGGTGGCGCAACACGCCGCGCTGGCCTGCTTCGAGCCGGAGTCCATCGCCGAGTACGAACGACGCCGCGCCGAGTTCAAGGCGCGCCGCGACCTCGTCGTGCCGGCCCTGAACGCAATGGGCCTGAACGTGCCCGTGCTGCCCGACGGCGCCTTCTACGCCTGGGCCGACTGCTCGGCGCATGCGGGCAGCAGTTGGGACTTCGCCTTCGACCTGATGCGCCGCGCCCACGTGGCGCTGACGCCGGGGCGCGACTTCGGCCGCCACGGCGCCGAGCGCTGGGTGCGGCTGTCGTATGCCAACTCGCTGGCGCAGCTCGAGGAGGCCATGGCGCGGCTGCAACAGGCCCTCGCCGCCGGCCCGTGACACCCGCACGGGGCCGCGCCGGTCTTTGGTGAAAAGCTGTTACCAAGCCTGCTGCGTTGGGGGTTTTTCACGCTCGACGAACCAGCCCCTGGTCTAAGCTGCCGAAGTGACCTCTCCGAGCCCCGTTCCGCAGCGCGCGGCGTCCGGCCCCGCGCCCGCCAGCCCGCCCGCCACCCCCGAATCCGTGCGCTGGAGCGACACCGACATCGGTGCCCCGCCCGGCCCCGCGACGGCCTTCCGCACCAACGTGCCAGCCAAGGCCGACGAGAGCATGCCCACCATCGGGCACATCGGCCGCTACGCGCTCAAGTACAAGATCGGCGCCGGCGGCCTGGGCACGGTGTACGCCGCGCACGACCCGCTGCTGTCGCGCCTGATCGCGATCAAGACCCTGAACCTGGAGATCGCGCCCGAGGAGCGCGAGGCCTTCAACGCGCTGTTCCTGAACGAAGCGCGCGCCGCCGGCGGGCTCTCGCACCCGCACATCGTCACGGTGTTCGACGCCGGCGTCAGCGACGACAGCGCCTACATCGCGATGGAGCTGCTCAAGGGCCGCGACCTGCGCCAGCTCCGCCAGGAAGGCTGGCGCCCCACGCCGGTGCAGGCCGCCACCATCGTGCGCCGCGTCGCCGACGCGCTGGCGTATGCGCACAGCAAGGGCGTGATCCACCGCGACATCAAGCCGGCCAACATCTTCATGGTCGGGCGCACGCAGCCGCGCGTGCTCGACTTCGGCATCGCGCGCATCGCGCACCAGCACGACGGCACCGGCGACATCGCCGCCGGCTCGCCCTACTACATGGCGCCCGAGCAGGCGCGCCAGCAGCCGGTGGACCGGCGCGCCGACGTGTTCTCGCTCGGCGTGGTGCTGTACGAGTTGCTGACCGACAAGAAGCCCTTCACCGGCAAGACGCTCAGCGAGATCACCGGCGCGGTGCTCGACCACAAGCCGCCGCGCGCCGACGAACTCGACGCGGGCGTGCCGGCGGCGCTGGCCGAGATCGTCGCGCGGGCGATGGAAAAGGACCCGGAGCACCGCTTCCGCTCGGCGCGCGCGCTGTCGCGCGAACTGCGCCACTGGCTCGACGAGAACGCCGGCACCGCCGGCGGGGCCGACAGCCTGCCCGACGAGGCCGCCCCGGAAGCGCCGCAGCGCCGCCGCAGCGCCGTCGTGATCGCCGCCGGGCTGGTGATCGGCCTGCTGGCCGGCATGGGCTGGCTGGCGCTGCGTGGCGGCTCCGGCGAGCCGGCGCCCCGCGCCGTGCCGGCCGCCGTGGCAACGCCGGCACCGGCGCCGGCACCGGTCAAATCGCAGACGCCCGCCGCCGCGCCGCCCGTGGTGGCCGCCGCGCCGGCGGCATCGGCCGTGGCAGCCAAGATGCCCGAGGCGACCGAGGCGCCGGTGGCCACCGCGCCGCCGCCCCCACCCGTCGCGGCGCCCGCCCCGCCGCCGGCCGCCCAGGCCCCGGTGCGCGCCGCCGCCCGGCCCGCGCCGACCCGGGCCGCGCCGCCGAAGGAAGCCGCGCGAACGGCGCGCGAAACGCCGCCGGCGAAGAGCCCGGCCACCGGCACGGGCAGCGTGCGCATCGCCGTCAGCCCCTGGGGCACCGTCGAGGTCGACGGCGCGCCGGTGGGCACCGCGCCGCCGCTGAACGAACTGACGCTGCCCGAGGGCAGGCACCAGATCGTCATCCGCAACGCCGACTTCCCGCCCTACAGCGCCAGCATCAACGTCGCGCCGGGCCAGACGGTCAACCTCAAGCACAAGTTCGGATCATGAGCCGTTCCCGCCTCGCCGCCGCCCTTCCCGCCGTCGCGCTGGCCGCGCTCGCCGGCTGCGCGCAGATGCCCGCCGCGCCGGCGCCCGGCCTGCTCGACATCACCGAGCGCCCGGCCGAGAAAGCCTTGCTGGCCGGCATGCGCGCCTACGACGACGCGCAGTACGCGCAGGCCGAGAAGCAGTTGCAGGCCGCGCTGCAGGCGGGCCTGGCCTCGCCGCGCGACCGCGCCGCCGCGCACAAGCTGCTGGCCTTCGTGCTGTGCACCAGCAACCGCGCCAGCGAGTGCGAAGCGCAGTTCCGCGCGGCGCGCGACGCCGACCCGGCCTTCGCGCTGTCGAAGTCGGAAGCCGGCCACCCGCTGTGGGGCCCGGTGTACCAGCGGGTGCAGCAGCGATAATCCGGGCTTGGCCCGAGAAGACACCCCCTCCACGCCGTTCCGCCACACGCTGCGCGTGTACTGGGAGGACACCGACGCCGGCGGCGTGGTGTTCTACGCCAACTACCTGAAGTTCTTCGAGCGCGCGCGCACCGAGTGGCTGCGCGCGCTCGGCTTCTCGCAGCAGCGCTTGCGAACCGATACAGGCGCGATCTTCGTCGTCGCCGATACTTCGGTGCGCTTTTGCCGGCCGGCGCGGCTGGACGACCTGATCGAGGTCAGCGTCGAGCCGCGCGACATCGGCCGCGCCTCGATGGCGCTGCACCAGCAGGCCTGGCTCGGCGGTGGCGCGCCCGGCGGGCCGGCGCTGCTGGCCGAGGGCCACATCCGCATCGGCTGCGTCGATGCCGGAACTTTCGCCCCCCGGCGCATCCCGAACGCCATCCTCGACGCACTGACATGAACCAGGATTTCTCCATCTTCACCCTCGTGATGCACGCCAGTTGGGTGGTGCAGCTCGTGATGGCCGGCCTGCTGCTCGCTTCGCTGGCGAGCTGGACGGTGATCTTCGGCAAGCTGTTCGGCCTGAAGCGCGTGCGCGGCGACAACGAGGAATTCGAGCGCGAGTTCTGGGCCGGCCGCAACCTCAACGAGCTGTACGCCGACGCCGTCAAGCGCGGCAACGAGGGACGCGGCGCACCGATGGAGCGCATCTTCGCCTCCGGCATGCGCGAGTTCCTCAAGCTGCGCGAGCGCCGCGTCAGCGACCCCGGCGCGCTGCTCGACGGCGCGCGCCGCGCGATGCGCGCCAGCTTCCAGCGCGAGATCGACGCGGCCGAATCCAACCTCAGCTTCCTCGCCTCGGTGGGCTCGGTGAGCCCCTACGTCGGCCTGTTCGGCACGGTGTGGGGGATCATGCACGCCTTCGTCGGCCTGTCGAACATGCAGCAGGTGACGCTGGCCACCGTGGCGCCCGGCATCGCCGAGGCGCTGGTGGCCACCGCGATCGGCCTGTTCGCGGCCATTCCGGCGGTGATCGCCTACAACCGCTTCGCGCGCGACATCGACCGCATCGCGATGCAGCAGGAGACCTTCATCGAGGAGTTCTCCAACATCCTGCAACGCAACGCCGGCGCGGCGCCGCCGCCCCAGCCGGTCACACCGGCCGCGGCGCAGATGCACGGCGGCTTCACGCACTCTCGCTGACATGCCCGCCGTCGCCGCCCGCGGCACGCGCCGCCGCACCATCGCCGAGATCAACATGGTGCCCTTCATCGACGTGATGCTGGTGCTGCTGATCATCTTCATGGTCACCGCGCCGCTGATCACCACCGGCGTGATCGACCTGCCCACGGTCGGCAAGGCGAAGAAGGCGCCCGAGCACGTGATCGAGGTCATCGTCGCCGGCGACGAGGCGCTGAAGATGCGCGTCGACGGCAAGGACGAGCAGCCCGTCGCGCTGCGCGGCCTGGCCGCGCGCGTCAAGCAGGTGCAGGGCGGCAACGCCGAGACGCCGGTGGTGATCTCGGCCGACAAGGCGGTGAAGTACGAGGCGGTGGTCAAGGTGATGGACACGCTGCAGCGCGCCGGCGTGCAGCGCGTCGGGCTGTCGGTCAAGAGCAGCGGGGCCTGATGCGGCGATGAACACCGCCACGCTGTCGCGCGACGCGCTGATCCCGCGCCGGCCCGATCGTGTCGGCCGCGGGCTGGCGATGGCGCTGGCCGTGCACGCGCTGCTGCTGATCGCGATCGCCTTCGGCGTGAGCTGGCGCTCCAGCAACCCGGCCGGCGTCGAGGCCGAGCTGTGGGCCGCCGTGCCGCAGATCGCCGCACCGAAACCCGTCGCGCCCGAGCCGACGCCGCAGCCCGTGGTCAAGAAGGTCGAGCCGCCGGTGCCCGCGCCCAAGGTGGAGACGCCGAAGCAGGAAGACGCACAGATCGCGATCGAGAAGGCCAAGCGCGAGGAGCAGAAGCGCAAGGAAGAAGAGCTCAAGCGCCAGCAGAAGGAGGAACAGCAGCGCAAGCTCGCCGAGGCCGAGAAGCTCAAGAAGGAGCAGGCCGAGCAGAAGAAGCGCGAGGCGGCCGAGGCGGTGGCGGCCGAGAAGCGCCGCGAGGAAAACCTGCGCCGCATGATGGCGCAGGCCGGCGACGGCGCGCCCAACGCCACCGGCACCGCCGCCAGGACCGCCGGCCCCTCGGCCAGCTACGCCGGACGCATCAAGGCGCGCATCCTGCCCAACATCGTATTCCCCGATTCGGTCAGCGGCAATCCGCAGGCGACCGTGGAAGTGAAGGCCGCATCCGACGGCACCATCATCGGCCGGCGCCTGATCAAGAGCAGCGGCGTGCCGGCCTGGGACGAAGCGGTGCTGCGCGCGATCGACAAGACCGAAGTCCTGCCGCGCGACACCGACGGGCGCGTGCCCTCCTCGCTGGAGATCAGTTTCCGGCCGCGCGATTGATGATGGGGTGGAGCGGCAAAGGGCCGCCAGCGGTTCAGCACGCCAGGCGGGGCCGCAGCCCCGCCCCCGCGCGAATTCAGTTCGCCTGCGACAACTGATCCAGGATCGCCGGGTTCTCCAGCGTGGAGGTGTCCTGCGTGATCGTCTCGCCCTTGGCCACCGAGCGCAGCAGGCGGCGCATGATCTTGCCCGAGCGCGTCTTGGGCAGGTTGTCGCCGAAGCGGATGTCCTTGGGCTTGGCGATCGGGCCGATCTCCTTGCCGACCCAGTCGCGCAGCTCCTTGGCGATGCGCTTGGCTTCCTCGCCGGTCGGGCGCGGACGCTTCAGCACGACGAAGGCGCAGATCGCCTCGCCGGTGGTGTCGTCGGGGCGGCCCACCACGGCGGCCTCGGCCACCAGCTCGGTGTGCGACACCAGCGCCGACTCGATCTCCATCGTGCCCATGCGGTGGCCCGAGACGTTCAGCACGTCGTCGATGCGGCCGGTGATGGTGAAGTAGCCGGTCTTCTCGTCGCGGACCGCGCCGTCGCCGGCGAGGTAGTACTTGCCCTTGAAGTCGTCCGGGTAGTAGCTCTTCTTGAAGCGCTCGGGGTCGCCCCAGATCGTGCGGATCATGCCCGGCCACGGCTTCTTGACGACCAGGATGCCGCCCTGGCCCCAGGGCACGTCGGCGCCGGTCTCGTCGACGATCGCGGCCTGGATGCCCGGCAGCGGCAGCGTGCAGGAGCCCGGCACCAGCGGGGTCACGCCCGGCAGCGGCGTGATCATGTGGCCGCCGGTCTCGGTCTGCCACCAGGTGTCGACGATCGGGCAGCGCCCGCCGCCCACGTTGGCGTGGTACCACTCCCAGGCGGCCGGGTTGATCGGCTCGCCCACGGAGCCCAGGATGCGCAGGCTCTTCAGGTCGTAGCTCTTGGGGTGCACGGCCTCGTTGGCCTCGGCGGCCTTGATCAGCGAGCGGATCGCCGTCGGCGCGGTGTAGAAGACGGTGACCTTGTGGTCCTGGATCATCTTCCAGAAGCGGCCGGCGTCGGGGTAGGTGGGCACGCCCTCGAAGACGATCTCGGTGCCGCCCAGCGCCAGCGGGCCGTAGGTGATGTAGGTGTGGCCGGTCACCCAGCCGATGTCGGCGGTGCACCAGAAGACGTCGTCGGGCTTGAGGTCGAAGGTCCACTTCGTCGTCAGCGCCGCGTGCAGCAGGTAGCCGCCGGTGCTGTGCTGCACGCCCTTGGGCTTGCCGGTCGAGCCCGAGGTGTAGAGCAGGAACAGCGGGTGCTCGGCCTCCACCCACTCGGGCTCGCAGGTCTCGGACTGGCCCTTCAGCAGCTCGGCCAGCCAGACGTCGCGCCCGGCGTTGAACGGGATCTCGCCGCCGGTGCGCTGGTGCACGACGACCTTGCGCACGGCGTCGCAGCCGCCCAGCGCCAGCGCCTCGTCGACGATGGCCTTCAGCGGCAGGTGCTTGCCGCCGCGCACCTGCTGGTCGGCGGTCAGCACGGCCACGGCGCCGGTGTCCTCGATGCGGTCGCGCAGGCTTTGCGCGCTGAAGCCGCCGAACACCACCGAGTGCGTGGCGCCGATGCGCGCGCAGGCCTGCATCGCGGCCACGCCTTCGATGCTCATCGACATGTAGATGACGACGCGGTCGCCCTTCTTGATGCCCAGCGACTTCAGCGCGTTCGCGAACCTCGACACCAGCGCCAGCAGCTCGCGGTAGCTGACCTTGGTGACCTCGCCGCCGTCGGCCTCGAAGATGATCGCGGTCTTGTCGCCCAGGCCGCGCTCGACGTTGCGGTCCAGGCAGTTGTACGAGGCGTTCAGCGTGCCGTCCTCGAACCACTTGAAGAACGGCGCGCCGCTCTCGTTCAGCACCTTGGTGAAGGGCTTCTTCCAGCTCAGCAGCTCGCGCGCGTGGCGAGCCCAGAAGCCCTCGTGGTCGGCGTCGGCCTCGGCGCACAGCTTGTTGTAGGCCTCGATGCCGGAGACGTAGGCGTTCTTCACGGCGGCCTCGGGCGGCGGATAGAGATGGCTCGAGCTCATGGTGTCTCCTCGACGAATGGTTGCTTTGTGCGGGACATTAGGCAGGGGCTCTTACGAAGGCCTGACGCCCCGGCGCGCCGCCACGACCGCCATGCTACGCACCCTAGAATCCTGCGGCAAACCCGAACCCGCACCGAGCACACCCCCATGGCCGCTTCCGACCCGCCCCTGATGCCCTCGCCCCAGCGCCCGCTGCCGCGGCTGATCTTCGCCAGCCGCTGGCTGCAGTTGCCGCTGTACCTGGGGCTGATCCTGGCTCAGGCGGTGTACGTGTTCCACTTCTGGGTCGAGCTGGTGCACCTGATCGAAGCCGCCTTCGGCAACGCCGACGCGCTGGCCAAGCTGGTGGGCAGCATCGGCTACAAGAGCGACGTGGCGCCGACCGCGCTGAACGAGACCATCATCATGCTGGTGGTGCTGGCGCTGATCGACGTGGTGATGATCAGCAACCTGCTGATCATGGTGATCGTCGGCGGCTACGAGACCTTCGTCTCGCGCCTCGACCTCGAAGGCCACCCCGACCAGCCCGAGTGGCTCAGCCACGTCAACGCCTCGGTGCTGAAGGTCAAGCTGGCCACCGCGATCATCGGCATCAGCTCGATCCACCTGCTCAAGACCTTCATCAACGCCGCCAACTACAGCGACAAGGTGCTGCTGTGGCAGACGGTGATCCACATCGCCTTCCTGTTCTCGGCGCTGGCCATCGCGCTGGCCGACCGGGTGATGGTGCACGCCGGCGCCAGCGCCGAGCACTGAGCTACCAGCGGTAGCTGGCCGACAGCGTCAACGTGCGCGGGTCGCCGTGCAGACAGCTTCCCGAGCCGCAGGTCAGGTAGTTCTTGTCGAAGGCGTTGCGTAGGTTGAGCGCCACGCGCCAAGGGCCATCTTCCCAAGCCGTCATCAGGTCGGCCACGGTGTAGGCCGGCACGCCGCGCTCGATGCCGCTGCGCCAGTCGCGGTCGAAGCTGCTGCCCGTGTAGCGCAGGCCGGCGCCCAGCGTCCATTGCGGCAGATTCCAACCCGCCAGGCGGTAGCTGCCCCACAGCGAGGCTTGGTGGTACACCTGCCCGCCGGGGCGTTGCCCCACTTCCTCGGGCGTGTTGCTCTTGGTCGTGCGGTGATCGGTGTAGGCATACGCACCCACCAGTTCGAGGTTGCGCATGACCTGCCCACGCACCTCTACCTCCAAGCCGCGTGAGCGCTGCTCTCCGGTCTGCACGCTGAAGAATGGGTTCACCGGATCGGTCGTGAGCACGTTGGTTCTGCGCAGATCGAATACGCTGGTGGACAGCAAAAAGTCCTGCCCGGGCGGCTGCCAGCGCAGGCCCGCTTCCACCTGCTTGCCTTCGGACGGATCGAAGCGCCGGCCCCGGGCGTCGGTGCCGCCTTGCGGCTCGAAAGACTCGCTGTAGCCGACAAACGGAGCCAGTCCATTCGGCATCAGATAGACCAGCCCCAGACGGCCCGTGGCGGCGCGGGTATCCTCGGTTTCTAGGGCATCGCGGGGGTCGCCGGAGCTGTAGCTGCTGCGGTCATGGCGCAGGCCGGCCAGCGCCACCCAGCGCTCGCCCCATTTGATCTGGTCTTGCAGGTACACGCCGGTCTGGCTGCGCTTGGCGCGCCACAGCCAGCCGTCTGTCCGATCACCGGGCACCGCGCCGTAGACCGGCGCGTAAATGTCAAGTGGTGCGAGCGGGCGCGGGAAAACGTCGTAACCGGATCGGAGGCGCACGTGGTCCACGCCTGCCAGCAGTGTGTGCTCTGCACGGCCGGTGCGCCAGCGCTGCTGCCAGTGCGTGTCGATAGCGAAGCCGCGCGAGTTCTCGAATTCGTCGTAGGCGGTGCGCTCCCAGAGGCGAGGGTTATCGGCCGTGGGGCTTTCGGCGCCGGTGAAAAACACGTCCACCTTGGAATCGAACAGCCGCAGGTTGCTGCGCAGCGTGGCATCTTCGCTGAAGCGATGCTCGAACAGCGCGGTCAGCGAGGTTTTCGACACGTCCTGCTTGTCGAAAGCCGGCTCACCGACGAAGGTGAAGCGCGGAAGGTAGGCCCCGCCTGCCCCCGGCACCAGCGTGCCCTCCACCGGCAGCGAGTACGAGTAGCCGATCTCGCTTTTCTGGTGTTGCAGCAGCAGCGTGAGCGAGGTGTCCGCCGACGGACGCCAGCGCAGCGCGGGCGCGATGTAGAGGCCGTCGTTGCGCAACGGCCCCACGGGCGTTCCACTCTCGCGCCCCAGGGCGGTGAGGCGCCAGTCCCAATCGCTGTCGGGTGCGACTTCTCCACCCAAGTCCACGCCAATCTGCTTGTGACCGTGGCTGCCTACCTCGGCCACGACCTCGCGCACGCGCTCCTGCGTGGGCCGCTTGCTCACGGTGTTCAGCACGCCGCCCGGCGCGGCCATGCCGTAGAGCACCGAGGCCGCGCCCTTGATCAGTTCGACCCGCTCCAGCCCATACGGCTCCTGCTTGCCCGAGGACCATGAACTGCCGGACATGCGCATCCCGTCGGCATACTGGCTGCCGCCCCCGTCGATCCAGAAGCCCCGGCTGTAGATGGCATCGAACGAACGGCTGTAGCCCGACACCGGCAACACGCCGGCCGAGTAGTCGAACGCCTGTTCGATGCTGGCGGTGCGCAGCGTGCGCATCTGGTCGGCGGTGATGACGGTGATGGACTGCGGCGTTTCGATGATGGGCGTATCCGTCTTGGTGGCCGTGGCGCTTTGCCTGGCCGCGAATCCCGCCACGGGGCCGGTGGCAGACTCCGCATCGGCTCGAGCCTTCACCCGCACTTCGTGCAGCACCTGCTCGGCCGGCTCGGCAAGGGGCGCCACGGTCCAGGTGGCGCCGTCGCGGCGCGCCTCGAGCCCCGTGCCTTGCAGCAACTGCCGCAGCGCCGCCAACGCGTCGAGCGTGCCGTGAACGGGCCGGCTCGTGCGGTCCGCGCCCAGGGCCTGGGCAAAAACGAGTTGCACGCCGGACTGGCTCGCGAACTGCCGCAGCGCATCCGCCAGCGGCTGCGCGGGAATGTCGAACCGAGCCGTCTGTGCGGCGGCGTGCAGGCAGGCCGCCGCCAGGGCGGCAGCCGCCGTGGCACGCATGGGAAGCTTCAAGATCGTCAGGTTCATGTCGGTCGCGGGGAGAAAGTGGCCATCCCCGCTACAACGAACCGCACCGTCCCGTTCCTGAACGCCGGCCGCCCTCGGGATGCCGGCGCGCGCCGCTCAGAGCGCCTGGATGTGCCACCCTCCCGGCTCCAGCCGCGAGCGCACCGGCACGATGCCCGGCAGCGCGCGCAGGAAGTCCTCGGACTGCGCGATGCGCACCTGGCCCGACAGGCGCAGCCCGGCCGCCGCCGGATCGACCTCCACGACGCGCGGCAGGTAGCGGCGCAGGCGTTCGACCGCGTCGCCGAGAGGCACGTCGTCGAACACCACCACGCCGCGGCGCCACGCGGCTGCCTGCTGCGGCCGATCGTTGTGCATCGACTCCACGGCCGCCTCTTGCGAACCGGGCGCCCAGCGCAGGACGTCGCCGGCCCCGAGTTCATGCGGCGACCCGGCGCCACCCGGCATGCTCACCTTCACGCGGCCGGACTCGACCTGCACTTCCACCGCGCCGCCCGGCAGCCGCTCCACGCCGAAGCGCGTGCCGAGCACCGTGATACGCACAGCCTGCGCCCCACTGTCGTCGGCGGGCGGAACGTCCACCACGAAGGGGCGTTGCGCGTCGGCGGCCACCTCGAAGAAGGCCGCACCCGTCAGCAGACGCGCGCTGCGCCACGCCCCGTAGTAGGCGAGCTGCACGCGGGTCTGCGCATCGAGCGTGACCACGCTGCCGTCGGGCAGGCTCTGGCGCAGGGTCTGGCCGCGGCGCGTGGCCGCCGCCTGCTCCCACTGCGGCACGGCGAGGCGCCACCAGCGCCAGCCGCCGACGCCTGCGACGGCCGCCCCCGCCAGGCTCAGCAGCGCGGTCAGCGAGCGCCGGCGACCCTCGCCGCGCGTCGCCGACGTGGCTGTGGCCGTGCCCGCGCGCCACTGCTCCAGCCCGGCCTGCACGCGGTCCATCGCGAGCATCATGTCGCGCTCGACCATGTTGCGCGAGACGCCGAAGGCCTGTGCCAGCGCCGCCTGGTCCTCGCCCTGGACACGATGGCGCAGGAAGACCTGGCGCGGGCGTTCGGGCAGGCTCGCCAGCGCGGCCTCGACGGCGTCGATGGCCTGGCCGTACATGACCGACTCGGCCGCGTCCGGCATCTGCGTGTCGACGCGCGGCCGCTGCTCGTCGGCGCGGCGCTGCGCGACACCGTCGCGCCGATGCAGGTCGATCGCAAGGTGCCGCGCCATCGTGAACAGGTAGGCGCGCGCCTCGCTTTCGTTGCGCAGCACGGGCCCCCGTTCGCGGCCCGCCGCCTCGGCCACACGCAGCCAGAGGTCGTGCACCAGGTCACGCGCATCGTCGGCGCTGCCGGTACGGCGCGCCAGGTAGCGCAGAAGCTCTCGATAACTGTCTTGGAAGCTGGCGAGCAAGGAAACGCGGGCATGCACAACAGGGGACGTCATGAACGCGAAAGCTCCGCTGTCAAAATCGGCGTGCATGCACACTGCACGGTGAACCTTCGAATATATCTCGAATGAGAATAAATCTCATCTGAGAAACCCCCACCCTGACGAGAGACGACATGACCACCACGATCCGCCACGCCGACCTGGTCGACAGCGTCGCCGCCGCACTGCAGTACATCAGCTACTACCACCCGGCCGACTACATCGAGCACCTGGCGCGCGCCTACGCCGCCGAGCAGAGCCCGGCGGCCAAGGACGCGATCGCGCAGATCCTCACCAACTCGAAGATGTGCGCCGAGGGGCGGCGCCCGATCTGCCAGGACACCGGCATCGTCAACGTGTTCCTGAAGATCGGCATGGACCTGCGCTTCGAGGGCTTTCCCGGCAGCCTGGAAGACGCCGTCAACGAAGGCGTGCGGCGCGGCTACCTCGACCCCGATAACACGCTGCGCGCCTCGGTGCTCGCCGACCCGATCTTCGAGCGCAAGAACACCAAGGACAACACGCCGGCGGTGGTGCACATGAGCGTGGTGCCCGGCGCGACGCTCGACGTGACCGTCGCCGCCAAGGGCGGCGGCAGCGAGAACAAGAGCAAGTTCATCATGATGAACCCGAGCGACAACCTGGTCGACTGGGTGCTCAAGACGGTGCCGACCATGGGCGCCGGCTGGTGTCCGCCGGGCATGCTGGGCATCGGCGTGGGCGGCACCGCCGAGAAGGCGATGCTGCTGGCCAAGGAGGTGCTGATGGAGCCGGTCGACATGTTCGACCTGCTCCAGCGCGGGCCGAGCAGCAAGCTCGAGGAACTGCGCATCGAGCTGTACGAGAAGGTCAACGCGCTGGGCATCGGCGCGCAGGGCCTGGGCGGGCTGACCACCGTGCTCGACGTGAAGATCGCCACCTACCCGACGCACGCTGCGAGCAAGCCGGTGGCGATGATCCCGAACTGCGCCGCGACGCGCCACGCCCACGTGGTGCTCGACGGCTCGGGCCCGGCCTTCATGGAGCCGCCCAGCCTGGACCTGTGGCCCGACGTGCACTGGCAGCCCGACTACAACAAGAGCAAGAAGGTCAACCTCGACACGCTGACGCAGGCCGAGGTGGCGAGCTGGAAGCCGGGCGACACGCTGCTGCTGTCGGGCCGGATGCTCACCGGCCGCGACGCCGCGCACAAGCGCATCCAGGACATGCTCGCCAAGGGCGAGAAGCTGCCGGTGGACTTCACCAACCGCGTCATCTACTACGTCGGCCCGGTCGACCCGGTGCGCGACGAGGTGGTCGGCCCGGCCGGCCCGACCACGGCCACGCGCATGGACAAGTTCACCGAGATGATGCTGGCGCAGACCGGCCTGATCGCGATGGTCGGCAAGGCAGAGCGCGGACCGGTGGCGATCGAGGCGATCAAGAAGCACAAGAGCGCCTACCTGATGGCGGTGGGCGGCGCGGCCTACCTCGTCGCCAAGGCGATCAAGCAGTCGAAGGTGGTGGGCTTCGCCGACCTGGGCATGGAAGCGATCTACGAATTCGAGATCCAGGACATGCCGGTGACGGTGGCGGTCGACGCGCAAGGCATCAGCGTGCACAACACCGGGCCCAAGGAGTGGCAGGCGCGGATCGGGAAGATTCCGGTGGCGGCGGGCTGAGCGGCGCGGCGCCGGTTGTGGCAAGCTAAGGTCATGCCCGTGACCCTCGAATCCCTGCAGGCACAGGTCATGAGCCTGTCCAAAGCAGACAGAGCGCGCCTGCTCGACCGGCTCATCGCCAGCCTCGACGTGGACGCCGAGGCGGAAGCGCAGTGGGAGCAATTGGCCGAAGCGCGCGACGCCGAACTGGAATCCGGCGCGGTGGCGCCCATGGCGCTCGAGGATGCGATGGTCCACCTGCGTGCCCGGTTCCCGGGATGAAGACTGCGGAACTTCATCCGCATGCGCTGAGAGACATCGAAGAGGCCGCGAGCTTCTACGAACGCGAAGGCTCTGCGGCGCTGGCGGCACGCTTCGTCGCCGAGTTCGAACGGGTTGCGAAACTCATCCTGGCCGACCCCGGGCTCGGCACGCCGCGAGCGCGCGGACGCAAGGGCTTCCCGGCCACGGACTTCCCGTACACGGTCATCTACCGCGAAGTTCCAACGGGAATCCGCATCCTCGTCGTCAAGCACGACCGGCGCCAGCCCGGCTACGGCGGTTCGCGCCGCTGACACACGAGCAACTCACCCGCGCGGATGATGCCGCGCATGCAGCGACTTCAGCCGCTCGCGCGCCACGTGGGTGTAGATCGTCGTCGTCGAGATGTCGGCGTGGCCGAGCAGCATCTGCACGGCGCGCAGGTCGGCGCCGTGGTTCAGCAGGTGCGTCGCGAAGGCGTGGCGCAGCGTGTGCGGCGACAGCGGCACCCGCACGCCGGCGCGCAGCGCGTGGGCCTTGACCAGCTTCCAGAACATCTGCCGCGTCATCGCGCCGCCGCGCGCGGTGACGAACAG
Organism: Piscinibacter sp.; assembly: GCF_047600445.1. GTDB lineage: Bacteria > Pseudomonadota > Gammaproteobacteria > Burkholderiales > Burkholderiaceae_C > Piscinibacter. Next base: position 2,151,236 of record NZ_JASGKT010000002.1, read on the forward strand.
CGCGTCGCTCGAGCGCCCTTGCAGGATCTCGCCGCGCGCGTCGGCCAGGTAGCGCTCCAGCCAGGCGCGCGCCTCCTCGCCGAAGGGCACCAGGCGCTCTTTCGAGCCCTTGCCGGCAACGCGCAGCGCGCCCTCGCTCATCGACAGGTGCACGGCCTTGAGCGTCACCAGTTCGCTGACGCGCAGGCCGCTGGCGTACAACAGTTCGAGCATCGCGCGGTCGCGCAGGCCCAGCGGCGTGTCGGCGTCGGGGGCGGCCAGCAGCGCCTCGACCTGCGCCTCCGACAAGGTCTTGGGCACGCGCAGCGGCGTCTTCGCGCTGCCGAGCTTGAGCGTCGGGTCGGCCGCGACGAGGTGTTCGCGCAGCGCCCAGCGGAAGAAGCGCTTGAAGACGGTCAGCCGCCGGTTCGCGCTGCTGGCCTTGCTGGCGCCGTGGCGTGCCACGGCGTACGCGAGCAGGTCGGCTTCGCCGCTCTCGGCGATGCCGCGGCCGTGCTCGCGCGCCAGCCAGTCGGCGTAGAGCGACAGGTCGCGGCGGTAGGCCGCCAGCGTGTTGGCGGCCAGGCCGTCCTCGACCCACAGCGCGTCGGCGAAGCGGTCGATCAGCTCGCCGCCGGCCGGCGCGCCGGCCGCCGCGCTCACTCCAGCGTCAGCTTCTGCTGCACCACCACCTTCTTGTAGACGTCGAACTCGGCGGCGATCTGCTGCGCGAACTGCTCGGGCGTGTTGGCCACGATCAGCGAGCCGGTGTCCTCGATGCGCTTCTTGACCGCCGGGTCTTCCAGCGTCTTCTTCACCGCCGCGCTGACCTTCTCGACCACGTCCTTCGGCAGGCCCTTGGGCCCGTGGATGCCGTAGTAGGCCATGCGGTTGACGGGCTCCAGCCCGACTTCCTTGAAGGTCGGCACGCCCGGCAGCACCGCCAGGCGCTGCGGCGCCGCGACGACGATGGGCACCAGCCGGCCGTCCTTGATGAAGGGCAGCGCCGAGGGCAGGTTGTCGAAGATGATCGGCACCTGCCCGGCCACCGTGTCGTTCAGCGCCGGGCCGGCGCCGCGATACGGGATGTGCGTCATGAAGGTGTTCGACATGCTCTTGAACAGCTCGGTCTGCAGGTGGCCGATGCCGCCGGTGCCCGAGCTCGCGTAGCTGTACTTGCCGGGGTTCTTCTTCAGCTCGGCGATGAAGCCCGCGTAGTCCTTGGCCGGGAAGCTCGGGTGCACCGCGATCACGTTCGGCGTCGCCGCGACGTTGATGATGGGCGTGAAGTCGGTGATCGGGTTGTAGGGGATCTTGGCGTTGATCGCCGGGTTGGCGGCGGTGGTCGAGACGGTGGCCATGCCGAGCGTGTAGCCGTCGGCGGGCGCCTTCGAGATCTCGGTGGCGCCCACCGAGCCGCCGCCGCCGGACTTGTTCTCCACCACCAGCGTCTGGCCGAGCGGCACGTTGATCTTCTCGGCCAGCACGCGGGCCACGATGTCGGTGGTGCCGCCGGGCGCGAAGGGCACGATCAGCTTCACCGGCTTGGTCGGGTAGGTCTGGGCCAAGGCCAGCGGCGACGCTGCCACCAGGGCGAGCGCGGGAATGGCGGCGAGCAGGGGGCGTCGGTACATGGACTCTGTCTCCTTGGGTCGAAACGCGGAAGCGCGAAGTGCGCAGTGTAGGCGGCGCGGGCGGCCGCCGGCGGGCTGGCACACTCGGTGCATGCCCGATGCCTTGCTGCTGCTGCCCGACTTCACCCTCATCGCGATCGGCTGGTTCGTCTGCCGCCACACGCCGCTGGATCGCAGCGTCTGGGACGGCGTCGAGCGGCTGGTGTACTACATGCTCTTCCCGGCGCTGCTGTTCAGCGCCATCCTGCGCCACCCCTTGCAGCCGCAGGCCGCCGCGGCGCTGGCGGCCTGCGGCCTGGGCGTCACGCTGCTGGGCGTGCTGCTGGCCTACGCGCTGCGGCTGTGGCCGGGCGTGGACGCGCGGCTGCACGCCTCGGGCGCGCAGGTGGCGTTCCGCTTCAATTCCTACGTGGCGCTGGCGCTGGCCGAGCGCCTGGCCGGCATCCAGGGCGTGGCCTGGGTGGCGCTGCTGGTGGCGCTGTGCGTGCCCTTGTGCAACATCGCCGCGGTGTGGCCGCTGGCGCGCCACGGCGGGCACGGCTTCTGGCGCGAGCTGGCGAAGAACCCGCTGATCCTCAGCACCAGCGCCGGGCTGGTGTGCAACCTGCTCGGCGTGCAACTGCCCGAGCTGGTGACCACCACGCTGGTGCGCATCGGCGCGGCGGCGCTGCCGCTGGGGCTGATGGCGGTGGGCGCGGGGCTCACCTTCGGCGGCCTGAAGCGCGCGCCGGCGCTGGCCGCGGCCCTGCTCACGATCCGCCACGCCATCCTGCCGGCGGCGGCGATCGCGATCGGCATCGCGCTGGCGATGCCGCCGGCGCAGCAGGCCGTCGCGGTCGCCTTCGCGGCGCTGCCGACGGCGTCGAGCGCCTACGTGCTGGCCGCGCGCATGGGCGGCGACGGCAGCTTCGTCGCCGGGCTGGTGACGATGTCGACGCTGATCGGCATGGCCGGCCTGCCGCTGGCGCTGCTGGCGCTGCAACGCCTGGCGTGACGGAACCCATGCCGCGCCGGCCACTCCGATCTGGGAAAATCCCGCCGCCCCGGCCCTGCCGCGATTCACCGAAGACCTGCATTTGACGATCCTGGGAAACCGCACGCTGCACTGGGCCGACGAGGCCGACTGCGAAGCCGACGCCCGCGCGCTGGCCGCGCGCCCGGCGCTGCGCGACGCCTTCGTCGAACTGCACGGCCCGCTGGGCGCCGGCAAGACCACCTTCGCGCGCCACCTGCTGCGCGCGCTCGGCGCGGCGGGCCGCATCAAGAGCCCGACCTACGCGGTGATGGAGCCCTACGAGCTGCCCGGCGGCACGGTGTGGCACTTCGACTTCTACCGCTTCAACGACGCGCAGGAATGGGAGGACGCCGGCTTCCGCGACGTGTTCGCGAGCCGCGGCCTGAAGCTCGCCGAGTGGCCCGAGAAGGCCGCCGGGCTGCTGCCCGCGCCCGACCTGCGCGTGGACATCGAGCCGCTCGAGCACGAGGCGCGCCGCGTCACGCTGGCCGCCTGCACGCCGCGCGGCCTGGAGCTGCTGCCGTGAAGCGGCGCGACGCCCTCGCCGCCGGCTCGCTGGTGCTGCTGCTCGGCCGCGCCGAGATCGCGCGCGGCGCGAGCATCGTCGCGGTGCGGGTCTGGCCGGCCGACGAGTACACGCGCGTCACCATCGAGTCCGACGCCGCGCTGACCGAGCGCCACTTCCTGGCCGCCGGGCCCGACCGCCTCGTCATCGACATCGACGGCCTGGAGCTGAGCCCGGCGCTGCGCGAGATCGTCGGCAAGGTGCGCAGCGACGACCCCTTCATCGCCGGCGTGCGCGTCGGCCAGAACCAGCCGCGCGTGGTGCGCCTGGTGATCGACCTGAAGCAGCCGACCGCGCCGCAACTGTTCACGCTGATGCCGGTGGCGGCCTACCAGCACCGCATGGTGTTCGACCTGTACCCGGTGAAGGAGCCCGACCCGCTGCTCGCGCTGATCGAAGACAAGGAGCAGGCCGAGCAGCAGGCCGCCAAGGCGGTGCGCGACGCGCTGGGCGAGTTCATCGGCCGCATCGAGCGTCCGCCGCTGGCCAGGGCGCCGGCCTCGCCGTCCGCTTCGCCATCCGCCTCGCCGCCGCCGGTCCAGACGCCCGCGCCGGCGCCGCTGCCGCACATCGCCAAGGAGAAGATCGACCGCCTGATCGTCGTCGCGCTCGACCCCGGCCACGGCGGCGAGGACCCGGGCGCGATCGGCCCCAGCGGCCTGCGCGAGAAGGACGTGGTGCTGGCCGTCGCGCTGGCGCTGCGCGAGCGGCTGAACGCGCGGCCCGGCATGCGCGCGATGCTGACGCGCGACGCCGACTTCTTCGTGCCGCTGGGCGAGCGCGTGCGCAAGGCCAGGCGCGTGCAGGCCGACCTGTTCGTCTCGATCCACGCCGACGCCTTCGTCAACCCGCAGGCGCGCGGCGCCTCGGTGTTCGCGCTCAGCGCGGGCGGCGCCAGCAGCACCGCGGCGCGCTGGCTGGCCGACAAGGAGAACGCCGCCGACCTGGTGGGCGGCATCAACGTCAAGAACCGCCACGCCGACGTGATGCGCACGCTGCTCGACATGAGCACCACAGCGCAGATCAAGGACAGCCTGAAGATCGGCCGCGAGGTGCTGGGCCGCATCGGCAAGATCGGGCGGCTGCACAAGCCGCAGGTCGAGCAGGCCGGCTTCGCGGTGCTGAAGGCGCCGGACATCCCCTCGATCCTGGTCGAGACGGCGTTCATCTCCAACCCCGACGAAGAACGCAAGCTGCGCGACGCCGACTACCGCGAGAAGCTGGTGGATGCACTCGAAGACGGCATCGCGCGCTACTTCGCGCGCAATCCGCCGCTGGCGCGCAACCGGCAACTCTAGGCGCTCTGCACGCTCCTGGCCGACGACGGCGCCAGCGCGTCGCGCAGCCGGTCGCGCCCGCTGGCGCGGCCCGACAGGCGCGCGTCGAGGCGCGCCTCCAGCGCGTCGATGTGCGCGCGCATCAGGCGCTGCGCGGCCTCGTTGTCGCCGGCGGCCAGCGCCGCGACGATGGCGGCGTGGTCGTCGTTCGAGTCCTGCGCCTCGCTGGCCGACTGGTACAGCGCCGCCGCCAGCACGGTGCGCGCCGACAGGTCGACCATCGACGAGATCAGGAAGCGGTTGCCCAGGCATTCCGCCAGGCAGACGTGGAAGTCGGCCAGCAGCACGCTGCGCGTGGCCGCGTCGGCGTCGGCGATGGCGCGGCGCTCCTCGGCGACGTGGGCGCGCAGCCGCTCGAGCGCGGCCTGCAGCGGCTTGCCGGCCTCGTGCAGCATGCCCGACTCGATCACGCGGCGCGCCTGGTAGGTCTGCTGCGCGTCCTCGAAGCTCGGCTCGACGACGAACCAGCCGAGCCGAGGCCGCACCTCGACGAAGCCGCGCGCCTGCAACTGCATCAGCGCCTCGCGCGCCAGCGTGCGGCTGACGCCGAACAGGTCGGCCAGCGCCTGCTCGCCGAGCCGGTCGCCGGGGCGGACCTTGCGCTCGAGGATGGACTGGACGACCTGGCGGGCGATCGGCGAGAGCGTGAGCATCGGGTGGGGTGGGTTCAGGCCGGAGCCGGCGCCGCGCGCGGCCGCAGCGTGGCGAGCACGTAGTAGACGGTGCCGCCGATGGCCACGCCGAAGAACCAGCCGTAGGTGCCCCACCAGGCCGGCAGCAGCGTGGTGAAGTTGGGCAGGATGGTCGAGAACACCGCGCCCGCCGCGGTGGCCAGCAGCGCGTTGACGTTCCAGCCGCCCTGGTAGCGGTACTCGCCGTGCTCCTCGTAGAGCGCTTGCACGTTCACGCGGCCGCGGGCGATGAGGTAGTAGTCGACCAGGATGATGCCCAGCAGCGGGCCCATGGTCGCGCCGATCGCGTTGACGAAGGTCGCGGCGTTGCCTTCCCAGGGCGCGAAGGGGTAGAGCACGAGCGCGATCGCCGCGGCGATGTAGCCGCCCTTCTTGAAGTCGATCTGCCTCGGGAAGACGTTGGAGATGTCGAACGCCGAGGACACGAAGTTCGCCACCACGTTGATGCCCAGCGTGGCCACGGCGAAGGTCAGCGCGGCGATCGCGGCGAGCACCCAGCTGTCGAACTTGGCCGAGATCTGCTCGGGGTGCAGCAGCACCTCGGCGTAGACCTGGAAGGCCGCGATGGTGGTGACGCCCGCCACCAGCGAGAACAGGATCAGGTTGACGGGCAGGCCCCACAGGTTGCCGCGTGTCACCGCCTGGCGGTTGGTGGCGTAGCGCGAGAAGTCGCAGAAGTTCAGGTACAGCGCGGCGAAGTAGGTGATCCACGTGGCGCCCACGGCCATCAGCGCCCAGAACGAGCCGGGCTGGCCGGCCACGCCGGCGTCCTTGGTCTTCTCGAGCAGCACGTCCATCGGGATGCCGTGCTCGAAGGAGAAGCCGCCGGCCTTCACCACCAGGCCCACGGCCAGCACCAGCATCGCGACCCACACCGCGGGGCCGGCCCAGTCCTGGAACTTGCGCACCGTCTCCATGCCCTTCTGGATGATGAGCAGTTGCAGCGCCCACATGATCACGTAGCAGATCACCTCCAGCCCGCTGTGGCCGAACCAGTGCGTGGTCTTGTGGAACTCGAGGAAGGTGTCGCTGCGGATCAGCAGCGCCACCAGCGCGCTCGAGGCCGCGGCGGTCTGCGCGCCGTACCAGAAGATCGCCACCAGCGCGCGCACCAGCGCCGGCAGGTTGGCGCCCCACACGCCGAAGGAGGCGCGCGCCAGCACCGGGTACGGCACGCCGGTCTTCTCGCCGGCCCAGCCGATCAGGTTCATCAGCAGGAAGATCACCAGCGAGCCCAGGCCGATGGCGATCAGGAAGTTGCCGAAGCTGCCGCACAGCAGGAACAGGCTGGCCGCGAGGTAGTAGCCCCACAGGCTGTGCACGTCCGAGGTCCAGACGTTGAAGATGCTGAAGGCGCCCCAGCGTCGGTCTCGCGCGGGGGCGAGGTCTTCGTTGTAGAGGCCGGGCGACGGGTTGCGGATCTCCATGGGCTCCTCCTGCGATGATCCATGCAATCTGGTATACAAATAGTGTATGCAGTGATGCACGGCCCGCTCTTCGCGTAAACCCGAGGCGACGGCCGTGCCGGGCGGCGCCGCCTCGGGCATCATCGGCGCGCCCTCGCTTCCGCCTCGCCGCCATGCTGCATCCCCAGACCCGCGCCCTGCTCGACCTGATCGCCGAACGCGGCGTGCCCGCCACGCACACGCTGAGCCCCGCCGAGGCGCGCACGATCTACCGCGAGCGGCGCGGCTTCACGCAGCCCGAGGCGCCGCCGGTGGCGTCGGTGCAGGAACTGAAGGCATCGGGCCCGCACGGCGCCATCCCGCTGCGCCTGTACCGCCCGCTGGGCACGCCGGCCGGCCAGGTGCTGCCCGCGCTGGTGTACTACCACGGCGGCGGCTGGGTGATCGGCGACCTCGACACGCACGACACGCTGTGCCGCGAACTCGCGAACCATTCAGGCTGCGCGGTGCTGTCGGTGGACTACCGGCTCGCGCCCGAGCACCGCTTTCCGGCCGCGGTGGACGACGCCATCGCCGCGACGCGCTGGGTGCGCGACAACGCCGCGGCGCTGAAGCTCGACGCCGCGCGCATCGCCGTCGGCGGCGACAGCGCCGGCGGCAACCTCGCCGCGGTGGTGGCGCTGGCCGCGCGCGACGCCGGCGAGGCGCCGTTCGCCTACCAGCTCCTGATCTACCCGGCCACCGACCAGCACCGCGGCACACCCTCGCACGAGCGCAACGGCGAGGGCTACCTGCTGACGCGCGACACGATGGACTACTTCTGCGGCCACTACATTCCCGAGCCGGGCGCATACGCCGACTGGCGCGCCTCGCCGCTGCTGCACCCCGACCACTCGCGCCTGCCGCCGGCGCTGGTGCTCACCGCCGGCTACGACCCGCTGCGCGACGAAGGCATCGCCTACGCGCACAAGCTCAGCGCCGCGGGCGTGCGCGCCACGCACCTGAGCTTCGAGCGCCAGATCCACGGCTTCATCCTGATGGGCCGCGTGATCGACGAGGCCAACGACGCGGTGCGGCTGTGCGCGGCGGCGCTGCGCGACGCGCTGCGGGGCTGAGCACCCCTCACGCCGCCGCGCGCCGCGCCTTCCAGGCCCCGAAGATCACCACCAGCCCGGGGATCAGGATCGCCGCCCAGATGATCTTGTCCAGGTGCTCCTTGACCCACGGGATGTTGCCGAACAGGTAGCCGGCCAGCGTCACGCCGCCCACCCACAGCGCCGCGCCGGTGACGTCGTAGAAGGTGAACTTGCTGCGCGTCATGCGCGCCACGCCGGCGACGAAGGGCGCGAAGGTGCGCAGGAACGGCATGAAGCGCGCCGCCACGATGGTGATGCCGCCGTAGCGTTCGTAGAACGCATGCGCCTGGTCGAACGCCTGCTTGTTGAAGAAGCGCGAGTTCTCCCACTGGAACACCTTGGGGCCGAAGTAGGCGCCGATCGTGTAGTTGCTCTGGTTGCCGAGGATGGCCGCGGCCATCAGCAGGCCGATCGACAGCGGCAGGCTCATCAGCCCCGCGCCGCACAGCGCGCCGACCACGAACAGCAGCGAGTCGCCCGGCAGGAAGGGCATCACCACCACGCCGGTCTCGACGAAGATGATCAGGAACAGCAGCGCGTACACCCAGGTGCCGTAGGTGGCGACGAAGTTCGCGAGGTGCACGTCGACGTGCAGGATGAAGTCGATCAGGAAGGCGGCGATGTCCATGGGCGGCGATTATCCCGGGGCCGCCTTTCTACAATGCCGCATGAGCGCCGTCCTCGAATCGCCCCGCCCGCGCCGCCCCATCCGCGAACTGCCCGACGAACTGGTCAGCCAGATCGCCGCCGGCGAGGTGGTCGAGCGCCCCGCCTCGGTGGTGCGCGAACTGGTCGACAACGCGCTCGACGCCGGCGCGCGCGAGATCGTCGTGCGCCTCGCGGCCGGCGGCATCCGCGCCATCCTGGTCGAGGACGACGGCTGCGGCATCCCGGCCACCGAGCTGCCGCTGGCGCTGCGCCGCCACGCCACCAGCAAGATCGGCTCGCTCGAGGAGCTGGAGAACGTCGCGACCATGGGCTTTCGCGGCGAGGCGCTGGCGGCCATCGCCTCGGTGGCCGAGCTGAGCATCGCCAGCCGCACCGCCGACGCGCCGCATGCGCAGCGGCTGGAGGCGCGCTCCGGCGAGCTGACACCGGCGGCGCGCGCGGTGGGCACCAGCGTCGAGGTGCGCGAGCTGTTCTTCGCCACGCCGGCGCGGCGCAAGTTCCTCAAGAGCGAGGCCACCGAACTCGCGCACTGCATCGAGGCGGTGCGCCGCCATGCGCTGACGCGGCCCGACGTGTCCTTCACCGTCTGGCACGACGGCAAGCTGGCGCAGCAGTGGCGCCGCGCCGGCGCCGAGCAGCGCGTGCGCGACGTGCTGCACGACGAGTTCGTCGCCGCCAGCCGCGAGGTGGCGCTCGACCTGGGCGTGCTGCGCATCCGCGGCCGCGCCGGGCTGCCCGAGGCGGCGCGCTCGCGCGCCGACCAGCAGTACGTCTACGTCAACGGCCGCTACGTGCGCGACCGGCTGGTCGCGCACGGCGTGCGCTCGGCCTACGAAGACGTGCTGCACGGCGCGCGGCAGCCGAGCTACGTGCTGTTCATCGACATCGCGCCGGGGCTGGTGGACGTGAACGTGCACCCGACCAAGATCGAGGTGCGCTTCCGCGACGCGCGCGAAGTGCACCAGGCGGTGCGGCGCGCCTTCGACGCCGCGCTGGCGGTGTCGCGCGCCGGCGAGGCGGCGCCGGCCGCGCTGCCCGCCGCTGCCACTGCCGCTTTCGCCGACTCAGCGCCGCCCGCGGCACGGCCGTGGCCGGCGGCCACGCCGCAGCAGGCCGCGCTCGGCTTGCAGCAGGCCGCGGTGCTGTTCGCGCAGGAGTCGCCGCCGGCCGCCTGGCCCGCCGCCGCCACGGCAGCGGCACCGGCCGCCGCGCCGCTGCCCGAGGGCGACTGGCCGTTGGGCCGCGCCGTCGCGCAGATCGCCGGCGTCTACATCCTGGCCGAGAACACGCAGGGCCTGGTGGTGGTCGACATGCACGCCGCGCACGAACGCATCGTCTACGAGCGCCTGAAGGCCAGCCTCGCCGGCGCGGCCATCGAATCGCAGCCGCTGCTGATCCCGGCCACCTTCTCCGCGACGCCGCAGGAGCTGGCCACCGCCGAGCAGCAGGCCGACAACCTGAAGCGGCTCGGCCTCGACGTGTCCGCGCTGTCGCCCGGCGTGCTGGCGGTGCGCGCGCGGCCCGCCGCGCTGGCCGGCGGCGACGTGGTGGAACTGGCGCGCAGCGTGCTCGCCGAGCTGGCGCAGGTCGGCAGCAGCAACGTGATCCAGCGCGCGCAGCACGAGATCCTCGCGACCATGGCCTGCCACGGCGCGGTGCGCGCCAACCGCCAGTTGACCATCGAGGAGATGAACGCGCTGCTGCGCGACATGGAGCGCACCGAGCGCGCCGACCAGTGCAACCACGGCCGCCCCACCTGGCGCGCGCTGACGATGAAGGACCTGGACGCCTTGTTCTGGCGCGGGCGCTGAGCCGGCGGCATGCTCCAATCGCGTTCATGGCCACGCTCACGCTGAAAAAACCCGCCGCCGGCGCCGCCAAGCCGCGCCGTGCCCCGCTGCGCGGCAGCGGCGCGAAACCGCGGCCGACGCTGGCGCAGGCGCAGGCCGAACGTGCGGAGCGTGCCGAACGCGAAACCCAGCGCGGCGCCGAGCCCGCGCGCCCGGCGGCGAAGCGCCCGGCCCAGCCTGCGGCCAGGTCCGCGCCCGGGCCCTCGCCCAAACCGCTGCCGAAACCCGCCGCGAAGCCGCCGCGCCCCCCGCTGCCGCCGGCACGCCCGGCCACGGCGAACACCGCCTTCAGCAAGCGGCCGGCCCGGCCGGAAGCGCCGCCGCCGGCCAGCGGGCCGCAGCACGCGCCGGGCAGCGTGCGCCTGTCCAAGCGCATGAGCGAGCTGGGCCTGGCGTCGCGGCGCGAGGCCGACGAGTGGATCGCGCGCGGCTGGGTGCGCGTCGACGGCGAGGTCGTCGCCGAACTCGGCGCGCGTGTGCTGCCCGGCCAGCAGGTGAGCGTCGACAAGAAGGCGCGCACCCAGCAGGCGCAGCGCGTGACGGTGCTGCTGCACAAGCCGGTGGGCTACGTCAGCGGCCAGGCCGAAGACGGCTACGAGCCCGCCTCGGTGCTGGTGACGCAGGCCAACCACTGGCGCGAAGACCGCAGCGGCCTGCGCCTGCAACGCGAGCACCTGCGCCACCTCGCGCCGGCCGGCCGGCTCGACATCGACTCGGTCGGCCTGCTGGTGCTGACGCAGGACGGCCGCGTCGCCAAGCAGCTCGTCGGCGAGGACAGCGCCGTCGAGAAGGAATACCTGGTGCGCGTGCAGCCGGCCGAAGGCGGCGCGCGCCTGTCGGCCGAGGGCCTGCGCCTGCTGAACCACGGCCTCGAACTCGACGGCGCGGCCCTGCGGCCGGCGCGCGTCGAATGGGTCAACGACGACCAGCTCCGCTTCGTGCTGTCGGAAGGCCGCAAGCGCCAGATCCGCCGCATGTGCGAGGCGGTGGGCCTGAAGGTTACCGGCCTGAAGCGCGTGCGCATCGGCCGCGTGGCGCTCGGCGACCTGCCGGCCGGCCAGTGGCGCTACCTGGGCGCCGACGAATCCTTCGTCTGAGCCTGCAGCGACGCGAGCAGCGCGTTCGCGCGTTCGGCCAGGCCCGCGTCGGCCACCGCCACGGCGCGGCGCGCCGATTGCAGCGCGGCCTCGCGCCGGCCCAGTTCGGCTTGCGTGCTGGCGAGGTTCATCCAGGCCGCCGCGCTGTCGGGATGGCGGCTTGCCGCCTCCTCGAAGGCCTGCGCGGCGCCGGCCTTGTCGCCCGCGGCGTGCAGCGTGTTGCCCAGGCCGATGCGCAGGCTCAGGCTGCCGGCGAAGCGTTCCAGCGCGCTGCGGTACACCCGGGCCGCCTGCGCCGGCGCGCCGCTGCGCTCGAAGCCGAGCGCCGCTTCCACCACCGCCTTCTCCTCGGCCGTCGCCGGCCACTGCCCCGGCGGCAGCGCCACGAAGGCCCAGCTTCCGGCGCGCACCCAGGTGTGCTCGAAGGTGCTCATCGGCAGGGCCAGGCGCTCGGTGGTTCCGGAGCGCAGCAGCACCTCGCCGGCCGCGAGGTCGTGGCCGACCAGCACCGCGTAGTGCCACAGCGGATACCAGCTCAGTCCGAGGTTCTGGAACACCACCACCGGATGCCCGGCCTGCACCTCGCGCAGCAGCGCTTCGAGCCTGGCCGGCAGCCGCGTCGCCACCACGCCGTGGCGGCGCGCGCCGGCGATCATCTCGATCTGCAAGGTGCCGCTGCGCGCCGGCAGGAACACCTCGTCGGCGAGCCGCGCGGGCGTGGCCTCGGGCGCCAGCGGCGCCAGCACCGTGGCCAGCGCGGCCGGGCCGCAGTGGTAGGCGGTCTGGGGGAAGAACGGCGTGGCGGCCAGCTCGGCGCGCGGCGCCAGGCCGGGCGGCGCGGCGCGGCGCAGCGTCTCGGTCTGCGCCGCGCACCCCCCCAACAGCGCCAGCAGCGTCAGCAGCGCCAGCAGGAACGCCAGCGCGGCGCGCATCGCGCGATCAGCGGATCGAGCGCGTGAACGGGAAGATCTTCGTGAAGCCGAGGATGTCGGTGATCAGCAGCAGCACGAAGATGAACACGATGACGCCCAGCACGTCGCCGGCGCCGGCCGGCGCGGTGTCCAGCGTGTGCGCCACGTGCGCCACCTCGGCGTCGGTCAGCGCGGCGACGCGCGCCTTGGCCTGGTCGAGGTCGATGCCGCGCTCCTGCAGCGCGGCGGCCACGTCGGCGCGCGCCAGCATCGCCTCGACGTGGGCGCGCTGCTCGGCGGCGCCGCTGACGCCCTCGCTCGCCGCCACCTGCTCGGTACTCACCAGCGTGGCCTGCGCGCTGCTCATGAAGCCGGCGAAGCTCAGGCACACGGCGATCACGCGGGTCATCCAACGGGTCGAGGTCTTCATGTCTGTCGTCCTTTGTGAATTCTGGGAGCGGCCTGCTGTTCGAGAGTGCGGCACAGGGGCAGGCCCGCCCTGCGGCCCAGCGATCGTAACAAGCCGGCGCCGCCGCGCGTCACCGATTGCAACGCCGCGCCCGGGGCCGCGGCGACGCGCCTGTTAGGCTCGCCGCATGCCGTCGCCCGCTTCCGAACGCCACGCCATGACCGGCGCCACGGTCGTGCTGCTGCTGACCCTGCTGCTGGGCATCCAGCCCATCACCACCGACCTGTACCTGCCCGCGCTGCCGACCTTGCAGCGCGAGCTGGGCGCGAGCATGGCCGCCACGCAGCTCACGCTGTCGGCGCTGATCATCTGCTTCGGCGCCGCGCAACTGGTGCTCGGGCCGCTGGCCGACCGCTTCGGCCGCAGGCCGGTGCTGCTGGCCGGGCTGGCGGTGTACACGCTGGCCAGCCTGGCCGGCGCGCTGGCGCCGAGCATCGAGGCGCTGGTGGGCTGGCGCGCGCTGCAAGGCGCCGGCATGGCCGCCGCGGTGACCTGCGCGCGCTCGATCCTGCGCGACCTGTTCGCGCCGCAGGACGGCGCGCGCGTGATGTCCAAGGCGCTCAGCGGGCTGGGCGTGATCGCGATGGCCAGCCCGCTGGTCGGCGGCATCGTCGCGCAATGGCTGAACTGGCACGCGGCGCTGCTGGTGGTGGCGCTGTTCGGCGCCGCGACGCTGGCCATCGTCGCCTGGCGCTACGAGGAGACGGTGCCGCGCCGCGACCCGCGTGCCACGCAATGGGCGCCGATGAAGGCCAACTGGCGCGCCGTGCTGGCGCATCCGGGCTTTCGCGCCTGGACGCTGCTGTCGGGCTTCGCCTACGGCTCGCTGTTCTTCCTGCTCGCCGGCACCTCGTTCGTCTACATCGGCGTGCTGGGCACCAGCAAGCTCGCCTACGGGCTGATCATGATGACGCAGTCGTTCGCCTACATCACCGGCACCTTCTGGTGCCGCCGCCTGCTGGCGCGCCACGGCCTGCGCGGCGCGGTGGCGCGCGGCGGGGTGTTCACGCTGGCCGGCGCCGTCGCGATGGCGGCGCTGGCGCTGGCCGGCGTGCACACGGTGTGGGCGGTGATGCTGCCGTCCATCCTCTACTGCGTCGGCCACGGCGTGCACCAGCCCTGCGGGCAGGCCGGCGCGGTAGGCCCGTTCCCCGAGAAGGCCGGCACCGCGGCCTCGCTGTCGGGCTTCTGGATGATGCTGGTGGCCTTCGGCGTCGGGCTGTTCCTCGGCCACAGCGGCGGCACGAGCCTGTACCCGCTGACGCTCGGCTTCGCGACGCTGGCGCTGGCGCTGTGCGCGGTGGCGTGGACGCTGGTGCAGCGCCACGGCGACGCGCCGGCCGCGGCGCGCGAGGCGCAGGCGAGCCCGGCCTGACCATCGCGTGAATACCGCGCTGCCCTGCCTGTGCCTCGCCGGCCCGACGGCCGCCGGCAAGACCGCCGCCGCGCTGGCGATCGCGCGCGCGCTGCCGGTGGAAGTGGTCAGCGTCGACTCGGCGCTGGTGTACCGCGGCATGGACATCGGCACCGCCAAGCCGAGCGCGGCCGAGCGCGCGCAGGTGCCGCACCACCTGATCGACATCCTCGACCCGGCGCAGGCCTATTCGGCGGCGCGGTTCATCGCCGATGCGGGAGAGCTCATCGAGGCGATCCGCGCGCGCGGCCGGCTGCCGCTGCTGGTGGGCGGCACGATGCTGTACTTCAAGACGCTGTTCGAGGGTCTGGACGAGATGCCGCCGGCCGACGCCGCCGTGCGCGCCGCGCTCGACGCCGAGGCGCGCGAGCGCGGCTGGCCGGCGCTGCACGCCGAGCTGGCGCGTGTCGACCCCGTCACCGCCGCGCGGCTGCCGGCCGGCGACACGCAGCGCATCCAGCGCGCGCTGGAGGTGCAGCGCCTGAGCGGCCGGCCGATCTCGTCGTTCCAGCGCGGGCGCGGCGAAGCGCGCGCCGCGCCGCCGCTGCTTTCGCTCGAACCCGCGAGCCGCGCCTGGCTGCACGAACGCATCGCGCAGCGCTTCACGCAGATGCTGGCCGCCGGCTTCGTCGACGAGGTGCGCCGGCTGCGCGCGCGCGGCGACCTGCACCCGGGGCTGCCCTCGATGCGCTGCGTGGGCTACCGGCAGGCCTGGGAGGCGCTCGATGCCGACGATCTGGCCGCCCTGCCCGAGCGCGGCATCGCGGCCACGCGCCAGCTCGCCAAGCGCCAGATCACCTGGCTGCGCGGCATGCCGCGGCGCGAGGTGTTCGCCTGCGACGCGCCCGACGCCGTCGAGCGCGTGGTCGAACGCGCGCGGCACCACGCCCGGGCGCTGATGCCATGCTGAAGCTCCAGGGCCTGGCCAAGCGCTACGGCGCCACGCCGGTGTTCGGTGGCGTCGACCTCGAACTGCGCGGCGGCGAGTTCGTCGCCATCGTCGGCGAGTCGGGCGTCGGCAAGTCGACGCTGCTGAACTGCATCGCCGGCCTGGACACGCCGGACGCCGGCAGCGTGCAGCTCGGCGAGCACGAGGTCACGGCGATGAACGAGGCCGACCAGGCGCTGCTGCGCCGGCGCAACCTGGGTTTCGTGTTCCAGGCCTTCCACGTGCTGCCGCACCTGACGGTGGCGCAGAACGTCGCCCTGCCGCTGCTGCTGCTGCACCGCCCCGACGCGGCGCGCGTGGCGCGCGCGCTGGCCGAGGTGGGACTGGACGGCCTGGGCGAGCGCCTGCCGCAGACGCTCTCGGGCGGCCAGTTGCAGCGCGTGGCGATCGCCCGCGCGCTGGTGCACGAGCCGCGCCTGCTGCTGGCCGACGAGCCCACCGGCAACCTCGACGCGCGCAACGCCGAGCGCGTGCTGGACACGCTGGTGCACCAAACGCGCGCCCACGGCACCGCCTGCCTGCTGGTCACCCACTCGCACGCCGCCGCGGCACGCGCCGACCGCGTGATGGAGTTGCGCACCGACGGGCTTTTCCCCGCCGCGAGTGGGGCTGTTTCCAAGGCGGATTGATCCAGGTCACGCAAGCCCTCAGGGGCGACCCGGACACTCCGGTCCGTCTTTCATCCGCAGTACGCGCCATGCCGATCGAACTCTTCAACCACAAGGGCCACCAGTGCCTGATGTTCACCGACCTGAGCGGCGAAGGCGGCGAGGTGGTGCAGTCGAACCAGTTCCTGATCGTCGACGGCGACACCGGCGCCATCATCGACCCGGGCGGCAACCTCGCCTACGGCGAGCTGTACCTGGCGATGACGCGCTACTTCCCGCCGCAGCAGCTCACCGCGATCTTCGCCTCGCACGCCGACCCGGACATCATCGCCTCGCTGGACCGCTGGACCACCACCACCGCCGGCGCCAAGATCTACATCTCGAAGCTGTGGGAGCGCTTCGTGCCGCACTTCTGCAAGCCGGGCAAGACCACCGGGCGCGTGGTCGGCATCCCCGACGCGGGCATGCGCATCACCGTGGGCCGCAGCGAGCTGATCGCGCTGCCGGCGCACTTCATGCACTCGGAAGGCAACTTCCAGTTCTACGACACGGCCAGCCGCATCCTCTTCTCGGGCGACCTGGGCGCCTCGATCATCGGCGGCGAAGAGGCCAAGCAGCCGGTCACCGCGCTGGCCGGCCACCTGCGGCACATGGAAGCCTTCCACCGCCGCTACATGGTCTCGAACAAGATCCTGCGCCTGTGGGCGCAGATGGTGCGCCGCCTGCCGATCGACATGATCGTGCCGCAGCACGGCGCGCCGATGAAGGGCGCGGCGGTGGGCGAGTTCATCGCCTGGATCGAACAACTGCCCTGCGGCGTGGACCTGGTGTCCGAGCGCGACTACGCGGTGCCGGCCTGAGCCCACAATCGCCGCGGTGAACGGCACCGCGACGACGCTCTCCCTGCTGCGCCGGGTCTCCTGGCCCTGGCTGCGCCACCAGCCGCTGCGCCACGCGGTGGCGGTGCTCGCGGTGGCGCTGGGCGTGGCGCTGGCCTCCTCGGTGCACCTGATCAACGAGTCGGCGCTGGGCGAGTTCAGCGCCGCGGTGCGCCAGGTCAACGGCCAGCCCGATCTCGAACTGCGTGGCGGCGGCGCCGGCTTCGACGAGGCCTGGTTCGCGCGCGCCGCCGCGACGCCCGGCGTGGCGCTGGCCAGCGCGCTGATCGAACTCGATGCGCTGGCGCTGGACGCCGACGGCCGCCCCGTGCCGCTGCGCGTGATCGGGCTGGACGCACTGGCGGCAGCGCCGCTGACGCCGGCGCTGCTGCCGCGCCCGCGCGAGGGCGCCGGCCGGCTCGCGCCGATCGACCCGGGCACGGTCTTCCTGAACGCGGCGGCGGCAAGCCGCCTCGGCGATCCGGACACGCTGACGCTGCGCGCCGGCGCCGCCGCCACGCGCTTCACGGTGGGCGGCAGCGTCGCGGCCGAGGGCGCGCCGCTGGCGGTGATCGACATCGCCGGCGTGCAGGCGGCGTTCGGCTGGGCCGGGCGCATCGGCCGCATCGACCTGCGCCTGGTGCCCGGCAGCGACCGCGCCGCGCTGCTGCGCGCGCTGCGGCTGCCCGAGGGCCTGCGCGCCGCCGCGCCCGACGAGGCGGCGCAGCGCGTCTCGAACGTCTCGCGCGCCTACCGCGTCAACCTCACGGTGCTGGCGCTGGTGGCGCTGTTCACCGGCGCCTTCCTGGTGTTCTCCATCCTGTCGCTGTCGGTGGCGCGGCGGCTGCCGCAACTGGCGCTGCTGGGCGTGCTGGGCCTGGGCGCGCGCGAGCGCCTGGCCTGGGTGCTGGCCGAGTCGGCGCTGATCGGCGTGGCCGGCAGCGTGCTCGGCCTCGCGCTGGGCAGCGCGCTCGCGGCGCTGGCGCTGCGGCTGCTGGCGGGTGACCTGGGCGGCGCCTACTTCCCGGGCGTGACGCCGCGCCTGCAGTTCAGCGCCGCCGCGGCGGCGGTGTACGGCGCGCTGGGCGTGCTGGTGGCGCTGGCCGGCGGCTGGCTGCCGGCACGCCAGGCGCAGCGCATCGCGCCGGCGCAGGCGCTCAAGGGCCTGGGCGATGCGCACGCGCGGCACGGCCCGGCCTGGCTGGGCCCGGCGCTGATCGGGCTGGGCGTGCTGCTGGCGCAGGCGCCGCCGCTGGCGGAGATTCCGCTGGCGGCCTACGCCTCGGTGGCCTGTCTGCTGCTCGGCGGCATCGCCTGCGTGCCGGCGCTGGTGGCCCTGCTGCTGCGCCGCGTGCGCGCGCCGCGCCATGCGCTGGTGCTGCTGGCCGTGCAGCATGCGCGCCACGAGCGCGGCAGCGCCACCGTCGCGGTGGCCGGCGTGGTGGCGAGCCTGGCGCTGGCGGTGGCGCTGACCGTGATGGTGACGAGCTTCCGCGAAGCGGTGACGCAGTGGCTGGACCGCGTGCTGCCCGCCGACCTGTACGCACGCGCCGCGCCGGGCGGCGCCGACACGGCCTGGGTCGACGATGCGCTGGTGGCCAGGCTGCGCACCCTGGACGGCGTGGCGCGCGCCGAAGGCACACGCGCCACGACCGTCCAGCTCGAAGCGCGCCGCCCCGCCGTGGCGCTGCTGGCGCGGCCGCTGGCCGACGATCCGGCGCGGCGCCTGCCGCTGCTCGGCGAGCTGCTGCCGCCGCGCGCCGGCGCGCTGTCGGTCTACGCCAGCGAGCCGATGGCGAACCTCTACGGCCTGCACGCCGGCGCGGACTTCGAGCTGCCGCTGCCCGACGGCCGGCGCGAGCGCGCCTTCGTGCGTGCGGTGTGGCGCGACTACGCGCGCCAGCACGGCGCGCTGGCGCTCGACGCGGCCGACTACCGCCGCCTCAGCGGCGATGCGCGCCTGAACGACCTGGCGATCTGGCTCGCCCCCGGCGCCGATGCCGGCGCGGTGCAGGCGCGCGTGCGCGCGCTGGCCGGCGCCGACGCGCCGCTCGAATTCGCCAGCGTGGCCGAACTGCGCGCGCTGTCGCTGCGCATCTTCGACCGCAGCTTCGCGGTCACCTACTGGTTGCAGGCAGTGGCGATCGCGATCGGCCTGGCCGGCATCGCCGCCAGCTTCTCGGCGCAGGTGCTGGCGCGCACGCGCGAGTTCGGGCTGCTCGCCCACCTCGGCCTGACACGCGCGCAGGTGCTCGCGGTGGTGGCCGGCGAAGGCGCGCTGTGGAGCGGCGCCGGCGTGCTGCTGGGGCTGCTGCTGGGCATCGCGGTCAGCGCGGTGCTGGTACACGTGGTGAACCCGCAGAGCTTCCACTGGACGATGGAGCTGCTGCTGCCCTGGGCCCGCCTGGCCGCGCTGTGCGCCGCGATGGCCGCGGCCGGCACGCTGACGGCGTGGTGGGCCGGCCGCGCGGCCGGCGCCAGACAGGCGGCGCTGGCTGTGAAGGAGGACTGGTGACGCTGCGCCGCCGCCCGCTGCTGCTGGCGCTGGCCGCCGCGCCGCTGGCCGGCCGCGCCGCGCCGGTGCAGCCCGGCCGCGCCCTCGCCTTCCCGCGCGACCACGGCGCGCACCCCGACGCGCGCACCGAGTGGTGGTACGCCACCGGCTGGCTGGCCGAGCCGGGCTCGCACGAACCGCGGTTCGGATTCCAGGTCACCTTCTTCCGCTCGCGCACCGGCATCGCACCCGATCACCCGAGCCGCTTCGCCGCGTCGCAGCTCGTCTTCGCCCACGCGGCGCTCACCGACCTCGCCGCGCGGCGCCTGCGCCACGACCAGCGCATCGCCCGCGCCGGCTTCGGCATCGCCGAGGCGGCCGGCGACGACACGCGCGTCGCGCTGCGCGGCTGGCGCTTCGAACGCGGCGGCGGCATCGACGCGAGCGTCTACCGCGCGCAGCTCGCCAGCGATGCGGCCGGCTTCGCCTTCGAGCTCGAACTCGCCGCCACCCAGCCGCTGCTGCTGCAAGGCGACGCCGGCTTCTCGCGCAAGGGCCCGCTGCCGACGCAGGCCAGCCACTACTACAGCCAGCCGCAGCTCGCCGTGCGCGGCACGCTGGTGCGCGAAGGCCGCGCGCAGGCCGTGCAGGGCCGCGCCTGGCTCGACCACGAATGGAGCGACGAGATCCTGCCCGCCGAGGCGGTGGGCTGGGACTGGATCGGCATCAACCTGCTCGACGGCGGCGCGCTCACCGCCTTCCGCCTGCGCCGCGCCGACGGCTCGGCGCTGTGGGCCGGCGGCAGCCTGCGCGCGCCCGGCGGGCCGGTGCGCGCCTTCGCGCCCGGCGAGGTGCGCTTCGAGCCGCTGGCGCGCTGGACCAGCCCGGCCTCGCGCGCCGCCTACCCGGTCGAGTGGCGCATCGTCACGCCCGCCGGCACGCAGCGCGTGCGCGCCCTGCTGGCCGACCAGGAACTCGACAGCCGCGCCAGCACCGGCGCGATCTACTGGGAGGGCCTGTCGGAACTGCTCGACGAGGGCGGCCGGCGCATCGGCCTGGGCTACCTGGAGATGACCGGCTATGCCGCGCGGCTGCGGCTCTGAGCGCGGCTCCGATCGCGGCGCTTGAAGTTTGTCAACGCCGCCGCGCCGCGTTGCGCCCACACTGGACACAACACCAACACAGGGAGACAAGGCATGGCGCAGTTCGTCGACAGCATCGAAGCCGCGGTCGACCGCGTTCTCGACACCGTGCAGGGCGACATCGTGCTCGGCATCCCGCTGGCCATCGGCAAGCCCAACCCCTTCGTCAACGCGCTGTACAAGCGCATGAAGGCCAACCCGGCGCGGCGGCTGCGCATCGTCACCGCGCTGTCGCTCGAACGGCCGGTCGGCAAGAGCGACCTCGAACAGCACTTCCTCGGGCCGCTGGTCGAGCGCGTGTTCGAGGACTATCCCGACCTGCTGTACGTGAAGGACCTGCGCGCCGGCACGCTGCCGCCGCACATCGAGGTGCGCGAGTTCTTCATGAAGACCGGCGACTACCTCGGCAACCCGGCGGCGCAGCAGAACTACATCTCGACCAACTACACCTTCGTCGCGCGCGACATGGCCGTGCAGGGCATGAACGTGATCGCGCAGGCCGTGGCCGCCAAGGGCGAGGGCGAGGCGATGCGGCTGTCGCTGTCGAGCAACCCCGACGTGGTGTTCGAGGTGGTGGAGAAGCTGCGCGCGGCCGGCCAGCCGCTGATCACCGTCGGCGTGGTCAACCGCAAGATGCCCTTCATGCCCAACGGCGCCGAGGTGGCGCCCGACTTCTTCGACCTCGTCGTCACCGACCCGGCCGGCACGCACGCCCTGTTCGGCCCGCCCAACAACAAGGTCAGCAGCGCCGACTACGCGATCGGGCTGCACGCCTCCAGCCTCGTCGCCGACGGCGGCACGCTGCAGATCGGCATCGGCTCGCTGGGCGACGCGATCGCGCAGGCGCTGATCGTGCGCGACCGCCACGGCGAGGAATACCGCCGCATCCTCGAGTCGCTCAGCGCCGACGGCCTGGCCGGGCGCGAACTCGGCCGCTTCGACCAAGGCCTGTACGGCTGCTCGGAGATGTTCGTCAACGGCTTCCTCAAGCTGATCGAGGCCGGCATCGTGCGCCGCGAGGTGTTCGCCGACGCGACGCTGCAGCGCGCGCTCAACGAAGGCGAGATCGAGCTGGCGGTGACGCCGCGCACGCTCGCCGCGCTGCTGCGCCACGGCCGCATCCGCTCGCCGCTGTCGGCCGCCGACGTGGCCTACCTCCAGCACTGGGGCGTGCTGCGCGAAGGGGTGCGCATCTCCGGCGCCCATCTCGTGCTCGACGGCACCCGGCTGCCCAACGACCTCGTCGACGAAGCCAACCTCGCGCGCATCGGCGAAACCATGCTCGGCGGGCGCCTCGCGCACGGCATCTTCATGACCGGCGGCTTCTTCCTCGGGCCGCGCGACTTCTACGAGCGGCTGCGCACCATGCCGCCGCAGGAGCTGGCGAAGATCGACATGACGCGCATCGACTTCATCAACCAGCTCTACGCCGACGACGACGACGAGGCCGCGGTGAAGCGCGCGCAGCGCCGCAAGGCGCGCTTCGTCAACACCACGATGATCGTCACGCTGCTCGGCGCGGCGTGCAGCGACGCGCTGGAGTCGGGCCAGGTGGTCAGCGGCGTGGGCGGGCAGTACAACTTCGTCGCGATGGCGCACGCGCTGCCCGACGCGCGGCTGG
The DNA here is from genome assembly GCF_047600445.1 of Piscinibacter sp. Classification (GTDB taxonomy): domain Bacteria; phylum Pseudomonadota; class Gammaproteobacteria; order Burkholderiales; family Burkholderiaceae_C; genus Piscinibacter. The sequence goes on from NZ_JASGKT010000002.1 coordinate 2,173,102, forward strand.
TGATGATGCTGCGCGCCACGCACGACAACAAGGACGGGCTGAAGAGCAGCATCGTCTGGAACTACGGCCACGTGACCATTCCGCGCCACCTGCGCGACATCGTCGTCACCGAGTACGGCGTGGCCGACCTGCGCGGCCAGGCCGACGCGGAAGTGGTCAAGCGCCTGATCGCCGTCGCCGACTCGCGCTTCCAGGACGAGCTGATCCGCCAGGCCAAGGCGCACGGCAAGCTCGAAGCGGGCTACGAGCTGCCCGAGCGCTACCGCCACAACCTGCCCGACGCGCTGGAAGCCAGGCTGCACCCCTGGATGGCCGCCGGGCTGCTGCCCGACTTCCCGTTCGGCACCGACCTGACCGACGACGAACTGCACATCGTGCGCGCGCTGAAGAAGCTCAAGCACGCCACGCACCACCCCGGCGAACTGCTGACCATGGCCATCAAGAGCCTGTGGGAGAGCAAGGAGGCACCGCTGCCCTACCTCGAACGGCTGGGGCTGGCGGAGACGCACAGCTTCCGGGATGTGTTCGTCAGGAGGTTGCTGGCGAACAATCTCTGAGGGTGATGCGGCGCGTCACGGGCTGCCGACGCGCGTGCAAGCCTTGCCGAGCCACCGGTACAAGGTGCGCTCGGACACGCCGAGCTCCCGCGCCGCCGCGGCACGGTTGTTGCCGTGGCGCGCCAGCGCGGCGGCCAGCCGCGCCGGGTCGATGCCTTTCGCGGCGCGCTGGGCCGCGCCGGCGTTTTCTTCCGCGACATCGGCATGCCGCGGCTCGGGCTCGATCGCCAGTTGCGCCAGCAATTGCGCGTCGATCAGTCCGTTGACCGACTGCACCGCGGCGCGGCCCATGATCTGGCGCAGCTCCCGCACGTTGCCGGGCCAGGGCCGGATGCGCAGCCACGCCAGCGCATCCGGCGTCAGGGCCGGCACGGCGCCCGTCTCCAGGCGAAACTCGTCGAGGAAGCGGCTGGCCAGCAGCGTGATGTCCTCGATTCGATCGCGCAGCGGCGGAAGCACCACCTTGAGCCCCGCGATCCGGTAGTACAGATCGGGACGGAACCGCCCCGCGCGCACCTCGGCGAGCAGGTCCCGGTTCGTCGCGCAGACGACCCGCACGTCCACCCGCTTGGGATGCCCCTCGCCGAGACGGCGCAGCTCGCCGGTCTCGAGGATGCGCAGCAGCTTCGCCTGGACTTCCGGCGCCAGTTCCGACACCTCGTCGAGAAACAGGGTTCCCCCGTCGGCCTGCTCGAACAGGCCCGCGCGGGTGCTCATCGCGCCCGAATAGGCGCCTCGCACGTGGCCGAACAGCGTGTCCTCCGCGAGCGAGGTCGGCAGGTTCGCGCAGTCCACGGTCACGAACGCACGCCCGGCGCGCGGGGACTGGGCGTGAAGGCGGCGCGCCGCGAGTTCCTTTCCGACGCCGGTTTCGCCGAACAGCAGCACCGGCAGCGCGAAGCGCGCCGCGCGCGCCAGTTCGGCCAGCGCGGCGACGAAGGCCGGACTGGCGCCCAGCATCGCATCGGCGGGTTCGGCCGGCACGACGGAGACCGGCTGCAGCGGCTCGATCGACTCACCCAGCAGCAGCCGCGAGCCGATCCTGATCGGGTGCCCGATGATGCGCACGACGTCCTGCCGGGCACCGCAACCGTAATGCACGTGCACGACCTCGGTGGTCTCGCCGGTCGCCATCACCTCGCGCAAGGGGCAGGCCTCGCCATGCTCATGGCAGGGAGAAGACCGGTGGTGCGACACCTGGTGGCAATGGAAGCGCTCGATCTGCTTCGGCGTCAGGCCGTACAGCGCCGCGTAGCGGCTGTTCGCCGCGACGATGCGGTAGCGGTCGTCGATGAGCACGAACGGGTCGGACCGCGCCTCGATCAGCGAGCGCAGGGCCTCAACATCAATTTGCCTCGCCATGCAAGCGACATTGTCATGACATGGCGGGAATGTCATGCGGGTATTCCAGCAACCGAAAGACCATCGGCCCGGTCTTGCGGTGCACATGCCCGCCCCCGACAAAAACATACTCGCTCATCCGACGGGCTCCGGCATCGAGAGAGCCCGCTTCACAACCCAAGGAGACCGTCATGACACTGCTTCGTTCGATCGTCGCCGCGGCCATCGTCGCCGCCTTCGCGCCCGTCCACGCCGACGAGACCTGCAACTCGCCCTACATGGCCAACCTGGTCACCGGGCAGGAAGACTACGTGCACGTCTGGACGCTCGGCATCAAGGGCATGGGCGACGGCAACGACAAGCTCGTCACCATCGACGCCCATCCCAAGTCGAAGAACTACGGCAAGGTCGTCCACAAGATCTCGCTGCCGGGCCGCGGCGAGGCGCACCACATGGGCTTCACCGACGACCGCCGCTACCTGTGGGCCGGCCGCCTGGACGACAACAAGATCTTCGTCTTCGACATGATCCGCCCCGAGAAGCCGCGCCTGGTCAAGACGATCTCCAATTTCGCGCAGAAGACCGGCTTCGTCGGCCCGCACACCTTCTACGCCATGCCGGGGCGGATGCTGGTGCAGGCGCTGTCCAACACCAAGGACCACGGCGGACAGACCGGCCTGGTGCTGTTCAACAACAAGGGCGACATCGTCGAGACCTACCCCATGCCCACCGGCGAGGTCGGCGGCGCCAAGGGCGACGGCTACGGCTACGACATCGCGATCAACCCGGGCAAGAACGTCATGCTGACCTCCAGCTTCACCGGCTGGAACAACTACATGATGGACATCGGCAAGCTCGTCAAGGACGGCGAGGCCATGAAGCGCTTCGGCAACACGATGGTGGCCTGGGACGTGAAGGCGATGAAGCCTCTCAAGGTCTTCGACGTGCCGGGAGCGCCGCTGGAGATCCGCTGGTCGCTCAAGGAGGGCGACAACTGGGCCGTCACCGCGACGGCGCTGACCTCGAAGATCTGGCTGATCAAGCAGGACGCCAAGGGCGAGTGGCAGGCCAAGGACGTGGCCACCATCGGCGACCCGGCCAAGGTGCCCCTGCCCGTGGACATCAGCATCTCCGCCGACGGCAAGGGCCTGTGGGTCAACACCTTCATGGACGGCACGACGCGCTACTTCGACATGAGCAACCCGGAGCAGCCGAAGGAGACCTTCACGATGAAGACCGGGCCGCAGGTCAACATGGTCTCGCAGAGCTGGGACGGCAAGCGCGTCTACCTCACCTCGTCGCTGCTGGCCAACTGGGACAAGAAGGGCAACGACAACGAGCAGGTGCTGCGCGCCTTCGACTGGGATGGCAAGACGCTGACGCAGCGCTTCGAGGTCGACTTCGCCAAGCTCAAGCTCGGCCGCGCGCACCACATGAAGTTCACCGCGCGGCCGGCCGGCCAGCAACTCGCCGCCGCGGGCGCCCTGGTGGCATCGGCATCGAAGTGAAGCGCCGGCAGTTCGTCGGCGCCGCCGCGCTCGCGCCCTGGGGCGTGCGCGCGGCGACCGACGCCGCCTCCGGCCCGCTGGTCAAGGCGCGCGTCGACACCTCGCGCCTGCCCGCGCCGGGCAGCTACAAGCTCGCGCGCATCATGGCGGCGCCCGCCGGCATCGTGCTCGACACCCAGGGGCGCACGCAGCGCCTGCACACGGCCCTGCTCGGGCGCCTGAGCGTCGTCTCGTTCATCTACACCTACTGCCGCGACCCGGACGGCTGCCCGAAAGCCTGGGCGGCGCTGGACGGGCTGCATGCGTCCCTGCGCGCCGACCCGGCGCTCGCCCGGCACGCCCAGATCGTCAGCATCAGCTTCGACCCGACGCACGATACGCCCGAAGTCATGCGTCTTCACGCCAGCGCACGCTCGAACGATCCGGCGGTGCGCTGGCGCTTTTTCACGACCTCGTCGGTGGGCACGCTGCTGCCGCTGCTGCGCGGCTTCGGACAGGACGTCAGCGTCGAGACCGACGCGGCCGGACGCCCGACCCGGACCTTGAACCACCTGCTCAAGCTGTTCCTGGTCGACGCGCAGTTGCAGATCCGGGAGATCTACGGCGTCGCGACGCTGGCCCCGCAGGCGCTGCTCAACGACCTGCGCACGCTGGACCTCGAACAGAGGGCGGCGCCATGAAGTCTCCCTGGAGAGCGCTTCTGCTCACGTGCGCGGGGGCGCTGGCCCTGGCCGGGCCGGGCGCCGCGCAGCCGCTGGGGCTGCCGCCGCTGCCCGCGCCGCCGGCCGCGCTGGTGGCGCTGGGCAAGCAGTTGTTCTTCGAACGCCGCCTGTCCATCAACGAAACGCTGTCGTGCGCCATGTGCCACGTGCCGGCCCAGGGCTTCACGGTCAACGAGTTGAAGACCTCGGTCGGCATGGAGGGCATCAGCCTGCGCCGCAACGCGCCGACGCTGCTGAACGTGGCCTACGTGCGCAAGCTGTTCGTCGATGGCCGCGCCGCCAGCCTCGAAGCGCAGGCGCTGCAACCCATCGTGCACCCCGACGAACTGGCCCATCCGGACATGGCATCGGCGATGCGCCGCCTGGCGGCGCTGCCCGAATACAAGGCGCCGTTCCGGCGCGCGTTCGGCTCCGCGCGGCCGACGCCGGCGCGCGTGGCGGCCGCGCTCGCGGCCTACGAGCGGACCCTGCTCGCCGGCGACTCGCCGTTCGACCGCTGGCACTACGGGAAGCAGGCCGACGCCCTGGGCGAGCAGGCGCGCCGCGGCTTCGCGCTGTTCGTTCAGCACGGTTGCGCGCAATGCCACCCGATCGGCACGCGCGACGCGCTGTTCAGCGACGGCCTGTTCCACAACACCGGGGTCCAGGCGCGCAGCGACGCGCAGCGCGGCAGCGGCGCATCGTTCACGCTCGTTCCCGGGCTGCAGGCCAGTTTCGACCACGACACGCTGCGCCGCATCGGCGTGCCCGATCTTCCCGACCTGGGGCGCTACGAAGTGACGCGGCGGGAGCGGGACAAGCGCGCCTTCCGCACGCCCGGGCTGCGCAACGTCGCCCTGACGGCGCCGTACATGCACGACGGATCCTTCGACACGCTCGAGGCCGTCATCGACTTCTATGCCGGCGGCGGCTGGCCCGGCGACGCGCGACAGGATCCGCGCATCCAGCCCTTCCGCCTGGCCCCCGAGGAACGCTCGGCCCTGGTCGAGTTCCTGGTCGCGCTCACGTCGCCCGCGGCGCGATCCACCGACCCTTGACAACGTGAAGGAGGACCCGCGACATGAGACCCACCCTCGTTCTTGCGCTCGGCCTTGCCGCCGCGGCAAGCGCCCAAGCCCAGGACCCGACCCTTGCGCGCAACCTAGCGGCCACGTGCGCGAACTGCCACGGCACGAACGGCAACGTGCGAGGCAAGGAAGTCAAGCCGCTGGCCGGGGTGTCGGCCGAGAAGATCCTGGCGCAGATCGCCGACTACAAGAGCGGGGCGCAGCCGGCGACCATCATGCACCAGATCGCCAAGGGCTACAGCGACGAACAGCTCAAGCTGATCGCCCAGTGGTTCGCCGCCCAGAAGCCCGCGCAGTGAGGAGCAACGACGCCATGACCGATCACACCACGCTCTCGCGCCGCCGCCTGCTGGGCGCCGGCGCCGCCTTCGGCGCGCTCTCGCTGGCCGGCTGCGCCGCGCCGTCCTCGTCCTCCGGCCCGTCCATCGGCCGCGTCGTCGTCGTCGGAGGCGGCTTCGGCGGCGCCACCGCCGCGCGCTACCTCAGGATGTGGGGCGGCAACGTCGAGGTGACGCTGGTCGAGCGCAACGCCAGCTTCGTCTCCTGCCCGATCTCCAACCTCGTGCTCGGCGGCTACAAGCAGATCGGCGACGTCACGCGCGGCTACGACGGCCTGAAGGCGCTGGGCGTCAAGGTCGTGCAAGGCGAAGTCAGCGCGATCGACGCCGCCGCCAAGACCGTGAAGCTGGCCGACGGCAGCACCCTGCGCTACGACCGGCTGGTGGTCTCGCCGGGCATCGACTTCATGACCGAGGCGGTGGGCGGGCTGGGCGCGCCGGCGGCGCAGGCCAGGTTCCTGCACGGCTGGAAGGCCGGCGCGCAGACCGTGGCGCTGCGCCGGCAGATCGAGGCGATGAAGGACGGCGGCGTGTTCGCCATCTCCATCCCCAAGGTGCCCTACCGCTGCCCGCCCGGGCCCTACGAGCGCGCCTGCGTGGTGGCGTCGTACCTGCAGCAGGCCAAGCCGAAGTCCAAGGTGCTGGTGCTCGACGCCAACCCGGAGGTGCAGTCGAAGAAGGCGCTGTTCGAGAAGGCCTTCAAGGACCGCTATGCCGGCATCCTGGAGTACCGGGCGAACGCCGAGCTGAAGGAGGTCGACGCCGCCGGCGGCGTGGCCAGGCTGGAGTTCGAGGACGTCAAGGCCGACGTGCTGAACCTGATCCCGCCGCAGCGCGCGGCCGATCTGGCGAAGAACGCCGGGCTGGTCAACGTCAACAACCGCTGGGTGGGGGTGAACTGGCTGACGATGGAGTCCACCGCGCTGCCGGGGGTGCATGTGCTGGGCGACGCCACTTTCCCGGCGCCGACCATGCCCAAGTCGGGGCACATGGCCAACCAGCACGCCAAGGTGGCGGCCGCGGCGATCATCCAGTTGCTCAAGGGCGAGGCGGTCAACGCGACGCCGGTGGTGATGAACACCTGCTACAGCTTCGTGTCGGGCAAGGACGTGATCCACGTGGCCTCGGTGCACCAGTACGACGCGGCGCAGAAGACCTTCCTGCCGGTGCCCGGCTCGGGCGGCGTGTCCGCCGGGGCCAACCAGGTGGAGGGGCGCTATGCGCTGTCCTGGGCCGACAATATCTGGGCCGATTCGCTGGCCCTGGCCTGAGGCGCCGCAGCGGCGGATGGCCTACTGCAATGCGCTGATGTAAGACGCCACCGCCTTCGCCTCCAGCTCGGTGAGCTTGGAGGCGATGGCCGTGGCCATCGCCAACTACAGAAACCCGATCGACAGCCAAGGCACGGCCGCAACCAAGGCCAGTCCCACTGCGAGGGCGCCCATGTATCCCCAGATGGCCCGCAGCCCTTCGTTGGGGTTCACGCGCCCCACCGTGCATGCGGCGTAGTACCCCACGCCCACCGGCGGCATGAACAGCCCCATCCCCATCGCCAGGATCACGACCATGGCGTAGTGCACTTCATGAATGCCCAGGCTTCTGGCAATCGGAAATACCAGCGGGCCGAACAGGACCAGCGCCGGAATGCCTTCGAGAACGCTGCCGAGCACGATGAAGGCGAAGATCGAGAACACGAGGAACACGGGCGCACCGCCCGGCAACTGGCTCATCATCACCGCGAGCGTCCGGGAAAAGCCGGACTGCGTCAGCGCCCATGCCACCGCGGTCGCCGCACCGATGATGAAGAGGATCGCGCCCGAAAGCGTGGCGGTCTCGGAGAGCATGGCCGCCAGGCGTCGAAAGTCCGAATGGCGATAGATCACGATGCCCACGATCAGCGAATACACGATGCCGATCGTCGACACCTCCGTGGCGGTCGCCACCCCTTCGACAACCGCTGATCGGATGATGAACGGCAACGCCAGCGCCGGCAGCGCCAGCACGAAGGCCGACCAGATTTCGCGCCGCGGCGTGCGCTTGACGCTGGACAGATCCTCCTTGCGATAGCGCCATCCGACCACGGCACACAGCGCGAGGCCCAGCACCAGGCCGGGCACCAGGCCGCCGGTGAACAGCGCAGCAATCGAGACGCCCGTCACCGAGCCGATGGTGATCAAGACGATGCTGGGCGGGATCGTCTCGGTTTGAGCGCCGGTGGCCGCCAGCAGCGCCACCAGATCACCCGGCTTGGCGCCGCGCTTCTGCATCTCCGGAAAGAGCGCCGGTGCGACGGCCGCCATGTCAGCGGTCTTCGAACCGGAGATGCCCGAGACCAGGTACATCGCGCCGATCAGCACATAGGACAGGCCGCCTTTGATGTGGCCCAGAAGCGTCGCCAGGAAGCCGACCATGGCGCGCGCCATGCCGTTGCTCTCGATGAGCAGGCCAAGGAAGACGAACAGCGGAACCGCGAGCAGGATGAGGTGACTCATCCCTTCATCGATGCGGCCCGACAGGATCATGATCGGTGTCCGGGTGCTGAGGGCCAGGTAGGCGGTGGCCGAAAGCGCGAAGACGAACGCGATGGGCACGCCCATCAGCACGCCGAGCGCGATCGGGAAGACCAGGAACAGCAGCAGGTTCCATGTGCCGAGCTGCGCGAAATGCGGCTTGCCGAACAGATACAGGCACGCACCACCCACGACAAGAATCGCCGCGGCCACCACCATCGGCGCCAGCATGCGGGCGCGCACGACACGGCACAGCGCAAACGCGATCATCAGGACCACGCCGACGGGAAACGCGAACGCCCGCCATGCGTTCGAGATCTCGAGCGCCGGCGTCACGACCATGCGTTCGTCCAGCGCGTACTCGATCGCCGGCCACACGATCAGGGACAGGAAGGCCAGGGGCACCGCCAGGCCCAGCACCTCGAGAACGCGGGCAAAGCGTGGCCCGACCCGCTCCGACAGGGCTGTCATCTTCATGTGCTGGTTGCGCTGGAACGCGGATGCCGCACCCAGCATCGCCAGCCAGATGAACAGGATGCCGGCGACTTCGTCCGACCACGTGACCGGAGCATGCAAGGCATAGCGGGCGACCACGCCGGTGAAGAGCACGCCGACTTCGATGACCAGCAGGATGGACGCCAGCACCTCCACGAGCCGGCGCAACCCGAGTTCGATCTTCAAGACGAAAGCGGGCGCGCCGAGCGGCGCCGCTTCCGTGCCCAAGTGAACGGAGTGGGCGGACGAGGCCATCTTGCAGCCCTCAGGCGAGCTTGCCCGCGGCAGCCTCCAGCAAGCCCCAGGCTTCATCGCCCATGCGCTTCTTCCAGTCCGCGTAGAAGCCGGACGACTTGAGCTTCTGCCGGAAGGCCTCCGGGTTGACATCCACGAACTGCGTCCCCTTCGCGCCGAGTTGCGACTTCAGCTCCTGGTTCAGCTTCTCCACGTCGGCGCGCTGCTTCAAGGCCGATTCGTTGACGATCCGGGCCACCACGTCGCGTGCCGACGCAGGCAGCGCTTCGAACGACTTGCGGTTGGCCAGGAACCAGAAGCCGTCCCACATGTGGTTGGTGTTCGACAGGTACTTGCCCACCTCGTGCATCTTGGCGAAGTAAATGCCGGCCAGCGGATTTTCGAGTCCGTCCGCAACGCGCGTCTGCAGCGCTGAATAGGTTTCACCCCAAGGAATCGAGACCGGCGATGCTCCGATGGACTTGAACATGGCGGTCCACAGCGGGCTGGGCGGAACGCGGATCTTGAAGCCGTTGAGATCGGCCGGCGTGCGGATCGGCTTGGAAACCGACAGCGTCTGGCGGAAGCCGTTGTCCCACATCTTGTCGAAGGCCAGGAGATTGGCCTTGCCGAAGGCGTTGATCACGTGCTTGCCGAGCGCGCCATCCATCGTTCGCCACACGCTCGCATAGTCGGCAAACGCGAAGCCGATGCCGTTGATGGCCGCCACCGGCACCAGCGTCGCCAGGATCAGGCCGGTCTGCGCGAAGAAGTCGATGCCGCCGGCGCGCAGTTGCGCCAGCATGTCGGCGTCGTTGCCGAGCTGGCTGCTGGGATAGATCTGGATATCGACCTGGCCGTTGGTCTGGGCCTTGATCTGGGCGCTGGCTTCCGTCATCCGCGTGTTCAGCGGATGATCGGCCGGCATGATGTTGGCGAACTTGAGCGTGTACTGCGCCTGGCCGAACACGATGGCCGGAAATGCGAGCCCGGCGCCTGTCGCGACGGAGACCTTGAGGATCTGGCGACGATTGAAGTTCATGAGATGTCTCCTGTTTGAATCTTGTGGCAATGGTGGAAGAGCGCTCAGCGCGGCTCTTCGAGAAAGAACTTGCGCAACTCGGCAGCGATGAATTCGGGTTGCTCCTCGGTCACCCAGTGCCCGCTGTTGGGCACCAGCCCTCCACGGACGTTCTCGGCGAGGCGCTGAAGGGAATGCAGCGTGTCCAGGCCACGGCCGAAGGCCTTGTCGCCGCCGAGCGCCAGCACCGGCGTGCGCAGCTTGCCGTGGGCGGCGAGAAAGGCCTGGTTGTCCGACGCGTCCTGCGCGGTCGCACGGTAGTAGCCGAACAGGGCGCTCATCGCGCCGGGCTTGCGGTACGTGCGCAGGTACTCCTGGCGATCGGCCTGCGTGATGCTGTTGGGAAGGTAGCTGTAGTTGTCGAACAGCCAGTCGAAGAAGATGTGCTCGCGATCGTGCAGCAACGCCTCGGGCAGGTGCGGCGTGCGGAACAGCGGGTGATGCCAGCGCCGGCCGTTCTGCGAGAAATCGGCCCCGTCGCCGGGGATGGGCACGTCGAGAATGGCCAGCCGGCGCACCGCCTCGGTGTGCGCGCAGGCCAGCGCAAAAGCCGTGGGGCCGCCCCAGTCGTGGCCGACCAGGAAGAAGCTGTCGAGATTCAGGTGGTCGTGAACCAGCCGCCACACGTCGGCCGCGACGGTCTTCTTGTCGAAGCCGTCGCTGGCGCGCGAGCTGTCTCCGAGGCCGCGCAGGTCCGGCGCGATGATGCGGAAGCGGTCGGCCAGCAGGGGAATGACGTACCGCCATTCGTACGAAGTCTGCGGAATGCCGTGGAGCAGCACCAACGGCTCGCCGGCGCCGGCCGTCAAGTAGTGGACCAGGCCGCTGCCGATGTCCGCGTAGTGGCTTTGTATGTCGCTCATCGCGGTCTTTTCTCCAGGTGATAGTTGGTGGTCACCGCCGAGTCGTCCTTCGCGCCCAGCCCGCGTGCCGCGGCCTCGATGAACGACAGGTAGGCCGCATGGGCGATCGGCGCCGGGAAGCGTGCCTCGCGCGTCGCGTCGAGCACCAACGACATGTCCTTGACGAAGATGTCCACCGCCGACGTGACGTTGTCGAAGCTCTCGCTGGCCATCCTGGGCCCCCGGTCCGCGAGCATCCAGCTTCCGGCCGAGCCGCTGCAAAGTATCTCCAGCGTCTTGTCGAGCGGCAGGCCTTGGCGCCGCGCCAGTGCAATCGCCTCGCCCGCAGCCGCCAGATGCACGCCGCACAGCAGTTGGTTCAGCACCTTCATCCGCGCGCCCGCGCCGGCCGGGCCGAGGTGGTAGACGCGGGATCCGAAGGCCTCCAACACGGGACGCACCTTGTCGAAAGCTTCGGCGTCGCCCGATCCCATGACGGTCAGCGTGCCCTTGGCGGCCCCCGCGGCGCCCCCCGTCACCGGGGCATCGATCAGTTCGATCGAGTCCTGCTGGAGCCGCACCCGCAGCTCCTGAACGTAAGCCGGGGCCATCGTGCTGCACACGACGACTGCGGCGCCCGCCGGCAACGCACCGACCAGCCCGCCTTCGCCGTACAGCACGGCCTCGGTCTGCTCCGAGTTGACGACGAAGCTGACGATGATGCGGGCCTGCGCCGCCATGTCGCGAAGCGACCGGGCCGGCACGCCGCCTTGTTCGCTCAGCCACTGAAGTGCCTCGGGGCGGACGTCGAATCCCACGACGTCGAAACCCTTGGCGAGCAGGTTCGTGCAGGCGCCGCGGCCCATGGCACCCAGGCCGATGAGGCCAACCGTGGTTCGTTCGCCCTTCATCACAGCCATGCCTTGATCCGCGCACCGAGCTCGACACGGCTGATGCCGTAGCGGTCGTGCAGCGTCGGCAGGGCGCCGGCATCGAGAAAGGCATCGGGCAGCCCGGCGAGCTGGAAGCCTGCCGGCTGCACCTTGTGGCGCAGCAGCGTGCTCGCGACGGCTTCGCCGAGGCCGCCGACGACGGAATGGTTCTCCGCCACGACGACGAGACGCGGCTTGCAGCGCGCGGCCTCCACGATGGCCGCCTCGTCCAGCGGCTTGATGGTCGGGCAATGCAGCACGGCCACGCCGACGTTGTCGTGGACCAGGTCGGCGGCCACCTCCAGCGCCCGCATCGTCAGGATGCCGCTGGAGATGACCAGAACGTCGGCCCCGTCGCGCAGCAGCTTCGCCTTGCCCAGCTCGAACTTGTAGCCCTCGACCTCGTCGAGCACCAATGGAACCTGGCCGCGCAGCAGGCGCATGTAGACCGGCCCCTTGTGCTCGGCGATCTGCGGCACCGCCTGTTCGATGTCGAGTGCATCGCACGGATCGACGATCGTCAGGCCGGGGATGCCGCGCATCATCGCCAGGTCGTCCGTCGCCTGGTGACTCGGGCCGTAGCCGGTGGTCAATCCGGGCAGCGCGCAGCAGATCTTGACGTTCAGGTTCTCTTCGGCGATCACCTGATGCACGAAGTCGTAGGCGCGTCGTGTGCCGAAGACGGCATAGGTGGTCGCGAACGGCAGCAGCCCTTCCTTGGCCATGCCACCGGCGGCGCCCATCAGGAGCTGCTCGGCCATCCCCATCTGGTAGAACCTGTCCGGGTAGGCCTGCGCAAACAGGTGCAAGTCGGTGTACTTGGCCAGGTCGGCGGTCAGGCCGACGATGTCCGGCCGCTTGGCCGCGTACTCGACCAGCGCCTTGCCGAACGGCGCCGCTTTGACCTTCTGCCCCTCGGACGCGATCGACGCGATCATCGCCGAGGTCGTCAAGCGAGGCTTTTTTTCCGCCACGGCTTGGTTCATGCGCTCGCTCCTTCCGCTTGCGATTCGTCCAGGACGTTCAGCGCCTGTTCCCACTCCGGCGGGTCAACGCGGATGAAGTGGTTCTTCTCGCGCTGCTCCAGGAAAGGCACGCCCTTGCCCATCAAGGTGTCGAACAGGATGACGCGCGGCCTGGCTTCCTTCAGCGCGCGGGCGGCGTCGAAGGCATGCAGCACGGCCGGCAGGTCGTTGCCGTCGACCCGCTGCACGTGCCAGCCGAAGGCGGCCCACTTGTCGTGCAAGGGCTCGAAGCCCAGCACCTTGCCCGAGGGGCCGTCGGCCTGCTGGTTGTTGATGTCGACCAGGCAGATCAGGTTGTCGAGCCGGTGGTGCGCGGCGGCCATCGCCGCTTCCCAGGTCGAGCCCTCGTCGAGCTCACCGTCGGACATGCTGTTGTAGACGAAGGCCGGATTCTTCTTGTGCTTCAGGCCCAGCGCCATGCCGACCCCGATCGCCAACCCCTGGCCCAGGGATCCGCCCGAGATCTCCATGCCCGGCGTGTAGCTCGCCATGCCCGACATCGGCAGGCGACTGTCGTCGCTGCCATAGCTGTCGAGTTCGCTCTCGGGGACGACACCCGCCTCGATCAGCGCGGCGTAGTGGGCGATGGCGTAATGACCGTGCGACAGCAGGAAGCGGTCGCGGCCTTCCCACTCCGGCTCCGATGGCCGCAGGTTCAGCGCATGACAGTAGGCCACGGCCAGCACATCGGCCCAGCCCAGCGCCTGGCCGATGTAGCCCTGGCCCTGGACCTCGCCCATGCGCAGGGCGAAGCGACGGATGCGGTATGCGCTCGCGGCCAGTGGCTTCAGCCGGGCGGCGTCTTGCACGACGATCGCCTGGCTCATGGTTTGCCCGACAGGCAACCCTCCGCGAGGGGAACTTGGGCGGCAGCTTGCATCTCGATGGACTCCTGCGATGTGACGGCAGGAATTCTTCGATCGCGGTGGCAAGTGACCAAGTAGCTATAGTTCAAGGTCACTTGAAAATTCCTCTCATCCGCAATTACCCTATGCCCTTCCCACCGTTCAAAGGCATCCTCGCCTTCGACGCCGTGGTGCGATTGGGTAGCGTCAGCAAGGCCGCAGCCGAACTCAATCTCACCGTCTCCGCGGTGAGCCATCAACTTGCCAATCTGGAAGCATTCGTCGGCCGTCGACTGCTGGAAAGATCGCCCCGCGGAGTCACGCTGACGGTGCACGGCGAGCGCTTCCAGCGCGACATGGCCGGGGCGCTGACGCTGCTGTCGGCAGCCGCACAGCATGTGAGATCGGGAGAGACCGCGGAGGTTCTCCGCATCCATTCGGTACCCTCGTTCGCCAGCCTCTGGCTGATGCCGCGCCTTCCGACGTTCCGGGCCTTGTATCCGGAGCTGCGCGTGCACCTCGAGGCCTCATACGGCGACGTGGACTTCTCGCGCGGGCTGGTCGACGTGGACGTTCGATACGGTGCCATCCAGGAGGGGCGTGAACTGCACATCGAGTCCGTCTTCTCCGAGGACATCTTGCCGATGATCAGCCCTCGCTTGAAGGCCACCCTGGCGATTCGCGAGCCGCAGGACCTGGCGAACAAGGAACTGATCCAGTCCAAGCTCACGCTGGTGCAGTGGCCGCACTGGTTCGCCGCCAACGGCGTGGCGGTCAGCCCCAGCGACTACGTGCTGTCGTTCGATCGAACCTCGATGGTTCTCGAAGCGGCGATCCAGGGGCTGGGCATTGCACTGGACAGCCATCGTTCGGCCGAAGGCGCCTTGCGGCGCGGCGACCTGGTGCCTGTCTTCGATGACCGGAAGGCCATGCCTGTTCGCGCGCACCACCTGGTGTATCCCCGGGCGCATGCGCGATGGGACCGTGTCGAGAAGTTCACCTCTTGGCTTCGCGCCGAGGTGTCCAAGAGCTGAATCGAGAGCGCACGGCTGCCACCCCCGGTGGCGGGCGTCAGCGCACCGTCAATGCGCCCCCGCCTCCGCCGCCCCGATCCCCACGCTGCGCTGCGGCCGCGTCAGCCACACCGCCGCCACCATCGCGACGAACAGCCAGGCCGAGATGTGGAACAGGTCGGTGGCGGCCATCGTGTAGGCCTGCTGGTCGATCAGGCGGTTGATGGTCGCGGCCGCCTGCTCGGGTGAGAGCCCGGCGGCGCCGAGCTGCTCGAGCGTCTGCGTCGCCGTCAGGCTGCCCGGGTTCACCTGCTCGGCGAGCTGCGCGTGGTGCAGGATGGCGCGGTCTTCCCACAGCGTCGTGAAGATCGAGGTGCCGATCGCGCCGGCGGTGATGCGCACGAAGTTCGACAAGCCCGACGCCGCCGGCAACTGCTCGGGCGTCAGCCCGCTGAAGACGATGGCCTGCAAGGGGATGAAGAAGAACGCCATCGCCACGCCCTGCACGAAGGTCGGCACCAGGATGGTGGCGAACGGCGCCTGGGTGTTGAACTGCGCGCGCATCCACAGCACCAGGCCGAAGACGAGGAAGGCCACGGTGGCGAGCTTGCGCGGATCGACGCGCGCGACGTTCTTGCCCACCACGGGCGAGAGCAGGATCGCGAACAGCCCCACCGGCGCCATCGTCATGCCGGCCCAGGTGGCGGTGTAGCCCATGTACTGCTGCAGCCACAGCGGCAGCAGCACCACGTTGCCGAAGAACAGGCCGTAGCCGAGCGAGAGCGCCAGCGTGCCGAGCGTGAAGTTGCGCCGCGCGAACAGGCGCAGGTTGACGATAGGGTGGCGCTCGGTCAGCTCCCAGGCCAGGAAGAACGCGAAGCCCACCACCGCCACCACCGCCAGCGTGACGATCTGGCCGGAGGCGAACCAGTCCAGCTCCTTGCCCTTGTCGATCATGATCTGCAGCGCGCCGACCCACAGCACCAGCAGGCCCAGGCCGATGCTGTCCAGCGGCACCTTGCGCGGCCCGGGGTCGCGCGTGCGGTAGATCGACCAGGCCATCGCCGCGGCGAGCAGGCCCACCGGCACGTTGATGTAGAAGATCCACGGCCACGAGATGTTGTCGGTGATCCAGCCGCCGAGCAGCGGCCCCATCACCGGCGCCACCAGCGTGGTCATCGCCCACATCGCCATCGCGATGCCGGCCAGCGCCGGCGGGTAGCTCGCCAGCAGCAGCGTCTGCGACAGCGGGATCATCGGCCCGGCCACCAGGCCTTGCAGCACGCGGAACAGGATCAGCGATTCGATGTTCGGCGCCAGGCCGCACAGCCACGAGGCGATCACGAACAGGATCACGCTGGCGACGAACAGGCGCACCTGGCCGAAGCGCTGCGTCAGCCAGCCGGTCAGCGGCACGGCGATCGCGTTGGCGACGCCGAAGGAAGTGATCACCCAGGTGCCCTGCGCCGGGCTCACGCCCATGTCGCCGGCGATGGCGGGAATCGACACGTTCGCGATCGACGAGTCGAGCACGTTCATGAACGTGGCCAGCGACAGCGCGAGCGTGCCCAGGACACGCGCACTGCCCTCCAGCGGAGGGAAGGCGACAGCCCGTCGGCCGGCGGGTACGCCGCCCGATCCCCCGGGGGGATGCGGGCCCGCTTGGGAGCGGCCCGGCGCCGGGCCTGCCAATGCTTCTTCGCTCACGAGCGCGCCTTGCCGAGATTGGCGGCGATGATGCCGCGCACGAGCTTGTCGGCCTCGCCGCCGGGCACGTCCAGCGCCTGCGTGGCGTTCGGGCGCGTCACGGCGGCGGCGAGCAGCGGCGCGCCGTCCTGCTTGGCGACGTCGACCGTCGCTTCCATCGACAGGCCCACGCGCAGCGGATGTTCGGCGAGCTGCTTGGCGTCGAGTTCCACGCGCACCGGCACGCGCTGCACCACCTTGATCCAGTTGCCGGTGGCGTTCTGCGCCGGCAGCAGCGCGAAGGCCGCGCCGGTGCCGGCGCCCAGGCCGGCGATGCGGCCGTCGTACTCGACCTTGCTGCCGTAGAGGTCGGCCGAGAGCTTGACCGGCTGGCCGATGCGCATCTGGCGCAACTGCACTTCCTTGAAGTTGGCCTCGACCCACACCTGCTCGAGCGGGATCACCGTCATCAGCGGCGTGCCGGCGGCCACGCGCTGGCCGACCTGCACGGTGCGCTTGGCCACCTGTCCGCTCACCGGCGCGGGCAACTCGGTGCGCTGCAGGGCGAGCCAGGCCTCGCGCACCGCGGCGGCGGCGCGTTCGACGCTGGGGTGCTTCTCGACGCTGGTGCCCTCGGTGAGCGCCTGGTTCGACGCCGCCTGCTCGCGCGCCGCGGCCAGCGCCGACTGCGCGCCGGCCAGCGCGCTCTTCGCGGCGGCCAGCGTGGTCTCGGCGTGTTTCATCTCCTCGCCGCCGACGGCGCCGCTGGCCACCAGCGGGCGGCGCCGCGCCACGTCGTCGGCGGCGCGCGCCACCTCGGCGTCCAGGCGTGTCACCTCGGCCTCGCGGGCGCGCATCGAGGCGGTCAGCGCGGCGTTGTTCACGTACAGCGTGCGCACCTCGCGCACGGTCTGCGCGAGCTGCGCCTCGGCGCGCTCGAGCGCGAGCCTGGCGTCGGCCGGGTCGAGCCGCACCAGCGGCGCGCCGGACTTCACCACGTCGGTGTCGTCGGCCAGCACGGCCAACACGGTGCCGCTGACCTGCGGCGTGATCTGCACCACCGGCGCCTGCACGTAGGCGTTGTCGGTCGATTCGTGGTGGCGCAGCACCAGCGCCCAGTAGGCGGCATAGGCCGCGCCCGCCAGCAGCGTGACGGCGGCGACGGCCAGCAGCGCCGGCTTGCGGCGCGATGAAGAGGTGTTGTTGTCGTCCATGGGAGTGGTGTCCTGTTCTTGTTCCGGGGCCGCTCAGGCGTCCTGGTAGCCGCCGCCGAGCGCACGCGCCAGGCCGATCTCGGCGGCCAGGTGGCGCGCTTTCAAATCGGCGGCGGCGCGGCGCTGCGCCAGCACGTTGGTCTGCGCGGTCAGCACGACGAGGAAGTTGCCGAGCCCGGCCTGGTAGCGCTGCAGCGCCAGCTCGTAGGCCGCCTCGGCCGCGGCGCCGGCCTCGGCCTGCGAGCGCTGCTGGCGCTCGATGGCCTGCAGGCTCGTCACCTCGTCGGCCACCTCACGCAGCGCGCGCAGCAGCGCGGCGTTGTAGGCGTCCACCGCCGCGTCGACGTCGATGCGCCGCGCGTCGAGCTGCGCGCGCAGCCGGCCGCCGTCGAACAGCGGCAGGTGCAGCGCCGGGCCGACGCCGTAGGTGCGCGAACCGGCCTCGACGAAGCGGTCCAGCCCCAGGCTGGACAGGCCGACGAAGGCCACCAGGTCGATGTCCGGATAGAACTGCGCCTTGGCCGCGTCGACCTGCGCGGTGGCCGCATCGACGCGCCAGCGCTGCGCCACCAGGTCGGCGCGGCGGCCGATCAGGTCGGCCGGCAGCGCGGCCGGCAGCGGCGCCGAGCGCATCGGCGCCAGCGCGGGCGAGAGTTCGTCGTAGGCGTTCGGCCCCTGCCCCGCCAGCTCGGCGAGCGCGTGGCGCGTGCGGGCCGCGGCTTCGGCGAGCGCCTCGATCTCGACGCGCGACTGCGCCACCAGGCCCTCGGCCTGGCGCAGCTCGACGCGCGTGTCCAGCCCGGCGGCGATGCGCTGGCGCACCAGCGCCAGCACCTGCTCGCGCTGCGTCTGCGACTCGACGGCGATGCGCTTCGCTTCGGCGAGGCGGGCCAGGTCGACGTAGGTGGCGGCCACCTGGCTGGCCAGCAGCACGCGCGCCGCCTGCGCATCGGCCTGCGCGGCGCGCACCTGGCCGATGGCGGCGTCCAGCTCGGCGCGGCGGCGGCCGAACAGGTCCAGCTCCCAGCTCAAGCCGATCTGCGCGCTGTTGTTCCATTCGACCGATCCCGCCAGCGGCGGCGGGATCAGGCCGTTCTCGGTGAAGCGCTGGTCGCTCAGCTCGACCGACACCCTGGCCTGCGGCCGCTCGACGGCGCGCGAGGCATCGACCGCGGTGCGCGCCAGGCGCAGCCGCTCCTCTGCCGAGCGCAGGCCGGGCGAGCCGGCGAGCGCCTGCTCGACCAGCGCGTCCAGTTGCGCGTCGCCCCAGGCCGACCACCAGCGCGCCTCGGGCCAGGGCGCGCCGGCCGCGTCGGCGCCGAGTGCGGCCGGTTTCAGCAGCGCGCGCGCCTCGCCGGCCGGGCCGGGCGTGGCGCAGCCGGCCAGCGCCAGCGCGGCGGCCAGGGCCACCAGGCCTATGCGGACGGGCTTCATGCGTTGCCCTCGGGGGTTTGCAGCGCCTGGGCGTTGGCCGTCATGCGCTCGATCAGGCGGCACAACTGCTTCCATTCGCGCTCCGAGAAGCCGCGCAGCAGGTCGTTGTTGACCGCGGCCAGCACGTGCGGGATGTGCGCCGCCGCGGCCTCGCCGGCGGGCGTCAGGCGCAGGTGCACCACGCGCCGGTCGGTCTCGGAGCGCACGCGCTCGATCAGGCCCTTGTCTTCGAGCCGGTCGACCATGCGCGTCACCGCGCCGGCGTCGGTGCAGGCCTCGCGCGCCAGCTCGATCGCGGTGGCGGCGCGGCCGCTCTTGAGCAGCCACAGCGGCTTCCACTGCGCGTCGGTCAGGTCGTGGCGCACCATGCGCGACTCCACCTCGCGGCGCATCAACTGCACGAGGTTGACGAGCTGGTGGCCGACACCCTCCGCCACCTCGTAGTGGGCGCCGTCGTAGGGCGGCGGGTAGGTGGGTTTCTGCCTGGACAATGTTTGCATGGGCAAATTCTGCCCCTACAAATAAATCCCGAGCGACACCGGGGGCTTTGAAGCGCTCACCTAGACTCCCCCGCATGCCAACGAGCGACGCAACGCCCACCGCCCCGCGCAACGTGCGCTCCCTGTCCGGCCTCGGCCCCTTTTTGCGCCCGTACCGCGGGCGCATCGCGCTGGCCGGCTTCTTCCTCGTGATGGCGGCGCTGACCACGCTGGCGCTGCCCATCGCGCTGAAGTCGCTGATCGACGGCGGGCTGGTCGCCGCCGACCCGGGCAAGCGCGTGATGGCGCTGCGCGGGCACTTCCTCGCGCTGTTCGGCGTCGGCGCGGCGCTGGGCGTGTTCTCTGCGGCGCGCTTCTACATGGTCACCTGGCTCGGCGAGCGCGTCACCGCCGACCTGCGCAACGCCGTCTACGCGCACGTGGTGCGGCAGAGCCCGGAGTTCTTCGAGACCACGCAGACCGGCGAGGTGCTGTCGCGCCTGACCACCGACACCACGCTGGTGCAGACGGTGATCGGCTCGAGCCTGAGCATGGGCCTGCGCAACACCGTGATGGGCGTCGGCGCGATGGTGATGCTGATCGTCACCAACCCCTACGTGATGTCGCAGGTGCTGGGCACGCTGGTGCTGGTGGTGCTGCCCAGCCTGTGGCTGGGCCGGCGCGTGCGCAAGCTCAGCCGCGCCAGCCAGGACCGCGTGGCCGATTCGAGCGCCATCGCCGCCGAGGTGCTCAACGCCGTGCCGGTGGTGCAGAGCTTCGTGCAGGAGGCGCGCGAGGCGCGGCGCTTCGACGCCGCCACCGAGAACGCCTTCGAGACCGCGCGGCGCCGCACGCGGGTGCGCGCCTTCCTCGTCGCCTTCATCATCACGGCCACCTTCGGCGCGCTGCTGTGGGGGCTGTACCAGGGCACGCAGGCGGTGCTGCAAGGGCAGATGAGCGCCGGCCACCTGGCGCAGACCGTCGTCTACGTCACCATCCTGGTCAGCTCGGTGGCGGTGCTCTCCGAGGTCTACGGCGACATGCTGCGCGCCGCCGGCGCCACCGAGCGGCTGATGGAGCTGCTCGCCCTGCGCTCGCGCATCGCCTCGCCGGCGCGGCCGCGCGCGCTGCCGGCCACGCGCGGCGGCTCGTCGGTGGCGCTGCGCGGCGTGAGCTTCCGCTACCCGTCGCGGCCGGGCTACGCGGCGCTGGCGGCGGTCGATCTCGACGTGAAGCCGGGCGAGACGGTGGCGCTGGTCGGCCCGAGCGGCGCCGGCAAGAGCACGGTGTTCCAGTTGCTGCTGCGCTTCTACGACGCGAGCGAGGGCACGGTCGAGGTCGACGGCGTGCCGGTGCGCGAGGCCGCGCTGGAGGCGCTGCGCGAGCGCATCGGCATCGTGCCGCAGGACAGCGTGATCTTCTCGGCCGACGCGCTGGAGAACATCCGCTACGGCCGCCCCGGCGCGAGCGACGCCGAGGTGATCGCCGCGGCCCGGGCCGCCTTCGCGCACGACTTCATCTCGGCGCTGCCCGAGGGTTACCAGACCTTCCTCGGCGAGCGCGGCGTGCGCCTGTCGGGCGGGCAGAAGCAGCGCATCGCGATCGCGCGCGCGATGCTGAAGAACCCGCCGCTGCTGCTGCTCGACGAGGCCACCAGCGCGCTCGACGCCGAGAGCGAGCGCATGGTGCAGGCCGCACTCGAATCGGCGATGAAAGACCGCACCACGCTGGTGATCGCGCACCGCCTGGCCACCGTGCAGAGCGCCGACCGCATCGTGGTGATGGAGGCCGGGCGCATCGTCGAAAGCGGCACGCACGCGCAGCTCGCCGAGGCCGGCGGGCTGTACAGTCGGCTGGCGGCCTTGCAGTTCGACCAGCCCGAGCCGAGCGCCGCCTGATACAGGCGGATACGTGGCGCGGTCGGCGGCGCGCGAACTCGGCGCGTTGGCAGGAGTCGAAAGCCCGCGGCGCCACGCCGCATTCATTACCCCGAAAAGGAGAACAGCATGACGAGGACCTCGCTTCGCACCCCCGCCCTGGCCGCCCTGGCCGCCGCCGCGCTGCTGGCGGCCGGCTGCGCCGACATGAGCGAACGCCAGAAGGGCACCGCCACCGGCGCCGGCATCGGCGCCGTGGCCGGCGCGGTGCTCAGCTCGGCCACCGGCGGCAAGGCCGGCACCGGCGCGGTGGTCGGCGGCGCGGTCGGCGCGGTGGCCGGCAACCTGTGGTCCAAGCGCATGGAAGAGAAGCGCGCCGCGATGGAGAAGGCCACGCAGGGCACCGGCATCGGCGTCGAGCGCACCGCGCAGAACGAACTGAAGGTCAACGTGCCGAGCGACTTCTCGTTCGACGTCGGCCGCGCGGCGATCAAGCCGCAGATGCGCCCGGTGCTCGACCAGTTCGCGCAGGGCCTGGACGCCACGGCGCGCGTGCGCGTGGTGGGCCACACCGACAGCACCGGCAGCGACGCGATCAACAATCCGCTCTCGCTGGACCGCGCGCAGGCGGTGCGCGACTACCTGGCCGGCCGCGGCGTGGCGGCCTCGCGCGTCGAAACCGAAGGGCACGGCTCGCGCGAGCCGGTGGCCGACAACGGCAGCGACGCCGGCCGGGCGCAGAACCGCCGCGTCGAGATCTTCCTGCGCGAGCCGGCCCCTCAGGGCTGATCCTAGAATCCGGGCGATGCAGAACGCCGTTTCGCCTCGCCCGGTCCGCTCGCAGTACGAGGACTTCATGCGCCATGTCTACACGCATGGCGTGGCCAAGGCCGACCGCACCGGCACCGGCACGCGCAGCGTGTTCGGCCACCAGATGCGCTTCGACCTGCGCGAGGGCTTTCCGCTGGTGACCACCAAGAAGGTGCACCTGAAGTCCATCATCCTCGAACTGCTGTGGTTCCTGCGCGGCGACGGTAACGCGCGCTGGCTGCAGGAGCGCGGCGTGACGATCTGGGACGAATGGGCGCGGCCCGACGGCGACCTCGGGCCCGTCTACGGCGTGCAGTGGCGAAGCTGGCCGACGCCCGACGGCGGGCACGTCGACCAGATCGCCGAGGTCGTCGCGCAGCTCAAGACCAACCCGGACTCGCGCCGCATCGTCGTCAGCGCCTGGAACGTGGCCGAGCTGCCCAAGATGGCGCTGCTGCCCTGCCATGCGTTCTTCCAGTTCTACGTGGCCGAGGGGCGGCTGTCGTGCCAGCTCTACCAGCGCAGCGCCGACATCTTCCTCGGCGTGCCCTTCAACATCGCCAGCTACGCGCTGCTGACGCACATGCTCGCGCAGCAGTGCGACCTGGAGGTGGGCGACTTCGTCTGGACCGGCGGCGACTGCCACATCTACAGCAACCACTTCGAGCAGGTCGAGCTGCAGCTCTCGCGCACGCCCCACCCCTACCCGCTGCTGGCCATCAAGCGCCGGCCGGCGTCGATCTTCGACTACGCCTACGAGGATTTCGAGGTGCTGGAGTACCAGCACCACGCGGCGATCAAGGCGCCGGTGGCGGTCTGAGCCACGCAGCGCACCTCAACGGCGCGCCAGCCACAAGTCGGCGATCACCGGGCGGTGCGCCGAGGCTTCGGCGCTGCCGACGAAGCTGTCCTTCACGCCGATGGGCGCGCTGACCATGACGTGGTCGATGCGCAGGAACGAGAAGCGCGTCCGCAGCGCGTGGCCGTAGCTGTAACCCCAGCCCAGGCCGGCGGCGGCGAAGCTGTCGCGCAGGCCGGCCTCGCGCAGCCGCGCGATCACCGGCGAGGCGTCCGGCGCGTTCAGGTCGCCGGCCAGCACCAGCGGGCGCGCCGCCGCGGCGAGATCCTGCGCCAGCCGGCGCGACTGGATCATGCGCATCTCGAAGTTCTCGCGCCACTCGCCCAGCCCGCCGAGGCGCTCGCGGCGCGTCGCGTTCAGGCCCTCGCGCGGCGACAGCAGGTGCGCGGTGGCCAGGTCGAACTCGACGCCGTGCGCCGTGATCGTGCAGACCACGTAGTGGTGGCCCTCGCCGGGAAAGGAGATGTCGCCGGCGCGGCAGTCGCGCATCGGGTGGCGGCTGGCGACGAGGTACTGGCCCGACACATGCACCTGCCGGTCGCCCAGCGCCGTCTTGATCGGTGCGGGCAGGCCCTCGGGCGTGTCGGCGAAGTTGGCGTCCTGCAGGGCGATCACGTCGGCGTCGTGCAGCGCGATCTCCCAGGCGATGCGCCCGAAGCCGTCGGCCGTGTTGCCGGCCTGGTACGCCTTGGCGTTGAAGCTCATCACGCGCAGCGGCGCGCCGCCGGCGGCGTCGCCGCGATTGAGTTGCAGATCCATCACGCCGACGAGCACCAGCGCCAGCGCGGCCAGCGAGGCCACGCGCCAGCGCCAGCCCGAGCGCCACGACAGCAGCAGCGCGAGCAGCGCCGGGGCGAGGAAAATCGGGTACGGCAGATAGCGCAGCAGTTCGATCCACCAGGTCGACTCGGTGCCGAAGGCGAACGCCGCCCACAGCAGCAGCACGGCCAGCAGGCACGGCGCGGCGAGGAGTCTGGCGGTACGGGCGGCGGGCCGGATCATGGGTGGCGCGGTCACCGGCCCGGGCCGGCGCGGAAAGTTGCGTCGGCGCGATTGTCCGGCACGCCTGCCCGACAATGGCGCCGCACCCACCGCTTCTCGCATGCGCAACCCCGATTCCTTCATTCGCCGCGTTCGCGGCCGGCTGCACGAGCTGACGGCCGCCGAGCGGCGCCTCGCCGACTTCGTGCTGGAGTTCCCCGGCGAACTCGCCAGCTACGCCGCGAGCGAGCTGGCGCCGCTGGCCGGCGTGTCCAACGCCACCGTCACGCGCTTCGTCCAGCGCCTCGGCTACGCGAGCTACGAAGAGGCGCGCCGCCAGGTGCGCGAAGAAAAGGAATCGGGCTCGCCGCTGTTCCAGTCGGCGACGGACTCGCGGCGCGGCGGCGAGAGCCTGCTGGCGCTGCACCTGAGGCAGTCGCAGGTCAACCTCAGCGAAACCTTCGCCCGGCTATCGGAGCGGCACGTCGCGGCGATCGTCAAGGCGCTGGTCGCGGCGCCGCAGGTGCTGATCTTCGGCAGCCGCAGCAGCCACGCCTACGCCATCTACCTGCGCTGGCAGATCATCCAGGCGCTGCCGCGGGTGACGGCGATCCCGGGCGCCGGCGAATCGCTGGGCGAGCACCTGGCCGGGCTCGGCGCGCGCGACTGCGTGATCGTGTTCGGCGTGCGCCGGCAGACGCGCCAGATGGCCACCGTGCTCGAAGGCGCCGCGCGCGCCGGCGCGAAGATCCTGTTCATCAGCGACCAGACCTCGCCCGACAGCGCGCTGGCCACCTGGTCGATCCAGTGCCACTGCGCCGGCCCCGGCAGGCTGGACAACCACGTATCGGTGATGGCGCTGTGCGACCTGATCGCGACGATGGTGCTCGAAGCCGCCGGGCCGCAGGCGCGCAAGCGCCTCGCGGCGATCGAGCAGGCGCACGGCGAACTCGACGAACTCTGAATCGGGCGCACGAACGAGCGCACGAACGGGGCATCGGGCACTGACCGGGGGCATCGCCACCACGTCCGTGCACCGCCGCACCGATGCCGACCGTCCGGACCGGCGCGCCGCGGGCGGCCCGCCGGCGGCGCTCCAGACGCGAAATCTCCTCTGAAACCCGCCCCCTCGCGGCAGCGCGGAGGGTGCGCAGGCGCGCCTCGCGAGCACCTGGCACAGCGCTTGCAATGACTCGGGCATGAAAATTTGTTTTCACACATACATGTGATGTGAAAACAAAAGACCGAACCCGCCACCATGCCCCGCATCCTGCTGATCAACCCGAACACCAGCCGCGCCACCACCGACATGATGGTCGCGCTGGCGCAGGCCGAGCTGCCGGCGGGCTTCGAGGTGCATGGCGTCACGGCCAGCCGGGGCGTGGCGATGATCACCACCGCCGCCGAGCTGGAGGCCTCGGCCGAGCAGACGCTCGAATGCTGGGCGGCGGCCGGCCAGGACTGGGCCGGCGTGATCCTGAGCTGCTTCGGCGATCCGGGCATCGCGCGCCTGCGCGCCGCCGCCGCCCCCGTGCCGGTGGTCGGCCTGTGCGAAGCCGCCATGCACGACGCCGCGCGCGGCGGGCGCCGCTTCGGCGTGGCCACCACCACGCCCGAGCTGGCAGAGGCCATCACCGCCCTCGCCGGCACGATGGGCCTCGCCGCGCAGTTCACCGGCGTGTGCGCGACCGGCGGCGATCCGCACGACCTGACGGCGCGCACCGATGCGCTCGCACCGGCGCTCGCCGACGCGATCACGCACTGCGTGCAACACGACGGTGCGCAGGCGGTGATCGTCGGCGGCGGCCCGCTCGGCAACGCGGCCGCGCAGCTCTCGGCCCGATTCTCGCTACCCGTCATCGCACCGATCGCATCGGCGGCGCGGCTGCTGCTGCGCCGCATCGACCCGGATCGCCGCCTGCACTGAGCAACGACCGCCTTTTCGCTTCCCATCCCCGCCCCTTCACCACATCAAGGAGCTTCCGACCATGACCGCCACCACCACCCGCCGCCTGATCCTGGCCGCCACCGTCGCGTCCGCCGCCTCCGCGTTCTGCGGCGGCGCGCTGGCGCAGAGCACGCTCGACAGCATCATGCAGTCGAAGGTCGTGCGCATCGCGATCCCGACCGACTACCCGCCCTACGGCTTCGTCGGCAAGGACCTGAAGCCGCAGGGTCTGGACATCGACATGGCCAACTACGTCGCCGGCAAGCTCGGCGCCAAGGCCGAACTGGTGCCCGTCACCAGCGCGAACCGCATTCCCTACCTGCAGACGCGCAAGGTCGACATCGTCATCTCCACGCTCGGCAAGACGCCCGAGCGCGAGAAGGTGGTCGACTTCACGCACTCGTACTCGCCGTTCTTCCAGGCCGTGTTCGCGCCCAAGAGCATGCCGATCAAGAGCTTCGCCGACCTGGCCGGCAAGTCGGTCTCGGTGACGCGCGGCGCGATGGCCGACACCGAGCTCGGCAAGGTGATCCCGGCCAACGTCGACGTGAAGCGCTTCGAGGACCACGTCGGCACCGTCTCGGCCTTCGTCAGCGGCCAGGTGCAGGTGATCGCCACCAGCGCCGCCGAGGGCGGCACGATCATGGCGCAGAACCCCCAGCTCAACGTCGAATACAAGCTGCTGCTGAAGGACAGCCCGAACTACATGGGCGTCAACAAGGGCGACGACGCGCTGCGCGAGAAGCTCAACGCGATCATCCTCGAGGCGCGCAAGAACGGCGAGATCGACAAGCTCTCCACCAAGTGGCTGGGCCGCGCCGCCGGCGAACTGCCCCTCTGACGCGCCGCCGGCCGGAACCCCGCGACCACAAGACTCTCGCCCCGCCGGCAACGACGGGGTGAGCGGGAGGACCCATGCTCATCGATCTCGATTTCGCCGCCGTGCTGAGCGAATGGCCACTGATCCTCAGGGGCCTCGCCTGGACCCTGGCGCTGACCGTCGTCGGCACCGTGCTCGGCCTGCTGACCGGCATCGCCTGCGCCTGGGCGCGCACCGGCGGCCCGGCCTGGCTGCGCGCGATCGTCGCCACCTACGTGGAGGCGATCCGCAACACGCCCTTCATCGTGCAGCTCTTCTTCCTCTTCTTCGGCCTGCCCGCGGCCGGCATCCGCATCTCGCCGGAAGTGGCCTCGGTGCTCGCGATGGTGATCAACCTCGGCGCCTACTCGGCCGAGATCGTGCGCGCCGGCATCGAGGCCACGCCCAAGGGCCTGATCGAGGCCGGCGTCAGCCTCGCGCTGAGCCGCGCGCAGTTGTTCGTTCACGTGGTCCTGCCGCCGGCGCTGAAGAAGGTGTGGCCGGCCATCGTCAGCCAGGCGGTGATCGTGATGCTGGGCTCGTCGGTGTGCAGCCAGGTGTCGATGCCCGAGCTGAGCTATGCCGCCAACCTGATCCAGAGCCGCACCTTCCGCGCCTTCGAGGCCTTCCTGGTCGCCACCGCGCTGTACCTCGGCCTCGCGGTCGCGCTGCGCGGCGTGCTCGGCTGGATCGGGCCGCGCTTTCTGTTCGGGAGGTGAGCCATGGTCGAGTTCTCCGTCTGGGACATCCTGCGCAACCTGCTGCTGGCGGCGCGCTGGACCGTCGTCCTCTCGCTGATCGCGTTCGCCTGCGGCGGCCTCGTCGGCGCCCTGCTGCTGGTGCTGCGGCTGAGCCGCCTGCCCGGCGCCGACCGCTTCGTCGCGGCCTACGTGCAACTGTTCCAGGGCACGCCGCTGCTGATGCAGCTCTTCCTCGCCTACTTCGGCATCGCGCTGTTCGGCATCAACGTCTCGGTCTGGGTCGCCGCGCCGCTGGCGCTCACGCTCTACACCAGCGCCTACGTCACCGAGATCTGGCGCGGCTGCGTCGCGGCGATCCCCAAGGGACAGTGGGAGGCCGCGCAGAGCCTCGCGCTCTCGTTCACCGAGCAGTTGCGCTACGTCGTGCTGCCGCAGGCGGTGCGCATCGCCGTGGCGCCGACGGTGGGCTTCTCGGTGCAGGTCGTCAAGGGCACCGCGCTGGCCTCGGTGATCGGCTTCGTCGAGCTCACCAAGGCCGGCGGAATGATCTCCAACGCCACCTTCCGGCCGTTCGCCGTCTACGGCTGCGTCGCCCTCCTGTACTTCGCGCTCTGTTTTCCGCTGAGCCTCTACGCCAAATCGCTCGAAAGGAAACTCCATGTCCGACAACGCTGAGAGCGGCGGCCGCGCCGCCGTGCAGGTGACCGCCCTGCGCAAGTCCTACGGCTCGAACGAGGTGCTCAAGGGCATCGACCTGACGGTGCGCCGCGGCGAGGTGATCGCGATCATCGGCAAGAGCGGCTCCGGCAAGAGCACGCTGCTGCGCTGCATCAACGGCCTCGAGACCTTCCAGGACGGCTCGATCTCCGTCGACGGCAAGCCGCTGCTGCACGACAGCGCGATGGCGATGCGCGAGCTGCGCCAGCACGTCGGGATGATCTTCCAGGGCTTCAACCTGTTCCCGCACCTGAGCGTGGGGCGCAACGTGATGCTGGCGCCGACGCTGGTGAAGAAGAAGCCGGGCGCCGACGCGATGACGCATGCGCGCCAGTTGCTCGCGCGCGTCGGCCTCGCCGAGAAGTTCGACGCGATGCCCGACCAGCTCTCGGGCGGCCAGCAGCAGCGCGTCGCGATCGCGCGCGCGCTCGCGATGGAGCCGCTGGTACTGCTGTGCGACGAGATCACCTCGGCGCTCGACCCCGAACTCGTCGGCGAGGTGCTCGGCGTCGTCGAGGGCCTGGCCCGCGAGGGCATGACGCTGCTGATGGTGACGCACGAGATGAACTTCGCGCGCAAGGTCAGCGATCGCCTGATCTTCATGCACCAGGGGCGCGTCCACGAGGTGGGCCCGCCCGAAGAGCTGTTCGGCGACCCGAAGACGCCCGAGCTGCGGCAGTTCATCTCGTCGCTGCACTGAGCGCCGCCCTCGCCCGCGCCTCGCCACTCACCCCTCGCCATTGGCCCTTCGTCCGTTCACCTTCAAGGAGCTTCCATGACCCGTCCGTTCAAACTGCTCGCCCTGTGCGGCGCGCTCGCCGCCGCCTCGGGCAACGCCGCCGCGCAGAGCCAGGTCACCGTCTACGGCCTCGCCTCGGTCGAGATGCTGAACATCACCGGCTTCAACAACGGCACGCTCGCCGCGCCGCAGATCGGCACGCAGCGCCGCCTCGACAACAGCAAGGTCACCAACTCGCGGCTCGGCTTTCGCGGCGTCGAGGATCTGGGCAGCGGCCTGAGCGCCGTGTTCGGCCTCGAAGGCGCGATCGCGCTCGACACCGGCGCGCAGGCCAACGCGAGCAAGTTCTGGAACCGTGGCAGCTACGTCGGCCTGTCGAGCCGCTCGCTCGGCACGCTGACCTTCGGCCGGCAGTGGGACATCGAGGATTCGATCATGGCCCGCTACTTCATCGGCGCCGGCTACGCGGTGTTCCAGTTCAGCGAGTTCGGCTACATCAGCGACCTGGTCGACAACGCCGTCAAGTACGTGTCGCCCAAGATGGGCGGCCTGACCGTGCAGGCGCTGGCCGCGCCCGGCGAGGGCAGCGGGCGCGTGTGGGAGGTCGGCGGCACCTACGCCCTCGGCCCCTTCGACATGGGCCTCACCCACCGCCGCGCGCGCAACGCGGCCGACGTCGAGAGCCGGCAGTCGTCGTTCGGCCTGAGCTACTCGTTCGGCACGGTGCGCGTGCACGGCGGCATCGCCGTCAGCGACCCGAAGGCGCTGGGTCTCGCGAAGGCGCGCGCCTACGACCTGGGCGTGGTGTGGGACGCGCTGCCGCAGACCCAGGTCACGCTCGACTACGTCAAGCGCGACCTGCTCGACTCGCCCGACGACTCGTACTACGTGCGCCTGCAAGGCACCTACTCGCTGTCCAAGCGCACGGCGCTGTTCGTCAACCTCGTGACCCTGAAGAACGAGGGCCAGGCCAGGGAGAAGTTCTACGGCGCCGGCGCCCCCGGGGTCGACCAGAACGTCACCTCGCTCGGCATTCGCCACTGGTTCTGACGGCTGCTCCGAGCGCGGCGGTGCGCATCCGATAATCCGCGGCGCGGCGGGGCCCCTGCCGCGCCGCGGACCGGGCGCATGACGCGAATCCTGCTGATCAATCCCAACACCTCGGCCGCGACCACCGCGATGATGGTCGGGATCGCGACCGCGGCGCTGCCGCCGGGCTGCGTCGTCATCGGCCAGACGGCGGCGACCGGCGTGCCGATGATGGTCGACGAAGCCGAACTGGACGCGGCCGGCGACGAGGTCGTGCGCCGCTGGCGCGCGGACGCGCCCGAGTGCGACGGCGTCATCGTCGGCGCGTTCGGCGACCCCGGCATGGCCGGCATCCGGCGACTGACGCGCGCTCCGGTCGCCGGCATCTTCGAATCGTCGGTGCTCGAGGCGGCGCAAGGCGGCCGCCGCTTCGGCGTGGCGACCGTCACGCCCGGCCTGGCCGGGATGATCCGCCGCGGCATCGAGGCGCAGGGTTTCGGCCGCCTGTACACCGGCATCCGCCTGACGGCCGGCGCGCCGCGCGCGCTGGCCGCCGACCCCGATGCGCTGCAGGCAGCCCTCGGCGAAGCGGCGCGGCAGTGCATCGAAGACGACGGCGCCGAAGCCGTCATCATCGGCGGCGGCCCGCTGGGGCAGGCCGCGCTCGAACTGCAACGCCGCCTGCGCGCGCCCATCATCGCGCCCATCCCCGCCGCCGCACGGCGACTGATGCGCGAACTGCGCCGGCTGACGAATCCATCCCCACCGCCACAGGAGGCCCCGATGCTCTGGCGCTTCTCAGCCAACAACACCCACCTGTACCCCGGCGCCCTGCTGCGCTGCCTGGATGCGCCCGGCGGCGCCCGCCTGTCGGCGGGCGATACGCTGCGGGTGGAGTTCAGCGACGGCATGGTCGCCAACGGGCGGCTGCTGCGAGCCCAGCCGGATGCGGCGGTGCTGCAGATGCCCAGCCATCGCACCGGGCGCAACACCAGCGTGGCAAGCCGGACGTGGCGCATCGCGCCCGGCGGCGAAGCCGGCGTGGTGCGAGTGCAAAAGCGCCTGCCTGCGGTGTGAGCGCGGGCAGGCGCAATCGGGTTGTTGGTGGAGCTGGGGGGAATCGAACCCCCGTCCGCAAGCCATCGCTGGCCAGTTCTACATGCGTAGCCGTCTGATTTGAGTCTCGCGGATCCGGTCGCGCAGCGGCACGCTACCCGACCCGCCAGTCACTAGATCTCGCTCCCGGCCGAGTGACCCGACCGGAAACCAGCCAATGTGTATGACCTCTCAGCCCTTGCGGGCCCGGCCCATCGGCCAACCGTTGAGAGGCTCACCGGTGTTAAGCGGCGAGAGCGAAACGTTCGTCGTTCGCAGTTACTTTGTTCCAGTGGATTTACGAGCGAACTGGTGCTCGGCATGCCCTGAACCAACTCCGCACCCACGTCGAAGCCAGGTCAGCCCCAGAAGCGCATAGTTTAGGCCAGAGCGAGCAGCTTCAAGAGCTGGCCGGGCGACTCGATCACGTGGTCGGCGCCCCAGGTCTCGATGCGCTCGCCGTCGCCGAGGTAGCCCCAGGCCGCGGCCACGGTGCGCATGCCGGCGGCGCGGCCGGCCTGCACGTCTCGCAGGTCGTCGCCGACGTAGACGCAGCGCACCGGCTCGACGTTCATGCGCCGCGCCGCCTCGAGCAGCGGCGCCGGATGCGGCTTCGCGTGCGGCGTGGTGTCGCCGCATACCAGCGTCGCGGCTTCGCGCCCCAGGCCGAGGGCCTGCACCAGCGGCGCGGAAAAGCGCGTCGCCTTGTTGGTGACGATGCCCCAGGGCCACGCGGCCTCGCGCAGCGCGTCGAGCACCGGGCGCATCGCATCGAACAGGCGCGTCTCGCGCGTCATGCGCGCTTCATAGCGGCTCAGGAACTCGTCGCGCAGCGTCTCGAAGTCGGCGTCGCCCGGCTGCACCTGCAAGGCGCGGCCGAGCATGCCGCGCGCGCCGCTGCCGACCATCGGCCGGAAGTGCGCCAGCGGCAACAGCGGCAGGCCGCGCGCGGCGCGCATCTCGTTGCCGGCGCCGGCGAGGTCGGGGGCGGAGTCGATCAGCGTGCCGTCGAGGTCGAACAGCACCGCGTGCACGGCGAGCCTGCTCATGCCGGCTTGCGGCAGGCGATCAGGTAGTTGACGCCGGTGTCTGCCGACAGCCGGTAGCGCCGCGTGAGCGGGTTGTATTCGAGGCCGCACGTGGCCGTGGCGTCGAGCCCGGCCTCGCGGCACCAGCCCACCAGCTCGCTCGGGCGGATGAAGCGCGCGTACTCGTGCGTGCCCTTGGGCAGCAGTTGCAGCACGTGCTCGGCGCCGACAATGGCGAACAGGAAGGACTTCGGATTGCGGTTGATGGTCGAGAAGAACACCCAGCCGCCCGGCTTGGCGAGCGTGGCGCAGGCGCGCACCACCGACGACGGGTCGGGCACGTGCTCGAGCATCTCCATGCAGGTGACGACGTCGAAGGCGGCGGGCGACTCGGCCGCCAGCGCCTCGGCGGCCACCTCGCGGTAGCTCACCGAGGTGGTGCCGGCTTCCATCGCGTGCAGCTGCGCCACCTTGAGCGGCTTGGCGGCCAGGTCGATGCCCAGCACGTCGGCGCCCTTGCGCGCCATCGAATCGGCCAGGATGCCGCCACCGCAACCGACGTCGAGCACACGCTTGCCGGCCAGCGGCACGAAGCCGGCGATCCACTCCAGGCGCAGCGGGTTGATCTGGTGCAGCGGGCGGAACTCGCTGTCGGGATCCCACCAGCGGTGGGCCAGTTCGCTGAACTTGGCGAGTTCCTGCGGGTCGGCGTTGGTGGCGGTGGTCGTCGTGCTCATGACGTGCATCGTAGCGAAGCGGGGGCCAGAAACGAGAAACCCCGCCGAGGCGGGGTTCGGAACCGAAACCCGCCGCGAAGCGGGTTCGGGGTCAGAAGGATCCGAAGATCACTTCTTGGTGCGGGTACCGACGACCTCGATCTCGACGCGGCGGTTCTTCGCCTTGCCTTCCTTGGTCTTGTTGTCGGCCACGGGCTGCTTCTCGCCCTTGCCTTCGGTGTAGACGCGGTTCTTCTCGACGCCCTTGCCGGTCAGGTAGTTCTTGACCGCTTCGGCGCGGCGCACCGACAGCTTCTGGTTGTAGGCATCGGAGCCGTCGCTGTCGGTGTGGCCGACGGCGATGATGACCTCGAGGTTGATGCCGGCGATCTTGCTGACCAGATCATCCAGCTTGGCCTTGCCTTCGGGCTTGAGCACGGCCTTGTCGGTGTCGAAGAAGGCGTCGGCGGCGAAGGTGACCTTCTCGCTCACCGGGGCAGCCGGCGGCGCGGGCGGCTTCGGCGGGGCGGCCGGGGCGGGCGCCGGAGCCGGGGCCGGGGCGGGCGCCGGAGCGGGCGGCGGGGGCGGCGCCTTCTTGGGCGCGCCGTCGCAGTCTTCCTTGGCGGTCGCCGGCGTCCAGAAGCCGTCGCGCCAGCAAAGTTCGTTCGTGCCGTTCTTCCACACGTTGCCGCTGCTATCGACCCAGTTGTCGATGGCGGTGGTCTGTGCGAAGGCGCCCGAAGCCGCGGCGGCCAGGGCAGCGGTTGCGAAGAGCGAGGCCACCGTGTTCAGTTTCTTCATGATTCTCCTCTCGAGGGAATTGGCATTGAGTCTGCAATGACGTCCGACCCGGGTTCGGATGGGTGCTGGTGAACACCCGTTGCCCGGGCATTGACCACCGACGCGGCATTGTGCCATAGCGTTTTCGATAGACCGGTTTTTGGCCAGGCCCGGGCTGCTCGGCTCGGCCGTTGTTGCTCTGGCACGACAGGCAGCGCCAACTAGAATGCGCTGTTTCGCATGGCGCGCGCCGCCGTGCGTGTCTTCGCGCCTGCCCGAGCGTCGCGTGCTCGACCCGTTCGCATGACCCAGTTCGCCAAGGAAACCCTGCCCGTCAGCCTCGAAGAGGAGATGCGCCGCTCCTATCTCGACTACGCGATGAGCGTGATCGTGGGCCGCGCCCTGCCCGACGCGCGCGACGGCCTCAAGCCCGTGCATCGCCGCGTGCTCTACGCGATGCACGAGCAGAACAACGACTGGAACCGGCCGTTCAAGAAGTCGGCGCGCATCGTCGGCGACGTGATGGGCAAATACCACCCGCACGGCGACACGGCGATCTACGACACCATCGTGCGCATGGCGCAGCCGTTCTCGCTGCGCCACATGCTGGTCGACGGCCAGGGCAACTTCGGCTCGGTCGACGGCGACAACGCCGCGGCGATGCGCTACACCGAGATCCGCCTGGCCAAGATCGCGCACGAGATGCTCGCCGATCTCGACAAGGAGACGGTCGACTTCGGACCCAACTACGACGGCTCGGAGAAGGAGCCGCTGGTGCTGCCGACGCGGCTGCCCAACCTGCTGGTCAACGGCTCGTCGGGCATCGCGGTCGGCATGGCGACCAACATCCCGCCGCAGAACCTGAACGAGGTGGTCGACGCCTGCCTGCACCTGCTGAAGCACCCGCAGGCCGGCCTCGACGAGCTGATGGAGATCGTCGTCGCGCCCGACTTCCCCACCGGCGGGATCATCTACGGCCTGAACGGCGTGCGCGAGGGCTACCGCACCGGGCGCGGCAAGGTGGTGATGCGAGCCAAGTGCCACTTCGAGGACATCGACCGCGGCCAGCGCCAGGCGATCATCGTCGACGAGATCCCCTACCAGGTGAACAAGAAGAACCTGCTCGAGCGCATCGCCGAGCTGGTGCACGAGAAGAAGCTGGAGGGCATCAGCCACATCCAGGACGAGTCCGACAAGTCGGGCATGCGCGTCGTCATCGAATTGAAGCGCGGCGAAGTGCCCGAGGTGGTGCTGAACAACCTGTACAAGCAGACGCAGCTCCAGGACACCTTCGGCATGAACATGGTGGCGCTGGTGGACAACCAGCCCAGGCTGTGCAACCTGAAGGACCTGGTCGAGATCTTCCTCGAGCACCGCCGCGAGGTGGTGACGCGGCGCACGGTGTTCGAGCTGCGCAAGGCGCGCGAACGCGGCCACGTGCTCGAAGGCCTGGCGGTGGCGCTGGCCAACATCGACGAGTTCATCGAGACCATCAAGAACTCGCCCACGCCGCCGGTGGCCAAGACGGCGCTGATGAGCAAGAGCTGGGATTCGTCGATGGTGCGCGAGATGCTGGCGCGCGTCGAGGGCGACCGCGACGCCTACCGCCCCGAGGGCCTGCCGCGCCACTACGGCCTGCAGCCCGACGGCCTGTACCGCCTGTCGGAAGAGCAGGCCGGCGAGATCCTGCAGATGCGCCTGCAGCGCCTGACCGGTCTGGAGCAGGACAAGATCATCGGCGAGTACAAGGACGTGATGGCGCAGATCGCCGACCTGCTCGACATCCTCGCGCGCCCCGAGCGCGTCACCGCGATCATCTCGGGGGAACTGACCGCGCTGAAGCAGGAGTTCGGCCAGACCAAGGCCGGCGCGCGGCGCAGCACGATCGAGCACAACGCGCAGGACCTGGGCACCGAAGACCTGATCACGCCCACCGACATGGTGGTGACGCTCTCGCACACCGGCTACATCAAGAGCCAGCCGCTGGGCGAGTACCGCGCGCAGAAGCGCGGCGGGCGCGGCAAGCAGGCCGCCGCGACCAAGGAAGACGACTGGATCGACCAGCTCTTCATCGCCAACACGCACGACTACATCCTGTGCTTCACGACGCGCGGGCGCGTCTACTGGCTCAAGGTGTGGGAGGTGCCGCAGGGCACGCGCGCCTCGCGCGGCAAGCCGATCGTCAACATGTTCCCGCTGCAGCCGGGCGAGAAGGTCAACGTGGTGCTGCCGCTGACCGGCGAGTTCCGCAGCTTCCCGGCCGACCACTACGTGTTCTTCGCCACCGCCCAGGGCACGGTGAAGAAGACCGCGCTCGACGAGTTCAGCAACCCGCGCAAGGCCGGCATCATCGCCGTCGACCTGGATGAAGGCGACTACCTGATCGGCGCCGCGCTGACCGACGGCAAGCACGACGTGATGCTGTTCTCCGACGGCGGCAAGGCGGTGCGCTTCGACGAGGACGACGTGCGCGCGATGGGCCGCGCGGCGCGCGGCGTGCGCGGCATGATGCTCGACGACGGCCAGAGCGTGATCGCGATGCTGGTCGCCGAGGACGAGACGCAATCGGTGCTCACCGCCACCGAGAACGGCTACGGCAAGCGCACCTCCATCGTCGAGTACACGCGCCACGGCCGTGGCACCAAGGGCATGATCGCGATCCAGCAGAGCGAGCGCAACGGCAAGGTGGTGGCCGCCACGCTGGTGCGCGCCGACGACGAGATCATGCTGATCACCGACACCGGCGTGCTGGTGCGCACGCGCGTCTCGGAGATCCGCGAGCTGGGCCGCGCGACGCAGGGCGTCACGCTGATCGCGCTCGACGCGGGCGCCAAGCTGATCGGCCTGCAGCGCATCGTCGAGAACGACGCCAACGAGAACGGCAACGGCGACAACGGCAGCGAGCCCGCGGGCTCCGAGGAGGCGTGATGCGCAAGGGGATGGTGATGGCGGCGCTGCTCCTGGGCGCCTCGGTGGCGCACGCCCAGGGCGACGCCAAGCAGGAACTGGTGGCGCGGCTGATCAAGCTGCAGCAGGCCAGCATCGAGGACCTGGCGCGCAGCATCGTCGAGCGCCCGGCGCTCAAGCTGATGCAGGCCGCCGCCGCGACCCTGCAGACGCAGGTGCCGCCCGACAAGCGCGAGGCGGCGGCCAAGGCGGTCGACGCCGACCTGCGCAAGTACGTCGACGAGGCCACGCCCATCCTCGCCGAGCGCGCGCTGAAGATCGCGCCGCAGGCCTACGGCGCGCAGATCGAGCAGAAGTTCAGCGAGGACGAGCTGAAGCAGCTCGTCGCCTGGCTCGAATCGCCGGTCAACAAGAAGTTCATGCAGCAGATGCCGGAGTTGCAGAACGCCTTCACGCAGAAGCTCGTGGCCGAGGCCGGCCCGCTGCTCGATGCGCGCGTGCAGGCGCTGCAAGCCAAGGTGCAGGCGAGCCTGGGTGTCGCCGCGCCGGCCGCCGGCGCCTCGGCGCCCAAGGCGGCGCGGCCGCCGGCCCGGCCCGCCTCGAAGTGACGCCGCCCGAGTGATGCGAGAATTTGCGCCACACCATGGCTGACCCGTCGACCGCGCCCCCGACCGATCTGCTCGCGCTGCGCCACCAGATCGACGTGCTCGACCGCGAACTGCTCACGCTGCTGAACCGCCGCGCGGCGATCGCCAGCCACGTCGGCGAACTGAAGAAGAAGGAAGGCTCGGTGGTGTTCCGCCCCGAGCGCGAGGCCCAGGTGATCGACGGCCTGAAGGCCGCCAACCCCGGCCCGCTGCGCGCCGAGAGCGTCGCGCCGATCTGGCGCGAGATCATGTCGGCCTGCCGCGCGCTCGAGACGCCGACGCGCGTGGCCTACCTCGGCCCGGCCGGCACCTTCAGCGAGGAGGCGGCGCTGGGCTTCTTCGGCTCGTCGATCGTCAAGGTGCCGTGCGCCAACTTCGACGAGGTGCTGCACAACACCGTGGCCGGCTCGGCCGACTTCGGCGTCGTGCCGGTGGAGAACTCCACCGAAGGCGTGGTGACACGCTCGCTCGACCTGTTCCTGACCTCGCCGCTGTTCATCATCGGCGAGACCAGCCTGCTGGTGCGCCACAACCTGCTGCGCCGCGACAACGCGCTGGACGGCATCGACGCCGTGTGCGCCCATCCGCAGGCGCTGGCGCAGTGCCACGGCTGGCTGTCGCTGCACCTGCCACAGGCCGAGCGCCGCCCGGTGGCGAGCAACGCCGAAGGCGCGCGGCTGGCCGGCGCCGATGCGTCGCTGGCCGCGATCGCCAGCGTGCGCGCCGGCGCCGAGTTCGGCCTGCACGTCGTGGCGCCGGCGATCCAGGACGAGGCGCACAACCGCACGCGCTTCGCCATCCTCGCGCACCCCGACCGGCACCCGCGCCCGGCCGCCTCGGGCCACGACTGCACCAGCGTGGTGGTCTCGGTGGAGAACCGGCCCGGCGCGATGCACGACATGCTGACGCCGCTGAAGAAGCACGGCGTCTCGATGACGCGCATCGAGTCGCGCCCGGCGCGCTCGGGCCAGTGGGAGTACTACTTCTACATCGACCTGCAAGGCCACCCCGACCAGCCGCAGGTGGCGGCGGCCTTGCAGGAGCTGCGCGCCGTCTGCGCGTTCTTCAAGGTGCTGGGCACCTATCCCATCGACGTGCACTGATCACACGATGTTCAATCAGCTCGGCGTCATCGGTTGCGGTTTGATGGGCGGCTCGTTCGCCCTGGCGCTCAAGCGCGCCGGCCTGGTCAAGCGCGTGATCGGCTACAGCAAGTCGCCCTCCACCACCGAGCGCGCGCGCCAGCTCGGCGTGATCGACCAGGCCGCCGAGTCGGCGCTGCTGGCGGTGTCGGGCTCGGACATCGTGCTGATCGCGGTGCCGGTGTCGGCCACCGAGTCCACCTTCAAGGCGATCCGCCACCTCGTCGAGCCGGGCGTGCTGTTCATGGACGTCGGCTCCACCAAGCGCGACGTGGTCGACGCCGCGCGCCGCGTGCTCAAGGAGCGCGTGCCCTCGTTCGTGCCGGCGCACCCGATCGCCGGCAAGGAGGTGGCCGGCATCGCGCACGCCGACGCGGCGCTGTACAGCGGCCGGCAGGTGATCCTGACGCCGCTGCCGCAGACCACGCCCGAACTGGTGCAGAAGGCCACCGACTGCTGGGCCGCGATCGGCGCGCAGGTGCTGCGCATGACGCCGGAGAACCACGACGCCGCCTTCGCCGCCGTCAGCCACCTGCCGCACCTGCTGGCGTTCTCGTACTTCAACTCGGTGGCGCACCAGCCGGCCGGGCGCGACTTCCTCTCGCTGGCCGGCCCGGGCTTCCGCGACTTCACGCGCATCGCCGCCAGCGACCCGGAGGTGTGGCGCGACATCCTGATGTCGAACCGCGAGGAGATCCTCAAGCAGTCGCTGCGCTTCCGCCACGCGCTCGACGCGATCGAGCTGGTGATGAAGTCGGGCAACGCCGAGGCGCTCGAAGACCTGATCCGCAAGGCCGCCGACGCGCGCGGCGGCTGGCAGATGGGCGCGGGCAAGGCGGGGCGCTGAGCCCGCCCGCCCCCGCTGCCCCGATGTACAGCACGCGCTTCCTCGACCTGCCGCCGCTGGCCGGCGCCGCCGGCACGGTGCAGTTGCCGGGCTCCAAGAGCATCTCCAACCGCGTGCTGCTGCTGGCCGGGCTGAGCGAAGGCTGCACCGAGGTGCACGCGCTGCTCGACTCCGACGACACGCAGGTGATGCTGGCGGCGCTCGCGCAGCTCGGCTGCACGCTGGAGCGCCAGGGCGACGTGCTGCGCATCACCGGCCTGGGCGGCCGGCTGGGCGTGCACGAAGCGCGGCTCTTTCTCGGCAATGCCGGCACCGCGATGCGCCCGCTCGCCGCCGCGCTGGCGCTGCTGGCCGCCACGCAGGGCGGCGACTTCACGCTCGCGGGCGTGCCGCGCATGCACGAGCGGCCGATCGGCGACCTGGTCGACGCGCTGCGCCAGCTCGGCTGCACGATCGACTACGCCGGCACGGCCGGCTACCCGCCGCTGCGCCTGCGCGGCACGGCCGGCGGCCGCCTGGACACCGCACAGGCCATCCGCGTGCGCGGCGACGTGTCGAGCCAGTTCCTCACCGCGCTGCTGCTGGCGCTGCCGCTGGTGGCGCGCGACGCGCAGGTCGCCGTCGAGGTCGACGGCGAGTTGATCTCCAAGCCCTACGTCGAGATCACGCTCGAGCTGCTGGCGCGCTTCGGCGTCGCCGTGCGGCGCGAGGGCTGGCGGCGCTTCACGATTCCCGCCGGCAGCGCCTACCGCTCGCCGGGGCGCGTGCACGTGGAAGGCGACGCCTCGTCGGCCTCTTACTTCGTCGCGCTCGGCGCGATCGCGGCGGTCGACACGCCGGTGCGCATCGAAGGCGTGGGCAGCGATTCGATCCAGGGCGACATCCGCTTCGTCGAGGCGGCGCGCGCGATGGGCGCCGAGGTGTCGGGCGGCCCGGGTTTCCTCGAGGCGCGGCGCGGCGCCTGGCCGCTGCGCGCGATCACGCTGGACTGCAACCACATCCCCGACGCGGCGATGACGCTGGCGGTGATGGCGCTGTTCGCGCAGGGCACGACGCGCCTGACCAACATCGCGAGCTGGCGCGTCAAGGAGACCGACCGCATCGCCGCGATGGCCGCCGAGCTGCGCAAGCTCGGCGCCACCGTGGCCGAGGGCGCCGACTTCATCGAAGTGACGCCGCCGGCCAGGCTCACCCCGGCCGCCATCCACACCTACGACGACCACCGCGTCGCGATGTGTTTCTCGCTGGCCGCCTTCGGCGGCGTGCCGGTGCGCATCTTCGACCCGAAGTGCGTCGCCAAGACCTTCCCCGACTACTTCGAGGCGCTGTTCGACCTGGCGCGCACGCCCGTCGAGGCGGTGCCGGTGATCACGGTGGACGGCCCCACCGCCTCGGGCAAGGGCACGCTGGCCAGCGCGGTCGCCGAGGCGCTGGGTTACCACCTGCTCGACTCCGGCGCGGTCTACCGCGCCACCGCGCTGACGGCGCTGCGCATCGGCGTCGCCGCGGACGACGAAGCCGCACTGGCGCGCATCGCCGCGACGCTGCCGCTGCACTTCGTCGCCGGCGCCGCGCACCTGGGCGACGAGAACGTCGCCGACGTGCTGCGCGCCGAGGAGGTCGGCGCGATGGCCTCCAAGGTCTCGGCCTGGCCGGCGGTGCGCGAGGCGCTGCGCCAGTTGCAGCTCTCGTTCCGCCGCGTGCCCGGCCTGGTGGCCGACGGGCGCGACATGGGCACGGTGATCTTCCCCGGCGCCGAGCTGAAGGTGTTCCTCACCGCGAGCGCCGCCACGCGCGCGCAGCGTCGCTACAAGCAGTTGATTTCAAAGGGAATTTCGGCTAGCATCTCGACCCTTCGCGCCGACCTCGAAGCGCGCGACGAGCGGGATCGAAACCGCAGCGTCGCTCCCTTGAAGCCGGCCGAAGGCGCGCTGCTGCTGGACAACTCCGAACTCACCGTCGAAGCCTCGATGGAAAAGGTTCTGGAAGCCTGGGAGCAGCGCAGGCCGTTCGCCTAGGCGGGCGGCGCACCCAGGCCCGACGCCTTCCCTCCAGTGCCGCAAGGCACGCCGAGGCGCCGGATCGACAACCCAACCCCGCAGCGGAAGCTGCAACCGAGAAACTCCATGTCCCAAACCCAACAAGCCACCAGCACCGGCGGCGAATCGTTTGCCGCCCTGTTCGAAGAATCGCTCAAGCGCTCGGAGATGCGCAGCGGCGAGGTCATCACCGCCGAAGTGGTGCGTGTCGACTACAACTTCGTGGTGGTCAATGCCGGCCTGAAGTCGGAAGCCTACATCCCCATCGACGAGTTCAAGAACGACCAGGGCGAAGTCGAAGTCCAGGTCGGCGACTTCGTCTCGGTGGCCATCGACGCGCTCGAGAACGGCTACGGCGACACCATCCTGTCGCGCGACAAGGCCAAGCGCCTGGCCTCCTGGCTGTCGCTGGAGAAGGCGCTCGAATCGGGCGAATTCGTCAACGGCACGGTCAACGGCAAGGTCAAGGGCGGCCTGACGGTGCTGGTCAACGGCATCCGCGCCTTCCTGCCCGGCTCGCTGCTCGACACGCGCCCGGTCAAGGACATGACGCCCTTCGAGGGCAAGACCATGGAGTTCAAGGTCATCAAGCTCGACCGCAAGCGCAACAACGTGGTGCTGTCGCGCCGCGCGGTGGTCGAGGCCTCGATGGGCGAAGAGCGCGCCAAGCTGCTGGAGACGCTGACCGAAGGCGCGATCGTCAACGGCGTGGTCAAGAACATCACCGAGTACGGCGCCTTCGTCGACCTCGGCGGCATCGACGGCCTGCTGCACATCACCGACATGGCCTGGCGCCGCGTGCGCCACCCGAGCGAAGTCGTCCAGGTCGGCCAGGAGCTGCAGGCCAAGGTGCTCAAGTTCGACGCCGAGAAGAACCGCGTCTCGCTGGGCATCAAGCAGCTCGGCGACGACCCGTGGCACGGCGTGTCGCGCCGCTACCCGCAGGGCACGCGCCTGTTCGGCAAGGTCACCAACATCGCCGACTACGGCGCCTTCGTCGAGATCGAGCCGGGCATCGAGGGCCTGGTGCACGTCTCCGAGATGGACTGGACCAACAAGAACGTCGCGCCGAGCAAGGTCGTCTCGCTGGGCGACGAGGTCGAGGTGATGGTGCTCGAGATCGACGAGGACAAGCGCCGCATCAGCCTGGGCATGAAGCAGTGCAAGGCGAACCCGTGGGAGGAGTTCGCCGCCAACGTGCAGCGCGGCGACAAGGTCAAGGGCCCCGTCAAGTCGATCACCGACTTCGGCGTGTTCGTCGGCCTGGCCGCCGGCATCGACGGCCTGGTGCACCTGTCCGACCTGTCGTGGAACGAGCCGGGCGAGAGCGCGGTGCGCAACTACAAGAAGGGCCAGGAAGTCGAGGCCGTGGTGCTGGCCGTCGACGTCGACCGCGAGCGCATCTCGCTGGGCATCAAGCAGCTCGACAGCGACCCGTTCACCAGCTACACCTCGGTGAACGACCGCGGCATGACGGTCTCCGGCAAGGTCAAGACGGTCGACGCGCGCGGCGCCGAGATCCAGCTCAACGACGACGTGACCGGCTACCTGCGCGCCTCGGAGATCGCGCGCGACCGCGTCGAGGACGCCCGCAACATCCTGAAGGAAGGCGACGAAGTCACCGCCCTGATCATCAACATCGACCGCAAGACGCGCTCGATCCAGTTGTCGATCAAGGCCAAGGACAGCGCCGACCAGCAGGAAGCGATGCAGCGCCTGTCGGCCAGCAACGAGCGCGAGACCGCCGGCACCACCAGCCTGGGCGCGCTGCTGCGCGCCAAGC
Organism: Piscinibacter sp.; assembly: GCF_047600445.1. Taxonomy (GTDB): domain Bacteria; phylum Pseudomonadota; class Gammaproteobacteria; order Burkholderiales; family Burkholderiaceae_C; genus Piscinibacter. Next base: position 2,215,929 of record NZ_JASGKT010000002.1, read on the forward strand.
TGGACGGCAACAAGGGCGAATAAGCCCCTGCCCGGCCTGCCGAAGCGCAGCACGTCATGACACGATCCGACCTCGTGGCGCAACTCGCTGAGCGATTCAGCCAGTTGACGCACCGCGACACCGAGTTCGCCGTCAAGACCATCCTCGATGCGATGTCCGACGCGCTGGCGCGCGGGCACCGCATCGAGATCCGAGGCTTCGGCAGCTTCTCGATCAATCGCCGGCCGCCGCGCGTGGGCCGCAACCCGCGCAGCGGCGAGCAGGTGATCATTCCCGAGAAGCTGGTGCCCCATTTCAAGCCCGGCAAGGCGCTGCGCGAGGCGGTCGACGCGCACGTGCCGGTGCTCGACGCCGAAGACCCGCCCGCCACCGCCTGAGCCGCGCATCCCGCTCGTTAGAATCGACGCGGGAGACCCGATGCGCTTGCTCGTCTGGCTCGTTCGAGCCGCCCTCTTCTTCCTGCTCTTCGCCTTCGCGCTGAACAACCGGCACGAGGCCGCCATCCGCTGGTTCTTCGGCCACGAGTGGCGCACGAACATGGTGTTCGTCGTGCTCGCGGCATTCGCGCTCGGCTGCGTGTTCGGCGTGCTGGCGATGCTGCCGAGCTGGTGGCGCCAGCGCAGCGTGGCGCGCCGCCACCGCGACGAGACCGATCCCGACGACGGCCCGCCGCCCGCGCCGCCGCCCCCGCCCACCGACCACCCGCCGCGCGATGGACTTTGAGCTGCAGTGGCTGCTGCTGGGCCTGCCGGTGGCCTTCGCGCTGGGCTGGCTGGCCTCGCGCTTCGACCTGCGCCAGTGGAAGCGCGAGCAGAAGGAGTCGCCCAAGGCCTACTACCAGGGCCTGAACCTGCTGCTCAACGAGCAGCACGACAAGGCCATCGACGCCTTCATCGAGGCGGTGCAGCACGACCCGGACACCACCGCGCTGCACTTCGCGCTGGGCAACCTGTTCCGCCGCCGCGGCGAGTACGAGCGCGCGGTGCGCGTGCACGAGCACCTGCTGCAGCGCGCCGACCTGAGCGCCGCCGAACGCGAGCGCGCGCAGCACGCGCTGGCGCAGGACTTCATGAAGGCCGGCCTGTTCGACCGCGCGCAGCAGGCCTTCGAAGCACTCGAGGGCACGCCCTTCGACACCGAGGCGCGGCTCGCGCTGCTGGCGCTGCACGAACGCTCGCGCGAGTGGCGCGCCGCCGCCGAGATGGCCGCCCGGCTCGAGCGCAGCGGCAGCGGCTCGTTCGCCACGCGCATCGCGCACCACTGGTGCGAGCTGGCCGCCGAGGCCGACGCGCGGCAGCAGGGCGCCGAGGCCGACGCGGCGCTGCAACGCGCGCGCGAGGCCGCGCCGCAATCGCCGCGCCCGCTGATCATGGCCGGCCAGCGCGCTCTGGCGCGCGGCGACCGGCGCGAGGCGCTGGCGCAATGGGGCACGCTGATGGCGGCGCACCCGGGCGCGTTCAACCTGGTCGCGCACGACTATGCCGATGCCGCGCTGGCGCTGGGCGAGGCCGGCGCGGCGCTGGAGCGCCTGGATGCGCTGTACCGCCGCCAGCCGAGCGGCGACCTGCTGGCCGCGCTCGGCCGCCTCGACGCCGACGCCGCACGCCAGCGGGCACGCACGCTCGCGCACCTGAAACAAAGCGGCTCGCTGAGCGCGGCGCAGGCCCTGCTCGCCGGCGACGGCGCGGGCGGCGAAGAGACCCAGGCCGTGCGCGACGCCGTGGCGCGCGCCGCCAGGCCGCTGCAACGCTACCGCTGCGCCGCCTGCGCCTTCGAGGCGCAGAACTACTTCTGGCAATGTCCCGGCTGCCTGGGCTGGGATACCTATCCGCCGCTGCGCCAGGAAGACCTGTGATGAGCGAGGAGCAACGCGTCGTCCTGTGCATGAAGTGGGGCACCAAGTACGGCCCCGAGTACGTCAACCGCCTGTACGCGATGGTGCGCCGCCACCTGAAAGGCGAGTTCCGCTTCGTCTGCCTGACCGACCGCAGCGAGGGCATCGTGCCCGAGGTGCAGTGCCTGCCGATCCCGCCGCTGGACCTGCCGCCCGGCATCCCCGAGCGCGGCTGGACCAAGCTGACCACCTTCGCCGCCGACCTGCACGGCCTGGCCGGCACCGCGCTCTTCCTCGACCTCGACGTGGTGATCGTCGACGACATCACGCCGTTCTTCGAGCAGCCCGGCGAGTTCCTGATCATCCACGACTGGAAGCGGCCGTGGCGCGTGACCGGCAACTCGTCGGTGTACCGCTTCCGGCTCGGCGCGCATGCCGACGTGCTGGCGTATTTCCGCAGCCACTTCGAGGAAGTGCGCGCGCAGGTGCGCAACGAGCAGGCCTACCTGTCGGACTACCTGCACAAGCAGGGCAAGCTGGCCTACTGGCCGGCCGCGTGGTGCGCGAGCTGGAAGTACCACTGCATCCCGCGCTTCCCGGCCAACTACTGGCGCGAGCCCTTCATCCCCGAAGGCGCGCGCATCCTGATCTTCCACGGCGTGATGAACCCGCCGGATGCGCTGGCCGGGCGCCGCAACGGCAACTGGCGCTACGCCAGGCCGGCGCCGTGGATCGCCGAGCACTGGCGCGCCTGAGCGTCGTCAGCCGCGCAGCGCGGGCAGCTCGCGCATCGCCTGCAGCACGCGCGATCGTGCGTAGTGCGCGCCGATCACGCGGCGATTCCGTTCGCGCTCGGCGGCGCTCAGCGGGCGCAGCGCGGCGCCGCCGGCCGCCAGTTCGTCGATCGCGCGCAGCGCGACGCCCAGCCCCGTGTAGAACGGGAACAGCGGGTTCTCGCGCCGCAGGTAGACCGTGGCGCCCTTGTAGAGCGCGGCGCCTATGTTGCCCACCGCCTGCTGGCGCCGGTGGTTCATGACCACGAAGCCGCAGCGGCGGATTCGCTCGTTGTAGTCGGCCAGGCTCATCCATTCCAGCAGCGGCTCGAAGGCGCCGTCGAAGCGCTGCCGGCCGAGCGCCGCCACCTTGGCGCCGTAGTCGGCGTTGCCGTAGGACAAGGGCACCACCAGCCGTCCGTCGCCCAGGCGCCCGCGCAGCAGCTCGAAGGCGTCGGCATGGTTGTTCGACGCGGTGGCCGAGTTGCCGAGCAGGATGTCCGGCCCTTCCATCGCCGCCGGCCCGCGCTCGAAGGCATCCTCGGTCGTGAACAGCGGAATCTCGTGCTGCACGCCGGCCAGCGACGGCAGCGCGCGCCGCAGCAGCGCCTCTTCGGACGGCATCACGCTGAAGCTGTTCAGTCGCCCGGCCACGCGCTCGAGCGCCTGCGGCTTGCGCCGGCGCACCGGCGTGGCATGCGGCGGTTCGGCCGGGCCACTGCCGCCGAGCAGCACGCGCGTCGCCGGCAGGATCGGGTCGCCGAGCTGCGCCTCCAGCAGCGGGTAGTAGTCGTAGCCCCAGCCGAGCCAGGCCACGCGCGTGCGCGCGGGAGCGCGGGCGATGGCGTTGGCGAAGATCGTCGTCATGCTGTGCGCGACGATGACATCGGCACGCGCGACGTCCAACGCCACCAGCGGCGTGCGGAACCACCACTCGGGCCGGAAGGTGACGCCGGGCGCGGGTGCCACGAAACGCTGCCGGCCCCGGCCGCGCCGGGCGATCAGCCAGTGGTTCGCGCCCGGCAGGGCCTCGTCGAAGAGCTGCCGCAGCAGCGGCACGAACTTCTCGTCGCGCGCGAGGTGGACGATCCTCACGGTGCGCCGCACACCGCCGTGCAGGCCTCGACGAAGCTGCGCAGCACGAGGTCGCGGTCCACGCCTATCCACAGCGGCAGGCGCAGCAGCCGGTCGGACAGCGCATCGGTGTTCGACATCGGCGTGGCGGCGCGGCCGAAGCGCCGGCCGGCTGGCGCCGAATGCAGCGGCACGTAGTGGAACACCGGGTTCACGCCGGCCGCGCGCATGCGCGCGATGACCTCCTGGCGCGCCGCCAGCGAGGGCAGCAGCACGTAGTACATGTGCGCGTTGTGCGTGCAGTGCGCGGGCACCACCGGGCGGCGGATCCAGCCGCGCTGCTCCAGCGCCGCGAGGCCGTCGTGGTAGTGCTGCCAGATGCCCAGGCGGCGCTGCAGGATGTCGTCGCCCTTTTCCAGTTGCGCGTAGAGGAAGGCCGCGATCAGCTCGCCCGGCAGGTAGGACGAGCCGGCGTCGACCCAGGTGTACTTGTCGACCTGGCCGCGGAAGAAGGCGCTGCGGTTGGTGCCCTTCTCGCGGACGATCTCGGCGCGCGCGGCCAGCGCCGCATCGTTGACGAGCAGCGCGCCGCCCTCGCCCGAGATCACGTTCTTGGTTTCGTGGAAGCTCAGGCAGCCGAGCGCGCCCAGGGCGCCCAGCGGCCGGCCGCGGTAGGTGGAGCCGTAGCCCTGCGCGGCGTCCTCGATCACCATCAGGCCGCGGCGGCGCGCGATGTCGAGGATCGCATCCATCTCGCAGGCCACGCCGGCATAGTGCACCGGCACGATGGCCTTGGTGCGCGGCGTGATCGCGGCTTCGACCAGCGCCTCGTCGAGATTGAGCGTGTCGGCGCGGATGTCGACGAACACCGGCACGCCGCCGCGCAGCACGAAGGCGTTGGCGGTGGAGGTGAAGGTGTACGAGGGCATGATGACCTCGTCGCCCGGCGCGATGTCGGCCAGCAGCGCGCTCATCTCCAGCGCCGCGGTGCAGGAGTGCGTCAGCAGCGCCTCGGCGCAGCCGATGGTCTTCTCCAGGTGCGCGTGGCACTTCTTGGTGAAGGCGCCGTCGCCGGCCAGCATGCCGTTGGCATAGGCCTCGGCGATGTAGACGAACTCGCGGCCGGTCATGAACGGGCGGTTGAAAGGTTCCATCGTCACTCCTCGGACTCGCGCGTGCGCCCGGTGCGCGCGGCGCGGTAGACGCCATCGGCCGGGCAGTCGGCCATGATCAGCGCACCGGCGCCGATCACACAGCCCTCGCCGATGCGCACGCGGTCGCGGATGGTGGCGTTCGCACCGATGAAGCAGCGCTCGCCGATATCGGCGTCGCCGGCCACCACCGCGGCCGGGGCGAAGAAGCAATGCGCGCCGACGCGCGTATGGTGGTTGATGCCGACCTGCGGGCACAGGATCAGGTTCTCGCCGAGACGCACGAACGGCGAGACCATCGCCTGCTCCTGGATCAGCGTGTTCTCGCCGACGGCCACGTTCGCGGCCACGCAGGCGCTCGGGTGCACGTAGCTCGGCATGCTGTAGCCGGCCGCGCGCACCGCGAGAAACCAGCGCTTGCGGGCCGCCGTCGCGGTGAAGCCGATGGCCACGAACAGCTCGTGCGTATCGCTCGGGAAGCGCCGCTGCACCTCGGCGAAATCCAGCACCGGCCGGCCCAGGAACTGCGGCTCGCGGATGAACTGCGCATCGAGCGCGAAGGCGTCGACCGGCCGTCCGCCCAGCGTGTCGAAGTAGTAGTGCACCTGCTCGGCGAGCATTCCGGTGCCGACGACGACGAGGCGCTTGTCCATCGTGTGCTCTCCGCCCTCACTCCCGCCACGCCGCTGCGATCCACGCCACCGGCAGCACGTAGCGCTGCAGATGGCGGCGCCAGTTGTCGTCCACGCGCGCGCCGCCGCCGAAGGTCGCCATCACGTGCGCCCAGCGCGAGCGGCGCGGCGGCACGCGCTTGTTCCAGCGCCCTTCGATCACGTCGTCCGGATTCGGCCCGCCGGGGAAGGTGACGATGCGCGTGCCGGCCGGCAGGCGCGCCGTCATGAAATAACGCAGCGGGAACGGCGGCAGGCAGTGCAGCCGGAAGTGGCGCGTCCACGCCTCGGGCCAGAACTTCACACCCCCGGTCACCGCGTGCGTCACGTAGTGCTGCTCGAAGCCGTGCTTGTCGGCGATGCCCTGCGGGTCGGCGCGGAAGTCCTCCAGCACGTGCGCATTGCCGCCCACGGGGAAGCGGAACACCGAGGTCTGGCCGAGCTTCTCCAGCGGGCGCGCCCAGTTGCGCGCCACGTACACGTCCTGCGGATCGCCGACGCGGAAATAGTCGTCGAGCGGTCCGACGATCACCGAGTCCAGGTCGATGAAGAGCGCCGGCTTGCCGGTTTCCAGCCCCGGCACCGTCGCACCCCACAGGATCTGCTTGCGCCACTTGCCCATGGTGCGCTGCGGATGCGGGCAGCCGAGTTCGGGCAGGGCCAAGCACTCCACCTCGGCACGGATGCCGCTGCGGTCGTCGGTCAGGCACACCAGCCGGAACGGCCCGGTGATGTGCCGCGACACCATGCCGTACAGCCGGTTCACGTACTCGGGGCCGTACATCGTGCCCCACTTGACGCAGACGAGCTGCTTCACGGCCGCCGTGCTCATCATGCGCTCCACGCCCGGCGCAGCCAGTCGATGTTGCCGATGCGCCGATACCACTTGTGCCCGCCGCCGGCCAGCACCTCGCTCATCTTCGGCTCACCGGCGAACACGACGATCTTCGCGCCGGCCGGCACGGCCGGATCGCGTGCGTAGCTCGCCAGCCCGCGCGGCACGCAGGCGTTCTTGAAGCTGACGCACCAGCCCTCGGGCCAATAGGCGAGATCGCCGTGCGCGGCGAGCTGCGCGCTCTGGAACTGCTGCGAGATCTCGTAGCGCTGCGCCGCGCCCCTGGGGTCGGCCACGTAGGCGTCGAGGATGTAGCGGTGCGCGCCGATCTCGAAACGGAACACCGACGAATTGCCGACGCTGCGCAGGAAGGCGTCGCGCGCCGCGTTCAGGCGGCGCAGCGGCTTGGCGCGGAACAGGTCGTCGTCGCGGATGATCAGGAAGCGGCCCGGCTGCTCGAAGAAGGCGTCGATCGAATCGACGATCACCAGGTCGAGGTCGAGGAACAGCGCGGTGCCGGCCAGATCGGCGATCTGCTCGCGGAACACGCCCAGCTTGCGCCAGCGCAGGTCCTTCTGGCCGGCCGGCAGGCCGAGGTCGGGAATGGGGCGCACCTCGACGTCGGCGTCCAGCCCCGCGCCGTCGTCGGTGAAGCAGACGAAGCGGTGCGGCCGCGAGAGGTGGCGCCGCACGCCCGCGCGCAGGTGGTTGACGTACTCGGGGCCGTACATCGAACCCCACTTCATGCAGATGACGTTGACGGTTTCGTTCATGTCGAATCGTTCAGCGCAGCGCTTCGCTCAGCGCCGCCGGGTGCGCGTGCAGTCTGGCGTAGTGGCCGCCGAGCGCGAGCAGTTCGTCGTGCGTGCCGCTCTCGACGATGCGCCCTTCGTGCAGCACGACGATGCGGTCGGCCGAGGCGATGGTCGAGAGCCGGTGCGCGATGACCAGCGTGGTGCGGCCGCGGCGCAGGTTGTCGAGCGCGGCCTGCACCGCGCGCTCGCTGTGCGCGTCCAGCGCCGAGGTGGCCTCGTCGAGCAGCAGGATGGGCGCGTCCTTCAGCAGCGCGCGCGCGATCGACACGCGCTGGCGCTGCCCGCCCGACAGCCGCGCGCCGTTCTCGCCGACCGGCGTCGCCAGGCCCTGCGGCATCGCGCGGATGAACTCCATCGCGTGCGCCGCGTCGGCGGCGCACACGATGTCGGCCTCGGGCGTCTGCGGCTTCGCGTAGGCGATGTTGGCGGCCACGCTGTCGTCGAACAGCACCACGTGCTGCGTCACCAGCGCGATGTTGGCGCGCAGGTCGGCCAGCGCGATCTCGCGCAGGTCGACGCCGTCGAGCAGGATGCGGCCCTGCTGCACCGCGTGGAAGCGCGGGATCAGCGAGGCCAGCGTGGTCTTGCCGCCGCCCGAGGCGCCGACCAGCGCCACCGTCTCGCCGGGGTGGATCTCCAGGTCGATGCCGGCCAGCGCGTCGCGCTCGGCGCCGGGGTAGCGGAAGTGCACGCCCTCGAAGCGCAAATGGCCGCGCGCGCGGCCGATGTGCCGGGTGCCGCTGTCGTCCTCCGCCTCGGCGTCGATCAGCTCGAAGACCTGGGCCGCGCCGGCCAGGCCGCGCTGCAGCACCTCGTTGACGTTCGACAGCCGCTTCAGCGGCGTCAGCAGCAGGCCCATCGCGGTGATGAAGGAGACGAAGCCGCCTACGCTCAACTGCTGCGTCAGCGAGGCGTAGTACACGATGCCCGCCAGCGCCAGCACCGCCACGCCCTGCACGATGGGCCCGTTGGCCGACGAGGTGGAGATGGTCTTCATCGCGAAGCGGCGCGCCGCGAGGTTCACCTGCGCGAAGCGCTCGGCCTCGTGGCGCTGGCCGCCGAAGACGCGGATCTCGCGGTGCCCGGCGATCGCTTCGTCGACCACGTGCGACATCGCGCCCATCGACGACTGGATGCCGTGGCTGAAGCGGCGCAGGCGGCGGCTGACGGCGCGGATGATCAGCGCGATCGCCGGCAGCGCCGCGAAGAACACCAGCGAGAGCTTCCAGTCGAGCCAGACCATGTAGCCGATCAGGCCGACGACGGTGAGGCTGTCGCGCACCAGCGTCACCAGCGAGGTGGTGATGATCGGGTTGATCTGGTTGGAGGCGTAGGTGAAGCGCGTCACCAGCGCGGCGCCGGAGCGCTCGCCGAACCAGCTCGTCGGCAGCACCAGCAGCCGCTCGAACATCCGCTGGCGCAGGTCGAGCACCACGCGCGTGGCCACGCTGTGCATCGCCACCGAATGTGCGTAGTCGGTGAAGCCGCGCACGACGAACAGGCCGACCAGCCCGAGCGGCATCAGCCACTGGTAGCGCGGGTTGCGCTCGACGAAGCTGCCGTCGAGCAGTTGCTTGAGCAGCGCCGGCAGCGCGGCCTCGGTGGCGGCGAAGACGATCATCGCCACGATGCCGGCCGCGAAGGTGTGCCAGTAGGGCCGCATCCCGCGCAGCAGGCGGCGCAGGAGTTCGGTCGAGGAGCGGTGGGGCGGCGCGGCGTCCGGCATGGCCGGCGCATTATCCCTTCCCCCGTTCGGGGGCCCCGCGGCGGCGGCACGGGCGGGGGAACCCGCGATGGCGATTCACGGCGCGCGGCGCGCTGCCGACACTGGCGCCGAGCCTGCAATCCCGCGGCTCGTTCAACCGACAAGGAGTTTCATCATGTTCAAGATCATCGCCGCCGCCGTCCTCGCCCTCGCTTCGGCCGCCGCCTTCGCGGCCACCGAGGTCAACAAGGCCAACCAGGCCGAGCTGGAAGCCATCAAGGGCATCGGCCCGAGCATGGCCACGCGCATCCTCGATGCGCGCAAGACCGGCACGTTCAACAACTGGGCCGACCTGCAGGGCCGCGTCAAGGGCGTCGGCGACGGCAACGCGCGCAAGTACTCGGCCGACGGGCTGACCGTCAACGGCCAGGCCTATCCCGTCGGCGGGGCCGCAGTGGTCAAGGCCAAGGGCAAGCACGAGAAGACGCCTGCGAAGAAGGTCGAGGCGAAGGCCAAGTCTTGATGCGCCGTGGGGGGGGCGGCGACATGCCGTCTTCCCCGCACACCACCACCGGTTCAGCGCGACAGGCGCCACACCTCACCCCCAACCGAAGAACCCCCGCACCTCCTCCCGCCGCGCCAGCGTGTCGGCCTCGCCGAGCGCAACCAGCTCGCGCGTGTACGGCGCTTCGAAGAGCAGGTAGCTCGCCAGGGCCGCGCCGCGTGCGTCCTCGCCACGGCCCGAGACGCCGATGCCGCGCAGCATCGCCCGCACCGGCGCCGGCAGGCAGCCGAGGTGCCTGGCGGCGAGGTCGTCAAGGCGCTGGCTGGGTGCGATCACCAGCGTCTCGATCGGGCGCAGCGCGGTGCGCGCCAGCGCCTCGGGCGGCAGCAGCGCGAGCGTGGCGTTGATGCGCTGCAAGCGCTCCACGTCGACCGCCAGCGCGTCGAGGAAGATGTTCGACAGCGCATGGCCGGCGATCTGCGCGAGGTTCGGGTACTCGGCGCTGTGCGCGCGCGTGCCCGGCGGCTCGTGCATGCGTCCGGCGCCGATGATCAGGATGCGGCTCGCGCCCAGGTGCACCGCCGGCGAGATCGGCGCGGCCTGGCGCATCGAGCCGTCGCCGAAGTACTCGGTGCGGCCCTCGATGGGCAGCGGCACGGCCGGGAACACGAAGGGAATCGCCGACGAGGCCATCAGGTGCGGCACGCCGATGTCGGCGCGCACCGCGATGCGCTGCGAGCGCGTCCACGGCAGGATCTCCTGCAGCGCGTCGTAGAAGGTCACGTGCAGGCCCGAGCCGTAGCTCGACGCGGTGACGGCCAGCGCGCGCAGGTGGCCGTCGCGCATCGCCTGCTTGATGGCCGCGCCGTCGATCATGCGCCGCAGCAGGTCGGTGGCCGGCGCGTTGTCGAGCAGCGAGCGCGGCCGCGCGCGGCGCCAGCGCGCGATCAGCCAGCCGAGCGAGAACAGGGTCAGCCAGCGCGCGCCGGTGCGGATCACGCCCAGCGAGTCGGCGCGGTAGACCTGCTCGGCGTGGAAGTTCTCCCACACCTGGGCGAGCGCGCGCACGCCTTCGTCCATGTCGGCGCTGCGCGCGGCCAGCGCGGCGGCGTTGATCGCGCCGGCCGAGGTGCCGGTGATCACCGGGAAGGGGTTGCCGGCCGCCGTCGCGCCGCACTCGCGGCGGATCCTCATCACCGCCTTGAGCACGCCCACCTGGTAGGCGGCGCGCGCGCCGCCGCCGGTGAGCACCAGACCCGTGGTTGCTCGATCGCTCACTCGTAGACGACTTCGGCCCTGCCCTGCATCGCGCTGGAACGCCAGCGCGCGAGCGCCTCGTCGGTGGGATAAAAACGCGCCGCCTCGCCCAGATCGACCTCGCCGCTGGCGCGTTCGCGTTGCAGCGCGAGGCGGATCGTCAGGCCTTGCGGCAGCTCGCCGTGCTCGGTGCGCACGCGCCGCGAGGGGAAGTCGCGCAGCACCTCGGCCACCGGCGGGATGCTGCCGTTGACCTCCACGCGCAGGTACTTGCCGAAGCGGCAGCGCGCGGCGGCCAGGTCCCACACCTGCATGACGTTCAGGCGCAGCCCGCCGGAGAAGCGGTCGGGCTGCAGCTTGCCCTGCACGATCACCAGCTCGTCGTCCTTCAGCAGTTCGCGGTGCGCGTTGAGCAGTTCCTCGTTGGCCACCGCCTCGATCGCCTCGGTCTTGTCGTCGAGCTTGAAGATCGCGACGCGGCCGCGCTGGCCGTTGATCACGCGCAGGTCGCCGACGATGCCGGCCAAGAGCTGCGGCTCGCGGCTGTCGACCAGGTCGGCGTTGCGGCGCCGCGCGATGCGCCGCACCTCGTCGCCGCTCTGGTCGAACAGGTGGCCCGACAGGTAGAAGCCCAGCGCGGTCTTCTCGAAGCCCAGGCGCTCCTTGATGCTCCAGGGCTCGGCGGCCACCAGCTCGGGCTCCTGCGTGCTGGCGGCGTGCGAATCCCCGAAGTCGAACAGCCCGCCCTGGTCGGCGTTGGCCGCCTGCGTGTCGGCGTAGTCGAAGGCCAGGCCGATGCTGGCCACCAGCACCGAGCGTTCGGGGTGCAGCTTGTCGAAGGCGCCGGCCTTGATCAGCGCCTCCACCACGCGCTTGTTGATGCGCGTGCGGTCGGCGCGGTTGCAGAAGTCGAACAGCGACTTGAACGGCCCACCCTCCTCGCGCGCCGCGATGATCGCCTCGATCGCGCCCTGTCCGGTGCCCTTGATCGCGCCCAGGCCGTAGCGCACCACGTCGTCGGCCACCGGCTCGAAACGGTAGCGGCCGGTGTTGACGTCGGGCGGCTCGAAGCGGATGCCCAGCGCGACGGCGTCGTCGTGGAAGATCTTGAGCTTGTCGGTGTCGTCCAGCGCCACGCTCATGTTGGCGGCGGTGAACTCGGCGAGGTAGTGGACCTTGAGGTACGCGGTGTGATAGGCCAGCAGCGCGTAGGCGGCGGCGTGCGACTTGTTGAAGCCGTAGCCGGCGAACTTCTCCATCAGGTCGAAGATCTCGTTCGCCTTGGGCTCGGCGATGCCCTTCTTCGCCGCGCCCTCGGCGAAGGTGGCGCGGTGCGCCACCATCTCCTCGAGCTTCTTCTTGCCCATCGCACGGCGCAGCAGGTCGGCGCCGCCGAGCGTGTAGCCGCCGACGATCTGGGCCACCTGCATCACCTGCTCCTGGTAGACCATGATGCCGTAGGTCTCCTCGAGCACCTCCCTCATCAGCGGATGCGGGTACTCCACCTCCTCGCGGCCGTGCTTGCGCGCGCAGAAGGTCGGGATCAGGTCCATCGGCCCCGGGCGGTACAGCGCCACCAGCGCGATCACGTCCTCGAACACGCTCGGCTTGGCGTCGCGCAGCATGCGCTGCATGCCCGAGGATTCGAGCTGGAACACCGCCACCGTCTTGCCCTCGCTCATCAGCCGGTACGAGGCCTTGTCGTCCAGCGGCAGCGTCTCGAAGGCGAAGCGCTCCTGGCCCTTGCGGCGCGCGCGGATGAAGTCGCGGGCGAGTTCGAGGATGGTCAGCGTGGCCAGGCCGAGGAAGTCGAACTTCACCAGGCCGATGGCCTCGACGTCGTCCTTGTCGAACTGGCTCACCGCGCTGGCGCTGCCGGGCTGCTGGTACAGCGGGCAGAAGTCGGTGATCTTGCCCGGCGCGATCAGCACGCCGCCGGCGTGCATGCCGACGTTGCGCACGATGCCCTCGACGCGCTCGGCCAGCGCGAGCAGCTCGGCCACCTCTTCCTCGTTCTTCTCGCGCTCCTCGATCTCCGGCGCTTCCCTGCGCGCGTAGATCACGCCGGTGTCGGGTGGCTCGGGCGGGCGGCGCAGCGTCACCGTCTTGCCCGGCGGCGCCGGCACCAGCTTGGCGATGCTGTCGACGTGGCCGTAGCCCATGCCGAGCACGCGGCCCACGTCGCGCAGCGCCGCCTTGGCGGCCATCGTGCCGAAGGTGGCGATCTGGCTCACCGCCTCGCGGCCGTACTTCTGCTTGACGTAGTCGATCACGCGGTCGCGGTTGCCCTGGCAGAAGTCGACGTCGAAGTCGGGCATCGAGACGCGGTCGGGGTTCAGGAAGCGCTCGAACAGCAGGTTGTAGCGCAGCGGGTCGAGGTCGGTGATCTTCAGCGCGTAGGCCACCAGCGAGCCGGCGCCCGAGCCGCGCCCGGGGCCGACCGGGCAGCCGTTGTTCTTGGCCCAGTTGATGAAGTCGGCCACGATCAGGAAGTAGCCCGGGAAACCCATCTTCAGGATGGTCGCGATCTCGAAGTCGAGCCGCTCGACGTAGCGCGGCCGCTCGCGCTCGCGCTGCGCCGCATCGGGGTAGAGCTGCGCGAGCCGCTCCTCCAGCCCCTGGTGCGAGAGCCGGCGGAAGTAGTCGGCCATCGGCATCGCCGCGCCGTCCACCACGGGCGTCGGGAAGTCGGGCAACTGCGGCTTGCCGAGCACCAGGCTGAGGTTGCAGCGCTTGGCGATCTCCACCGCGTTGGCGAGCGCCGAGGGAATGTCGGCGAACAGCGCCGCCATCTGCGCCTGCGTCTTGAAGTACTGCTCGCGGCCGAAGCGCTTGACGCGCTTGGCGTTGGTCAGCGTCTCGCCCTCGGCGACGCAGACGCGCGCCTCGTGCGCCTCGAAGTCGTCGGGCGCGAGGAACTGCACCGGGTGCGTGGCCACCACCGGCAGGCCCAGCCCGGCGGCCAGCGGCACCGCGGCGCGCAGTTGCGCCTCGTGCGCCGGCATGCCGCCGCGTTGCAGCTCGATGTAGAAGCGGTTCGGGAACAGCTCGGCCAGGCGCTTCGCGGCGGCCACGGCGCGCGCCTTGTCGCCGGCCAGCAGCGCCTGCCCGACCGCGCCGAGGTCGGCGCCCGACAGCGCGATCAGGCCCTCGCCGTGCTCGGCCAGCCAGTCCCATTTCACCCAGGCCTGGCCGCGCTGTTCGTTCGCTATCCAGGCCTTGGAGAGGATCTCGCACAGGTTCAGGTAGCCGGCGCCGTTTTGCACCAGCAGCAGCAGGCGCGATGTCTGCTTCTCGCCCGTGTCGCCTTCCAGCCAGACGTCGGCGCCGAGGATGGGCTTGACGCCCTTCTTGCGCGCCTGGCTGTAGAACTTCACCGCGCCGAACAGGTTGGACAGGTCGGTGATCGCCAGCACGCCCTGGCCGTCCTTCGCCGCCGCGGCCACCATGTCGTCGACCCGCAGCGTGCCGTCGACGACGGAGAACTCGGTGTGGGTGCGCAGGTGGATGAAGTCCATGCGCGGCATTCTAGAAGCGCGCCCTCGCGATCGGTGCCGCTCAGTCCTTCAAGGCCCCCAGCACCTCGGAGCGGAACTCGCGCCGGTACAGGATGAACACGACACCCACCGTGCCCAGCGCAAAACCCAGCGGCGAGAAGAACCAGCCGATCGCCGCGAAGGCGAAGTAGTAGGCGCGCAGCCCGTCGTTGAAGGTCTCGGCGGCCAGCCCGACGATGTGCCCGGCACGCTCGGCGAAGGCCTGGCGCGCCGGCTCGTCGATGGCGTCGCGCTCGGGCAGCGCGCCGACCAGCAGCGCGCCGAAGGTGTACTGGCGCAGCGCCCAGGTGAAGCGGAAGAAGGCGTAGACGAACACGCCCAGCAGCAGCACGATCTTCAGGTCGAACACCAGCACCGAGGTGCGCGCCGCGAACGGGATCTCGCGCACCAGTTCGCTGGCCTTGTCGGTGGTGCCCAGCACGGCGAGCAGGCCGCCGATGATCAGGATGGTCGTCGAGGCGAAGAACGACGGGCTGCTCGACAGGCTCTGGATCACGATGCCGTCGACCACGCGCACCTCGCGGTAGGTCGATTGCAGCATCCACCGGCGGCGGATCTGGTTGGTGATGTCCAGCAGCGAGGGCTGCAAGGTGCTGCGCCGCTTGGCGAACACCGCGTAGCCTATCCAGCCGACGAAAAACACCGCCAGCGCCGCCCAGTCGGTCCAGGGCAGCAGGCTCATCACCTTGATCGCCGTCTCCATGGCGGCGAACTTTAGTTCAAGCGCGCGTCGCGTTCATTCGGCTCAGGCCGCGAGGTCGAACACCAGCACCTCGGCCTCGCGTCCGCCGGCGATGGACACCCGCGGCTCGTCGGCCAGCAGCAGCGCGTCGCCGCCGCGCAGCGCGTGGCCGTTGACGTCCAGTTCGCCGCGCACCAGGTGCACGTAGCCGAGCCGCGCCGGCGCGAGCGCCAGTTCGGCGGCTTCGGCGCCGTCGAACAGGCCCGCGTAGACGGTCGCGTCGGCATGCAGGCGCAGCGAACCGTCACGGCCGTCGCGGCTGGCGATCGGCCGCAGCCGGCCGCGCCTGTCGGCGTCGTCGAAGCGCTTCTGCTCGTAGCTTGGCTCTATGCCCGCTTCGTCGGGCACGATCCAGATCTGCAGGAAGTGCGTGACGCCGTCGTGCGCGTGGTTGTATTCGCTGTGACGCACGCCGCGGCCGGCGCTCATGCGCTGCACCTCGCCGGCGCGGACCACGCCGCCGTGGCCGTGCGCGCCGATGCTGTCCCGGTGCGCCAGCTCGCCTTCGAGCACCACGCTGAGGATCTCCATGTCGCGGTGGCCGTGCGTGCCGAAGCCGGTGCCCGGCGCGATGCGGTCTTCGTTGATGACACGCAGATTGCCCCAGCCCATGTGCCTGGCGTCGACGTAGTCGGCGAACGAGAAGCTGTGAAAGCTCTTCAGCCAGCCGTGGTCGGCGTGGCCGCGGTCGCAGGATTTGCGCAGCGTGATCATGCGCTCACTGTAGGAGCCACCCAGGGCGCGGGCGCCGAGCCGGCCTTGAAGTTCCCGTTCAAATAAGATGAACCCCTGCCCCAGCCACCACCCGCCGCCATGACCGACCGCCGCAACGTGCTCACGCCCGAGGCCCTCGCGATGATGGACACGATCGCGCGCACCGGCAGCTTCGCCGCGGCGGCGCGCGAGCTGGGCAAGGTGCCTTCGGCGCTGACCTACAACGTGCGCCAGCTCGAGGACGCGCTCGACGTGCTGCTGTTCGACCGCAGCTCGCGCCAGGCGCAGCTCACCGCCGCCGGCGAGGAACTGCTCAACGAAGGCCGCCGCCTGCTCGCCGAGATGGACGCGGTGGCCAACCGCGTGCGCCGCGTCGCCACCGGCTGGGAGACGCAGTTGACGGTGGCGGTGGACACCATCGTCTCGCAGGTCACGGTGTTCGAGCTGTGCGAGGCCTTCTACGCGCGCTGCAGCGAGCAGAGCGTCGAACACGGCACGCGGCTGCGCGTGCGCAGCGAGGTGCTGGCCGGCACCTGGGAGGCGCTGCTGTCGGGCCAGGCCGACCTGGCGATCGGCGTGAGCATGCACACCACGCCGCCGGCGGGCATCGAGTTCGCGCCGCTGGGCGAGGTGGACTTCGTCTTCGCGGTCGCACCGCACCATCCGCTGGCGGCGCTGGACGAGCCGATCGACGACACGGAACTGCTGCGCCACCGGGCCGTGGCGGTGGCCGATTCGGCGCAGCGCATGACGCCGATCACCGTCAACCTGCTGCCCGGGCAGGACGTGCTGACCGTCAGCAGCACGCAGGCCAAGATCGAGGCGCAGATCCGCTGCATGGGCTGCGGCTACCTGCCCGAGCCGATGGCGCGCGCGCACGTCGAGGCGGGGCGGCTGGTGGTCAAGGAGGTCGGCCGCGCGCGCACGCGCGTGCCGATGGGCTACGCCTGGCGCGCCGGCAGCGGCGGACGCGGCAAGCGCCTGCCGCTCGGCCTGGCGCTGCAATGGTGGCTGGGCCAGCTCGACAGCCCGGCCACGCGGCGCGCGCTGCTCGAACGCCACACCTGGTTCGGCTGACGCGCGCATGAGCGCATACGTCGGGCGCTTCGCGCCCTCGCCCACCGGGCCCCTGCACGCCGGCTCGCTGGTGGCCGCGCTGGCCTCGTGGCTGGACGCGCGCGTCAACGGCGGGCGCTGGCTGGTGCGCATCGAGGACGTCGACACGCCGCGCTGCGTGGCCGGCGCCGACACGCTGATCCTCGACCAGCTCGCCGCCTGCGGCCTGGTGCCCGACGAGCCGCCGCTGTGGCAATCGTCGCGCGGCGCGCTCTACCAGGCGGCGCTAGCCCGCCTCGCCGCGAGCGGCTGGGCCTACGGCTGCGCCTGCACGCGCAGCGACATCGAGCGCGCATTGCAGGCGCAGGGCCGCGCCAAGCCGCGCGGCGGCGAACTGGTCTACCCCGGCACCTGCCGCAACGGGCTGCACGGCCGCGCGGCGCGCGCGATGCGCATGCGCACCTCGTTCGGCGCCTGCGCCGACGAAGCCGCGATCGCCTGGCACGACCGCCGCCTCGGCGCGCGGCGGCAGCACCTGTGCGAAGCCGTCGGCGACTTCGTGCTCGAGCGCGCCGACGGCCTGTGGGCCTACCAGCTCGCGGTGGTGGTCGACGATGCCGCGCAAGGCGTCACCGACGTCGTGCGCGGCGAGGACCTGGCCGACAACACGCCGCGCCAGATCCTGCTGCAGCGCGCGCTGGGCCTGCCGACGCCGCGCTACCTGCACACGCCGCTGGTGCTGGGCGCCGATGGCCGGAAGCTGTCGAAGCAGAACGGCGCGGCGGCGCTCGACCTCGGCGACCCGCCGGCCGCGCTGCGCGCCGCCGCGCGCGTGCTCGGCCTGGCCGTCGATGACAGCGCCGGCGTGGCGGGTTTTCTGAGTGCCGCCACCACGGCATGGCGGCGCGCGATGGCATGATGGCGGCCCGTTCCAACCGCCCGCGAAGAGACCACGCCATGCCCCTGACCACCACCGCCTCCGGCCTGCAATACGAAGACACCACCGTCGGCGGCGGCGCCGAGGCGCGCGCCGGCCAGCACGTCACCGTGCACTACACCGGCTGGCTCTACAGCGACGGCGTCAAGGGCGCCAAGTTCGACAGCAGCAAGGACCGCAACGACCCCTTCCAGTTCGGCCTCGGCCAGGGCATGGTGATCCGCGGCTGGGACGAGGGCGTGCAGGGCATGAAGGTCGGCGGCACGCGCGTGCTGGTGATCCCGCCGCAGCTCGGCTACGGCGCGCGCGGGGCCGGCGGCGTGATCCCGCCCAACGCGACGCTGCTGTTCGAGGTCGAACTGCTCGGCGTATGACGCCCCCCGAGGGGGCCGCGGGCCGGCTTGGGAGCGGCCCGGCGCCCGGCCCGCAAGACGCATCGACATGACGGTTCGCTACGACATCGTCCACACGACGATCTACAGCTACCGCGAGCCGGTGCGTTTCGGCGAGCACCGCGTGATGTTCCGCCCGCGCGACAGCCACGACCTGCGCGTGCTCGCCACCGACCTGCAGGTCAGCCCCGAGGCCTCGGTGCGGCTGATCCAGGATCCGCACTCGAACTCGATCGCCATCGTCCAGCCGCTGGCCGAGGCGGCCGAGCTGCGCATCACCTGCAGCTTCACGATCGAGCACGCGCACTCGCAGAACCTCGAACTGCCGCTCGACCCGGCGGCCGAGCGGTTCCCGTTCGCCTACAGCGTGGCCGAGCGCTTCGACCTCGAACACTACCTGCGCCCGCACCACGACGACCCCCGGGGCGAGCTGACCGACTGGGCGCGCCAGTTCATCCGCACCGACGGCCCCACACACACCCGCGAGCTGCTGGTGGCGATGAACCAGCACATCCGCGACCATTTCAGCTACGCCGCGCGCGAAGACGAAGGCACGCAAGGACCGCTGGAGACGCTCGCCAAGGGCAGCGGCTCGTGCCGCGACTTCGCGCTGCTGATGATGGAGGCGGCGCGCCGCCTGGGCATCGCCACGCGCTTCGTTTCCGGCTACCTGTACGACCCGGCGCTGGACGACGCGGCCGCCCCCGGCGGCGGCGCGGCGGCCACCGTGGGCGCGGGCAGCACGCACGCCTGGCTGCAGGCCTACCTGCCCGGCGCCGGCTGGCTGCCGTTCGACCCGACCAACAACCTGCTCGGCGGCAACACGCTGATCCGCGTCGGCGTGGCGCGCGAGCCGCAGCAGGCGGCGCCGGTCTCGGGCACCTGGTTCGGCGCCGCCGACGCCTACCTGGGCATGGACGTGCAGGTGCAGGTGCAGCGCGTGGGTTGAAGCCCGCGGCGCGTGCAGGACGCGTCCTACAGCCACAGCGGGCTTGCGCCTATGGCCGCTTGCGTTGGCGGCAGGCAAACTGTGCAACCGAACCATGTGCGCCTCCGATGCCCGCCTGCGTGTCTTCCTCGTCGAAGACAGCCCCGTGATTCGAGAGAATCTCGTCGCCACATTGGAGGAGATCGCGCGCGTCGAAGTGGTCGGCTGGGCCGACGAGGAGGGCACGGCGCGGCAGTGGCTGGAAAGCGCCGGCGACACCTGCGACCTGGTGGTGGTCGACGTCTTCCTGCGCCGCGGCTCGGGCCTCGGCCTGCTCGACTGGCTGGCCTCGGCGCAGCACCCGGTGCGGCGCGTGGTGCTGAGCAACTATGCGTCGCCCGACATGCGCCGGCGCTGCCTGGCGCGCGGCGCCGATGCGGTGTTCGACAAGCCCGACGAGGTCGACGCGCTGATCGAGCACTGCCGCGCGCTCGCCGAATCCGCCCCGGACGCCCCCGCGCCATGAGCGCCGCGCAGCCCGGCGCGGCCAGCCCCGCGGGACGGATGCTCGCAGCGTTGCGCACCCGCATCCGCCGCTGGCGCAGCAGCGCCTGGGCCTATCCGGTGGCGGTGGCCGTCGGGCTGGCGCTGATCGCCATCAGCGAGGCCTCGTACTGGCTCGCCTCCGGCTCGATGGACGACCTCGGCCAGATCGGCCGCGCGCGCACCAGCATGCAGTTGCTGCACCGGCTGATGCTCGACGCCGAGACCGGCCAGCGCGGCTACCTGCTGACCGGCAACGCCGACTACCTCGCGCCCTACCGCGCCGCCAACGAGGAGATCGCCGCCACGCTGGCCAAGCTGCGCGCGCATTTCCGCGGCACGCCGCAGGCCGGCGCGATGCAAGAGCTGGAGCACCTGGTGCTGCAGAAGTCGTCGGAACTGCAGGAAGTGCTCGCGCTGTACGACCGCGGCCAGCACGCCGCCTGGCGCGAGCTGATGGTCACCGGCATCGGGCGCGAGCAGATGGAGCGCATCCGCACGCTGTCGGAGCAGTTGCTCGCGCACGAGACCGCCGCCGCCGCGCGGGGCCGCGCCGGCGTGTACCGCGCGCTGCTGATGAACCGCGTCGGCGTCGGCGCGATGACGCTGGCCAGCCTGTTCGTGCTGATGCTCTACCTGCGCCAGCACCGCGCCACCGAACAGTTGCGCGAAGCCCAGCGCCTGGCGACGCAGGCCGAGCGCGACCAGCTCGAACGCGAGGTGCTGCGCCGCACGCACGACCTCAGCCAGTTGGCGCGCCACCTGCAGAACACGCGCGAGGACGAGCGCCACCGCCTCGCCCGCGAACTGCACGACGAGCTGGGCGCGCTGCTCACCGCCGCCAAGCTCGACGTGGCGCGGCTGCGCCCGCGCATCGCCGGCGCCGGCCCGGAGGCGCTCGAACGGCTCGAACACCTCTCGCGCATGCTCAACGACGGCGTCGCGCTGAAGCGCCGCATCATCGAGGACCTGCGCCCGTCGGCGCTGGACAACCTCGGCCTGGTGGCGGCGCTGGAGATCCTGACGCGCGAGCATGCGCAGCGCAACGGCATGGAGGTCGAGTGCCTGCTCGAACCCGTGCCGCTGGGCAAGGAAGGCGAGCTGACCGTCTACCGCTTCGTGCAGGAGGCGCTGACCAACGCCTGCAAGCACGCCAAGGCGACGCGCATCGAGGTGCGCCTGGGCGTGCGCGACGGCCAGGTGCAGGTGGGCGTCAGCGACGACGGCGCGGGCTTCGACGTCGACGGCGTGCAGCCGCGCTCGCACGGCCTGGCCGGCATGCGCTACCGCTTCGAGTCGGCCGGCGGCCGGCTCGACATCTTCTCCGCGCCCGGCCAGGGCACGCGCCTCGAGGCCGTGCTGCCGGCCGAGGACGCGTAGCTCAGCGCGCGAACGGGCTGGCGCGGCGCGCGCCGGACGGCTTGGCGCCGCCGTGGGCGCCGCGCGGGCCGGGCTTCTTCGCCGGGCCGCCGAAGCGGCGCGCTCCGGCGCCGAAGCCGGCGCGTTCGTTGCGCGCCGCCGGCGCGCCGGCGAACACACGCGGCGCCGGCGTCTTCGGCTCCAGCCCGGCGACGGTGGCCACCGGGATGTCCTGCGTCGTGAAGTGCTGGATGCGGCGGATCATGCCCACGTCCATGCGCTCGGCCAGCGTCACCGCCAGGCCGTTGCGGCCGGCGCGGCCGGTGCGGCCGATGCGGTGCACGTAGTCCTCGGCCTTCATCGGCAGGCCGTAGTTGATGACGTGGCTGATGGTCGGCACGTCGATGCCGCGCGCCGCGACGTCGGTGGCCACCAGCACGCGCAGGTGGCGGTTGCGCAGGCCTTGCAGCACGCGGTTGCGCCGGCCCTGCGGCATGCCGCCGTGCAGCGAAGCGACCGCGTGGCCGAGTTCGGCCAGGCGGTCGGCCAGCCAGTCGGCGTCGCGCTGCGTGCTGGTGAAGATCACCGCCTGCTCCAGGTCGCGCTCGGTCAGGATGTGGTCGAGCAGCGCGTTCTTGTGGTGGTGGTTGTCGGCCCAGTGCAGGCGCTGCTCGATGTTGACGTGCGTGTCGGTGTGCGAGGCCACGTCCACGCGCTGCGGATCGCGCAGCATGTTGCGCGCCAGCGCGCCGACGTTGCCGGCGAAGGTGGCGCTGTACATCACCGTCTGGCGCGCCGCCGGCACGTGGTCGGCGATGGTGGTGATGTCGTCGATGAAGCCCATGTCGAGCATGCGGTCGGCTTCGTCGAGCACCAGCATCTCGACGTGCTCGAGCACGGCCTTGCCGGTCTGCAGGTGGTCGAGCAGGCGGCCGGGCGTGGCGATCAGGATGTCGAGCGGGCCGCGCAGCGCCTTGATCTGCGCCGGATAGGGCACGCCGCCGACCACCGTGGCCACGCGCAGGCCCTGCACGTGGCGGCCGTAGACCGTGGCCGCCTTGGCGACCTGCATCGCCAGCTCGCGCGTCGGCGCCAGCACCAGGATGCGCGGGCCGTGGACCACGCCTCGGGCCCGGTCCCGGCCGGGTCCCTCCCCGGCCTCGCGCCGCTTGCTGTTGTCGCCGCGCGCGGCCAGCACGCGCTGCAGCGCCGGCAGGATGAACGAGGCGGTCTTGCCGCTGCCGGTGCTGGCCGAGACCATCAGGTCGCGGCCGGCCAGGGCCGGCGGAATGGCGCGCTGCTGCACGTCGGTGGCGTTGTCGTAGCCGGCGTCGGCCACGGCACGGGTCAGGGCCTCGTGCAGGCCCAGGGAATCGAAGCTCATGAAACTCTCTCTCGGGAGGGCGAAAGGCATCGCCGCCAACCTTGGCTGCGCGCCTCGGGCGGCGCGCCAGTTCCGAGAAGAGCCGAAACGAGGTCGAAGGAGATGAACGAAAAGCGCGCGGATGTCACCGCGCGCCAAACGGCATTGTAGCTGCAATGGCGAATTCTTGCTGCGCCGCAGCACGACAGCGCTGGCATGACCCCGCTCAAGCGGGCGTGCACGGGCGGCATGGCAGACTCCCGCCCCATGCGCGACAGCCCCGCCCTCGCCGAGTCACGCCGCTTCGGCACGCGTCGCGTGCCCGTGCTGCGCCCGCTGGGCTGGCTGGCCGCCGGCTGGAGCGACTTCGTGCGCTGCCCGCTGCCCGGGCTGCTGCACGGGCTGGCGCTGGCGCTGTTCGGCGCCGCGCTGTTCTGGGCCGCGCGCGATCATTTCTGGCTGCTGTCGGGCGCGTTCTCCGGCTTCCTGCTGGTCGCGCCGGTGCTCGCCACGGGCCTGTACGCGGTCAGCCGCGAGCTGCAGCGCCACGGCCGCGCCCGCCTCGGCACCGCGCTGGCCGCCTGGCGCCCGCGCGACGGCCGCCTGATCGTGTTCGGCCTGCTGCTGGCCTTCGCCGGCACCGGCTGGGTGATGACCTCGGCGGCGCTGATCACCGGCTTCGCGCCGGCGCCGGTGCGCAACCCGATCGAGTTCCTGCGCGTGGTCGTGCTGGCCGAGCGGGGCCACCTGTTCGAGATCTGGCTCGCGCTCGGCGGCGTGCTCGCCGCGCCGGTGTTCGCCTCCAGCGTGGTGGCGATCCCGCTGCTGCTCGACCGCGAGATCGGCGTGCTCGCCGCGGTGTTCACGAGCTGGCGCGCGGTGATGGACAACCCGGTGGCGATGGCCTTGTGGGCCGCGCTGATCATCGGCCTGACGCTGCTGGGCATGGCCAGCGTGATGCTCGGCCTGGCGGTGGTGGTGCCCTGGCTCGCGCACGCGAGCTGGCACGCCTACCGCGACCTGGTCGACACCTCGGGCCTGGCGCAGCGGCCCTGAGCGGCGGCAACGAGGGCAGGCTGCACGATGTTCGGCTTCAGCGAAGAACAGATCGCCTGGTTCGGCCTGACCGTCGGCGTGACGGCGTTCATGCTGTACATGGTGTTCATCATC
This sequence comes from Piscinibacter sp., assembly GCF_047600445.1. Taxonomy (GTDB): domain Bacteria; phylum Pseudomonadota; class Gammaproteobacteria; order Burkholderiales; family Burkholderiaceae_C; genus Piscinibacter. The sequence goes on from NZ_JASGKT010000002.1 coordinate 2,239,310, forward strand.
CTGCAACTGGCGCGCGAGTCGAAGGCCGGCAAGTTCGGCACCTTCGTGCTGCTGCTCGGGCTGGGCGTGGGCCTGCTCGGCTTCGCGGCCAAGGGGCTGATCAAGTTCTTCATGTCGGGCATCGTCGAGTGAGCGCCGCGCGATGAACGCCGTGAACCCGCCGCTGCGCCACGCCTGGTACGACGACGCGCTGGCCTTCGTCACCGGCACGCTGTTCATCGCCATCGGCGTGACGATGTACACGCACGCCGGGCTGCTCACCGGCGGCACCGCCGGGCTCGCGTTCCTCGCGCATTACGCGACGGGCATCGGCTTCGGGGCGCTGTTCTTCGCGATCAACCTGCCCTTCTACCTGCTGGCCTGGCGCGCGATGGGGCGCGCCTTCACGCTCAAGACCTTCGCCGCGGTGACGCTGCTTTCGGCGCTGACCAGCGCGATCCCGCGCTGGGCCGGTTTCGCGACGCTGGACCCGTGGTTCGCCGCCATCGCCGGCGGGCTGCTGATGGGCACCGGCTTCCTGGTGCTGTTCCGCCACCACGCCAGCCTCGGCGGGCTGAACATCCTCGTGCTGGCGCTGCAGAAGCGCCGCGGCTGGCGCGCCGGCTGGGTGCAGATGGGCATCGACGGCACGATCCTGCTGGCCTCGCTGATGCTGGTGGAGCCGCAGCGCATCCTGATGTCGATCGCCGGGGCGCTGGCGCTGAACCTGACGCTGGCGCTGAACCACCGGCCGGGGCGCTACGTGGCGTTCTGAGGCGGCCTCGCGATCATGCCGGAGCGCCGCACGACGCCATTCGGGCTCGACAAGTGGTTCTTCTGCTTTCTGGCGGGCCTGCTCGTCGGCGGATTCATCATCCTCACCTCCGAAGTCCGCGAGGCCCTGGCCGGTGAGAAGGAGCTGATCGGGCTGATCGACCAGACGCTGCTCGCCCTCGCCGTCGAGCACCGCACGCCGGCGCTGAACGGCGTGGCCGTCGACATCACGGCGCTGGGCTCCGCGGCCGGGCTGTCTATCCTGATCGGCTTCGTCTGCCTCTTCTTTCTGCTCGGCGGACGCCGGACCGCGGTGGCGCACATGCTGCTGGCCGCGGCCGGCGCCGCGGGCCTGACCGCGGCGCTCAAGTTCTACTTCGAGCGGTCGCGGCCGGACGTGTCGCTGCGGCTGGTCGACGTGCAGGGCTTCTCCTATCCCAGCGGCCATTCGCTGGCCTCGGCCGCGATCTACTTCACCTGCGCCATCCTGGTCACCAAGCCGTTCGGCGAGCAGCCGCGGCGATGGCTGCTGTGGGCCTTCTTCCTGGCCCTGATCGCTGCCATCGGATTCACGCGGATCTACCTCGGCGTGCACTTCTTCAGCGACGTGGTCGCCGGCATCATGCTCGGCATCGCCTGGGCTTCGCTGGTCGAATTCGGCATGAACCGATGGAACACAAGAACCTGAGCTTCAGGCAGCGCCTGGGCTTCGCGATGAACGGCATCCGGGCGGCGTACCGGACCGAAAAAAGCCTTCGGGTCCAGGCCGTGGCCGCATTGCTGCTGCTGCCGTTCCTGGCGGCGACGCGCCCGTCCGCGCTGTGGTGCGCCGTGTTGGTGGCGATGGCGGCGTTCGTCGTGTGCCTGGAGCTGGTGAACACGGCCGTCGAGTCCGTGCTCGACAAGCTGCACCCCGGGAAAGACGAGGCGATCGGCTTCGCGAAGGACTGCCTCGCGGGTGCGGTGCTGGTCGCCAGCCTGGCGTCGGTGCTGGTCTTTCTTCTGTACGTCTTCGCCGAGCTGTTCTGAAGCCCGGCCGGCAGGGGCATCGCGGCCTTGCGCCGCGATGCCTCGCCTCAGCGATGGCCCGGGCGGCGCATCAGCCCATGTGCAGGCCGCCGTTGCACGAGAAGTCGGCACCGGTGGTGAAGCCCGACTCCTCGCCCGCCAGCCAGGCGACGATGGAGGCGATCTCCTCCGGCGTGCCCAGGCGCTTGACCGGGATGCCGGCGACGATCTTGTCGAGCACGTCCTGGCGGATCGCCTTGACCATGTCGGTGCCGATGTAGCCCGGGCTCACGGTGTTCACCGTCACGCCCTTGTTGGCCACTTCCTGCGCCAGCGCCATCGTGAAGCCGTGCATGCCGGCCTTGGCGGCCGAGTAGTTGGTCTGGCCGAACTGGCCCTTCTCGCCGTTGACCGAGCTGATGTTGACGATGCGGCCCCAGCCCTTGTCGAGCATGCCGTCGATCACCTGCTTGGTGACGTTGAACAGGCTGGTCAGGTTGGTTTCCATCACCGCGTCCCAGTCGGCGCGGGTCATCTTGCGGAACACGCCGTCGCGCGTGATGCCGGCGTTGTTGACCAGCACGTCGACCGTGCCGTGCTCGGCCTTGACCTTCTCGAAGGCGGCCACCGTCGAGTCCCAGTCGCCGACGTTGCCGACCGAGGCGTAGAAGCTGTAGCCCAGCGCCTTCTGCTCGCCCAGCCACTTGTCGAAGTCGCGGCTCGGGCCGCAGCCCGCGATCACCTTGAAACCGTCCTTGTGCAGGCGCTGGCACATCGCGGTGCCGATGCCGCCCATGCCGCCGGTGACGTATGCAAGCTTCTGAGCCATTTGTCTCTCCTGGTTGAAATCGTGTCTGTGTTGGATGGTTTCAGCGTTCGACCGTCAGCGCCACGCCCATGCCGCCGCCGATGCACAGCGAGGCGATGCCCTTCCTGGCGTTGCGGCGCTGCATCTCGTGCAGCAGCGTGACGAGGATGCGGCAGCCCGAGGCGCCGATCGGGTGGCCGATCGCGATCGCGCCGCCGTTGACGTTGACCTTGCTCGTGTCCCAGCCCATCTCCTGGTGCACCGCGCAGGCCTGTGCGGCGAAGGCTTCGTTGATCTCCAGCAGGTCGAGGTCGGCGGGCTTCCAGCCGGCGCGCTCGAGCGCCTTGCGCGCCGCCGGCACCGGGCCCATGCCCATGATCTTCGGGTCGAGGCCGGCGCTGGCGTAGCTGGCGATGCGCGCCAGCGGCGTCAGGCCGAGCCTGTCGGCGGTCTTGGCGCTCATCACCACCACGCCGGCGGCGCCGTCGTTGATGCCCGAGGCGTTGCCGGCGGTCACGCTGCCGGTCTTGTCGAAGGCCGGGCGCAGGCCGGCCAGGCCTTCGGCGCTGCTCTTGCGGTTGATGAACTCGTCGGCCGCGAAGACGATCGGGTCGCCCTTCTTCTGCGCGATCGAGAACGGCACGATCTCGTCCTTGAAGCGGCCGGCGTCCTGCGCGGCGGCGGCCTTCTGCTGGCTGGCCAGCGCCAGCGCGTCCTGCGCCTCGCGCGTGATGCCGTACTGCCTGGCCACGTTCTCGGCGGTGATGCCCATGTGGTACTGGTTGTAGACGTCCCACAGGCCGTCGACGATCATCGAGTCGACCAGCTTCCAGTCGCCCATGCGCGCGCCGTTGCGCGAGTTGGGCAGCACGTGCGGCGACAGGCTCATGTTCTCCTGGCCGCCGGCGATGACGATCTCGCTGTCGCCGTCGCGGATCGCCTGCGCGGCCAGCATCACCGCCTTGAGGCCCGAGCCGCACACCTTGTTGATGGTCATCGCCGGCACCGCCGCCGGCAGCCCGGCCTTGATCACCGACTGGCGCGCCGGGTTCTGGCCGGCGCCGGCCTGCAGCACCTGGCCGAGGATGACCTCGCCGACCTGGCCGCCCTCGAGCCGGGCGCGCTTGAGCAGTTCGTTGATGACCGCCGCGCCGAGTTCGGGTGCGGGCGTGGAAGCGAGCGTGCCGCCGAACTTGCCGACCGCGGTGCGGGCGGCGGCGACGATGACGATGTCGGTGCTCATGAAAGCGGGTCTCCTGCGGTGGAACGGAACGGGAAATGAAACGAGGGTCGATGCCGACTGTGGCGCGCCCGCCGGGGTGCGGCAAGCCCCCGACAAACCCGCATCAGGCCTTCTGCTTGACGTAGCGGCCCGGCGCCGGCTCGATCGCCTTGTGCGTGCGGTTGCCGTAGGCCTTGGGCGCGGCGACCTGCTTGCCGGCGTGCGGCTCGAGCCAGTCGGCCCAGTCGGTCCACCAGCTTCCGGGGCGCTCCTGGGCCTTGGCGAACCAGGCCTGCGCGTCGGCCGGCAGCGTGCCGCCGGTGCCGATCCAGTGGCTGCGCTTGCCCTTGGCGGGCGGGTTGATCACGCCGGCGATGTGGCCCGAGGCGCCCATCACGAAGCGCACCTTGCCCTTGGCGCCGGTGAGCACCTGGGTGTTCTTGTAGGCGGCGTCCCAGGGCACGATGTGATCCTCGCGCGAGGCGTACACGTACACCGGCGCCTTGATCCGGCCGAGGTCGATCTTCTCGCCGCACACCGTCAGCTTGCCCGGCACGACGAGGTTGTTCTCGTGGTAGGTGTTGCGCAGGTACCAGCAGTACATCGGCCCCGGCAGGTTGGTGCTGTCGCTGTTCCAGTACAGCAGGTCGAAGGGCGGCGGCGTCTCGCCCTTCAGGTAGTTGCCGACCACGTAGTTCCACACCAGGTCGTTGGGGCGCAGGAAGCTGAAGGTCGAGGCCAGTTCCTGGCCGCGCAGCAGCCCGCCGCCGCCGAGCGTCATCTCGCGCATCTGCACCGAGGTCTCGTCGACGAAGATGTCGAGGATGCCGGTGTTGGAGAAGTCCAGCAGCGTGGTCAGCAGCGTCACGCTGGCCGCCGGCTGCTCGCCGCGCGCGGCCAGCACCGCCAGCGCGGTCGCGAGGATGGTTCCGCCGACGCAGAAGCCCAGCATGTCGAGCTGCTTGCTGCCGCTGATCGCCTGCACCTCGCGGATGGCGCGGATCGCGGCGTCCTCGATGTACTGGTCCCAGGTGCAGTGCGCCAGGCTGTCATCGGGGTTGCGCCAGCTCACGACGAAGACGCGGTGGCCCTGCTCGACGGTGTACCGGATCAACGAGTTGTCCGGCTGCAGGTCCATGATGTAGTACTTGTTGATGCACGGCGGCACGAACAGCATCGGCCGCTCGTAGACCTTGGCCGTCAGCGGCTTGTACTCGATGAGCTGGAACAGCTCGTTCTCGAACACCACCGCGCCCTCGGTGGTCGCGACGTTGCGGCCGACCTCGAACACCGTCTCGTCGGTCTGCGACAGGTGGCCCTGCTGGATGTCGTTCCACAGGTGCTTGAGGCCCTGGCCGATGCTCTCGCCCTTGGTTTCCAGCGCCTTGCGCTGCGCCTCGGGGTTGAGCGCGAGGTAGTTGCTCGGGCTCGCGGCGTCGACCCACTGCTGCACCGCGAAGCGCACGCGCTGGCGCGTCTTGGCGTCGCCCTCGACGGCCTCGGCGAGCTGCATCAGCGTGCGCGCGTTGAGCAGGTACATCTGCGCGATGTAGGCGGCGGCGGGGTTGCCGGCCCAGTCCTGCGCGGCGAAGCGGCGGTCCGACGGCGCGGCGGGCTTGCCCTCGCGCTGCAGCGTCTGGTTCCACAGCTCGGTGGCCTGCTTGATGTAGTCGGCCTGCAGCGTGGTCAGCGCCGGCAGCGGCAGGTTCAGCGCCTGCATCGACTTCCAGATCTCGCCGATGCCGTTGCCGAAGGCCTGCGCGACCTCGGCGGGGGTGGATGTCGCTTTCATGTCAGTCTCCTCGCGGATGCTTCGGCATGCCGAAGCTGTTCTTTGTGTGCAGTTTTACCAGTCAAACTTACCGCGTCATGACGCGCGGTTTCACGATTCGATAGCTCACTGTGTATCTCGTTGCAATCGCCTGGCTCTACGTGGTGCTGATGATGGCCGTGGCCGAAGCCACCGGCAGCAACGGCAGCGTGCTCGGCGCGGTCTTCACCCTCCTGCTGTACGGCGTGCTGCCGCTGTCCATCGTGCTCTACCTGATGAACACGCCGCACCGCAAGCGTGCGCGGCGCGAGGCCGAGGCGCGCGAGGCGGCCGCATCAGGCGCGCCGCTCCAGCCAGACCGCGGCGGCCATGCGGCCGGTGACGCGGTCGCGCCGGAAAGAGAAGAACCTTGAGGCGTCCTCGACGCTGCACCAGCGCCCGCCGCCGACGCGCTCGACGCCGGCGCGCCGCAGCCGCGCCCGGGCCAGGCCGGGCAGGTCGGCGAGCCACTTGCCGGCGCCCAGCGGCGTGAAGAAGGCCTCGTCGCCGGCGAAGGCCTGGCGCACGTCGGCGCCCACCTCGAAGCGGCGTGGCCCTATGCACGGCCCCAGCCAGGCCTGCACCTCGCCGGGCGCGCAGGCCGCGGCTTCGCACAGCGCGGCGACGCTGGCTTCGAGCACGCCGCCGGCCAGCCCGCGCCAGCCGGCATGCGCGGCCGCGACGCCGCGCGGCGCGGCGAACAGCACCGGCAGGCAGTCGGCCACCTGCACCGCGCAGGCGATGCCGGGCTCGGTGCAGACGCTGGCGTCGGCGGCCTGAACCTGTCCGCCCTGAGCTTGTCGAAGGGTGCCCGAGGAGCGCGAGGGGGCTTCGACAAGCTCAGCCCGAACGGAAACGGGTTCGCCTTTGGCGGCGAGCCGCACCACCGTCGCGCCGTGCACCTGGTTCAGCCACACCGGCCGCGCGCCGATCGCGGCGGCGAAGATCGCCTGGTTGCGCGCCACCGCCGCCGGGTCGTCGCCCAGGCCGTCGCGCAGGTTCAGGCTCGCGAACGGCCCTTCGCTGACGCCGCCGGCGCGTGTGCTCATCAGCGCGCCGACGCCGGGCGCCGACCAGTCGGGGCGCAGCCAGTCGGGGTGGGCGCCCGCCATCACCACCATCAGGCCGCGTCCGGGCAGGCCGAGGGCTGCGTCTTGGCGAACGCGTCCAGCGCCATGCAGGCCTCGAAGATGCGCATCACCGTGGGCACGTGGTCGAGCCGGCAGTCGAAGCGTTGGGCGTTGTGGATCTGCGGCACCAGCACCACGTCGGCCAGCGTCGGCGTGTCGCCGTGGCAGAAGCGGCCGGTGGCCGGGTGCCCGGCGAGCTGGTTTTCCACCGCCGCGAGGCCGGTCTCGACCCAGTGCCGGTACCAGCGGTTCTTGTCGTCCTCGGGCACCTTCAGGTCGTGCACCAGGTAGCGCAGCACGCGCAGGTTGTTCAGCGGATGGATCTCGCAGGCCACGTCCAGCGCCAGCGCGCGTATGCGCGCGCGCGCCGCGGCGTCGCCGGGCAGCAGCGGCGGCTGCGGGTGCGTCTCGTCGAGGTACTCGACGATCGCCAGCGACTGCGTGACCAGGCGCTCGCCGTCCTTGAGCAGCGGCACCAGCCGCGACGGCGACATCGCCGCGTACGACTCGGCGAACTGCTCGTTGCGCTGCAGGTGCACCGGCATGTAGTCGTAGTCCAGCCCCTTGAGCGCGAGCGCGATGCGCACGCGGTACGAGGCCGAGGAACGGAAGTAGTTGTAGAGCTGCATGGTCACGCCACCCGCACCTGCAGCGAGCCGACGCCGCCGACGCGCGCCGCCAGCGTGTCGCCCGCCACGACGGCGGCCACGCCCTCGGGCGTGCCGGTGAAGATCAGGTCGCCGGGCGCCAGCGTCCAGGCCGCCGAGAGGTGCTCGATGATCTCGGGGATGCTCCAGATCAGCTTGGCGATGGTGCTGCGCTGGCGCGTCGCGCCGTTGACCTCGAGCGCGATCTCGGTGTCGGGGCCGACGCCGCACTGCGCGGCCGGGCGGATCGGCCCGATCGGCGCCGACTGGTCGAAGCCCTTGCCGATGCACCACGGCCGGCCCTGCTTCTTGGCCTCGCCCTGCAGGTCGCGGCGCGTCATGTCCAGGCCGACGGCGTAGCCCCACACGTGTTTCATCGCGTCGGCGGCGGCGATGTCGCGCCCGCCGGCGCCGATGGCCACCACCAGCTCCACCTCGTGGTGCAGGTCTTTCGTCAGGCTCGGGTAGCGCATGCGCCCGACCTCGCCCTCGGCCACCGGCAGCACCGCGTCGGCCGGCTTCATGAAGAAGAACGGCGGCTCGCGGCCGCTGAAGCCCATCTCCTTGGCGTGCTCGACGTAGTTGCGGCCGACGCAGTAGATGCGGTGCACCGGGAAGGCCGCGCCGGGCGCGCCTCCGGCCACGGGCACGGCGGGAACGGCGGGCGGCGTGATCACGAAGTTCATGCGCAGGGCTCCAAAGGCGGTCGGATGCAACGCGGACGATGATGCCACGCCACGGTCGGCGCGAGAGCGCGCGATACACTGCCGCGGCCTATGTTCAACCCGCGCAGCATCAAGCACTGCCGTGCCTGCGGCGCGCCGGCGCAGTACCGCGTGCCCGCCGACGACAACCGCGAGCGCGCCACCTGCACGGTGTGCGGCACCATCCACTACGAGAACCCGCTGAACGTGGTCGGCACCGTGCCGGCCTGGGGCGAGCAGGTGCTGCTGTGCCGCCGCGCCATCGAGCCGCGCTACGGGCTGTGGACGCTGCCGGCCGGCTTCATGGAACTGGGCGAGACCGTGCGCGACGGCGCCCTGCGCGAGACCATCGAGGAAGCCGGCGCCCAGGTCGAGATGCAGGACCTGTACACGATGCTCAACGTGGTGCGCGTCGGCCAGGTGCATTTTTTCTACCGCGCGCGGCTGCTCGACACGCACTTCGAGCCCGGCCCCGAGACGCTGGAGGCGCGGCTGTTCCGCGAAGACGAGGTGCCCTGGGACGAGATCGCCTTTCGCACCGTGAAGGAAACCCTGAGGCACTGGTTCGACGACCGGCGCACGGGTCGATTCGGCTTCCACGCGGCCGATATCGGCTGACCGGCGCCGCCCCGCCATGACCCAGCCGACCCCGACCGTGCGCCTGCGCGAAGACCTGATCCACCCCGATCCGCTGCTCGACTGCCTGGTCGAGCTGTGCCGGCTGCACGGCCAGGCCGCCACGCGCGCCTCGCTGGCGGCATCGCTGCCGCTGCGCGACGGGCGCCTGAGCCTCGACCTGGCCGAACGCGCCGCGGCGCGCGCCGGCATGGCCACGAAGCTGCAGAAGCTGGCGCTGGAGGCGATCGACGCCGCCGCGCTGCCGGCCATCCTGATCCTGGCCGGCAACCAGGCCTGCGTGCTGCTCGGCTGGGACGAGGGCGGCGCGCAGGCGCGCGTGCTGCTGCCCGAGACCGGCCAGGGCTCGGTGAGCCTGGCGCGCGACGAGCTCGCCGCGCGCTACGCCGGCGTGGTGCTGTTCGCGCGGCCGCACTTCCGCTTCGACGCGCGCAGCGAGGCCGACGGGGCGCCCGCCCGGCCGCTGCCGTCGCGGCACTGGTTCTGGGGCGCCCTGCTCGAGCAGCGCTTCGTCTACCGCGACGTGCTGTGGGCGGCGCTGCTGGTCAACCTGTTCGCGCTCGCCTTCCCGATGTTCACGATGAACGTCTACGACCGCGTCGTGCCGAACAACGCCGTCGAGACGCTGTGGGCGCTGGCCATCGGCATGCTGCTGGTGCTGGGCGCCGACCTGTTCATGCGCCTGCTGCGCAGCCACTTCGTCGACGAGGCCAGCGCGCGCATCGACGTGAAGATCTCGGCCACGCTGATGGAGCACGTGCTGGGCATGCGCATGGAGCACCGGCCCGAGTCGGTGGGCTCCTTCGCCGCCAACCTGCGCGGCTTCGAGCAGGTGCGCGACTTCATCGCCTCGAGCACCGTGACGGCGCTGGTCGACCTGCCCTTCGCGCTGCTGTTCGTGCTGGTGATCGCCTGGATCTCGCCGTGGCTGGCGCTGCCGGTGCTGCTGGTGGGCGCGGCCATCCTCGCCGTCGGCTGGCTGCTGCAGGGCCGGCTGCACGAGCTGGCCGAGACCACCTACCGCGCCGGCGCGACGCGCAACGCGACGCTGGTCGAGAGCCTGGCCGGCATCGAGACCATCAAGTCGCAGGCCGCGCAGAGCGTGGTGCAGTCGCGCTGGGAGCGCACCAACGTGTTCCTGGCGCGCGCGACGGTGAAGATGCGCGCGCTGTCGGCCTCGGCGATGTACGGCACCAACCTGCTGACGCAGCTCTGCTCGGTGGCCATCATCATGGCCGGCGTCTACCTGATCGCGCGGCGCGACCTGACCATGGGCGCGCTGATCGCCTGCACCATGCTGGCCGGGCGCGCGCTGGCGCCGGCCGGGCAGATCGTCGGGCTGCTGATGCAGTACCAGGGCGCGCGCACCGCGCTGGACAACCTCAACCAGTTGATGGCCCGGCCGCTGGAGCGGCCCGCCGACCAGGCCTTCGTGCAACGGCCGCAACTGCGCGGCGACATCGAGTTCCGCAACGTCGCCTTCGCCTACCCGAACCGGCGGGACGCGGCGCTGGACGGCGTCAGCTTCCGCATCGCCGCCGGCGAGCACGTGGCGCTGATCGGGCGCGTCGGCTCGGGCAAGTCGACCATCCAGCGCCTGATCATGGGTCTGTACCAGCCGAGCGCCGGCGCGGTGCTGCTCGACGGCATCGACCTGCGCCAGCTCGACCCCGCCGACGTGCGCCGCAACTGCGGCTCGGTGGCGCAGGACGTCACGCTGTTCTACGGCAGCCTGCGCGAGAACATCGCGCTGGGCATGCCCTACGCCGACGACGCCGCCATCGTCGCCGCGGCCGAGACCGCCGGCATGGCCGAGCTCGTGAACCGCCATCCGCGCGGCTTCGACATGCCGGTGGGCGAACGCGGCGAGCTGCTCTCCGGCGGCCAGCGCCAGAGCGTGGGCATCGCGCGCGCGGTGCTGCACAACGCGCCCATCCTGCTGCTCGACGAGCCGACCAGCGCGATGGACTTCTCCACCGAGGCGCAGATCACCACGCGGCTCGCGGCCTTCGCGCGCGACAAGACCGTGGTGCTGGTGACGCACCGAACGTCGCTGCTGGCGATGGTCGACCGCGTGATCGTGCTCGACGGCGGCCGCGTCGTGGCCGACGGCCCGCGCGACCGCATCATGGAGGCGCTGGCCAGCGGCCGCGTCGCGAAGGCGGCCTGATGGACCACAAGCCGCTAGCCGCCAGCGCGCCCGACGACCCGGCGGGCTTCCGCGCCTTCGAGCTGGAAGCCGACGAGGTGATGTCGCGCGCGCGCACGCGGCGCGCGCAGACCATCGTGCGCGCCACGGTGGTGGTCGTGCTGCTGCTGATCGTGTGGGCCGCCTTCGCCCGCGTGGACGAGGTGACCAAGGGCGACGGCCGGGTGATCCCGTCGCGCCAGCTCCAGCTCGTGCAGTCGCTCGACGGCGGCGTGGTGTCGGAGATCCTGGTGCAGGAAGGCCAGGTGGTCGAGCGCGACCAGTTGCTGCTGAAGATCGACGAGACGCGCGCCACCTCCGGCGTGCGCGAGAGCGCGGCGCAGGGCTTCGCGCTGCGCGCGCGCCAGGCGCGGCTGCGCGCGCTGGCCGACGGCAGCGCCTTCGTGCCGCCCAAGGCGGCCGACGGCGAGGAAGCGCGCATCGTCGACGAGGAACGCCGCCTCTACGAGACGCGCCAGACCGAGCTGGGCACGCTGCTGGCCATCAACCGCCAGCAGTTGCAGCAGCGCCAGCAGGAGCTGGCCGAGGCGCGCGCGCGCCGCGCCACCGCCGAACGCAGCCTCGACCTGGGCCAGCAGGAGCTGGCCAAGACGCGCCCGCTGCTGGCCAGCGGCGCCGTCTCGGAAGTCGACATCCTGCGCCTGGAGCGCGACGTGGCGCGCGCCCGCGGCGAAACCGAGCAGTCGGGCGCGCAGATCGCGCGCGTGCAGGCCGCCATCGGCGAGGCGCAGCGCAAGATCCAGGAAACCGAGCTGACCTTCCGCAACGATTCGCGCAAGGAACTCGCCGAGGTGGCGGGCCGCCTGAACGCGCTCAACGAGGGCGCGGTGGCGCTGGCCGACAAGGTCGACAAGTCGCAGATCCGCAGCCCGGTGCGCGGCCGCGTGCAGCGCCTGCTGGCCAACACCGTGGGCGGCGTGGTGCAGCCGGGCAAGGACATCGTCGAGATCGTGCCGCTGGACGACGCGCTGGTGCTGGAGGCGCGCATCGCGCCCAAGGACATCGCCTTCATCGCCCCGGGCCAGGCCGCCACGGTGAAGTTCAGCGCCTACGACTTCTCGATCTACGGCGGCATGGACGCCGCGGTGGAGAACATCAGCCCCGACACCGTGGTCGACGAGCGCGGCAACGCCTTCTACCTGGTGCGCGTGCGCACCAAGGGCGCGAGCTTCAACGACAAGCTGCCGCTGATTCCCGGCATGACCGCCGAGGTCGACATCCTCACCGGCAACAAGTCGGTGCTCGCCTACCTGCTCAAGCCGGTGCTCAAGGCCAAGGCCTACGCCTTGCGCGAACGCTGACGCGGCGCGGCCGCGCGCCGCGTGGCTTTTTTCCTCAAGCGGCGCCGGGCGGCGCCGACAAGCGATGGGCCGGTGTTGCACAAACGCCTTCAACCACCCTTCGGCCCGCGGCGCCTTAACCGCGCACCCAAGGGGGGTTCCGGTGATGTGCTTCACGCCCCGAGCGCCACCAGGCGCATTTAACGCAGGTCTCTCGGTTACCCTCCGTTTCCATTGCACCGCAGCATACAAAAGGCCCTGACATGCCCGTCATCGCACGCACCACCGAAGGCAAAGTCGTTTCCGTCTGGGGTCACGCCCTGATCCGCGGCGCGGACGGCCGGCTGCGCGTGCTGAAGGTGGGCGACGTCGTCCACAAGGGCGACCAGATCCTGACCACGCAGGACGGCATCGTGCAGATCAGCCCCGTCGACGGCGCGCTGCGCAGCGCGCAGGCCGAGGGGTCGTCCGGGAAGCCGGCCGCCAAGGCGGCGGCGGGCGACGAGGTCGAGCAGGCGATCACCAGCCTGAACCGGGGCGACACCGACAGCGCGCCGGCGGCCGGCCCGAGCGGCGGCGACGGCTCGCTGCAGGACGGCTACCGCGTCGAGCGCATCGGCGAGGCGCTGGGCGCCGCCGAACTGGTGCGCACCAGCGGCGACGCCGACGTGCGCCGCGACCCCGAAGCCACCGGCACCGGCCGCGCGAACGGCACGGCCGGCGGCCCGCCGGCGCTGGACGCGCCCTCCAGCGCGATCTCCGCCGCCGAAGAGGGCGCGCCCGTCAACCTCGGCCTGCGCGAGCCGGCCGGGCCCGCCGCGGGCGGAACGATCCGCGTCGACCAGGTGCCGGCGATCGGCGAGATCCACAAGGCCGACGGCACGCTGGTGACACCCGGCACGGTGCTGACGCCGGCCGACCTGCCGGGCCTGGTCTACGTGCCGCCGGCCGACTACGACGGCACGGCGCCGGTGGGCGGCTTCGACTACACGCTCACCACCGGCGACGGGCGCAGCAGCGGCGGCGGCACGACGATCGCGCTGACCGCGGTGAACGACGCGCCGCTGGCCACGCCGGGCAGTGCCACCGGCAACGAAGACAGCAGCCTACCGGTCAGCCTGGCCGGCACCGACGTCGACGGCCACATCGTCGGCGTGACGGTGACTTCGCTGCCGGCCGGCGGCACGCTATGGCTGGCCGACGGCACGACGCCGGTGGCGCCAGGCCAGACGCTGACGCCCGAGCAGGCCGCCTCGCTGCTCTACCGCCCGGGTGCCGATTTCCACGGCGACCAGACCATCCTCTTCACCGTCACCGACAACGGCGGGCTGACCTCGGCGCCGGCGGCCATCGCGCTGACCGTGGTGTCGGTGAACGACGCGCCGGTGGCGCTGAACGACACCGCCTCGACGCCGCTGAACACGCCGCTGGCCAGCATCGCGGTGCTGGCCAACGACAGCGACGTGGACGGCGACACGCTGACCGTCACCACGGCGACGCTGGCGAACCCGGCGCTGGGCACGGTGTCGATCAACCCCGACGGCACGCTGAATTTCACGCCGGCGGCCAACGTCTCCGGCCCGGTGCTGGTCAACTACACCATCGCCGACGGACAAGGCGGCACGGCCAGCGCGACGCTGACGGTCAACGTCGGCATGAACACGCCGCCGGCCGGCGCCGATGCCGGCTTCACCATCGACGAGGACAGCAGCAAGACCTTCTCGGCCGGCGACTTCGGCTTCTCCGACGCCGACGCCGGCCAGACCCTGGCGGCGGTGCGCATCGACACGCTGCCGGGCGCCGGCACGCTGACGCTGAACGGCACGCCGGTCGCGGCCGGCCAGGTGATCGCGGCGGCCGAGCTCGCGCAGCTCGTCTTCACGCCCGCGCCGAACGCGAACGGCAACGCCTACGCGGCCTTCACCTTCAGCGTGCAGGACAGCGCGGGCGACTTCGACCCGACGCCCAACACCATCACCGTCGACGTCACGCCGGTGAACGATGCGCCGGTGGCGCAGAACGACGTGGCGTCCACGCCGATCAACACCTCGCTCGGCAACATCGTCGTGCTCGCCAACGACAGCGACGTCGATGGCGACACGCTCACCGTGACGACGGCGACGCCGGCCGACCCGGCACTCGGCACGGTCTCGGTCAACCCGGACGGCACGCTGAACTTCGTGCCGGCGGCCAACGTCTCGGGCCCGGTCGTCATCAACTACACGATCAGCGACGGCCAGGGCGGCACGGCCACGGCCACGCTGACGGTCAACGTCGGCGCCAACACGCCGCCGGCCGGTGCGGACGCCACGGTCACGATCGCCGAAGACACCAGCAAGACCTTCTCGGCGGGTGATTTCGGCTTCTCGGATGCCGACGCCGGCCAGACCCTGGCCAACGTGCGCATCGACACGCTGCCCGGCGCGGGTACGCTGGCGCTGAACGGCGCGCCGGTCACGGCCGGCCAGGTGATCGCCGCCGCCGACCTCGGGCAGCTCGTCTTCACGCCGGCACCCAACACCAACGGCAATGCCTATGCGTCCTTCACCTTCAGCGTGCAGGACAGCGCCGGCAGCTTCGACCCGGTGCCGAACGCGATCACCGTCAACGTCACCCCGGTCAACGACGCGCCGGTCGCTTCGAGCAGCACCATCACGGTCGCCGAAGAATCGACCAATACACCGCTCGGCTTGACCGCGCCGACCGATGTCGACGGCGACGTGCTGACGATCACCGTCACCGGCCTGCCGGGCATCGGCACGGTCACTCTGGCCGACGGCACGCCCGTCACCAACGGCCAGGTGCTCACCGCCGCGCAGCTCGCGGGCCTGCAATTCGACGCGCCGGCCGACCTGCTCGCCGCCACGAGCACCAGCTTCACGTATTCCGTCAACGACGGTACCGTCACCGTCAGCGCCGGCACGACGATCAACGTCACGCCGGTCAACGACCCGCCGGTCGCCGTCGGCGACAGCGCCATCACGGACGAAGACACACCGCTGAGCATCCCCGCCGCCACGCTGCTGGCCAACGACAGCGATGTCGACGGCGACACGCTGAGCATCGTCAGCGTGCAGGGCGCGGTCAACGGCAGCGTCGCGCTGGTCGGCGGCAACGTCGTCTTCACGCCGGCGGCCAACTACCACGGCCCCGCTTCGTTCACCTACACCGTCAGCGACGGCAACGGCGGCACCTCCACCGCCACGGTGGCCGTCACGGTCGCCTCGGTGAACGACGCCCCGGTCGCCGCGCCCGACGCCGCCTCGACGGCCATCAACGTCGCGCTGCCGGCGATCGACGTGCTGTCCAATGACTCCGACGCCGATGGCGACACGCTGACCGTCACCTCGGCGGCGCTGGCCAACCCGGCGCTGGGAACCGTCTCGATCAACGCCGACGGCACGCTGAACTTCGTGCCGGCGGCCAACGTCTCGGGCCCGGTCGTCATCGACTACACGATCTCCGACGGCAACGGCGGCACCGCCACGTCCAGCGTCACCGTCACCATCGGCGCCAACACGCCGCCGGCCGGCGCGGACGCCACGGTCACCATCGCCGAAGACACCAGCAAGACCTTCTCGGCCGCCGACTTCGGCTTCTCGGACCCGGATGCCGGCCAATCGCTGGCGGCCGTGCGCATCGACACGCTGCCGGGCGCCGGCACGCTGACGCTGAACGGCGCGCCGGTCGCGGCGGGTCAGCTCATCGCCGCGGCCGATCTGTCGCAACTGACCTTCACACCCGCCCCGAACGCGAACGGCAACGCCTACGCGTCCTTCACCTTCAGCGTGCAGGACAGCGCCGGCAGCTTCGACCCGGCGCCGAACACGATCACCGTCGACATCACGCCGATGCCCGACCCGGCCGTCATCGGCGGCGCCTCCACCGGCCAGGTCACGGAAGCCGGCGGCCTTGCCAACGGCACGCCGGGCACGCCGAGCGCCTCGGGCACGCTGACGATCAGCGACCCCGATGCCGGCGAGTCCTCGTTCCAGACGCCAGCCTCGCTGAACGGCAGCTACGGCACGTTCACCTTCGACCCGGCCACCGGCGCGTGGACCTACACGCTCGACGACAACCGCCCCGCCACCCAGGCGCTGCCAGCCGGCCAGGTGGTACACGACACGCTGACGGTGACCAGCCTCGACGGCTCGGCCACGCAGGTGATCGACGTCACCGTCAACGGCACGAACGACAACGCCATCATCACCGGCACCGCCACCGGCTCGGTCACGGAAGCCGGCGGCGTCAACAACGGCAGCGCCGGCACGCCGGGCGCATCGGGCACGCTGGCGGTCACCGACCCCGATGCCGGCGAATCGGCGTTCCGGACGCCGGCCTCGCTGAACGGCAGCTACGGCACGTTCACCTTCGACCCGGCCACCGGCGCGTGGACCTACGCGCTGGACAACAACCGCCCCGCCACCCAGGCGCTGCCGGCCGGCCAGGTGGTGCACGACACGCTGACGGTGCAAAGCCTCGACGGCACGGCCAGCCAGGTGATCGACGTCACCATCAACGGCAGCAACGACAACGCCACCATCGGCGGCACGGCCACCGGCGTGGTGACGGAAGCCGGCGGCGTCGGCAACGCGACGCCCGGCACGCCGACCGCATCGGGCACGCTCACGGTCACCGATCCGGACGCCGGCCAGTCGGGCTTCCAGGCCCCCGCGTCGCTGAGTGGCAGCTACGGCAGCTTCACCTTCGACGTCGCCAGCGGCGCGTGGACCTACACGCTGGACAACAACCGCCCCGCCACGCAGGCGCTGGGCGCGGGCCAGGTGGTGCACGAGACGCTGACGGTCACCAGCGCCGACGGCACGGCCACGCAGGTGATCGACGTAACGGTCAACGGCGCGAACGACGCGCCGGTGGCGCGCAACGACAGCGCGGCCGTCAACGCCGGCGCGTCGACCAGCGCGAGCGCGGCCGGCGGCGTGATCCTGGCCGGCGGCAATGCCGGCAGCGCGGACACCGACGTGGAAGGCGACACGCTGAGCGTCGTCGCCGCGACCGCCGGCACCGGCACACCGGGCACGGCGGTCGGCGCCGCGGGCACCAGCTTCACCGGCAGCTACGGCACGCTGCTGCTGCGCAGCGACGGCAGCTACACCTACACCACCTCCGCCGCGGCCGATGCGATCGCCACCGGCACGACGCGCAGCGACGTGTTCACCTACCAGGTCAGCGACGGCCACGGCGGCACCGCCAACGCGACGCTGACGGTGCAGGTGGCCGGCCAGGCCGACACGCTGACCGCCGCGCCGCCGACGACCACCGCGCTGACGAACACGCTGGGCCTGACGGGCGACTACTACGGCTACAACGACTTCAACCCGACCGGTACGAATGCGAACCGCCGCCACGGCGACGACGGCACGGTGGGCAACCTCGACCACGTCTCCGACTTCGACACCATCGTCAACGGACGCAACGCCACGGCCGGCGGCAGCGGCAGCATCCTCGGCACCAACACCGCCGGGGTGTCGGGCGCGGCCGACGCGCACTTCATGGTCCGCACGCTGGACTACGGCAACTCCGCCAATCCCGTCAGCGCCTCGCTGGGCACCAACGTCAACGTCGCCGCGGGCGGCTCGGTCTCGGGCCTGACCGTCGACAACAGCCAGCTCTACAGGTTCCTCAGCGGCGGCGGCGACCAGGGCACGCTGACGGTCACCACCGGAACGGCCGACAACGACAACCTCGGACGCGGCCCGACCAGCGGGCTGGGCAGCACCAGCGACGCCGCGATCCGCATCACCGGCGACGTCTACCTCGCCGCGGGCGTGTACGACATCCGCGTGACGGCCGATGACGGCTACCGTCTCAAGCTGGGCGGGCAGACGGTCGCGATGGTCGACGACATCCAGTCGCCGACCACACACACCTACACCGGCGTCGGCCTGGAAGGCGGCCTGACGCCGCTGGAACTGCTGTACTGGGAACAGGGCGGCAACGCGGTGCTGAAGATCGAGTACAAGCTCAGCGGCTCCAGCACGTGGTCCACGCTGTCCAGCGACAACGCACCGCTGTTCTCCGCCGGCACCGCGCCGGTGCTCGCCGAGACCGACCAGATCATCCGCGTCGGCGGCGACTGGGTGATCCAGCACGGCTCGACGATCGACGGCGGCGCCGGCAACGACAGCATCACCGGCAGCGCGGGCAACGACAGGCTGATCGGCGGTTTGGGCAACGACACCCTGGCCGGCGGCGCTGGCAACGACATCCTGATCGGCGGCCAGGGCGACGACACGCTGACCGGCGGCGCCGGCCGCGACGTGTTCCGCTGGCAGCTCGGCGACGCGGGCACGGCCGGCGCGCCGGCGCGCGACACCATCACCGACTTCAACAACGCGAACTACGCGGGCGACGTGCTCGACCTGCGCGACCTGTTGATCGGCGAGAGCCACGCCCTCAACACGGTCGGCAACTTCGCCACGACGGCCGGCAACAACGGCACGAACGCGCTGGTGACCACCGCCGACGCCGGCAACCTGTCGAACTACCTGCACTTCTCGACCGTCGTCAACGGCGGCACCACGTCGACGGTGATCGAGATCAGCTCGACCGGCCAGTTCTCCAGCGGCTACGCCGGCTCGAAGGTGGACCAGGTGATCACGCTGGCCGGCGTGAACCTCACCGCCGGCTTCGGCGGCGACGACAACGCCATCATCGCCGACCTGTTCAAGCGCGGGAAACTGATCACCGACACCAGCGGGGGCTGAGCCTCGCTCGCGCAGTGCCGCGACGGGGCTTCGACAGGCTCAGCCCGAACGGAATTTCAGCCGCCCTGCGCGCTGATCCACGGCCCGGTCTGCGCGTCGACGCCGCAGCGCCACAGCGCGGCGGCGTCGTCGGCCTGCGCAACGCCCTCGGCGATCACCTGCGCCGACAGGCTGTGCAGCATCGCCGCCACGCCGGTGACGAAGCCGGCGCGCTGCGCATCGCGGCCGACGCCGCGCGTGATCGAGACGTCGAGCTTGACGTAGTCCAGCCCCAGCTCGAAGAGCCGCTCGACGCGGCCGATGCGCTCGCCGGCGTGCTCCAGGCCGATGCGCGCGCCCAGCGGGCGCAACTGGCGGCCCAGCTCGCGCAGCAGCTCGAAGCGCTCGGCGGCGGCGGCCTCGGGCAGCTCCAGCCAGAGCTGGCGCGCCGCCTGCGGCGCCTGCAGCAGTTGCGCGCGCAGCCGCGCGACGAAACCGCCGTCGGCCAGCGAGGCGGCGGCGAGGTTGACGGCGCGCGGCCGGCCGTCCAGCGCGATCGCACCGAGCGCGAGCGACAGCGCGCGTTCGTCGAGCGCCGCGGTCAGCCGCGCGCGCGCGGCCAGCGGCAGCCAGCGCGCGGCCGGCTCGGGTTCGCCCTCGGGGTCGAGCTGCACGCGCAGCGGGCATTCGAGGTGCAGCACCTGGCCGGCCGCATCGCGCACCGGGTACTCCACCAGCGCCACGCGGCCGGCGGCCAGCGCTTCGTGCAGCCGGCGCCGCCAGCCGCCTTCGCCCAGGCTCGCCAGCGACTGGCCGCCCTCGCCCACGGTCTCGACGGCGAAGGCGCCCTGGGCCTCGGCGCGTGCCAACGCCAGGTCGGCCTGCGCCATCAGCGCGGCCAGCGGCGTGCCGCGCGCCACCTCCACCGCGCCGGCGGCCACCGCCGCCTGCTTGCCGAAGGCCGGCAGCAGCGCCTGCAGCGCGGTGGTGACGGCACGCGCGGTCTCTTCGGCCAGGCCGCCCACCGGCAGGCACATCGCGAAGTCGGAGCCGTTCAGGCGCCCGACGAAGCAGCCGTCGACACGCGCCGTGTAGGCCTCCAGCGCCTGCGCGATGGTGGTGATCATGCGGTCGGCGCTGTCGTGGCCGATGGCGCGGTTCAGCTCGGCGAGGTCGAGGATGCGCAGCAGCACCAGGCCGCCGTCGGCGCTGCCGTCCTCGCGGTGCAGCGCGGCGTCGAGCCGGCCCATGAAGTGCGCGCGGTTCGACAGGCCGGTCAGCGCGTCGCCGTTGGCCTGGCGGCGCAGCGCTTCGAGCTGCTTGGCCTGGCCCTCGAACACCTGCTTCAGCCGCGCCACCATCGAGTTCATCGCGCGCACCAGGCGGCGCAGCTCGGGCGTGGAGGGTTCGGCCACGGTCACGTACTCGCCGCGTTCGAGCGAATGCGCCTGCGCCACCGCGAGATCGAGCGGCGCGCGGATGCGCCGCACGATCAGCGCGCCGGCCAGCGCCGCCAGCAGGCCGAGCAGCAGCATCGCCGCGGCGCCGCGCTTGAGCGCGCGCCACAGTTCGGCGTAGGCGTAGGCGTCGTGGCTCTCGACCTCGACGCGGCCGAGCGCGTGCCAGCCGTCCGACACCTGCGCCACGCCCGGCGCGGCGGCGATCGGCAGCGCGCGCTCCAGCCAGGCCGGCGCGGTTTGCGCCTGCGGCGGCGCCTCGCGCACCAAGCGCGGCGCGCCGTCGGCGCCGACGAGGCGGATGCGCCGGTAGTAGCCGGTGTCGAACTGCGCCGCCAGCGCCAGCTCCATCAGCGCGGCGTCGCCCTTGAGCTGCGACAGCACCTGCGCCAGCGCGGTGGCGTTGTCGGCGTTCTTCAACTGGAGCTGCGTCTGCAGCGTGTCGCGCATCGCGTCGGTGTGGATCGCCACGCCGCCGACGAAGGACAGTACCACGACGACGAGCAGCTTGAGCCAGATCTGGCCGATCAAGGACATGGGTTCCTCCCTGCTTTCATTGTCAGTGGAATCCTTCGGCGCGCGCCTTCGCGATGACTTCGCGCCAGCGCGACAGCCGGTTCACCGGGTCACCCGCCGAGGCGCTGCCGGTGCCCTGCCACAGCCCCTCGCTGTTGAAGCTGAACACCGGCGTCAGGTCGGGCCGCTGCGAGGCCGGGCGCAGCTCGGCGACGAGGTTGTCGAGGATCAGCGGCTCGGCGCCGGGCTGCGCGTACCACGCGAGCACCATGTGCGCCTGGCTGACGGCGTCGGCGCCGCCGGGCGCGCCGATGCGGGCGCGCACGTAGACCAGGCGCAGCCGGCCCACCGGCACGCCGGCGGCGAGCAGGCTGAAGTACTTGGCGATCGCGTAGTCCTCGCAGTCGCCCTGCCCCCTGGCGAGCGTTTCCAGCGGGCTGGCCCAGTGGTCGTTCTCGCCCCACACCGCGAGGTCGTCGGCGAAGGCGATGCGGCGGTTGAAGAAGTCGTTGACGGCCACCAGCAACTGCGTCTCCTCGCCGCGCGCGGCCTCGGCCAGCAGCGGCTGCAAGGCCTTGACCGCCGCCACCGCCTGCGGGCCGAGGCGCTGCGCGGCCTGCGTCATGCGGTCGCGGTCCCAGGCCTGGCCCACCGAGGCCGCCAGCAGCGCGCAGCCCAGCGCGGCCGCGACGAGGCGGCGCAGCCAGGGCCACGGCAGCGGCAGGGAGGAAAGCAGCAACGGGCGCATCGACGCCTTGTTCTCGTCCGATCGCCACCCGGCTTGAGCGCTGCGAAGGCGCCGCAGCGCACGCTCGCGGTCGCAATCTGTTGCAAATCGACGCGGGCGTGCAGTTCAGCCGTGAAAAACGTCGGGGGCCGCGTCATTCGCCGCGGACCGAGCGTCGGCGCTCACTACACTCGATCACGTTCCCCTATCGACATACCCGCCCCGCCCGGAGGCCCCACGAGAATGCAACCGACCCCGAAAGCGATCTGCGCCGCCGTGGCGCTCCTGTGCGCCGCCAGCGGCGCGAGCCTGGCCCAGACGAGCGCCGACCCGCTGCGCAGCGCGGCGCAGAAGGCGGTGCAGACCAACCCCGAGGTGACGGCGCGCTTCAACGCCTACCGCGCCGCCGGCGACGCGGTGAACGTGTCGCGCGGCGGCTTCCTGCCGCGCGTGGACCTGACCGCGCTGGCCGGCCGCGACCACGACCGCATCACCGGCCGGCTGCCCGACGAGAGCCAGTCGCTCGGCCGCGGCCAGATCGGCCTGTCGCTGACGCAACTGCTGTGGGACGGCATGGGCACGCGCCGCGACGTCGACCGCCTCACGCACGAGCGCCTGGCGCGCTACTTCGAGTTGATCGAAACCACCGAGCAGACCGCGCTGGAGGCGGCGCGCGCGCACTACGACGTGCAGCGCTTCCGCCGCCTGGTGCAGCTCGCCGAAGACAACTACGTGCAGCACCGCTATGCGTTCTCGCAGATCCAGTCGCGCGTGAAGGCCGGCGTCGGCCGCGGCGTCGATCTCGAGCAGGCCAACGCGCGCCTGGCGCTGGCCGAATCCAACCTCGCCACCGAGCAGGCCAACCTGCACGACGTGACGGCGCGCTACCAGCGCATCGTCGGCGAGCTGCCACCGGCGCAACTGCCGCCGCTGGCCGTGCTGAAGGACGGCGTGCCGGCCAGCGCGTCCGACCTGGTGGCGCAGTCGCTGCGCAACAGCGCGGCGATCAGCGCCAGCATCGAAGGCCTGCGCGCCGCGCGCGAGGCCGCCAGCGGGCGCGAGTCGGTGTACCAGCCGCGCGTCGAGGCGCGCCTGGCCGGCGCCGGCGGCCGCAACGTCGACGGCATCGAGGACCAGAAGCGCAACGCCTCGGCGCACCTGGTGCTGAACTGGAACCTCTACAACGGCGGCGCCGACAACGCGCGCGTGCAGCAGCAGAAGAACCTGCTCAACCAGGCCGCCGACCTGCGCGACCGCGTCTGCCGCGACACGCGCCAGGTGGCCGCCATCGCCCACAACGACACGCGCAAGCTCACCGAGCAGCTCGTCTACCTCGACCGCAACACGCAGGCGATCGTGAAGGCGCGCGACGCCTACCGCCAGCAGTTCGACATCGGCCAGCGCAGCCTGCTCGACCTGCTGAACGCCGAGAACGAGGTCTACACCGCGCGGCGCGCCTATGCGAACGCCGAGCACGACCTGGCGCTGGCCTACGCGCGCGCCCAGGCAGCCATGAACCGGCTCGGCACGACGCTGGGCATCGCGCGCACCGACCAGGTGGCCGACGAGGCCGCCGGCTGGTCGGCCAGCGACGACGCGCCGACACGCTGCCCGGTGGCGGTGGCCGAGGTCGGTGTGACCGACCGCGCCGCGCTCGACGCGCGCGCCGACGCGATGACGCGCAGCGCTCCCGCGCCGCGCTGATCCGCTACTTTTTCACCGGGGGCAGGTCGGTACACGCCCCCTCG
This sequence comes from Piscinibacter sp., assembly GCF_047600445.1. Classification (GTDB taxonomy): domain Bacteria; phylum Pseudomonadota; class Gammaproteobacteria; order Burkholderiales; family Burkholderiaceae_C; genus Piscinibacter. The sequence continues at coordinate 2,262,672 of NZ_JASGKT010000002.1, forward strand.
AAGGCCTCGGCCGCCAGGCCGATGCTTTCGCCCAGCGTCGGGTGCGGGTGGATGGTCTTGCCGATGTCCACCGCGTCGGCGCCCATCTCGATGGCCAGCGCGACCTCGCCGATCATGTCGCCGGCATGCGTGCCGACGATGCCGCCGCCGACGATGCGGTGCGTCTCCTCGTCGAACAGCAGCTTGGTGAAGCCCTCGTCGCGGCCGTTGGCGATGGCGCGGCCCGAGGCCGTCCAGGGGAACAGGCCCTTCTTCACCTTCAGGCCGCGCGCCTTGGCCTCGTCCTCGGTGACGCCGACCCAGGCCACCTCGGGGTCGGTGTAGGCCACGCTCGGGATCACGCGCGCGTCGAAGGCGGCCTTCTGGCCGGCGGCGACTTCGGCCGCCACGTGCGCCTCGTGCACCGCCTTGTGCGCCAGCATCGGCTGGCCGACGATGTCGCCGATGGCGAAGATGTGCGGCACGTTGGTGCGCATCTGCACGTCCACCGGAATGAAGCCGCGCTCGCCGACGATCACGCCGGCTTTTTCGGCGGCTATCTTCCTGCCGTTGGGCGTGCGGCCCACGGCCTGCAGCACGAGGTCGTAGACGCCTTCGCTCTTGGCGCCGTCCAGGCCTTCGAACATCACGCGGATGCCGTCCTTCGTGGCCTCGGCGCCCACGGTCTTGGTCTTCAGCATCAGCCGGTCGAAGCGCGGCGCGTTCATCTTCTGCCAGACCTTGACGAGATCGCGGTCGGCGCCTTGCATCAGGCCGTCGAGCATCTCCACCACGTCGAGCCTGGCGCCCAGCGTCGAGTACACCGTGCCCATCTCCAGGCCGATGATGCCGCCACCGATCACCAGCATCTTCTTCGGGCGCTGGCGCAGTTCCAGCGCGCCGGTGCTGGTGACCACGCGCGGGTCGTCGGGCAGGAAGGGCAGCTTCACGGCCTCGGAGCCGGCGGCGATGATGGCCTGCTTGAAGCGGATGGTCTGGCTGCTGCCGTCTTTCGTGAGCGTCACCTGGAGATGGAACGGATCGGCGAACTCGCCCGTGCCCTGCACCACCGCGACCTTGCGCATCTTGGCCATCGCCGCCAGGCCGCCGGTCAGCTTGGCGATGACCTTTTCCTTGTGCGTCTTCAGCTTGCCGAGGTCGACCACCGGCTCGGCGAAGCCGACGCCCAGCGCCTCGAAGTGCTTGACCTCGTCCATCACCGCGGCGACGTGCAGCAGCGCCTTGGACGGGATGCAGCCGACGTTCAGGCACACGCCGCCCAGCGTCGGGTAGCGCTCGACCAGCACGGTCTTCAGGCCGAGGTCGGCGGCGCGGAAGGCCGCCGAGTAGCCGCCCGGGCCGGCGCCGAGCACCAGCATGTCGCATTCGAGGTCGGCGATGCCGGTGTGGGTAGCGGCGCGCGGGGCTTCGACAGGCCTGTCCTGAGCCTTGTCGAAGGGCTCAGCCCGAACGGGGGCTGGGGCGGGTGCAGGTGAATCCGTTCGCGCTGAGCCTGTCGAAGCGCCTGCGCCTGCCGCCTCCAGCGTCAGGATCACCGAACCCTCGCTGACCTTGTCGCCCAGCGCGACCTTCAACTCCTTCACCACGCCGGCATGCGAGGAAGGAATCTCCATCGAGGCCTTGTCGCTTTCCACCGTGATCAGCGACTGTTCGGCCTTGACCGTGTCGCCCGGCTTGACGAGCAGTTCGATGATCGCGACGTCCTTGAAGTCGCCGATGTCGGGAACCTTGATGTCGATGAGTGCCATCGTGTTCCCCTCAGAGCAGCACCCGGCGGAAGTCCGCCAGGATGGCCGCGAAGTAGGCGTTGAAGCGCGCCGCCGCCGCGCCGTCGATGACGCGGTGGTCCCAGCTCAGCGACAGCGGCAGGATCAGCCTGGGCTGGAAGGCCTTGCCGTCCCAGCGCGGCTCGGTGCTGCTCTTGCACACACCGAGGATCGAGACCTCGGGCGCGTTGATGATCGGCGTGAAGTAGCGCCCGCCGATGCCGCCCAGCGACGAGATCGAGAAGCAGCCGCCGCTCATCTCGGCCGGCGAGAGCTTGCCCTCGCGCGCCTTGGCGGCGAGTTCGCTCATCTCCTTGCTGATCGCGAGGATGCCCTTCTTGTCGGCGTCCTTGATCACCGGCACCACCAGCCCGTTGGGCGTGTCGGCCGCGAAGCCGATGTGGAAGTACTGCTTGAGCACGAGCTGCTCGCCGTCCAGCGAGGCGTTGAACTCGGGGAACTTCTTCAGCGCCGCGACCGAGGCCTTGATCAGGAAGGCCAGCATCGTGACCTTGATGCCGCTCTTTTCGTTTTCCTTGTTGAGCTGCACGCGGAAGGCTTCCAGCTCGGTGATGTCGGCGTCGTCGTGGTTGGTGACGTGCGGGATCACCACCCAGTTGCGGTGCAGGTTGGCGCCGCTGATCTTCTTGATGCGGCTGAGATCCTTGCGCTCGACGGGGCCGAACTTCGTGAAGTCGACCTGCGGCCAGGGCAGCAGGCCGGGGAAGGCGCCGCCGCCGGTAGCCGCGCCCGCGCCCGCCTTGCCCTTCTGGGCCTGCGTCTGCACGGCGCCGCTCATCACGCCCTTGACGAAGCCGTGCACGTCGTCCTGCGTGATGCGACCCTTGGGGCCGCTGCCCTTGACTTCTTCCAGCGGCACACCCAGCTCGCGCGCCAGCCGGCGGATCGACGGCGAGGCGTGCGGCAGCGCACCCGATGGTGCGCCCGGTTCGTGCGCCGGCAGCGCGGCGGTGGGCGAACTGCGGCCGCCGGCGGGTACAGGTGCCGCCACTGGTGCAGCGGCTGTGTCCGTTCGCCCTGAGCTTGTCGAAGGGCCTGGCGCGGCACTCGAAGGGGCTTCGACAGGCCTGTCCTGAGCCTTGTCGAAGGGCTCAGCCCGAACGGATGGCGCAGCCGCCGCATCGCTGTCCAGCAGCAGCACCAGCGAGCCCTCGCTGACCTTGTCGCCGATGCCGACCTTCAGCGCCTTGACCACGCCGGCGTGCGACGACGGGATCTCCATCGAGGCCTTGTCGCTTTCCACCGTGATCAGCGACTGCTCGGCCTTGACCGCATCACCCGGCTTGACCAGCAGCTCGATGACGGCCACCTCCTTGAAGTCGCCGATGTCGGGGACCTTCACTTCCACCACTGCCATGTTCTCGTCTCCGTGCTCTCGTTATGCGCTCATGCGTACAGCGGGTTGATCTTGTCGGCGTCGATGCCGTACTTCCTGATCGCCTCGGCCACCTTGGCGGCCGGCACCGTGCCTTCGTCGGCCAGCGCCTTCAGCGCCGCGACGACGACGTAGTGGCGGTTGATCTCGAAGTGCTCGCGCAGCTTGCTGCGGAAGTCGCTGCGGCCGAAGCCGTCGGTGCCCAGCACCTTGTAGGCGCGGCCCTTGGGGATGTAGGCGCGGATCTGGTCGGCGTAGCTCTTCACGTAGTCGGTCGAGGCCACCACCGGGCCGGCGTGCGGCTCGAGCTGCTGCGTCACGAAGGGCACGCGCGGCGTCTCGGTGGGGTGCAGCAGGTTCCAGCGCTCGCAGTCCTGGCCGTCGCGCGCCAGTTCGTTGAAGCTCGGGCAGCTCCAGACGTTGGCGGCCACGCTCCATTCCTTCTCCAGCAGTTCCTTGGCGGCCATGCTCTCGCGCAGGATGGAGCCGCTGCCGAGCAGGTTGACGCGCGGCGCCGAGCCGGAGGCGCTCTTCGAGCTTGGCTTCTTGCCTTCTTCCAGCAGGTACATGCCCTTGATGATCTGCGCCTCGGTGCCGGGCTTCAGGCCCGGCATCGCGTAGTTCTCGTTGAGCAGCGTCAGGTAGTAGAAGACGTTGTCCTGCTTCTCGACCATGCGCTTCAGGCCGTGGTGCAGGATCACGCCGACCTCGTGCGCGAAGCTCGGGTCGTAGCAGACGCAGTTCGGGATCGTGCCGGCCAGGATGTGGCTGTGGCCGTCCTCGTGCTGCAGGCCCTCGCCGTTGAGCGTCGTGCGGCCCGAGGTGCCGCCGAGCAGGAAGCCGCGCGCCTGCATGTCGCCGGCGGCCCAGGCCAGGTCGCCGATGCGCTGGAAGCCGAACATCGAGTAGTACACGTAGAACGGCACCATGATGCGGTTGTTGGTGCTGTAGCTGGTCGCCGCGGCGATCCAGCTCGACATGCCGCCCGCCTCGTTGATGCCTTCCTGCAGGATCTGGCCGGCCTTGTCCTCGCGGTAGTACATCACCTGGTCTTTGTCGACCGGTGTGTACTGCTGGCCCGCCGGGTTGTAGATGCCGATCTGGCGGAACAGGCCCTCCATGCCGAAGGTGCGCGCCTCGTCGACCAGGATGGGCACGACGCGCGGGCCCAGCGCCTGGTCGCGCAGCAGTTGCGTCAGGAAGCGCACGTAGGCCTGCGTGGTGCTGATCTCGCGGCCTTCGGCGGTGGGCTCGATCACGGCCTTGAACACCTCCAGCGCCGGCACGGTGAAGTGCTCGTCGGCCTTGGTGCGGCGGTGCGGCAGGTAGCCGCCCAGCGCCTTGCGGCGCTCGTGCAGGTAGCGCATCTCGGGCGTGTGCTCGTCGGGCTTGTAGAACGGGATGTCGCCGAGCTGCTCGTCGGGAATGGGCACGTTGAAGCGGTCGCGGAAGGCGCGCACGTCCTCGTCGATCAGCTTCTTGGTCTGGTGCGCGGTGTTCTTGCCCTCGCCGCTCTTGCCCATGCCGAAGCCCTTGACGGTCTTGATCAGCAGCACCGTCGGCTGGCCCTTGTGGCTGTTGGCGCGGTGGAAGGCGGCGTACACCTTCTGCGGATCGTGGCCGCCGCGGTTCAGGCGCCAGATGTCCTCGTCGCTCATCTTGGCCACCATCTCCAGCAGCTTGGGGTGGCGGCCGAAGAAGTTCTTGCGCACGAAGGCGCCGTCGTTGGCCTTCATCGCCTGGTAGTCGCCGTCGACCACGTCCATCATCACCTTGCGCAGGATGCCGTCCTTGTCGCGCGCCAGCAGCGGATCCCAGTAGCTGCCCCACAGCAGCTTGATGACGTTCCAGCCCGAGCCGCGGAACTCGCTTTCCAGCTCCTGGATGATCTTGCCGTTGCCGCGCACCGGGCCGTCCAGGCGCTGCAGGTTGCAGTTGATGACGAAGATCAGGTTGTCGAGCTTCTCCCGCGCCGCCAGGCCGATGGCGCCCAGGCTCTCGGGCTCGTCCATCTCGCCGTCGCCGCAGAACACCCAAACCTTGCGCTTGGCGGTGTCGGCGATGCCGCGCGCGTGCAGGTACTTCAGGAAGCGCGCCTGGTAGATCGCCATCAGCGGGCCCAGGCCCATCGAGACGGTCGGGAACTGCCAGAACTCGGGCATCAGCTTGGGGTGCGGGTAGCTGGAGATGCCCTTTCCGTCGACCTCCTGGCGGAAGTTCAGCAACTGCTCCTCGCTGATGCGGCCTTCCATGAAGGCGCGCGCGTAGACGCCCGGCGCGCTGTGGCCCTGGATGTAGAGCAGGTCGCCGCCGTGCGTCTTTCCACCATCGGCGCTCTCGGCGTGCCAGAAGTGGTTGAAGCCGGTGCCGAACATCGTCGCCAGCGACGCGAAGCTGGAGATGTGGCCGCCCAGGTCGCCGCCGTCGTCCGGGTGCAGGCGGTTGGCCTTGACCACCATCGCCATCGCGTTCCAGCGCATGTAGGTGCGCAGCCGCTCCTCGATCTCGATGTTGCCGGGCGTGCGCTCTTCCTGGTCGGCCGGGATGGTGTTGACGTAGGCGGTGTTGGCCGAGAACGGCACGTCGATGCCGGCCTGGCGCGCGTGGTCGATCAGTTGCTCGAGCAGGAAGTGCGCGCGCTCGCCGCCTTCGGCGCCGATGACGGCCGACAGGGCGTCGAGCCACTCGCGGGTTTCCTGGCTGTCGGCGTCGTTGGCGGCCGCGGCTAGGAAGGATTCGGGCACTGCGGACATGCTTGTCTCCTGGATGTTTTTGACGACGGGCGCGAGTGTGGCACAAGCGCCCGGATTTTCCAAATAGCAGAACTACGTACCACGATGCGGAATCATAAGAAGCACCCACTCCCCGGCCCGCAGGGTGTCACAGCGTGACGCGGAATGCGCCCGCCGATAATCCGCAGATGCACGCACCCTCGGAAGCCCCCGCGCCGGCGCGCACGCCCCCGGGCTGGCCGCAACGCCTGTTCGGCCGCTGGTGGCGGCGCCAGTCGCCGGCGCGGCAGGACCGCTACGCCACGCTGGGCCCGCTGGTGTCGGTGCTGCTGTTCCTGGCGGCGATCATTTCCGCCTTCTGGTACCTGCGCAACGAGGAGCTGGAGCGCGAGCAGGCGGCGGTCAAGCGCGACACCGAGATCGCCCAGCAGCAGATCCGCCTGCGCCTGATCGAGAACCAGGAGCAGCTTGTGCGCATCGCGCGCGAGATCGGCACGCGCAGCATCGACCAGGAAGAGTTTCTCGGCCAGGCCGCCTCGTTCACGCGCGAACGCCCGGAGATCAACGCGCTGAGCTGGATAGGCGCCAACCGCGTGCGCCGCGCCAGCTACTCGGCCACCACCTTCAGCGCCGAGACCGGCGCGGCGCCCGAGCGCCCCGGCGCGGCAGCGCGCCCGACCGAACCCGACACCGCCTTCGAGGCCGCGCGCGAGCTGCGCCAGCCGGTGTACTCGCAGCCCTTCAACGACGCCGCCGGCGAGGCGGTGTTCCAGGTGCAGGTGCCGCTGATCGACCGCGCCGCCTTCGCCGGCGTGCTGGTGGCCGAGTACTCGGTGGAAAGCCTGGTGCGCTACTTCGTGCCGGCCGAGGTGTCGAACCGCCACGCCATCGAGTTGCTCGACGCCTCCGACCGCGTGCTCGCCAGCACCGTGACCAACGTGCCGGGCGCCGGCACGCCGCGCGTGCCCATCGTGCACGACCTGCCGCTCGCGCCGGCCGGCAACGGCCTGTTCGTGCGTGGCCGCGGCCACCGCACCTCGATCGGGCTGATCTCCAACACGCTGTTCTGGATGGTCGCCGCGCTGTCGGTGCTCACCGTCTGGATGCTGCTGGGCACCTGGCGCCACATGCGGCGCCGGCTGCAGATGCAGGACGCGCTGGTCAGCGAGACCAACTTCCGCCGCGCGATGGAGAACTCCATGCTCACCGGCATGCGCGCGATGGACCAGGAAGGGCGCATCACCTACGTCAACCCGGCCTTCTGCGCGATGACCGGCTTCCTCGAATCCGAGCTGATCGGCCGCCGCCCGCCCTTCCCCTACTGGCCGCCCGACCGCTACGAGGAGAACACCCGCCTCTTGCAGCAGGAGCTGCTGGGGCGCAGCCCGGCCGGCGGCATCGAGGTCAAGGTGATGCGCAAGGACGGCTCGACCTTCGACGCGCGCATGTACGTCTCGCCGCTGATCGACCCCAAGGGCCAGCAAAGCGGCTGGATGACCTCGATGACCAACATCACCGAGGCCAAGCGCATCCGCGACCAGCTCTCGGCCTCGCACGAACGCTTCACCACCGTGCTGGAGGGGCTGGACGCGGCGGTGTCGGTGCTGTCGGTGCAGCAGTCCGAGCTGCTGTTCGCCAACCGCTCGTACCGGCTGTGGTTCGGCGCCGACGCGCGCGGCCACGCGCTGCTGGCCGGCGCCGAGGAGCCGCCCTTCGTGGCCAGCGAGTTCGGCGACACCATCGAGTCGCTCGGCGGGCTGCCCACCGCCGAGCTGACCGAGGCCAGCTCCGACTCGCGCGAGGTCTTCATCGAGCCCTTGCAGAAGTGGTTCGACGTGCGCACGCGCTACCTGCAATGGACCGACGGCCGCCTGGCGCAGATGCTGATCGCCACCGACATCAGCGCGCGCCGCCACGCCGAGAACCTGGCGGCGCACCAGGCCGACAAGGCGCAGGTGACCAGCCGGCTGGTGACGATGGGCGAGATGGCCTCGTCGGTGGCGCACGAGCTGAACCAGCCGTTGACCGCGATCACCAACTACTGCAACGGCATGGTCAGCCGCGTGCGCGGCGACCAGATCGGCAAGGACGACCTGATCGCGGCGCTCGAGAAGACCGCGCGCCAGGCGCAGCGCGCCGGGCAGATCATCCACCGCATCCGCGCCTTCGTGAAACGCAGCGAGCCGCAGCGCCAGCCGGCGCAGGCGCGCGAGATCGTCGAGGACGCGGTCGAGCTGGCCGGCATCGAGCTGCGGCGCCGCAACGTGGCGCTGTCGACCTACGTCGCGCAGCGCCTGCCCACGCTGATGGTCGACCCGATCCTGATCGAGCAGGTGGTGCTCAACCTGGTGAAGAACGCCGCCGAGGCGATCGACAACGCGGGCCTGCCGCCCAAGCGCCGCAACATCGAGCTGCGCGTGGTGCCGCGCCACACCCCCGAGGAAGGGGGCGTGATCGAGTTCACGGTCACCGACTCGGGCCCCGGCCTGAAGGACGAGGTGATCGCGCGTTTGTACGAGGCATTCTTCTCGACCAAGACCGACGGGCTGGGCATCGGCCTGTCGCTGTGCCGCTCGATCATCGAGAGCCACCACGGCCGGATCAAGGCGCAGAACCTCTACAATGGAGACACCGTCACGGGTTGCCGGTTCTCGTTCACGCTGCCGGTCGATGCCACGCGCAGCGACGCCCTTCCGACCTCTCACCCGACCGCCGTTTCATGAGCCTGATCCCCAAGAAAGGCACCGTCTACGTCGTCGACGACGACGAGGCCGTGCGCGATTCGCTGCAATGGCTGCTCGAGGGCAAGGACTACCGCGTCAAGTGCTTCGACTCGGCCGAGTCCTTCCTGTCGCGCTTCGATCCGCGCGAGGTGGCCTGCCTGATCGCCGACATCCGCATGGACGGCATGAGCGGCATCGAGCTGCAGGACCGCCTGATGGAGCGCAAGAGCCCGCTGCCCATCGTCTTCATCACCGGGCACGGCGACGTGCCGATGGCGGTGACGACGATGAAGAAGGGCGCGATGGACTTCATCGAGAAGCCCTTCAAGGAAGAGGAACTGCTGTCGCTGGTCGAGCGCATGCTCGAGCAGGCGCGCACCGCCTTCAGCCAGCACCAGGAGGCGGCCAGCCGCGACGCGCTGCTGTCGCGCCTGACCACGCGCGAGGCGCAGGTGCTCGAGCGCATCGTCGCCGGGCGGCTGAACAAGCAGATCGCCGACGACCTGGGCATCAGCATCAAGACGGTGGAGGCGCACCGCGCCAACATCATGGAAAAGCTCAACGCCAACACCGTGGCCGACCTGCTCAAGATCGCGCTGGGCGCGCAGACCGCCAAGCCCTGAGGCCCCGCCCACTCTCACCAGGCCGCTCCCGAAGCGGCCTTTGTTTTTCAGGAGACACTCGTTCATGACCGCTCAGTTGATCGACGGCAACGCGCTGGCGAAGAAGACGCGCGAGGAAGTCGCCGCGCGCGTCGCGGCCCGGGTGGCCAGGGGCCGGCGCCCCGGCCTGGCGGTGATCCTGGTCGGCGACAACCCGGCCTCGCAGGTCTACGTGAAGCACAAGGTGGCCGACTGCGAGAGCGTGGGCATGCATTCGGTGCTCGACCGCCACCCGGCCGACCTGCCCGAAGCCGAGCTGCTGGCGCGCATCCGCGCGCTGAACGCCGACCCGGCGATCGACGGCATCCTGGTGCAGTTGCCGCTGCCGCCGCACATCGACGCCGGCAAGGTCATCGAGACCATCTCGCCGGCCAAGGACGTCGACGGCTTCCACGTCGCCAGCGCCGGCGCGCTGATGATCGGCGCGCCCGGCTTCAAGGCCTGCACGCCCTACGGCTGCATGAAGATGCTCGAGGCCATAGCCTGCGATCCGCGCGGCAAGCACGCGGTGGTGATCGGGCGCAGCAACATCGTCGGCAAGCCGATGGCGATGATGCTGCTGCAGGCCAGCGCCACCGTGACCATCTGCCACAGCGCCACGCCCGACCTCGCGTTGCACACGCGCCAGGCCGACATCGTGGTGGCCGCGGTGGGCAAGCGCAACGTCCTGACCGCCGACATGGTCAAGCCCGGCGCGGTGATCATCGACGTCGGCATGAACCGCAACGACGAAGGCAGGCTATGCGGCGACGTCGACTTCGCCGGCGTCTCGCGGGTGGCCGGCTGGATCACCCCGGTGCCCGGCGGCGTCGGGCCGATGACACGCGCCATGCTGCTGGTCAACACCATCGAAGCGGCCGAACGCGCCGCCTGAGGGCCCCTCCATGACCGACAACGACAACCCGCTGCTCGCCCTCGATGCGCTGCCCGCCTGGGACCGCATCCGCGCCGAACACGTCACGCCCGCGGTCGACGCGCTGCTGGCCGCCGCCGACGCGGCGCTGGAACAGGCGGTGAGCGCCGCCACGCCGGCCGACTACGACGCGCTGTCGGCCGTGCTCGACGTGGCCACCGAGCGCCTGAGCCGGAGCTGGGGCGCGGTGCGCCACCTCAACGCGGTGATGGACACGCCCGAGCTGCGCGCCGCCTACGGCGAGAACCTGCCGCGCATCACCGAATTCCACACCCGGCTGGGCGCCGACGAACGGCTCTACGCCAAGTACAAGGCCATCCTCGCCGCGCCGGGCGCCGCCGCGCTCGGCGCGGCGCGGCGCAAGGCGCTGGGCAACGCGGTGCGCGACTTCGTGCTCTCCGGCGCCGAGCTGCAAGGCCCCGCCAAGGCGCGCTTCACGCAGATCCAGGAGCGCCAGGCCGAGCTGTCGCGCGCCTTCTCCGAGCACGTGCTCGACGCCACCGACGGCTTCGCCCACTACGCCGGCGAGGCCGAGCTCGACGGCGTGCCGGCCGACGTGGTGCAGGCCGCGCGCGCCGCCGCGCAGGCCGAGGGGCGCGAGGGCCACAAGCTGACGCTGCACTTCCCGAGCTACTTCCCGGTGATGCAGTACGCGCGCAACCGCGCGCTGCGCGAGACGCTGTACCGCGCCTACGTGACGCGCGCCAGCGAGCTGGGCCCGGCCGCGCTCGACAACGGCCCGCTGATGCAAGAGCTGCTCGCGCTGCGCCAGGAGGAAGCGGCGCTGCTGGGCAAGGCGAACTTCGCCGAGGTGTCGCTGGTGGCGAAGATGGCCGAGTCGCCCGCGCAGGTGATAGCCTTCCTGCACGATCTCGCCGCACGCGCCCGCCCCGGCGCCGAGCGCGACCTCGACGAGCTGCGCGCCTTCGCGCGCGACGAACTCGGCATCGCCGACCTGCAGGCCTGGGACATGCCCTTCGCCAGCGAACGCCTGAAGGAGAAGCGCTACGCCTTCAGCGACCAGGAGATCAAGCCGTACTTCGTGCAGGAACGTGTGCTCGACGGCCTGTTCCGCATCGTCGAGACGCTGTTCGAGGTGCGCATCCGCCCCGACGAGGCGCCGGTGTGGCACCCGAGCGTGCGCTTCTTCCGCATCGAGCGCCCGGCCGCCGCCGGCAAGGCCGGCGACGCGCCGGCCGAGCTGGTCGGCCAGTTCTACCTCGACCCGCACGCGCGGCCCGGCAAGCGCCCGGGCGCCTGGATGGACGGCACGCGCGAGCGCTGGCTGCGCCCGGGCCGGCAGTTGCAGACGCCGGTGGCGCACCTGGTGTGCAACTTCGCGCCGCCGCTGGACGGCCGCCCGGCGCTGCTGACGCACGACGACGTGCAGACGCTGTTCCACGAGTTCGGCCACGGCCTGCACCACCTGCTGACGCGCGTCGACGACCTCGGCGTCTCGGGCATCTCCGGCGTCGAGTGGGACGCGGTCGAGCTGCCCAGCCAGTTCATGGAGAACCTGTGCTGGGAGTGGGAGGTGCTGCAACGCCTGACCGGCCACGTCGACAGCGGCGAGCCGCTGCCGCGCGCGCTGTTCGACCGCATGCTCGCGGCGAAGAACTTCCACAGCGGCCTGCAGACGCTTCGCCAGGTGGAGTTCGCGCTGATCGACATGCGGCTGCACGCCGAGCCGGGCAGCGAGGCGCGCATCGACCAGGTGGCCGCCGAGGTGCGCGCGCAGACCGCGCTGCTGCCGACGCCGCCGTTCAACCGCTTCCTGCACAGCTTCTCGCACATCTTCGCCGGCGGCTACGCGGCCGGCTACTACAGCTACAAGTGGGCCGAGGTGCTGTCGGCCGACGCCTGGAGCGCCTTCGAGGAAGCCGCCGCCGGCGGCAGCGTGCTGGACGCACCCACCGGCCGGCGCTACCGCGAGAGCGTGCTGGAAGCCGGCGGCAGCCGCGGCGCGATGGACAGCTTCAAGGCCTTCCGCGGCCGCGAGCCGCGCATCGACGCGCTGCTGCGCCACCAGGGCCTGGTCGCCGGCGACCCGCCGCAGCCGCGGCCGGCGTGAGCAATTGCCCACGCCGGCGCCCGGACTGCGCCGGCGCCTCGCTACCATTGGCGCTGCACCTGCCGCGCCGGAGCCGACCATGACCTCGATTGCCCTTCCCCGCATCCGCAGCCTGATGCTCGGCAGCGCGGCGCTCGCGCTCGCGCTGCCGGCGCTGGCGCTGTACAAGGTGGTCGGCCCGGACGGCAAGGTCACCTACACCGACCGGCCGCCCGCGCCCGCCGCCGGGCGCGTCAGCCCGGTCAACTCGCGCACCGGCATGGCCGAACCCGACGCCGTGCTGCCGCTCGAACTGCGCCAGGCCGCCGGCCGCTTCCCGGTGACGCTGTACACGCAGGCCAGCGGCTGCGAGCCCTGCGACGAAGGGCGCGCGCTGCTGCGCAAGCGCGGCATCCCGTTCAGCGAACGCCAGGTCAGCGGCGCCGAGGACGACGAGGCCTTGCAGAAACTCAGCGGCGGGCGCGAGACGCCGCTGCTGACCATCGGCGCGCAGCAGCTCAAGGGCTTCTCGCCCGAGACCTGGAACAACTACCTCGACCTGGCCGGCTACCCGCGCGAATCGCGCCTGCCGCCCGGCTACGCCTTCGCGGCGCCGCGCCCGCTGGTCGAGCGGCCGGCCGCGCCGGCCTCGGCCCCGGCCGCCCCGCGAGCGGCCGACGAGCCGCCGCCGGCGCCGCCGCCCGGCTCGATCAGGTTCTGACCGGCACGGCGGCCACGCGCCGCGCCGGCACGCTGCCGGCGCCCACCGCCGCGCCCATCAGCCAGAACAGCGCCGAGGCGCCCACCAGCGAGCCGAGCGCGCCGAACAGCAGCGGCATCAGCGCGCTGGAGAAGTTGATCGTCATCGAGCGCAGCGCGATCGCCTCGCCGTGGCGATCGGGCGGCGTGAGCTGGTGCAGCGTCGTCATGATCATCGGCTGCACCGCGCCCAGCGCCAGGCCCAGCGCGGCGGCCAGCACGCCCATCCACCACGCCGCGCGCGCGAACGGGTAGAGCGCGAACACGCCGGCCGTCCACAGCATGCAGCCGGCCAGCACCTGCCCTTCGCGCAGGTGCTGCGCGAACAGCGGGATCGCCAGCCGCACCGCCGCCACCGCGAGCGCGAACACGCCCAGCACCAGCCCGATCGCCGAGGCCGAGAAGCCACGCTCGTGGCCCAGCACCGGCACCAGGAAGGCATGCACGTCCCAGCTCGACGAGAGCAGCCAGTTCACCAGCAGCAGCCGGCGCAGTCCGGGCGTGCGCAGCAGCTCGCGCGCGCTCGGCGCGGCGGCGTCCTTGGCGCGCGGCCGCGGTGCTTCTTTCGGCACGCGCCGCGCCCAGGCCAGCGCGCCCAGCGGCAGCACCAGCAGCGCCGCGTAGGCGGCGCGGAAACCGCCCAGGTCGATCAGCGCGCCGGCCAGCACCGGCCCGATCACGTTGGCCAGCGCCGGCGCCAGGCCGAGCCAGCTGAACACGCGCTTGAGCGCGGTGGTGTCGGTGGCGTGGCGGCCGGCGGTGCGCTGGATCGCGATCAGGCCGACGTTGGCGCCCGCGCCGACCAGCATCGCCGCCGCGCACATCGCCGGGAAGGTGAAGCGCGGCAGCCAGGTGACGGCCAGCGCGACGACGGCGCCGAGCATGGTCAGCGCCACCGCGATGCGCATCGGGTGGTGGTAGCCGCGCCGGTCGGCCAGCCGGCCGGCGGCCAGCGCCAGCACGATCGGCGCGGCCGCGAACAGCCCCATCAGCACGCCCACCACCCAGGCCGCGTGGCCCTCGCGCAGCGCCTGCAAGGGCGCGGCCATGCGCACGCCGGTCATGCAGGCGTGCAGGCAGATCTGGCCGACGATCAGCGCGGCGAGGATGCGGCCCAGGTTCGCGGCGGCCACGTCAGACGGCGTCTTCGGTGGCATCCTCGTCGGCGGCGCCGTCGAGCCCGGGCAGCAGCGCCTGCGCGCGCGTCTCGCCCACCGCCTCGACCGTCTTCAGGCGGCGCGCCATCGCACGGCTGCGCACCTCGGCGGCGTCGATGGTGTTGGAGGCTTCCTCGAGCTTCTTCTTGGTCCTGGCGAGCACGTCGCCGAACTTGGCGAACTCGGTCTTGACCGCGCCCAGCACCTCCCAGACCTCGGCGCTGCGCTTTTCCAGCGCCAGCGTGCGAAAGCCCATCTGCAGGCTGTTCAGCGTGGCCAGCAGCGTGGTCGGGCCGGTCAGCATCACGCGGTGCTCGCGCTGCAAGGCCTCGGACAGCCCCGGGCGGCGCAGCGCCTCGGCGTACAGCCCCTCGGTGGGCACGAACAGGATCGCGAACTCGGTGGTGTGCGGCGGCGCCACGTACTTCTCGCGGATGCTGCGCGCCTCCAGGCGCAGGCGCTGCTCGATCGCCCGGCCGGCCGCCTCGGCGGCGGCCATGTCGGCGCGCTCCTGCGCGTCGAGCAGGCGCTCGTAGTCCTCGCGCGGGAACTTGGCGTCGATCGGCAGCCACAGCGGCACGCCGTCGGCGCGCTGGCCCGGCAGCCGCACCGCGAACTCGACGCGCGCGCCGCTGCCCGGCACGGTCTCGACGTTGCTCGCGTACTGGGCGGCGGTGAACACCTGTTCGAGCAGCGCGGCGAGCTGCACCTCGCCGAACACGCCGCGTGTCTTCACGTTGGTCAGCACGCGGTTCAGCGAGCCGACGTCCTTGGCCAGCCCCTGCATCTCGCCCAGGCCCTTGTGCACCTGCTCGAGCCGGTCGGCCACCTGCTTGAAGCTCTCGCCGAGGCGCTGCTCGAGCGTGGCGTGCAGCTTCTCGTCGACGGTGGCGCGCATCTGCTCGAGCTTCTTCTCGTTGTCGGCCTGGATCGCCTGCAGGCGCTGCTCGACGCTCGTGCGCACCGTCGCGACCTGCTCGCCGAAGGCGTCGGCGAAGCGCTTCAGCGCGGCGTCCTGCGCGTCGCGCGAGGCCTGCGACTGCTGCGCGAGCGACTGCGCGGCCTGCTGCAGCGACTGCGACACGAGCTGCTGCATGGTCGCGAGCTGGGTGCGGAAGGAGTCGATCTGCTCGTTCTGCGTGCGCGCCACGTCGCCCTGCTGCGCCAGCAGCGTCTGCTGGAACAGCGCCAGCGCCTGCGACAGCTCCTGGCGCGTGCCGCGCGCGCTGTCCTGCACCTCGCTGCGCACTTCGCGCAGGCCGCCCTGCCGGTCTTCGGCGCGCGGCCGCAGCACGACCAGCAGCAGCAGGAGCACGACGTTCAGCGCGGCCAGCGCCACCAGCAGCCAGGTCATCCATTCGGGCATGGGGCGATTGTGACAGCGGCGCCCTGCACAAAACGCCGCCCGGCGCTATCGTGCACGGCACACCGGCTCCAGGAGACCCCCGCCATGCTCACCCTGAACGTCAACGGCAAGACCCACGGCGTCGACGCCGGCGCCGACACCCCGCTGCTGTGGGTGCTGCGCGAGAACCTGCAACTCACCGGCACCAAGTTCGGCTGCGGCATGGCGCTGTGCGGCGCCTGCACCGTGCACCTCGACGGCCAGCCGGTGCGCTCGTGTTCGACGCCGGTCTCTGCCGCGGCGGGCAAGAAGATCACCACCATCGAAGGCGTGGGCGCCACGCGCACCGGCAAGGCGGTACAGGCCGCCTGGGCGAAGCAGGACGTACCGCAGTGCGGCTACTGCCAGTCGGGCCAGATCATGAGCGCCTGCGCGCTGCTGGCCGACAAGAAGGCCCCCGCCGACGCCGACATCGACGCCGCGATGAGCGGCAACCTCTGCCGCTGCGGCACCTACAACCAGATCCGCGCCGCCATCAAGGATGCGTCGGCCGCGCTGGTGAAGGGAGTCTGAGCATGCACACCACCCCCCTCAGCGCCACGCGCCGCGGCTTCCTCCAGGGCGGCGGCGCGCTGACGATCGCCTTCGCGCTGCCGCTGCCCGGCCGGCTCGAAGCTGCCGCACCGGCCGTCTTCGCGCCCAGTGCCTGGCTGCGCCTGGCCGCCGACGGCAGCGTCACCGTGATGTGCGGCTCGGCCGAGATGGGCCAGGGCGTGCTGACCGCGATCCCGATGCTGCTGGCCGAGGAACTCGACGCCGACTGGAAGCGCGTGCGCGTTCAGCAGGCGCCGGCCGACCCGGCCTACAACAACCCGATGTTCGGCATGCAGGCCACCGGCGGCAGCACCACGGTGCGCGGGCACTGGGAACCCTTGCGCAAGGCCGGCGCCGCCGCGCGCGAGATGCTGGTGGGCGCCGCCGCCGCGCAATGGAAGGTCGACGCGAGCGAGTGCCGCACCGAAGCCGGCCAGGTGATCCATTCGAGCGGCAAGCGGCTCGCCTACGGCGCGCTGGCGGCGGCGGCATCGCGGCTGCCGGTGCCGGCCGAGCCGAAGCTGAAGGACCCGAAGGACTTCCGCATCCTCGGCAGGCGCACGAACCGCCTGGACACGCCGGGCAAGCTCGACGGCAGCGCGAAGTTCGGCATAGACGCCAGCGTGCCGGGCATGCTGGTGGCGGTGATGGCGCGCGCGCCGCAGCCCGGCGCCAAGCCGGCGGCGCTGGACGACGCCAAGGCCAAGGCGGTCGAGGGCGTGCGCCAGGTCATCACCATTCCGCACGGCGTGGCGGTGCTGGCCGACGGCTACTGGGCCGCGAAGAAGGGCCGCGACGCGCTGGTGATCGACTGGGACCTGGGCGCGGCCAGGGACCTCTCCAGCGCCAAGGTCAGCGAGATGCTGTCCGCCGCCGCGAGCCGGGCCGACGCGGTGGCGCTGGCCGCCGGCAAGCCCGACGACGCCGCCGCCGGCGGCGCCGCGGCGCTCACGGCCACCTACGAAGCGCCCTACCTCGCGCACGCCTGCATGGAGCCGCTGAACTGCACCGCCTGGGTGCGCGGCGACACGGTGGAGATCTGGGCCGGCACGCAGAGCCAGGGGCCCAGCCAGGGCATCCTGGGCCAGGTGGCGTCGGTGACGCCGGCCAGGGTGAAGGTCAACACGCTGCTGCTCGGCGGCGGCTTCGGACGGCGCTTCGCGCCCGACTTCACGATCGACGCGACGCTGCTGTCCAAGCTCTCGGGCAAGCCGGTCAAGCTGATCTACACGCGCGAGGACGACATGGCCGCCGGCTACTACCGCCCGGCCTCGGTGGCGAAGTTCGAGGCCGCGCTCGACGCCAAGGGCCGGCCGGCGCTGCTCAAGTGCGGCGTCGGCTCGCCGTCGCTGGCGGTGGCGTCGGGCTTCATGAAGCTCGCCGACAACGGCGTCGATCCGGTGGCGATGGAAGGCATCGCCGACCACCCCTACGACATCGCCAACCAGCGGCTGGCCTACGGCCGCGCCGAGCCGGGGCCGCAGGTGTGGTTCTGGCGCTCGGTGGGGCACTCGCAGAACATCTTCTTCATCGAGAGCTTCATCGACGAGCTGGCCGCCGCCGCGAAAGCCGACCCCTTCGAGTACCGCCGCGCGCTGCTGACCAAGCAGCCGCGCTACAAGGCCGTGCTCGAACTCGCGGCGAGCAAGGCCGGCTGGGGCACGCCGCCGCCGCGGGGCGTGTTCCGCGGCATCGCGGTGGCGCAGAGCTTCGGCAGCTACGTGGCCGAGGTGGCGGAGGTGTCCGTCGGCGCCGACGGCACGCCCAGGGTGCAGCGCGTGGTCGCCGCGGTGGACTGCGGCATGACGGTCAACCCGCAGACCATAGAGCGCCAGATCGAAGGCGGCATCGTCTTCGGCCTGTCGGCGGCGCTGTACGGCCGCATCGACTTCAAGGACGGACGCGTCGCGCAGAGCAACTTCCACGACTACCCGGTGCTGCGCATGAACGAGATGCCCAAGGTCGAGGTGCACATCATGCCCAGCAGCGAGAAGCCCGGCGGCATCGGCGAACCCGGCACGCCGCCGATCGCACCGGCCGTTGCCAACGCGATCTTCGCGGCCACCGGCAAGCGGCTGCGCAGCCTGCCGTTCGATGCTTCTCAGCTCAAGCCGGCCTGAGCTTTTGAGCGACAAAGGGCCTGCGGGTCGCTCGCAGCCGCGAGCGACCCGCACGGCCCTTTGCCGAACCCGTCGTGGCATGCCTCGCCGCCACCGCGCGGCCGCCGCGGAACCGGCTTCGCCGGGCCGCTGGCGGCGCCCCCTGGGGGGGAGCGCCGCAGGCGCTACGGGGGGGGCGTCATTTCAGCGATGCGCTTGTGCAGATGCGCCAGCGCCTCGTCCACCTGATCCACCAGCACCAGGCACAAATCACCAGGCGCCAGCGCCGCCAGCGCGCGGTCGATGGCGACGAACTCGCCGCGAATTTCCTCGACTTCGCGCGTGCGCGGCGCGCCTTGCAGGCCGTCGCGCAGCAGCGCGATCACCTCGCCGTCGCCACGGCCGCGCTGGGCCGCGTCCTGGTAGAGCAGCACGGTGTCGAAGGCGGCGCCGAGGATGCGCGTCTGCTCGCGGATGTCCTCGTCGCGGCGGTCGCCGGCCGCGCTGATCACCACGCTGCGGCGCCGGCCCGGCATCGCGTCGACCGCCGCCACCAGCGCGCGCATCGCGTCGGGGTTGTGGCCGTAGTCGGCGATCACGGTGGCGCCGCGGTAGTCGAGCACGTTGAAGCGCCCGGGCGCGTTCTGCGTGTCGTTGACGAAACTCGCCAGGCCGCTGCGCACCGCGTCGAAGGGCAGCCCGCAGCCCCAGGCGGCCGCCACCGCGGCCAGCGTGTTCTCGACCTGGAACGAGATCGTGCCGGCGCGCGTCAGCGGCACTTCGCGCAGCGGCAGCCGCGCGCGCGCCGAGCCTTCCACCGCGACGATGTCGCCGCCTTCGACGAACACCGAACGCCCGCCCTGCGCGCGGTGCGCCACCAGCGCCGGCAGGTGGCCGTCGACCGCGAACAGGATCACCCCGCCCGGGCACACCGCGGCCATGCGCAGCGTGATCGGGTCGGCCGCGTTGAGCACCGCGAAGCCGTCCGGCGCCACGTTCTGCACGATCACGCGCTTGAGCACCGCGAGGTCTTCCACCGTCGTGATGTAGTTCAGCCCGAGGTGGTCGCCCGCGCCCATGTTGGTGACCAGGCCGACCTGGCAGCGGTCGAAGCCCAGGCCTTCGCGCAGGATGCCGCCGCGCGCGGTTTCGAGCACGGCGGCCTCGGTGTCGGGGTGCGCCAGCACGTTGCGCGCGCTCTTCGGGCCGCTGCAGTCGCCGCTGTCGATCTGGTGGCCGTCGACCCACACGCCGTCGGTGTTGGTCATGCCCACCTTCAGCCCGGCGGCGGCGAACAGGTGCGCGATCAGCCGCGTCACCGTGGTCTTGCCGTTGGTGCCGGTGACGGCCACCACTGGGATGCGCCCGTCCTGCCCGGCCGGGAAGAGCCGTTCGACGATCGCCTCGCCCACCGGGCGCGGCTTGCCGAAGCTGGGCGCCAGGTGCATGCGCAGGCCCGGCGCGGCGTTCACCTCGACGACGCCGCCGCGCTGCTGCTCGAGCGGCACGCCGACGCTCTCGCACACCACGTCGACGCCGCAGATCTCCAGGCCCACCATGCGCGCCGCCGCCACGGCGCGCGCCGCCACCTGCGGGTGCACGTCGTCGGTCACGTCGGTGGCGGTGCCGCCGGTGCTGAGGTTGGCGTTGTTGCGCAGCACCACGCGCTGGCCGACCGGCGGAATGGAATCGGCCGTCAGCTCCTGCAGCTTCAGCCGCGAGAGCGCGATGTCGTCGAGGCGGATGCGCGTCAGCGCGGTGGCGTGCCCGTCGCCGCGGCGCGGGTCCTGGTTCACCTTGTCGACCAGCTCGCGCACCGTGTGCCGGCCGTCGCCCACCACGTAGGGCGGGTCGCGCCGCGCCGCCGCCACCAGCTTGTCGCCCACCACCAGCAGGCGGAAGTCGTGGCCGGGCAGGAACTGCTCGACCATCACGTCGCCGATCTCGTCGGCGGCGCGGTAGGCGGCCTCGAAGTGCTCGCGGTCGGCGATGTCGACGGTCACGCCCTTGCCCTGGTTGCCGTCGCGCGGCTTGACCACCACCGGCAGGCCGAGGCTCTGCGCGACGGCCCAGCCTTCTTCCTGATCGTTCACCGGCCGGCCGCGCGGCACCGGCACGCCGGCGGCGGCGAGTAGCCGCTTGGTCAGGTCCTTGTCCTGCGCGATCGACTCGGCCACCGCGCCGGTGGAATCGACCTCGGCGGCCCAGATGCGGCGCTGGCGCGCGCCCCAGCCGAACTGCACCAGGCTGCCTTCGGTGAGGCGGCGGTACGGCACGCCGCGCGCCAGCGCGGCGTTGACGATGGAGCCGGTGCTGGGCCCCAGGCGCACGTGCTCGTCGATCTCGCGCAGCTCGGCCACCGCGGCGTCGGCGTCGCAGGCCTCGCCGGCCAGCGCGGCGGCCAGCAGTTGCTGCGCGCGCTCGAAGGCCAGGCGGCCGACCTTCTCCTCGGTGTACTCGACGGCGATCTGGTAGACGCCCTCCTCCGGCGCCGCCGAGGTGCGCGAGAAGCTCACCTGGCAGCCGGCGCGCGCCTGCAGGGCCAGCGTCAGGCGCTCGAGCCAGCGCGCCAGCGGCGCGCCGTCGGCGTCGACCAGCGGGCTGACCAGCGCCGCCTCGGGCAGCAGCTTGCGCAGCCGCAGTTCGAGCGCGTCGCCGTGGCGGATGGCGCGTTCGCGCTCGTCGCAGCGCGCGATGGCCTCGATCGCCGTGTGCCGGCTCCACAGGTTGGGCCCGCGCAGCGCGCGGATGCGGGTGACTTCCATGATCGTCAGTGGTGGTCGGCGGCGGCGGGAACGGCGTTGTGGGCGTCGAAGGTGTCGATGCCGGCGGCCAGCAGCGCCGGCGCGAGGCCGAAGGCCCAGGCCGCCGCCACCGCGGGCAGCAGCACCGGCAGTTGCGCGGCGGTGTCGCTGCGCGGCGCCAGCGCCTCCTCGGCCGTGCCCTCGCACAGCACGATGGCGCCGTCGCGCGCCAGCACGGCGCGGCCGCCGGCCTCGCGGTGCGCGGCCAGCGCCGCCGCGTCGCGGGCGTACAGGACCACGCCGCCGTCGCAGTATTGCGCCAGCTCGGCGATGCGCGCGTCGTCGGCGTTGAGCACGCCCCAGCCGTCGTCGAGCACCACGTCCATCTGCGTGCGCAGCACGCGCGGCAGGCCGTCGGCGTCGCGGATGTCGTGGCGTTCGAGCGCGGCGGCGCCGTCGAGGTCGGTCACCACGCCGACGCGGCAGCGGTCGTAGACCAGGCCCTGGTCGAGGATGGTCGCGGCGTCGTTCTCGAACACCGCGGCGTCGATGTCGCGGTTCAGCAGCAGCCGCTCGGCGAGCGCGCCGGCGGTGGCGTCGCCGTCGTCGACGCGGCGCGTGCCGAGGTACAGGCCGGCGCGGCAGGCCAGCCCGACCTGGCGGCCGGAGAGCTGCAGCAGCCAGGCCACCAGCCGCGCGATACGGCGCGTGTCGCCGCCGCCGGCGATGCCGACGATGGGGATGCGGCCGTCGTCGCCGGGCGGGAACAGGTGGTCGACGATCGCCTTGCCCACCGGCCGCGGCGAGCCCACCGCCGGCTTCAGGTGCGACAGCAGCCCGGGCCCGGCGTTGACCTCCACCACCGCCGCCTGCTGGCGCGCCGGCGGCTGGGCGATGTCCTGCGCCACCAGGTCGATGCCGGCGATGTCCAGCCCGATGGTGCGCGCCGCCAGCGAGGCGATGCGCGCGAAGTCGGGGTGGACCTCGTCGGTGCAGTCGATCGCCACGTTGCCGTTGCGCTGGATCAGCACGCGCCGGCCGGCCTCGGGCACGGCGTCGGCGTGCAGGCCCTGGCGGCGCAGGTCGACGACGATGGCGCCGTCCTCGCGCACGTCGATGCGGCCGAGCGGATGGTCTTCGGTCTCGCCGCGGCGCGGGTCGTTGTTGAGCTGGGCCTCGACCAGTTGCGCCACCGTGTGGCGGCCGTCGGCGCTGACCCAGGCGGCCTCGCCGCGCGCCGCCGCGACGAGCTGGCCGCCCACCACCAGCAGGCGGTGTTCGTCGCCGGGGATGTAGCGCTCGACGATGACCTCGCTGCCTTCCCGCTCGGCCACCGCCCAGGCGGCTTCGACCTGCTCGCGCGTGGCGAGGTCGAGCGTGACGCCGCGGCCGTGGTTGCCGTCGCTGGGCTTGACGGCCACCGGCAGGCCGATCGCCTCGGCCGCCTCCCAGGCCTGCGCGGCGCTGGTCGCGATGCGGCCCTCGGGCACCGGCACGCCGACGGCGGCGACCAGGCGCTTGGTCAGGTCCTTGTCGCGCGCGATGCCTTCGGCGATCGCGCTGGTGCGGTCGGTCTCGGCGGTCCAGATGCGGTGCTGGCGCCTGCCGTGGCCGAGCTGCACCAGGTTGCCTTCGTTCAGGCGCAGGTGCGGAATGCCGCGCTCGGTGGCCGAGGCGACGATGTGCGCCGTGCTCGGGCCCAGGTAGGCGCGGTCGATCGCGTCGCGCACCGCGGCCACCGCCGCGGCCACGTCGGCGCGGCGCGCGTTGATCACGTCCATCAGCACGCGGTGGCCGTGTTCGAGCGCGCAGCGCGCCACCGCCTCGTCGCGGGCGCGGAACACCATGCGGTACACGCCCGTCTTCGAGGTGCTGCGCGTCTGGCCGAAGCCGGTGGGCATGCCGGCGAGGTTGAGCAGCTCGATGACCACGTGCTCCAGCACGTGACCCATCCAGGTGCCTTCGTTCAGCCGTTGCAGGAAGCCGCCGCGCTCGCCGACGCCGCAGTGGTGCTCCTCCAGCGCCGGCAGCGCGGCGACCAGGCGCCCGACGAAGCCGGGCAGCTTGTCGGAAGGGTGCTGCTCGAGTTCGCCCAGATCGAGCCAGACCTCCAGCGCGGAGCGGTAAGTCCAGAGGTTGGGGCCGCGCAGGTAGGTCACGCGCAGCAGGCGGATGTCGTCGAAAGTGCTCATCGGTGGGTGGCGTCGGCGCAGTCCGGCGCGAAGCGGATTATTCGCGCTCGTCGGTCGGCGTGCCGGCCGGGCCAGACGTTACGCGACAATCGCGCGCCCACGCCGCTCCGACCCATGCCCTCCTCCGACTCGTCTCCTGTTCTCGATCCGGCGGCCGCGCTCGATCCCGCGCCGCTGGAGCCCGCAGAGAACGCGCTGGCCAGCCTGGACGTTGACCTGGACGGCGCCGACCGCTTCGGCGCCGGCCGGCTGGTGCTGACCGAGCGCCGCCTGCTGGCGCGCGCCGGCGGCGAGCGCCAGTGGCGGAGCTGGCCGCTGAGCGCGCGGCTGAGCCTGCAGCATGCCGACCACGGCGGCGTCGGCCAGCTCTCGCTGCACGACGAACACGCCCGCCTGGCGCTGTGGCGCTACACGCTGGGCGCCGACCCGGCGGCGCTGCGGCTGCTCGGGCTGTTCGAGCGCCAGCGCGCCCGGCTGGCCGACGGCGGGGGGGAAGTCGACGAGCCGGCCGAGGAAGAAACCGACTTCGCCGCCGAGTCGCCGACACCGCCGTCGACCTGGGTGCTGCTGCGGCTGTCGCGCTTCGCCCGGCCCTACCGCTGGCAACTGCTGCTCGGCTTCGTGCTGATGCTGGTGTCCACCGCCGCCTCGCTGGTGCCGCCCTACCTGACCATCCCGCTGATGGACGAGGTGCTGATCCCGTACCAGAACGGCAAGGCGATCGACACCACGCTGGTGTGGCTGCTGCTGTCGGGCCTGCTCGGCGCCGCGCTGGTGGCCTGGGGCCTGGGCTGGTGGCGCACCTGGCTGCTGGCGATCGTCAGCGAGCGCATCGGCGCCGACCTGCGCACCGCCACCTTCGAGCACCTGCTGCAACTGAGCCTCGACTACTTCGGCAGCAAGCGCACCGGCGACCTGATGTCGCGCATCGGCAGCGAGTCGGACCGCATCTGCGTGTTCCTCTCGCTGCACGCGCTCGACTTCGCCACCGACGTGCTGATGATCGGCATGACGGCGGTGATCCTGTTCAACATCAACCCCTCGCTGGCGCTGGTGACGCTGCTGCCGCTGCCCTTCATCGCCTGGATGATCCACCTGGTGCGCGACCGGCTGCGCACCGGCTTCGAGAAGATCGACCGCGTCTGGGGCGAGGTCACCAGCGTGCTGGCCGACACCATTCCGGGCATCCGTGTCGTCAAGGCCTTCGCGCAGGAGAAGCGCGAGGCCGATCGCTTCCGCCGCGCCAACCGCCACAACCTCGAGGTCAACGACCGGCTCAACAAGACCTGGAGCCTGTTCTCGCCCACCGTCTCGCTGCTCACCGAGATCGGCCTGCTGGTGGTGTGGGCCTTCGGCATCTGGCTGGTCAGCCGCAACCGCATCACGGTGGGCGTGCTGACCGCCTTCATCGCCTACATCGGGCGCTTCTACGGCCGGCTCGACTCGATGAGCCGCATCGTCTCGGTGACGCAGAAGGCGGCCGCCGGCGCCAAGCGCATCTTCGACATCCTCGACCACGTCAGCAACGTGCCCGAGCCGGCGCAGCCGGTGAGGATCGAGCACCTGCGGGGCCGCCTCGAACTGCAGGGCGTGGGCTTCCGCTACGGCAGCCGCTCGGTGATCCGCGGGCTCGATCTGGACATCAAGCCCGGCGAGATGATCGGCCTGGTCGGCCACAGCGGCTCGGGCAAGAGCACGCTGGTCAACCTGATCTGCCGCTTCTACGACGTGAGCGACGGCGCGGTCAAGGTCGACGGCGTCGACCTGCGCCGCCTGGGCGTGGCCGACTACCGGCGCCACATCGGCCTGGTGCTGCAGGAGCCCTTCCTGTTCTTCGGCACGGTGGCCGAGAACATCGCCTACGGCAAGCCCGAGGCGACGCGCGAGGAGATCGTCGCCGCGGCGCGCGCCGCGCATGCGCACGAGTTCATCCTGCGCCTGCCGCACGGTTACGACTCGCTGGTCGGCGAGCGCGGCCAGGGCCTGTCGGGCGGCGAGCGCCAGCGCATCTCGATCGCACGCGCGCTGCTGATCGACCCGCGCATCCTGATCCTCGACGAGGCCACCTCCTCGGTGGACACCGAGACCGAGAAGGAGATCCAGAAGGCGCTCGACAATCTGGTGCAAGGGCGCACGACGATCGCGATCGCGCACCGCCTGTCGACGCTGCGCCGCGCCGACCGCCTCGTGGTGATGGACCGCGGCCGCGTGGTGGAAGTCGGCACGCACGACGAGCTGCTGGCGCGCCAGGGCGCCTACTGGCGGCTCCACGAGGCGCAGGCGCGCCAGATCGACGAGGAGCAGGAGCACAGCCCGGCATGAGCAGCAGCGACGATCTTTCCGCCATCCGCCTGACGCGCGACGCGCACGGCCGCCTGGTGCTGCACGACGCCGAAGGCGGGCTGCACGTCGGCGTGCTGCCGGTGCGGGCCTTTGCGCTGTCCGACCCCGGCGGCGCGATCTCGCTGGTGGGCAGCGACGGCCGCGAGCGGCTGTGGATCGCCTCGCCAGCCGCCGTGCCGGCGCAGGCGCGCGCGCTGCTCGACGAGGAACTGGCGCGGCGCGAATTCGCGCCGGTGATCGAGCGCCTGGTCGATGTCTCGACCTTCACCACGCCCAGCACCTGGCAGGTGCGCACCGACCGCGGCGACGCGCGGCTGGTGCTCAAGGGCGAGGAGGACATCCGACGCCTGGACGGCGGCGCGCTGCTGGTGACCGACAGCCACGGCATCGGCTACCGCATCCCCGACCCGCGCGCGCTGGACCGGCGCTCGCGGCGGCTGCTCGAGCGTTTCCTCTGATCAGGCCGTCTTCAGCGGCAGCACCTGCGGATTGACCGGCGTCGGCGGCGTGCCACCGGTCAGCGCGGCGATCAGGTTGTCGACCGCCAGCGCGGCCATCGCGCGCCGCGTCGCCACCGTCGCGCTGGCGATGTGCGGCGTCAGCACGACGTTGGGCACGCTCAGCAGGTCGGGGTGCACCTTGGGCTCGCCTTCGAACACGTCGAGCCCGGCGGCCGCGATGCGGCGCTCGCGCAGCGCGGCGGCCAGCGCGGCATCGTCGACCACGCCGCCGCGCGCGATGTTGGTCAGCGTCGCGGTCGGCTTCATCAGCGCCAGTTCGGCCGCGGCTATCGCGTGATGGCTGGCCGGTGAATACGGCACCACGATGACGAGGTGGTCGCACTCGCGCAGCAGCGCCTCCTTGCCGACGTAGCGCGCGCCCAGCGGCGCCTCGAGTTCGCTCGCGAGGCGGCTGCGGTTGTGATAGATCACCTTCATGCCGAAGCCGAGCGCGCCGCGCCGCGCCACCGCCTGGCCGATGCGGCCCATGCCGAGGATGCCCAGCGTGGCGCCGTGCACGTCGCCGCCGGCGAACATGTCGTAGGCCCAGCGGGTCCATTCGCCGCGGCGCAGGTAGTGTTCGCTCTCGGCGATGCGCCGCGCGGCGGCCATCATCAGCGCGAAGCCGAAGTCGGCGGTGGTCTCGGTCAGCACGTCGGGCGTGTTGGTGACCAGCACGCCGCGCGCGTTGCAGGCGGCGACGTCGATGTTGTTGTAGCCCACCGCCATGTTGCACACCGCGCGCAACTGCGGGTTGGCGTCGAGCAGCGCGGCGTCGATGCGCTCGCTGCCGGTGATGAAGGCGCCGGCCTTGCCGGCGAGCTTCGCGCTCAGCTCGGCCGGGGTGTGGATGCGGTCGGCCGGGTTGTCCTCGACCTCGAAGTGCGCGCGCAGGCGATCGACGATGTCGGGAAAGGCGGCGCGCGCGACGAGGACGGCGGGGCGGGTCATGGCTTGTCTCTCCTTCTTGTCTTCTTCAGCGGAACCAGATGAAGGTCATCACGGCGAACAGCGGCAGCAGGATCGCGCCCGACCAGGCCATGTAGCCGAAGAAGCCCGGCATGAGGATGCCACGCTCCTCGGCGATCGCCTTGATCATGAAGTTCGGCGCGTTGCCGATGTAGGTGACGGCGCCCATGAACACCGAGCCGGCGGACACGGCCGCCAGCGTCGCGGCCCGCGCGCCCATCAGTTCCTGCGCGTCGCCGCCGGCGAGCTTGAAGAACACCAGGTAGGTCGGCGCGTTGTCGAGGAAGGCGCTGAGCGCGCCGCTGGCCCAGAAGTAGGCCCAGGGCAGCGGCTGGCCGTCGGCGCCGGTGACGGCGCGGGTCACCGCCGCGAAGGCGCCCGCCTCGCCGGCCTGGAGCATCGCCAGCACCGGCACCATGGTCAGGAAGATGCCGATGAAGAGCTTGGCCACCTCCTGCATCGGCGCCCACGAGAACTGGTTGGCCTCGCGCACCGCGCGCGGCGTGATCGCCAGCGACACGGCGATCACCGCCAGCAGCCCCGCGTCGCGCAGCAGCGCGGGCAGCGCGAGCTCGGCGCCGAACACGTCGAAGGCGACGCCCGGCTTCCAGGTGCCGCTCATCAGCACCAGCGCCACGACCACGGCCAGCGGCAGCAGGTTGATCGCGCCGTCGATGCCGAGCCGCGGCGTGTCGGGCGTCGGGTCCGGCGGCGGCACGCCTTCCTGGCGGTACCAGTGGCCGTCGATGACGAAGAACAGCGCGAGCAGCGCGCCGACCAGGAACAGCGTCGCGGGCAGCAGGTGGCGCGCCGTCCAGGAGAAGTCCACGCCCTTCAGGAAGCCGAGGAACAGCGGCGGGTCGCCCAGCGGCGTCAGCGAGCCGCCGGCATTGCCGACGATGAAGATGAAGAACACGACCACGTGCACCACGTGGCGGCGGTTGCGATTGGCGCGGATCAGCGGGCGGATCAGCAGCATGGCCGCGCCGGTGGTACCCATCACGCTGGCCAGCACGGCGCCCGTGGCCAGCAGCGCGGTGTTCAGCGCCGGGCTGCCGTGCAGGTTGCCGCGCACGTGGATGCCGCCCGCGGCGGTGAACAGCGCCGTCAGCAGGATGATGAAGGGCAGGTACTCGGCCAGCAGCGCATGCACCAGCGCGCCGCCGGCTGCCGCCGGGCCGAACAGCGCCGCGCAGGGCAGCAGGAAGGCGAGCGCCCAGCCGAGCGCGATCTTGCCGTGGTGGTGGTGCCAGAGCCGAGGCGCGGCCAGCGGCAGCACCGCGATCGACAACAGCATGCCGGCGAACGGGATTCCCCAGGCGATGGGCAGCCCCGCGCCGGCCGGCGTCATGCGTGGAAACTCGCGAAGCCTTCCACCGGCTCGCGCTCGGTGACCAGCGTGTTCTCCACCGCGTCCGGGTCGGCATGGCCGAGCGACATGCCGCAGATCACCGTCTCGCCGTCGCCCAGGCCGAGCTGCCGCTCGGCGATGCGGTGGAACTGCGCGAACGCGGCCTGCGGGCAGGTGTCGAGCCCGCGCGCGCGCGCCGCCACCATCACGTTCTGCATGAACATGCCGACGTCGAGCCAGCTTCCGTGCTGCATCGCGCGGTCGATGGTGAAGATCAGCCCGACCGGCGCGCCGAAGAAGTCGTAGTTGCGCGCATGCTGGGCGTGCATGCGCGCCTTGTCGGCCTTGGCGATGCCGAGCAGCCCGTACAGGTCCCAGCCGACCTTGCGGCGCCGCTCGATGTACGGCGAACGCCATTCGGTCGGGTAGTAGCGGTAGGGCTCGCTGTGCGCGGCGCGCTCGGCGGGGTCGTCGAAGGCGGCGCGGATCGCGGCGCTGAGGCGCTGCCTGGCCGCGCCGGTCAGCACGTGCACCTTCCACGGCTGCGTGTTGGTGCCCGAGGGCGCGCGCGCGGCGACGCGCAGGATGTCGACGATGGTGTCTTGCGGCACCGGCGTCGGCAGGAAGGCACGGATCGAGCGGCGCGAGGTGATGGCCGCGTCGACGGCGGCGATGGCGGCGTCGTTCATGCGGCGGCGAGCAGCGGCTGCAA
The DNA here is from genome assembly GCF_047600445.1 of Piscinibacter sp. Classification (GTDB taxonomy): domain Bacteria; phylum Pseudomonadota; class Gammaproteobacteria; order Burkholderiales; family Burkholderiaceae_C; genus Piscinibacter. The sequence goes on from NZ_JASGKT010000002.1 coordinate 2,291,679, forward strand.
AGCGGCGCTCAGCGCCTCGGGCAAGGGCACCGGCCGGCGCGTCAGCCGGTCGACGTAGACGTGGACGAAGTGGCCGGCCGCGGCCGCCTCGGGCGCGCCCTGCGCGAACAGGCCGACCTCGTAGCGCACCGAGCTGCGCCCGAGGTGCGCAACGCGCAGGCCCGCTTCCACCGCCTGCGGAAAGGCCAGCGGCGCGAAGTAGTTGCAGCGCGTCTCGATCACCAGGCCGATGGTGGCGCCGGCGTGGATGTCGAGCGCGCCGGCGTCTATCAGGTAGCCGTTGACCGCGGTGTCGAACCAGGCGTAGTAGACGACGTTGTTGACGTGGCCGTAGGCGTCGTTGTCGGCCCAGCGCGTCTGGATCGGGCGGAAGACGCGGTAGGCGCCGCGCGGCTCGGGAGTCGGTCGATGGCTCATGGCGCGTGATTGTTCCATTGCTTCCAGCTTCGCAGCGCCTCCAGCAGCGTGCGGCGCTGGATCTCCACCGTGACGCCGATGTCGTGCCCGTAGCCGCCGGCCATGCTGACGGCCACCGGGATGCGGCGCGCGCGGCAGGCGGCGAAGACGCGCCGGTCGCGCTCGGCCAGGCCGTCGGCGCTGAGCTTCAGGCGGCCGAGGCGGTCGGCCTCGTGCGGGTCGGCGCCGGCGAGGTAGAACACCAGCCCCGGCGGCGCGGCGCGCTGGCGCGCCCAGAGCTCGCCCAGCGCGGCGTCCAGCGCCGCGAGGTAGGGCGCGTCGGCGCAGCCGTCGGGCAGTTCGACGTCGAGGTCGCTCGCCTCCTTGCGGAACGGGAAGTTGCGCGCGCCGTGCAGCGACAGCGTGAACACCGAGGGGTCGTCGCGGAAGATCGCCGCCGTGCCGTTGCCCTGGTGCACGTCGAGGTCGATCACCGCCACGCGCAGCCCCGGCGCGGCGCTGCCGTGGCGGCGGTGCCATTCGGCCTGCATCAGCCGCGCCGCCACCGCCGCGTCGTTGAACACGCACCAGCCGCCGCCCTGGCCGGCGCCGGCGTGGTGCGTGCCGCCGGCGAGGTTGGCGGCCACGCCCTCGGCCAGCGCGGCGCGCGCCGCGGCGATGGTCGCGCCGACCGAGCGGCGCGAACGCTCGACCATGCGCTGGCTCCACGGAAAGCCGATCTCGCGCTGCGCGGCGGCGCTCAGCGTGCCCTCGAACACCGCGGCGATGTAGGCCGGCTCGTGCGCCAGCGCCAGCTCACCCTCGCTGGCCGGCGGCGCCTCGCGCAGCCGCAGGCCCGGTTCGCCCTCGATGCGCTCGCGCAGCAAGCGGTACTTGGGCATCGGAAAGCGGTGCCCGGCCGGCAGCGGCAGCACGAACTGGTCGGAGCTGAAGACTTGCATGGAACCGTTGGTTTCTAGAAAAACCCCTCCAATTTTGATGCAGTGCAGCAAAAACGCTTGAAAGCCGGCCGCCGGTGCATATACTTCCGGTCATGCTGCATTGCAACATAGATGCAGCGCCACTGTGTCACCCCCCAATGGAGAGCCCCATGTCCTTCCTGACCGCTGAACAAGTCATCGCCGCCAACAAGGCCAACGTCGAAACCCTGTTCGGCCTGACCAACAAGGCCTTCGAAGGCGTCGAGAAGCTGATCGAACTGAACCTGCAGGTCGCCAAGACCGCGCTGGCCGAGAGCGCCGACACCACCAAGGCCGCACTGTCGGTGAAGGATGCGCAGGAGCTGTTCGCGCTGCAAGCCGCGCTGCTGCAACCGGCCGCCGAGAAGGCCGCCGCCTACAGCCGCCACCTGTACGACATCGCCGCGGCCACCAACGCCGAAGTGGGCAAGGTCGCCGAAGAAACCGCCGCCGACGCGCAGAAGAAGTTCATGGCCGTGGTCGACACCGCCGTCAAGAACGCCCCGGCCGGCACCGAGAACGCCGTCGCGCTGGTGAAGTCGGCCGTCGCCGCCGCCAACAACGCCTACGAAACCGTCAGCAAGGCCGCCAAGCAGGCCGCCGAAGTGGCCGAGGCCAACTTCCAGGCCGTGACCAGCACCGCCGTGAAGGCCGCCAAGGGCAGCAAGCGCGCTGCCTGAGCACCTCGCCAGGGGCACCGCCGCGAGCGGCGCTGCCCAAGGCGGGCCTGAAAGTTTGTCTCCTCGGTACCCCACAGGTACCTTCCAAGGCCCGGTTCCACCGGGCCTTTCTTTCTTTGGGCTCCCGGGCCGGCTCAGTCAGTGCATGCGCGCCGCCACCTTGGCGCGCAGTTCCGGCAGCGCGGCCAGCGCCGCCTCGCGGCCGGCCTGGATGACACGCTTGCGCGCCGCGAAGTCGGCGCCCGAGACGCCCGGCAGCCGCGGGCGCAGCACCAGGTCGGCCTCGCGCAGCTCGAACTGATTGATGCTGCGGCCCATGATCGCGAAGGTCTGCAAGAGCATGCGCAGCGGGTCGCCGGTGGGGCTGCCCTCGGGCACCGCCGAGATGTCGACCGCGATCACCAGCTCGGCGCCCATCTGCCGCGCGAAGCGCACCGGCACCGGCGAGACCAGCCCGCCGTCGACGTACTCGCGCGCGCCAATCTTCACCGGCTGGAACAGCGCCGGCACCGCGCTGGAGGCGCGCACCGCCATGCCGGCGTCGCCGCGCTGGAACAGGATGGGCGCGCCGGAGTCGAGGTCGGTGGCGACGATGCCCAGCGGCAGCGCCATCTGCTCGATGTTGCGCCCGCCGGTGTGCTCGCGCACGAAGCGCGCCAGCGCCTCGCCGCGGATCATGCCGCGGCCGGGGAAGGCCCAGTCGGTGATGGCGGTCTCGTCCATCGCATCGGCCAGGCGCACCAGTTCCGGCGCGTGCAGCCCGGCGGCATACAGCGCCGCCACCAGGCTGCCGGCCGAGGTGCCGACCACGAGGTCGGGCCGGACGCCGCTTTCTTCCAGCGCCTGGATCACGCCGATGTGGGCAAAGCCGCGCGCCGCGCCGCCGCCCAGCGCCAGGCCGATGCGCGGCGGCTTGGGCGCAGGCGGCGGGGCCGGCTCGGCCGGCGGCGGGGCGGGCGGCGGGGGCAGCGGCGCGCTCTGGCAGCCGGCCAGCGCCGCCGCGCCGCCCAGCGCCCAGGCGAGCCAGCGGCGGCGCGAGGGCTCAGCCTCTTCTTTATTCTCTTCAGACATAAGCAACAAACGACAAAGTTCTTCTCATATATATAGCTGCCACCTACAGTGCGCGCCATCGGCTGCCTTCCGGCGGCCGTTTCGATTTATCGGCGGCTCATGGACTGGATTGCGATTCTCAGCGGCTTCGGCGTCGGTGCCATCGTCGGCATGACCGGCGTGGGCGGCGGCTCGCTGATGACGCCGCTGCTGCTGTCGGTGTTCAAGCTCAACCCGGCGGTGGCCATCGGCACCGACCTGTGGTTCGCCGCGCTGACCAAGGTCAGCGGCTCCGTCGCCCATGCCCGCCACGGCCACGTCGCCTGGCCCATCGTGCGCCGGCTGCTGGCCGGCTCGGTGCCGGCCTCGCTGGCGACCATCGCGCTGATGCATTTCTCCGGCCTGACCAAAGGCTGGGCGCAGGCGCTGACCTTCTCGCTCGGCATCGCGCTGCTGCTGACGGCCGCCGTCGTCGCGTTCAAGCAAAGCTGGCAGCGGCTGGGCCTGAAGCTGGAGCGCTGGATCCCCGAATCGCGCAAGCCCGCGCTGACGGTGGCCAGCGGCCTGCTGCTGGGCGTGCTGGTGTCGCTGTCGTCCATCGGCGCCGGGGCCATCGGCGCAACGCTGATCCTGCTGATCCACCCGCGCATGAAGGCGCGCGACATCGTCGGCACCGACATCGCCCACGCCGTGCCGCTGACCCTCGTCGCCGGCCTGGGCCACGCCAGCCTCGGCCATGTGGACTGGGCGCTGCTCGGCTCCCTGCTCATCGGCTCCCTGCCCGGCATCTGGCTCGGGGCCCAGTTGACCCGCCGCCTGCCGGACGGCGTCGTGCGCAGCCTGCTGTGCGCCTCGCTGCTGATGGCCGGCTGGAAAGTCATCCACTAAGAGAACTCCGTCGATGTACCAGTACACCGATTTCGACCGCCAATTCGTCAAGCTGCGCGCCCAGCAGTTCCGCGACCAGCTCGACCGCTGGCAGCGCGGCGAGTTGAGCGACGAACAACTGCTGCCGCTGCGCCTGCAAAACGGCTGGTACATCCAGCGCTACGCGCCGATGGCCCGCATCGCCGTGCCCTATGGCGAGATCAGCAGCCTGCAACTGCGCACGCTGGCCCACATCGCCCGCGAGTACGACCGGCCCACGCCCGAACTGCTGGCCCATGCCCAGGCGACGCAGGACGAGCTGCAGGCCGCCCAGCCCGGCCTGACGCTGGCCGCGCCACCGCTGCGCTACGGCTACGGCCACTTCACGACGCGCACCAACGTGCAGTTCAACTGGATCCCGATCACCCGCGCCGCCGACGTGATGGACCTGCTGGCGGGCGTGTCCATGCACGGCATCCAGACCAGCGGCAACGACATCCGCAACATCACCTGCGACGCCTTCGAGGGCATCGCCGAGGACGGCATCGTCGATACCCGGCCCTTCGCCGAGATCACGCGCCAGTGGAGTTCGCTGCACCCCGAGTTCAGCTTCCTGCCGCGCAAGTTCAAGATCGCCTTCAACGGCGCCGAGGAAGACCGGGCCGCGATCGGCTGGTACGACATCGGCCTGCAGGCGGTGCGCGCGGCGGACGGCGAAGTCGGCTTCAAGGTGCTGGTCGGCGGCGGCATGGGCCGCACGCCCATCATCGGCGCGGTGGTGCGCGAGTTCCTGCCCTGGCCGGAACTGCTGAACTACATCGAGGCCATCGTCCGCACCTACAACAGCTACGGCCGGCGCGACAACAAGTGGAAGGCGCGCATCAAGATCCTCGTCAAGAGCGAGGGCCGGGGCTTCATCGACGCCGTGGAGGCCGAGTACCGGGCCATCGTCGAGCAGGACGGCGCGCCGCACACCATCACGCAGGCCGAACTGGAGCGCGTGGCCGCGCACTTCGTCGTACCCGAGCTGAAGCCCGCCGCCCTGCCCGCCAGCGTGGACACGGCCGACATCGCCTACCAGCGCTGGCTGCGCCAGAACGTGCGCGGCCACCGGCTGCCGCAGTTGCGCATCGTCACGCTGTCCTTCAAGCGCGTCGGCTGGGCGCCCGGCGACGCCGACGCCGACACGCTGGACGCGCTGGCCCAGTTGGCCGACCGGTTCTCGGCCGGCGAGGCGCGGCTCACGCACGAGCAGAACCTGCTGCTGCCCTGGGTGTTCGAGAGCGACCTGCCGGCGCTCTACGAGGCCGCGCGCGAGCTGGGCCTGGCGCGACCCAACATCGGCCTGCTGTCCGACATGATCGCCTGCCCCGGCGGCGACTTCTGCTCGCTGGCCAACGCGCGCTCCCTGCCCATCGCCGCCGCGCTGACCGAGCGTTATCAGGACCTGGACGAACTCTTCGACCTCGGCCCCATCGACCTGCACATGAGCGGCTGCATCAACTCCTGCGGCCACCACCACAGCGGCCACATCGGCATCCTCGGCGTCGACAAGGACGGCAAGGAGTGGTACCAGATCACGCTGGCCGGCTCGGACGGCACGGCGCTGTCCGGCCCGGCCGTGGGCGGCAAGGTCGTCGGCCCGTCGTTCTCGGCCGCCGAGGTGCCGGACGTGATCGAAGCCCTGCTCGACACCTTCCGGGCGCTGCGCCAGCCGGGCGAATTCTTCATCGACGCGCTGCGCCGCGTCGGCCACGACCCCTTCAAGGCCGCCGCCAACGCCGCCCGCCACCCCCAACCCGTCGAAGCCATCGCCGCATGAAGCCGCTGAACACCACCGCCGCCCTCCAGATCTTTGCCGCCGGCACCGCGCCCGCCGACGCGGCCGGCCTGAAGATCCTGCAGATCGCCAACGACGCCGAAGTGGCCGAACTCGCCGCCCAGGGCGCGCTCGACGGCGTGGACCGCATCGAACTGCACTTCCCCAAGTTCACCGACGGCCGCGCCTACAGCCAGGCCGTGCTGCTGCGCCGCCGCTACCGCTTCCGCGGCGACCTGCGCGCCACCGGCGACGTGCTGATCGACCTGCTCGTGCACATGCACCGCAGCGGCTTCAGCAGCGCCGTGCTGGCCGAGGGCGTGAACGCCGCCGCCGCCGAGCGCCAGTTCGCGCGCTACGCCGCCTTCTACCAGGGCGACGTGAACGAGCCACGCCCGCTGTTCGCCCGCGAAGCGGCCCACCTCGCCGCGCAGGACGCGGTGCTGGAGGCCGCGTGAGCCCGGTGAGCGCAACCAGCGCCCTGCCCTGGATCGCCGCGCCGGCTGCGGGCAACGCCATCGCGCTCTACGCCAGGCGCACGCCGCAGCTCGACGCCAAGATCGAAGCCGCCTTGCAACGCCTGCGCGACGCCAGCATCGAGCACGGCGACGGCCTCGTGCAGAGCAGCAGCCTGGGCGTGGAGGACATGGTCGTCACCGACCTGATCGCGCGCACCCGGCTGCCCATCGCGATCGCGACGCTCGACACCGGCAAACTGCATGCCCAGACGCTGGCGCTGCTGCCGCGCATCGAGGCGCGCTACGGCCGCACGGTCGAAGTGTTCCAACCCGTGGCCGATGCCGTCGTGCAGTTCGTCGCCCGTGAAGGCGAGGATGCGATGTACCGCAGCATCGAACTGCGCAAAGCCTGCTGCGGCGTGCGCAAGATGGAGCCGCTGTCGCGCATGCTGAAGGGCCGTTCGGCCTGGATCACCGGCCTGCGCCGCGAGCAATCGGGCGCGCGTGGCGACGTCGGCTTCGACGAGGACGACGGCAGCCAACGCCGCAAGATCAGCCCCATCGCCGACTGGAGCTGGGCCGAGGTCTGGGCCTATGTCGAGCAATACGACGTGCCCTACAACCCGCTGCACGACGAGTTCATGCCCAGCATAGGCTGCGCGCCCTGCACGCGCGCCATCGCCGTCGGCGAGCCCTTCCGCGCCGGCCGCTGGTGGTGGGAGGACGAAGCCGCCAAGGAGTGCGGCTTGCATGTGAAAGCCGCCTCTGCCGTTTCGATCATTGGAGCCCCGCGATGAATGCGCGCCTGTCCATCGAGCAGTTGCTGCCCGATCTCGACCACACCCACCTCGACTGGCTGGAGGAAGAAGCGATCTTCATCCTGCGCGAGACCGCCGCCGCCTTCGAGCGCCCGGCGCTGCTGTTCTCCGGCGGCAAGGACTCCTGCGTGGTGCTGCGCCTGGCCGAGAAGGCCTTCAAGATCAGGCAGGCCGACGGCTCGTACAAGGGCCGCCTGCCCTTCCCGCTGCTGCACGTGGACACCGGCCACAACTTCCCCGAGGTGATCGAGTTCCGCGACCGGCGTGTCGCCGAGATGGGCGAGCGCCTCGTGGTCGGCCATCTCGAAGACTCGATCCAGCGCGGCACGGTGCGCCTGGCGCACCCGCTCGAATCGCGCAACGGCCACCAGACCGTGACGCTGCTCGAAGCCATCGAGGAGCACCGCTTCGACGCGCTGCTCGGCGGCGCGCGCCGCGACGAAGAAAAGGCGCGCGCCAAGGAGCGCATCTTCAGCCACCGCGATTCTTTCGGCCAGTGGCAGCCCAAGGAACAGCGGCCCGAACTGTGGACGCTGTTCAACACGCGCATCCGCCCCGGCGAGCACATGCGCGCCTTCCCGATCAGCAACTGGACCGAACTCGACGTGTGGCTGTACATCGCGCGCGAGAACATCCCGCTGCCCAGGCTCTACTACGCGCACGACCGTGAGGTGATCCGTCGCCGCGGCCTGCTGGTGCCCCTCACCGACGTGACGCCGCCCGAGGCCGGCGAGCGCGTCGAGACCGCGCAGGTGCGCTTTCGCACCGTGGGCGACATGACCTGCACCTGCCCGGTGGAAAGCGACGCCGCCAGCGCCGCCGACATCGTCGGCGAGACGCTGCAGGTGACCGTCAGCGAGCGCGGCGCCACGCGCATGGACGACCGCACCTCGGAAGCCTCGATGGAGCGGCGCAAGAAGGAAGGCTATTTCTGATGAGCACCACCAACCCCGTGAAGGACCACCGGGCGCTGCGCTTCCTCACCGCCGGCAGCGTCGACGACGGCAAGAGCACGCTGATCGGCCGGCTGCTGTACGACAGCCGCGCGATCCTGGCCGACCAGCTCGACACGCTGGAGAAGAAAGCCGCGGGCAACGCCATCGACCTGAGCCTGCTCACCGACGGCCTGGAAGCCGAGCGCGAGCAGGGCATCACCATCGACGTGGCCTACCGCTACTTCGCCACCAAGGCGCGCAAGTTCATCATCGCCGACGCGCCCGGCCACGAGCAGTACACGCGCAACATGGTCACCGCCGCGGCGGGCAGCGACGCGGCGGTGGTGCTGGTGGACATCACCAAGCTCGACACCGCGCGGCAGCCGGTGACGCTGCTGCCCCAGACGCGCCGCCACGCGCTGCTGGCGCACCTGCTGCGCGTGCCCAGCATCGTGTTCGCCGTCAACAAGCTCGACGCGGTGGCCGATCCGGCGTGGGCCTACGCCGCGGCGCGCGACGCGCTGCTCGGCTTCGCCGAAGCCGCCGGCATCCGCGTGGCCGGCATCGTGCCGGTGTCGGCGCTGCGCGGCGACAACGTCACGCAGCCGCTCGCCGCCCCCTGGTACGACGGCCCCTCGCTGCTGCAACTGCTGGAGAGCCTGCCCACCGCGCAGGAGCGCAAGGACGGCGCGCTGCTCGTGCCGGTGCAGTACGTGGCGCGCGAAGGAGAAGGCACCGGCAACCAGCCGCGCACGCTGTGGGGCCGCATCGCGCACGGCCAGGTGAAAGCCGGCGACACGGTGCAGCTCTTCCCGAGCGGCCAGACCGCCACGGTGGCCGAGCTGCGCCTGGCCGGCGCGACGGTCGGCGTGGCGCAGGCGGGCCAGTCGGCCGGCATCGTGCTCGACCGCCAGCTCGACGTCTCGCGCGGCGACTGGATCGCCACGCCGGGCGCGATTCACGCGGCGCAGCGCTTCAGCGCCACGCTCGCCTGGCTCGACACCGAGCCGGCCGTGGTCGGCCGCAAGTACTGGGTGCGCCACGGCAACCGCTGGGCGCAGGCGCGCATCGCCGCGATCGACCACCGCCTGGACATCCACACGCTGGAAGAGACCGACGCGCACGAGCTGGCCGTCAACGACATCGGCCACGTGACGGTGGAGGTGCAGCAGCCGCTGCCGGTGGAGAGCTACGAGACCAACCGCGTCGGCGGCGCGCTGATCGTCGTCGACCCGGCCAGCAACCGCACCAGCGGCGCGCTGCTGGTGCGCGCGGCGGCCTGAGGCGGCGATGGGCCGCGTCGTCTTCATCGGGGCCGGGCCGGGCGCGGCCGACCTGATCACCGTGCGCGGCGCGCGCACGCTCTCGCGTGCCGACGTGGTGCTGTTCGACGCGCTGACCGACCCGGCGTTGCGCGAGCTGGCGCCGCGCGCGCGCTGGGTGAACGTGGGCAAGCGCGGCTTCGCCGACAGCACCGGCCAGGCCACCATCAACGCGCTGCTGCTGCGCCACGCGCGCGCCGTGGCGCTGGTGGTGCGCCTGAAGGGCGGCGACCCGAGCGTGTTCGGCCGCCTGGAAGAAGAGCTGGAGGCGCTGCAACACGCCGGCATCGCCTGCGAGGTGATTCCCGGCGTCACCGCCGCGCTGGCCGCCGCCGCCGAGACGCAACGCCCGCTGACGCGCCGCGGCGCCGGCCGCAGCGTGGCGCTGGCCACCGCGATGACGCGCGAGGGCGCGTTGCGCGGCAGCCGCGGCGCCGACACCGAGGTCCTCTACATGGCCGGCAAGCAGCTCGCCGCGCTGGCGCGCCGCCTGCGCGAAGCCGGCTGGGCCGACGACGCGCCGGTCAGCGTGGTCTCGCGCGCCGGCTGGCCCGATGCGCTGGCCAGCACGCACGAGGTGGCCACGCTAGGCCGCGCCAGCGTGCTGCACAGCGGCCGGCCGACCGTCGTGACCGTCGGCGCCGGCGCGGCGACGCTCGGAGCCGGCACGCGCGCGCCAGGCGAATCACCGCATCTTGAGACCGGTCAAGCCCTCGCGGAAACCCCGAGCCCCTAAAATCGCCTGTTCGCCGGCGCCAGGCCGTCTTCTCCAACACGCAACCTTCGCATTCCCATGACCCACGTCGTCCTCGAAGCCTGCATCCGCTGCAAGTACACCGACTGCGTGGACGTCTGCCCGGTCGACTGCTTCCGCGAGGGCCAGAACTTCCTCGCCATCGACCCCGACGAGTGCATCGACTGCGCGGTGTGCATCCCGGAATGCCCGGTGAACGCCATCGTTCCCGAGGAAGACGTGCCCGGCAACCAGCAGCACATGATCCCGCTGAACGCCGAGCTGGCGAAGAAGTGGCCGAGCATCACCAAACGCAAGGGCTCGCTGCCCGAGGCCGAGGAGTGGAAAGACCGCACCGGCAAGCTCGACCAGCTCATCAAGTGAACTCATGGAACCTCAATTGAACGACGAAGTGGCACGCACCGCCGGTGCGCACGAAGGCCCGATCGAGACCGACGCCGTGATCGTCGGCGCCGGCCCGGTGGGGCTGTTCCAGGTCTTCGAGCTCGGGCTGCTGGAGATCAAGGCGCACATCATCGACTCGCTGCCCTACCCCGGCGGCCAGTGCATCGAGCTGTACCCCGACAAGCCGATCTACGACATCCCGGCCGTGCCGGTGTGCACCGGCAAGGAGCTGACCGACAACCTGCTCAAGCAGATCGAGCCCTTCGGCGCCACGCACCACTACGGCCAGGAAGTGACCGTGGTGCAGAAGCTCGACGACGGCCGCTTCAACGTCGAGACCAGCAAGGGCACGCGCTTCCTGACCAAGACCATCTTCATCGCCGGCGGCGTGGGCTCGTTCCAGCCGCGCACGCTGAAGGTCGAGGGGCTAGACGCCTACGAGGACAAGCAGGTCTTCTACCGCGTCAAGAACCCGGCGCAGTTCGCCGGCAAGAACCTCGTCATCATCGGCGGCGGCGATTCGGCGCTCGACTGGACGCTGAACTTCGTGCAGGACGGCCCGAACAAGGCCGCGAGCGTCATCCTCATCCACCGCCGCGACGGCTTCCGCGCCGCGCCGGCCAGCGTGGCGAAGATGAAGGAGCTGTGCGACGCCTACGAGATGCAGTTCATCGTCGGCCAGGCCACCGGCATCGAGGAAGCCGACGGCCGCATCACCGGCGTGAAGATCACCGGCGGCGACGGCGTCACGCGCGTCGTGCCGATGGACATGCTGCTGGTGTTCTTCGGCCTTTCCCCGAAGCTCGGCCCGATCGCCGAGTGGGGGCTGAACATCGAGCGCAAGCAGATCGTCGTCGACACCGAGAAGTTCGAGACCAGCACGCCGGGCATCTTCGCGGTGGGCGACGTGAACACCTACCCGGGCAAGAAGAAGCTGATCCTGTCGGGCTTCCACGAAGCCGCGCTGGCGGCCTTCGCGGCGGCGCCGTACATCTTCCCGGAAAAGCGCATCCATCTGCAGTACACGACCACCAGCCCGAAGCTGCACAAGGTGCTGGGCGTGGAGACGCCGACCTTCGACTGACGCCTATCGGCACGACGGATGGCGGGGCCCGCGATGCGGGCCCCTTTTCATTTGCTGGATAATCATCGAGCGGCGCAACCCGTGTGCGCCGCATCCGCTAGGGGTGTTGGCCGCTTCGACAGAAGCGGCCGACTGAGAGAGTCCCTTCGAACCTGATTGAGGTAATCCTCGCGCAGGGAAGCATGGCCGACACGCCGCCGCGTTCTGCGGCGGCACGGCCCGCCGACCTGCCATCCACGCAAACAAGCAGATGGCACACCTTCACCGCAAACACACCAGCACCCATCGAACGCCGGTCGCCTTCGCGATCGCCCTGGCCTTCTCGACAACCGCCCACGCACAGCCGCAGCAGGAGACGCAGCAGGAGACGCAGCTCGCGCCCGTCGTCGTGCAGGGCCGCGCCGCGCCGGCCGCCAGCGTGGCCGGCTGGGGCGACCTGCCGCTGTCGCTGACGCCGATCCAGGCCGCCGTGTTCGGCACCGACGAGGCCAGGGACCGCGGCGCGCAGCGCCTGTCCGACGTCGCCGGCGCCGACGCGGCCGTCAGCGACGCCTACAACACCGAGGGCTACTGGGACTACCTGACGGTGCGCGGCTTCGTCATCGACAACCGCTTCAACTACCGCCGCGACGGCCTGCCGATCAGCGCCGAGACCTCGATCGCGCTGGACAACAAGGAACGCATCGAGGTGCTCAAGGGCACCAGCGGCATGCAGGCCGGCACCAGCGCGCCGGGCGGGCTGGTGAACCTCGTCGTCAAGCGCCCCACGAGTGCGCCGCTGCGGCGCGCCTCGCTCGAATGGCACGAGCGCGCCTCGCTGACCGGCGCCGTCGACCTGAGCCAGCGCTTCGGCGAGGGCGAGGCCTTCGGCGTGCGCGTCAATGCGGCGGCCGCGCATTTCGAGCCCAAGGTGCGCGACGCGCGCGGCGAGCGCTACCTCGCCGCCATCGCCGCCGACTGGCGCATGTCCGCCGATGCGCTGCTCGAAGCCGAGATCGAGACCAGCCGCCGCTCGCAGCCCAGCGTGCCGGGCTTCAGCCTGCTGGGGGCGAGCGTGCCGGCGCCGGTCGACCCGCGCATCAACCTCAACAACCAGGCCTGGGCGCTGCCGATGGTGCTGCAGGGCACGACCGCATCGCTGCGCTGGCAGCAAAAGCTCGCCGAGGGCTGGAAGTTCGTCGCGCACGCGGCGACGCAGCGGCTGGCCAGCGACGACCGCATCGCCTTCCCGTTCGGCTGCACCGACAGCGACGGAACCTACTACGCCGACCGCTTCTGCCCGAATGGTGACTTCGACCTCTACGACTTCCGCAGCAACGGCGAGCGCCGCCGCAGCGACGCGCTCGAGCTCGGCGTCTCGGGCCGGCTGCGCACCGGCGCGATCGAGCATGCGCTCGCGGCCGGTATGTTGCACGGCCGCGTCAGGAACCGCTTCGGTCTGCAGACCTTCGCCTACAGCGGCACCGGCCACATCGACGGCAGCATCACCGACCTGCCCGCCAACCCGACGCCGAACGACTTCAACACCGACCGCGACGAGCGCTCGACCGAGCTGAGCCTGCGCGACGCCATCGCCTTCGACGCGAGGAACACGCTGTGGCTCGGCCTGCGCCACACGCGGCTGCACCGCCGCAGCGAACGCAACGACCCAGCCGACCCGCGCACGGCCGACTACAGGCAGTCGTTCACCACGCCCTTCGTCGCCGCCAGCCACGCCTGGGCGCCGGGTCAACTGGCCTATGCCAGTTGGGGCCGCGGCGTGGAATCCGACGTGGCGCCGAACCGCGCGCGCTACGCCAACGCCGGCCAGACCTTCACGCAGACCAGCCGCCAGGTCGAACTGGGCCTCAAGGGCGGCGCCGGCGAGGCCGAATGGAACGCGGCGCTGTTCGACATCCGCCGGCCGCGCCTGGGCGACTTCGGCGACTGCGACCTCGACGGCTCGTGCATCCGCCGCCTCGACGGCGAACAGCACCACCGCGGCATCGAGATCGGCGCCACCATGGCGCTGCGCGACTGGACGCTGCGCGCCGGCGTGCAATGGCTGCGCGCGCGCGTGCAGGGCCCGGCGGACCCGACGGTCGACGGCAGGCAGCCCACCAACGTGCCGGCGCGCACGCTCGAGCTGCAGGCCGAGCACCGCCTCGCCGCCCTGCCCGGCCTGACGCTGCAAGCCGCCCTGCGCGCCGAGAGCCGGCGCCAGGTGCTGCCCGACAACAGCGTGCAGATCCCGGGCTGGGCGCGCATCGACCTCGGCGCGCGCTGGCACACGCACTGGGCCGGCAGCGCGCTGACCTGGCGCGCCGGCGTCGACAACCTCGCCGACCGCCGCGCCTGGCGCGAATCGCCCTACCAGTTCGGCCACGCCTACCTGTTCCCGCTCGCGCCGCGCACCTTCCGCCTGTCGGTGCAGGCCGAGCTGTAGGAGGCCCCGAATCCCGGCTATAATGCGAGGCTCTGTTCCTCGATAGCTCAGTCGGTAGAGCGCCGGACTGTTAATCCGTAGGTCCCTGGTTCGAGCCCAGGTCGGGGAGCCAAAAATCGCTAGCAATAGCAAGCACTTAGCCCAGCCCTCACCGGCTGGGCTTTTTGCTTTCTGGGCCAATGTCAGCGGGTTCTCAGCGTGCCAACAAGGTCGCTGGCACACGCTCAGCATTCAAGACAGCACCCGCGCATGGCGGGTGCCGAATGCAGGTTCCCCGCTGGAGAGGCGGTGCCCGCTGGTGCACATCTGTCGCCTGTCGCACCCGAACGCGGTGACGCGCGCTGAAAGCGACCGCGCGTCACGAAGGCACCGTCACGCCGCTCAGTCGTCGCACTCCACGTACTCACCCGTATCCAGCTTCCGGCCGAAGAACAGGCGCAGGTTCGGCGTCAGCCCGCCGTTCAGGGCCACCGCAGCATCGCGCAGAGTCTTGGCCGCCACGTCGATCTGCTCGGCATGTGCCGCCACGCTCGGCCTGATGCCACCCAGCGATGCCAGCCGCTGCGCGAGCGCCTGCACGTCGATGGCGGCCGTTTCAACGTCCTGGGCGAGGATGACGCGGCGGTCCATGTGTGGTCACCTGCCGCGAGGGGGTGTGCTCGACCGGCCCCGCGATGCGCCCGTGTGTCCCGTGCCTCGGCTGGTGCGCGACGCGCCTGGCTGAGCCACGCCCGACAGCGCCTCGCGCCGCCGAGCTTCGTGCGCCTGCTGGGTGCCTTCACGCCAGCGCTTCAGTTCTTCGTCCGTCAGCTTCATGTTCACCTTGTGATGCTTGGCAGAGGCGGACGCTTCGGGCGCGCCTCTTGAGGCCGGTTCGGGTCGGGCGTGTGGTAGTCGATACCCTCGCGCCGCACGCCCAGCGGTTCACCTACAGGGCGCAGCGGTGCACCCCCGTCCCGCGTGTCCTCCACAGCGGCTGACCACGCGGCTGCCTGCTTCGGCACCGCAATGGCCTCCCACTCGTCGCAGCTAAGGATGCGAGGGATCAGCAGCACGCCCCGCCGTGCGCCTCCGTCTTCGTCGCCCAGCAGCGAGGACTCGACCGAAGACAGTCGCTTGAGCGTGGAGGCAGAGACGCGGCTCACTGGAACCTCGGCAGCGGACCGTCGAACGCGCAGAGGTCAGCCAGCATCCCCAGCGCCTGCACGCGGCGCATCGGATCGCGCTCGTGGTCCGCGTCGTGCCACAGGGCGCGCTTGACGTTGAATAGTGAGTCCGCCTGCTGCGGGTCAGCGGGCGGCGGTGTGGTCATGCAGCGCACGAGCACCTGATGCTGGAGCCCGCGCGTCAGCTTCATCTCGCGCACCGCATCCACCACCCGCGCCCACAGCGCGCGGCAGTCCTCGCCCGGGGCTCTGACCACGCTCGTGCGCGTGGCAGGGAAATCGTCGTCGCTATGCGCGGTGCACTGCACCCACAGCGGCGGGCCTTCCTCGTCGCCCACGATCACTGTGTAGATCATGATGCAGTCGTTGCTCGCCATGCTGACTAGGGTGGAGGCGCGTGTGGTGGTCATACGGGTTGTCCTGTCTGAAGCACGCCGCCGCGAGCGCCGGTGTGCTGTGCCTCTCTCGTGGCCTGCTCCAGTAGTTCGATGCGCGCGGCCAGTTCATCGGTCTGTCGCAGCCCCGCGAACGAGGACAGGCACTCGACCAGGAGCTTCCCGGTCTCGGGGTCCAGTTCGCCCGCTGCCACTGCCACGAGCACCTGCTGCGCCTGTGCGGTGAGCGGGCCGGTCGGGTCGAGCGCAAACTGCACCCGCTCCGCTCGCGGACGCACGGGGGGCTGGATGCGTTCGAGCACCAGCTTCGCCGCCTGCATGTCGCCATCCTTGGCGGCGTCGATGACCGCTTTGGTCACGTCCTCGGCAGCGGCATCGAGCGCGATGGAGACTCGAGTCTTCTTGTTGAGTGCACCCGGAGGACGCCCGCGAGGGTTGCCGGATTGGCCGGCCTTGAACTTGCCGTCGGTCATTGCTTGCAGGTAGGAAACAGGGTCAGCCGAACGACGCAGCGGCCTGGGCATCGCGCAGTCGCTTGACCGTCTCGTACTTGACGCCCATCGCGCGCTCGACGGTGCCGAACAACGAAGCGCCTGCGTGCTCCAGCTTGCCCGACACGGCCTGCAGCAGTGCCAGCCGCTTCGTCAGCGCAGGGTTGCGCTTGGCGTTCCATTGCTTGATGAGTGCGGCCCGCATGTCTTCGGTCAGGCCCGACAGGAACGCGGGCGCACCCAGGATCGCGCTGACGGACTGCGCGTCGCCCTGCGCGATGAGATTGCCGACGAACTGCGCCGGGCTCTTCTCCGACTTGGCGTGCGCTCGAATCTCGGTCGCCAGCGTCGTATGGGTGCCCACCGCGACGGCGCGGCCTAGTTCTTCCTCGGTGGCCTTGATCTGCGCCGTGAGCGACTGGTAGGCGCTGTCCGCCTTCCGCGACGCCGCCTCCATCAACTTGTCGGCGAAGGTCGCCACCTTGAGCACTTGCGCCGCTTCGCTACCCAGCGTCGGGTCGCGCGTGGACTTGTCGCGGGCGTCGATGATGCTGACCACAGCGGCATGCATCGCGTCGAACGCCGCGACCGAGCCCGCGAGCGAGGCCGCGTGATCCTCGTAGCCGTCGAGCTTGCTGATGTTCTCGGACTGGTAGGCCAACGGAGGGCGCGTCAGCATCTCGCGGCGCAACTTGCTCTCGTACCGCTGCGGGTGCCCGATGGGGCGCGAGCTGAGCGCGGCGTCGATGGGTGCAGCGCCTAAGCGCACGGCAGCCTGCTGCTCACCCGTGGTCAGCGGGCGTTCGGGTTCCTCGGTGATGCTGTCCTGCTCGTCGTCGGCAGTGACGGTGGACTCGGTGGCGGTGGACATGGTCGGTTGCTCCATGCAAACGGATGCGTTTGCTGTGCGTAGCTGGTAAACAGCTGGCACGGTACGGCTCAACCGGGTTCGAGCACAACGACCACATAGGGACGCACGTCCCATCGGCCAAAGGATTCAATGTCCGCGGGCCTAGAAACTCCAGCCGCGGTGCTCGATGAAGTCCGCCAGCTTGTAGCAGGTGATCTGCTCAGCACGGCAAACATCGGGAATGCGAGGGCTATCCTTCCTCCCGTTGTCCTCTTCGCTCACCACGATGATCTTGCCGTGGCGGACCCGAGCAAGCGCGATGACAAAGGGATCGCCGCCGGACTTGCCCTTCACTGTATCGACCAGGCGCGGATACGTTCCCATGATGTGCTGCATGTGTTCCTGCTGAGCGTCATCTACCTCGACGCACAGATCGCCCGCGCGCGCCTTGCACCAAGCGTGCACATCGTCGTCCTTTTTTGACAACTCGTTCAGCACTTCAACCGAAGCAACGACCAGTCCCGAGGACACACACTCCTCAAGCTTCAACCAGAACGACGGGAAATTCTTTGGCCGGTACGCACGGTTCCATGCATGGATGAGGGAACTTGAGTCGAAGCTGAACAGCGTGTTGTCGTTGAGCGGCATCGTGCGTCACCCCACAAAGCGCCGTTGGAGCGATTCGATGTGTTTCACGCGGATGCCGAGGTACCCGGCAACGTCGCTCAGCGTGATCCTGCGCTGGTAGTAGTTGCCCAGCACCAGCCCTACGAACGGCCGCCCAAGGTCGCTCAACGACTCCTGTGCCATGTTCCGCTTCATCCCCGCTGCTGGGGGCCTTGCCGCCTTCTCACGCTCGTACTCGGCGGCGTACTCAGCAACCTTCTCGAAGTACAGATCCCAGTTCGCGCGTCCTGCACCGACGAGGCGGATCAGAAGCGCCGGTCGGCTCACCCCGAAACGACGAGCAACGCGGACGATGGCATCGTCCGTGAGTGCGGCACTGCCAGCGAGCGCAGCATCCAGTTCGGCTAGCACCGCGTCCCGCGGCATTAGAGCCGCCGATGCAATGGCATTGCACCGAAGCTCAATGTCGGGGCTAGCGGGCTGCGCAGCGTCGAACTTCATGTCCGATACGCCACTCTCACGCAACGCGACGTGCGCGAACTCGTGCATCATCGAAAAGAGGCGACGCTGCACCACATCCTTCCTGTTCACGACAACGACCGGCATCGTGTCGTAGGCCAACGCGAAGCCAGACGCTTCTGCCTGCGGAATACGAGAGCTCTGGAAGACGAGGACACCCTTGCTCTCCAACGCCATCCGCCACGTCCTGAACGCAGTCCTGCCGGTGGCGTCGCCTCCGAAGCTCCCAATCTGGCCGATGGTCACGCCAAGGAAGTCGCGGATCGCTTCGCCTGCTCGCTCAGCGTTCTCGCTGCCAAGCCTGAACGCAAGGGGCTCTACCGGTTCGTCGAGCTCGGTTTGAAGCTCAAGGGCCAGTTCGCGACGTTGCTGCGCGGAGCGGATCTCCTGTGTCAGTGCAGGCGAGTAGGCCCGATCCTGCCCTGCGACCGGGCGACGCAGATCACTAATCACCTGGAAGCGCACCGGAACTTCTTGCAGGTAAAACGCTGCGAGAGGGCGCTTGTACAGCGCAGCGAGGTTTCGCAGTTGTGGGAGGCTCGGGCGGTCGTCGCCGGACTCCCATGCCGCGAGTTGACCCAAGTCCATCTTCAAGGCAGCCGCTGCCGCTTCGACCGTGAAGCCGGCAGACGACCGAGCCCACTGAAGGATCTCCGGCTTGACGGTGGCGAAGACGCGGGTGGCCATGTTCGGGAGGGAGTGTAGAGCCTTCGATTCTGGGCGTGCAGTGGCTCACCAAGCGAGCCATCGCTCAGGCTGGGAACGTGCTCCCACAGGGTCCGAATCGCGACGCCTTGGTAGGTACGACGACAGGACTTCTAGAACGCCGGCCCCTGGGGGTGTATGGGGGTGTAGTGGGGTGTAGCCGGGGGGCAGCTCACCCTACCGTATTGCTTGGGAGTGAACCCTACGCGAGATAAACCCCCCATACACGCGGCTACACCCCCATACACGTCTCCGCTTAAAGGTCCTGCCTGCGCAGTTCTGCCAGCACGGTGTCGAGGCTGGCGTGTGCCCATCTGTCGGCGCTCCTCACGATCCACACCGCGACTGGCGTGCTGGTCCTGCCAGCCAGCCTCACCTTGCCTGTGCCGTTGCCCTTCCAGCGAACGATGCCAGCTTGCTCGGCGCGGTACTTGAGTCTCCCGTCCTGCCTGTCCTGGTCGTAGAGCTGCTGGGCCAGTTCCGTACCGGTAATCACGTCGCGCGGCCATGTGCGCACAAGCTCGAGCGCACGGTCGTCCGCCTCGCTGCGTACCGACTCAATGACAGCTTGCTTGGCCTCGTTCATGACAGGCCGCGCGCCTGGGTTGAAGAACTGCAAGTCTCGCTGTCGGAGCCACTCACGCACAGAAGCGATGAACAGCGGGTCATCCAGCAGCGTGTAGAGCCCGGCGTAGTAGCTCTCGTCCTGCATCGGGTCGCCGTTTCGCACGACGTTCCAGCGCCGGTCGTTGTCACCAATAGGAATCGCGCTCACGTAGTTGCTGAAGATCAGCCAGCGGCAGCAGTTGTGCTCGACGTGCTCGAAGCCGTACTTCGGGTTTATGTGTCGCTCAGTCGCCGTCACCATCGACTTGAACTTCTCGGAGTTCCGCGTTGCGGTGCCATGGTGCCCCTCGTTCGCCTCATCAATCACGGCCAGGAGACGGCGGGAGAGCCGTCCATTGAACCCGCTGGACAGCGTCTGGTTCAAGTCGAAGTCCAGCGCGACGTGCCCCTTCCATACATGGGCAAGGACCGCTGCCATCCAGTTCCGCCCGACGCCCTGCTTCGGCGCGACCATCAGGTAGCCACTGTGAGGCAGCACGCCGGGGTTTTGCTCGATGTGCGCGAGCCAGTCCAAGAACCGGGTGCACTCCGCCTGCATCGGCACAAGGAACTCGACGTGCTTCACGAAGGGCTGGGCACGCGCCTGCCAATCGAGTGGCGCGGCATGTGGTCGGGGACGCCACAAGTTCAGCGCATGGTTGCCGAAGGGGTCGGCGCAAAACGGCCCATGCCGTGGATCGAACGTCAGCGTGTCGGCGCGAAGACGGTTCGGTCGCTTCAGCCAAAGCTCAATCGACGGTCGAGCGGCAGTCCTCTTCTCGCCCTTGGCATCTTCCTCTTCGATCTCGGTGAAGCTTGCAGCGAAGTCATTGCGCATGTCGGCTAGCGGCGCGTTGGCAGTGGGACGGTCCAGGAACGCGACGAACGACTTGGCGCGGATGAAGACCAGTTGCTTCTCCATGTCGTCCGCCGAGAGCACCGGCATGGGCGTTGGCTCCAGCGTCCCATCGCCCACCTTCTTGATACGCTCCCAGCGTTCGATCTTCACGCGCGCAAGCGCTTCCGCTTCAGCGGCCATGCGCGACCGGATTCGCCTCAGCGTGTAGTCGAGATACCTGTCGTTCTTGGTCGCCTTCGCGCGCTTCCCGAGCTCGGATTCCCGGAACATATCGCGGCACTGCTGATTGCTCGGACTGTAGAAGGCGAGCATCGCCATCAGGGCCATGTCGGCTTCAGACTGGCTCGGGTACTCCGGACGACCGATCCACGCGCCACGCCACAGCATGTTGAACTTCTCGGCGTTGGCCGCTGTGCTCGCGCGCAGGAAGATCGCTGAGTTGGGTTCGGCGGGCGGAACCTCGACCAGTTCGATGACCGGCGGACGCTCTGCCATCGTCTCCATCTGCGTGAGCATGTTCGACAGGTACTCTTGCCTGTCGATGATCGGTCGATCCAGTCGCACGTCGCCCGTGCAAGCGATGAACCGCTCTTGGCTGTAGACCTCCACGCCGTTGCGCTTCCGGCCCGCACCGATCTTGCCCCGGACCCATATGTGAAGCCCCTGGCCTGACTGACTGCGCTCGCAGTAGCTGTCGAAGCCTTCGATCATTCGGGCGTAGAGGTGGAGATCCTCTTGCGGTGTCCAGCGGTCCGGCTCGTCGGGGTAGTTGTTCCCATTCCTCACGTCGAGGTCGATGCAGGTATACGGGTCGCCTGCCGACAGTACGTAGCCGATGCCCAGACCGTGAGCCCAAGCGGCATCCGCCGCGCGGTCGAACGATAGCCACGTCGCAGGGTTCGTGCTGCTCCCTGCGTGGAATCGTCCGTCGGGCGTGATGCTGGTTGGCACCTTCAGTTCGCCCCGCGCGTTCGGCCCAGCCAATAGCCACTGCGGCCGCTCGCGCAGTTCCTGCGGTATGCAACCCCAGTGCACCACCCGTTGGGCGGGCTGCGCGGCGGCAGGGGCCGCGATCGGCAGTGCGCCGGTACTTGGGGTGCACCCCGCGCGATCGTCGCTTGCAGCGCCCGCGCTGCGCTGGTGCTCCAACTGCTGGCCGTCGTAGGCTTGTGCGCTCGTACTTGGTTGGGCGGCGAGGGTGTCGGAGCCCTCCCGCCCGCTTTCTTGATCACTCATGGTCTTGAAGCTCGTATGAGGCTGACACGCCGCGACGCAGGCGAGACCGCGCCAGCCAGATTGATTGGTGTGTCGTGTGGCACGACGGACGGAACGGAGGTCCGTGCGTCTTAGGCCGTTGCCAGTTCGGCGAGCTTGGCTGCGGCGGGCACAACGCGCCGCGCATCGAGCCAAGCCTTCACCTCGGAGCGGCGGTATCTGACCTTCTTGCCGCATTTGTAGTGGGGCGGCCCATCACTTCCCCGGCTGCGCTCGCTCTCCACGGTGCTGCGTGCCTTACCGACGATGGCGCAGAAGTCGTCTGTGCCCATCCAGTCGTCGGGGTCCAAGATGCTGTTCGACATGGTGATGCTCCGAACACGGGCTCACCACGCACAAAGGAAAAGCGGGTGAGCGCCAACAGGAACCAGCGCGCTATCGCGCTGGGCCTGCGGTCGTCACCCGCGTCGGTGTCCGGCAACGTAGAGGGAATCTCACCCGCGTGGCATCGGCTCTGTCTCTGGAACTTTCCTCGTGGGCGCGCCCCAGTGCGGCGCGTTGGGTATTGCTAGCTGCTGCAAGCGTAGCACGCGACCCGCATCCAATGTTCCATCAAACTCGCCGCCTCACACCTCCGCAGTGATCCACTTGGCGATGGCCTCAACGTCCGCCGTGAGCGCCTGCTTGCTGTTGGCGTAGTGCCGTGCGTGCACGTCGCCGCTGATGTGATTCGTCAACAGGCGTTCACGGTCGGCGCTCACGCCCACCTGGGCGCACACATCCACGAAGGTGCGGCGCAGGTCGTGGATCGTCACCCGCGTGCCCGCTACCTCGGACACTGCCTGCATGGTCGCATCGGCGTCTGTGATGTAGCCCAACCTCCCCCACGACGGGAAGACGTACTCGCTGGAACGCTCGGCACGCCGGCGCTCTGCAACCTTCTCGCTAGGCTCGGGAAGCTCGCGCCGGGACTTGAGCAGCGCGCGGAGTGGCGTGCTCATTGGCAGCGTGATGCCGTTGTGGTTCTTCACAACATCGCCTGGCAGGTGAAAGGTCCCCGCCTCGAAGTCCACGTTCGACCAAAGCAGCGAGCCCGACTCGGTCTTGCGTGTGCCCGTGAGCAGCATGAATGACACCCAATCGGCGCTTGTCCGATCATCGACCGTCCTGGCCGCTGCGCGCCGCTTCTCAAGCATCGCCCAGACGGCGCGAACCCGATCCAGCGGGACGCGGGTGTCGCGGGGCTTCTCGGGCTTGGGCTTGCGCTTCTTGAACATGCGCTGCACCGGATTGACCGCTAGCAGCGGGTACTCTCCGTCGTCGGTTTCGAACATGTCGCGCGCGTGGTTCAAGAGCGCTCGCAAGTTGGCGAAGCACTGCGCCGCCTGAGACGGGGAGCTCTCGCTGATGGCGTCGAACCGCTCGATGCAGGCATCACGCTTGATGCTGGCGACAGGCTCGTCGGCCCAATCCGCAAGGTTCACCGTGACGTGACGCTCGATGTCGCGGATGCTGGCGGCCCGCAGTGCACCGTGGCGCGTCCTTTGGTGCTGTACGTAGTGCTCCATGACCTGCCGCAGCGTGATCGTCTGCGCCTCGGTGAGCACCGCCGCCGCCCTGTCAGCTTCCACCTTCTGCTGATCGCGGACAACCGGGTCCACGCCGTCCAGCATCTCGACCTTGAGCGCCATCGCCTTCGCCCGCGCTTGGTCGATCCGCCAAGGGTCGTTGTGCCTGCCGATCTTGATCTGGCGCTCCTGGCGGGTGCCCTTGACGCGGTACTGGAGCAGGTACGTTCGCACTGTGCCCGCCGCGTTGATACGGACCCCCAGCCCCTTCACCTTGTCGTCCCACACGATCACGTTCGGCCTTCCGGATGGGCAGGCCGCTGACTCAACGAGGGTGTTCGTCAGCCTCTTCACATTGTCTTTCGCTTCCATGTTCACTCCCCTGTTTCTCAGCACCGTATCAGCACGTATGCTATGGCTAATGCAAGCTGCAAGGGGCGATTCATGTCAGCAGCTCGTCTACAACTTATTGATTTACATGAGTTTTGTCCGACTACTGCAACCGAGCACAAGCTATCGCAAGCACCCGCTAGATAGGACTGTTAATCCGTAGGTCCCTGGTTCGAGCCCAGGTCGGGGAGCCAAGATAGTCAAGTGCCCGCCAGTGAGCGGGCACTCTCATTTTGGCGGCGATATGGGACAGGTATGAGCCGGCGTCCCATATCCAGTAGTTGGCCCTACCCCCTCACCCCGTCGACCGAAGCCATCGTCCGCACGGCCCTGACCAAGCGCCATGCCGCACGCCGCGCATCGCTGCGGCGGTTGCGTACCAGACGAAGGCCATGCTGGAACACGCCGAAGTGTCGATCCAGGAAGCGGAGAAGCTTGCCGGCTCTGGTGCGTTAGCAAAGGAAGACAAGCAGACGAAGAGCTTGAAGCGCGCCATTGGCCTTTTGCGCGAGCAGTGGGCTAGTGACCAGCTTCCTACAGATGTGCGTCGACTGGCCGAGAACCTGCTTGCGCTGACAACAGCGCCTCCAGCTCGACCTTGACAGGGTAAAAGCAATCCTTGACGCGAGGAAGGCTGCCTCCGGCTCTCATCCGACGAACCTGTCACCCTATGCCACGGTCGTCCAATATCTCCTGTCCGAGGAACAAGCGGCAATGGTTGCCTATCTCGAAGCTGACCCGGCGGGGCATGAGAGGCCACCCACAGCAGTCTTGATCCCAGCCGAGATCGATGTGCCGGCTGGCATCGACCGCACGAAGTGGAGGAACGCCGTTAGCGTGAGTTAAGTTTCCACGCGACGCGGTGCGACGTTGCCCATGCCTCTTCTCGGTACAGCTTGCCCAAACGCCCGCCGGCAAGTCGCCATCCAGGATGCCGGCCTCCCACATCGCATCGCCGGACATACGCATCAAGAAGGTGGCCTGCGGATGGCTAGGCCAGGCAGCACGTACGCGGGCCGACGACGATCGAGGAAGCGGGCGATGAAGAAGGGCTGTACAAAAGTGCAGTACTATGAGCCGTTCTCGATCGCAGCGTGCATGGCCGCTGAGTAGGCTGAGGACGGATACACGCTAGACGGGCGCGACACGCATGAACGAAGCGGTTATCGACTCCTTGCGGCATGAAGCCAATGCCAAGCTCGACCCCAAGAAGAAGGGTGCTCTCGGGCAGTTCATGACGCCCTTCAAGATCGCCGAGTTCATGGCCGGGATGTTCAAAAAGCGCGATGGTGTGGTACTGCTCGATGCGGGGGCCGGCATCGGCTCTCTGACACTTGCCGCCGCCAGTGCCGTCAACGTGGTTCGCGCTGAGGCCTGGGAAATTGATCCCGTGATGATTGGCTACCTGCGGGACAACCTTGCGAGCCTCGGCGTGCCGTTCGCGCTGCACGAAAAGGACTTCATCCTCGACTCAGTCGACCGAATCCAGTTCGATGAGGGGACGCGGTTTACTCATGCGATCCTTAATCCGCCGTACAAGAAGATCAGCACAGAATCACATCACCGGCAGGCCTGCCGGCAGGTTGGCCTTGAAATAGTCAACCTCTATACGGCGTTCTTCGCGCTGGCAATGCTGCAAATGAAGGACGGCGGCGAGATCGTCATCATCATCCCGCGCTCATTCTGCAACGGTCCGTACTACAAGCCGTTCCGCGACCTGATGCTCGGCAAATGCTCGATCGACGCAATCCATGTTTTCGAATCGAGAAGTCAGGCCTTCAAGGACGATGAGGTACTTCAGGAGAACATCATCCTGAAGCTCACACGCGGCGCAAAGCAAGATGCAGTCCGGTTGTCCTATTCGCGTGACGCGAGCTTCTCGGATCTGCATAGCCGTGAAGTACCATTCGACATGGTCGTGCATCCGCTGGACAAGGAGCGGTTCATCCGCATCCCGAGGCACGACGAGGATCAGGACGATGACACCGATCTGTTTACGCACTCGCTCAAGGACCTGGGCCTTGAGGTTTGCACCGGCCCAGTCGTCGACTTCCGGCTGAAGCAATGGTGGAGTCGGGATCCCCAACCAGGAACCGTACCCTGCATCTATCCGCACCACTTTACCAAGAATGGCTTTGAGTGGCCGAAAGAGCACAAGAAGCCGAACTCGCTGTTGCGCAGTCCCGAGGTTGACAAGTGGCTGATGCGCGAGGGCATCTATGTGATCGTCAGGCGCTTCTCCGCCAAGGAGCAGCGGCGGCGGGTTGTCGCATACATCGTGACGCCCGAGGACACAAAGAGTGAGCTGGTCGGTTTTGAGAATCACTGGAATGTCTTCCATGTCCACCAAGGCGGATTGCCGCTTGACATTGCTAAGGGGCTCGCGGCGTTCCTCAACACGACGGTGCTCGACAATTACTTCCGGATCTTCTCCGGTCACACGCAGGTCAACGCGACAGATCTGCGCAATATGAAGTATCCGAGCCTTGAGCGCCTGCGCGTGCTGGGCAAGCACTACCGCTACGGTATGGAACAACAAGATATTGACAGATTGCTGGGAGAATGAGCAAGGAACTGAAGCTGACGGAGGCGCTTCGAGTCCTCAATGATTTGGGCATGCCGCGTGCGCAGCAGAACGAGCGAACCGCTCTCTGCCTGCTAGCTTTGGTAAACATGATGCCGACGAAGCGATGGGCTGATGCGGAAGCGCCGCTAGTCGGGATAACGCCGATCATGGAATGGGTGAAAGAGCACTACGACATCGACTACGCACCCAATACCCGCGAGACGTTCCGACGGCAGTCGATCCATCAGTTCATCGAAGCAGGCGTATGTCTCTACAACCCCGATCAGCCCGATCGGCCGGTGAACAGTCCGAAGACCGTGTACCAGATTGAGCCGCATCTGCTCAAGGTATTGCAGCGGCTCGGCACACCAGGCTATAGGGGTGCACTCAAGGGCTTCCTCGCGACGCGTGGGACGCTGGTACAGAAGTACGCGAAGGCGCGCGAGATGGAGATGGTGTCAATCAAGGTGAAGGAGGGCTACCAGATCGCGCTATCGCCTGGCGATCATTCGGAGCTGATCCGCGCGATCGTCGAGAACTTCGGGCCGCGCTTCGCGCCCGGTGGTGAGTTGATCTATGTCGGCGACACTGGAAACAAGCACGGCTTCTTCGACAAGGATTTGCTCGCAAGCCTGGGCATGGTGCTCGACAACCATGGCAAGCTGCCGGATGTCGTCGTTTACATGCGCAACAAGAACTGGCTTCTGCTGATTGAGTCGGTGACGAGCCACGGGCCCGTGGAGTCAAAGCGGCAGATTGAGCTGGCGAAGCTCTTCAAGTCATGCACGGCAGGCCTTGTGTATGTGTCAGCGTTCCCAGACCGCAAGACCTTCCTGCGCTTCCTGGATGTAATTGCCTGGGAGTCGGAGGTCTGGATCGCGGATGCTCCAACGCACATGATCCACTTCAACGGAGCCAGATTCCTCGGCCCCTACTGAACGTGCCTGCTGTCGTGCATCCGGAAGGCTGGCTCTCGATCGACCTCAAGGAGGTGCCGAGAAGTGGGCGAAGCAGGTCTGCAAGGAGCGGGACAAGCGGTACGACAACATCCTCTCCGAGGAGGAGACGGATCGACGCTGGACCAGTGATCTAGGCGAACGGGTCTTCGATCGCTGGTTGCGGCATCACCGCGTTCAGGAGTATCCAGGAAGAACTCACGTGCCACGCGTTGCATCGCCAGCAGATCTGAGCCTTCGGCATCGATCGGGTCGATAAACATTCGTTCTCCAAGGCCGAACTGCAAGCCTATTGGAAGCTGATCGTTGATTGGCCAGGTTCCCGCGGCAGCGTCACGAACGCGCCGCTGTCGAGCGACTTGATGGCCGCGGAGGCCGCTAGCCATGGGCGCCACCCCTACAACGCAACCGTCGAAATCCACGGCACCGCCGCGATGATCACCACGCCCACCAGCAGCGCGGCCAGGTAGGGCCAGATGGCGCCCATCACGTCGTCGGGCGAGGCGTCGCCGATGCGGCAGGCCACGTAGAAGCCCACGCCGATGGGCGGCATCATCAGGCCGATGTTCATCGCGCAGACGATCACCATCGCGTAGTGGATGTCGTGGATGCCCAGCTTCTTGGCGATGGGGAACATGATCGGCGCCAGCAGCAGCACCGCCGGCAGGCCCTCGAGCAGGCAGCCCAGGATGAGGAAGACGACGATGCTGACGGCCATGAACGCCACCACGCCACCGGGCAGCGTGGTGAGGAAGTTCGACAACTGCTGCACCACGCCGCTTTGCGTGATGGCCCAGGCCATCGCCGAGGCCGTGCCCAGGATCAGCAGCACCGCGCCGCTGAGCGAGGCGGTCTCGACCAGCATCGCGTAGAGCTTGCGCCACCCGATGCCACCGTAGATCAACTGGCCGGTGATCAGCGCGTACAGCACGGCGATCGTCGACACCTCGGTGGCCGTGGCCACGCCGCCGCCCACGACGCTGCGGATCAGGAAGGGCAGCACCAGCGCCGGCGCCGCGACCAGCAGGAGGCGCCCCACCGCCTTCATCGGCGCGCGCTTCACGTCGGCCATGTGTTCGTGGCGCGCCTTCCAGCGCGCCAGGATCACCAGCACGGCCAGCAGCACCATCGCGACGACGAAGCCGCTCTGGAACAGGCCGGCGATGGACACGCCGGCCACCGAGCCCAGCACGATGAGCACGATGCTGGGCGGCACGGTGTCGGCCATCGCCGCGCCGGTGGCCAGCAGCGCGACCATTTCGCGCGGCTTGTGGCCGCGGCGCTTCATCTCGGGGAACAGCGCCGGCGCCACCGTGGCCATGTCCGAGACCTTGCTGCCCGAGATGCCCGAGACGATGAACAGCGAGCCCAGCAGCACGTACGACATGCCGGCCTTGACGTGGCCGAGCAGCGAGCCCAGGAAGTCGACGATGGCCTTGCCCATGCCGGTGGCGTCGAGCACGCAGCCCAGCAGCACGAACACCGGCACCGACACCAGGATGATGCTGGACATGCCTTCGTCCATGCGCCCGACGATGACCATCAGCGGCGCGTGCGTGGCGAAGGCCAGGTAGCACAGCGCGCCCAGGCCGAAGCAGAACGCGATGGGCGTGCCGGCGGCCAGGCACAGCGCCACCAGCAGCACCAGGAAGATCAGGATGTTCCAGGTGCCCAGCTCCAGCAGTTGCGGCGTCAGCCACCAGCAGGCCAGCCCCAGCACGGCCACCAGCACGGCCGCGCCGGCCAGCGGGCCCCGGCCGACGGTCTGCACCGCGTAGGCCAGCACCACCAGCAGCATCGCGACGACGCCGAACGGAATGGCGGCGACGCGGAAGGTGTTGGGAATGTTCAGCGCCGGCGTCGTGATCGCCCATTCGTCGTAGGCGTAGACCACCGAGGGCTCGACCAGCGCCGCCAGCGTGGCGACGATGGCCATCAGCGCCAGGGCCTGCACGAAGGCGCGCGGACCCGGCGCCAGCTTCTCGACCACCAGCGTGAGCCGCAGGTGCTCGTTGCGGTGCAGCGCGATGACCGCGCCGATCATCGTGACCCAGATGAACGAGATCGACACCGCCTCGTCGATCCACACCATCGGCAGCGAGAAGACGTAGCGCGACACCACGCCGCCGAGCAGCAGCACGACGATGACGGCCATCAGCGCGGCCGACACCACTTCCAGCGGCTTCAGCGCGGCGGCGACGAGTCTGGCGGAATCGGCACGGGCGCCGGTGTCGGCCGGCAGCCCGGCCTCTGGCGCGGCGGCGCTCACGTCAGGCGAGCTTGCCGGAGTAGCGCTCCAGCAGCGACCAGGCCTCGTCGCCGTACTTGCCCTTCCACTCGGCGTAGAAGCCGGCCTGGCGCAGGCGGTCGCGGAAGCTGTCGGCCTTGGCCTGGTTGAACAGCATGCCCTTCTCGCTGAGTTCCTTCTGCAGGTTGGCGTTCAGCGCGGCCACGTCGGCGCGCTCCTTGAGGCCGGCGGCGTTGATGTGCTTGGCCATGATGGTGCGCACGTCTTCGGGCAGGCGCTCCCAGGCGCGGCGGTTGGCCAGGAACCAGAAGCCGTCCCACATGTGGTTGGTGATGCTGCAGTACTTCTGCACCTCGTTGAGCTTGGCCGTGCTGATGATGGCCAGCGGGTTCTCCTGGCCGTCCACGATCTTGGTCTGCAGCGCGCTGTAGACCTCGTTGAAGTTGATCGACGCCGGCGCGGAATCGAAGGCCTTGAACATCGAGGTCCACAGCGGCGACACCGGCACGCGGATCTTGAAGCCCTTGAGGTCATCGGCGGTCTGAATGGGCTTGGTGCTGGACGTGATCTGGCGGAAGCCGTTGTCCCAGATGTGGTCCATCGCCAGCAGGTTGGCCTTGGCGATCTCCTTGCGCACGAAGGCGCCGAGTTCGCCGTCGAGCGCCTTCCACACCGTGTCGTAGTCGTGGAACGCGAAGCCGATGCCGGTGATCGACGCGGCCGGCACCAGCGTCGACAGGATCAGCCCCGACAGCGTGAAGAACTCGATGCCGCCCGAGCGCACCTGGCTGAGCATGTCGGTGTCGGAGCCGAGCTGGCTGGACGGGAAGATCTGCAGGTCGACGCGGCCCTTGGTGTCGGTGCGGATGGCCTCGGCCATCTCCTTGGCGCGCACGTTCATCGGGTGCGTGACCGGCAGGTTGTTCGCGTACTTCAGCGTGAACTCGGCCTTGCCCTGCGCGAAGGCGGAAATCGTGGGCAGCGCCACGGCCGCGCCGGTGGCGGTCAGCAGGGTGCGTCGCGTCAGCGTCATCTGTCGTCTCTCCATGGGTGTCGTTGTGGGTCGGGCCGCGGCAGCATCGGCGCCACGCTGCGGCGTGTCAATCTGGGTTCGCCCGGGGTGTCGGCGGTTTCCGTCAGGCGCCGCGGGTGACGAGGCCGGCGGCGAGGAAACCGCCGTCCACGGCCAGCACGTGGCCGGTGGTGAAGCTGGCGCCCTCGCTGGCCAGGAAGGCCACCGCGTGCGCCACCTCGTCGGTGCTGCCGAAGCGCCGCATCGGCAGCATGCGGGCGTAGGTTTCGGTGCTGGCGCCGCCGTCCAGCGTCTTGACCAGCGGCGTTTCCACCGGGCCGGGCGCGACCGCGTTGACGGTGACACCCCACTCCGCCGCCTCGATGGCGAACTGTTTCGTCAGCGCGATCAGCGCGGCCTTGCTGGTGCCGTAGCCCACGCGCCCGGTGCCGGCGCGCACGCCGCTGATCGACGCGATGTTCACGACGCGGCCCCAGCCCTTGGCCTTCATCGCGCGCAGCGTGTGCTGGGTGATGAGGAACGGGGCGGTCACGTTGACGGCCAGCGTGGCCTGCCACTGCGCCAGCGGAAAGTCGAGCGCCGGCACGGTGGCGGCGATGCCGGCGTTGTTCACGACGATGTCCGGCGTTCCCGCTTCCGCGTCGACGGCCGCCAGCATGGCCTGCACCGCGGCCGGGTCCGCCAGGTCGGCGACGAAGGCCCGCGCGCGGCCGCCGCGCTCGCGCAGGGCCTGCGCCACCTGTTGCGCGCCATCGGCCGCGCGGTCGACGATGCAGACCGAGGCGCCCTCGTCGAGGGCGAAATGCTCGGCGACGCGCCGGCCGATGCCGCTGGCGGCGCCGGTGACGAGAACGGTGCGCGAGGCGTGCTGGGGCTGGCTCATGGGCCCATATTGTGCCGGCCATCGGGGCACGTCCTATCCACCTCGGCCCGCCGCGTGCAGTATCGTGAGCGCAGGCAAACGGGAACACACGATGCAGGAACGAGCGTACATCGTCGGCTGGGGCCACACGCCCTTCGGCAAGCTGGACAACATCGACGCGGAGCAGTTGATCCGCGACGCCGCGCTGCCCGCGATCGCCAGCGCCGGGCTGGCACCGGCCGACATCGACGGGCTGTTCGTCGGCCACTTCAACGGCGGCTTTCTCCGGCAGGACTTCAGCGGCGCGATGGCGGCCGTCGCCATTCCCGAACTGCGCCGCGTGCCGGCGGTGCGCCTGGAGAACGCCTGCGCCACCGGCTCGGCCGCCATCTGGGCCGCGCTCGACGCGCTGGCCGCCGGCCGCATGAAACACGTGCTGGTGCTGGGCTTCGAGAAGATGAACACGCTGCCGGCCGAGCAGATCGGCCAGACGCTGCTGAAGTGTTCCTACGTGAAGGAGGAAGGCGACACGCCGGCCGGCTTCGCGGGTGTGTTCGGCCAGATCGCCGGCCGGTATTTCGAGCGCTTCGGCGACCAGAGCGATGCGCTGGCCGCCATCTCGGCGAAGAACCACGCCAACGGCGTGCACAACCCCTACGCGCACATGCGGCGCGACCTGGGCTTCGAGTTCTGCCGCACGCCGTCGGAGAAGAACCCCTTCGTCGCCGGGCCGCTGAAGCGTTCCGACTGTTCGCTGGTCAGCGACGGCGCCGCCGCGCTGGTGCTGTCGCGCGCGCCCGTCGCGGGGGCCGCCGTGGCGCCGGTGCGCTGGCGCTCGCGCACGCAGGTCAACGAATGGCTGCCGATGTCGCGCCGCGACCCGACACGCTTCGAGGGCGCGGCCCTGGCCTGGCAGCAGGGGCTGGACGCCGCGCAGGTGTCGCTGGCCGACCTGAAGTTCGTCGAGACGCACGACTGCTTCACGATCGCCGAGCTGCTGGAGTACGAAGCGATGGGCCTGGCGCCGCAGGGCCAAGGCGCGCGCGCGATCCTGGACGGCGTCACGCGCAAGGACGGCCGGCTGCCGGTGAATCCGTCGGGCGGCCTGAAGTCGCGCGGGCATCCCATAGGCGCCACCGGCGTGTCGCAGCACGTGATGGCGGCGATGCAGCTCAGCGGCACGGCCGGTGACATGCAGATCGGCAACGCCGACCTGGGCGCTGTCTTCAACATGGGCGGTGCCGCCGTCGCCAACTACCTCGGCATCCTGGAAGCCGCCTGACATGCATGCCGCCCAGGTGATGAACCTGGCGCAACTGCTGCGCCAGACGGCGCGCCTGTTCCCCGAGCGCACCGGCCTGATCCACGGCGACCGGCGCTGGCGCTGGCGCGAGATCGATGCGCGCGTCGATGCGATGGTAGCCGCGTTGCGCGGCCTCGGGCTGAAGCACGGCGACCGCATCCTCGTGCAGTCGCGCAACAACCTGGCGCTGTTCGAGAGCTGCTGGGTCGCGTTCCGCCTGGGCTGCGTCTGGGTACCGACGAACTTCCGGCTCACGCCGCCGGAAGTGGCCTATCTCGCCGAGAGCAGCGGCGCCGTCGCGATGATCGCGGAAGACCTGTTCGCGGGCCATGTCGACGCGGTGCGCGCCGCGTCGCCCGCGCTGAAGCACGTGGTCGCCATCGGCCGGCCGCGCGCCGGCGAACACGGCTACGAAGCGCTGGTCGAAGCGCACCGCGGCGCGGCGCCGTTCGAGGCCACGGTGCAGGCCGACGATCCGCTGTGGTTCTTCTACACCTCGGGCACCACCGGCCGCCCCAAGGCCGGCGTGCTGACGCATGGCCAGATGGCCTTCGTCGTCGCCAACCACTTGGCCGACCTGATTCCCGGCACCGACGAGAACGACGTGTCGGCCGCCGTGGCGCCGCTGTCGCACGGCGCCGGCGTGCACATGCTGCTGAACGTGGCGCGCGGCGCCGCCACGGTGCTGATGCCGGGCGAGAAGCTCGACCCCGAGGTCTTCTGGCAGCTCGTAGCGCAGCACCGCGTCAGCAACCTGTTCACGGTGCCCACCATCGTGAAGATGCTCGTCGAGCACCCGGCGGTGGACCGCTTCGACCACGGCTCGCTGAAGTACGTCATCTATGCCGGCGCGCCGATGTACCGTGCCGACCAGAAGCTGGCGCTGCAAAAGCTCGGCAAGGTGCTGGTGCAGTACTTCGGCCTGGGTGAAGTCACCGGCTGCATCACGGTGCTGCCGCGCGAGATGCATTCGGCCGACGACGCCGACCCCAACGCCAACATCGGCTCCTGCGGGCGGCCGCGCACCGGCATGGAGGTGGCCATTCTCGACGCGCAGATGCAGCCCGTGGCCACCGGCGACGTGGGCGAGATCTGCGTGCGCGGCCCGGCCGTGCTGCACTCGTACCACGCCAACGCCGAAGCCACCGCCAAGGCGCTGCGCGGCGGCTGGTTCCACACCGGCGACCTCGGTCGTGTGGACGAGCGCGGGCTGCTGTACATCACCGGCCGCGAGTCCGACATGTACATCTCGGGCGGCTCCAACGTCTACCCGCGC
Source organism: Piscinibacter sp. (assembly GCF_047600445.1). Classification (GTDB taxonomy): domain Bacteria; phylum Pseudomonadota; class Gammaproteobacteria; order Burkholderiales; family Burkholderiaceae_C; genus Piscinibacter. The sequence goes on from NZ_JASGKT010000002.1 coordinate 2,325,286, forward strand.
GAGGTGGAGGAAGTACTGCTGACGCATCCGGGCGTCGCCGAAGTGGCCGTGCTGGGCGTGCCCGACGCGAAGTGGGGCGAGGCGGGCGTGGCCGTGGTGGTACGCCGCGAAGGCGTGGCCGCCGTCGATGCCGACGCGCTGCTGCGCCACCTGGAGGGCCGCTGCGCGCGCTACCGCTGGCCGCAGCGCTTCTTCTTCTGGGACGCGCTGCCGAAATCGGGCTACGGCAAGATCACGAAGAAGGACGTGCGGCGGCTGCTCGAAGAACAGGGCGCGCTGTGACCGCCACCGCGCGCCGCCTGCAGCAGCCCGGGCCGCCGGCGGCGCTGCGCATCAACGCACGCCACGCCGCGCAGGCGCGGCACGTGCGGCTGCACCTGCCGGCGGGTGCGAGCCTGTTCGACGCGCTGGTGCAGCCGCTCGCGCGCATCGGCATCCGCCATGCGTCGGTCACGCTGCTCGGCGGCTGGCTGGAGCGGGCGCAGTACTGCGTCTCGGTGCCCGACCCGGCCGGCCAGGCCTTGCTGACGCACGGCGCGCCCCTCAGCACCGGCCGCGTGGGCCTGGTCACCGCGAACGCCACGCTGGCCACCGGCGTGGACGGCCGGCCGCTGGTGCATTGCCATGCCGTGTTGCAGGCGCCGGATGCGCCGCTGGTCGGCGGCCACCTGCTGACACCGCACTGCCTCGTCGCCGCGCCGGGGCTCGTCGCGCGTGTCGCCGGCTTCGAGGGCTTCGAGCTGCGCGCCGCGTTCGACCCGGAAACCCGCCTGCCGCTGGTGCAGCCCGCATGAACAGCAGCACAAGCACCGTAGAGACCGGCCGCCACGGCCGCGTGAGCTATGCGCGCATCGCGCCCAACGAAGACCTGGTCACCGCCGTCGAGGCGCTGTGCGCCGAGCTGAAGCTGCAGCGCGCCTTCGTGCGCGGCTCGCTGGGCAGCCTGATCGACGCCTGCATCCGCACCCGCGAAGACGGCGCGCCGCTGCACATCCACGGCCCGGCGGTGGAGATCGCCAGCCTGGCCGGCGAGATCCGCCCCGATGCCGACGGCGTGCCGCGCGCCTTCATCCACGGCGTGGTGGCCGACGCGAACGGCCGCGTCTGGGGCGGCGCCTTCGTGCGCGGCCTCAACCCCATCTGCATGACCTTCGAGCTGACGCTGGAAGAATGGCTGCCCGACCCTCGACCCGCCCTGAAACCATGACCGCAATCGCTTCCGCAGACGCTCCCGTGGCCTTCGTGACCGGTGCCGCGCGCGGCATCGGGCTGGCGGTGACGCGGCGCTTCCTGAAACAGGGCTGGCGCGTGGCGCTGCTCGACATCGACGGCGAAACGCTGCACACCACCGCACGCGCGATGGACGCGCCGGACCGCGTGCTCGCCTTCACCGCCGACGTGGCCGTCGAGCCGCAGGTCGAGCAGGCCGTGGCCGGCACCGTGCGGGCCTTCGGCCGCATCGACGCGCTGGTCAACAACGCCGGCACCGCGGTGTTCAAGCCCATTCTCGAAACCCGCAGCGCCGAGTGGCAGCGCGTGATCGACGTCAACCTCACCGGCCCGTTCCTGTGCACCCAGGCCTGCGCGCGCGTGATGCTGGAAGGCGGGCGCGGCGGCGCGGTGGTGAACATCGCGTCCATCTCGGGCCTGCGCGCCAGCACGCTGCGCACCGCCTACGGCACCAGCAAGGCGGCCTTGATCCACCTGACCCGGCAGCAGGCCGCCGAGCTCGGCGACGTGGGCATCCGCGTGAACTGCATCGCGCCCGGCCCGGTGGAAACGGCGATGGCCAAGCAGGTGCACAGCCAGGCCATACGCGACGGCTACCGCGACAGCATTCCGCTGGCGCGCTACGGCACCGAGGACGAGATCGCCAGCGGCGTGTGGTTCCTGTGCAGCCCCGAGGCCGGTTACGTCAACGGCCAGACGCTGGCGGTGGACGGCGGCTTCGACGCCACCGGCATCGGGCTGCCCGCGCTGCGCGCCGAGCGGCGGTAGGCGCCCGCCGCCGGCGCGCCGAACCGACATGTGGTCTGCCTCCGCGCTCGTTGCCGCCTGGCTGGCCAGCGCGGCCTTGGCCATCGCCTCCGCGCCGTGGGCGCTGGCCCAGCCCTGGATGAATTTTGTCTTCAAGCCGCTGGCCACCGTGCTCGTCATCGCGCACGCCTGGCCGCGCGGGCGCGACACGCCCCAGTTGCGGCGCTGGGTGCTGGCCGGGCTGGTGCTGTCGCTGGCCGGTGACGTGGCGCTGCTGTGGCCACAGCGGGGCTTCCTGCCCGGGCTGGTGAGCTTCCTGCTCGCGCACCTGGCCTACCTGTGGGCCTTCACGCGCAGGGCGCGGCTGGCTGCGCGCCGGCTGCCCTTCGCCGTCTACGCGCTGGTGGCCGGGGCCGTGCTGTGGCTGCTGTGGCCCGGCGTGCCCGGCGCGCTGCGCATTCCGGTGCTGGCCTACGTGGCCTGCCTGGCCGCGATGGCGGCGCAGGCCGCGGTGCTGTGGCCACTGGCGCCGCCGGGCCCCCGGCGCCGCCGCGCCGCGGGGCTGGCACTGGGCGGCGCGCTGTTCGTGCTGTCCGACGCGCTGCTGGCCACCAACCGTTTCACGCTGCCGCTGCCGGCGGCCAGCCTGTGGATCCTGGCCAGCTACTGGGCGGCGCAGTGGCTGATCGCGAGCTGGCTGGCTCCCCCCTTCCATTCCCACTGATCCATATCAATACCCGTGCACGTCGGTCGGCGCGCACGGGCGCGGGGCCGCTACCGTTCGGAATGCCACGCATCTACAATCCTCAATGAGAATCAATCTCGTTGAGAGCAAGCACCTGAGGGAGTTGCCGACCATGACCCGCCCGCCCGCGCCCGCCCACCTGGGGCGCACGTCGATCCACGCTGCCGTCGTCGCGCTGGCGCTGTGCGCCGGCAGCGCCTTCGCGCAGGACGCCGCCGCGCCGTCCGGCGACCTGGCCGCGCGGCTGCGCGAGCAGCAGCAGCAACTCGAGCAGCAGCGCCTCGAACTGGAGCGCCAGCGCCAGGCGCTGGAGCAGCAGCAGCGCCAGCTCGAAGCGCTGGCCGCCGCGCTGGAGCAGCAGATGAAGGGCGCGCCGCCGGCAGCGGCCGCGGCAACCGCCACGGCGCAGGGCCAGCAGCCCGGCGCGCCGGCCGGTGCCGCTGCCGCCACCCCGGGCGAGGCGCAGGCCTCGGCCTCCGGCCGCGGCAGCCTGCGCTGGGCCGGTTACGGCGAGATGAGCTACCAGCGCTACGACTTCTACGCCAACACGCAGACCGCCAAGGCCACCGAGCGCGGGCGCACCGACATCGGCCGCTTCGTGCTCTCGCCGCACATGAACCTGGGCGGCAAATGGTCGCTGTTCGGCGAGATCGAGTTCGAGCACGGCGGCACCGGCTCGACCGTCGAGTACGAGGCCGAGGAGACCGGCGAGTACGAAGCCGAGATCGAAAAAGGCGGCGAGATCGTGCTCGAGCAGTTGTGGCTGCAGTACAGCCACAGCCCGGCGCTGAACGTGCGCTTCGGCGAGCTGGTGGTGCCGGTCGGCATGGTCAACCTGTACCACCAGCCGACCGAGTTCTTCACCATCGAGCGCTCGCTGGCCGAGACCTCGCTGATCCCCTCGGTGTGGCACGAGACCGGCGTGCAGGTGCTCGGCACCATCGGGCAGTTGCGCTACCAGGTGCTGGGCGTCACCGCGCTCGACTCCACCGGCTTCTCCGGCCACGAGTTCGTGCGCGGCGGCATGCAGCGCAAGCTGGAGACGAAGAACGCCGACGCCTTCGCCTTCGCGGCGCACGCCGAGTACGCCTTCGCGCCCGGCGTGCTGGTCGGCGGCGCCTTCTACGCCGGCGACTCCGCGCCCAACCGGCCGCGCCAGAACCTCTCGGCCAAGGCCTTCGTCACGCTCGGCGAAGTGCACGGCCGCTACGAGGTCGGCCCGTGGACGGTGCGTGGCCAGGTGCTGCTCGGCCAGGTGCAGAACTCGCGCAAGGTCACGCAGGCCAACTTCAACACCTTCAACGGTGGCGTGCTGGGCGTGTCGCGCACGCCGGTGGGCAAGCGCGCCAAGTCGTTCTTCGTCGAGGCGGGCTACGACGTGCTCTCGCTGTGGGCCAACGGCGGCGTGCCCGGCCGGCTCGACCTGTTCGCCCGCTACGAGGACTACGACACCCACGCCGACACCGCCCCCGGCATCGCGCGCGTGCCGCGCTACCACCGCAAGGCCGCCACCGTGGGCCTGAACTACAAGCCGCAGCCCGGCATCGTGATCAAGGGCGAGTACTCGCGCCGCAGCAACGACGGCCTGATCGCCGACAAGCAGGACGTGCTTGGTGTCGCTGCGGGCTTCGAGTTCTGAACACCTCCTCAACCCATTTCCGTCCGTCCCTCGAAAGGAACATCATGCAAAAGATCGCCCGCAGACAGCTTCTCTGGAGCCTGGGTGCCGTACCGCTCGCGCTCGCCGGTTGCGGCGGTGGCGACTCGTCCGACAGCGGCTCGCAGGGTTTCAACGCCAAGCCGATGGTCGACAATATCGTCGACAACGTGATCGTCCAGACCTACAGCAACCTCAACACTCAGGCCGGCTTGCTGCTGACGGCGGTGACCACCTTGCGCGCTGCACCTAACGACGCCAACTTGGATGCCGCGCAGGCCCAATGGCGCGCCACGCGCGTGCCCTGGGAATCGAGCGAAGGATTTTTGATCGGCCCTGTGACCGGGGGTGAGTTAGGCATCGACGGTGCGATCGACACCTGGCCGCTGGATACGCCGAGCTTGGTGGGCTTCCTAGCCACCAACCCGAACCCGACGGTACCGCAGATCGAGGACGCCCCTGATGACTTGCGTGGCTTCCACGCAATCGAGTACGTGCTGTTCGGCGATGGCGTGAACACTAACGACAAGGTGGCCAGTTCTCTGACCGAGCCAGAACTGAACTACTTGGTCGCTCTGGCGCAGGCGCTGAAGAATCGCACGCAGGCGCTCGCGGACGCCTGGACCAAACCCTACAACAACCGCACGATCTCTTACGCAGCCCAGCTCAAGACACCAGGCACAAGCAATAGCGTGCACACGGGTTATGCCGGCGTGCTCGGTGCACTGGTTGACGGCCTATCGACGATCGCAGACGAGGTGGGCAATGCCAAGCTGGCCGACCCGCTGGGCGACACGCTGGCACAGGCTGACACGAGCCTAGTCGAGTCGCAGTATTCATGGAACTCGCTGACTGACTTCCACAACAATATCCAGAGCATCTTGAATGTCTACACCGGAGTGCTCGGCTTCAGCGGCACGGCACCGTCAGCTTCGGCCACCGGTCTGTACACCTTCGTCGCCGAGCGCAACGCAACGCTGGCAACCCGGGTGTTCAACGAGATCGTCAACGCGCAGAAGAAGATCGCGCTGATCAAGGGCGACGGCAATGACACGACGACGGTGATCTCTGGCAGCGCGCAACCGTTCCGCGTGCAAATTGGCACCACCGCCGGCCGTGCGTTGATTACCACCGCGATCGGCGCTTGCAACACGCTGCAAGCGACCTTGCAGAACGACGTCAAGCCGCTGGTCGCCAGCACCATGTTCGCTTGACCGCCACGTCGCCCCTCAGCCGCCGCCAAGGAGTCATCATGATCGAAGCGCCAAGGCTGCGTGCAGCCGCCGCAGCCCTGGCCACCACCCTCGGATTGGTTGCAGCCTGCGGTGGAGGTGACGATCCTTATGACGGCGGCGGAGGCGGCGGCGGCGGCAACCTCGCCGTGCCCGACTGGGCGGTGGTGACTGCGCTCGGCGACGCCACCACCAACACCACGGCCAATCAGGCCAATCGCGGCTTCGACACGCCCGCTCCCAATTTAGACACGGACGGCCTCGCGCTGCATCTAGCCGGCGACGTGGACTTCGAGCAGAACTTTCTCAAGGCGCCGAGCACCGACTTCCCCGTTGTCGATGGCCTCGGGCCGGTGCACAACAACATCGCCTGCATTCGCTGCCACGCCAGCGACGGTCGAGCCGCCTACACCTCTGCTGTGCTGAACAGCACCGTTGGTGAGTGGACCAAGCTCGGCAGCGAGGCCGGCGTGTTCCTGCGCATCAGCGTCAACGGCCAGGCCGCGTGCACACCCAGCGCGGCCAACCGCTACTGCGCGCCGCAGGCGGTGCCGGGCTTCTCCGACCAGCTCTTCCACCGCAGCGTGCTGGGCGTGCGCCCCGACAGCGAATTCAGCGGCCAGGCCGACGTGTACGTGAGCTTCGAGCGCAGCACGGTCAACTACGGCGACGGCACGCCGGTCACGCTGTACAAGCCGCTGTTCCGCATCTGCAACCCCTACGACGACCCGGGCGAAGCCAAGTGCAGCGGCGGCGCGAGCACGAGCGCTCTGCTGCAAGCGGGCGTCTCGACCAGCCCGCGCATGGGCATGCCGACTTTCGGCCTCGGGCTGCTGGAGGCTATTCCCGAGAGCGCGATCCTCGCGCTGGCCGACGAGAACGATGCCAACGGCGACGGCATCTCGGGCCGGCCGAACTGGGTGTTCGACCCGGTCAAGGCCGCTCAGGGCAACCCCGAGCCGCGCTCGCTGGGCCGCTTCGGCTGGAAGGCCAGCACGCCCTCGGTGCTGGTGCAGGGCGCCGGCGCCTACCGCGGCGACATGGGCATCACCAACTACCTGTTCCCCGACGAGAGCATCGCCGGCACGCCGCTGTACGACGCCTACCGCGCCGCCAACCCGGACGACGACGGCCAGGCCGCGAGCGGCTACGAGGCGAGCGAGGAAGTCGTCAAGCGCGTGATCTTCTACAACAACACGCTGGCCGTGCCGGCGCGGCGCGACGTGAGCGCGAGCGACGTGCGGCGCGGCGCGGCGCTGTTCGTCGATGCCAAGTGCAGCGTGTGCCACAACCCCTCGTTCACCACCGGCACGCACCCGGGCATCTGGGGGCCCAGCGGCACGACGCCGGTGGCGGCCGTGGCGAACCAGCGCATCTACCCCTTCACCGACATGCTGCTGCACGACATGGGCGAGGGCCTGGCCGACCAGCGCAGCGACTTCGGCGCCAACGGCAGCGAGTGGAAGACGCGGCCGCTGTGGGGCATCGGGCTGACGCACGTGGTCAACAGCCTCGCCGGCTTCCTGCACGACGGCCGCGCGCGCACGCTGGAAGAGGCGATCCTGTGGCACGGCGGCGAGGCCGAAGCCTCCAAGGAACGCTTCCGCACGATGAGCGCCGCCGACCGCGCCGCGCTGGTGGCCTTCCTGAAGTCGCTGTGAGCGTTCGGCGGGCGGTGCTCGTGGCGGGGCTGGCGGCGCCGCTGCTGGCCGCGCGCGGCGCCGCCGCCGCGCCCGATGTCTACAAGGAGCCCGACGAGTTCATCCGCTCGGCCTTCGCCGGCCAGCCGCCGGCGCCGCAACTGCTGTGGCCCTCGCCGGCGCTGCAGCAGCGCATGCAGGCGGTGCTCGGCCATCCCTACCGCCAGCTTCGCATCCGCTACTGGCGTGCCGACAAGAGCGACAAGCGCACCGCCTGGGTGCTCGACGAAGTCGGCAAGGACGAGGAGATCACCATCGGCTTCGTGCTCGCCGGCGATGCGATCGAGCGCACCGAGGTGCTGGTCTTCCGCGAGTCGCGCGGCTGGGAGATCCGCTTCCCGGCCTACACCCGACAGTTCGGCGGCGCGCGCCTGGCCGACGGCGACAGGCTGGACCGCAAGATCGACGGCATCACCGGCGCGACGCTGTCGGTGCAGGCCTACGAGCGGCTCGCGCGGCTGGCGCTGGTGCTGCACCGCGAGGTGATCACGCATGCGCCCTGAGCGTCATGCGCGTCATGGACGCCGCAGCCGACGCGGCGGAGCGCTGGCGTTCTGGATGCGCTGGCACCGCCGCCTCGGCCTGGCCGCGGCGCTGTGGCTGGTGCTGGCGGCGGTGACCGGCGTGCTGCTGAATCACACCGGTGAACTGGGCCTGGCGCAGCGCGGCGTGCAATCGGCCTGGCTCAAGCGCTGGTGGCAGGTGCCCGAGGCGCAGCCCGCGGCGGCGCAGGCACTGCCGGGCGGGCACTGGCTGAGCCAGTGGGAGCGGCAGCTCTTCCTCGACGAGCGGCGGCTCGAACTGCCCGAGGTCGAGCGCCTCGTCGGCGCCGCGCCGCTGGCGCCGGGCTGGCTGATCATCGATGCGCGGCAGGCGCTGGTCGTCGACGACGCGAGCCGGCTGGTCGAGCGCGTGGCGCTGCCGGCGGGCTTCGCGGCGCGGCGTGTCGGCACGATCGGTGACAGCGCCTATGCACACGTCGTGATCGAAAGCGAAGACACACGCCGCCGCTACACCGACGCGCAGGCCAGCGCGTGGAGCGACACGGCGCCCGCCGGCGAACCGCGCTGGGCCGCGCTGCAAGCGCTGCCCGACGAACTGCGACAAGGCATCGCGCCCGGCGTGTCCGGCGGGCTGACGCTCGAGCGTGTGCTGCTCGACCTGCACTCGGGCCGCTGGCTGGGCCCTATCGGCGTGTGGCTGACCGACCTTGCCGCGATCGTGCTGCTGGTGCTGGCCGCCAGCGGCACCTGGAGCGCGCTGCGGCGCAAGGAGCGCAGGCCATGAGGCGACGCCGCTTCCTGCGCGGCTGCCTGGCGCTGGCCGCCACGCCCGCGCTGGCGCACGACGGCGAGAGCCGCGTCGAGCGCCACGCCCTCGCCTTCGGCACGCGCGTGGCGATCACCATCGCCGGCCTGCCGCGCGCGCAGGCCGAACGCGCCGCCGATGCCGCGATGGCGCGCATCGCGCGGGTCGAGCGGGCCGTCGATCTGCACGACCCGGCCTCGCCGCTGGCGCGCCTGAACCGCGACGGCGTCGTCGAGGCGCCGGCCGATGGCGACCTCGCCGCGCTGATGCGCCACGCGCTGGCCTGGAGCGCGCGCAGCGAGGGCGCGTTCGACGTCACGATCCAGCCGCTGTGGCAGCGCCATTTCAGCGCCTGGGCGCAGGGGCGCGCGGCCAGCCGCGCCGAACTGCGGCCGTTGATGGCGGCGGTGGGCTGGCAGGGCATCGCGATCGAGGGCGATCACATCCGCCTCGCCGCGCCGCGCATGCAGTGCACGCTCAACGGCCTGGCGCAAGGTTATGCGAGCGACGCCGCCTGGGCGGTGCTCGCCGCGCACGGCGTGCGCCACGCCCTGGTCGATGCCGGCGAGCCCTTCGCCGCCGGCTTCGCGCGGCCGGGCCAGCCCTGGCGCATCGGCGTGCGCGACCCGCGGCCGCGAGCCGCCGACGCCGCCGACTGGCTCGACGTGCTCGCGATCAACGATGCCGCGCTGGCCACCTCGGGCAACGACGGCTTCGCCTTCACGCGCGACCGGCGCCTCTTCCACATCCTCGACCCGCGCACCGGCGTCTCGCCCGGTGAACTGCAAAGCGCCACCGTGCTCGCGGCCGACGCCTGCACCGCCGACGCGCTGTCGACCGCCTGCATGGTGCTGGGCCGCCGGCGCGCGCTAGACGCCGTGGCCGAGGCCGGCGCGCAGGCGCTGCTGGTGCTGCACGACGGCCGCGTGGTCGCCACGCGCGGCTGGCCGGGGCGGCGCGGCTGAGAGCGGCGGCACAACGCGGTGGCGCCACGCAAAATTGTCGAATATATTCGACAATCCTTGTCGCTCCGGGAGCACCCATGTCTGCACTGCGTCTGGACGAGATCGGCCGGATGGTTCGCCGGCGACGCGAGGATCTGGGCTTGTCCCAGGCCAGGCTGGCACGTTTGTCCGGTTTGTCGCGCGCGACGATCAACCAGTTGGAAACCGGCACCATCGTCGACCTCGGCGTCAGCAAGCTCGCTCACCTTCTCGACCTCCTCGGGCTGACGCTGCGCGCGGAACAGCAACAACACGACCCGCAGCGAGGACTGCGGGCCGCCAGCCAGGCCGCGAGCGTCAGCTACCTGCAATCGCTCACGCCGCAACGGCTCGCCCAGGCACTCGCCAGCGGTGAACTTCCGGCGCAGTGGCTGCCTCATCTATCGACGATGCTCGACGAGGTGCCGGAGAAGTTCATCGTGTCCGCCGTCGAGGAAGCGGCCCGCTCGCAGGGCGTACCCGCGAAGACCGTCTGGCAACACCTCTTGCGCTGGGCGCGTGAATTCAAGTCGCCGCGCCCGGCATGGGCATGATCGCCGAGCCCGCCGGCCGGCAGCCGGCGCGCCTGCCCGGCGGGCCTTGGCGAGCCCTGCTCGCACAGGCCCTCCAGTTGCTCGACGCGCTCGACCGGCACGGCGTGAGCGACCCGTTCTGGACTCTCGGCGGCGGCACGGTGCTCATGCTCCGATACCGCCACCGGCGCAGCAAGGACATCGACATCTTCGTGCCCGACCCGCAGTACCTCGGGCACGTGACGCCCCGGCTGAGCGACCTGGCCGATGCCATCGCCAGCGACTACGTGGAAGGCGCCGGCTTCGTCAAGCTCCTGCGGCCCGAGGGCGAGATCGACTTCGTCGCCTCATCCAATCTGACGACCGCGCCTTACGAGACCTGGCGCTTGCTGAAGCGGATGGTTCGCGTCGAGACCGCCGCCGAGATCGTCGCAAAGAAGCTCTGGCACCGGGGTGACAGTCCGAGCGCTCGTGACCTCTTCGATCTGTCGCTGGTCATCGAGCGCGAGCCGGAAGCCTTGCGGCAGGCCCACCATTTCCTGACACGGCACCGCAGCGCGTTCATCGGACAATTGCACAGCCGAGACGCGGTGCTGCGCGCGCAGTTCGAAGCGATCGACGTGCTGCACTACAAGCCCGGCTTCGATGAAGCACTGCACCGGGCGGTGGACTTCCTGCAACGGCTGCCGGCGCACCGCAAGCGCTCATGACCTCGCAACGGCGCCCATCGCTGTTGTCCACAGCCGCGGTGGAGAACCCTGTGCACAAGCCGTGGAATCACGCGCCGGGGCCTTGCCACGCCTCACGCTGGCTTGCATCGCCCGTTCACCGGGCAGGCGCGCTACAGTCGGCGCATCGACACGCCAGCGCCACCGTGAAGCTCAGCCCCACCCTGCTGTTTTCCCTGCTTGCGGCCTGCGCCGCATCGGTGTTCGCCGCGCCGCCCGATGCGGCGCGCGCCGCCGAGCGCTGCGAGCAGGCGGTGAGCGAAACCCTGCACCGCCTGCGCGGCCGCGACGCGAAGGAGGTGCAGTTCCTCGCCGCGCGCCGCGTGCTCGCGCCGGGCGGCGACGACGAGACCAGCGTGCGCGGCGAGGGCCGCTACCGCGCCGCCGGCGGCAAGAGCGTCGCGTTCAGCTACGGCTGCTCGTACGACGCACAAAACGATTCCACCTCCGGCGTGGTGCTGCGCGACGGTGCCGGCGCGCGCGCCGCGGCGGCCGAGAAGGCCTTCGACCCCGACCTCACCAACGTCTCGCCGCAGGCCTGCGAGAGCGCCGCCGCGGCGGCGCTGAAGAAGCTGCATCCACGTGTCGGCCGCATCAACTTCGGCTCGGATTCGCGGCGATTGCAAGCGGCCGAGTTCGGCCGCGTCGAGATGACGGGCGCGGGCTCGGTGGAGCGCGCGCCGGGCATGAACCTGATCCCGTTCAGCTACCGCTGCGAACTCGAGCCGCGCAGCGGCCGCGTCACCGCGATCAGCACGAAGGAATAGAGCCCCCCAGTCGCTACGCTCCTGCCCCCAAGGGGCGCCGTCCGGCTTGGGGCGGCCCAGCGCCGGACGCCCCCCAGTCGCTACGCTCCTGCCCCCAAGGGGCGCCGTCCGGCTTGGGGCGGCCCGGCGCCGGATCTGCCTCGCGGCAGGGCTGGTCAGACCGGCGTGAGCTTGGCGACGGACAGCGCCAGCCACTTCATGCCGTGGCGCCCGAAGTTCACCTGCGCGCGCGCATCCTCGCCGCTGCCTTCGAGCGTGACGACCACGCCCTCGCCGAACTTGGTGTGGAACACGCTCTGCCCGGTGCGCAGGCCATGCGACGCCGCCGCCTTGGGCGCGGCACGCGGCTCCACGCGCCCCGCACCGACGATCGAACCCAGCCCGGCGCCGCGCTGCCAGGCCTGCTGGTACTCGCGCGCGAAACCCGAGCCGAAGCCCTGCGTGCGCGGCGTGATCCACTTCAGGCAGCGCTCGGGCAGTTCGTCGAAGAAGCGGCTCTTGACGTTGTAGCGCGTCTGGCCGTGCAGCAGCCGCGTCTGGCTGAAGCTCAGGTACAGGCGCCGGCGCGCGCGCGTGATCGCCACGTACATCAGGCGCCGCTCTTCCTCCAGCCCGTCCTGGTCGGCGAGGCTGTTCTCGTGCGGGAACAGGCCCTCCTCCAGCCCGGTGATGAAGACGGCGTCGAACTCCAGGCCCTTGGCCGAGTGCACCGTCATCAACTGGATCGCGTCCTGCCCGGCCTGCGCCTGGTTGTCGCCGGCTTCGAGCGAGGCGTGCGTCAGGAAGGCTGCCAGCGGCGACATGATCTCGCCGGTCTCGGCGTCGGGCGCCTGCTGCGCGGCCGCGGCGCCCTGCTCGTCCACCGGCAGCGCCACCGCGTCGCGGCCGAAGCCTTCCTGCGTCACGAAAGCCTCGGCGGCGTTGACCAGTTCGTCCAGGTTCTCGAGCCTGTCCTTGCCTTCCTTGTCGGTCTTGTAGAAGTCGACCAGGCCCGAGGCATGCAGCATGTGCTCGATGATCTCGCGCAGCGTCAGGCCGCGCGTCGCGTCGCGCATCGTGTCGATCAGCGCGACGAAGGCCTGCACGTTGGCGCCGCCCTTGCCCGAAAGCGCGCCGGCGCTCTGCGCGAGGCTGCGGCCGCTGGCGCGCGCCGCGTCCTGCAACTGCTCGACGGTGCGCGCGCCAATGTGACGCGCCGGGAGGTTCACCACGCGCAGGAAGCTGGTGTCGTCGTTGGCGTTCTCGACCAGGCGCAGGTAGGCCAGCGCGTGCTTCACCTCGGAGCGCTCGAAGAATCGGAACCCGCCGTAGACCTTGTACGGAATGCCGGCGTTGAACAGCGCGCTCTCCAGCACGCGGCTCTGCGCGTTGCTTCGGTACAGCAGCGCGATCTCGTGGCGCGCCATGCCGTCGCGGTGCAGTTGCTGCGCCTCCTCGACGAACCACTGCGCCTCGGCGAAGTCGCTGGTGGCCTCGTACACGCGCACCGGCTCGCCGGCGCCGGACTCGGTGTGCAGGTTCTTGCCCAGGCGCTTGCGGTTGTGCGCGATCAGCTCGTTGGCGCTGTCCAGGATGTTGCCGTAGCTGCGGTAGTTGCGCTCCAGCTTGATCACCTGCTCGACGCGGAACTCGCGCTCGAAGGCGCTCATGTTGCCGACCTGCGCGCCGCGGAAGGCGTAGATGCTCTGGTCGTCGTCGCCGACGGCGAAGATCGCCGCCTGCGTGCCCGCGAACATCTTCAGCCAGGCGTACTGCAGCTTGTTGGTGTCCTGGAACTCGTCGACCAGGATGTGGCGGAAGCGGTGCTGGTAGTGCTCGCGCAGCGCGGCGTTGTCGCGCATCAGCTCGTAGCAGCGCAGCATCAGTTCGGCGAAATCGACCACGCCCTCGCGCTGGCACTGCTCCTCGTAGGCCTGGTAGACCTGCACCATCACGCGCGTCAGCTCGTCGCGCACCTCCACGTCCTTCGGGCGCAGGCCGTCTTCCTTCTGGCCGGCGATGAACCAGGTCACCTGCTTGGGCACATAGCGCTCTTCGTCGAGGTTCATCGCCTTGATGACGCGCTTGACGGCCGAGAGCTGGTCGGACGAGTCGAGGATCTGGAAGCCCTGCGGCAGCCCGGCGAGCTTCCAGTGCGCGCGCAGGAAGCGGTTGCACAGGCCGTGGAAGGTGCCGATCCACATGCCGCGCACCGGCAGCGGCAGCATCGCCGACAGGCGCGTCAGCATCTCCTTGGCGGCCTTGTTGGTGAAGGTCACCGCCATCACGCCGGCCGGCGACACCATGCCGTTGCCGATCAGCCAGGCGATGCGCGTGGTCAGCACGCGCGTCTTGCCCGAGCCCGCGCCGGCGAGGATCAGCGCCGGCCGGGCCGGCAGCGTCACCGCGGCAAGCTGCTCGGGGTTCAGGCCGCGCAGCAGGCCGCCCGATGCGTCCAGCCCCGGCGGCGGCGCGGCCGCTTCGTGTTCCTCGAAGAGCGGAATCTCGCGATCGTCGGGCGGCGCTGTCGAATTCATCGAGGCATTCTAGGATCGGGGCATGGTCTGGCCCTTCACCTCCCCGGCCGCGGCGCGCCCCGCGCTCGGCCTCGCGCTGCAAGGCGGCGGGGCGCACGGCGCCTACACCTGGGGCGTGCTCGACGCGCTGCTCGAAACCGGGCGTTTTCGCTTCACGGCGATCAGCGGCACCAGCGCCGGCGCGATGAACGCGCTGGCGCTGGCCGACGGCTGGATGCGCGGCGGCGCCGAGGGCGCGCGCGAGGCGCTGGCCGCGTTCTGGGGCGCGGTGGGCGGCAAGCTGCCCTTCGAGCAATGGCTGGTCGGCCCCACCGAGAGCCCCGGCCTCGCGCCGGGCCTGCGCGCGCTGATGCACTGGACGCGCCTGTTCTCGCCCTACCAGCTCAACCCGCTGGGCCTGAACCCGCTGCGCGAGGTGCTGGCCGCGCAGATCGACTTCGAGCGCCTGCGGCGGCGCGGCGCGCCGCGCCTGCTGATCGCCGCGACGCACGCCAACACCGGGCGCCTGCGCCTGTTCCGCAACCACGAGCTCGAGCTGGACGCCGCGCTCGCCTCGTCCTGCCTGCCGACGCTGCACCAGGCGGTGATGATCGACGGCGAGCCCTACTGGGACGGTGGCTACAGCGCCAACCCGGCGCTGTTCCCGCTGCTGCACGAGGGCGTGGCCGACCTGCTGATCGTGGCGCTGAGCCCGCTGTCGCACGAGAACGTGCCGATCAGCGCCGAGGAGATCCGCAGCCGCGCGCTGGAGTTCAGCTTCAACGCCGGCTTCCTGCGCGAAGCGACGCTGCTCGCCGAGGCCGCCGCCGAGGCGCGGCGCTCGGCCTTCGCGATCGGCCGGCTGGAGCGGCGGCTGCGCGCGCTGCGCCTGCACCTGATCGACGCGCACGACGACCTGGGCACGCTGGCCGCCGAGACGCGCCTGATCGCGCACCGGCCCTTCCTCGAGCGGCTGCGCGACCTCGGCCGCGCCCGCGCGCAGCGCTGGCTGGACCAGCACGGCGCGCGGATCGGCCGCGCCTCCAGCGTGGACCTGGCCGCGCGCTTCGCGCCGCCGGGCGGCACGGCGTAGAATTCGCCACCGGGCCCAAATTTTGGCGCCCGGTTTTCTTTTGGCGAACCGGGTTTCCAAGTCAAGCGCTCACCGTTGAATTACAAGGAGCCGCTTCATGGAAATCTTCGACTACGACAACATCCTGCTGCTGCCGCGCAAGTGCCGCGTCGAGAGCCGCAGCGAGTGCGACCCCTCGGCGGAACTCGGCCCGCGCCGCTTCGCGCTGCCGGTGGTGCCGGCCAACATGAAGACGGTGCTCGACGAGCCGATCGCGCAGTGGCTGGCCGCCAACGGCTACTTCTACGTGATGCACCGCTTCGAGATCGACAACATCGCCTTCGCCAGGCGCATGCGCGAGCGCGGCCTGTTCGTCTCGATCAGCTCGGGCGTCAAGCCGGCCGACATCGAGGTGATCGACCGCCTCGCGCTCGAAGGCGTGGGCGCCGACTACATCACCATCGACATCGCGCACGGCCACGCCGACAGCGTGCGGCGCACCATCGCGCACATCAAGGAGAAGATGCCCGACACCTTCGTGATCGCCGGCAACGTGGCCACGCCCGAGGCGGTGATCGACCTGGAGAACTGGGGCGCCGACGCCACCAAGGTCGGCGTGGGCCCGGGCAAGGTGTGCATCACCAAGCTCAAGACCGGCTTCGGCACCGGCGGCTGGCAGCTCTCGGCGCTGAAGTGGTGCGCGCGCGTGGCGAGCAAGCCCATCATCGCCGACGGCGGCATCCGCCACCACGGCGACATCGCCAAGAGCATCCGATTCGGCGCCTCGATGGTGATGATCGGCTCGCTGTTCGCCGGCCACGAAGAGTCGCCCGGCCGCACCGTCGAGGTCGACGGCCAGCTCTTCAAGGAGTACTACGGCTCGGCCAGCGACTTCAACAAGGGCGAGTACAAGCACGTCGAGGGCAAGCGCATCCTCGAGCCGATCAAGGGCAAGCTGGCCGACACGCTGCGCGAGATGCGCGAGGACGTGCAGAGCTCGATCAGCTACGGCGGCGGCACGAAGCTCGCCGACCTGCGCAAGGTGAACTACGTCGTGCTGGGCGGCGAGAACGCCGGCGAGCACCTGCTGATGTAGCGCGGCCGCGCGCGCCGGGTTTCGGCGGCGGGCGCCGGTGCCGCCGTCGCGGGCACGAACATGTAGCCGTGGCCGCGGATGGTCTGCAGGAAGCGCGGGTGCGCCGGATCGGGCTCGACGCGCTTGCGCAGCCGCATCACCGCCACGTCGATGGCGCGCGGCAGCAGCCCGTCGCTGCGGCCGTGCGAGGCGGCCAGCAGGCGCTCGCGCGACACCGCGATGCCCGGGTTGGCCACCAGCTCGGCGAGCACCGCGTACTCGACGGTGCTGAGCACGTGGACCTGGCCGTCGCGCAGCAGGCTGCGCGAGGCGATGTCGAAACGCAGCGCGCCGATGTCCACCGGCGCCATCGACAGCATCGGCTGGCCGGGCGCCACGTTGGCGCGGCGCAGCAGCGCCTGCATGCGCGCCAGCAGCTCGCGCGGCGCGCAGGGCTTGCCGGTCACGTCGTCGGCGCCCATCTCCAGCGCCAGCACGCGGTCGACCTCCTCGTTGCGCGCGCTCAGCAGGATCAGCGGCACGCGGTCGCCCTCGCCGCGCAGTTGCCGGCACGCCTGCAGGCCGCTCAGGCCAGGCAGCGCGGCATCCATCACCACCACGTCGGGGCGCTGGCGGTGCATGCGCCGCAGCAACTCGGCGGCCGAGTCCATCACGGTGACGCTCAGGCCGTGGGCCTCGAAGTAGCGCGCCAGCGCGCCACGGCTGGCGTGATCGGCGTCGACGAGGTGGACGTGGTGACTGCTCATGGGCCGCATGCTGGCGGCCCTGCGTTGCGGCGCTGTGCCGCAATATGTCGAAATGTGTCTGGTTTGCTAGTCCGCCGTCATGCCGCGCCGCTCGCCGGGCTCGGCGAACGGGCGCCGCGCGCGCTCGGCCAGCGCGCTGGCGCGTTCGCGCTCGTCGGCCGAGGCCGCGGGGCAGGCGCCGGTGCGCAGGTAGTCCAGCGCCGCGGCGGTGAGTTTCTCGGCCGGGTCGCCGAGCACGCCGGCGAAGTCTTCGGCCACCGCGCAGGTGGGTGTCATCCCGGCTTCGTAGTCGGCCTCGCCGAGCGCGTTGACGGCCCGGAAGTTGACCGCGCTGTAGGTGTTGCCGCAAGACTCCCTCGGGCTGAAGCCATAGGGCTTGCCGCAACTGGCGGCGCCTATCGTCACCACCTGCCGCGCGTAGGGGCGCAGGCCGTTGACCAGCAGCTCGCTGGCCGAGCAGGTGCGCGCTCCGGTCAGCACCGCGATGCGTTCGAAGGCCGGGCCACTGGCGCCGGCCATCGTGTAGCGGGTGTCGGCGCCGGTATGCCGGGTGTTGTAGCGCAGCGTGGTGAAGACCTTGCCGGCGTGCAGCGCGCCCACCACCTGCGAGGCGAAGTGGTTGGCGGTGGAGATGCGCCCGCCGCCGTTGTAGCGCAGGTCGATGACCAGGTCGCGGGCGCCGCCGGCCTTGATCGCGTCTAGCCGCGCGGCGAGCGGCGCCTCGGCCTGCGTGATGAAGTCCTTCAGCAGCACGTAGCCGACCTGGCCGGGCAGCGTCGCCGCGGCCGACACCGGCGTCAGCGAATATTCGGCGGCCGTGACCGTCACCCGCTGCGCGGCGCCGTCGCGCTCGATGTCCAGCGTGATCTGCTGACCGGTGCGCGAGGGCGTCAGCAGCGCGAAGTCGCCGGCGATCAGCACGCTGTCGGGCACGCCGTCGATCGCCTTGATCACGTCGCCGCGCAAGAGCCGGCCGGCCGCCGGCGAGGCCGGCTCGACGTAGCGCACCTTCAAGGGCAGCATGCCCTCGCGGCCGTTGACCGCGAAGCCGTAGTCGCTGGCCTTGCCCTCGGCGAAGAATCGGTTGTAGCTGGCGCTGTCCTGGATGTAGCTCCAGGGGTCGACGCGGCCCGGCACGCCCGAATAGGCGGTGTACTTGAGCGCCTCGAAGTAAGCCGCCACCGTGGCGTAGCCGCCGGGCTCGGGGTCGGGCGACTGGCCGGCCCAGTAGTACCAGTCGCGCATGTAGTCGCGCAGCCAGTCCTTCTGCGTCGCCACGTCGCAGGCCGCGGCACCGCTGCCGCCGCTTCCACCACCGCCGCCGCAGGCGGCCAGCAGCAGCGCCAGCAGCGGCGCGAGCGTCGTGAAGCGAGGCAAGGGCATGGCCGCGCACCATAGCAGCAACACCCCGCCGCCTACAATCTTGCGCATGACCGAACTCGCAAAATCCTTCGAGCCCGCCGCCATCGAAGCCCATTGGGGCCCGCTGTGGGAAGCGTCGGGCGCCTACCGCCCCACGCTGGATGCGAGCAAGCCCTCGTTCTCGATCCAGTTGCCGCCGCCGAACGTGACCGGCACGCTGCACATGGGCCACGCGTTCAACCAGACCATCATGGACTCGCTGACGCGCTACCACCGCATGCGCGGGTTCAACACGCTGTGGGTGCCGGGCACCGACCACGCCGGCATCGCGACGCAGATCGTCGTCGAGCGGCAGTTGCAGGAAGCGGGCATCGGCCGCCACGAACTCGGCCGCGAGGGCTTCCTGAAGCACGTGTGGGACTGGAAGCACAGCTCGGGCGCCACCATCACGCGCCAGATGCGCCGCATGGGCGCCAGCGTGAGCTGGGAGCACGAGTACTTCACGATGGACGACAGGCTCTCGCCCGTCGTCACCGACACCTTCGTCCGGCTCTACGAAGAAGGTCTGATCTATCGCGGCAAGCGCCTCGTCAACTGGGATCCGGTGCTGATGTCGGCGGTGTCCGACCTCGAAGTCGAGAGCGAGGAGGAAGACGGCTCGCTGTGGCACATCGCCTATCCGCTGACCGACGGCAGCGGCTCGCTGGTGGTGGCCACCACGCGGCCCGAGACCATGCTCGGCGACGTGGCGGTGATGGTGCACCCCGAGGACGAGCGCTACGCCCGGCTCGTCGGCAAGACGGTGCGCCTGCCGCTCGGCGACCGCGACATCCCGGTGATCGCCGACGCCTACGTCGACCGCGAGTTCGGCACCGGCGTCGTCAAGGTCACGCCGGCGCACGACGCCAACGACTACGCGGTCGGCCAGCGCCACGGGCTGCCCGTCATCGGCATCCTGTCGCTCGACGCGAAGGTGAACGAACACGCGCCGGCCGCGTACCGCGGGCTGGACCGCTTCGCCGCGCGCAAGAAGGTCGTCGCCGACCTCGAAGCGCAAGGCCTGCTGGTCGAGGTCAGGAAGCACAAGCTGATGGTGCCGCGCTGCGCGCGCACCGGCCAGGTGGTCGAGCCGATGCTGACCGACCAGTGGTTCGTGGCCACCACCAGGCCGGGCGCGAACGGCAAGAGCATCGCGCAGCAGGCGATCGAGGCGGTGGACAGCGGCGCGGTGAAGTTCGTGCCCGAGCAGTGGGTCAACACCTACCACCAGTGGATGAACAACATCCAGGACTGGTGCATCTCGCGCCAGCTCTGGTGGGGCCACCAGATCCCGGCGTGGTACGGCAGCGACGGCCGCGTCTACGTGGCGCGCAACGAAGCCGACGCGCGCGCCAAGGCCGAGGCCGACGGCTACGGCGGCCCGCTGACGCGCGACCCCGACGTGCTCGACACCTGGTACTCGTCGGCGCTGGTGCCCTTCTCGACGCTGGGCTGGCCGGCAAAAACGATCGAGCAGGACCTGTTCCTGCCCTCGAGCGTGCTGGTGACCGGTTTCGACATCATCTTCTTCTGGGTCGCCCGGATGATCATGATGACGGTGCACTTCACCGGCAAGGTGCCGTTCCGCCACGTCTACATCCACGGCCTGGTGCGCGACGCGCAGGGCCGCAAGATGAGCAAGAGCGAGGGCAACGTGCTCGATCCGGTCGACCTGATCGACGGCATCGCCCTGCCCGCGCTGCTGGACAAACGCACCACCGGGCTGCGCCGCCCCGAGACCGCGCCGCGCGTGCGCAAGGACACCGAGAAGGAGTTCCCCGACGGCATCCCCGCCTTCGGCGCCGACGCGCTGCGCTTCACCTTCGCCTCGCTGGCGAGCCTGGGGCGCAACATCAACTTCGACAGCAAGCGCTGCGAGGGCTACCGCAACTTCTGCAACAAGCTCTGGAACGCCAGCAAGTTCGTGCTGATGAACTGCGAGGGCTTCGACTGCTCGGAAGGCGACGCGGGCCGCTCGGCGGCCGACCGCTGGATCGTCGGCGAACTGCAGCGCGTCGAGGCGGCGGTGGCGCAGGGCTTCGCCGACTACCGGCTCGACAACGTCGCGGGCGCGATCTACGCCTTCGTCTGGGACGAGTACTGCGACTGGTACATCGAGATCGCCAAGGTGCAGATCGCCGGCGGCACGCCCGGGCAGCAGCGCGCCACGCGGCGCACGCTGATCCGCGTGCTCGAGGCGGTGCTGCGCCTGCTGCACCCGATCACGCCCTTCATCACCGCCGAGCTGTGGGAGAAGGTCGCGCCGGTGGCCGGCAAGAGCACCGCCCAGGGCATCGTCGCCGCGCCCTACCCGCAGGCGCAGCCGCAGAACATCGACGCGGCGTCCGACGCCTGGGTCGCCCGGCTGAAGGAACTGGTCGGCGCCTGCCGCGCGCTGCGCGGCGAGATGAGCCTGTCGCCGGCGCAGCGCGTGCCGCTGCGCGCCACCGGCGACAACGCCTTCCTGCGCGAAGCCGCGCCGCTGCTGGCCGCGCTGGCCAAGCTCAGCGAGGTGCAGGTGTTCGACGACGAGGCCGCCTTCGCGCAGGCCACGCGCAGCGCGCCGGTGGTGGTGCGCGGGGCGTCGCGGCTGGCGCTGCACGTCGAGATCGACGTCGCCGCCGAGCGCGAACGCCTCTCGAAGGAAGTCGCGCGGCTCGACGGCGAGATCGGCAAGGCCAACACCAAGCTGGCCAACGAGAGCTTCGTCGCGCGCGCGCCGGCGGCGGTGGTGGCGCAGGAGCGTCAGCGCATCGCCGACTTCACTGCGACACGGGACCGTCTGCAAGATCAGCTGGGACGCTTGGGTCCGTCGGCCTGAAGTCGCGCTGCGGCTGGGGCGCGTAGGCGAGCAGTTCGTCGATGCGGCGCGCCACCGCCCAGGCGCTGCGCAGGCGCGACTCGCGCGTCGTGCTGGCCACGCGCGGCGTGATCTGCAGCGTGCCGATGCCGGCCAGCGGCCGGCCGCTGTCGAGCGCGCCGGGCTCCATGCTGTCGAACCAGGCCGCCGCGACGCGGCCGCTGGCCAGCACGTCGGCCAGCGCGCGCTCGTCGAACAGCGCCGAGTGCGCCGTGCTGACGATCACCTGGTTGGGCTTGCAGTAGGGCAGGAAGCGGTCGCCGAGCAGGCCCTGGTAGCGGCTGAAGTAGGCGAGCTGCACGCACACCGCGTCGCTGCTCTCGAGCAGCTCGCGCAGGCCCATCGGGCGCACGCGCCAGCGCTCCCACACCGTGTCGCTGGCATGCAGCGAGGGGTCGTAGCCGACCACCTTGGAGCCGAAGGCGCCGAGCAGTTGCGACATCGAGCGCGCCGCCGGCGGCATGCCGATCAGCCCGACCGTCGCCGCGCCCAGCTCGCGGCCCACCAGCAGCCCGTCGCTGCCGACCACCGGCACGCGGCGCAGCATCGACAGCATCGCGCCGATCATGAACTCGGCCTCGGCCTGCGCGCTGGCGGTCAGGCTGCGCACCACCTCGACGCCGGCGCGCGCACAGGCATCCAGGTCGATGTTCTCGGCGCCCGAGCTGACGCGGCCCACCGCGCGCAGCACCGGCGCGTAGTGCAGCGCCTGCGCGTCGATGGCGCAGCTCGGCGGCACAATGATGGCGCGCACGTTGTACAGCGCCTGGCGCAAGGCGCGCGGCTCGGAGGCGAGCTCCGGCGCGAACCGCAGCTCATGGCGCGATTCCAGCCACTCCATCACCCCCGTCTCCAGGGGTTCAACGACCAGCAGGTCCATGCGTTCGAGGGAGGTTGATGGCCGCCGCGGCCGACGATGCCCATGCAAGAATCCGGCAATCGAGCATGCATTCTAAGTAGATGAAAGTCACCAAAGCGATCTTCCCCGTGGCCGGCCTCGGCACCCGTTTCCTTCCCGCCACGAAGGCTCAACCCAAGGAAATGCTGCCGGTGGTCGACAAGCCGCTGATCCAGTATGCCGTCGAGGAGGCCTATGCCGCCGGCGTGCGCGAGATGATCTTCGTGACCGGCCGCCACAAGCGCCCGATCGAGGATCACTTTGACATGACCTTCGAGCTGGAAGTAGCCCTCGAACAGGCGGGAAAGCAGGAATTGCTCGACGTGGTGCGCAGTGTCAAGCCCGACGACATGGAGTGCATCTACGTGCGCCAGGCCCAGGCGCTGGGCCTGGGCCACGCCGTGCTGTGCGGCCAGCGCCTGGTGGGCAACGAGCCCTTCGCGGTGCTGCTGGCCGACGACCTGATGGTGGGCGACAAGCCCATCCTGGCGCAGATGACCGAGCAGTTCGCCGAATGGCGCGCCTCCATCCTCGCGGTGCAGGAGGTGCCGGCCGAGCACACGCGGCGCTACGGCATCGTCGCGGGCACGCCGGTCAACGACCGCATGATGGACGTGCAGCGCATCGTCGAGAAGCCGGCGCCGGAGGAAGCGCCCTCGCGCCTGGGCGTGGCCGGCCGCTACATCCTCACGCCGGGCGTGTTCCACGAGATCATGAACCAGCCGCGCGGCGTGGGCGGCGAGATCCAGCTCACCGACGGCATCGCCGGGCTGCTGCGCCGCGAGAAGGTGTTCGCCTACCGCTACGAGGGCAAGCGCTACGACTGCGGCAGCAAGGAAGGCTTCCTGCAGGCCAACGTCGAACTGGCGCTCACGCACCCGCAGCTCGGCCCGGGCTTCCGCGAGTACCTGCAGGCGCTGGCGCTCTGAGCGGCGCGCTCAGCGCCTTCTCAGGAAGTGCGTGAACTCGTCGTTGGCGGCCGACTGCTCGACGAGTTCGTTGCCCGTCTGCCGCGCGAAGGCCTGGAAGTCGCGCACCGAACCCGGGTCGGTGGCCACCACCTTGAGGATCTCGCCGCTTTGCATGTCCGCCAGCGCCTTCTTGGCCTTCAGGATGGGCAGCGGGCAGTTCAGGCCGCGGGTATCGATCTCTTTCTGGGCGTCCATGGGGCGTGTCGTGGCTTGGGCGGGGGCGAGGCGCGATTCTACGGGCGCGGCGGCCACTCGATGAACTGGGGTTCGTGCCCCCTGCCGCGCAGCCAGTCGGCCAGCGCGTAGCCGGTGCCGGCCGGCCAGCAACGCAGGTCGCGCGGCGCGAACAGCTTGTACTCGGCCAGCTCGGGCGAGAGGCGGATCTCGCCGCGCGCCAGCACGTGGTAGGCGATGATCACCTGGTTCATGCGCTGGAAGTCGTAGACGCCGATCAGGTTCACCGCCTCGACCTCGACGGCCGTTTCCTCGGCCACCTCGCGCGCGATGCCGTCGCGCGGCGTCTCGCCCGCCTCCATGAAGCCGGTGATCAGCGCGAACATGCGGCCGCTCCAGGCGGCGTTGCGCGCCAGCAGCACCTGGCCGTCGCGGTCGGCCATCTCGACCACCGCGGCGAGCACCGGCGTCGGGTTGTTCCAGTGCGTCCATTCGCAGGCCGGGCAGCGCAGCCGCTCCTTCGGCCCGCCGTCTTCCTCGCGCGCCAGCCATTGCAGCGGCGTCGCGCACTGCGGGCAGAACCTGAAGCCCACCGCGCTCATGCCGGGAACACCCCGGTGGAGAGGTAGCGGTCGCCGCGGTCGCAGACGATGAAGACGATGGTCGCGTTCTCCACCCGCTGCGCGAGCTGCAGCGCCACCCAGCAGGCGCCGGCCGCCGAGATGCCGGCGAACAGGCCCTCCTCGCGCGCCAGGCGGCGCGCCATCTCCTCGGCGTCGGCCTGGCTGACCGACACCGTCTCGTCGATCCAGGCCGGGTCGTAGATCTTCGGCAGGTATTCCTCGGGCCACTTGCGGATGCCGGGGATGCGCGAGCCCTCGCTGGGCTGCGCGCCGATCACGCGCACCGCCGGGTTGCGCTCCTTCAGGAAGCGCGAGGTGCCGGTGATGCTGCCGGTGGTGCCCATCGCGCTGACGAAGTGCGTGACGCGCCCGGCCGTGTCGCGCCAGATCTCCGGGCCGGTGGTCTCGTAGTGGATGCGCGGGTTGTCGGGGTTGGCGAACTGGTCGAGCACGCGGCCCTTGCCCTCGCGCTGCATGCGCTCGGCGAGGTCGCGCGCGTACTCCATGCCGCCCGAGCGCGGCGTCAGGATCAGCTCGGCGCCGAACGCCTTCATGGCCTGCGCGCGCTCGATCGACAGATCCTCCGGCATGATCAGCAGCATGCGGTAGCCGCGCATCGCCGCGGCCATCGCCAGCGCGATGCCGGTGTTGCCCGAGGTGGCCTCGATCAGCGTGTCGCCCGGGCGGATCTCGCCGCGCTCCTCGGCGCGCTTGATCATGCTGATGGCCGGGCGGTCCTTCACCGAGCCGGCCGGGTTGTTGCCTTCGAGCTTGCCGAGCACGACGTTGCCGCGGCGCTCGTTGTCCGCGCCGGGCAGGCGCACCAGGCGCACCAGCGGCGTGTTGCCGATCACGTCTTCCAGCGTCGGGTAGCGGGGGGCTTGGTCGCTCACGGGTTTCTCCTCGCGGCGCATTGTCGCAGCGCGACGCGGGCCACGCAGGGTGCGTGACATAATCCGCCGCCCTTGTCGCTGCGGCAAGCGCCCCTGCCCCGGTGGTGAAACTGGTAGACACGCGGGACTCAAAATCCCGTTCCGCAAGGAGTGTCGGTTCGATTCCGACCCGGGGCACCACCCACTCCCAGGCTGCGTTTTCATGCCCCCTCTGCCTCCGATCACCCAGGCGCTGCTGCTCGTCAACGTGGCGATGTTCTGCCTGCAGCTCTTCCTCGGCGGCTGGCTCGAGCGCGTGCTGGCGCTGTGGCCGCTGGGCTACGGCTTCCTGCCCTGGCAGGTGGTGTCGTATGCCTTCCTGCACGGCAGCGTCGGCCACCTGTTCTTCAACATGCTCGGGCTGTGGATGTTCGGCTCCGAACTGGAGCGGCTGTGGGGCGGCAGGCGCTACCTGCAGTTCTACTTCGCCAGCGTGCTGACGGCCGCGCTGACGCAGCTCGTGGTGGGCCTGCTGGTCGGCGGCGCGCCGACGGTGGGCGCCTCCGGCGGCCTGTTCGGCCTGCTGCTGGCCTTCGGCATGATGTTCCCGAACCGCACCATCATGCCGCTGTTCCCACCCATCCCGATGAAGGCCAAGACCTTCGTGATGGTGTTCGGCGGGCTCGAGCTGCTGTTCGGCGTCACCGGCACGGCCTCGGGCGTGGCGCACTTCGCGCACCTGGGCGGCATGCTGGGTGGCTTCCTGATGATCCGCTACTGGCGCGGCCAGCCGCCGTTCGGGCGGCGCTGAAGCAGCACTCAGGCGCGCAGGCCCGATTCGACGCTCGGGTGGCGCAGGCGCACGCGCAGTTCGCGCTTGAGCCGCGTGTTGTCGAGGCGGCGCGATTCACCCAGGAAGCTCAGTTGCAGCGGCGACAAGCGTTCGCGGGCTTCGCTGCGCGTGATGCGCGGCGGCCGCGGCAGGCCGCACAGGTCGGCCGCGAGGTCGAAGTAGTCGCCCATCTTCAGCTCGCTGTCGTCGCTGGCGTGCAGCACGCGCTGCGGCCGCCCGCGGTGCAGCGCGGCGACGCAGGCGCGCGCCAGGTCGTCGGCGTGGATGTGGTTGGTGTAGACGTCTTCCCCGGCCGCCAGCACCGGCGTGCCGCGCGCCAGGCGCTCGCGCGGGTGGCCGCCGGGCCGGTCGGCGGCGTAGATGCCGGGGACGCGCAGGATGCTCACCGGCGTGCCGGTGCGCCGGCCGAAGACGCGCAGCCGCTGCTCGGCGTCGACACGCCGGCGCGCGCGCCCGGTGGCCGGCGCCACGCGGCGCGTCTCGTCGAAACGCGCGCCGCCGCAGTCGCCGTACACACCCGTCGTGCTGGCGTAGACGATGCGCCGCACGCCACCGCGGCGCGCCAGCGCGGCGAGCAGGTGCGCGGTGCGCGGGTCGCCCTGGCCTTGCGCGGGCGGCGGCGCGAGGTGCAGCACCGCGTCGGCCAGGCCGGCGGCGCGCTGCAGCGTGGCGGGCTGGTCCAGGTCGGCCAGCAGCGGCACGATGCCGGCGGCGCGCAGCTCGGCGATGCGCCCGGCGCCGGTGGTGATCGCGAGCAGCCGCCAGCGCCCGCGCAGCAGCCGCGCGACGCGCGCGCCGATGTCGCCGCAGCCGACGATCAGCAGCGTCGGGCGCTTGCGCGGCGCCAGGGGCGGACAGGCCAGGGTCATGGGAGGCCGGGGCACAATCCCGGATTGCTCGTGTCCCCGCCAGTCTAAGACCCATGCCCTTCACCGTGACCGTGCAGCCCAGCGGCCGCAGCTTCAGCGTCGAGCGCGACGAGCCCATCCTCCACGCCGCGATCGCCGCCGGCGTCGGCCTGCCCTACGGCTGCAAGGACGGCGCGTGCAGCTCGTGCAAGTGCCGCCTGCTCGAAGGCCGCGTGATCCACGGCGCGCACCAGGCCAAGGCCTTGTCGGCCGACGAAGAAGCCGCCGGCTTCGTGCTGACCTGCTGCGCCGCGCCGCAGACCGACGTGGTGATCGAGGCGCGCACCGTGCCCGGCGCGGGAGAGTTCCCGGTGCGCAAGATGCCGGCGCGGGTGCTGTCCATCGACCGGCCCGCGCCCGACGTGGCGCTGCTGACGCTGCAACTGCCGGCCAACGAGGTGCTGCGCTACCACGCCGGCCAGTACGTCGAGTTCATCCTGCGCGACGGCGCGCGGCGCAGCTACTCGATGGCCGGCGCGCCGCACGCGCAGACCGACAAGCCGTCCATCGAGCTGCACATCCGCCACATGCCCGGCGGCCTGTTCACCGACCACGTCTTCGGCGCGATGAAGGAGAAGGAGATCCTGCGCATCGAAGGCCCGTTCGGCAGCTTCTTCCTGCGCGAGGACAGCGACAAGCCCGTCGTGCTGCTGGCCTCGGGCACCGGCTTCGCGCCGATCAAGGCGATGATCGAACACATCGAGCACAAGGCCATCACGCGGCCGGTGGCGCTGTACTGGGGCTGCCGCGGCCGCGCCGATCTCTACCTGCACGACTGGGCCGAGGCCGCCGCGGCGCGGCTGCCGAACCTGCGCTACGTGCCGGTGCTCTCGGAGCCGAAGCCGGACGACGGCTGGAGCGGCCGCACCGGCTTCGTGCACCAGGCGGTGATGGCCGACCTGCCCGATCTGTCGGGCCACCAGGTCTATGCCTGCGGCGCGCCGGCGATGGTCGACGCGGCGCAGCGCGACTTCGTCGCTCGCTGCGGCCTGCCGGCCGACGAGTTCTACGCGGACAGTTTTACTTCGGAGGCGGACAAGCATGGCCCGACGGCGTGACCTTCTTTCCCTCGCGCTCGCCGCGCTCGCGGCGCCGGCGTTCGCACAAAGCCCCAAGCCGATCCGTCTGATCGTGCCCTACCCGCCCGGCGGGCCGCTGGACATCGTCGCGCGGGCGCTGGCCGACAAGGTGAAGGACAGCCTGGGCGTCGTGATCGTCGAGAACAAGCCCGGCGCGGGCGGCAACCTGGGCGCCGACCTGGCCGCCAAGGCCGCGCCCGACGGATCGACCCTCGTGATGGGCGCGGTGGCCACGCACGCCATCAACCCCTGGCTGTACGCGCGCATCCCCTACGACCCGATCCGCGACTTCACGCCCATCACTGGCGTGGCGCAGGTACCCAACGTGCTGGTGATGAACCCGCAGGCGGCCGACCGCCACGGCGTGAAGAACGTGGCCGACCTGGTGGCCTTCGCGAAGAAGAACCCCGGGCTGCTCAACTACGGCTCGGGCGGCAACGGCAGCGCCGGGCACCTGGCCGGCGAGATGTTCAAGGCGCAGGCCGGCGTGTTCATGGTGCACATCCCCTATGCCGGCGGCAACCCGGCGCAGCTCGCGCTGCTGGCGGGCCAAGTCGACCTGAACTTCGACAACCTCGCCTCGGCCTCGGCCAACATCAAGGCCGGCAAGCTGCGCGCGCTGGCCGTCACCACCGCGAAGCGCGCGGCCGCCGTGCCCGAGCTGCCCGCCATCGCCGAGAGCGGCGGCACGCTGGCCGGCTTCGACATCCACACCTGGTTCGGCCTGTTCGGGCCGGCCGGGCTGCCGGCCGAAGCGACGCAGCGGCTGAACAAGGCCTTCGTCGACGCGCTCGGCTCGAACGAGCTGAAGGCGCGCCTGGGCACGCTGATGGCCGAGGCGATGCCGACCACGCCGGAGCAGTTCGGCGCGTTCGTCCGGGCCGAGTTGGCGAAGTACGAGGGCGTGGTGAAACGAAGCGGTGCCAGAATCGACTGAACCCACACGCGACATAATCGCGCGCTTTTTCCTCACGCAACCCTTCTTCCGTTCCGAGCGCCGCATCATCATGGTGAAGCACCCCGCCGTCGTCGTCCTGTGCGCCTGGCTGCTGACGGCCTGCGTCCAGGCCCCCACCCAGCCGCCGGCGACGGTGCGCATCTGCGACGACAAGGGCTGCTCCGACCGGCCGCGCGACAGCGCCGGCTTCGACCCCGCCCACGACGACAAGCCCGAGGAAACGCGCCGCCTGGCCGCGCTGGCCGACATCGCCGCCAAGGACCCGCGCGCCGCCTTCGACCTCGGCATGCGCTTCCTGCGCGGCGACGGCGTGCGCCAGGACAGCCACCAGGCGATCCGCTGGCTGCGCCAGGCCGGCGAACGCGGCGAGCTGCGCGCCCAGGCGGCGCTCGGCCGCATCTACCTCAGCGGCCTGCAGGAGATGGGCTCCGACCCGGCCGAGGCCGAGCGCTGGCTGTCCATCGCGGCCGAGCGCGGCGACAAGGAATCCGCCAGGCTGCTGCCCGAGGCCACGCAGGCCAGGAAGAGCGAGCAGGCCCGCTACCGCGTGCGCGAAGAGCGGCGCAAGGACGTCGCGTGGTACGGCCTGTACCCGTACTACTGGGTCTGGCGCGCGGACCGCTGGTTTCTGTACTGATCTTTCCACCCCCACCGACGGCAACCCATGAAGAAACTGTCTCACCACTCCCGCTGGACCGCCCTGGCCGCCACGCTGGCCCTGGCGGGCTGCGTCACCCCCGGCGGCGGCGGCCTGCTGTCCACCGGCTCCAACGCCACGGAGTCGCGCGGCGCCGCCGCCGGCGGCACCAGCACCAACGCCAACAGCAACCTGGAGCGCTGCAGCGCGCCGCTGGGCACGCTGGCGGTGGACGACGGCCGCGGCAAGGAGTGGTACGCCAGCTTCGGCCAGGCCACGCAGGTGACCTCCATCGAGCCGCTGCTGCGCCTGGCGGTGCAGCAGTCGAACTGCTTCGTGATCACCTCCATCGGCAACAACCGCATGGAAGGCAAGATCTCCGCGATCACCGACAAGCAGCGCAACTCCGGCGAGTTCCGCGCCGGCTCGCGCCAGGAGAAGGGCCAGCGCGTCGCGGCCGACTACTACCTGGAGCCGCAGATCATCATCAACAACGATTCCACCGGCAAGGTCGCCGCCGGGCTGGGCGGGCTGATCGGGCGCGGCTTCGGCGCCGTCGCCGGCTCGCTGGAGAGCAAGGTCTCGGTGGTCACGCTGACGCTGATGGACATCCGATCGGGCGTGCAGATCGGCATCTCGGAAGGCAACGCCACCGCCACCAACTTCGGCGCCGCGCTGGGCGCCTTCGGCGGCGGCGCGGCGGGCGGCCTGAGCGGCTTCTCGCGCACGCCGGAAGGCAAGGCGACGGTGGCCGCCTTCATGGACGCCTACAACAACATGGTCGTCTCGCTGCGCAACTACAAGGCGCAGGAGGTCAAGGGCGGCCTGGGCAAGGGCGGCGCGCTGAAGGTCGGCAACTGAACGGGCGGGCGGCGCTCCCGCCCTCCGAACGAAGGCTCCCTCGCGGAGCCTTCGTCGTTTCGGGCCCGTCCAAAGGCGGCGTCACTCGCCCAGGTAGGCCGCGCGCACCTTCGGATCGGCCAGCAGCGCCTTGGCGTCGCCGCTCATCGTGACCTCGCCGGAATCCATCACGTAGCCGCGGTCGGCCAGCGCCAGCGCGCGACTGGCGTTCTGCTCGACCAGCAGGATCGTCGTGCCGCGGCCGTGGATGTCGGCCACCACCTCGAAGATCTTGTCGACCATGATGGGGCTCAGGCCCATCGAGGGCTCGTCGAGCAGCAGCACCTTGGGCCGGGCCATCAGCGCGCGGCCCATCGCCAGCATCTGCTGCTCGCCGCCGCTCATCGTGCCGGCGAGCTGGTTGCGGCGCTCCTTCAGGCGCGGGAAGATGCCGAACACCTTGTCGATGTCGGCCTCGATCTCGCGGTCGTTGCGCACGAAGGCGCCCATCAGCAGGTTCTCGGTGATGGTCATGCGCGTGAAGGTGCCGCGCCCCTCGGGCACCATCACCAGGCCCTGCTTGACCAGGTCCCAGGCGCCCTGGCCCTTGATGCTGCGGCCCATGAACTTGATCTCGCCGGCGGCCACCGGTTGCAGCCCGGTGATGGCCTTCAGCGTGGTGGTCTTGCCGGCGCCGTTGGCGCCGATCAGGCTGACCAGCTCGCCTTCCTGCACCTCGAACGATACGCCCTTGACGGCCTGGATGCCGCCGTAGGCCACCTTCAGGCCGCTGACTTCGAGCAACGTGTTCGCCATGTGTCCTGCCCCTCAATGCGCCTTGTGTCCGGCGCCGAGGTAGGCCTCGATCACCTTCTCGTTCTTCTGCACGTCCGCCGGCGTTCCTTCCGCGATCTGCTTGCCGTAGTCGAGCACGGTGACGCGGTCGCACAGGCCCATCACGAGCTTGACGTCGTGTTCGATCAGAAGAATGGTTCTTCCGTCGTTGCGGATGCGGTCGATCAGCTCGCGCAGCACCACCTTCTCGGTGGCGTTCATGCCGGCGGCCGGCTCGTCGAGCGCGATCAGCTTGGGGTCGGTGGCCAGCGCGCGCGCGATCTCCAGGCGGCGCTGGTCGCCGTAGCTCAGCGTGCGCGCCTTGAACTCGGCGTACTTGCCGATGCCGACGTAGTCGAGCAGCTCCTGCGCGCGCTGCGCGATGGCCTTCTCCTCGGCCTTGAAGCCGGCGGTGCGCAACACCGCGCCGACCAGCCCCGACTGGCTGCGCACGTGGCGGCCCACCATCACGTTCTCCAGCGCCGTCATCTCGGCGAACAGGCGGATGTTCTGGAAGGTGCGCGCGATGCCCGCCTTGGCCACCTCGTGCACCGCGCTGGGCTTGTAGGGCGCGCCGCCGAGCTCGAAGCTGCCCGAGTCGGGCGTGTACAGCCCGGTGATGACGTTGAAGAAGGTGGTCTTGCCGGCGCCGTTCGGGCCGATCAGTCCGTAGACCTGGCCCTGCGTGATGGTGATGCCGACGTCGGAGAGGGCTTGCAGGCCGCCGAAGCGCTTGGAGACACCCGCGACCTTGAGGACGGTTTCGCTCATCTCGTGCTCCTCACTTGGTCACCGGAACAGGCGCCGCCTTGCCGTGCTCGGGCTGCGGCCACAGGCCGCGCGGGCGCAGCAGCATGATGACGATCATCGCGCTGGCGATCAGCAACTGGCGCAGGATGGAGGCGTCGAGCCGGCCGTCGGTGGCCGCCTGCAGCGGGCCGGCCACGTAGCGCAGCACCTCGGGCAGCGCCGCCAGCAGCAGCGCGCCGACGATCACGCCGGGGATGTGCCCGATGCCGCCGA
This sequence comes from Piscinibacter sp., assembly GCF_047600445.1. Classification (GTDB taxonomy): domain Bacteria; phylum Pseudomonadota; class Gammaproteobacteria; order Burkholderiales; family Burkholderiaceae_C; genus Piscinibacter. The sequence continues at coordinate 2,357,256 of NZ_JASGKT010000002.1, forward strand.
GCACCACCATCGCGACGATCATGATCGACTCCTGCAGGCTGAAGGCCTCGGGCGTGATGAACGACTGGTAGCCCGCGAACATCACGCCGGCCACGCCGCCGAAGGTGGCGCCCATGCCGAAGGCGAGCAGCTTCATGTTGCGCGTGTTGATGCCCATGGCCTTGGCCGCGACCTCGTCCTCGCGGATCGCCATCCAGGCGCGCCCGATGCGGCTGCGCTCCAGGCGGTAGCAGATCAGCACGCTGATCAGCACCAGCGAGACGAACAGGAAGTAGTAGTTCACCACCGGCGGGATGTCGTAGCCGAACAGCTCGTGGCGGCGCCCCAGCTCGAAGCCGAAGATGTGCATCGAGTCGATCGGGCCGATGCCCTTCGGGCCGTTGGTGATGTTGACCGGGTGGTCGAGGTTGTTCAGGAAGACGCGGATGATCTCGCCGAAGCCGAGCGTGACGATCGCCAGGTAGTCGCCGCGCAGCCGCAGCGTCGGCGCGCCGAGCAGCACGCCGGCCACGCCGGCCATGAAGGCGGCGGCCGGAATCACGATCCACAGCGGCGCGTGCAGGCCCTCGGGGAACATCGCCGCGACGGCGGGGAACTGCTCCCACAGTTGCGAGCTGGCCATCAGCCCGAACATGTAGGCGCCGACCGCGTAGAACGCGACGTAGCCGAGGTCGAGCAGCCCGGCGTAGCCGACCACGATGTTCAGGCCGAGCGCGAGCAGCACGTACAGCAGCGCGATGTCGATGATGCGCACCCAGGCGTTGCCGAACTGCTGCGCGATGAAGGGCAGGATGATCAGCCCCAGGCCGGCCAGCACGATGACGATGAGCTTGTTCTTCATGGTGGTGTGCTCCTCGTGTCAGGCCCGGTCCGCCACGCGCTCGCCGAGCAGGCCCGAGGGGCGCAGCGTCAGCACCAGGATCAGCACGATGAAGGCGAAGATGTCCTGGTAGTGGCTGCCCAGCACGCCGCCGGTGAGCGCGCCGATGTAGCCGGCGCCGAGCGCCTCGATGATGCCCAGCGCCACGCCGCCGACCATCGCGCCGGCGAGGTTGCCGATGCCGCCGAACACGGCCGCGGTGAAGGCCTTCAGGCCGGGCAGGAAGCCCATCATGTGCGAGGCCGAGCCGTAGTTGGCCGCCCACATCACGCCGGCGATCGCCGCCAGCGAGGCGCCGATCACGAAGGTGGCCGAGATCACCATGTCGGGGCGCACGCCCATCAGGCCGGCCACGCGCGGGTTCTCGGCGGTGGCGCGCATCGCGCGGCCGAGCTTGGTGTAGTTGACCAGGTACATCAGTCCGGCCAGCACGGTGGCCGTGGTGGCCAGGATGATGATCTGCACCGTGTTGATCACCGCGCCGAACACGTGGAACGGCTCGGTGGGCAGCAGGATCGGGTAGCTCTTGATGGTGGGCTTCCAGATGATCATCGCCAGGGTCTGCAGCAGCAGGCTCATGCCCATCGCGGTGATCAGCGGCGCCAGGCGCGGCGCGTTGCGCAGCGGCCGGTAGGCGACCTTCTCGATCGTGAAGTTCAGCAGCGAGCACACCACGATCGAGGCCACCAGCGAGATCACCAGCAGGGCCCAGCCGGGCAGGCCCGAATCGGCCAGGGCGGTGACGATCGTCCAACTGACGAGCGCCCCGACCATCAGCACCTCGCCGTGCGCGAAGTTGATCAGGTTGATGATGCCGTAGACCATCGTGTAGCCCAGTGCCACCAGCGCATACATGCTGCCGAGCACCAGACCATTGATGATCTGCTGGATGAAGGTGTCCATCGAGGGAATCTCCTGCCTTGGTCGATCGGGCCGCCTTGTAGAGGCGGCGGCCTCGGCGGGCGGTGCGTGTGGCACCACCCGGGCGCTTTCACTCTATTAGCAAAAAGCCCGCCGCATGCTGTGCGTCGGGCCGTGGCTTTCACCTATGGGGTCGGGCGTGGGGGCGCATTCTAGGGCCGCGTTACCGGATGAATCCTACGGAGTTTCCACAGATCGACACTCCGAACCGATCGTGATTCGAAGCAACTACCGACGATTCTTCGCCTCGCTGTTCAATTGGCGCAATTCCTCCAACTTCTCGGCGATGCGGATCTCCAGCCCCCGGTCCACGGGCTGGTAGAAGACCGGCGGCGTCATGCCCTCGGGCCAGTAGCTCTCGCCGGCGGCGAAGCCGCCCTCCTCGTCGTGGGCGTAGCGGTAGCCCTTGCCGTAGTCGAGGCTCTTCATCAGCCGGGTGGGTGCATTGCGCAGGTGCAGCGGCACCGGCCGGGTGCCGTCGCCCGCGATGAAGGCGCGCGCCGCGTTGTAGGCGCTGTAGACGGCGTTGCTCTTGGGCGCGACGGCCAGGTACACCACCGCCTGCGCCAGCGTCAGCTCGCCCTCCGGCGAGCCGAGGCGCTCGTAGGTCTCGGCGGCGTCGAGCGCGAGGCGCAGCGCGCGCGGGTCGGCCAGGCCGATGTCCTCGCTGGCCATGCGCACGATGCGGCGCGCCGCGTAGCGCGGATCGACGCCGCCGTCGAGCATGCGCACGAACCAGTACAGCGCCGCGTCGGGGTCGCTGCCGCGCACCGCCTTGTGCAAGGCCGAGATGGTGTCGTAGAACTGCTCGCCGCCCTTGTCGTAGCGGCGCAGTTGCTCGCCGAGCGACTTTTCGAGCATCGCCTCGTCGATCTGCGCCGCCGCGCCGTTCATCTCGACCAGGTTCTCGTAGGCGTTGAGCAGGCGTCGCGCGTCGCCGTCGGCGTAGCCGATCAGGCGCTGCACGGCCGGCTCGGCCAGCGGCGGCGCGTCCAGCAGCGCGCGGGCGCGGTCGATGAGCGCGCGCAGCTCGTCGTCCGACAGGCTCTTGAGCACGTGCACCGTGGCGCGCGACAGCAGCGCCGAGTTCACCTCGAACGACGGGTTCTCGGTGGTCGCGCCGATGAAGGTGAACAGCCCCGACTCGACGTGCGGCAGGAAGGCGTCCTGCTGGCTCTTGTTGAAGCGGTGCACCTCGTCGACGAACACCACGGTGCGCCGGCCCTGCGCGCGCACCGCCTGGGCGCGCTCGACGGCCTCGCGGATGTCCTTCACGCCGCCGAGCACCGCCGAGATGGCGATGAACTGCGCGTCGAAGGCGCCGGCCACCAGCCGCGCCAGCGTGGTCTTGCCCACGCCCGGCGGGCCCCACAGGATCATCGAATGCAGCCGGCCGGTCTCGAAGGCCACGCGCAGCGGCTTGCCCGGGCCCAGCAGGTGCTGCTGGCCGATCACCTCGGCGAGCGTGCGCGGCCGCAGCCGTTCGGCCAGCGGGGCGTCGGCGGGTGGCGGCGCCACCGCATCGTCGAACAGTGCGTCCTGTCGGGCCATGCGGACATTGTCGCAGCGACGCGTGGCCTCGCCGCGTGGCTGCCGGCGCCGGACTGCAGCCTGGTGAACACCTTGGACGAGGAAAATGACCGTGGAGGCGCGCGCGGGCGGCCCTAAGATGCGCCGCAACGCGGCGGGCACGGTGCCGGCCGCGACTTGCTGGAATCCATCGCCATGCCCTCTTCCACCTCCACCTTCGAGACCGTCGCGGACGTGCTGCGCACGCAGTTCGAGACCGGCGATGCGCCGCTCGAGCCGGCCACGCCGCTCAACGCGCTGGGCCTGGACTCGATGTCGTTGATGGAGTTCGTGTTCGCCGTCGAAGACCGCTTCGGCCTGCGCATCCCCGAGGAGCGGCTCGACCCGCGCCAGGCCGACCTGACGCTGGCCGACCTGTGCAAAGCCATCGACGAGGCGCTGGCGGCGGCCCGGCCCGCCGCCGCCTGAGGCAGCGCCCGTGACTCGCGTCGCGCCGCCGGCCTGGGTGAGCGGCTGCGGGGTCGTCTCGCCGCTGGGCAACGACATCGACGCCTTCGATGCCGCGCTGTTCGCCGGCTGCTCGGCGGTGCGCGCCGAGGCCATCGAGCTGCCGGGCAACGGCCGCTTCGAGGTGCCGCTGGCGCGCAGCGCCTTCGATGCTGCGCGCGTGGCCGCGCCGTCGAAGCTGCCGCTGGACCGCGGCAGCGCGATGGCGCTGGCCGCGGCCGAGGCCGCCGTGGCGATGGCCGGGCTCGCCCCCGGCGGCTTCGACCCCGAGCGCGCCGGCCTGTACTGGGGCAGCGGCATGGGCGGCGCCGCCACCTTCGAGGCCAACTGCCAGGCGATCTGGGCCGAGCAGCGCCGGCTGCGCCCGAGCGCCGTCGTCACCAGCATGCCCAACGCGCCGCTGGCCGAGGTGGCGCTGCGCCTGGGCACGCGCGGCACCGCGATCGGCTACGCCTGCGCCTGCGCCTCGGCCGCGGTGGCCATCGGCGAGGCGCTGCGCGCGCTGCAGGCCGGCGCGCTCGACCTGGCCATCGTCGGCGGCAGCGAGGCCTTGCTGACGCCGGCCGTGGTCGGCGCCTGGCATGCGATGCGCGTGCTCGGGCCGGCGCGCAGCGACGCCTGCCGCCCGTTCGCCGCCGACCGCGCCGGCTTCGCGCTCGGCGAAGGCGCCGCCGCCTTCGTGATCGAGACCGAGGCCCATGCCCGCGCGCGCGGCGCCGCCACGCCGTGGCGGCTGGCCGGCTACGCGACCAGTTGCGACGCGACGCACGTGACCCAGCCCGACGCCGACGGCCAGGTGCGCGCGATGCGCGCCGCGCTGCGCAGCGCGGGCCTCCAGCCGCAGGACATCGGCCACGTCAACGCCCACGGCACCGGCACGCTGGCCGGCGACCAGGCCGAGGCGAACTCCCTGCAGCGCGTGTTCGGCGCCACGCCGCCGGCGGTGACGGCCAGCAAGGCGATCAGCGGTCACCTGCTCGGCGCCGGCGGCGCGGTCGAGCTGCTGGCGCTGTTGCGCGCCTTGCAGCAGCGCAGCGCGCCGCCGACCGCGCACGTGGCCGACGACGACCCGGCGCTGGGCATCGACCTCGTGCGCGGCAGCGCGCGGGCGCTGCCGGCGCTGCGGCACGCGATGAGCAATTCCTTCGCCTTCGGCGGCACGAACGCGGTGTTGATCGCCTCGCTCGCGCCTTGAGGCGCCGGCGCTACTGCTCGACCACGTCGGCCCCTTTGGGCACGACGAAGCGGAAGGTGTCGGCGGGCGTCGCCACGTTGGGCTGGAACTGGCTGAACCGCAGCAGCGAACGCTGGCCGAAGCTGTCGACGATCTCGACCGCCGCCAGCTCCTTGCCGCGAAAACCGACCTTCAGCGACTCGAAGCTGCCTTCGCGCGTCTTCGGCTTGGCCAGCGCCCATTCGAGGCCGTCGGCCGCGGGCAGCGGCGACAGCTCGAAGTCCTTCTCCAGGTTGCCGCCGGCCAGCAGCGCCGCCGGCGTCGCGCCGATCGCCGCGGAGAGCTTGCGCGAGCTGACCTGGTCGAGGTCGGCGTCGTAGATCCAGACCTTCCGGCCGTCGGCCACGATCACCTGCTCGAAGGGCTTCGTGTAGGCGAAGCGGAAGCGGTTCGGCCGCGCGAACTCGAAGCTGCCGCCGCTGGTCTTCTGCTTCGCGCCGTCGGGCGAGGTGACGGTCTGGGTGAACTGCGACTTGCCGCTCTTGACCTCGCGCACGAACTCGCGCAGCGTGTCCACCGCGTCGGCGCGCGCCGCGAAGGCGGCGCCGCACAACAGCAGCATCAAGGGGAAACGAAACTTCATGCGTCGCGGTTCGGGACGATGATGTCCCGGTTGCCGTTGCTGGACATGGCACTTACGAGCCCGGATTTCTCCATTTGTTCCAGCAGCCGCGCGGCGCGGTTGTAGCCGATGCGCAGGTGGCGCTGCACCAGCGAGATCGAGGCGCGCTTGTGCTGCAGCACGATGGCCACCGCCTGGTCGTACATCGCGTCGCTCTCGCCGCCGCCGGCGCCGGCCTCGCCGGCCAGGAAGTCGCCGCCCTCGCCGTCGAGCGTGCCGCCTTCGAGAATGCCCTCGATGTAGTTCGGCTCGCCCTGGCTCTTGAGGTACTCGACGACGCGGTGCACCTCGTCGTCCGACACGAAGGCGCCGTGCACGCGCACCGGCAGGCCGCCGCCGGGCGTCAGGTAGAGCATGTCGCCCTGGCCGAGCAGCGCCTCGGCGCCCATCTGGTCGAGGATGGTGCGGCTGTCGATCTTGCTGCTGACCTGGAAGCTCAGGCGCGTCGGGATGTTGGCCTTGATCAGCCCGGTGATCACGTCGACGCTGGGGCGCTGCGTGGCCAGGATCAGGTGGATGCCCGAGGCGCGCGCCTTCTGCGCCAGGCGCGCGATCAGCTCCTCGATCTTCTTGCCCACCACCATCATCAGGTCGGCGAGTTCGTCGATCACGACCACGATGTGCGGCAGCCGCTCCAGCGGCTCGGGCTGCTCGGGCGTCAGGCTGAAGGGGTTGGGGATCTTCTCGCCCTTCTCCGCCGCTTCCTCGATCTTCTTGTTGTAGCCGGCCAGGTTGCGCACGCGCATCGTCGAGAGCAGCTTGTAGCGCCGCTCCATCTCGCCGACGCACCAGTTCAGCGCGTTGCCGGCCTGCTTCATGTCGGTGACCACCGGCGCCAGCAGGTGCGGAATGCCCTCGTAGACGCTCAACTCCAGCATCTTCGGATCGATCAGGATCAGGCGCACGTCGCGCGCCTCGGCCTTGTAGAGCAGGCTGAGGATCATCGCGTTGATGCCCACCGACTTGCCCGAGCCGGTGGTGCCGGCCACCAGGCAGTGCGGCATCTTGCCGAGGTCGGCCACCACGGCGTTGCCGACGATGTCCTTGCCCAGGCCCATGGTCAGCATCGAGGCCGCGTCGTTGTAGACCTGCGAGCCGAGGATCTCCGACAGGCGGATCGTCTGCCGCTTGGCGTTGGGCAGTTCCAGCGCCATCGTCGTCTTGCCGGGAATGGTCTCGACGACGCGGATGCTCACCAGCGACAGCGAGCGCGCCAGGTCCTTCGCGAGGTTGACGATCTGCGCGCCCTTCACGCCGGTGGCCGGCTCGATCTCGTAGCGCGTGATCACCGGGCCGGGCGAGGCCGCGACCACGCGCACCTCGACGCCGAAGTCCTTGAGCTTCTTCTCGATCAGGCGCGAGGTCATCTCCAGCGTCTCGGGCGCGACGCTCTCCTGGCGGCCCGGCGCGGCGTCGAGCAAGTCGACCTGCGGCAGCTTGGTATCCGCCAGCTCGGTGAACAGCGGCTTCTGGCGCTCCTTGGCGACACGCGCCGACTTCTGCAATTGCGGCAGCGGCGCCTCGATGACGATGGGCAGGTGCTCTTCCTGCAACTGGTGCTCGACCTCGACCACCTCCTCGCGCTCGCGCAGCGCGCGCTCGCCGAGGCGGATGTCCTCGGCGCGCTCGATGCGCTCGGCGCGCCTTTCGCGGAACGATTCGAGCCAGGTGCCGATCGCCTCGGCCACGCGCAGCCACGAGAAGCGCAGCGCCATCGCGACGCCGGCCACCAGCGCGGCGATCCACAGCACGCCCGAGCCGGCGAAGCCGAGCAGCTTCTGGCTGGCCGGGCCGAGCAGCACGCCCAGCACGCCGCCGGCATGGCCGCCGGCGACCAGCGTCTCGAACTGGTACAGCCGCGTGTTCTCCAGCGCGCAGCTCGCCGCCAGCAGCACCGCGATGCCCACCCAGGCCAGCCACGCCGGCGGCTCGTGCGGATCGGCCGGCGCCGACGGCAGTTGCTCGCTGCGCAGCACGCGCGCCAGCGAGCCCAGCCAGGCGCGCAGGCTCACCAGCATCAGCCACCAGGCCGAGAAGCCGAACAGGAAGTACAGCCCGTCGGAGAACAGCGCGCCCAGCGTGCCGGCGGCGTTGCGTGTCTGCTCGGCGCTGCCCGAGGTGGTGAAGGCCGGGTCGGCCGCGTTGTGCGTGGTCAGCGCGAGCAGCGCCAAGAGCCACAGCACCGCGCCGATGCCCAGCGCCAGGCGCGCGCGCCAGCGCGGCACGACGCGCGCCGCCGAAGCGGAGGAGGATGAAGCCGCCGCCGCGCCGCCTTCGGCGCGCAGCGATCCGAGAGGAAACGTCATGGGCAGCGATTGTCGCGCATGGGCCCTCGGGCATGTCGCGGCTTGTATCCGGCGGCTAGCATCGCGCCATGCGAATCCTGCCCGCCCTGCTGCTGGCCGCCGCGCCGCCGGCCCACGCCATCCAGACCTGCGAACTCGACGGCGCGCACGTCAACCCCGCCAACGGCCACACCACCGCCGGCAAGAGCGGCCTGATGCGCTGCAAGGACGCCGGCAGCGGCGTGCTGCAACGCGAGCAGGAACTGCGCGACGGCCGCTTCGTCGGCGCGGTGCGCTTCTACCGCAACGGCGTGCTGGAGCGCGAGCACGCCGTCAACGAGCGCGGCAACCGCGACGGCCTGGCGCGCGAATATGCCGCCACGCCCGGCGCGAACAACCCCTTGCTGCGCGAGGAGACGCTGCGCAACGGCAGCACCGTCGGCCTGGCGCGCGCCTGGTACGCCAACGGCACGCTGCGCCGCGCCAGCTTCCACGGCGACGACGGCCGCGAGCAGGCCGTGGCCGAGTTCAACGAGCGCGGCCAGCTCGCCGAGCTGCGCTGCGCCGCGCGGCCGCAGCTCGCGCCGGCCGCCGACGACGCCGCCTGGTGCGGCCACCGCGGCGCGCCGGCCCCGGTGTCGCTGTACGACGGCCGTGGCGCGCTGGCCGGCACGCGCGTGTTCGAGCGCGGCGAGCTGCGCCGGCGCGAGTCGTACTGGGACGACGGCAAGCCGCGCGAGAGCGCCGAGATCAGCACCTCGGGCGGCGGCGAGCGCAGCTTCGCGCGCGACGGCGTCAAGCGCCGCGAAACGCTGTGGGTGTGGCAGGCGGGCGCGGGCGACGCCGCGAAGCGGCGCCTCACCACGCTGGAGCGGGAGTTCCACGACAGCGGCACGCTGCTGCGCGAGCGCCGCTGGACACCCGGCGAGCGCGGCGCCGAGCTGGCCGCCGAGAAACGCTGGTACCTCAACGGCCAGCCGCGCGAGGCGAGCGAATACATCGTCGAAGGCGGCAAGACGATACGCCGCGACCTGCACTTCCACGACAACGGCCAGCCCAGCCACGACGGCCGCTGGCTGCTCGCCGGCCGCTACGAGCAGCAGCCGCTGGGCATCCACCGCAGCTTCGACGAGGCCGGGCGCCTGCGCGCCGAGCGCCACGACGACGAGCGCGGCCGCATCACGCGCGAGCGAGAACTCGACGCGGCCGGCGCGGTCGTGCGCGACGACGCCGTCTTCGAGGACGGCTCGCGCAAGGCCTTCAGCCGCTGAGCGGCCAACCCGTTCGTCTCGCCCCATGCTGCTGCTGCCGCTGCGCCTGAACCCCGGCGACGACCTGCGCGCCGCGCTGCTGGCCGCGCTGCGCGCGCAGGGCCACGAGGCCGCCTTCGTGCTGTCGGGCATCGGCAGCCTGGCGCCGGCCTGCCTGCGCCTGGCCGGCGCCAGCGAAGCGCTGCGCATCGAGGCCGACACCGAGATCCTCAGCCTCGCCGGCACGCTGGGCGCGGGCGGCGCGCACCTGCATGCGAGCCTGTCCGACGCGGCCGGCCGCGTCGTCGGCGGCCACGTGCTCGAAGGCTGCCGCGTGCGCACCACCGCCGAGGTGCTGCTGGCGGTGCTGCCCGGCCAGCGCTTCGAGCGCTTGCACGACCCCGCCACCGGCTGCGCCGAACTGATCATCCGAACCCGCCAGGACCCGACATGAAGATCCACTTCCTCGGCGCCGCCGACACCGTCACCGGCTCGCGCCACCTCGTCGAGATCGACGGGCAGACGATCCTGCTCGACTGCGGCCTGTTCCAGGGCTTCAAGACGCTGCGCGAGCGCAACTGGGCGCCGCTGCCGCTGCCGGCCAGCGAGATCGACGCGGTGATCCTCAGCCACGCCCACCTCGACCACAGCGGCTACCTGCCGGCGCTGGTCAAGCAGGGCTTCCGCGGCGCGATCCACTGCTCGCCGGCCACGCGCGACCTCGCCGAAGTGATGCTGCTCGACAGCGCGCACCTGCAGGAAGAGGACGCGCGGCGCGCCAACCGCCACGGCTTCTCGCGCCACGCGCCGGCGCTGCCGCTGTACACCGTGGCCGACGCGAAGCGCGCGATCGCCCGCCTCGCGCCGCTGCCGGCCGGCAAGACGGCGCGCTTCGGCAAGGTGCTGGCCGGGCTGACGCCGGTGGGCCACCTGCTGGGCGCCTGCGCGATCACGCTGCGCCACCGCGACACGACGCTGGTGTTCTCCGGCGACATCGGCCGCGAGAACGACCTGCTGATGCCCGCGCCGCAGCGCATCGCGCACGCCGACGTGCTGCTGGTCGAGTCGACCTACGGCAACCGCGTGCACCCGCCGGAGGATCCGCAGCAGGCGCTGGGCGCCATCATTCGCGCCACGCTGCGCCGCGGCGGCTCGGTGCTGCTGCCCTCCTTCGCGGTCGGCCGCGCGCAGGCGCTGCTGCTGGTGCTGCAGCGGCTGAAGGCCGCCGGCGAGATCCCGGCCGACACGCCGGTGTTCCTCGACAGCCCGATGGCCACCGCCGCCACCGCGCTGCACCAGAAGCACCGCCGGCTGCTGCGCCTGTCGGCGCGCGAGGCCAATACGCTGTGCGACGGCGTCACGGTGGTGACCACGCCGCAGCAGTCGCAGAAGGTGTCGCACACACGCTGGCCGAGCGTGATCATCTCGGCCAGCGGCATGGCCACCGGCGGGCGCGTGCTGCACCACCTCAAGGCGATGGCGCCCAACCCGCGCCACGCGATCGTCTTCCCGGGCTTCCAGGTCGGCGGCACGCGCGGCGCGAAGCTGGTGGAAGGCGCGAGCGAGATCAAGATCTTCGGCGAGTACGTGGCGGTGAAGGCGCAGGTCAGCCACCTCGAGGGCTTCTCCGGCCACGCCGACGCGAACGAGCTGATGGGCTGGCTCGGCGGCTTCGAGCGCGCGCCGGCACACACCTGGGTGGTGCACGGCGAGGCCTCGGCGGCCGACGCGCTGCGCACGCGCATCGGCGACGAACTGGGCTGGCGCGTCGCGGTGCCCGAGCACCTGTCGCATGTGACGGTCTGAACCCGTTCGAGGCGGGCAGCGCCGGCAGGCGCCTGAATCGTCTCGACACAGTGTGACAAGCGCGCGCCGCTATGGTGATGCTCCAAAAAATCGTTGGAGGACAGCCATGAGGAACAGTTGGCACACCGCCTGGCAGGGACAGGAGATCGTCGTCTACCGCGACGATGCGCCGGTCGACCGCGTCAACGCGCAGTCGATAGAGCGTGTGGTGTTCGTGCACCAGGGCGCGGGCGATTCGCCCGGCGACCTGCTCTACGCGATCGTCGAGACCGCCGACGAGGTGCTCGTGCTGCCCGACTACACCGGCTTCGCCGGGCGCGTGAACTTCGAGCGCCACGCCTTCTGGGCCGAGCGCGCCTGCGTCTACTGGGTGGCGCAGCGCCATGCGTCGCTGCCGGCGCGGCTGCGGCGCGGGCGCTGGCTGCTGCGCGGCACCGCGCCGGCCTATGCGCGCGTGCCGCGCGCCGAGCTGGCCGGCCTGCTGGAAGGCTGGCCGCTCGACGGCCCGCAGACCTGGGAGCAGCGCAAGTGGCGGCGCATCGAGACCAGCCGGCCGTTCTCGAACTCGGCGCCGGGGCAGTTGCGCGCCTGAACGACGACCCTAGGCGCGAGCGGCGTGCACCGGGTGCCGCTCCAGTTCGTCGAGGCGCAGCACCGGCGTGACGCAGGCGTCGACGCGGTCGAACAGCTCGGCCCACTGCGCCATCGGGCGCGTGGCGAACAGCGCGGCCACCTCGGCGCGCAGCGCCATCGCCTCGGCGCTGCCAGGGGCGAGGCCGCGCGTCCAGTGCTGCTCGCTCCACCCGGGCCGCTGCACGGCCTCGCACAGCGCGCGCCAGAACTTCATCTCCAGCGCGCCGACCGCCATCCAGCGCCCGTCGGCGCAGCGGTAGGCGCCGTAGCAGGGCGCGCCGCCGGACAGCAGGTCGCGCCCCGGCGCCGGCGTGCGGCCGGTGGCGGCCAGCGAGATGCGCGCCAGCGCGTGGTGGCGATGGACCTCGTGCGTCATCGAGATGTCGACCCAGCGCGCCGCGCCGCCGCGCTGCACCGCCAGCAGCGCGGCCAGCATGCCCGACACCGCGGCCTGCGCGCCGCCCATCAGGTCGCCGATCTGGAAGTTGGGCACGGCGAGTTCGCCGTCCACCGTGGCGTTCTGTTCCAGCACGCCGGCCATCGCGATGTAGTTGATGTCGTGGCCGGCGCGGTGCGACCAGGCGTTGCGCTGGCCGTAGCCGCTGATCGAGCACAGCACCAGCTTCGGGTTGAGCGCGTGCAGCGTCCGCCAGCCCAGGCCGAGCTTGTCGAGCACGCCGGGGCGGAAGCCCTCCACCAGCAGGTCGGCGCGGCGCGCCAGCTCGAGCACCTGCGCGCGCCCGGCCTCGCCGCGCAGGTCGATCTCGCGCAGTTGCTTGCCTTCGTTGAGGGCGCGGAACGCCAGGCTGGGCCGCCCCGCCTCGCGGTCGGCGCGGGTGACGAACATGTGGCGCGTGCCGTCGTCCTGGCCGTCGGCGGCCGGGCCTTCGATCTTCAGCACCGTCGCGCCCATCTCGGCGAGGTGCCGCGTCGCCAGCGGGCCGGGCAGCAGCCGGGTCAGGTCGAGCACCGTAATGCCGGCCAGCAGGCCGGCGTCGCCGGCTGCGCTCAACGGAACACCCCTTCGCGCAGCCATTTGGTGGCGACCCACTTCTCGCCGGCCACCACCGGCGCGCCGCCGTGCAGCGTCTTGCTCGACGGATGCGCGCGGTCGTAGCTGAAGAACACCGCGTTGCCCTTGACCGGCGCGACCTCCAGCTTGACGTCGGGGAAGGTGGTGCCGCCGCCGATCTCGGGGTCGTTCAGGTACATCACGATCGTCGCCACGCGCTGGCCGCCGCGCTTGAGGATGCTCGGCGTGCCGGAGTGCGCCGGGTCGAAGTAGTCGTAGTGCGGCTTGTACTCGGCGCCGGGCAGGTAGCGCAGCACCTGCAGGCCTTCGCCGTTGTCGACCGGCCAGCCGAGCAGCGCGCCGATGCGCGCCTCGATGCGCTGGCACAGCGCGTTCTCGCCGCGCTCGAAGAACATGCCCTGGCTGGTGCGCGCGGCGTTGACCTCGCTCGCGCCGGTGTCGGTCTGCACGGTCTCGGAGCGCGTCAGGCGCTTGTCGGCCAGCGCGATCAGCTCGTCGCATTCCTCGTGCGAGAGCAGCCCGCCCAGCACGACGACTCGCGGCTCGTCCATCGCCATCAGCACGCGCACCTCCCGGTCGGGCAGCGCCAGCGTGCCCGGCAGGCCGCCCTGCCGGGGCAGCGGGTCGGGCACGGTCACCGGCGGCGGAAGCTGCGCCGCCTTGGCGCGCTCGTCGAGGAAGCCGCGCAGCACGTCTTCCAGCGCGGCCAGCGCCACCTCCTCGTGCCAGCCGCTGGCCGTCATCGAGGCGACCACCGCCTCCGGCTGCGCGCCGGCGCGCGCCTGGTCGAGGATCCACGCGCGCAGCTCGGGCGTGACCTGTTGGGTGTGTTGCACGGCACTCATGGGGAAATTCTGCCCCAGCGGCACGCCCCGCTGTTACGGGTCGTCAAGCCTTGCGCAGCGTGTGCGTCGCGCGCGCCAGCGCGCTGATGCGCGCCCAGTCGCGGGCCGCCAGCGCCTCGGCCGGCGTCAGCCAGGAGCCGCCGCACACCGCCACGTTGGGCAGCGCCAGGAACTGCGGCGCCGTCTCGGGCGTGATGCCGCCGGTGGGGCAGAAAACCACGTCGGGGAACGGCCCGTGCAGCGCCTTCAGCAGCGGGATGCCGCCGGCCGCCGTGGCGGGAAAGAACTTGAGGAAAACGTATCCGTCGCCATGCGCCGTCATCACTTCGCTGGCGGTGGCGACGCCGGGCAGCAGCGGCAGGCCGAGCTCGCGGCAGGCCTGGCCGACCTCGCGCGTGTAGCCCGGGCTGACGCCGAAGCGGCAGCCGGCGTCGCGCGCCGCCCGCGCGTCGGCCGCGCTGCGGATGGTGCCGGCGCCGACGATGGCCTCGGGCAGCGCCGCCGCGATGGCTTCCATGCAGCGCAAGGCGGCGGGCGTGCGCAGCGTCACCTCCAGCACCCTGACGCCGCCGGCCAGCAGCGCGCGCGCCAGCGGCACGGCGTCGGCCACCTCGTGCAGCACGATCACCGGGATCACCGGGCCGTGCGAAGCCAGCTCAAGAGTGTCGATCGACAAGGCGGATCCTTTCAACACAGTCTGTCAAGCAGTCGCCGCGGATCCGGCCTCGCCGGGCCGCTGGCGGCGCCCCCTCGAGGGGGAGCGCCGCAGGCGCTACGGGGGTGGGTCATTCAACCAGGTGCAGGCGCCCTGTTCGGCGCCGAGCACGTTGCGGCGCAGGCCGCCGAACAGTTCGCGGCCCAGGCCGTGGGCGTTGGTGTCGGCGGCGGCCTCGGTGATCTTCGCCGGCGTGCGCGCCGCCCACTCGGCCGCGTCGACCAGCGCGTCGAGCGTGCCGGCCACGGCGTCGAGGCGGACAGTGTCGCCGTCGTGCACACGCGCCAGCGGCCCTTGGTCCAGCGCCTCGGGGCTGGCGTGGATCGCCGCCGGCACCTTGCCGGAGGCGCCGCTCATGCGCCCGTCGGTCACCAGCGCGACCTTGAAGCCCTGGCCCTGCAGCACCGCCAGCGGCGGCGTCAGCTTGTGCAGTTCGGGCATGCCGTTGGCGCGCGGGCCCTGGAAGCGCACCACGGCGACGAAGTCGCGCGCCAGCTCGCCGGCCTCGAAAGCGGCCTGCAAGGCCTGCTGCGACTCGAACACACGCGCCGGCGCCTCGACCACGTGGCGGTCGGCGGGCACGGCCGAGACCTTGATCACCGCGCGCCCGAGGTTGCCGGTCAGCAGCTTCAGCCCGCCCTCGGCGCTGAACGGCCGCGCCGCGCCGCGCAGCACGCCGTCGTCGCCGCTGTCCGCCGGCGCGCGGCCGTAGGCGCGCAGGCCGTCGGCGGCGACGCTGGCCACGTCGGCATGCATCAGGCCGGCGTCGAGCAGTTCGCGGATCACGAAACCCGGCCCGCCGGCGGCCTGGAACTGGTTCACGTCGGCGCTGCCGTTCGGGTAGACGCGCGCCAGCAGCGGCGTCGCCTTGGACAGGTCGCCGAAGTCGGTCCAGTCGATCAGGATGCCGGCGGCGCGCGCCACCGCGACCCAGTGGATCAGGTGGTTGGTCGAGCCGCCGGTGGCCAGCAGCGCGACCATCGCGTTGACGATCACGCGCTCGTCGACGAGCCGGCCGATCGGCGTGAAGCGCTCGCCGCCGCGGCGGATCGCCAGCGCCGTGCGCACCGCCTCGCGCGTCAGCGCCTCGCGCCGGCCGTCGTGCGGGTGCACGAAGGCGGCGCCGGGCACGTGCAGGCCCATCGCCTCCATCAGCATCTGGTTGCTGTTGGCGGTGCCGTAGAAGGTGCAGGTGCCGGGGCCGTGGTAGGCGGCCGACTCGGCGGCCAGCAGCTCGTCGCGCCCGACGCGGCCGAGCGCGAACTGCTCGCGCACCTTCGACTTCTCGGTATTGGACAGCCCGCTGCTCATCGGCCCGGCCGGCACGAACACGCAGGGCAGGTGGCCGAAGTGCAGCGCGCCGATCAGCAGGCCGGGCACGATCTTGTCGCACACGCCCAGCAGCAGCGCGGCATCGAACACGTCGTGCGTCAGCGCGATCGCCGTGCCCATCGCGATGGTGTCGCGCGAGAACAGGCTCAGTTCCATGCCGGGCAGGCCCTGGGTGACGCCATCGCACATCGCCGGCACGCCGCCGGCCACCTGGGCGGTGGCGCCCTGGCGGCGCGCCTCGTCGCGGATCACGGCCGGGAAGCCCTCGTAGGGCTGGTGCGCCGAGAGCATGTCGTTGTAGGCCGTCACCACGCCGATGTTCGGCGCGCGTTCGGCCACCACGCGCAGCTTGTCGCCGGCCGGCAGCGCGGCGAAGGCGTGCGCGACGTTGGCGCAGCCCATGCGCTCGGCGCCGCGCGGGCGTTCGGCGGCGGCCTGCACGCGCGCCAGGTAGGCGCTGCGCGGCGCGGCGCTGCGTTCGCGGATGCGCTGCGTGACCTCGACGAGAGCGGGTTTCATGGCGAGGCTCCGGCGTGGTGGTAACCAATCGCCGGATTGTCGCGTAACCCGGTTACATCGTCAAAACAGGCGCGGCGAAACCGCGCCGCCGGGTCGGGCCCGGTTTACGGTTGCAGGCGCAGCTCGACGCGGCGCGCCTCGCGCGCATCGCTGCCGCCCAGCATTTGCTGCGGCTTGTCGAGCACCAACTGGGCCGGCGGCACGCCGTTGGCCTCCAGCGCATGCTTGACGGCCTGGGCGCGGCGCTTGGCGAGGTCGGCGTTGTGCTCGGCGTTGCCGCTGGCGTCGTGGAAGCCGGAGATCAGCACCGTGGCACCCTTGACGCGCGCGTCCTCGGCGACCTTGACCAGCGCCTCGGCGGTGTCGGCCGGCAGCGCATCCGAATCGACCTCGAAGTAGACACGCGCGGCGGCCTCGGTGGCGACGACGGCGGCGCCGCCGGCATCTGCCGCGGCGGCGCCGGCGGGCACGGCGGTCTGCACCGGCGCGCTCGCGCCGGCCTTGGGCGCCCCGGTACGCCAGATCGACAGCGCCAGCACGCCGGCGATCACCAGCGCGACCACCGCCGCGATCGTTCCGAGTGCGTAGTTCTGCGTGTCATCGTTGGCATCGCTCATGCGTTCCTCCCGTAGTGGTTGCTTCCCGCATTCTAGAGTTCACCCATGCCCCGCCCTGACGAAGCGCTGACGCCCCGCGACCCGCAAGCCCTGCTGGAGCAGGCGCTGCGCGAGCGGCCCGGCGGCGACCTGTGGGTGTTCGGCTACGCCTCGCTGATCTGGCGCCCCGAGTTCGACGCCGACGAGCAGCGCGCCGCGGCGGTGCACGGCTGGCACCGCGCGCTGCGCATGCGCTCGCGCGTCAACCGCGGCACGCCGGAACGCCCCGGCCTGGTGTTCGCGCTGGTGTCGGGTGGCTCGTGCCGCGGCGTGGTCTACCGCATCGCCCAGGCGCGCGCCGAGCGCGAACTGGAGCGGCTGTGGCTGCGCGAGATGCCCACCGGCGTCTACGACCCGCGCTGGCTGCCCTGCCGCACGGCGGCCGGCCCGGTGCAGGCGCTGGCCTTCACGCTGGCGCGCAGCAGCCCGGCGCACACCGGCTGCATCGACGACGCGGAGATGCTCGAGATCCTACGCCACGCCAGCGGGCGCTACGGCAGCACGCTGGAATACCTGCTGCAGACCGCCGCCTCGCTGCGCGCGCACGGCATCCGCGACCGCGAGATCGAACGGCTGGCGCAACTGGCGGCCACGCTGGCCGCCGCGCGCTGAAGCGCGCGCCCCGCTCCCTCTGCGCCTGCTACACCCGCTGCACCGGCACCGCGCTGCCCTGGTGCGCGAGGCGCGCGCTTTCGAGGTCGGCCACGGTGTCGACGTCGAGCAGCGTGCCGGGATCGTCGACCTCCACGCCGAACGCCGCGTAGCGCGCCACCAGCCGGCGCGCGCCTTCGTCGCCGCGCAGCTCGACCAGCTCCGAATACAGCTCGGACGAGAAGCCCACCGGGTGGCCGCGCAAGCCGCGGTGCTGCGCGAACACCACCGCGTGGTGCGACAGCTCGCGCGCCACCTCGAGCATGGTGTCGCTGCGCACCATCGGCATGTCGCCGGGCAGGATCAGCCAGCCGCTGGCATCGGACGCCGCGCTGACGCCGGCCGAGATCGAGTAGCCCATGCCGAGCGAGGGCATGCCTGGCGTGCCGGGCTCGGGCAGCACGATCACGTCGCGCGCCGCGACGTGGTCGCGCGCCGTCTCGGCGAAGGCTTCGGTGGTGACCACCACCACCGGCAGGTGCGTGGCCACCGCATGGCGCAGCGTGGCGGCGAGCACGGTCGCGCTGCCCAGGCGCTGGGCCAGCTTGTGCCCCGTGCCGAGGAAGCGGCTGCCACGCCCGGCCGCCAATACGATCACCGCCGGCTGCGCAGCCATTGCGCCACCTCCTGTTGTTCTCGAATGCCGGGCCAAGAATCGTTGGGCGGCGCTCCCGCAGGTAGTGGGACCAACACCTAAGGCCTTCCCCGTAAGCAGAAGTGCCCTCTCAGAACTGTCAGGTGGGTTAGCCCCTAAGGGGCGCGTCACGCGCTCGTTGCAAAGCGCAGCGCCGCGCGCGCGCCGGCCAGCACGCTGTCGACCAGCGGCACGGCGAGTTGCGGCTGGATCTCGGCGGCCATGCCGGCCAGCCCCGCACCGCCGACGATCACGGCCCGTGCGTCGAACTGGCACACCGCGTCGCGGCAGGCTTGTGCCAACAGCGCGCGAGCGCCGTCCGGGTCGGCCGCCAGTTGCGCGCCCGTGGGCGCGACGGTGCGTACGCCGGCCAGCGCACTCGCCTGGCCCAGCACCAGCGCCAGGCGTTGCAGCATCGGGCCCCAGCGCTCGCCGCCGGTGACGATGGCGAAGCGGCCATGGCGGGCGGCTTCGAGGAACGATGCTTCGGCCAAGCCGGTGACGGGCACCGTGCTTCTCTCGCGCAGCGCCAGCAGGCCGGGGTCGCCGAAGCAGCCGATCAGCACCGCGTCGGGCGCGGGCAGCGGTTGCACCAGCGCCGCGGCCCAGGCGTCGAGCGTCGCGTGGCCGGCGACCGCGTAGCTGGCTTCGTCGGAGATGTAGGGCGCGCCGAAGCGCGCGGTGATGGTTCGCACCTGCGCCTGCGTCCCCACGGCGGCCTGCACGTGCTCTTGCAGCCGCGCGCTGACCGAATCCGAGGTGTTGGGATTGATGACCAGCAGCTGCCGCGCGAGGAGCGTCATGTCGTGAACAGCGTGGCGAGGTCGGGCTCGGCCGGCGGCTCGAAGCGCAGTTCGGTTTCCAGCCGCGTCAGGTGTTCGACCATGCAGCGCGCGGCTTCGCGCGCGTCGCGCAGGCGGATCGCGGCGAGCAGCGTGCGGTGCTCGCGGCAGCCGCAGGCGTTGGCCTCGGCGCGCTCGCGCGCGGGGGCCGGGCTGTAGGCCATCAGGACCAGCGAGGTGCGCGAGACCAGCTCGCGCAGGATGCGCCCCAGCGTCCGGTGGCCGGCCACCGCGGCGATCTGCAAATGGAAGTCGCCCGACAGGCGGATCGAGCGGCGCATGTCGCCGGCGTGCCGCGCGGCCTCCTCGCCGTCGATGCACTGCGTCAGGCGCCGCAGGTCGGCCTGCGTCGCGCGCTCGATGTACAGCGCCACCAGCGTGGGCTCGATCAGGCGGCGTGCCCCGAAGACCTCGCGCGCCTCCTGCTCGGTGGGCCGCGCGATGCTCGCGCCGCGGTTGGGCGTGAGCGTGACGACCTGCTCGCTGGCCAGCCGCACCAGCACCGGCCGGATGCGCGTGCGCGACACGCCGAAGGCGCCGGCCAGCCGGTCTTCCACCAGCTTGGTGCCAGGCGTCAGCCGGTGGTCGAGGATGGCGCCCACCACGCGCTCGTAGATGTCGGCGTCGCTGGGCGCCGGCGCGGCGTTCGCGCCCCGGCTCACGGCCGGCCCTTCTTCTGCCGCCGGCCCAGCCACATGGCCAGGCCCACGGCCACGGCCATCACCGCGAACGACACCAGCGTCGTCACCGTGCCCAGCGCGTAGATGCTGGGCGTGGTGACGGTGGAGGTCAGGCCCTGGAGTTCGAGCGGCAGCGTGTTCACGTCGCCGATGGCCTGCGAGGTGCGGGCGATCTCGTCCCAGCTCAGCGTGAAGCCGAACATGCCGATGCCCACCACCGACGGGCCGATCAGCGGCAGCACCACGTGGCGGAAGCTCTGCCAGGGCGTGGCGCCCAGGTCGCGCGCCGCCTCCTCGTACGACGGGTTGAAGCGGTTGAACACCGCGAACATGATCAGCAGCCCGAAGGGCAGCGTCCAGGTCAGGTGCGCGCCCAGCGCCGAGGTGAACAGGCCCAGCGCGGTGCCGTAGTCCTCCAGCCAGGCCTCGGGCAGCACGGCCTTCAGGCCGGTGTCGAGCAGGCGGAACTGCAGCCCGATGCCCAGCGACACGATGATGCTGGGCATGATCAGGCTGGCCACGACCACGTAGAACAGCGCCTGACCGCCGGCGAGCTTCTTGCGGAACGCCAGGCCCGCCAGCACCGACAGCACCACGGTGGCGGCCATCACCGCCGCGCCCAGCGCCAGCGAGCGGCGCAGCGCCGCGCCGATGTCCACCGTGCCCAGGCCCTCGGCGAGCTTGTGGAACCAGTGCAGCGACACGCCGCGCATCGGGAAGGTGAGGCCGCCGTCGGGGCCCTGGAAGCTGAGCAGGAAGATCACGAGCATCGGGCCGTACATGAACAGCACGAAGGCCGCGAAGACGATCGCCAGCGGCCAGAAGCCCGGCGCGCGCTGTTCGCCGATGCGCGGTGTCATGGGCGGGCCCCTTGCATCACAGCTCCTTGCGGATGTCGACCAGCCGCGTCAGGCCCCAGATGATCATCAGCACCACCGCGAGCAGGATCACCGCGTTGGCCGCGGCCAGCGGGAACTGCAGGTAGGAGGTCTGCACCTGGATGATCTTGCCCACCGAGGCGATCTGCTGGCCGCCCATCACGCCGATGGTGACGAAGTCGCCCATCACGATGGTGATGACGAAGATCGAGCCGATGATGATGCCGGTGCGCGTCAGCGGCACGATCACGTTCCACAGCGTCTGCCAGCCGCTGGCGCCGCTGTCGTTCGCCGCTTCGAGCAGGCTGCGGTCGATGCGCATCATGCTGTTGAAGATCGGCACGATCATGAACATGGTGTACAGGTGCACGAAGGCCAGCACCACCGAGAAGTCCGAGAACAGCAGCCACTCCACCGGCTGCTGCACCAGGCCCAGGCCCATCAGCGTCTGGTTGACCAGGCCGTTGCGCCCCAGCAGCGGCACCCACGAGATCATGCGGATCACGTTGCTGGTCCAGAACGGCACGGTGCACAGCACGAACAGCGCCGTCTGCGCGCCCGACGAGCGCACGTGGAAGGCCAGGAAGTACGACACCGCGAAGCCCAGCACCAGCGTGATCAGCCAGACCAGGAGGCAGAACTTCAGCGTCGACAGGTAGGTCGACAGCGTGACGCAGAAGTCGCCATGCTCGGTGAGCGCGCCGCAGCCCTCGAAGATCGCGGCGTAGTTGCGCAGCGTGAAGCCGGGGATCAGCTCGTACTCGTTGAAGTTCCAGAAGCTCACCATCAGGATGAGCGCCAGCGGAACCAGGAAGAACACCATGAACACCGCCGCGAACGGCAGCGCCTGCCACCACGCCTTGACGGCGTGCAGCGGCGGCGACGCCGCGTGGGCGGAGGCGGCGGGCGCGCTCATGGGTTCTTCCGGCGTGGCCGAGCTTCAGCGGCGCGCGCTCAGGCGGCCACGAACTCGTTCCACTTGCGCACCATGTACTCGTTCTCGTCCATCACGGCGTTCCAGCAGGCGATGCCGCCCATGCGCTGCTCGTAGCTGCCGCCGTCGCGCACGCTGCCGGCCTTGGCGATCACCACGCCCTGCGGGCTCTTGATGTCCTGGGTGGCGGCCTTGCCTTCCATCCAGTAGGCCCATTCATAGGCTTCCATCTTGGCCTTGGCGGTTTCGAGCACGGCGCTGTAGTAGCCCTGGCGGTTCAGGTAGGCGCCGGCCCAGCCGTCGAGGAACCAGTTGATGAACTCGTAGGCGGCGTCGAGCTTCCTGCCGCCGAGCGTGGTGGGCAGGCCGAAGCCCGAGGCCCAGGCGCGATAGCCTTCCTTGAGCGGCTGGAACACGCAGTCGATGCCCTTGGAGCGCACGGCCGTCACGGCCGGCGACCACATCGACTGGATCACCACCTCGCCCGAGGACATGAGGTTGACCGACTCGTTGAAGTCCTTCCACAGCGCGCGGAACTGGCCGGCCTTCTTGGCTTCGATCAGGGTCTTGATCGTCAGGTCGATCTCGGCCTTGCTCATGTTGCCCTTGTCGGCGTACTTGTGGATGCCCTTGGCCTCCACCACCATCGCCGCGTCCATGATGCCGATCGACGGGATGTTCAGGATGGCGGCCTTGCCCTTGAACTCGGGGTTCAGCAGCTCGGCCCAGCTCTCGATCGGCCGCTTGATCAGGTCGGGGCGGATGCCCAGCGTGTCGGCGTTGTAGGTGGTGGGGATCAGCGTCATGAACTGCGTCGGCGCGGCGCTGAACTTCTTGCTCTTCTCGGCTTCGAGGAACATCACCTTCTTGGGCGCGGTGCCCTGGTCGCCCACCGCCTTGCCGGCGACCTCGCCCTTGGTGAACAGCGGGGTGATCTTGTCGGCGTTCTTGATCTTCCTGCTGTCGATGCCCTTGAGGTTGCCGGTGGGCACGATCTTCTTCAGCGAGAAGTACTCGGTGTCGATCAGGTCGAAGCTGTTCGGCGCGGTGACGGCGCGCTTGGTCACGTCGTCGGTCGTGACGGCCACGTACTGGATGGTGATGCCGGTGTCGGCCTTGAACTTGTCGGCGATGGCCTTGTCCTGGTTCACCGCGGTGCCCAGGTAGCGCAGCGTGACCTTCTCCTGCGCGTGGATCGCCGGCGCGATGCCCGTGGCCAGGATGCCGGCCGCGCCGGTGAGCAGCGAGCGGCGCTTGACGCCGGGCGGGTTGTCGAAAGAGTCGGACATGCTGAAAGCTCCTGAGGTGAAGGGAACGAAGGAGAAAAAGTCGTGGCGCGCGGGTGCGTCAGGCCGCCAGCGGATGCGCGGCGTTCCAGGACAGGCGCACGTCCTCGCCCGGCGCGTAGGGCCGGCTGTTGAACGCGGCTTCGGGCAGCATCACCGACACGCCCGTGGGGCCCGACGCGGCGCGCGCCTGCAGGCCCAGCAGCACGTAGGTGCCCTGGTACTCCACGTCGGTGATGGTCGCGGGGATCGGCGCCGCGGCGCCGAGTGCGGCCGGCGCTTCGGCCGGCGCGATCAGCATGCAGTCGTTGCGCACCGCGACCTTGCCGGCGCCGGTGTCGATGACGTTGTGCCCGCCCATGAAGCGCGCGACGAATTCGGTGGCGGGCGCGTTGTAGATCCGGTGCGGCGAACCCACCTGCTCGATCAGCCCGTGGTTCATCACCACCATGGTGTCGGCCAGCGCCATCGCCTCTTCCTGGCTGTGCGTGACGTGGATGAAGGTCAGCCCCAGCTCCTTCTGCCAGCGCCGCAGCTCGGCGCGCATCTGGATGCGCAGGAAGGGGTCCAGCGCCGACAGCGGCTCGTCGAGCAGCAGCACGCGCGGCTGCGTGATCAGCGCGCGCGCCAGCGCCACGCGCTGCTGCTGCCCGCCCGACAGCTCGCCCGGCTTGCGCTGCGCGAGGTGGCCCATGGCCACGCGCTCCAGCAGGTCCTGCGCCTTGGCGTGGCGCTCGGCCTTGGCCACGCCTTTCATCTTCAGGCTGAAGGCCACGTTGTCGAGCGCGCTCAGGTGCGGGAACAGCGCGAAGCTCTGGAACATCATCGCCGTGCCGCGCGCGGCGGCGGGCAGGTCGGTGATGTTGCGGTTCTCCAGCAGGATGTCGCCGCTGGTCACGCTCTCGTGGCCGGCGATCATGCGCAGCGTGCTGCTCTTGCCGCAGCCCGACGGGCCCAGCAGGCAGCAGTAGCTGCCCGAGGCGATGCGCAGGTCGATGCCGTCCACCGCGGCGGCGCCGCCGGCATACCGCTTGGTCAGCGCGATCAGTTCGACGGCGGCGGGCGGCGCAGGCTCTTGCGCGGGGGCAACGGCATCCATGCCGGCCCTTCTTGCATCAGGCGTGCCAGGTTTTGTACGCATTCTTCGGGTGCAAATGCGTACAACGCGCACTGCGACTGGGCGCGCAGGCGTCTTGCGGGTGCTTCGGGATCAATAGGCCCTAGCATCCGCACCATGAGCGACAAACCCTCTTCCATCGCCGACCTGCGCAAGAGCTACGAGCGCGACGAACTCGACGAGACCGCCAGCGCCGAGCAGCCGCTGCAGCAGTTCGAGCGCTGGTTCCAGCAGGCGCTGGCCGCCGAACTGCCCGAGCCGAACGCGATGACGCTGGCCAGCGTCGGCGCCGACGGCCGGCCGTCGACGCGCATCGTGCTGATCAAGGGCTACGACGCGCGCGGCATCGTCTGGTACACCAACTACGACAGCCGCAAGGGCCGCGAGCTGGCCGGCAACCCGCACGCCGCGCTGCAGTTCCACTGGGTCGAGCTGGAGCGCGTGGTGCGCATCGAGGGGCGCGTCGAGAAGGTCGGCGCCGAGGAATCCGACGCCTACTTCGCCTCGCGCCCGCTCGATTCGCGCATCGGCGCCTGGGCCTCGCCGCAGAGCCAGGTGATCGCCTCGCGCGCCGTGCTGGTCGCCGCCGCGGCGCGCTACGGCGCGCAGTTCCTGCTGAACCCGCCGCGCCCGCCGCACTGGGGCGGCTTCCGGCTGGTGCCGGACCGCTGGGAGTTCTGGCAGGGCCGCAAGTCGCGCCTGCACGACCGGCTGCGCTACCGGCTCGACGAGGCCGGGCACTGGCTGCGCGAGCGGCTCGCGCCCTGACCCCGTTCAGAAGTTCACGCGCAGCCCGGCGCTCAGGGCGCGACCCGGCAGTGGCGCCAGATCGCGCACCGTGGCGATGCTCGCCGCGTTGCGCGCCAGCACGTTGCCGACGTTGCCGAGCTTGACGAAAGCGAGCCCCCAGTCGAAACGGTGCGCGGCCGAGAGGTCGAGCAGCGTGTAGCCCGGCGTGGCAGTGTCGGTGGCCGGCACGCGGCTTTGCCGCTGCACGCCGGTCAGCGCCGCCGCCAGCGTCCACGGCCCGTGCAGCGCCTGCACGCCCAGGCGCAGCCGCGCCGGCGCGATGCGCGCCAGCGGCTCGTTGCGGGCCAGGTCGTCGCCGCGCACGAGGTCGAGCTGCGCATCCAGGTCGAAGGCCCAGGCGTCGGCCGCGATGCGGTGCCTGGCCTGCGCCTCGATGCCGCGCAGCCGCGCGCGCGTGGCGCGGAACTCGTACTCGGGCAGGTCTTCGACCACTGCGCCGCTGGCGGCCAGCGTCACGTAGCGCGAGAAGCGCGCGTCGAACACGCCCAGGCGCGCCTCGCTCGCGCCATCGCTCCAGCGCAGCGCCGCGTCGATGTTGCGGCCGCGTTCGGTGCGCAGGCCCGGGTCGCCGCGCTCGTAGGCCGCGGTGGCGACGTGCACGCCGTCGGCGTACAGCTCGAAGGAGGTCGGCGCGCGCTCGCTGTGCGCCAGCGAGGCGGTGAAGCTCCAGTTCGGCGCGAACTTCCACAGGTTGGCGATCGAGCCGCTGGCCAGCGTGAAGCGGCGCGCCGGGGTGCTGTCGTCGGCCAGGGCCACCTGCACGCGCTCGGCGCGCGCGCCGAAGCTCAGCGTGCCCAGCGGCCAGGGCGTCTCCTCGAACACGAAGGCCGCGGCGCGGCGCGTGAGGGTCGAAGGCACGAAGGCCTCCTCGCCGAGCGCCGAGAAGTCGCTGCGCTCCCACTGCGCGCCCAGCACGCCGCGCAGCGTGCCCAGCGGCGCGTGCGTGGCCTCGACGCGCGCCTCGCTGCCGCGCGTGGCGAAGGTGGTGCCGACCTCGCCGTCCTCGATCTCCTGGTGTTCGTACACCGTGCGGCCGAAACGCGCGCGCACGCTCTCCAGCACGCCGGGCAGCTCGCGCCATTCGCCTTCGAGCGCGAGGTGGTCGCGCTTCATGTCGACGGTCACGTCGGGCTCGACGACGATGCCGTAGCGGTTCTCGTAGCGGTCCAGCGCGAGGCCGACGTGGCCGCTGCCGAACACGTAGGACGCGCCCAGCGCGCCGCCGCGCGCGCGCGAGCCGGAGTTGTCCACGCGGCCGCCGGGCACGCGCAGGTCGTCGGTCTCGCGCGCGAAGGCGTCGGCGTGCAGCGCCCAGCGGCCGTCGCCGGTCTCGACCAGCGCGGCTCCGCCGCGTTCGCGCGCCGCGCCGCCCAGGCGCACTTCGGCCGCGCCGCCGGGCTGCGTCAGCGCCGTCTTCGGGATGCGGTTGTCGATGGCGTTGACCACGCCGCCGATCGCGCTGCCGCCGTACAGCAGCGCCGCCGGGCCGCGCAGCACCTCGATGCGTTCGACCGCCAGCGGGTCGATGGGCACCGCGTGGTCGTTGCTCAGCGTGGATGCATCGAAGGATGCACTGGCGTTGCTCAGCACGCGCACGCGCTCGCCGTCCAGGCCGCGCAGCATCGGCCGGTTCGCGTTCGGGCCGAACCAGCTCGTCGAGACGCCGGGCTGGTCGGCCAGCGTCTCGGCCAGCGAGCTGCCGCGGCGCAGCACCAGGCCGTCGCCGGCCAGCACCGAGGCGGGCTGCGCGGGTTCGTCGGAGCGCAAGGGGTTGCCGGTGACGATCACCGTGTCGAGTTGCTGCGCGTTCTGCGCCTGCGCGGCGGACGCGAGCGTGGCCAGAGCCAGGGCGGCACGCAGCCGCCAGGAGAAGGAGGAGGACATGAACGGGCTTTCATCGCATGAAGTCGAACAGCGCCGCGCCGCCGGCGCGAAGCCGGCGGCGCGGTCGGGTGGCTTGGGGGGACTTCAGGCCCGGGGCGGGCCGCGTGCGAGAAAACCGGCCGCCTGCGGCGCGAAGCGGCCGGCGGGCAGTTGCGCGTCCGGGTGACCGGGCAGCGAGGGGCCGTCGAACGCGGCCGGCGCGCCGAAGGCGATGTCGGCATGCGCCAACTGGTCGAACAACTGGCACTGCGCGTCGCCCTCGTCGTGGCCGGCGAAGGATCCGGCGGCCGCACCGGCGCGGGCCTGCGCGTGCGCATGCACGACGCCGTGCCACAGGCCGACGGCCTGCAGCATCAGCATCGCCGCCGCGATCAGCGGCAGCGCGATGCGGCGAAGGCCTTGCCGGCGGCTCATGCCTCGCGCACCCGGTTCGCGAAGGTCCGGCGGAACTTCTCCACCTTGGGCGTGACGACGAAGGCGCAGTAGCCCTGCCCCGGGTGGTTGGCGAAGTAGTGCTGGTGGTAGTCCTCGGCGCGCCAGTAGTGGCGCTCCGGCTCGATCTCGGTGACGACGCGCCCGCCGAGCGTGGCATTCAGCTCGGCCACGACCTCGCGCGCGATGCGCTCCTGCGCGGCGTCGTGCACATAGATGCCCGAGCGGTACTGCGTGCCCACGTCGTTGCCCTGCCGGTTCGGCGTGGTCGGGTCGTGGACGACGAAAAAGATCTCCAGCAGCTCGCGCAGCGTGACCTGCGCCGGATCGAAGCGCACGCGCACCACCTCGGCGCAGCCGGTGTCGCCGCCGCACACCTGCTCGTAGCTCGGCCGGCTGGCCTGGCCGTTGGCGTAGCCCGACTCGACGCCGGCCACGCCGCGCACGCGCTCGTACACCGCTTCCAGGCACCAGAAGCAGCCGCCGCCGAGGGTGATGGTCTCCAATGCCGGGCTCATGGCCCGACACCTTAACGGAATTCGTACTTGGCCGTGAACGAGGCGATCCAATTCCGCGGCAGCGCGGGTTCGAAGAAGCGGCCGTTGCCGTCGTTGACGATCACCGAGCCGGCGTAGCGCTTGTCGGCGGCGTTCTCCAGGCGCAGCAACTGGGCGAAGGTCCAGTTGCCCACGCTCTGGGCGAAGCCGGTGCGCAGGTTCACCACCGTGGCGGCCGGCGCGGCGTCGCCGTTGGCGTCGTTGACGTAGAGCTTGCCCACGTGCACCGCCTCCAGCGCGGCGTTGAAGCCGCCCCAGGCCGCCTTGGGCGTCCAGGCCAGTTCGGCGAAGGCGCTGCGCTCGGGCGTGCCGGGCAGGCGGTTGCCGGCCGGGATGGTGACGGCGGCCGCGCCGCTGCCGCTGACGAAGGGATCTTCGAAGCGCGCGCGCAGCGCGGTCAGGCTCAGCGTGGCGCGCAGCGTCTCGGCCCACTGGCCGGTGTACATGAACTCGGCGCCGCGCCGGCTGGTGCGCCCGGCGTTCTTGAAGGTGGTGCGGCCGCCGAGGTTGGTGTCGGTGACGATCTCGTCGCGCGTGGCGATGTCGAACAGCGCCATGTCGACGCGGTGCCCGGCCGCCGGCTTCCACTTCGCGCCGATCTCGGCGTGGCGGCTGCGCGAGGCCTTCAGCTCGGTGTTCAGCCCGGTCAGCCCGCCGGCGCGGTACGACAGCTCGGTGAAGGTCGGCGTCTCGAAGCCGCGCCCGGCGTTGGCGTACAGGTGCAGCTCGGTGCTGGCGCGCCAGGTCAGGCCCAGCACCGGGTTGGTGGCGCGGTAGTCGACGCCGCCGCTGTCGTCGGGGTTGGCGGCGGTGATGAAGCGGTCGTCGCTCTCGAACTTCACGGCGCTGCGGCGCACGCCGGCGGTGGCGGTCAGCGAGGCCAGCAGGTCGACGCCGGCCTGCGCGTACACGTCGGTGCTGCGCACGGTGTTCAGCTCGTCGCGCTTGAGCGCGCCCTGCACGCCGGCGTTGTTGACGTAGCCCTGGCGGTCTTCCTTGCTGCGGTCGTGCTCCAGGCCGGCGGTCAGGCGCAGCAGGCGAGCGTCGGCCAGCCTGACCTCGTGCGCGAGCTGCACGCCCAGGCCCATGAAGGTGCGCGAGAAGTCGACCGTGCCGCCCGAACCGGTGGGCGAGGTCTGCGCCGGCGCGGTCGGCGGCACCGAGAGCTTGTTGTAGAGGCTGCGGTCGCCGGCGTACAGGCGCGTGCTCAGCGAGGTCGCGTCGCCGAGCCGGCGCTCGTAGACGGCGCCGATCTGCTGCTGGCCGACCACCTTGCTGGCGTCCTGCGACTTGACGATCGCCGCCGCCTGGCGCGGGTTGGCCTGCCAGTCGGCGCGCGTCAGGCCGGCCGGGTCCTTGGACAGCGGCTGGTCGTAGGAATTCGCCACCAGGCTGATGCTGGAATCCGCGTCGATCGCGCGCTGCCACTTGGCGTTGAACTGCGTGCGCTCGGCGGCGGCCTGCTCGCGCCAGCCGCTGGTGGCGAAGCGCAT
This sequence comes from Piscinibacter sp., assembly GCF_047600445.1. GTDB lineage: Bacteria > Pseudomonadota > Gammaproteobacteria > Burkholderiales > Burkholderiaceae_C > Piscinibacter. The sequence goes on from NZ_JASGKT010000002.1 coordinate 2,386,222, forward strand.
CGCGTCGATCACCACGCTGTCGCGCTCGCCGTTGTGGCCGAACTTGATGGCCTCGCGGTTCTGGTTCCACCGGCCCAGGGCCAGGCCGGCGGTGACGGTGGGCACGCTCGCGTCGGTGCCGCTGAACACCTGCACCACGCCGCCGGCGGCGTTGCCGTAGAGCTGCGCCAGCGGACCGCGCAGCACCTCGATGCGCTGCGCCGAGCCGAGCGCGATGGCCGAGGCCTGGCCCTGGCCGTCGGGCATGGTCGCCGGGATGCCGTCGACGATCAGCCGCACGCCGCGGATGCCGAAGGTCGAGCGCGAGCCGAAGCCGCGGATCGAGAGCTGCAGGTCCTGCGCGTAGTTCTGCCGGTTCAGCACGCTGATGCCGGGCACGCGGTTGAGCGCTTCCGACAGGTTGACCTGCATGCCGCCGCTGTCGATGACGTCGCGGCCGATCGCGGTGATCGCCGCCGGCGCGTCGAAGCTGCTCTGGCGCGTGCGCTCGGCGCTGACGACCACCGGGTCGAGTTCGGTGACGGAGGGCGTCTGCGCCGCGGCCGGAAAGGCCGCGGCCAGCGACAGGGTGAGGGTGGACAGGGCGGCGGGCTGTTTCATGAGCCCGCGAGGCTACGCAAAGGCCGGGTGCGCCGCGACGGGGTTTGTGGTTAGAGATTTTCTGGAGGCGGCGAGCTGGTCGCGCAGCGCCACCATGCTCTGCGGCTCGGCCAGCAGGCGCAGCCGGTCGGCGCGGCCGAGCCGCACGGTGTCGCGCTCGACCAGCCCGGCCACCAGCAGCCGCCGCGCGCGGCCGCGACTGCCCCAGGCGGTGTCGCGCGCGCCGGGCGCCTGGCGCACCACCTCGAACAGCCAGGGGTCGGTGAGCGTGTCCAGCCAGCCCGGCGCGGGCGCGGCGCGGCGCGCGAACTGCCAGGCCTGGCGCAGCACGCGCGGCGCGCAGTGCTCCTCGGGCGTCATCAGCAGGCGATGCGCCAGCGCGCGGCAGCCCAGCGAGGCGCGGCTGGTCCACACGACGAAGGGCACCGCCAGCGCGATCGGCAGCACCACCGGCGCGAGCCACAGCGCGGCGCGCGGCTCGATCAGCGCCAGCGAGGCCAGCAGCGCCAGCGCGAACACCGACAGCGGGCCGAAGCGGCGCAGCGCCTCGCCCCAGGCGATGTCGCTGGCCTCGCGCGGCGGCGACTTCCATTCCAGCTTCAGCCCGGTCAGCGCGCCCAGCACGAACAGGCTGTGCGCCACCATGCGCACCGGCGCGCTGAGCACCGACAGCGCCGCCTCGACCAGCGCGCCGCGCAGCAGCGCCGCGCGGCCGCCGTACTGGCGCTCGGCGCCGGTCAGCAGCAGCGCGGCCACGCCGGCCACGCGCGGCAGTGCCAGCATCGCCAGGGTGGCCAGCCACAGCGCCGCGGCGCCGGGCGGCACGCTGCCCGGCACGCCGGCCACGGCCGCGCCGCCGGTCAGCCACAGCGCCGAGCCGAACAGCAGGAAGGCCAGCCACAGCGGCGCCGACAGGTAGGCCATCGCGCCGGTGAGCAGCATCGCGCGGTGCACGCCGTGCAGGCCCGGCTCGGTCACCAGGCGCGCGTTCTGCAGGTTGCCCTGGCACCAGCGGCGGTCGCGCTGCAGTTCGTCGAGCAGGTTGGCCGGCTGCTGCTCGTAGCTGCCCTCGATGTCGTCGACCAGCCAGACGTGCCAGCCGGCGCGGCGCATCAGCGCGGCCTCGACGAAGTCGTGCGAGAGGATCTCGCCGGAGAGCCCGCCGCGCCCGGGCAGCAGCGCCAGCGCGCAGTGCTTCATGAAGGGCTCGACGCGGATGATCGCGTTGTGCCCCCAGTAGTGCGACTCGCCGAGCTGCCACCAGCGCATGCCGGCGCTGAACAGCCGCCCGGTGACGCGCCCGGCGAACTGCTGCGCGCGCGCGTGCAGCGTGCTGACGCCGCAGGCGCGCGGCGCGCTCTGCACGATGCCGGCGTCGGGGTGGGCCTCCATCAGCCGCACCATCGCGACCAGCGCGTCGCCGCTCATCACGCTGTCGGCGTCGAGCACCACCATGTAGCGGTAGTTGCGGCCCCAGCGGCGGCAGAAGTCGGCCACGTTGCCCGACTTGCGCCGCGTGCGCCGGGTGCGCCAGCGGTAGTGCACACGCGCGCCCTCGCCCAGCGCGTCGCGCAGCTCGGCCCAGGCGGCCAGCTCGGCGGCGCGCAGGCCGGGGTCGTTGGTGTCGGACAGCACGTAGACGTCGAACAGGCTGGCCACGCCGGTGGCCGCCAGCGACTCGCAGCTCGCGCGCAGGCCGCCGAACACCGCCGCGACGTTCTCGTTGCAGATCGGCATGACGATCGCGGTGCGCGCGTCCACGCTCAGCGGCGCATGGCCGGCGCCGCGCGCGGTGAGCGCGTGCGGGTCGCCGCGCCACAGCACCCAGGCGCCCATCATCGCGGTGGCGAAGCCGGCCGCCACCCAGGCGAACAGCAGCGCGAACAGCAGCACCTGCGCGATGCGCAGCGCCGCCGGGCCGCCCTCGGGCAGCGTATGCAGCAGCAAGGCGGTGGCGGCCACGGCGCTGCCGACGACGATCGCCGTCAGCACCGCGCGCCGGCGCGCCGCGGCGCGCTGCCACGGTTGCATGGCGCCGCGCTGGGCGGGCGGTTCGGCGCGGCCGGCGAGCAGGTCGAGCAGCCCGGCGAAGAAGCCGCGCCACGGGCGCGCCACCATCGGGCCGCGCCGCAGCGGCGGCATGCTGCAACCGCAGCCGGCGTTCATTCGGGAGGAAGAATGCTGGTCCATGTCTCGGTCAGCGCATCGGCGCCATGGCGGAGGAAGGCGCGCAGCTCGAGCGGCTGCGCGGGCGAAGAACGGTCCACGCGCAGCGTCATGCGCCAGCGGCCGTTGACCGGGTTGCGGTAGGCGTGCGCCTCGACCAGGCGCGCGCCGGGGCCGACGTCGGCCACCGCCTCGACGGCGGCGGCCTCGGGCAGCGCGCGCAGCGCCGGGCCGTCGAAGTCGACGATGAACTGCACCTCGCCGGGCGGCGGCGGCGGCGCGCGGAAGCCCTGGCCGCGGCGCGACTGCACCACCCAGCCCGAAGGCGGCCGCGCCTGCCGCTCGCCCTGCCACGACAGGCGGTAGGCGAACTCCAGCGGCCGGCCCGGCTGCGGCGCGCGCGCGCCGACCCAGTAGGCGACGATGTTGTCCTCGGTCTCGTCGGGCGTGGGCAGTTGCAGCAGCTCGACGCGCCCCGGCCCCCAGTCGCCCAGCGGCTCGACCCAGGCGCTCGGGCGGCGCTCGTACTGCGCCTCCACGTCTTCATAGCTGGCGTAGGCGCGGTCGCGCTGCATCAGGCCGAAGCCGCCCAGCGAACCGAGTGCGAACGAGGTCACCAGCGGCCGCTTCGGGTTGACCAGCGGGCGCCACAGCCATTCGCCGCGGCCGCTGAGCACCGACAGGCCGTCGGAGTCGTGCACCTCGGGGCGGAAGTCGCGCTCGCGCGGCTGGTTCTCGCCGTGCTGGAACATGCTGGTCAGCGGCGCCAGGCCGAGCGTGGCCACGCCGTCGCGCAGGAAGAGCCGCGCGCGCACCTCCATCACGGTGCTCTCGCCGGGGCGCAGCTCGAAGCGGTAGGCGCCGGCGGCGCGCGGCGATTCGAGCAGCGCGTGGATCACCAGTGCCGTCGCATCGCGCGCCGGTCGCTCGATCCAGAACTCGGTGAAGCGCGGGAACTCCTCGCCCTTGCCGGGCGGTGCGCCCACGGTGTCGATCGCCAGGCCGCGCGCCGACAGCCCGTAGTGCTGGCCGCGCCCGAGCGCGCGCAGGTAGCTCGCGCCGAGGAACACCAGCAGCTCGTCCTTGTAGCCCGAGGCACTTGCGTTGAGATCGGCGTGCACACGAAAGCCCGCGAAGCCGAGGTCGCCCCAGCGCTGCGGCGACAGGCGGTTGCGGCCGTAGTCGAAGTCGGCGCGGTCGAAGGCGACGCGGCGCACGCCCTGCGGCGTGACCTCGTTGATCGCCACCGGCTGGGTCTGGAACTTGCCGAGGTGGAAGAACTGCAGCTCGAAGGGCAGGCCCTGGCCGCGCCACAGCGCGCGCTCGGGGCGGAAGCGGATGTCGCGGTAGCCGTCGTAGTCCAGCGCCTTCAGCTCGGCCGGCAGCACGAAGGCCGGCGCGCGCCAGGGTTCGCGCGCAAGCTGTTCGGCGCGCCGCGCCACGTCGTCGAACCCGAAGGCGAAGGCCGGCGCGACGGCCAGCGCGAGGCACGTCGCGGCGAGGCGACGCGCAAGGCGTTCAGCGGCGAGGTGAGACAGATCGGGCACGAGGCGGCGGGCGGTTCGTGCGGCACGACGGTGCCGCTTGCTCCATGCCCTGGGGCAATCCCCGTGCCGTGCCGGATTTTTCCTTGTGCATCAAGCACTTGCGCCGTGCCACCGGGCCTGGCGGCGCCAGATTGCCGCGGTGCAGCACAAAAAGCGTCGCCGCACGGCGACAGGCGGCCCGCGCCCCGCCGCGCCAATGCCCGGCAAAGCCTGGGTTTCAGCCCTGTCGCTCGTCGGCGACAGGCCCCTCGCCGCGGAACGCGCCGGGCGTCAGGCCGTGCTTCTGCAGCAGGCGGTAGAACTCGGTGCGGTTGCGCTCGGCCAGGCGCGCGGCGTCGGCCACGTTGCCGTCGGTCAGCTTGAGCAGGCCGACGAGGTAGTCGCGCTCGAAGCGCTCGCGCGCCGCCGCCAGGCTCAGCACCTCCATGCCCGGCACGCGCAGCGCGCGCTGCACCAGCGACAGCGGCACCAGCGGCGTGGCGGCCAGCGCGCACACCTGCTCGACCACGTTGTGGAGCTGGCGCACGTTGCCCGGCCAGGGCGCGGTGGCCAGCGCCTTCATCGCGTCGGGCGCGAAGCCGTTCAGGCGCTTGCCGTACTTGCGCGCCAGGCTCGCCATGAAGTGGTTGGCCAGCAGCGCGATGTCCTCGCGCCGCTCGGCCAGCGTCGGCAGGCGCAGCGACACCACGTTGAGCCGGTAGTACAGGTCTTCGCGGAACTGGCCCTGCGCCATCGCCGCGTCGAGGTCGCGGTGCGTGGCCGAGAGGATGCGCAGGTCCACCGGCACCGCCTGCGTCGCGCCCACCGGCCGCACGCTGCGTTCCTGCAGCACGCGCAGCAGCTTGGCCTGCAGGGCCGGCGGCATGTCGCCGATCTCGTCGAGGAACAGCGTGCCGCCGTCGGCCGCCACGCACAGCCCGGTGTGGTGGGCCAGCGCGCCGGTGAAGGCGCCCTTGACGTGGCCGAACAGCTCGGACTCCAGCAGCGCCTCGGGGATCGCCGCGCAGTTCACCGCGATGAAGGGCGCGGCGCGGCGCGGGCTGGCGCGGTGGATGGCGGTGGCCAGCAGCTCCTTGCCGGTGCCGCTGTCGCCGCCGATCAGCACGCTCGCGTCGGAGCGCGCCACCAGCTTCGCCTCGGCCAGCAGCTCGGCCATGCGGTTGGAGTGGCTGACGATGTCGCGCCGCCAGGCGTCGTCGGGCTCGTCGCGCGCGCCGGCCGGCACCGCCACGGCTAGCGCCTGCGCGATCTTGTCGAGCAGCTCCTTGCCGTCGAAGGGTTTGGTGAGGTAGCCGAACACGCCGCGCGCGGTGGCCTCCACCGCGTCGGGAATGGTGCCGTGCGCCGTCAGCAGGATCACCGGCAGCGCCGGGTGGCGGGCGTGGATCTCGTCGAACAGCGCCAGGCCGTCGCGGCCGGGCAGGCGCACGTCGCTGACCACCAGTTGCGGCCGCGCCTGCGCGAGCTGCGCCAGCGCCGCCTCGGCCGACTCCACCGCGATGACGCGGTAGCCGGCCGCCGACAGCCGCATCGACAGCAGCTTGAGCAGGTCGCGGTCGTCGTCGACGAGCAGCAGGCTGGCCGGCATGGCGGGTATCGCGTTCAGGGCCGCGGCGCCGACGCGCCCGGCGCGGCCGGCGCCGGGGCGCGGTTGTTCAGGCTGCGTTCGATGGCCTTGAGCGCCTCCAGCTTCTCGTTGAGCTGCTGCACGTTGCGCTGGCTCTCGCGAAGCTGCGCGCCCTGGCGTTCGAGCAGTTCCTCGAGCCGGCGCTGCTCGGCGATGCGCGCGTGCAGCAGCCGCGCCAGCGCCTGCCAGGGCTGCTGCTCGGGCGTCGGGTTGCGCGCGATCGGCTCCACCAGCCCGAGCGCGCGCTGCGTGTCGGCGCCGTTGCGCGTCTGCGCCAGCGCCAGCGCCAGTTCCAGCGCCACCGCCGGCGCGTTGCCCGAGGCGGCCAGGGCGGCGTTCTGGCGCGCCAGCTCGGTGGCCAGCTCGGCGTTGGCCAGCGGCCGCAACTGCTCGTGGTAGGCCAGCAGGCGGCGCGCCGCGTCGTCGGCGGGCGTCAGCGGGCCGCCCGCCGTGGCGCAGGGCGCGGGCCGCGGGCAGGCCGGCGCGGCCTGCACCGCCGGCGGCGGCGGCGCGTGCATGCAGCCCGCCAGCAGCAGCGCGCCCATCGAAGCCAAGTGCGGAGCCAGACGTCTATCGGTCATGGGGAAGTTCGATGTGGAAATGCGCCCCCGGCCCTTCGGCCAGCAGCTCGATGCGCCCGCCGTGCGCGGTGACGACCTCGTGCACGATCGACAGCCCGAGGCCGCTGCCGCGCGGCGCGTCGGCCGGTTGCAGCTCGCCGCGGTAGAACGGCTCGAAGACGCGCGCCCGGTCGGCCGCCGCGACGCCGGGGCCCTCGTCGACGATGTCGATGACGGCGCGGCCGCCGTGGCGCGCGATGCGCCAGCGGATCGTAGCGCGCGGCGGGCTGAAACGGATCGCGTTGGACAAGAGGTTACCGAGCGCGATGCCGAGCTTGTCGGCGTCGACCTCGGCCACCAGCGCCTCGCCCTCGATGTGCACCTCGATCTGGCGCGCGCGCCATTGCAGGCGCTGGCGCTGCACGCACTCGGCCACCAGCGCCTTCAGGTCGGCGCGGCGCCGCACCAGCGTGCGCGCCTCGAAGGCGGCGGCGTTGAAGCGCAGCAGCCCCTCGATCTGCGCCTGCAGCACCGCGGTGTTGTCGCGCAGGATGCGCGCCACCTCGCGCTGCCCCTCGCTGAGCGCGCCGGCCACGCCCTCCTCCAGCAGCGCCACGCCCTCGCGCAGCGCGGCCAGCGGCGTCTTCAGCTCGTGCGAGACGTGGCGCAGGAAGCGCGACTTGTCGGCATCCAGCTCGAGCAGGCGCAGCCGCAGCCATTCGAGGCGGCGGCCGAGCGCGCGCACGTCCACCGGGCCGGCGATGCCGATCGGCTCGTCGAGGCGGTTCTCGCCGAGCCGCTCCACCGCCGCCTCGAGCCGGCGCAGCGGACGCGCCAGCCAGATCCCGAAACCGAATGCGAGCAGCACCGCCACCACGATCGCGGCGAACATCTGCCGCCCGAGCCGCGCGCGGCCGGCGTCCAGCTCGGCCAGCAGCGTGCGGTTGCGCGCCTCGGCGGCGCGGCGCGCCTGCTCGGCCACGCGCAGGCCCAGTTCGTCGAGGCCGCGAAAGGCCTGCGCCAGCGCGGCCTCGCGCGCCGGCAGCGTGGCCGCCTCGCCGCGCAACTGCGCGCGCACCTCGGCCAGCAGCTCGCTCCAGCGCGCGCGCTCGGCCTCGATCGGGCCTATGCCTTCGAGCTGCCGCAACGCCGCCTCGGCCTCGCGGGCGGCCTCGTCGAAGCGTTGGCGCAGGCCGGGGTCGTCGAGCACGAGGTACTGGCGCGCCGCGCGCTCCATCGCCACGCTGCGCTCGCCGAGCTGCTGCACCGCCGCCGTCTCGGCCGCCGCGGCGCGCGCGCCGGCGGCGCTGCTCAGCAGCAGCTCCTCGAGCGTGAACAGCCCGCGCAGCGCCGCGGCGCCGAGCAGCGCGGCGATCAGCAGGAAGGCCACCAGCAGCAGGTGGCGGAAGGAGAAGCGGTCGATCAGGGGCATCGCGGGCCGATTCTGCCCGCCGTGCCCACTTCGCTAAGGATGAAAGCGCGCCAGCCCGTAGCCGTCGACATTGCCGCGCGCCACGCCGCCGAGCACGATCCTGCCGTCGCCTTGCAGCGCCACGCCCTCGGCGCGGTCGGCGGCACCGAAGAAGTCGAGCGTTGCCAGCCCGCCGCTGCCGAAGCCGGTGTCCAGCGTGCCGTCGGCGTGGTAGCGCGCCAGCGCGAAGTTCGGGTTGATGGATCCGCTCACGCCGGCGGCGACGATGCGCCCGTCGCGCTGGATTACGAGCGCATGCACTGCGTCGCCGCCGTTGGCGTTGAGCGCCGTGTTCACCACGCCGCCGCTGCCGAAGCCGGCGTCGATGCTGCCGTCGGCGTTCAGGCGCATCAGCGCGAACTGCGTGGCCGGCGCCGCGCCGCTGCTGCCGGCCAGCACGATCCTGCCGTCGGATTGCAGCGCCAGGCCGTCGGCGAGGCGGCGGCCAGGCAGGCGCACGATGCCGCCGCTGCCGAAGCCCGCGTCGGGCACGCCGGCGGCGCTGTAGCGCACCAGGTAGGTGATGGGCGTCGCGGCCGCCGGGTCGGCACGGTCGTCGCCGCTGACGAGGATCGCGCCGTCGCCTTGCAGCGCCAGCTCGCGCGCGATGTCGCCGAGCGCGACGACGTTCGTCGTCACCTGCCCGCCGATGCCGAAGCCCGTGTCGAGGCGGCCGTCGGCATGAAAGCGCACCACCTTCAGCAGATCGACGGCATTCGCGTCGGTGCCGGCGGCGACGATGCGGCCGTCGGGCTGCAGCGCCAGCGCGAAGGCCTTGCCGGGCACGCTGCCGACCACCTTGCCGCCGGTGCCGAAGCTCGCGTCGAGCGTGCCGTCGGCGTGGTAGCGCGCCAGCGCGAAGCTCGGCGGCAGCTCGTTGCCGGCCTGGAAGCCGCTGCTCGCGGCGTAGCCCGCGACGACGATCTTGCCGTCGGGCTGGATCGCGACCGCCTGTGCCGCGCTGTCGACGATGTCGCCTTCGATCATCGCGGTGCTGACGCGGCCGGCGCTGCCGAAGCCCGCGTCGGGCTGGCCGTCGGCGTCGAAGCGCGCGAGCCGGAAGCCGGTCGTCGGGCGGCCGCCGGCCATCACGATGCGGCCGTCGGGCTGCAAGGCCATCGCGCTGCCGGCGCCGCCGAAGCCTTCGCTGCTCGCCTTGCCGTCGCTGCCGAAGGAGAGGTCCAGCCCGGTGGGCGGCGGCGGGGGCGGCGGGCCGTCGTCGTCGCCGATGGTCAGCACGGCGTTGCGCTGCGCGCCGAGCGCGGCGCAGCCGCCGGGCTGCGACAGCGCGAGCTGCACGGTCTTGTCCGGGCCGTCGAGTTGATCGGGCAGCACCGCCACGCCGACGCTCTTGCGGCCGAGTTCGCCGTCGGCGAAGAACACCGTCGCGCTCAGCGGCAGGTAGTCGACGCCGGCGCGCGCCGTGCCGTCGGCGGTGGCGAACGTGGCGCTCACCGCGCCTCGGCTGCCGCCGCTGCGCACGACGACGATCGCCGGTTCGGCGCCGGCCGCTTCGCTGGTGCTGAAAGCCGCAGCCTCGAACGAGAGCACGCCCGCCTCGGCATCGGGCCCCGGTCCGGGCACGCAGGCGGCCGGTTCGGCCAGAGGCTGCTCGGGCGGCGCGGGCAGCGCCGACACCGCCACCGGCTCCAGGCCGGCGTAGCTGATCGCGGTGCCGCCGGCTTCCTGCGGGTCGCGCAGCAGGGCGCGCCCGTACGAGCCCTGGCAATCGCCCAACCCGCCGCCGCCCTTGCGGTTCAGCGCGGTGGCGATGGCGTCGACGCGCAGCGTGAAGGTCTCGCCGACGGCCACCGACGACAGGTCGATGTGGCGCGTCAGCGGCTGTTTCAGCGCCAGCTGCGCATGCGTGCCCAGGCAGCCGCCGAGCAGGCTGGTGACGGGCTCGAAGACGAAGTCGCGCTCCAGGTTCCACAGCGGCGTGCGCGAGAAGCTCTCGTCCATCGCCGACGGGATCCAGTGCTGGTTGTCGCCGGCGATCGAAGCGTGACCCGCGCTGTAGAAGAAGTAGTCCGGCGCCGCCTCCTTGTAGGCGCCCACCGATAGCAGCACGCTGCCCTTGACGAACAGGCTGTTCGAGCTGACGTGGGGGTTGAGGTCGCCCAGCTCGACGATGGCCCGCGTGACGGTGAAGCTCAGCGTCGCGTCGGCCGCGCGCTTGACGAAGCCCTGCGTCTGCTTGAGCCGGCTCACGCCGCCGATCGGGTCGGGTCCGCCCAGGCGCGCGAACGGCGCTTCGGCCCACACCTGGTAGGTGACGCCGCTGGCGCTGGAGGCGATGTTGGCGTCGGCGACGCCGTCGGCGGGCAGGGTCTGCGTCAGGCCGATGACGTCGTCGTCGAAAGGGTTGGAGCCGAAGCTGTGGAACACATCGAGGTCGCCCGCGGCGAGCGTGCCGCCGTCGACGATCACCTCGCCGAGCCCGCTGCCCGGCAGCACGCGGAACGACCATTCGCGCAGCGGCTCGCCGCGCTGCAAGGGCGGGATCACCACCTGCGCGAACGAGAAGCCGGTGATCGGCGCGCTGACGCCGGCGGTGCCGAACACGGCGCCTTCGACCGGCCGCCACTCGTTGTCGGCATCGGTCTTGTACAGCGCGGGCACGGCTCCGGCCGGCACTGCGGCGGCGTCGAAGGGCAGCGTCAGCGTGGCCGGCACGCTGAACGTGGTGCCGTGCGGCGTGAGGGCGAACATCGGTCCGAAGGCCGCCACGCCGGCAGGCAGCGCGGGCGCGCCGGCGGCGCTTTGGGTGATGGCGATCAGCGTCGCGGCGGTGAGCGCGCCGGGCGGAATCACCACCTGCGCGCCGCCCGGCCCGGCAACCGTGCCGCCGGCCGCGTCGATGGTGCTTGCCGGTGCATCGTCGCTGCCGCCGCCGCAGGCGGCGAGCGCAAGGATCAGCAGCGCTGCAAACAGTCGGTGGAGGGTGCCGTTCATGTTGCGCTCCCGGCAGGCAGGGTCCGCCACACGCGCCGCACGATCGCCGGCGCGAACAGGCTGTGCGGCGGCGCGAGCAGGTGCATCACCTTGACGAAGGCGAGCGCGACATCGGCGTCGTGCACCGCGGCGCGCTGCACGCGCGCGACGTGGCGGCCGATCAGCCGCGCCGGCCAGGGCCGCGCGCCGCCCACGCCGGGCAGCGCGAGGTCGGCGCCGACGGCGAGCTGCCACGGCGCATCGACGATGCGCGCCGCGGCCGCGAAGAAGCGCCTGGGCAGGCGGGCATCGCCTGCATCGCCGCGCGCCAGTGCGTCGCGCAGCGCCAGCGCCTCGCAGGCCGCCACCGTCATGCCCTGGCCATAGACCGGGTTGAAGCTGGCCAGCGCGTCGCCCAGCGCCACGAAGCCGGCAGGCAATCGCCGCAGCCGCTCGTAGCGCCAGCGCTGGCTGTGCGCGAAGGCGTAGCGCGCCGGCGCGGCGATGGCCTCGCCGCGCAGCGCCAGCGCTTCGATCTCGGCGTGCCCGATCGCCTGCGCACGCTGCGCCATCGCTTCCAGCGTCGGCTCGACGTGGTCGCCCGCGTAGCCGCCGACGCCGGCGATCCAGCGCTCGCGGCCCTCGTCGTCGGGCTCCATCGCGATCAGGATCGAGGGCCGCGGCAGCGCCGGCGTCGCGCAGCCGATCACCACCGCCAACGGCGGCGCGGCGCTGTCGCGGCGGAACACCGCGCTGGTATAGGCCAGGCCGATGGTCACGCGTTCCTCGGGCGGCGCGTCATAGCCCCCGTCGCGCAGCCAGAGCGGGCCGTGCGAGCCGCGCCCCGAACAGTCGACCACCAGTGTGCCGGCCAGCGACTGCGCTGTCCCGCCGTCGCGCGGCCGCCAGCGCACGCCGGCGACGCGGCCGCGGTCGTGCAGCAGCGCCTCCACCTCGGCGTCCTCGACGATGCAAACGCCGGCCAGCGCGCGCACGCGCCGGCGCAGCTCGGCTTCGAGCGCAAGCCGGCTGACCGCCAGCCCGTCGACGCCGGCGCTGCGGCGCGCGAAGCGCTCGCCGTTGGCATCGACCGCCGCCGCGGTGCCGATGTCGCCGGCCAGCGCGCCTCGCGCCACCAGCGCGTCGGCGAGGCCGGGGAACAGCGCCTCCAGCACCTGGCGCCCGCGCGCCAGCAGGCCGTGCGGCTGCAGCGCGTGCGGCGTGCCCTTGCGCGGCGCGGCGCGCTCTGGCAGTTCGTCGCGTTCGAGCAGCACCACGTCGGCAAAACGTTCGGCCAGCACGCGCGCGGCCAGCAATCCGGCGAGGCTGGCGCCGATGACGATGGCGCGCCCGCGCGGCGAGGGTATGGTGTTCATCGCGGTGGTCTCCTTCGGTTGAAGCGGGGTGGCGGGCGCCGCAGAATCTCGGGCGACGACCTGCCGGCAGCCTGGCCGGCGGGCGTGTTTGCAGCGTGTATCCCGCGTGTTTCGCGCGTGATCGCATCGGGAGTGCCGGTTGCAGGCTTTGCGCATCCATCTGCTCGGCCAGGGCCGCATCGAACTCGATGGCCAGGCGCTGACGCGCCTGCTCGCCCCCAAACAGCAGGCGCTGCTGTACCTGCTCGCCGCCGAAGACCGGCCCTGGCCGCGTGCGCGGCTGGCCACGCTGTTGTGGAGCGAAATCGACGAAGCCGCGGCGCGCGGCAACCTGCGCGGCGCGCTGTCGCGGCTGCGCCGCTGGCTGCCCGGCGTGCTGGCGGTGGATGCACACGAGGTGAGCCTGGCCGACCCGGCGGCGCTGGAAGTCGACCTGCGCGCACTGCGCCAGGCCCTCGACGCGGCGCTGCCGCAGGCGCAGCGCGTCGCCGCCGCGGCCGCCTGGCGCGGGCCGCTGCTCGACGGCTTCGAGATCGGCGGCGGCGCCGAAGGTTTCGAGGACTGGCTCGCCGCCACGCGACAGCGCGCGCGTGCCGACATCCTCGCGCTGCGCCACGACCTGCTGGCGCGCGCCGACGCCGCCGGCCGCGCGGACGAAGCGATCGAACACGCCCGCGCGCTGCTCGACGTCGACGACGCCGACGAGAACGCGCACATGGCGCTGATGCACCTGCTCGCCGCGCGCGGCCGGCGCAGCGCCGCGATCGCGCAGTACGAAGCCTGCAAGGCCGCGCTGCTGCAACGGCTCGGCGCGCGGCCCTCGGCGGCCTGTTATGCCTTGTACGTGGGCATTCACGCCGAGGCGTCGGCCGCTGCGCCGGCGCCGGCTGCGGCTCCCGCCGACGTGGCCGACACCACGCCGCTGTTCGGCCGCAGCGCCGAACTGGCGCTGATCGCGCAGCGCCTGGCCGACCCGGCCTGCCGCTGGTTGACGATCGTGGGCCCGGGCGGTGTCGGCAAGACGCGGCTGGCGCGCGCCGCTGCCGCGGCCTCGGCCGCGCAGTGGCGCCACGGCGTGCTGCTGCTCAGCGGGCTGGACGACGCCGGCGGCGCGCTGCGCGACGCGCAGACGCTGCAGCAGCAGGTGCTCTCGCGCACCGGCGCCGACCGGCTTGCGCCGGGCGCGCTGCTGCTGGTGCTCGACAACCTCGAGACGGTGCCGGCAGCGGAGCGCTTCGAGCCGCTGCTGCGCGCGCAGGCGCCGGGTGTGGCGGTGCTCGCCACCTCGCGCCGGCGCGTCGGCGGCGGGCGCGAGTGGCTGCTCGAACTCGATGGCCTGTCGCTCGCGCGCGGCGATGCGCAACAGCCCGCCTCCTCGCCCGCCGCACTGCTGTTCTGCGCCGCGGCGCGGCGGCTGCTGCCGGGCTTCGACGGCGCCGCCGAGGGCGAGGCCGTCGAGCGCATCTGCGCGCTGGCCGGCGGGCTTCCGCTGGCGCTGGAGATGGCCGCGCGCGGGGTCTACGCGGCCGGCACGCGCGCCGTCGCCGAGCGCCTCGCCGCCGGCGCGCCGCTGGGCGACGCCGACCGCGCCGCGCACGACCGCCACCGCAGCCTCGATGCGGTGATGGAGGATTCGTGGACGCTGCTGGCCGCGCCCGCGCGCCGCGCCGCATTGCGCCTCGCGCAGTTGCCCGCCGCCTTCGACGCCGAGCTGGCCGGCGCCGCCGGCGCGCCGCCCGAGGCACTGGCCAGCCTGCGCGAGAACGGCTGGCTGCGCTGCGACGAGGGCCATGACGGCCATGGCGGCGCAGGCCGCTGGACCATGCACACGCTGCAGCAGGCCTGGCTGCGCCGCCGCGCCGACGCCGCGCCGGCGGCCGAGGTAATGCGCGGCGTGCTCTCCTGGCTGGGCGAGCGCCTGCCCGCTGCGCTGCCGACCGACGCCGCCGCGGCCTCACCGCCGCTGCTGGCCGCCGCCGCGCAGCAGCTCGTCGCCGATGCCTCGCCCGACGCGCTGGCGCGCTGGATCGACGCCGCCGCCGCGCTGCTGCAGCGCGCCGGCCGCCAGAGCGAAGCCGCGGCATTGGTCGCCACCGCCTTGCAGCGCGTCGATCTGCCGCGCTGGCGCGTCGCCGGCTGGCGGATGCGGCGCGCCGAGCTGCTCGACGGCGACGGCGCGGCCACCGCGGCGCAGCGCGAGCGGCTGCAGGCTTTCGTCGCGCTCGGGTTGCCCGACCTGGCCGACGACGGTACCCGCTGGCGCGACGTGCTGCGCGCCGCCCTGCGATTGCGCCGGCACCTCGACTGGCCGCCGCCCGGCCCCGCGCGCGAGGCCTTCGGCACGCAGTTGGTGTGGGCGAGCACGCTCGCCGCCAACGCCTTCAGCTTCCTGCCCGAGCCGGCGCTGGCGCTGCGTTTCGGCGCGCTGGCCGCGGCCGCCGGCCAGGCCGCGCAGGCGCCGGCCTCGCTGCGCCAGCTCAACGCCGGATGGGGCGCCGCCAGCCTGGGTCGCGCCGCGCTGGCGCGCCGGCTCGCGCGGCCGGTGCTGCAAGGGCGCGCGCCGGCGCAGCCGCACGAGCCGCGCCTGGCGGCGCTGCTCGGCAGCGGCCGCTGCGCGCTGCGCATCGCGCTGGGCGCGTGGGACGGCGTCGCCGCCGAACTCGATGTGCTGGTCGTGCAATGGCAGCATCTGCGTGCCGGCCGGCAGGAGATGGAAGCACGTTCGCTGGCCGCCAAGCTGGCGTTCTACGAAGGCCGATTGCCCGAGGCCTGGGAGCGCTTCGCGCAGATGAGCGAGCTGGCGCTGCAGCGCCCGGGCGAATCGTGGCGCGCCTGGGGGCCGATCGGCCAGTGCGAGGCCGGCCTGTGCCTGGGCACGCTGGACGACACGCAGTTGCAAGCGCTGTTCGAACGCGCCGCGCAACTGCTGTTCGAGATGGAGAACGTCGACGCCGCCTACGTGCTGCGCCGCCACGGCCTCGCGGCGCGGCTGGCCTGGCGGCGCGGCGACGGCGCAGCGGCCGCGCAGGCCGTGCGCGCCGGCGCCGCCGCGGCCGCGCGCTCGCGCCTGTTCGGCTTCTGGGCGCACGAGGGGCTGGCGGGCCTGGCCGAGGTGCTGCTGAACCTGCGCGGCGAAGCGGCATCGCCGCTGGCCGACGCGGCCGTGGCATTGCAGCATGCGCTCGATGCGCATGTGCGCCGCTTTCCGCCGGCGGCCTCGCTGCATGCGCGCTTCAACGGCACGCTGGCCCTGCTCGACGGGCACGCCGGTCGCGGCCGAGCCCTGCTCACGCGCGCCGTCGAGCTGGCGCAGCGCCAGGGTGCGCTGGTCGACCTGGCGCGCGCCCGCGAGTCGCTGGCGCGCGCCGGGCTCGGCCTCACGGCAGCGTCGCCGTCAGCCTGATCGAGTTGAACCACGCCGCGAGGTCGTCGATCTCCTCGTCGCTCAGGCCCTTGGCGATCACCCCCATCACCTCGTGCTGGCGCTTGCCGCTGCGAAAGGCGCGCAACTGCCGGGCGATGTAGCCCTCGGGCTCGCCGGCCAGGTTGGGCGTCTCCGGCGCCACGGCCAGGCCGTTGGCGCCGTGGCAGACGGCGCACGCCTGCGCCGCCTTCTGCCGCCCCGCCGCGGCGTCGCCGGCCTGCGCCGCGCTCGTCACCAGCGCGGCCCCGACCGGCAACACCAGCAGCATAGCCCGCAGCCCGCCCCTCACGGAGCCGCGTAGGTGATGCGGTAGATCGCGCCGGCGTAGTCGTCCGACACCAGCAGCGAGCCGTCCTTCATCACCGCCACGTCGACCGGGCGGCCGCGGTAGGTGCCGGTCTCGCCGTCGAGCCAGCCTTCGGCGAACACCGTGCTCTTGTCGGCCGTGCCGTCGGCCTTCAGCGAGACGAAGTTCACCAGGCCTCCGCTGGCCTTGGTGCGGTTCCACGAGCCGTGCGCGGCGACGAAGATGCCGCCCTGGTACGCCGCCGGGAACATCCTGCCGTTGTAGAAGGTCATGCCGAGCTGCGCCTGGTGCGCCGGGAATTCCACCTGCGGCTTGGTCCACTGCGCGGGCGGCTTCATGTCCTTCAGGTCGGGCGCGGCCGCGGTGCCGGCGATCTGCACGTTGTTGCCGTGGATGTACGGATAGCCGAAGTGCTCGCCGCCCGCCTTGGTGATGCGGTTCAGCTCGCCGGGGGGCGTGTCGTCGCCCATGCCGTCGGTCTGGTTGTCGGTGAACCAGACGGTCTTGTCCTTCGGGTTGATGTCCATGCCCACCGAGTTGCGCACGCCGCGCGCCACCACCTCGCGCTTGGAGCCGTCGAACGGGTCCATGCGCACCATGCCGCCGATGCCGAGCTGCTCGTACAGCGCCACCTTGTCCTTGGGCTGCACGTTGTAGGGCTGGCCGAGCGTGACGTAGAGCTTGCCGTCGTCGCTGACGCGGCAGGTGCGCGCGCCGTGGTTGTACGACTCCTCCTCCGGCGGCACCAGCTTGCCCTGGCCCACCACCTCGGCCACCGCGACGTCGGGGCCTTCGTAGAAGAACTCGGCGGCCGGGAAGTTCAGCACGCGGTTGTGCTCGACGACGATCAGGAAGCCGTCCCTGGTCCAGCACACGCCGTTCGGGTTGGTGAACTTCAGGCTCGGCGCGAAGGACTTCACCTCGTCGGCGATGCCGTCGGAGTTGCGGTCGGTGACGGCCCACACGGTGGTCTTGCGCGTGCCGACGAACAGCATGTTCGTGCTCGGCGCGACGGCCATGTGGCGCGCGTCGGGCACCACCGCGAACAGGTCGATCCTGAAGCCGGGCGGCAGCTTGATGCGCTTGAGGTTCTCGCGGATCGCCGCGGCGTTGCGGCCCTCCTGCGGCACCAGCGGAATGTTCAGGTCGGTGGTGGCGACCTTCATCTGCTTGAGCTTCTCGATGTTGGGCTGGGCCTGCGCCGGCGCGGCGAGGCACGCGGCGGCGGCCAGCGACACGAGGGCGGGACCGATCGTCGAACGGGGCATGTTTGTCTCCTGCGTCTTGTGTGGTCTTCATCGATGGCCGTCGCACGGCGTGCGCGGCGGCAGGTGGACTGCAACGGCCATGCCACTGCGGGCAGACCCTCATGCGGCGGACCGGCCGCCCTGCGCCCGCCCGGGCGGGCAGGCGCGCGATCTGTGCAGCAGCACGCCAACTGCACCGCGCCGCTGTGCAGGAACTGGTCACTTGCGGCACGCGGGGCGGTTTGTTAACTTGCGCCACCTCAAGCCATCAGCGACGGCCGCCGGCATGCACCGCGGCCGCACAGGAGACGAGTCATGGGACCGAACGAGGAACGTGCGCTGGCGCACGCGATGGCCGTGCGTTCGCGCGGCGCCGCGCTGCCGCCCGGCGGGCTGCCGCCGCCGGAGATCCTCGATAGCTGGGTGCGCTGCAGCCGCGCCGGGCTCGACCTGGCGTCGAACCGGCCGATCCGCGTGGTCGAGTCGGCCGACCTGGCGCGCCGCCGCGAGCAGGCCGAGGTGGTGCGCCGCCTCGCGCTGGCCGAGCTGGAGACGCTCACCCACCAGATCGCCGGCTCGAACTTCATGCTCGCCTTCGCCGACCCCGAGGGCGTGCTGCTCGACCAGTACGCCGACAACCGTTTCCTGACCAGCGGCTCGGCCAGCGACCTGATCACCGGCAGCCTGTGGGCCGAATCGCTGGCCGGCACCAACGGCCTGGGCACCGCGCTGGCCACCGGGCGGCCGGTGGCGGTCAACGGACTGGAGCACTACCTCTTCAAGTACGGCGACATCTCCTGCACCGCCGCGCCGATCCGCGACGCCTACGGGCAGGTGGTGGGCGCGCTCGACGCCTCCTCGTACTTCGAATCGCGCCAGCGCCACACGCAGGCGCTGGTGCAGATGTCGTGCACGCACATCGAGAAGCAGTTGCTGCTCTACCAGATGCGCGAGCGGCTGGTGCTGGCGGTACACCCGCGCGCCGAGTTCCTCGGCACGCTCAGCGCCGGGCTGCTCGCCTTCGACGCCGGCGGCCGGCTGCTGGCCTTCAACGCCCGCGCGCGCGACCTGCTCAGCGGGCTGGACGTGAACCCGGGCACGCCCTTCGAGCAGTTGTTCGACGCGCCTTACGAACTTTTCGTCGCCGGGCTGCACAGCGGCGGCGAGCGGCGCCTGCGCGACGCGCTGGGCAGCGAGCTGGTGGCCAGCTGCGTGCAGGCGCCGGCGCGCGCCATGCCGCGCGCGGCGCTGCCGCATGCCCCGCGCGCCGCCGCGCCGGTGGCGGAACCCGCACCCGCGCCCTCGCCCGCCCCGACCGCGCGCTCCTCGCGCCTGGTGGCCGACTTCGTCGCCGACGATGCGGCGGTGCGCGCCGCGCTCGACACCGTGGCCGCGGCGCTGCGCCTGAACGCGCCGCTCTTGATCCTCGGCGAAACCGGCACCGGCAAGGAGCTGCTGGCGCGCCATGCGCACCGCGCCAGCGGGCGCGGCGGCGCCTTCGTCGCGGTGAACTGCGGCGCGCTGCCGGCCGAGCTGTTCGAGGCCGAGCTGTTCGGCTACGTCGGCGGCGCCTTCACCGGCGCGCGCCGCGAGGGCAGCGCCGGGATGATCGCCAGCGCCGACGGCGGCACGCTGCTGCTCGACGAGATCGGCGAGCTGCCGCTGGCGATGCAGGCCGCGCTGCTGCGCCTGCTCGACGACTGGCGCGTGCGCCCAATCGGCGGCACCGCCGCGCGGCGCGTCGACGTGCAACTGCTCGCCGCCACGCACGTCGACCTGGAGCAGGCCGTGCGCGAGCGGCGCTTCCGCGCCGACCTGCTGCACCGGCTGGCCACCGTGCGCGTCGAACTGCCGCCGCTGCGCGCGCGCAGCGATTTCGCGGCGGTGGCGCGCTGCGTGCTCGAAGAGGTGCGGCGCGACGCCACGCTGAGCGAGGCCGCGATCGCCTGGCTGGCGCGCCACGACTGGAGCGGCAACATGCGCGAGCTGCGCGCGGTGCTGACGCGCGCGCTGCTGGCCTGCCCGCCCGGCGCGCTCGACATCGCCGACGTTCAGCGCGTGCTGCCGCTGGCCGCCGCCTCGCCCGAGACCCGTTCGGCGCTGGCGCGCGGCGCCTTCGAGCGCGTGGTCGACGAGTTCGAGCGCTGCGGCCGCAGCGTCAGCCGCACCTCGCGCAGCCTGGGCATCTCGCGCACCACGGTGTACCGCTACCTGCGCCAGCGCTGAACGTCACTTCGTCGACAGCGACAACTGCGCGCGCGCCGCGCCCTTGTCGTCGCCCTCGCCGCCCAGCCTGGGCGCGGCGAGGAACACACGCTCGCCGGGCAGGCCGGCGGCGAGCAGCGCGTCGCGCACCGCCAGACCGCGCTGCAAGGCCAGCTCGCGCATCGCGTCGGGGCCGGCGTCGATGTGGCGTTCGAGCAGCGCCGCCATCTCGGCCGGCGGGATGTCGCGCGCGAAGCCGAGCGCGTTGCGCGGCTTGTCGGGCAGCTCGGCGCGGCGGTAGACGTCCTTCAGCACGCGCAGGCGCGTCGCCTCGTCGAGCGTGCGCAGCGCGTCGGCCTCGGCGGCCGGGGCGCCCGCGCGCAGCATCTCGCGGCGCCGCTCGGCGACCAGCCGCGCCTGCAGCGTCGCGCGCTGCCAGGCCTCGCGCTCGCCGGCGGGGTCGGCGCTGCCGGTGACGGTCAGCTTCAGCGCGCCGCGCTCGGCCAGCGCCTTGGCCACCTTGTCGAGCGTCGCGCGGCCGGCCTCGCCGACCAGCGCGGTGCCGGGCCGGAACTCGACCACGCTGAGGTCTTCGCCGCCCCCGCCGGCCAGCAGCGCGAAGGGCGCGGTCAGCGCCTTGGCGAGCAGGTTGCCGATCAGCTTGAAGACGATGCCGACGACGCTGAACTGCGGGTCGTTGATCGAGCCGCTGATCGGCAGGTCCAGGTCGATCACGCCGTTGCGGTCTTTCAGCAGCGCGACGGCCAGCAGCACCGGCAGCTTGGTCGCGTCGGGCGAATCGACCTTGTCGCCGAAGGTGAGCTGGTTGAGGATGAGCTGGTTGCGCGCCTCGAGCTTGCCGTCGGGCGCGATCTTGTAGGCGACCTCCATGCTCAGCTTGCCGCGTTCGATGGCGTAGCCGGCGTACTTGCCGGCGTAGGGCGACAGCGGCGCGAGTTCGAGGTCGGTGGCCTTGGCCTGGATGTCCAGCGCCAGCGGGTCGGCGGTCGGGTTCAGCGCGCCGCGCACGTCGAGCAGCGCGGTGCCGGCGGCGCGCCCGCGCAGCTCCAGCGCCGCCATCTCGGGCGAGCCGGAGCGGAACGCGCCGAGCGTGCCGTTCAGCTCGGTGAGCTGGGCGCTGTAGTTGGGGCGGACGAAATGGTCGGCGAAGTCGATGCGGCCGTTGCCGAGCTTGACGCCGCCGACCGAGAGCGCGATCGGCAGCGCCCGGCCGGTGGGCGCCGACGCCGCGGCGGCGGGTGCGCTGGCCGCGGAGGCGGCGGCTTCGGCCGGCGGCGCCGATGCCGCCTCCGCCGGCGCCGCCGCGGCGCTGAGGTTGAGCCGGCCCTGCTCGGTGACCACCAGCCGCGCGAAGAAGTCGTTCAGCGCCGCCTCGCGGATGTCGAGCTGCGGCGTGGCCTGCGGCGCCATCGCGAAGCGCACGCCGTCGAGCGTGAAGCGCTGCCAGCTCAGCAGTTCGTCGCCGTCGCCGCCGCGCGCGTCGCGGGTGTGCAGGCGCAGGTCGGCCAGGCGCGCGTCGCCGCTGGCCTGCACCGTCCAGCCGGCGGCGGACTGGCGCACGTCCACGCCGCCCTGCCAGCCGGCGTCGGCGCGCAGCAGCGCAAACGGCATCCGGTCGGCGAAGTAGGCCTCGAAGGCATGCACCGGAAACTGCTCGATGCGCAGCCGCCCGGCCACCAGCAGCGGCTCGGGCGCGACGCGGCCGCTCCAGTCGATGCGCCCGGCCTCGCCGACACGCGCCGAGAGCTGCATGCGCGCCGGCGCCACGCCCTTGCCCGAGGGCCAGGCGAAGTCGTCCAGGCGCAGGCGCAGCGCGCTCGCCTCGACGCGCAGCGGCGTCTCGGCGGCGCGGCCGGCGGCAAAGCGGTCGGCCAGCCGCACACGTCCGCCGTCGAGCTGCAGCGCCGCCAGGCGCAGCTTCCACGGCGCCTCGGCGCGGCCCGCCTCGGGCGGCGGCGGCGCGTCGCCGGCCACCCGCAGCGATGCGAGGTTCCAGCGGCCGTGCTCGTCGCGCGCCAGCTCGACGGTCGGGCGGTCCAGCGTCAGCTTGCCCAGCTCGGCCTGGCGCGCCAGCAGGTCGACCTGCGCCGAGGCCAGCGCGAGGCGGCGCAGCGACAGCTCGCCGCCGAGCTTCAGCTCGTCGAGCGCCAGTTCATCGAGCCACAGCGTCTGTTTGGGCGCGGCGGCGTCGCCGCTCCACTCGAAACGGCTTTTCAGCCCCGCCCGCCCCTCCAGGCGCGGGCGCAGCACGTCCGCCAAATACGGCGCCAACTCGGCCAGCGCCAGGCCGTCGAGGCTGATGCTGCCCTCGGCACTCGTCTCGGCCACACGCGCCTGCACGGCGAGTTTGCCCGCCGGCGGCGCCGCATCGCGCTGCCCGCGCAGCGTGGCGTCGAGCGACAGCGGCATGGCCGCGCTCGCCGGCCAGGCCAGCTTCTCGCCGCGCAGGCGCAGCGCTTCCAGTTGCAAGGCCGCCGCCGGGCGCACCGCGGCGTCGTTCCAGCGCACACGCGCGCCGTCCACGTCCAGCCGCTCGATGCTCGCCTGCCAGGCCGGGCCGGTGGGGGTTGCCGCCGGGGCGGACGCCGCCGCCTCGCCGCGCGGCGCCTGCGGCAGATTCAGCCGGCCGGCGGCGTCGCGCGCCAGGTCCAGTTGCGCACCGTCCAGCCGCACCGCCGCGAGCGCGACGCGTCGCATCAGCGGCTGCACGTCGCTGGCGTCGATCTGCAACTGCGTCCAGGCCAGCAGCGGCGCGCCGTTGGGGTCGGCCAGCGCGACGTCCTTCAGCGCGCTGCTGCCGCTGAGCGCCAGCGCCGGCACGCCGTCGTCGCGCTGCTCGAAACGCAGCGCCAGGTCCGCGGCCAGCCGGCCGCGCTGCAGGCGCAGCGGCAGCGTCGCGGGCAGGTAGACGGCGTAGCGCGACAGGTCGAGGTCGGCCACCTTCAGGCGCAGCTCGCCGCGCCGCCGCTCGGCGAAAGGCAGGGCCGAGGCGCCGCTGTCGAAGGCCGCGCCGTCGAGGCGGAACGCCAGGTGCGGCTGCACCGTCACGTCCACCAGCGCCGGCAGGTTGGAGACGAAGGGCAGCGCGAGCCGCAAGGAATCGACGGTGTGCACGCGCCCGGCCGGGCGGTCGTCGAAGCGGATCGCCGCGTCGTCCAGGCGCAGGTTGAACAGCGCGAAGCGCGCTGGCTCGGACGGCTTGGCCGCCGGGTCGGGCGCGAAGCGCGCCAGCAGGTCGTCGATGTCGTAGCGGCCCGGCGCGAGGTGCGTCAGGTTGATGCGCAGGCCGTCGACTTCCAGCGCCGCCAGCACCGGCGCGCGCCGCCACAGCGAGGCGATGTCGGCATCGGCGTAGGCGCGCCCGGCGTGCAGCAGCGGCCGTTCGGCGCCGGGCGGGCCGGCGATGTCAAGCTCGCGCAGCGTCAGCTCCAGGCTCCAGGGGCGGAAGTCGACTTCGCCGATGGCCACCGGCCGGCCGAGCAGTTCGCCCAGGCGCTGCTGCGCCTGCGACTTCAGGATCGGCGGCACCGCCAGCCACAGCAGCAGCCACAGCGCCAGCAGGGCGAGCACGGCGATGGCGGCCGTGCGCAGGAATCGACGGGCGGAAGGCAAAGTGATAGGCATGGGCGTGAAGTCTGCACCAGGAGGCGCGAGACCCCTCCTGCACAATGGCCGATCGCCCCCGCCCGACCCCGCCCTTCGAAACCGTGAACGACCTGCTCACCCTGCTCGGCCTCGCGGCCTGGAAGCCCCAGATCGGCGCGCTGCTGCTGCCGCCGGTGCCCTTCATCGTGCTGATGCTGGTCGGCACGCGCGTCGCGTTCGCGCGCCGCGGCTGGGGCTGGCTGCTGGTGGCCAGCGGCGCGGCGCTGCTGTGGCTGTCCAGCACGATGGGCTTCGCGCGCGTGCTGTCGGACTACGTGCTGCGCCCGCCGGCGGCGTTTTCGTCCGAGCGCGCCGAGGCCTGGCGCGCCGCCGTCAAGGCGCGCGAGCCGGTGGCCATCCTGGTGCTGGGCGGCGGCGGCCGGCCGTTCGCGCCCGAGTACGGCGTCAGCAACCTGACGCCCAACTCGGTCGAGCGGCTGCGCTACGGCGTCTGGCTCTCGCGCGAGACCGGCGCGCCGCTGGGCTACAGCGGCGGCGTGGGCTGGGCGCTGGGCAGCTCGGTCACCACCCCCGAGGCGCAGATCGCCGCGCGCATCGCGCAGCAGGAGTTCGGCCGGCCGCTGAAATGGGCCGAGGAGCGCTCGCGCGACACGCGCGAGAACGCGATCTACAGCGTCGCGCTGCTCAAGGAGCAGGGCATACGGCGCGTGCTGCTGGTGTCGCACCAGCGCCACCTGCCGCGCGCGCTGCGCGCCTTCCAGGAGGTCGGCGCCGACAGCGGCATCGTCTTCGAGACGGCGCCGGTGGACGTGATGAACACGATGCTGAACACGCCGATGGCCTGGCTGCCGACCACGCGCGGCATGCAGACCGTGCGCGAGATCACGCACGAGCTGATGGGCCGCTGGTTCGGGGCTTGAGTCCGCTTGCAGGGATGCCGTTCGGGCTGAGCTCGTCGAAGCCCCGGGCGTGCAACGCCAGGCCCTTCGACAAGCTCAGGGCGAACGGGGGGTCAACCGCTGGCGAGCGGCAGCCCTTCGGCGCCCAGCGCGGCTTGCAGCGGCAAGCCGGGCGAGGTCCACAGGCTGCCGTCGCGGCGCGCGATCAGCGCGCGCACGCCCGGCATCAGCTCGAACAGCGTGCGCGCGGCGTTGTCGTTCATCACCATCGCGGCGGCGCCGAAGCCGTTGACGTCTTGCACCCGCTCGGCCAGCAGCGTCACGCCGTGCGCGCCCTGGCTGGGCTGGCCGCTGCGCGGGTCGATGATGTGGTGCAGGCGCCGCCCGCCCTGCTCGAAGCAGCGCAGGTAGTCGCCCGAGGACGCCAGCACGCCGCGCCGCAGCGCCAGCACGCCCAGCACCCGTTCGGGCCGGCGCGGATCGCGCACGCCGATGCGCCAGGCCGGCTGGTCGTCGCGCGCGATGGCCAGCACGTCGCCGCCGCCGTTGACGAGCGCGCGCTCGACGCCCGCGTCGCGCAGCGCCCGCAGTCCGGCGTCGAGGATCGGCAGCTTGGCGATGCCGCCCAGGTCGAGCCGCATGCCGCGGCGGCGCAGCAGCGCGGTGCCGGCGCGCTCGTCGAGCAGCAGGTCGCGCCAGTTCACCAGCGGCAGGCCGCGCGCCACTTCGTCGTCCGAGGGGCGACGCGGTTGCAGCGGGTCGAAGTGCCAGCGCCCGGCGCTGCCGACGGTGGCGTCGAACGCGCCGCCGCTGCGCCGCGACACCGCCTGTGCCTGTTGCAGCACGGCCATCAGCTCGGGCGCGCTCTTCACCGGCTGCAGGCCGGCGGCCAGGCCGATCGCGGCGGCGCCGCTCGTGGCGCTGTAGTGGCTCATCAGCGCCGCCTGGCGCGCCATCACGTCGTAGGCATGGGCGATGGCGGCGTCGAGCGCGGCCGTGTCGCCGCCTTCGGCGATCAGGTCGACGCGTGTGCCCATCAGCTCGCGCGTGGCGCGCACGCGCCCGGCGCGCGCGTCGGCGGCGCGCAGCGCACGCGGCCAGGCCGCGGCGCACAGCGTCAGGCCGGCCAGCGCAGCGGCGCGGCGGCGTGCCGCATCGGGCCAGGCTCGCGGCGTGTTCATCGCACGGCTCGACGCGGCGCTCAACGCGAAGCGCCGACCATGTAGTCCACGGCGGCCTTCAACTCGTCGTCGCCGAGCTGGCTGCCGCCGCGCGCCGGCATCTGGCCCTTGGCGCCGATGAAGCCTTCGATCGCGTGCTTGTACAGCACGTCCTGGCCCTGCGCGATGCGCGGGCCCCACTCGGCCTTGTCGCCCGGCTTGGGCGCGCCGGCCACGCCGGCCGCATGGCACAGCGCGCAGACCTTGTTGTAGGCCGCTTTGCCGGCGGCGTTGTCTGCCGCCGGCGCGGCGGCCACTGCCGGGGCCGCTGCCTCGCTCGGCGCGGGCGCGGGCGCGGGTGCGGGCGCAGCCGCAGGGGCCGGCGCGGCGGCGGGCGCGGCGGGCTCCTGCTTGCCGCAGGCGGACAGGGCGATCGCCGCGGCGACCGTCGAAAGGGCAAGGAGGTACTTCATGGCGCCGCAGTGTGAACCGGGCGGGCGCGCCGCGCGAGCGCCGGATGCGCCGGCTTGGCGGCAGATCAAGCCGCTGCGCGAGATCGATTCCGATTCCGCGATTCTTGAACCACTTCAAGGCCGCGGCATGAACGGATGGGAAGGATGCGCAGCGTTCGAGCCCACTGCCGACCCGCCATGTCCCTCGCCCCGCCGCTGCACACCTCGCGCACAGCCACCTTGCGGCGCTGGGTGCTGGCCTGCGTGCTGATGGCCTGGGGCGCGGCCTGGGCCGCGCCGCTGCTGCAGCCCGGCGGCTTGCAGGTGGTGTGCAGCGCCAGCGGCCACCTCGAGCTGGTCGCCACCGACGCGGACGGCCACCACGCGTCGCACGCCGACGACTGCGCGCAGTGCGCGCCCTCCAGCCTGATGGGCGCGCCGCCGCCGGCGCCGCCCGATCCGGTGGCCGTCGCCGACGGCGCGGCCACCCTCGCCCCCTTGCCCGAATCCACGCGCGTCAGCGGCTTGCCGCCGGCGCGCGGGCCACCGATTTTTCACTGAGCCCATCCCCCGAGAGGAGTGATCATGTCCGACGACAAGAGCAGTACCAGCAACACCCCCGACGGCCTGGGCCGTCGCCGCTTCATCAACAGCGCCGCGCTGGCCGGCCTGACCTTCGGCGTCGCCGCCTGCACCGACAGCAAGGAAAAGGGCGAAGCGGCACCCGCCGCCGCGCCTGCAGCCGCACCCGCCGCCGACCACGGCGCCGCCGCCGGCGTGCATCCGAAGCCCGGCGAGCTGGACACCTACTACGGCCTGTGGAGCGGCGGCCACACCGGCGACGTGCGCGTGCTGGGCATCCCGTCGGGCCGCGAGCTGCTGCGCATTCCCTGCTTCGTGCCCGACGCGCTGGTCGGCTGGGGCATCACCAACGAGTCGAAGAAGGTGATGGGCACCAAGCCCGACGGCTCGCTGCGCTACACCGTCGGCGACACGCACCACGTGCACGCCTCCTACAAGGACGGCGACTACGACGGCCGCTACGCCTGGGTGAACGACAAGATCAACAGCCGCATCGCGCGCATGCGCCTGGACTACTTCCTCTGCGACAAGATCACCGAGATCCCCAACGTCCAGGGCTTCCACGGCATCTTCCCCGACAAGCGCGACCCGGTCGACGAGAAGATCAACTACACCACGCGCGTGTTCTGCGGCGGCGAGTTCGCCATTCCGCTGCCCAACGACGGCAAGGACGCGAACAACCCCGAGAAGTACCGCTCGCTGTTCAGCTGCATCGACGCCGAGACGATGGAAGTGCGCTGGCAGGCGCTGATCGACGGCAACTGCGACCTGGTGGCCTCCTCCTACGACGGCAAGCTCGCCGCCAGCAACCAGTACAACACCGAGAACGGCATCACCTACCCCGACATGATGTCGGCCGAGCGCGACGCCTGCATCTTCTTCAACATCGCGCGCATCGAGGAGGCCGTCAAGGCCGGCAGGTTCACCACCTACGGCGACAGCAAGGTGCCGGTGGTCGACGCCACGCGCAAGAGCAACACCGACCCGAAGACCGCGCTGGTGGCCGTCGTCAGCGTGCCCAAGAACCCGCACGGCGTGAACGCCTCGCCGGACGGCAAGTACTTCATCTGCGCCGGCAAGCTCTCGCCGACCGCGACGGTGATCGAACTCGCCAAGGTGCTCGACTGGTTCGACGGCAAGCTCGAGAAGATCGACCAGGCCATCGCCGCCGAGGTCGAGATCGGCCTGGGCCCGCTGCACACCGCCTTCGACGGCCGCGGCAACGCCTACACCACGCTGTTCCTCGACAGCCAGGTGGTGAAGTGGAACATCGACGCGGCGATCAAGTTCACCGCCGGCGACAAGAACGCCAAGTACGTGGTCGACCGCCTCGACGTGCACTACCAGCCGGGCCACATCAACGCCTCGCAGAGCGAGACCAGGAACGCCGACGGCAAGTGGCTGGCGGTGGGCTGCAAGTTCTCGAAGGACCGCTTCCTGCCGGTCGGCCCGCTGCACGCCGAGAACGAGCAGATCATCGACATCTCGGGCGAGAAGATGAAGCTGATCGCCGACCACCCGGTGCGCGGCGAGCCGCACGACTTCATCTTCTTCAAGCGCGACCTGCTGCGCCCGAAGCAGGTGTACAGCCTGGACGACTTCCCGCTGGCCGTGAAGGACCCGAAGGACGGCGGCATCACGCGCAACGGCAAGAAGGTGACGGTGCGCCTGACCAGCCAGGCGCCGGCCTTCAGCATGACCGAGATCAAGCTGAAGAAGGGCGACGAGGTCACGATCATCCTGACCAACCTCGACAAGGTGGAGGATCTGACGCACGGCTTCGCGATCCCGAAATACAACATCAACTTCATCGTCAACCCGCTGGAGACGGCGTCGGTGAGCTTCGTCGCCGACAAGCCCGGCGTGTTCTGGGCCTATTGCACGCACTTCTGCCATGCGCTGCACCTGGAGATGCGCAGCCGCATCGTCGTCGAGGCCTGAGGTGGCGCGCCGCGCGGCTCCATCCCGGGTCGCGCGGCGGCTGCCTGCAACCCTTCCGTCCATGTCGTCGCTGATCCGCGCGCTGTGCGTGCTGCTGCTCGTCGCCCTCGCGATGCCGGCGGCGCGCGCCCAGACCGCCTACGAGGCGCCGCTGCCCGTCGAGCTGCAGACTTCGCCCGAACTGTGCGCCTTCGTGCCGTGCAAGGAGGTGATGCCGGGCGCCGACAGCTTCTCGCCGCGCAAGGGCAAGCCGCCCTACGTCGAGGCCTACCAGAGCGAGGGCGCGCAGCGCACGCTGCTCGGCTACGTCTTCCTGTCCACCGACATCGTCGACATCCCGGCCTACTCCGGCAAGCCGGTGGTGACGCTGATCGGCATGGACACCAAGGGCCTGATCACCGGCACGCGCATCCTGCGCCACAGCGAGCCCATCCTGCTGCTGGGCATCCCGGAGAGCGTGCTGACCAGGTTCATCGGCCAGTACCTCGGCAAGTTCGTCGGCGACAAGATCGAGATCGGCAAGTCGCGCGAGGGCGAGGGCTACATCGGCCTGGACGCCATCACCGGCGCCACCGTGACGGTGATCGCGCAGAACCAGGTGATCATGCGCTCCGGCGTGGCGATCGCGCGCCAGGTCGGCATCCTCCGGGTCGAGCCCAAGCCGCAGGCGCGCTTCGCGGCGGCGAACGACAAGCTGAGCTGGGCCCAGCTCGTGGCCGAGGGCAGCGTGCGGCGCCTGACGGTGCGGCCCGAGCAGCTCGGCATGGAGCGCGCCGCCGAGCCCTACATCGACATGCACTACGGCTACCTGAACACCCCTGCGGTGGGCAGGAGCCTGCTCGGCGACGCCGGCTACGACTCGCTGATGTCGCGCCTGGCGCCGGGCGAGCACGCGATCTTCATCGTCGCCAACGGCAGCGATTCGTTCAAGGGCTCGGGCTTCGTTCGCGGCGGCATCTACGACCGCGTGCAGGTGGCCCAGGACATGGACGCCTACACCTTCCGCGACCTCGACTACCTGAACCTGTACGGCCTGTCCGCCGCGGGCTCGCCGGCCTACAAGGAGTCGGCGATCTTCATCGTGCGCGACCCCGGCTTCAGCGCGGCCTACCCGTGGAGCCTGGTGTTCCTCGCCAACAAGCTCGACCGCGTCAGCGGCCACCGCGACTTCGTCAGCTTCAGCGACGAGTACTGGGTGCAGGCGCGCTACCTCGAAGGCGGCCGGCCGGCGCTGATCAAGCCCGACCCCACCTGGCTCAAGGTGTGGAAGGCGCGCGCGCCGCAGATCGCGCTGTTCGCGGCGCTGCTGGTGGCCGTCGGCGTGGTCTACGCGCTGCGCGAGCGGCTGACGCGCCTGTCCACGCGCAAGAACAAGTGGCCGGTGAACGCCTTCAAGTATTCGGCCTGGGTGCTGAGCATCGCCTTCGTCGGCTTCGGCGTGCTGGCGCAGCCCTCGATCACGCAGGTGCTGACCTGGTTCCACTCGCTGCTGTTCAAGTGGACCTGGGAGCTGTTCCTCAGCGACCCGTTCATCTTCCTGTTCTGGATCTTCATCATCGTCACGGTGTTCGTGTGGGGGCGCGGCCTGTTCTGCGGCTGGCTGTGCCCGTTCGGCTCGCTCTCCGAACTGCTCTACAAGATCGGCGGCGCGGTGGGGCTCAAGCGCTTCCAGTTCCTGCTGCCGCGGCGCTGGCACGACCGCCTGAAGTGGGTGAAGTACGCGGTGTTCTTCGGCCTGCTCGCGGTGTCGATGTTCTCGATGGGCCTGGCCGAGATGCTCGCCGAGGTCGAGCCGTTCAAGACCACCTTCCTGGTCGGCTGGGGCCAGCGCGCCTGGCCCTACACGGCCTTCGCCGCCGGGCTGCTGGCGCTGTCGATCTTCACCGAGCGGCCGTTCTGCAAGTACCTGTGCCCGCTCGGCGCCTCGCTGGCGATGCCCTCGACCTTCCGCTGGTTCGGCCTGCGCCGCAAGCAGGAGTGCAGCAGCTGCCACGCCTGCCAGAAGGGCTGCGGCTCGCAGGCCATCGACGACGACGGCCGCATCGACCACCGCGAGTGCCTGCACTGCCTGGACTGCATGATCCTGTACACCGACGAGCACGCCTGCCCGCCGCTGGCGCAGGAGCGCAAGCGCCGCGAGCGCGCCGGCCAGCCGCTCACGCCGATCGGGCGCGACGGTTACTACATTCCCATCATTCCGGTGCCCGCGGATACCGCCGCGCCGCGCGCCTGAGCGAACCATCATGGTCGACCCCCGCCTGCCCACCGATCCGGCCCTGCCCTCCTACGGGCAGCGCGCCGGCCTGGCCGCGTGGCTGGCCGCCGAGGCCTGGGACCACGTCTGGCCCTGGAGCCGCGCCGGCCTCGCGCAGCAGCGCCTGTGGCAATCGGCCGGCTTCGCGATCGCCGCGGCCGCCACCATCGTGTGGGTGCTGGCCGCGCTCGGCCGGCTGGAATCGGGCGCGGTGATCGGCTGGTGGTTCGGCTGGAGCGTCTACGAGGTGCTGGTGCGCCTGGGCGGCAAGCGCTACGTGAAGGACGGGCCGTGGTGGGGGCGCACCTACCGCGTCGCCAGCCCGATGGACATGATCTGCTACGTCGGCTTCAAGAACCTGCTGATCGGTGCCGCGCTGTTCCTGGCGCTGAAGGCGCTGGGGCTGGTGCAGGCATGAAGCGCTTCCTGCCGGCCCTCTGGGCCCTCCCGGCCCTGCTCGCCTGCGCCGCCGGCGCCGCGCAGGCCGCCACCTGGACGGTGCGGCCCGGCGAGGACGTGCAGGCCGCCATCGACCGCGCGGCCGGCGGCGACACCGTGCTGGTGCAGCGCGGCCTGTACCGCGCCAACCTGCTGATCACCAAGCCGCTGACGCTGCGCGGCGTCGGGCGGCCCACGCTCAGCGGCGGCAACGAGGGCGACACCATCCGCGTCGAGTCGCCCGACGTGACGATCGAGGGCCTGATCGTGCGCGACTCGGGCGCCGACCTCGGCGCGCAGAACGCCGGCGTCTACATCCGCCCCGGCGCGCACCGCGCGGTGGTGCGCGACTGCGACATCGCCTACGCGCTGTTCGGCCTGTGGATCGAGAAGGCCGACGACGTGCAGGTGCTGCGCAACAACATCACCGGCAAGCGCGAGCTGAACTCCTCGCAGCGCGGCAACGGCGTGCAGCTCTACAACACCAACGGCGCGCGCATCGAGGGCAACCGCATCGCCTTCGTGCGCGACGCGCTGTACGTCGACGTGTCGCACAAGGCGGTGTTCCGCGCCAACCGGCTGCACCACAGCCGCTACGGCACGCACTACATGAACTCGTATCACAACCTGTGGGAGGACAACGACAGCTACCACAACCGCGGCGGCCTGGCGCTGATGGAAGTGCGCGACCAGGTGGTGCGCAACAACCGCGCCTGGGGCAACAGCGACCACGGCATCATGCTGCGCACGATGCAGGACTCGGTGATCGAGAACAACGTGGTGGCCGGCAACAACCGCGGCTTCTTCATCTACGACGTGGAGTACATCGCGCTGACCGGCAACCTGGTGATCGACAACCGCGTCGGCGTGCACCTGTCGGCCGGCTCGACGCGCAACCGCGTCGAGCGCAACGACTTCATCGGCAACCGCGAGCAGGTGCGCTACGTCGGCGCTCGCGACGAGACCTGGGGCCGCGAGGCCGGCAACCACTGGAGCAACTACGCCGGCTGGGACCGCGACGGCGACGGCCGCGGCGACGTTCCCTACGAGGCCAACGACCTGGTCGACCGCCTCGTGTGGCGCCACCCGGCCGTCAAGCTGCTGCTGGCCAGCCCCGCGGTGCAGGCGCTGCGCCTGGTGAGCCGCCAGTTCCCGCTGCTGCGCGTGCCCAGCGTGGTCGACCCCAACCCGCGCATGAAACCGGCGCGACCCGACTGGAGCGAGTGGCGTGGCAAGCACTTCCCTGGATGACGCCCCCCTGGGGGGCGCTGCCACCGGCCCGGCGGAGCCGGATCCGCGGCGGCCGCTCGATGACGTCGCGGAACGCGAATCTGCGGTTCGCTTGCGTGGGGTGGCCAAGCACTACGGCGCGGTGCACGCGGTCGACGGCGTCGACCTCGACGTGCATCGCGGCGAGGTGTTCGGCCTGATCGGCCACAACGGCGCGGGCAAGAGCACGCTGTTCAAGATGATGCTCGGCCTCGTCGCGCCGAGCGCCGGCGAGATCCGCGTCCAGGGCGCGCCGGTCACCGGGCGCGGCTTTCGCGCGGTGCGCCGCGGCATCGGCTACCTGCCCGAGAACGTGGTGCTGTACGACAACCTCGACGGCCTGGAGACGCTGCGCTTCTTCGCCCGGCTCAAGGGCGCGCCGCGCGCCGATTGTGAAGCGGCGCTGCGGCGCGTCGGCCTGGACGGCGCCGGCGCGCGGCCGGTGCGCGAGTACAGCAAGGGCATGCGCCAGCGCCTGGGTTTCGCGCAGGCGCTGCTGGGCAGGCCGCGGGTGCTGTTCCTCGACGAGCCGACCAACGGCCTCGACCCCGAGGCGATCCGCGACTTCTACGCCACGCTGCGCCAGTTGCGCGACGAGGGCACCACCATCGTCATCACCTCGCACATCCTCGCCGAGCTGCAGGAGCGCGTCGATCGCCTGGCGATCCTCGCTGCCGGCCGCGTGCGCGCGCTCGGCAGCGTGCAGGCGCTGCGCGAGCGCGTCTCGCTGCCCTTGCGGCTGCGCGTGCAGGCGGCCGAGAGCGAACTGCCCGCGCTGCGCGCGGCGCTCGCTGCGCTGCCGCTGGCCGGCGTGCAGGCGCAGGGCGACGAGCTGCGCGCCGACTGCCCGCGCGAGGCCAAGATGGCGGCGCTGGCCGCGCTCGCGGCGCTGGGCGCGCGGGTGCGGGACATCCAGGTGATCGAGCCCTCGCTCGAAGACCTGTTCTTCGGCGTGGGCGCATGAGCGGCATGAACGGCATGAACGGCATGATGGAAGCGCGCCAGGTCCTCACCATCGCCGCCAAGGAACTGCGCGACCGGCTGCGCAACCGCTGGGTGCTCGCGGTGGCGGTGGTGTTCACCGCGCTGGCGCTGGTCATCGCCTACTTCGGCGGCGCGCAGCAGGGCGCGGTGGGCCTGCGCTCGATCGAGTTCACCATCGCCAGCCTGGTCAGCCTGGTGATCTACCTGATTCCGCTGATCGCGCTGCTGCTCGGCTTCGACGCCATCGTCGGCGAACGCGAGCGCGGCTCGCTCGACCTGCTGCTGGCGCTGCCCATCACGCGCTTCGAGCTGCTGCTGGGCAAGTACCTCGGCCTGGCGGCGGCGTTCTGCCTGTCGACGCTGCTCGGCTTCGGCCTCGTCGCGCTGCTGCTGGCCGCGCAGCTCGGCGGCGCGGGCATGTACCACTACGTGGGCTTCATGCTCAGCTCGGCGCTGCTGGGGCTCGCCTTCCTCAGCCTGGCGGTGATGCTGTCGGTGCTGACGAGCGACCGCACGCGCGCCTCGGGCCTGGCGATCGCGCTGTGGTTCTTCTTCGTGCTGGTGTTCGACCTGCTGCTGCTCGGCGCGCTGGTGCTCGGCGGCGGGCAGTTCGGCGGCGCCGCGCTGCCCTACCTGCTGCTGCTGAACCCGGCCGACGTCTTCCGCATCCTCAACGTGTTCTCGCTCGACGACGTGCGCAGCATGTACGGCCTGACCAGCATCGTGCCCGGCGCGCTCGCCAACCCCTGGCTGATGGGCGCCGTGATGCTGGGCTGGATCGTCGCGCCGCTGGCCGTGGCCACCTGGAGATTCCGCCGATGAACCCGAACCGCCGACGTTTCGGCTGCGCCCTGTGCGGCGCAGCGCTGCTGACCCTGACCGGCTGCGGCCAGGAAAAATCCGCCGCCGGCGCCGGCGGCCCGCTCGACTTCGAGCCCGGCACCGCCTGCGACCTCGACGGCATGCTGCTGGCCGACTACCCCGGCCCCAAGGGCCAGATCCTCTACGGCGACGCGAAGGCGCCGGTGTACTTCTGCGACACCGTCGAGCTGGTGTCCACGCTGCTGCGGCCCGAGCAGGTGCGCCCCGTCAAGGGCGCCTGGGTGCAGGACATGGGCCAGGCCGACTGGACCCAGCCGCGCGGCCACTGGATCGCCGCCCAGGCCGCGCTGTACGTGCGCGGCAGCAGGAAGCACGGCTCGATGGGCCCGACGCTGGCCACCTTCGCGCAGGAAGCCGACGCGGCGAAGTTCGCCGCCGAGCACGGCGGCAAGGTGCTGCGCTTCGGCGAGATCACGCCCGAGATGGCGGACCTCAGCGGCGGCGCGCTGCACGACTCGAAGATGTAGTCATGCGCGGGCCCGGGCGGCCCTCTTCGGGTGATCGTGTGTTCTTTATTGATATTGGATTATCATTATCTTTAAGAAACACCGACACCACCCAGAGGAGCCCTCACGATGAATCTCGCCCCCGCTCGTCTTTTCAAGGCCGCCGCGCCGAGCCTGGTCGCACTCGCGGTGCTTGCCGCCTGCGGCGGCGGCGTCGACCACGAGGACGACGACCACGGCCCGGGCCACGAGTCGTACAGCGTCGATACCGCCGGTCGCGTGGCGATCGCCGAGAAGGACGCCAAGGCCTTGCGGCTGCACGACCTGGACAGCGGCACGATCGAGGCCACCCACCAGCTCGACAACGCCCCCTCGGCCCTCTATGCGAGCCCGGGCGGGCGCTACGTGGTGGCCGCGCAGCGCCTGGAGGACGTCGTGCAGTTCGTCGACGGCGGCATCTGGCAGGAGAACCACGGCGACCATCTGCACGACTACAAGCGCGCCTCCGGCCTGGCGGGCTGGCGGCTGACCGGGTCGCGGCCCACGCACTACGACGTGCAGGCCGGCGTGCAGGCGGCCGTGTTCATGGATGGCGATGCGGGCGCGACACCGGCCGTCAACGGCAGTGTCCGCGTCATCACCGACGCGTCGATCGCGGCCGGCAGCACCGTCGCAAGCCTGGACCTGCCCATCGCCGTGCACGGCCTCGGCGAGCCGGTCGACGACAAACTGCTCGTCGCCGCGCGCGCGCCCGACGCGGCCGACGCCTTGCCGACGCACCTGGACCTGTATCGCCGCAGCGCAGGCACCTACGTCTTCGACCGCCAGTTGCCCACGCGCTGCAACGGCATGCACGGCAGTGCCAGTTCCGGCGGCCACACGGTCGCCGGATGCGCCGACGGCATGCTGCTGGTCACGCATTCGAGCGCGACGACGGTCAGTGAGCAGAAGGTGGCCACGCCGTTGCGCGTCAGCACCGTGGCCGGCCACCCCCGGCTGGCCGGTCAATTCATCGGCATCGCCACCGAAGGCGCGGCACCGGCGCCGGTCACGACGCGCTTCTACGCCTTGAACGGCACGACCGCGACGGTCAGTGACTTCGTGCCCGAAGGATGGGCCACGGGCCGGGTGCGCCGCGCGCACGGCTTCGACCGGAGCGGGCAGCGCTTCTTCGTCCTCGACGACCAGGGAACGCTGACCGTGGCCCGCTGGCAGGACGGAGCGTGGACGAACCTGGCCCGCGTGGCAGGCGCCATCCCGGCGATGCCCGCCGCGGCGCCGTGGCCGGCCTTCACCGCGAACGGCGCGAAGGACGAGGTCTACTTGACCGATCCGGTGGCGCGCCAGTTGGTGACGGTGAACAGCCTGACGGGCGCCGTCGTCTCGCGCCGCGACCTGGGCTTCACGCCCGCCGCGGCCGCATGGGTCGGGATCACGCGATGAGGCGGGCAAGCTCGGCCTTGGCGCTCGCCGCGGCGAGCGCCTGCGCGCAAGCCCAGCCCGACGCGGAATGGAAGTTCGGCGCGGTGCTCGACGTGACGCAGACCAGCCGCGCCCTGGCCCTGGGCGGGCGGGACTCCGGCCTGCAACTGGGGCACAGCGACCTCAGCGCCGCCGGACCCGTCGGAGGGCACCTGCGGGCGCAGTTGACGGCAACCGTCGCCACGCACGAAGGCGCCGTCGAGAAGGGGATCGAAGAAGCGTGGCTCGAGACCACGACGCTGCCGGCCGGCCTGCAACTGCGCGCCGGGCGCTTCGCATCGCAGATCGGTTACCTCAACTCGCAGCATCCCCACGCGGACGATTTCGTCGAGCGGCCCTTGCTGTACCGCGCGTTCTTCGGCGGGCACTGGAACGACGACGGGCTGCGCATCAACTGGACGGCGCCGACCGACATGTACTGGATGTTCGGCGTGGAGGCGCTGCGCGGCAAGCGCCTGGTGCAGCAGGCGGTCGGGTCGCCGCCCCGCGCGGGCGTCGTGACCCTGGTCAGCAAGCTGGGCGGCGACTTCGACGGCGCGAACAGCTGGCAGCTCGGCCTGTCGCACATCCGCAATCGCCGCGAGGCCGCGGTGGAAGACGAGCACGACCACGACGATGAGCAGGAACACGAGCACGCGCACCACCACCACGGCGCGCAGTTCAACGGCCGCAGGACGTGGATGGTGGACGCCACGTGGAAGTGGGCGCCGAACGGCAACAACCGCGAACGGCAGTTGCGCGTGACCTTCGAAGCGGCGCGCATCGAAGGGCTGAATCGCCACGCCACGTCGCGCGACCGGCAGGAAGCCAACGGCCTGGCGCTCGTCTGGCGCTTCGATCCGAGCTGGGAAGTGGGCGGGCGCACCGATTGGCTGCGGGTGCGCATGCCGCACGGCGAGCACTTCCACGGCGGCCTGCTGCGAGAGGCGTCGCTGATGCTGGCGTGGAAACCCAGCCACATGCAGTCGCTGCGCCTGCAGTACACCGCCCAGCGCGACGCGGTCGAATTCGAGAACCCGTCCAGGCGCACGATCCAGCTTCAATACGTCCTCGCCTTCGGAGCCCACGGTGCGCATTCTTTCTAGAGTCCTCGCGCTGGGCGCCGGCGCGTGGCTGGCGGCGCCGGCCAGCGCCTTCACCGTCTTCGCCTGCGAGCCCGAGTGGGCGGCGCTCACCCGCGTCCTGGTGCCCGACGCGACGCTGCACGTGGCGACGCACGCGGCCCAGGACCCCCACCACATCGAGGCCCGTCCGGCCTTGATCGCGCAGATGCGCAAGGCCGATCTGGTGGTGTGCACGGGCGCGGCGCTGGAGGTCGGCTGGCTGCCGATGCTGCAGCAACGCTCCGGCAACGCGAAGGCGCAGGACGTGTTCTTCGCCGCGAGCCACGTGCCCCTGGTCGACGCGAAGCCGGGCGCCGTGGCCGGCCCGTGGTCGGGTGATGTGCATGCCGAGGGCAACCCTCACGTGCACGCCGATCCGCATCGCCTGCTGAAGGTGGCCAATGCGCTCGCGCAGCGCTTGCAGCGCGAACGCCCGTCGCAGCGCGAGGCGATCGAAGCGCGCCGCGCGTCGTTCGAGGCGCAATGGTCCGCCCAGGTCTCCGACTGGGAACGGCGTGCCGCCGGCCTGCGCGGCAAGACGGTGGCGGCGCAGCACACCGGGTTCGGCTACGTCTGGCAATGGCTGGGGCTGCGGCAGGTCGCCGACCTGGAGCCGCAGCCGGGCATGGCGCCCACGCCGGGGCATTTGCAGCGCCTGCTGGGCGCGCTGAAGGCGCAGCCGCCCCTGGCCATCGTGGTGTCGAGCTATCAAGACCCGCGCTCGGGCCGATGGGTCGCGGCGCAACTGGGCGGCCGCGTGCCGCTGCTCGTGCTGCCGGCGACGGTGGCCGACGACGCCGGCGCCGACGAACTCGTGGCGTGGATGGACGGCTTGGTGGCGGCCTTGCTTCAGGCCGGGGCGCCGTAGTGCTCGACGTCTGGTTCCTGCCGCCGGTCGCCGCGCTCGTCTTCGGGCTGCTGGCGCTGGCGCCGCTGGGC
Organism: Piscinibacter sp.; assembly: GCF_047600445.1. Classification (GTDB taxonomy): domain Bacteria; phylum Pseudomonadota; class Gammaproteobacteria; order Burkholderiales; family Burkholderiaceae_C; genus Piscinibacter. The sequence goes on from NZ_JASGKT010000002.1 coordinate 2,424,144, forward strand.
GAACAGGTGTTGCGGCGCGGCGTGGTCTTCATCGACCTGGCGGTGGCGCAGGCCGCCGCGGCAACGGCGCTGTGGGCCGGCACGATGAGCGAGCATCCGGACCCATGGCTGACGCAGGCGCTTGCCGCCGGCGGGGCATTGGCATGCGCGGCGCTGGTGGCCTGGCTGAGCCGCCGCTGGCCCTCTCAACGGGAGGCCTTGATCGGGTTGCTGTACGTGCTCGGCGCGAGCATGGCGCTGCTCGGCGCCCGCCACGATGCCCATGGCCACGAACGCCTGGCGGAGCTGCTGGCCGCGGACGTGCTGTGGGCCGGCTGGCTTCAGGTGGCGATCCTCGCGGCCTGCGCACTCGCGGTTCACGCCACGCGCCGATGGCTGGGCGGCGACCGGATGTTCTTCCCGGTGTTCGCGCTGGCGGCGAGCGCGGCCGTTCCCGTGCTCGGGCTGTTCGTGGTCTTCGCCCTGCTCATTGCGCCCGCCTTGTGGCGCCAGGCCGGCTGCGGCTGGCCGCTGGCGCTGTCGGCCGCCGGCGCGGCCTGCGCCCTGGGGCTTGCCGGGTCGTGGCTGCTCGACGCCCCCAGCGGGGCCTGCGTGGCACTCATGCTGTCGGCCTGCGGAACGTTGAGCGTGGCGTCGAGCGGCCGCGCCCACGGGCGACGGTGAGCAAGACCCGTCGAAACTTATTTGATAATCCACTCTCAATCATGAATCACGGGCCGGTCGCGACCCGGTTTCAGGAGACACCATGCTCGAGCCTTCCCCCCGCCGCCGCGCGGGCATCCGCGCCGTTGCCACGCTCATCGGCGCCTTGACCGTCGCGCTGCCCGTGGCCGCCCAGCAGCATGCGCACACGCATGGCCGCATGGCGCTGGACGCCGCGATCGACGCGCAGACGATCACCCTGTCGATCGAATCTCCGCTGGACGGCTTGCTCGGCTTCGAGCGCGCACCGCGTAGCGATGCCGAGCGGCGGCGCGTGGCCGACATGGTCGCGCGCCTGAAGGCCGCCGACGGCTTGTTCCAGCCGGACCCGGCCGCGGGCTGCACGCTGTCGAAGGTCGAACTCGACTCCGCCGTGCTCGGCCTGGGCGAGGCACAGGCGCATGGCCACGGCGCCGCCGACGGCGAACATGCCGACATCGACGTGACCGTCGTCTTCACCTGCGCCAAGGCGACCGAGGCGCGCTTCATCGACGTCAAGCTGTTCGACGCCTTCAAGCGCGTCCGCGTCGTCGACGCGCAGGTGGCCTCGCCGCAAGGCCAGTTCAAGCGCAGCCTGAAACCGGGCGCGTCGCGCCTGAGCCTGGCACGCTGACGTCCAGCCATGGCCGGCGGCCTGCTCGAACTCGAGAACATGCGCTTTGCCTGGCCCGGCGGCGCCGGCGTCTGCCTGGACATCGCGGCGTTTCGCGTCGACGCGGGCGAAACCGTCTTTCTCCACGGCCCCAGCGGCTGCGGCAAGAGCACGCTGCTGTCGCTCTTCGCCGGCGTGCTGCTGCCCCAGGCTGGCCGCGCCACGCTGCTAGGCACGCACTGGGGCGATCTGCGCCCGACGGCGCGCGACCGCCATCGTGTCGACCATGTCGGCTACATCTTCCAGCAGTTCAACCTGCTGCCTTACCTCACCGCGCTGGACAACGTGCTGCTGCCGTGCCGCTTCTCGGCGCGGCGCCGCGCCGCCGCGGCGCAACAGGTCGGCTCGCCGCGCGCGGCGGCCGAGCATTGGCTGGCCGGCATGGGACTGGACGCCGCGGTTTGGCAGCGCGCGGCGAACACGCTGTCGGTCGGCCAGCAGCAGCGCGTGGCCGCCGCGCGTGCGCTGGTGGGGCAGCCCGACCTGGTGATCGCCGACGAGCCGACCTCGGCGCTCGACGAAGACCGGCGCGAGGCGTTTCTCGAGCTGCTTCTCGCGGCCTGCGCCGCGGCGGGCAGCGCGCTCGTCCTGGTCAGCCACGACCGCCGCATCGCCGGCCGCTTCGGGCGCCAGGTGTCGCTGCCGCAGATCAACCGGGCGGCGCGCATTCCGGAAGCCGCCGCATGAGCCGCGGCTTTCTGCTCGGCCTGGCCTGGCGCAGCGCCTGGAACCGGCGCTTCACGCTGGCGCTGACCGTGTGCTCGATCGCGCTGTCGACCTTCATGCTGCTGGGCGTCGAGCGGGCGCGCACCGACCTGCGCAGCAGTTTCTCCTCGGCGGTGTCGGGCACCGACCTGATCGTCGGCGCGCGAACCGGCTCGGTGCAGTTGCTGCTGTATTCCGTCTTCCACGTCGGCGCGGCCACCAACAACATCCGCTGGAGCAGCGTCGAGGCGTTGCAGCGCCTGCGCGGCGTGGCGTGGGTGGTGCCGCTGTCGCTCGGCGACTCGCACCAGGGCTTTCCGGTGCTGGGCACCTCGGACGGCTACTTCGAACACTTCCGCTACGGCGAGCAGCAGCCGCTGCGCTTTCGGGAAGGGCAGCGCTTTCGCGACCTGTACGACGCCGTCGTGGGCGCCGAGGTCGCGGACCGGCTGGGCTACCGGATCGGCCAGCGCATCACGCTGGCCCACGGCACCGGCAGCGCGAGCCTCGGGGCGGACCACGCCGACAAGCCCTTCGTCGTCAGCGGCATCCTCGCGCGCACCGGTACGCCGGTCGATCGCACGGTTCACGTCAGCCTGCAGGCCATGGAGGCGATCCACGTGGACTGGGTGGCCGGCGCGCCGCTTCCCGGACGGCGCATCGGCGCCGAGGAAACGCGCAGGATGCAGTTGCAACCGCAGAACGTGACCGCCGCGCTGGTGGGACTGCACAACCGCGCCGCCGTCTTCTCCGTGCAGCGGCAGGTCAACAACTTCGCCGACGAGCCGCTGCTGTCCATCCTGCCGGGCGTGGCGCTGGACGAACTCTGGGACGTGGTGGGCGTCGGCGAGCAGGCCTTGCTGCTGATGTCGGGGCTGGTGGCCGTGGTCAGCATGGCCGGGCTGATGTCGGTGGTGCTCGCGGGGCTGAACGAGAGGCGGCGCGAGCTTGCGGTGCTGCGCGCGGTCGGCGCCAGCCTGCACCACGTGCTCCTGCTGTTGACGCTCGAAGGCCTGTTGCTGACACTGGCCGGCATCGCCGCGGGCGTCGTGGCGCTGGCGGCATGCGTGCTGGCGCTGGGCCCGTGGCTGCAATCGGCCTTCGGGCTGGGGCTGCGGCTCGGCGAGCCCACCCCCCTGCAATGGCTGTCGCTCGCCGGCCTGCTGCTGGCCGGATGGCTCGCCAGCCTGCTGCCCGGCTGGCGCGCCTACCGCCTGTCGCTCGCCGACGGGCTGTCTCCCAGGATCTGACGCCATGACTCCGACACCATCCACCCCGCCATCACGACGCCGGCTGCTGCAAGGACTGGCCGCGGCCGTCTGCCTGGGCGCGGCGCCCTGGGCCCTGGCCGCCCCGTACCCGGAGATCACCTGGGACGACCTGATGCCCGCCGACTGGGACCCGACCAAGCCCTTTCGCGACCTGCAGAAGCCGGACCTGCGCTCCGATTCCGACCCGCGCGTGCAGGCGCTGTACGACCGGCTGCGCAAGGTCTGGGACGAGGCGCCGACGGTGCCGTCCATGGCGGGCCGGCAGGTGAAGATCCCGGGCTACATCGTGCCGCTGGAGTCCGGCAAGAACGGGATCCGCGAGTTTCTTCTGGTGCCGTATTTCGGCGCCTGCATCCACACGCCGCCGCCGCCGGCGAACCAGATCATCCACGTGCGGGCCGATCCGCCCGTCAAGGGCTTCAAGACGATGAGCGCGGTGTGGGTCAGCGGCACCCTCGGCCTGGAACGCGCGGGCTCGGCAATGGGCGCGAGCGGCTACAGCATGCAGGCCGCGCAGGTGGCGGCGTACACGAACAAGTGAGGGCGGGAAGGCGCACGCGCGGTTGCGACAATAGAGCCCATGGAACGCTCGACCCGCCAACGCCATTCGATCCGCGCCGTCATGGAGTCGGCCGGGCGCCCGCTGCTTCCCGCCGAGATACTCGCCGAGGCCCAGCGCGACGTGCCGGCGCTGGGCCTGGCCACCGTCTACCGCAACCTCAAGCAGTTGACGGAAGCGGGTGAGATCCAGTTGGTGGAACTGCCCGGCGAGCCGCCCCGCTACGAACTGGCCGGCCACAAGCACCACCACCACTTCCGGTGCAACGGCTGCCACCGCGTGTTCGACGTGCACGCCTGCCCGGGCGACATGCAGAAGCTGGCACCGCGCGGCTTTCGCGTCGAAAGCCACGAGCTGACGCTGTACGGCTCGTGCAGCGACTGCCGGCGCGCTGTTCAGGCGTGAGCGGGCCCGGTCGCCTCAGCCGATCTTCTTCTTGACGGCGTCGGCGGCTTCGGTCGCGGCCTCCTTGGTCGCCTGGACCGCGCTGCCGGCGACATCGACCGTCTTGTCGGCGGCCTTCTCCGCCAGGTTGGCTGCGCCTTCGGCGGCCTTGGCTGCGCCATCGGCCACCGCACCGGCCGCGCTCTTGGTCGACTCCCAGGCGTCGCTCGCGGCGGCCGCGGCCTTGTCCGTCACCTCGCCCGCGGCGTCGGCCACGCCTTTTGCGGCATCGGAGACGGCATCGGCCGCCTTGCCCGCAACTTCCTTCGCCTTGTTCCACAGATCCGACATTGCTGGCTCCTTCAGGGTTGTGCTCGGGGTTGCCGATGGTATCCCTTGGTGCGCCATCGCGAGCGCGGTGGGTACAAGCAGAACGGCCTGGCGTCGCCGCCAGGCAGGCCTCAGCATGACGCTGAAGTGCCTACAGTCCGACGGACTCCCAGCGCACCGGTTCGCACAGGGCCGGCTCGGCCTGCGGGCCGCGGCCGGCGGCCTGGTCTGGCGCGGCGGCCGGCGGCTCGTGGAACAGCTTGAAGATCAACTCGCGCAGCCAGCGGCTGCCGCCGTCCTGCTGGTAGCGCTCGTGCCACTGCTGCCGGATCGGGAAGGAGCCGATCTCGCAGGGCAGCGGCTCGATGCGCAAGGCCGGGCTGGCATCGACCATCGCCCGCGCCAGGCGGCTGGGCACGGTGAGCAGCAGGTCGCTGTCTTCGAGGACCGCACCCAGCCCCAGCGAATGCGCCGCGCCCAGCACGATGTGGCGGCGTTCCTGCAGGCCGGCGCGCGACAGCACCTTCTGCAGTTCGATGTCGGTGCGTCCGCTGGGCCGGTAGGCCACATGACTGGCGGCCAGATAGGCCTGCGTATCCAGGCCGCCCGCGGGAACCGGGTTGCCGGCACGCATCAGCACCACGAAGCTCTCGTCGAAGATGCGCTGCTGGTAGAAGGAACGGCCCATCGCCTCCCAGCTGCCGAGCGCGAGGTCGATCTGGCCGTTGAGCATGCGCTGCCGCACGTCCAGGAACGACGCCTCCACGGTCTCGAAACGGATCAGCGGGGCCTGGCGCCGGGCGGTCGCCAGCAACAGCGGCACCATGGTCAACTGGCCGATGTCGTTGACGGCGATGTGGAAGATGCGGTCGGAGCTCGCCGGATCGAAACCTTCGCCCTGGGCGATGGCCTGGGCCAGGTGGTCCAGGCCATGGCGCACCGGGCCGATCAGGCGCTCGGCCAGCGGCGTCGGCACCATGCCTTCCGGCGTGCGCACGAACAGCGGATCCTTGAAGCGCTCGCGCAGGCGCTTCAGCGCAGCGCTGACGGCCGACTGCGTCATGCACACACGCTCGCCGGCCTGGGTCACGCTGTGGGTGACGTAGATGGCCTGGAAGACGACCAGCAGGTTCAGGTCGAGCGAGGAGATCTTCATGGCGTCGTGCCGGCCGCGGCGGCGGCGATCTCCTGCAGCGAGCCCATGCGCCCCGCGTGGAAGACCAGCGGCTGCGCCGCACGGCTGGCGTAGCGCGCCACGCGGCCGACCAGGATGGTGTGGTCGCCCTCCTGGTGGCGCGAGTAGGTCGTGCATTCGTAGGTCGCGACCCCGCCCGCGCGCAGCCGCGGGCAGCCGCCGATGCCGGGCGCGAACTGCGCGTCGAAGGCCGCGAACTTGTCCGGCGCCGGGCGCGCGAAATGCTGCGCCAGATCCTGCTGGTCGAGGCCCAGCACGTGGATGATGAAATGCCGCCCCAGCACGAAGGCCTCCGAACTGCGCGCCTCGTCGCGGATGCTCCACAGCACGAGCGGCGGCGCCAGCGACACCGACGCGAAGGAATTGACGGTCACGCCTTCGCGCTTGCCGGTGGCATCCACCGTGGTGACCAGGCACACGCCGGTGGGAAAGGCGCCCAGCGACCGCCGGAAGCCCAGCGCATCGATGCCGAGCGGCGCGTCGGTCATCAGCGGTGTCCAGGAGTACATGGCCGGGCCCCCAACGACAGGCGTCTCTTGGATCGGCGGCCGGGCTAGTACTGGCCCTTGGGCTCCAGCCCCAGCAGGTGCTGGCCGACCATCGACGACACCGCGTCCCAGTTCAGACTGATGTGGCGCGCGATGGCATTGGCATCGCGCCACATGCGCTGCAGCGGCTGGTCGAGTGCCAGCCCGGCGCCCCCGACGGCGGTGAACAGCGATTCCACCGCGCCGTGCGACAGCCGCGTGGCGTAGGCATGGTCTCGCCGGTTGCGGATGCGCGCGTCGATGTCGATCGCGTGGCGGGCCGCGGCCAGTTGCTCCACCTGCACCGTGTCGCGGTCGATCAGCAGCCGCGCGGCATCCACCGCGGCCGCGGCTTCGGCCAGGCGCGACTGCACCGGGAAGAACTGCGCCAGCCGGTTGCCGCCGCCGGCGACCGCACCGCGCGTGACGCGCGTGCCGCACAACTCGATGAAGGTCTCCACCGCACCCTGGGCGGTGCCCAGCAGCGGCGACACCAGGCACACCGGCACGGCCGAGAGGAAGGGAATGCGGTAGATCGGGTTGGCGTTCACCGCCGCACCCGGCGGCGCGTTCGACGACGCCTCGGCGAAGCTCAGGCGGCGGTGTGCCGGCACGAAGATCGGCTCGTCGATGACGATGGTCTTCGAACCCGTGCCGGCCTGGCCGGCGACATGCCAGTTGTCCTCGATGCGCCAGTCTGCGCGTGGCGCGAGCAGGAAGCCGGCACCGCCGATGTCGGACGCCGGAAAGCTGACGCCCAGCAACGCCCATTGCGAGTTGTCGACGTTGGAGGCGAAGGCCCAGCGGCCCTGGATGCGGTAGCCGCCGTCCACCACCTCGGCCACGGCCGCGGGCGCGTAGGAGCCGCAGACGATGCTGGAGGGATCCTTGCCCCAGACATCGTCCTGCGCCGCCGCCGGAAAGGTACCGACCAGCCACTGGTGCACCGCACCGAGCGAGCAGCCCCAGGCCGAGGAGGTGCAGCCGCGCCCCAGTTCGCTGATGACGTCGATGAAGGCGGTGAAGCCGTATTCGTAGCCACCGAAGCGGGCCGGCTGCATCAGCTTGAAGAAGCCGGCCTCGTGGAAGTGCTGCGTCGTGGCCTCGGACACGCGCCGCGCCGCTTCGGTGGCCTGCGCCTGCTCACGCAGGTAGGGCACCAGTTCGCGCGCGGCCGAGACCAGCGAAGCCAAGCGCGGCGCTCCGGCGACGCTGCTGTGGCGCCCGGGCGCGTCGGCGCTGGCGATGGAAGGATGGAGTGTGGAACTCATGTGAAAGCCTTTTGTCTCCGTGAGTCATGGCTCGGCAGCTTCTGGTGGTTATTTTGATTGCAAATGCAATCAATAAAACCGGGGAAATCCCTTGAATCGCCTGGCCTCGGTGTCCCTTTAAATTCGAGGCTCTGGGAACAATTCCTTGCCAAGGATCGGCATCCACCGAATTTGATTGCTAATGCACTCAAATAGTGGCCGAGCCGAGCCGGCCCGACGTCAGTCGGGTGTGGGCGCCTCGCCGTGATAGGCGCGCTGCAGCAGGTCTCGCAGCGCCCGCCGCAGCAGCGGGCGCGGGTTCGGATAGGGGGTGGACACCGCCAGATCCGCCGCGCGGTCGAGCCCGGTCTCCGGCATGCCGATGGCCTTGAGCGACAGCGGCGCGCCATGGGCCTGCGCCAGGCGGTAGACGCCCAGCGCCGCATCGGTGGCGCCCAGCGCCGCGGCAATGCGCGCCATGGCCTGTGGCGCCGCCGACGCGTTGTAGTGCAGCGCGTGGGCCAGCATCACGCTGTGCACCTCGGCATGCGGCAGGTCGAAGCTGCCGCCGAGGGTGTGGCACAGCTTGTGGTGCAGGCCCATCGAGACCGCGCCGAGCACGGTGCCGCACAGCCATGCGCCATAGAGCGCCCGGCTGCGCGCCTCCAGGTCGCACGGGTCGTCGTGCAAGGGCGGCAGCGCCGCGGCGCAGGCGCGGATGCCTTCTTCGGCCATCAGCGCGATGACCGGGTTGCCGTCATGCGCATACAGCCCTTCGGCGGCGTGGGCGATGGCGTTGATCGCGCTGGTCACGGTCAGCCCGAGCGGCAGCGACAGCGTCAGCTCCGGGTCGTAGATCACCACCCGCGGCAGCACGCGCGGGTCGCGCCCGGTCTTCTTCAGGCCGGCCTCGGTGATGCCGTAGATCGGCGTGGCTTCGCTGCCGGCATAGGTGGTGGGCACGGCGATGATGGGCAGGCCGCTTTCCAGCGCGATCGCCTTGCCCAGGCCGACGGTCGAGCCGCCGCCCACCGCCAGCGCGCAGTCGGCGTCGAGCGCGAGTGCCGCTTCGCGGGCCTTGCGCGCCACTTCGATCGGCACGTGCATGGCGGCCTCGGCGAATGTCCCGGCCACGCGGCCGGGCAGGCGGTCGGCCACGGCCTGCGCCTGTTCCTGCTGGTTGGGCGTGCACATCACGAGCGCGCGCCGCACGCCCAAGCGGTCGAGTTCCGCAGGCAACCGGTCGATGCTGCCGGCGCCGAAGACGATGCGCGCGGCGCTCGCGCTGTAGGCAAAGGGCTGCATCAACGCGGCGCCACGGGGTTCAGCACGAAGTCGTACGTCAGCGAGTGGTATGGCGTCGCCATGGGCGTGCCGTCCGCAGCGACGCCGGCCTCGTGCCGTGGCCAGTCGGCGATCAGCGTGGAGCGCACGCCGAACACCGCATCCGATTCCAGGTACTCGCCGCCCGAGCGGAAGACGTGGGTGATCAGCGTCTCGTAGCCCGGCGCCTGGATCATGAAGTGCAGATGCGCCGGCCGCCACGGGTGCCGGCCGGTGTGCTGCAGCAACTGGCCCACCGGGCCATCGTGCGGAATCGAGTAAGGCACGGCGACGATCGAGCGGAAGTGGTAGCTCCCGTCCGCCAGGCTGCGCAGCCGGCCGCGGCCCTGCGCATGGTCCAGGTCCGCGCGCTGCACGTCGTAGCAGCCTTCGTCGTCGGACTGCCAGACGTCGATGCTGGCGCCGGCGATCGGCTCGCCGCCGAGCCCGCGCACGCTGCCGCGGACGAAGCAGGGCTCACCACACGCGCCATTGGCGATGTCGCCGCCGTTCTCGATTTCGGGTGCGCCGGAGACGAAGAAGGGGCCGAACACCGTCGCCTCGGTGCAGCCGGCGGGCCGCCTGTGGCTCTGCGCGGTGACCAGCGTGGACAGCCCCAGCACGTCGGACAGCAGGATGAACTCCTGCCGCTTGTCGTCGGTGATCTTGCCCACCCGCGTCAGGAAGTCGATGCCCAGCGACCATTCCGCCTCGGTCAGTTGCACCTCGCGCGCGAAGTCGTGCAGGTGCCGCACCAGGCTGTCCATCACCTCCTTGAGACGCGCATTGCCCGTGCCGGCCTGCGCCTTCAGCACGGCCCGGGTGATGCTGCGTTCGTCGATGTCGATCATCGGCCGCCTCAGCGCGCTTCGAGCTTGAACAGCGACAGCGCGTTGGTGCGGCCGATCTTCACCCGGTCGGCTTCGCTGATGCTGGTGTCGTCGAACCACTGGCAGGCGTGGTCCACGTTCTCGAAGGGCCAGTCGGTGGAGAACAGGATGCGGTCCGCGCCGATCTCCAGCATCGCGTCGACCAGCGTCTGCGTGCGGAAGTTGCCGGAGGTGGTGAGCCAGAAGTTCTGCTGGAAGTAGTCGCAGAGCTTGCGCTTGGCCGGATAGGTCTTCGGCGCCTTGACCCAGGCATTGCGATGGTCGACGCGCCACATGTTGTAGGGCAGCCCTTCGCCCAGGTGGCCGAGGATGATCTTCAGCGCCGGATGCCGGTCGAACAGGCCGCTCGCCATCAGGCGCAGCGCGTGCACCGCGGTCTCTTGCGCGAAGGCCCAGGTCGGGCCCAGCAGCCAGGGGTGGCCGTCGTAGATCTGCGCACAGCTGGCGATCGGATTGCGCGGATGCAGATAGAAGGGTGCGTCCAGACGTTCCGCCGCGGCCCAGAAGGCCGCGTACTGCGGCGCGTCGTAGTAGACCACGCGGTCGGGCGTGCCGACTTGCGAGAAGCCGTTGACCAGCGCGCCTCGAAAGCCCAGCTGCGTCATGCAGCGCTCCAGCTCCTGCGTCGCACGTTCGGGATCCTGCATCGGCAGCGCCGCGAAGGCCTGGAAGCGGTCCGGCCGCCTGGCGACCTGCTCGGCCAGGAAGTCGTTCGCGCGCACCGCCAGTTCGCAGGCTTTCGCCGGGTCCGGCACGGCCTGCACGGCGGGCGCGTTCAGCGACAGGATCATCATCTCCATGCCGTGCGCGTCCATCTCGCGCAGGCGCCGGTCGTGGATGTCCAGCAGGCGGGCACTCAGTTCCCGCCAGTAGTCGCCGGGCACGAAGCCGGCGGAATCCTGCAGCGTTTCGGGAATGGCGAAGTGCTCTTCCAGACCGATCTTTCCCTGCATGTCGTCTCCTCGAGGCGGCGGCTGCCGCACGGTGTGATGCACGGCCGCGCCGCCGTGGCGCCGGCCCTGGCGAACAATCTATGAGCGCGGGTGCGCGGCGTCGAACGAATTTCAGTGATAGCGCGCATTCGGCGGCGGCATGGCCGTCGATGCCTGCCGGCCACGCCGCTTGCCAATCGCCGCCATCAGCCTGCGGCTGGAGGCGGCAGCGCTCAGCCGCGCTGCTCGAGCAGCGCCAGGTTCTGGTAGATGAGGCGCAACTGATCGCGCAGCGTCTGCAGCTGCGCCGGCGAGATGCCGGCGGTGGCGACGCGTTCGTACAACTGCGCCAACGGCACGATGCGGCGCGTGACGTCCAGGCCCTGCGGCGTCAGGCTCAGCGCCACCGCGCGCGCATCCTGGCTGCTGCGGTCGCGGCTGAGCAGGCCGCGGCGGATCAGGCTGTCGACGTTGCGCGACAGCGTCGACACGTCGGCCGAGGTGTGCGCCGACAGCTCCAGCAGGCGCTGGCCCGGCTGGTGCAGCAGGGCCACGCAGGCGCGCCACTCCGTCAGGGTCAGACCGAACTGCTTCAACTCGCCGGTGAAAGCCAGGCCCATGCGCATGCCGGCGCGGGCGATCAGGTAGGGCAGCGAATCCTCCAGGTCCAGATCCACCGGCGCATCGTCGTTGGCCGACGGCTTGATGGACTTGCTGGTCACGGAGCGCCTGGGCGACGAAGCTTTCATGTGTGCCTGCGGCTGGAATGCGGCATCCAGAGTCGAAAACTGATTGTATTTCGGAACATTTTTCAGGCAAGAAAGGGACAGCGAGGCCATCGAGCACACGCCGTGTCCGCGCGGCCCTCGCCCTGGCTCCGGCGGCCTTTCGTCGACTCATTTCCAGGGTAACTACCGATATTTCGCAACCGCATAGTCATCATCAGCAATCTGCGTTGGACGGCTGAACGAGCCGCTTCCTACACTCCGCGCCATTCTCTGAATCGCATGCAAATGCAAGCGTTCAGAAGCAAAAAGAGAACGGAGACATTGGCGATGGAAGCCCTCGGCCCGGCGCCTGCGATCACGGCGGCGCAGAAGATGGTGGTGCAGGTGCGCAGCACGCGCTACCTGACGTCCAGCATCAAGGAGTTCGAGCTGGTGGCGCTCGACGGATCGCCGCTGCCCGCCTTCGACGCCGGCGCGCACATCGACGTGCTGACCGGCACCAAGTTCTACCGCTCCTATTCGCTGGTCAACGACCCGGCCGAGCGCGACCGCTACGTCATCGCCGTCAAGTACGAGCCGGCTGGCAAAGGCGGCTCGCAGTTCATGCACGACTTCGTCGATGCCGGCGAGCGGCTGACGATCCTGCCGCCCAGCAACCTGTTCGCGCTGCACGAAGGCGCCGGGCGCAGCCTTCTGATGGCCGGCGGCATCGGCGTGACGCCAATCGTCTGCATGGTGCGGCGGCTGCAGTCGCAGGGTGCGGACTTCGAGGCCCACTACCTGGGCGGCAGCCTGGCCGAGATGGCCTACCACGAGGAACTTTGCGCGCTGGCGCCGGCTCGCATGCGACTGCATGTCACCGGCAGCCAGCTGATGGACATGCGCATGCTGGTGCCGGCCTTCGTGCCCGGCACGCACCTCTATGTCTGCGGCCCCAAGGGAATGATCGATGCGGTGCGCGAGGCCGCCGCCGACTGGCCGGCCGACCACGTGCACTTCGAGCTGTTCAACAGCGCGCTCGGCCCGCGCGTCATCGCCGAGCCGGCGGAACCCTTCGAGGTGGAGCTGGCGCGCAGCGGCCGGGTGCTGGTGGTGTCCAAGGACCAGAGCCTGCTGCAGGTGCTGCAGGCGCATGGCGTGGACATCGGCGCCAACTGCGAGAGCGGCATCTGCGGCATCTGCAGCGTGCCGCTGCTGGCCGGCGAGGCCGATCACCGTGACAACGTGCTCAGCGCTCAGGAGCGCGCGCACCGCATCCAGACCTGCGTCTCGCGGGCCCGTCCGGGCCAGCGGCTCGTGCTCGATTGCTGACCCCCTTGACCTCCGTCTCCTCCTTGCCAGAAAGGACCGCGCCATGAGCGTCGATCTCCAGCAGCCACCGTACAAGTCCTCGAGCCCGGCCATCGACAGCACCCAGATCGTCGGCGCCGTCGTCATCGCCCGCGACCTGCAGAAGTCGCGCATGTTCTACGAGGACATGCTGGGCCTGCAGTGCGCGGTGATCGGCCCCGGGCGCATGCTGGTGCGCAGTGATCCGCGCCTGATGCCGAGCGGCGTGTCGCGCCCGCTGATGCTCGACGTGCGCCAGGGCGAGGTCGTCAATCCGCAGCGCATGCTGCACCACTGGGGCATCGACCTGGCGACCAAGGGCGCCGTCGACGCGATGCGCGAGCGCCTCGTCGCCAACCGCGAAGCCTATGGCCTGGACGTGATCCAGGAGGCCTCGTTCAACCACGGCGCCTATTCCTTCTACTTCCAGGATCTGGACTCGAACTGGTGGGAGTTCCAGTTCGTTCCGAAGCGCCCGGTCGGTCCGCTGGATCTCGGCGACGTGGCCTGAGCGCCGCGCCGAACTCCTCCATCGCCTCTCTCAGGAGCCCCCCCATGTCCACTGTGACACCCGCGCCGCGCCAGCGCTTTCCCGACGGCATCAGCGAAGGCCTTTCCCACGGCACGCTGGAGCTGCGCAACATCCCGGCCACACGCACCTTCTTCCGCGAATTCCTCGGGCTGCGCACGCTGCGCCACGCGGTGCCGGCCTTCAAGGCCTGGCACGACCACGCCGGCTTCTTCATCGCCTGCATCGAGATCGGCGCGCTGCCGCGGCAGCAGACGCGCGACAACCGCTGGGAAGTCGCGGTCGCCAACGCGGCCGAGGTCGAGCGGGCTCACCGGACGGCGCTGCGGCTGAAGGACGAGCAGGGCCTGCTGCAGGTGGACCCGCTGCAGGAGCAGGACGGCTTTCCCTGGTTCTGCCTGCAGGACATGGACGGCAACTGGTGGGGCATCAGCAACCGCGACAGTGCCTGGATGCATGCGGCCTTCGATGCCGCCTTCGGCAAGGAGGTCGCCGCATGAAGCTGGCCACGGTTGCCATCCACGGGCAGGCTCATGCCGCCGTGCACTGCGCAGGCGACGGCCTGCTGGACCTGGTGCGGCTGCGCGAGCGGGTGCCGGAGGCCCACCTGGTGCCCACCAGCGTCAAGGGCATCCTGCAGGCCGGCGAGCCGGGCCTGGCGCTGGTGCGCCGCCTGCTCGACGAGGTCGAAGCAGGCCGCCACGGCGCCATCGCGCAACTGACGGAGCAGGGCCTGGTGCTGCCGCAGGCTGCGGCGCAGCTGCTCCCGCCCATTCCCGACCCCGGCCTGATCCTGAGCTGCGGCGCCGCCTACCGCGAGCACCTGCGCGAGATGAAGGTGGAGAGGCAACAGGACGACGAGCCCACCGCGTTCATCAAGGCCGCCAGCGCGCTGACCGGCAGCGGATCCCCGATCGTGCTGCCGCGCAAGGCGCCGGCGATGGTCGACTGGGAGGGCGAGTTCTCCTGCGTGATCGGCCGCAGCTGCCACGGCGTGACCGAAGCCGAGGCGCTGGACTTCGTGGCCGGCTACACGCTGGTCAACGACGTGTCGGCGCGCGACTGGGTGCCGGGTTTCCTGCAAGTGCAGGGCAACGCGCTGGACATGTTGCGCAGGACGGGCTTGAACATCCTGGGCAAGCAGTTCCCGAGCTTCTGCCCGATGGGGCCGTGCATCGTCACCAAGGACGAACTGCCCGACCCCGGCAACCTGCAACTGAGCACACGCGTCAACGGCGAACTGATGCAGCACGCCCATACCTCGGACCTGATCTTCAGCGTGGCGCAGGTCATCGCCTACTTCTCGCAGTGGTACCGCTTCAGCCCGGGCGATGTCATCACCACCGGCTCGCCGGCCGGCGTCGGCTACGGACGCAACCCCAAGCTGTTCCTCAAGCCCGGCGACGTGGTCGAGGTCAGCGTGCCGCAGCTGGGCACGCTGCGCAACCCAGTGGTGGCGTCCTAGCCACGAAGAGCGAACAACACACACGTTGGAGAGTCCGATGCAACGATCACCCGCACGCAACGAGCGCCTGTCGGCGCCGAAGGCGATGGCCGCCGCGGTCGCCGTCGCCGCCTGCCACGCCCAGGCCTTCGAGTTCGACACCGGCAACCCGGACCTGAAGGTACGCTGGGACAACACGGTCAAGTACAGCGCCGCGCGGCGCATGCAGAACCCCCTGCCGGAACTGTCGACGACGACGATCGTCGGCGGCGTCACGCTGGGCCCCAACAACATCAACCAGGACGACGGCAACAACAACTTCGACACCGGCCTGGTGTCCAGCCGGCTGGACGTATTGAGCGAGTTCGACGTCACCTGGCGCAACGTCGGTGCGCGCGTCAGCGCCGCCGGCTGGTACGACACGGTCTACAACCGCGGCAACGACAACCACACCACCACGTCCAACCACATCCCGTCCTCGCAGTTCCCGCACGAGACGCGCAACCTGATGGGCCGCGATGCCGAGATCCTGGACGCCTTCGTGTTCGCCCGCTTCGACCTTGCCGGCGAGCCGGCATCCGTCCGCCTGGGCCGGCACACCATGCTGTGGGGCGAGAGCCTGTTCTTCGGCATGAACGGCATCGCGGGCGGGCAGGCGCCGATCGACGTGATCAAGCTGCAGTCCGTGCCGAACGCGCAGTTCAAGGAGACCGTGCTGCCCACGGGCAAGCTCTCCGGACAAGTGCGGCTGCACGAAGACCTGACGCTGGGCGCCTACATCGACTACGAATGGAAGAAGACCCGGCTGATGCCGGTCGGCGCCTACCTGTCCAGCAGCGACGTGCTGGGACCGGGCACCGAGCGCCTGTATGCCGGCCCGCTGGGCGCCTTCACGTCCAACGGCAACATCGAGCCGTCCACCCACAAGTTCGGCCAGGGCGGCGGCATGCAACTGCGCTGGCAACACCGGCCCAGCGAGACGGACTTCGGCTTCTACCTGATCCGCTACAACCCGACGAGCCCAGCGGCGCTGTACACCACGGTGGGCGGCATCCCGCCGGCGCTGCGGGCCGAGACTTACCAATGGGTCTACCACGAAGGCACCTATGCCCTGGGCGCCAGCTTCGCCAAGACCTTCGGCATCTGGAGCCTGTCCGGCGAAGTCTCGGTGCGCAGCGACGCGCCGCTGGCCAGCACGTCGCGGCGCATCCTGCCCGCCGCCAACGTGGGCACGCAGTGGAACAACAAGAGCGACCCAGGCTATGCGCTCGGCCGCACCGGCCACGCTCAACTGTCGTGGATCGCCAACTTCGGCCCCAGTTGGCTCGCACAGGAAGCCAGCTTCCTCGGCGAGATCGCCGTGAACACCGTGCTCTCCGTCACCCGGAACGAGGAGTTCCTGAACCCGAACTCGGACCGCACGGCCGCCGCCATGCGCATGGTGTACGCGCCTACCTACCGCCAGGTCTGGCCCGGCGTGGACCTGTCGCCAACGGTCGGCGGGAGCTACGGCTGGGGCCGCTCGCGCGCGGTCGGCCCGGCCTTCGCGGTGAAAAAAGGCGGTGACTTCAACATCGGCCTCAGCGCCGTGTACCTCAACACCTGGTTCGCGTCGCTGACCTACACCGGCTACTACGGACCCACCGGATCCAGCCTCGACAACGCCGGCAACGCCCAATACAGGCAGTCGCTGAAGGATCGCGGCTTCATCAGCGCATCGCTGCGCACCACTTTCTGAGCTTCCGGAGGAGACATGCTTGCACTGAACCGCCTGGCCGCCGCATGCGCGGTGAGCTTCCCCCTGCTGGTGCCGCCGGCCTGGGCGGCCGTGTCGGCCGAAGAGGCCGCGCGCCTGAAGACCACGCTGACACCGCTCGGCGCCGAGCGCGCCGGCAACAAGGACGGCAGCATCCCGGCGTGGAACGGTGGCCTGACGACACCGCTGCCGAGCGACAAGCCGGACGGCCGCCGCGGCGACCCCTTCAAGGACGAGAAGCCGCTGTACAGCATCACCGCCAAGAACGCCGACCAGCATGCCGCCAAGCTGACCGACGGCACGCTGGCGATGCTGCGCAAGTACCCCGAAACCTACCGCGTCGACGTGTACAAGACGCACCGCACTGCGGCCGCGCCGCAATGGGTGTACGACAACACGGCGAAGAACACCGTGCGTGCGCGCATGGAAGGCGACTTGCTCGTCGGCGCCTATGCCGGCGTACCTTTTCCCATCCCCCAGAACGGCATGGAGGTGATGTGGAACCACATGCTGCGCTGGCGCGCGCCGACCTACCGCGCCTACCTGAACCAGTACGTGCTGACCACCGACGGCAAGTCGGTGCTGACCTCGAGCCTGACGATCGACCTGCAGACGCCGTACTTCTTCCAGGACGGCAGTCCCGAGCAGTTCGCCAAGAGCAACGATTTCTGGATGACCCGCCTGCAGCTCAACGGCCCGGCCAGCCGCGCCGGCGAAGGCACCGTGCTGCGCATGAACATCGACGGCGACAAGACCAACACCTGGCTGTACGTGCCCGGCCAGCGGCGGGTGCGCAAGCTGCCGAACGTGTGCTGCGACACGCCGAACGCGTCGTCGTCCGGCGTGCTGTTCTCGGACGAGGTGGAGGTCTGGGCCGGTCGGCTCGACCAATTCGACTGGAAGCTCGAAGGCCGCAAGGAAATGCTGGTGCCGTACAACGTCAACAAGCAGTTCCAGCCCGAGTCGGACAAGGATCTGCTGATGCGCAACCACCTGAACCCGGACCACGTGCGCTGGGAGCTGCACCGCGTCTGGGTGGTCGAGGCCACGCTGCGCGCCGGCAAGCGCCATCAGGCGCCGCGCGGCAAGTACTACTGCGACGAGGACACCTGGACCTGCGTGCTGGCCGACCGCTGGGATGCCAAGGGCCAGCTATGGCGCACGCTGTATGTGCACAACTTCGTCGCCCCCGACGTGCCGGCGGTGATGGTAGCGGGCTACGGCTACTACGACCTGCTCTCCGGCGCGGGCTATGCCGGCAGCCTGGCGGCGTCGAAGCCCTCGCAGTACCCGATCCGGCCGCGCATTCCGGACAGCTTCTTCACGCCGGACTCGCTGGCGGCCGAAGGCGTGCGATGACCACCCGCCGCCGCATCATGGCGGCGGCGCTGGTGGCC
This sequence comes from Piscinibacter sp., assembly GCF_047600445.1. Classification (GTDB taxonomy): domain Bacteria; phylum Pseudomonadota; class Gammaproteobacteria; order Burkholderiales; family Burkholderiaceae_C; genus Piscinibacter. The sequence goes on from NZ_JASGKT010000002.1 coordinate 2,442,047, forward strand.
GGCTGCGGCGTCGCCCGGGCCCATGCCTCCATCGCCGACGCCGTCGAGCGCGCGGCTTCGCTGACGCCGCAGGCCTCGCGCTCGGTGCTGCTGGCGGCGGCGCAGGCGGGCAGCGCACTGGTCGCGGTGGGCGAACGCGGCATCGTGCTGCGCTCCACGGACGACGGGCGCAGCTGGCAGCAGATGCCCACGCCGGTGAGCGTCACGCTGACCGCAGTGCGCTTCGCCGATGCCGACACCGGCTATGCCGCCGGCCACGGCGGCGTGGTGCTGGCCACCCGCGACGGCGGGCGCAGTTGGACGCGGGTACTCGATGGCGCAGCGCTGGCGCAGACGGTGCTGAAGGCCGCCATCGCCGCCAACGACGCAGTGCTGACCAAGGACGCGCGCCGCCTCGTCGCAGAAGGTGCCGACAAGCCGCTGCTGGACCTGGTGGTGCTCGATGCGCGCCATCTGATCGTCGTCGGTGCCTACGGCATCGCGCTGCGCTCGCGTGACGGCGGTGCCGGCTGGCAATCGCTGATGGGCCGGCTGGACAATCCCGACGGCCTGCATCTCTATGCGGTGCGCCACCGTGCGCCGGAGTTGCTGGTGGCCGGCGAACAAGGCCTGGCGCTGCTGTCCGGCGACGGCGGTGAATCCTTCCGCAGGCTGGAGCCGCCGAACAAGGGCAGCCATTTCGCTGCCGAGCTCGGCAGCGCCGGGCGTGTCTGGCTGGCCGGCCTGCAGGGCCACGTGCTGTACTCGGCGGACCACGGCAGGTCGTGGGAGGCTTTGCCCAACCGTTCGCGCGCGTCGGTCACCGCCTCGGCGCTCACGCCAGACGGCGAACTGATCACCGTGGACCAGGCCGGCCTGGTGCAACGCTGGGAACGCGGCACCGCAGTGGCGCTGAATGCGCAGCCGCTGCCGCCGATCAACGGCGTGCTGCCGCTGCCGGCCGGCGGGCTGGTGCTGCTGACGAACCGCGGCGCGCTTGATCTGAAGCCCGCATCGGGCGGGGCACGATGAGCGCGCCGCCCACCACCACCGACGCTGCCGCGCCCAGCCGCTTCAAGGCGGGGCTGGAGCAGCTGTTGTTCGGCCGCCGGCGGCTGGTGCTGCTGCTGTGCGCGCTGGTCACGCTGCTGCTCGGCTGGCAAGCCAGCCAGCTGAGCCTGAACGCCAGCTACGAGAAGACCATCCCGGCCAAGCACCCGTTCATCCAGAACTACCTGCAGCACAAGGCCGATCTGGCCGGGCTGGGCAACACGCTGCGCATCGTCATGGCGCCGGCCAGCGGCACGATCTATCAGGCGTCCTACATGGAGACGCTGCGCAAGATCAACGACGAGGTCTTCCTGATCCCGGGCGTGGATCGCAGCCAGATGAAGTCGCTGTGGACGCCGTCGACGCGCTGGATCGGTGTCACCGAAGAGGGCTTCGAAGGCGGGCCGGTGATCCCGCCGGACTACGACGGCTCGGCACGCACGCTGGAGCAACTGCGCACCAACATCGCCCGTTCCGGCGAAGTCGGCCAGCTGGTGGCCACAGATGCCCAGTCCAGCGTCATCGTCGCGCCGCTGCTGGAGCGTGACGCGAACGGCCACGCGCTCGACTACGCCGCGCTGGGCCACAAGCTGGAAGCCCTGCGCAGCCAGTACCAGTCCGAAGGCGTGCAACTGCACATCACCGGCTTCGGCAAGCTGGTGGGCGACCTGATCGAAGGCGTGCGCGATGTCTTCGGCTTCTTCGCCGTCGCGATGGCGATCACCGCAGCGCTGCTGTGGGGCTACACGCGCTGCTGGCGTTCGACTGCGCTGGTGTTCGGCGCCTCGCTGACGGCGGTGGTCTGGCAGCTCGGGCTGATGCGCCTGCTGGGCTATGCGCTGGACCCGTATTCGATCCTCGTGCCCTTCCTCATCTTCGCCATCGGCATCAGCCATGGCGCGCAGAAGATGAACGGCATCATGCAGGACATCGGCCGCGGCGAGACCAAGTTGCAGGCTGCGCGCAACACCTTCAGGCGCCTTTTCATGGCCGGGCTGACGGCGCTGCTGGCCGATGCGGTGGGCTTCGCGGTGCTGACCGTCATCGACATCCAGGTCATCCGCGAGCTGGCGTTGGCGGCGTCGATCGGCGTGGCGGCGCTGATCTTCACCAACCTGATCCTGCTGCCGATCCTGCTGAGCTACACCGGCGTGGACCCGGCCGCTGCCAAGCGCAGCCTGCGCGACGAAGTCGCCCACCAGAACGGCGGGCGCCACCACCCGCTGTGGGAGCTGCTGGAGCGCTTCACCTCCAGGCGCTGGGCGATCGGCGCCATCGCCGTGGCGCTGCTGCTGGGTGCCGGCGGCGGCGTGCTCAGCACCCGGCTGAAGATCGGCGACCTCGACCCCGGCGCGCCCGAACTGCGGCAGGACAGCCGCTACAACCGCGACGCCGCCTTCGTCAGCAGTGCCTACGGTGCGTCCACCGACGTGCTGGCCGTGATGGTGACCACCCCCGACGGCGCCTGCGGTCAGTACGACACGCTGAAGAAGGTGGATGCGCTGGAATGGGATCTGCGCCGCCTGGAAGGCGTGGAATCGACCAGCTCCCTGTCGCTGCTGAGCCGGCGCGTCATCGCCGGGCTCAACGAAGGCCACCCCAAGTGGTACGAGTTGCTGCCGAACCAGGACATGCTGAACATGGTGACCACGCGCACGCCGCGCGGCCTGTACAACGACAGCTGCAACCTGCTGACCGTCTACACCTACCTGAAGGACCACCGCGCCGAGACGCTGGACCGCGTGGTGGCCGAGGTCGAACGCTTCGCCGCGCTGCACGACACACCCGAGGTGCAGTTCCGCCTGGCGGCCGGCTCCGCCGGCATCGAGGCCGCCACCAACCGCGTGGTGGCGCAATCGTGGTCGCAGATGCTGCTCCTGGTCTACGGCGCGGTCGGCGTGCTGTGCTTCGTCGCCTTCCGCTCCTGGCGCGCGGTGGTGGTCGCCATCCTGCCGCTGATGCTGACCTCGGTGCTGGCCGAGGCGCTGATGGTGATGCTGGGCATGGGCGTCAAGGTCGCCACGCTGCCGGTGATCGCGCTGGGCGTGGGCATCGGCGTCGACTACGCGCTGTACGTGTTGAGCGTCACGCTGGCCGAGCTGTGCCGCGGCCAGCCGCTGCACCTGGCCTACCGCCGCGCGCTGCTGTTCACCGGCAAGGTGGTGGTGTTCACGGGGCTGACGCTGGCCAGCGGCGTGATCACCTGGGTGGCCAGCCCGATCAAGTTCCAGGGCGACATGGGCCTGCTGCTGGCCTTCATGTTCCTGTGGAACATGCTCGGCGCGCTGGTGCTGGTGCCGGCGCTCGCCCACTTCCTGCTCAAGCCGGCACGAGCCGTCCCTTCCGGCGCGCAGTCCGCACTGCTGCGCAACGCCGGCGTCTAGGCGGCTTCCGGGCGGCTGAACAGGTCGGCGATCACGCCACGCAGCCAGGTATTGCCGGGGTCATGATGGAAGCGCTCGTGCCAGAACAGGTAGACCGACGTCGGCGGCACGTCGAAGGGCAGCGGATGGACCTGCAGGCCCGCAACGGCCTGCCAGTGCGTGGCCAGCGTGCGCGACACCGTGCCCACGCAATCGGTCTGCGACACCAGGGCCTCCAGGCCCAGCCAGCTCGAGATCTCGAGTGCGACGCGCCGCTCGCGTCCCAGCTTCTTGAGGGTGTCGTCGATGGCGGCCATCTCGACCGCGCCGGAGTGCACGCGGACGTGTTTGCAGGCCGTGTAGGCGTCCAGGTCCATGCCGTCGCGCAGCAGCGGATGGTCCTGTCGCGCGATGCACATCCAGTCGTGCCGCCAGAGCCTGCGCCGGTAGAAGCGCTGCTGGAACGCGTGAGTCTGGCCTTGCATCGCCAGGTCGGCGCGGCCGTCCTGCAATTGGGCCGCATGGTCCGCCAGCTGCACCTGCGGCACGTCGAGCGCGACATCGGGCGCCACTTGCGACAGGTGCAGCAGCAGACGCGGCAGCACGATCGCCACGCCCATGTCGGGCATCAGCAGCGTGAACTTGCGCTTCGAACGTGCGGGGTCGAAGCCGGTGACGCGCTCGACGCCTTCGCGCAGGATGTCCAGCGCCTGGGCCACCGGCTCGGCCAGCGCCAGCGCGAAGGGCGTCGGCTCCATGCACGCGCCGACGCGGATGAACAGCGGGTCGCCATAGGCCCGGCGCATGCGCGCCAGCACGTTGCTCATGGCCGGCTGCGACATGTGCAGCCGCGCGGCCGCCCGGGTGACCGTGCGCTCCTGCAGCAGCGCTTCCAGCGCGACGAGGAGGTTCAGGTCGCTGGGGATCCTTTGCACGGAACCATTCTATGAACAGAAGTCCCCAGGGCGACTGCAAGCACCCTCACTTCAGTGACGTGCCGGACAAGGCGACCGGGTAATGCGCAAGAGCCTGGAGTCGGGTCTCGTCCATGCCATCCGCGCCTTCATGCGCGTGGTCGAAAGCGGCAGCTTCACCGCGGCCGCAGAGCAAATGGACTTGACCACGGCGCAGGTCTCCCGGCTGGTCTCCGACCTGGAGAAGCGATTGAACACCAAGCTGTTGCAGCGCACGACCCGCCACCGCGCTCTCACCGATGCCGGCGCCGAGTACGCGGAGCGATGCCGCGAGATCCTGGGCCTGATCGACGAGGCCGAAGCCAACGCATCGGGAACCGCCTCCAAGCCGCAAGGCCGCCTGCGTGTCCAGTGCATGGCGAGCTTCGGACAGCACTATGTGGCGCCGATACTGGCCGACTTCTGTGCCAGCTACCCGGGCCTGAAGGTCAACTACAGCACCTCGCAATACTTCCCCGAAATGCTCACGCGCGGCGTGGATGTCAGCCTGTACCTTGCCGAGTCGCTGCTTGATTCCGGCCTGGTCGCGCGCAGGCTGGGCACGACTTTCGCGGTGCTTTGTGCAGCGTCGGGCTACCTCGCCCGACGCGGGACGCCATCCAGTCCCGAGGAGCTATCGCAGCATGCTTGTCTACGCCTCATCAACCCGTCCATCGCGCCGGAGTGGCGCCTGAAGACCGGCAGCGCGCAAGCGCGCATTTTCCCGCTCCAGTGGCAGCTCGTCGCGGACACGCCGGAAGTGTTGCTGGACGTGGCGCTGAGGGGGGCCGGCATCACTTTGTTGCCCCTGTTCTCCGTCATCGACGCGGTGCGCGCGGGGAGACTGCAACGGGTGTTGCCCGGCTGGCGTTCGCCCGACATCGGTGTCTATGCGCTGATGCCGTCCAGACACTTCATGGATGCCAGGACCCGCGTGTGGCTGGAGTGGGTTGGCCGAAGGATCTCCCCAAGGCTCCAGGAGGACGCGGCATATTTTCAGAACGGTGATTGACCGACATGAGCCCTGCGTCCGCGGGTTGCCAGTGGCAGGCACCCATGCCCAAGCATCATTGTTGCGTTCGGCGTAAACAAGTTTTTCCCGGCGCCGTATGGGTGCGGAGAAGGCGGGAACGAAGAATCGCGGCCTGGTCCGGCCCGAATGGAGACACACGATGAACACCGGCACCACCGCCGAACTGCCCATGGCCGCCGCGAAGAAGCCCGCCGCGCTGGAGGACAAATACCTGTGCGACGCAGGCATGGCGTACATGACCGGCATCCAAGCGCTGGTGCGCCTGGCGCTCGCACAGAAGCGGCGCGATGCCCGCAACGGCTTGCAGACCGCTGGCTTTCTTTCCGGCTACCGCGGATCGCCCCTCGGCAACTTCGACAGTGCGCTGTGGCAGGCCGGCAAGCTGCTCGACGCCCACGACGTCGTGTTCCAGCCCGGCGTGAACGAGGATCTGGCGGCCACCGCCGTGTGGGGCACGCAGCAGGCGCACCTGGCGGGACAGGCGAAGTTCGATGGCGTCGTCGGGTGGTGGTACGGCAAAGGGCCGGGCGTCGATCGCTCAGGCGACGCGCTGCGCCACGCCAACCTCGCTGGAACCGCCGCGCATGGCGGTGTCGTCGCCCTCTACGGTGACGACCACTCGTGCAAGTCCTCCAGCATTCCCCACCAGTCCGAGCATGTGATGGTGGGCTGCGGCATCCCGATCTTCTACCCCACATCGGTCCAGCAGGTTCTCGATTTCGGTGCGCACGCGGTCGCCATGTCCCGCAGCGCCGGACTGTGGGCCTCCATGAAGCTGGTGAGCGAGATCGTGGAGACCTCGGCGTCCGTGGATGTGGCGCTCGACCGCGTGCGGCCGGTGCTTGCACCCGCGGCATCGCTGCCGCCCGGTGGTCTGAACATCCGCTGGCCCGATGTATCGCTGGCCCAGGAGGAGCGCCTTTACCGGCACAGGCTGCCGGCCGCGCTGGCCTACGCGCGTGCCAACCGCTTCAACCGGGTGATGTGGGACAGCCCGCAGGCGCGCATCGGCATTGCGGCCAGCGGCAAGGGCTACCTAGATACGGTCGAGGCGCTGCGCATCCTGGGTCTGGAAGGGGAGCCGGCAAGGCGGCTCGGCCTGCGCCTGTACCAGGTCGGCATGATTTGGCCGCTGGAACCGCATGGGCTGCGCGAGTTCGCCCACGGCCTGTGCGACATCATCGTGGTCGAGGAGAAACGGCCCATCCTCGAAGCGCAGATCAAGGACGAGCTATACGCCCTGCCCGACCACGCACGGCCGCGCGTGGTCGGCAAGTCGGCCGACGGCCTGGGCGAATGGAGCACGCCCACCAAAGACGCACCGCTCATCAGCCACTACGAGCTGCAACCCGAGCCCATCGCCAGGATGCTGGCAGCGCGCTTCCTGCGCCTCGAACTGCCCGAGGACCTGCGGCAACTGATCACGCAGCGCTTGCAGAGCCTCGAACAAGCGGAGAAAGAATCCCGCCGCGTGATCGACATTGCCGAGCGCAAGGCGTACTTCTGCAGCGGCTGTCCGCACAACTCATCGACCATGCTGCCCGAGGGCAGCCGCGCGCTTGGCGGGATCGGCTGTCACTTCCTCGCGTTGACGATGGACCGCGGCACCGAGACCTTCACTCAGATGGGGGGCGAAGGCGTCAGTTGGGTCGGGGCGGCCCCCTTCACCAAGGAGCGCCACGTCTTTGCCAACCTGGGCGACGGCACCTACTTCCACTCGGGCTACCTGGCCATCCGGCAGTCCGTTGCGGCCAAGGTCAACATCACCTACAAAATCCTCTACAACGATGCCGTGGGCATGACCGGCGGGCAGCATGTCGACGGACAGCTCAGCGTCGGGCAACTGACCCGCCAACTGGCTGCCGAAGGCGTCGGGCAGCAGATCATCGTCACGGATGAGCCCAGCTTGCTGAGCGAGGACGAAGGCATTGCTCCCGGGGTCGCGGTCCGGCACCGCAGCGAACTGGACGCGGTGCAGCGCGAACTTCGCGACGTGCCCGGTGTGACGGCACTCATCTATGCGCAGACCTGCGCGAGCGAGAAGCGGCGCCGGCGCAAGCGCAACGAGTACCCGGACCCCGCGCTGCGGACCTTCATCAACAGCGAAGTGTGCGAGGGCTGCGGCGACTGCTCCAGGCAGTCGAATTGCCTGTCCGTGGAGCCGGTGGAGACGCCGCTCGGCACGAAGCGCAGGATCAACCAAAGCAGCTGCAACAAGGACTTCACCTGCGTCGCGGGCTTCTGCCCGAGCTTCGTCACCGTCCACACCCGTGACGTCAAGCGCCCGGCGCAATCCTTCGATGGCGTGGCCGAGGGCTGGCCCGAGGCGCCGCGCATCGCCGAACCGGCCGGCCCGGTGCGCATCATCGTGGGCGGCGTGGGTGGCACGGGCGTCGTGACCATCGGCGCGCTGCTGGGCATGGCCGCTCACCTCGAAGGCAAGGCCGCCCGCGTGATGGACATGGCCGGCATGGCGCAGAAGGGCGGCACCGTCTACTCCTACGTCCAGATCGCCGCGGCCGACGACGACATCTCCGCGACCAAGGTGGCCGCAGGCCGATGCGACCTGCTGATCGGCGCCGACGCCGTGGTGGCGGGCAGCAGCGCCACGCTCTCCCGCCTGCATGCGCAAAGCCTGGCCATCGTCAATGAGGACGGATCACCGACCTCGGCGTTCATCAAGTCACGGGACTGGGCCACGCCGTTGAACGATCTGTTGGCACGCCTGCGCAGCCGCGTGCAGCAAGAGCGCGTCATCTCGTTGCCGGCCGCCCGCATCGCCACGCGCGCCTTCGGCGATGCGATCTTCGCCAACCTGGTGCTGCTTGGCGTGGCGTGGCAGTCTGGGCGGGTGCCGCTCTCGCGCGCGAGCCTGGAGAAGGCGATCACCCTCAATGGCACCGCCGTCGCCAAAAACCTTCAAGCGTTCCGGCTGGGTTGCCATCTGGCCGGCGACCCGGCGCTGGCCGGCCGGCTGCTCGCCACGCCGGCGCAAACAGCCCACCCGCCATCGCTGCCCGAACTGATCGAGGATCGCGCGAACCGGCTGCGGGGGTACTGGAATGCGTCCTACGCACGCAAGTACCGCACCCTGGCGCAACAGGCCGCAAGCGCGCTGCCGCAGGAGTTGGCGACCGTGCTGGCGACGCAGCTTTACCGGGTGATGGCCTACAAGGACGAGTATGAGGTGGCCCGTCTGCTGGTCTCCGAGGCCTTCCGCAAGTCCATCGCGACCGAGTTCGGTGAAGGCGTGCGCCTGACGTACCACCTGGCCCCACCCACGCTCGGCGCGGGGAAGGAAGCGCGCAAGCGCCCGTTCGGCCAGTGGATGCGCTGGCCCATGGCGGTTCTGGCACGCATGCAGTGGCTGCGCGAAACGCCGCTCGACCCCTTCGGCCGCAATGCCGAGCGCCGGCAGGAGCGCGCCTGGCGCGACCGCTACATGGACTTCGCTCGTTCGCTGGTCGAGTCCTCGGGCAGCTACGACGTGGCCATTGCAACGCAGATCGCGCAGATCCCAGCCAGCGTCCGCGGCTTCGGGCATGTGAAGCTGCAGGCCATGGCCCTTGCGTCCAAGCGCTGGGACGAACTCGCCGAGAGCCTCGGCAAGAAGTGAGTGTGCCACTACGATCATGAGCGGCTGCGCGGCTGCGTCAGTGCCACCACCTCAACTCGCTCGCCATTTCCGCACTCTTCAGTTGGACCGCAGATGATTGACAAGGTGGCACTCTCCGTTGCCGAAGCCCTCGGTGAAGTGCGCGACGGGTCGACCGTCATGATCGGAGGGTTCGGAACAGCCGGCATCCCGCAAGAATTGATCGAGGCGCTTATCGCACAGGGCGCGCGCGATCTCACGGTCGTCAACAACAATGCAGGCAACGGCAATGCCGGCTTGGCTGCACTATTGAAAACGGGGCGTGTCCGCAAGATCATCTGCAGCTTTCCTCGCCAGGCCGATAGCTGGGTTTTCGATGAGTTATACCGGCGTGGGGCCATTGAGTTGGAACTGATCCCGCAAGGGAATCTCGCCGAGCGTATCCGCGCTGCGGGCGCTGGGATCGGTGGATTCTTCACGCCGACAGGCTATGGAACTGAGTTGGCCAAGGGCAAGGAGACAAGAGAGATCGACGGTCGCATGTACGTTTTCGAGCGGCCGTTGCATGCCGATCTCGCACTGATCAAAGCCGATCGCGGCGATCGTTGGGGCAACCTGGTCTATCGAAAGGCGGCGCGCAATTTCGGACCCATCATGGCGACGGCTGCGCGCAAGACGGTAGCAACCGTGCATGAATTGGTGGAGTTGGGCGCGATCGACCCCGAACATGTCGTGACGCCGGGTATTTTCGTGTCGCGCCTGGTGCGGATTTCGCGGCAAGCGACGATTGCAGGCGGCTTCAAGAAAGTGGCTGTATGAGCTACGTCGCTCGAACCAAGGATCAGATCGCGCAGCGCGTCGCGCGCGACATCCATGACGGGGCCTACGTCAACCTCGGCATCGGTATGCCGACCATCGTTGCGAATCATCTCGCCCCAGGAATGGAGGTCGTCCTGCACAGCGAGAACGGGATCCTCGGCATGGGGCCCGCGCCCGCGGCCGGTGACGAAGACTACGATCTGATCAACGCCGGAAAACAGCCAGTGACTCAGCTCAAGGGAGCTGCGTTCTTTCATCACGCGGACAGTTTCGCAATGATGCGTGGCGGTCATTTGGACATCTGCGTGCTGGGTGCCTTTCAAGTGTCTGCCCAGGGCGACCTTGCGAACTGGAGCACCGGCGAGAAGAGCGCCATCCCGGCAGTTGGCGGCGCGATGGATCTTGCGATTGGTGCAAAGCAAACCTGGGTCATGATGGAGTTGCTGACCAAGACCGGCCAAAGCAAGCTGGTCGAGCGCTGCACATACCCGCTGACCGGTGTCGCGTGCGTGAAGCGCGTCTACACCGACCTCGCGACCTTTGATTGCACGCCGACTGGCCTTGCCGTCGTTGATACCGTCGACGGTCTCTCGATTCCGGCGCTGGAGCGCCTCGTCGGACTACCGCTGCGGGCCGCTTGATGTCACTCGCGTTGCTGCTCACGCAGCGCTGCAAGCCTGTTCTTCACGCACAAAGCACAACGGCCTAGCGTCGCCGCTAGGCCGTTGATCTTCAACGTCTTTCCCGTTGAGCTGTTTGGTGGGCCCTGTAGGATTCGAACCTACGACCAACGGATTAAGAGTCCGCTGCTCTACCAACTGAGCTAAGAGCCCGAATTCTTGCCACCTTCGGTGGTGGGTCGTGCAGGATTCGAACCTGCGACCAACGGATTAAAAGTCCGCTGCTCTACCGACTGAGCTAACGACCCGCTAGCACCTGGAAAAGCCCGCCATTATAGCGGCGCGCTGCGGGGCGTCGGCTCAGTGCCGACAGCCGCACATTCTAGCGCAACTTGCGCGGCCACCATGCCGAAGGTCGCGGTCACGCTCACCGTCGAGCCGTAGCCGTGGCAGTGGAGGTTGCCCTCCACGTCGCAGGCCTCGGCGCCGGCCGGCGTCGCCACCGGCTCGCGCGAGAACACGCAGCGCAGGCCGATCGCGCCCTTGCGCGGCGCGCCGTGCTGCTGGCGCAGGCGCTGGCGCAGCGCGGCGAGCAGCGGGTCGTGCGTCGCCTCGGCGAGGTCGGCCACCTCCACCGCCTGCGGCCGCCGCTTGCCGCCGGCCGCACCCACCACCACCAGCGGCGCTCGCGTCTCGATCGCCCATGCCGCCATCGCCTGCTTGGCGCGCAACTGGTCGCAGGCGTCGATCACCACGTCCACCGGCCGCGGCAGCAGCGCCGGCCAGTTGTCGGCGGCGGCGAATTCCTCCACTTCGTGCACGCGGCAGCCGGGATGGATGTCGGCGAAGCGCTGCGCGAGCGCGCGCACCTTGGCCATGCCCAGCGTCGCGCCCAGCGCCTGCACCTGGCGGTTGACGTTCGATTCGGCCACGTGGTCGAGGTCGACCAGCGTCAGCTCGGCCACGCCGCTGCGCGCCAGCACCTCGGCCGCCCACGAGCCCACGCCGCCGACGCCGACCACCGCGATGCGCGCCGCGCGGATGCGCGCGTAGGCGGCCTCGCCGTAAAGCCGCCGCAGGCCGCCGAAACGCCGCTCCAGCTCGGCGCTATCCGCCGCGGCGGGCGGCGCCGCGGCGCTCATGCCGAGCGCTCGACCAGCCAGAACTGGTATTTCAGCCCGGCCACCGCGCCGGCGATGATGGCGGCGATCGCGACGAAGCTGGTCAGGCTCAGCGTCGACAGGCCCGACAGCCCCTGCCCCACCGTGCAGCCCATCGCGGTGACGCCGCCCACGCCCATCAGCGCGGCGCCGATCAGGTGGTTGGCGGTGTCGCGCGCGTCGCGGAAGCCCTCCCAGCGGAAGCTGCGCGTGGCCAGCGCGACCAGCGCCGAGCCGAGCACCACGCCCACCGTCGTGACGATGGCGATCGTCAGCACCTTGCTCTTGTCGCTGAAGAAGATCAGCCAGTCGATCGTGTAGGCGAAGGGCGAGACGAAGGTCAGCGACTCCATGCGCTGCGAGTTGGTGGCGAGAAAGACTTCCTGCAGCGTCTCGGGGTGCTCGGCGACGTGGCCGAGCCGGCCCGATACCCACCACAGCGCGGCGATCACCGCCCCCAGGCCGAGCCCGCCGAGCAGGTTGTCGGCGCTGCGCCCCTCGCGGCGCGCCAGCGCCCACACCAGCAGCGCGCCACCCAGGCCGATGCCCAGCAGCGCCGCCAGCGTGCCCTTGGCGATGCCGGTGGCGCCGGCCAGCAGCGAGGGCAGGTCCTGGCCGGCGGCGAACTCGACGGCCACCTTGTCCACCGTGTCGACGCGCAGCACCGCGGTGAGCCCGCGCATGGTCGCGAAGGCGGCCAGGCCGAGCACGAAGAACACCACCAGCGACTTGAGGTTGCCGCCGCCGATGCGCACCAGCGTCTTGCTGCCGCAGCCCGAGGCCAGCGTCATGCCGAAGCCGAACAGCGCGCCGCCCACCAGCGCCGAGAGCCAGATGAAGCGCGGCCCGGCGTAGATGGTGTCGGCCGCGCTCAGCCAGCCGAGCGCCACCATGGCGTTGAAGCCGATCATCGCCACGCCCATCGCGGCGACCCACATGCGCATGCGCGCCCAGTCGCCCATCGTCATGATGTCGGAGACCGCACCCATGGTGCAGAAGTGGGTGCGCTGCGCGATCGCGCCGAAGACCACGGCCAGCGCGAACGCGGCCCACAGCACGGTGCGGCTCAGGGCCGCGATGTCGATGTCCTGCATGCACCGATTTTAAGCAGCGCCCGGCGCCGCCCCGCCGCGCGGCCCGGCGGCGGCTACTTCAGCGAGGCAAGGCGCTCGCGGCCGGCCTGCGCGGCTTCCGACTTCGGATAGGCCTGCACCAGCTCGCCGATGGTCTTGCGCGCGGCGCGGCTGTCCTTCAGTTCGATCTGGCAGTTGGCGATGGCCAGCATCGCCTCGGGCGCCTTGGCGTGCGCCGGGTTGCGGCTCAGCAGCGAGCGGAACGAGGCGATCGCGTCCTTGTACTGGCGCTGGCCGTACTGCGCGTTGCCGAGCCAGAAGGTGGCCGACTCGGCGTAGCCGCTGAGCGGATAGCGCTTGAGGAAAGCCGACAGGCCCGCGCCGGCGGCGCCGAAGTCGCCCTGGCGGATCAGCGCGAAGGCCTCGTCGTACTGGCGCTTCTCCTCGGGGTCGGCGAGGAACTGCTTGTCGTCGAGCGTCACGCTGACCGGCTCGAGCCGGCGGATGCGCTCGTCGATGCCGGTCTGCGCGTCTTTCGAGCGGCGCTGCAGCTCGGCGACGTCGCGCGCGAGCTGCTCGTCCTGGCCGCGCATGCGCGCCAGCTCGCCGCGCACGGCTTCGAGCTGGTTGTTCAGGTCGAGCAGGCCGCGCTTGAGCTGCGAGAGCTGGTCGGCCATCTGCACGTTCAGCTCGGCCTGCTTGGCGCGGTTGGCCTCGTTGCTGGCCTCGAGCTTCTGGCGCAGGTCGAGGATGGCGCGGCGCGCCTCGTCGTCGTCGAAGATGCCGGCCCGCGCCGGCGGCGCGCCCAGGCCGGCCAACCCGACCAGGGCGGCCAGGCCGAGCCCGGCGAGAGTCCGCGTGAAGGCCGACATCGGCATCGCTCCCGGGTTCAACGGTAGACCAGCTCGGCGCGGCGGTTCTTGGCCCACGCCGCTTCGTCGCTGCCCTGCACGGCCGGGCGCTCCTTGCCGAAGCTCACGGCCTCCATCTGGTCGGCGCCGGCGCCCAGCAGCGCCAGCGAGCGCTGCACCGCCTCGGCGCGCTTCTGGCCGAGCGCGAGGTTGTACTCGCGGCCGCCGCGATCGTCGGTGTGGCCTTCGATGGTGACCTTCTTCTTGCGGTCGGCGGCAAGCACCTTGGCGTTGCTCTCGACGGTCGGGCGGAACTCGTCCTTGACGACGTAGCTGTCGAAGTCGAAGTACACCACGCGCGGCAGGTTGCCCTGCGCGGCGGTGTCGGTCTTGGTCAGGTCGACCGGCGTGACCGCGCTCTGCGCCGCGCCGGCGCTCGCGCCGCCCGCGCCGGTGCCGGGGGTGCGCGACTCGACCGGCGCGCCGCCCTTCTTGTCGTCCAGCGGCACGCTGGAGGAGCAGCCGGCCATCACGGCGGCGGCCAGCGCGGCCAGGGCGATCTTGGGCAGGTGCTTCATCGACGTCGTGTTCATGAGGATTCTCCTTGAGGGTCGTGTTTGCGAAGGAATCAGCGGCCGTACGGGCCCCAGGCGGGCTCGCGCACGTCGGCGGTGGTGGAGACGAGCCGCGCCTTGATGCGGCCGTCGAGCGTGGTGGTCATCAGCACGTCGCGCCCGCCGGCGCGCGTGGCGTAGACGATCAGCCGGCCGTTGGGGGCGAAGCTCGGGCTCTCGTCGTCGCTGGTGTCGGTCAGCGCCGCCGGCTGCGCGCCCGGCGTGGACAGGTCGAGCGTCTGCAGCTTGAAGGCGTTGCCCTGGCGCGTGACGTAGGCCAGCGTGCGCCCGTCGGGGCTGACGGCCGGGCTGATGTTGTAGCCGCCGGCGAAGGTGATGCGCTCGGCGCCGCCGCCGCCCACCGCCACGCGGTACACCTGCGGGCCGCCGCCGCGGTCGCTGACGAAGTAGACGGTGCGGCCGTCGGGCGCGAAGCAGGGTTCGGTGTCGATCGCCGAACTGCTGGTCAGGCGCCGCACGTTGCCGCCCTGGCGGTCCATCAGGAAGAGCTGCGAGCCGCCCTCGCGCGAGAGCGTGGCGGCGAGCGTCGTGCCGTCGGGCGACCAGGCCGGCGCGCTGTTCGAGCCGCGGAAGTTGGCGATGGCCCGGCGCTTGCCGCTCATCACCTCCTGCGCGTAGACCACCGCCTTGCGGCTCTCGAACGACACATAGGCCAGCTCGCGCCCGTCGGGGCTCCAGGCCGGCGAGATGATCGGCTCGGGGCTGTTCAGCGCCACCTGGCCGCCCTCGCCGTCGGCGTCGGCCACGCGCAGCGTGTAGCGGCCGCCGCCGCGCGTGACGTAGGCGATGCGGGTGGAGAACACGCCGCGGTCGCCGGTGAGCTTCTCGTAGATGAAGTCGGCGATGCGGTGCGCGGCCAGGCGCAGGTCGGCCGGGTCGACCGCGCTCGCCTGGCCGCCCAGATCGCTGCCCTTGACCACGTCCCACAGCTTGAAGCGCACGTCGACGCGGCCGTCGGCCAGGCGCTGCACCGAGCCGGCGGCCAGCGCATCGACGCTGCGCGCGCGCCACTCGCTCATCGCCGGGCGGGCGGTTTCGTCGAGCACCGCGCTGCCGGCATCGACCGGGCGGAAGAAGCCGCTGCGCTCCAGGTCGGCGCGCACGATCGCCGAGACCTGCTGCGAGAGCTTGTCTTCGTCGCGAAAGCGCGGGATGGCGATGGGCACCTGCGTCGCGCCGACGCCCGAGATCTCGACGCGGAATTGCCCGAAGGCGGGCAGGCCGGCGCCGGCCAGGCCGGCGGCGATCAGGTTTCTTCTTGTCAGCATGGGAAAGAGAGTCGACCGCGATGCGGGAGTTCACTGCGCTGCGGGGGGGCGCGCCGCTCAATCGGCAAGTGTCGCACCTCCGGCACCGGCGCCTGCCGGGAAACCTTGACCGGTTGTATCCATAATCCGAAAGCCCCAGGAGCCTTGCATGAATCAAGCCATCTCGCGCTACCCCGTGCCCGCCCTCGAGACGCTGCCCGACGACGTGAGGCGGCGCATCCTCGAGGTGCAGGAGAAGTCCGGCTTCGTGCCCAACGTGTTCCTCGCGCTGGCGCACCGGCCCGACGAGTTCCGCGCCTTCTTCGCCTATCACGACGCGCTGATGCTGCGCCCTTCGGGCCTGAGCAAGGGCGAGAAGGAGATGATCGTCGTGGCCACCAGCGGCGCGAACCACTGCCTGTACTGCGTGGTGGCGCACGGCGCGATCCTGCGCATCTACGAGAAGAACCCGCTGCTGGCCGACCAGGTGGCGGTGAACCACCGCAAGGCCGACATCACACCGCGCCAGCGCGCGATGCTCGACTTCGCGATGAAGGTCTGCCTGCATTCGGCCGAAGTCGACGAGGCCGACTTCGCGGCCCTGAAGGGTCACGGCTTCACCGAGGAGGACATCTGGGACATCGGCGCCATCACCGCGCTGTTCGGGCTGTCCAACCGCATGGCCAACCTGGTGTCGATGCAGCCGAATCCGGAGTTCTTCCTGCTGGGGCGGGTGGCGAAGGCGAAGGGGTGAGCGAATCGAGAGCAGTTCACCCACTACGACACTGGTCCCGATGTGGCAGGCCGAAGACGCAACTCGTGATCGAACTCGCCCCGCCGGACCTCGACGAGATCGTTCATCGACGCAAGCATCTCGTTGAAGGTTGCGAACCCGTAGCTCGACTCGTGAAAGGTCGAGTCGATGCGTTGGATGAACGGCCTCAATCGCGCCTTCTGAATCCACGTCTCCCCGCGATTCTGCACGAGCCGCGCGATGGCCTTGCCCACGAGTTCGCGGCCGGCCTTGCGCTGCGCGGCTTCGGTCTCCGCGACATCGAGGAGCATTCGCATCTCCTCCAACTGTGTAACTGCTTGCCCAGGCTCATCCGCTGACTCGACTCCCGGCGCCGCAGGCTCGATCGACGTCACGACCGCATCGCCCGTGGCAATTGGCTCTGAGGGTTCGGCTGGTGGCTGTACCGTAGGCACAACCTCGGCAATCGGCACCGCGGGCGCGAGCAAACCCTCATAGAACTTGAACTCATGGCAACTGCGCGCCCAATGCTGGTTCGTCCCACGACGGCTGCCGATGCCCACGAGAGTTCTCCCCGCCGCCTTCACTTTGTAGGACAGGGGCATGTAGTCGCTGTCGCCACCGACCACGATGATGGTTCCGATGTGAGGGAACCGAACCATGTCCTCCATCACGTCCAGGCAAAGCTTGATATCGGCTCCATTCTTCGCATTGGCGCCTGGCGGGAAGACCTGGATCAGTTCGATAGCGGCCTGCAGGAGAGACTGCTTGTATCGATTGAAGGACACCCAGTTGGCGAACGCACGATTGATCGCAATCGGCCCGAGCGAAAGCGCGTACTCGACGATAGTCTGAACATCGACCAGTTCCTCTTGCGGTCGGAATCGGCTGGCCAGATAGGCGCCCTGACCGTGCGCCTGATCCACTAGGTTCGCATGCAAATTCTCGAAGTCCCAGTAGATCGCCACTGACTCGGAGGCATGTGCCATCTTGCTCCCTCTGCTGCTGGCTCTATCCCGCTACAACAGCACGATGTCGTACTGCTCCGGACTCATCGTCGCCTCCGCCGCCAGCGAGATCGGCTTGCCGATGAATTCCGACAGGCCGGCCAGGTGCTGGCTCTCCTCGTCGAGCAGCATCTCCACCACCGCCGCGCTGGCGATGACGCGGAATTCGCGCGGGTTGAACTGGCGCGCCTCGCGCAGGATCTCGCGCAGGATGTCGTAGCACACGCTGCGCGCCGTCTTCACCTGGCCCTTGCCGGCGCAGGTGGGGCAAGGCTCGCACAGCAGGTGCGCCAGGCTCTCGCGGGTGCGCTTGCGCGTCATCTCCACCAGGCCGAGCTGCGTGAAGCCGCTGACCGTCACCTTGGTGCGGTCGCGCGCGAGCTGCTTGCGCAGTTCGGCGAGCACGGCGCCCTGGTGCTCCTCGCGGCCCATGTCGATGAAGTCGATGATGATGATGCCGCCGAGGTTGCGCAGCCGAAGCTGGCGCGCGATCGCCTGCGCCGCCTCGAGGTTGGTCTTGAAGATGGTGTCGTCGAAGTTGCGCGCGCCGACGAAGCCGCCGGTGTTGACGTCGATGGTCGTCAGCGCCTCGGTCTGGTCGATGATGAGGTAGCCGCCGCTCTTCAGGTCGACGCGCCGCGCCAGCGCGCGGGCGATCTCGGCGTCGATGTTGAACAGGTCGAAGATCGGCCGCTCGCCCTTGTAGTGCTCGAGCTTGGCCGCCGAGCCGGGCGTGTACTCGTCGCCGAAGGCCTTGAGGATGTCGAACTGCATCCTCGAGTCGATGCGGATCGCGCCGGTGGCGTCGTGCGCCAGGTCGCGCAGCACGCGCTCGACCAGGCTCAGGTCCTGGTACAGCAGCGTGCCCGGCGGCGAGGCGAAGCCGCGCTCGCGCACCGCGGCCCAGGTCTTGCGCAGGTAGGCGATGTCGTCGGCCAGTTCGTCGTCGCCGGCGTCCTCCGCGTTGGTGCGCAGGATGAAGCCGCCGGTGGGCGAACCGTCGGCGGTGGCGGCCAGGCGGTTCATGCGCGCGCGCAACTGCTCGCGCAGCTCGGGCGAGCCGATCTTCTGCGAGATGCCGATGTGGTCGTCCTGCGGCAGGAACACCAGCAGCCGCCCGGCGATGCTGATCTGTGTCGACAGCCGCGCGCCCTTGGTGCCGATGGCGTCCTTGATCACCTGCACCACCAGCGTCTGGCCTTCGAAGACGAGACGCTCGATCGGCGTGGGCTGCGCGGCGTCGCCGCGCGAGCCGGCGTGCGGCTGGCCGGCCACGTGCACGTCGGCCACGTGCAGGAAGGCGGCACGCTCCAGCCCGATGTCGACGAAGGCCGACTGCATGCCCGGCAGCACACGCGCCACGCGGCCCATGTAGATGTTGCCGACCTGCCCGCGCTCGAGCGCGCGCTCGACGTGCAGCTCCTGCACCGCGCCGTTCTCGACGATGGCGACGCGCGTTTCCTGCGGTGCCCAGTTGATCAGGATGTCCTGCATGTCAGAAGCTCACGCCGGCGCGGCGCAGCAGTTGGGCCGTCTCGAAGAGAGGCAAACCCATGATACCGGAGTAGCTTCCGTCGATGCGCGCGATCCAGGCCGCGATGGCGCTCTGGATCGCGTAGGCGCCGGCCTTGCCGAAGGGTTCTCCGCCGGCGACGTAGCGCGCGATCTCGGCGGCGGGAATCTCGGCGAAGTGAACGCGCGAGACGCTCGCCGCCAGCCACTCGCGCCGCCCCGACGCCACCGCCACCGCGCTGATCACGCGGTGCGTGCGGCCCGACAGCGCGTGCAGCGTCTCGATGGCATGCGTCGCGTCGCGCGGCTTGCCGAGGATGCGCCGGCCCAGCGCCACCGTGGTGTCGGCACACAGGATGGGCGCCGGCTCGCGCCGCGACGCGGCCAGCCGCGCGCGCGCCGCGCGCAGCTTGGCGCGCGTGACGCGCTCGCAGTAGTCGGCCGGCCGCTCGCCGGCGATCTCGTCTTCCAGCGCCTCGGCGTCTTCGTGCGGCTGCGGTAGCAGCAGTTCGTGGCGCACGCCGATCTGGTCGAGAAGCTGGCGGCGGCGCGGGCTCTGGCTGGCCAGGTAGACGAAGGCGTGCTTCACGGTCCGCTCATTCCCGGTGGTAGGGATGGTTCACCGTCAGCGTCCAGGCGCGGTACAGCGCCTCGGCCAGCAGCACGCGCACGAAGGCGTGCGGCAGCGTCAGGTCGGACAGGCGCAGCGTCTCGTCGGCCCCGGCCTTGAGCTCGGCGTGCAGGCCGTCGGGGCCGCCGATGAAGAGGGCCACGTCGCGGCCGTCGCGCTGCCAGGCCTGCATCCGCTGCGCGAGCTGCGCGGTGCTGACGCGCTCGCCGCGTTCGTCGAGCACCACGCGGCGCGCGCCTTTCGGCGCGGCGGCGTCGAGGCGCGCGGCCTCGGCGGCCATCAACTGCTCAGGCGTCTTCGAGCCGCGCGGCTCGGCCTTCACGGCTTTCAGCTCCAGCCGCATCTCGGGCGGGAAGCGCTTGGCGAAGTCCTCGTAAGCCGCCTCGGCCCAGGCCGGCTGGCGCTGGCCGACGGCGGCGAGCACCAGCCTCATGGAGCGCGGTTCACTTGCGGCCGGCGGCGGCCTTCTTGGCCGGGGCCTTCTTCGCCGCCGTGGTCTTCTTCGCGGGCGCCTTCTTCGCGGCGACCTTCTTCGCGGGCGCGGTCTTCTTGGCCGGCGCGGTCTTCTTCGCCGCCGCCTTCTTCGCCGGCGCGGCTTTTTTGGCCGGCGCGGCAGGCTCTTCCGACGCCTTCACCAGCCGGGCCGGCCTGGCGTCGGTCTTGAGCTTGACCGGCTTGCCGCCCCAGATCTCCTCGAGGCGGTAGTAGTCGCGGATCGCCGGCTGCATCACGTGCACCACCGCGGCGCCGCAGTCGACGATGATCCATTCGCCGTTTTCCTCGCCCTCGGTGCGCGGCAGCGGGAAGCCCTTGCCCTTGACCGCGTCGCGCACGCTCGAGGCCAGCGCCTTGGTCTGCCGGTTGCTCGTGCCCGAGGCGACGATCACGCGCTCGAACAGCGGCGAGAGCTGTTCGGTGTTGAAGACGACGACGTTCTGGGCCTTCACGTCTTCGAGACCATCGACGATGGCGCGTTGCAGCTTGCGGATGTCCAGGGTGGGCTCCTCGGTCAGCGGTAGAGATGGTGCGCTTCAATATATCGCGCGACGCCGGCAGGCACCAGCGCGGCTATGTCCTGCCCCGCGGCGACGCGCGCGCGGATGTCGGTGGAGGCGATGTCCAGCATCGGCAGCGGCACGAGGCGCTGCGCGGCGGCCTTCACCTCGGCATGCGGCTCGGCGCTCACGCCGGGGCGGTTGGCGACGGCCAGCGTCACGCGCGCGAGCAGTTCGCGCCAGTCGCGCCAGGTGTGCAGGTTGGTGTACTGGTCCTGCCCGATCAGCAGGAACCATTCATGGCCCGGCCGCGCCGCCTGCAGCTCGCGCACGGTGTCCAGCGTGAAGCTCGGGCCGCGGCGCCGGATCTCGCAGCGCTCCAGCACGAAGCGCGGTTCGCCTTCGATGGCCAGGCGCACCATCGCCTCGCGCTGCGCGGCCGGCGTGACGCGGCGCGCCTTCTGCCACGGCTCGCCGGCCGGGATCCAGCGCAGTTCATCGAGCGCGAGTTCTTCGAGCGCCAGCGAAGCGAGCGCGACGTGGGCGTTGTGCGGCGGATCGAACGTCCCGCCAAACAGACCGATGCGGCGCGGCGCGCCGCTCACGCCGGCTTCCACTCCGCCCACTCACGCGGCCGCAGGAAGTCGCCGTACAGCTTCGCTTCCGGCGTGCCTTCGGCGGGATGCCAGTCGTAGCGCCACTTCACGAGCGGCGGCATCGACATCAGGATGCTCTCGGTGCGCCCGCCCGATTGCAGGCCGAACAGCGTGCCGCGGTCGAACACGAGGTTGAACTCGACGTAGCGCCCGCGCCGGTAGGCCTGGAAGTCGCGCTCGCGCTCGCCGTAGGGCGTGTCGCGGCGGCGCCGCACGATCGGCAGGTAGGCGTCGAGAAAGGCGTCGCCCACCGCGCGCGTCATCGCGAAGCTGCGCTCGAAGCCGAGTTCGGCGAAGTCGTCGAAGAACACGCCACCGACGCCGCGCGGCTCGTTGCGGTGCTTGAGGAAGAAGTACTCGTCGCACCAGGTCTTGAAGCGCGGATACAGGCCGGCGCCGAACGGCGCCAGCGCGTCGCGGCAGGTGCGGTGGAAGTGCGCGGCGTCTTCCTCGACGCCGTAGTAGGGCGTCAGGTCCATGCCGCCGCCGAACCAGGCCACCGGCGCGCGCCCGGCCGGCAGCGCGGCGAACATGCGCACGTTCATGTGCACCGTGGGCACGTGCGGGTTGCGCGGGTGGAACACCAGCGAGACGCCCAGCGCCTCGAAAGGCGCGCCGGCCAGTTCGGGCCGGTGCGCGGTGGCCGAGGGCGGCATCGCCGCGCCCTTGACGTGGCTGAAGTTGCAGCCGCCGCGTTCGAGCAGATGGCCCTCTTCCACCAGGCGCGACAGGCCGTCGCCTTCGAGCCGGCCGCCGGCCGGGCGCGTCCAGCCGTCGCTGACGAAGGGCTTGCCGTCCTCGGCCTGCATGGTCGTGACGATGCGGTCCTGCAGGCCGCGCAGGTAGGCGCGCACGGCGGCGATGTCGAGATCGTTCATGGGCAGGCGGCCCTCAGCGCTTGATCGCGCGGTGGCCGATGTCGCTGCGGTACTGCGCGCCGTCGAAGCGGATCGGGTTGAGCATCTCGTAGGCGCGCGCCTGCGCCTGCTTGACCGAGTCGCCCAGCGCGGTGACGCACAGCACGCGCCCGCCGCTGGCGCGCAGTTGCCCGCCGTCCAGCGCGGTGCCGGCGTGGAAGACCATCGCGTCGCCGGCTTCGGCGGGAATGCCGGTGATCACGTCGCCCTTGCGCGGCGCGAGCGGATAGCCGTGCGCGGCCATCACCACGCCGAGCGCGACGCGGCGGTCCCACTCCAGCTCGATCTGGTCGAGCGTGCCGGCCGTGGCGTGCATCAGCAGGTCGAACAGGTCGCTCTTCAGGCGCATCATGATGGGCTGCGTCTCGGGGTCGCCCATGCGGCAGTTGAACTCCACCGTGCGCGGCTGGCCCTTCGCGTCGATCATCAGCCCGGCGTAGAGGAAGCCGGTGAAGGGCGTGCCGTCGGCCGCCATGCCGGCCAGCGTGGGGCCGATGATCTCGCGCATCACGCGCGCATGCACCTCGGGCGTGACCACCGGCGCCGGCGAGTAGGCGCCCATGCCGCCGGTGTTGGGGCCCTGGTCGTGGTCGAGCAGGCGCTTGTGGTCCTGGCTGGTGGCCAGCGGCACCACGTGGCGGCCGTCGGCCACGACGATGAAGCTGGCCTCCTCGCCGTCGAGGAACTCCTCGATCACGACGCGCGCGCCGCCCTGGTTGTGCTGCACGCCCAGCTTGTCGTCGAGCAGCATCCAGTCGATGGCCTGGTGCGCCTCGGCCGGCGTCGCGGCCACCACCACGCCCTTGCCGGCGGCCAGGCCGTCGGCCTTGATCACGATGGGCGCGCCCTTCGCGTCCACGTGGGCGTGCGCCGCCGCGGCGTCGGAGAAGGTCTCGTAGGCCGCGGTCGGGATGCCGTGGCGCTTCATGAATTCCTTGGCGAAGGCCTTGGAGCTTTCGAGCTGCGCCGCCGCTTTTGTCGGCCCGAAGATGCGCAGCCCGCGCGCGCGGAAGGTGTCGACCACGCCGGCGGCCAGCGGCGCCTCGGGGCCGACCACGGTCAGCGCGATCTTCTCGGCGGCGGCGAAGTCGGCCAGCGCGTCCGGCTCGGTGATCGCCACGTTGTGCAGGCGCCGGTCGAGCGCGGTGCCGCCGTTGCCGGGCGCGACGTAGACCGTCTGCACCTTGGGCGAGCGCACCAGCGTCCAGGCCAGCGCATGCTCGCGGCCGCCGCCGCCGATCACCAGGACTTTCATTCTTCGATTTCTGCGTTGTGATAGACGTCCTGCACGTCGTCGAGGTCCTCGATGACGTCGAGCAGCCTGCGCATGCGCTGCGCGTCCTCGCCCGTCAGCGCGACGGTGTTCTCGGCGCGCATCGTCACCTCGGCGAGTTCGGGCCTCAGGCCGGCGGCCTCGAGCGCGTTCTTCACCGCCTCGAAGTCGGCCGGCGCGCTCAGCACCTCGATGGCGCCGTCGTCGTCGCCGATCACGTCCTCGGCGCCGGCTTCCAGCGCCAGCTCCATCACCTTGTCCTCATCGGTGCCGGGCGCGAACACGAGCTGGCCGCAGTGCTTGAACTGGAAGGCCACCGAACCCTCGGTGCCGAGGTTGCCGCCGTGCTTGCTGAAGGCGTGGCGCACCTCGGCCACGGTGCGCACGCGGTTGTCGGTCATGCAGTCGACGATGATGGCCGCGCCGCCGATGCCGTAGCCCTCGTAGCGGATCTCCTCGTACTGCACGCCTTCGAGGTTGCCGGTCGCCTTGTCGATGTTGCGCTTGACGGTGTCGGCCGGCAGGTTGACGGCCTTGGCCTTGTCGATGGCCAGTCGCAGCCGCGGGTTGGCGGCCGGGTCACCGCCGCCCTGGCGCGCCGCGACCATGATCTCGCGGATCACGCGCGTCCAGGCCTTGCCGCGCTTCTCGTCCTGGCGGCCTTTGCGGTGTTGGATGTTGGCCCATTTGGAATGTCCGGCCATGGTGTCGGGTGCTCCTGGCCGCGCCGTGGCGCGGTGATGACGCGTCGGCCTCTGGCGGCGAGCGCGGGGGAAAACGGTGCGGGATTTTACCGGGGGCCGGGCAGCGCACCCGGGCGGGCGGATGGTGGACACTGGCGGCCACCCGCCGTCCGCGGCGCGCCGCACACCGCCGATGTCCGCCACCCTCCCCGCAACCGCCGCCGTCGCGGCGCCGTCCTGGTGGCGCGAAACGATGGCCGGCAGCGTCGGCTCGATCGCCGTGCTGGCGATGGTGATGACGCTGGGCGTGCTGGCGCTGGCGCCGCTGGGCGCCGCCGGCGTGCCGGCCGGCTTGCAGGCCGGCCTGGTCACGGCGGCGCTGGGCGGCCTGGTCTACGCCCTGCTCGGGCGCAGCGTGCTGCCGGCGGCCGGCCCCAGTTCGGCGACCGCGCTGCTGCTGGCCTCGCTGATCCTGACGCTGCGCGCCGATCCGGCGCTGGCCGGCGACGCCGGCGTGCCGGCCGTGCTGGCGCTGTGCGGGCTGGCGCTGGCCGCGTCGGGCGTGCTGCAGATGCTGTTCGGCGTGCTCGGGCTGGCGCGGCTGGCCTCTTACGTGCCGCGCCCGGTGCTGGCCGGTTTCATGAACGGCGTGGCGCTGCAAGTGGTGCTGGCCCAGGCGCCGCTGCTGCTGGGTCGGCCCCTGGGCGGCGGCGTCGGTGCGGCCCAGCCGCTGGCGGCGCTGCTGGGCCTGGCCGCCGCCGCGCTGATGCTGGGCCTGGCGTGGCGCTGGCCGCGCCTGCCGGCGGCGCTGCTGGTGTTGCTGGCCGGCACCGCGCTGCACCAGGCCGTGGTGCACGCGCTGCCGGCCGCCGCGCCGCTGCTGGGCGGGCAGGTGGGCGCGCTGCCGGCGCCGACGCTGGCGCCCAGCGGCGCGCTGGCCCTGCTGGCGGACGCCGGAACCGTGCTGCCGCTGCTGCACGCGCACGCCGCGCCGCTGCTGCTGTGCGCGCTGCTGCTGGCCGGCGTCGGCGCGCTGGAGACGACGATGAACGCGCTGACGCTGGACCGCCAGTGCGGCACGCGCCACGACCCCAGCCGCGAACTGGTGGCGATGGGCGCCACCAACCTCGTGCTCGGGCTGGTCGGCGGCGTGCCGGCGACGATGAACCGCACCCGCGCCACCAGCGTGCGCGTGGCCGGCGGCCAGGGCTGGCGCGCGCTGGCGGCCGGTTCGGTGGTGCTGGGGCTGCTGGTCGTGGCCGGCCGCGAGGCGCTGGCCTGGCTGTCGCTGCCGGTGATGGCCGGGCTGATGCTGGCGGTGGCGTGGTCGCTGGTCGACCGCTGGAGCCTGCAACTGCTGCGCCGCCGCGGCGCCGGCGCCGCCGACACCGGCGTCACCGCCAACCTGCTGCTCGTGACGGCGGTGATGCTGGCCACGCTGTTCTTCGGGCTGGGCGCCGGCGTGGCGCTGGGGGCGCTGCTGTCGCTGCTGATCTTCGTCGTGCGGCTGAACCGCTCGCTGATCCGCGCGCGCTACACCGCCGCCGAGCAGCCGTCGCGGCGCATCCGCATGCCGGCAGTGGAGGCGGCGCTGCGGCCGCTGCGCCAGCGCGTGCGCGTCGTCGAGTTGGAAGGCGCGCTCTTCTTCGGCAGCGGCGAACGCCTGCTGGCCGAGGCCGACGCGCTGCCGCGCGGCAGCGTGGCGCTGCTGCTCGACGGCTCGCGGCTGACCACCATCGACGAGACCGGCGTGCAGTTGCTGCACGACCTGCACCAGCGCCTGGCGGCGCAGGGCGTGCAGTTGCAGGTGGCCGGCCTGCGGCCCGCGCTGGCCGCGCTGCTGGCCGAGCTGCCGGCGCAGGTGAGCCCCGACCTCGACCGCGCGCTGGAAGCGGCCGAAGACCGCCTGCTCGGCGGCCTGGCGCTGCACGGCGGCGCCGTGGCGCTGGAGGACACGCCGCTGCTGCAAGGCCTGCCGGCCGACGGGATCGGCGCCGTGCGGCGCCGCCTCCACACCCTGCGGCTGTCCGCCGGCGAGCGGCTGTTCGAGGAAGGCGACGACGGCGACCGCCTGTACCTGCTGCTGTCCGGCTCGGTCAGCGTGCTCAGCCGCACGGGGGCCGACGGCCGCAGCCGGCGCTACCTGAGCATCTCGCCGGGCATGCTGCTCGGCGAGACCGCGCTGCTCGACGGCGGCGGCCGCACCGCCGGCGCGGTGGCCGACACCGAGGCCGAGCTGGTGGCGCTGGACGGCGCCGCGCTGGCGGCGCTGGAGCGCGAGCATCCGGCGCTGGCGGCGCGGCTGTACCGCCGCATCGCCGTTCACCTGTCGCAGCGCCTGCGCGCCGCGGCGACGACCTGGCGCGACGTGGCCGATTGAGGCCTGCTCAGCGCGGCGCCGCGGCCAGGATGTCGCGGTAGGCCGGCACCGCCCGCAGCATCGCCTCGCCGTCGCCGCCGTCGGCCTGCAAGGCCGCGGCCAGGGCGCGCACCTCGTCGCGCAGCGCGGCGGCCAGCGGCGCGGCGCGCGCGTCGTCCAGCGCCATCAACACCTCGCAGCAGGCCCAGCGCACGTCGACCGCGTGCCAGGGCTCCTCGAATTCGACGCCGCGCACCAGCGCGGCCAGCACGCGCTCGACGGCGGCGCGGGCCGCCGCCGCGTCGCCGAGCCGCAGATCGACCCGCGCCCCTTGGGCCGCCAGCAGCAGCGCATGGGCATTGCCGGGCACCAGCTCCTCGAACAAGGCCTCGCCCTGCGCCAGCGCCTGCCGGGCCTGTGCCAGATCGCCCAGCGCATGGCAGGCCAGCCCGAGATGCTGCAGGGCGGTCGCGGCGCTCCAGCGCTCGCCGGCCTCCTCGGCGATGCGCAGGCCTTCGCGGGCCGCGTCCGCGGCCTGCCCGGCGCGGCCCAGGGTCAGCGCCGTCTCGCTTTGCTTGACCAGCGCATGCCCGACGCGCGGCGTGGCGCCGAGTTCGCCCGCCAGCTCGGCGAAGCGCAGCGCATGCGCATGGGCCTGCTCGATCCGGCCGATGCGCAGGTTGACCATCGCCAGGTAGTCGAGCACGCCGATCAGCAGCCGCTTGATGCCGCCGGCCTCGGCATGCCGGCGCGCTTCTTCGAGCAGGTGCAGCGCGCGCATCATGCAGCCGGCGCGCAGCTCGACGATGCCGGCCATCAGGTGCAGCTTGAGGGCCTGCTCCGGGTCGGCGTGGCGCACGCGCTCGGCATGCCCGGCGCCCAGGCGCAGGTGCTCCCGCGCGCGCTCGTGCTCGCCGCGCAGGCCGTGCAGCCAGCACAGTTCGGCGTGCGCGAGCGCCGCATCGCCGTCGGCGGCGGCGCCGGCCTCGGCCGCCAGCGCGACGGCGCGCATGGCCCAGGTGCGGGCGGCGTCGTAGTCGCCGGTGCGGTCGGCCAGCAACGCGGACGAAACGGCATGGCGCGCCTGGGCCGCCGGGTCGGGATGGCTCGCCAGCCACCGCGCCAGTTCGTCCAATGCGCGCCGCTGCAGCACACGCTCGCCGACCAGATCGGCCACCTCGCGCAGCCCCTGCAGCAGCCGCGTGCGGCGCGCCGGCTCGGCCTGCGGCAGCAGCGCGTGCTGGGCCAGCGCGCGTTCGAGGCAGTCGATCGCCAGGCGGTTGGCAAAACGCCGCTGCGCCTCGCGGGCGGCGCGCTCGTAGCAGTCCAGCGCCAGTGCGGCGTCGCCGGCGCGCTCGGCGTGTTCGCCGGCCACGGCCAGGAACTCGGGCGCGCGCTGCGCGGTGCGCTGCAACAGCCAGCGCGCCACCGCCGCATGGCCGTCGCGCCGCACCGCGCGCGGCACGGTGTCGTAGGTCACCTGGTGCAGCAGGTGGTGGTCGAAGCGGTGCCCGGTGGTGTCGGCGAAGGCCGAGGGCTCGGCATGCACCCAGCGCCGCCGCTCCAGTTCGCCCAGCACCGGCGGCGCGTCGGCGTCGACCTCGGCCAGCGCCGCGGCCCAGAACACCGGGCCGACGACGCTGGCCGCGCGCGCGGCCCGGCGCGCCGGCGCCGGCAGCGCGTCCAGCCGCGCCTGCAGCAGGCCGACCAGCGTGGTGGGCACTTGCAGGGATTGCAGCCGCGCTTCGTCGACGCGCCACTGCCCGCCGTGGCCCTGCAGCACGCCGTCGTCGCGCAGCCGGCGCCACAGCTCTTCCATGTAGTACGGGTTGCCGTCGGCGCGCTCGACCAGCACCTGCGCCAGCGCCGCCGGCGGCTGCTCGACGCCGGCCAGCAGCGCCTGGGCCAGCGCGCGGCCGGCGGCGCCGTCCAGCGCGGGCAGGCTCAGCAGCAGCCCGGCCGGCCAGGCCCGGCCGCGTTCGAGCAGCGCCGGGCGGGCGTTGGCCCACAGCGGCGGCCACGGCCCGGGCCCGGCCACGAGGCCGAGCACCCAGTCCAGCGAGGCGTCGTCGGCCCAGTGCAGGTCTTCCAGCACCAGCAGCGCGGGCGGCTGCGCCGGCGTGCCCAGCAGCCAGCGCCGCAGCCCGGCCAGCGCGCGGTCGTGGCGGGCGCGCGCGTCCAGGCCGTGCAGCGCCGGCACGTCGCTGAAATCGAGGCCGATCAACTGGCCCACCAGCGCCGCCTGCAACTCGCCGTCGCGGCCCCAGCCGGGCGCCATGCGCGTGATGAAGCGCTCGCGCGCCAGTGCCGCCGGGTCGTCGTCGGAGACGCCGCAGCAGCCCATCAGCAACTGCCGCAGCAGCCCCCAGGCTTGCAGCCGCTCGCCCGGTTGCGCGCGCGCCTGCAGCACGCGGCGGCCGTCCAGCAGCCCCTGCGCGCGCGCCGCGGCCAGCGCCTCGCCGAGCAGCCGGCTCTTGCCGAGGCCGGCCTCGGCCAGCAGCAGCAGCGCCGGCGGCGCCGACGCGGCTTCACCCGGCGCGCGCAGCACGCCGAGCAGGCGGTCCAGCTCGGCCGCGCGGCCGATCAGCGGCGTGGCCGGCGCCTGCGCCGCGTCGTCGGCGGCGCGGCCGCGCCAGGCGGTGACCAGCACCGTCTGCAAGGATTCGTCCACGCCCTTGACCGCGAGCGGCGGCTGCGGCTCGCCGGCGAAGCGGCCGCGCACGTGCGCCCAGGTCTCGGCGCTGACGCGAAAACCGTCCGGCGGCGCGCTCTGCTCCATGCGGGCGGCCACGTGCACCGCCTCGCCGCTGACGGTGTCGGCGTCCTCGACGCCGGTGCCCAGCGCCACGCTGCCGGTGTGCGCGCCGACGCGCAGCGCGAAGCCGTCGAGGCCGTGCTCGGCGCGCAGGCGCCCGGCCGCCGCGCGGCCGCGGTCGAGCATGTCCAGCCCGGCGCGCAGCGCGTGCTCGGCATCGTCTTCGTGCACGCGGTCGCAGCCGAAGCCGGCCTTCAGCCCGTCGCCGGTGTAGCGCAGCACGCGGCCGCCGTGGCGGCGCACGCAGTCGGCGGCCTGCTGCAGCACCTCGCCGACGATCAGCAGCGTGTCCTCGGCGCCGAGCCGGTGCGCCAGCGCGGTCGATCCGACGATGTCGACGAACAGGATGGTCACCAGCCGCAACTGCAGCCCGCCCTGGCCCTGGCGCGCGGCGAGCTGGCGGCGCAGCGGTTGCAGCGCCGTTTCCACCACCGCGTCGCCGAGCGTGCCGCGCTGCGCCTCCAGCAGCGCGATCGCCGCCTCCAGCGCGGCCGGCGTGGTGTCGGAGGGTGGATCTGCGGCCATGGGCTGCGCGCATCGTACGCCAGGGCCTAGGGCCTGTTCACCCTACGGATGCCAGACGCGTTGCCACGACAAAGCCCGCGAGCAAGGCGCAAAGCGCAGCCCAGGCTGGACGCCTGGGCAAGGTTTGCAACGCCGCGCGCGGGCTTTGTCGGGGCAACCCGCAGGGAACGGGCCTGGCAGGGCGCACGGCGGCGTTGCGCTCCTAGCCAAGCCGTCCAGGCTTGGCGTCGTCGCGCGCCTTGCCCTGCGCCCTGCCAGGCTCGTTCGCACTGGCATCCGTAGGGTGAACAGGCCCTAGACTCCGGTGCATCGCTCGCGCCACCCGAAAGCCGCCATGTCCGACCCCCTCCTGATCGCCCAGCACGGCGACCTCACCTGCCAACTGCTGCCGGCCCTGGCCAACCGCCACGGCCTGATCACCGGCGCCACCGGCACCGGCAAGACCATCACGCTGCAGAAGCTGGCCGAGAGCTTCTCGACCATCGGCGTGCCGGTGTTCATGGCCGACGTCAAGGGCGACCTGACCGGCATCACGCAGAAGGGCTCGCTCTCGCCCAAGCTGGCCGCCGTGATCAAGGAACGCGGCCTGCCCGAGCCTCGGCCGCTGGTCTGCCCGGCGACGCTGTGGGACGTGTTCGGCGAGCAGGGCCACCCGGTGCGCGCCACGGTCTCCGACATGGGCCCGCTGCTGCTGTCGCGCATGCTGGCGCTCAACGAGACGCAGCAGGGCGTGCTGACGCTGGTGTTCAAGATCGCCGACGACCACGGCCTCGCGCTGCTCGACCTGAAAGACCTGCGCGCGATGCTGCAGTACGTGGCCGACAACGCCAGCCAGTTCCAGACCGAGTACGGCAACGTCAGCGCGGCCAGCGTCGGCGCGATCCAGCGCGGCCTGCTGCAGATCGACGAGCAGGGCGGCGACAGGTTCTTCGGCGAGCCGATGCTGAACATCGCCGACTTCATGCAGTGCGAGCGCGGCATGGGCGTGGTCAACGTGCTCGCGGCCGACAAGCTGATGAACGCGCCGCAGCTCTACGCCACCTTCCTGCTGTGGATGCTGTCGGAGCTGTTCGAGCAGTTGCCCGAGGTGGGCGACCTCGACAAGCCCAAGCTGGTGTTCTTCTTCGACGAGGCGCACCTGCTGTTCAAGGACGCGCCGGCGGCGCTGATCCAGCGCATCGAGCTGGTGGTGCGCCTGGTGCGCTCGAAAGGCGTGGGTGTCTACTTCGTGACGCAGAACCCGCTGGACATCCCCGACACCGTGCTCGCCCAGCTCGGCAACCGCGTGCAGCACGCGCTGCGCGCCTTCACGCCGCGCGACCAGAAGGCGGTGAAGGCCGCCGCGACGACGATGCGCGCCAACCCGAAGCTCGACATCGAGACGGCGATCGGCGAGCTGGCGGTGGGCGAGGCGCTGGTCAGCTTCCTCGACGAGAAGGGCCGGCCCTGCGTGACCGAGCGTGTCTTCGTGATCCCGCCGGGCAGCCAGATCGGCCCGATCACGCCCGAACAGCGCAAGGCGCTGATCGCCGGCTCGCTGGTGGCCGGCGTCTACGAGAAGGCGGTGGACCGCGAATCGGCCTACGAGAAGCTCAAGGGCCGCGCCGCGCAGAGCGGCGACAACGCGCGCAGCATGGCCGACGAGGCGGACGCCGCCGCCAAGGGCGGCAAGCCGCTGCCCGGCCAGGCGCCCAAGCAGGCGCCGGACGGCGGCGGCGTGTTCGACGACCTGAAGGACGTGCTGTTCGGCTCGACCGGCCCGCGCGGCGGCAAGCGCGAGGGGCTGGCCGAGGCGGCGGCCAAGTCGGCGATGCGCAGCGTCGGCTCGACCGTCGGCCGCGAGATCATCCGCGGCGTGCTCGGCGGCATCTTCGGCGGCGGCAAGGGCCGCCGCTGAGCGTCAGGGCAGCGTGCCGAGGCGAAAGCCCGGCCGCGCCAGCACCCGCGCCACGCCGCGCGTGCCGGCGGCGATCAGCCCGCTCGCGGCGTAGCTGCCGGGCGCGTCGGGTTCCAGCGCCGCGCTCGCCAGGCCGGCCAGCGGCTGGTCCAGCGGCACGTACCAACTGCCCGGCGCCACGTCGAGCAGCGCCGGCAGCGTCTCCACCGGCGACGGCGCCGCGGCCTCGCGGTAGCTCTCGCCGCGCACCACGCCCTGCTCGTCGGCACGCTGCACGGTCAGCCCCAGGCCGCGCAGGCGCAGCGCGGCCTCGCGCTCGCCGGCCGCCAGCCAGTAGCCGCAGGGCCGGGGCCGCGCGCGCAGCGCGCGCAGTTGCAGCGCCGAGTCCCAGGCCACGCCCAGCGCCACGTCGGCGCCGCTGGCCGGGTCGATCAGCCTGAGCTGGTACTCGCTCGGCGTCTCGGCGGCCTCGACCACCAGCTCGCCGCCGCAGGCGCGCGAGGCGGTCTCCGTCTCGACGAAGCGGCGCAGCTTGACCAGGTCGTCCGCGCGCGCCGCGGCGCTGGCGAGGATGCTGCCCATCGCCACCACCTGCGTGTGCACGCGCCGCGCCAGGTGCGTGCGGCCGAGGTCGCTGCCGCGCGACTCGACCAGCAGCGCCACCGCATGGCGCAGCCCGGCGGCGTTGCGCGCGGTGTCGGGCAGCGGCGCGCCCATCGCGACGCGGCGCGGCTCGGGCGGCGCGCCCAGCGTGTGGTACCAGTCGCTGCTCAGCCCTTCCTTCTGGAGCCGCTCGAGCAGCGGCCGGCGGAACCACTCCTCGGCGGCGCGGCCGACGTACTCGTGCACGCCCGCCGCCATCGCGTACTGCAGCAGCGCATCGGCACGCGCCACGGCGCCGAAGCGTTCGAGGTAGGGCTGCACCGCCGCGTACTCGTGCGCGTCGGCCACCACCGCCGGCGCGTAGTCGCGCATCAGCCCGGCGATCGCCTGCGCCTCGGGCGTGCGCAGCAGCAGGTGGTCGCGGTTCAGGTCGATGCCGCTGGCGGTGGCGCGCTGGCCGGCCTGCGCGCCGTCGGGGTTGGCGCGCGGCAGCACGATCACGTCGATGCGCTCCAGCAGCGGCGCCAGCGTGCCCTGCGCGAGCGAACGCGCCACCACCAGCAGCGCCTCGGCGCCGGCGGGCTCGTCGCCGTGCTGCTGGCCGATCAGCAGCACCGCGGCGCGGCCGGAGGCGCGCAGCGCGGCGGGCGCGACGTCGGCCTGGCGCGACAGCAGCAGCGCCTCGATCGGCGCGCCGGTCTGCGAGACGCCGGCCGCCAGCAACTGGGCGCGCACGCCCACCCCCTTGGCGTCGCGCACGATGGCGCGCAACTGCGTCTGCAATTCGGCGTTGCTGGTGAAGGCCGTGCGGCCCGGCTCGAAGGCCGGCGTGGCGTAGCGCACGGCGGGCTCGGGGAAACGCGCCATCACCGCGGCGCCGTAGGGCGCGGCGGGCTGCGGCGCGGATGCCGGCGCGGCGACGCTCGGGGCGGGCGCCGGCGCGGGCGGCTGCACCGGCGGCGGCGCCGGCACCGCCGCAGCCGCAGGACGCACCTGGGGCGCCGGCGGGGCCGGCGGCGGCACGCTGGCGCAGGCGCCCAGCAAGGCAGTGAGCAGCGCGGCGAGCGAGAGTCGTTGCATGGCGTGCGCGGGGCCGGTGGCGAGACGGGCCACTATAGCGAGGCGCCCGGCGCGCGGGCCATTCGCAGCGCTGCGCCAGTGCGCAACATGCGCACAATCGGCCATCGTGCTCCAGACCCTGTTTCTCGTCCTCCTGCTGCTGGCCGTCGTCGTGTCGCTCGGGGCGAAGTTCGGCCTGTTCGCCGGCCGCACGCCGGCCGACCTGGGCACGCACGACGGCCGCCTCAAGCCGCCGTCGATGCGGCCCAACGGCGTCAGCAGCCAGGCCGGGCTCTACCCCGACCATCCGCAGCGCGCTTATGCGCAGATCGAGCCGCTGCCGCTGCGCGGCGGCGGGCCGCAGACGCTGGAGCGGCTGCGCCGCATCGTCGCGGCCATGCCCGGCGCCCGGGTGGCGCGCAGCGATCCGGGCTACCTGCACGTGCTGTTCGTCTCGCGCTGGATGGGCTTCGTCGACGATGCCGAGTTCTGGTTCGATCCGCGCGCCGGCGTGATCCAGGTGCGCTCGGCCTCGCGCCTGGGCCGCAGCGACGGCGGCGCCAACCGCGCGCGCATCGAGCAGATCCGCGCGCGGCTGGCGGCCTGAGGGCGCCGTTTCGCGCCGGCCAGCGGCGGCCCGTCGCAGCGCGTCGCCGCCCCCTCGGCGCCGCGCCGCACAATGCCCGCCATGGACACGCCCGCGCCCTTCCCGCCCACGCCGCCACGGCGCGGCTTGCTGGCGCGCGGCGTGCGCGTGATGCTGATCGGCACGCTGATCACCACGCTGTTCACGCTCGCCTCGCCGCAGGCGCCGGCCATCTCGTTCGCCTACGGGCTGCCGGTCACCTTCTGCTGCTGGCTGTTCATCGACGGCGGCCGGCTGCTCGCCGCGCGCTGGGTGAACCGCCGCGGCCTCGTCACCCACGACGCGCAGTGGCCAGGCTGGCCGTGGATGGCGGCCGTGCTGGTGCTGGGCACGCTGCTCGGCGCCGCGCTGGGCCACGCGCTCGGCGACCGCCTCACCGGGCAGGACACGGGCCGCCTGTGGTTCGGCGGCGCTCAGGGCCTGCTGACGATGCTGCTGCTGTGCATGATCCCCGGCATCGTCGCCACCTGGTTCTTCTACACGCGCGGCCGCATCGCGGCGATCGAGGCGCAGGCCGAGCAGGCGCAGCGCCAGGCGGCCGAGGCGCAGCTCAGGCTGCTCGAGGCGCAGCTCGAGCCGCACATGCTGTTCAACACGCTGGCCAACCTGCGCGTGCTGATCGCGCTCGATCCGCCGCGCGCGCAGGCCATGCTCGACCAGTTGATCGCCTTCCTGCGCGCGACGCTGAACGCCTCGCGCGCCGGGCGCCACGCGCTCTCGGCCGAGTTCTCGCGCGTGGCCGACTACCTGGCGCTGATGCAGGTGCGCATGGGCGAGCGGCTGCGCACGCAACTCGAGCTGCCCGACGAACTGGCCGCCGCGCCGGTGCCGCCGCTGCTGTTGCAGCCGCTGGTGGAAAACGCCATCCGCCACGGCCTAGAGCCGAGCGTGGACGGCGGGCGCATCGCCGTCACGGCATCGCGCGACGGCCCGACGCTGCTGCTGCGCGTGCGCGACACCGGCGTCGGCCTGGCCGCCCCGGCCGGCGACGGCACGCGCTTCGGCCTGCAGCAGGTGCGCGAGCGCCTGGCCACGCTGTACGGCGAGCGCGCCTCGCTGACACTGGAAGCCGCCGCCGATGCCGAAGGCGGCACGATCGCCACCGTCCGACTGCCGCTCGCCCCATGACCACCGCGCTGATCGCCGAAGACGAAACCCTGCTCGCCGAGCACCTGCGCGCCGAGCTGACGCGGCTGTGGCCCGAGCTGCGCATCGCCGGCATCGCGCCGCACGGCGCCGCGGCGGTGGAGATGGCGCTGGCGCAGCGGCCCGACATCGCCTTCCTCGACATCCGCATGCCCGGCCTGAGCGGGCTGGAGGCCGCGCAGGCGATCGCCGAGGAATGGCCGCAGGGCGGCCAGCCGCCGCTGCTGGTGTTCGTGACGGCCTACGACCAGTACGCGCTGCAGGCCTTCGAGCGCGCCGCGGTCGACTACGTGCTCAAGCCGGTGCAGCCCGAGCGCCTGGCGCAGACGGTGGCGCGGCTGCGCGAGGCGCTGCGGCGGCGCGATTCGGCCGGCGCGGGCGAGGCCGAGGCGACGCTGGCGCGGCTTCGCAGCCTGCTCGGCACGCCCGGGCTGGGCGCGCCGGCCGTGGCGCCGGCGCGGCTGGCGGTGATCCAGGCCGCCGGCGCCGGCTCGACCGTGCACCTGGTGCCGGTCGACGAGGTGATCTATTTCGAGGCGGCCGACAAGTACGTGCGCGTCGTCACCGCCGAGCGCGAGCACCTGATCCGCACCTCGCTGCGCGAGCTGCTGCCGCAGCTCGACCCGCAGCGCTTCTGGCAGGTGCACCGCGGCACCGTGGTGCGCTGCGACGCCATCGCCAGCGCGCTGCGCGACGACGCCGGCAAGCTGACGCTGACGCTGCGCGGCCATCCCGACCGCCTGGGCGTCAGCCGCCTGTACGCGCACCGCTTCAAGCCGATGTAGGCGGGCCGCACCGGCTGCGTGGCCTGTCAGTGGCGCTGCTTGCGGTCGTCGCGCCAGTCGCGGTAGCCGCCGCGGTTGTCGCGCCGGTTGTCGTGGCGGTCGCGCCAGTTCGGGATGCCGTCGCGGTCACGGTCGCCCCAGCGGTTGTCGTAGCGGTGCGGCGCGCCGTAGACCACCGGCGTCGGTGCCCGGTACACGACACGCGGCGCCGGATACACGACACGCGGCGGCGGCGTGTAGACCACCGGCGCGGGTGCGTACACCACCGGCGGCGGCGCATAGACCACCGGCGCCGGGGCGTAGACCGGCGCGGGTGCGTAGACGGGCGCCGGTGCGTAGACCGGTCCGCTGGAGATCACGGTGGCCACCGGCGGGAGGTTGATGCCGATCGACCAGTGGACATGGCCGGCCTGGGCGCTGCCGGCGGCCAGCAGCGATGCGGTGGCGGCGATGGCGGCAATCAGGGACTTGTTCATGCGGTTTTCTCCTTGTGCGGCGCGCAAGCGTGGCGCACCTGCCGTCGACAACGGCCGGCCGGGGGGCCGGCGTTGACGGCGCGCGGGCCGGCCAAGGTAAAGACATGTTGCGCAGCGCACCTAGAATCGCCCGCATGAGTTCCGCGCCCGCCGACGACAGCCCCAAGCCCAGTAGCGCCAGCAACTTCCTGCGCCAGATCATCGAGCGCGACATCGAGGCCGGCACTTACGCGCAGCGCCGTTTCGCGGGCTCGCCGGGCGATGCCGCGCACCACGCCGGCGCGCCGCTGGACGCCGCGCGCATCCGCACCCGCTTCCCGCCCGAGCCGAACGGCTACCTGCACATCGGCCACGCCAAGAGCATCACGCTGAACTTCGGCCTGGCCGCGGAGTACGGCGGCGTGTGCCACATGCGCTTCGACGACACCAACCCCGAGAAGGAAGAGCGCGAGTACGTCGACTCCATCCTCGACGCGGTGAAGTGGCTCGGCTTCGACTGGCGCGCCAACGGCACCGAGCACCTCTACTACGCCAGCAACTACTTCGACTTCATGTACCGCGCCGCCGAGGCGCTGATCGCCGCCGGCCACGCCTACGTCGACGAGCAGACGCCCGAGCAGATGCGCGCGAGCCGCGGCGACTTCGGCACGCCCGGCACGAACAGCCCGTTCCGCGACCGCGCGCCGGCCGAGAACCTGGCGCGCTTCCGCGAGATGCGCGACGGCGGGCACGCCGACGGCACGATGGTGCTGCGCGCGAAGATCGACATGGCCTCGCCCAACATCAACCTGCGCGACCCGGCCATCTACCGCATCCGGCACGCCGAGCACCACAACACCGGCAGCCGCTGGTGCGTCTACCCGATGTACACCTACGCGCACCCGATCGAGGATGCGCTCGAGCAGATCACCCACAGCATCTGCACGCTGGAGTTCGAGGACCAGCGCCCGTTCTACGACTGGCTGCTCGACACGCTGTGCGCGCTGGGCCTGCTGGCGCAGCCGCGCCCGCACCAGTACGAATTCGCGCGGCTGAACGTCACCTACGTGATCACCAGCAAGCGCAAGCTCAAGGCGCTGGTCGACGAGAAGATCGTCGACGGCTGGGACGACCCGCGCATGCCCACCATCGTCGGCCTGCGCCGGCGCGGCTACACGCCAGAGGCGATCCGCCTGATGTGCGAGCGCGCCGGCACCAGCAAGGCCGGCGGCTGGACCGACTACGCCAGCCTCGACATCGCGCTGCGCGACGACCTGGAAGGCAAGGCGGCGCGCGCGATGGCGGTGATCGACCCGCTGAAGCTCACGCTGACGAACTGGTCCGAGGTCTTCGGCGGCGCCGCCAGCGAGCCCTGCCACGCGCCGGCGCATCCGCAGCGGCCCGAACTGGGCGAGCGCCGCTTCGGCCTCGGGCCGGCCTTGTGGATCGAGCGCGACGACTTCGCCGAGGTGGCGCCCAAGGGCTTCTTCCGCCTCTTCCCCGGCAACAAGGTGCGCCTGAAGTACGGCGTGGTGGTCGAGTGCACCGGCTGCGCGAAGAACGAGGCCGGCGACGTCACCGAGGTGTTCGCCGCCATCGTGCCCGACACGCGCAGCGGCACACCGGGCGCCGACCGCGTCAAGGTCAAGGGCACGATCACCTGGGTCGGCGCGCACGACGCGCTGCCGGCCGAACTGCGCCTGTACGACCGCCTGTTCACCGACCCGCAGCCGGACGCCGGCGGCAAGGACTTCAAGGCCAGCCTGAACCCGGCGAGCAAGCGCGTGGTGACGGGCTATCTCGAACCCTCGCTCGCCGGCCTCGCGCCCGACACGCGCGTGCAGTTCGAGCGCCACGGGTATTTCGTGACCGACCGCGTCGATCACACGGCGGCCGGGCCCGTGCTCAACAAGATCACGGGGTTGAAGGACACCTGGGCGAAGTAGGGTCTATCTATCGGGCGTAGTGCGTCTGGAGCGGCGCGGCAGGCGCGGCCCCGTGGGGGCTCATGCGGTGGCGGTCGGTGCTGCGCACCGACTTCGCTGCGATGCTCGGCACCGGGGTCGCGTCGCGGAACTCGCTGCGCGGGCCTTGCCCGCTGCGCTCAGACACCCGCGACGAGCATGAAGACGAAGCGCGCGGGTGTCTGAGCGCAGCGAACGAAGTGAGCGTAGTGAGTTACGCGGCAGGGCCGCAAGCCCGAGCACCGCAGGGGAGTCGGCGCCAGCCGACCGCCTCATCGAAGCGCCGCGGGCGCCCCGGACGGCCCTTTGCCGCGCCACCAACCGACGCACACTCTGCGCCTCAACCGATGCAAGTGCGATTCTTGCCCGCGCGCTTGGCCTCGTAGAGCGCCTGGTCGGCGCGTTCCAGCGCCGCCTCGATGGTCTCGCCGGCCCGGTAGGCGGTGACGCCGGCCGAGAAGGTCACGAACACCTGCTTGTTCTCGTGCATGAACAGGCCGCCCGAGAGCGAGCGCTGCAGGCGCGTCAGGATCTGCTGGCCCTCTTCCACCAACGTGGCCGGCAGCAGCACCACGAACTCCTCGCCGCCGTAGCGGGCCACCATGTCGCTCGGGCGCAGCGCCCGGCTCGCCACCGCGGCGAGCGAGCGCAGCGCCTCGTCGCCGGCGGCGTGGCCCAGTTCGTCGTTCAGGCGCTTGAAGTTGTCGATGTCGAGCAGGCCGACGGCCA
The DNA here is from genome assembly GCF_047600445.1 of Piscinibacter sp. GTDB lineage: Bacteria > Pseudomonadota > Gammaproteobacteria > Burkholderiales > Burkholderiaceae_C > Piscinibacter. Next base: position 2,480,836 of record NZ_JASGKT010000002.1, read on the forward strand.
GCGCGGCGCCGTCGCGCTCGACGCGCGAGCGCTCGGCGTCGAAGGCGTGCAGCAGGCCGCGGCGGTTGGCGATCTGCGTCAACTGGTCGGTCGAGACCTCGTTCGACAGGCGGCGCAGCTCGCTTTCCAGCTCGCCGACACGCGCCGTCAGCGCGCTGGCGCGCACGTGCTCTTCCTTCAGGCGGCCCTGCGTCTGCTGCACCAGCGCCTGCACGGTGCGGCTTTCCTCGACCATCTCGCGCACCACGCCGGCCAGGCTTTCGAGCGAGTCGGCCTTCTCGATCACGTCGGCGTAGCGCCCCACGCTGTCGTGGAAGCGGCCGGTCTGCGAGCCCAGTTCGTCGAGTTCGCTGAGCATGCGGTTGATCAGCGTCTTGAGCGCCTCGCGCGCCTTCTCGCGCTCGCCGCGCAGCGCGCTCTGGCGCTCGCGCGTGTCGCGCAGCAGGTCGCCGACGGCCTTCACGCCGCGCGCGCTGAGGCCCTCGTCGAGCTTGACGCGCATCGCGTCGCACTGGCCCTTGGCCCAACTGTCGTCCTCGGCGAGTTCGCCCAGGCTCGCGGTCAGCTCGCGGCACAGCGCGCCGAGCTGCTCGACGAGGTGATGGCGGTGCTGCAGCACGATGCCGGCGCGGCGGCACAGCGCGTCGAGCTCGTCGGCCAGCGGCACCGACGCGCCTTCGCGCACCACGCGCTCGACCAGCCTGCCCAGCGCCTGCGCGAGCGGTTCGGCCTCCTCGCCGGGCGGCGGCAGCGCGCGGCAGGTGGCGGCGCCGAGCGCGGCGACGACGCGGCCCCAGGGCGGCGGCTCGTCGAGCGCCGCCGGCGCCGTCTCGATCGTGCCGTCGGGCGTGTCGGAACCCCAGCTCGCGACCAGTTGCGTCAGGCGCTGCTGCAGGCGCCTGGCGTCGCTGCGGCTGCCTTCGAGCACGCGCAGCAGGCTGTCCTTGCGGCGCGCCGCGGTCCAGTGGCGCCCGCCGCGCTCGATGCCGCTGACCAGCTTGCCGATCAGCTCGGCCAGCGCCGCGCCGTCGCCGGCCGTCGGTTCGCCGGCCTCGCGGGCATAGGCGCGCGCGTAGTTGTCGGGGGTCGGTTCGAGCTTGTCGAGCACCAGGCGGCGCAGCGCGGCCTTGGCGATCTGCGCCGGCATCACCTCGGCGCCGGGGCGGGGGGTCGGGGTGCGCGGGGCGTCCATGTCAGCCGGCCGGCCGGCTGCGCAGGCCGATCGGGCGCAGCGTCTCGGCCAGATCGGCCTCGCCGACCTTGCCGATCCAGGGCGCCTTGCGCGGCAGCACGGTCTGCTGCAGCCAGGCCTCGATGTCCTCGGCCGGCTGCGGGCGGCTGAACAGGTAGCCCTGCATCAGCCAGCAGCCTTCCTTGTGCAGCGCCTCCATCTGGCGCAGGCTCTCGACGCCCTCGGCGATGACGCGCAGGCCGAGCGCGCGCGCCAGCGAGATGATCGCCTTGACGATCGCGCTGCTGGCCGGCGTCAGGCCGAGGTCGCGCACGAAGCTGCGGTCGATCTTCAGCTCGGAGATCGGCAGCGTGGTCAGGTAGGCGAGCGACGAGTAGCCGGTGCCGAAGTCGTCGATCGAGATCTCGACGCCGATCTCGTTGAGCCGGTGCAGCGAGGGGATCACGCTCTGCAATTCCTTCATCAGCCCGGTCTCGGTGATCTCGAGCTGGATCGCGTGGTGCGGCACGCCGTAGGCGCTGACCGCGGCGTGGATGTGCTCGACCAGGTCGGTGCGCTCGAACAGCCGGCTCGGCAGGTTGACCGCGATCGACTCGGCGAAGCCGAAGCCGTCCTGCCAGATGCGCGCCTGGCGCGCCGCCTCGCGGATCGCCCATTCGGAGAACGGGTTGATCAGGCCGGTCTCCTCGGCCAGCGGGATGAAGTCGCCCGGCGCCACCAGCTCGCCGCCGCGCCGCCAGCGCATCAGCGCCTCGGCGCCGACCATGCGCGCGCTGCGCACGTCGATCTTGGGCTGGTAGTGCAGCACCAGTTCCTCGCGCTCCAGCGCCTTGTGCAGGTCGGTCTCGAGCGCGAGCTTCTCGCGGCCCTTGCCGGCCAGCATCGGCGAGTAGAGCTGCTGGCTGTTGCGGCCGCTGGACTTGACGGCGTACATCGCCACGTCGGCGTTGCGCAGCACGTCGGCCATCGTCGCGCCGTCGCGCGGGTACAGCGCGATGCCGACGCTGGCGGTGACGAAACATTCCTGCCCGCCGACGAAGATCGGCTCGCGCATCAGGTCGAGGATGCGGCGCGCGACGCGCTCGGCGTCGTGTTCGTCGGCCACCTCGGGCAGCAGCGCGACGAACTCGTCGCCGCCCAGGCGCCCCACCGCCTCGAGCGTGCGGTGCGAGCGCGAGCCCATCGCCTCCAGCGAGCTTTCCATCGCCTGGTCGGAGTGGCGCACACACGAGCGCAGCCGGCGCGCCACCTCCATCAGCAGCTCGTCGCCGGCGCCGTGGCCGAGCGTGTCGTTGATGATCTTGAAGCGGTCCAGGTCGATCAGCAGCAGCGCCACCTGGTGGCCGAGGCGGCGCGCGTGTTCGAGCGCGCGCTCGGTGCGCCAGATCAGTTGGCGCCGGTTCGGCAGTCCGGTCAGGCCGTCGAAATTGGCCAGGTGCTTGATCTTGTCCTCGGCGACGCGGCGGTCGGTCACGTCCTGCACGATGCCGGTGTAGCCGATCAGGCTGCCGTGCTCGTTGAACTCCGGCTCGGCCTCGACGTGAACGATGCGCTGGCGGCCGTCGAGCAGCGTGACGGTGACGTCGCGCGCCAGCACGGAGCTGTGCCGCAGCACCTCGCGCAGCACGGTGGTCAGGCTGTCGCGCTCCACCTCGGGCAGCATGCGCAGCAGCGCGCGGAACGGCAGCTTCTCGTCGGGCGAGAGGCCGAACACGCGCAGGCCCTCGGCCGAGAACACCGGCCCGCCGTCGCCGCGCTTCCAGTCGAAGCTGCCCATGCGCGCCAGGTCCTGCGCGCGCGCCAGGCGCGCCTTGGCGCGCTCCAGCTCGTGGCGCGTGCGCGCCGAGCGCAGCAGGTAGCGCAGCCGGCCGGCGAGCAGGCTCCATTGCGTCGACTTGACGAAGAAGTCGGTCGCGCCGGCCTCGTAGGCGCGCGTGATCGAGGCGTCGTCGTCCAGGCCGGTGAGCATCAGCACCGGCAGCGATTCGAAGCCGGGCAGGTGGCGCAGCCGGCGGCAGGTCTCGAAGCCGTCGATGCCGGGCATCAGCGCGTCGAGCACCACCACGTCGGGCAGCCACTCGGCGAGGATGCGCGTCGCCTGCTCGCCGCCGGTGGCCTCGGTGATGTCGAAGCCGCGCTCGCGCAGCGCGATCGAGGTCAGCAGCAGGTTGACCTCGTCGTCGTCGACCAGCAGCACGCGCGGCTGCGCGGGCAGGTCGTCGTCGCGGTGGTGGACCGGGTTCATGCGGCGGCGCCGAGCAGGGACTGGATGGCCGCGCGCACCGCGGCCAGCTCGGCCGTCAGCGCCGCCAGCGGCGGCTCCAGGTCGTCGGCGCGGCCGTCGCGCACGATCGCCTCGATCGCGGCGCACTGCTGCGACAGCGTCAGCGCGCCGATGCTGGCCGAGGACGACTTGAGCGTGTGCACCACGTGGCGCACGCCGTTGCGGTCGCGGCCGGCGCGCGCCGCGTCGAGCTGCGGCAGCAGCCGCAGCGCCGAGGTCTCGTAGGCGCGCAGCACCCGTTCGATCAGCTTGTTCTCGCCCTTGGGGTCGAGTTCGCGCAGCCGTTCGAGCGCCTGCTCGTCGAGCACGGCGGTCGCGGTCGTGAGGGTCGGCAGGTCGGACACGGGGCGGTCGGTCAAGGAATCCGGGGGATCTGCGCTGGTTCGAGGCTATTGTCTTGCACCCCCGCCCTGGCGCGCGCCGGGCGCGGCAGGCGATGCGCCATCGGGCGGCAGGATGTCACGCGAGGGGCGACCGGACGTTGCGGCAATGCCGCCACCCTCGGTAATGCGCAGCTCGCGCGGCGCCGCCGTCGCCGGGCGTGAGCGTGACCCGCGTCACGAACCGCGGCACCACGCCCGGCGCGCCGCGTCATTCGAGCTGCGACGCGGCGGTGAGCGCGCGCAGTTGCGCGCGGTTGATCTCGCTGACGCCCAGCATCAGCGCGTCGGCGGCTTCGCGGAAGTCGAACAGCGAGCCGCTCTCGACCGCGCGCACCATGTGCAGGTAGGGCTGGAACGGGCCGGACTCCTCGGCCAGCGCCTCGTAGACGCGCCCGGGCACCGGGATGTTGGCGAGCAGTTCGGCGAAGGGCTGGCGGAACACGCGGTCGAGCAGCGAGAACACGCCGCAGATGAACAGCTCGCTGCGCATCTCCTCGTCGCTGCTGGAGCGGCCCAGCTCCTCCATCAGCAGCCCGCGGCGCACGGCGGCGAACATCACCGGCTTCATGTTGACGTCCTTGCTCGCGGTGGCCAGCAGCAGCGCCAGCCAGCGCTTCAGGCGCTTGTAGCCGAGCATCATGATGGCGTGGCGGAACGAGCTGATCTCCACGCGCAGCCCGAAGGCCGGCGAGTTGATGTAGCGCATCAGCCTGAAGGCGAGCGAGGGGTCGCGCTTGAGCGTGTTCTCGAGCTTGTCGATCGGCTCGGCGGCGTCGACCTGGCGGATCAGCTCGACCATGGTCTGCATGTCGGCCTGGCCCGCGGCGGCCTGGTCGCCGGCCTGGATCGCGTCGTCGATCGGCCAGCCGAGCACCGCCTCGGCGCCGCGCGCGAAGGCCTGCTCCATCTCGGCGATGGTGCGCACGCCGCCTTGCAGGTGCGGGATGCTGCGCTTCACGCCGGGCGGCGGCTGGGTGCCGTCGAGCCGGCGGTCGTCGGACAGGTCGATGATCGAGTACTTGAAGCAGGGCAGCACTTCGCGCGGCAGCTCGACCAGAGGCCGGCCCTTGAGCAGCAGCTCGTTGCCGTTGGCGCGCAGCGCGACGATGGCGGCGGTGTTGGTCGCGTCGCAGGCCATGAAGGCCGGGATCTCGATCATCACATTGCCGGCCGGCCGCGCCCGCATCAGGTCCTGCAGCAGCGACTCGCCGGCGACGTTCAGCGACACCTTCGCGCCGTCGGCCGGCCAGACGCCGGCGACCGCCTCGAGCAGTTGCGCGGTGTCCAGCGCCGCGTCGGGCTTGAGCGGGAACACGGTCAGCCGCGTCGCCGAGACCGAGCGGTTCTTGGCGATGTAGGGCGAGTAGCCGAGGGCCACCTGGCCGAGGATCGCGACGTCGGGCATGGAGAGCTCAGGTCCTGAGGTAGTCGAACAGCGACAGGCGCTGCACCATCGAGTACGACTTCAGCGCGGCATCGTAGCCGGTTTGCATGTTCTCGAACTTCGAGATCGCCTCGGTCATGTCCAAATCTTCCGCATCACTGCGCTGTATCTGCGCCGACAGCTTCTGGTCGGCCAGCCGCGAGGTCTCGCCCTCGATGCGCGAGAGCATCTCGCCGGCCAGCGCGCGCGCGCCTTGCAGCCGGGCCATCGCCTGGTCGATGTCGCGCAGCGCGTCGCTGTTGCCCTGCGCGATCTGCGCCGGGCCGCGGCCGCCGGTGGCGAGCTGCGCGGCGGCGCGGTCGAGCACGTCGAAGATCGACAGCGTCGAGGTCGAGGGCTGCACGCTGAAGCTATCGCCGGCCGCCGGCGCGCCGCTGATGCGGAACGTCATGCCGTCGACCGTGATGTCCTGGCCCGAGGTGTAGGGCGCGGCGCTCACGGCGGTGGGCACGCCGTCCTTCAGCACCGCGTAGGTGGTCGCGCCGCCCGAGACGGAGAACTCCAGCGTGTAGGTCGAGCCGGTCAGCGCCGAGGGGTCGCTGACCTGGCCGTTGTCGATCCAGGCCTGGGTCACGCCGCTGCCGGCGCGTGTCTGGAACACGCCGTTGCCGGTGCGCGCGGTCATGAAGACACCCTCGCCGTCGACGGTCAGCGGCAGGTCGGTGCCGGCCTCGGTGCGGCGCTCGCCGCCGATGCCGTGGTAGGCCACGCCGCCGGGCGCGTCGACGAAGGGCTGCGCGGTCGCGCCCTGGCCGCCGAACAGGTGGTTGCCGGCGCCGTCGGTGCGGTTCGCCACCGCGAACAACTGGCTGCGGATGGCCGTGATCTTGTCGGCCAGGTTGCGGCGCTCCTGGTCGCTGTACGAGGCGTTGCCGGCGGCCACCATGGCCTCGCGCGCCTGCTGCAGCAGCTCGATCGAATCGGCCATCGCCGTCTCCGACAGCGACATCGCGGTGCGGCTCGCGTCCACCGCGCGCTGGCTGGTCTCGGCGCGCATCTGGCCGGCCAGCGCACGCTCGGCGCGCGCCGCGGCGGCCGGGTCGTCGCTCGCCTTGAGCACACGCTTGCCGCTGGTCAGGCGCTCCTGCGATTCGGCCATCTCGACCTGGCGCTTCTGCAAGGTGGCGATGCCGCTCTCGGTCAGGCGCAGCGTGCTGATGCGTACCGTCATGTCGTCTTTCCCTTTCAAGCGCCGGCGGTTTGCAGCAGGGTATCGAACAGCGATTGCGCCACCTGCAGCATCTTCGCCGCCGCCTGGTAGCTCTGCTGGAACTGGATCAGCCGCGCCGCCTCTTCGTCGAGGTTGACGCCGACGCGGGCCGTCAGGTCGGCCTCGGCCTGGTCGGCGATCGAGGCCGACTGCTGCGCCGTCAGCGTCGCGCCCTGCACGCGCACGCCCACCTCGGCGAGCAGGTTGGCGTAGGCGTCGGTGACGCTGGCGCCCGGCACCACGCTGCCATTGGGCAGCGTGCGCTGGCCCACCAGGCCGGCGTCGCGCAGCGCCATCATCGCCTTGGCGTTGCCGTTGTCGGCGGCCGGGAACGGCGTGTCGCCCACCGTCAGCGTGTCGCCGCTGCGCGGCACGCCGCTGAGTTCGAGCGACCAGTCGTAGCGCTGCCCCGGCGCGGCCGGCGTCCAGGCGTCGCTGCGGATCGGCTCGCCGGGTGTCCAGGTGCCGGTGCCGCTGCGCACCAGCGCGTTGCTGGCGTCGCGCAGTTCCCAGGTGTAGCCGCCGTTGTCGTCGGTGAAGACGATGCTGGCGGTCAGCGGCGCCGCGGCGGCATCGACGGCGGTGGCGCTGAGCGCCGCGACCGATGCGCTGCCGACGTTGTCGACGCCGAAGGTGGCCGCCACCGGCGAGGCCGCGGCGAGGCCGCGTGTGTTCTCCAGCGCCAGCTTCGCGCCGCTGGCCGCCGCGGCCACCGGCTGCAGCAGGAAGCGGTCGCCGGCCGCGGGCGCCGGCGTGCCGATGGTGATGCGCATGCCGTCGACCACCGCGCCGTCGGCGACGGTCTGCGACAGGCCGTCCGACAGCCGCGTCAGCCTGTAGCTGCCGGGCGGCAGCGAGGGGTCGGCCAACAATTCGTAGTCGCTCGCCTGAAGCTCGGTCGGCTCGACGATGTCGATGGCGACGTTCGCGCCGCCCGTGTTGCTCGCCGCCGGCAGCACACGCGGCGCGCCCACGGCCAGCAGCGGCGCGCCGCTGCCGGGCGGCTGGCCGCCGTCCAGGCCGAGCGCCTGCTGCCGGTTCACGCTGCCGGCCACCGCCGCGGCGAACTGGCCGAGCTGGTTGCGCGCCGCCACCAGGTCCTCGTTCTGGAAGCGCAGCAGCCCGGTGATCGCGCCGCCGGCCAGTTGCCCCGGCGGCAGCATGCGCAGCGAGCCGCCGTCGACGATGCCGAGCTGCAGCTTGGCGGGGTCGTAGCTGTCGGCCACCGCCGCCAGCGTGGCCGCCCGGTTGCCCAGCACCAGCGTCTGCCCGCCGCCGACGAACAGGCTGGTGCTGCCGTCGCCCGCGTCGACGGTGGTGACCTGGATGTACTTGCCGATCTCGCTGATGGCCTGGTCGCGCTGGTCGAGCAGGTCGTTGGGCGACTGGCCCGAGCCCTTGGCCAGCGCGATCTTCTGGTTCAGATCGGCCACGCGCCCGGCCAGCATGTTGACCAGCGCGACGTTCGCCTTCAGTTCCTCGTCGACGCCGCGCTGCAAGGTGTCGAGCTGGCGGCCGGCGGTTTCCAGCTTGCTCGCGAACTCGCCGGCGCGCGCCAGCACCACCTGGCGCGCCGAGGTGTCGGACGGCCGGTTGGCCACGTCCACCAGCGCGTTGAACATCTGCGCGGCGGCGTGGCCCAGGCCCGATTCGCCCAGGCCGAACACCTTCTCCAGTTGCGAGAGCTGGCTGGCGCGCGCCGCGTCGGCGGCGGCCACGGCCTTGGTGGTGGCGGCCTCGCGGGTCAGGAAGGCGTCGTGCTCGCGCTGCACCGTGGCGACGTTGACGCCCTTGCCGAAGAAGCCGGCGCCGGTGTACTGGCCGCCGTTGGTCTCCAGCACCACGCTCTGGCGCGAGTAGCCCACGGTGTTGGCGTTGGCGATGTTGTGGCCGGTGGCCTGCAAGGCGGCGTAGTTCGCGCTCATCGCGCGCATGCCCAGCGACATCAATGCGGATGCGCTCATGACGTCAGCCCCTCGTCCGATGGGTACATCGGCCGATCCCCCGAGGGGATGCGGGCCGGCTTGGGAGCGGCCCGGCGCTCGGCCCGCGGCTTCCAGGTAGATCGCATGAGAGCGTCCTCAGCTCAAGGCCCGCTGCAGGCGCAGCGTGGTGTTGATCGTGCGCGCCAGCTTGTCGGCGTAGGCCGGGTCGGTGGCGTAGCCGGCGTCCTGCAGGCCTTGCGCGAAGCCGCGCGCGCTGCCCGCGTTGGCCACCACGCCGGTGTAGCGCGGGCTGGTCTTCATCAGGCGCGCGTAGTCGGCGAACGATTCGGCGGCGCTCGCGTAGGCGCGGAACTTCGCCGTCACCTTGCGCGCCTCGCCGTTCACGTATTCGGTGGTGGTCACCTCGGCGACCGGGCCTTTCCAGGACGGCCCGGCCTTGATGCCGAACAGGTTGTTCGACGCGCTGCCGTCGGCGTTGCGGATCTCGCGCCGGCCCCAGCCGCTCTCGTGCGCGGCCTGCGCGATCATGAACGCGGCCGGAATGCCGGTGGCGGCCTCGGCGGCGCGCGCCGCCTCGCCGTGCCGGCTGACGAAGCCGGCCTGGTCGCCCAGGCCCTTGCGGCTTTCCGCGCCCGGCGCCGGCGCGCCCGCCGCGGCGGGAACGGCCGGCTGCGCGCCGCTCATCTGGCGTTCGAGCTGCCGCGCGATGATCTCCGACAGCCCGCCCGGCAGCCCCGTCATCCTGGTGGCGAACTGCGTGTCGAGCATCTCGGTGCCGAGGCGCGAGCCCTCGTTGTCGAGCATGCCGCCGGCCATCGAGGCATCGCGCATGCTCTTCATCAGTTGCTGCATGAACAGCGCCTCGAACTGCTTCGCGGTCTCCTTGATCGCCGCCTTCGGGTCGGTGGCGGCGCTGAACTTGAGCGCGTCGAGCGAGCGCAGGTCGATGGCCATCAGATCACCTCCAGCTCCGCGTTGAGCGCGCCGGCCGCCTTGATGGCCTGCAGGATCGCCAGCAGGTCCTGCGGCGTCGCGCCGAGCGAGTTCAGCGCCTTGACCACGTCCACCAGTTGCGTGCCGGCGGGCATCTCGATCAGCGAGCCGGCCTGCTGGCTGATGGTGATGTCGGCCTTCTCGCGCGCCACCGTGCGGCCGCCGGCCAACGGGCCGGGCTGGCTGACCACCGGCGTGGTGCTGATCGTCACCGACAGGCTGCCGTGCGCCACCGCGCAGGGCGCGAGCGTGACCGCCTGGTTGACGACGATCGAGCCGGTGCGCGCGTTGATCACCACGCGCGCGGCCGGCGCGGCGCGCTCGATGGCGAGGTTCTCGATGTCGGCGAGGAAGGCCACGCGCGCGGCCGGCGCCGCCGGCATGCGCACGCGCACGGTGCGGCCGTCGAGCGCCTGCGCGACGCCCTCGCCCATCTTCGCGTTGATCGCCCCGGCCACGTCGCGCGCGGTGCCGTAGTCGCTGGCCGCGAGGTCGAGCTGGATGGCGTCGCCCTGGTTCAGCGGCGTGGGCACGGCGCGCTCGACCGTCGCGCCCTCGGGCACGCGCCCGGCGGCGAGGTGGTTGATCTGCACCTTGGAGCCGGCCGCCGAGGCGCCGGCGCCGCCGACGATCAGGTTGCCCTGCGCCAGCGCGTAGATCTGGCCGTCGGCGCCCTTCAGCGGCGTGGCGATCAGCGTGCCGCCGCGCAGGCTCTTGGCGTTGCCCAGCGACGAGACGTTGACGTCCAGCGTCTGCCCCGGCTGCGCGAAGGGCGGCAGTTGCGCGGTGACCATCACCGCGGCGACGTTCTTCAACTGCATGTTCGCGCCGGCCGGCACCGTGACGCCCATCTGCTGCAGCATCGCGGCGATGCTCTGCGTGGTGAAGGGCGTGGAGGTGGTCTGGTCGCCGGTGCCGTCGAGGCCGACGACGAGGCCGTAGCCCACCAGCGGGTTGCTGCGCACGCCCTGCACGCTGGCGATCTCCTTGATGCGCGCCGAGCCGACGGCATGGGCGGCGGCGGGCCACCACAGCGCGGCGCTGGCGGCCAGCGCGGCGATCGCGATCAGCGTGCGCAGCAGCGCTTCGACGCGCTCGCCGGGGACGGAGGCGGAGTCATGTTCCATGACCCCATTCTTGGCGCGCTCAGATCGGCAGAACGTTCAAAAAGAAGCGTGCCAGCCAGCCAATTCCGTTCGCCTCGGCCTGCGCGCCGCGCCCGCGGTGCTCGATGCGCACGTTGGCGATCTGCGCGCTGGGCACGCTGTTGCCGGGCTGGATGGCGCGCGGGTCGACCTGGCCGGAAAAGCGCAGCACGTCGACGTTGTGGTTGACGCCGATCTGCTTCTCGCCGGCGACCAGCAGGTGGCCGTTGGGCAGCACGCCGGTGACGGTGGCGGTGATGGTGCCCGAGAAGTCGTTGGTGTTCTCGGTGCTGCCCTTGCTGTCCATGGTGTTGCTCGAGCTGCCGGCGACGCTGGCGCGGCCGAACGAGTTGCTCGAGATGAACGGCAGCGCGGTGATGCCGGCGGCGACCTTGCCGCTCTTGTCGATGCTGCTGGTGCTCTTCTGCGTCGCCGAGACCTTCTCGACGATCAGCACGGTCAGCGTGTCGCCGACCAGCCGCGCGCGGTGGTCCTCGAACAGCGGGCGGTACTGCGCGGCCTGGAAGATCGCGCCGTTGTTCAGCACCGGCGCCGGCTGGGCCAGCGGCAGCGCGCTGGTGGGCTCGGCCACGTCGACCTTGGCCGGCGCGTTGAGGGCCTGGCAGCCGGCCAGAGCAAGAACGGCAAGCAGCAGGACAAAGCCAAGCGGTCGCCGCGGAACCGGCTTTGCCGGGCCGCTGGCGGCGCCCCCCTGGGGGGGAGCGCCGAAGGCGCTACGGGGGGGGGTCATAGCTGCCCCAGCTTTTGCAGCATCTGGTCGGAGGTCTGGATCGCCTTCGAGTTCAGCTCGTAGGCGCGCTGCGTCTGGATCATGCCGATCAGCTCCTCGACCACGTTGACGTTGCTCGTTTCGAGAAAACCCTGGCGCAGCGTGCCCAGCGCGTTGCTGCCCGGCGCGCCGGTCTGCGGCGTGCCCGAGGCGGCCGTCTCGGCGTAGAGGTTCTCGCCCTTGGCCTCCAGCCCGGCCGGGTTGACGAAGGAGGCGAGCTGGATCTGGCCCAGCGTCTGCACTTGCGCGCTGCCCGGCATCGTGGCGCTGACGGTGCCGTCGGTGCCGATGCTGACGCTCTGCGCCGTGGCGGGGATGGTGATGCCGGGGTTCAGCAGGTAGCCGCTGTTGGTGACGATCTGGCCCTGCGGGTTGACCTGGAACGAGCCGTCGCGCGTGTAGCCGGTGGTGCCGTCGGGCAACTGCACCTCGAAGAAGCCGTTGCCCTGCACCGCCACGTCCAGCGGGTTGCTGCTTTGCTGCAGGTTGCCTTGCGTGAAGCTGCGCACGTTGGCCACCGCGCGCGTGCCCAGGCCCACCTGCAGGCCGGTGGGCAGCGTGGTTTCCTCGGAACTGCTCGCGCCGGCCTGGCGGATGTTCTGGTACATCAGGTCCTCGAACACCACGTGCGACTTCTTGTAGCCGTTGGTGGCCGAGTTGGCGAGGTTGTGCGAGATGGCGTCCAGTTGGGTCTGCTGGGCTTCCATGCCGGTTTTCGAGGTCCACAGCGATCGCATCATGATCGGCTCTCCTTCGTCTGTTACGACATCGACAGCAGTTGCGCCGCCGCCTTCTCGTTGCCTTCGGCGGTCTGCAGCATGCGCATCTGCGCCTCGAACTGGCGCGCCGCGGCGATCATCGCCACCATGGTCTCGACCGGGCTGACGTTGCTGCCCTCCAGCGCGCCGTCCTGCAAGCGCGCGTTGGTGTCGGCGGGCAGTTCGCCGCCGGCCGCGCGGAACAGGCCGTCGGTGCCGCGGTTCAGCGGCGCCTCGGGCGTCACCAGCTTGAGGCGGCCGATGTTGTCGATGCGGCCGTTCGCCGCGCGCGCGCTGACCGTGCCGTCGGCGGCGATGCTCAATTCGGAATCGGCCGGCGCCTGGACCGGCCCGCCGTCGCCCAGCACGGGCAGGCCGGACTGCGTCACCAGCGTGCCGTCGGCGGCCACTTCGAGCGAGCCGCCGCGTGTGTACGCCTCGGTGCCATCCAGCGCCTGCACCGCCAGCCAGGCCTGTCCGCGCATCGCCACGTCCAGCGGCCGGCCGGTGGTGGCCACCACGCCCGGGCTCATGTCGTGGCCGGGCGTCGATTCGAGCGCGTAGACGCGCGTGCTCGCGCCGCTGCCCTGCACCGGCACGGCGCGAAAGGCCGTCAGCTCGGCGCGGAAACCCGGCGTCGAGGCGTTGGCGAGGTTGTTCGCCAGCACGTCCTGGCGCTGCATGTCGGCCTTGGCGCCGGCCATGCTCAGGTAGATGAGGCGGTCCATCGCGGTCTTTCAGTAAAACCCCGTTCGCCCCGAGCTTGTCGAAGGGTGGCCGAGGGGCACGATGGGCTTCGACGGGCTCAGCCCGAACGGGTGCGGGGTCGAGTTCACGGCGCGTCGGTCCCTCAGCGCAGGTTCACCAGCGTCTGCAGCACCGCGTCCTCGGTCTTGATGGTCTGCGCGTTGGCCTGGTAGATGCGCTGCGCGGTCATCATCGAGACCAGCTCGGCGGTCAGGTCGACGTTGGAGTCCTCCAGCGCGCCGGACTGCAGCATGCCGCGGTTCTGCTCGCCGGGGTTGCCCTGGATCGGCGCGCCGGCGGCCGTGGTCGCGGCCCAGGCGTTGCCGCCCATCGGCTGCAGGCCCTGCGGGTTGCGGAAGGTCACGAGCTGCACCGTGCCGGCGGCCAGCGTCTCGCCGTTCGAGAAGCGCGCGGTGATGGTGCCGTTGTCCTCGATCATCACGCCGACGAGCTGGCCCGGCGCGTAGCCGTCCTGCGCCAGGTCGGTGACGCCGAAGGCGGTGCCGTACTGGGTGATCGTCGACAGGTCGAGCGCGATGTTCAGCGTGCCGGTGGACGGCGTGTTCGCCATCGTCACCGAGGCCGGCGACGGCGAGACGGTGGGCGTGGCGCCGCTGGGGTCGTAGCTCAGCGTGAAGGTCTGCGGCGTGGTCTCGCCCTCGGGCAGCGCGTGGACGGTCCACTCGTTGGCCGCCGTCTTGCGGAAGTAGTAGGTCAGCGCGAGGTCGTTGCCCTGCGAGTCGTAGACGGTCGTCGAGGTGGCGTTGTTGTAGCTCGCCACGTTGCTCGGGTCGAAGGCGATGCCGGGGTCGATCGCGGTGGCGCTGGCCGGCAGGTTGGCCTCGATGGCCATGCGCGTCGTGCTGCGCGCGCCCATGCCGGCGGTCGGCAGGCGCAGCGGCGAGGGGTAGCTGCCGTCGGCGGCGCGGCCGATGAGCTGCTCGCCCTGCGTGGTGACGATGTTGCCGGTGGCGGCCTCGATCTTGAACTGGCCGTTGCGGGTGTACAGCGTGCGGCCGTTGCCGTCGCGCAGCTCGAAGAAGCCGGCGCCGTTGATCGCCACGTCGAGCGAGTTCTCGGTGGTGGTGATGTTGCCCTGCGTGAACTGCTGCGCCACCGTGGTCATGCGCGTGCCGATGCCGGGGCTGGTGTTGCCGGTGCCGGCCAGCGCGCTGGAAACCATGTCGGCGAACTCGGCGCGCGACGACTTGAAGCCGAAGGTGTTCGCGTTGGCGACGTTGTTGCCGATCACCTCGAGGTTCCTGGCGGTGGCGTTGAGGCCGGAGAGTCCTTGCTGGAAGCCCATGTGCGTGTCCCTGAGTGATGTGGTTCAGTTGAAGGCCTTGACCGCCCGGTAGTCGACGCTGCCGCCGCGCGCCAGCTCGAGGCTGAAGCCGGTGCCCGAGGCGGCGACGGCGTTGACCGAATCGCGCATCAGCGGCGTGGCGGTGGTCGAGACGCCGCCCAGCCGCGAGGTGACGCGAAAGCGCAGCCCGGTGTCGTTGGTCGCGGTGCCGGCGTTCCAGTCGAAGCTGTGCATGCCGGCCGTCTGCGCGCCGAGTTCGAGCGTGTCGATCACCTGGCCGCCGGCCGAGAGCACCTCGACCTTCACCGCGTCGGCCGCCGAGGTCAGCTCGAAGCCGCCCTGCGCCACGCCGTCGTGGATGTCCAGCAGGTTGCCCGGCACGATCACGTCGCGGCCCACCAGCGAGGCGCCCTGCAGCGCCTGCAACTGCACGAACTGGCTCGACAGCCCCTCGACGGTGGTGTTGAGCTTCTCGATGCCGGTGACCGTCTGGATCTGCGCCATCTGGCTGGTGACCTGGGCGTTGTCCATCGGGTTGAGCGGATCCTGGTTCTGCATCTGCGCGACCAGCAGCTTCAGGAAACGCTCGGAGGCGTCGGTCGCCGTCGTGCTGCTCTGCGCAGCGACGCCGCCGACGGAAGAAACGGAGGAGACGGCCATGGGATTCCTTCAGCGCGGCGTCACTGGCCCAACTGCAGCGTCTTCAGCAGCAGGCTCTTGGCGGTGTTCATCACCTCGACGTTGTTCTGGTACGAACGCGAGGCGGAGATCATGTTGACCATCTCCTCCACCGGATTGACGTTGCTGTAGGTGACGTAGCCCTCGGCGTCGGCGCCGGGGTGCTTGGGGTCGTGCACGCGGCGGCCCTGGGTCTGGTCTTCCTGGATGGTGCTGACGCGCACGCCGGCCGCGCCCACCGAGCCCATCAGCTCGGTCTGGAACACCACCTGGCGCGCCTTGTAGGCCTGGCCGTCGGGGCCGGCCACGGTGTCGGCGTTGGCGAGGTTGCTCGCCACCACGTTCAGGCGCTGGCTCTGCGCCGAAGCGGCGCTGCCCGAGACGTTGAAGATGTTGAACATCGACATGAGGCGCCTCCTTACTGGCCCTTGATGGCGTCGAGCATCGTGCGCACGTTGCCGTTGATGAAACGCAGCGTCGCCTCGTACTTCACGCTGTTGTCGGCGAAGGCGGCGCGCTCGCGGTCCATGTCGACGCTGTTGCGGTCGAGGTTGGTCTGGCTGGCGCTCGCGTAGAGCAGGTTGGGCTCGGCGCGCGCGCCGGTGGCCGCGGCGATGTGGCTGCCGGCCGAGGTGGCCAGCGTCGCGGCCGGCTGCGCCGCGCCGGTGGCCTGCTTCAACGCCGTCGCGAAATCCATGTCGCGCGCCACGTAGCCCGGCGTGTCGGCGTTGGCGATGTTGCTGGCCAGCAGGCGCTGGCGTTCCGAGCGCAGCGCGAGGGCCTGGCCCTGGAAGTCCAGCGTTGCGGTGAGTCGGTTCAGCATGGTCGTGCGTCCGGTTGGGGGCTCGTGAAGGCATTCTGTTCAGCACCCCGCCGGACATAAGCGGAATAAGCGCCCCCTTAGGCCGCCATTTCGCCGCCTTGTGCTGGACGCCGCCGCCCTACAGTGCCCACATGCATTCGTGGGCCTGCATCCTTCTCTGCGCGAGCGCGCTGCTGGGCGCGGCGCCCGTTCGCGCCGACGGCGACATGTCCGGCGTGCACGAGCAGGTGAAACAGTTCGCCGGCGCCTCGGTGCAGGCGGCGCAGGACACCCGGGTGCAGGTGGAAGTCGGCTCGCTCGACCCGCGCCTCAAGCTCGCGCCCTGCGCGCAGATCCAGCCCTACCTGCCGCCCAGCGCGCGGCTGTGGGGCCGAAGCCGCATCGGCCTGCGCTGCGCCAGCGGGCCGACGCGCTGGAACGTCTACCTGCCGATCACCGTGAAAGTGTTCGCGCCGGCCGTCGTCGCCACGCGCGCGCTGCCGGCCGGCAGCGTGCTGCAGGAAGCCGACCTCGCTCGAGCCGAGGTCGACCTGGCCGAAGAATCGTCGGCCGCCCTGCGCAGCGCCGGCGCCGCGCTCGGCCGCGCGCTCGACCGGCCGCTGGCCGCCGGCGCCAGCCTGCGCCAGTCGCACCTCCGGCCGCGCCAGTGGTTCGCCGCCGGCGAAACCGTGCAGTTGCTGGCGCAAGGCCCGGGCTTCCAGGTGGGCGGCAGCGGGCAGGCGCTGAGCGCCGGCATCGAAGGCCAGCCGGTGCGCATCCGCGCCGAGAGTGGGCGCATCCTCACTGCCGAAGCGGTGGGCGAGCGGCGCGCGCGGGTGCATCCGTGAACGGCGTCACCCCATGAACGAGGGCATTTCCCGAAAAGAGCCTAAAGTCACGCCACGTGGCTCCGATAAGGCATGCATGCCCGCCGGAGACCACCCCGGCGCCTCCATCGGGAGAACACCATGAAGATCGGCCATCCTGCAGACAAACGCAACGTCGTCGCCAACGAGAAGGCCGCCGAGCCCAAGGCCGCGGCCGAAACCGCCAAGCAGACGGGCGTGGCCCAGGCCGCCGGCGGCGCCGACCCGAGCGCGAAGGTCGAACTCTCCAGCGCCGCCAGCCTGCTGGCCAACCCGGGCGCGGCCGACTTCGACGCCGAGAAGGTGCAGCGCATCGCGCAGGCCATCGCCGACGGCAGCTTCCAGATCGACGCCGAGGTGATCGCCGACAAGCTGATCGCCAACGCGCACGAAGTGCTCGGCAAGGTTCAACGCTGACCGAAAGCCGCCCTTGAGCGACACACCCGCCCCCTTCCCCACCGACACCGGCCTCGACGCGGCGCTGACCGCCGTCGAGGAACGGCTGGCCGCGCTCGGCGACGCGCTGCGCGCGCGCGACAGCGCCGCCATCGAACAGCAGGCCGACGAACTGCACCGCGCGCTCAGCGGCGCGGTCGCCCAGTTCGGCCAGGCCGCCAAGCGCGGCCCGATCACCCCCGCGCTGCGCCAGCGCCTGGCCCGCACCAGCGGCCTGGTGGCGGCGCAACGCGAATCGCTGTCGCGCGCCACCGCCGCGCTGGACCGCGCGATGGACGTGCTGCTGCCGCGCGAGGCGGCGAGCGTGTATTCGCCGCAGGGTTGCGCGGAGCGCGGGCAGCGGGGCGGGGCCGTGCAGGCCTGAGCGTCAGCGAGCTTCTGTTATGAGGGATGCCGGAGCCACCGCTCCGGCATTTCTATTTCCGCGCAAGGTCTACGCAGGGGGCCGGTCGATCGTTTTCTCTGTTCTTTCGTGTGCGGCCACGACGCCCTCCTGGATCCGCCGCTGGCGCGTTTCCGGCCGGGCCGCATCGGCGATTCTGCGGACGATGAAGTTCCGCTTGCCCGGCGGCAACGACTTGAAGGCTTCTTCGACACCTTCGGCCCGCAGCGCGCTTGCCAGGTCGTCGGGAATCGTCACGCCGGCCCGATCGAGGACAGTGATGCGCACTCGAATGCGATCGCCCGTCTCGGTGTTCGTCTCGCGGCGAACCTTCGACTTGATACGAATGCAGTGCCGGCCGCCCCCGACCGGGAACAGGCTCACCTGGAACGGCTCGGAGTCGTTCACGCGGGCCATGACCAGCACCGGGCCCTTGGTTCCCAAGGCCTGGGTGACCTCGGTCGGAACGGAAACGGCGCAGTAGTCCATTCCTTCGGCCCAGTCTTCCAGGACTGCGTGAAACGAGAGTTTCTTGCCGGCGGGTGGGGGCGGCGTCATGGTTGTGCTGCGAGGGAACCGGGAGAAGCTTGCAGCCAAGGTTGGTTGTGCGGCCTGGCGTTTGAACTGGGCCGCGTGCGCCGGTGTCGCGCTTGGCTCGCTGGACGGATGATGAACCACTCCGGGAAGCGGGCCAAGCGCCATGCCGGTGCGTCGGCTTGAATGAATTGTTAGGCCACGCGCTCACTGGAACTGCGTCAGTGATAGAACATGACCATCAGGGTCTTGAAACCACGCCACAAGTGCGCCACTGGGGGCATGCCAAATCCCATCAGCATCCTGATCCACGCCCTCGTAGTGCCGGAATACAACTCCGGCCGCGCTCAAATTTTTCACTGTCTGGCGAATATCCGAAACCGCCCACCCCAATGCGGTGTACGGAGCAACATAAGCCTGCTCGACCTTTTGAATGCGTAGCATCGAGTCGCCAACTTGAAATACCAATGCGGGAGACTCTTCTGCCACGAACGCCAGACCGAGCACGCGCTCGTAAAACGCCCGCGACCCTTCAGGATTTGTGGTTGCCAAGAACAAGATTGGATTCTCGAGTCGTGTCATAAGTGGCCTAACGTCTGAGTCGAGGGGCGGGTGCCGGTGAGCCGGCTTGGCCGCGAGGCGGATGATAGGCAGCGAGCGACTCGCGGCCAAGCTGGCTTGCCGGTGGCCGTCCCCTCCAGTGAAGGGTTAGGCCTCAGCGATTGCCGCAATAGACACCTTGAGCCCCGGAATGCGCGCCGGCAGCTTGGCACCCTGGCGTGCTGGCGGGTTGGATGGGAACCACTTCAGCCACTCCTCGTTCATCCCAGGGAAGTCGTCTTCGTCTGCCAGCACGACCGTAGCGCTGACGAGTTTGTCCAGCGAGCTGCCGGCTTCTTCGAGGATGGCTTGGATGTTCGCCAGGCACTGCCTGGTTTGTTCCTGGATGGTCGTGCCCTCGATAGCACCAGTGGCTGGATCAGTTGGAGAAGTGCCCGAAACGAAGACGAGTCCAGCGGCCTTGACGGCTTGGCTGTAGGTTGGCGGTGGTTTCGCCGCCCTAGGCGTAAACACAATCTGACGAGCCACTGCGTGCCTCCATGAATATGCTTGAGAGTGGATGCGACTGTTCCTCTGAGGTCCAACCTATTTTCTGCGACAGCCGTCGACGGCCCGCTGCGCGCGGAGGCGGGTGACCCGGCCGCGCGAAGCGCGATAGACAACGGGCGACTTCTCTCCGACGAAGCCCGCAGCGAGCTGCCGCTTCGCGTGCGCGGATCGAGCCGGCGGCGCAGCGTACCGGGGCTGTAGACGATGTACCTGCTGGATACGAACGTGGTTTCCGAGCTGCGAAAGAGCAAGCCGCACGGTGCCGTGTTGGCATGGGTGGGCGCAGCGGACGATGCAACCTTGTTCCTCTCGGCGGTGACGATTGGCGAGATTCAGGCCGGCATCGAGAAGACGCGGGAGGACGACCCCGACAAGGCGGCCGAGATCGAACAGTGGCTGGAGCAGGTTGCAGCCTCGTGCCGGGTGCTGCCGATGGATGCGGCCGCGTTCCGCGAGTGGGGGAGGCTGACTCATCGGAAGTCCAGCACCGTGCTTGAAGACGCGATGATTGCCGCGACTGCGCGTATGCACAACCTCGTGGTTGTCACGCGCAACGTTGCGGAATTCAAGATGCCGGGAGTCAAGACGCTCGATCCGTTCAAGAGCAGCAGCCCCAGGGATGGTTGAACTGGCGCCAGCGCCTCCCCCACCCTTGCCCCCTGCCCACCCTCCCGCTATGCTGTGTTTATGCACAGCCCCGGCGAGCCCCCGCCCACGCGGCGCCTGATCGCCCACCTCGACATGGATGCGTTCTACGCATCGGTCGAGTTGCTGCGTTACCCCGATCTGCGCGGGCTGCCGGTGGTGATCGGCGGCGGGCGGCGGCATCAGCCCGAAACCCTGCCCGACGGCTCGCGGCGCTACTTCCGCCTGCGTGACTACACCGGTCGCGGCGTGCTGACCACCAGCACCTACGAGGCGCGCGCGCTCGGCGTGTTCTCGGCGATGGGCACGATGAAGGCGGCGCAGCTCGCGCCCGACGCCGTCCTGCTGCCGGTCGATTTCGACGAGTACCGGCGCTACTCGCGCCTGTTCAAGGCCGCCGTGCGCGAGATCGCGCCGCGCATCGAAGACCGTGGCATCGACGAGATCTACATCGACCTCACCGACGTGCCCGGCGCGCTGGCCGACGGCGGCCGCGCGGCTGGCCGGCGGCTCAAGGCGGCGGTGCGCGAAGCCACCGGCCTGACGTGCTCGATCGGCATCACGCCCAACAAGCTGCTGTCCAAGCTCGCCTCGGAACTCGACAAGCCCGACGGGCTGACGCTGCTGGGCTTCGCGGACATTCCGGCGCGCATCTGGCCGCTGGCGGCGCGCAAGGTCAACGGCATCGGGCCGAAGGCGAGCGAGAGGCTGGCCGCGCTGGGCCTGCACACGGTGGGCGACATCGCCGCCGCCGAGCCGGCCTTCCTGGTGCGGCAGTTCGGCGCCAACTACGGGCGCTGGCTGCACGACGCCGCGCACGGCCGCGACGAGCGCGAGGTGGTGACGCACAGCGAGCCGGTGTCGATCAGCCGCGAAACCACCTTCGAGCGCGACCTGCACGCGGTGCGCGACCGCGCCACGCTGTCGGGCATCTTCACCGAGCTGTGCGTCGAGCTCGCCGGCGACCTGGCGCGCAAGGGCTACGCCAGCAAGACCATCGGCATCAAGCTGCGCTTCGACGATTTCAAGTCGGTGACGCGCGACCTGACGCTGCCGGCGCACACGATGGACGCGCGCACCATCCGCCGCGCGGCCGGCGAGTGCCTCAAGCGCGTCGACCTGAGCCGGCGGCTGCGCCTGCTGGGCGTGCGCGCCGGGGCGCTGGCGCGGCTGGCCGACCTGGTGGCGCCCGCCGCCGCGCCGGAGCCCGCGCCCGAGGCACCGGCCGCGCCCGGCGAGCTGCCGCTGTTCGCGCAGGCCGGGCCGCCGCCGGGGCGCTAGCATCGCCGCCGGAACAGAAGAAGCAAAGAAGGAGACGAGCCGTGACCGTGATCACCACCATCGAAGACCTGCGCGTGCTGGCCAGGAAGCGCGTGCCGCGCATGTTCTACGACTACGCCGATTCGGGCTCGTGGACGGAGAGCACCTACCGCGCCAACGAAGCCGATTTCCAGCGCATCAAGCTGCGCCAGCGCGTGGCGGTGAACATGGAAAACCGCTCGACGGCGACGAAGATGGTGGGCGTGGACGCGGCGATGCCGGTGGCGATCGCCCCGACCGGCCTGACCGGCATGCAGCACGCCGACGGCGAGATCCTCGCGGCGAAGGCGGCCGAGCGCTTCGGCATCCCGTTCACGCTGTCGACCATGAGCATCTGCTCGATCGAGGACATCGCCGCGCACACCAAGGCGCCGTTCTGGTTCCAGCTCTACGTGATGCGCGACCGCGGCTTCATCGAGCGCCTGATCGACCGCGCCAAGGCGGCGAACTGCGGCGCGCTGGTGCTGACGCTGGACCTGCAGATCCTCGGCCAGCGCCACAAGGACCTGAAGAACGGCCTGTCGGCGCCGCCCAAGCCGACGCTGGCGAACATGCTCAACCTGCTGACCAAGCCGCGCTGGTGTCTGGGCATGCTGGGCACGAAGCGGCGCCAGTTCGGCAACATCGTCGGCCACGTCGAGGGCGTCACCGACATGGCCAACCTCGGCGCCTGGACCGCGCAGCAGTTCGACCCGCGCCTGAACTGGGGCGACGTCGAATGGATCAAGAAGCGCTGGGGCGGCAAGCTGATCCTCAAGGGCATCCAGGACGTGGAAGACGCCCGGCTCGCCGCCGACTCGGGCGCCGACGCGCTGGTCGTCAGCAACCACGGCGGGCGCCAGCTCGACGGGGCGGAGTCGAGCATCCGCGCGCTGCCGGCGATCGTCGAGGCGGTGGGCTCGAAGATCGAGGTGCACATGGACGGCGGCATCCGCTCGGGACAGGACGTGCTGAAGGCCTGGGCGCTGGGCGCGCGCGGCACCTACATCGGCCGCGCCTTCCTCTACGGCCTGGGCGCGATGGGCGAGGCCGGCGTCGCCAAGGCGCTGGAGATCATCCACCGCGAACTCGACCTGACGATGGCCTTCTGCGGCCACACGCGCATCGAGACCGTGGACCGCTCGATCCTGCTGCCCGGCACGTTCTGAGCGTCACCTGGGGGGTTTCGCTGCGCTGACGCGAAACTTACACTCGACGCATCCGCCGACTCCAAGGGGATGCGCCATGAGCCTCGATCAATTCCAGCAACTGCGCCACTGGCACCTGTGCCACCGCCGCGACCACCCGATGGAAGGGCACATCTGGACGGCCGTGGTCACGCTGTGGATGGTCGGCTGGGTGGGCGCACCGGCCGCCTGGCTGGTGCACGAAGACGGGGCGGCGGCAGCCGTCGCGCTGTTCGTCTTCGTTCCCGGCCTCTACGTCGCCTGCCGCATCCGGCTGCACCGGCGCGGGCGCTTGCGCTGCGACTGGATCAACGCGCTGAAAACCTAGAGCTGCCGGGCCTCGAAGGTATTGCAGTCCTGCACCCGGCCGCTGGCCATGCCGGCCTTGAACCAGCGCACGCGCTGCGCGCTGCTGCCGTGCGTGAAGCTCTCCGGCCGCACCGTGCCGGTGGACTGGCGCTGCAAGGCGTCGTCGCCGATGCGGCTGGCGGCGTTCAGCGCTTCTTCCAGGTCGCCCTGTTCGAGGATCTGGCGCGCCTTCTGCGCATGGTGCGCCCACACGCCGGCGAAGCAGTCGGCCTGCAGTTCGAGCCGCACGCTCACCGCGTTGCCCTGCGCCTCGCTCATGCGGCGGCGCGCGCTCTCGACCTTCTCGGTGATGCCCATCAGGTTCTGCACGTGGTGGCCCACCTCGTGGGCGATCACGTAGGCCTGGGCGAAGTCGCCCGGCGCGCCGAGCTGGCTGCGCATGGTCTCGTAGAACGACAGGTCGATGTAGACCTTCTCGTCGCCCGGGCAGTAGAACGGCCCCATCGCCGCCTGGCCGGTGCCGCAGGCGGTGGCCTCGGCGCCGCGGAACAGGCGCAGCTTGGGCTCGCGGTAGCTGCCGCCCATCTGCTGGAACTGGGCGCGCCACACGTCTTCGGTGTCGGCCAGCACCACCGAGACGAAACGCGCCATCTGGTCGTCGGCCGGCGGCTTGCCGGCCGGCGCCTGTTGCACCGCCGCCGGGCCGATGCCGCCCCCGCCGCTGAGCGCGCCCAGCAGCGTCAGCGGGTTGATGCCCAGGATCCAGCCGCCCACCAGCGCGATCACGATGGTGCCCAGCCCGATGCCGCGCCCGCCGCCCAGGCGCATGCCGCGGCCCGAACTGTTGCGTGCGTCCTCGACGTTCTCGCTCTCGCGGTTGCCTTGCCACTTCATGCTCGTCTCCCGTTCGTCAGGTCTTGGGCAGCGTCACGCCGCGCTGGCCCTGGTACTTGCCGCCGCGGTCTTTGTAGCTGGTTTCGCAGACCTCGTCGCTCTCGAAGAACAATACCTGCGCGCAGCCCTCGCCGGCGTAGATCTTGGCCGGCAGCGGCGTGGTGTTGCTGAACTCCAGCGTCACGTAGCCTTCCCACTCGGGCTCGAAGGGCGTGACGTTGACGATGATGCCGCAGCGCGCGTAGGTGCTCTTGCCCAGGCAGATGGTCAGCACGTTGCGCGGGATGCGGAAGTACTCCACCGTGCGCGCCAGCGCGAAGCTGTTGGGCGGGATGATGCAGTGGTCGCCGTGGAAGTCGACGAAGCTCTTCTCGTCGAAGTTCTTCGGGTCGACGACGGTGCTGTGGATGTTGGTGAAGACCTTGAATTCGGGCGCGCAGCGGATGTCGTAGCCGTAGCTGCTGGTGCCGTAGCTGACGATCTTGTGGCCGTCGGCCGCGTGGCGCACCTGGCCGGGCTCGAAGGGCTCGATCATGCCGTGCTGCTCGGCCATGCGGCGTATCCACTTGTCGCTCTTGATGCTCATCGCGCGAATTCCGGGTGGGAAGCGTGCATTTTAGGAGCCCGCGCACGCCCGGCCGCGCCAAGCTGTGCCACAGTTGGGGCTGACAGCCCCCCGACCTGCGGAGACACACCATGCGCGGCGCCACCGACCTCCTCGTCCAGTACGCGACGACGCACCGCGACCGGCGCAACATCGCCAGCCACTTCGTCTGCGTCCCGATGATGGTGTTCGCGCTGGGCGTGCTGCTGGCCAAGCCGGCCTTCGTGCTGGTGGGCTGGACGCTGAGCCCGGCCTGGATCGCCTTCGCCGCCGCCGCGGTCTGGTACCTGACACGCGGCAACCTCGCGCTGGGCCTGGCGGTCAACGCCGCGATCGGCGTGCTGGTCGCGCTGGCGCAGCGCGTGGGCGACAGCGGCACCGGCGCCTGGCTGGCCTGGGGCGTTGGCTTCCTGGTGGCGGGCGGGCTGGTGCAGTTCATCGGCCACTGGTACGAGGGCCGCAAGCCGGCCCTGGGCGGCGACCCGCTCGGCTTTCTGGTCGGGCCGATGTTCGTCGTCGCCGAGGCGCTGTTCTCGTTCGGCTGGGGCAAGGCGCTGCTGGCCGAGATCGAGCGCCGCGCCGGCCCGACCGTGCTGCGCGACCTGGCGCGCATCGCCTGAAGCGCGCGCGCCGCGCGGCTCAGGTGCCTTTGGACACCGTGATGGTCGGGAACCTGGCGCTGAAGTCCTTGGCGCGCTGCGCGATCTTCACCGCCACCTGCCGCGCCACGCTCTTGTAGAGGCCGGCGATCTCGCCCTCGGGGTCGCTGACCACGCTGGGCCGGCCCGAATCCGCCTGCTCGCGGATCGACAGCGCCAGCGGCAGCGCGCCCAGGTAGTCGATGCCGAACTCGGCCGCCATGCGCTTGCCGCCCTCGGCGCCGAAGATGTGCTCGACGTGGCCGCAGTTGCTGCACACGTGCACCGCCATGTTCTCGACGACGCCGAGGATGGGCACACCGACCTTCTCGAACATGCGGATGCCCTTCTTCGCGTCGAGCAGCGCGATGTCCTGCGGCGTGGTGACGATCACCGCGCCGGTCAGCGGCACGCGCTGGCTGAGCGTGAGCTGGATGTCGCCGGTGCCCGGCGGCATGTCGACGATCAGGTAGTCGAGGTCTTTCCAGTTGGTCTGGCGCAGCAGTTGCTCGAGCGCCTGCGTGGCCATCGGACCGCGCCAGATCATCGGGTTGTCGGGCTCGATCAGCAGCCCGATCGAGATCACCTGCACGCCGTGGCCGACCAGCGGGTCCATCGTCTTGCCGTCGCTGCTCTCGGGCCGACCGGACAGGCCCATCATCATCGGCTGGCTGGGGCCGTAGATGTCGGCGTCGAGGATGCCCACCGTGGCGCCCTCGGCGGCCAGCGCCAGCGCGAGGTTGGCCGCGGTGGTGCTCTTGCCCACGCCGCCCTTGCCGGAAGCCACCGCGACGATGTTCTTGACGCCCGGCAGCAGTTGCACGCCGCGCTGCACCGCGTGCGCGATCACCTTGCTCGTGATGCCGACGCTGACGTTGTCCACCCCCGCCACGCGCCGCGCCGCCGCCACCAGCGCCTGGCGCAGCGCCGCAACCTGGCTCCTGGCCGGGTAGCCCAGTTCGACGTCGAAGGCCACGTCGCCGCCGGAGATCTTCAGGTTCCTGATCTGTTTGGCCGAAACGAAATCGCGCCCGGTGTTCGGGTCGACGACGGCCGCGAGGGCTTCGAGCAGGGCGGATTCGGTGGCGGGCATGTGGAAGCGTCGGGAGCACCGCGCGGGAACGGCAGGCGCAGCAAGTCTAGCCGAGGGGGTTACCCTCAGCGGCTCGATGGACCACGATCGACGTAGACCGCAAGGCGGCGGAAGTCGAAGCTGCCGGACTCCCAATAGCGCTCCAGCACGATGAGTTTCGACGCCGATCTTCTGAGCAGGGTCCACTCCCTGATGCGAGCCTGCCCCAGCAAGGTGCCCATGCTGTATGCCAGCCTGCCCTCGGCATCGACGGTCCAGGTATTGGGAATGAGAACCTCCCCGGCACCATCCAGCAGTGCACCGGTTCCATCCGAATAGGCGTCGTGATAGAGCCGGTTCGTCAGCGTGCCGAACGGACTCTGCCAGCGGCGATGGCTGGACGCCGCCGTGGCGAAGACAAGACCGGGCTCGACTTTGACCGTGAGCATCTCGACCGCACGCGTCATCACGCCCGCATCGAAATCGACCGCCAGCCAGTGTTCCTCACCCGTCACCGCGTCTCGCGACAAGCGGGCGTAGCGCCTATCCGTGGACCCGTCGGTCAATCTCAACCATCCGTCGTTGACCGTCCAGTTCACTGCGCGTGCCGATCGAATCAGCGTCGCCGATGATCCTTCCGCAATGCCCAGAATGTCCGCAGCGGGCGCATTGCCGAGATTGAATGGGGGGTCGAGGTTGAACGCACCCGAGATCACCCCGCCCCACTGCGAGCCTGCGGTGAATTCCGACGTCTGCAACGCAGTCACCTTCGCGAGGTCGACGCTTCGACACAATCGGCCGGCTGTGGCAAAGGGCTCCACTTGCCCGGCAGCAGACCCGTCGAGCATCGTGCGGGTGCCGAATTCATGGACAAGCACGTCCCCGACGCTCGATGAACCCACGACCTGCTCGAGCCTGTAGCCGGTGATGTCGACGCGAGTCGAATCGAGCGTGCCACTGATCGGGTTGAAGACCAGCTCCGGATACGAGTACGGCTGCTGCATCGTCAATGTCATCGCGCCGGCGGACACCGTCCAGGTCGCCTCGCCTGCACCCATGCGGCGAACCACCGTCGCCGAGCCGTCGGGACGATAGACGACGTACAGCACGTCGATGCCACTTTGCCCGTTGCCAGTGAAGTAGGCGAGTGACTGTGGCCCGCTCACCGCCAGCGGCGGCGCGCCGGACGGCGAGTTGCCGGCAAGCACGTCGGCTTGCACCGACGTGAAGCGCATCGCATTCGCGCCGCCGGTCTGAGCGTCGAGAAAGTCTTCCAGCAGTTGCGACGAGGAGGGGTTCATCACCAGCGCAAGCGTGTCCGCGGCACCGGCCGGCAAGGCCACGCCATGGTCGGCCACGAGTTCGATGGCGGTGGCCAGATCGACGATGCGCTGCGGCGACAAGATCGAGGACAGCGTATCGAGGAGCGCCTGCGTCGCCGGCGCCTCGCCACCGTTGGCCTCCATCACCATGGCGAACGAAGCAGTGGACAGGTGCGACAGGTTCAGCGCGGGGGCCCGCGTCGATTCGATCTTGCCCCCGGAGTCGGCCTGCCGGGCCAGGGTTGCCATGTCGCCCAGCGCGGCGGCAAGCCTGACTGCCGCTTGGGCATCACGGCCGGTCGCCGCGAGCGTCACCACATCGTTCGGATCGGCGCTGCTGATGTTCAGGCTGTACGCTCCCTGCGCATCGCTCGTCGTGGCGAAGCTGTTCGCACCGACGTGGGCGGTGACGGTTGCGCCGGCCAGCGACGCGCCGCTGGCCGATCCCTGCAATTGCAGTTGCGCCGACACAGTCAGCGACACGGTGGCGGACGCCGTCGCCCCGCCTTCGGCCGCCCTCGCGACGTAGCCCACGGCGTCGGTGCCGAAGTAGCCCGTGGAGGGTGTGTAGACGAGCTTGCCGCCGACGATCGCGGCATGACCGTGAGCGGGTGCCGAAACCGACTCCAGAGTCAGCACACCCCGGCTCACGCTGTCGTTGGCCAGGATATCGATCGTGGCCTGCCCGTTCCAGTTGAGTGCCGCAGCGTCGTCGGCCAGATTCAGGGTGGCGGCGACAGGGGGCGTTCCACCATCGCCCCCACCTCCACCGCCGCCGCCACAAGCGCCGAGCAGCATCGGCAGGCACAGCCCGAGCATTCGCGCGCCGCGCGTCAGGGCGGCGCTGTGCGGCGTGGAGAACACGGATTCCATCGTCCCCTCCTCAATCGATCCGAATCGACGGACTTCTGTCGTTGGAGCCTAGCAGAGTCCGCACCCAGTGCGGGCTCGCCGCTGAATCGGCGTCCGTACAATGCCGAACTCCCTCACGACGAGCGCCCGTCGCCTCGCTTCGCATGACCCGCAAGCTCTTCGTCACCACCGCCCTGCCCTACGCCAACGCGCCGTTCCACATCGGGCACATGATGGAGTACATCCAGGCCGACATCTGGGTGCGCTTCCAGCGCATGATGGGCAACGAAGTGCACTTCGTCTGCGCCGACGACGCGCACGGCGCGCCGATCATGATCGCGGCCGAGAAGGCGGGGCTGTCGCCGCAGGCCTTCGTCGCGCAGATCGCCGCCGGGCGCCGCCAGTACCTCGACGGATTCCACATCGGCTTCGACAACTGGCACAGCACCGACGGGCCCGAGAACCACGCGCTGGCGCAGGACATCTACCTCGCGCTGCGCCGCCAGGGCCTGATCGCGGTGCGCGCGATCGAGCAGTTCTACGACCCGGTCAAGGGCATGTTCCTGCCCGACCGCTACATCAAGGGCGAGTGCCCGCGCTGCGCCGCGAAAGACCAGTACGGCGATTCGTGCGAGGTGTGCGGCGCGGTCTACACACCCACCGAGCTGAAGAACCCGTACTCGACGCTGACCGGCGCGACGCCGGTGATGAAGTCCAGCGAGCACCACTTCTTCCAGCTCTCCTCGCAGCGCTGCCTCGACTTCCTGCAGGAGTGGACGCAGGCGCCCGGCCGGCTGCAAGGCGAGGTGCTGAACAAGATCCGCGAGTGGTTCGCCACCGACGACGAGGGCCATGTCGGCCTGGCCGACTGGGACATCAGCCGCGACGCGCCCTACTTCGGCATCCGCATCCCCGACACCGACGACAAGTACTTCTACGTCTGGCTCGACGCGCCGGTGGGCTACCTCGCCTCGCTGAAGAACTACTGCGACCGGACGGGCCGCGACTGCGACGCGCTGCTCGCCGATCCGGCGCTGGAGCAGGTGCACTTCATCGGCAAGGACATCACCTACTTCCACACGCTGTTCTGGCCGGCGATGCTGCACTTCAGCGGCCGCAAGACGCCCGACAAGGTGTTCGTGCACGGCTTCATCACCGTCAACGGCGGCGAGAAGATGAGCAAGAGCCGCGGCACCGGGATCTCGCCGCTGAAGTACCTCGAACTCGGCATGAACGCCGAGTGGCTGCGCTACTACATCGCCGCCAAGCTGAACGCCAAGGTCGAGGACATCGACTTCAACCCCGACGACTTCGTCGCGCGCGTCAATTCCGACCTCGTCGGCAAGTACATCAACATCGCCAGCCGCGCCGCCGGCTTCCTCAGCAAGCGCTTCGGCGGCCGGCTGTCGGCCGACATCGGCGTCGAGGGCCGCACGCTGCTCGACGGCCTGCGCGCGCACCGCGCCGAGATCGAGCGCCTGTACGAGGAGCGCGAGTTCGGCAAGGCGCTGCGCGAAATCATGCTGCTGGCCGACCGCGTGAACGAGTACGTCGACCAGCACAAGCCCTGGGAACTGGCCAAGCAGCCGGGCCAGGACGCGGTGCTGCACGACGTCTGCACGGTGTGCATCGAGGCCTTCCGCGTGCTGACGATCTACCTCAAGCCGGTGCTGCCGGCGCTGGCCGCGCAGGTGGAGGGTTTCCTGAAGGTCGCCCCGATGAGCTTCGCCGACGCCTCGCGCGCACTCGGCGCGCACACGATCGGCGAATACAAGCACCTGATGCAGCGCGTAGCCCCGG
Source organism: Piscinibacter sp. (assembly GCF_047600445.1). Taxonomy (GTDB): domain Bacteria; phylum Pseudomonadota; class Gammaproteobacteria; order Burkholderiales; family Burkholderiaceae_C; genus Piscinibacter. Next base: position 2,510,484 of record NZ_JASGKT010000002.1, read on the forward strand.
AGCTGCTCGACAAGCTGTTCGAGCCGCCGAAGATCGAGCTGCCGCCGCCCGGCGGCGAGGCGATCGCCGCCGAGATCAAGGTCGACGACTTCGCCAAGGTCGACCTGCGCATCGCGAAGATCGTCGCCTGCGAGGCGGTCGAGGGCAGCGACAAGCTGCTGCGCCTGACGCTCGACGCCGGCGAAGGAACCGACCCGCAGGGGCGTCCACGCCTGCGCAACGTCTTCAGCGGCATCAAATCGGCCTACCAGCCGGAAGACCTGGTCGGCAAGTTCACGGTGATGGTGGCCAACCTCGCGCCGCGCAAGATGAAGTTCGGCCTCAGCGAAGGCATGGTGCTGGCCGCCGGCCACGCCGACGAGAAGGCCCACCCCGGGCTGTACCTGCTCGAACCCTGGCCGGGCGCCACGCCGGGCCTGCGCGTGCGCTGAGCGGCGGCGCCATGCACGGCGGCTCGTTGCTCCAGGGGCCGACGCGGCGGCGTCGCTTCATGGCACGCGCCCACCACTGCGGACCTCCGGGTGCGAAGCGATCGCTTCGCCCGCATTCCACCCCGGAGGTTCCATGGCCCTGCCCCAACTGCATCCGTTCCGCCCGCGCCTGCTCGACGCCGTGCGCGGCTACGACGCCGCGCGGCTGCGCGCCGACATCGCCGCCGGCCTGACGGTCGGCGTCGTCGCGCTGCCGCTGGCGATGGCATTCGCCATCGCCTCGGGCGTCAAGCCCGAGCAGGGCATCGTCACCGCCATCGTCGCCGGCTTCCTGATCTCCGCGCTGGGCGGCTCGCAGGTGCAGATCGGCGGGCCGGCCGGCGCCTTCATCGTCATCGTCTACGGCATCGTCGAGCGCTACGGGCTGACCAACCTGCTGATCGCCACCGCCCTGTCGGGCGTGCTGCTGTTCGCGATGGGCCTGTTCAAGCTCGGCGCGCTGGTGCGCTACATCCCGGTGACCATCATCATCGGCTTCACCAACGGCATCGCGGTGCTGATCGGGCTGTCGCAGGTGAAGGACCTGTTCGGCCTGACGATCGCCAAGCTGCCGGCCGACTTCTTCACGCAGATCGGCGTGCTGGCCAGGCACGCGAGCACGCTCAACCCCTATGCGCTGGCGATCGGGCTGGCCTGCCTGGCGCTGGTGGTGGCGTGGCCGAAGTCGTACACCATGCCGCAGGACCACGTCGGCTGGCGGCACCGCCTGTACCGCGCCGCGGCGCACGTGCCAGGCACCATCGTCGCGCTGGTGCTGGCGACGCTGGCCACCGCGCTGTTCGATCTTCCGGTGGAGACCATCGGCAGCAGGTTCGGCGGCATTCCGCAGAGCCTGCCCGACCTGCAACTGCCCGCGTTCAGTTGGGAGAGCGCCAAGCAGTTGCTGATCCCGACGCTGACGCTGGCGATGCTCGGCGCGATCGAGTCGCTGCTGTGCGCGCGCGTGGCCGACAACCTGATCGACGCGCCGCGCCACGACCCCAATCAGGAGCTGATGGCGCAGGGCGTGGCCAACATGGTCACGCCGGCCTTCGGCGGCATTCCGGCCACCGGCACGATCGCGCGCACCGTCACCAACGTGCGCTCGGGCGCCACCAGCCCGGTGGCGGGCATCGTGCACGCGCTGACGCTGCTGGTGGTGGTGCTGGCCGCCGCGCCGCTGGCGGCCAGCGTGCCGCTGGCGGCGCTGGCCGGCATCCTGCTGTTCGTCGCCTGGAACATGGGCGAGTGGCGCGAGTTCGCGCGGCTGCGCCAGTTCAGCGTGCAGTACCGCACCGTGCTGGTCGGCACCTTCCTGCTGACGGTGATCTTCGACCTCACCGTGGCGGTGGAGGTCGGGCTGGTGCTGGCCTGCGTGTTCTTCATCTACCGCATGAGCACGCTGTTCCGCGTCGAGCCGCGCACGGCGGCCGAGCTGCCCGAGGGCGTGCCCGACGGCGTGCAGATCCGCGAGATGTACGGCGCCCTCTTCTTCGGCGCGGTCGGCAAGCTGGAGGCGCTGCCGGCGCAACTGCCCGCCGGCACGCGCGCGCTGGTGCTCGATTTGCACCGCCTGATCGGCATGGACACCTCCGGCCTCGAAGCGCTGGAACAGATGGAGCGCGCGCTGAAGAAACGCGGCATCACGCTGCTGCTGGCCGCCGTCAACGAGCAGCCGCGCTCGCTGATGCAACGCGCGGGTTTCGCCGAACACGTCGGCGAGGCGGCCTTCGCGGCGACGCTGGACGAGGCCTTGCGGCGCCTGCGCTGACTCACCAGGATGTCTTCGCGGCGATGAAACCCTCGAGCGCCGGCGCGCAGGCCTCGGCCAGCGCGGCGCGGCGCGCGGCCAGCCAGCCGAGCGCGAAGCCGGTGGCCGCATCCGGCGCGGGCGCCTCGCGCAGCGCCTGCAAGGCCACGCCGGCGTCGTTCAGCTCGCCCAGGCGCGTCTGCAGCTCGGCCAGCGCCCCGAGCAGGCGCGCCGTCTTCTTCGCGCCCAGCAGGCCGCGCGCGAACTCCAGGCCGTAGCGCAGGCGCTTGGCGCGCTTGCGCAGGCGGTGCCGCGCCTCGTCGTCCAGCGCGGCGAAGCGCTTGGCGTCGCGGCGCACGCGGCGGTGCCAGGCGGCGAGGCGTTCGGTCAGCGCCTCGGCGGCCGGCGCGTCGTCGCCGCTCGGCGGCGCGGCCAGCCCGGCGCGCAGCGCGTCGAGCAGCCAGGCCTGCGCGGCCGTGCTGCGCAGCACCCGCACCGGATCCTCGCCCGGCGGCGCGCTCCAGTCGGGCGGCGCCAGCGCGAGGCCGGCCTCGTGCATCGCCGTGGCCAGCCTCGCGCGCAGCGGCTGCACGATCGCCGCCTGGTCGCGCGCCGCGCCGAGCGCGCGGAACAGCGCCGCCGCGCCGGCGTCGAGCGCATCGCGCGGCCCCTCCGGCGGCGCGAACAGGTCGAGCGCGCTGCGCAGCCGGCGCAGGCCGACGCGCAACTGGTGCACGTGCTCGTCGCCGAAGTCGCCGCCGGCCAGCGTGCTGGCGTTGACGACGATCTGCTGCACGCATTCGCCGAGCACCGCGCGGCGCGCCGTGGCGAGGCCGGCCGCCGCCGGCAGCGACACCGCGGACGCCTTGCGCGCCGCCGCGCGCGGCGTGCCCGCCGCCAGCAGCGTGCCGCGCTCGGCCTTGCTGCGCACGTCCAGCCACAGGCCGTGGCGCGCCACCCAGGTGCGTGCGGCATCCAGCAGCGCGGCCGGGTCGCCGCGCAGCAGTTCGATTTCCAGTTCGCACACCGGCAGCGAGGCCGCGCCGGCGACGATGCGGCCCTGGTCGAAGGCCAGCTCCAGCAGTGCGCCCGGCCGCCGCAGCGCGCGCAGCGTGCGGCGGATGTCGGTGTGGTAGCGGCACACCAGCTCGTCGCCGGGCCCGAGCAGCGCTGCCAGCCGCTGCCCGGCCGGCGTGCCGTCGTGCAGCGCGAGTTCGGGCGCGGGCGGCAGCGCCGTGCGCTCGCGGCGCGGCACGTTGTGCTCCAGGCGCGTCATCGCGTCGTCGCCGGCCGCTTTCAGCGTCTGCACCCAGCGCGCGCCCTCGCGGCGCAGGCGCAGCGCCACGCCGGCCGCGGCGAGGCGGCCGTCGGGCGTGTCGAAGTAGGCGGCTTGCAGACGCACGCTGCGCGCCGCGCCGCCACGCCCCGCCACGGCGGCCTGCACCGCCGCGCGCGCCGCCTCGGGCACCTGGAACTTCAGTTCGATCTCGGTCATCGCGGCGGATCTTGGCAGAGGGCCCCGCCGTTCTTGATGAAAATCCGGTGCGGCGCGCTGCGATATCCTCCACGCCCGTGGGATTCCTCGACGACCTCAAGCGCCAGGCCGAAGCCGCCAAGGCGGAACGGAACACCGACAACGCCGCCGCCGAGCGCAACGCGCTGCTCACCGAGGCGGCCTGCAAGACGGTGTTCGGCTACTTCGACACGCTGATCCGCCAGCTCGACGTGCTCGAGCCGGTGTCGAAGACACGCTACGCGCTGGATCGCCGCACGGTGTTCGAGCAACTGCCGATGGTCGAGCTGAAGGTCGACGCGCGCCGCCGCAAGCTGCGCGGCACCGACGCCTATGACTACATCGCGCTGCACGGCCGGCTGCGCGACGGCCGCAAGATCGCCTTCGCGAAGGACTTCGTCGCCGAGATCGAGAAGATCGACGCCAAGCTGCGCCAGGCCGGCGCGCCGGTGCACGCGCAGGCGCTGCGCAACCCCGACAACAACAAGCTGCAGGAGATGCGCTACGAGGTGCTGGTCGACTTCAGCTTCGGCGTGACGGTGACGCCCGATCACGACCATGCGCGGCTGCACTTCAAGGTGATGAACTTCGACGGCTTCGAAACCATCACGCTCGACCTGCCCGCGCTGGAAGTGGGCTCGGCGCGGCTCGACGAGCTGGCCAAGTGGATGCTCGGCGAGCCGCACCGCTTCTTCGACGGCGCGCGCAACCTGCGCCGGGTGGAAGCGTAAGCCTGGCGCCGGCCCGGCCGGATAAAATCGCCGCCATGCCGCTCTTCTGGAAACCCTACAAGTCCGACGTGACGTCCTTCATCGAACAGTTGAAGGCCCAGCGCCCCACCCTCGAACAGGAACAGCGCGCCGGCCGCGCGCTGCTGTGGGACAAGGCCATCGACCGCGAGGCGCAGGCCGAGTACAGCGCCGCGCGCGTGCCGCAGCAGCCCTACGTCTACCAGACCAAGGGCCACTGAGCCTTCGCGCGGCGATGAGCCACGAGGCCGCGGCGGCGCCCGAGCCGCCCGACATGCCCCCGCCGACGCCCGACGCGCAGGCGCTGCCGCCCGTGGAGGTCGACAGCGTCGCGGTGGCGCGCCTGTACGGCGAGCCGCTGTTCGCGCTGCCGCAGGATCTGTACATCCCGCCCGACGCGCTGGAGGTCTTCCTCGAAGCCTTCGAGGGTCCGCTGGACCTGCTGCTGTACCTGATCCGCAAGCAGAACTTCAACATCCTCGACATCCCGATGGCCGACGTGACGCGCCAGTACCTGGCCTACGTCGACCAGATCCGCAGCACCAACCTGGAGCTGGCCAGCGAGTACCTGCTGATGGCGGCGATGCTGATCGAGATCAAATCGCGCATGCTGCTGCCGCCGAAGAAGAGCGCCGACGGCCAGGAGCCCGAGGATCCGCGCGCCGAGCTGGTGCGCCGGCTGATCGAATACGAGCAGATGAAGCTCGCCGCCGCGCGGCTCGACGCGCTGCCGCTGCTGGGGCGCGACTTCCTGCGCGCGCAGGTGACGATCGAGCAGTCGCTCGCGCCGCGCTTCCCCGACGTAGCCCCCGACGACCTGCGCGCCGCCTGGGCCGACATCCTGCGCCGCGCCAGGCTGAACCAGCACCACACCATCACGCGCGAGCAGTTGAGCGTGCGCGAGCACATGAGCATCGTGCTGCGCCGCCTGCAAGGCCGGCGCTTCGCGCTGTTCGAAGACCTGTTCGACACCACGCGCGGCCCGCAGGTGCTGGTGGTGACCTTCATCGCGATGCTCGAACTGGCGCGCGAGCACCTGCTCGAGATCACCCAGGCCGAGGCCTTCGCGCCGATCTACGTGCGGCTGGCGTACGAACCGGCTTGATACGTCCCCCCCGGAGCGCTCGCGCGCTCTCCCCAGGGGGCGCCGCCAGCGGCCCGGCAGAGCCGGTTCCGCGGCGGCCGCTGGATACCGACGTGCGACTGCGGGAGCTCAGCCTGGCTCGGCCTCGCCCAGCGGATCTTCGCCGTACTGGTTGCTGCCCGGCGTGCCGGCCAGCACCGTGAAGACCAGCAGCACGATGCCGCCGATGGCCGGCACCAGGCCGATCAGGATCCACCAGCCGCTGCGGTCGGTGTCGTGCAGGCGGCGCACCGTCACCGCCAGGCTGGGCAGCAGCAGCCCGATGGCCAGCAGCCCGCTGAGGATGCTCTTGTCGCCGAGCATGCCGTCGAGAAAGCCGACGACGACGGCGATCAGCACGTAGATCAGGATGAACATCCAGTACTCCTTGCGCCGCGCGCGCCCGGAGAAATCCGCGTACTTCTTCAGCACCGCCACGAACCAGTTCATTCGAAACCTCCCTCGCCTTCGCTTGTTGCCGTGTCGCTCAGTGTCGTTCACCGCGGCGCACGCGCGCCGAGCTTGAACGCGATCATCGCACGCAGCTTGTTGGGCACCACCGGCTTGAGCAGCAGGTGGAAGTCCTTCTCCTGCGCCTCCTTGTCGAGCGTGCTCATCGTGCTGCCGGTCACGACGATGGCCGGCAGCGCGGCGCCGAAGCGCCGGCGCAGCGCGGTGATCGCCTCGACGCCGTTGCGCCCGCTCTCCAGCCGGTAGTCGACGATGCACAGGTCGGGCCGCGCGCCGGCCGGATCGGCGGCCGCCGCCCAGGCCTCGCACTCGGCCACGCCGTCGAACGACGCGAGCTGCGCGCCCCAGCCCTGCAGCAGCACCTCCAGCCCGCTGCGCACGGCGGGTTCGTCTTCCACCACCACGATCAGGCGGCCCGCCAGCGTCAGGCCCGGCACGCCGCGCGCCGACGCGGGCGCCGGCTGCGGCGGCGCGCGCTCGCCGACCGGCAGTTCGAGCGTGAACACCGTGCCGTGGCCGGGGCGCGAGCGCAGCGTGATGTTCGCGCCCATCAGGTCGGCCAGGCGCTTGACGATCGCCAGCCCCAGGCCCAAGCCCTTGCGCTGGTGCGGCGCCACCGCCGGCGTGTTGGGCACCTGGTAGAACTCCTCGAAGACCTTGGCCTGTTCCTGCTCGCGGATGCCCAGTCCCGAATCCCACACCTGCACGATCACCTTGCCGGCGCGCGCGCGCGCCGCCACCAGCACGCCGCCGTCGTTGGTGTAGCGGATCGCGTTGCTGACGAGGTTGCGCACGATGCGCTCGACCAGCAGCGGGTCGGCATGGATCACGTGGCGGCCGCCGCGCAGCGACAGCGCCAGGCCCTTCTCGAAGGCGGTGGGCTCGAAGTGCAGGCGCAGCTTGCGCAGGATGTCGTCGAACTCGAAGTGCTGCGGACGCACGTCGACGCCGCCGGCGTCGATGCGGGTGATGTCGAGCAGCTCGGAGAACAGGCCTTCGAGCGCGTCGACCGAGGCGTTGATGCTGTTGACGAGCTGGGCCACCTCGGGCTCGCGGGTGCGCTGGCGCAGCGCCTCGGCGAACAGGCCCATCGCGTGCAGCGGCTGGCGCAGGTCGTGGCTGGCGGCGGTGAAGAACTGCGTCTTGGCGCGGTTGGCGATCTCGGCCTCCTGGCGCGCGGCGTCGGCGGCGGCCTTCTCGACGCGCAGTTGCGCGGCCAGGCCGTCGGCGCGCAGCTTGTGCTCCAGCAGGCGCTGCAGCGTGTGGCGGTAGTTGCGCGCCAGCACGGTGGTCAGCGAGACGATGATCGCCAGCATGCCGGCGAGCTGGTAGCTGTAGGCATCGCCGACCATCGCGATGCGCACGATCAGCGGCGTGAAGCAGATCGTCACGTAGGCGACGAACATGCGCGGGTGGTTGCCGAGCACCGGCACCACCGCGATGCAGAAGGTGTAGATCACCAGGATCAGGCCGATGTGCTGGATGCCGATGGCGCGCGAGTGGAACAGCCAGCCGGCCAGCCCCCAGGCCGCGGCCGAGCACAGCGTCAGCACGTTCCAGCGCCGCTGCCAGCGCGCCCACGCCATCGGCGCGCCGCTCTTGAAGGCGCGCCGGAAGGCGCGCGCCAGCACGATGCGCGCGATCCACAGCCCGACGAACAGCGCCGCCCAGCCGAGGAAGCGCGGCGTGCGCGCCTGCGCCCAGAACAGCATCAGCATCAGGCCGAAGCCGCCGGCCAGCCCGGCCAGCGTGGCGGCGGTGAAGGCGTACAGCGCCAGCACCTCGTCGGGCAGCAGCGCCTCGCGCGGCGGCGCCGGCGGCCGCGCCGGGGGAGTGTCCGCGGCGCTCAGCGCGTCGTCGGATTGCGCCATGCGTTCAGGCCGCCCTGGTGCGTCATCTGGCTGACCGCCAGCACGGCCTGCGTGCGCGAGCTGACGTTCAGCGCGCGCAGCACGGCGGCGACGTGGTCCTTCACGGTCTCGACGGAGAGGTTGAGGTCGCGCGCGATCAGCTTGTTCGGCTTGCCCTGCAGCAGCAGCGCCAGCACGTCGGTCTGGCGCGGCGTCAGCCCGAGCGAGGCCAGCGGCGGCGCCTTCTGCACCTCGCCGGCCTCGGCGTGCTCGCGCACCGCGGCCAGGGCCTGCGGCACGCTGCCCGCGGCGGCCGGCGCGGCGGCGTCGTCGAAGCTGCGCAGCGTCATCGGCGGCACGTAGATGCCGCCGGACATCACCACGTGCAGCGCCTCGAACAGGATGTCGTTGCTGGCGCGCTTGGGCACGAAGCCCATCGCGCCGAGGTCGATGGCGTGGATCACGTCGCTGCTGCGGTCGGAGGCCGACACCACCACCACCGGCAGCGCCGGGTACTGGGCGCGGAACTCGCGCAGCACGTCGAAGCCGTGCGCGTCGCCGAGCGCGAGGTCGAGCAGCACGAGGTCGAAGTCGGCGTCGGCGGCGAGCGTGGCGCGCGCCTCGGCGGCGCTGGCCGCGCCGACCACGCTCACGCCTTCGCCCAGGCCCTGGATCACCGTCTTGAGCGCCGACAGGATCAGCGGGTGGTCGTCGATCAGCAGGACTTTCATCTCGCATGCCCTCCTAGACGTAGCGGCGCGACAGCGACTCGGCCACGCACACCGGCTTGGCCGAACCCTCGCGCTCCATCGTGACCTCGAAGGTGATCTGCGCGCCGCCGTCGATGGGCTCGAAGCCGACCAGCTTGAAGTGGCCGCGCAGCCGGCTGCCCACGGGCACCGGCGCCGGGAAGCGCACCTTGTTCAGCCCGTAGTTGATGCCCATGCGCAGGCCGCCGATCTCCAGCGCCGACTCGCCCATCTGCGGCAGCAGCGACAGCGTCAGGAAGCCGTGCGCGATGGTGCCGCCGAACGGGCCCGCGGCGGCGCGCACCGGGTCGACGTGGATCCATTGCAGGTCGCCGGTGGCGCGCGCGAACTCGTCGATGCGCTGCTGCGTGACCTCGACCCAGTCGCTCGTGCCGACCACCTGCCCCAGCTCGCGGCCGAGTTCCTCCAGCGATGCGAAGCGCCTCATGCGTCCACCCATTCGACGATGCTCTGCCACTGCTCCTGGTCGCGCTCGAAGCGCGCCGCGCCCACGTCCCACAGCGTCAGGCCGTGGGCGGCCAGGTGCACGTAGTTCTGCGTGTCGCGCAACTGGCCGATCAGCGGCACCTTCAGCTTCTCGACGAAGGCGCGCAGGTGCTCGGCCGACAGCGTGCCCTCGCGCACGCGCATGCAGACGATGCCGAGTTCGACCTTGTCGCTGCGCCGGTGCGCCAGCAGTTCGGCGACGAAGGCGTGCGTGGCGTGGATGTCGAAGATGCTCGGCTGGATCGGGATGATCACCTTGTCGGCGATCTTCATCACCTCGTCCAGGCGCTTGCCGTGCAGGCCGGCCGGCGTGTCGAGCACCACGTGCGTGGTGCCCTTGGGCGGGCGCACGATGTCGCCGTGCGTGTCCCAGGTGCCTATGGGCCGCAACTGCGGCGAGCGCAGCGACAGCCAGGTCAGCGCCGAGCGCTGGCGGTCGACGTCGCCGAGCATCACCGCGTGGCCGCGCGAGGCGAGGTAGCCCGCGAGATTGGTCGACAACGTACTCTTGCCAACGCCGCCCTTGGGGTTGGCCACCACGATCACCGGCATGCGGGCCTCCGTCCTCGTCTGTCTGTGTTGGTCGGGCTTTGCGCGGCAATGGTAGCGGCTTGCCCCGGGGCGCCGGCAGGGCATTCGCCCGCGCACGGCAAATGCAATCGCATTTGCAATAAGATGCGGTCCGCGATGGATGCCCACATCGGCCACCCGGCCCGCTCGCCCCGCCCCACCCGACAGACGCGCCAGAAAGACGCCGTGCTGCGCTCGCTGGCGCGCAGCGGCCGCTCGCTCGCGCCGGCGGAGATCCTCGCGCTGGCGCGCGCCGAGGTGCCGACGCTGAACCTGTCCACCGTCTACCGCCAGTTGCGCGCGCTGCACGAGGAGGCGCAGGTGGTCAAGGTCGACCTGCCCGGCCAGCCGGCGCGCTTCGAGGCGCCCTGCGGCCAGGCGCACGCGCGCGGGCGGGCCCACCATCACCACCACTTCCACTGCGTGGCCTGCGACCGCGTCTTCCCGATCCACGCCTGCCCGGGCGGCATCGACAGGCTGGCGCCGGCGGGCTTCCAGGTCGAGCAGCACGAGATCACGCTGCGCGGGCGCTGCGCCGATTGCGCGGGGGCTTCGGCATGAGTCACGTCCACGTCCACATGCACGACCACGAACACGACCACGGCCACGCCGCGCCCGCCCCCGAAGGCCCCAGCGTGCTGATGCGCGGCGCCGCGGCGCGCGTGCTGGCGGCGCTGGGCGCGATCGTGCTGCTGTGGGCCGCGGTGGCCTGGGCGCTGGCCGACCTGTCTTCCCGTTCCTCATGAGCGACTGCGCCGTCCGCATCGCCGACCTGACGGTGACGCACCAGCGCCACCCGGCCGTGCACCACCTGGGCGGCGAGTTCGCCGCCGGTTCGCTGACCGCGGTGATCGGCCCGAACGGCGCCGGCAAGAGCAGCCTGCTCGAAGCGCTGGCTGGCCGGCTGCCGGCCAGCGCCGGGCGCATCGAGATCGCGCCGGAGCTCGCCGGCCGCATCGGCTACCTGCCGCAGCAGTCGCACATCGACCGCGGCTTTCCGATCGGCGTGCTCGACTTCGTCGCGCTCGGCCACTGGCCGCGCCGCGGCGCCTTCGGCGCGCTCGACGCGGCGCTCGTCGAGCGGGCGCGCGAGGCGCTCGCCGCCGTCGGCCTGGCCGGCTTCGAGCGGCGCCGCATCGGCGAGCTGTCGGTGGGCCAGTTCCAGCGCGTGCTGTTCGCGCGGCTGCTGGTGCAGGACGCGCGGCTGATCCTGCTCGACGAGCCCTTCAACGGCATCGACGCGCGCACCTGCGCCGACCTGCTGCGCGTGGTGCACCGCTGGCACGACGAGGGCCGCACCGTGGTCGCGGTGCTGCACGACATGGAGCTGGTGCGCACGCATTTCCCGCAGGCGCTGCTGCTGGCGCGCGAACCGGTCGCCTGGGGACCGACGCCGCAGGTGCTGAGCGCCGCCAACCTGTTCCGCGCGCGCCAGATGGCCGAGCGCTGGGACGAGTCGGCACCCATCTGCGAGCGAGCCGCCTGATGTACGAGCTTCTGGTCCAGCCCTTCGTCGAATTCGGCTTCATGCGCCGCGCGCTGGTGGCCAGCCTGGCGCTGGCGCTGGGCAGCGCGCCGATGGGCACGCTGCTGGTGCTGCGCCGCATGAGCCTGATGGGCGACGCGATGGCGCACGCGGTGCTGCCCGGCGCGGCGATCGGCTTCGCGCTGGCCGGCTTCTCGCTGCCGGCGATGGGCGCCGGCGGCCTGGCCGCGGCGCTGCTGGTGGCGCTGCTGGCCGGCTGGGTGGCGCAGGTGACCACGCAGCGCGAGGACGCCAGCTTCGCCGCCTTCTACCTGATCGCGCTGGCCGCCGGCGTGCTGATCATCTCGACGCACGGCACGCCGGTCGACCTGATGCACGTGCTGTTCGGCAGCATCCTGGCGGTGGACGACACCGCGCTGGTCGGCGTCGCGGCGGTGGCCAGCGTCACGCTGCTGGCCACGGCGGCGCTGTACCGGCCGCTGCTGGTGGCCAGCGTCGACCCCGGCTTCCTGCGCGCGGTGGGCGGCGCCGAGCGCACGCTGCACTTCGTCTTCCTCGGCCTGGTGGTGCTGAACCTCGTCGCCGGCTTCCAGGCGCTGGGCACGCTGATGGCGGTCGGGCTGATGATGCTGCCGGCCACCGCGGCGCGCTTCTGGGCGCGCGAGGTGTGGAGCCTGGCCGCCGTGGCGGCGCTGATCGCGCTGGCCAGCGCCGCCGGCGGGCTGCTGCTGAGCTACCACCTGCAACTGCCCTCGGGGCCGGCGATCGTGCTGCTGGCGGGCCTGGCCTACGTCGTCTCGCTGCTGGCGGGGCGGCACGACAGCCTGCTGGCGCGGCGCCTCGCGCTGCATGCGCACCGGGTGGCCTGATCACGATGATGACGACGATGAAACGCCGCACCGCCCTTGCCACGCTGGCCACGCTGGCCACGCTCGCCACCCACGCGCTGCCGCTGCGCGCGCAGCCCGCGCGCCCGCTGCGGGTGGTGGCCAGCTTCTCGCTGCTGGCCGACATGGCGCGCGAGCTCGCCGGCGACGCGGCGCAGGTGCATTCGCTGGTCGGCGCGAACGCCGACGCGCACGTCTTCGAGCCGACGCCGGCCGACGCGCGCCGGCTCGCGCAGGCCGACCTGGTGATCGTCAACGGCCTGCATTTCGAGGGCTGGATCGACCGCCTCGTCCGCAGCTCCGGCTACCGCGGCCCGGTGGTCGTGGCGACCCGGGGCATCACGCCGCGCCGCATGGGTGTGGGCTTCGACCCGCATGCCTGGCAGAGCCTGGCGCATGCGCAGCGCTACGTCGAGAACATCCGCGCCGCGCTCGCGGCGGCGGCGCCGGCGCAGGCCGCGGCCATCGACGCGCGCGCGCACGCCTATGCCGCGCAGCTCGCCGCGCTCGATGCGCGCGCGCGCGCCGCGTTCGGCGCCATCCCGCGCGAGCGGCGCCGCGTCGTCACCACGCACGACGCCTTCGGCTACCTCGGCGAGGCCTACGGCATCGGCTTCATCGCGCCGCGCCGCTGGAGCACCGCCAGCGAAGCCTCGGCCGCCGACGTCGCCGCGGTGATCCGCGAGCTGCGCCGGCAGCGCGCGCAGGCGCTGTTCGTCGAGAACATCAGCGAGCCGCGCAGCATCGAGCGCATCGCGCAGGAGACCGGCGCGCGCATCGGCGGCACGCTGTACTCCGACGCGCTGGCGCTGCCCGGCCAGGGCCCCGACAGCTACCTGAAGCTGATGGCGCACAACATCGACACGCTGCTCGCCGCGCTTCAGCGCAAGCCGTCGTAGAGCAGCTTGAGGCCGGTCAGCGCCATGCCGGCGTAGGCGAGGCGGTAGAACCAGGAAGGGTCGATGCGCCGCGTGGCGCGGATGCCCAACCACACGCCCACCGGCGCCAGCGGCATCAGCGCCAGCGAGGTCGCCATGTTGCGCAGGTCGATCAGGCCGAGCCAGGCATACGGAATCCACTTCGACAGGTTCACCGCGGCGAAGAACACCGCCGCGGTGGCGGCGTAGCGCACCGGGTTCAGGCGCAGCGGCAGCACGTAGGCGTTGAACGGCGGGCTGCCGGCATGCGCGACGAAGCTGGTGAAGCCCGAGGCGATGCCGAGCACGAAACCCGCCGCGCGCGGCGGCGGCGGCGCGTCGGCGCGCGGCGGGAAGGCCAGGCGCTGGGCCAGGAACAGCAGCGTCAGCGCGCCCACCACGCCCGACACCGTGGCCGTGCTCAGCACGCCGAACAGCAGCGTGCCCACCAGCGTGCCGATCAGCCCGGCCGGCAGCAGCCGGCGCAGCAGGGCGCGGTCGCAATGCCTCCAGAGCTGCTGCAGGCCGGTGGCGTCCATCACCAGCAGCAGCGGCAGCATGATTGCCGCGGCCTGCGGCACCGGCACGGCCAGCGCCATCAGCGGCACCGCCAGCGAGCCGAAACCGCCGAGGAAGCCGCTCTTGCTCAGGCCCATCAGCAGCACCGCCGGCACGGCCACGGCCCAGAAGCCCGCGTCGGTGATCAGCGGCCAGTCGGTCGGCACGTTCCACAGCGTCATAGAGGCGACAATTCTGCGATGTTTGCCCCTTCCCAGAACGACGTGCGGCGCTTCTTCTGCGAGACGCAGCGCAAGCGCCGCGAGGGCGCGCCGCTGACGCCGATGGAGGCGCTGGCCGCCGACTGGATCGCCGAGCACCCGGAATACCACGCCGAGCTGGACGATCTGCCCGCCGCGCTGGCCGCGGTCTACGACGTCGAGAGCGGCCGCACCAACCCCTTCCTGCACCTGTCGATGCACCTGACGATCAGCGAGCAGGTCGCCATCGACCAGCCGCGCGGCATCAAGCAGGCCTTCGCGCTGCTGGCCGCCAAGAGCGGCTCGGCGCACGAGGCGCAGCACGAGGTGATGGAGTGCCTGGGCGAGATGGTGTGGGCCTCGCAGCGCAGCGGGCTGCCGCCGGACGGCGAGCGTTACCTCGACTGCGTGCGGCGGCGCGCGACGCGCTAGCCCCGGCTCAGGCCACCTTGCGTGCCTCGGGTGCCTGGCGCGCCTCGCGCATCTCGCGCGACGCCGGCAGCGGCGTCAGCCGCGAGGCCTGGCGCGTCTCGCCGAACAGCGAGTTGCGGAACGCCGCCGCCTCGCCGCGGTCGCCCAGCGCCCACAGCAGCAGCGCGCGCGCCGTCATCGGGCGGGCGAACAGGTAGCCCTGCAGCTCGTCGCAGCCCATCTCGGCGAGGATGTGGTGCTGGCGCGGGTTCTCCACGCCCTCGGCCACCACCTTCAGGCCCAGCGCGTGGGCCAGCTTGACCACCGCGTCGACCACCGCGCGCGCGTCGGCGCTGTGCTCGAGGTCCTGCACGAACATGCGGTCGATCTTCAGCTCCTCGGCGGGCAGCTTGCGCAGGTAGGCCAGGCTCGAGTGGCCGGTGCCGAAGTCGTCGATCGACAGGTGCACGCCCATCTCGCCGAGGCGGCGGAAGGTCTGCTGCGTCGCGCGCGTGTCCTCCATCGCGGTCGACTCGGTGATCTCGCAGGTCAGCAGCGAGGGGCGGATCTTGTGGCGCTCCAGCGCCTCGGTGATGCGGTCGGCGATGTCGTCCTGGCGCATCTGGTGGGCCGACAGGTTGATCGCCACGCGCATGCGCAGGCCCTTGTCGCGCCAGGCGCGCGCCTGCTTGCAGGCGGCCTCGATCACCCAGTCGCCCATCGCGCCGATCTGGCCGCTGCGCTCGGCCAGCGTGATGAACTCGTCGGGCATCACGACGCCGAGCCGCGGGTGGTTCCAGCGCAGCAGCGCCTCGGCGGCGGTGACCTGCCCGCTGCGCGCATCGACCTTGGGCTGGAAGTACAGCTCCAGCTCGTTGTTGGCCAGCGCGCGGCGCAAGTCGCGCGCCAGCTCGAAGTTCTGCTTCGCGTCGTGGTCCATCTCGGGCAGGAAGAACGCATGGCGCGTGCCGCCGGCGCGCTTGGCGGCGTACATCGCGGCGTCGGCGCGCGGCACCAGCTTGTTCGGCTTGCAGCCGTCGGGGTACAGCGCGACGCCCACCGAGCAGGAGATGTTGACCTCGCGCTCGTCGACCTTGTAGGGCCGGCTGAGCAGTTCGATCAGCGCCTTGGCCACGCGCGCCACCGAATCCTGCGAGCTGACGCCCGGCAGCAGCATCAGGAACTCGTCGCCGCCGACACGCGCCGCCACGTCGGCCGCGCGCGCGATCGAGCGCAGCCGGATGCCGACCTGCTCCAGCACGCGGTCGCCGACGGCGTGGCCGTAGGTGTCGTTGACCGGCTTGAAGCCGTCCAGGTCGATGAACAGCACCGCCATGCGCTGCTTCTTGCTCTCACAGCGCCGCGCCGCCGAGGCGAGGCGCTCCTCGAAGAACTGGCGCATCGGCAGGCCGGTCAGCGCGTCGGTGGTGGGCCCGCCGCGCAGCGCGCGCGGCGCGGCGGACGACACCCGGCCGTCCGACTCCGCGCCCGGGCCGAGCACGGCGCACAGCACACCGGCCAGCGCGCCCAGCACCGCCAGCACGGCGAGCTCGTGCCAGGCCGCTGCCGGCACCGGCTGGTGCAGGGCCGGCAGCAGCGCCAGCACCACCACGCCGGCGGCCGCCAGCGTGCCGCCGGCGCGCAGCGCGGCGCCGAACCCGCTGGCGCGCCGGCTCGGCAGGAACAGCACGACCAGCGCCAGCGCCAGCAGCACCAGCGGCAGGCCCTCGCCGGCCACGCGGCCGAGCGGCGCGACGATGTTGAACAGGCCCGGCAGCATCAGCATCACGAAGGCGTAGCTCAGCACCAGCGTCGCGACGCCGCCGGCCAGCGCGCCGGCGACGGCGCGTGCCGCGGCGGCGCGCGCCGTGGCCAGCGCCAGCAGCGCGAGGCCCAGCACCGGCAGCCAGCCGAGCATGGCGCGCGGCCCGGCGGCGGCGGCCAGCGTGCCCTCGGCCTGCAGCAGGTGCGGCGGCCACCACAGCGCGCAGGCCGCCAGCAGCACGGCGCTGCCGCGCAGCGCCAGCGACAGCAGCCGGCTGCGCGACTCGGCGCGCGCGGCCACGCCGGCGGCCAGCCACAGCAGCGAGGCGGTCACGGCGAAACAGACGGCGAGAAGCATGCGGTCGGGCGGCGGCGGGAAGGCACGGTCGGGCGCTGCCCGCGATCTTCACCGCTTTCGGCGGCGCGGTGGCGGCCCGGGGGCGCGCCAGTCGGCCCGGGCGTGATGGACGCCGCACCCGGCCGCTGCGCCGGCCCGCCGCCGAAGGCCCTCAGGTACCGACCAGCCCGTTGCGGATCGCGTAGACCGTCATCTCCGAATTGTTGGCCAGCGACAGCTTTTCCAGCACGCGGGCGCGGTAGACGCTGACCGTCTTCGGGCTGAGCTTGAGCTCCTCGGCGATGTCGGACAGGCGCTTGCCCGAGGCGATCAGCACCAGCGTCTGCAGCTCGCGGTCGGAGAGCTTGTCGTGCGAGTTCTCGACCACCGGCGCGGTCAGGCTCTCGACCAGCATCTGCGCGATCTCGGGCGTGACGTACTTGCGGCCCTGCGCCACGGTGCGCACCGCGGCCACCAGCAGCGCCGGGTCGCCGCCCTTGTTGACGTAGCCGGAGGCGCCGGCGCGCAGCGCGCGGATCGCGTACTGGTCTTCCGGGTACATCGACACCACCAGCACGCGCATCGGCAGGCCCTCGTCCTTCAGCACGTGCAGCACGTCCAGGCCCGAGCGGCCGCCCGGCAGGTTGATGTCGAGCACCAGCACGTCGCAGCTCGCCTGGCGCAGCAGCGTGCGCAGCTCGCCGTAGTCGCCGGCCTCGCCGACCACCTCGATGTCCGGCGCGTCCGACAGCGTGTCGCGGATGCCGCGCCGGATCAGCGCGTGATCGTCGCAAAGCATGACTTTGATCACAGAGTGCCCCATTGCGAAGGATCGTCCGGCTCGTCGCCGGGCGCGCTCGGCAGCGGCGCCGGCTCGCCCTGCGTGTTCAAGGGGACGGAGAGTATCAGGGTGGTGCCGGCCGGGCCGCTGGACAGGTCGACCCAGCCGCCCACCGTGCCGGCGCGCTCGTGCAGGCCGCGGATGCCGAACGAGCGCGCCTTGGCCAGGTCCTGCTGCGACAGGCCGCGGCCGTTGTCGCTGATCTCCAGCGACATCACGCCGCCGGCCAGCGAGAGGTCGATCTGCACGTGCGTGGCCTGCGCATGCTTGGTGATGTTGGTCAGGGCCTCCTGCGCGGTGCGGTAGGCCACCAACGGCACGCCGGGCGGCCACTCGGGCGCGTGCGATGGGATGCGCACCTCGCAGGTGACGCCGGTGCGCTTCTCGAAGCGCGAGGCGATCCATTGCAGCGCCGCCACCAGCCCCTGCTCGAGGATCGCCGGGCGCAGGTTGTGCATGATGCGCTGGCTCGACTCGATGGCCAGCGTCACCGTCTCCAGCGCCGACTGCGCGCGCCGCCGCACGCCTTCGTCGCCGGTGTGGCGCGCGATCCAGGCGAGGTCGAACTTCAGCGCGGTCAGCGAGCCGCCGACGTCGTCGTGGATCTCGCGCGCGATCGCCGCGCGCTCGTGCTCGATGCTGGTCTGCAGGTGCTGGGCCAGCTCGCGCAGGCGCTGGCGCGACTTGTTCAGCTCGCGGTCGGCGTGCTCGCGCGCGCGGCGCGTCTCGGTGGCCTCCACCGCGTGCAGCACGGCCGGCACCAGCCGCGCCAGGTTGTTCTTCAGCAGGTAGTCGGAGGCGCCGTTGCGCATCGCCTCCACCGCGGTGTCCTCGCCGATCTCGCCGGAGACCAGGATGAAGGGGATGTCGCGGCCGCTGGCGCGCAGCAGGTCGAGCGCCACCAGGCCGGAAAAACCCGGCAGGTTGAAGTCGGACACCACCACGTCCCAGTCCTGCTTCAGCGCGGCCAGGAAGGAAGCCTCGGAATCCACGCGCAGCGAGCGCAGTTCGAGGCCGCCGTGGCGCAGGTACGCCAGCATCAACTCGTGGTCGGGAGCCGAATCCTCCAGGTGCAGGACGCGCAGCGCGTGGGTGAGCGGCGGAATCGGCATGCGTGAAGTATGCCCGCCCCGGCGGGTGCAAGCGGCCCGCGACGGGCGCCGGCATGCCCTCAATGACGGGCGCCCGGCTGCCGAAAAAGGCTGAGCACCTCCCGCGGAGCCACGATGCCAGACCGCCCCGACACCGACCCCGGTGGGCCCACCAGCCCGCTGCCGCTGATGGTCGCGGCCGACCTCCAGGACAACCTGATGACGGCCAGCAACGACCTGGAGCGCCTGCAACGCCTGCTCGGCGATGCCGGCGACGCGCTGCTGGCCCATTTCCACGGCGCCTCGGGGCAGTTGAACCACCTGCTACGCGCGACCGCGCAGCACCCCGACCTCGACGTGCGCCGCCTGCGCGACGCGATGCAGCACATGGCCGGCGCGATCACCGCGATGCAGTTCCAGGACATGGCCTCGCAGCTCATCCATCACACCCACACGCGGCTGCGCAGTTGCGCCGACCGCCTGGCCGCCGAGACCATGGGCGACGACGAGGACGGCGCCGCCGTGGTCGCCTCGGCGCCGCCGCGGCCCAACCCCGTCACGCAGGACGAGATGGACGCCGGCTCCATCGAACTGTTCTGAACCCGGCGGCGCCGCTCAAGAAATCCGCCGCCCGCCCGAAATCCACTCGTTACCGGAGCCCGACATGCATTCAATCCTCGCTGTGGACGACTCGGCCTCGATGCGCCAGATGGTGTCCTTCACGCTCAAGAGCGCCGGCTACCAGGTGGTCGAGGCGGTCGATGGCCAGGACGCCTGGGAGAAGGCCGGCACGCGCGACTTCGACCTGGTGCTGACCGACCAGAACATGCCGCGCCTGGACGGCATCGGGCTGACGAAGAAGCTGCGCGACAACCCGAAGTTCAAGACCACGCCCATCCTGATCCTGACCACCGAGTCGAGCGACCAGATGAAGCAGGCCGGCCGCAGCGCCGGCGCCACCGGCTGGCTGGTCAAGCCCTTCGACCCGAGCAAGCTGATCGAAGTGATCCAGAAGGTGATCCGCTGATGGCCGAGGCGACTTCGGACGGCGCCGGCGCGGGCATCGACCTGAGCCAGTTCTACCAGGTCTTCTTCGAGGAAGCCGGCGAGAACCTGGAGCGCATGGAGCGGCTGCTGCTCGACATCGACATCGAGGCGGCCGACGACGAGGAGCTGAACTCGATCTTCCGCTGCGCGCACTCCGTCAAGGGCGGCGCGGCGACCTTCGGCTTCGGCGACGTGGCCGAGCTGACGCACCAGATGGAGACGCTGCTGGACAAGCTGCGCCGCCACGAACTCGCGCCGACCGCCGCGATGGTCGACGTGCTGCTGGCCTCGGGCGACGCGCTGCGCGCCCAGCTCGCGCGCCACCAGGGCGCCGGCGGCGAGGAGGTCGACACCGCCGCGCTGCTGTGCGACATCCGCGCGCTGGTGGCCGGCCAGGTGTCAGCGCAATCGGCGCAATCGGCGAAATCGGCGTCGCCGGCGCCCGCCGCGCCGGTGGTGCCGGCGGCCCCGGCCGCACCCAGTGCCGCGGACCACGCACGCGCGCTGGAGCTGCGCGTCGGCCCGCTGGCCCAGCCCGCGATGGCCGACAACCTGATCGACCTGTTCAAGGAGATCACCGACCTCGGCACCATCGAGCCGATCGACGGCGGCCAGGCCAGCGACGGCATGCGCCGCTTCAAGGTCGTCACCACCAGCAGCGACGGCGACCTGCTGGACCTGTTCACCTTCCACGTGCCGCGCGAGGCGGTGGCGCTGCTGCCGCTGGGCCCCGGCTACGGCTTCCACGCCGGCAACCCGGGCGCGCCGCCGCAGGACGCGGCGGCCGACCCCGGCTACGGCTTCTTCGACGATGCGCCCGGCACGCCGGCCGGCCACGCTGCCACCCCCGCCGCGTCGGCATCGGCCGCCGCCAAGCCGGCCGCGCGCCCCGCCGCGAAAAGCGAGGCCAAGCCCTCGGCGGCGGCGCTGGAGTCGTCGACGCTGCGCGTCTCGGTGGAGAAGGTCGATCAGTTGATCAACCTGGTCGGCGAACTCGTCATCACGCAGGCCATGCTGGCGCAGACCGGCAAGAGCATCGACACCGCGCTGTACCAGCAGCTCGCCGCCGGCCTGGCCGACCTGGAGCGCAACACGCGCGACCTGCAGGAATCGGTGATGTCGATCCGCATGATTCCGATGTCGGTGGTGTTCAACCGCTTCCCGCGCATGCTGCGCGACCTGGCCGGCAAGCTCGGCAAGAAGGTCGAGTTCGTCACGCACGGCGAGGCCACCGAGCTCGACAAGGGCCTGGTCGAGAAGATCACCGATCCGCTCACCCACCTCGTTCGCAACAGTTGCGACCACGGCATCGAGCCGCCGGCCGAGCGCGTCGCGCGCGGCAAGCCCGAGCACGGCACGATCACGCTGTCGGCCTCGCACCAGGGCGGCTCGATCGTCATCGAGGTGCGCGACGACGGCAAGGGCCTGTCGCGCGACAAGCTGCTGAAGAAGGCGCGCGAGAAGGGCATCGACGCGCCCGACTCGCTGAGCGACGCCGACGTCTGGGCGCTGATCTTCGCGCCCGGCTTCTCCACCGCCGAGGTGGTGACCGACGTGTCCGGCCGCGGCGTCGGCATGGACGTGGTGAAGAAGAACATCGCCGCGCTCGGCGGCACGGTCGAGATCGACTCGGCCGAGGGCTACGGCATGAGCGTCAAGGTGCGCCTGCCGCTGACGCTGGCGATCATGGACGGCATGAGCGTGGGCGTCGGCGACGAGGTCTACATCCTGCCGCTGTCCAGCGTGGTCGAGTCGTTCCAGGTGCGGCCGGGAATGATCCGCACGATCGGCGGCAACGGCCGCATCGTCGAGGTGCGCGACGAGTACATGCCGGTGCTCGACGTCGAGCAGGTGTTCGGCGTGCCGCGCCGCGGCCTCGACAAGGGCAACGAGATCCTCGTCGTCGCCGAGGCCGAGGGCAGCCGCGTCGCGCTGCTCGTCGACGCGCTGCTCGGGCAGCAGCAGGTGGTCGTCAAGAACCTCGAAGCCAACTACCGCCGCGTCGACGACGTCTCGGGCGCCACGATCATGGGCGACGGCCGCGTCGCGCTGATCCTCGACGTGGGCAGCCTCGTGCGCCGCTCGCGCCACTGATTCGCGTTTTCCGTGTTGGAAGCTCCCTCATGAACCTGAACAACCTCAAGATCGGCCGTCGCCTCGCACTCGGCTTCGGCGCCCTGCTCGCGTTGATGGTGGTGATCTCCGCCGTCGCGCTCGCGCACCTGAAGACGTCCCGCGAGGCCGGCGCCTACGCCGTCGAGAGCGGCCGCCGCGCGGTGGTCACCACGCAGTGGACCGAGCTGACCGAGCTGAACATCGCGCGCACGGTGGCGATCGCCAAGGCCACCGGCGTGCCGGCGGTGGCGAACCACTTCGCGCCGCAGATGAAGGAGACCTCGGCGCGCATCTCCGAGCTGCAGAAGGACCTGGAGGCCTCGATCGAGAGCGAGGACGGCAAGCGGCTGCTCGCCGCCGTCGGCGAGCGCCGCAAGGTCTACCTGGAAGCGCGCGCGCAGTTGCAGGATCGGCTCAAGGAGTTCGACCCCGCGGTGGCCGACGAGCTGCTGAAGACCAAGGTGCTGCCCGCCGCGCAGGCCTACCTGGGCGCGATGCGCGAGCTGCAGGCGCTGGAGAGCGGGCTCGCCGCCGAGCGCATGGCGGTGGCCGACGCCGACGGCGCGCGCAGCCAGATCGAACTGGCCGCGCTGCTGGCGGTGGCGCTGCTGATCGGCGTCGGCATGGCCTGGACGCTGACGCGCTCGGTGGTGCAGCCGGTGCGCCAGGCGGTGCACGCCGCCGAGGTGATCGCCTCCGGCGACCTGACCCACAGCCTCGATTCGCGCCGCGGCGACGAACTGGGCGACCTGCTGCGCGCCGTCGGCCGCATGCAGGACTCGCTGCGCACGCTGGTGGGCCAGGTTCGCACCAGCAGCGACAGCATCGGCACGGCCAGCATGGAGATCGCCAGCGGCAACCAGGACCTGTCCTCGCGCACCGAGCAGACCGCCAGCAGCCTGCAGCAGACCGCCTCCTCCATGGAGCAGCTCACCGGCACCGTCAAGCAAAGCGCCGACTCCGCCCGCCAGGCCAACCAGCTCGCCGCCTCCGCCGCCGAGGTCGCCCAGCGCGGCGGCTCCGTGGTCTCCCAGGTCGTGGCCACCATGGACGAGATCAACGCCTCCTCGCGCAAGATCTCCGACATCATCGGCACCATCGACGGCATCGCCTTCCAGACCAACATCCTGGCCCTCAACGCCGCCGTCGAGGCCGCACGCGCCGGCGAGCAGGGCCGCGGCTTCGCGGTCGTCGCCGGCGAGGTCCGCACCCTCGCCCAGCGCTCGGCCGAGGCCGCGCGCGAGATCAAGAGCCTGATCGGCGCCTCGGTCGACAAGGTCGACACCGGCTCCAAGCTGGTGGCCGACGCCGGCGCCACCATGGGCGAGATCGTCGCCTCGGTGCAGCGTGTCACCGACATCATCGGCGAGATCACCGCCGCGGCCGCCGAGCAGTCCGACGGCATCGGCCAGATCAACACCGCCGTCACCCAGCTCGACCAGATGACCCAGCAGAACGCCGCCCTGGTCGAGCAGTCCGCCGCCGCCGCAGAGTCGCTGAAGGATCAGGCGCAGCGGCTGAACCGGGTGGTCGGCGCCTTCCGCGTCACGCAGCAGCCCGCCGCCGCCGCGCCGCTGCCGCCGGCGGCCAGGCCCGCAGCCGCCAAGCCGGTCGCCCCCCGGCCCCTTGCCAGGCCGGCCGCGCCCAAGGCCGCCGAGCCCCGGCCCGCCGCCACGCCGCCGGCCGACGGCGACTGGGAAACCTTCTGACCTTCCACAACGAGTCTCGCACCATGAACGTCCAGGCCCTGCTGCGCAGCTTCACCATCCGCACCCGCATGCTCGGCGCCATCGCGATGGTGCTGGCGCTGCTCGTCGCGATCGGCTCGGCCGGCGTCTTCGGCATGTGGCGATTGCAGCAGTCGCACGAGGCGTTCGCGTCGCGCACCGCCGAGCAGCTCGCCAGGCTCGGCGGCGAGCAGCGCGGCACGATGGCCGACACGCTGGCGGCCGACGCCAGGGCGAGCGCCGCCGAGTCGGCGCGGATCGCCGGCACGACGCAGGCCGCCTTCCTCGCGCTGGTGCTGCTCGGCACCGTGGTGGTGGCGCCGCTGACGCTGCTGAACTCGCGCTCCATCGTGCAGCCGGTCGAGCACGCGCGGCAGATCGCGCAGGCGATCGCCTCGGGCGACCTGACGCGCCCCATCACCGTCGAGGGCCGCGACGAGGCGAGCGAACTGCTCGAGGCGCTGCGCCGCATGCAGGACTCGCTGCGCACGCTGGTGGGCCAGGTTCGCACCAGCAGCGACAGCATCGGCACGGCCAGCATGGAGATCGCCAGCGGCAACCAGGACCTGTCCTCGCGCACCGAGCAGACCGCCAGCAGCCTGCAGCAGACCGCCTCCTCCATGGAGCAGCTCACCGGCACCGTCAAGCAAAGCGCCGACTCCGCCCGCCAGGCCAACCAGCTCGCCGCCTCCGCCGCCGAGGTCGCCCAGCGCGGCGGCTCCGTGGTCTCCCAGGTCGTGGCCACCATGGACGAGATCAACGCCTCCTCGCGCAAGATCTCCGACATCATCGGCACCATCGACGGCATCGCCTTCCAGACCAACATCCTGGCCCTCAACGCCGCCGTCGAGGCCGCACGCGCCGGCGAGCAGGGCCGCGGCTTCGCGGTCGTCGCCGGCGAGGTCCGCACCCTCGCCCAGCGCTCGGCCGAGGCCGCGCGCGAGATCAAGAGCCTGATCGGCGCCTCGGTCGACAAGGTCGACACCGGCTCCAAGCTGGTGGCCGACGCCGGCGCCACCATGGGCGAGATCGTCGCCTCGGTGCAGCGTGTCACCGACATCATCGGCGAGATCACCGCCGCGGCCGCCGAGCAGTCCGACGGCATCGGCCAGATCAACACCGCCGTCACCCAGCTCGACCAGATGACCCAGCAGAACGCCGCCCTGGTCGAGCAGTCCGCCGCCGCCGCAGAGTCGCTGAAGGACCAGGCGCAGCGGCTGAACCGGGTGGTCGGCGCCTTCCGCGTCGCGGCGGCCGGCTGAAGAAGGCTTCAGTTCCGCCGCCCGCTGCCGAAACCACCGCAACCCGCAACCCGCGAGACGACACGACATCATGGACATGATCACCGACGCCCGCCATGTGGCCCGCCACGAGGCCGCGCGCGACGCCGCCAGCGCCGGCGGGGAATTCCTCACCTTCCGCCTCGGCGACGAGGAATACGGCATCGACATCCTGCGCGTGCAGGAGATCCGCTCCTACGAGCAGCCCACCCGCATCGCCAATGCGCCGGCCTTCATCAAGGGCGTGGTCAACCTGCGCGGCGTGATCGTGCCGATCGTCGACCTGCGCATGAAGCTCGGCTGCGCCGGCGCCGGGTACGACGCCTTCACCGTGGTGATCGTGCTCAACGTCAGGGGCCGCGTGGTCGGCGCCGTGGTCGACTCGGTGTCCGACGTGCTGCAGCTCGGAGCGGACGCCATCAAGCCGGCGCCCGAGCTGTCCAGCGCCATCGACGCCGGCTACATCACCGGCATCGGCACCGTGAAGACCGGCAGTGGCGACGAAGCCGCCGAGCGCATGCTGATCCTGATGGACATCGAGTCGCTGATGGCCTCGGCCGACATGGGCCTGGTCGAAAGCGCCGCCGCCGCCTGAAGCCAGGCGGTTTCCCGACGGCTACTCGGCCGCGCGCCGCAGCGTGTCCATCACCGGGCGGCGCAGCACCTCGCGCAGCCCCCACCAGCCCGCCGCCAGCGCCAGCAGCGCGCCGGCCGCGCCGCCGGCCAGCGGCACCGCGGGCGACGGGTTCCAGGTGAACTCGAAGGCGTAGCGCGCCAGCGCCCAGCCCACCGCCACCGCGGCCAGCGACGCCAGCACGCCGGCCAGCGCGCCGACGCCGAGCAGTTCGGCGCGCTGCACCTGCGCCAGCAGCCGCGCGCCGGCGCCCATCGCGCGCATCACCGCGTACTCGCGCGCGCGCGCCTCGCGCGTGGCCGTCACCGCGGCGAACAGCACCACCAGCCCGGCGGCCAGCGTGAAGCCGAACAGGAACTCGACCGCGCGGATCACCTGGTCGAGCACACGCTGCACCTGCCCGATCGACGCGGTCACGTCGACGTTGGTGATGTTCGGGAAGTCGCGGCTGAGCGCGTTGTCGAAGGCCGCGCCGTCCGGCGGCGCGCGGAACGCGGCGATGTAGGTCGCCGGCAGGTCGTCGATGGCCGCGCTGGGGAAGATCACGAAGAAGTTGACCCGCATCGAACCCCAGTCGACCTTGCGCAGGCTGGTGATGCGCCCTTCGGCCGGCATGCCGGCGATGTCGAAGCGCAGCGTGTCGCCAAGCCGCACGCCCAGCGTCTTGGCCAGGCCCTCCTCGATGCTCAGGCCGCCGGCCTCCTCGGCGGTCCAGCGCCCGCCGACCAGTTCGTTGTGCGGCGGCAGCGCGGCGGTGTGGCTGAGGTTGAACTCGCGGTCGACCAGCCGGCGCGCGCGGTCGTCGGCCATGTCCTCGGGGCGCACGCCCTTGCCGTTGATCGCCACCAGCCGGCCGCGGATCATCGGGTACCAGTCGTAGCGCGCCACGCCGGCGCCGGCCAGGCGCTGCCGGAAGGCCTCGCCCTGCTCGGGCTGGATGTTGATGACGAAGCGGTTCGGCGCGTCCGGCGGCGTGGCGCTGCGCCAGCTCGAGATCAGGTCGGTGCGCAGCAGCACCAGCAGCACCAGCGCCAACAGCCCGACCGCGAGCGCCGACACCTGCAGCACCGCGAAGGCCGGGCGCGCGGCGATCTGGCGCGTGGCCAGCACCAGCCAGCGCGGCGCGCTCGACTCCGGCACCGCGCGGCGCAGCGCCGCGACCGCGCCCCACGACAGCAGCGCGAACATCGCCACCGCCGCCGCGAAGCCGCCCACCGCGATCAGGCCGAGCGTGAGGTCGCTGGACACCGCCAGCAGCAGCGCGACGAAGCCGGCCGTGCCGGCCGCCAGCACCGCGATCGACGCCGGCTTCAGCGCGCCCACGTCGCGCCGGATCACGCGCAGCGGCGGCACGCGCGCGAGCTGCAGCACCGGCGGCAGCCCGAAGCCGAGCAGCAGCGTCATGCCCACGCCGAGGCCGAACAGCGCCGGCCAGCCGCCCGGCGCCGGCAGCGCGCCGTCGACCAGCCCGGCCAGCAGCCAGACGAACACATGGTGCACGCCGAAGCCGATCGCCAGCCCGAGCGCGCTGGCGAGCAAACCGACGCCGAGGAACTCCAGCAGGTACAGCGCGGCGATGCGCCGCTGCGGCTGGCCGAGCACGCGCAGCATCGCGCAGTCGTCGAGATGGCGGCCGGCGAAGTCGCGCGCGGCGATGCCCACCGCCACCGCCGCCAGCAGCGCCGCCAGCAGCGCGACGAGGTTGAGGAATTTCTCGGCGCGGTCCAGCGTCTGGCGCATCTCGGGGCGGCCGGTGTCCATCGACTCGATGCGCAGGCCGCGCAGGTCGTTCGCCTTGATCTCGCGTTCGGCCCACTGCACGAAGGCGCGCACCGGCGCGTCGCTGGCGCCCGGCGCCGCCACCGCGAGGCGGTAGGTGACGCGGCTGGCCGGCTGGATCAGCGCGGTGGCGGCGAGATCGTCCTGGTGGAACAGCACGCGCGGCGCGAAGCCCAGGAAGCCGGCGCCGCGGTCGGGTTCGACGACGATGACCTTGGCGATGCGCAGCGCCGCGTCGCCGAGCAGCAGCGTGTCGCCGACCTTGAGGTTCAGCGCGCCGAGCACGGCCGCGTCCACCCACACCGTGCCCGGCTCGGGCGCCGCGGCCAGTTCCCGCTCGGCGCCGCCGGGCGCGTCGGCCAGGCGCAGCGCGCCGCGCAGCGGGTAGCCCGCCGACACCGCCTTGGCGGTGACCAGGCGCGTGGCGCCGCCCTGCTCGTCGCGGGCGCGGCCCATGGTCGGGAAGGTGGCCGACCGCGCGCTCTTCAGGCCCAGCGCCGCCGCCCTGGCGGCGAACCCGGGCGGCGCGGGCTGGTCGCTGGCGACGATGGCATCGCCGCCGAGCAGCTGGCGCGCGTCGCGCGCCAGGCCGGCGTTGATGCGGTCGGCGAAGAAGGCCACGGCGCTGAGCGCCGCCACCGCCAGCATCACCGCGACGATCAGCAGGCGCAGCTCGCCGGCGCGGAAGTCGCGCGCCATCTGGCGCCAGGCCAGCAGCCACAGCGGGGAAGAAGGGTTCATGCCGCCGACTGTGCCATGCCCGGCGCGGCGGCGCTGAACGCTGCGTGCAATCCGCCTGAGCCACGCCGGCATCGCGCGGGGGTCCAATCACGGCATGCACACCCGACTGCCTTCGATCTTCGTCTCGCACGGCTCGCCGATGATGGCGCTGGAGCCGGGCGCCGCCGGGGCCTTCTTGAAGGAACTGGGGCCGCGCATCGCCGCCGCCTTCGGCCGACCCCGCGCGATCCTCGCGGTGTCGGCGCACACCGCGGCGCGTGTGCCGGTGCTGCTGGCCGCGCCGCGCCACGAAGCGGTGTACGACTTCAGCGGTTTCGACCCGCAGCTCTACACGCTGCGCTACGACGCGCCGGGCGCGCCGGCGCTGGCCGCCCGCGTGGCCGGGCTGCTCGGCGACGCCGGCCTGCCGGTGCACGTGAGCCCCACCGGCGGGCTGGACCACGGCCACTGGACGCCGCTGCGCTACATGCTTCCCGAGGCCGACATCCCGGTGCTGCCGCTGGCCTTCGTGCCGACGCAGACACCGGCGCAGCAGTTCGCGCTCGGCCAGGCGCTGGCCGCGCTGGGCGACGAAGGCGTGCTGGTGCTGGCCTCGGGCAGCATCACGCACAACCTGCGCCGCGTGTTCGCGAACGGACAGCGCCGCCCGGTGGATGCACCGGAAGCGCCCGAGAGCCGCGCCTTCCGCGACTGGATCGCCGCGCGCGGCGCGGCGCGCGACTGGGAGGCGCTGTTCGCCTACCGCGAGCGCGCGCCGCACGCCGTGGACATGCACCCCAGCGACGAGCACCTGCTGCCCTGGTACGTGGCGGCCGGCACCG
Organism: Piscinibacter sp.; assembly: GCF_047600445.1. Lineage (GTDB taxonomy): Bacteria > Pseudomonadota > Gammaproteobacteria > Burkholderiales > Burkholderiaceae_C > Piscinibacter. Next base: position 2,538,872 of record NZ_JASGKT010000002.1, read on the forward strand.
GCGGGCGCGAGGCCGCGCCGCTGCGCCTGCACCAGGGCGTCACCTACGGCTGCCTGGGCATGGACGCCTATGCGTTCGGGCCCGAGGCGGGGCAGCTGCTCGCGGCGGCGCCGGCCACGCCGAACTCGACCGGCGTGCGCACGTAGAACAGGTCGGCCTGCGCGTCGTCGAGCGCGGCGAACAGGCGCTCGCACTGCGCCTCGTCGACCACCATCGTCACCTCGATGGGCTGGTCGACCAGCTCGAAGAAGTGCGCCGAGTGCAGGCGTCCGTTGCGGCCCAGGCCTTCGACGCCGGCCGTCAGCGTGGCGCCGCGGATGCCCAGCGAGCGGGCCGTCTCGATCAGCCAGTGGCCCATCGCCTGCGGGCCGTGGCGCCGGCCCTCGATCGTGAAGAACGTGACTTGATAGCCCTTCATGCTCAGTCTCCCGCGAGCCGCGCGTTGCGGAACAAGGCCACCGTGCCGATGCCCAGCAGCGTCATGCCGACGCTGCCCACCACGTGCACGGCCACCGTGGCGATGGCCCAGCCGGGCTTGCCCTCCATGAGCTGCTGCACCACCTCGGCCGAGAAGGTCGAGAAGGTGGTCAGCCCGCCGAGGAAGCCGGTGACGATGAACAGCCGCCACTCCGAGGGCAGCGCCGGGTGGCTGGCGAAGAACGCCACCGCCACGCCGACGAGGTAGCCGCCGAGCAGGTTGGCGCTGAGCGTGCCCGGCGGCAGCGACGGGAACAGCGCGTTGAGCCGGGTGCCGAGCACCCAGCGCAGCAAGGCGCCGAGCGCGGCGCCGATGCTGATGGCGATGACGGGAAACATGAGCGTCCTTTCTGCGATGACTTCGTGACGACATCGGAAGGACGCGATCGCACCTACGCGCCCCTCCAGCGGGACAGGCCGTAGGCATCATCAGCCGGCGCGGGCGGCCGGCGGTTCGAGGAGGAATGCCATCTCCTGCGCCGACTCTAGCACCACGCGGGCGTGTCAGGGCAGCGTGCCCACCACCCCGGCGGCGAGCCAGTTCATCGCCGCGATGGCGGCGTCGTCCATCGTGCCGCCGGCCTGACGCTCGCGGCCGGCGTTGTCGAGCAGCCGGCCGGAGAAGGGCCGCAGCGTGCCGGCGACGATGGCGCGGCGCCGGGTTTCGAGCTGCGCGCGCAGTTCGTCAGGGATCGAGGCGTCGAGCGCGCTCAACTGCACCAGGCCGTCCTTCAGGCCGCCCCACACCGGCGCGGGCTGCCAGCGGCCGGCGAGCCGCTCGCGCGCCACCTGCGTGTAGTAGCCGCCCCAGTGGTGCGTCACCGCGGCGAGCTGCGCCTCGGGCGCGTAGGCGCGCATGTCGCTCTGGTAGGAGATCACGCGCACGCCCTTGTCCTTGAAGGCCGCCTGCGCGGCCTGCGCCACGGCCGGCGAGCCGCTGTGGTTGGTCAGCACGTCGGCGCCGCGGTCGATCAGCGCCTGCGCCGCCTCGCGCTCGCGCGCCGGGTCGAACCAGGTGTTCAGCCACTGCACGCGCAGTTGCGCCCGCGGGTTCGCTTCGCGCAGGCCGATCGCGAAGGCGTTGATGCCCTGCACCACCTCGGGCACCGGGAAGCCGGCCACGTAGCCGGCGATGCCGCTGCGGCTGGTCTTGCCGGCCAGCCAGCCGGCCAGGTAGCGCGCCTCGTAGTAGCGCGCGTTGTAGGTGTTCAGGTTGGGCGCGGTCTTGTAGCCGCCGGCATGCTCGAAGGCCACCTGCGGGAACTCGGCCGCCACGCGCAGCGCCGGCTCCAGGTAGCCGAAGCTGGTGGCGAAGATCAGTTGGTGCCCCTGGCGCGCGAGGTCGCGCATCACGCGCTCGGAGTCGGCGCCTTCGGCGACCGCCTCGACCACCGTGGTGCGCACTCGCGCGCCCAGGGCGCGCTCCATCTCGCGCCGCCCCAGGTCGTGCTGGTAGCTCCAGCCGGCCTCGCCGACCGGGCTGACGTAGACGAAGCCGATCTTCAGCGGCTCGGGCGGCGCCGCGAGCGCCTGGGCGGGGGTGTGCGGGGGACTCAGCAACGCGGCGGCGAGCGCGGCCGCGCGGGCGAGGTTTTTGTACATGGTGTTCCTCTACATGGCTCCGGGGTGAAAAGCGCGAAGCGGCAGGGAGCACTGCCGCTTCGTGGGCGCGATTGTCGGCGCAAACTTGCCTTGGATCAGTTGCGAACGATTCTCATTTCATACAGAATGGATCGACCCCGACCCGGAGCCGCCGATGAACACGCCGCATGCGACACCCCTGTGCCCTCTCGACGAGGAGCACGAACTGCCGACGCTGGAGGCGGTGCTGGCCGGCACGCTGGCGCTGATGACCGGGTACGCGCAGGCCCTGCAGGCCGACCTGCACCCCGAGCAGCGCCTGGCGATGGGCGCCAAGATCGGCCGCAACCTCGAACTGCTGGCCGCGCACGTGACGGTGAGCGAACCCTTCCGGCACATCGCGCTGGGCCTGCAGGCGCGCTGGCAATCGATGAGCCGCTGCACCGCGCAGTCGGCGCCGTGCGGCGCGGCGCACGGCGCCGCCGCCGCGCCGCCGACGCTTCACTGAGCCGCGGCGGCGGCCTGCTCGAAGGCCAGGTCGAGCTGCGCGATCCAGCGCGCCTTGGCGCCGGCATCGGCGAAGCTGGCCTCGAAGCTGTTGCGCGCCAGCGTGTAGGCCTCGCGCGCGCCGAGCTGCGGCAGCGCGGCGAAGGTCTCGACGAAGTTCTGGTTGACGTAGCCGCCGAAGTAGGCCGGGTCGTCGGAGTTGATCGTCGCCTTCAGCCCGGCGGCCAGCAGCGCCGGCAGGTTGTGCTGCGCCATCGTCTCGAACACGCACAGCTTGACGTTGGACAGCGGGCACACCGTCAGCGCCATGCCCCGAGCGGCGAGACGCCGCACCAGCGCCGGGTCTTCCAGGCTGCGCACGCCGTGGTCGATGCGCTCGACCTTCAGCACGTCGAGCGCGCCGGCCACGTAGGCGGGCGGCCCTTCCTCGCCCGCGTGCGCGACGAGGTGCAGCCCGGCCTCGCGCGCCTTGGCGAACACGCGAGCGAACTTCTCCGGCGGGTGGCCGCGCTCGCTGCTGTCCAGCCCGACGCCGATGAAGTGGTGCTTGTGCGGCAGCGCCTCGTCGAGCGTGGCCATGGCCTCCTCTTCGCTCAGGTGGCGCAGGAAGCACAGGATCAGCCTGGCGCTGACGCCCAGTTCCTGGTGCGCGCGCCGGCAGGCGTGCTCCAGGCCCTGGATCACGGTGAGCAGCGGCACGCCGCGCTCGGTGTGGGTCTGCGGGTCGAAGAAGATCTCGGCGTGCAGCACCTTGTCGGCCGCGGCGCGCTGCAGGTAGGCCCAGGCCATGTCGAAGAAGTCCTGCTCCTTCAGCAGCACGCTGGCGCCGGCGTAGTAGATGTCGAGGAAGCTCTGCAGGTCGGTGAAGGCGTAGGCCGCGCGCAGCGCCTCCACGCTGGCGTAGGGCAGCGCCACGCCGTTGCGCTGCGCCAGCGCGAAGATCAGCTCGGGCTCGAGCGAGCCCTCGATGTGCAGGTGCAGCTCGGCCTTGGGCATGCTGCGCAGCAGGGCCGGCAGCCGCTCGCGCGGGATCTTGTCGAAGGCGGTGAACGAACTCATGGCAGGACTCCGAAGCTGATGTCGCGCTCGCGCAGGAAGCGCCGGTACGCCGCCGAGCTGCGGTCGGCGGCGCAGTGCACCTCGCCGCCGGCCAGCGGCAGGCGCTTGGGCCGCTGCGATTCGAGCACCGGCTGGTCCTGCGTGAAGATGGTGTGCTGGAAGGCGCGGATCTGCTCGTCGCTCGAATCGAAGTCGGTCAGCGCCATGCGGAACCAGACGCGGCTGGCTTCTTCATCGACCGGGCAGACGAACAGCGCGATCTCGTCGCGGTAGCCGCCCTGCTGCTCGGGCAGCTTGGTCAGCACGGCGGTGTAGGGCGAGGTGAGTTCGTAGCGGTAGTCGACCCAGCTCCCCTCGCTGGACAGGCGGTTGCTCTGCGGCTGCCAGGCGCGGCAGCCGCTGGCGACGAAGCCGGTGGGCGTGGGCTCGACGCGGTAGTCGGCCAGCTCGACGTGCGCGCGGTCGCCCAGCCAGCCCTCGTGCACGAAGCCGAAGTGCGCCAGGTCGAGGAAGTTCTCGACGACGCGCGGCGCGCTCGCCGCCACGTCGTAGGGGCCGACGTTGAGCTTGCGCAGCCTGGCGTCGTGCTCGGCCTCGAAAGCCGGCAGGCACGGCGGCGCGCCGTCGGGCTGCAGCCACAGCAGGCCGTGCGCCTCCACGAGTGCCACGCGATGCAGCCCGTGCGAGGCCGGCGGCGTGAAGCCGGGCAACGCCGGGATCCGCGTACAGCGGCCCTCGCCGTCGAAGCGCCAGCCGTGGTAGGCGCACTCCAGCATGCCGTCGCAGACGCGCCCCAGCGACAGCCGCGCGCCGCGATGCGGGCAGCGATCCGGCGCGGCGCGCGGCGCGCCCGCTTCGTCGCGCCACAGCACCCAGTCTTCGCCGAGCAGGCGCACGGCCAGCGGCGCGCCGGCCAGCGCATCGGCATCGGCCACCGGGTGGGCGCATCCACGTTCGCAGTTCATGCCGCGAGACTAGCAAATCCCTCGCCGGGGTCGGCGCCCACGAGGTGTGCACGGGACACGTTTTCCACCATTTGCGCGCCGATTTGCGCGTGACTGGTGGAAATCTTTTAAACTCAAATACTTATGTCGTACAAGCGTAGCGACTTCGTGCCGTTCTCGGCCGACTCCGGGCGTGTGGGAGCCAATCTGGAGGCGGCCTACGAGCAATGGCTGGACGCACAGCAGCAGCTCGCCACGCTGCCGGTTTCGATGTACTGGCAACGCAAGGCCAGCGGCGACTACCTCGCCGTCAAGCAGCGCTCGTCGGACCCGGGCACCACGCTGGGCCCGCGTTCCGACGCCACCGAAGCCCGCTTCGCCGAATTCACGCAGCGCAAGGCCGAACTCAAGCAGCGCATCGCCGACGCCGACGCCCTCATCGGCGACCGCGCGGCCCAGTACCGGGCGCTGCGGCTGCCGCCCATCCCCGACCGGCAGGCCGAGATCCTGCGCGCCCTCGATGTCGCCGAGTTGCTGCGCAACGACCTGCTGGTGGTCGGCACCAATGCCTTCATCGCCTACTCGCTGCTGTGCAATGCGCGCTTCCCGGCCGGTGTGGAGGAGACCGAAGACTTCGACCTCGCCTGGTGCCGCGGCTCCGCGGTGTCGCTGGCGCGCACGAACGCGGGCGCGCCGCAACGCAGCTCGCTGATGTCCGTGCTGCAAGGGGTGGACCCGACGTTCCGGCTGAACCGGAAGAAGCCCTACCAGGCCGTCAACGCGAACCACTACGAAGTCGAGCTGCTGATGGCGCCCAGCCTCGCGCCGCTGCCCAAAGGCGAGGCGTTCGAGCCGATGGTGTCTCTGACCGAGCAGGAATGGCTGCTCGAGGGGCGCCCGCTATCCGTCGTCGTCGCGACGCTGCGCCAGCGCGCCTGCCCGCTGTACGTGCCCGACCCGCGCTGGATGGCGCTGCACAAGCTCTGGCTGGCCGGCAAGCCCGAGCGCAACGCGCTGAAGAAGCCCAAGGACCGGCGCCAGGGCGAGGTGCTGCTGAGCGCATGCCGCTACTTCCTGGCCGACACCTATCCGCTGGACATCGACTTCGTGCTCGAACTGCCGGCCGAGCTGCGCGACCTGTTCGACGCCTGGGCGCGGGCCGGCGGATTCGATCCCACCCGCCCGACGGCCTGAAACGAAAAAGGCCGCCCGCAGGCGGCCTTCTCGCGTTCGGCGTCAGGCGCCGTTCACGTCACTTGTCTCCCGGCACCTTGCCTTCCACGCCCTTGACGTAGAACTTGATGCCGCCGAGCCACTTGTCGTCGGCGACCTCGTCGGCCTTCAGCAATTCCTTGCCGTCGGAGCCGACGATCGGTCCCTTCCAGATCACATAGCTGCCGTCCTTCAGGCCGGCCTTGACCTTCTCGACCTTCTCCTTCAGCTCGGCGGGCACCTTGTCGGAGATCGACACGAGGTCGATCGTGCCTTCCTTGACGCCCCACCACGAGCCTTCGTTGCCCTTCCAGGTGCCTTCCAGCGCCTCGCGCGTGGACTTGATGTAGTACGGGGCCCAGTTGATGATCGACGAGGCCAGGTGCGCCTCGGGCGAGTAGGCGCTCATGTCGCTGTCCCAGCCGAAGGCGTACTTCTTCGCCTTGCCGGCGGCCTGCAGCACGGCCGACGAGTCGGTGTTCTGGAACAGCACGTCGGCGCCGCCGTTGATCAGCGACTGCGCGGCCTCGGTTTCCTTGGGCGGGTTGAACCAGTCGTTGACCCACACCACCTTGGTCTTGATCTTCGGGTTCACGCTCTGCGCGCCGAGCGTGAAGCTGTTGATGTTGCGGATCACCTCGGGAATGGGGATCGAGCCGACCACGCCGAGCGTGTTGCTCTTGGTCATGCCGCCGGCGATCACGCCGGCCATGTACGCGCCCTCGTAGGTGCGGCTGTCGTAGGTGCGCATGTTGTCGGCCTGCTTGTAGCCGGTGGCGTGCTCGAAGCGCACGTCCTTCGCGTCGGCCGCGACCTTCAGCATCGGCTCCATGTAGCCGAAGGTGGTGCCGAAGATCAGCTTGTTGCCCTGGCCGACCATGTCGCGGAACACGCGCTCGGCGTCGGCCGCCTCGGGCACCTTCTCGACGAAGCTGGTCACGATCTTGTCGCCGAACTCCTTCTCCAGCGCCTTGCGGGCGTTGTCGTGCGCGAAGGTCCAGCCGCCGTCGCCCACCGGGCCGACGTAGGCGAAAGCGACCTTCAGCGGCTCGGCCTTGGCCGGCTCGGCCGGGGCGGCGGCGGGCGCGGCGGCCGGCGGCGCGGGCGGCTCTTCCTTCTTGCCGCAGCCGGCGAGCGCGGCCAGCGCGGCCACCGAACTCCAGCCGGCGAGCTTGATCAGGGAACGCTTGGTGTGGAACGTCATGTCGTCTCCAGGTTGAGAGATGCGAGGGAGCTTGAAGCGGGGCATTATGCGTTCGTCACGAACCGGGGAAGAACGGCTTGCCGATCGACGCCGGCATGTTCACCTTGATGAAGTTCGCGTTGCGCGAGATCAGCACCAGCACCACGATGGTGGCCACGTAGGGCAGCATGGTGAGGAACTGGCTCGAGATCTGCACGCCTTCTCCTTGCAGGTGGAACTGCAGCATCGTGACGCCGCCGAACAGGTAGGCACCGAGCAAGACACGTGCCGGTCGCCAGGTGGCGAAGGTGGTGAGCGCCAGCGCGATCCAGCCCTTGCCGGCGACCATGCCTTCCACCCACAGCGGCGTGTAGACCACCGACAGGTAGGCGCCCGCGACGCCGCACAGCGCGCCGCCGGTCATCACCGCCGCGAGCCGGATGCGCCGCACGGGGTAGCCGAGCGCGTGCGCCGACTCGGGCGACTCGCCCACCGCGCGCAGCACCAGCCCGGCGCGCGAGCGGTACAGGAACCAGGCGATGGCGATGGTCAGCAGCACCACGAGGTAGACCATCGGGTGCTGCCTGAACATCGCCGGCCCGAGGAAGGGGATGTCGGCCAGGCCGGGGATCTCGAAGTGCGCGCGCTCGGAGAGCTTTTCCTGCGTGTAGGTGATGCCGGCGAAGGCCGAGAAGCCGGCGCCGAACAGGCTCAGCGCGAGCCCGGTGGCGTACTGGTTGGTGTTGAGCCAGATCACCAGCACGCCGAAGGCCGCGGCGAGCAGCGCGCCGGCGGCCGCGCCGGCGCCGAAGGCCAGCCAGTCGTTGCCGGTGTGCACCGCGGTGGCGAAGCCGGCGATGGCCGCCACCAGCATCATGCCCTCGGCGCCGAGGTTGACGATGCCGGCGCGCTCGTTGATCAGCAGGCCGAGCGCCGCGATGGCCAGCACGGTGCCGGCGTTGAAGGTGGCGGCGAGCAGGAGGGCGAACGCTTCCATCTCAGGCCTCTTTCGTCTGCGTGGTTTGCGCGGCGGACGCCGCCGCCTTGGGCGCCGGCACCTGCGCCGGCTTCCAGCGCACGCGGTAGTGGATCAGCGTGTCGCAGGCCAGCAGCGTGAACAGCAGCAGGCCCTGGAACACGCCGGTGAGCGACTTGGGCAGCCCGAGGCGCGACTGCGCCAGCTCGCCGCCGATGTAGAACATGCTCATCAGGATGGCCGCGAAGATCGCGCCCACCGGGTGCAGCCGGCCGACGAAGGCGACGATGATGGCCGCGAAGCCGTAGCCCGCCGGCACGTGCGGCGTCAGTTGCGCGAGCGGCCCGGCCACTTCCAGCGCGCCGGCCAGGCCGGCCATGCCGCCGGACAGCAGCAGCGCCATCCACAGGGCACGGCGCGACGAGAAGCCGGCGTAGCGCGCCGCCGCCGGCGCGAGGCCGCCCACCTGCAACTGGAAGCCGGCGTAGGTGCGGAACAGCAGCACCCAGAAGCCCAGCACCGCCGCCAGCGCGATCAGCACGCCGATGTTGACGCGAAAGCCGTCCACCAGCCGCGGCACCTGCGTGCTCTTCAGGAAGGTGATGGTCTGCGGGAAGTTGTAGCCGGCCGGGTCTTTCCAGGGCCCGTAGACGAGGTAGCCCAGCACCATGTCGGCGATGTAGACCATCATCAGGCTGACCAGGATCTCGCTGGCGTTGAAGCGGTCGCGCAGCAGCGCGACGATGCCGGCCCACACCATGCCGCCGAGCACGCCGGCGGCCAGCACCGCGACCACGAACCAGCGTCCGGTCTCGGGCGTGGCCTGCATCGCCATGCCGCCGGCGAAGATCGCGCCGACGACGAACTGCCCCTCGGCGCCGATGTTCCAGACGTTGGAGCGGAAGCACACCGCCAGCCCGAGCGCGATCAGCAGCAGCGGCGTGGCCTTCATCGCCAGCTCGGACAGCGCGTAGGCGCTCTTCACCGGCTCGACGAAAAAGACCTGCAGGCCGCGCAGCGGATCCTTGCCGAGCGCGAGGAACAGCAGCGTGCCGATCACCACGGTGATCGCCAGCGCCAGCAGCGGCGAGGCGATCGACATGAACCGCGACGCCTCGGGGCGCGCTTCAAGCTTCAGCATGACCGGCCTCCTTCGCCGGGCGCCACAGGCCCGACATCCACTCACCGATCATCTCGATGCTCGCCTTCGAGGTGTCCACGCTCGGCGAGACGCGCCCCTGCGCGATCACCACCAGCCGGTCGCAGATCTCGAACAGCTCGTCCAGTTCCTCGCTGACCACCAGCACCGCGCAGCCCTGGTCGCGCAGGCGCAGCAGTTCGCCGCGGATCTGCGCCGCCGCGCCGACGTCGACGCCCCAGGTCGGCTGCGAGACGATCAGCAGCCTGGGGTCGGCGTCGATCTCGCGGCCGACGATGAACTTCTGCAGGTTGCCGCCCGACAGGCTCTTGGCCGCCGCCTCCGGCCCGCCGGCCTTGACCTTGTAGCGGGCTATCAGCCGCTCGGCCAGCGCCTTCACCTCGGCCGTGCGCACCCAGCCGGAGCGGCTCACCGTGGCGGTGCGCGTCAGCAGCGTGTTCTGCGCGAGCGACAGCGTCGGCACCGCGCCGCGGCCCAGGCGCTCTTCCGGCACGAAGTGCAGGCCCTCCTTGCGGCGCCTGCGCGGCGAGTCGCGCGCGATGTCCTGCCCGAACAGCGTGATGGCGCCGGCCGGCGCGCGCAGGTCTTCGCCCGACAGCGCCGCCATCAGCTCCTGCTGGCCGTTGCCCGAGACGCCGGCGATGCCGACGATCTCGCCGGCGCGCACCTCGAAGGCGATGTCCGACAGCGCCGTCGCGAAAGGGTCGGCCTTGGGCACGCTCAGGCCCTTGACCGCCAGCACCGTGTCGCCCAGCTTCGCCTGGGCGTGCTGCAACTGCGGCGGCTCGGCGCCGATCATCAGACGCGACAGGCTGGCGTTGCTCTCGCGCGTCGGGTCGACCTCGCCGGTGACCTTGCCGCCGCGCAGCACGGTGCAGTGGTGGCACAGCGCGCGGATCTCGTCGAGCTTGTGGCTGATGTAGAGGATGGAGCAGCCCTCGCTGGCGAGCTGGCGCAGCGTGACGAACAGCCGCTCGACCGCCTGCGGCGTCAGCACCGAGGTCGGCTCGTCGAGGATCAGCAGCTTGGGCTCGGTGAGCAGCGCGCGCACGATCTCGACGCGCTGGCGCTCGCCGACCGACAGCGTGTGCACCGGGCGCTCGGGGTGCACGTCCAGGCCGTAGTCCTTCGCCACCTTGAGCACGCGCGCGCTGACCTCGGCCAGCGTCAGGTGTTTGTCCAGGCCGAGCCAGACGTTCTCGGCCGCGGTCAGCGTGTCGAACAGGCTGAAGTGCTGGTAGACCATGCTGATGCCCAGCGCGCGCGCCTGCGCCGGCGAGGCGATCTGCACCGGCTGGCCGTTCCAGCGGATCTCGCCTTCGTCGGGCCGCACCGCGCCGTAGATCATTTTCATCATGGTCGACTTGCCGGCGCCGTTCTCGCCCAGCACGGCGTGGATCTCGCCGGGCTTGACGCGCAGCCGCACGCGGTCGTTGGCCCTCACGGCCGGGTACTGCTTGCTGATGTCGATCAGCTCCAATCGCAGCGTGTTCGGCAGCATGCTCGTCTCCTGTCGTCGTTCAGCGGCTGTGTCTTCGCACGCCGTCTATATAGGTGGCGGCGAGGCAGCGCTCGTCGCCGAGCGTCAACCATGCGAACACCTTCTCATGCAAGCCGCGCGCCACCTCCATGCGGCGCGCGCCCACCGGGCCGGCGGCCCAGTCCCACACGCACAGGTCGGCCGCCAGGCCGGCTTGCAGCGAGCCGATCTCGTGGTCGAGCGAGAGCGCATGCGCGGCGCCGCGCGTGGCGGCGTGCAGCGCCTTCCAGGCGGTGAGCCGCTGCCCGGCCATCGCCTGCACCTTGTAGGCGTCGGCCAGCGTGCGCAACATCGACAGGCTGGTGCCGCCGCCCACGTCGCTGGCCACGCTGACCGCCACGCCGGCCGCCTCGGCGGCGCGCCAGTCGAACAGGCCGCTGCCGAGGAACAGGTTGGACGAGGGGCTGTGCGCCACCTGCGCGCCGGCCTCGCGCAGCGCGGCGCGGTCGGCGTCGTCCAGCCAGATGCCGTGCGCGAACACGCTGCGCCGGTGCAGCAGCCCGGCGCGCGCGTAGACGTCGAGGTAGCTGCGCGCCTCGGGGAACAGCTCGCGCACCCAGCGCACCTCGTCGAGGTTCTCGGCCACGTGGGTCTGCATGTACAGCGTCGGGTCCTCGGCGCACAGCCGGCCGGCCATCGCGAGCTGCCCGGGCGTGCTGGTCGGCGCGAAGCGCACCGTCACCGCGTAGGCCAGGCGGGCGCGGCCGTGCCAGCGCGCGATCAGCTCGCGGCAGTCGGCCTCGGCCTGGCGCACGTCGTCGCGCAGGCCGTCGGGCGCGTGGCGGTCCATCAGCACCTTGCCGGCGACCAGCCGCATGCCGCGCTCGGCGCCGGCGGCGAACAGCGCCTCGGCCGAGACCTTGTGCACCGTCGGGAACACCACCGCCGCCGTGGTGCCGTGCGCCAGCAGCGCGTCGAGGAACAGCGCCGCGCCCTCGGCCGCCACCGCCGCGTCGGCATATCGCCGCTCGGCCGGGAAGGTGTAGGTGTCCAGCCAGTCGAGCAGCGCGGTGCCGTAGCTGCCGATCACGTCGAGCTGCGGGCTGTGCACGTGGGTGTCTATGAAGCCGGGCAGGATCAGCCGGCCGGCATGGTCGTCGCGCGGCCAGTCGGGGCCGGGCGGCTCGGCCTGCACCGCGGCGATGCGGCCATCCTCGACCAGCAGCCAGTGGCCGGGGCGCCAGCGCACCGCGGCGGATTCGGTCTCGCCCCAGGCCGGCTCGGCGCTGAAGTCGAGCAGGTCGCCGTGGATCGCGATGCGATTCGTCATGGGCGCCGCTCCGGCAGCGCGGGCGCCGCGAGCTGGCGCGCCACCTCGCGCACCTGCTCGCGCAGCCAGCGGTTGGCGGCCGAAGCATGCGTCAGCTCGTGCCAGAGCTGGTAGTAGGTCAGCGGCGGAAAGGCGACCGGGCAGCGCAGGATGCGCACCGGCAGCGTGTTCGCGTAGCGCGAGCAGAACAGCCGCCCGGTCGTCAGCACCAGCGCGCTGCGCGCCACCATCATCGGGATCAGGCTGAAGTGCGCGCTCTTGACGCTCACGTCGCGGCTCAGGCCGAGCGAGGCGAGGTGCTCGTCGATCACGCCCGGCGTGTTGCCGTGCAGCGGCGTCGGCGCGACGTGGCGGCACTCGAGGTAGCGCTCGGCCGTCCAGGCGCGTGCGCTCAGGCGCGCCGCCGGATGGTCTTCGGCGACCAGGCAGACGATCTCGTCGGACATCAGCCGGCCCAGGTGCAGCTCGCCCGGCGGCTCGAGCCAGTTGCCGATCACCAGGTCGACCTGGCCTTGCGCCAGGCTGCGCCGGTAGTCGAAGGCGCCCGACAGCGGCAGCAGCTCCAGGCGGGCGCGCGGCGCCGCGCGCTGCAGGTGCGCCGCCAGCTCGGGCAGGAACAGCGGGTCGAGGTAGTCGCTGGCGGCGATGCGGAAGGTCAGCGCCGCCTCGGCCGGCTCGAAGCCGCGCGCGCGGTTGCGCGGGCTGAACAGGCGGTCGGCGTCCTGCAGCAGCCGGCTGGCCGGGTCCAGCAATTGCAAGGCGGTTTCGGTGGGCGTCATGACGTTGCCCGCGCGCACCAGCAGCGGGTCGCCGGTGAGCGCGCGCAGCCGCTTGAGCTGCGCGCTGACCGCCGGCTGCGTGCTGGCCAGGCGCATCGCGGCACGGGAGACGCTGCGTTCGGTGATCAAGGTCTGCAACACCCGGATGAGATGAAGTTCGATCTTGTCGAAATCGGCGCGCCGCGTCATATGGCTGCAATGATAGGCGCCATCAGGCGTTCCGTATCCCCAAGGCATCGAAACGGCGTACCTTCGCGCTGAGATTTCCACCGCCCCCACCCGCTTGCACGAGACATGCCCAGCCGTCCCATCCGCTTCTACCACCGCGGCCGCATCGTCGAGGTCGGCGACGCCGAGCCGACGCGCAGCGTGCTCGACTGGCTGCGCGAGGACGCCCGCTGCACCGGCACCAAGGAAGGCTGCAACGAAGGTGACTGCGGCGCCTGCACCGTGGTGGTGGGCACGCCGGCCGCGCCGGGCGACACGCAGGCCGTGCGCGGGCTGCGGCTGCAGACGGTCAACGCCTGCATCCAGTTCCTGCCCACGCTGGACGGCAAGGCGCTGTTCGGCGTCGAAGATCTGAAGGCGATCGCGCCGGCGCAGGCGCTGCACCCGGTGCAGCAGGCGATGGTCGAGTGCCACGGCTCGCAATGCGGCTTCTGCACCCCGGGCTTCGTGATGAGCCTGTGGGCGGGCTACGAAACGCACCGCGCCTGCGGCACCACGCCGTCGCGCCGCGCGCTGGCCGACGAGCTCTCCGGCAACCTGTGCCGCTGCACCGGCTACCGGCCCATCCTCGACGCCGGCCAGCGCATGTTCGAGCTGCCGGCGGCGCAGCTCGACACCGCGCCGGTGCTCGCCGCGCTGCAAGCGATGGCCGGCGGCGACCAGACCTTCGAGTACCGCGACCGCTTCTTCGCGCCCAGGACGACCGAGGCGCTGGCCGCGCTGCGCGAAGCCAAACCCGAGGCGCGCCTGGTCGCCGGCGCCACCGACGTGGGGCTGTGGGTCAACAAGCAGTTCCGCGAGCTGGGCGAGATCATCTACCTCGGCGGCGTGAAAGCGCTGCAAGCCGTCGAGGAGCAGCGCGACGGCGCGCTGCGCATAGGCGCCGCGGCCCCGCTGGAAGACGCCTGGCGCGCCATCGCGCGGCGCTGGCCCGCGCTCACCGACGTGTGGCTGCGCTTCGCCTCGCCGCCGGTGCGCCACGCCGGCACCATGGGCGGCAACCTCGCCAACGGCTCGCCGATCGGCGACAGCGCGCCCATCCTGATGGCGCTGGACGCGCAGATCGAGCTGCGCCGTGGCGCGCGGGTGCGCCGCATGCCGCTGCCCGACTTCTACGTCGACTACATGAAGAACCGGCTCGAACCCGGCGAGTTCGTGCAGGCCATCGTGCTGCCGGCGCTGCCCGCCGGCCGCCAGGTGCGCGGCTACAAGATCAGCAAGCGCTTCGACTGCGACATCTCGGCCGTTTGCGCCGGCTTCGCGATCGAGCTCGACGGCGCGACGGTGCGCGCGGTTCGTCTGGCCTTCGGCGGCATGGCCGGCATCGTCAAGCGCGCGGCGCGCGCCGAGGCGGCGCTGCTCGGCCAGCCCTGGAACGCGGCCAGCGTGGCGGCGGCGCAGGCCGCGCTGGCGCAGGACTTCACGCCGCTGTCCGACATGCGCGCCAGCGCGGCGCACCGCGCGCAGGTGGCGGCCAACCTGCTGATGCGCCTGTGGCTGGAGACGCGGCCCGACGATCCGCTGCCGGCCGAGGCCACCAGCGTGTTCGCCGCGATGGCGCGCGAGAGGGCATGAGATGAACGACCGCATCGCCAGCGCGGCGCTGGCCACGAGCACGGCCCAGGTCGGCGTCGCGCGGCCGCACGAATCGGCGCACCTGCACGTGGCCGGCGAGGCCGCCTACATCGACGACCTGCCCGAACTCGCCGGCACGCTGCACTGCGCGCTCGGGCTCTCGCCGGTGGCGCACGGCCGGCTGGAATCGCTCTCGCTGGACGCGCTGCGCGCGCTGCCCGGCGTGGTGGACATCCTGAGCGCCGCCGACATCCCCGGCGTCAACGACTGGGGCTCCATCATCCACGACGACCCGATCCTGGCGCACGCCGAGCTGAGCTACCTCGGCCAACCGGTGTTCGCGGTGATCGCCACCACGCGCGACGCGGCGCGGCGCGTGGCCGCGCGCGCCAGGGAGGCGATGCGCATCGAGCCGCTGCCGGCGATGATCCACCACCGCGAGGCGCACGCGAAGGGCCGGTACGTGCTGCCGCCCATGCACCTGTCGCGCGGCGAGGCGCGCGCCGCGATCGAGGCCGCGCCGCACCGGCTGAAAGGCAGCTTCGAGGTCGGCGGCCAGGAGCAGTTCTACCTGGAAGGCCAGATCAGCGTCGCGATCCCCAAGGAAGACGGCGGCATGCTGGTGCACTGCTCCACGCAGCACCCCACCGAGATGCAGCACCTGGTGGCGCATGCGCTGGGCGTGCACGCCAACCAGGTGCAGGTGGAGTGCCGGCGCATGGGCGGCGGCTTCGGCGGCAAGGAGTCGCAGTCGGCGCCCTTCGCCTGCATCGCGGCGGTGGCCGCGCGCAGGCTGAACCGCCCCGTCAAGCTGCGCCTGGACCGCGACGACGACTTCCTGATCACCGGGCGGCGCCACTGCTTCCGCTACGAGTACGAGGTCGGCTACGACGAGGCCGGGCGCGTGCTCGGCGCCGAGATCACGATGGTCTCGCGCGCCGGCCATTCGGCCGACCTCTCCGGCCCGGTGATGACACGCGCGCTGTGCCACTTCGACAACGCCTACTGGCTGCCCGACGTGGCGATGCACGGCTACTGCGCGAAGACCAACACGCAGAGCAACACCGCGTTCCGCGGCTTCGGCGGGCCGCAGGGCGCGATCGCGATCGAGAACATCGTCGACTCGATCGCGCGCGCCTTGGGCAAGGACGCGCTCGACGTGCGGCGGCTCAACTTCTACGGCCAGGGCCAGAGCACGCCGTACGGCCAGGCCGTCGAGGACAACGTCATCCACGAACTGGTGGCCGAGCTGGAGGCCAGCAGCGACTACCGCGCCCGCCGCGCCGCCGTCGCCGCCTTCAACGCGGCCAGCCCGGTGCTCAAGCGCGGCCTCGCGCTGACGCCGGTGAAGTTCGGCATCTCGTTCAACGTCAAGCACTTCAACCAGGCCGGCGCGCTGGTGCACGTCTACAGCGACGGCTCCATCCTGGTGAACCACGGCGGCACCGAGATGGGCCAGGGCCTGAACACCAAGGTGGCGCAGGTGGTGGCGCACGAGCTGGGCGTGCCCTTCGAGCACGTGCGCGTCACCGCCACCGACACGCAGAAGGTCGCCAACACCTCGGCCACCGCCGCCTCGACCGGCAGCGACCTGAACGGCAAGGCGGCGCAGGACGCGGCGCGGCAGATCCGCGCCCGCCTGGCGGCCTGCGCGGCGGCGCTGCACGGCGGCACGCCGGCCGAGGTGCGCTTCGGCGCCGGGCAGGTGACGGTGAACGGCCTGACGCTGCCCTTCGAGGAACTGGTGGCCAAGGCCTACCAGGAGCGCGTGCAGCTCTGGTCCGACGGCTTCTACGCCACGCCCGGCCTGAGCTGGAACCGCGAGACGCTGCAGGGCCGGCCGTTCTACTACTTCGCCTACGGCGCGGCGGCCAGCGAGGTGATCGTCGACACGCTGACCGGCGAATGGCGGCTGCTGCGCGCCGACGTGCTGCACGACGTCGGGCAGTCGCTCAACCCGGCCATCGACATCGGCCAGGTCGAAGGCGCCTTCATCCAGGGCATGGGCTGGCTGACGATGGAAGAACTCGTGTGGCATCCCAAGACCGGCCTGCTGACGACCCACGCGCCCAGCACCTACAAGATCCCGACCGCCAACGACTGCCCGGCCGAGCTGCGCGTGCGCCTGTTCGAGAACGCCAACGCCGAGGACAGCATCCACCGCAGCAAGGCGGTCGGCGAGCCGCCACTGCTGCTGCCCTTCTCGGTGTTCTACGCGATCCGCGACGCGGTGTCGGCGCTGGGCGGGCACCGCGTCGATCCGCCGCTGGACGCGCCGGCGACCGGCGAATCCATCCTGCGCGCGATCGCGGCGGTGAAGGCCGCGCCATGAACACGCTGCGCGACGAGGCGGCCCGCTGGCTGGCGCAAGGCACGCCGGCCGTGCTGGTCGAGGTGAGCGAAGCGCTGGGCTCCGCGCCGCGCGAGGCCGGCACGCGCATGCTGGTCGGCGCGGCGTGCTGCGCCGGCACGATAGGCGGCGGGCACCTGGAGCTGAAGGCGATCGAGCGCGCGCGGAGGATGCTGGCCGACCCCGTTCGGGCTGAGCCTGTCGAAGCCCTTCGACAAGCTCAGCCCGAACGGAGTTTCGCCCACTACCCGCTCGGCCCGGCGCTCGGCCAGTGCTGCGGCGGCGCGGTGACGCTGGCCTTCTCGCGGCTCGATGCCAAGGCGCTCGCCGCCTGGCCGCCGGCCGCGCCGCGTTTTCACCTGCAGCTCTACGGCGCCGGCCACGTCGGCCGCGCGATCGTGCGCGCGCTGGCGCCGATCGACGTGCGCATCGACTGGATCGACGAACGCGACGAGGCCTTCCCCGGCGACGCCGAGATCCCGCCGCACACGCGCAAGCTCGCGGTCGAGGGGCCGCAGGCCGAGGTCGCCGACGCGCCGCCGGGCGCCTTCTTCCTCGTGCTGACGCACCGCCACGACCTCGACCTGCGCATCGCCATCGAGATCCTGAAACGCAACGATTTCGCCTTCTTCGGCCTGATCGGCTCGGCGACCAAGCGCGCGCGCTTCATCCACCGCTTCGAGGTGATGGGGCTGGCGCCCGAGGCGGTCGCGCGCATGAACTGCCCGATCGGCCTGCCGGGCATCGACGGCAAGGAGCCCGAGGTGATCGCGGCCTCGGTGGTGGCGCAACTGCTCGCGGCGAGCAGCCGCGCCGATCAGGCCGCCGAACGAACGCCGGCGAGGGCCCGCAGCTCGGCCAAGTCGAGCACCTTGACGCTGTAGCCCATCACCGCGATCAGCCCCTTGCGGCTGAGCTGGCGCAGCAGGCGCGACAGCGTCTCGGGCGTGATCGCGAGCTGCGAGGCGATGTCGCGCTTGCGCTCGTTGAGCGCCACCGTGAGGCTGCCGTCGTCGCCCGCCTCGCCGGGGCAGCGTTGCAGCAGCCAGGCGGCGAAGCGCCCTTCGGCGTCCTTGTGCATCAGGTCGTGCGTGGCCAGCGTGAGCGACTGCACCTGCTGCGCCAGCGTCGCCACCAGGCGCCGCGCCAGCTCGGGGAAGCGCTGCATCAGCGCCTGCACCTCGGCGCGCGGCAGCGTGATCAGCACCACGTCGGACACCGCCACCGCGTCCTGCGCCGGCATGCCGCCCACCCAGGCGCTGGCGGCGTCCAGCCACGCCGGGCCGTGCACGCTGCGCTCGGGGTGGAAGCCGCCGTCGGCCGGCACGCTGCCCAGCGCCGCGTCGCCGCGGGCGATCAGGCACAGCTCGCGCGCCGGCTCGCGGCTCGACACCAGCAGGCTGCCGGCGGGCAGTTCACGCACCAGCGCCAGTTCCTGCAACTCGACGACGATCTCGGTCGTCAGTCCCGGGCCGAGCACCGCGGCCCAGAACGCGCTGCCGCCCGCCGCGAGCGTCGGGTCGGCGGCCGGCACGGCACGACGCGACCGCAGCGGACGCATCGGGTGCACGCTGCGGGCGCCAAAGGTGGTCTGGGTGTCCAATCGCTTCCCCGGTGAGAACCTCGATGGGCGGAATGTGTCCTGCCCCTCCGGGCACCGTTTTGCGGTGGATCAAAGGGTCTCCGGGGTCAGCCGACCGCGACGGTCGGGATTGAGCCAACTCAGTCGGGCGATCTTCTCGGCGGCATGCTCAGCCCCGCCGCATCTCGGCCAGCAACTGCTGCGAGCCGGCGGCGAGCAGCCGCGCGTCGGCGCCCACCGTGACGAAGCGGAAGCCCTTGGCGATGCGCGCCTTGGCCACGTCGCTGCGGCCGTTGTGGATGCCGGCCCTGACGCCGTGCGCGAGGGCGCGCGCGACGATGTGGTCGATGGCCTGCGCCACCTTGGGGTCGACGTCGTCGAAGGTCGGCGTGCAGCCGAGCGCGAGCGACAGGTCCGAGGGGCCGACGTAGATCGCGTCCAGCCCCTCGACGGACAGGATGGCGTCGAGGTTGTCGAGCGCCTGCGCCGTCTCGATCATCGCGAAGCGCACGATGGTGTCGTTGGCGTGCGCCGGGTAGTCGGCGCCGCCGTACAGCAGCGCGCGCACCGGCCCGAAGCTGCGCGTGCCGCGCGGCGCGTAGCTGGTGTAGGCGACGAAGCGCTGCGCCTCCTCGCGCGTGTTGACCATCGGGCAGATCACGCCGTAGGCCCCGGCGTCCAGCGTCTTCATGATCAGGCCGGGCTCGAGCCAGGGCACGCGCACGATGGGCACGGTGGGCGTGGTCGAGATGGCCTGCAGCATGCTCACCATCGCCGGGTAGTCGATCACGCCGTGCTGCATGTCGATGGTCAGCGTGTCCCAGCCCTGGTGGGCCATCACCTCGGCGGAGAAGCCGTTGGGGATCGCCAGCCAGCCGTTCAGCGCCGCCTGGTCGCGCGCCCACAGCGTGCGCAGCGTGTTCTCTCTCATGCTCGTATGTCCTCGGAGGAAAGGCTTGCAGCTTATCGAATCGGATCGGATGCCGGCGCCGCCCCGCTCAGCGCAGCATGCACGGCCGCTTGGGGTCGAAGCGCCAGTTCGGGATCAGGTACTGCATCGCCGCCGCGTCGTCGCGCGAGCCCGAGGCCTGCTGCCGGTACAGCGCGTGCGCGCGCTCCACCGCGTCGCGGTCGAGTTCGATGCCCAGGCCGGGCCGCTCCGGCACGCGCACGCGGCCGTCGACGATGCGCAGCGGCTCGCGCGTCAGGCGCTGGCCGTCCTGCCAGATCCAGTGCGTGTCGATCGCCGTCACCCGCCCCGGCGCCGCCGCGGCGACGTGGGTGAACATCGCCAGCGACACGTCGAAGTGGTTGTTGGAGTGCGAGCCCCAGGTCAGGCCCCAGTCGCGGCAGGTCTGCGCGACGCGCACCGAGCCGGCCAGGGTCCAGAAGTGCGGGTCGGCCAGCGGGATGTCCACCGATTGCAGCGCCAGCGCGTGCGCCATCTGGCGCCAGTCGGTGGCGACCATGTTGGTGGCGGTGGGCAGCCCGGTGGCGCGGCGGAACTCGGCCATCACCTCGCGGCCCGAGAAGCCGTCTTCGGCGCCGCAGGGGTCTTCGGCGTAGGCCACCACGCCGCGCATGCGCTGGCCGAGGCGGATCGCGTCGGCCAGCAGCCAGCCGCCGTTCGGGTCGAGCGTGATGCGCGCCTGCGGAAAGCGCTCGTGCAGCGCGATCACCGCGTCGACCTCGGCGTCGCCGGCGAGCACGCCGCCCTTGAGCTTGAAGTCGTTGAAGCCGTAGCGCTCGTGCGCGGCCTCGGCCTGGCGCACGATGGCCTCGGGTGTCATCGCCGCCTCGTGGCGCACGCGGAACCAGGCGTCGTCGGCATCGGGCTCCTCGGCATAGGGCAGATTCGTGCGGCGCCGGTCGCCGACGAAGAACAGGTAGCCGAGCATCTCCACCGACTCGCGCTGCTGCCCCTCGCCGAGCAGCGCCGCGACGGGCAGGCCGAGGTGCTGGCCGAGCAGGTCGAGCATCGCCGACTCGACGGCGGTGACGGCGTGGATCGTGGTGCGCAGGTCGAAGGTCTGCAGGCCGCGCCCGCCGGCGTCGCGGTCGGCGAAGGCGCGCTGCATGCGCTGCATCACCGCGCGCACCTCGGCCACCGGGCGGCCGACCACCAGCTCGCGCGCGTCGTCCAGCGTCTGGCGGATCTTCTCGCCGCCGGGCACCTCGCCGACGCCGGTGCGGCCTGCGCTGTCGGTCAGCACCACCAGGTTGCGCGTGAAGAACGGGCCGTGCGCGCCGCTCAGGTTGAGCAGCATGCTGTCGCGCCCGGCGACGGGAATGGCCTCCAGCCGGGTGACCGTCGGCGCGCCCATGCCGGCGTCAGTCCGCCGAGATCTTGCGCGCTTCGATCAGGTGCTTCCAGCGCGCCGATTCGCTGGCCTGGAAGGCGGTGAACTGCTCGGGCGTGTTGGCGACGATCTCGAAGCCGACTTCGAGCAGCTTGGGCTTGACCGCCGGGTCGTTCAGCGCCGCGACGATCGCCTCGTGCAGCCTGGCCTTCACGTCGGCCGGCAGGCCGCGCGGCGCGGCGACGGCCTGCCACGAGTAGACGTCGGCGTCCTTCACGCCGGATTCGCTGAGCGTCGGCACGCCGGGCAGCAGCGCCGAGCGCCGCGCCCCGGTGACCGCCAGCGCGCGCAGCTTGCCGCCGTTGACGTGGGCCAGGATCGCGTTGATGTTCTGGAACGAGGCGTCGACCTGGCCGCCGAGCAGGTCGCTGATCGCCGGCGCGCCGCCCTTGTAGGGCACGTGCACGCCGCTGGTGCCGGTCTGCAGCCAGAACAGCTCGGCGGTGAGGTGGTCCGACGAGCCGTTGCCCGAGGAGGCGAAGCTGACCTTGGCCGGCGTCTTCTTCTGCGCCGCGACCACGTCGGCGACGCTCTTGAACGGCGAGGCCGCCGGCACCACCAGCACGTTGGGTGCCTGCACCGCGACGGTGAGCAGGTCGAAATCGCGCCCCGCGTCGTAGGGCACGTTCTTGATCAGGTAGGGCGCGATCACGAAGGGCCCGAGCGAGGACACCAGCAGCGTGTAGCCGTCGGGCGCGGCGCGCGTGACCTGCGCGGCGCCTATGGTGCCGGTGGCGCCGGCCTTGTTCTCGACCACCACCGACTGGCCGAGCTTGTCCTGCAGCTTCACGCCGACGGCGCGCGCCAGCGTGTCGGTCGAGCCGCCCGGCGGGAAGGGCACGACGATGGTGATGGGCTTGTCGGGCCAGGCCAGCGCCGGCGTGGCCGCGGCGAAGGCCAGCGCGGCCAGGATGAGCAGCTTCTTCATGGTCTTCATGGGCGGACGGGGGTGGTGGGTTGGTCGTCAGTCATCGTACAAGTCGAACATGCCGACTTCAAGGCGACGGACCCTGGGGCAACTACCGAGCGCCGACCGCGCGGCGGCGCCGCTCGCGGCTGTTCGCGAGGTGCGTGCGCATCGCGGCGCGCGCCGCCTCGGCGTCCTGCGCGGCGATGGCGTCGACGATGCTCTCGTGCTCGGCATGCACGCGCCGCAGGTAGGCCTGGCGCGCCGGGTCGATCACGCCGGCGGCCTCGAGCCGCGCGCGCGGGATGATCTGCACGCCCAGCGTGGCCAGCAGGCCGGCGAAGTGCTCGTTGTGCGTCGCGCGGGCGATCTCGCTGTGCAACTGGAAATCGGCCGCCACCGCGTCGCGCCCCTCCTCCAGCGCCGCGGCGAAGGCCTGCAACGCGGCGCGCATCGCCGCCAGATCGGCCTCGCTGCGCCGCTGCGCCGCGAGGCCGGCGGCCTCGACCTCGACGCCGATGCGCAGTTCCAGCACCGCGATCACGTCGCGCAGCGTGGCGAGTTGCTGCGGCTCGATGCGGAAGGCCGAGGCGTCGCCCGCGCCGACCACGAAGGTGCCGACGCCGTGGCGCGTCTCGACCATGCCGCCGGCCTGAAGTTTGGAGATCGCCTCGCGCACCACGGTGCGGCTGACGCAGAACTCGGCCATCACCTCGGCCTCGGTGGGCAGCTTGTCGCCGGGCGCGAGGCGGCCGTCGCGGATGCGCTCGCCCAGCGCGTCGACCACGCCGGCGGCCAGGGTGCGCGGGCGGCGCGCTAGGGTGGCGTCTGGCGGCATGGGCGGGGTGGCGGCGGCGATGTCGGGGTTGCCGTCAGTTGTACGACAACCTGATAGCGCGGGCAAGAGTGGCTCAGACGATCAGCAGCGCGCGGAAGTCGTTGACGTTGGTGAAGGTCGGCCCGGTGACGACCAGGTCGCCCAGCGGCGCGAAGAAGCCGTAGGCATCGTTGGCGTCGAGGAATTCCTGCGCCTTCATGCCCCGGGCCAGCGCGCGCGCCAGCGTGTCGGGCGCGACGACCGCGCCGGCGTTGTCTTCCACGCCGTCGATGCCGTCGGTGTCGGCCGCCAGCACGTGCACGCCCGGCTCGCCTTGCAGCGCGATCGCGCAGCCGAGCAGGAATTCGCCGGCGCGCCCGCCGCGGCCGCCCTTGTTCTTCACCGTCACGGTGGTCTCGCCGCCGCTGAGGATCACGCAGGGTCTGGCGAAAGGCGTGCCGGCCTGCGCCACCGAGCGCGCCAGCGCGGCATGCACCTTGCCGACCTCGCGCGACTCGCCTTCCATCGCGTCGCTGAGGATGTGCGGGGCGACGCCGGCGGCGCTGGCCAGCGCCGCCGCCGCTTCCAGGCTCTGGCGCGGCGTGGCGATCATGTGCACCGCGTGGCCGGCGAAGCGCGCGTCGCCGGGCTTGGGCGATTCGAAGGCGCCGCTTTCCAGCCCGGCGCGCGCGGCGGCGGGGATCTCGATTCCGTAGCGGTTCAGGATCGCCAGCGCGTCGGCGCAGGTGCTGCTGTCGGGCACCGTCGGGCCGCTGGCGATGACCTCGGGCGCGTCGCCGGGTACGTCGCTGATCAGCAGCGTCACCACGCGCGCCGGCGCGCAGCGCGCCGCGAGGCGCCCGCCCTTGATCGCCGAGAGGTGCTTGCGCACGCAGTTCATCTCGTCGATCGCCGCGCCGCTGCGCAGCAGCGCCTGGTTGACGGCCTGCTTCTCCTCCAGCGTGATGCCGGGCGCGGGCAGCGTCAGCAGCGCCGAGCCGCCGCCGGAGATCAGGCACAGCACCAGGTCGTCGGCACCCAGGCCCTGCGCGAGCTGCGCGATGCGCTCGGCGGCGCGCCGCCCGGCGGCGTCGGGCACCGGGTGCGCGGCCTCCACCACCTCGATGCGGCCGGGGCTCGCCCGGTAGGCCGGCGGCACGTGGCCGTAGCGCGTGACCACCAGGCCCGACAGCGGCGCCTGCCTGGGCCACAGCGCGTCCACCGCCGCCGCCATCGCGCCGCCGGCCTTGCCGGCGCCGATCACGACGGTGCGGCCCCGCGGCGGCGCGGGCAGCCACGGCGCCGTCGTCTCGGCCGGCAGCGCGCGCGCCACCGCGGCGTCGTACAGGGCGCGCAGGAAACCGCGCGGGTCGGTGCGGGGGTCCGGCGTAGCGCTCATGGCTGCAAATTATCGAGGACCCTTCCAGCCGCGATTTCGGCGGCGAATTCGCGCCGCGCCGCGTCGAGCCAGCCCAGCCCGGCCTCGGTGCCCTTGGCGGGCCGGTACTCGCAGCCGATGTGCCCGGCGTAGCCGATGCGCGCCAAGTGCCGCCACAGGAAGGCGTAGTGGATCTCGCCGCTGCCCGGCTCGTGGCGGCCGGGGTTGTCGGCAACCTGCACGTGGCCGATGCGCGCCAGGTGCTTCTGCAGCGTCGCCGCCAGCTCGCCCTCGCTGCGCTGCGCGTGGTAGACGTCGTACTGCAGAAAGAGGTTGTCCGCCCCGACCTCGTCCATGAGGGCGATCGCCTGCGCCGTGCGGTTCAGGAAGTAGCCCGGCATGTCCTGGGTGTTGATCGGCTCGATCAGCAGCCGGAGCCCGGCGCGGCGCAGCTCGGCCGCGGCGTGGCGCAGGTTGGCGACGAAGGTGCGGCGCAGCAGCTCAGGGTCGGCCCCCGGCGGTGCCGTGCCGGCCAGGCAGTGCAGTTGCGGCGCGCCCAGCACCAGCGCGTACTCGATCGCCCGGGCCACGCCGGCGCGGAACTCGTCGCCGCGCCCGGGCAGGCAGGCCAGGCCGCGTTCGCCGGCCTCCCAGTCACCGGGCGGCATGTTGTGCAGCACGCAGCGCAGGTCATGCGCCCGCAGCCGCGCCGCGATCTCGCCCGGCGCGTGCGCATATGGAAAGAGGAACTCGACGGCCTCGAAGCCGGCGCGCGCGGCGCGCTCGAAGCGATCGAGGAACGGATGTTCGGTGAACAGCAGCGAGAGGTTGGCGGCGAAGCGCGGCATGGCCGGCGATTGTCGGCCCGATGCGTGGGTTAGGATGCGCCGCACCGGCAGCGAATGAAACCCACCCCGATCGTTCTGGCCGCGCTGCTGTGCGCTCCCGCCGCGGCCGCGCCGCCCGAAGACACACTCGCCCAGCGTGTGCTCGCCTGCACCGCCTGCCACGGCCAGCAGGGGCGCGCGGCGGCCGACGGCTACCACCCGCGCATCGCCGGCAAGCCGGCGCTCTACCTGTTCAACCAGCTCGTCAACTTCCGCGAGGGGCGGCGCCGCTACGGGCCGATGGGCGACCTGGTCGAGCACCTCGGCGACGACTACCTGCGCGAGATCGCCGGCCACTTCGCGGCCATCGAACTGCCCTACCCCGCGCCGGCGCCGGCCGGCGACGCGCCGTCCGCGCTGGCGCTGGGCGAACGCCTGGCCTTGCGGGGCGACGAGGCGCGCAAGCTGCCGGCCTGCGCGGCCTGCCACGGCCAGGCGCTGACCGGCGTCGAGCCGGCCATTCCCGGCCTGCTCGGCCTGCCGCGCGACTACCTGAAGGGCCAGCTCGGCGCCTGGGCCAACGGCCAGCGCCGCGCCCACGCGCCCGACTGCATGGCCGACATCGCGCAGCGCCTGACGCCGCAGGACGTGGGCGCCGTCGCCGCCTGGCTGGCGAGCCGGCCGGTGCGGCTGCCGTCCAAGGCCGCCGCGAGCCTGCCCGCGCCGCTGCCGCTGGACTGCGGCAGCGTGCCACGCTGACCGGGGCGCCGCGATGCCCAGGCGCTGGCTGCTCGTCCCGCTGCTGCTGCTCGCCGTGCTGGCCGCCGCGGTGCTGTGGCTGAACCTGCGCGGCGAAGCGGCCATCGCCGCCGGCAGCGCGCCGGCCGCCGGCACACCCGGGCAGGTGGCGCGCGGCGAGTACCTCGTGCGCATCGGCAACTGCGCCACCTGCCACAGCGTGCGCGGCGGCGTGCCCTGGGCCGGCGGGCGCGGCATCGCCACGCCCTTCGGCACGGTGTACGCCGGCAACCTGACGCCCGACGACCACACCGGCCTGGGCCGCTGGAGCGCGGACCACTTCTGGCGCGCGATGCACCACGGCCGCTCGTTCGACGGCCGGCTGCTCTACCCGGCCTTCCCCTACCCCGACTTCTCGCGCATCACGCGCGAGGACAGCGACGCGATCTACTTCTTCCTGCGCACGCTGCCCGCGGTGCGCCAACCCAACACGCCGCACGCGCTCGACTTCCCCTACGGCACGCAGGCGGCGCTGGCGGTCTGGCGCGCGCTGTTCTTCCGCCCCGGCGCCTTCGAGCCCGAGCCGGCGCGCGGCGCGGCCTGGAACCGCGGCGCCTACCTGGTGCGCGGCCTGGGCCACTGCGCCGCCTGCCACGGCGGGCGCAACGCCTTCGGCGCCACGCCCGAGGCCGGCCTGTCGCTGGCCGGCGGACTGATCCCGATGCGCAACTGGTACGCGCCGGCGCTCAACTCGCCCGGGCAGGCCGGCGTGGCCGACTGGGAAACGGCGCACATCGTCGCGCTGCTGCGCGACGGCATCTCGCCGCGCGGCACGGCGCTCGGGCCGATGGCCGACGTGGTCTATCGCAGCCTGCAATACCTGCGCGACGACGACCTGCAGGCCATCGCGCTGTTCCTGAAGTCGCTGCCGCAGCAGCGCGACGCGGCGAGCAGCCGCAAGCCGCCCGACCCGGCGCACCGTGCCGCCGGCGCGAAGCTCTACGACGCGCACTGCGCCGATTGCCACGGCGCGAACGGCCAGGGCGCGCGCAGCGCCGCCGGCGTGCTCATCGCGCCGGCGCTGGCCGGCAACCGCGTGGTGACGATGGAGCCGCCGGCCAACCTGGTGCGGGTGATCGTGCACGGCGGCTTCGCGCCGGCCACGCGCGGCAACCCGCGGCCCTTCGGCATGCCGCCGTTCGCTCTGGCGCTGTCGGATGCGCAGATCGCCGCGCTGGCGGGTTTTCTGCGCACGAGCTGGGGCCACGACGCCGGCGCGGTGCTGCCCCAGGAAGTGGCGCGCTGGCGCGGCGGCGCGGGCGACTGATCGCTGCGCCCGCTCAGCTACCGGACGGCTTCGCGGCGGCGGCCTGCCGGTCCGACCACAGCACGCCGCCGCTGGCCCAGTCCTCGCGCCGCACGTCCTGGAAGATCACGTCGACGCTGTCGGCCTTGCTGCCGAGCACGCGCACGCAGGCCTCGGTCAGCTCCTTGGCGAGCGCGCGTTTCTGCTCGGCGCTGCGGCCCTCGAAGAGTTCGACGCGCAAGGTGGGCATATCCGTTTCTCCAGAGTCGTGTACCTAAAAGCGCCCCCCAAGAAATGGGAGCCCCGTCCCCCCATTCTGGATGACGCGCGGCGGGCCGCCCGCTTCTAAGCTGGCTTCCATCGCGGCACCACGGCCGCATGGAGCCACGATGAAGCGCCTGACCCTGCACCGCATCGCTCTGATCGCCCTTCTGGGGGTGTTGCCGGGCTGCTGCGCCGCCGCCTCGATCGGCATCGTCACCATCGTCGACGGCGAGGCCGGCCTGATCCGCGAGGCACGCCGCCTCGACGCCGCCGAGGGCCTGCGCGTGCGCGACGAGGACATCGTGCGCACCGGCCCCGCCACGCGGCTCGTGCGCATCGAGCTGTCCGACGGCAGCGCGCTCGACCTCGGCGCGGACACCGAGCTGGTGCTGCAGCCGCGCGCCGGCCGCTTCGGCGAGCGCGCCGCCACGCTGTTCCTGGCGCGCGGCTGGCTCAAGGTGAGCAGCGCGCCCGGCGAGCCGCTGGCCGGCGTCGCCGGCGCCTCGCTCGACCTGCGCGCGCTGGTCGGCACCGCGGTGCTGCACGCCGCGCCGCGGGCGATGCTGGTGTTCGTCGAATCCGGCCAGGCGCGCGCCGCCGAGGCCGAGGCGGCCTTCGAAGTCGCGCTCGCCGAGGGCGACGCCTTCGTGCGGCGCGGCCGCGAAGCCGCGACCGGCGAGCGCCATCCGCCCGCCGGCTGGCTGGACGGCCTGCCGCGCGCCTTCGCCGACTCGCTGCCGCGCCGCGCCGCGCGCTTCCACGCCCGCCCGGTGGAGCCCGGCCCCGGCGTGCCGGTGGCCGCCGCCGACATGCCGCGCTGGCTCGACGCCGTGCGCGCGCCGCGCGCATCGCCGCCCGCGCCGCGCCTGCGGCCGGTGACGGCCACGCTCACGCATTCGATGGAGACGACGCGATGAAACTGCTGCTCAAGTTCAATGCCGTGTTCGTGCTGGTGTTCCTGCTGGGCCTGATCGCCACCGGCGCGATGACGCGCCAGATGCTCGAACGCAACGCGCAGCAGGAGACGCTGCAACAGGCGCGCTTCCTGCTGGAGAAGGCGATGGCGGTGCGCAGCTACACCTCCACGCAGGTGGCGCCGCTGCTCGAGACGCAGATGAAGTACGCCTTCCCGCCGCAGTCGGTGCCGGCCTTCTCGGCCACCGAGGTGCTGGCCAAGATCCAGAAGACGCACCCCGAATACGCCTACAAGGAGGCCACGCTGAACCCCACCAACCCGCGCGACCGCGCGGTGGAATGGGAAGCCGACGTGATCGCCGAGTTCCGCAAGTCGGCCGCGCCGGACGAGTTCGTCGGCGCGCGCGACGCGCCTTCGGGCCGCACGCTGTACATCGCGCGCCCGATCCGCATCAGCGACGAGGCCTGCCTGCGCTGCCACAGCACCGTCGAGGCGGCGCCGCGCACGCTGGTCGAGAAGTACGGCCCGGCCAACGGCTTCGGCTGGCAGCTCGGCGAGGTGGTCGGCGCGCAGATGGTGTCGGTGCCCATGGCCGTGCCGCTGGCGCGCGCGCACGCCGCCTGGGCGCTGTTCATGGGCATGCTCACGGCGGTGTTCGTGGCCATAGGCGCGGCGCTCAACGCGATGCTGTGGTGGCTGGTGATCCGGCCGGTGACGCGGCTCGCGCGGCTGGCCGACCGCGTCAGCCTCGGCGAGATGGGCGCGCCCGGCTTCGCCACCGGCACGCGCGACGAGATCGGCCGGCTGGCCGCCTCGTTCACGCGCATGCGCAAGAGCCTGGTGCAGGCGATGAAGATGCTGGAAGGAGCCCCGTCATGAGCGCACGACCCCTCGGCCTGGCGCAGCCCGCGGCGGCGCCGCAGGCGCTGCCGGCGAGCTTCGGCAAGTACCGCGTGTCGCGCCTGCTCGGCGAAGGCGCGATGGGCGTGGTCTACGAGGCGCTCGACCCCGACCTGCAGCGCGCCGTCGCGATCAAGGCGATCCGCGCGCCGCTGCTCGCGCCCGGCGCGCACGAACTCGACAGCACGCGGCGCTTCCACAACGAGGCGCAGGCGGCCGGGCGGCTGTCGCACCCCAACATCGTCTCGGTATACGAATACGCGCAGACCGGCGCGCAGCGCTACATCGCGATGGAATGCGTTGCCGGCGTCTCGCTGCACGAGACGGTGGCGCTGGGTTTCCGGCTGCCGCTGGCCGACACGCTGAGCGTGGTCGCGCAACTGCTGGACGCGCTGGCCTACGCGCATGCGCAAGGCGTGTGGCACCGCGACATCAAGCCCGCCAACCTGATGCTGACCACCGAGGGGCGGTTGAAGGTCACCGACTTCGGCATCGCGCGCATCGAGGGCAGCGAGCGCACCCAGGCCACCACCGTGCTCGGCTCGCCGGGCTACATGGCGCCCGAGCGCTACACCGACGAGGCGCCGGACGCGCGCGTCGACCTCTTCTCGTGCGGCGTGCTGCTGTACGAACTGCTGACCGGCCAGGCGCCGTTCCGCGGCTCGGCCGGCGCGGTGATGTACCAGGTGATGCACGAGGAGCCCGCGCCGCCCTCGACGTTGGCGGTCGAGCCGGCGGTGCCGGCCGCCTTCGACGCCGTGGTGGCGCGCGCGCTGGCCAAGCGCCCGGCGCAGCGCTTCGCCAGCGCCGCGCAGATGCGCGCCGCGCTGGACGAGGCCGCCGCCGCGGCCATCGCGCCGCAGGTGTCGGCCGAGACCATGCGCCGGCTGCGCCACGCGCGCGGCAACGCGCCGACGCGGTGGCTGCCGCGCGCGCTGGCCGTGATGCCGCGCGGCGGCACGCCGCCGCAGGCCGCCGCCGTGCCCTCGGCGCCGCCGCCGACCGGCTGGGACGCGCAGGCGCTGCGCGCGCTGGAGCAACTGCTGCTGCCGCAACTCGGGCCGATGGCCCGCTACGTGGTGCGCGACGCCGCGCGCCGCTCGCACGACCTGGCCAGCCTGGTGGCGACGCTGGCGCGCGAGGCGGTCGACCCGTCCGAGCGTGTGCGCTTCCTGGCGCGCGCGCAGCGCCTCGTGCCGGCACCGGCACCAGCCGCCACGCCGCCGGCCGTGCCGTCATCCGCGCTGCCCGTGCTGGGCACGACGCCGATGCATCCGGGTCTGGTGGAACAGGCGGCGCGCGTGCTGGCCGAGCAGATCGGGCCGATCGCCGCGCTGCTGGCGCGCCGCGCCGCGACGGCCGCGGCGACGCGCGAGGCCTTCTACGCCGCGCTGGTGCAGGCCGCGGGGCGCGACGCCGACCGCAAGGCGCTGCTCAGGCGACTGTGGGCGCTGGCGTGACGGACGCCGCGAGGCGAGGCGAGGCGAGAAGCCCTTGGTAGGCCGTGCTGGGCTCGAACCAGCGACCAAAGGATTATGCGTACCACCTCGGCTTTCGCCGCCCGTTTCCGGTTCGTGGTCTGGACTCTGTCTTGCCTTTCGGCCTTCCCGTCGAGTCTCTACACGTTCCCTCCGGCGAGGGCTTCGCTCGGCGTTGGCATAGCGCGTCAGCGCCTTAGCGTCCACCGAATTTGAGAAGTTCTACTTCAAGGCAGAGCGAACTTGCCTTGAGCAACCCGTCTGGCTCGTCCCATGCCCCGGCCGCAGGGCCAGGGGGTAGGGAGTCGCCGTCAAGTCCTCTGCTCTAACCAACTGAGCTAACGGCCCACGGGGCGGGATTGTCGCATGCGGGGATCGAGTGCCCGCGCCGGTCTGCTACCCTTTCGCCCGTGAAGCTGCTTCGCCTCTGGCTCCTGGTGCTGCTCGCTGCCATGCTCCCCCTGCAGGGTGCGTTGGCGGCGGCCATGTTGTGCGCGGGCGGTCATGGGCATGGTCATGCCCGCCATGCCGAGGTTCATGCGCAGCACCGGCACGCCGACGGCACGCAGCACGACCACGGCACCGCCGACCAGGACAAGTGCAGCTTCTGCACCGCGTTCTGTTCGCTCACGCCGCTCGTCAGCGACATCGCCGGGGTCGCGGAGCCCAGCGGCCTCGTCGACGCACCGCTGCCCAGCCTCTCCGCCCTGGCGCCGAGCTTCCTCTCGGACGGCCCCGAGCGTCCTCCACGAAGCATCTGACCCGGCAAGGCCTCCGCGGGAGGCCCGATGGGGCTCGTGCGGCCATCGCACGGGCTGCTTCTCCGACCACTGTTGTCGGTACTTCGGATGACTTCGAATGGGTATTTTTCTCTCCAGACCGGCGCCCGCCTCCGGGCGTGCCGCCGCCGCCGCCATCGCAGCGCTGCTGCTGGGCGGCTGCGCATCGTTCTCTCAAGACGGCGGGTTCGCCTCGGTCGAGCAACTGACGAAGGAGCGTGTCGGCCAGTCGCCGTCGTACCAGCGCACACCCGCGCAGGCCGACTCCGCGCGGGCACGCGTCGCTGAACTGCTCGGGGTGCCGTTGAGCGCGGACTCCGCCGTGGAAGTCGCGCTGCTCAACAACCAGGAGCTCCAGGCCGGCTATGCGGAGCTGGGCATCGCCGAGGCCGATCTGGTGCGCGCCGGTCGCCTGGCCAACCCGTCGCTGCGCTTCGGGCGCCTGAGCGGCAACGGCGCCGTCGAGATCGACCGTGCCGTCGTGTTCGACGTGCTCGGCCTGTTCACGATGCCCGTGGCCCGGCAGGTGGAGCAAGCCCGCTTCGAGCAGGCGCAGCTGCAGGCGGCCTACGAGACCGTGGGCGTCGCCGCCGAGGCGCGCAAGGCCTTCTTCGAGGCGGTCGCCGCGCAGCAACTGGCGGGCTACTTCGGCCAGGTCATGGAGGCCGCCGACGCGTCGAACGAGCTGGCCAGCCGCATGGCCGCGGCGGGCAACTTCAACAAGCTCGAGCAGATGCGCGAGCAGTCGTTCCACTCGGACGCGACGACGAACCTCGCGAAGGCCCGCCACCAGGCCGTCGCGGCCCGCGAACGGCTGGTTCGCGCGCTGGGCCTCTCGGCCGACCAGCCCGGGCTCCGGCTGCCGCAGCGGCTTCCCGATCTGCCGGCCGCGCCGGCCGAACCCGCGGGCGCGGAGCGGATCGCGATGGAGAAGCGCCTCGACGTGCTGATGTCGAGGCGTTCCACCGAAGCGAGCGCGAAGTCGCTGGGCCTGACCCGTGCCACGCGCTTCGTCAACGTCCTGCACGCGGGCTACCAGAACAGGAGCGCCACCGGCGAGTCGCGCGCCAACGGCTACGAGATCGAACTCGAGCTGCCGCTCTTCGACTTCGGCTCCGCCAGCCTGGCGCGCGCCGAGGCGAGCTACATGCAGTCGGTGCATCGAACCGCGGCCGTGGCCGTCAAGGCGCAGTCCGAGGTGCGCGAGGCGTATTCGGCCTATCGCACGGCCTACGACGTGGCGCGGCACTACCGCGACGAAGTCGTTCCATTGCGCAAGCGCATCTCCGACGAGAACCTGCTTCGCTACAACGGCATGCTCGCCAGCGTGTTCGAGCTGCTGGCCGACGCCAAGGACCAGATCGCCGGCGTCGCCGGCGCCGTGGAGTCGCTGCGCGACTACTGGCTCGCCGAGACCGACCTGCAGACCGCGCTGACGGGCCGGTCCACCAGCCATTGACGCAGACACCCACCATGACACGTCGCAGAACTCTCTTCAAGGCTGCCGGCGCCACGCTCCTGGGCGCCGCCGCGGTCGGCCGCGCCGGCGCGGCCTTGCTGCCGGAAGCCGTCGTCCAGACCTCCGCCGCCACGCAGTTGCCGCCTGCACCACCCAACGGCCGGCCGTTCCAGCCGCTCGTGACCTTGAACGGGTGGTCGCTGCCCTGGCGCATGAAAAACGGCGTCAAGGAGTTCCACCTCGTCGCCGAACCCGTCGTGCGCGAAATCGCACCGGGCATGAAGGCGAACCTGTGGGGCTACAACGGTTCGAGCCCCGGCCCGACCATCGAGGCGGTGGAGGGTGACCGCGTTCGCATCTTCGTCACCAACCGGCTGCCCGAACCCACCAGCGTGCACTGGCACGGCATCCTGCTGCCTTCCGGCATGGACGGCGTGGCGGGCCTGACGCAGCCGCCCATCGGCGTCGGCAAGACGTTCATGTACGAGTTCATGCTCCAGCGCCCCGGCACGCACATGTACCACCCGCACGCCGACGAGATGGTGCAGATGGCGATGGGCATGATGGGCCTGTTCATCATCCACCCGAAGGACCCGAGGCAGTTCAAGGTCGACCGCGACTTCGGCTTCATCCTGAACGCCTACGACATCGAACCCGGCAGCGCGACGCCGCGGGTGAACACGATGCTCGACTTCAACCTGTGGACCTGGAACAGCCGCGCGTTCCCGGGCATCGACCCGTTCGTCGCGCGCACGGGCGAGCGCGTGCGCATCCGCGTGGGCAACCTGACCATGACCAACCACCCCATCCACATGCACGGGCCGCACTTCGAGGTCACGGGCACGGATGGCGGCTGGGTGCCGAAGAGCGCGCGCTGGCCGGAGGTCACGACCGACGTGGCCGTCGGCCAGATGCGGGCCTTCGAGTTCGACGCCGTCGCGGGCGACTGGGCCATCCACTGCCACAAGAGCCACCACACGATGAACGCGATGGGCCACGGCGTGCCGACCATGATCGGCGTCGAGCACGGGGATGTCGCCAAGAAGATCGCGAACCTCGTGCCCGACTACATGGTGATGGGCGACAAGGGCATGCACGACATGGCGGAGATGGAGATGCCCCTGCCCGACAACACGCTGCCGATGATGACCGGCTCCGGCCCATTCGGAGCCGTCGGCATGGGCGGCATGTTCAGCGTCGTCAGGGTGCGCGACGACCTGGCCCGCGGCGACTACCGGGATCCCGGCCCCTACCGGCACCCGGCCGGCACGCTCGCCAGTGAGTACACGGCCGACGTGCCGGAAGCGCCACGCGCCGCCGCGCCCGAGGCCGACGCAAGAACGCTCCAGGTTCGCAAACCCAACGGCCACGCAGGCCACTGATTCCATCTCGATCGTCCACTTCCGAGAGCCTCCCCATGAAACCCAAGTTCATCCCCATCGCCCTCGCCACGGCCCTGCTCGCGTTGTCGCCCATCACCTGGGCGCACGGCGACGAGGCACACACCAAGCCGCGCGCCTACGACCCGAAGAAGGTCGAGGCGACCGCCTTCGGTCAGGAGGGCAACCCGAAGAAGGTCGCACGAACCATCGAGGTCGACATGAGCGACGACATGCGCTTCACCCCGGCGAGCCTGACGGTCGGGAAGGGCGAGACCGTGAAGTTCGTGGTGCGCAACCGGGGCCGGGTCCTGCACGAGATGGTGCTCGGCACCCAGGAGGCCATCGCCGAGCACGCCGCGCTGATGCAGAAGTTCCCGGAGATGGAGCACGCCGACGCGAACATGGCCCACGTCCAGCCCGGCAAGGCCGGCGACATCGTCTGGCAGTTCAGCCAGGCCGGCGAGTTCCAGTTCGCGTGCCTGCAGCCGGGACACTTCGAAGCCGGCATGGTCGGCAAGCTGACGGTCAAGTGAAGGAGCACGCCATGAACACCATCCGACTCATCGCCGCCCTGGGCCTCTCGCTTGCGTTCGATGCGCATGCGCAGGCCGGCGCGCCCGACGCGCACACCTCACATACCGCCCAGGCGGCTGGCGCGACCGACGCCGATGCGGGCATGGCCGACGGCGAAGTTCGCAAGGTCGACAAGGCGCAGGGCAAGGTCACGCTCAAGCACGGCCCCATCGCGAGCCTCGACATGCCAGGGATGACCATGGTCTTCAGGGTGGCAAACCCCGCGATGCTCGACGGGCTGAAGGAAGGCGACAAGGTGAAGTTCACCGCCGCCCGGCTCAACGGCGCCATCACCATCACGGCCATGGCTCCCGCCAGATAGTTGCCGCGCTACAGCGCCTGGGCGGTGTTCTTCACGGCGTCGGGGTAGGCCGTGTCCTCGCCGCGTGCGCGCCACTTCGAGAGGTCGCGGCCGCGCGAGGCGACGGCGCTGTCCCAGAGCTGGTAGGCGTCTTCGCCCAGCATCAGGCGCACCGGCGCGCTGTCGCCGTCGACCATGTCGACGATCACCTGCACGCCCTTGACCGGGTCGCCCATCTGGCGGCCGTTCTGCGAAGCGTAGTAGGCGTCCATGCCGGCGTCCAGCGCCGCGTAGTCGGCGATGCTGCCGGCGGCCTTCATCGCCGCGCTGCCGGCGAAGCCGGTGCGGAAGGCGCCCGGCTCGATCAGCGTCACGCGCACGCCCAGCGGCTTGACTTCGTGGTGCAGCGCTTCGGTGAAGCCTTCCAGCGCGAACTTGGAGGCGTTGTACAGGCCGCTGCCGGGAAAGGCCACCAGGCCGGCGATGCTGGTCAGGTTGAGGATGTGGCCGCTGCGGCGCGCGCGCATCTGCGGCAGCACCTCGCGCGACAGCTCGGCGGCGGAGAAGAAGTTCAGCTCCATCTGCGCGCGGATCTGCTGCGACGTGAACTCCTCCAGCGCGCCGTGGGAGCCGGCGCCGGCGATGTTGGCCAGCACGTCGATGCGACCGAACTTCTGATGGGCGGCCTTCAGCGCGGCGGCACGCGCGGCGGCGTCGGTCACGTCCAGCGCCAGCGCCAGCGCGCGTTCGCCGTGGCCGGCGGCGATGGCCTGCAAGGGCTCCAGCCGGCGCGCGGTGAGGACGGCGCTGTCGCCCCTGGCCAGCACGGCCTCGGCCAGCGTCTTGCCGAAACCGGACGATGCGCCGGTGATGAACCAGATCTTGCTCATGGCTGTGTCCTTGTCGAGAGTGAAAGCGGTTGGGGTGAAAGCGCGCGCCACCAGCGGCTGCCTTCGTGCGGCGCGTTCAGGTCGACGCGCTCGCCCATCGTCGGCGTGGCGACCGGCACGCCGCGTTCGGCGGCGTGGTGCAGCACCTGCTCGAACGGGTCTTCCCAGGTGTGCATGCTCAGATCGAAGGTGCCGTTGTGGATGGGCAGCAGCCAGCGCCCGCGCAGGTCCTGGTGGGCCTGCACGGTCTGCGGCGGCAGCATGTGCACGTAGGGCCACTGCACGTTGTAGGCGCCGGTTTCCATCAGCGTCAGGTCGAAGGGGCCGAAGCGGCGGCCGATCTCGGCGAAGCCGTCGAAGTAGCCGCTGTCGCCGCTGAAGAACAGGCGGTAGCCGCCGTCCTCGATGACCCACGAGGCCCACAGCGTGCGGTTGCCGTCGCCGAGGCCGCGCCCCGAGAAGTGCTGCGCGGGCGTGGCGGTCAGGCGCAGGCCGTCGAGCTCGGTGCCCTGCCACCAGTCGAACTGGCGGATCTTGTCGCGCGCGATGCCCCAGTCGGCCAGCCGGTCGCCCACGCCCAGCGGCGTGAGGAACAGCGCCACCTTGTCCGCCAGCGCGCGCACCGCGTCGCGGTCGAGGTGGTCGTAGTGGTCGTGCGAGAGGATCACGGCGCGGATCGGCGGCAGCTCGTCGATCGTGATGGGCGGCGTATGGAAGCGCTTGGGGCCGAAGAACTGCACCGGCGAGGCGCGTTGCGAGAACACCGGGTCGGTCAGCCACCACTGGCCGCGCAGCTTCATCAACAGCGTGGAATGGCCCAGCCGGTACAGGCTGCGCTCGGGCGCGGCGTCCAGTTCGGCGCGGCTCAGGCGGTGGATGGGCAGCGGCGACGCCGGCACGGTGCCGGCCGGCTTGTCGAACAGGAAGGTCCACCACACGCGCAGCAGCGATTCCGGCATGTCGCCGGGGCCGGCCGGGCGCGGGTTGTGGAAGCGCCCCTCGCGCGACTGGGGCGAGGCGGCGTAGTCGCCGATCACGGGGCTGAACATGGCGTGAACGCTCCAGGCGATGGTCGCAATGACGAGCAGCCCGCCGGCGAGGCGGGCCAGGCGGCGGCGCGGCAGGTGTTTCAAGCGCCCAGGTGCTTCCTGTAGAACGGCACCAGCTTGGCCACCGCCTTGGCGACCGGCTCGGGCTGGTCGTACAGATCGTAGTGCGTGGCGCCCTCGACGACGAACAAATCCTTCTCGCCCTTCACGCGGCGGTAGAGCTCCTGCCCGTCCTTCTTCGAGCCGAAGACGCCGGGCACCGAGCCGGTGATGATCTGGATCGGCTGGTTCAGCAGTTCCTCCACCAAATGGAAGGCGTCGAAGGCGATCACGCTGCCCATGCTGGTGAAGCGCAGCCGGTTGGGCGCGCAGGCGTTCTGCCCGCGCGGCGTGCGGTAGTACTCGACGGCCTGGAAGACGTCGACGTTGGCCTCGGTGATGCCGGCGGCGTCGCGCTCCTGCGTCGAGTTCGGGATCCAGGGGGTGATCATCGGTTCGGCCCCGCGCGCTTCGGCCGTGCGCTGCTTGCCGATGGCTTCCAGCGTGGCGATCGCGTCGCCGGCGCGGTTCAGCGCGCCGATGTTGGCGCCGACCACGCTGCCGACCGCCTTGATGCGCTTTTCGGTCAGCGCGGCGTTGACCGCGTAGCCGCCGCCGGCGCACACGCCCAGCACGCCGATGCGCTCGTCGTCGACGAAGGGCAGCGTCACCAGGTAGTCCACCGCGCAGCGCACGTCCTCGACGCGGGTGGCCGGGTCTTCCAGGTAGCGCGGCTCGCCGCCGCTCTCGCCCTGGAACGAGGCGTCGAAGGCGATGGTCACGAAACCCTGCTCGGCCAGTTGGGCCGCGTACAGGCCGGCGGTCTGGCCCTTGCAACTGCTGCCCGGGTGCACGCAGACGATGGCCGCGTAGCGCTGGGTCTCGTCGAAGCCCGGGGGCAGGCGCAGTTCGGCCGCCACGTCCCAGGTCCTGTTCTTGAACGTCACCGATTTCATGTTGGCTCCTTCGATCGGGTCGGGTGTAAACCCATTCTGCGGATCGTCGGATACTTCGACTAGGCCGTAGCATGCGTATGCTCTTATCAGGATTTCTTATCAATGAGCGACGCCAAGCTGCGTGACCTCCAGGCTTTCCTCGTCGTGGCCGAGGAACAGAACTTCACGCGCGCCGCCGCCCGGCTCGGCGTGTCGCAGTCGGCGCTGAGCCAGACGGTCCGCGCGCTGGAGGAGCGCATGGACATGCCGCTGTTCCTGCGCAGCACGCGCAAGGTCTCGCTCACCGAGGCCGGCGAGCGCCTGCGCGCGCTGGTCGGGCCGGCGATGGAGGAGATCCGGCAGGGGCTGGCGCAGATCAGCGCGCTGCGCGGCCGGCCGGCCGGCACGATACGCATCTCCGCCGACGAATACGCGGTGCGCTCGGTGCTGTGGCCGGCGCTGCCGGCGTTCATGGCGAGCTACCCCGACATCCAGGTCGAGATCGCCACCGACTACGGCCTGGCCGACATCGTGGGGCAGCGCTACGACGCCGGCGTGCGCCGCGGCGGGCTGGTCTCCAAGGACATGATCGCGGTGCGCATCGGGCCCGACATCCCCATGGTGGTGGTCGGCGCGCCGGCCTACCTCGAGCGCCACGCCCGGCCGCGGCACCCGCAGGCGCTGATCGAGCACAACTGCGTCAACCTGCGCCTGCCGGCGCAGGGCTACTTCGCGTGGAGCTTCCGCAAGGGCGCGAAGGAGCACCGCATCAAGGTCGACGGGCAACTGGTGCTCAACAGCCTGCTGCAGATCGTCGAGGCGGCGCTGGCCGGCGTCGGGCTGGTGCACGTGCCCGAGCAGCTCGTGCGCGAACACCTGGACGCCGGCCGGCTGCTCGAGGTGCTGCGCGAATGGCGCCAGACCTACGAGGGCTACCACCTCTACTACCCCAACCGCCGCAAGTCGCCGGCGCTCGCGCTGCTGGTGGAGGCGCTGCGCCACGCGCCGTGACGCGGCGAATGGGGCGCTACTTCGCGCTCAGCGCGTTGCTGACCAGCCGCGAGGTGATGTCGACGATCTGGATCATGCGGTCGTAGGCCATGCGCGTCGGGCCGATCACGCCCAGCGTGCCGACCACGCGGCCGTCCACCACGTAGGGCGCCGACACCACCGACAGCTCCTCGTAGGGCACCACCATGCTCTCGCCGCCGATGTAGATGCGCACGCCCTCGGCGCGGCTGCTCACGTCCAGCAGTCGCATCAGTTGCGTCTTCTGCTCGAACAGGTCGAACAGCTTGCGCAGGCTGCCCATGTCGCTGGCCAGGTCCTGCACGGTCAGCAGGTTGCGCTCGCCGGAGATCACCACCTGCTCCTGGCTGTCGGCCATCGCCTCGCTGCCGGCCTGCACCGCGGCCTGCATCAGCGCGGCGATCTCGCCGCGCAGCGCGTCGACCTCGGTCTTCAGCCGCTCGCGCACCTGCTCGATGGTCAGGCCGGCGTAGTGCGCGGTCAGGTAGTTGCTCGCCTCGACGAGCTGCGCCTGCGTGTAGTCCTGCGCGGTGAAGATCACGCGGTTCTGCACGTCGCCGTCGGGCGCGACGATGATCACCAGCACGCGCTTCTCCGACAGGCGCATGAACTCGATGTGGTGGAACACGCTGGACTTGCGCGGCGCGGTGACCACGCCGACGAAGCTCGACAGGTTCGACAGCAGTTGCGCCGCGTTGGCGATCACGCGCTGCGGCTGGTCGGGCGGCAGCACCGCCTCCGGCGGCGCGGCGTCGGCGCCGAGTGGTTGCGCCGTCAGCATGGTGTCGACGAACAGGCGGTAGCCGCGCGCCGTCGGGATGCGCCCGGCGCTGGTGTGCGGGCTGGCGATCAGGCCCAGCTCCTCCAGGTCGGCCATCACGTTGCGGATGGTCGCCGGCGACAGCTCGAGCCCGCTCGCGCGCGACAGCGTGCGCGAGCCGACCGGCTGGCCGTCCGCGATGTAGCGTTCGACCAGCGTTTTCAACAGCGTCTTGGCGCGCTCGTCCAGCATGGTTTTCATTGTAGGCGCGCGGGCCGCGACAGCCTTTTTGCCGAGGGGCCGTGTGGTGTAATTCCTCGCATGGGCAACCGCTTCCGACACGCAGCGCTGGTGGGCAAATACCAGGCGCAGGGCATCCGGCCGGTGCTGGAGGAGATCGCCCATTTCCTCGCCCGGCAGGGGCTGGAGGTGTCGCTGGAGAAGCAGACCGCGCAGAGCACCGGCATCGCCGACTACGGCGCCTTCACGGCCGACGAGCTGGGCCGCCACTGCGACCTGGCCGTGGTGGTGGGCGGCGACGGCACCATGCTCGGCATCGCGCGCGAGCTGGCGCGCCACGGCACGCCGCTGGTGGGCATCAACCAGGGGCGCCTGGGTTTCATCACCGACGTTCCGATCGGCGAGTTCGCCGCCGCGCTCGCGCCGATGATCGCCGGCGACTACGAGGAGGAGCGCCGCTCCATGCTGACCGGCGTGGTGTGGCGCGACGAGGAGCGCATCTTCGAGGGCTTCGCGGTCAACGACGTGGTGGTCAGCCGCGGCACGGCCAGCAGCATGGTCGAGCTGAAGGTGGCCATCGGCAGCGAGTTCGTCGCCAACTTCCGCGCCGACGGCCTGATCCTGGCCGCGCCCACCGGCTCGACGGCCTACGCGCTGTCGGCCGGCGGGCCCATCCTGCACCCGGGCATCGCCGGCTTCGCGATGGTGCCGATCGCGCCGCACGACCTGTCGAACCGCCCCATCGTGCTGCCCGACACCGCCGAGGTGGTGATCGAGATCGTCGCCGGGCGCGACGCCAACGTCTCGTTCGACATGCACGCGCTGGCCAGCCTGCTGCACGGCGACCGCATCGCGGTGCGGCGCTCGCGCGACCAGGTGCGTTTCCTGCATCCGCGCGGCTGGAGCTATTACGCGACGCTGCGGCGCAAGCTGCGCTGGAACAGCGGCGTCGCCTGAACACGCCATGCTGCGCCGCCTGTCACTGCGCGACTTCGTCATCGTCGGCGAACTCGAGGTCGAGTTCGACGGCGGCTTCAGCGTGCTCACCGGCGAAACCGGCGCAGGCAAGTCGATCCTGGTCGACGCGCTGCAACTGGCACTGGGCAGCCGCGCCGACGCCGGCGTGGTGCGCGAGGGCGCGGCGCGCGCCGAGATCGGCGCCGAGTTCGACCGCCCGCCCGCGCTGTCGCCCTGGCTGGAGGAAGCGGGCTTCGACGCCGGCGACACCCTGCTGCTGCGCCGCACCATCGACGCGCAGGGCAAGAGCCGCGCCTGGATCAACGGCAGCGCCGCGACCGTCGCGCAGTTGCGCGAAGCGGCCGACGCGCTGGTCGACATCCACGGCCAGCACGCCTGGCAGAGCCTGACGCGCGGCGCCTCGGTGCGCGCGCTGCTCGACGCCTACGCCGGCATCGCCACCGCGCCGCTGCTGGCGGCGTGGCAGCACTGGCGCGGCGCCCGGCAGGCGCTGGACGAGGCGCGCGGCGCGCAGGACGGCCTGGAGCGCGAACGCGAGCGCCTGGCCTGGCAGATCGGCGAGCTGGACAAGCTCGCGCCGGCCGAGGGCGAATGGGACGAACTCGACGCCGAGCACCGCCGCCTGTCGCATGCGCAGGCGCTGATGGACGGCGCGCGCGCCGCGCTCGACGCGGTCTCGGAGGGCGACGCCAACGCCGGGCAGCTCGCCGGCTTCGCGATCGACAAGCTGCAGGACGTGGCCGAGTACGACGCCGCGCTGGCCGGCGTGATCGACGCGCTGCAAGGCGCGCAGGCGCAGTTGCAGGACGCCGCGCACACGCTGGCCAGCTACCTCGACCGCGCCGAACTCGACCCGCGCCGCCTGCAGGCGCTCGACGAGCGCCTGTCGGCCTGGATGAGCCTGGCGCGCCGCTACCGCCGCCCGCCCGCCGAACTGCCGGCGCTGCTGGCGCAGTGGCGCGGCGAGCTGGCCGCGCTCGACGCCGCCACCGACCTGGCCGCGCTGCAAGGCGCGGCCGATGCGGCCAAGGCCGCCTTCGACAAACAAGCGGCCGGCGTCTCCAAGCAGCGCAAGACCGCCGCACCCAAGCTCGCCGCCGCGGTCACGCAGGCGATGCAGCAGCTCGGCATGGCCGGCGGGCGCTTCGAGGTGGCGCTGCCCGCGCAGGAGGCGCCGCAGTCCTTCGGGCTGGAGTCGGCCGAATTCCTGGTCGCCGGCCATGCCGGCAGCACGCCGCGTCCGCTGGCCAAGGTGGCCTCGGGCGGCGAGCTGTCGCGCATCGCGCTGGCCATCGCGGTGACGACGAGCCGGCTGGGCGAAGCCGGCACGCTGATCTTCGACGAGGTCGATGCCGGCGTCGGCGGCGCGGTGGCCGAGACCGTCGGCCGGCTGATGAAGCAGCTCGGCCGCGACCGGCAGGTGCTGGCGGTCACGCACCTGCCGCAGGTGGCCGCCTGCGCCGACCACCACTTCGTCGTCGCCAAGCGCACGCAGGGCGGCCGCGTGGCCAGCGAGATCACGCAGGCCGCCGGCGAGACGCGCGTGGCCGAGGTGGCGCGCATGCTCGGCGGCGAGCGCCTGTCGGGCACCAGCCTCGCGCATGCGCAGGAGATGCTGACCGTGGGCGCCGCGCCGGCCGCCCCGCGCAAGGGACAAAAACCATGAGCGGCACGCACGACGCGGGCGACAACACCCGCGAGGTGCTCGACCACCTCGAGCGCCTGCACCCCGCGCCGGCCGACGCCGCCGCGCCGCACGAGGTGGTGCTGGTCACCGGCATCTCCGGCTCGGGCAAGTCGGTGGCGCTGCACGCGCTGGAGGACGCCGGCTTCTTCTGCGTCGACAACCTGCCGCCCGAGCTGCTGCGCGCCTTCCTGCGCCTGGAGCACGAGCGCTCGGAGCGCCGCGTCGCGATCGCGGTCGACGTGCGCAGCGCCGGCTCGCTGCCGCACCTGCTGCCGCTGCTCGACGAGCTGAAGGGCGAGGGCGTGGCCGTGACCTCGCTGTTCCTCGACGCCAGCACCGACGCGCTGGTGCGGCGCTTCTCCGAGACGCGCCGGCCGCACCCGCTGTCCGACCAGGCGCCGCGGCCCGGCCCGGCGCGGCGCCGCGGCGACAGCGCGATCGACGGCCGGCGCGCGCTGGTCGACGCGATCGAGCTGGAGCGCGAGCTGCTCGCCGCGCTGCGCGAGGCCTCGACGGTGATCGACACCAGCCAGTTGCGTCCGGCGCAGTTGCGCACCTGGATGCGCGAGCTGGTGGGCGCCGAGTCCAACGGGCTGACGCTGGTGTTCGAGAGCTTCGCCTTCAAGCACGGCGTGCCGCTCGACGCCGACTACGTGTTCGACGTGCGCGTGCTGCCCAACCCCTACTACATCCGCGAGCTGCGGCCGCAGACCGGGCGGGACGCGGGCGTGGTCGCCTACCTGCAGGCGCAGCCCGAGGCGAGCGAGATGCTGGCGCAGATCGAGGCCTTCCTGACGCGCTGGCTGCCCGCCTTCGAGGCCGACCAGCGCAGCTACCTCACCGTGGCGATCGGCTGCACCGGCGGCCAGCACCGCTCGGTGTACTTCGCCGAGACGCTGGCGCGGCGCTTCGGCGCGCGCTCGGGCACGCTGGTGCGGCACCGCGAGCTGGACGCGCGTGACTGAGCTGCCGCTGTTC
Organism: Piscinibacter sp.; assembly: GCF_047600445.1. Taxonomy (GTDB): domain Bacteria; phylum Pseudomonadota; class Gammaproteobacteria; order Burkholderiales; family Burkholderiaceae_C; genus Piscinibacter. Next base: position 2,582,264 of record NZ_JASGKT010000002.1, read on the forward strand.
CCGCTGCAGACCGTGCTGTTCCCCGGCGGGCTGCTCAGCCTGAAGGTGTTCGAGGCGCGCTACCTCGACCTCGCCGCGGCCTGCCTGCGCGAGCAGCGCCCGTTCGGCGTGGTCGCCTTGCACAAGGGCCAGGAGGTGCGGCGCGCCGGCGAGGCCGTGGTGTTCGAGGACGTCGGCGTGCTCGCCGAGATCGTCGAGCTCGACGGCGCGCAGCCCGGCATCCTGCACCTGCGCTGCCGCGGCACGCGGCGCTTTCGCATCGCCACGACGCAGCAGCGGGCCGACGGGCTGTGGGTCGCGCAGGCGGAGCTGCTGCCCGGCGATGCCGCGGTGGCGCCGGCCGAGGCGGTGCACGAGACGGTGCGCGGCCTGGCCAACGCCATCGCCTCGCTCAAGAGCCAGGGCGTCGAGCCCTTCGAGGCGCCCTACCGCTTCGACGACGCCGGCTGGGTGGCCAACCGCTGGTGCGAGATCCTGCCGATTCCGCTGGCCGCCAAGCAGCGCCTGATGGAGCTCGACGACGCGCAGGTGCGGCTCGGCCTGGTCGACGAATTCCTGCGCGGCCAGGGCGTGCTCAAGCCGCGCTGAGCAGCAGCTTGCGCAGCGGCGCGGGCAGGCCGGCGCCCAGCGCCTCGTCCCGCGTGAACCAGCGGCCCGCCGGCCAGGCCGAGGTGATGCGTTCGATGTGCGCTGCCGGCGCGTCGGCCGGGAAGGTCCAGCGCCGCGGATGCAGCGTCCAGTCGAGGTGCGTCAGCACGTGCGTGAAACTCGCCAGCGCCTCGCCCTGCCCCGGCCAGCCGGCCGAGGCCCGGCCGAGCGCGGCGGTGTCGTCGAACTCCGGCAGGCTCCACAGCCCGGCCCAGACGCCTTGCGCGGGCCGCTGCACCAGCCAGTGCCGATCGCGCCAGCGCAGCCACAGCCACACGTTCTCGCGGGCCTTGCGCTGGAGCTTGCGCGTCTTGACCGGATAGCGCTCGGGCCGCCCCTCGCGCCGCGCGGCGCAGATGCCGTGCACCGGGCAGATCAGGCACTGCGGCGCGCGCGCCAGGCACAGCGTGGCGCCCAGGTCCATCAGGCCCTGCGTGTAGGCCTCGATGCCTTCGTGCGGCAGCAGTTCGCCGGCGTGCGCCCACAGCCGGCGCTCTTGGGCGGCTTCGGCCAGGTCGCCGCCGAAGCCGAGCACGCGCGTCAGCACGCGCTTGACGTTGCCGTCGAGGATCGCGACGCGCTCGCCGAAGCAGAAGGCCGCGATCGCCGCCGCGGTGGAGCGGCCGATGCCGGGCAGCTCGGCGAGCTGCGCGCTGCCGCGCGGGAAGTGCCCGCCGTGTTCGGCCACCACCGCCTGCGCGCAGCGGTGCAGGTTGCGCGCGCGGCTGTAGTAGCCCAGGCCGCTCCACAGCGCCAGCACCTCGTCCTGCGTGGCGGCGGCGAGCGCCTGCACGTCGGGAAAGGCGCGCAGGAAACGTTCGTAGTAGCCCAGCACCGTGGCCACCTGCGTCTGCTGCAGCATGATCTCGGAGAGCCACACGCGGTACGGATCGCGCGTGCGCTGCCAGGGCAGCGAGTGGCGTCCGTGCTCGCGCTGCCAGGCGATCAGCAGCGCGGCGAACTCAGGCTTTGACAAGGCGCAGCGGCAGCGGCGTCGGCGAGTCGTCCAGCGGCAGGTCGATGGTGATCTCGCTCGACGCCTCGCCGCGCGTGCCGGTGCGCGCCTGCTGGCGCAGCTCGTCGATCAGCTCGATGCAGCGGCCGTGGAAGCCCTGCAGGCGCTGGTCCTGCGCATCGAGTTCCGCGAGCCGCGTCTCCAGCTCGCTGGCGGCGGCCTGCACGCGCTCCAGCGACTCGCGCCGGCGGCGGAAGTTGCGGCGCCGCTCGCGCAGTTGCGCATCCACCTGCGCCGAGGCCGACTTGTTCCACATCTCCAGCTCGGCGCTGGCGTTCTCGAACACCACGCGCAGCTTGGACATCAGCATGCGGCGGAACTGCTCCATGAACTTCGGCTGCGACAGGCGCAGCGCCTGCGTCAGCCCGAGGTACTGCACGTAGCTCTTCTCGATCAGGTCGAGCTCGGCGCCGAAGCGGCCGAGGTCGGGCCCGGGGTTGAGCACCAGCCCGAAGCCGTACTCGGCGTTGAGCCGGCTGAACGAGGCTTCGAGCATGTGGCGGATCTCGAGCGAGTTCTTCTGCCCGGCCGCGAGCAGCGCGCGCAGCCGCTCGCACAGCGCGACGAAGGCCTTCTTCGCGCCCAGGTTCAGCAGCGAGGCGGCCATCTGCTGCTGCATCGCCGAGACCTCCTCGCGCAGCCGGTCGGACGACAGGCCGACCATCGCGTCCTTCAGCATGCGGCTGTGCACCACGCGCATCGCCTGCAGCCGGGTGGTGCAGGCCTCGAACTCGGCGGTCTCGGCGTCGACGCGCTGCAGCAGCATCTGCAGCTTGGCGCCGCTCTTGCCGCGCAGGCCGCGCAGCTCGAGCGTCTGCTCGGCGAGCTGGCGGCGGTTGTCGTTCAGGCGCCGCGCCACGTGCATCTCGATCTGGCGCGCGGCGTCGGTCACCACGTGTTCCAGCAGCGTGCGCCGGCGCGGCATCAGCTCCTCGCCGAGCGCGGCCTCGAGCGCCGGCAGGCGGCTTTGCGCCAGCCCCTCGGCGTCGCCCTCGACGCGCGCGGCCAGCGCCTGGCGCGCCGACAGCGGGTAGACGCGCCCGGCCGGCACGCCCAGCGTGCGCGCGGTCTCGCTGCGCTGGCGCTCGATCTGCTCGCGCACCTGCTCGGCGCTGGCCAGCGGGTCGATCATCGCGTCGATCTTGTTCAGCACGACGAAGCGCGACAGCGCGTCGCCGCTGAGGTGGTCGCGCCAGATCGCGAGGTCGGACTTGCTCACGCCGATGTCGGCGCCGAGGATGAAGACGGTGGCGTGCGCGGTGGGCAGCAGGCTGAGCGTCAGCTCGGGCTCGGCGCCGATCGCGTTCAGGCCCGGCGTGTCGAGCACCACCAGGCCCTGCTTGAGCAGCGGGTGCGGGTAGTTGATCAGCGCATGGCGCCAGGCCGGCACCTCGACACGGCCCATCTCGTCGCGCGGCGGGTTCTCGTCGGGCGTGTCGTCGTTCCAGAAGCCCAGCTCGTGCGCCTGGTCCTTGCTGACCCACGAGGTGCGCATCACCTCGCGCAGCGATTCGGCCAGCTTCTCGGGGTTGCCGACGTCGAGCTTGACGGTCTTCCACGCCTTGGCGAAGTTGCGCAGCTCGCCGAGCGACTGGCCCGACAGGCGCGTGTCGATCGGCAGCAGCGCGAGCGACGGCGGCTCCTCGGCGTCCCAGGCCAGTTCGACCGGGCACATCGTGGTGCGCCCCGGCGTGGCCGGCAGCACGCGGCGGCCGGCGTCGGCGAAGAAGATCGCGTTGATCAGCTCGGACTTGCCGCGCGAGAACTCGGCGACGAAGGCCACCACCAGCTTCTGCTGGCCGAGCTGCTCGCGCAGGCTGTCGAGCTGGCCCTGCACCGCGGTGTCGGCGAGGTCGTGGTCGGCGAGGAAGCGGTTGACGTCTTCCAGGCGGCTGGCGAGCTCGCGCCTCCAGCCGCTGAGGGCGTCGAGACTGCTGGCGAACGAATGCGACATGCGGTAGGCGCGGGAATCCCTTGAATCGAGGGGATGGTAGACCAAGCCCCCCCGGATCACGCCGCGCCGGCGCCCGCGCGAAACAACTGCTCACCAGCCCCGCGCGCCGGCGTGATGGATTCATCACGCGGCGGCGACCTGCCGCTTCAGCGCGGCAGGTCGCTCACGCCCATCAGGTACTCGTCGACCGCGCGCGCGGCCTGCCGGCCTTCGCGGATCGCCCACACCACGAGCGACTGGCCGCGCCGCATGTCGCCGGCGGCGAACACCTTGTCGACGTTGGTCTTGTAGCCGCCGGCCGCCTCGGTGCCGGCCTTGGCGTTGCCGCGCGCGTCCTTGTCGACGCCGAAGGCCTCGAGCACGGTGGACACCGGGCTGACGAAGCCCATCGCCAGCAGCACCAGGTCGGCCGGGACGATCTTCTCGCTGCCCGGCACCTCGCTCATCTTGCCGTTGACCCACTCGACGCGCACCGACTTCAGGGCCGTCACCCTGCCCTTCTCGCCGATGAACTCCTTGGTGGCGATCGCGAACTCGCGCTCGCAGCCTTCCTCGTGGCTCGACGAGGTGCGCAGCTTGATCGGCCAGTACGGCCACACCAGCGGGCCGTTCTCGCGCTCGGGCGGCATGGCCAGCAGCTCGAACTGCGTGACGCTCCTGGCGCCGTGGCGGTTGCTGGTGCCCACGCAGTCGGAGCCGGTGTCGCCGCCGCCGATCACGACCACGTGCTTGCCGTCGGCGCGGATCTGGCCCTTGAGCTTGCCGCCGGCGTTGAGCCGGTTCTGCTGAGGCAGGAACTCCATCGCGAAGTGCACGCCGTCGAGCTCGCGCCCTGGCACCGGCAGGTCGCGCGACTGCTCGGCGCCGCCGGTCAGCAGCACGGCGTCGAACTCGGCCTTGAGCTGCTCGGCGCCGACGCTGTCCTTGGCCCAGTTGGTGACCTTGCTGCCTTCGGGCAGGCGGCCCACCAGCGTGTTGGTGCGGAACACCACGCCCTCGGCCTTCATCTGCTCGACGCGGCGGTCGATGTGCGACTTCTCCATCTTGAAGTCGGGGATGCCGTAGCGCAGCAGGCCGCCGGGCGCGTCGTTCTTCTCGAACACCGTCACGTCGTGGCCGGCGCGCGCGAGCTGCTGCGCCGCCGCCAGCCCGGCCGGGCCGGAGCCGACCACAGCGATCTTTTTGCCGGTCTTCGCGATCGCCTTGCGCGGCTGCACCCAGCCATCGGCCCAGGCGCGGTCGATGATCGCGTGCTCGATGCTCTTGATGCCCACCGCGTCGTCGTTGACGTTCAGCGTACACGCCGCCTCGCAGGGCGCCGGGCAGATGCGGCCGGTGAACTCGGGGAAGTTGTTGGTCGAGTCGAGCACCGCGAAGGCGTTCTTCCAGTCGCCCCGGTACACCAGGTCGTTGAAGTCCGGAATGATGTTGTTGACCGGGCAGCCGTTGTTGCAGAACGGCGTGCCGCAGTCCATGCAGCGCGCGCCCTGCAGCTTGGCCTCGTCGGCCTTCAGGCCGATGACAAATTCCTTGTAGTGCTTCAGGCGCTCTGGCACGGGCGCGTAGCCCTCCTCGAGGCGCTCGTACTCCATGAAGCCGGTGACTTTTCCCATGATCGTGCTCGCCTCTTACTTCGCCGCAACGGGCTTGCTCTTCTTGTCGCTGCTCTTCGCCTTGGCGATGGTGTCGCCGGCCTGCCTGGCCGCGTTCAGCTCGCCGAGCGCGCGCCGGTATTCGTTCGGGAACACCTTGACGAACTTCGCGCGCGACTCGGCCCAGTGGTCGAGGATGTGGCGCGCGCGCAAGGAGCCGGTCCACTTGTGGTGGTCCTCGATCAGCTTGCGCAACTGCACCTCGTCGCTCTCGCCGCGGTGCCAGATCGAGCGGTCGAGCTGCGCCTCCTGCTCGCTGCGGGTCAGCACCTTGTCGAGCGCCACCATCGCGGTGTTGCAGCGCCTGGCGAAGCTGCCGTCCTCGTCGTAGACGTAGGCGATGCCGCCGCTCATGCCGGCCGCGAAGTTGCGCCCGGTCCTGCCCAGCACCACCACCGTGCCGCCGGTCATGTACTCGCAGCCGTGGTCGCCGGTGCCCTCCACCACCGCGGTGGCGCCCGACAGCCGCACCGCGAAGCGCTCGCCGGCCACGCCGCGGAAGAAGGCCTCGCCGCTGGTGGCGCCGTACAGCACGGTGTTGCCGACGATGATGTTGTTCGTCGCGTCGCCGCGGAACTCGATCGACGGGCGGATCGCGATGCGCCCGCCCGACAGGCCCTTGCCGGTGTAGTCGTTGGCGTCGCCGATCAGGTAGATGGTGATGCCCTTGGCGAGGAAGGCGCCGAAGCTCTGCCCGCCGGTGCCTTCCATCTGGATGAAGATGGTCTGGTCGGGCAGGCCCTCGGGGTGGCGGCGGATCAGCTCGCCGGAGAGCATCGCGCCGACGGTGCGGTTGACGTTGCGCGCCTCTTCGAGGAACTGCACCTTCTCGCCGCGCTCGAGCGCGGGCCGCGACTTCTCGATCAGGCGCACGTCCAGCGCCCGGTCCAGGCCGTGGTCCTGGCGCTCGACGTGGCGGCGCGGCACCTCGGCCGGCACCGCCGGCTGGTGGAACACGCGGCCGAAGTCCAGGCCCCTGGCCTTCCAGTGCGCGATGCCCTTCTTCGTGTCGAGCAGGTCGACGCGGCCGATCAGCTCGTCGAACTTGCGGATGCCGAGCTGCGCCATGATCTGGCGCGCCTCCTCGGCGATGAAGAAGAAGAAGTTGACGACGTGCTCGGGCTTGCCGGTGAACTTGGCGCGCAGCACCGGATCCTGCGTGGCCACGCCCACCGGGCAGGTGTTGAGGTGGCACTTGCGCATCATGATGCAGCCCTCGGCCACCAGCGGCGCGGTGGCGAAGCCGAACTCGTCGGCGCCGAGCAGCGCGCCGATCACCACGTCGCGGCCGGTCTTCATCTGGCCGTCGGCCTGCACGCGGATGCGGCTGCGCAGGCCGTTGAGCACCAGTGTCTGCTGCGTCTCGGCCAGGCCCAGCTCCCAGGGCGTGCCGGCGTGCTTGATCGAGCTCCACGGCGAGGCGCCGGTGCCGCCGTCGTGGCCGGCGATCACCACGTGGTCGGCCTTGGCCTTGGCGACGCCGGCGGCGATGGTGCCCACGCCCACCTCGCTGACCAGCTTGACGCTGATGTCGGCGCGCGAGTTGGCGTTCTTCAGGTCGTGGATGAGCTGCGCCAGGTCCTCGATCGAGTAGATGTCGTGGTGCGGCGGCGGCGAGATCAGGCCGACGCCCGGCACCGAGTAGCGCAGGAAGCCGATGTACTCGCTGACCTTGCCGCCCGGCAACTGGCCGCCCTCGCCCGGCTTGGCGCCCTGCGCCATCTTGATCTGGATCTGGTCGGCCGAGACCAGGTACTCGGTGGTCACGCCGAAGCGGCCCGAGGCCACCTGCTTGATCTTCGAGCGCAGCGAGTCGCCGGCCTTCAGCGTGTAGTCGGCCGCGATCACCTTGGCGCCTATCACCTCGCTGACCTTGGTGCCGTCGGCGATCGGGATGCCCTTCATCTCGTTGCGGTAGCGCGCCGGGTCCTCGCCGCCCTCGCCGGTGTTGCTCTTGCCGCCGATGCGGTTCATCGCGATGGCCAGCGTCGAGTGCGCCTCGGTGGAGATCGAGCCCAGCGACATCGCGCCGGTGGCGAAGCGCTTGACGATCTCGGCCGCCGGCTCCACCTCGTCGAGCGGGATCGCCTTGCTCGGGTCGACCTTGAACTCGAACAGGCCGCGCAGCGTCATGTGGCGGCGGCTCTGGTCGTTGATGATCTGCGCGTATTCCTTGTAGGTCTCGAACCTGTCGCCGCGCACGCTGTGCTGCAGCTTGGCGATCGCGTCGGGCGTCCACATGTGCTCCTCGCCGCGCGTGCGCCAGGCGTACTCGCCGCCGGCGTCTAGCATGCCGGCGAGCACCGGGTCGTTGCCGAAGGCGGCCTTGTGCATGCGGATGGCTTCCTCGGCCACCTCGAACACGCCGATGCCGCCGACCTGGCTGGCCGTGCCGCGGAAGTACTTCTCGACCAGCGGCTTGTCGAGCCCGATCGCCTCGAAGAGCTGCGCGCCGCAGTAGCTCATGTAGGTCGACACGCCCATCTTGGACATGATCTTCGACAGGCCCTTGCCGATCGCCTTGACGTAGTTGTAGATCGCCTTCTCGGCCGACAGCTCGCCGGGCAGGTCGCGGTGCATCGCCACCAGCGTCTCCATCGCCAGGTAGGGATGCACGGCCTCGGCGCCGTAGCCGGCCAGCACCGCGAAGTGGTGCACCTCGCGCGCCGAGCCGGTCTCGACCACCAGGCCGGCGGTGGTGCGCAGGCCCTCGCGCACCAAGTGCTGGTGGATCGCCGAGAGCGCCAGCAGCGCGGGGATCGCGATGTGCTCGCGGTCCATCGCGCGGTCGCTGATCACGAGGATGTTGTGGCCGCCGGCGATCGCGTCGACCGCTTCGGCGCACAGCGAGGCGAGCTTGGCCTCGACGCCCTCGTCGCCCCAGGCGAGCGGGTAGGTGATGTCGAGCACGCAGGTCTTGAACTTCGCGCTGGTGTGGCGCTCGATCTGGCGCAGCCGCGCCATGTCCTCGAAGTCGAGGATGGGCTGGCCCACCTCCAGGCGCATCGGCGGGTTCACCGCGTTGATGTCCAGCAGGTTCGGCTTCGGGCCGATGAAGCTGTTCAGGCTCATCACGATGGCCTCGCGGATCGGGTCGATCGGCGGGTTGGTCACCTGCGCGAAGAGCTGCTTGAAGTAGTTGTACAGCGGCTTGTTCTTGTCGGACAGCACCGCCAGCGGCGAGTCGTTGCCCATCGAGCCGATCGCCTCCTCGCCGGCCGTGGCCATCGGCGCGAGCAGGAACTTGACGTCCTCCTGCGTGTAGCCGAAGGCCTGCTGGCGGTCGAGCAGCGACTCGGCGAACTCGCCGGCCGGCGCGCCGGCCGGCAGCTCGTCGAGCTTGACGCGCACGCTCTCGATCCACTGCCGGTAGGGCTTGGCCGAGGCGAACTGCGCCTTCAGCTCCTCGTCGTCGACGATGCGGCCCTGCTCGATGTCGATCAGGAACATCTTGCCGGGCTGCAGCCGCCACTTGCGCACGATGCGGTTCTCGGCGATGGGCAGCACGCCGGACTCGGAGGCCATCACCACCAGGTCGTCGTCGGTGACGATGTAGCGCGCCGGGCGCAGGCCGTTGCGGTCGAGCGTGGCGCCGATCTGCTTGCCGTCGGTGAACACCATCGCGGCCGGGCCGTCCCAGGGCTCGAGCATCGCGGCGTGGTACTCGTAGAAGGCGCGGCGGCGCTCGTCCATGCCCTCGTGCTGCTCCCAGGCCTCGGGGATCATCATCATCGCCGCGTGCGCGAGCGGGTAGCCCGACATCGTCAGCAGCTCGAGCGCGTTGTCGAAGGTGGCGGTGTCGCTCTGGCCCTCGAAGCTGATCGGGTAGAGCTTCTTCAGGTCGTCGCCGAGCACCGGCGACTTCATCACGCCCTCGCGCGCGCGCATCCAGTTGAAGTTGCCCTTGACGGTGTTGATCTCGCCGTTGTGCGCCACCATGCGGTACGGGTGCGCCAGCGGCCACTCGGGGAAGGTGTTGGTCGAGAAACGCTGGTGCACCAGCGCCAGCGCCGAGACCACGCGCGGGTCCTGCAGATCCTTGTAGTAGCGGCCCACCTGGTCGGCCAGCAGCAGGCCCTTGTAGATGATGGTGCGGCAGCTCATGCTGGGCACGTAGTACTCGCGGCTGTGCGTGAGCTTCAGGCGCTGGATCGCCGCCGAGGCGGTCTTGCGGATCACGTAGAGCTTGCGCTCCAGCGCGTCGGGCACGATCACGTCGGGACCGCGGCCGATGAAGATCTGGCGGATCACCGGCTCCTTGGCGCGCACCCGGGGCGACATCGGCATCTCGGTGTCGACCGGCACGTCGCGCCAGCCCAGCAGCACCTGGCCCTCGGCCTTGACCGCGCGCTCCAGCTCCTGCACGCAGGCCAGCCGCGAGGCGTGCTCCTTGGGCAGGAAGATCATGCCCACGCCGTACTCGCCCGGCGGCGGCAGCTCGACGCCCTGCGCGGCCATCTCGGCACGGTAGAACTCGTCGGGAATCTGGATCAGGATGCCCGCCCCGTCGCCCATCAGCTTGTCAGCGCCCACTGCGCCGCGATGGTCGAGGTTTTCGAGGATCTTCAAGCCCTGCTCGACGATCGCATGCGCCTTCTGGCCCTTGATGTGGGCCACGAAGCCGACGCCGCAGGCATCGTGCTCGTTGGCGGGGTCGTACAGGCCCTGCGCGGGCGGAACGTCGAATGGATTGGCTTGCGGTGGGTGCTGGCTCATGACGGCCCTCTCGGCGGGGAGCAGGAGGCGCGAGCATAGCGGCGCTGCTGCGGTGCGGCAAGAAAAACAATCATCATCCGACCCCAATTAGCTTCGATCGCAAATATCCGATCAAATAATTGGGGACATATCAAATGCACTGGACTTTCAAAGGCTTGCGCGGGCGCCCGGGCGCGCGCCGCGCGAGGGGGCGATGCAACTGTTGCGCCAGCCCCTGCAAAAAGGCCTCGTCGCCCAGCGGCCAGCCGCCGGCGAGCGCCGCCTCCAGGCGCTGCACCACGCCCGCACCCAGCGGCTCGGCCAGCCGGGCGCGGTGCCGCGCCTCGCGTTCGAAGGGCGTGTTGCCGGTGCGCCAGTACTCCGGGTGGTCGGTGACCCGTTCGTCGCGCGCACCACCGCAGTGCATCGCGGTGCTGGCCCAGCGCCACGAAGCGGCGCTCTCGCCTTCGCGCGCCGGCAGTTGCTCGACGTACTGCATCGCATCGAGCAGGTGCGGCCCCGCCTGCAGGATCGCCGAGCGGAAGCGCCCCGCCAGCAGCGGGCCGGCGCGGCCGTGCCGCTTGCGCATCTCCGCCGCCAGGCGCCGGCCCAGGTCCTGCACCAGCCGCGCCGGCCCCTGCGCGGTCTGCGGCGTCAGCAGCAGCAGCGCCCTGGAACGCCCGAGCGCATAGGCATGCAGCGCCACTTGGTGGCGCGGCAGCGCCGTGGCGAGCAGGGCGCGCAGCAGGTCGAGCTCCGGCTCGCCGAACAGCGCCGAGACGTCGGCGCACCAGCGCAGATCGAGAAGATGCAGCAGGCCCGCTGCCGCGCAGCGGGGTTGGCGCGCCATGGCGAACTCCGGTGATCCAAAAAGCAGAAGGGCGACGGCAGATGCCATCGCCCTTCGCTGCCGGCGCCCAGTCTACGGTGAGCGCGCCGCGGTCGAGCCCGCGCTCAGTTGCCGAGCTGCACCTCGCGCCAGTTGATGCGCCGCAGGCCGGTGGTGGTGCCGAAGTTGCCGCGCAACTGCCGCACCGAGCCGCTGTCGGTGCCGGTGATCAGCCGCGGTTTGCCGCCAACGCTGAGGAAGCGCAGATCGGTGACGACGCCGTCGTCGACCTGAACGTAGCCGATCACCCCGTTGACGTTGTTCACCAACACCGACAGGCCGGTGCTGAAGTCGCCGGCGTAGACACGGCTGATGCCCGACGGCGAGCACGGATTGGTGATGTTCGGCAGGGTCGGCGTGAATGCCACGACGCCGAGGAACGAGGTCGGGTCGCTGACGACGCGCCAGGCGATGTCGTCCGCGCCGCGCCCGAGATCCGTGTAGAACCCCATGCTGTTGGTCGCAGCGTTGGTGACGCCGGTCACCCAGTCCTGGTTGGGTTCCAGATTGCTCCGACGGATCGGGAAGGTCACACCCGTGGGCAGATCGCCGGCAGCATTGAAGCGGATCGAGTTGCCGTCCTTGATGGCATAGAAAGTCTGCTCCTGCGTCGAACTGCGATCGTTCTGGCTGAGCAGGCGGCCGGTGCCCACCAGCACGACGCGCTCCTTGGTCTTCGGGTGCAGTTCCGCGATCGGCCGCGACGTGACCGGCTGGCCGACACCCAGGCTGTCGGTCAGCCGCGCCATCACGATCGGCGCGGGATAGGCGCCCGAGGTCGCGGTGATGTCGAAGCGCCACAGGTTGCCGTTCAGGTCGCCGCCGTAGATGGCGTCGGCATAGCCGTCGGTGTAGTCGAGCACATAGGCGTTGATGTGCGCGAGCCCGGTGTCCACCGTGGACGAGGCGGTGTTGGTCGACACCGCTTCCAGCAGCGCGCCGGTGCGCGGATTGACGAGGAAGATGTAGCCGCTGCCGTCCGCGTTGTTGTAGCCCGAGGGCAGGATCACCGTCCAGCCGTACTTGCGCGTCTTCGCGAACACGGGCTCACCATAGGAGAAGCCCAGGCGCGGATCGCTGAACTCCCACAGCACCTTGGCGGCCGCCGTGGTTTCGTTCGCCGCCGTCGGGCTGGTGATGTCCAGCGCATAGTAGGCGCGGCCGCCCTTGCCCAGCCCGCCGACCAGGATCGAGCGCCAATCCGGCGTGCCGCTGCCGACGGCCGAGCCGGTCCATGTGCGGCTGAAGTCGATGTCGAAGTTGCCGGGTGTGGCGTTCACCAGGAAGTGGTGGTCCATGTCCGGGTTGCCCAGCAGCGCCAGCCCATCGACGGCCGGCGTGGCCGGGCTGCTCGGACCGTTGAAGAGCGCACTGGGGATGTAGCCGAAGATCTCGCTGCCCGCGCCGGCGCCGCTCATCGCGCCGTTGAAGGCATGCAGGATGCCGTCGTTGGCGCCGACGTAGACGACGGTCGCACGGTTGCGGTGCAAAACCTTGAAAGCGTCGTAGCCCGGGTTCAAGCCATCGGCGAGCGGGAACGACGGCGCCCCGATCGGCTTGGCCCGCGACCCGACGATGTCGCCCAGCAGCGCCTCGCGGGGCCGGTAGGCGCGTGTGCTGCCCGCCACCGTGGAGGTTGTTTCGTTCGTGCGGTCGCCACGCAGATAGTTCAGGTAGTTCGCGCTGTCGTCGACGTTCGTCGTTTCGCCGGCGCCGAGGTAGGGCGTGTCCAGCGCCGAGCGCTGCGCGGCGGTCAGGTTGGCGATGCGGAAGGGCACGCCCGCGCTGCCATTCCAGGTGGCGAGGCGGCGGTTCGTGTTCCAGCCGGTGCCGGCCAACTGTGTGGCCAGCGTCGCCTTGGCGCGCCAGCGCTCGGCCAGCGAGGGCGTGCCGTCGGCGGCGAAGTTGAGTTCGCTCGCGACCACCTCACCGGTCCAGTTGCTGGCATCGTATTGCGCACCGAAGCTGGCATTGCCGAACTGCGACACCTGCGGCAGCGAGGTCGAGAACGAGGTCGTGAAGGCCGCGCTCAGAGCGTTGATGCGCTGGAAGGCCTTCGTCAGGCCAGAGATCATCTGGTCGGGGTTGCCGGCGGTGAAGTAGTTGTCGGGGCGCGGTTGGCCCGACAGTGTTTCTCCGTTGGTCGACCACCAAGCCTGCGGCAGGGGCGTGGTGTTGGCGAAGTTGTACTCCGGCGTCGTGGGCGGAATGAACCCACCGTATTTGGCCGTCAGGTAGAACTGGTTGTTCGTGACGAAGGGCTGCTCGAGCACGTCGACCCACAGCGTCTGGATCGTCTGCTTGCCTTCCGTCTTGGCGACGCCCGCCACGTCGGGGCGAATGTCGTTGACGTTGGCCCAGTAGGCCAGGCCGACCATCCCCGCCGAGTTGCTGCGGCCACTGTAGTTGTCGGCGTTCGGATTGCCCAAACCTTGCAGCGTGAAAGCCCGGTTGGTGGCCGCCTGCGCGTCGACCGCCGTGTCTCCCGAGACGGAAGCTGGCTTGGGTGGCTCGAGACTGGTGCCAGTCGCCCCGGGGATGTTCTTGTCGGCGTGGGTGTAGATGTCGCCGATGCCGAGGATGAAGTTCTTCTGGCAGGAGTACTGGATCGGATCGTCCCAGTTACGGATCACCGGAAAACCGTCCAGCGCCTGATTCACCGTGGTGGTATTGAGCAGGTTGTTCCACTCGGGCACCGCACCGATGTTGCGGAAATAGCGCTGGGCGGCGTAGTACAACTCGCTCACGGGGTCGTTGCCCTTGTAGCCGTTGCCGGTGATCTGGCCGAACTTGTTGAGGTAGTTGGCCACACCACTGTTGACGATCGCGGTCGCCGGCGTATACGCGGCGTTGGTCGCCGCCGCATCGGCGGGGTCGGGGTTGTCGACGAAGATGCCGGTGTTCGGGTCCCACTCGGCTGCCGCATTGACGACGTCCGGCGCGCTGGGCACCGGGTAGGTCGCGCCGACGTATTTCATGCGCGCGCGCAGCACGGCGCCGTCACGCGAGTTGCCGGACTGGTTGAGGTAGCCGAGCGCCCCGAAGCGCAAGCGCTGCGAGTACTCCTGCATCAGCCCTTCGGGCTTCCAGTTGTTGCCGTACTTCTTGCAGTTCGCCTCCACACCGCCGGGGGCGTTCGGGTCGCAGACCTTCACGCGGATCGGAATGCGGTAGACGGTCGCGGGGTTGAACGGGAGGCCGGGATTGAAGTAGGTCGAGGTCGGCACGGCGGCGTTGATCTGCCCGACGTCGCCGCTCACCGTGAAGAGCATGTCGAACCCGGCGCCGTTGATGCGCATGTTGAGCGCGGCGTGCGCCCCGAAGGGGGTGGCACCCGCGATCTGCGCCGCCGGCAGGCTCTTGTTCGGGAAGAGCTGGCCCGTGGCCGGATGATTGGCTTTCTGCAACACGGTGAGCGCGACTTCATCGCGCGTGCGGAAGCCGCCGGTCATCACGAGGCGGAACGGGTCGATCGTCTGCGTGGCGGCCCAGTTCAGGAAGTTGCCGCTCCACTTGCTCGTGCAGGTGCGGTTGGTCGCCACGGCGGCGGGCACGAAGTACCGGTTCGCCACAACGGTGGGGTGGTACTGGTAGTCGTAGCACTTGTTCGGGTCGAAGTAGCCCTTGTAGGTTCTCGCGCTGTTGTAGTCGTTCGTGCCCGGATAGGCGGCACGCTCGGCCGTCGGCCATTCCACCGACAGCGCCAGCGCCACGTTGCCCAGAATCGCGCTGCGCGAGAACACCGGCGCGTCGGCCAGCGCCGTGACGGCGGACGCCGTCGAACTCGCCGTGAGGGCGGCCAGCGCCAGGGCGGCGAATTTCAGTCCGGTCTGCTTGTTCATCGGATCGGCCTTCGAAGCGTGGAAGTGGAATGCGCGCAAGCTCAGTTGTCGCAGCAACCGTAGGTGGTCTGGAAGAACGACTGCGTGCCGCGCGGGCCGGTCGCCCGGATGCTGATGCGGTAGACGACGTGCTGCGGCGCGGCGCCCGCCAGGCCGGCGCCGGCGCCGCCCGCGGCCACGCCGCTGCTCTGCTCGGCGCGCTGCCATTGCGACGAGCTGCCGCCCGGCAGCCGCCCGCCTTCGACCAGCGTGCAACGGTCGGGGCCCAGCGCGGCGTCGTCACCGGTCTCGCTGCACTGGCGGTCGACCAGATAGCGCAACGTGATGCCCCGGCCGGCGTCGATGTCGCCGGCCGTTCCCACCGGGCCGCTGTTGTCGGCCAAGGTGGTGGACAGCAAGGCCAGCGGAATGCCCTGCGCATTGCTGGCCAGCACCCTGGCGCTGTAGTTGCGCGACAGGTCGCTGGTGGCGCGGGTGGCGCGCGTGGCCAGCGGCCCGGCGGCGCGGAACTCGCTGAGGATGGTCTCGACCGCCAGTTCGCTCTGCTGCGCCAGGTCGCGCTTGAACGACAGGTTGCCGGCCGTGACCATCGACGTGTCGAACGATCGGATCAGCGCCACGGCGCCGACCAGCATGACGAGCAGGATCAGCAGCGTCGTCACCAGGACGACGCCACGTTCGTTGCGCAGGACGGGGTGCTTCATGGCTAGGGCAGCATCAGGATGTTGCGAAGCGGCACCGTCACCTCGACGGTGCGGTGGCGCTGGTTGCGGTTCTCGCCGGTCGCCGTCAGGTCTACCTCCTTGTCGGAGGCGGGAACCGGCAGGTCACCGAACAGCGTCAAGGTTTCCGGCGCGACGGGCACGCCCGCCTGGATCTCCTTCTCGACCAGCGCCGAGCGCAGCACCAGGCCCACGCGCACGGCCACGATCTGGCGCAGGCGCTGGTTGGAGAGGGCCGAACCGTTCATCAGCGACGCGCCATCCCAGCCGGCCGCGCTCGGCGACTGCCACGCATCGAGGACGCCATCGTTGTTGGTGTCGATGCCGTAGACGGCGCGCAGCACGCGCACGCCTTCGGCCACCGGCTCCGAGGTGTTCTGGCCGTTGGTCAGCAGAAGGTCGTGCCGGAACAGCGTGGAGTTCTCGCCGACACCGAGCAGCGTGAACTCGGGCAGGTTTCCGGCGCCCGGGTTGCCGAGCGTGAACGTAGTGGCGCCCACCACGCCGTTGAGCGCGGCCAGCGAGGTGTGGGTGCCGGCGGCGGTGAAGTAGTCGCCGGCCAGCGGCAGCAGCGGGCCGCACGCGGTGGTGGGCGTCGGCGACGTCGGCTCGCCGGCGCACACCGGCTTGGCCGCGGACACCTGGCTGAGCAGGCACTCGTCGCCGCCGGCGATCATCACCAAGTCGCCGGCGCGGTAGCCGATGGTGTTGGCCAGGCGCAGATCGGCCGCGCCGATGCTGCTGGGCTGCACGTCGGCCAGCACCTCGCCATAGCCGGAGGCGCCGCTCATCACCATGATCACATCCGAGCCGGTGTCGGAGGCGCCCGGGAAGATCACCACCGGCGCGAGCCGCTGCTCGCGCGGCACCGCGCTGAACGGCGCCGGGAAGGCGTTCACCCGCGGCAGCGTTTCGCCGGTGGCCGCCGGCAACCGCGCGCTGATGCGGCAGCCGCCCACGCGGCTCAGCCCTTGCGCGTAGCCCGAGCCCGCGCTGCGCAGGATGCGGTCGATCACGTAGACGCTGTACGCACCCGACTGGCTCACGTCGTTGACGCCCGTCAGCGAGCGCTTGCGGCCTTCGCTGAGGATCAGCACCTGGAAGATCGCCAGCGTCAGCACCAGGCCGATGGCCACGCCGACCATCAATTCGATCAGCGAGAAGCCCCGGTTCCTGCACGGCATGGCGATGGGGGAGGAAACAGCGGCCATCACATCTCCTCGGCGGTCAGCACCACGTCGGTCACCAGGCGCGAATCCTGGCCGGATGGCTCGCCCGGATGCCGCCAGGCGATGGTGATGGTCGCGACATTGGGCGTCGCCCCAGCGGCAACCGTCAGCGTCGCGTTGGGCAGGCCCAGGCCGGTCGGCTGGCTGGTGACGGGGTCGATGCCTTGCACGCGCTTCTCGAAATCCTCGATTTGCGAGGTCGGCAGCGTGGTGCTGCGCGCCAGGCGCATCTGCGCGGCGAGGTCGTCGGCGAACAGCGCGGCGCGGTTGCGGTCGTCGGCATCGAGCGAGAACTGGATCGCGCGCGCCTGCAAGGCGACCACGCCGAGGATGCCGAACGACATGATCAGCACCGACACCAGCACCTCGATGAGCGTGACACCGCGCTGCGGGCCGCTGCGATAAGGGGGGAACTTGCGCATCTTCAGCATCCGTCAGGGTGAGCAACCATCGGGGTGGGTGTCGGACAGGATCTTGTCGCGATCGCACATGCGTGCGCGGCCACCCAGGCTGACGTTGATGCGCAGGCGGCGCAGATCGGTCATGCCCACCGGGCCGTTCACGTCGTAGTCGGTGGACGCCGCCGCGCAGCCTTGGGCCGCGATGGTGACCTGCTGGCCCACGGCGTTGAAGCAGATCGCCGCAGGGCCGGTGATCGTCACGCCCGGCGCCACGTCGGAGAACGCGCCACCGCGAACGAAATCGACGGGTTCGTTCGGCAGCACGGGCACCGTGCGCGCCGCCCAGTTCACGCCGTCGGCCACTGCCGCTGCCGTCTCGCTGGGCTCGGCATTGGTGAGGAAGAAGACCACGGTGCGGTTGCGCCGCACCGCCTCGGCCTGCGCCTGGCGTACGCCGTTCTGCAAGGCCTCGGCCACCGAGCGGATGCGGGTGTTCTGGATCCAGGTGCGGAAGTCGGGCAGCGCCAGGAAGAACAGGATGGCGAGCACCGTGATCGCGACCATCAGCTCGACGAGCGTGAAGCCCCGCTGGCGGGCGAACCTCGTCAGCATGGAGCGCCCTTCTTCGTCAGCCAGCGGGTGGCGCAGGTGGGCCAGCCCGGGGCTGCGGCCGTGGTCGCACGTTCGTCGCGTTGGTTCACGGTGAGCCTGAAGTCTCCGACGACCGTACCTGCCGTCCCCGTGGCGAGGAGCGTGTATTGCGTGGCATCCAGCGTGCCGGTGCAACTGACGACGAAGTCGCCAAAGGTCAGCGCTCCGGCGCCGCGCTGGCACGGCGAGGTGAACGCGCCGACGGTAGCGTAGCTGCGGTTGTCCTGGAAGTGGCGCTCCATGTCGGCGCGCACCGCGGTCAGGCCATTGGTCGCGTCGACCAGCGCACCGCGGATCACGTAGTCGCGGTAGCTCGGGTAGGCGATCGCCGCGAGGATGCCGATGATCGCCACGACGATCATCACTTCGATGAGCGTGAAGCCTTGCGCGAAGCGCTTGAACGGCCGACGGATCGCAGGAGTCATCGCGAGAGCCCCAATGGGATTGATGGTGCGGCGATTATCGAAGTCGTCCCGCGCGCGCAGCGCACCGCGCGTCGGGCCTCGCGTGCCGTTCGTCGGCCGCCGCGCGGATCAGGCCAGTTCTGCGGCCAGCGAGCCGGGGCCGAACAGGCGCGCATGCTCGCGCAGCGCGAATCGGTCGGTCATGCCGGCGATGTAGTCGACCACGGCCGCTTCCAGCGGGCGGCGCTCGCGGTGCGCGCCCGGCATTTCATCGGGCCGTTGCAGATAGGCCGTGAAGAGTTCACGGATCACCTGCTGTGCGGCGCGTGTCGTGCGCCAGACGCGCTCGTGGCGGTACAGGCGTTCGCGCAGGAAGGCCTGCAGTTCCCGCACCTGCGCCGCGGTGGCCTCGCTCATGCGCACCAGCGGCGGCGCGCGGCGTGCGGCCTCGGCGCTGTCGACGCCGTGCCGCTCGATCGCCGATGCGGTCGAGCGCACGGTGTCGTCGATCAGTTGCGCGATCAGGCCGCGCAGCAGCGTGTAGAGCAGGCGCCGCCCGGCCAGCCCGGGGTGCGCGGCCACCGCCTGCGCGTGCAGCCGCGCCAGCAGCGGCAGTTCCAGCAACTGTTCGTACGCCAGCAGGCCGGCGCGCACGCCGTCGTCGAGGTCGTGCGCGTTGTAGGCGATCGAGTCGGCGAGGTTCGCCAGTTGCGCCTCCAGGCTCGGCTGCGTGCGCTCCAGGAAGCGCCGGCCCACGCCGCCTGGCTCGTCTTCCTCCAGCGCCTGCGCGTGGCGGCGCGAGCAGTGCTTGAGGATGCCCTCGCGCGTCTCGAAGCACAGGTTCAAGCCCGGATGATCGGGGTAGCGCTCCTCGAGCAGGTCGACCACGCGCAGGCTCTGCAGGTTGTGCTCGAAACCGCCGGCGTCGGGCGCGGCGGTGCGGTAGGCCTCGTCGAGCGCGTCCTGCCCGGCGTGGCCGAAGGGCGTGTGGCCGAGGTCGTGCGCCAGCGAGATCGCCTCGCACAGATCTTCGTGCAGGCCGAGGCGGCGCGCCATCGAGCGCGCCATCTGCGCCACTTCGAGCGTGTGCGTCAGCCGCGTGCGGAACAGGTCTCCCTCGTGGTTGAGGAAGACCTGCGTCTTGTAGACCAGGCGGCGGAACGCCGTGCTGTGGACGATGCGGTCGCGGTCGCGCTGGAACTCGTTGCGGTGCGGGTCGGGCGCCAGCGCGTGACGGCGCCCGCGCGAGCGTTCGGGCCGGCTGGCGCAGGACGCCAGCTCGTTCATCCGACGCACTCGGCGATCACCGCGGTGACCGCCTCGTCGGGCACGGCGCGCATCGCCGCACGGCCCGGCGCTTCGATCACGACATAGCGGATCGCGCCGCCCTCGGTCTTCTTGTCGACGCGCATCAGGTCGAGCCAGCGCTCGCGGCCGAGATCGGGCGCACGCACCGGCAGGCCGACCCTGGCCACCAGCGCGCAAACGCGCTCAGCGTAGCCGGCATCGACGAGGCCGAACCGCTGCGACAGCCGCGCGGCCATCACCATGCCGCAGCCGACCGCCTCGCCGTGCAGCCACTCGCCGTAGCCGAGCCCGGCCTCGATCGCATGGCCGAAGGTGTGGCCGAAGTTGAGGATGGCGCGCAGGCCCTGCTCGCGCTCGTCGGCGCCGACCACCTGCGCCTTGATCTCGCACGAACGCTTGACGGCGTGCAGCAGCGCCGCGGGCCGCAGCGCGACCAGGTCGTCGGCGTTCTGCTCGATCCACTCGAAGAAGGCGTGGTCGGCGATCGGCCCGTACTTGATCACTTCGGCAAGCCCGGCGGCGATCTCGCGCCTGGGCAGCGTCGCCAGCGTGTCGAGATCGGCGACGACGCGCAGCGGTTGGTAGAACGCGCCGATCATGTTCTTGCCGAGCGGGTGGTTGATGGCGGTCTTGCCGCCCACCGATGAATCGACCTGTGCCAGCAGCGTGGTCGGCAATTGCACGAAGGGCACGCCACGCATGTAGCAGGCAGCCGCGAAGCCGGTCATGTCGCCGACCACGCCGCCGCCGAGCGCATACAGCACGGTCTTGCGGTCGCAGCCCTGGCCCAGCAATGCGTCGAAGATGCGGTTGAGGGTGGCCCAGTCCTTGTGGACTTCGCCGTCGGGCAGTTCCACCACGTGCACGCGTTCATGCCGCGTGCGCAGCCGCTCGGCGAGGTCCGCCGCGTAGATCGGCGCCACGGTGGTGTTGGTGACCACCATCGCATCGCGCGAGCGCGGCAGGCCGTCGTAGCTGGCGCCGTCGCGCAGCAGGCCGGAACCGATCAGGATGTCGTAGCTGCGCTCCGCCAAGTCGATGCGGACGCGCTGCGTGGGCTGGGAACTCATGCGCCGAGTTTAAGGCGCGGGCTAGCCCCTCACTGCCGCGGCGGATCGACCGGGGAACGCGCCAAATGCGCAGGCAGAGCGCCGGCGAGCTCGAGCTGCATCAGCACCATGTTGACCAGCGTCGGCACCGAGGGGCGGCCGGTCTCGACGATGAAGTGCGCGCATTCGCGGTAGAGCGGATCGCGCACGGCGTACAGCTCGCGCAGCCGCGCCAGGGGATCCTTCACCTGCAGCAGCGGGCGGTGCGTGTCGTGGCGCAGCCGCCGGAACAGTTCTTCCGGCGTCGAGCGCAGGTAGATCACGATGCAACGCTCATGCAGGGCGCGGCGGTTCGCTTCGCGCAGGCAGGCGCCGCCGCCGGTGGCGATGACGCGCCCCTGCGGCACACGTGTCAGTTCGTCGATGACCTCTTCTTCGAGCGCCCGGAAGGGTGCCTCACCAACCCGCTCGAAAAGCGCGCGAATCGGCTCGCCCAGACGCTCCTCGATGACGGCGTCGGCATCGAGAAAGGACCACCCGAGCCGCCGGGCCAGTTGACGGCCGACGGTGGACTTGCCACCGCCAGGCATCCCGACCAGAGCAAGGGGCAGCTGCAATGCACCAGACTCCTGACGGCAGAGCCCTGCCCAAGGCCCTTTCAAGACATCAGCGCATCAGTGCGGGTAGAGAACCAGCACACGCTGTGAATAGACGATGTTGTTGGGTGTCTTGAATTCCAGGCGGAAGAAGGTCGGCTGCGTTGTTGCCGTGCCAGTCCCCGCCCCGGCATTGCAGGCCGGAGCAACGTCGGAGCCACTGAGGTCGATCTGGATACTGAACAAGGTCGGAGGGAACCCACCGGTCAGTTGGTCGAGTACCGGGGAACCCGTCTTGACCGTGACGTTGACACCCGCACTGGCGGAGGGCGCGGCGATGGTCGTGCCCGCCGCCACCGAGTGCGCGTTGGCGTCGGACAGGTACATCTCGAGCACCTGCTTGCAACTGCCATTCAACTGCACCTGGCTGATCGGCGTGCCCATTTCATCCACGGCGAAGTACGGGCCTTGCGCCATATTGATCTGGATCGAATCGCTGACCACCTGCGTGTCGCCGATCCGGACCGATCCGACAACCGTCGCGATGCCGGTGGTGCCGCGCGGCTCCTGAACCTTGAAATCGACGGAGCAAGTGCCATTCGTCGTGGTGCATCCACCCAGCGTCGACGAGGCCACGACACCATAGTCCGTTCTGAAGTTCACCGCGACACCATCGGCCACGGGGTTGCCGAACTGATCGCGCACGTACGCAGTCACTTTGGTCTTGTCACCCGTCAGGTTGCCGTCGAGGTTGTACTTCTCGGCGACGATCTCGAAGCCCTCCGGCAGAACGATGTCGTTGCTGACGATCAACGTATCGGACTGGGTCTTGACGCTCGGCACCGCAACGGACACAGCCGTCACGACGACAGACGCAGGCTGCGTCCCGGAAGAAACCGTGACCGTCACCTGGCCGTTCGCGTTCGTCTGCGCAGACGTGGGCGAGATGGTCGCACCGCCACTGGCCGCGTTGATGGTGAAGTTCACCGTCGTCCCGTTGACCGGCGTGTTGCTCACATCCACGACCTTGAAAGTCAGGATCGCGGACTCGGACCTGCCGCTGCCGCCGGCACCCTTCACGACGATCGCCGTGCCACTCGGCGTCGCTCCGACGAAGCTGATCGCCGCCGGCGTCGCGGCGATGCCACCGCCCGAACCCGCGGTGATCTCGATTGCTTTCGACCCCGACAGCGTCGACGAGCCCAGTGCGGCGCTGGCCTTGACCGCCAACGCACCGGTGTTGGCGGCGTCGGACGAAGTGATGTCGACCGTCGCCACGCCCAATGCATCGGTCAGGGCCGTCCCCGAGGAGGGCGCGAACTTGAGCAGCGACGTTCCATCTTCGGTGAATTTCACCACGATGCCCGGGACCACGGACCCGCTCGAATCCCTCACCACGGCGGTGGCCTGAACGGTCTCGGTGCTCGTGATCTGGCTGGTGGCAACACCCGCGCGGGTCACCGAAACGCTGATGCCGGAGCTGCCGGAGCCGGAACCCCCGCCGCCACCGCCACCGCCGCCAGTTCCGCTACCGTTCCCGAACGGACTTCCACCCGATCCGCCACCGCCGCCGCCGCAAGCGGCCAGCGTCGCTGCACACAGAAGAATCCAGATTGCCTTGACCAGCTTCATCGCGGGTACTCGCTCTCGTTCAGATGGTTAAGTCGGATCGCTTCAGAGCGAACCCGTTCGGTCGGTCACGACCTTGGGCGTGAGGAAGATCAGCAACTCGGTGCGCTCGGACGACTTGGTGGTCGTCTTGAACAGGTTGCCCAGCACCGGGATGTCGCCGAGGAACGGCACCTTGGTCACGTCGGTGCGATCGCTCTGCTCGAAGATGCCGCCGATCACCACCGTACCGCCGTTCTCCACCAGCACCTGCGTCTTGACGTGCTTGGTGTCGATCGCGAAGCCGGCGGCAGTGGCCTGGCCGACGCTGTCTTTGTTGACGTCCACGTCGAGGATCACACTGCCTTCCGGCGTGATCTGCGGCGTGACTTCCAGCTTCAGGTTGGCCTTGCGGAATTGCAGCGAGGTCGCGCCGCTCGAGGTCGCCACCTGGTACGGCAATTCCGTACCCTGCTCGATCAGCGCCTTGGTCTGGTCGGCCGTGACCACGCGCGGGCTCGACACCACCTTGCCGCGCCCATCCGCCTCGATCGCCGAGATCTCGAGGTTCAGGAAGCGGTTCGACGACGCGCCGAACAGCGACAGCGCAAACGACGCCGGGTTGTAGTTGTTCTGGCCGATCGCCGGCAACGAGACGAAGCTGGTGTCGTTGAAGTTCAACACGTCGGTCTGCACGGTCTGTCCGCCGACGGCGTTCATGTTGCCGCCCACGGTGACGCGGTTGTTGCCGCCCACGCTCCAGCCCGGCATGCCTCCGCGTATGCCGCGCATGTCGGTGGCGCCGAGCTTGACACCCAGCGAACGTCCGAAGTTGTCGTCGGCAATCACGATGCGCGCCTCGATCAGCACCTGCCGCACCGGGATGTCGATCTTGCCGATCATCATCTGGATCTCCTCGAGCTTCGAGGGGATGTCGCTGACGAAGAGCTGGTTGGTGCGGGTTTCGAAGATCACGCTGCCGCGCGGCGAGAGGATCTTGGTGCCCGTGCCGCTACTGCCGCCGCTCTGGTTCTGGCCCGTGAGCCCATTGGCCACTTCCTCTGCCTTGGCGTAGTTGAGCTGGAACGCCTGCGTGCGCAGCGGCTCGAGCTGGGCCACCTGGGCCTTGGATTCGAGCTCGACCTTCTCCTTGGCGGCGAGTTCGTCCTTGGGCGCGATCCAGATGACGTTGCCCGACTTGCGCAGCCCCAGGCCCTTGGCCTGCAGGATGATGTCCAGCGCCTGGTCCCAGGGCACGTCCTTCAGGCGCAGCGTCACGTTGCCGGTGACGGTGTCGCTGGTCACCACGTTGAAGTTGGTGAAGTCGGCGATCACCTGCAGCAGCGCGCGAACCTCGATGTTCTGGAAGTTCAGCGACAGCTTCTCGCCGGCGTAGCCCGGGCCCTGCGTCAGCTTGTTCGGATCGACCTTCTGCGGCCGCACCTCCAGCACGAACTGGTTGTCGCTCTGGTAGGCGCTGTGCTCCCAGGCGCCGCGCGGGTTGACGGTCAGGCGCACGCGGTCGCCCTGCTGCGAGGACACGACGCTCTGCACCGGCGTGCCGAAGTCGGTCACGTCGAAGCGCTTGCGCAGGTTCTCCGGCAGCGTCGAGCGCAGGAACTCGACCACCAGGCTCTGGCCCTGCTGGCGGATGTCGACGCCGACCTGGTTGTTCGGCAGCTCGACGATCAGGCGGCCGGCGCCGTCGGTGCCGCGGCGGAAGTCGATGTCCCGCAGCGCGAGCTGCTCGCGGTTCAGGCTTTCGGCGAAGCGCACCGGCTCGCCGCTGCTCGACGGCGTCGGCTGGGCCACCGCCGCGGCGGCGGTGTCGAGCAACAGCAGCAGCGCCTTGCCCTGCAACTGCGCCTTGTAGTTGGTGGCCTGCTTGAGGTTCAGCACCAGGCGCGTGCGCTCGCCGGCCTGCGCGACGTTGACGCTGCGCAGGTTGCCCTGGTTGATCTCGACCGAGTTGCGGCCCAGCGCATTGCTGACGCCAGGCAGGTCGATCGCGATGCGCGGCGGCGTCTGGATCGTGAAGCCCGCCGGCACGGCGGCCAGCGGCTCGCTCAGTTCGATGCGAACGACTTCGCCGCTGCCTTGCTGCGTGCTGTTGATCGACTGGATGGCGTTCTGGGCCCAGCCCGCCAGCGGCGCGCCGAAGCCCAACACGAGTGCCAGTGCGCGAACGCGCCACATGCTCATGATCCGATTCTCCTGGTTGTGCTTCATCGCGCCGACTCCTGGAGTTGGAGGGCGCTGGCGCGCTCGATCCACTCGCCCGCTGCGTCCTGAACGATTTCCCGGAGCGCCACTTCGGTCTCCGAGATCCTGGTGATCTTTCCGTAGTTCTGGCCGATGTAGTCGCCCGTCTTGACCTGGTAGAGCAGGTTGTCGACGCGCAGCAGCGCGTAGGGGCGCCCGGCGCGCGCGACGCTGCCGACCATGCGCATGCTGTCCAGCGGGTAGGCTTCCAGCGGCTCCTTGCGGCGGTTGATCTCGGCGGCGAGCAGCGAGTTGGGCTGCCGCGCCTCCTGCTTCAGCGCCACCGTCAGCTTCTGCGCGCTGAACGGCTCGACGCCGCCCAGCGCCGTGTACGGCTGCGGCGTGAACTTCTTCGGCGGCGTCAGCGGCGTCACGTTGGGCTTGACCTCGCGGCGCTGCTGCTCCATCCACTGCGTCAGCTCTTCCTGCTCGGCGCCGCAGCCGGCCAGCAGGGCCGAGCCGGCAAGCAGCGCCAGCGCGAGCCGTGCCTTCATGTTCAGGTCACTCATTTGCTGGCTCCCGCCGGCTTGCCCTTGGCCGCCGCCTTGGCCTTCTCGGCGCGCTGGCTCTCGACCTCGGCCGGATCCAGGTAGCGGTAGGTGCGCGCCGTCGCTTCCATCGTCAGCGCGCCGCCGTCGCCGCCCCTGGCGTCCTTCGTCGCCGAGGCGATGTTCATGTTGTGCAGGGTCACGATGCGCGACAGGTTCGCGATGTCGGCCGCGAACGCGCCGATGTCGTGGTAGCGCCCCGAAACCTTGATCGAGATCGGCAGCTCGGCGTAGTAGTCCTTCACGACCACGCTGCCGGGGCGGAACAGTTCGAACTGCAAGCCGCGCCCGATGCCGGCCTGGTTGATGTCGGACAGCAGCGCGTCCATCTCGGCCTTGCCGGGCAGTTGCTTCTCGAGCTGCGTCACGTACTCCTCGACCTGCAGCTTCTGCTTGCGCAATTCGTCGAGGTTGACGGCCTGCGCGAGCTTGTTGCGATAGTCGCCCTTGAGCGATTGCTCCTTGGCCCGCTCGCCATCGAGCGCTTCGTGCGCATCCGACAGCAGGAAGAACCAGCCCAGCACCACCATCGCCAGCGCGAGGCCGCCCCAGCTCATCAGCTTGGGCAGCATCGGCCACTGGCCGGGCTCGTTGGGGTTGAGGTTGCGGAACTGGGACGCGGCGCCCTCGAACACCGAGTTCAGGTCGACGTTCATGCCTCGCTTGCTTGCCATGACGCCCTCAAACCTTGTTGGCGGCCGCAACGGCCGGAACCGACGATGCCGCTCCCGCCGGAGCGGACGCCGCTTCCTGAGGCCGCTTCACGTTCAGCCGCATCGCGAACTCGAAGAGCTGGCGCTGCTCCTTGTTCGCGCCCTGGGCCATCATCGCCTTGCTCTCGACCAGCTCGGGCCGCACCAGCCACTCGGAGCCGTACGCGGTGTTGCGCAGCAGTTCGGAGATGCGCTCCTGCGTCTGGGCGATGCCGGCCACCGTCAGCGCCTGGCCGTCCTGCTTGATGCTCTTGAAGTAGATGCCTTCCGGCGTCTGCTTGACCAGCTCGTTGAGCAGGTGCACCGGCACGTTGCGGTCGATCTGCAGGTCTTCCACCGCCTTCTGGCGCGCCTTGAGCGATTCGATCTCGGCGCGCAGCGTCGCGATGTCCTTGATCTGCACCTCGAGCTTGCGGATCTCGGCGCTCAGGAAGTCGTTGCGCGACTGCTGCGCCGAGGTCAGTTGCTGGACGATGAGGTACCAGACGCCGACGACCGCGAGGCCGGCGGCAGCGGCGGCGCCCAGGCCGGCGAAGAACGCGACCTTCCTGCGCTGGCGCTTTTCTTCCCGGTGGGGAAGAAGGTTGATCAGGATCACTGCAGGAACCTCCGCATCGCCAGGCCGCAGGCGGTCAGGTAGGACGGCGCCTCGCGGCGCAGCTTGCTCTCGCGCACGGCCGAGCCGAGCTTCATGTTCTCGAACGGATTCACCACCATCGAGGCGAAGCCGGTCAGTTCGGTGACGCGGTCCTTCAGCCCCGGCAGCGTGGCGGTGCCGCCGGCGAGCATCACGTAGTGGACCTTGTGGTGCGGCGTGCTGGTGAAGAAGTACTGCAGCGCGCGCCCGATCTCCTGCGACAGGCTGTCGACGAAGGGCGCGAGCAGCGTGCTCTCGTAGTCTTCCGGCAGGTCGCCGGCGAGCTTCTTCTGCTCCGCCTCCTCGAACGAGAAGCCGTACTGGCGCGAGATGAGCTGCGTCAACTGCGAACCGCCGAAGGCCTGGTCGCGGTCGTACAGCATCTCGTCGTCGCGCAGCACCTTCAGGCTGGTGGTGTCGGCGCCGATCTCGAACAGCGCGACCAGCGCGTCCTTGCCCTCGCTGGGCAGGCCGGCGACGACGCGGCCCATCGCCAGGCGCGAGGCATGCGATTCGATGTCGAGCACCACCGGCTTCAGACCGGCGGCTTCGGCCAGGCCCTGGCGGTCCTGCACGCGGTCCTTGCGCGAGGCGGCGATCAGCACTTCGACGTCGCCCACCGAGGTCGGGCTCGGCCCGATCACGCAGAAGTCGAGGCTCACCTCGTCGAGCGAGAACGGGATGTACTGGTTGGCTTCGGACTCGACCTGCAGTTCGAGCTCTTCCTCGCGCAGGCCGGCCGGCAGCATGATCTTCTTGGTGATCACCGCCGACTGCGGCATCGCCATCACCACCTGACGCGTCTTGGTGCCGCTCTTGGCGACCACGCGCTTGACGGCCTCGGCCACCTCGTCGAACTTCTCGATCTGGCCGTCGGTGATCCAGCCCTTCTCGAACGGCTCGGAGGCGAAGCGCTCCAGGACGTATTCGCCGTTGGCGGACTGGCCGAGTTCGACCAGCTTGGCGCTCGACGAACTGATGTCCAGCCCGATCATCGGCGCATGCTTTCGTCCCAACAGGGTGTCTAGAAGACTCACGACGCCTTTCCCTCCCAGCGCCGTTCACGGTGCGCCGGACTGTTAATAAGTTACTTCAATGCTAGCAGTAAAGCCTTTGTGCGCCAAAGAAAAACGCCCGGCGCAAGCGCCTCGCTCGTTGCAAAACTCACACGAGACGCCACACCCTTGTAAGCGCTTCTGAACATCGCATCAGCACCTTATCGGCCGCCGCGCCGGCAACCTTCGGGGCGTGACAAATTGATGCATGGCCCCCTTCCTATAATGAGTTTCGGCTTCGATGGAGACCCATGAGCGAATCTGAGCGACCGGCCGGCAACGGCGCTTCGAAGCTGCCGGCCTGGGCGGCCTGGCCGCTGCGGGCCGTGGCGGTGCTGGCCGGGCTGGCGGCGGCGGTGGCGCTGGCGGGGCTGATGCTGGCGGCCATCGCGCTGGCGGTGGCCTACCCCAACCTGCCCGCGATCAGCGGCCTGACCGACTACCGGCCCAAGCTGCCGATGCGCATCTACTCGGCCGACCAGGTGCTGATCGGCGAGTTCGGCGAGGAGCGGCGCAGCTTCGCGCCGATCGGCCAGATCCCCAAGGTGATGCAGCACGCGGTGCTGGCCATCGAGGACGCGCGCTTCTACGAGCACAGCGGCGTCGACTACAAGGGCGTGCTGCGCGCCGGCCTGGCGCACCTGAGCGAGGCGCGCAGCCAGGGCGCCTCGACCATCACGATGCAGGTGGCGCGCAACTTCTACCTGTCCACCGAGAAGACCTTCACCCGCAAGATCTACGAGGTGCTGCTGGCGCTGAAGATCGAGAGCATGCTGACCAAGGAGCAGATCCTCGAGGTCTACATGAACCAGATCTACCTCGGCCAGCGCGCCTACGGCTTCGCGGCGGCCAGCGAGATCTACTTCGGCAAGCCGCTGAAGGACATCACGATCGCCGAGGCCGCGATGCTCGCCGGGCTGCCCAAGGCGCCGTCGGCCTACAACCCGATCGTCAACCCCAAGCGCGCCACCGAGCGGCAGCAGTACATCATCGACCGCATGCTCGAGAACGGCTTCATCAGCGCCGAGCAGCACGACGCGGCCAAGGCCGAGAAGCTGCACTACCGCTCGCAGAGCGAGGTGGCGGTGCATGCCGAGCACGTGGCCGAGGCGGCGCGCCAGCTGATCTTCAGCCAGTACGGCGCCGAGGCCTACACACGCGGCCTGAACGTCTTCCTGACGATCGACTCGGCCGAGCAGTCGGCCGCCTACCGCGCGCTGCGCAAGGGCATCATGGATTTCGAGCGCCGTCAGGTGTACCGCGGCCCGGAGGCCTACGTCGACCTGCCCGCCAAGCCGCAGGATCTGGACGCGCGCATCGCCGAAGCGCTGCAGGAGCACCCCGACAACGACGAGCTGAAGGCCGCCGTCGTGATGGAGGCCTCGCCGAAGCAGGTCAAGGCCGTGCTGCAAAGCGGCGAGTTGCTGACGCTCACCGGCGACGGCCTCAAGCCGGCCACCTCGGGCCTGGCCGCCAAAGGCAACCCGAAGACGGCGATCCGCCGCGGCGCGGTGATCCGCGTGATCCGCGACGCCAAGGGCAACTGGAGCATCACGCAGCAGCCCGAGGTCGAGGGCGCCCTCGTCGCGCTGAACCCGAGGAACGGCGCGATCCGCGCGATGGTCGGCGGCTTCGACTTCTCCAAGAGCAGCTTCAACCACGCCACGCAGGCGTGGCGCCAGCCGGGTTCGAGCTTCAAGCCCTTCATCTACTCGGCCTCGCTGGAGAAGGGCTTCACGCCGGCCACGGTGATCAACGACGCGCCGCTGTTCTTCGGCGCCGACACCACCGGCAGCCAGCCCTGGGAGCCGAAGAACTACGACGGCCAGTTCGACGGCCCGATGTCGATGCGCCGCGCGCTCGCCAAGTCGAAGAACATGGTGTCGATCCGCATCCTGCAGGCGATCACGCCGCAGTACGCGCAGGACTGGATCACGCGCTTCGGCTTCGACGCCGACAAGCACCCCGCCTTCCTGACGATGGCGCTGGGCGCCGGCTCGGTGACGCCGCTGCAGATGGCCACCGCCTACAGCGTGTTCGCCAACGGCGGCTACCGCGTAGCGCCCTTCCTGATCAGCCGCATCACCGACAGCAAGGGCCGCGTGCTCAACGAGCCCCGGCCGGCCGAGCTGGGCGAGTCGGCGCGCGTGATCGACGCGCGCAACGCCTTCGTGATGACCAGCCTCCTGCAGGAAGTCACCCGCTCGGGCACCGCGGCGCGCGCGCAGGCCACGCTGCGGCGTCCCGACGTCTACGGCAAGACCGGCACCACCAACGATTCCAACGACGCCTGGTTCGCGGGATGGCAGCAACAGGTGGCCGCGGTGGTCTGGATGGGCTACGACACGCCGCGCAAGCTCGGCGACCGCGAGACCGGCGGCGGCCTGTCGCTGCCGATCTGGATCGACTTCATGAGCAGCACGCTGAAGGGCGTGCCGGTGGCCGAGGCGACGCCGCCGGTCGGCGTGACCAACGTCGGCGGCGAGTGGTACTACAGCGAATACGCCAACGGCAGCGGCGTGGCCACGCTGGGCATCGAGGAGGCGGCGCCGCCGGCCGAGCCGGCCGCCGTCGAGGAAGAGCGCAAGAGCATCCTCGACCTGTTCAAGCGCTGAGCCGCGCGGCGGCTACTCGAAGCGCAGCGGCCGGCCGGCCTGCTCGCTGGCGCATGCCGACAGCGCGGCGAGGAATTCACCGCCGTCGCGCGTGTCGAGCCAGCGCCCGGCGCTGTACTTGTAGTGGTAGCCGCCGCCACGCGCGGCCATCCACAGTTCGTGCAGCGGCGGCTGGGTGTTGAGGACGATCTTGCTGCCGTCCGGGAACCCCAGCTCCAGCAGCCCGCCGCTGCGCTGCGTGTCGATGTCGATCACGTCGTCCTGCAGCCAGCGGTCGATCGTGGCCTCGATGCGCGACAGCAACCCGGCCGTGATGCTGCGGTACTCGGCGTCGGCCAGCGGTGTGACTTCGAAAGGAATGCTCATGGTCGATAATTCACGCATGTTGCAGCGCAAGAACAGTGTATCGGCGACGCCGCCGGCCGGCCGCCGGCCGCGACGCCATCGGGGTCTCGCGGCCATCGCCGCCGTCGCGCTGCTGGCCGCGCTGGCCGGCTGCGGCCAAAAGGGCCCGCTGAAGCTGCCGCCCGGCGCGGCGCCCGCCTCCGCACCCGCCGCGCCATGACGCTGCCCGGCTCGCCGCACATCGGCTACCGCGGCCGCGACCTGTTCATCGAGGACATCGCGCTGGCCGAACTCGCCCGGCGCTTCGGCACGCCGCTGTACGTCTACTCGCGCGCCGCGATGCTGGCCGCGCTGGCCGGCTACCAGCGCGCGCTGGCCGGCCGCGACCACCTGGTCTGCTACGCGATGAAGGCCAACAGCAACCTCGCGGTGCTGCAGACCTTCGCGCGCGCCGGCTGCGGCTTCGACATCGTCTCCGGCGGCGAGCTGGAGCGTGTGCTGGCCGCCGGCGCCGACGCCGCCAAGGTGGTGTTCTCCGGCGTCGGCAAGACACGCGCCGAGATGGCTCGCGCGCTCGACGCCGGCGTGGCCTGCTTCAACGTCGAGAGCGAGGGCGAGCTGGAGCTGCTCGCGCAGGTGGCGGCGCAGCGCGGCCGCACGGCGCGCGTCAGCCTGCGCGTCAACCCGGACGTCGACGCGAAGACGCACCCCTACATCTCCACCGGGCTGAAGGGCAACAAGTTCGGCATCGCGCACGAACGCGCGCTGGCGGTCTACCGCCGCGCCGCCTCGCTGCCCGGCATCGAGGTCGCCGGCATCGACTGCCACATCGGCTCGCAGATCACCGAGATCGGCCCCTATCTCGACGCGCTCGACCGCGTGCTCGACCTGGTGGAGGCGGTGGAGTCGCACGGCATCCAACTGCACCACCTCGACCTCGGCGGCGGCCTGGGCATCACCTACACCGACGAGCAGCCGCCCGGCGCGGAAGCGCTGGTGCGCGCGATGCTCGAACGCATCGCCGCGCGCGGCCACGGCCACCGCAAGCTGCTGCTCGAGCCCGGCCGCTCGCTGGTCGGCAACGCCGGCGTGCTGCTGACCGAGGTGCTGTACCTGAAGCCGGGCGGCACGAAGAACTTCTGCGTCGTCGACGCGGCGATGAACGACCTGATGCGCCCGGCGATGTACGAAGCGTGGATGGGCATCGTGCCCTGCGCGCAGCGCGACGCGCCGACGCAGGCCTTCGACGTGGTCGGCCCGGTGTGCGAATCGGGCGACTGGCTGGGGCGCGACCGGCACCTGGCCGTGCAGCCGGGCGACACGCTGGCGGTGCTCTCGGCCGGCGCCTACGGCATGTGCATGGCGAGCAACTACAACACGCGCGGACGCGCCGCCGAGGTGCTGGTGTCGGGCGGCGAGGCCTGGCTGATCCGCGAGCGCGAGACGAGCGCCGAGCTGTTCCGCAACGAGCGCCTGATTCCCTGATACCCATTCGCGTTCGAACGTATCAATGTTCCCGTTCGGGCTGAGCTTGTCGAAGCCCCACCGAGGCACTCGCGTGCCCTTCGACAAGCTCAGGGCGAGCGGCGTCTGACGTTCGAACGCGAATGGGTAGGAAGAGGTCAGATCCGCCTCTCTTGCACAGCGTGGCAGGAGACGAGCGCGCCCCCGATCGACTGCTGCGCCGGCCGCTCGCTCTTGCAGCGTTCGTTCGCGTGCGGGCAGCGCGGGTGGAACGAGCAGCCGCCCGGCGGGTTCAGCGGGTTCGGCACCTCGCCGCGCACCGGCGTGCGCGCACGGCCGCTCATGCGGATGTCGGGAATCGCGTCGAGCAGCATGCGCGTGTACGGATGGCGCGGCCGCGCGAACAGCTCGCCCTTGGGCGCCACCTCGACCAGCCGGCCCAGGTACATCACGCCCACCGCGTCGGCCACGTGGCGCACCACCGCGAGGTTGTGCGAGATGAACAGGTAGGTCAGGCCGCGCGCGCGCTGCAGGTCCTTCATGATGTTGAGCACCTGCGCCTGCACCGAGACGTCGAGCGCCGAGGTCGGCTCGTCGCAGACCAGGAACTCGGGCTGCGTGGCCAGCGCGCGCGCGATCGAGACGCGCTGGCGCTGCCCGCCGGAGAACTGGTGCGGGAACTTCTGCGCGTCCGCCGCCGCCAGCCCCACCGATTGCAGCAGTTCGGCCACGCGCGCCTCGGCCTCGGCCGGGCCGCTCACCAGGGCGTGCTCGCGCAGCGGCTCGGCGACGATGTCCAGCACCTTCCAGCGCGGGTTGAGGCTGGCGTAGGGGTCCTGGAAGATCATCTGCATGCGCCGCCGCAGCGCGCGCGCGCCGGCGCCGGCCAGCGCCGAGCGCGTGTCCTGCCCGTCGAAGCGCAGTTCGCCGGCCGTCGGCGCATGCAGCCCGACCAGCAGCCGCGCCACCGTGCTCTTGCCGCAGCCCGATTCGCCGACCAGCGCCAGCGTGCGGCCGCGCTCGATCTCGAAGCTGACGCCGTCCACCGCATGCACGAAGCGGCGCGGCTGGCGCTCCAGCACGCGGTTCAGCCAGGGCGCCGAGACCTCGAAGGTCTTGGCGAGGTCCTTCACCTCGACCAGCGCCGTCATGACGCCGCCTCGACGCGCCAGCAGGCGGCGCGCGTGGCGCCGGCCGGCATCAGCTCCGGCCGCTCGCGGCGACAGCGCTCGAACACCCGCGGGCAGCGCGGGTTGAAGGCGCAGCCGGGCGGAATCGCGTTCAGGCGCGGCATCGCGCCGTCGATCTGCAGCAGCCGCTCGCGCTCCTCGTCCATCGCCGGGATCGAGCCCATCAGCCCGACGCTGTACGGATGCGCCGGCCGGTGGATCACCTCGGCCACCGGGCCGATCTCGACGATGCGCCCGGCGTACATCACCGCGACACGGTCGCAGGTCTCGGCGATCACGCCCATGTCGTGCGTGACCAGCATCACCGCCGCGCCGCGCTCGCGGCACACGCGCTTGAGCAGCGTGATGATCTGCGCCTGGATCGACACGTCGAGCGCGGTGGTCGGCTCGTCGGCGACGATCAGCGTGGGCTCGGCGGCCAGCGCCAGCGCGATCACCACGCGCTGGCGCATGCCGCCGGAGAACTGGTGCGGATACTGCCCGAAACGCACTTCCGGCGCCGGGATGCCGGTGTCGGCCAGCAGCGCGATGGCGCGCTCGCGCGCCTGCGCCGGCGACAGCGGCAGGTGCGTGGTGATCGTCTCCACCAGTTGCCGGCCGACGGTGTACAGCGGGTTCAGCGAGGTCAGCGGATCCTGGAAGATCGCGCCGATGCGCCGGCCGCGCAGCGCGCGCATCCGCTCGTGCGGCAGGTCGTCGATGCGCTGGCCGTCCAGGCGGATCTCGCCGCCGGCGATGCGCCCGGGCGGCTCGAGCAGGCCGATGATGGCCGCGCCGGTCAGCGACTTGCCCGCGCCCGATTCGCCGACCACGCCCAGCACCTCGCCGGGCGCGATGTCGAACGAGACGCCGTCGAGCGCGAGCAGCGTGCCGCGCCGGCCGGGGAACTCGACGCGCAGGTCCTTCACCTCCAGCAGCGGCGCCGCGCTCATCTCAATCTCGGGTTCAGCGCGTCGCGCAGCCAGTCGCCCAGCAGGTTGACCGACAGCGCGATCATCACCAGCACGGCGCCGGGGAAGACCGTGATCCACCACTCGCCGGAGAACAGGAAGTCGTTGCCGACGCGGATCAGCGTGCCCAGCGAGGGCTGCGTCGGCGGCACGCCGACGCCGAGGAAGGACAGCGTCGCCTCGATCAGGATCGCCTGGCCGATGTCGATGGTGGCCAGCACCAGCACCGGGCCCATCACGTTGGGCAGCACGTGGCGCGCCATGATGCGCCGCCCCGGCACGCCGATCACGCGCGCCGCCTGCACGTACTCCTTGTTGCGCTCCACCAGCGTCGAGCCGCGCACGGTGCGCGCGAACTTCACCCAGCCCGACAGCGCGATCGCCAGGATCAGCACCGCGAAGGCGAGCGTGTCGTGCGCGTCGGGGAACATCGCGCGGCCGACGCCGTCGATCAGCAGCGCGATCAGGATGGGCGGGAACGACAGCATCACGTCGCACACGCGCATGATGAAGGCGTCGACGCGCCCGCCGACGAAGCCCGACAACAGCCCCAGCCCCACGCCCACCAGCACCGACAGCAGCACCGACACGAGGCCGACCGCCAGCGAGATGCGCGCGCCGTACATCAGCGCCGAGAGGATGTCGCGTCCCTGATCGTCGGTGCCCAGCGGGTAGGCCGGCTTGCCCTCGTCCTCCCAGGCCGGCGGCAGGCGCGAATCGGCCAGCTCCAGCGAGGCGAGGTCGAACGGGTCGTGCGGCGCCACCCAGGGCGCGAAGACGGCGCAGAACAGGCACAGCGCCGCCACCGCCGCGGCGACCATCGCCACCGGCGAGCTGCGGAAGCTGTGCCAGACGTCGCCGTCGAGGAAGCGGCGCAGGGCCTCGCGCATCGAGCGGGCCTACTTCAGCGTGATCCAGCGAAACGGCATGAAGTTGTCGGGCAACTGCACCAGCTCGACGTTCTTCTTCGTCGCCCAGGCCAGCGCCTGCTGGTGCAGCGGGATGTGGCCGAAGTCGTCGGAATGCAGCTTGAAGGCCTCGGCGATCATCGCGCCGCGCCTGGCCTCGTCGGTCTCGCTCTGGATCTTCAGCGTCAGCTCGTCGATCTTCGGGTTGCTGTAGCTGCCGAGGTTGAACAGGCCCTGGCCCTTGTCGGTGGGCGTGGCGATCAGGTTGGACAGCGCGTTGTGCGAGTCGTAGGTGCCCGGCGTCCAGCCCAGCATGTAGAAGCTGGTGTTGCGGCTGAGGATCTTCGGGAAGTAGGTGGCCTTGGATTCGGCCTGCAGGTTGATCTTCACGCCGATGCGCGCCAGGTTGGCGGCCACCGCCTGGCAGATCTCTCCGTCGTTGACGTAGCGGTCGTTCGGGCAGCTCAGCGTGACCTCGAAGCCGTTCGGGTAGCCGGCCTCGGCGAGCAGCTTCTTCGCGCCCTCGGGGTCGAGCGGCGGGCGCTTGTTCAGCTCGGGCACGAAGCCCTTGATGCCCGGCGCCACCATCAGCGCGGTCGGCGAGGCGGCGCCGCGCATCACGCGCGTCTTGATGGCCTCGATGTCGATCGCCTGGTAGAAGGCGCGCCGCACGCGCACGTCCTTGAACGGGTTCTTGCCCTTCACGCTGGAGAACAGCAGTTCGTCGCGCTTCTGGTCCATGCCGAGGAAGATGGTGCGCAGCTCGGGGCCCTGCAGCACCTTCAGGCCGTTGGCCTTCAGGCGCTCGACGTCCTGCAGCGGCACCGGCTCCATCACGTCGATCTCGCCGGACATCAGCGCGGCCACGCGCGTCGCGTCGTTGCCGATCGGCGTGAACACCACCTCGTCGACGTTGCCCTCGACCTTGCCCCAGTAGTTGAAGTTGCGCACGAGCACCGTGCGCGTGGTCGGCTGGCGCTCCTTCAGGCGGAACGGCCCGGTGCCGTTGGCGCGGAACGAGGCGGCGTTCTCGATGCCCTTGCGCCGGTCCACCGGCTTCTCGGCCTTGTTCGCCTCGCACCACGACTTGTTCATGATGTAGACGAGCGAGATCACGTCGGGCAGGATGGGGAACGGCGCCGTGGTCTCGATGTCCACGGTGTGCTCGTCGACCTTGCGCACCTCCTTGATCGCCGAGGTGTAGCCCTTCATGTCGGAGCCGTCGCCGGCGGCGCGCTGGAAGGTGAACACCACGTCGTCGGCGCCGAACTTCTCGCCGCCGTGGAAAACCACGCCGCGGCGCAGCTCGAAGCGCCACACCGTCGGCGAGGTCTGCTTCCAGCCCGTGGCCAGCGCCGGCGTCAGCGCGAGCTTCCTGTCGCGCCCGACCAGCGGCTCGTAGACGTTGCCGGTGAAGCTGAGCTGCAGCGACTCGTTGAACGAGTGCGGGTCCATCGAGTTGGCGTCGCCCTGGTTGGCCACGCGCAGCGTGACGGCGCCCGCGGCGGCGCAGCCAAGGGCCAGCGTGCCGGCGAGCGCGGCGGTGAGGAAGGTCTGGCGCAGTGTCATGGCATCTCCGGAGGTGGGTTCAGGAAGAGGCGGCCGGCAGCCCGCGCTCGACGAGCGAGGCGAACAGCGTCGCGCCCAGCGGCAACACGTCGTCGTTGAAATCGTAGCGGCTGTTGTGCAGGAAGCAGCTCCCCTCCCCGCCCTGGCCGAGCCGCAGGTAGGCGCCGGGGCGCACCTGCAGCATGAAGGAGAAGTCCTCCGCGCCCATGCTCGGCGGCAGCCGGCGCTGCACGTTCTGCTCGCCGACGATGGCGGCGGCCACGTCGGCGGCGAACACCGCCTCGCGCTCGGAGTTGATCGTCGCCGGGTAGTTGCGCAGGTACTTCAGGCGCGCGGTCGCGCCGAAGCCCAGCGCCACCGATTCCACCAGGCGCGCCAGGCGCTCCTCGATCATCTCCTGCACCTCGCGACGGAAGGTGCGCACCGTGCCGACGATGCGCGCCTCGCGCGGGATCACCGAGAAGGCCGTCGGCTCGCCGGCATGCACCGAGCACAGGCTGACCACGGCGTTGTCGAGCGGGCTGACGTTGCGCGACACCAGGCTCTGCGCCGCGGTGATGATGTGCGCCGACACCAGCACCGGGTCGATCGCCAGATAGGGGTGCGCGCCGTGGCCGCCGCGGCCCTGCACGGTGATCTCGATGCGGTCGGAAGCGGCCATCATCGGCCCCGGGTTCACGCCCACCGTGCCGGCCGGCAGCGAGGGCCAGTTGTGCATCGCGTACACCGACTCGACCGGAAAGCGCTCGAACAGGCCGTCGTCGATCATCGCCTTGGCGCCGGCGAAGCCCTCCTCGCCGGGCTGGAAGATCAACACCGCCGCGCCGTCGAAGTCGCGCGTCGCGGCCAGGTAGCGCGCCGCGCCGACCAGCATCGTCGTGTGGCCGTCGTGGCCGCAGCCGTGCATCAGGCCGCGCGTGGCGGAGCGCCAGGCGAAGTCGTTCTCCTCGACCAGCGGCAGCGCGTCCATGTCGGCGCGCAGGCCGATCGCGCGCGCCGCGCTGCCGCGCGCGCCGCGCACCACGCCGACCACGCCGGTGCGGCCTATGCCTTCGTGCACCTCGTCGACGCCGGCCACGCGCAGCGCCTCGGCCACGCGCGCGGCGGTGCGCTTCTCCTCGAAGCCCAGCTCGGGATGCGCGTGCAGGTCGCGGCGGAAGGCGGTCAGCTCGCCGTGCCAGCCGACCAGCCGGCGGTAGGCGCCGAGGGACGCCGTGGACGAAGAAGAAGCGCTCGCAGCCATCAATGCCCCCCGGTTCCCGCCGACAGGCGCAGGCGCGGGTCGACGGCGAAGTACAACAGATCGACGGCCAGGTTGATCAGCACGAAGATCAGCGCGATCAGGCACAGGTAGGCCGCCATCACCGGGATGTCGGCGAACTGCACCGCCTGGATGAACAGCAGGCCCATGCCGGGCCACTGGAACACCGTCTCGGTGATGATCGCGAAAGCAATCAGCGAGCCGAGCTGCAGCCCGGTGATCGTGATCACCGGCACCAGCGTGTTCTTCAGCGCGTGGCCGAAGTGCACCACGCGGTCCGGCAGGCCGCGTGCGCGTGCGAACTTGATGTAGTCGGTGCGCAGCACTTCCAGCATCTCGGCGCGCACCAGGCGCATGATCAGCGCGAGCTGGAAGATCGCCAGCGTGACCGCCGGCAGGATCAGGTGCTTCCAGCCGTCGACCGTGAGCAGCCCGGTGGACCAGGGCCCGAGCGCGACCAGCTCGCCGCGGCCGAAGCTCGGCAGCACCTTCAGGATCACCGCGAAGACGAGGATCAGCAGGATGCCGATCAGGAAG
Organism: Piscinibacter sp.; assembly: GCF_047600445.1. Classification (GTDB taxonomy): domain Bacteria; phylum Pseudomonadota; class Gammaproteobacteria; order Burkholderiales; family Burkholderiaceae_C; genus Piscinibacter. The sequence continues at coordinate 2,620,981 of NZ_JASGKT010000002.1, forward strand.
GTCGGCAGCGACACGCCGATCAGCGAGAACATCATCATCGCCTGCGACAGCGGGCTGCCGCGCCGCAGCGCCGCGTACACGCCCATCGGGATGCCCGCCAGCAGCGCGATGGCCGCGGCGATCACGGCCAGCTCCAGCGTGGCCGGCAGCCGCTCGGCGATCAGCGAGGCCACCTTGCGGCCCTGGCGCAGGCTGAGCCCGAACTCGCCTTGCACCGCGTTGCCGACGAAGGCCGCGAACTGCACCGGGAAGGGCCGGTCCAGCCCGAGGTCGGTGCGCAACTGCCGGCGCTGCTCGGGCGTGGCGTCCTGGCCCAGCAGGTTGGTGACCGGGTCGCCCACGTACTGGAACAGCGTGAAGGCGATGAAGGCCACGGTCAGCATCACGACGACGGCCTGGAGCAAGCGGCGCAGGATGAAAGCCAGCATGCCGCGATGATGCCGCGTCTTACAGCGGCGTGCCGTCGCGCGTGAAGAGGCGTACCTCGCCGTACTCGCCGCCGGCGCGGCCGGCGGTGTTGTCGGCGTCGGTCATCAGCGCCACGCCGAGCAGCGCGCCGGGCTCCTCGCCGAACGCGCGGCGGAAGTCGGCCGCGATGTCGCGCTCGTAGTGCCGCCACTGGCCGAGCCGCGCGGCGCCGGACTCGAGCACGATCTTTCGGACGCGGTCGCTGCGCCGGCTCTGGATCACCGACTCGCGCTCGGCGCGGTTGTCCCAGGCGTAGACCAGCGTCGCGTAGGGCGGCGGCTCGCCGGTCAGCGAGCGCGCCAGCTCGAACAGCATGCGGTTGCGCGGCGAGAGCCGGCCGTGGTCGCCGTCGAACGCGAAGACCAGGCGCACCGGCGAGTCGGACGCCTCGGCGTCGGCCAGGTCGGCGCGCGCGACCAGCGTGGTGACGCGCCAGGAGAACTGCGCGCGCGCGAGCTGCGCGGCATCGACGCGCCAGGGGCGGCGCAGCATGCTGGCCGACGCGTCGGCACGCGCCTGCACGATGAAGCGCGCGCCGTCGCGCTGCGTGCGGTAGACCGTGCTGCGCTTGCCCGGCAGCGGGTAGTTCTGCCAGCCGGCCCAGGGACCGTCGAGCGCGGAAGCCGGTTCCGGCCCGGAGGCACAGGCGCCCAGGGCGAGCGAGAGGAGGAGGAAGCAGCGGCGGATCATGGCTTCATGAAAAAGGCCGCCCGAAGGCGGCCTTTGAAGCGGTTCGATCGAACCCGCGCGAGGCGGGTGGGCGATCAGAACTGGTGACGCACGCCGATGGCGTAGGCGGTGCTGGTCTCGCCCTTCACACCCGCTTGACTGGCCATGCCCTTGGCAGTGCCGAGATCGAAGTACAGGTTGGTGCGCTTGCTGAGGTTGTAGTTGTAGCCCAGGCCCAGCTTGGTGTGGGTGTCTTCGGCAGCGGCCGCCGGCAGGTCGAAGGTGACGCGCGACAGGCCGAACTTCAGCACGCCGTTGCCCAGCGGGGCGCTGGCCGTCAGCATCACGACCTTGCCGTCGATGTCGCCGTTGGGGCCGAACTTCGACTTCGCGAAGTAGACCATCGGCTTGATGAAGCCCAGGTTGTAGTGGAACGCGAGGTTGAGCACGCCACGGCCGTCGGAAGCGCCGTCGTTGATCTTCTCGTAGCCCAGGCCGGCGTAGATCGGGCCGGCAGCGTATTCGGCGTTGAAGCCGAGGCCACGGCCTTGGCCGGTGCTTTCTGACAGGCTCACCGCGACGTTGGCGGTCAGGCCACCCATGTTGGGCGTCTTGTAGCCGATGGTGTTCGACGAGCGGGCGCTGCCACCAGCCGGCCAGCCGGCCTGCGGGGTGGTCGTCACGCCAGACGCCGAATCCGGGGTGAAGTAGCCGGCCCAGGTGATGGCGGTGCCGGTCTGCCCGACGCCGTCGTTGCCGAACGGGTCAGACTTCAACTGCACCCAGAACGCCGGGGTGTACTCACGACCCAGGTAGACCGAGCCGGCGGCGGCGCTGGTCAGTTGGACGTAGCTGCGGCCGTTCCAGAACGGGGTCTGGTTCTGCGCGCCGGTGTCCGGGTTGAAGCGGTGTTCGATCTGGAACTGGGCCGACAGGCCGCCACCCAGGTCTTCGTTGGCGCGGAAGCCGAGGCGCGAGACGCTCGACTGCTGCATCGTCCAGGCTTCGTTGCCCGGGGCGCCCGGGTTCACCGCGCAAGGGCTGCAGTCGTTGCGCTTGGCGATGCTCATGTCGACCAGGCCGTAGATCGTGACCGACGATTGCGCCGCAGCGGTGCCCGCGAAGGCGCCCAGGACTGCGAGAGCGAGCAGAGATTTTTTCATTGCGACTATCTCCTAGGTTGAACAAGTGGTCCCGATCGAGAGGCATCCTCGCGGACAGATCAGGCCAACCCCCTCAGCGGAAGTTGCCGCGTATTCCACCAGACCCCCTTTTGGCTTGCAAAGATTTAGGGGGGTTTTCGCAAGGCTTGTTGTCTCCTGACAACGAGCGCCCCGTCGTCACGTCCGTGTCACGACGCCCGGGAAAACCCTCGTTCTGCGCATGAAGCTATGCTGCGCAAAAGAGCTTCGCCGACACCATGGATGCACTGCTGGTCGCCCTGGACACCGCCTTGCGCACCCTCTCGGGCGGCAGCCATTCGGCACGCCCTTGCCCGCGGCCGAAAGCCGAAGCGCAGCCGCTGAGCGAGCCGGAGCGTGCGCGCGCCGGCGCCTTGATGCGCGTCAACCACGTGGGCGAGGTGTGCGCCCAGGCGCTGTACAGCGCGCAGGCGCTGGCGACGCGCGACCCCGCGCTGCGCAAGCAGTTCGAAGAAGCCGCGCGCGAGGAGACCGACCACCTCGCCTGGACCCAGCAGCGCCTGCAGCAGCTCGGCGCGCGCGCCAGCCTGCTCAACCCGCTGTGGTACGGCGGCGCGTTCGCGATCGGGCTGGCCGCCGGGCGCGCCGGCGATGCCGCCAGCCTCGGCTTCCTGGCCGAGACCGAGCGCCAGGTGCAGCGCCACCTCGAAAGCCACCTCGACCGCCTGCCCGGGCACGACAACGCCTCGCGCGCCATCGTCGAGCAGATGCGCGACGACGAGGCGCGCCATGCCGCCGCGGCGCAGGCCGCCGGCGCGGCGACGCTGCCGCTGCCGCTGCGCTGGGCGATGAAGGCCGCGGCCAAGGTCATGACGACCACGGCGCAGCGGATCTGACGCGCGGCCTCATAGACACCCGTTCGCCCTGAGCCTGTCGAAGGGCCCCGCGCTGCACCTCGATGGGCTTCGACAGGCTCAGCCCGAACGGGGTCGACGCTCAACCCACGACGATCTCGAAGCTGGTCGTCATCTCGGCCGTCCTGGCGAGCATCGCGCTGGCCGAGCAGTACTTCTCGTGCGACATGCGGATGGCGCGCTCCACCGCGGCCTCGGGCAGTTCCCTGCCCTTGACGACGAAGTGCATGTGGATCTTGGTGAACACCTTGGGATCGGCCTCGGCGCGCTGCGCCTCGAGCTTCACCTGGCAGCCGCGCACGTCGTGGCGGCCGCGCTTGAGGATCAGCACCACGTCGTAGGCGGTGCAGCCGCCGGTGCCGGCCAGCACGGTCTCCATCGGCCGCGGCGCGAGGTTGCGGCCGCCGCCGTCGGGCGCGCCGTCCATGGTCAGCAGATGGCCGCTGCCGGTCTCGGCGAGAAAGGCCATGCCGCTGTCCGGCAGCCAGTTGATCGTGCACTCCATGTTCGTTTCCTCGACATTCGCGCCCCGCCGCGGTGCGTGCGTGGCGCATTGTGCAACGCATCACACCTCGCTTCGAGCGGCCACTCTAGCTTCGATCACAAAGGGATATTGCGGCGCAGCATGAATGGCTCTACACTGCTTCGCATTCGGTGCTCGTTTGCTTTCGTTTCGATGGCATACGGGCCTCCGAGCCGATTGTCTCCTCCACCTCCTCCATTGGTGGATTCGGCCCAGGGCAGCAATGCCTTGGGCCTTTTTCTTGGGGCGCTGCGCCCGGGGGCCGCGGGTATGATGCGGCGCCGCAAAGCCACCCGATCCGGCGCATCACGATGAAGGCAAGGAAGAGCAAGGCGCCGACGCTGGCCGACTACCTGCAGAAGATCCTCACCGCGCGCGTCTACGACGTGGCGCGCGAGACGCCGCTGGCGCCGGCGCGCGGCCTGTCGCGCCGGCTCGGCAACCAGGTGCTGCTCAAGCGCGAGGACAGCCAGCCGGTGTTCAGCTTCAAGCTGCGCGGCGCCTACAACAAGATGGCGCACCTGAGCGCCGAGCAGTTGCGGCGCGGCGTGATCTGCGCCTCGGCCGGCAACCATGCGCAGGGCGTCGCGCTCGGCGCCAAGCAGCTCGGCTGCCGCGCGCTGGTGGTGATGCCCGTCACCACGCCCAAGCTGAAGATCGACGCGGTGCGCGCGCTCGGCGGCGAGGTGGTGCTGCACGGCGAGAGCTATTCCGACGCCTTCGGGCACGCCCAGGCGCTCGAACGCGAGCGCGGCCTGACCTTCGTGCATCCCTTCGACGACCCCGACGTGATCGCCGGCCAGGGCACCATCGGCATGGAGATCCTGCGCCAGCACCCGGGGCCCATCGACGCGGTGTTCGTCGCCATCGGCGGCGGCGGGCTGGTCTCGGGCGTGGCGGCCTACCTGAAGGCGGTGCGCCCCGAGATCAAGGTGATCGGCGTGCAGATGAACGACTCCGACGCGATGCTGCGCTCGGTGCACGCCGGCAAGCGCGTGACGCTGCCCGACGTCGGCCTGTTCGCCGACGGCACCGCGGTCAAGCTGGTCGGCGAGGAGACCTTCCGGCTCGCGCGCGAGCTGGTCGACGACTTCGTCGTGGTCGACACCGACGCCGTGTGCGCGGCGATCAAGGACGTGTTCCAGGACACGCGCAGCATCATGGAGCCCTCCGGCGCGATGGGCGTGGCGGCGCTCAAGCAGTACGCCGAGCGCCACGGCCTGAAGGGCAAGACCTTCGTCGCGATCACCTGCGGCGCCAACATGAACTTCGACCGGCTGCGCTTCGTCGCCGAGCGCGCCGAGGTCGGCGAGCAGCGCGAGGCGATCTTCGCGGTGACCATCCCCGAGGAGCGCGGCAGCTTCAAGCGCTTTTGCGAGCTGGTCGGCCCGCGCGCGGTCACCGAGTTCAACTACCGCATCTCCGACGCGACGCAGGCGCACGTGTTCGTCGGCGTCGCGGTGGCCAACCGCGAGGAGGCGCACAAGCTGGCGCGCGGCTTCGAGCGCCACGGCTTCCCGACGCTGGACCTCACCGACGACGAACTGGCCAAGCTGCACCTGCGCCACCTGGTCGGCGGGCGCAGCGAGCTGGCCAGGGACGAGCGCCTGTACCGCTTCATCTTCCCCGAGCGGCCCGGCGCGCTGATGCGCTTCCTCTCCAGCATGCACCCGGGCTGGAACATCAGCCTGTTCCACTACCGCAACCAGGGTGCCGACTACGGCCGCATCCTGGTCGGCATCCAGGTGCCCAGGGCCGACAAGAAGGCGTTCCGCGACTTCCTGGAGACGCTGGCCTATCCCTGCGAGGACGAGACCGACAACCCGGTGTACCGCATGTTCCTGCGCTGACGCACAATTCGGCGCCATGTCGGTCAACCGCTCCCTGATCACGCCCACCGCCAACCCGCTGCTTGAGCAGGCGTTGCGCGAGAAGCTGCAACGCCGCAGCGAAACCACCGGCAGCCTGGGCGAGCTGGAGCCGCTGGCGGTGCGCCTGGGCCTGGTGCAGAACACGCTCAAGCCGCGTTTCCGCGCGCCGCAACTGGTGCTGTTCGCCTCCGACCACGGCCTGGCGGTCGACGGCGTCGGCGTGCCCGGCGGCGCCTCGACGGCCAAGCTGGTGGCGCGCCTGCTCGGCTCGCAACTGCCGGTGTCGGTGTTCGCGCGCATCCAGGGGCTGGAGCTGTCGGTGGTCGACTGCGGCGTGGCCGAGCCGGTGGCGCCGCACGCGCGGCTGCTGGCGCGCAAGATCGCGCACGGCACGCGCAGCTCGCGCGCGGCGATGGCGATGTCGCTCGACCAGGCGCACGCCGCCATCCGCGCCGGCATGGAGATCGCCGATTCGCTGCCCGGCAACGCGATCGCCTGCGCCGGCATCGGCGTGGGCGCGCACGCCAGCGCGGCGCTGGTGCTCTCGCGCCTGTCCGACACGCCGCTGCGCGACTTCATCGCCTCCGGCCCGACGATGCCGCCGGAAGACCTGAACCACCTCGTCACCGTGCTGTCGGGCGCGCAGGGGCGCCACAAGGACGCCAGCGACCCGGTGGAAGTGCTGGCCGCCTTCGGCGGCTTCGAGATGGCGATGATGGTCGGCGTGATGCTGGTGGCCGGCAGCAAACGCCATCTCGTGATCGCCGACGGCATGACCGCCTGCGCCGCGCTGATGGTCGCCTCGCGCATCGCGCCGGCGGTCACCGACTACTGCGTCTACTGCCGCAGCCACGGCCACGCCGGCCTGGATCGCGCGCTGTCGCTGTTCCAGGCCAGCCCGCTGCTCGAACTGGGCATGGAGAGCACCGACGGCACCGGCGCCACGCTGGCCTGGCCGCTGGTGCGCAGCGCCGCCGCGCTGCTGACCGAGGTGGCCGAGGGTGAGGATCCGGGCCCGTCGCAGCCGGCCGAGATGGCGCCGCCGTCGCGCGCCGGCTCGCTGAACTGAAGCCGCGTCAGTGCGCCGTGCCCGCCGGCGGCCGGCCGCGCGGCCGGGGCGTCTGCGGCTGGGAGCCGTCGACCGCGCCGGACAGGGCCTGTCCCGGCAAAGCCATCGGCGCCGCGGGCTGCGGCGGTGGCGGCGGCGCCGCGTCGGCGCCGAACTTCAGCCCTTCGGTGGCCGGCGGCAGCGTGCCGGTGGCGGCGGCGGCCAGCGGCGGCACCTCCAGCGTCACGGCGGCGGCGCCCTGCGCCGGGCCGATCGCCGCGCTGCGAAGGTTCACCGATTGCAACACCAGGTTGCCATCGAGCGGCATGCCGACCGCGTAGGCGCGCGCCGGCTTGGCGTCGACGGCGATCAGCGCGTAGCCGCCGCTGCCCTGCTTGTTCGCCATCACGCCGAGCAGCTTGAAGCGCGAGGCCAGCTCGGGCGCCTGGGGCACGTCGCTCGGGGTGGCGGGCGTGGCGCCGAGCAGGCGCGTCAGGTCGCCGCGCAGCGCGCCGGCGTCGCCCACCGCCACGGTGTGGGCGGGCGCGCCGGGCGGGCGCACCAGCAGGCGCAGCCCCCAGAACACCACGCTGGCGGCTACCAGTGCCCAGACGACGAAGGCCGCGATTCTTGCGAACATGCGCGGGATTATCATCGACCAGGTCTGCATTACCGCGGCCGTGCCGAGGCGCTTCGTTTCATGATGTCCTGCTCCACCCCGTCCCACCGCAGCCGCCGCTCGCTCGCGCGGCGCGGCTTCACGCTGATCGAACTGATGGTGGTGCTGGTGATCATCGGCGTGCTGGCCGCGCTGATCGTGCCCAACGTGCTGGACCGCGCCGACGACGCGCGCGTCACCGCGGCGCGCACCGACGTCAACAACCTGATGCAGGCGCTCAAGCTCTACCGGCTGGACAACCAGCGCTACCCCAGCGGCGAGCAGGGCTTGCAGGCGCTGGTGGTCAAGCCCACCGGCGGCGTGATCCCGCCGAACTGGAAGCCCTACCTCGAGAAGCTGCCCAACGACCCCTGGGGCCGGCCCTACCAGTACGCCAACCCGGGGCTGAAGGGCGAGATCGACGTGTTCAGCTTCGGCGCCGACGGCGTGCTCGGCGGCGAGGGCAAGGACGCCGAGATCGGCTCCTGGCAATAGCGGCAACGGCGCGGGAGCATCGGTGCGGGCGCGGCGGCAGTCCGGCTTCACGCTGATCGAGCTGCTGGTCGTCATCACGCTGATCGCGATCGCCAGCAGCGTGGTCACGCTGGCGATGCGCGACCCGGCCGCGACGCGCCTCGAACAGGAGGCCGCGCGCCTGGCCGCGCTGCTCGAATCGGCACGCGCCGAGGCGCGCGCCTCCGGGCTGCAAGGGCGCTGGGAGCCGCGCTCCGGCCAAGCCGACGTGCCGGGTTTCCGCTTCGTCGGCTTTCCCGACGCCACCGAGGCCGGCGCGCGGCCGACGCACTGGCTGGCCGAAGGCGTCAGCGCCGAGGTGATCGGCGCGCGTGCGCTGGTGCTCGGCCCCGAGCCGATGATCGGCGCGCAGCGTGTCGTGCTCAGCCTGGAGGCGCAGCGCCTGGTGCTGGCCACCGACGGGCTGGGGCCCTTCGTCGTGGTCGGCAACGACGAGGCCGCGCGATGAAGCGGCAGCGCCCGGCCGCCGGCTTCACGCTGATCGAGGTGCTGGTCGGCGTGGCCATCGTCGCGGTGACGCTGGGCGCCGGCATCAAGGCGGCCGGCGCGCTGACCAACAACGCGCTGCGCCTGGCCGACGTGACGGCCGCGCAGTGGTGCGCCGACAACCAGTTGACCGGATTGAAGCTGAGCAAGCAGTTCCCCAGCACCGGCGACGGCGAGTTCGGCTGCGAACAGCTCGGCCGCGGCTACCGCGGCAAGCTGGCGGTGCGGCCGACGCCGAATCCGAACTTCCGGCGCGTCGACGCGCAGGTCTTCAACGAAGCGGGCGAGCCGGTGCTGACGCTGTCCACCGTGCTGGGGCGCTACTGATGGCCGCGCGCAGCCCCCGCGGCTTCACGCTCGTCGAGGTGCTGGTCGCGCTGCTGATCCTGGCGATCATGGCGGCGATGGCCTGGCAGGGCGTCGACGGCATCGTGCGCACGCGCGACGCCAGCCAGCGCCAGCTCGAGCAGACGCTGCGCCTGACCACCGTGCTGGCGCAATGGCAGGCCGACCTCGCCGCGGTGCAGGACACCGGCACGGTGCCGCCGCTGGCGTTCGACGGCGCCGCGCTGCGCCTGACGCGCAGCACGCCCGAGGGCGTGCAGGTGGTGGCCTGGTGGCTCAAGCCCGAAGCCGCCGACAACAACGCCTTGCAGCGCTGGGCCGCCAAGCCGGTGACCGGCAGCGCCGCCTTGCAGGACAACTGGTTCGCCAGCCAGCAGTTGATGGGCGGCGAGCCCGGCGAGGTGCGCGCGATCGAGGGCGTGTCGCAGTGGCAGGTGTACTTCTTCCAGGGCAACGGCTGGGCCAACGCGCAGTCCACCGGCAACGTCGCCGCGCCGCCGGCGGGCGCGGCCAACGGCGCCGCGCAGCGCATGGCGCTGCCCTCTGGCGTGCGCGTGGTGCTGAGCTTCGCCCCCGGCGCCGCATTCGCCGGCACGCTGACGCGCGACGTGCTGCTCGGGCCATGACGACTCCCCCCCGCAGCGCCCGCGGCGCTCCCCCCGGGGGGGCGCCGCCAGCGGCCCGGCAAAGCCGGTGCCGCGGCGACCGCCTGGTGGCTGCGGATTGCCGCGTGGCGGGTCTCGATCGCAACCCAGGCGACGCCAGCGCGGCGCCGCGCTGCTGACGGCGCTGATCATCGTCACGCTGGTCGTCACGCTGGCCGCGGCGATGGTGTGGCAGCAGTGGCGCGCGGTGCAGGTCGAGGCCGCCGAGCGCGCGCGCATGCAATCGGCCTGGATCCTGCAAGGCGCGCTCGACTGGGCGCGCCTGATCCTGCGCGAAGACGCGCGCTCGGGCCGCCCGACCGCGCTGACCGAGCCCTGGGCCACGCCGCTGGCCGAGGCGCGGCTGTCGACCTTCCTCGCCGCCGACAAGAACAACAACGCCGCGGACGACGGGCCCGAGGCCTTCCTGTCCGGCGCGATCAACGACGCGCAGGCGCGTTTCAACCTCGCCAACCTGGTCGATGCCCAGGGCAAGCCCTCGCCGCCCGACATCCAGGCGATGGAACGGCTGTGCCAGACGATAGGCATCGGGTCGGACCTCGCCGCGCGCATCGCCGCCGGCCTGCGCGACGCGCGCGCCGCCGGCAACGCCAACGCGCCGCTGCTGCCGCGCACGCTGGCGCAGCTCGCGTGGCTGGGCATCGATGCCGACACCATCGCCGCGCTCGAACCCTATGCGACGCTGCTGCCGGCGCGCACCGCGGTCAACGTCAACACCGCGCCGCGCGAGGTGATCGCCGCCGCGATCAAGGGCCTGGACCTCGCCACCGCCGAGCGCCTGGTGCAGTTGCGCCAGCGCGACCCGTTCAAGCGGCTGCCGGACGTGGAGGCGCAGATCCCGGGCCTCGGGCCGCTGAACGCCGAGCAGGTGGCGGTGCAGTCGAGCTGGTTCGAGGTGCGCGGGCGCCTGCGGCTGGACGACCGCGTGCTGGAGCAGCGTTCGCTGGTGTTTCGCAACGGCCTGGACATGCTGGTGCAGCAGCGCGAGCAGTTGTCCACGGTCGAGGGCTTGCGCCGTTGATGCGGCGCGCGCACATTGGCCGGCTAAGTGCTTGATTTGTGAAGGTTTGTAGAACGCCGCTGCCTACAATGCCGATCCGTTCCTGAACCGCCGTCCATGTCCACCCTCGTCGTCCAGATCCCCGAACGCCGGCGCCACAGCGCGCGGGGCGGCGCCGCGCCGGAAAACGCCGCCTCCGACCTGGGCACCGAGTACGTCTACGCGCTGACCAGCGACGGCGTCGTGCTCACCGGCCACGGCGAGTGCGCCGCGTCGCTGCTGCCCAAGGCCGCCACGGTGGTGGCGATGCTGGCCGACACCGCCGTGAGCTGGCACCGCATCACCCTGCCCAAGGCGCCGGCCGCGCGGCTGCGCGCCGCGCTCGCCGGCGTGCTGGAAGAAGCCCTGCTCGACGACGCCGACAGCGTGCACCTGGCCGTCGCGCCCGGCGCCAGCGCCGGCCAGCCGGCCTGGGTGGCCGCGGTCGACCGCGCCTGGCTGCGCGCCGAGCTGGCGGCGCTGGAGAAGGCCAAGGTGTTCGTCGAGCGCATCGTGCCGGCCTCCTGGCCCGACGATCCGCCCAGCGGGCATTTCGCGGAGAGCGCCGAGGCGCGCGGCGGCGCCGGCGGCGGCGAGCCCGGCGTGCTGCTGCACTGGGCGCATGCCGACGGCGTGGCCAGCCTGGGCCTGCACGGCGGGCTGGCGCGCGCGCTGGTGTCGCGCCCGGCGCCGGCCGGCACGCGCTGGAGCGCCACGCCCGCCGCGGTGACGTCGGCCGAGCAGTGGCTGGGCATGCCGGTCAACGTGATGTCGCGCCCCGAGCGCGCCTTGCAGGCGGCGCGCAGCCTGTGGGACCTGCGCCAGTTCGACCTCGCGCAGCGCAACCGCGGCGCGCGCGCGCTGCGCGACGCGCTGCGCAAGTTCACGAGCCCGCAGTGGCGGCCGGTGCGCCTGGGCCTGGTGGCGCTGGTGGCGGCGCAGATCGTCGGGCTCAACCTCTGGGCCTGGCACCAGCGCAGCGGCATCGAGGCGCGCCAGAAGGGCATCCAGGCCGCGGTGCGCGCCGCCTTCCCGCGCGCCAGCGACCTCGACATCCAGCGCGACGCCGCCGCGGTGGCGCAGCGCGAGATCCAGTCGCTGCGCACGCTGGCCGGCAAGCCGGGCGAGAACGACCTGGAGACCCTGCTGATGGCCGCCGCCTCGGCCTGGCCGGCCGACCGCCCGGCGGTCGACTCGCTGCGCTACGAATCGGGCCGGCTGACGCTGGCCGCCGCGGGCTGGAGCGAGCAGCAGCTCACGCAGTTCCGCAGCGTGCTGCAACCGGCCGGCTGGCAGGTGGAGTCCAACGCCGGGCAGCTCGTGCTGTCGCGCGCGCGCCTCGGGGGCCGCTCGTGAGCGCGCGCACGCCGACCCTGCCGCCGGCGCTGGCCAAGGCCCGCGAGCAGCTTCGTGTGTGGTGGCGCACGCGCGTGCCGCGCGAGCGGCTCGCGCTCGGCGTGGCGCTGGCCGTCGTCGCGCTGTTCGTCGCCTGGCTGCTGCTGGTGCAGCCGGCCCTGCGCACGCTGCGCGAGGCGCCGGCGCGCCTGGCGGTGCTCGACGCGGAATTGCAGCAGATGCAGCGCCTGGCCGCCGAGAGCCAGACCCTGCGCGGCGCGGCCGCGGTGCCGCCGGCGCAGGCCGCGGCGGCGCTGAAGGCCGCCACCGACCGGCTCGGCGACAAGGGCCGGCTCGCGATGCAGGGCGACCGCGCCTCGCTGACGCTCAACGGCGTCTCGCCCGAGGCGCTGCGCGGCTGGCTGCTGGAGGCGCGCGGCGCGGCGCGCGTGCGCCCGGCCGAGGCGCAGTTGACACGCGGCCCGCAGGGCTACACCGGCACGCTGGTGGTCATGCTCGCCGGCGGCGGAGAAGCGCCATGATCGGCCGCCGCCGCAAGGGCCCGCGCTGGGCCCACACCGCCTCGGCCACCGGCTGGGGCGAATCGACCTTCGCCGAGATCGCCTGGGACAAGTCGCGCGGCGCCGCGGCGCGCTGGGCGGTGGCCGGCGCGGTGCTGGGCGTGCTCGGCGGCGTGGTCGCCTTCGCGCCCGCCGCCTGGCTGGCCGGCGCCATCGCCTCGGCCACCCACCAGCGCCTGCTGCTGGCCGACGCGCGCGGCACGGTGTGGTCGGGCAGCGCGGTGGTGGTGCTGACCGGCGGGCCGGACAGCCGCGACGCCAGCGCCCTGCCCGGCCGGCTCGACTGGACCATAGGCATCAAGGGCCTGGGCCTCGAACTGCGCGCGCGCCAGGAATGCTGCCTGAACGGCACCGCCGCGCTGCAAGTGAAGCCCGGCTTCGGCCGCGTGACGCTGGCGCTGGCGCCCAGCCCCGGCTGGGTCGGCCAGTGGCCGAGCGCCTGGCTGGGCGGCCTGGGCACGCCGTGGAACACCATGCAGCTCGGCGGCAGCGTGCGGCTGGCCTCGCCGGGCCTGAGCGTCGAGAGCGTGCAGGGCCGCTGGCGCCTGGCCGGCAGCGCCGACATCGACCTGCTCGACGTCTCCTCGCGCGTCTCGACGCTCGAGACGCTGGGCAGCTACCGCCTGAGCATCGCCGCCGACCCCTCGGGCAACGGCGCTTCGCAGCTCATCCTGTCGACCCAGCACGGCGCCTTGCAGCTCAGCGGCAACGGCACGCTCTCGCCCGGCGGCGTGCGCTTTCGCGGCGAGGCGCGCGCCGCGCCCGGCGAAGAAGCCCCGCTGGCCAACCTGCTGAACATCATCGGGCGGCGCGACGGCGCCCGATCCGTCATTTCGATCGGATGACCATGAAGCCACATCCCACCTCACCGCGCCGCACCCCGCGACGGACCAGCGCCGCGCTGGCCGCGACGCTGCTGGCCGTCGCGCTGCCGCCGGCCCCGCTCGCGCTGGCGCAGGGCAACGCCAAGCCGCCGGCGCAGCGCGGCCGCTTCGCCGGCGGCGAGCCGGTGACGCTGAACTTCGTCAACGCCGACATCGACGCCGTGTCGCGCGCGATGGGCGCGATCCTGCGGCAGCAGTTCGTCGTCGACCCGCGCGTCAAGGGCCAGATCACGCTGTTCAGCGAGCAGCCGATCACGCCGCGCGAGGCCTACCTGAACTACCTTGCCGCGCTGCGCGGGCTGGGTTTCACGGTGGTCGAGGCCGGCGGGCTGTTCAAGGTGGTGCCCGAGGCCGACGCCAAGCTGCAAAGCGGCACCGTGGCGGTGGGCGAGACCAGCCGCCGCGGCGACCAGATCCTGACGCAGATCTTCAAGCTCAACCACGAGAACGCCAACAACCTGGTGCCGGTGCTGCGCCCGCTGATCAGCCCGAACAACACCATCAACGCCAACCCGGGCAACAACTCGCTGGTCATCACCGACTACGCCGACAACCTGCAGCGCATCGCCAAGATCATCGCGGCGATGGACACGCCGGCGGCCGGCGAGGTCGAGGTGATCCCGCTGCGCCACGCGGTGGCGGCCGATCTCGCGCCGATCGTGCAGCGCCTGGCCGATTCGGCCAGCGCCGCCGCGGTGCAGGGCGCGCCGGCCACCGGCGCGGCCAACAGCGCGGTGATCGCCGACTCGCGCAACAACAGCCTGCTGGTCAAGGCCGGCAGCCCGGCGCGCATGGCCAGCATCCGCTCGCTGGTCGAGCGGCTCGACCAGCCGCTGCAAGGCTCGGCGGCGGCCGGCAACGTCTGGGTGGTGCACCTGAAGAACGCCGACGCCACCAAGCTGGCGCAGGTGCTGCGCGCCGCCTTCGCCACCAACGCCAACGCCGCGGGCGGCGGGGGCGGCGCGAACTTCGGCGTGGCCAACAGCGCCGCCCCGGCGGCCGCGGTGGCGCAGCCGGCCGGCGGCACGGCCGGCGCGTCGACACAATCGACCTCGCCGGTCAGCGCCGGCGCGGGGCCGTCGACCGGCGGCTTCATCCAGGCCGACCCGTCGACCAACTCGCTGATCATCACCGCCGCCGAGCCGCTGTACCGCCAGGTGCGCGCGATGATCGACCAGCTCGACTCGCGCCGCGCGCAGGTCTACATCGAGAGCATGATCGTCGAGGTGTCGGGCGACAACGCCGCCGACTTCGGCCTGCAGTGGCAGGGCCTGCTGGGCAACAGCGGCGACAAGTACGGCCTGTTCGCCGGCACCAGCACCTCGGTGGGCGGCCCCAGCATCATCTCGCTGTCGCAGACCGGCGCCGGCCAGGGCAGCACGCTGCCGGGCGACGGCATCAACATCGCGCTGATCCGCAACTACGGCGGCACCTACGCGCTGGCCGCGCTGGCGCGCGCGCTGCAGACCCAGGTCAACACCAACATCGTCTCGACGCCGAACCTGATCACGCTCGACAACGAGGAGGCCAAGATCGTCGTCGGCGAGAACGTGCCTTTCATCACCGGCCAGTACACCAACACCGGCACGGCGACGACCAGCCCGTTCCAGACCATCGAGCGCAAGGACGTGGGCATCACGCTGCGCATCCGCCCGCAGATCGGCGAGGGCGGCACGGTGCGCATGACGATCTACCAGGAGCAGTCGGCGGTGAAGGAGACCACCGCGGCGGGCACCAGCAACGCCGGCCCGTCGACCACCAAGCGCTCGATCGAGTCGACCGTGGTGGTCGACGACGGCGCGATCCTGGTGCTCGGCGGCCTGATCAACGAGACCTTCCGCGACACCAAGGCCAAGGTGCCGCTGCTGGGCGACATCCCGTTCGTCGGCGCGCTGTTCCGCAGCGAGAAGCGCGAGAAGAACCGCAGCAACCTGATGGTGTTCCTCAAGCCGACCATCATGCGCGACAACGACGCCGCCAACCGCCTGTCGATGGACCGCTACGACCTGATCCGCGCGCGCCAGCAGAGCGCCCAGCCGGTGCCCAACCTGCTGCTGCCGCTGCACGACGCGCCGGTGCTGCCGGCCCTGCCGTCGCAGGAGGTGCCGCCGCCACCGCCGCCCGAAGCCGCGCCGCCCGCCTCGGCGCCGGCGCAGTAGGGGCGCGGGCGATGGGCGCGCGCCACCCGCTTCCCTACGCCTTCGCGAAGGCGAACACGCTGCTGCTCGAGGACGACGGCGAGCGCCTCGTGCTGTGGGCGCCCGAGACGGTGTCGCTGCCGGCGCTGTCCGAGGTGCTGCGCCTGTACGACGTCGACGCCTTCGAGCGCGAGGCCGCGCCCTCGCTGTCCAGCCGCATCGCCGCGGCCTACGCCGGCGGCGAGTCGAGCGCGGCCACGGTGGTCGGCGAAGTCGAGAGCGCGGTCGACCTGTCGCGCATGATGCAGGACCTGCCGGCGGTGGAAGACCTGCTCGAAGCCGCCAACGACGCGCCCATCATCCGCATGCTCAACGCGCTGCTGACGCAGGCCGCGAAGGACGGCGCGAGCGACATCCACATCGAGCCCTACGAACGATCGAGCGCGGTGCGCTTCCGCGTCGACGGCACGCTGCGCGAGGTGGTGCAGCCCAACCGCGCGCTGCACGCCGCGCTGATCTCGCGCCTGAAGATCATGGCCGAGCTGGACATCGCCGAGAAGCGCCTGCCGCAGGACGGCCGCATCTCGCTGCGCATCGGCGGGCGCGCGGTCGACGTGCGCGTGTCCACGCTGCCCTCGGCGCACGGCGAGCGCGCGGTGCTGCGCCTGCTCGACAAGGGCGAGTCCAAGTTCAGCCTCGAGTCGCTGGGCATGAGCGGCGACGTGCTGACGCGCTTCGACAACCTGATCCAGCAGCCGCACGGCATCGTGCTCGTCACCGGGCCGACCGGCTCGGGCAAGACGACGACGCTGTACGCGTCGCTGGGCCGCGTCGACACCAGCACGACCAACGTGCTCACCGTCGAGGACCCGGTCGAGTACGAGCTGCCCGGCATCGGCCAGACGCAGGTCAACCCGAAGATCGACCTGACCTTCGCCAAGGCGCTGCGCGCCATCCTGCGCCAGGACCCGGACGTGATCATGATCGGCGAGATCCGCGACTTCGAGACCGCGCAGATCGCCATCCAGGCCTCGCTGACCGGCCACCTGGTGCTCGCCACGCTGCACACCAACGACGCACCCAGCGCGGTGACGCGCCTGACCGACATGGGCGTCGAGCCCTTCCTGCTGTCCAGCTCGCTGCTGGGCGTGCTGGCGCAGCGCCTGGTGCGCAAGCTCTGCCCGCACTGCAAGAAGCCCGACGAGCGCGGCCGCTGGCACCCGGTGGGCTGCGCCGAGTGCGGCATGAGCGGCTACAAGGGCCGCACCGGCGTCTACGAGCTGATGGTGGCCGACGACAAGGTGCGGGCGCTGATCCACAGCCGCGCCGCCGAGAGCCAGTTGTTCGTCGCCGCCGAGGAAGCCGGCATGCGCTCGATGCGCGAGGACGGCGAGCGCCTGGTCGCCGAAGGCATCACCTCGCTCGAAGAGGTGCTGCGCGTGACCCGAGAGTAATCGCGTGCCCGCCTACAAGTTCGAAGCTCTCGACGCCGCCGGCAAGCCCGCCAGCGGCCTGCTCGAAGCCGACAACGCCAAGGCGGCACGCGCGCAGTTGCGCGCGCAGTCGCTGGTGCCGCTGGAGGTCAAGGTGGTGGCGGCCGACAGCACGCCGGCCGGCGCGCTGACGCTCAAGCGCAAGGTCTTCGGCAGCACCGGCCTGACGGTGTGGACGCGCCAGCTCGCCGGCCTGGTCGGCTCGGGCCTGCCGCTCGAACGCGCGCTCACCGCGCTGGCCGACGAGTCCGAGGACAACCGCCAGCGCGAGCTGGTGGCGCACCTGCGCAGCGAGGTGAACTCGGGCTCGTCGTTCGCGCGCGCGCTGGCCACGCTGCCGCGCGAGTTCGACGACGTCTACCGCGGCGTGGTCGCCGCCGGCGAGGCCAGCGGCGCGCTCGGCCCGGTGCTGGAGAAGCTCGCCGACGACCTCGAGGAGCGCCAGGCGCTGCGCGCCAAGCTGATCGGCGCGACGCTGTACCCGGCCATCGTCTCGCTGATCGCGGTGGTGATCGTGGTCTTCCTCGTCACCTACGTGGTGCCTCAGGTGGCCTCGGTGTTCACCACCTCCAAGCGCGCGCTGCCGATGCTCACCGTGGCGATGCTCGCGATCAGCGGCTTCCTGCGAAGCTGGGGCTGGCTGCTGGTGCTGGCGGTCGCCGGCGGCGTGGGCGCGCTGCTGTTCGCGCTGCGCAACGAGGCCTTCCGCGAGCGCTTCGACGCCGCCTGGCTGACGCTGCCGCTGATCGGCCGGCTCTCGCGCGGCTACAACGCGGCGCGCTTCGCGGGCACGCTGGCGATGCTGGCCGGCGCGGGCGTGCCGATCCTGAAGGCCTTGCAGGCGGCGGCCGAGACGCTGTCGAACCGCGCCATGCGCGCCGACGCGATGGAGGCGCTGGTGCAGGTGCGCGAGGGCGCGCCGCTGGCCTCCGCGCTGGCCACCAAGAAGCGCTTCCCGGGCCTGCTGGCGATGTTCTCGCGCCTGGGCGAGCAGACCGGCCAGTTGCCGGTGATGCTCGAACGCGCCGCGCGCCAGCTCGGCGCCGAGGTGCAGCGCCGCGCGATGCAGATGGCGACCATCCTCGAGCCGCTGCTGATCGTCGCGATGGGCGGCGTGGTGATGCTGATCGTGCTGGCGGTGCTGTTGCCGATCATCCAGCTCAACCAGTGGGTCAGGTAGGCCGATGCCCGTCTCGCTGGCCGGTCAGCTCGTGGTGGCCATCTCGTCGCGCGCCCTCTTCGACTTCGAGGAGGAGAACCGGGTCTTCGAGGTCGAGGACGACCGCGCCTACATGCAGCTCCAGCTCGAGCGCCTGGAGCACGCCGCCAAGCCGGGCGTGGCCTTCTCGCTGGTGAACAAGCTGCTGGCCTTCAACGCGCCCGGCCAGCCGCGCGTGGAGGTGGTGATCCTGTCGCGCAACGACCCCGTCTCGGGCATGCGCGTGTTCCGCTCGGCGCGGCACTACGGGCTGCCCATCCAGCGCGGCGTGTTCACGCGCGGCGAGTCGCCATGGCGCTACCTGCGGCCGCTGGCGGCCAACCTGTTCCTGTCCACCAACGAGGCCGACGTGCGCTCGGCGCTGGGCGCCGGCGTGCCGGCGGCGCGTGTCTACCCGCACTCGGCGCGCGCCTCCGACGCGCACCCCGACGAGGTGCGCATCGCCTTCGACGGCGACGCGGTGCTGTTCTCCGACGAGGCCGAGCGCGTCTTCCAGAGCCAGGGGCTGGACGCCTTCCAGACCCACGAGCACCAGCGCGCCGCGACGCCGCTGGCACCCGGGCCGTTCAAGCCGCTGCTGCACGCCTTGCAGGCGCTGCAGCGCGAGCCGGGGCGCGACATGCGCATCCGCACCGCGCTGGTGACGGCGCGCAGCGCCCCGGCGCACGAGCGCGCCATCCGCACGCTGATGGACTGGCACATCGAGGTCGACGAAGCGATGTTCCTCGGCGGGCTGCCCAAGGGCGAGTTCCTGCGCGAGTTCGAGCCCGATTTCTTCTTCGACGACCAGACCGGCCACATCGAGAACGCCGCGCCGCACGTGCCGGCGGGGCATGTGGCGGCGGGGGTGGTGAACGGCTGAACGCGGCGGCGCGTCAGCGCGCCTGGGCGGCGCCGTCGGCGCCGCGGTGCACATGCCGCCGCAGTTGCTCCAGGTCCAGCACCCTCACCCCGCCGTACTCGATGCCGATCAGGCCCTCGGCCTGCAATGAGCGCAGCGCCTCGTTGACGCGCTGGCGCGACAGGCCGGCCAGGTAGCCCAGTTCCTGCTGCGTGATGCGCAGCAGCGTGCCGACGCCCGGGTACAGCACCGGGTGGAACAGCGCAGCGAGGCTGCGCGCGACGCGCGTGTCGGGATCGTTCATCCGGTCGATCTCGCGCGCGGCGATGAACTGGCCGAGCCGCTCGTTGAGCAGGCTCATCACGTAGCGGTTGAACGGGATGCTGCGCTCGAGCAGCCACTCGAAGCCGGCGATCTCCAGGCCGGCCACCACGCTGCGGCGCAGCGGCTCGATGTTGTAGCGGTACACCTCGCGCTTGAGCAGCGTGCCCTCGCCGAACCAGGCGCCCGGCGGCAGGCCGGTGTAGGTGATCGCCTGGCCGTGCGAGCTGTCGTTGCTCATCTTCAGCAGCCCGTCGAGCACGCCGAACCAGTAGTTGGCGCGGCGCCCGATCTTGCAGACGAAGTCGCCCGGGCTGGCCTCCACCACCTGCAGCGCGCCGACCACGCGCTGGCGCTCGGCGTCGTCGAGCACGCCCAGCCACGGGATCATCTCCAGCTCGTCGCGGCGCGGCGTCCGGGCGCGCTGGCGCAGCGGCGCGGGGCGGGCGGCGGTGTCGGCGAAGGAGGAGCTCACGAGGGGTTCATGCGGGAAACCCCCCTCGGGGGTGTCCCGGAGATTGTCGTCACAACGACAACACGGCGTCAAACTCGTGCCTACAGTGCAGGCACCGATAGGAGACCGCCAAGGTGCAGACGACCTTTCCCCGACTGATGCTCGATCACGCGGCGCAGCGCCCCGATGCGCCGGCGCTGCGCGAGAAGGTCTACGGCATCTGGCAGACGATGAGCTGGACGCAGCTCGCCGTGCTGGCGCGCGAGCTGGCCGGCGGCTTCGCGGCGGCCGGCATGAAGCGCGACGACCACGTCGTGGTGGTGGGCGACAACCGCCCGCGCCTGTACGCCTCGATGCTGGCCGCGCAGTGGCTGGGCGCGGTGCCGATCCCGCTGTACCAGGACGCGGCCTGCGCCGAGTTCGTCTTCCCGCTGGTCAACGCCGACGTGGCCTTCGCGGTCGTCGAAGACCAGGAGCAGGTCGACAAGCTGCTCGAGATCCGCGCGCAGTGCCCGCGCCTGCAACACATCTGGTACGACGACCCGCGCGGCCTGCGCAACTACAGCGAGCCGGGCCTGGCCGCGCTGGACGCGCTGATCGACGAAGGCCGGCGTTTCGCGCAGGCCCACCCCGCCCACCTCGACGCCGAGCTGGCGCGCAGCCGCCCCGACGACGTGGCGGCGATGTTCTTCACCTCCGGCACCACCGGCAACCCGAAGGGCGTGGTGCACACGCACTTCACGCTGCTCGACCGCGCCAAGGCCGGCGCCGACTTCGACCACCTCACCGAGCGCGAAGAGGTGCTGGCCTACCTGCCGCCGGCCTGGATCGGCCAGAACATCTTCAGCTACGCGCAGTGGCTGGCCTGCGGCTACGTGGTCAACTGCCCCGAGTCGGCCGCCACGGTGTCGATCGACCTGAAGGAGATCGGCCCGACCTACTACTTCGCGCCGCCGCGCGTGTTCGAGGGCCTGCTGACCAGCGTGATGATCCGCATGGAGGACGCCGGCGCGATCAAGCGCCGGCTGTTCCACTTCTTCATGAGCGTGGCCAAGGACGTGGGCCCGCGGCTGACGGACGGCAAGCCCGTCGGCATGGTCGACCGCCTGGCCTATGCGCTGGGCAACGTGCTGGTCTTCGGCCCGCTGCGCAACACGCTGGGCTTCTCGCGCGTGCGCGTGGCCTACACCGCGGGCGAGGCGATCGGGCCCGACCTGTTCAGCTTCTACCGCTCGATCGGCATCAACCTGAAGCAGCTCTACGGTTCGACCGAGACGGCGGTGTTCGTCTGCCTGCAGCCCGACCACGAGGCGCGCGCCGACACCGTGGGCGTGCCGATCGCCGGCGTCGAGGTCAAGCTCACCGACAGCGGCGAGATCCTGATCAAGTCGCCCGGGCTGCTCAAGGAGTACTACAAGAACCCGGCCGCCACCGCCGAGGTGCTGACGGCCGAGGGCTGGTACCACACCGGCGACGCCGGCTTCCTCGACGCCGGCGGGCACCTGAAGATCATCGACCGCGCGAAAGACGTCGGCCGCATCGCCGGCGGCGCCAACGACGGCGCGATGTTCGCGCCCAAGTACGTCGAGAACAAGCTGAAGTTCTTCCCGCACATCAAGGAGGCGGTTGCCTTCGGCGACAAGCGCGAGAAGGTGTGCGCCTTCATCAACATCGACTTCGAGGCGGTGGGCAACTGGGCCGAGCGCCGCAACCTGCCCTATGCCGGCTACACCGACCTGGCCGGCAAGCCCGAGGTGCTGGAGCTGGTGCGCGAGTGCGTGCAGCGCGTCAACGCCGACCTCGCCGCCGACACCATGCTGGCCGGCAGCCAGATCCACCGCTTCCTGGTGCTGCACAAGGAACTCGACGCCGACGACGGCGAGCTGACGCGCACGCGCAAGGTGCGGCGAGGCTTCATCGGCGAGCGCTACCAGGTGCTGGTCGACGCGCTGTACGGCGGCAAGAGCGAGCAGTACGTCGAGACCCAGGTGAAGTTCGAGGACGGCCGCACCGGCATGGTCTCGGCGACGCTGAAGATCGTCGACGCCAAGACCTTCCCCACGATGAAGCAGGCAGCCTGACATGGCCGAAAGAAAGATCGGCGAGGTCATCCTCGACGTCAGGAACATCAGCCTGCGCTTCGGCGGCGTGAAGGCGCTGACCGACATCAGCTTCGACGTGCGCGAGCACGAGGTGCGCGCCATCATCGGGCCGAACGGCGCGGGCAAGAGCTCGATGCTGAACTGCATCAACGGCGTCTACTGGCCGCAGGAAGGCTCGATCACGCTGCGCGGCCGGACCTTCAAGCACATGAACTCGCGCCAGGTGGCCGAGGCCGGCATCGCGCGCACCTTCCAGAACCTGGCGCTGTTCAAGGGCATGAGCGTGCTCGACAACATCATGACCGGCCGCAACCTTCGCATGAAGAGCAACCTCTTCCAGCAGGCGATCCGATGGGGCGCGGCCGAACGCGAGGAGATCGCGCACCGCGAGTTCGTCGAGCGCATCATCGACTTCCTGGAGATCCAGGCCTACCGCAAGACGCCGGTCGGCCGCCTGCCCTACGGGCTGCAGAAGCGCGTCGACCTGGGCCGGGCGCTGGCGATGGAGCCCACGCTGCTGCTGCTCGACGAGCCGATGGCCGGCATGAACGTCGAGGAGAAGCAGGACATGAGCCGCTTCATCCTCGACGTCAACGACGAGTACGGCACCACCATCGTGCTGATCGAGCACGACATGGGCGTGGTGATGGACATCTCCGACCGCGTCGTCGTGCTCGACTACGGCAAGAAGATCGGCGACGGCACGCCCGACGAGGTGCGCAGCAACCCCGACGTCATCAACGCCTACCTCGGAACGAGCCACTGACCATGGGATTCTTTCTCGAGACTCTGCTCGGCGGCCTGATGGCGGGCATGCTGTATTCGCTGATCGCGCTGGGCTTCGTGCTGATCTTCAAAGCCTCGGGCGTGTTCAATTTCGCGCAGGGCGCGATGGTGCTGTTCGCGGCGCTCGCGATGGCGCGCTTCGCCGAGTGGATCCCGAAATGGCTGGGCATCGACAGCGCCCTGGTGGGCAACCTGCTCGCCTTCGTCGCCGCGATGGCGGTGATGGTGGTGGTGGCCTGGGCGGTGGAGAAGCTGGTGCTGGGCAGGCTGGTGAACCAGGAGGGCATCACGCTGCTGATGGCGACGCTGGGCATCACCTACTTCCTCGACGGCCTGGGCCAGACGCTCTTCGGCAACGACATCTACAAGATCGACGTGGGCATGCCCAAGGACCCGATCTTCCTGTTCGAGAACCTGTTCCAGGGCGGCGTGCTGGTCAACAAGGAGGACGTCTACGCCGCGCTGATCGCCGCGGCGCTGGTGGCCCTGCTGAGCCTGTTCTTCCAGAAGACCGCCACCGGCCGCGCGCTGCGCGCGGTGGCCGACGACCACCAGGCCGCACAGTCGATCGGCATTCCGCTGAACCGCATCTGGGTGATCGTCTGGAGCGTGGCCGGCTTCGTCGCGCTGGTGGCCGGCATCATCTGGGGCAGCAAGCTGGGGGTGCAGTTCTCGCTCTCGCTGGTGGCGCTCAAGGCGCTGCCGGTGGTGATCCTCGGCGGCCTGACCTCGGTGCCCGGCGCGATCATCGGCGGCCTGATCATCGGCGTGGGCGAGAAGCTCTCCGAGGTCTACATCGGGCCGATGCTCGGCGGCGGCATCGAGATCTGGTTCGCCTACGTGCTGGCGCTCCTGTTCCTGCTGGTTCGGCCGCAAGGCTTGTTCGGCGAGAAGATCATTGATCGGGTCTGAGAACCATGCTCTACAGAGAAAACGGCCAGTTCAAGACCAGCTACCGCGCCGACCAGGCGGTCTTCCCGATCGCGCAGGACCGCATCGCGATCGCGCTGCTGCTGGTCTTCGCGATCGCCGTCGTGCCGCTGGTGGCGCCGGAGTACCTGTTCCGCGCCATCCTGATCCCCTTCCTGATCCTCTCGCTCGCCGCGCTGGGGCTGAACATCCTGGTCGGCTACTGCGGGCAGATCTCGCTGGGCACCGGCGCCTTCATGGCGGTGGGCGCCTACGCGGCCTACAACTTCCAGGCGCGCATCGAGGGCATGCCGGTGATCCTCGCGCTGCTGCTCGGCGGCGGCGCGGCAACGCTGGTGGGCGTGCTGTTCGGCATCCCCTCCCTGCGCATCAAGGGCCTGTACCTCGCGGTGGCCACGCTGGCGGCACAGTTCTTCGTCGACTGGGCCTGCCTGCGGCTGAAGTGGGTGACCAACGACTCCTCGTCGGGCTCGGTCAGCGTGGCGGGCCTGAACGTGCTGGGCATCCCGATCGAGTCGCCGGTGGCCAAGTACCTGTTCTGCCTCGGCTTCGTGATCGTCTTCGCGGTGCTCGCCAAGAACCTGGTGCGCGGGCACATCGGCCGCGAGTGGATGGCGATCCGCGACATGGACGTGGCCGCCGCGGTGATCGGCATCCGCCCGGTGTACGCCAAGCTCACCGCGTTCGCGGTCAGCTCCTTCATCGTCGGCGTGGCCGGCGGGCTGTGGGCCTTCGTGCACCTGGGCTCGTGGGAACCGGCGGCCTTCAACATCGACCGTTCGTTCCAGTTGCTGTTCATGGTGATCATCGGCGGGCTCGGCTCGATCATGGGCAGCTTCTTCGGCGCGGCCTTCATCGTCGTGCTGCCGATCGTGCTGGACAACCTGCCGTACTGGTTCGGCATCCCGATCGACACCGCGCTGGCCTCGCACCTGACCTTCATGATCTTCGGCGCGCTGATCGTGTTCTTCCTCGTCGTCGAACCGCATGGCCTCGCCCGGCTGTGGTCCATCGGCAAGGAAAAGCTGCGCCTCTGGCCCTTCCCTCACTGACCCACCGACCCGGAGACAAACGATGAAGTTCAAGACCCTCGCCCTCACCCTGGCCGCGCTGGGCGCGGCCGGCAGCCTGCTCGGCAGCGCGCCGGCCTTCGCGCAGGCCAAGGAGCAGTTCTTCCCGCTGCTGGTGTACCGCACCGGCCCGTACGCGCCCAACGGCACGCCCTGGGCCAACGGCAAGCAGGACTACATCAAGATGATCAACGCCCGCGACGGCGGCATCAACGGCGTCAAGATCGCCTACGAGGAGTGCGAGACCGGCTACGCCACCGACAAGGGCGTGGAGTGCTACGAGCGCCTGAAGGGCAAGACCAACACGCTGGTCGACCCGCAGGCCACCGGCATCACCTTCGCGCTGACCGACAAGGTGCCGGCCGACAAGATCCCGCTGCTGACGCTGGGCTACGGCCTGGCCGCCAGCCAGGACGGCAACGTCTTCAAGTGGAACTTCCCGCTGATGGGCAGCTACTGGACGGCCGCCGACGTCATCATCCAGCACCTGGGCAAGAAGGAAGGCGGGCTGGACAAGCTCAAGGGCAAGAAGATCGCGCTGGTCTACCACGACAGCCCGTTCGGCAAGGAGCCGATCCCGCTGCTGCAGGAGCGCAGCAAGATGCACGGCTTCGATCTGCAACTGATCCCCGTCACCGCGCCGGGCGTCGAGCAGAAGGCCGCGTGGCTGCAGGTGCGCCAGAGCCGGCCCGACTTCGTGATGCTGTGGGGCTGGGGCGTGATGAACAGCACCGCGCTGAAGGAGGCGCAGGCCACCGGCTACCCGCGCGAGAAGATGTACGGCGTGTGGTGGTCGGGCGCCGAGCCCGACGTGAAGGACGTCGGCGAAGGCGCCAAGGGCTACACCGCGCTGGCGCTGAACCCCTCGGGCACGCAGTCCAAGGTCATGCAGGACATCCTGAAGTTCGTGCACGACAAGGGCCAGGGCACCGGGCCGAAGGACGAGGTCGGCAGCGTGCTGTACACGCGCGGCGTGATCATCCAGATGCTGGGCATCGAGGCCGTGCGCCGCGCGCAGGAGCGTTTCGGCAAGGGCAAGGTGATGAGCTCCGAGCAGGTGCGCTGGGGCCTGGAGAACCTGGCGCTCGACCAGAAGCGCCTGGACGCGCTGGGCTTCGCCGGCATGATGCGGCCGTTGTCCACCTCGTGCAGCGACCACATGGGTTCGTCGTGGGTGCGCCTGCACACCTGGGACGGCCAGAAGTGGAACTTCAGCTCCGACTGGTACCAGGCCGACGAGCAGATCCTCAAGCCGATGGTCAAGGCCGCGGCCGACAAGTACGCCGGCGACAAGAAGCTGACGCGCCGCACGCCCGAAGACTGCCAGTCATGACCCACCCCCGGAGCGGCTCACGCCGGCCCTCGCCCTCGCAGAGCTCGGGCGGTTCGCGAGGCGTTCGGGTCTGCGCAGGCAGACCCTCTCGTCCGCGCTCACCCCCCTCGAGGGGGCGCCGCCGGCGGCCCGGCAAAGCCGGTTCCGCGGCGGCCGCTTGATCACACCGAGCCATGAGCAACATCATCCTGAACGTCAACGGCATCGAGGTCATCTACAACCACGTGATCCTCGTGCTCAAGGGCGTCTCGCTGCAGGTGCCGGAAGGCGGCATCGTCGCGCTGCTGGGCGGCAACGGCGCGGGCAAGACCACCACGCTGCGCGCCGTGTCCAACCTGCTGGCCGGCGAGCGCGGCGAGGTGACCAAGGGCTCCATCGAGCTGCGCGGCGAGCGCATCGAGAAGCTCAGCACCGCCGACATGGTGCAGCGCGGCGTGGTGCAGGTGATGGAGGGGCGGCACTGCTTCGCGCACCTGACCATCGAGGAGAACCTGATGACCGGCGCCTACACGCGCCGCGACGGCAAGGCGGCGGTGGCCGCCACGCTGGAGAAGGTCTACAACTACTTCCCGCGCCTGAAGACGCGCCGCGGCTCGCAGGCCGCCTACACCTCGGGCGGCGAGCAGCAGATGTGCGCGATCGGCCGCGCGCTGATGGCCAACCCGAAGATGGTGCTGCTCGACGAACCCTCGATGGGCCTGGCGCCGCAGATCGTCGAGGAGGTGTTCGAGATCGTGAAGGACCTCAACGCCAAGGAGCGCGTGACCTTCCTGCTCGCCGAGCAGAACACCAACATCGCGCTGCGCTACGCCGACTACGGCTACATCCTGGAGAACGGCCGCATCGTGATGGACGGCGAGGCCAAGGCGCTGCGCGAGAACGAGGACGTCAAGGAGTTCTACCTCGGCATGGGCGGCGGCGACCGCAAGAGCTTCCGCGACGTGAAGAGCTACAAGCGGCGCAAGAGGTGGCTGGCGTGAGCGACGACCTCGGCGGCTTCGCGCCGCCGCCGTTCGAGCCCGACGAGGCCTTGCAGCGCGCCCGGCGCGAGCTGCGCGAGATGGGCCTGGCCGAACGCGCCGGCCAGTTCGAGCGCAACGGCCTGGGCATCGCGAAGCTGGCCGTGGACGGCGCGGCGCTGAAGGCCTCGATGGTGAAGCGCCCGAACCGCAACAGCCCCGAGTGGACCCACCAAACCCTGACCACGAGCGCGATGCTGCGCGACTGGAGCGCCGAGCTGAAGAAGAAGCTGGCCGGCTGGAGCGACCGCGATGACTGACGATCACTTCGACGTGCTGGAGACCCGCGCGCCGTCCGCGCGCGAGGCGGCGCTGATGGCCGCGCTGCCGCGCCAGGTGGCGGCGGCGCAGAAGACGGCGGCGTTCGGCGAGCTGCTGGCCGGCGTGGACGCGGCCGCGATCGGCTCGCGCGCCGCGCTGGCCGCGCTGCCGGTGCTGCGCAAGCACGAGCTGCTGGAGCGCCAGAAGGCGCAGCGCGCGCAAGACCCGTTCGGCGGCTTCTCGGCGATCGGCTGGCGCGGCCTGCGCGCGGCCTCGGGCGCCCGGCGCGTGTTCCAGTCGCCCGGGCCGATCTACGAACCCGAGGGCGCGGCGCCCGACTACTGGCGCATCGCCCGCGCGATGCACGCCGCGGGCTTTCGCGCCGGCGACCTGGTCCACAACAGCTTCAGCTACCACCTCACGCCGGCCGGCTCGATGATGGAGACCGGCGCGCACGCGCTGGGCTGCACCGTCTTCGCCGGCGGCGTCGGCAACACCGAGCTGCAGTTGCAGGCGATGCAGGAGCTGCGCCCGCACGGCTATGCCGGCACGCCGAGCTTTCTGCGCATCCTGTTCGAGAAGGCCGCCGAGGGCGGCGTCGCGCTGCCCTCGCTGAGCAAGGCGCTGGTCAGCGGCGAGGCCTTCCCGCCGTCGCTGCGCGACTGGCTGGCCGAGCGCGGCGTGCAGGGCTACCAGTGCTACGCCACCGCCGACGTCGGCCTGATCGCCTACGAAACCCGTGCGCGCGAGGGCCTGGTGCTCGACGAAGGCGTGATCCTCGAGATCGTGCGCCCCGGCACCGGCGAGCCGCTGCCCGACGGCGAGGTCGGCGAGGTGGTGATCACCGTGCTGAACGCCGACTACCCGATGCTGCGCTTCGGCACCGGCGACCTCTCCGCCGTGCTGCCCGGCGCCTGCCCCAGCGGCCGCAGCAACACCCGCATCAAGGGCTGGCTGGGCCGCGCCGACCAGACCGCCAAGGTGCGCGGCATGTTCGTGCACCCCAGCCAGGTGGCCGAGGTGGCGCGCCGGCACCCCGAAGTGCGGCGCGCGCGCCTGGTGGTCGCCGGCGAGATGGCCAACGACACGATGACCTTGAAGGTGGAAGTCGAGGGCGCCCCCGAGGGCCTGGCGGCGAAGCTGGCCGAGAGCGTGCGCGACGTGACCAAGCTGCGCGCCGAGGTCGAACTCGTCGCGCCGGGCAGCCTGCCCAACGACGGCAAGGTGATCGAGGACGCGCGCAGCTACCGCTGACATCACGGCGCCCCGGAGGTCGGGGACAATGGGCGCTTTTGCCACCCGGCGAGCACGAACCTCTGAGCGATGAAAGCCCTCGACGACTTCCGCCTGCGCCTCGGCCGACACGAGCTGGTGCCGATCATGATCGGCGGCATGGGCGTGGACATCTCGTCCTCCGACCTCGCGCTCGAGGCGGCGCGGCTCGGCGGCGTCGGCCACATCTCCGACGCGATGATCAAGACGGTCACCGACCGGCGCTACAAGACCAAGTACGTCAAGGCCAAGCAGGCGCAGTACAAGTACAACGTCGACTCGCCGGACAAGTCGGCCGTCAAGTTCGACCTCGGCGACCTGGCCGAGGCGACCCGGCTGCACGTCGAGCACACCATGCAGCGCAAGACCGGCTCGGGGCTGGTGTTCATCAACTGCATGGAGAAGCTGACGATGAACGCGCCGAAGGAGACGCTGGCGGTGCGCCTGGCCTCCGCGCTCGACGCCGGCATCGACGGCGTCACGCTGGCCGCCGGGCTGCACCTCGGCTCGTTCGCGCTGATCGAATCGCATCCGCGCTTTCGCGACGCGAAGCTGGGCATCATCGTCTCGTCGCTGCGCGCGCTGCAGCTCTTCCTGAAGAAGAACGCGCGGCTGAACCGGCTGCCCGACTACGTGGTGGTCGAGGGCCCGCTGGCCGGCGGGCACCTGGGCTTCGGCATGGACTGGGCGCAGTACGACCTGGCCACCATCGTCGCCGAGATCCGCGCCTGGCTCGCGCAGGAGCAGCTCGACATCCCGCTGATCCCGGCCGGCGGCATCTTCACCGGCGGCGACGCGGTGCGCTTCCTGGAAGCCGGCGCGGCGGCGGTGCAGGTGGCCACGCGCTTCACCGTGACGCGCGAATGCGGCCTGCCCGACGAGGTCAAGCAGGAGTACTTCAAGGCCGTCGAAGACGACATCGAGGTCAACCAGATCTCGCCCACCGGCTACCCGATGCGCATGATCAAGGCCAGCCCCGGCATCGGCGACGGCATCCGCCCCAACTGCGAGGCCTACGGCTACCTGCTCGACGCCAACGGCAAGTGCGCCTACATCGAGGCCTGGAACCGCGAGGTGGCCGCCCACCCGGACGCCAAGCGCGTGTCGGTGCAGGACAAGACCTGCCTGTGCACCCACATGCGCAACTTCGCGATCTGGACCTGCGGGCAGAGCGCGTGGCGCCTGAAGGACACCTCGGTGCGGCGCGGCGACGGAAGCTACCAGTTGCTCAGCGCCGAGCATGTGTTCCGCGACTACCAGTTCAGCACCGGGGCGGCCGTGGTGCTGCCCGAGGCTGAGCCCGAGGCCGTCGCCGGCTGAAATCCGAAGCTCGCCGATCCAAGGCCGACGATGAGACCTTCCCCCGCGCGGCTTGCAGCCCTGCTGCTGCCCGTCCTTCTGGCCGCCCAGCCGGCCGCGGCCCAACCCCGCACCCCGGCCCCACCCCGCGCCGTCGCCCCACGCGGCCCGCTGGCGGCCGAGGAGCTGAACAACATCGCCGTCTTCAAGGCCGCCTCGCCGGCGGTGGTGAACATCACCGCGCTGGGGCTGGAGCGCGAGCTGTTCTCGCGCAACGTGCAGCAGGTGCCCAAGGGCACCGGCACCGGCTTCGTGTGGGACACCGCCGGGCACGTGGTCACCAACTACCACGTGATCCAGGAGGCCAGCGGCGCGCGCGTCACGCTGGCCGACCAGAGCAGCTACAAGGCCGAGCTGGTGGGCGCCTTCCCCGACCGCGACATCGCGGTACTGAGGATCGCCGCGCCGCTGTCCAAGCTGCGCGCGCTGCCGGTGGGCACCAGCCGCGACCTGCAGGTCGGCCAGCAGGTCTACGCGATCGGCAACCCCTTCGGGCTCGACCAGACGCTGACCATCGGCATCGTCAGCGCGCTGAACCGCGAGATCGAGTCGGTGACGCGGCGCACGATCCGCGGCGCGATCCAGACCGACGCGGCCATCAACCCCGGCAACTCGGGCGGCCCGCTGCTCGATTCGGCCGGCCGGCTGATCGGCATGAACACCGCGATCTACAGCCCCTCGGGCGCGAGCGCCGGCATCGGCTTCGCGATTCCGGTCGACGAGATCAACCGCATCGTGCCGCGCCTGATCCGCGACGGCCGCATGGTGCGCCCCGCGCTGGGCGTCACCGGCGGCGGCGCCGACATCAACCGCGCGCTCGGCCTGCCCAAGGGCGTCGCATTGCTGCGCGTGCAGCGCGGCGGGCCGGCGGCGCAGGCGGGGCTGAAGGCCTTCGCGCGCGGCGACGGCGGCATGGTGCAGGGCGACGTGATCACCGCGATCAACGGCGAGCCCATCGCCGACGCCGACGACATGCTCGACGCGCTGGAGAAGCTCAACCCCGGCGACAGCGCGACGCTGACGCTGTGGCGCGCCGGCGCGACGCGCAAGGTGACGCTGACGCTGGCCGAGTCGGAAGACTAGGAACCCCGGCGGGGGGACTCACGATTCGACCTTGATGTTCCCGTCCTTCACCACCTTCGCCCACTTCGCCGTCTCGCTGCGGATGAAGGCCGCGAACTTCTCGCGCGTGCCGCCGCCGTCCTCGGCGCCGTAGGTTTCGAGCTTCTCCTGCACGTCGGGCATCGCCAGCACCTGGTTGACGTCCTCGTTCATCTTCTGCGCGATCGCCGAGGGCAGCTTGCCCGGGCCGACCAGGCCGTACCAGGTGGTGGCCTCGAAGCCGGCGAAGCCCTGCTCCTCCATCGTCGGCACGTTCGGGTGGCCCTTGGCGCGCTTGGTGCGCGTCTGCGCGATCGCCGTCACCTTGCCGCTCTTCACGTGCGGCGTGGCCGAGGTCATGGTCTCGAAGCAGTACTGGATCTGGCCGCCCATCAGGTCGGTCAGCGCCGGGCCGCTGCCCTTGTAGGGCACGTGCAGCGCGTCGACCTTGGCGCGCAGCTTGAACATCTCCAGCGCCAGGTGCTGCGCCGAGCCCTGCCCGGCCGAGCCGAAGCTCACCCGCCCCGGCGCGGCCTTGCACTGCGCGACGATCTCCTGCACCGTCTTCGCGGCGCCGGGATGAGCGATCAGCAGGTTGGGCGTCACGCCCACCAGCACGATGGGCACGAAGTCGCGCTCCACGCTGTAGTTCATCTTCGGCTGCAGGCTGGGCGCCAGCGCATGGCTGTTGATGTGCGCCATCAGCAGCGTCGTGCCGTCGCTGGGCTGCTGCGCGACGTAGTCGGCCGCCAGCACGCCGGCGACGCCGGCCTTGGTCTCGACGATCACCTGCTGGCTCCACATCTGCGTCAGCTTGACGGCGACGACACGCGCCAGCGCGTCGGTGCCGCCGCCGGGCGGGAAGCCGACGACGATGCGGATCGGTCCGCTCGGCCAGGGCTGCGCGAACACGCGCGGGGCGGCCAGCGCGGCGGCCGAGGCGGCGCCGGCTTTCAGGATCGAACGGCGTTGCATGGTCTTGTCTCCTGTCGTGGTGATGTTCGTGGTCAGGCCGCGGCGCGAAGAGGCGTGGCCTGCGGGTGCGCGGCGAAGTACTCCATCGCCGCCAGCACGCCGCTGTCGGCGATCGGCACGCCGGCGAGCTTGAAGCCCATCTCGACGCCGCCGAGCGCGGCGACCAGCGTCAGGTCGTTGCAGTCGCCGAGGTGGCCGATGCGGAACATGCGGCCCTTGAGCTTGCCCAGCCCGGTGCCGAGCGAGAGGTCGAAGCGTTCGTGGATCAGCTTGCGGATCGCGTCGGCGTCCACGCCCTGCGGCGTGACCACGCCGGTCAGCACCGGCGAGTGCACCGCCGCGTCGGCGCATTGCGTCGGCAGGCCCCAGGCGCGCACCGCGCTGCGCACGCCCTCGGCCCAGCGGCGATGGCGCGCGAACACGGCGTCCAGCCCTTGTTCGAGGATCATGTCCAGCGCTTCCGACAGCCCGTACAGCAGGTTGGTGTTGGGCGTGTAGGGCCAGTAGCCGGTCTTGTTCATCTCGACGATCTCGTCCCAGGCCCAGAAGCTGCGCGGCAGCGTCGCGCGCTTGTTGGCGGCCAGCGCCTTGGGGGACAGCGCGTTGAAGCTGATGCCCGGCGGCAGCATCAGGCCCTTCTGCGAGCCGCTGACGGTGACGTCCACGCCCCACTCGTCGTGGCGGTAGTCGGCGCTGGCCAGGCCCGAGATCGAATCGACCAGCAGCAGCGCCGGGTGGCCGGCGGCGTCGATCGCGCGGCGCACCGCGGCGATGTCGCTGGTGACGCCGGTGGAGGTTTCGTTGTGCACCACGCACACCGCCTTGATCGCATGGGCCGTGTCGGCGCGCAGGCGCTGCTCGATCAAATCCGCCTGCACGCCCTTGCGCCAGCTCCACGGCAGGCCGGTGGCCGCGTCGACACCGGGCAGCGCGAGGAACTCCGGCGCGAGGCCCAGGCGCTCGGCGAGCTTCTTCCACAGCGAGGCGAAGTGCCCCGTCTCGTACATCAGCACCGCGTCGCCGGGGTTCAGCGTGTTGACCAGCGCCGCCTCCCACGCGCCGGTGCCCGACGCGGGGTAGATCACCACCGGATGCCGGGTCTGGAAGATGCGCTGGATGCCGGCCAGCACCTTCAGCCCGAGCCGGCCGAACTCCGGCCCGCGGTGGTCGATGGTGGGCAGGCTCATCGCGCGCAGGATGCGGTCGGGCACCGGGCTGGGGCCGGGGATCTGGAGGAAATGGCGGCCGCTGGGGTGCTGGTCGAGGGGAATCATGCGGGCTCCTGAATTTTCATCAGTTTTGCATACAAAATTCATTTGTCAAGCGAAGCTGCCCTAGAATACGCCGCAACACCCCCGCCTTATTTGCATACCAAGCATGGCCGAGATCATCTCCATCCCCCGCCAGGTGCTGCACCAGGAGGTTGCCGTGCGGCTGCGCCAGCGCATCGTCGAAGGCCATCTGGCGCCCGGCGCCAAGCTCAACGAGCGCGAGCTGGCCGAGGCGCTGAAGGTCTCGCGCACGCCGCTGCGCGAGGCCATCAAGATGCTCGCCGCCGAAGGGCTGGTGGAGCTGCTGCCGAACCGCGGCGCGGCGGTGGCGCAGATGTCCGAGCAGGACGTGGCCGACACCTTCGAGGTGATCGCCGGGCTCGAAGGCCAGTCGGGCGAACTCGCCGCGCAGCGCATCGGCGACGCCGAGCTGGCCGAGATCCGCGCGCTGCACTTCGAGATGATGGCCGCGTACACGCGCCGCGACCTGCCCACCTACTACCGCATCAACGCGCAGATCCACACGCTGATCAACGCCGCCGCGCGCAACCCGGTGCTGACGCAGACCTGGCGCACCGTCAACGCGCGGCTGCAGGCGCTGCGCTTCCGCTCCAACTTCGACGAGGCGAAGTGGCAGCGCGCGGTCGGCGAGCACGAGCGCATGGTCGAGCTGCTGGCCGCGCGCGACGCGGCGGGCCTGCGCGCGCTGCTGGTCGAGCACCTGGTGCACAAGCGCGACGCGGTGCTCGAGCTGATGCGCAGCGGCCAGCTCCACCCGCACGGAAAGGCCAAGGCATGAACGCCCCGCTGCCCCGCGGCGTGCTCGCCGACCGCGACGAGCTGGCGCGCCGCCTCGCGCAGGAGACCGAGGGCGAGGTGCTGTTCGACGTCGCCTCGTGCGGCCGCTACGCCACCGACGCCTCGATCTACCAGGCCATGCCCATCGGCGTGTTCGTGCCGAGGACGCCGCACGACGTGGCCGTGGCCCTGCAGCTCGCGCGCGAGCTGGGCGCGCCGCTGCTGCCGCGCGGCGGCGGCACCTCGCAATGCGGCCAGACCACAGGCACCGCGCTGGTGGTCGACTTCAGCAAGCACCTGCGCCGCGTGCTCGCGCTCGACGCCGAGGCGCGGCGCGCCGAGGTCGAGCCCGGCATCGTGCTCGACCACCTCAACGCGCAGTTGAAGCGCCACGGCCTGTGGTACCCGGTCGACGTGTCGACCAGCGCGCAGGCCACGCTGGGCGGCATGGCGGGCAACAACTCCTGCGGCAGCCGCAGCATCGCCTACGGCAACATGGTGCACAACGTCGAGCGCATCGCCGCCTGGATGGCCGACGGCCGCGCGCTCGACTTCGGCCCGCTGGCCACGCTGGGCGCGGCCGAGCGCGAGATCGCCGAGTTCGTGCGCGGCCTGGCCGAAGCGGTCGCGCCGGAGATCGACGCGAACTGGCCCACGGTGATGCGGCGCGTGGCCGGCTACAACCTCGACATCTTCCGGCCGCGCAGCGAGCGCCCCTACACCGCCGACGGCGGCGTCAACCTCGCGCACCTGCTGGTGGGCGCCGAGGGCACGCTGGCGCTGACGCGCAGCCTGACGCTGAGGCTCGCGCCGCTGCCCGCGCACAAGGTGCTGGGCGTGGTGAACTTCGCGCGCTTCCACACCGCGATGGATTCGGCGCAGCACATCGTCAAGCTCGGCCCGAGCGCGGTGGAACTGGTCGACCGCACGATGATCGAGCTGGCGCGCGCCAACCCGGCGTTCCGCCCGGTGATCGAGACGGCGCTGATCGGCGCGCCGGACGCGATCCTGCTGGTGGAGTTCGGCGGCGACGACCGCGCGGCGCTGTTGAAGCAGCTTGCCGCGCTGGTCGAGCTGATGGCCGACCTGGGCCTGCCCGGCAGCGTCGTCGAGATGCCGCAGGAGGCGGCGCAGAAGGCGCTGTGGGAGGTGCGCAAGGCGGGCCTGAACATCATGATGAGCCTGAAGGGCGACGGCAAGCCGGTCAGCTTCATCGAGGACTGCGCGGTGCCGCTCGAGCACCTGGCCGAGTACACCGACGCGCTCACCGCGGTGTTCGCGAAGCACGGCACGCGCGGCACCTGGTACGCGCACGCCTCGGTGGGCACGCTGCACGTGCGGCCCATCCTCGACATGCGGCGCGACGGCGCCGTGAAGATGCGCGCCATCGCCGAGGAGGCCGCCGCGCTGGTGCGCCGCTACCGTGGCGCCTACAGCGGCGAGCACGGCGACGGCCTGTGCCGCGGCGAGTGGATCCGCTGGCAGTTCGGGCCGCGCATCGACGACGCCTTCCGCGCCCTCAAGCAGCGGCTCGACCCGGGCAACCTGTTCAACCCCGGCAAGATCGTCGACCCGCCGAAGATGGACGACGCGCGGCTGTTCCGCTTTCCGCCCGTGTACAGGACGATCCCGCTGACGCCGGTGCTCGACTGGTCGGCGTGGAACGTGCGCAACGACGCCGTCACCGAAGCCACCACCGCGCCCGGCACCGGCGGCGACGACACCGGCGGCCTGGCCAAGGCCGTCGAGATGTGCAACAACAACGGCCACTGCCGCAAGTTCGACGCCGGCACCATGTGCCCGAGCTACCGCGTCACGCGCGACGAGCAGCACGTCACGCGCGGCCGCGCCAACACGCTGCGCCTGGCGCTGTCGGGCCAGCTCGGGGACGAGGCGCTGGACGGCGCGGCGGTGCGCGCCGCGCTCGACCTGTGCGTCTCCTGCAAGGGCTGCAAGCGCGACTGCCCCACCGGCGTGGACATGGCGCGGCTGAAGGTCGAGGCCACCGCCGCCTACAAGCGGCGCCACGGCCACACGCTGCGCGACCGGCTGATCGCCCACCTGCCGCGCTACGCGCGCTTCGCCAGCGCGCTGCCGTGGCTGTTCAACCTGCCCGAATCGGCGAAACAGCGCGTGCCGCTGCTGGCGCGCTGGAGCGAGCGCGCGCTGGGCTTCGCCGCCGCGCGCAGCCTGCCGCGCTGGCGGCGCGACACCGTGCGGCACGAGGCGGCGGGCTACGGGCTGGCAAGCGCGGCGCAGGCGCTCGCGGCGGACAAGTCCGTGCTGCTGTGGGTCGACACCTTCAACGGCCATTTCGAGAGCGAGAACGCGCGCGACGCGGTGCGCGTGCTGCGCGCCGCCGGCTACGCGGTGCACGTGCCGGGGCTGCGGGGCGAGCCGTTGTGCTGCGGCCGCACCTACCTGGCCACCGGCATGCCCGAGCGCGCCAAGGCGTCGGCCGGCGCGCTGGTGGCGGCGCTGGCGCCGTTCGCGGCGCGCGGCATCGCGATCGTCGGCCTGGAGCCCTCGTGCCTGCTGAGCCTGCGCGACGAGGCCCTGGTGATGGGCCTGGGCGACGCGGCCGCCGCCGTGGCCGCGCAGGCCCTGACCTTCGAGGAATTCCTCGCCCGCGAGGCCCGCGCCGGGCGCTTCGCGCCGGAATTCGAGGCGGCGAGCCGGCCGATCAAGGTGCACGGCCACTGCCACCAGAAGGCCTTCGGCGCGATGGCGCCGGTGCTGGAGGTGCTCGGGCTGATCCCCGGCGCCAGCCCCGAGCTGATCGAATCGTCCTGCTGCGGCATGGCCGGCAGCTTCGGTTACGAGGCCGAGCACCACGCGGTGTCCATGCAGATGGCCGAGCTGTCGCTGCTGCCGGCCGTGCGCGCGGCCGGCGACGCCTGGATCGTGGCCGACGGCGCCAGTTGCCGCCACCAGATCGCCGACGGCGCACGGCGCGAGGCGCTGCACGTGGCGCGCGTGCTGGCGGCGCACCTGGCGCCGAAACCCGGCGTTTGACGGAGAACAACCCGGCCCCATCGAACCCGGGGGTTTACGTAGTTTCCGGCATGGCGCCCGGCGGCGCGCTGCCCACAATCGCGCCACCTCTTTCCCGCCCTCTCGAAAGGACGATCTCATGAAGCGACTGCTGACGGCCGCCCTGGCCACCTTCGCCGCCACGGCGGTGTTCGCCGAGTACCCGGACAAGCCGATCACCGTGGTCGTGCCCTTCGCGGCCGGCGGCCCCACCGACAAGGTGGCGCGCGACCTCGGTGTGGTGCTGGGCCAGCAGCTCAAGCAGACCGTGATCATCGAGAACGTCGGCGGCGCCGGCGGCACGCTGGGCGCGGCCAAGGTCGCCAAGTCGGCCGCCGACGGCTACACGCTGCTGCTGCACCACGTCGGCATGGCCACCTCGCCGGCGCTGTACCGCAAGCTGCCCTACGACACGCTGGGCGACTTCGAGTACCTGGGCCTCATCAACGAGGTGCCTATGACGCTGGTGGGCCGCCCGACGCTGCCGGCCGCCAACTACGCCGAGCTGGTGAAGTGGCTGGAGGCCAACAAGGGCAAGGTCAACCTCGCCAACGCCGGCCTGGGCGCGGCCTCGCACCTGTGCGGCCTGCTGTTCCAGCAGAGCCTGAAGATGGAAATGACCACCGTGCCCTACAAGGGCACCGGCCCGGCGATGACCGACCTGCTCGGCGGCCAGGTCGACATCATGTGCGACCAGACCACCAACACCACCAGCCAGATCGAAGGCGGCAAGGTCAAGGCCTTCGCGGTGACGACGCTGGCGCCGCTGAAGACCCCGGCGCTGGCCAAGCTGCCGACGCTCGACAGCCAGGGCCTGAAGGGCTTCAACGTGACCATCTGGCACGGCCTGTACGCGCCCAAGGGCACGCCGGCGGCGGCGGTGGAGAAGATCAACAAGGCGCTGCAGGCTTCGCTGAAGGACGCCGACTTCATCAAGAAGCAGGAAGCGCTGGGCGCGGTGGTCGTCGCCGACGGCCGCGTCGGCTCGGCCGAGCACAAGAAGTTCGTCGCCGCCGAGATCGCCAAGTGGGGTCCGGCCATCAAGGCGGCCGGCCAGTACGCCGACTGAGCGTCGGGCACGCCACGTCGAAGGGCCGCCTCGGGCGGCCCTTTTTGTTCACGCGCGCAGCGTGATCGGGATCGTCACCGGCCCGTCGTTGACCAGGTGCACCTGCATGTCGGCGCCGAACTCGCCGGCCTCGACCTGCGGATGCGTCGCGCGCGCCGTGGCGAGCACACGCTCGTAGAGCCGGCGGCCCAGCTCGGGCCCGGCCGCGCCGCTGAAGCCCGGGCGGTTGCCGCTGGTGGTGTCGGCGGCCAGCGTGAACTGGCTGACCACCAGCAGGCCGCCGCCCACGTCGGCGAGGCTGCGGTTCATCTTGCCGGCGGCGTCGGAGAAGACGCGCAGCTTCAGCACCTTGGCGAGCAGCTTGTCGGCGACGGCCTCGCCGTCGCCGGGCTCGGCGCACACCAGCATCAGCAGGCCCGGGCCGATCGCGCCGGTGACGCGGCCGGCGACTTCGACGCGCGCCGACGAGACGCGCTGCAGCAGCGCGATCACGGCGGGTCCTCGACGTCGTTGTTGTGCGCTTCCACGTCGCTCGGCAGCAACTGGATCGAGGCGCGCAGCCCCGGCACCGCGCTCATCAGCGCCTGCTCGACGTCGGTTCGCAGCGCGGCGGCGCGGCCCAGCGTCCAGCCGGCCGGCATGTGCATGTGCAGGTCGACGAAGCGGCGCTGGCCGGCGCGCCGCGTCACCAGGTGGTCGAAGCGGATCGTCGGGTGCGCGAACTGCGCCAGCGTCGTGTCGATCTGCTGGCGCACCGACGGCTCGACGGCGGTGTCCATCAGCCCGTCGACCGAGCGCCGCGCCAGGCGCAGGCCTTCGCGCAGGATGTTCAGCGCCACGCAAGCGGCCAGCAGCGGGTCGAGCCACAGCCAGCCGGTCAGCGGCACCAGCAGCAGGCCGGCCACCACGCCGGCCGAGGTGTAGACGTCGGTGAAGAGGTGGCGCGCGTCGGCCTCCAGCGCGATCGAGCGCTGCTCGCGCGAGGCCGCCAGCATGCGCCAGGCCAGCACGCCGTTGAGCAGCGAGCTGGCGGCCGACAGCGCCAGGCCCCAGCCGAGCTGATCGATGGGCTGCGGGTGCGCGAAGCGCTGCGCCGCCGCCCAGACGATGCCCAGCGCCGCGCCGACGATCAGCAGCCCCTCGAAGCCGCTGGAGAAGTACTCGGCCTTGCCGTGGCCGAACGGATGGCCCTCGTCGGCCGGGCGCGCGGCGATCGTCACCATCAGCAGCGCGAACAGCGCCGCGGCGAGGTTGACGAAGGACTCCATCGCGTCGGAGATCAGGCTCACCGAGCCGGTGAGCCAGCCCGCACCGCTCTTCATCGCGATGGTGGCCACGGCGACCGCCACCGACAGCTT
Organism: Piscinibacter sp.; assembly: GCF_047600445.1. Lineage (GTDB taxonomy): Bacteria > Pseudomonadota > Gammaproteobacteria > Burkholderiales > Burkholderiaceae_C > Piscinibacter. The sequence goes on from NZ_JASGKT010000002.1 coordinate 2,660,346, forward strand.
GAGCAGGGTCTTCGCCTGCACCGGCGCGCTCAAGAGAGCGTGACGCGCGCGAACCTGCGCTTGCCGACCTGCACGACGAAGCTGCCGCGCTCGAGCTTCAGGCCCTTGTCGCTGACCACCACGCCGTCGATGCGCACGCCGCCGCCTTCGACCAGGCGCAGCGCCTCGCTGCTCGACGGCGCCAGCCCGGCCTGCTTGAGCAGCGCGCCGATGCCCAGCGGCGCGCCGCCGAGCGCCAGTTCGGGAATGTCGTCGGGAATGCCGCCGCGCGCGCGGTTCTCGAAGTCGGCCTGCGCCGCGTCGGCGGCGGCCGCGCTGTGGAAGCGCGTGGTGATCTCCCTGGCGAGCATCACCTTGGCTTCCTTCGGGTTGCGGCCGGCCTCGACCTCGGCCCTGAGCTTCGCGATCTCGGCCTCGCTGCGGAAGCTCAGCAGCGTGTAGTAGCGCCACATCAGCACGTCGCTGATCGACAGGATCTTGGCGAACATGGTGTTCGCCGGCTCGGTGATGCCGATGTAGTTGCCCTTGCTCTTGGACATCTTCTCGACGCCGTCCAGCCCTTCGAGCAGCGGCATGGTCAGGATGCACTGCGGCTCCTGGCCGTACTCACCCTGCAGCGCGCGGCCGACCAGCAGGTTGAACTTCTGGTCGGTGCCGCCGAGTTCGAGATCGCTCTTGAGCGCCACCGAGTCGTAGCCCTGCATCAGCGGGTAGAGGAACTCGTGCACGCTGATCGGCGTGCCGGCCTTGAAGCGCTCGGCGAAGTCGTTGCGCTCCATCATGCGCGCCACGGTGTAGCGCGCCGCGAGCTGGATCATGCCGCGCGCGCCGAGCGGGTCGCTCCACTCGGAGTTGTAGCGGATCTCGGTCTTCTGCGGGTCGAGCACCAGGCTGGCCTGGCGGTAGTAGGTCTGCGCGTTGGCCTCGATCTGCTCGCGCGTCAGCGGCGGGCGCGTGGTGTTGCGGCCGGAGGGGTCGCCGATCATCGAGGTGAAGTCGCCGATCAGGAAGATCACCTGGTGGCCGAGGTCCTGCAACTGGCGCATCTTGTTCAGCACCACCGTGTGGCCGACGTGGATGTCGGGCGCGGTCGGGTCTAGGCCGAGCTTGATGCGCAATGGCACACCGGTTGCTTCGGAACGGGCCAGCTTGGCCAGCCAATCGGCTGCGGGTAACAGTTCGTCGCAGCCGCGCAGGGACACCTGCATCGCGTGCTCGACGCGGTCGGTCACCGGGTGAACGGGTGGCGCGGAAGGCTGAGACATGAGGGCAAGGCGACCGAGAACGGTATGTGGTTTTACGAAGGCCGGCCCGGGCAGCGCTGGGTATACTGCGCCGTGAATTTCTTCACGCCCCGGACGGCCGGCTGAGCACCGGCAGGCGCCACGGATTCTAGTGGACGCCTCGTTGACAACCTGGATGAGATCGAGCGTTCGCGTTCGGCACGGATCGAATTGAAATCGTTGGGACAACTGGAACGCGCCACCGAGGCGAGCCTGGCGCGTGGCGCCCGCTTCGTGCACGCGCATCCGCGCACACTGGCTTCGGCCGTCGCCATCTCGCTGGCCTGCTTCGGCGCGGCGGCCTACGGCATCGCGCAGAGCGCGCCCGATGCGGCCGACCTGCCGCGTCGGGTGGTGACGGAAATCGTCGCCCACGACGACCTGCCGTCACAGCTCGAAGCACTCGCCGGCCACCCGCTGCAACTGCACCGCAGCGAACTGACCCGAGCCGGCGACGGCGCCGAGTCGCTGCTCGCGCGCCTGGGGCTGTCCGACGCCGAGGCCGCCGCCTTCCTGCGCCGCGACGCGCTGGCGCGCAAGCTGTTCGAGGGCCGCGCCGGCAAGATCGTGCGCGCCGCGGCCACGCCCGGCGGCCAGCTCGAGGAGTTGAGCGCGCGCTACGCGCCGTCGGCCGGCGAACTGGCCGCCACGCACTTCGAGCGCCTGAGCATCGTGCGCGGCGCCGACGGCGGATTCAGCGCGCGCGTCGAGACCGCGCCGCTGGCCACCACGGTGCGCCTGGGCAGCGGCACGGTCCGCAGCTCGCTGTTCGGCGCGACCGACGAATCGGGCATCCCCGACGCGGTGGCGGTGCAGATGGCCGAGGCCTTCTCGGTGGACATCGACTTCCACCGCGAGCTGCGCCGCGGCGACACCTTCTCGGTGGTCTACGAGACGCTCACCGCCGACGGCGAACCGATCACCTGGAACCACGCCGCCGGCCGCCTGCTGGCGGCCGAGTTCGTCACCAGGGGCGAGGCCCATGCGGCCGTCTGGTTCAAGGACGAGGGCGGCCGCGGCGGCTACTACGGGTTGGACGGCAAGAGCAAGCGGCGCGCCTTCCTGGCCAGCCCGATGGAGTTCTCGCGCGTGACCTCGGGCTTCTCGATGCGCATGCACCCCATCCTCAACCAGTGGCGCGCGCACAAGGGCGTCGACTACGGCGCGCCGATGGGCACGCCGGTGCGCGCGGTGGCGCAGGGCACGGTCAAGTTCGCCGGGCGCCAGAACGGCTACGGCAACGTCGTCGAGATCGAGCACGGCAACGGCCGCGCCACGCTGTACGCGCACCTCAGCCGCATCGACGTGCGCGCCAGCCAGCGCATAGACCAGGGCGAGCGGGTCGGCGCCGTCGGCGCCACCGGCTGGGCCACCGGCCCGCACCTGCACTTCGAGTTCAAGGTGCAGGGCGCGCAGGTCGATCCGATCGCGATGGCCAAGGCCTCCGAGGCCATCGAGCTGAGCCCGGCGGCGCGCCAGCGCTTCGCCGCCTTCGCCCACCAGGTCCGCGGCCAGCTCGACGCCGCGCTGACGGTCGGCGCCACCGTCGCCGAGTGAACGACCGCCGGTGAGCGAACGCTTCATCGGCCTGATGTCGGGCACCTCGCTCGACGGGGTCGATGGCGTGCTGGCGCAGTGGCCCGGGCAAGACGGCGCGCCGCTGCGCGTGCTGGCGCATGCCCACCTTCCCTTCGATGCGGTGCTCGCCGACGAACTGCTGGCGCTGAACACGCGCGGCGACGACGAACTGCACCGCGCCGCGCTGGCCGGCAACACGCTGGCGCGCCGTTATGCCGAGGTGGTGGCCCGCCTGCTGGCCGGCGCCGGCGTCGATGCCGGCGCGGTGACGGCGATCGGCGCGCACGGCCAGACGGTGCGGCACCGCCCGCAGGACGGCTACACGCTGCAACTGAACAGCCCGGCGCTGCTGGCCGAGCTCACCGGCATCGCCGTGGTGGCCGACCTGCGCAGCCGCGACGTGGCCGCCGGCGGCCAGGGCGCGCCGCTGGTGCCGGCCTTCCACCGCGCGATGTTCGGCCGCGCCGGCGAGGCACTGGCGCTGCTCAACCTCGGCGGCATCGCCAACCTGACGCTGCTGGGCGCCGACGGCTCGGTGCTCGGTTTCGATTGCGGCCCGGCCAACGCGCTGCTCGACCACTGGGTGCGGCGCCATCGCGGCGAGGCCTTCGACCGCGATGGCCGCTGGGCCGCCGGCGGGCGGGTCGACGCGGCGCTGCTCGCCGAACTGCAGGCCGAGCCCTACTTCGCGCTGCCACCGCCCAAGAGCACCGGCCGCGACCTGTTCCATGCCGAATGGCTGGCGCGGCGCCTCGCTGCGCGCGGCGCACTCGCTCCGGCCGACGTGCAGGCCACGCTCGTCGAGCTGAGCGCCTGGGCGGCGGCGCGCGACCTCGTCGCGCATCGCCCCGATGCCCGGGAGCTGCTGGTGTGCGGCGGCGGCGCCTTCAATACGCACCTAATGGCGCGGCTGGCGGCGCGGCTGCCCGGCGTGCGCGTCGCCTCCACGGCCGAACGCGGCCTGCCGCCCGACCAGGTCGAGGCCTGCGCCTTCGCCTGGCTGGCGCGCGCCTTCGTGCGCGGCGACAGCGCCAGCCTGCCTTCGGTGACCGGCGCGCGCGGCGCGCGTGTGCTGGGCGCGCTCTATCCAAAATGACAAGGCCGCCCGTGGGCGGCCTTCTCGGTGCGCTGGCGCGACGCGCCGCTCAGGGCGTGAAGCTCGAACCGCAGCCGCAGGTGGTGGTGGCGTTCGGGTTCTTGATCACGAACTGCGCGCCTTGCAGGTCGTCCTTGTAGTCGATCTCGGCGCCGACCAGGTATTGCAGGCTCATCGCGTCGATCAGCAGCGTGACGCCGTTCTTGGTCATCTGCGTGTCGTCGTCGTTGACGATCTCGTCGAAGGTGAAGCCGTACTGGAAGCCGGAGCAGCCGCCGCCCTGCACGAACACGCGCAGCTTCAGGTCGGGGTTGCCCTCTTCGTCGACCAGTTCCTTGACCTTGCTCGCCGCGCTGTCGGTGAAGACGATAGGCGCCGGCGGTTCGTCCACCGCGGTCTGGATGTTGTCGGCCACTGCACTCATCGCTTGCTCCTTCGGCTCGGCGCCGTCGCAGCGATTGTCACAGATTGGCGGCCGCCAGCTTGAGGGAAGGTTTTTCGTCGGCCTTGACCGGGCGGAGTTCGCCGTCGATCGTGGCGCCCTGGTGCATCTCCAGCACCTCGTAGCGAACGTCGCCGGTGATCTGCGCCTTGGGCTGCAGTTCGAGCAGCGTGCTCGAATGGACGGGCCCGATCACCGTGCCGTTGACGATCACGTGGCCGGCGGTGACCTTGCCGGTGACGCGGGCTTTCTCGCTGATCACGAGGATGCTGTAACCCTCGCCGTCGGCCACCACGTCGCCGACCACCTCGCCGTCGATGCGCAGGCCGTCGGCGAAGCGCAGTTCACCCGAGATCACCGTGCCCTCGCCGATCAGCGTGCGGATCGGCGGCTGCTTCTGTTTTCCGAACATGGGCATTCCACTCCTGAAATCCGGTCACATCTGGACCGAATGCGAGGCAAGAACCGCGCCTCGCGCATCGGTGACCTTTACCGTCACCGTCTTGACCTGCGCCTGCGGCGGATGCTCGATCAGGCCCTCGACGCGGCGGTACTGCTTGACCTGCAAGGGCTGCGCTCCGCCCGGCTGCGACCAGGGCTGGCCGTCGAGCGTGCCAGCCAGCGTCATTTCGTAACGGCCGCTGAACTCGGGCCGCGCCTTGCCGGGCTGCATCAGCAGGATCTGGTAGCGCAGTTGATGTTCGCTGGCCGGCTCGGCCTGCAGGCCGCGGATGCTCAGCGCCGCCTCGCCGGAAGCGGCCGGCAGCAGCGTCTCGAAGAAGCCGAGGTCGGCCTTCAGCGCGAGGTTCTCGGCCTCGGCCTGGCGCAACTGCTGCGCCAGCTTCTCCTGCGCGGTGCGCTCGGTCTTGAGCAGGCTGTCGGCGGTGTTGGCGATCGACAGCGCCTTCTCGCGCTCCTCGCGAAGCTGCGCCACCTCGACACGCAGCTTGCCCAGCTCGGCGCGGGCGGCGCGGTCCAGCCCGGCGAGGTCCTTGCCGGTCTCGAAGGCCCACAGCGCCAGCGCCGCCGAGAAACCGAGCACCAGCGCGCCCACCGCCCAGCGCACCGGCCAGGGCAGGTGGCTGCGCACGATCATGCGCGGGGCGCTGACCGACAGGCGGCGTCGCAGGAGTTTCCAACGCATGTCAGTTTGGTGTCGGCTGGTAAGCGGAGGGCCGGAAACGAAAGAGGCCGCGCGACGGCGGCCTCGTTCGAGGATGGGCGCCTGGGCGCGACCTCAGCGCTTGCTGAACTGCTTGCGGCGGCGCGCGCCGTGCAGGCCGACCTTCTTGCGCTCGACTTCGCGCGCGTCGCGCGTCACGAAGCCGGCGCGGCTCAGCTCGGGCTTGAGCGCCGCGTCGTAGTCGATCAGCGCGCGGGTGATGCCGTGGCGCACCGCGCCGGCCTGGCCGGACTCGCCGCCGCCGTGCACGTTGACCTTGATGTCGAAGGCCGCGTCGTTGGCCGTCAGCACCAGCGGCTGCTTGACCACCATGATGGAGGTCTGGCGGCCGAAGTACTGCTCGACCGGGCGGCCGTTGATCACGATCTGGCCGCTGCCCTTCTTGATGAAGACGCGCGCCACCGACGACTTGCGGCGGCCGGTGCCGTAGTTCCAATTTCCGATCATCACCGCTCCTTAGATGTCCAGCTGCTTGGGCTGCTGGGCGGTGTGCGGATGCGTGGCACCGGCATACACCTTCAGCTTCTTGACCATCGCGTAGCCGAGCGGGCCCTTGGGCAGCATGCCCTTGACCGCCTTCTCGAGCGCGCGCCCGGGATGCCTGGCCTGCATGTCCTTGAACTTGGTGCCGTAGATGCCGCCCGGGAAGCCCGAGTGGCGGTAGTACACCTTGTCGTTGGCCTTGTTGCCGGTGACGCGGATCTTGTCGGCGTTGACGACGACGATGAAGTCGCCGGTATCGACGTGAGGCGTGTAGATGGCCTTGTGCTTGCCGCGCAGGCGGAGGGCGACTTCACTGGCCACCCGTCCGAGGACCTTGTCGGTCGCGTCAATCACAAACCACTCATGCGTCACCTCGGCCGGCTTGGCGCTGAAGGTTTTCATGTGCGTGGAGTTGCTTCGGTAACACCCTCGCCTCGCGAGGCCCCGCTTCTGTGAGTGGCGGACTCTCGGCTCGGCCGCACGGGCCGCTGCCGACCCGTGTTTTCCGCAGGGCGAAAAGCGGAAAAGCCTGTGAGTCTAGCAGATCCCGGCGCTCCACCAAAGCGGCCACTTGTCACGAATGACGGACACCGCCGGTGCAGGTTGGACTTCCATCTCTAGCCAGTTCGCATAGACTAGGGTTAACCCTAGACTGTGAGGACACGATGAACCCCATCGACCAAGTCTCCGTCAACCCGGCCGAGAAGCCCGCCACCAGCGGCATGGCCGCCACCCCCGATTCACGCTGGAGCTGGGTGCCGATCCGCTCGCTCGGCCCGCGCCATCGCGAACGCATCGTCGCCCACCTGCTGGGCCTGGACGAGAACGACCGCTACCTGCGCTTCGGCTACCCCGCCACGGATGCGCAGATCGCCCGCTACGTCGACACGCTCGACTTCGACCGCGACGAGGTCTTCGGCATCTTCAACCGCCGCCTCGAACTGATCGCGATGGCGCACCTGGCCCACCCGAGCACGCCGGCCGACCCGGCACGCGGCGCGATGGCCGAATTCGGCGTCTCGGTGCTGCGCAAGGCACGCGGCCGGGGCTTCGGCGCCCGGCTGTTCGAGCATTCGGTGTTGCACGCGCGCAACCGCGGCGTGCAGACGCTGTTCATCCACGCGCTGAGTGAAAACACCGCGATGCTGAAGATCGCGCGCAACGCCGGCGCGACGGTGGAGCGCGAAGGCTCCGAGTCGGACGCCTGGCTGCGGCTGCCGCCCGACACCTTCGCCTCGCACGTCGAAGAAATGGTCGGCGAGCAGGCCGCCGAGTTCGACTACCAGATCAAGCGCCACGCCAGCCACGTGCAGCAGATCCTGGACACGATTTCCGAAGTCAAGGCTCACATTTCCAGCAGTCATCACATCGCCGGCGAGTAAAGCGCGGCGCGGCCGCAACGTTCGGCGTGAGGCCCCAGATCTGGGGATGCGGATGGTGCGCGCGGCGTACGTAACATCCGGTACATTGGCTGCTCGCGATCGACCTGCCCCGTCGCACGCGGCCTTACTCGCGCCTAGCCCTGGGGCCTGCCAGGGGAGCGGCGCGAGCCCTCCCAGTTAACCGGCCCTAGGACATGCCGACCCCGACGCTGCTCGTTGCGCTGTCTGCCCTCGCAGGGGCTGCCGCGGCCTCCGCGACCTGGCTGTGGTGGCTGCGCCGCCCGCCCAAGCAGGTACCGCTGCCGACCGAGTGGGCGCTGTCGGCGCGGCCGGTCTTCTCCACCGACGAGCGCCGCGTCTACCGCCTGCTGCGCGAGGCGCTGCCGCATCACATCGTGCTGTCCAAGCTGCCGCTGGTGCGCTTCAGCCAGCCCGTCGATCCGGGCCGCACGCGCTACTGGTACGAACTGCTGGGCTCGATCCACGTCACCTTCGCGGTGTGCAGCGCCAACGGCCGGGTGCTCGCCGCGATCGACCTCGACACCGACCGCGCCAACTCGCGCCGCATCCTGCAGATCAAGCAGGCGGTGCTGGGCGCCTGCCGCGTGCGCTACCTGCGCTGCCCGGTGGAGAACCTGCCCTCGGTGGCCGAACTGCAGTTGCTGGTGCCGCAGGCCGGCGCCAACGCGCGCGGCCCGCAGGCCGCCCGGCCGCCGGCGCCCTCGCTGAACCAGGCGCGCGACACGCTCGCCAGCACGGTGGCGAGCCGGCGCGCCGAACGCACCGCGCTGTGGCAGGACTCCTCGCTGTTCCAGGACTCCTTCTTCGCGCCCGACACGCGCATCGAAGGCTCCGGCCACAGCGAGTTCGGCCTGCTCTCGCCGATCGAGCCGCGCAGCCGCCCCGGCGCGCTGGACGGCGACGAGGACATCGGCGGCGTCGTGGTCGACGGGCCGCGCTACTCGATGCGCTGAGGCACGCGCGTAGGATGCCGGCCATGCCGCCGCATCCTTCCGCCGCCGAAGACACGCCCTACGCCGGCCTCTCGCCCGAGCTCGTGCTCGACGCGCTAGACGCCGCCGGCCTGCGCGGCGACGGGCGGCTGATCCAGCTCAACTCCTACGAAAACCGCGTTTTCCAGGTGTTCCTCGAAGACGGCCGCGTCGTGGTGGCGAAGTTCTATCGCCCGGGGCGCTGGAGCGATGCGCAGATCCTCGAGGAGCACGCCTTCGCCGCCGAACTCGCCGAACACGAGGTGCCGCTGGCCGCGCCCTGGCCGCTGGCCGCCGATGCGCGCTCGCTGCACGCCGCGCGGCTGGCGGGCCTGGGTCCGACGCTCGCGTCCTTCGCCACCGACGCGGGCAGCTACCGCTTCGCGGTGGCCGAGCGCAAGGCCGGCCGCGCGCCGGAAGTCGAAGACCCGGCGGTGCTGGAGTGGATCGGCCGCTTCATCGGCCGCATCCACGCGGTCGGCGCCGCCGGCCGCTTCACGCACCGGCTCACGCTGAGCCCGGCCAGCCACGGCCACGAGCCGCGCGACTGGCTGCTCGCGCACGACATCGTGCCGCCCGATGCGCTGCCGGCCTGGCGCGCGATGGCCGAAGCGGCGCTCGAACGCGTCGACGCCGCCTTCGCGCGCGCGGCGCCGCTGCGCACGCTGCGGCTGCACGGCGACTGCCACCTCGGCAACATCCTGTGGAGCGCCGCCGGCCCGCACTTCGTCGACCTCGACGACGCGCTCACCGGCGCGGCGGTGCAGGATCTGTGGATGCTGCTGTCGGGCCCGCGCGCCGAGCGCACGCGCCAGCTCGGCGCGGTGCTCGACGGCTACGAGCAGTTCATGGATTTCGACCGCCGCGAGCTGGCGCTGATCGAGCCGCTGCGAACGCTGCGCATCCTGCACCACAGCGCCTGGATCGCGCGGCGCTGGAAGGACCCGGCCTTCCCGATCGCCTTCCCGTGGTTCGAGAGCCCGGCCTACTGGACCGAGCAGGCCACGCGGCTGCGCGACCAGCTCGAGGCGATGGAGGAGGACCCGCTGGCCGCCTGAACGCTGCGCAGCGCGATCAGAGCGCGAGCAGCGCGTTGACGCGCTTCAGGTAGGCGCCCGGATCCTCCAGCGTGCCGCCCTCGGCGAGCAGCGCCTGGTCGAACAGCACCTGCGCCAGCTCGTCGAAGTGCGCGCTCGACTCGAGCCGCTTGACCAGCGCGTGCTCGGCGTTCACCTCCAGGATGGGCATGGCCTTGGGCGCCTCCTGCCCGGCCTGCTTGAGCAGCCGCGCGAGGTGGCCGCTGATGTCGCCCTCGTCGACCACCAGGCAGGCCGGCGAATCGACCAGGCGCGTGGTCACGCGCACGTCCTTGGCACGGTCTTTCAGCGCTTCCTTGAGCCGGTCCAGCACCGGCTTGAACGCCTCGGCGGCCTGCTCGGCGTGTTTCTTCTCGTCCTCGTCCTGCAGCTTGCCGAGGTCGACCGCGCCCTTGGCGACGCTTTGCAGCGGCTTGCCGTCGAACTCGAACAGGTGCGCGAGCAGCCACTCGTCGACGCGGTCGGTCAGCAGCAGCACCTCGATGCCCTTCTTGCGGAAGATCTCGAGCTGCGGGCTGCCCTTGGCCGCGGCGAGTGTTTCGGCGGTGACGACGTAGATCGCCTCCTGGCCTTCCTTCATGCGGCCGATGTAGTCCTTCAGCGAGACGCCGCTGTCGGCGTGCGTGGAGGCGAAGCGCAGCAGCCTGGCCAGCCGCTCCTGGTTGGCGTGGTCCTCGCCGACGCCTTCCTTGAGCACCTGGCCGAAGTCGGCCCAGAACTTCGCGTACTTCTCGCGCTCGGCGGCGTCCTCGCTGTCGGCCAGCGATTCGAGCATGGCCAGCACGCGCTTGGTCGAGCCTTCGCGGATCGCCTTCACGTCGCGGCTTTCCTGCAGCAGCTCGCGGCTGACGTTCAGCGGCAGGTCGGCCGAGTCGATCACGCCCTTGACGAAGCGCAGGTACACGGGCATCAGCGCCTCGGCGTCGTCCATGATGAAGACGCGCTTGACGTACAGCTTCACGCCGCCGCGCTTGTCGCGGTTCCACAGGTCGAAGGGCGCCTTGGCCGGGATGTAGAGCAGCTGCGTGTACTCGCTGCGCCCTTCGACGCGGTTGTGCGTGTAGGCCAGCGGCGGCTCCGTGTCGTAGCTGATCTGCTTGTAGAACTCGGCGTACTGCTCGGGCGTGATGTCGCTCTTGGCGCGCGTCCACAGCGCCGCGGCCTTGTTGACCGGCGCCCACTCGTCGCCGAGCTTCTGCTGGCCGGCCTCGGCGTCCCATTCCTCCTTGCGCATCAGGATGGGCAGCGAGATGTGGTCGGAGTAGCGGCCGATGATCGAGCGCAGCTTCCAGCCGGAGAGGAACTCCTCCTCGCCTTCGCGCAGGTGCAGGATCACGCTGGTGCCGCGCTCGGGCCGCGTGAGGGTCTCGACCTCGAAGTCGCCGCTGCCGTCGCTGGTCCAGCGCACGCCTTCTTCCGGCTTCAGCCCGGCGCGGCGCGACTCGACGGTGATGCGGTCGGCGACGATGAAGCCGCTGTAGAAGCCGACGCCGAACTGGCCGATGAGCTGCGCGTCCTTCTTCTTCTCGCCTTCGAGCGCGGCCATGAACTCGCGCGTGCCGCTCTTGGCGATGGTGCCGAGGTTGGCCACCGCCTCGGGCTCCGACAGGCCGATGCCGTTGTCGGTGATGGTGATGGTCTTCGCCTCGGCGTCGAAGGCGACGCGCACCTCGAGATCGGGCGCGTCCTCGAACAGCGCGGGCGCGTCGAGCGCCTCGAAGCGCAGCTTGTCGCAGGCGTCGGAGGCGTTGGAGACCAGCTCGCGCAGGAAGATCTCCTTGTTGGAGTACAGCGAGTGGGTGACGAGGTGCAGGATCTGCTTGACCTCGGCCTGGAAGGAAAGGGTCTGTTTGCTCATGGATCGGCACACATCGGGATTGGGAAATCCTCGATTTTCGCCAACTTCGGCGCCGCTCACACGAGACCCAGCGCGTGGTGCCACAGCAGGTCGCCGAGATAGCGGCCGGGCAGCAGCGCGAACAGCCCCGCGCCCACGCAGGCGCCGAAGTAGGTGCGCTGCATCGCCTTGCGGTGCAGCGCGACCCGGCCCCGGGCGATGGCGTGGATGGCCCCGGCCAGGCCCGCCAGCGTCGCCAGCGCGAGCAGGTGGATGGGCGAGAAGCCGGCCCATTGCCAGCCCAGCGTGCTGCGGATGAAGAAGGCCGACAGCGCCGCGCCGGCCATCGCCGTCACCCAGGCGTAGCCGAAGGCGCGGTGGCCGCGCGAGCCCTTGTGCGCCCACAGCGCGACGGGGCCGAGCACCAGCGCGATGGCGGCGAAGACGAGGTGGACGACGACGGCGGGCGCCAGGCTGGCGAGCGATGGATCCTTGACCATGACCGGCTCCTGCGACGATGACTGAGTGCGGTCATCGTGCCGGCCGGCCCGCCGCGCGGCGAGCGCGCTGCGACGAAGCGCGCCGGCGCGGCGCGAAACGCCGTCAGCCGCGCTTGAGCACCTTGGCCACCGGGTTGATGCGCAGCCGGAAGGCGTCCGGCATGCCCGAGCCGAGCAGCGGCCGCAGGTACAGGCGGAAGGCGTCGGTCACGTCGGTGCCGTCGGCGCTGATGAAGGCGTCGTCCATCGTGCGCGTCTTACCGGCCACCGCGTCCAGCGGCGCCAGCTCGTAGTCCACCGAGTAGAAGCCGGTGCGCTTGATCGCCACCGAGCCGTCGCGCTGGCCCCACATCGCGTACTGCACCGCCTTCTCGCCGACCTCGCGCGCCTCGCGCTGGTCGACGTCGCTGACGCAGCCGATGAAGCTGCGCTGCAGGTAGCCGAAGGTGTCTCCGCGCACGCGCTTGATCTTCAACTGGCGCTTGATCTGCTCGCACAGCAGGTCGGCCAGCGCGCCGCTGCCCGAGAGCTGCACGTTGCCGTGCGCGTCGCGCTCCAGGTCTTTCGCGAGCTGCGCCGCGATCGGCGCGCCGCCGGCGTCGTGGATGCCTTCGGACACCGCGACGACGCAGCGGCCGTGGCGCTGGTAGGTGGCCTTCACGTCGGCGAGGAACCTCTCCAGCACGAAGGTGCGCTCGGGCAGGTAGATCAGGTGCGGGCCGTCGTCGGGGAACTTCTTGCCCAGCGCCGACGCGGCGGTCAGGAAGCCGGCGTGCCGGCCCATCACCACCGCGACGTACACGCCCGGCAGCGCGGCGTTGTCGAGGTTGGCGCCGGCGAAGGCCTGCGCGACGAAGCGCGCCGCCGAGGGGAAGCCGGGCGTGTGGTCGCAGCCGACGAGGTCGTTGTCTATCGTCTTCGGGATGTGGATAGCGCGCAGCGGGTAGCCGGCCTTGGCCGCCTCCTCGCTGACGATGCGCACGGTGTCGGCCGAGTCGTTGCCGCCGATGTAGAAGAAGTGCTCGATCTCGTGGGCGCGCAGCACCGCGAAGATCTCCCGGCAGTACTTCAGGTCGGGCTTGTCGCGCGTGGAGCCCAGCGCCGAGGCCGGCGTGCAGGCCACCAGTTCGAGGTTGTGGCTGGTTTCCTGCGTCAGGTCGACGAAGTCCTCGTCGACGATGCCGCGCACGCCGTGGCGCGCGCCGTAGACCCGCCGCACCTCGCCGAAACGGCGCGCCTCCAGGGCCACGCCGACCAGCGACTGGTTGATCACGGCGGTCGGGCCACCGCCTTGCGCAACGAGGATCTTTCCGGATTTCATGGCGCTGGCCTCCTGTGCGGCGTCATCCTACGCCGCACGAGGAGGCCAGCAAGCTTCAGGCCGCCAGCCGCAGCGGCTCGCGCGGCGTGCCTTCGTAGCCCTGCAGTTCGGCCAGCGCGCGGCGGATGTCGGCCTCGTCGCCGTCGATCACCGCGCGGTCGGCGCGGCGCAGCGAGTGCTCGATCAGCGCGCTGGCGAAGGCGCCGGCCGAGCCGATGGCCACGTACCTGCGCGCCAGCTCGCGGCAGCGCGCCTGTTCGGCGGGAAGGGCGTGGAGCAGTTGCGTGTTCATCATGGTGAGTTCTCCTGGATCTGGATCGAGAGGCCGGACGAGCGTCGCGTTGCCGCTGTCGTCCTGGCTCCATTCCAGTCCGGCGCCCTTCCCATTGCGACGCCGATCCGGCGTGATCCGCGTCGCGCGCCGAGACGATGCCCAGACGATCAGGGCGCCGACTTGCCGGCCGGGCCGCCGTACAGGCCGCGGCAGGGGGGCCGCGGCTTGTCGGTGCCGCCGCGCGGCGGCGCTTTTTTCGGGTCGAAGCTGGCGTTGAAGACCGGGAACTCGGGAATCGCCGCCGGCAGCAGGCGCACCCACTCGCGGCTTTCCTTGTGGTACTCGATGATGAAGTCGACCCAGTCGGTCACCTTGACGAAGTCGATGATGTGCGGCTGCACGCGCGGCTGGTTGGGGTCGGGGTTGATGTCCAGGTAGAAGGGCGAGCGCCAGTCCCACTGCCCGCGCAGCAGCGGGTCGGGCAGGAAGATGTTCATCGCCAGCGAGTCGGAGGTGAAATCCCACACGATGCCGCTGCCGGCGGCGACCCAGGGCGCATCGGTGCTGCCGTAGACCTTGATGCCGTGCAGCGCGTCGCGCAGCGCCTTGGCGGCGGCGTGCACCGGGTGCGGGCGGAAGTCCTGGTTCAGCAGCGCGGCGGCGAAGCTCGCCAGGTCGGTGAGCTGGTCGGGCGCCTCCAGCACGTAGCCGGCTTCGGTGTCGTACTGCTGCGCCTCCAGGATCGCCTTGCCGATGGCCTGCACCACGAGCTGGCGCGCCTGCGAGTGCGGCGGCGGCGTGCGCAGCGCGGCCAGCAGCGCGTCGGCGAGGTCGTCCAGGCGCTCGGTGATGTCCTTCATGCGCTCGAGGCGCACCGCGCAGCCTATCGTCGGGTGGTTGCCCTTGGCTTCGAGGATCTTCTGGTTGCCCTTGGCGAAGGCGTGCGCCAGCTCCCGGGCCGTGGCCGTGCCCTGCTGCGCCAGCGCCGCGAACACGCCCGGATAACCCTCGCCGGCGGTGAAGAAGTTGTAGTTCGGGTAGCCGGTGGCGTACTCGGCATAGGGCGCCACGGTGTGCAGCACCTCGGCGGCCATGTTGAAGCAGTTGTCGAAGTGGATCACCGAGAGCTTGGGAACGCCGGCGTCGAGCGCAGCGCGCAGCGCCGCGCCCAGGCCCCAGGTGGACAGCGGCATGTGGTTGCTGGGCAGCAGGGGCGATCCGGCCGGCAGCAGCGGCGAGCCCGCAGGCAGCAAGGGTGAGCCGGCCGGCAGCAGCGGCGAACCCGCCGGCAGCACCGGCGCGCCGCCCGCGCTGGCGCTCAGGCGCCATTCGAACGCGCCCTTGTTCGTCAGGTTGGCCAGGCTGAGCTGGCGCCGGTCGATCTCGGGCAGGTAGCCGGCGCCGTGGCCTTCCAGCGCCAGCACGATGGCCGCGCTCGGCCGGCTGCGGTGCGCGTGGCGCAGGAAACCCGCCAGGTTGGCCGGCGCGGCCATGTCCTGCTTCCAGCGCGAGCTGACCTTGGCCTCGGCCGGCTTGCCGGCCTCGATCTCGACCAGCCAGGTGTCGTCGCCCACGCGGTCGATCAGCGCCGCCACGTGGATGCCCTGCGCCGCCACCTTCACCAGGCCCTGCATCAGCGGATGCTGCGCCAGCGTCTGCGAGCTGCCCTCGGGGTAGGTGGACAGCGTCTCGTCGCTGCCGAAGGGCGCGTAGACGGCGAACAGCACGCTGTCGGTGCGGGCGGCGGTGTCGTGCTTGTCCGGCACGAGTCTGGGCAGGGTCATGGTCGTTGCTCCTGGTCGCGGGTTGTCGGCGGCGCCGGGGCGATGCCCGCGTGCGCGCACGGTGGGCGGACCTTACGCCCCTCACCGTCCCATTCACAGGCATTCGTCCTTCGGTGGGATGTCCGGCCGCCAGACGATCGTGAGACGATTATTCATTGCCATGGAAACACCTGCTCACAATTTCGCAAGCCCACCGCGCCAGCCGCCGCAGCCGGTGGCCGAAGCGGTGCTCGAAAGCCTGCTCGCCGCGCTGCGCGCCGGCTCGCTGGACGAGTGGCTGCGCCGCCGCCGCCGTATCGCGCGCTGGCTCGCGCGCCACTGGCTGGGCCCGCTGCACGGCGCGGCCGGCGAGACGCTGGACGCCGCCCACCCGGCGGCGGCCGTCGAACTGCTGCTGCGCTGGGCGGTCGGCCAGTTGCGTCCCGACCGCGCCGCGCTGGCCGAGCCCATCGCCCGCGACGCCTGGCTGGACCGCACGAGCTGGCGGCCGGTGCTGGCGCTGGCCTGCCAGCTCGGCTTCGTCGCGGTGCCGGCCTTCCGCGAGCGCTATCGCGGCCATGCCGACGAGGCCGCGGCCAGCCAGTTGTGCGGGCTGTGGGCGGTGGGCGCCAGCACCTACTACCGCTACCTCGACAAGGGCAAGCGCGCGCTGGCGCAGTGCCTGCGCGGCGTGCCGGCCAGCGCCGAGCAGCGCCTGGCGCTGCGGGCGCTGGCCGGCGAGCACGCCGCGGCGCGCTGCGCCCTGGCCGGCCCCGAGTCCCGCGCCGCCTGGCACACCCGCCACGGCGCCGCCGCGCAGGTGGCCGGCGACAGCCTGGCCGCGCTGTGGCATCTGGCGCAGGCCGGCGACACCGCCGGCGTGACGCGCACGCTGCAGCGCCACAGCGTCGAGCTGGCCAACGAGGCCGAGACCGAGGCGATCGTCGACGCGGTGCAGGCCGCGGCGGCCTCCCCCCGCGAGCGCGTCGAGCTGCAACTGGCGCGCGCCGCGCTGGCGCGCATGCGCGGCGACGCGGCCGGCGAGCAGGCGCATCACGAACAGGCGCTGCGCCTGGCGGCCGAGGCCGGCGACACGCTGCTGCTGGGCATCGTCTACGGCGCGCTCGGCAAGTTCCACGAGCCGCGCGACCTGGACCGCGCCTTCGCCTGCTACCAGGACAGCGTCGAGCACCTGCGCCGCTGCGGCCTGGGCGAGGACGCCGGCGCGGCCGTCGAGGTGATCGAGGAGTACGTCGCCACGCTGGTGCGCCTGGCCTGGCTGTACGCGCTGCGCAACGACCCGCGCGCCCACGCGCTGCTGGAGCGCGCGCAGGCCGTGGCGGGGCGCTACACGTTGTCGCCGGCGGCGCTGGCGATGCTGGAGCAGACCTGGGGCGAATGCCTGCGCCGCGCCGGCGACCTGCCGCGCGCGCTGGAACACAAGCACCGCGCGCTGCTGCTGTACGAGCGCATCGACGACCGCCAGGCCATCCTGAAGACCTGCGGCAACCTGAGCCTGATCTACGGCGAGGCGAAGGACTTCATGCGCGCGCGCGACTACGCGCAGCGCGTGCTGGCGCTGGCCGGGACGATGACGGTCGAGCCCGAGATCCTCGCCAGCACGCACATGAACCTGGGCGTGGCCTGGTTCTGGCAGTCCGACTACGGCCGCGCGCGCGACGAGTACCAGCAGGCGCTGGACATCGCGATGCGCCACCGCCTGCACCGCGTCGCCGGGCTGGCGCACTACAACCTCGCCGAAGTCGCCTACCTGCAGTTCAAGCAGTCGGGCGATGCGCTCGACGAGCGGCGCGGCGACGCGCACGCCGCCGCCGCGACGGCGATCTGGCCGCACGAGAGCGACCCGACGCACGCGCAGGCCACCAAGCGCCTGAAGCGCGACATCCTCGGCCCGGCCGAGGACCGCGCGCGCGACCGCATGCTGCCCTCCGAGGCCGCAGCGCACTACGCCGAGATCGCCGACGTGCAGCACCAGCGCGAGCTGCTGGCGCTGCCCGGCGCGCCAGCCGAGCACGTGCGCGCGCACCTGGCGATCGCGCGCGCCTACCTGGCCATCGCGATGAAGGAGCGCGAGGCCGCGCTGGCGCTGATCGAGCGCCATGCGCTGGGCGACGGCTTCGCCGGGGAGCTCGACACGCTGCGCCGCACCTTCGAGCGCGAGCTGACGCGCGAGCAGAGGCTCGCCGCCGCCTGGCGCGAAGCCAGCGCCGACCTGATCAGCGCGCAGCGCTGCCAGGCCGTGCTGGCGCGGCTGCTCGAAGCCGGCTCGCTCAACAAGAGCGGCTATGCGAACCTGTGCGAGCTGAGCCCGGCCACCGCCTCCAAGCACCTGGTGACGCTGGCCGAGCGCGGCCTGCTGGTGCAGACCGGCCGCGGCCCGGCGACGCGCTACACGCTGCCGGCCTGATGCGCGGGCTTCCGTTCGCCCTGAGCCCGTCGAAGGGCCTCGCGCCGCAGCTCGACCGGGGCTTCGACAGGCTCGGCCCGAACGGGATCTCTGCCCAGCTCGCGCGCGCGCAACTGCCCGCAGCCGGCCTGCACGTCCTGCCCGGCCGACTGGCGCAGCCGCGCCAGCACGCCGCGGCGGTTGAGCATGCGCATGATCCTCTGCGCGCGTTCGTCCGGCGGGCGGCGGAAGTCCAGGCCGTCGACGGCGTTGAACGGAATCATGTTCATGATCGCGTAGCGCCCCGCCAGCAGCGCGACCAGCGCCTCGACCTCGTCGTCGCCGTCGTTGACGCCGTCGATCAGCGTCCACTGGTACTGGATCGGGTAGCCGGTGGCGCGCGCGTAGCGCTCGCCGGCCGCGACCAGCTCGGCCGGCTCCAAGCGCGGCGCGCGCGGCAGCAGTTGCGCGCGCAGGTCCGCCTTGGTGGTGTGCAGCGACAAGGCCAGCGCCGGCTTGACGCGCCCCAGCGGCAGGCGCTCGAAGACACGCGCGTCGCCCACCGTGGAGAACACGAGCTGCTTGTGCGCGATGCCGCCGGCGGTGCCGAGCAGCTCGATCGCCTCGAGCACCGCGTCGAGGTTGTGCGCCGGCTCGCCCATGCCCATGAACACCACCTTGCGCACCGCGCGGCGGCGCCGCGCCAGCGCCACCTGCGCGACGATCTCGGCGCTCGCCAACTGGCGGATCAGGCCGTCGCGCCCGGTCATGCAGAACACGCAGCCGACCGCGCAGCCGGCCTGCGTCGAGACGCACAGGCCCTCGCGCGGCAGCAGCACCGCCTCCACCGCCTGGCCGTCGGCCAGCGACACCAGCAGGCGCTCTGAGCCGTCTTCGCCGTCGTGCGCCGAGCGCAGCGTGGCCAGCGCGGCGAGTTCGGCCTCCAGCGCCGGCAGCGCCTCGCGCAGCGTGCGCGGCAGCCAGTCCTCGATGCGGCGCCGGCCGTGCGACTGCGGCAGCGCGTTGGCCCACAGGCGCAGCACGCGCTCCTCGTGCTGCGGGTTCGCGCCCAGGGCGCGCAGGCGGTGGCGAAGCTGGGCGATGCGCATCGTGCGCAGCCTACTTCACTTCACGTAGAGAACGCGCATGCCGAGCTGGCGGCCGTCGGGCCGGTCCAGCACGCTGATCGTCGCCTGCCCGGCGCGAAAGCCCTCGGGCAGCGCCAGCGTGCCGCGTGCGATCTCGTAGGCGCCAATGGACAGCGGCACCGGCTTGCCGACCACCCGCGTCTCCGCGCCGCTGGCGCCCTGCCCGCTGACGGCGAGCTGCAGCACGGCGTTGATCGGCCTGGCGCCCGCGCCGCGCGTCAGCGCCACTTCGTAGGCGAGGCCGGCGCCCTTGCGTTGCAAACGCCCGGCGCGCACCTCGACGGCGCCGCCGCGCGGGTCGGGCGGCAGCGCGTCGACGGCGAAGTCCAGGTCCTGGCGCAGCTTCTCGCTGCCGCTGCGGCCGGCGGCCAGGTCCTCGCCGAGCTTCTTGCCGTCGGCCTGCGCGGCCTGCAGCCTGGCGGCGGTGGCGTCGAGCTCGGCCTTCAACTGGCGGCGCTCGGCGTCGGCCTGGTCGTAGGCGCCGCGCAGCTCGGACGATTCCGACGCCGACAGGCGCGGCGGCAGGTGCTTCTCCTGCACGTAGATCACGCCGGCCACGCCGGCCGCCGCGCCGACGATCAGCAGCACCAGCCAGGGCGGCAGCGACCAGCGCGAGCGCTGCCGGCCGTACGAGAGCACCACGGGTTTGTTGTTTCCCCACATAGCCTTCGAGCCTAGCGTGCTTCGCGCCCGCCCGTGCAACACGATGTGGCAGGCGCGCGGGGATCGGGCGTTTCAAGCGCGCAGCCGCTCGCCGACGCGCTGCAGCGCATGGCGCGGCAGCCGGCCCGCGACGGCGGCGGCCACCGGCTGCGCCAGCATCGTGCCGAAAGCCTCGGCGACGCGCCCGGCCGGCACGCCGCGCAGGCGCGCCAGGCTCTGCGCGCGCGGCCGCACGCGGTCGAGGAACAGCAGGTCGAGGCAGGCCTCCTCGACGCGCCGGAACGGCTGCTCGGCCGAGCGCAGCGCGCGCACCGCGAGCTGGTTGCGCGCACGTTCGAGGTCCACCGCGCCGACACTGCCGGCCAGCTCCCGCATCAGCGTGCGCACCTCGGCGCAGAACTCGTCGAGGTGCTCGGGCGCCACCGAGGCCTCGATGACGAACTGGCCCCACAGGCCCAGCACGTCGGCCGAGCAGTGCGTGTAGTAGGCCAGGCCCTTGCGCTCGCGGATGCGGTCGAGCAGCGGCGAGCTCATGCCCTCGCCGAGCACCGCCGCGGCGACGATGCCGGCCGGGTCGTCGTCGATCAGCGACGCGGTCGGCCAGCCGATCACCACGTGGGTCTGGCTGCTGCCCGTCAGGCGCTTGGTCGTGATGCCGCCCGCCCACTGCGGCGCGGCCAGCGTGTTCGCCTCGCCGCGCGGCAGGCTGCCGAAGGCCTCGTCGGCCGCCGCGAGCACCGCCGCGGCGTCGACCTCGCCGGCCACGCCGATCACCACGTTGGCGCCGCTGTACTGGCGCCGCACGTAGCCGAGCAGGTCGTCGCGCGTGAAGCGCTCGATGTTGGCGCGCCGGCCGATCACCGGCAGCGCCGCCGGGTGCGCGCCGAAGCACTCGCGGTCGAAGGCCTGGAAGGCCAGGGTCAGCGGGTCGTCCTCGTCGTCGGCGATCTCGTGCAGGATCACGCGGCGCTCGCGCTCCAGTTCGTCCTCGGGGAAGGTGCTCTCGCGCACGATGTCGCCGAGCTGGCGCACGAACGCCGGCGCGTCGGCGGCCAGGCCGCGCATGTGGAAGGCGGTGTGGTCCTTGTCGGTGTGCGCGTTGACCTCCGCGCCCAGGCGTTCGGCGTCGAGGTTGATGCGCTGGCAGTCGCGCGTGCGCGTGCCCTTGAAGGCCATGTGCTCGACGACGTGGCTGATGCCGTTCAGCCCGGCGCCCTCGTGCGCGCTGCCGGTGCGCACGAACACGCTGACGCTGGCGCTGCCGGTGCCGGGCAGCGCGAGCACGACGATGCGCACGCCGTTGGCGAGCGTGGTGACGGCGGTGCCGGGTTCCTCGGTGGCTTCGAGCATGGGGCCGCTATCTTGCCAGCCCGGCCGGCCGCCCCGCGCCGCCGCGGTTCGCGCCCCACAGCGCCAGCCCCATCAGCGCGACGCCGCCCCACTGCAAGGGGCTCAGCGCGCGGTCGTAGACGATCTGGTCGACGACCACCGCCACCGCCGGGTAGACGAACTGCAGCACCGCGATCCGCGCGGTGGGCAGGCGCGCCATGCCGGCGTACATCAGCACGTAGGCCAGGCCGGTGTGCAGCACGCCCAGGCCGGCCAGCCAGCCCCAGGCGGCCGGCGCCGGCCAGCCGTGCAGCCACGGCCACCACGCCAGCGCGAGCGCGCCGACGCCGCACTGCCAGGCGGCGAAGGCATACGAGCCGACACCCTGCGCCGCCTTGGCGAGCAGCGTGACGATCGCGTAGGTGAACGAGCCGACCAGGCACAGCGCGAGGCCGACGAGGTAGTCTTGGCCGATCGCGGCCGGCCCTTCGTCGAGCACGCCGCTGGCCAGCGCCAGCCCGGCGAGCGCGAGCGGCACGGCCAGCGCCTGGCGCGCGGAGATGCGCTCGCGCCACCACCACGCGCCGAGCAGCATCACCCAGATCGGCTGCACGTGGACGACGACGGTCGCCACGCCGATCGAGGTGCGCTCGATCGCGGCGAAGAAGCTCGCCCAGTTGAACACCACCAGCGCGCCGGCGGCCAGCGCCGCGGCGAGCATGCGTCCGCGCAGGCGCAGCTCGGCGAGGCGGCGCGTCGCCGCGCCCCAGGCCAGCAGCGCCAGCAGGCCGAAGGCGCAGCGGAACCACACCGCCGTCAGCGGCTGCGCGCCCGAGCGTTCGAGAAACAGCCCCAGCGTGCCGAGCAGCGCGCCGCCGGCGCTCATCAGCCACAGGCCCTGGCGTTGGTGGGAAGCACTCATGCCGCCATCGT
Organism: Piscinibacter sp.; assembly: GCF_047600445.1. Taxonomy (GTDB): domain Bacteria; phylum Pseudomonadota; class Gammaproteobacteria; order Burkholderiales; family Burkholderiaceae_C; genus Piscinibacter. The sequence goes on from NZ_JASGKT010000002.1 coordinate 2,682,057, forward strand.
CGCCTCGGGTTCAGCGTCAGAAAAGCGGAATCTTCACCTGTCTATCATTCGAAAATCGAACGATTGAAGGAGCGGGCATGCGTGACCTGCAACTCGACTGGCTGCGCGCCTTCGTCGCCGTGGTCGACGCCGGCTCGCTCGCGGCGGCGGCGCCGCGCCTGCACCGCTCGGCGTCGGCGGTGAGCATGCAGTTGCTCAAGCTGGAAGAAGCCGCCGGCCGGCCGCTGCTGCTGCGCGGGCCGCGCCACCTCGAGCTGATGCCGGCCGGCGCCGAGCTGCTGGGCCACGCGCGCCGCCTGCTCGAGCTGCACGGCGACGCGCTCGCCGCGCTGCACGGCCCGCGGCTCAGCGGGCGCGTGCGCCTGGGCGTGCCCGACGACTACGCGGCGCGCTACCTGACGCCGCTGCTGCGCGGCTTCGCGTCGCGCCACGCCGGCGTGGAGATCGTGCTCGACTGCGAGCAGTCGACCGCGCTGATCCCGCGCGTGCAGCGCGGCGAGTTGGACATCGCGCTGGTCTCGCGCGACCGGCCCACGCGCGGCACGCTGCTGTTCGAGGAGCCGCTGGTCTGGGTCGGCGCAGCGCAGCACGAGGCCTGGCGGCGCGAGCCGCTGCCGGTGGCCGTCTACGAGCCGGGCAGCCTGGCGCGCAAGCAGGCCTTCGCGGCGCTCGGCGCGCAGCGGCGCGCCTGGCGCGTGGTCTACAACAGCTCCAGCCTGGCCGGCCAGATCGCCGCGGTGGAAAGCGGCATCGCGGTGGCGGTGCTCACGCGCTGCAGCGTGCCGCCGGGCCTGACGATCCTGGGCGACAAGCAGGGCCTGCCGGCGCTCTCGACGATGGAAGTGGCGGTGCTGCGCAGCAAGGCCTCGGCGCACTCGGCGGCGGTCGACGCGCTGCACGACGAGGCCGTGCGCACGCTGCTGCGCCCGCCCGGCGCCGGCGGCGTTCAGGCCGCGCCGAAGTGGCGCCGGTAGCGCGGCGGCAGGTCGGCGATGCGCAGCAGCAGCGGCAGGTCGGCGGTGCCGAAGTCCGGATCCCAGGCCGGCGCGCCGAGCAGTTTCGCGCCGCAGCGCAGGTAGCCCTTGATCAGCGGCGGCGGCTCGACGGGCAGGTCGCGGCGCAGTTCGTCCACCGGCAGCGGCAGGCGCGGCCGCACGCGGCATTCGATGGGCGCGAGCTGCATGTGGCGCAACTGCTCCCACAGGCTGGCGGCGACGTGGCCGCCGTCGCGCATGCCGACGCTGGCGCAGCCGATCATGGTCTCCAGGCCGTTGCGCGCCATGAACTCGGCCAGCGCGCCCCACAGCGCCAGGATCACGCCGCCCGAGCGCCAGTCGGCATGCACGCAGGAGCGGCCCAGTTCCACCATGCGGGCGCGGTAGGGGCGCAGCCGCGTCAGGTCGAACTCGCCCTCGCTGTACAGCGCGCCGACGCGCCGCGCCGCCGCCGGCGTCAGCACGCGGTAGGTGCCGATCACCTCGCCGGGCTCGCCGTCGGGGCCTTCGGGGGCGCGCACGATCAGGTGCTCGCAGAAGTCGTCGAACATGTCGATGTCGTGGCCGGCCGGCGCGCCCGGCGGCACGCTGAGCCGGGCGCCCATCTCCTGGGCGAAGACGGCGTGCCTCAGGCGCTGCGCGGCGCGGACATCCGCCGCATCAGCCGCCCAAGCCACCACGAGGCGGGGCGCGTCGCTGCGCGTGGGCGCCGGATGAAGCAACCTCCGGTTCGCCGCGGCGGGCGGCATCAGCTCGGCAAGGGGCAGCGTGGGCAGGGGCAGATCCCGCATCGTCGGTCCTCCGTCGTTGCCCCGGATGCTGGGGCGACGCAGTGACGCGGGCGTGAAAACCCGGTGACCGGCCGATGACGCGCCGCGCGCGCCGGGTGAACGCTCAGCGCCCGCTGAGCCAACCCAGCAGGCCGCGGCGCGGCTCGGCGCGCGCCGCCGCGGCGCTGCGCGACACCATCAGGTTGGTGCCCAGGTACAAGGCGTTGAGCAGCCGCGCGGCGCGCTCCAGGCTCATGCCCGGCCAGCCGGCGATCTGCTTCAGCGAAGCCGACTCGCGGCGCAGCCGCTCCGCCGCCGCGCCCAGCGCGCCGGGCAGCGGCAGTTCGTCGGCCTGCGGGGTGCGCAGCACGCGGTAGGCCGCGGTGCCGCCGATCTCGCCGAGCAGCCGCCCGCGCGGGCCGTGCAGCGCCAGGCGCCACAGCACCGGCGCCAGGGCGTGGAAGCCGTCGTCGGACGCCACGGCGCCGCCCAGGGCCCGGCCGGGCAGGCGCACGGCCGGCGGCTCGATCGCCATCACGCTGACGCGCGCCAGCGCGCCGTCGACCGCCTCGCTCAGCGGACGCGGCGAGTGGTAGAGCATCTGCGCCGGGAACACCGTCACCGGCCACACCAGTTCGGCGAAGCGCAGGTACACCAGCGCCGGCTCCTGCAGGCGCACGCAGGCGGCCAGCACTTCGAGCGCGTCGTTCTCGTCCTGGCGCCGCTCCAGCGCGGCGATCTCGGCCATCAGCGTGCTGGAGACGATGGTCGGCCGGTCGGGATCCTGCTGCGCCTGCTGGTGCAGGCGGTCGAAGGCACTGATACGCCAGAGGGTGGAGGCGTGTTCTTCGCTGGTCACTCGATTCTCCTCGGGGCGCGAAGCATAGCCCCGGAAGGCGGTGAATCTGCCAAATCCTTCACGCGGATTCGTAAGCGAGCGCAAACGACGCCATTTCGGCGCCGTTTCGGCGGCGCTTCAGCCGCCGCTGCGTTTGGCCGCGTGGCCCTCCTGCGCCAGCAGCGCCAGCACACGCTCGACGTGGTCGCCCTGGATCTCCAGCACGCCGTCCTTGGCCGCGCCGCCGGCGCCGCAGGCCGCGCGCAGCCGCTTGCCGAGCGCGGCCAGCGCGTCGGCGTCGAGCGCGAGGCCGCGCACCAGCGTCACCGTCTTGCCGCCGCGGCCGCCGCGCTCGCGGCTGACGCGCACCTGCCCGTCGCCGCGCACCGCTTGGCGGGCGGCGTCGGCGCAGCGGCAGGCCGCCAGCGGCCGGCGGCATTGCGGGCACATGCGCCCGCCGTCGGTGGAATACACGAGGGCCATGCAGCGGATTCTGCCACTGGATGCGTATACAGTCCCGCCTGAGCATGAGCACCGCCACCCTCGCCGCCGCCGCCCCCTTCGCCGCCCTCAACGACGCGCAGCGCGCCGCGGTCGAGCACCACGACGCGCCGCTGCTGGTGATCGCCGGCGCCGGCACCGGCAAGACGATGACGCTGGCCGCGCGCGTGGCGCGCCTGGTGCTGTCCGGCGCCGACCCGAACCGCGTGCTGCTGCTGACCTTCTCGCGCCGCGCCGCGCAGGAGATGCAGCGCCGCTGCGGCGCGCTGCTGCACGCCGCGCTCGGCCTGCGCGCCGGCCAGGGCGCGCCCGTGCTGCCCTGGGCCGGCACCTTCCACGCCGTCGGCGCGCGGCTGCTGCGCGAGTACGCCGCGGCCATCGGCCTGGCGCCGCAGTTCACGCTGCTCGACCGCGGCGACGCCGAAGACCTGATGGGCTGGATGCGCCAGGAGCTGGAACTCGGCGGCGGCGAGCGGCGCTTCCCGCTCAAGGGCACCTGCCTGGCGATCTATTCGCGCGTGGTCAACGCGCGCAGCGGCGTCGACGCGGTGGTGGCCTCGACCTTCCCCTGGGTGCGCGGCGAGGAGCCCGGACTGAAGCGCCTGTTCGCCGCCTACGTCGAGGCCAAGCAGCGCCAACAGGTGCTCGACTACGACGACCTGCTGCTGTACTGGCAGCAGATGATGGAGGAGCCGGCGCTGGCGGCGGCCGTCGGCGCGCGCTTCGATCACGTGCTGGTCGACGAATACCAGGACACCAACCGCCTGCAGGCCGCGATCCTGCGCGCGCTCAAGCCCGACGGCCGCGGGCTGACCGTGGTCGGCGACGACGCGCAGGCGATCTACTCGTTCCGCGCCGCCGACGTGCGCAACATCCTCGACTTCCCGGCGCAGTTCGCGCCGGCCGCGCGCGTGCTGGCGCTGACGCGCAACTACCGCTCGACGCAGCCCATCCTGGACGCCTCCAACGCCGTCATCGCGCTGGCCGCCGAGCGATTCACGAAGGAACTGCACGGCGGGCGCGCCGGCACCAAGCCGCGCCTGGTGACGGTGGCCGACGAGATGGCGCAGGCGCGCTTCGTCGCCGACGACGTGCTGCGGCAGCGCGAGGGCGGGCTGCGGCTGCGGCAGCAGGCGGTGCTGTTCCGCGCCGGCCACCACGCCGCCGCGCTCGAACTGGAGCTGACACGCCGCGGCATCCCCTTCGTGAAGTACGGCGGGCTGCGTTTTCTCGAAGCGGCGCACGTCAAGGACCTGCTGTCGGTGCTGCGCTGGGTGCAGAACCCGCGCGGCCGGCTGGCGGGCTTTCGTGTCGCGACGCTGATCCCCGGGCTCGGGCCGGCTTCGGCGCGGCGGCTGCTCGATGCGCTGGCCGGGGCCGAGGATGCGCCGGCCGCGCTGCGCGGCTTCAAACCCCCGAGCGCCGCCGCATCGGGCTGGCGCGACTGGCTGGCGGCGCATGCCGCATTGGCGCAAGCGCCCTGGCCCGAGGCGATCGTGCTGGCGCGGCGCTGGTACGAGCCGCAGCTCGAACGCCTGCACGACGACGCCGCGATCCGCCGCGGCGACCTGGCGCAGCTCGAGCGCATCGCCGCCAGCTTCACGAGCCGCGAGCGCTTCCTCGCCGAGCTGACGCTCGACCCGCCCGAGGCCACCAGCGACGAACCCGACGCGCCGCACCGCGACGAGGACTACCTGATCCTGTCGACCATGCATTCGGCCAAGGGCCAGGAATGGGCCTCTGTGCACATCCTCAACGCGGTGGACGGCTGCATGCCGGCCGACGTGGCCACCGGCCAGGCCGACGAGATCGAGGAAGAGCGCCGCCTGCTCTACGTGGCGATGACACGCGCCAGACACCAGCTCACGCTGCTGGTGCCGCAGAAATTCCACCTCACGCAGCAGGCCAAGTACGGCGACCGCCACCTGTATGGATCGCTGACGCGCTTCATTCCGCAGGAACTGGCGCAGCGCCATTTCGAGCGCATGGCGCCGGCGGCGTGCGATGCCGAAACGGCGCCCGCGCCGCTGCCGGCGATCGATTTGATGGCGCGCGTGCGGCGCGCCTTCTGAAATGGAACTACTGCGCCGCGACGCCCGATTCGATCTGCACCGCCGGGGTCTTGCGCGCGCGGCCCTTCTTGGCCGCCTTTTTCGCCACGGCCTTTTTGGCCCCGGCCTTCTTCGCGGCCGGCTTCTTCTTCGCCGGCGCCGCGCCGTCGATCAGGAAGGCGTCGCGGTTCTTCGCGGAGACGATCCACGCCGGCGGGCGGCCGTGGCCCGTCCAGGTCTGGCCGGTGGCCGGATCGCGGTATTTCGCGACGCCCACGCCGGCGCTGGCACGGCGCGTCTTCTTCACGCCGCGCGCCTTGGCGCCGCGCGCGCCGCGGCCGCCGCCCAGGCCGAGATCGGCCGCCGTCAGCTCGTATTGCGCGACCATCTCGCGCACCTGCGCAATCACGTTCTTCAATTCCTGCCGCTTCAGCGACTCGGCTTGTTTTTCGAGTTTGGCGATTTGGGCACGTACCGACTGATAGGTGGTCATTCACTGATTCCCGTGATTGAGAAGACCCCTATTCTGCCGCTATTCGACTTCGGGCCGAAATTCGGGTCCTTGCGGCTGTTCCCAATCGAGCAACTCGGCCAGGCGCCGCACCACCCAAATCGCCTCGGCGCCACTCACGCCGGCTTCGGGCGCGCGCAGGCCGGCCAGGCAGCGGCGCAGCACCTCGTCCTCGGCCAGGTGCGCGCCCACCAGCATCGCCCGGGCGTGCTCGGTCAGCGCCTGGGCCAGGTCTTCGCACAGCTCGTGGCGCGCCGCCACCTCGGCCAGCGGCAGCACGAGCCGCGCCGAACCGGGCCGGCCGCGGTAGAGATCGAGAAAGGCCTCGGGCAACAGGATCTGGGAATGCTCGTTCATGCGAAGCCCGGTTCGGCCCGGGTTTGTGTTGGCACAGGGACGGCGCCGCCGCGAGCGCCTAGTCTCGCCTGAATGGACGATCAGGACATGCGCGTCGTCTTCCTCGACTTCGGCGGCGTCACGCATCCGTGCGCCACCGACGACGAGGCGCGCGCCGTGCACCGCGGCTCGGCGCTGGGCCAGGTGCGGCTCGACGCCTTCTGCTGGTTCGACATCCTGCCCGGCCTGCTGGCCGGGCACGACGACGTCTACGTGGTGGTGCACTCCAACTGGCGCTTCAGCCACACGCCCGAGGAAATCGGCGACCTGCTCGGCAGCCTGGGCAACCGCTACCTCGGCTGCACGCCCAAGGGCGAGCGCTACGCCTGCATCCTGGCCTGGCTGGCGCGGCACCCGACGGTCGCGAGCCACATCATCCTCGACGATTCGCCGCTGGCCTTCGGCGACCCGCCGCCGCCCGAGCTGGTGCTGTGCGATCCGCGCACCGGCTTGTCGGAGCCGGGCGTGCAGCGGCAGATCAAGGCCTGGCTGGCGGCGGGCTGAAGCGGGGCCGAGGCCGCGGATTTGCCTTGCGTCAATTCCATGCCGGCGGCATGTGCCGAGCATGGCGGCCATGACTTCCTCCGCGGCGCTGCCCGAGCCTCGCCTCAGCGGCGACCTCGCGATCTGGTTCATCGTCGGCATCGAGATGCTGACCTTCGGGCTGATGTTCATCGTCTTCTCGGTGGCGCGGCTGCGCGAACCGGCATTGTTCGAGGCCGGACAGGCGACGCTCGACCTGCATCTGGGCGCGGCCAACACCGCGCTGCTGCTGACGGGAAGCTGGGCCGCCGCGCGCAGCGTGCTGGCGCTGCGCGGCGGCGCGCTGAAGGCCGGCACGCGCTGGCTGTGGGGCGCGGCCGCGCTGGGCCTGGCCTTCCTCGTCGCCAAGAGCCTGGAGTACCGCGCCAAGATGGCGGCCGGCCACGACCTCGACAGCGACACCTTCTGGACGCTGTACTACCTGCTCACCGGCTTCCACTTCCTGCACGTGGCCGCGGCGGTGCTGTTCCTAGCCGGCGTGGCCTGGCTGGCGCCGCGGCGCGGCTGGGCCGGCGGCGGCCACGCGACCCACGTGCCCGAGACGGCGGCGGTGTTCTGGCACATGGTCGACCTGCTGTGGGTGGTGCTCTTTCCCCTGGTGTACGTGCTGCGATGACCCCTTCGACCCGCAAGACCGACCTGCTGTGGTGGGCGATGCTCGCCGCCACCGCGCTCTCGTGGTGGATCGGCGAGGCGCGCGGCGGCGCGGCGCCGGCCTGGGCCATCTTCACCGTGTTCGGCCTGGCCTACGCCAAGGGCCTGGCGATCGCGCTGGAGTTCATGGAACTGCGCGGCGCGCCGGCGGTGTGGCGCCGCTTCGTGCTCGGCTGGCTGATGGTGGTGGTGCCGGTGATCGTCGCGCTGCACGTGGCGATGCGCTGAGCGGCGGCGCGCGCCGCGTCAGCCCTCGCGCGACTCCGCCCCCGGCAGCGCGCCGGCGTCGTCCTGCGCCGCATGCCCCGCGCCCAGCCCCAGGGCGCCGCCGGCGGCCATGCCGACGCCGCCGCCTCCCGCCGCGCCGCCGCCCCGCCCTCCCGCACCGGCGGCCGCACCCGCGCCGCCACCGCCGCGCCCGGCCGCCACGCCGCGCAGCGGGCCCTGCTTGGGCATCACCAGGTCGGCCGGCACGGCGTCGAGTTCGAGCACTTCGCGGATGAAGCTGCGCAGCGAGCTCACCAGCGCGGCGGTCTCGATCCGGCGCCCCGCCACCATGTCGTCGGCGGCCTGCACGGCCATCCGCACCTGCTCTGCGGTGCCCAGCAGCATCACGTCGGACAGCGCGGCCTCCACCGCGTCGCGGATGCGGCGGCGGCGCTCCGAGCCCTCGTCGTCGCCACGCAGGCGCTGGTCGCGCAGGTGGCTGGGGTCCACCGCCAGGTCGCCGGTGAACGAGCCGCCCAGGGTCTTGTAGGCCGCGATCAGCGTCTTCAGCCGCTCGTTGATCTGGCGGTTCTGGCGTTCGCGGCGCTGCTGCACGCGCTGCATCACCAGCAGCCGGATGCCCACGGCGACGAGGGTCACCAGCACCAGCCCCAGCAGCGTGGACAGCGTGCCTTGCCAGGAGCTGAAGTCGATCAGGTTGCGCATGGCGCCGCAGCCTAGCAGGCCGCGGCGCGACGCGGCAAGCTAGGGATGGCGGTGCCGAGCCCGCGAACTAGAGTGGCCTGACGCCCTGCGCAGGAGGAACCGCTCTTGGCCGAAACCGTCGCCCCCGAGTTCGCGCGATTCGTCGAGGCCGAACGCCGCGCCAGCCGCCTGCCGGCGATGGCCTCGCGCAAGATGGCCGAGGGCGATGTCTTCGAGCCCGTCTTCATCGAAGCCGGCCGCAGCGTCGAGCTGCTGCGCGTGGCCTCGCGCCGCGCCGCCGGCTTCTTCCGCCCCACCCAGCGCAGCGAAGTGGTGTGGGTCGAGGGCGAGAACGAGCTGGCGGTGGGCATCGCCGGCGTCGACGTCAAGCTCGCCGACGGGCTGATCCGCGTGCGCATCCCGGTGCGCTGCGACCAGAGCGGCGCAGCCGGCGTCGAGGTGCTGTTCGCCACCGGCTCGCCCAGCGAGCCGGCCGGGCTGTACGCGGCCACCGCGCGGCGCCCGAACGGGCCGGAGGTGGTGGTGGCCGCCTGGGGCGACGCGCTGGTGGCCTTCGCCTGGCAGTGCGTGCTGGGCCTGGTCACCGGCATCGCCGCGGCCACCGGCAAGGACGCGCGCGGCAACCTGCTGGTGCCGGTGGAACTGGCGGTGAGCGCGCGCGGCATCCAGATCCTGCCGATGGCGCGGCACCGCTTCTCGGGTTCGTCGACGCTGAAGGGCTGATGCGATGGGCTTCGCGGCAGACCTGGGCGTGCTGGGCAACCTGGCCAAGGCGCTCGGCCTGTTCGACGCGAACGGCAATCCCAACCAGGGCTGGTTCGCCCACCCCGAGGATTCGCTGAAGAACATGCTCGCCGACCCGGCGCAGCGCGCGGCGCTGATCGCCTTCGTCGACGAGGCGATGGGCGGCGCCGAGCGCAGCAGCGAAGGCGGCCTCACCTGGCTGCCCATCGTCGAGATCGACGACCCGCCGCTGGCGCTGGCCGTCACCATCGACGAGGGCCGCAGCGACGGCCTGCACATCGGCCTGGGGCTGCGCGTGTCGACCACCGATCCGGCCTCGACCACCACGCTGGCGCTGCCGCTGTTCCGCGCCCACAAGCAGGGCGGGCCGGCCGTCGCGCAGCCGCTGCTGCTCGGCTCGGCGGGCGGGCGCATCCGCGTCGCCACGGCCGTCACCATAGCCGCCGGCGCGCCGGTGCCGGGCCAGGCGCGCCTGGGCGGCATCGGGCTCGAAGTCGACCTGCCCACCTCGCCGGCCGACCCGCAGGGCCCGGCCTTCGGCGTCGCGCTGACCGGGCTGCAACTGCCCGGCGCCGCCGCGCCGCGCGACATGCGCGTGTCGGCCAACAGCGTCGACCAGCTCGACGACGCGCTGCTCGACCTGGTGATGTCGCTGGTGAAGGCGCAGGCCGATGCGGCGCTCGCGCATCCGGCGCTGGTCGCGCTGGCCGGCCTGCTGGGCCTGCGCGGCGGCGACGCGGTGCCCGATTTCCCGATCGCCGCCCTGCCCGCGCGCGGCGCGCTGGCGCTGGCCGACTGGGTGCGCGGCATCCTCGGCGCCGAGGCGAGCCGCAACGACTGGCTCGGCCACCTCGCCGCGCTGCTCGCCGGCACGCGCGCGGGCGACGCGGTGCGCTTCGACCTCGGCGGCGCGGCGCGGCTGACGCTCGCGCTGCGCGTGGCCAGCGGCCCGAGCGGCAACCCGCTGCTGACGCCCAGCCTCGCGATCGAGCTGGGCAACGACGATGCGCGCGTCGAGGCGCGCGCCGACATCTTCCGCGTCGACCTGGTCAGCGGCGCGGCCTTCGCGCTGCCCGGCTTCGGCGTCTGGGCCGCGGCCGGCCGCGGCGGCCGGCCCCTGCTCGACATCGCCGCGCCCACGGCGGTGCGCGCCGACACGCTGCGCCTGGGCTTCGGGCTCGACGCGCAGCGGCGCCTGAACTTCGTGCTCGCCGCCGACGCGGTGCGCATCGGCACGCGCGACTACGCCACGCTCGACCTGAGCTCGCCCGACGCGGTGATGGACGCCGCCGGCAACGCGGTGGAAGACATCGCCGGCGAACTGCTCGCCGGCCTGGGCGATGCGCTCGGCCTGGCGCGGCAACTGCTCGGCCTCGCGCCGCCGGCCGGCGTGCCGGCGGTGACGCTGGCCGCGCTGATGACCGACCCGGTGACCGCGGTGGCGGGTTACTGGCGGCAGCTCGCCGCCGACGACGCGGCGGCGCGCCAGGTGCTCTCGGCGCTGCGCCTCGCGCTCACCGACGCGAGCGAGGCGGTGTCCGTCGTCGACGGCGACGGCAGCGCCGACGCGCCGTGGCGGCTGCCGCTGATCGGCCCGCTGGCGCTCGAAGTGTCGAACAGCGGCGACGTGCTGAACATCGGCCTGGGCGCCGTGACGCGCGTCGACACGCTCGGCCAGCGCTGCACCGTGGTCGAGACGCGCATCGCCGTCGCGCTGGCGCGCATCGACCTCGCCGCGCGCAGCGCCAGCCTGCTCGGCGCTGTGGAAGCCACGCTGAGCGCACGCGAGCGCGGCGCCGACCCGAAGCGCGCGCGGCTGGCGCTGGGCGACGCGGCGGCCGTCGTGGCCGACCACGTCGGCCTGCGCCTGGCCTGGGCGCCCGGGCACGGGCTGGCCGCCGAGGTCAGCGCGCCCAATCTGCGCCTCGAGCTGGCCGACACCGGCGTGCCCATCGTGCTGCCGGTGGTCGAGCCGGACGGCAGCGTCACGCTGCCCGACGAAGCCTGGGACGGCGTGGAGGCGCTGGTCGCCTACCTCGGCGGCATGATCGGCGGCAGCGTCGGCGATCTGGTCGATGCGCTCGGCTGGACGCCCGTGGCGGGCCCGAACCCCGCGCGGCTGCGCCTGGGCGACCTGGTCCACTCGCCCGACGCGGCGCTGCGCGCCTGGCTGCCGCGGCTCGCGATGAGCGACACCGGCGCACGCGCGCTGGCGCTGCTGGCCGACGTGTTCGGCGGCCTGGGCGCGGCGCGCGGCGTGGTCGAAGGCAGCGGCCGGCCGGAGGATCCGTACCGCTTCGCGCTCGCCGAGGGCCTGCCCAACCTCGCCGTGTGGTTCCCGCCCGAAGGGCTGGCGCCGGCCGCCGGCGCCGCCGCCGACGCGATCCGCCACTGGCAGTCGGGCGACACCGCCCTGCCGCCCACGGCGCTGGCCGCCGCGCTGCGCGCCGAGGCCGGCGTGGCCGAAGACATCCGCGCGCTGATCGAAGGGCGCGCGCTGGAGACCGCCTTCGAGTCCATCGCGCAGCGCTGGCTGGGCGGCGACGGCCGCATCGTGCCGCCGGCCACGGCGCCGGCCGGCATCACGCTGCACCGCCTCGGCTGCGCGGCCGGGCAGTTGCCGGAGCAGCTCGATCTCGCCGAACTGCTGGGCCGCACGCCGACGACCACGGTGCACGTCGCGCTCGGCGCCTCGGCCTGGCCCGAGGCGCCGGAAGACCGGCGCATCGACCTCAGCAGCGCCGGGCTGGACGCCGCGATGTTCACGCTGCCGGCGGCCGGAACGGGCGAGTGGTTCGTCGCGCTCGGCACGCGCGCCGATTGCCGCGCGGCCGGCGGCGCGAGCGACGGCACGCCCGAGCAGGCGGCGCGGCTCGGGCGCGTGCTCGACGCGCTGGCGGGCGTCGCCAGCGACATCGCCGTGGTGGCCGTGGCCGGCGCCGGGCATGCGGCGCGCCTGGCGGCCCAGCCCGCCGCGCGCGCGGCCGTCACCGACCTCGTGCTGCTGGGCACGCCGCTGGCGCCGATCTCGCTGACCGCGCTGGCCGTGCAGCCCACCGCCGACGCGCTGCGCCTGCTCGACCGGCTGCTGCCGCCGGCCGACGACGACGCCGGCAACGCCGACCTCGCGCTCGGCCGCGCGCTGGTCGGCGCGCTGATGGAACTGGCGCCGCTGGCCGACCCGGCCGCCGACCTGCGCCCGCCGGTCGTGCCGCCCGAGGCGCCGCGCGCCGGGCTCGCGGTGCGGGCGCTGTTCGGCGAACTGGGCGGCGAGCGCATCGCGCAGGCGCTCACCGCGATCGTCGCCGCCGGCATCGCCGCGCGCGCCGACGATCGCGCGGCGTTCGACGCGGTCGCCGACACGCTGCCCAGCGGCGTGCACGCCGGCCTGCGCTGGGCGCTGCCCGACGACGACAGCGGCACGCTGCGCATCCGCGCCAGCGCGCAACTGCAACTGTTCGGCTACGAACTCGGCGGCGGCATGACGCGCGAGCAGGCGCTGCGCGTCGAACTGCGCATAGGCGACGCGCTCGGCTGGCTGGCGGCCACGCCCGAGCTGGAACTGCGCGCGCTGTCGGCCGTGCTGACGCTGCCGCTGGACGGCAGCTCGCCCGGCGAGGCGCGCGTGGTGCTGCACGAGGCGCGTGTGTTCGGCCAGTCGTGGGAGGCGCTGGCGCTCGGCAACCTCGCCGACGACGCCATGCCGGTGCTGCCCGAGGCGCGTGTGCTGCTCTCGGCGGCGGTGCAGCGGCTGACGGCCGATCTGGGCAGCGCACGTTCGCTGGCGCTGTCGAACCTGTTCGCCGCGCTCGGGCTGACGGGCGCCAACGGCGGCGTGGTCGGCGACGCGGTCGATCAACTGGTGCACGACCCGGCCGGGCTGGTGCGCCAGCGGCTCGCGGCGGCCGGCGCGCAGCTCGCGGCGGCGGTCAATACGCTGCTCGGGCCGCTGGGCGCCGGCGTCGACCTCGCCGCGCGCACGCTGCGCGTGCAGGGCAGCGGCACGGGCCGCTTCGGCTGGCAGGCCGACGTGAGCGCCTCGCCCGCCGGCCTGGACGGCACGCTGAACATCGGCCCGGGCAGCGCCTTGCCCACCGTCGGCGGCGTGCAGTTGCGCATCGCGCTGAACCCCTTCAGCGTCGCGCTGCACTGGCACCAGAGCGACACCCGCACGGAAGTCGTGCCGCTGTGGCCCGTGCCCGACGGCCAGGCGCTCGCGCGGCTGCTGGCGCAGGCCGCGCCCAGCCTCGCGGCGCATGTCGCGCTCGAACTGATGCGCCGCGCCGACGAGCAGGCGCGGCCGCTGATCGACGCGATGCTCGATGCCCTGGGCATGCTCGCCGGCGCCGCCGCCGATGCCGAACGCGCGCTGCGTCCGCTCGCCGGCCTGCTGGCCGACCCGGCCGGCTGGCTGCGCAGCGCCGGGTCGCTGGCCGCCAACCCGCTGAAGATCCAGGCGCTCTTCGACGCGCTGCGCCCGCTGATGGGCCTGGCCGGCGCGCCCGGCTCGCCGCTGGCCCTGGCCACGGGCGTGAGCCTCGCGGTCGGCAGCGACGGCGGCGGCGCGCGGCTCGCGCTGGCGGTCGATCCCGGTGCGTGGGCCGCGCCGGGCGGCGGCGGCGCGCGGCTGTCGGGCGCCATCGCCGCGAGCCTCGCGGTGGGCGCGAGCGGCGCGCCGCGCGTCGGGCTCGAGGCGCATCTCGGGCTCGCCGGCGCCGCGCCCGGCCGGCAGGCGCTGCACACGCGCATCGGCGCCGCCGGCGTCGAGCTGTTCCTGCGCCCGGCCAGCGGCGCCGACATCGCGCTCGTGCCCTTCGCCGGCCTGGGCGGGCTGGCGGCGGCGGCCGAAGCGGCGCTGCCCTTCCTGCTCGACAAGCTCGCCGCGCTGCCGGGCACGCCGGGGCAGCTCGTGCAAACGCTGGGCGATGCGCTGGCGCTGCGCAGCGGCACGCCCAAGGCCTTCAGCGCCGAGGCGCTGCGCCAATGGGCGGCCAACCCGGCCGGCGTGCTGGGCGCCGCGGTGCCGTCGATCGCCGCCACCGGGCTGCACCGGATCGCGCCGCTGCTCGACGACTTCCTGCCCGCGGCGGTGAGCGCCAGCGGCGACGTCGACGAACTGCGCGTGAGCGTCGCCGGCGTGACGCTGGCGTGGCGCCCTGCGGCCGGCCGCGTCGCCCTCAGCGCGGCCGACATCGCCGTGCCGGGCATAGAACGGCTCGGCCTCGTGCTGGCCGTCAGCGCCGCCGGGCTCGACGAGCTGAGCGTCGCGCTCGGCCCGGCACGCATAGCCGCCGGCGGCGTGCTGCTGCGGCCGTTCGCGAGTGTGGCCGCCGGCCTCGCGCCGGCCGGCGGGCGGCGCGTGATGGTGGGCCTGTCGGCCGACGACACGCATCACTTCGCGGCGCGCTGGACGCTGGACAGCGCGAGCTTCGACATCGTCGCCAGCGACGGCGCGCTCGCCACCGCCGTCGCCAGCGCCGACCCGGCCCGGGTGGCGCTGCGCATCGTCGACATCGTCGCCGACCTGGTGGCCGCGGTGGCGATGGCGCAGCAGCCGGTGAAGGACCTGCTCGACACCGCCGTCGGCGCCAAGAACGTGCGCTTCCTGCTGCAAGGCGTGCTGCTCGACGAGGCCGACACCGCGCAGCTCGTCGCCGGCCTGTTCGACCCGGCGACGCTGCTGGCGCGCTTCCATCGCCTGTTCACCAACATCGCCGGCGCCGGCATCACGATCACGATCGACGGCTTCGCGCTGAGCTTCCTGAAGCACCCGGCCACCGGCACCATCGGCCTGCAGATCGGCGTGGTCGACCGCTTCGCGCTGGTGCAGGGCGACGTGTCGCTGTGGCTGGAGAACGACGACCGCTGGATCCAACCCGATCCGCCGGGCGACGGCGGCCTGTTCGTCGGCTTCATACCGCCCACGCTGCCGCTGCGCTTCGCGCCCAGCCTGGTCGTCAACGGCCTGGGGCTGCGCGTCGGCAAGCGCTCCGGGCCGCTGCTGGACGCGGGCATCACGCTCGAATCCGTGGCGCTGCACGTCTTCGCGGCGATCGACGGCGCCGGCGCGAACAGCGGCGGCGTGCAGCTGCAGTTCTCCAACCTCGCCGTCTCGGCCTCCGGCGCCGGCGGCAACAACGGCATCGCGCAGGGCGTGATGCGCGACACCGGGCCGACGCCGCCCAAGCCGGCGTTCTCGCCCGCGCTGGCGATCCAGGCGCACAAGGGCGGCACGGTGCAGGTGTCGCTGAGCGCCGGCGACGGCAGCGGCCCGTGGTGGATCGCGATCCAGAAAGGCTTCGGCCCGCTGTACCTGGAGCAGATCGGCTTCAACGCCACCGCGCCGCAGGGGCGGCTGGAGCGCATCTCGCTGCTGATGGACGGCTCGGTGGCGATGTTCGGCCTGAGCTGCGCGGTGGACGACCTGCAGATCACCTACACCGTCGGCAACGACGACTTCTTCAACCCGGCGAGCTGGACGGTCGACCTCGCCGGGCTCGCGGTGTCGGCCGACATGGCCGGCGTGTCGATCGCCGGCGGCCTGCTCAAGCAGGGCACGGCGCCGAACATCGAATACCTCGGCATGCTGCTGGGCCGCTTCGCGGTCTACGGCCTGACGGTCTACGGCGGCTACGGCGAAGGCGTGGCCGACGGCCAGCGCTTCACCGCCTTCTTCGCGGTCGGCGCGGTCAACGGCCCGATCGGCGGGCCGCCGGCCTTCTTCCTGACCGGCATCGGCGGCGGCTTCGGCATCAACCGGCTGATGCGCCTGCCCACCGACCTGGCGAAGTTCGGCGACTACCCGCTGATCCAGGCGCTCGACATCGCGGCCAAGCCCGGCAATCCGATGGACCAGTTGCGCGCGCTGGGCAGCTACTTCCCGATGAAGAAGGGCACGTTCTGGTTCGCCGCGGGCCTGAGCTTCAACAGCTTCGCGCTGGTCGACGGCATCGCGGTGGTGGGCGTGCAGATCGGCGACGGGCTGGACATCAACCTGATGGGCCTGGCGCGCATGGCGCTGCCGCGGCCGCAGGCGGCGATCGTGTCGATCGAGCTGGCGCTGCTGGTGCGCTTTTCCAGCAGCGAAGGCGTGCTGTGGGTGCAGGGCCAGCTCACCGACAACTCCTGGCTGCTGTACCCCGACGTCAAGCTCACCGGCGGCTTCGCCTACGTGATCTGGTTCAAGGGCGAGAAGGCCGGCGAGTTCGTGCTGACGCTGGGCGGCTACCACCCCGACTTCCACCGCGACGGCTACCCGGTGGTGCCGCGCCTGGGGCTGCGCTGGAGCATCGGCGGCAACATCGTCATCAAGGCCGGCACCTACTTCGCGCTGACCTCCGAGGCGCTGATGGCCGGCGGCGACTTCGAGGCCTCGGCGCATTTCGGCCCGGCCTGGGCCGAGGTGAAGTTCGGTGCGCACGGCATCGTGTACTTCGACCCCTTCCACTACGACGTGATGGCCTACGCGCGCATCGCCGCGGGCGTGACCATCGACACCTGGCTGTTCGGCGAGATCACCATCTCGATCCACATCGGCGCGCGCATCCACGTGCTGGGCCCGGAGTTCCGCGGCAGCGTCACCTTCGAGGTCGGCCCGATCGAGCTGACCCTGCGGTTCGGCGGCTCGGGCAGGGAGCAGAAGCAGCCGCTGGCAGCCGACGCCTTCGTGCTCAAGTACCTCGAAGCCGCCGACAGCGGCAGGGCGCGCGCGCACGCGCTGATGACCAACTCCGGCGCGCTGCCGGCCAAGGGCGAGCAGTCCACGCCCGACGGCTCGTCGGCGCGGCCCTTCGTGGTGACGGTGGAGTTCTCGATGACCTTCACCAGCACCGTGCCGGCGGTACGCGTGACGCGCCGGCTCGCGCCGGCGACGCAGCCCGCCACCACGGCGCACCCGCCCAGCCGCGCGCTCGGCGTCGCGCCTATGGACCGGGCCAACGTCGCGCCGACCCTCACGATCGCCTGGCGGCGCAACGGCGCCGACGAGCCCTATCCCTTCGTCGACCGCGTGCGGCCGTTCGGGCGCTTCCCGGCCGGCATCTGGGGGCTGCCGCAGGACCCGAACGCGCGCAAGATCCCCAAGGGCGAGATGATCGCGGCGCTGTCCGAGCTCGAGCTGGTGTGCCGCGCCAAGCCGAGCCCGCCCGGGCCGGAAATCTCCTACTACCAGGTCGAGATCGGCCAGCGCAGGCCGCTGCCCTTCACGCGCCGCGCCGCCGAAATCAATGCGCAGCGCAGCGTGGCCAAGTTGGTCAGCGAACTGCTCGCCGCGCCGGCCGGCGTGGACGCGGCCTTCGCGACGGCCAAGGGCTTCCTGGCGAACCGGGCCTCGCCCACCGCGCTGGCCGCGCTGCGCGGCGAGCGCCAGGCGCCGCCGCGCCTGGGCACGCTGACCGAGGGCCTGGAAGCGGCCACGCCCACCGCCGTGCCCGCGGCCGTCGCGCCGCCCGCGCCCCCGGTCTACGACCACTTCGTCGACGCGCCGGTGGTGGTGGGGCTGCTGGCCGGCGCCACCGTCGGCATCGCCGCCGCGGCGAAGCAGCGCACCACGGTGAAGGGCTCAGAGCGCGCCTGGCGCACCGCGCCGCCGACGCTCGCCGCGGTGGAGGCGCAGCGCAGCCGCTCGATCGCGGCCCGGCTGATCGTCACCGACACGCCGGCGATGAGCGGCCGCGAGGGCGGCGCCGCGACGCTGATCGCCGCGCAGAGCGTGCCGCCGAGCGCGGTGGCACACGGCGCGACCGCGCTGGTGGCGCGCCGCGGCGCGCCGCTGGCCGAGCCGCTGGCCGCGTTCGCCGATGCGCTGGCGGTGGGCACGGCGCTGCGCGGCACGGCGCGCGCCGGTGCCCGCGCCCGTGCCGATGCCGGCCCCGGCGCCGCGCTCGCCACCGGGCAGACCGTGGTGCTCAAGCTGCCCAACGCGCATGCCGACGCCGCGCCCGAAGGCCGGCGGCCGCGCCTGGCCGTCGGCGGCGCGCCGGCGCGCGTGGTGCTGCTGGCGCACGGCGGCAGGCCCATCGTCGATGCGCTGCTCGGGCCGCAGATGCGGCACGCCGAGCTCGAGGTGCCGCAAGGCACCGAGCGCATCGTCGCCATCGGCCAGGGCACGGCGCAGCACGACGGCGCGCGCATCGGCCTGGCGGGCTGGCACGCCGGCATGCAGTTGCCGTATGCCGGCTGGTCCACCGCCGTCGGCCCCGGCTGCGTGGTGCGCGCGGCGGGCGAGCGCCTCGTGCTGCACCGCGAGCGGCTCGATGCCGGCTGGGTCGGCGGCGCCGAGCTGGCGCGCGGCACCAGCACCGTCACCACCACCTTCGCGGTCGCGGCGCGCACCGTGCTGATCGTGCTCGACGACCCGGCGGCGGCGGGCCAGCCGGTGTCGGCGCGGCAGTTGCTGCTCGGCCTGGACGGCGCCGCGCGTGCGCTCGACGCCGCCGGCAACGAACGCGCCCCGGTGCTGCTGGCGATGGACAACCGCAGCGTGCTCGCCTACGCCGTCGTGCCCGACGGCGGCGACCAGCCGGTGGTGGTGAGCATCGCCAGCGAGCAGGGCTGGTCGCTGGTCGGCGTGATGGCCTCGGCCGAGGTCGACGCCACAGGCGCGGTGGCGCTGATCGCCTCGCGCGGGCTGGACGCGGCGATGCAGCCCTTCGCCGTGATGAACCCGGCCGAAGGCGCCGTCACCAGCCGCCTGGCCTGGGTGGCGCCCACGCGCAGCGCCAGCCAGCGCGCCGCCGCCAAGGCGCTCGCGCAAGGCGGCCCGGCGGTGCCGGCGCGCAAGGCCACGAAATCCAAACCGCGAGGACAACGCTGATGCCCCGCACCGGCCACTTCATCCTGCACTCCAACGTGATGCCCGAGGTCACCGCGGGGCGCTACGAGTTGCGCACCGAGCAGACCGGCCTGCCCTTCGAGGTGGAGCCCGAAACCACGCACATCCAGGTGGCGGCGCCGCGCTACACGATGCCGCCCGACCAGATCCTGTCCAGCTTCCCGCCGGCCAACGCCGAGGGCGCTTTCGGCGACCGCCTGCCGCAGGTGGTGCTCAAGCGCCGCACACTGCCCTGGGAGCGCAACCCGGCCGGCTCGGTCACGCCCTCGCCCACGCCCTGGCTGGCGCTGGTGGTGGTGGCCGAAGGCGAGGCGACGTTGTCCACCGCGACCGCGGTGCGCGAATGCACGACGCCGGGCACCCCACTGCTCGACCCCGACGACAAGGACGTCGAGCAGGGCCTGTACCTCGGCGTCACCGAGACGGTGGTGAAGAAGATCTTCCCGTGCAAGGACGACCTCGCCCTGCTCACGCACGTGCGCGAGGTCGACATCAACGACACCGAGCTCGCCAACGGCGACGACGACGGCTGGATCGCCGTGGTGCTGGCCAACCGCCTGCCGGTGTTGGACAAGGCCCAGGGCCGGCCGGTGCGCTACATGGCCTGCCTCGTCAGCGTCGAAGGGCAGCTCGGCGCGCTGCCCGAGCCGCCGCCGCCGCGGCCGCACTTCGAGTTCGCGCTGGCGCAGGACTGGTCGGTGCTGGCCCGGCTGGGCACGCCCGGCTCGGCCGACGCGCAGGTGATGGGCGGCCTGCCGCTGGGCAACGTCGTGCTGCCCTCGGCCGCGTCGGGCCCGGGCCTGCCGCGCGCACAGGCGGCGATGGCCGGCCGTGCCCCAAGCGCCACGACCGGCGCCAAGATCGGCGCCGCGCTCGACGGCGGCGCGGCGATGCAGCAGCCGGGCGTCGCCAGGCAGTGGAGCGCCTCGGCGACGCAGAAGGTGGCCGCCGCCGCGCTGGACCCCGACGCCAAGCGCATGGTGCGCGACACGATGGCGCTGGGCTTTCGCCTGCCGATCGAGCGGTACGCGCGGGAGAAGGTGCTGCGCTTCCCGCTGCTGGCGCACTGGTCGTTCACCACCAACGAGGGCGCGACCTTCGAGACGCTGATGCGCGACCTCGACGTCGGCCTGCTCGGCAGCGTGCCCGAGGTCGCGCCGGACGCGCCGGCGGCGCAGGCCCAGCCCGAGGTGGTGCAGACCGGCCACATCGGCCTGGCGCACCGCGCGCGCCGCGGCGACCCGCTGCGCGCCTGGTACCGCGGCCCCTGCGTGCCCTTCCCGACGCCGCGCGACTCGAACGCGAAGGACGAGCCGCTCGCGCTCGCGCATTCGGCCGACCAGTTGCGCCGCGTGATCCCCGACGGCCGCGAAGACCTGGCGCTGGCCGCCGCCTTCGAGATCGGCCGGCTGCTGGCGCTGTCGCAACTGTCGGTGGTGTCGGCGCTGCTGCGCTTCCGCGCCGAGCAGTTCGGCGCCGGCCGCGTGCGCGAGATCCTCGGCGAGCTGATGCCCTTCGCGCTGCCCGACCTGCGCGACCAGCGCGTCGACCTGGGCCGCTTCGTCGCGATGCAGGTGCTGCCGGTGCTGGCGAAGAACACCGAACGCATGATCGGCCCGCAGCGCCCGGTGGCCGATCCGGGCCGGCCGCTGCGCGTGGACGGCGACCTCGACAAGCTGGTGGCCGCCGGCCTCGGCTTCGACCTGGCCGCGCTGAACAAGCGCGCCGAGGCCGTGGGACTGTTGGACGCCTTGCAGGCCTCGCGCGTGCCGCTGGCGGTGGCGCCCGGCCAGAGCCCGAACGAGAAGCTGGTGCTGCCGGCGCTGCGCGCCGCGCTGCAAGGCGAGCTGCAGCGCACGCTGGCGGTGGCCGCGCCGCAGGGCAAGGCGGTGACCAGCGGCGGCGGCGTGCGGCGCGCCCAGGCGCAGGCGATGCCGGATGCGCTCGACGAACTGATCGCCCGGGCGCCGCCCGACGCCGACGAAGACGACGAGGAGGCCCGGCCATGAAGTCCTTCATCAGCGCCGATGTCGCGCTGCAGGCCGCCGTGAAGGCCGCGACGCAGTACGCCGCGATCGCCACCGACAAAGACCCCGACGACGGCGCGCACGTCGTGCCCGGCGAACTGCGCCGCTTCCTCGGCCGGCTGCGCCTGCTGCACGGCGTGCCGTTCAGCTACCTGGTGCCGGACGCCGCGCTGCTGCCGGTCGAATCGATCCGCTTCTTCTACATCGACCGCGCCTGGACCGATGCGCTGGTGCAGGGCGCGCTGAGCGTCGGCACCATCAGCAGCGCCGACCGCACCCAGCTCGAAGCGGTGTACCCGCACATCCGCGCCGAGGTCGACGAGGCCGAGCGCACGATCCGCAAGCCGCGCAGCGAGGATCGGCTGCAGGGCGGCAGCGGCACGATCACCGGCTTCCTGATGCGTTCGCGCGTGGTCTCGGGCTGGCCCACCCTGCACGTGCGCGCCTACACGACCGACACGCTCGCCGATGCCGAGCTGACCGACGTGGCCGAGTCGCACCCCAGCCGCATGAAGGTGCTGCGCATGGAGCGCCTCGCGCCGGCGGTGCTGCTGGTGCTGTTCGACGGCGTGCCGGCGGTGGTGCACATCGAGGAGCCGCGCCAGGGCATCCAGTTCGGCGCGCGGCTGGACCCCGACGACCCGCCCGACGCGCGCCGCGCCCGCGTCAAGGTACGCGACTGCAACAGCGGCGACAGCGTGCCGCCGCTGGACGACTTCACCGGCGCCAACTCGGTCGACGTGCCCTTCCGCCCCGGCGCGCCGGGCGTGATCGACATCGCCGCGCTGCGCCAGCGCCTGGCGGCCAAGGCGCCGAACAGCGGCGGCTCGCTCGAAGCCAACGAGTACGCCTTGCAGATGCTGCGCTTCCCGTACCGCCAGGTGTTCGGCGACCCGAAGAACGACGAGGGGCAGAAGTTCTACGCGCTCGACCGCTTCAAGGCGACGGTCAAGCTGGACGCCTGGAAGGCCACGCTGGCCACCCGGCTCGGGAAGGCATGACCATGGCCGGCAAGCCCAAGGCATCGATGGACGCGGCGCAGATGCGGCAGGTGCTGCGCGGCAAGCGCTTCCTGGCGGCCGACCGCGCCGCGCTCGACCTGCGCGAGATCGCCACCTGGGACAAGTACCTGCTGCGCGAACACCGCCTGCTGGTGCCGGTGGACGTGCAGGCCCTGTACGTCGCGCCCGGCAGCACCGAGAAGATGGTGCGCCTGCCGATGCTGGTGGCGCACGTGGCCGGCCGGCCCGTCGCCGACATCGAGGACGGCCTGCCCGACCCCTTCGACGAAGGTTCGCCGCGCCCGGCCGGCGTGCACCTGCACTGGGCCATGCCCGATGCGCTGCTGCGCGGCACGCTGGCGCCGGCCGACGACGGCAGCGCCAACCGCCTCGCGCTGCCGCCGCTGCCCGACCGCTGGGTGGTGCTGCGCCTCGTGCTGCCGCGCGGCGGCGCCGAGCCGGTGCTCAGCGGCTGGGTGCTGGAGGCCGACCGCGCCGTCGCCGTGCCGCTGGCGCAGTGGCAGGAAGGCGGCGCCGCCTCCACCGCCGCGCCGCCGGCCGGCGAGGAACTGGCGCGCGAACAGCTCACCGGCACGGTGGGCGGCGCGCTCGCGTGGTCGGGCGTGTACGACGCGGTGCTGAACCGCTTCGCCTTCCACGACCCGCTGGCCGACCTGGCGGCGCTCGCGCCGCGCGGCGTCGACGAGGACTGCGCCAGCTACCTCGTCGCCGGCTGGTGGAGCGACCCGGCGCTCGACCCGCTCGACAAGGCGCGCGACAACGGCAGCCTGCACGAGATGCTGGAGACGCTGCGCTGGCGGCTGCTCTACGAATGGGGCGACGAATCCTGGGCGCGGGCGCAGGAGAAGGCGCAGGCCGACCTGCGCCGCGCGCTCGGCCTGACCGAAGGCGAACGCTCGGCGACGCCGCGTCCGCCGAAGGCGAAGAAGGCGCGCGCCGCGGCAGCGGCGGCGTCCGCCACGGCCGCGGCCTTCGTGCCGATCGACAAGACCCTGGTCGAGAAGCAGCAGCGTTTCGTCGCCGCATCGGCCTTCGCCGCCGACGCCGCGCAGCGCTACGCCGCGCCGGCCTGGCAACTGCGCTCCACGCTGCTGCACGGCGCGATCCACGGCGTGCCGGTGACAGGCGCGCCGGGCATCGACCGGCGCCCCGACGCCGCCGGCGTGAGCCTCGCGTTCGGCCTGCACGACGACGACCTGCTCGCCGCCTTCGCCGCCGCGCAGGCCACGCCCGAGCAGCGCCGCGCCACCGAGCGGCTGCTGACCGCCTTCACCGCGCAGAAGATCAACCGCCTCGGCGCGGCCGACGGCGCGGTGGAGCTGGAGGAACACGAACACGCCATCGCCTTCGCGTCGCTGCCGGCCGGCTCGGCGGGCACCGACCGCTACCTGCAAAGAGTGCAGACCGGCGGCGCCGGCGGCCTGGGCCTGGGCCGCAAGCGCGCGGATCGGGTCGGCATCGCGGCGCAGACCACGATGGCCAAGGGCGCGCTCGGCGCGCAGGCGCCCAGGATGCAGGCCGACACCTACTTCGCGATCCAGGGCAAGCCGAACTTGATCAAGGCCACGGAAGCCCTGATCAACGACCTGGCGCGCTCGCGCGTCGGCGACGTGCTCTCGCCCACCGAGGCGCGTGTGGTCGAGCGCCCCGCGCCGCGCTTCACCTTCCCCACCGAGCCCATGCTCGGCCTGCGCGGCGCCGGCCGCAGCCTGCGCCACGGCAACGACGGGCGCGGCTCCGCCGACGGCAAGCTGAGCTGCCGCTGGCCGACGCACGTGATCGCCGAGATCGACGGCGTGATCGCCAAGGACCGTTTCATCCGCTCGCTCGGCAACGGCTCGCTGCCGCCCGAGGTGCTGACGCTCTCGCGCGAGGCGCTGCTGCACGACCCCTACCACGACGAGTGGATCGCCGCCGCGCTGGCGCCGGCCGGCGCGGGCCGCAACGCGCTGCTGACGCGGCTGAAAGCCGAATCGGTGCTGCGCTTCGGCCGCGACGGCGCCTACGACGGCGGCACCGCGGTGCTGGCCGCGACGCTCGCGCGCACGCCGCGTAATGCACGCGCCGGCGGCGCGCGGCTGCCGGCGCAGGGCCTGCGGCCCGGCGTGCGCGAGCAGCAGGCGCTGGTGGCCGACGAGCTGCGCAAGTTCTCGCTCTACAAGGGCGCCGACCCGGACCCGGTCGGCGTCAACACCTGGGCGCAGCCCTGGGTGCCGATGTGGCTCGAGTGGGAGCTGAAGGTCGAGGGGCTCGACCCGGCCACGCTGCAGGCCTGGCGGCTCGGCGCGGTCGATCTCGAAGGCGGCAGCGCCACGTTCGACGGCGCCGCCGCCACGCTGCGCGGCCGCGCGCCGCTGACCAGCGGCGCGGCCAGGACGCTGCACGACGCGATCAGCGACTGGCTGAAGGCCGAGGACGCGCTCGACGAGGACGGCGCCGGGCAGGTCGACGAAGACCTGGAAGACGCCTACCGCGTGCTCGACACGGCGGTGCGCCACCTCGACGTGATGGCCGCCACCTGCGACGGCCTGCGCACGCAGTTGCTCGGCCTGCCGGCGCGCGACGGCCTGCACCGGCCGGCGGCGGCTGGCGGCGGCGTCGGCAACCCGGCGCCGACCGCCGCGCCCCACCTGCTGCTGGCCGGCTGCGCGACGCTGACCCGCGCGCGCGTGCTCGACGCCTTCGGCCGCACGCTGGAGCTGCCGGTGCAAGGCGTGATCACGCCGACGCGCGCGACGCCGCCCGAGCGCGACGGCGCGCTGCTGCTGCGCCCGCGCCTGCTGCGGCCGGCGCGCTGGCTGTTCCGCTTCGTCGATGCGGCCACGCCGGTGGGCGCCGAAGGCACCGAGGCGCGCGTCGACCAGATCGAGGCCGACCTGCAGGTCAGTCCGGTGGCCGGCTTCGTGATGCCCGACCACCTCGACGAAAGCCTGGAGCTGTTCGGCGCCGACGGCGCGCCGATCGGCGAACTGCTGCACGAGCCGGTCAGCGGCGGCGTGATGTGGGAGATCGCCGCCGGCCGCGAGGGCCCGGCCGACGCCGGCCCGCACCACGGCCTCGCGCCGGCGGCGCGGCCGCTGGCGGACTTCGCCGCCGCGCTGGTGGCGGCCGACGCCGCGGCGCGCGGCGGCGCGCCGATCGGCGAGCGCGACGGGCAGGACGGCGCGGCCGAGAGCGCGCTGTCGGCGCTGCTGCGCGCCATCGACACCACGCTGTGGACGGTGGACAGCTTCGCGTCGCTGGGCAGCGAACACGTGGCCGGGCTGGTGGGCCGGCCGGTCGCGGTGGTGCGCGCGCAACTGCGGCTGGAACTGCGCCCGCCCGACGACATCGACCTGTCCGACCCGCAGCGCGCCGCTGAATGGGCGCAGGCCGAACAGGAGGCCGCGCGCCATGCCTTCCCGGTGCGCATCGGCGAGCTGACGCGCAGCGACGACGGCGTGCTCGGCTTCTTCGTCGACGACGACTACTCGCGCTTCCGCCTGGTCGACAAGGTGATCGCCGCCACCGCGCCCGAAGCCGGGCGCAGCCGCGGCCAGTTGGGCGTGTTCGCGCAGTCGGCCGGGCTGCCGGCGGCCAGCGCGATCGTGCACCCCTACATCGCCGGCGACGACGACGCCGACACGCTGCTGCTGCACCTGGGCCAGACGGTCACGCTGACGATCTTCATGCACCCGGCCGGCAATGCCACGCTCAGCTCGGGCCTGCTGCCGCGCAAGGCGCTGGCGCTGGCGCGCGACTGGGTCGGCCCCGGCCTCGCGGCGATCGCGCCCTCGCTGCGCACCGGGCCGGTGCTGGTGGAAACCGATCTGGCCAAGGAGGGCCAGGTGCGGCTGCCCAAGGTGTCGGTGTTCGGCAAGGACCAGAACTTCCTCTGGCGCGACACGCCGGCGAGCTGGCGCAGCGACGCCATCCTCGCCGCCACGCAGACCGCGCTGCTGCCCGACACGCCGGCGGAGTTCCGCGAGGGCTGGATCCGCGTGGCGCCGACGAAGCCGGAAGGACGCTCGCCGTGAGCGCACCCGCCTCTCGCACGTGCCTGTGGCAGCCGCTGGGGCCGCACACGCTGCTCAACGGCGAGGTGCTGGGCGCGGGGCGCATCAGCGGCGCCGTCAACGCGCTGGCGGTGCATCCGGACGGCGAGCGCCTCTACGCGGCGACGGCCAACGGCGGCGTCTGGTATTCGGGCGACGGCGGCGCGTCGTGGCGCTCGCTGGACGCTTTCGAGCCCACGCCCGCGCCGCAGACCATCGACCGGCCGGCGAGCCGCTTCGCCTGCGGCGCGATCGCGGTGGACTTCGGCACGGCCAGCGACAGCGTCTACGTCGGCACCGGCGAACCCTGGCACGACCCGGCCGCGCCGCGCGCGCAGCACATCGGCGCCGCGCCGGGGCAGCCGATCGGCGGCGTGGGCATCTTCGTCGGCACGCACACGCTGGCCAGCGGCAGCCTCACCTGGACGCACGAGGCGGCCGGCCTGCTGGGCGCCAGCGTGTACCGGTTCGCGCTCGAGCCCGGCACCGGCACACGTGTCGTCGCGGCCACCAGCAGCGGCTTGTACGAACGTCCGAGTACAGACGCCGCCGCCGCATGGCAGCGCGTGGCCGGCGCACCGTTCGACACGCTCGATGCGATCTGCACCGACCTGCTGTGGACACCGGCCATCGGCACGCTGCCGAAACGCTGGTGGGTGTGGGTCGAGAGCGGCGCGAGCACCGGGCTGTGGATGCGCGCCTCGAACGCCGCCGGCGCCGACTGGCGGCGCATCGCCGCCCCGGGCGCGCTGGCGCGCCGCGCCGTGCTGGCGGCGGCAGGCTCGCAGCAGATCTGGCTGTTCTGCGACCAGCCCGGCGCAGCCACCAGCGTGGCCGGCGCACCGGGTGGCGCGACGCTGCCGCGCAGCGCCCGGCCACCGGCCGCCGCGGCGCCGCCCGCGGCCTTGCCGCAAGACGACTGCGACTGCTGGTTCCGCTCCTCGCCGCGCAAGCAGCAGGGTTTCGTGCGCCTGATCGAAAGCGGCGAAGTCAAGGCACTGGACTGCAACCAGATCGGCGGGCGCACGATCTTCGAAGGCGACATCGACCTCGGCCCGGCCGCCGAAATGGAGCGCATGCGCCAGGCCGCGGCACGGCCCGGCGGCGCGCCCTTCGGCATCGCCATCACCGGCGAGCGCTACCGCTGGCCGGGCGGCGTGGTGCCCTGGGAGACCACGACGGCACTGCGCCCGCTGGTCGAGTCGGCGATCGCGCACTGGGAGGCGCGCACGCGCATCCGCTTCGTCGAGCGCACGCCGGCCAACGCGGCGGTGTGCCCGAACTGGATCTCGTTCGAGGCGCTAGCCGGCTGTTATTCGCCGGTGGGCATGCAAGGCGGCAAGCAGGTGATCTCGCTGGGTACCGGTTGCGGCTTCGCCCAGGCGGTGCACGAGATCGGCCATTCGCTCGGCCTGTGGCACGAGCAGAGCCGCGAGGACCGCGACAACTTCGTGCGCGTGCTCACCCAGAACATCAAGAGCGGCGAGGAGCACAACTTCGAGCAGCAGATCAGCGACGGCGACGACATCGGCGCCTACGACTTCGGCTCGATCATGCATTACAGCCGCCGTGCCTTCAGCAAGGACGCCACCCGGCTCGACACCATCGTGCCGATCGGCGGGCAGGCGATCGGCCAGCGTGTCGGGCTGTCGGCCGGCGACGTGGCGGCGATCAATGCGATCTATCCCGAGCTGATGCGCCCGCTGCTGTTCCGCATCGACGCGCCGGCCGACCCCGCCGCCGAGCCGATCGCCGTGCCGGTGACCGGCGTGCCCGACGTGCTGGGCGATTCGGGCAGCTATGCGATCGCGCTCGCCGTCGACCCCTCGCGGCCCGACCACGTGGTGATAGCCGGCGGCCGCCGCGCCGGCGCGGACGACGACGCCGCGCTGACGCTCGCACCGGTTGCCGCCGGCGCCGGCGGCACGCTCGCTTTCGGCCGCGCCGCGCCGCTGGGCGGCGGCGTGCATGCCCACGTGCACCACGTCGTCTTCAGCAACGCCGGCCAACGCCTGTGGGCGGCCAGCGACGGCGGCGTGTACCGCAGCGACCGCATCGGCGCGCCCTCGGGCTTCGTCGCGATGAACGACGGCCTGGCCGTGGTGGAAACCAACTACGTCGCCAACCACCCGGTGTGCGAAGGCATGGTGCTGGCCGGCGTGCACCGCCACGGCGTGGCGCGCCGGCTGTCCGGCGCCGCGTGGCGGCGCGAGGGCGAGTTGCGCGCGCAAGGCGGCGGCATGGCCTTCGATCCGAACCAACCCTCGCGCCATCTGTACCAGTTGCACCACGGCGAGTGGGCCTCGTCGCAAGGCGCGATCACGCTGCCGCTCGCGCTCGGCGAGAACCGCGCCGGGCGCAGCGCCGAGCTGTCGCAGCCGGCGATGACGGCCAAGCAGCGCCCCGGCGCGCCGGCCGGGCGGCAGACGGTGACGCAGACGATCGTCGGCACCTCGCGGCTGTGGTACTCGGAAGACTTCGGCGCCACCTGGGTGACGCTGCCCGGCGCCACCGCGCCGCCGGCCGGCAACCTCGCGCACGACGACTTCGGCCGACGCATCACCGTGTGCCGCTGGCAGGGCAGCGAAGTGGCCTGGGTGCTGGGCGAAGGCCGGCTGCGGCGCTACGCGCGCACGGCCGGCAGCGACGCGGCCGCCGGCCCGGGCACCTGGACCGCGCAGACCCTCATCGAGCGCGGCGTCAAGCAGAAGAAGGACGAGACCAAGGCCAACGGCCCGATCCGCGACGCCGCCGCCTGGACCGACATCGCCGTCAACCTCGAGCCGCCGGCCGCGCCGGGCGGCGAGCCGGTGGCGCGCGGCACGCGCGGCGCGCTCTACCTCGGCACGGTCGGCAAGCCGGGCGCCGAGGACGTGGACACGCTGTGGTGGTTCGACGGCGGCGAACGCTGGTTCGCCACGAAATTGCGCGCCAGCGTGAGCGCCCCAGTGACGGCGATCACCTGCGACCCGGCCTTCCCGGACGAGGTGTACGTCGGCACCACCATCGGCGTGTGGAAGGGCCAGCGCAACCTCGCCGACCCGAGCAAGCCGGCCTGGACCTGGAGCGCGCGCCTCAACGGCCTGCCCGAGGCGGTGGTGCAGGATCTCGCGCTGTACAGCCACGACGGCCTGCGCCTGCTGCGCGCCGGCCTGGCGGCACGCGGCGTGTGGGAGCTGCGCCTCGACACCGACGACGTGGCCGACCTCGCCTACCTGCGCGCGCACGCCGACGACCTGCGCCACCGCGCCGCCGCATCGCTCACCGGGCGCGACGGCGTCACCCGGCGCTCCTGGCATTCCAGCCCCGACCTGCGGCCGCGCCGCGCCGCCATCGCCGCGACCACGCCGGCCACGCTGCCATGGACCATGGGCTCGCCGCTGATCGACACCGAGCCGCTGCGCCGCTTCCAGAGCGCGCTGCGCGCACGCACCGGCGACACGCGCGTGCGCGCCACCGGCAAGTGGGACAGCAGCTTCAACGAGGTGCTCGCCACGCTGGGCGCGCCGACGGTGCTGGGTACCGTGCGCATCGACAAGGCGTACTGGGAGCAGAGCATGCAGTTGCCCTGGGCGCTCGCCGAGCCCTGGGGCACGGCGCGGCCGGCCAGTGCCGACCTGATCGAGTTCGGCCCCACGCTGCGCGAACCCAGCGGCGACGACCCGGCCGGCGAGCTGCCGCCCGGGCCGAGCAAGGTGGAGGTGCTGGTGCAGTACCGCGGCCTCGCGCCGCTGGACGGCGCCAAGCTGCGCGTGGCGCTGCTGAAGTGGTCGGGCGCCGCGCTGCCCACCGGCGACGCGCCGTGGACCGCTGCCATCAACCAGGTGCTCAACTCGACGGCCGGCACCAGCGCGCTGCCTCTCGGCGCCGGCTGGAGCCTGGTCGGCGGCCGCCAGACGCTCGGCGGACAGACGCTGGACGCGCTGCGCCCCGGCATCGCCAGCTTCGACCTCGACCTCAGCGCCGAGGCGGCGGGGCGCATCGTGCTGCTGGTGGCGGCGATCCACGGCGGCGATGCCGACGTCGCGCTGGCGCCGGCGCCGCTGGCCGAGCTGGTCGCCAACAACGCCCATCTCGCGGCGCGCTCGCTGCGCGTGGCCGGCGGCACGGTGGCCGACAGCGCGGTGCGCAACCCCTTCCCGACCGTGCCCTACGCGCTGGAACTGGCGCCGGGCGCGGCGCACAACACGCGCCTGGCGGCGGCGCTGGCCACGCAGCGAGCGGCGCTGCGCGGCGCCAACCAGACGCAGCTCGACGCACTGGCGCTGCTGATCGCGAAGCTCACGCCCGCGGGCACGATGGAATACGCCGGCGTGCACGAGACGGAGATGTACTTCTCCGCCAGCCTGCTCAAGGTGGCGATGCTGTACGCCAGCTTCGAACTGCTGGCGCAGGTCAACCAGCTCGCGCCGGCGCTCACCGCGCCGGGCGCGGCGAAGTTCCTCGAGCGCGTGCGCCGCGAATTCGGCACGACCATCGAGCGCTCGGTGGCGCGCATCAAGCCGGGCGCGTGGCGAAGCGTGAAGTTCGGCGAGGTGCTGCGCGCGCTGCCCGACGGGCCGAACCGCTTCCGCGTCGAGATGCACCCGACGCACGCGCAGGACGTCGAGAAGATCTTCTCCAAGCAGGACCAGAACCTCACGCCGCGCGACACCATGCACCGCCTCGGCTACAGCTACGTCAACCGCGCGCTGGAGGCGGGCGGCTTCTTCGACGCAACAAGCGCGAGCGGCATCTGGACCACGGCCGACTACGGCGCGTGGCCCGACTTCCACGTGCCCGTGGCCACGCGCGGCGGCAAGCCGCCGCGCAACGGCACGTCGTCGGCGGCGATGACGGCGCTGGCGATGGCCAGCCTGCTCGCGCACCTGCACCGCGGCACGCTGGTGGATGCGGCGGCCAGCCAGCGCATGCGCACGATCTTCGAGGCCGGCGCCGGCTGGACCTGGTTGAAGGACCATACCGCCACCGCCGCGTCGTCCTTCGATGTCACCGGCTGCAAGATCGGCGAGGCGTCCAGCGGCTCGGCCTTCGTCGGCACGGTGTTCTCCGAAGGCGCCTGGCTGCGCCGCAGGAGCGACGCGGCGCCGTTCGTCGTCGTGTGGCAGAACGCGCACCTGGCCCTGCCCTTCGAGCCGATCGCCGGCGTCATCGACGAAGTGGTGCGCACCTGGCCCTGACACCCACCCGAGGAAGCGACCCCATGCGCCACACCTGCAAGATCTGCTCGCCCTACGTGCCCGGCCTGAGCGGCCAGGGCGACGACCGCGGCCGCCTGTCCAGCGACGAGGCCGCCTCGCGCGAGCGTGTCGGCAACCTGCGCGTCACGCCGCTGCGCGGCGCCGGCCGGGCGCGTGCCGCGGTGGAGAAGCTCAAGCTGTGGGAGAACGGCCGCACGCTGAAGGTGAAGTTCCTCGACGGCAACGCCGCCGTGCAGGCCAGGGTGCAAGCCATCGCGAAGGAGTGGGAGGCAATCGCCAACCTGAAGCTGGAGTTCGTGAGCAGCGGCGCGGCGCAGATCCGCATCAGCTTCGCCGACAAGGGCTTCTCGTGGTCGACGGTGGGCACCGACGCGCTGACGGTGGCGTCGAACAAGCCGACGATGAACTACGGCTGGCTCGAACCGAACACCGAGCTGCGCGAGTACCAGCGCGTCGTGCGCCACGAGTTCGGCCACGCGCTGGGCATGATCCACGAACACCAGAACCCGGCCGCGCAGGGCCAGATCCCGTGGGACAAGCCCAAGGTCTACGCCTACTACGCGCAGCAGGGCTGGAGCCGGGCCGACGTCGACTTCAACATCTTCCAGGTCTATTCGGAGGACAGCACCAACCACACGAGCTTCGACCCGAGCTCGATCATGGAGTACGCGATCCCCGACTCGCTGACGATAGGCTCCTACGCGATCGGCTGGAACACCGAGTTCTCGGCGCTGGACATCGAGTTCATGAAACGCCAGTACCCGAAGGCCGCGCCAGCGATGACCGAACTGGCGATCGGCCGGCGCGTCGGCGCCGATCTCGCGACGGCCGGCGAGGTCGACGAGTTCCACTTCGCGGTGGCCACCGCCGCCACCTACATCATGAGCACCGAAGGCCCGACCGACACCGTGCTGACGCTGCACGGCCCGGGCGACCGCGGCGCGGTGCTCACCTGGGACGACGACCGCGGCCAGGGCGCCAACGCGCGCATCGTGCGCAAGCTGCAGCCGGGCGACTACTGGCTGACGGTGCGGCACAAGTCGCCGGCCGCCACCGGCCGCTACAGCGTGGGCGTGAAGAAGCGCGCCTAGGGCCGGCGCCGCGCCGCCACCGCGCGCGCCAGGCCCTGCAGCACCGGCACCGTCTGCGCGAAGGAGATGCAGGCATCGGTGATCGACACGCCGGGCGCCGGCGGCACGCCGGGCACCAGGTCCTGCCGGCCTTCCTCGAGGTTGCTCTCGATCATCACGCCGGTGATGCGGCGCTCGCCGGCGGCGATCTGCCCGGCCACGTCGGCGGCCACCTCGATCTGGCGGCGGTGCTGCTTGCTGCTGTTGGCGTGCGAGACGTCGATCATCACCTGCTCGCGCACGCCGGCGGCGCGCAGCGCGACGCAGGCCTGCTCGACGTGCGCGGCGTCGTAGTTGGGCGCCTTGCCGCCGCGCAGGATCAGGTGGCAGTCGGGGTTGCCGCGCGTCTCGAAGATCGCCGCCACGCCCATCTTGGTCATGCCCATGAAGGCATGCGGCGCGCGCGCCGCGAGGATGGCGTCGGCGGCCACCTTCAGGCTGCCGTCGGTGCCGTTCTTGAAGCCGACCGGGCAGCTCAGGCCCGAGGCGAGCTGGCGGTGGCTCTGGCTCTCGGTGGTGCGCGCGCCGATCGCGCCCCAGCTCACGAGGTCGGAGATGTACTGCGGGCTGAGCAGGTCGAGGAACTCGGTGCCCAGCGGCAAGCCCAGCGTGGTCAGGTCGCGCAGCAGGCGGCGCGCGCGTTCCAGGCCTTCGTTGATCGCGAAGCTGCCGTCCAGGTGCGGGTCGTTGATGTAGCCCTTCCAGCCCACCGTGGTGCGCGGCTTCTCGAAGTAGGCGCGCATCACCACCAGCAGTTCGCCGCCCAGTTCGTCGGCCACGGCCTTCAGGCGCTGGCCGTAGGCCAGCGCCTGCGCGTGGTCGTGGATCGAGCAGGGGCCGACGACGACGATCAGCCGATCGTCGCGGCCATGCAACACGTCGGCGATGCTCGCGCGGCTGGCTTCGACCAGCGCCAGCGTGTCGTCTTCCAGCGACACGCGCTCCTGCAGCAGCGCGGGGTTGATCAGCGGGCGCACGGCGCCGATGCGCACGTCGTCGATGCGGGTGGTGTCCACGGTTTTCATGCGGCGGGATTGTGCGGTGTGTCACGCCCTGCGCGGCCGGCCGGTTTGCGCGTAACACCCACGTGACCTGCACCACGCGGATGGAGGGGCATTTGTTACGGGGGTACTCAGACGCCACCCAACTGTCGCATGCTGTGCGCATGAACCCTTTCGCGGCACTCGACCACCAGCCCCCGGCCCTGCAACCCGTGCAGTTGCTGCTGATGGGCGTGTTCCTCACCGCCTACCTGGCCGCGGTGACGAGCCTGCTCGATCCGCGCGGCCGCATGCGCGCGGCAGGCATCGCGCTGGCGGCCGGCATCGGCATGGGCTTCGTCTTCACGCCCTGGACGCTGGGTGCGCTGCTGGCCGCCGCCAGCGTCGGCGCGATCGGCGTGTTCATCGGCCTGAGCTGGGTGCTCAGCCGCGCGCTGGGCGTGCACGACCGCGCGCCCGTGGTCGAAGGCGTGGCGCCGGAGCCCGAGTCGCTCGAATCGTTCGACGCGGCCGGCGCAGGCGTGCCCCACGCCGCCGCGGCGGCCGTGCCGGTGCGCGCGGCGCCGCGCCTCAGCGCGCACGCGCCGCTGGCCTGAGACCGGCGCCACGCGGCCACAGCGGGCCGATGGCGTCGAGCGTGTTCTTCAACACCAGGCCCAGTTCGGTATCGCCTTCCATCACCAGCGTGCGTTCGAAGAACAGCCGGTCGGGATCGTCCTCGCCGCGCAGCAGGCGCAGGTAGCCGGCGCCGCTGGCGGCGATGCGCAGCGCCGCTTCCCGCCCCGGGCCGTCCTCGCCGGCACTCGCGAAGCCGTGCGGCGCGATGCGCAGCCGCACGCGCAGGCCGAAGTCGGTGACGGCCAGCTCCACACAATGCCCTTCGAGCGCGCGGCGCGCGTCGTCGGGCAGGCGCGGCAGCAGCACGCGGTCGAGCACACGCGCGGCCAGCAGCGACGGCGGGCCGACCGGCAGCCGCTCGACCGCGCCGCGCAGGCGCAGGTGCAGCGGCGCGAGGAAAGGCGGCAGCCCGGCGGGCACGCGGCGGTCGGGGTGGCGATGGTTCATGTCTCGCTCCACGCCATGCCCGGCGCGCGCCGCGCATAGCCGTTGCCGAAAGGTCCAGGCACGCCGGCGCCGGCCCAGGCCGCCATCGTCCCGGCCGGCGCGGCGCCGGCGTTCATCACCGCGTCGAAATCCCGCAGCACCCGCATGAAGCCCTGTGAACAGGGCGACAGGCGCAGCCGCGTCACACCGGCCGCGCGCAGCGCCGCGCCGTCGGCCAGCAGGTTGTGCACCGCGGCCGACTGCGTCTGCGTGCCGTTGAGCACCAGGAAGGGCTGGCCCTCGGTGGACGACAGCAGCAGCCCGTCGGGGTCGGCGATGCAGCGGTAGCCGCAGTCGTCCTTGGGCACGCGGTGGTGGCGCGCGGTGAAGCAGCGCGCCGAGAAGGCCAGCGGCAGCCGGCCGAAGGCCCAGGCCTCGGTCACGATGGCCGCGCCCTCGGGCGTGCGCACCGGATCGGCCGGCGGGTTGACCAGCGCCAGCGCGTCCAGCGACAGCTCCACCGGCGCCACCCAGCGCGAAGCGCCGAGGTCGGCATGCTCGGCCAGCGCCGCGCGGCTGTAGATGTTGACGTGCGGCCCCAGCACCAGCGGCACGCGCCCGGCCAGCAGGTGCAGCGCCGAGGCGTCGGCGGCCTCGACGGCGAACTCGCCCTGCCCGGCCTGGCGTTCGAGCAGGCGCAGGTCGGCCTCGGTCTCGATCAGCGCCTGCGCGGCCAGCACCACCTCCTTGCCGGCGGCGCGCAGCTCGCGGGCCAGCGCCAGCCAGTCGGGCAGGCGCAGCTCGCGGCGCCGCGCGCACACCGTCTCGCCGAGCGTGAGGGTGTCGGCGGCGCTGTCGGCGAGGTCGGCGTAGAAGCGCAGCAGCGCCTCGCGCGGCCAGTGGTACAGCACCGGGCCGACGCTGAGCGCGACACGTTCGGTGTCGGGCTTCGACAAGCTCAGCCCGAACGGAGCCATTGGTTTCACTTCGGTTTCCATGTTGCCAAGCAGTCGCCGCGGAACCGGCTCTGCCGGGCCGCTGGCGGCGCCCCCTGGGGGAGCGCCGAAGGCGCTACGGGGGGGTATGTCATCTCCACGGGCGGTCGTAGGCGCCCAGCGTGTGCTGCTGGCCCTCGGCGTGGCGCGCCAGCGCGGCCGACCACTCGGGTCGCACCGCGTAGTGCTGCGCCTCGGCGCCGGCGCGGGCTATCGCCGCGCGCCACACGCGCGTCACCTGCTCGACGTAGGCGGCGCTGCGCTGTCGCCCTTCGATCTTGATCGCCTTGACGCCCATCGCGATCAGCTCGGGCAGGATGGCCAGCGTGTTCAGGCTGGTGGGCTCCTCTAGCGCGTACTCGCGAGCGCCGCGCACCTCGAAGCGGCCCTTGCACAGCGTCGGGTAGCCGCGCGGCTCGTCGGGGGCGTAGCGGTCGATCAGCACCCCGTTCAGGCGCGCCTGCACACCGCCGTCGCCTTCCTCCTGCCAGCGCACCGCCGAGGGCGGCGAGCACACGCCGGCGTTGTTGGGCGACTGCCCGGTGGCGTAGGACGACAGCGCGCAGCGCCCCTCCACCATCACGCACAGGCTGCCGAAGCCGAACACCTCGATGTCGACCCCGGTGTGGCGGATCACGTTGCCGACCTGCTGCAGCGTCAGCACACGCG
The DNA here is from genome assembly GCF_047600445.1 of Piscinibacter sp. Taxonomy (GTDB): domain Bacteria; phylum Pseudomonadota; class Gammaproteobacteria; order Burkholderiales; family Burkholderiaceae_C; genus Piscinibacter. The sequence goes on from NZ_JASGKT010000002.1 coordinate 2,717,948, forward strand.
GCAGCACGGCGCGCTGGATGGCGTAGCGGCGGCGGTAGAACTCGATCGCGGCGTGGCTCGTGGCCGAGGCCTGCACCGACAGGTGCAGGCGCAGTTGCGGATGTTCGTCGCGGCAATGGGCCATCACCGCGGTGTCGGCGACGATCAGCGCGTCGGCGCCCAGCGCCACGGCCTTGTCGACCGCGCGCCGCCACGGGCCGGCGTCGCGGGCGTCGGCGAAGGTGTTCAGCGCCATCAGCACCTTCGCGCCGCGCGCGTGCGCATGCGCCACGCCGTCGCGCACCTGCGCGTCGTCGAAGTTCAGGCCGGCGAAGTTGCGCGCGTTGGTCGCGTCCTTCAGGCCCAGGTAGACCGCGTCCGCGCCGGCCTCCACGGCCACCTGCAGCGCGCGCAGCGAGCCGGCCGGACACACCAGTTCGGGCAACTCCCGTCGATCGTTCACACGTCGCTCCCGCGCCCGTCTCGGGCCGGCGCACTGTATTGGCAGATCCACGACAGCGGGTTTGAGGCTCGGCAAACTCGCGTGACTCTCGTCCAGCGCGCCGCCGCGCGGCCGGCGCGGCGCGAATGGGCTTGAACCAGTTCAAGGACGCTGTAGCGGCTCGCCCCGACCATCGCCGCACAGTCACCGAACAGGTCAACCCCAGGAGAGCCCCATGACAAGCCGCTATCCCGCATCGCCGCTCACGCTGACGGCCGCGCTGCTGATCTCTCTCGCGTCCTTCGGCGCCGCCGCGCAGGACGCGCCCACGCTGACGCCCGCCGAGAAGGAGGCCGGCAAGAAGATCTACTTCGAGCGCTGCGCCGGCTGCCACGGCGTGCTGCGCAAGGGCGCCACGGGCAAGAACCTCGAGCCGCACTGGAGCAAGAAGCTCGACGACGGCAGCACGCAGGAAGGCGGCACGCTCAAGCTCGGCACCTCGCGCCTCGAGAAGATCATCTCGCTGGGCACCGAGGGCGGGATGGTCAACTACGACGACATCCTGACCAAGGACGAGATCAACCTGATGGCGCGCTACATCCAGACGACGCCGGACATCCCGCCCGAGTTCAGCCTGAAGGACATGGAGGCGAGCTGGAAGCTGCTGGTGCCGGTGGACCAGCGGCCCAAGACGCAGCAGAACAAGATCAACCTGAAGAACATCTTCGCGATCACGCTGCGCGACGCCGGCAAGCTCGCGCTGGTCGACGGCGACACCAAGCAGATCTGGAAGATCCTCGACACCGGCTACGCGGTGCACATCTCGCGCCTGTCGGCCTCGGGCCGCTACGTCTACACCGTCGGCCGCGACGGCCTGGTGACGCTGATCGACCTGTGGTTCGAGGAGCCGAAGACCGTCGCCACCGTCAAGCTCGGCGCCGACGCGCGCTCGGTCGACACCTCGAAGTTCAAGGGCTACGAGGACAAGTACCTGATCGGCGGCACCTACTGGCCGCCGCAGTACTCGATCATGGACGGCGAGACGCTCAAGCCGATGAAGGTGGTCTCGACGCGCGGCAACACCGTCGACGGCGAATACCACCCCGAGCCGCGCGTGGCCTCGATCGTCAGCTCGATGATCAAGCCCGAGTGGGTCGTCAACGTCAAGGAGACCGGCCAGATCATGCTGGTCGACTACTCCGACATCAAGAACCTGAAGACGACGACGATCGAGTCGGCCAAGTTCCTGCACGACGGCGGCTGGGACATGAGCAAGCGCTACTTCCTGGTGGCGGCCAACGCGAGCAACAAGATCGCCGCGGTGGACACCAAGACCGGCAAGCTCGCCGCGCTGGTGGACACCAAGAAGATCCCGCACCCGGGCCGCGGCGCGAACTTCGTGCACCCGCAGTACGGGCCGGTGTGGGCCACGGGCCACCTCGGCGACGCGGTGATCACGCTGATCTCCACGCCGTCGGAGGACAGGAAGTTCGCCAAGTACAAGCAGCACAACTGGAAGGTCGTGCAGGAACTGAAGACCGGCGGCGCGGGCAACCTGTTCGTCAAGACGCACCCGAAGTCCACCCACCTGTGGGCCGACATGCCGATGAACCCCGAGCGCGAGAACGCCGAGGCCGTCTACGTCTACGACATGAAGGACCTGAACAAGGAGCCGGTCAAGATCGACGTGGCCAAGGACTCCGGCCTGCCGCAGACCAAGGCGCTGCGCCGCGCCACCCACCCCGAATACAACCAGGCGGGTGACGAGGTGTGGATCAGCCTGTGGGGCGGCAAGACCGACCAGTCGGCCATCGTCGTCTACGACGACAAGACGCTGAAGCTGAAGAAGGTGATCACCGATCCGGCGATCGTCACGCCGACCGGCAAGTTCAACGTCTACAACACGCAGCACGACATCTATTGACCCCCGAAGCGCCCGCGGCCATCAGCCTCGAACACCGGATATCGCGATGAATTCTCCTGACTCCAAACCCGGCCTCTGGCGGCGCTTGCGCTCGCCTTCGGGCACGTGGTCGGTGCTCACGCTGCTGGCCGTCGGCGTCTTCGCCGGCGTGCTGCTGTGGGGCGGCTTCAACACCGCCGTGGAGGCAACCAACCGCGAGGCGTTCTGCATCAGTTGCCACGAGATGCGCGACAACGTCTACAAGGAATATTCCGAGAACACCATCCACTACACCAACCGCACCGGCGTGCGCGCCACCTGCCCCGACTGCCACGTGCCGAAGGAGTGGGGGCCGAAGATGATGCGCAAGATCCAGGCCTCGCGCGAGCTGTGGGGCAAGCTCACCGGCACGGTGGACACGCGCGAGAAGTTCGAGGCCAAGCGCCTGCAACTGGCCGAGCGCGAATGGGCGCGCATGAAGGCGAACAACTCGCTGGAATGCCGCAACTGCCACAGCCAGGAGTCGATGGCCAAGGACGTGCAGAAGCCGCGCGCGCGCAAGTCGCACGAGCTGGCGGAGAAGAACAACGAGACCTGCATCGATTGCCACAAGGGCATCGCCCACCACAAGCCGCAAGGCATGAAGGAAGAGGACGAATGAAGCACACCACCACCCTGCCTGCGCAACGCAGCTTCTGCCTCGTCGCCGCGGCGGCCGCTCTGGCACTGGCCGCCGGCGCCGCCCACGCCGCGCCCGACTGGGGCAAGGTGCCGGCCAAGACCATCACGGTCTTCTACCCCGGCGCCGCGCCGATCGAATGGGTGACCAAGGGCACCGAACACGGCGGCGCCCGCGCGCTGAAGAAGGGCGAGGCCTGCGCGAGCTGCCACCACGACGAAACCGCCGACATGGGCAAGAAGATGGCCAGCGGCCAGAAGCTCGAGCCCAAGCCGATCGCCGGCAAGGCGGGCAGCATCCCGGTGTCGGTGCAGGCCGCGCACGACGGCAGCAACCTGTACCTGCGCTTCGCGTGGAAGCAGCCGCCCGGCGGCGCGGCCGAGAAGATGGACAAGGACAACGCCGTCAAGCTGGCCTTCATGCTCGAGGACAACAAGGTCGAGCGCGCCAACCTGTCGGGCTGCTGGGAGACCTGCCACGCCGACGTGCGCACCATGCCCGACGCCAAGGACGACAAGAAGACCAAGTACGTGCCGGGCGGCAGCCTGGCCGGCGGCAAGTTCTACGACCTGATGCAGTGGACCAGCAAGGGCGCCAAGTTCGACGGCTACGTCGCCGACAAGCGCGTGATGGAAGGCGGCAAGGGCCTGGTCGACGCCAAGGGCGAGAAGAAGGGCGACGAGTGGGTGGTCGTGTTCACGCGCAAGCTCGCCGGCGGCGGCGACGGCGACATCGCGCTGGCGCCGGGCAAGCTCGTCAACTTCGGCTTCGCGATCCACGACGACCACGCGGCCGGGCGCTTCCACCAGGTGTCGCTCGGCTACACGCTGGGCATCGACGCCAAGGCCGACATCACCGCGGTGAAACAGTGATCCCCCCCGTAGCGCCTTCGGCGCTCCCCCCCAGGGGGGCGCCGCCAGCGGCCCGGCGCAGCCGGATCCGCGGCGGCTGCTTGGCTTTCGCGGCGAGTGTTTGCCTGCTGGGCGGAGTGGGTACGGTGTTTGCGGCGGATGAGGCGGCGACGGTGAGCATCCGCGAGATGCGCTTCGAGCCGGCGGCGCTGACGGTGAAAGCCGGCAGCACGGTGCGCTGGAGCAACGACGAGAAGCGCAGCTCGCACTCGGTGCTCTTCAAGGGCGAAGGCGGCCTGGAAAGCGACCGCCTGCTGCCAGGCGAGCAGTGGCAGCGCCGCTTCGACAAGCCGGGCCGCTACCCCTACGTCTGCGGCCCGCACCCCGAGATGGCCGGGGTGATCGAGGTGCAGCCCTGAAGACGGCGCTGCTGGCCGCGCTCGCGCTGGCCGGCGCGGCGGCGTGGGCGCAGGCGCCGTCGCTCGCGCTGCCCGATGGCGCCCGCGCGGTGATCGAGCAGGACGAACAAGACGCGACGCGCCGGCTCGTCGTGCGCTCGGCCGACGGCACGGCGCTGCGGCGCTGGCCGCTGCCCGCCACGGGCGCGGTGCAATGGCTGCCGTGGCCGGCGCGGCGCTCGCTGCTGGTCGCGCCGGGTGAACTGCCCGAGCTGTGGGAGATCTCGCTCGACCCGCGCGCCGAAGACCGCTACGACGGCCTGGTGCACGACTTCCGCATGGGCGAGGGCGTGCCGGAACCCGGCTTCCTGCACCGCCGCCGCATCGCGCTGGCCGGTCCGGTACATGCCTGGGCCGCCGATTCGGGCGGCACGCTGCTGGTGCTCGTCATCGCCCGGCCGCTGGCCGGCGGCGCGCCGCTGCTGCAGGGCTGGAACCTCGATGCGCGCCGCATCGCGATGCGCTGGCCCTGGCCGGCCGGCGCGCTGCCGGGCGAGCCGCCGTGGATCGACGAAGCGGCCGGGCTGCTGTGGCTGCCCGACGCCGCGTCACCGCGGCCGCACTGCCTGCCGATCGACGGCCGCTGCTGAGCCGTGGCTTGATCCGCGCCCCGGGCGCGCGGCCCTGGCTTGAACTGGTTCAAGGACGCCGCGGCGAGCGCGTCCGACCATGCGATCGCCATGAGATGCGCTGCTTCCCTTCCCCTCGTGCTGGCCGCGCTGGCGCTGCCCGCTTCGGCCAGCGAGGCGCCCGCGCCCGACGCGCGGCGCAGCCAGGCGCTGGTGCGCATGGTGCGGCAGGACTGCGGCTCCTGCCACGGCATGCGCCTGACCGGCGGCCTGGGCCCGGCGCTGACCGCGCAGGCGCTCGCCGACCGGCCGCTGGAGATGCTGACGGCGGTGATCTACCGCGGCCGCCCGGGCACACCGATGCCGGGCTGGCAGGCCATGCTCAGCGAGAGCGAGGCGCAGTGGATCGCGCAGCGGCTGCGCACCGGCTTCCCGGAGGAAACGCGATGAAGCGGCTGCTCTCGCTGATGCTGGCCGCGCTGCTGGCGGGCTGCGCGGCCAGCCCTGCGCCGCTGAAGGGCAGCGGCGATCTCGGCGTCGTGATCGAGCGCGCCAGCGGCACGGTGGCGATCGTCGACACCAGCGAGCGCCGCGTGCTCGCCGAGGTGCCCGGGCTGGGCGACCTGTCGCACGCCTCGGTGGTGTTCTCGCGCGACGGCGGCACCGCCTACGTGTTCGGCCGCGACGGCGCGCTGACGCGCGTGAGCCTGATCGCGCGCCGCATCGAGGCGCGCGTGATGCAGGCCGGCAACTCGATCGGCGGCGCGATCTCGGCCGACGGCACGCTGGTGGCGGCGCAGAACTACACGCCCGGCGGCGTGAAGGTGTTCGACGCGAAGACGCTCGCGCTGGTGGCCGACATCCCGGCCGAATACACGCCGGGCAAGCTGTCGCGCGTGGTCGGCCTGGTCGACCTGCCGGGGCGGCGCTTCGCCTTCAGCCTGTTCGACGCCGACGCGATCTGGATCGCGGACCTGTCCGATGCGGCGTCGCCGCGTGTCACGAAGCTCGACGGCATCGGCCGCCAGCCCTACGACGCGCTGGTCACGCCCGACGGCCGGCACTACATCGCCGGGCTGTTCGGCGAGGACGGCCTCGCGCTGGTCGACCTGTGGGCCGAGAAGCCCGCGGCGCGCCGCATCCTCGGCGGCTACGGCCGCGGCGAGCAGGCGCTGCCGGTCTACAAGATGCCGCACCTGCGCGGCTGGGCCGTGGCCGGCCGGCACGCCTACCTGCCCGCCATCGGCCGCCACGAGGTGCTGGTGGTCGACACCGAAAGCTGGGCCGAGGTGGCGCGCATCCCGGTGGCCGGCCAGCCGGTGTTCGTGATGGCGCGGCCCGACGGACGCCAGGTGTGGGTCAACTTCGCGGTGCCCGACTACGACCGCGTGCAGGTGATCGACACCGTGACGCGCCGCATCGTCAAGACGCTGGAGCCCGGCAAGGCGGTGCTGCACATGGAGTTCACGCCGCGCGGCGAAGCGGTGTGGATCAGCTCGCGCGACGCCAACCGCGTCTCGGTCTACGACACCGCCTCGTTCGCGCCGCTGGCGACGCTGGATCTGCCGGCGCCCAGCGGCGTGTTCTTCACCAGCCGCGCCGCGCGCATGGGCTTCTGACCATGCAGCGCCTCGACCTGCTGAACCGCTGGCAGCACGGCTTTCCGCTCGAGAGCCGGCCCTTCGCGCGCATCGCGCAGGCGCTGGGCACGGACGAGGACGCGGTGCTCGCCGGCTTCGCCGCCGCGCGCGACCACGGCTCGCTCAGCCGCATCGGCGGCGTGTGGGCGGCCGGCGCGGGCGGCGCCGCGCTGCTGGTGGCGATGGCCGTGCCGCCGGCGCGCATAGCCGCGGTGGCGGCGCAGGTCGACGCGCTGCCCGGCGTCAACCACAACTACGAGCGCGAGCACCGCTTCAACCTCTGGTTCGTGATCACCGGGCCGGACGCCGCGACGCTGCACGCGCGGCTGGCCCGGCTCGAACGCGACACCGCGCTGGCCACGCTGCGCCTGCCGATGCAGAAGGTCTACCGCATCGACCTCGGCTTCGACCTGCGCGGGCTGGCCGGCGCCGAGCCCGCCGCCGCGCCGCGCGCGGCGCCGCCGGTGGCCGATGGCGAGCGCGCGCTGGCCGCGCGCGTCGAGCACGGCCTGCCGCTGGTGGCGCGGCCCTACGCGGCCTGGGCGCGCGAGCTGGGCATCGCCGAGGATGAACTGCTCGCCACGCTGGCGCGCTGGCTCGACCGCGGCACGCTGCGCCGCTTCGGCGTCGTCGTGCGCCATCACGAACTCGGCTTCGACCGCAACGCGATGACGGTGTTCGACGTGCCGGACGACGCGGTCGACGCGCACGGCGCGCTGCTGGCCGCGCAGCCCGGCGTGACGCTGTGCTACCGGCGCGCGCGCGCCGAGGGCTGGCCGTTCAATCTCTACTGCATGGTGCACGGGCGCGAGCGCGCCACGGTGCGCGAGACCATCGCCGCCGCGGCGCGCAACGCCGGCCTGAGCGACACGCCCCATCAAGTGCTGTTCAGCACGCGCCGCTTCAAGCAGGGCGGCGGCAGTTACTTCCGCAGCGAGGCGCAGGAGGTTCAACACGAGCGGGCCGAGCGCCGGGCCGCTCCCAAGCCGGCCCGCATCCCCTCGGGGGATCGGCTGGCGTACCCGACAGCCGAGGGGCAGTCATGACCACGCCTGAGGAACCCGACCGCATCGACCGCCTGCTGATCGAGCGCCTGCACGGCGCGCTGCCGCTGACCGAGCGGCCGTTCGCCGACGTCGCCGCCGAGCTGGACCTGTCGGAAGACGCGGTGATCGAACGGCTGCGCCAGTTGCTGGCGCGCGGCACGCTGACGCGCTTCGGCCCGCTGTTCCAGATCGAGCGCGCCGGCGGCATGTTCGTGCTGGCGGCGCTGGAGGTGCCGGCGGCCGACTTCGAGCGCGTCGCGGCCGTCGTCAACGCCTTCCCCGAGGTGGCGCACAACTACCGGCGCGAGCACCGCCTGAACATGTGGTTCGTGGTGGCCGGCGAGACGCGCGAGGCGGCCTTCGCCGCGCTGGCGCGCATCGAGGCCGCCGCCGGGCTGAAGGTGCACGCCTTCCCGAAGGAACGCGAGTACTTCGTCGAGCTGCGCCTGCCGGCGGGCGCGGCGCGGGAGGACCGTCATGGCGCTGTCTGAATTCGACCGCGAGCTGATCGCCGCCACGCAGTCCGGCCTGCCGCTGGTGGCGCGGCCCTACGAGGCGGTGGGCGCGATGCTCGGCGTCGGCGGCGACGTGGTGCGCGAGCGGCTCGGCCAGATGCTGGCCGAGGGCCTGATCCGCCGCATCGGCGCGGTGCCCAACCACTACCGGCTCGGTTACCTGGCCAACGGCATGACGGTGTGGGACGTGGCCGACGAGCGCGTCGACGAACTCGGCGAGCGCGTCGGCGCGCTGGCCGGCGTCAGCCACTGCTACCGCCGCCCGCGCGAGCTGCCGCTGTGGCCCTACAACCTGTTCGCGATGCTGCACGGCCGCTCGCGCGAGGAGGTCGAGCACCAGGCGGCGCGGATCCGCGCGCTGCTCGGCGAGGCCTGCCGCGGCGGCGAGATCCTCTACAGCAGCGCGATCCTGAAGAAGACCGGCCTGCGCCTGTCGCCCCACGAAGGCTGAAGAACCATGTTCCGCGTTTCCCAATACATGCGCGAGCTGGCCCGGGCCGAGGCCAGCGGCGCCTACCCGGCCGCCTCCGCGCGCGGCGGCCCCTCGGGCCCGGTGGTGATCTGGAACCTGATCCGCCGCTGCAACCTCACCTGCAAGCACTGCTACTCGATCTCGGCCGACCACGCGTACAGCGGCGAGCTGAGCACCGCCGAGGTCTTCGCGGTGATGGACGACCTGAAGGCCTTCAAGGTGCCGGTGCTGATCCTGTCCGGCGGCGAACCGCTGATGCGCCCCGACATCTTCGACATCGCGGCGCGCGCCAAGGCGATGCGCTTCTACGTCGGGCTGTCGACCAACGGCACGCTGATCGACGCGGCGCTGGCCGACCGCATCGCCGCGCAGGGCTTCGACTACGTCGGCATCAGCCTGGACGGCATCGGCGCCACGCACGACAAGTTCCGCCGCATGCCCGGCGCGTTCGACAAGAGCCTGGCCGCGCTGCGTTTGCTGCGCGATCGCGGCGTCAAGGTCGGCATGCGCTACACGATGACGGCGATGAACGCGCACGACCTGGTGCCGCTGCTGGCGCTGATGCGCGCCGAGCGCATCGACAAGTTCTACTTTTCGCACCTGAACTACGCCGGGCGCGGCAACATCCACCGCGCGCGCGACGCGCAGTTCGACGCCACGCGCGAGGCGCTCGACGTGCTCTACGCCGCGGCCTGGCAGGCGGCGCGCGACGGCAGCGGGCAGGACTTCGTCACCGGCAACAACGACGCCGACGGCGCCTGGCTGCTGCGCTGGGTGCGCGAGCGCTTCCCGCGCTGGGAGGCGCCGCTGCGCGCGCGGCTGGTGGACTGGGGCGGCAACGCCTCGGGCGTGGCCGTCGCCAACATCGACAACCTCGGCGTCGTGCACCCCGACACCATGTGGTGGCACCACGACCTGGGCAGCGTGCGCGAACGGCCGTTCTCGGCGATCTGGATGGACACCTCGGACGCGCTGATGCGCGGCCTGAAGATGAAGCCGCGCCCCGTCGGCGGGCGCTGCGCGCAGTGCCGCCACTTCGACATCTGCGGCGGCAACACGCGCACGCGCGCCCAGCAGGTGACCGGCGACGCCTGGGCGGCCGACCCCGGCTGCTACCTCGACGACGCGGAGGTGGCCCTCGCATGAAGATCGACCTTCCCCTGTGGCTGAGGCTGGCGCTGGGCGCGTCGTTCTTCGTCGTCGCGGCCGACATGGCGCGCGCGCAGGACGGCGCCGCGGCCGACCCGGCGGCGCTGTACCGCGAGCACTGCGTCGCCTGCCACGGCGAGCAGCGCCTGGGCGTGATGGGTCCGGCGCTGCTGCCCGAGAGCCTGCAGCGCCTGCGCCCGGCCGAGGCCGTGTCGGTGATCGCCAAGGGCCGCCAGGCGACGCAGATGCCGGGTTTCGCCGAGACGCTCTCGGCCGCGCAGATCGCCGCGCTCGCGAAGTGGATCTACACGCCGGTGAGCCCCGCGCCGACCTGGAGCGAGGCGCAGATCCGCGCCTCGCGCAGCGTGGTCGAGGGCGCGGCGGGCCTGCCCGAGCGGCCCGTGTGGAAGGCCGACCCGATGAACGTGTTCCTCGTCGTCGAGGGCGGCGACCACCACGTCTCGGTGGTCGACGGCGACCGCTTCGAGGTGCTGCACCGCTTCGCCTCGCGCTTCGCGCTGCACGGCGGGCCGAAGTTCTCGCCCGACGGCCGCTTCGTCTACTTCGGCTCGCGCGACGGCTCGGATCACCAAGTACGACCTGTGGAACCTGACGGTGGTGGCCGAGGTGCGCGCCGGGCTGAACATGCGCAACGTCGCGGTGTCGGGCGACGGCCGCTGGGTGATGGCGGCCAACTACCTGCCGCACACGCTGGCGCTGTTCGACGCCGACCTGCAGCTCGTGCGCAGCTACCCCGCCGCCGCGCTCGACGGCCGGGCCAGCTCGCGCGTCTCGGCGGTGTACGACGCGCAGCCGCGCAGGAGCTTCGTGGTCGCGCTGAAGGACATCCCCGAACTCTGGGAGATCCCCTACGACGGCGACGGCGCGTTCGGCGTGCGGCGCACGCTGCTGTCCGAGCCGCTGGACGACTTCTTCTTCGACCAGGGCTACCGCCACGCGCTCGGCGCGACGCGGCCCAAGAACGACGGCAGCCCGAGCGCGCAGGTGGTGGATCTGGACAGCCGCCGGCGCGTCGCCGAGCTGCCGCTGGCCGGCATGCCGCACCTCGGCTCGGGCATCACCTTCGCGTGGAACGACACCACGGTGCTCGCCAGCCCGAACCTGAAGGACGGCGTGGTGCAGGTGATCGACATGAAGAACTGGCAGACGGTGAAGAGCATCACCACGCCCGGCCCGGGCTTCTTCATGCGCAGCCACGAGAACTCGCGCTACGCCTGGGTCGACTCGATGATGAGCCCGACCGCCAAGGACACGCTGACCGTGATCGACAAGCGCACGCTCGAGCCGGTGGCGCAGGTGAAGGAGCCCGGCCGCACGCTGGCGCACATCGAGTTCACGCGCGACGGCCGCTACGCGCTGGCCAGCGTCTGGGAGATGGACGGCGCCATCGTCGTCTACGACGCGCAGACGCTGAAGGAGGTCAGGCGCCTGCCGATGAGCAAGCCGGTGGGCAAGTACAACGTGTTCAACAAGATCACGCGCTCCGAGGGTACTTCGCACTGAGCGGGCGCTGTCAATCCCGCGTCGCCCGCTTGCGCGTCGCGCCGCGCCCGCCTACCTTGCCGCTTGCGGAGGGCGGTGATGGACCACTCGGGCGACACGATGCCGAGACCGCTGGACGAATGCGGGCCGGACACGGACTGGGGCGAAGCGCAGGAGCTTCGCTCCACCCTGGTGCTGTCGACCGCGATGGTCGACGCGTTGCGGCGGCTGCAGCCCGACGACGGCGCGGCCCCCGAGCTGCTCGAAGTCGTCGCCTGCTGCCTGCGCCTGCGCGAATCGCTGCTGCTGACCATCGCCGTCGACGGCTGGATCTGGCCGGTCACGCTGCACCCGCAGTGCGGCCTGTACAAGGCGCCGATCGACTGGCTGCACGCGCCGCCTTCCGGCCTGTGGGCCGCGCGCCTGGTGGCCTGCGAACCGCCGCATGGCGAGCCGCCGCGCCGGCATGCCGAATCGCGCCGCGCGCTGCCGCCGTGCCACTACCCGCTGGGCGAACTGCTGTGGACGCTCGCGCTGCTCGGGCCGCGCAACGCGCCGCTGCGCGCGCTGGCGGCGGGCGAACGGTTCCGCGCGCTCGGCGGCGGCAGGCCCGAGACGGCCAGCGTGCGGCTACCGGGCGCGCTGGGCTCGGCGCTGGCGCGGCTGCGCGCCGGCCCGGCCGGCTTCGAGACCATCTGCCGCTGGCCCGGCCTCGACGCGGCGCGCGCCGCGCGGCTGCTCAACGGCCTGTACCTCGAAGGCCGGCTCGTCACCGACGACGGCCCGATCGACGCCGACGCGCGCGACTCGGCCTGGAGCGACACCCAGCCGAGCCGCTGGCCGCCGCGCGGCACGGGCGTGCGTCCCAGCCCGGCATGGCGCGCGGCGCGGAACTCGTAGCGCTTGGGCTGCTTGAAGCTCGGCGCGGCAGCAGGTGGGCGAAGCTCACTGGCAAGCCATCGTCCGGACGCTCGGGAGGCCGCCGGCGGACGCGAAGCCGAGTTGCCGCGCCGCCGCCACCGATGGGGGCGTGACGGACACCGCGAACAGATCACCGTTCGACGCACCGCACACCGCAGCATGCGCCGCGCCGTCGTTGGCGCAATGGCTGGCGGATACCACCGCGCCGGCGCTGCGCAACGAAGCAACCTCGGCCTCCAGCCGCGCCTGCGTGGTCTGCGTCGCCGCGCATTGCAGGCTGCCGGAGGGTTTGTAGAGCAGGACGTGCGACTCGTCCGATCCGCCACCGCAGGCGGTGGTCACGATGAGGAGGGCGGGCGACATGGCTGCGAGCCTGATGATCTTCATGACGGCATGCTCCGGTCTCATGGCTGGCACGATAGCGCAGGGCGGACCTCCCGCTCTTGGAGGCTTTCAAGCCTCGCCGCGCAGCAGCCGCATCTGAACCGCGTCGAAGCAGATCCCGTCGAAGCGCATCGCCCGGGGCTCGAGCGCCTCGTGCTCGAAGCCCGGACCTCACGCCCCCGCGCTCGCCCTCACCGCGCCACCCAGTTCCGCATGCAGGCTCACCACCGTTCCGATCATGATCAGCGCCGGCGCGCGCACGTCGTGCCGGCGCGCCAGTTCGGGCAGCGTGGCGAGCGTGCCGACGATGCTGCGCTGGTCGGGCAGCGTGGCGCGCTCGACGATGGCCGCCGGCGTGTCGGCGGCCAGGCCGTGCGCCTGCAACTGCGCGCTGACGGTCGGCAGCGTGGCCACGCCCATGTAGATCACCACGGTCTGGCGCGGCCGCGCCAGTTGCACCCAGTCGAGTTCGGCGCCGCGCGCATCGCCCTCGCCGCGCAGGTGGCCGGTGGCGAACACCAGCGCCTCGGCGTGGTCGCGGTGGGTCAGCGGGATGCCGCTGGCCGCCGCCGCGCCCTGCGCGGCGCTGATGCCGGGAATCACGTCGAAGCCGATGCCGGCCGCCGCCAGGCCCTGCGCCTCCTCGCCGCCGCGCCCGAAGACGTAGGGGTCGCCGCCCTTGAGCCGCACCAGGCGGCGGCCGCCCTTGGCCAGCCGCACCATCAGCTCGATGATGCCGTTCTGCGACAGGCTGTGGTGGCCGCTGACCTTGCCGACGTAGACGCGGTCGGCCGAGGCCGGCACCAGCTCCAGCACGGCCTTGGAGACGAGGTTGTCGTACAGCACCAGCGTGGCCTTGCGCAGCGCGTTGGCGGCCTTCACCGTCAGCAGCTCGGGGTCGCCCGGGCCGGCGCCGACGAGCGTGACGTGGCCGGCGCCGGCCGGCGCCTCGTGGTCGGACACGAACTGGAGCGGCTCGCTGAGCAGTGACATGGCGTGCTTTCGTGCGGTCGGGGCAATGACCGCATTGCACGGCGGGTGATGCATCGCCGCCTTGAAGCAGTTCAAGACCGCGCCAGCGGCGCCTTGTTCCGGGTCAGTGCCGGATCAGCCCCGGGCCGTCACTGGCCGTAGGTGGCCAGGCTCCTGGGGTCGAGGATGTGCACGTCGCGCTTGTCGATGCGCACCAGGCCGGCGGCCTCCAGTTCGTGCAGCACGCGCGAGAAGTACTCGGGCGTCAGCGACAGCCGCGAGGCGATGGTCGCCTTGCTGACCGGCAGCGAAACGGTCACCACCTCGCCGGTGGCGCAGTCTTCGACGATCTGGTCGCGCAGCAGGTAGCCGATCACGCGCTGCATGCCGCTGTGCAGCGCATAGGCCTCGACGTCGTGCACCAGGCCGTGCAGGCGGCGCGAGATGCCGGCGAGCATGCGCATCGCGAAGCGCGGATCGCGCTCGATCTCGCCGACCACCGCCTCCTTCTTGACCGTCAGCAGCAGCGTGTCGGTGAGCGCCTGGGCGTTCACGATGTAGGGCTTGCCGGTGAACATCAGCGCCTCGGCGAAGCTGTTGCCGGGGCCGACCAGCTCGATCACCTTCTCCTGCCCGGCCGGCGAGATGGCGAACAGCTTGACCTGGCCGGTGACGGTGACGTGGAACTCCTCGCAGGGCTCGCCGACGCGGAAGACCGTCTCGCCGCGCGCCAGGCGGCGAAGCTGGCAGCCGAGCGCCAGCCGCTCCAGCTCGGTGCGGCTGAGGTCGGTGAACAGGGGCAGCACCGACAGGTAGCGCGGCAGGTCGAAGGTTCTGGCTTCCACGGGCGGGTCCGGGTCTGGCTGGGCTTGGCCGCGCGAGTGTCCCCGCCCTCACCGGGCGGGGGCTTGACGGGCATCAATCGCCGCGGCGCTCAGCGTGTCAGCCGGGCGTACACCGAGGCCAGCCGGGCCGGCAGCTCGGCCGGGCGGCGCACCTGCGCCCAGCCGCCGCGGCCGAACAGGTGCGGCAGGTACTCGTGCGCCTCCTCGTCGATGGACAGGCAGAACGGCAGCAGCCCGGCCTCGCGCGCCTCGTGCACCGCGTGGCGGGTGTCTTCCAGGCCCCAGCGGCCTTCGTAGACGTCGAGGTCGTTGGGCTTGCCGTCGGTGAGGATCAGCAGCAGGCGCTGGCGCTCGGGGCGCAGCGCGAGGCGCTTCGTCGCATGGCGCAGCGCCGCGCCCATGCGCGTGTAGTAGCCCGGCTTGATGGCGCCGACGCGCGCCTGCGCCGCGCGGCTCCAGCCCTCGTCGAAGCCCTTGAGGTGCTGCATGCGCACGTGCTGGCGCCGCACCGAGCTGAAGCCGAGCATCTCGAAGGCGTCGCCGGTGCCTTCGAGCGCCTCGCCGAAGACGTACAGCGCGTCGCGGATCACGTCGATCACGCGCGCATCGTTGTCGACGTGCGCGTCGGTCGACAGCGACAGGTCGGCCAGCAGCAGCGTCGCGAAGCTGCGCTCGCCGCGCGTGCGGCGCGCGAACACCAGCGGCTCGCGCGGCGCGGCGGCGTCGGCGCGTTCGTCGACGGCGTCGCCGGCATGGCGCACCCAGGCGTCGAGGTCGATCATCTCGCCGTCGGCGCAGCGGCGCTGCCAGCGCGGCGCGGCGCGCAGCACCTCGAAGCGGCGCCGCACCTGGCGCGCGGTGCGGCGCAGCGCGGGGCCGGGCGCGAAGGGCGCGCCGGGCTGCGCCATCAGCGTGACGACGCGGCAGTGGTCGGCTCGCAGCGCCTGACGCTTCCAGTCCCACTCGGGCAGCGTGTGCCCGGCGTCGAGCGCGACGTCGTCGACGCTGGCGCTGGGCAGGTCGAGGTCGAACTTGACGCGCGCGGCGCCGGCCTTGCCGTCGCGCGTGATGGCGAGCTGGTCCATGTCGTCGGCCGCGCGCAGCGCGTTGCCGTCGTCCTCGTCGTCGGTGGCGCGGTCCACCGGCACGTGCTCGGCCCAGGTCATCAACTGCTCGGTCTTGGACGGCAGCAGCAGCGGCGCGCGCTTGTCCTTCGGCTTGTCGAGGCGGCGCGTGCGGCGGCGCGTGTCGCTGCGCGGCGCGGCCGGGCTGCCGCCTTCGCGCGCCTCGTCGTCGTCGGCATCGCCGGCCTCGCGCTGCGACGCGGGCAGCGCTTCGAGCCAGACCCACACCGGCGCGACCTCGTGCGCGGCGATGGCGGGCGCCTCGGTCATTTCGATCGTTTCGTCGCGCAGCGCCGCCTGCACGGCCAGCTCGGCCTGCAAGGCCGCGCCGCGCAGCCGCGCGAGCGCGGGCCGCTGCGCGAGCTGCGCATCGCGCAGGCGCCGCCAGCGCGCGCGCAGGCCGGGGCAGCGCTGCAGCACGGTGGCGGTGGCGGCACGGTTGGCGGCGATCCAGCCGGCGCCGCCGCGGTCGTCGTCGTGCGCGGCGGCGAGCGCGGCCAGCCACAGGTAGAGCTCGCGGTTCAGCGCCCGGTCGTCGAACACCGCGATGCGCGGCGGCAGCGCCAGCGTGTCGGCGTCGAGCCGGGCGGTGGCGGCGCGCTGGCCGCTGCCGGCGATCTTCTGCAGCCAGCCGCGCGGCCCGCCGGCGCGCGCTTCGCCGGCCGGCACCACGCGCACGCCGTGGCCCCCGCCGGCCGCGTGGAACAGCATCGCCGCGGCGGCTTTCACCTCGTCGAGCGTGACGGCCTGCGCCGCGAAGCTGCGGTCGGCCGCGCGGGTGATCCAGCGGTGCCAACGTTCGCCGACCCACTCTTCCACGTCAGTGGCTCCGAACCGGCCGCCGGTTCATTCGTCGCCGATCACGGCGGCCACCACCTCGGCGAGTGCGCGCGCGGTGTCGGCGTCGTCGGTCAGCGCGTCCACGATGGCCGCGTGGCAGGCGGCGCGCAGCGGCATGCCGCCGGCCGCCAGCCGCGCCGCCATCACCAGCAGGCGGGTGCTGGCGGTCTCCTCCAGGTCGTGATCGGTCAGGCGGCGCAGCGCCTGCGCCAGCGCCACCAGGCTCGCCGCGGCGGGCGCGCCGCAGCCGCCCTCGGCCTCGACGATGGCGCGCTCCACCGCCGGCTCGGGGTAGCCCAGCGTCAGCGCGACGAAGCGCTGGCGCGTGCTCGGCTTCAGGCCCTTGAGCAGGTTCTGGTAGCCGGGGTTGTAGGAGATCACCAGCATGAAGCCCGGCGCGGCCGGGATCAGCTCGCCGGTGCGCTCGATCGGCAGCACGCGGCGGTCGTCGGCCAGCGGGTGCAGCACGACGGTGGTGTCCTTGCGCGCCTCGACCACTTCGTCGAGGTAGCAAATCGCGCCTTCGCGCACCGCGCGCGTCAGCGGGCCGTCGCACCAGACGGTGTCGCCGCCGGCGATCAGGTGGCGGCCGACCAGGTCGGCCGCGCTCAGGTCGTCGTGGCAGCTCACCGTGACCAGCGGGCGGCCGAGGCGCGCCGCCATGTGCTCGACGAAGCGCGTCTTGCCGCAGCCCGTCGGCCCCTTGATCAGCAGCGGCAGCCGCGCTCCGTGGGCGCGCTCGAACAGGGCGCACTCGTCGCCCTGCGCGGCGTAGTACGGCACCGCCGCGATGCGCCTGGCACTGGCCATTTCCATCGCACCACCTCGCCGCTCAGGCCGCCGCCAGGCGGGCGTCGGGCTGCGCGCTCTCGTCGGCCGCGGGACCGATGAAGAAGCTCGCCAGGTAGGTCAGCAGCCCGATGAGGAACATCACGCCGCCGGCCACGCGCACCCAGTAGAAGAAGGTCAACTGGTCCTGCGTCGCCATGAACGACATCGCGTTCTCGGTCGGGATGCGTTGCAGCCAGACCTGCAGCACGCCCGCGCCGGTGAGCGCCAGCACCATCACCGCCATGCCGATGGTCATGATCCAGAAGCTCCACATCTCCACCGCCTGGGCGCGCTTCGGGTTGGCTTCGCGGCCGCGCAGGATGGGCATCGCGTAGCTGATCATCGCGATCACCACCAGCACGTAGGCGCCGTAGAACGCCAGGTGGCCGTGCGCCGCGGTGATCTGCGAGCCGTGCGTGTAGTAGTTCACCGGGCTGAGCGTGTGGATGAAGCCCCACAGGCCGGCGCCGAGGAAGCCCATCACCGCGGTGCCCACCGCCCACAGCACGGCGGCCTGGTTCGGGTGTTCGCGCTTGCGGCGCTGCACCATGTTGAAGGCGAACAGCGTCATCATGAAGAACGGGATCGGCTCGAGCGCGCTGAACACGCTGCCCACCCAGCCCCAGTAGCCCGGCAGGCCGATGAAGTAGAAGTGGTGGCCGGTGCCGAGGATGCCGGTGACCAACGCCATCGTGATGATCAGGTACAGCCACTTGTCGATCACCTCGCGGTCGACGCCGGTGGTCTTGACCAGCACGAAGGCCAGCAGCGCGCCGAGGATCAGCTCCCAGGTGCCTTCCACCCACAGGTGCACGACGAACCACCAGTACATCTTGTCGCGCACCAGGTTGCTCGGGTTGACGAAGGCGAACAGGAACATCAGCGCCAGGCCCCACAGGCCCATCAGCAGCACCAGCGAGATCGCGGTCTTGCGGCCCTTCAGCACCGTCATGCTGATGTTGTAGAGGAAGCCCAGCGCCACGATCACGATGCCGACCTTGGTGGGCAGCGGCTGCTCGAGGAACTCGCGCCCCATGGTCTGCAGCAGTTCGTTGCCGGTCCACTCGGCCAGCGTGGCGTAGGGCACCAGCAGGTAGCCGAGGATGGTGGCCGCGCCGGCGACCAGGAACACCCAGAACAGCAGCTTGGCGAGGAAGGGGCTGTGCAGCTCGGTCTCGGCCTCCTCGGGGATCAGGTAGTAGGCCGAGCCCATGAAGCCGAACAGCAGCCACACGATCAGCAGGTTGGTGTGGACCATGCGGGCGATGTTGAACGGGATGGCCGGGAAGGCCAGGTCGCCGATCACGTACTGCAGGCCCAGCGTGAGGCCGAACACGATCTGCCCGACGAACAGGCCGATCGCCGCGGTGAAGTACAGCCGGGAGACCGACTGCGACTGGTATTTGAGCGTCATCGCTTTCATGTCGTTCTCCTCAACCCTCGATGTTCGGCGGCCACTTCTCGGTGTCCACGCCGTTGGTCCACTTCAGGAACTCGACCATGTCGTCGAGCTGCGCATCGGTGAAATTGAAGTTGGGCATCTGGCGGCGCCCCGGCGCGCCGGTGGGCTGGCTCTTCATCCAGGCCTTGATGAACTCGGGGCCGCGGCGCTGGTAGACGTTGCCCAGTTCCGGCGCGAAGTACGCGCCCTCGCCGAGCAGCGTGTGGCAGCCGATGCAGTTGCGCGTCTCCCATAGGTGCTTGCCGCGCACCACCGCCGGCGTGATCTCGCCGGACTTCGAGCGTTCGGGGATGCGGCTCTCGGTGTGCAGGATCAGCGCGGCGAACAGCAGCACGAAGAACACCGTGCCGCCGTAGAAGACGTTGCGCGCCGCCTGGCTGGTGAAGCCTTGGGCCATGAAAATCTCCGCAGGTTGTGGGTGTGCATAGCCTACGGATGCGCTCGGGAATTTCCTTGAACCGGAATAAGAAGAACGCGCCGCCCTCGGGGGGGCGCGGCGCTGCGCTTGCGCTGGATCAAGTCGGCGCGGTCGGGCCCAGGGCGGGCAGCAGCTCGGCGTGGCCGCGCGGCGTCAGCGCCAGCGCGCGGCCCTCGCCGCGCGTCAGCCAGCCGCGCGCCAGGCAATGCGCCAGCAGTTCGTCGGCGAGCTGGCCGGCCAGGTGGTCGCGCCGCTGCGACCAGTCCATGCAGGCGTAGGCATAGCGGCGCCGGCCGTTCGGCGCGGCGGGCGCGAAGCCGAGGCCGCTGCCCAGCCAGGCGCGCCCGGCGTCGCTGAGCGCAAAGCCCTCGGCCGCGACGAGCAGGCCGCCGCGCTCGCGCAGCGCGTCGAACAGGCGCACGCCGAGCCGGCCCGCGAGGTGCCCGTAGCAGCAGCGCGCCTCGCGCAGCCGGGCGCGCTCGGGGCGCTGCCAGGCGGCGTCGCGCTCGCCCGCCTCGGCCACCAGCGCCAGCGCTTCGAGCGCATGCGCCACCGTCGGGCTGGCGAGCCGGTAGTAGCGGTGCCGGCCGCGCGGCTCGCAGATCACGAAGCCGGCGTCGAGCAGTTGCGCGAGGTGGCCGCTGGCGGTGGCCGGCGTCACCGAGGCGGCGGCGGCCAGCTCGCCGGCGGTGGCCGCCTCGCCGGAGAGCAGCCGGCTCAGCATGCGCGAGCGCGCCGCGTCGGCCACCATCGCGGCGCTGCGGGCGAGGCGGGGTTCGTGTTCGCGCGGCATGGGTTCAGGCTATCACCGGCTCGCGCGTGCCGGGCACGTCTTCCAGCCAGCTACGCTCTTCGCTCAGGATGAAGCGCTCGCGCTGCGCGAAAGCGAAATTCCCGTGCCCTTCGGGGTCGGCCTTGAGCACCGCGCGGTAGCGCTCGTAGGCGGCCAGGCTGTCGAAACCGATCAGCCCCCAGGCGATGTCGTTGCTGCCTTCGTGCGGCAGGAAGTAGCCGATCAGCCGCCCGCCGCAGCGCGGGATGATGCGGCCCCAGGCCTCGGCATAAGCCTTGAAGGCATCGCGCTGGAACGGGTCGATGCGGTAGCGGATGAAGCAGGTGATGTTCATGGCCGCACTGTGCCGCGCCGCGCTCCGGCGATGCTTCGGCGCGCACCGAAGCGTCGGCTTTGGGCATGTCCCGTTCGGGCTGAGCCCTTCGACAAGCTCAGGGCGAACGGAGGCCTCAGGGCGAACGGGGAATCCGCGGCCTCAATCGTCGCGCGGCGCGCCGATGCGCTCCAGGCAGCGCCGATAGCGCTCGTCGACGCGCCGGGCGAACCACTCGGTGGTCAGCTTGCGCGTGATCTTCGGGCTGTGCAGCTCGATCTTCGGCAGCGCGGCGCGCGGCAGCGCGCGGCGGTCGAGCTGTTCGGCGTAGGCGAACACGCGCTCGGCCAGCGCGGTCTTCTCGAAGCCGGCGTCCTCGCCTCTTTCGAGATCGCGCCGGACCGCCGCTTCGCTCAGGCCCAGCCGCGCGGCCAGCGACTGCGCGGCGCGTTCGGTTTCGCCGCGCTGCGCGCCGGGCGCGACGAGGTCGCCGTCGGGCGTGACCGGCAGGCCCGAGGCCACGGCCAGCGCGTTCTGGAACGCCGCGTTGCGGCTCGCCCAGCGCCCGGCGTTGAAGTCGGCGAAGCGGTAGAGGGCCTGCTCGTAGGGCGCCTCGTAGCCGAGCAGGTGCGCCGCGCCGAAGTACAGCCCGCCGCGGCGCGTGAACACCTCGCGCCGCACCGACTCGCGCAGTTCATACGGATAGGGCCGCTGCTTCGCGTGCGCCTCGGCGAAGGCGATGCTCACCTGCATGGGCCCGCCGGTGCGCACCGGGTTGCGGTCGGCGAGCAGGCTCCGGCCCAGAGGCACCATGCCGATGAAGTCCTCGAACACCTCGCTGAGCTGGCGCTCGGTCTTCACCGCGGCTATGCGCTCGGCGTAGCTGCGCCCGTCCGGCGAGGACAGCGCCAGCGCGCCGCGCACCGCGAACATCGGCACGCCGGCCGCGCCGGCGCGGCGCTCGATCTCCTTCCATGCCATGCCGCCGAGCCCCGGCACCGCCGGGTCGGCGCGAAAGCCCGACTCCTGCTCGGTGACGGCCATCACCGCGCACAGGTTGCCGGCGGTCGAGGGCAGCTCCTGCGCGGCCAGCGCGGCATGGATGTCGGCGGCCCAGCCGGCGCGGTCGGAAAGATTGGCCGGCAGCACGCGCAGCACGGCCTCGCGCGCCTCGCTGGGGCCCATGCCCTGCGGCGCGGCCGGCGGCGTGGCGCAGCCGGCGGCGAACAGCGCGAGCGGAACGATCGCGGCCCAGGCGAGGCGAAGGCGGTGCGGCATGGCGCCGCATTCTGCCCTCGCGCCGCCCTCGCCCGGCGCGCCTTCAACGCGCCGCCTTCTCCGGCCTGGCGAGCTTCTCCAGCACGGCCAGCGTGCCGCGCGCCGCCTGCGCGTAGTGCGCCGGGCCGTCGCGCAGCGCCTGCGCCACGGCGCGGGCGAACAGCTTGTCGACCTCGGCGTGCGGATCGCGCGACTTCTCGAACTGCGCGCGCAGCGCCCAGGGCTCGGCCGGCAGGCCGGCGAACACCGTGTGCGCCAGCGTGCCGAGCACGCCGAGGCGGAACTCCGCCGTGGGCAGCAGCGGCGCCGGGCTGGCCGCGCCGTTGACGCCGGCCAGCGCCTCGAAGGCCGGCTGCGCCGCGAGCAGCTCGCCGACCAGGCCGGCGGCGCTGCCGCGCCCGTCGCGCAGGTCGAGCGCCGCTTCGACGCGCGCGCCCAGCGCCACCAGCTCGGGCCAGGGCGGGCGCGGCGGCAGCTCGCGCACTTCCTCGTACAGCGGGAAGGTGTAGCGGATCGCCACCAGGTCGAGGTACCAGCGGCACCAGCGCACCGGCGCGATCCACTGCGCGATGTTGCGGTAGTACTGCGCGATCTTGCCGAACGCGGCGTTGGGCACGAAGTTGTTCGAGCCCGGCGGCACGAAAGCCCCCAGCCCGCTGCGCCCGGCCGCGCCGGTGCCGTCGAGGTTGATGTTGACGAAGTGGTGCCAGGTGGCGTCGCAGACGATGCGCCCGAGCGAGACGCGGTGGCCGTCGTAGGCCGAGATCGCGCCGAAGCAGCGCGGCGCCACCGGCCCCTTCTCGGCGATGCGCCCGCCCGACACCGAGGTGGCCACGATCTGCGGCGCGAGCCGCGTGCTGCTGCCCGGCAGCGCGGGGAACTCGTTGCCGTCGATGCCGCTGACCAGGTCGTAGGGCTGGTGCAGCGCGCTGCCGGCGTAGCACTCGCTCTCGTGCGGATGGTCGGGCAGCACGTCGATCACGCCGAAGCGCGGGTCGGTGCTGCCGGGCAGGCGCAGCAGCGGGTGCGCGAGCGGGCTGCCGGTGGCGCTGTCGAAGTGCGGGAAGATGCGCTGCGGCAGCGTGTCGGACTGGCTGTTGAAGTTCCACTCGCCGTCGGGCGATGGCTGGTTCACCGTGTCGATGCGGTTCGGCCCGCCGATCGGCACGCCCGACCACTCGCGCATCTTGCGGATGCGCGGCAGCCGCCCGCTCATGCCCTGGCCCAGGTTCTCGTGGTCGCCGGTGGCGAACACGCCGCCTTGCGCGGCCATGAAGGCGGCGATCACGCGCACCTCGGCGTCGGGAATCGGCGCCGAGCCGATGCCGAAGATCCAGAGCTGGTCGAAGCGGCGCGCGGCGCCGTTCATCAGCGCGTGCGCGGCGCCCGAGTCGACGAAGCGGAAGTTCTTGTGGAACGTGAACTTCGCCTTCATCGCGGCGCTGGCCACGTCGTCGCTGTCGGCGCGGTGCGCGATGTGGATCACGGGCGCCAGGCCGTGCGGCGAGGCGGTCTCCAGCGCGAGCAGGAAGCGCGTCAGGCCGAAGCCGTTGCTCTCGTTGAAGTCCAGCCCGTCGGCGACGACGAGGATGCGCTGCGCGCACTGGCGCCACGGCAGCAGGATCTGGTCCAGCCACGGCGGGCGGCGGATGTCGATGAGCGTGAGGTCGCGCGCGACCGGAAGGGCGGCCGCATCGGCCTTCTTGGCTGCTTTGGGCATGGCAAGCTCCTGTGGAAGAGGTGTGCCTGCACCCTAGGCGGCGGCGCGCGGCGCGCCCACCCCTAGCGGGCCCCGACAGCCTAGGGAGTGCGCGCCGACTCGATCAGCTTCACCAGCGCGTGCAGCGCGCGGTTCACCGGCGTGGCCACGCCCAGCGCCTCGCCGCGCCGCGCGACGAAGCCGTTGAGGTGGTCGATCTCGCTGGGCTTGCCGCGCGCCAGGTCCTGCGCGGTCGACGACATCTGCGCCGGCATCGCATCGCCGAGCCGTTCCATCGCCTGCACACACTCGTCGAGCACGAGCGGCTGGCCGTCGGCGCGCGCCACCGCCACCACCTCTTCCACCGCCGCGCGCATCAGCGCGCGGATCTCGGCGCGCGCGGCCATGCGGCCATAGGGCTGCTGCGCGATCGCCGAGATCGCGTTGTAGGCGCAGTTGAGCATCAGCTTGCGCCACAGCTCGGCCATCACGTCGGCGCGCACCGCCACCGGCACCTGCGCGGCGATGAACAGCTCGGCCACGGCGCGCAGGCGCGGTTGCAGGGCCGCGTCGGGCGAGCCGATCACCAGGTCGCCGCGGCCGTGGTGCGCCACCGTGCCGGGCGCCGGCAGCGCGGTGGCGACGTAGACCACCGCGGGCACCACCGCGACATCGGCGGCGACGTGGCGCGCGATGGTGGCCGCGTTGTCCACGCCGTTCTGCAGGCTCAGCACCAGCGCGCCGGGCTTCAGGTGCGGCGCCATCGCACGCGCCGCCGCCTCGGTGTCGGGCGACTTGACGCACACGAGCACGAGCTCGGCGCCGCGCACCGCGGCGATGTCGGTGTCGGCGCCGATCGCGACGATCTCGCTGCCGGCGCCGGACTCCAGCCGCAGCCCGCCGCGCCGGATCGCCTCGACATGCGCCGCGCGGCCGATCAGCACCACCGGATGCCCGGCGCGCGCCAGCATCGCGCCGAACCAACTGCCGACCGCGCCGGCGCCGACCACGGCAATGTGGTGAAAACTCGTGGGATCGTTCATGGCCGGCGCAGTATGCCGGCGGCGCCGCCGCGCCGCTCGGTTAGGCTCGGCACATGAACGACATCGACCCGACCCTGGACACGAAAAAGCCCCGCATCAAGCAGCCGCCGGTGCTGTTCGCCAAGACGCAGGCCGTGATCGCCAAGCTCGCCGGACGCCTCGGCGGGCCGATCGTGAGCTACTGGAACAACCCGCGCGGCTCGGTGTGCCACTCCGACGTGCTGGCGCTGTACGACGTGCTGGGCCGGCTCGGGCAGCACGACACCATCCACCTGTTCATCAAGTCCGACGGCGGCAGCGGCCAGGTGTCGCTGCGCCTGGTGAACCTGCTGCGCCAGCATTGCCGCCAGCTCGTCGCGCTGGTGCCGCTCGAATGCGCCTCGGCCGCGACGATGATCGCGCTGGGCGCCGACCGCATCCTGATGGGGCCGACCGCCTACCTCACCGCGGTGGACACCTCGCTGAACCACGCGCTGTCGCCGGTGGACCGCGACAACGAGCGCGTCAGCGTCAGCCTCGACGAGCTGACGCGCGTGATCCGCCTGTGGCGCGAGCAGCAGGGCGACACCGCCGAGAACCCCTACCGCTCGCTGTTCGAGTACGTGCACCCGCTGGTGATCGGCGCGGTGGACCGGGCCGAGTCGCTGTCGATCATGCTGTGCCGCGAGTTGCTGGCGAACCACATCGCCGACGAGGCGGCGGCCGAGCGCATCGCGACGACGCTGAACTCCAAGTACCCCTCGCACAGCTACCCGATCCTGCTCGACGAGGCGGTGAAGATCGGCCTGAAGGCCGAGCGCATGCCGGCCGACGTGAACACGCTGCTGCTCGAGCTGAACGCGCACTACAGCGAGATGGGCCAGAAGGCGACCACCGACTTCGACGAGATGCGCGCGCACGGCAACGAGATCGTCAACATCTGGGAGGCCGCCGGCGTGCAGGTGTTCTACCAGCAGGACAAGGACTGGTTCTACCGCGCCGAGGAGCGCCGCTGGATCACGATGAACGACGACAGCGGCTGGCGGCGCATCGAGCGCGTGGGCGGCAAGATCCGCCGCACGCTGCTGCACGTGGCCTGAGCGTCAGAAGTCGGCGCGCAGCGTCAGCCGCAGCGTGCGCGGCTCGGCGGGGTGGATGTGCCGGTCGGCCACCGGCGCGGCCTCGTCGGGCAGTTGCGATTCGTAGAAGTACTGGATGTCGTCGACCTTGCGGTCGAACAGGTTGAACACGTCCAGCGTCAGCTCGGCCTTCGCGCCCAGCCTGCGCGCGATGCGCAGGTTCGTGGTGAGCGACGACTTCGAGCGCACGCTGTTGTCCTCGACCAGCGCGCCCGAGCCGAGGTAGCGCCATTGCAGGCTGGCCGACCAGGGGCCCAGCTCGCGCACCGACACCGCCAGCGAGGCCACCTTGTCGACGGCGTTCGGGATGCGCCGGCCCGCCGGGTCGGCATCGGCGAAGCGCGCATGCGTCCAGGCCAGGTCGGCGTCGAGCAGCAGCCAGGGCAGCGGCAGGTAGCGGTTGTTCCACTCGATGCCGCGGCGCGTGCTGGGGCGGTTCGGCTCGGTGGCGCCGGCGTCGCCGACGTAGACCAGCTCCGAATCGACATCCAGCTTCCACAGCGCCAGCGAGCTTTGCAGCCCCGGCAGCCACTCGCTGCGCGCGCCGACCTCGAGGCCGCGCGCGGCCACCAGGCCGGGCGCATCGACGACCACGCCGCGCGCGTCGTTGCTGTGGAAGCCGCGCCCGGCGTTGAGGAAGAACTCCGTCCTGCGCCACGGCCCGAGCACCAGCGAGAGCTTGGACGAGAGCAGGTGGTCGGAAGCCCTGCCCGAGTTGGCGGCGTCGGACAGGCCGTCGACCTCGAAGCGCGCGCCGTCGGCGCGCAGGCCGGCGATGCCGCGCAGCCACGGCGTCAGCGCCACCGTGGTCTGGCCGTAGACGCCGAGCTGCGTCTGGCGCACCTCGTCGTCGCGCGTGGTCGCGACGATCTCGCGCGCCGCGGTGTCGAACAGGCCGACGCGGATGCGGTCGTGGCGCAACTGCACGCCGACCTCGCTGCGCGCCGCGAAGCGGCCCAGCATGTGGTCGACCGCGTGGCTGGCGCTGAAACCGTAGATCGTGCGCCGGTCCTGCTGCGAGAACTGGTCGCCGGTGGCTGGCCGTTCGAGCGCGTAGGTGAAGTTGGAGAACAGCTTCAGCCGGTAGTCGATGGCGTAGGCGGCGAACCTGCTCGCGCCCGAGCCCGTATCGCGATGCCATTCGCCCGACAGGCTGGCGCGCCGGCTGTTGCCGCCGTCGCTGGGGTCCAGCGAGCCGAAGCGGTCCAGCCCGGCGTCCATCGCGCGCTGCGGAATCTGGTCGGTGGAGTCCCACTTCGCGTCGTAGGCCATCAGGCTGCCGCTCCAGCCTTCGGCGCGCGTGCCGCCGCTCAGCGTCAGCAGCGCATTGGCCTTGCGCAGGCGCTCGGGCACCACCCAGGGCCCGTCGTTGCGCATCAGTTCCACCGCGCCCAGCAGTTGCAGCCCTTCGCCCACCCCGGCCGAGCCGCCGCCGACCAGGCGCCGGTACTGGCGCTCGCCCAGCGTCAGCGCGGCGAAGGGCGCGTCCAGCGTGCGGCGGTATTCGATGTCCGCCGAGCCCGCCGCGGCGAAGTCGCCATTGCGCGCGAAGTACGGCCCCTTGCGGTACTCGATGCGATCCACCAGTTCGGGCATCAGGAAGTTGAGATCGGAGTAGCCCTGGCCGTGGCCATGCGTCGGCATGTTGACCGGCAGGCCGTTGACCGTGGTGGCGAAGTCGGTGCCGTGGTCGAGGTTGAAGCCGCGCAGGAAGTACTGGTTGGCCTTGCCGTCGCCGGAGTGCTGCGTGACGATCACGCCCGGCACGAACTCCAGCACCTCGCCGGGGCGCAGCGCCGGCCGGCTCTTCAGCAGCTCGGCGCGCACCGCGCCCTGCGAGGCGGCGTCGGACGTGCCGACGGCGTTGTCGTAGTGGCGCGCGGTGATCTCGACGCGCTCCAGTTCGGGCGCCTGGGTCTGCGCCTGCGCGGCCGTGGCGGCCAGCATCAAGGTCCACGCTGCCGATCTCTTCATGCCCGTTGCTCCTGCCTCGTATGACGATTTTTAACTTCGTCATACAAGAAGCGTGCCGCGCGCCGCCGGCACGGCCGCGCGCAGGCGGGCCCAGGGTTTATCCGTGATCGCCGCGCTGCCGGCCGGCGCTGCGAAGCGGCAGATCCGTTAGCGCCGCCGAGTCGCCGCCGGCACCAGGTGCTCGTGACCGTGGGCACGGTGCACCGCCATCGGCACGAGGTGCAGGTTGCCGTGGCTCACGCCGGGCTGCGTGATCACCGTCTGCGCGAAGGCCCGCACCGACGCTGTCCTGCCGCGCAGGATCACGGTCTCGATGCAGTGATCGTGGTCGAGGTGCGCGTGCATGGTCGAGACGGTCAGGTCGTGGTGCTCGTGCTGCAGATCGGTCAGCCGCGCCGCCAACTGGCGCTGGTGGTGGTTGTAGACGTAGCTCAGCGTCGCCACGCAGGGCGCCTCGGGGCGCTCGCGCAGCCGCGCGCTGCCGAGGTCGTGGCGCAGCAGGTCGCGGAAGGCCTCGGAGCGGTTCTGGTAGCCGCGCTCCTGCACCAGCGCCTCGAAGGCATCGGCCAGATCGTCGTCGAGGGACATCGTGAGGCGCTTCATGGCGGATTGCGAAGGCAGTCGGGACGGCGCAAGTGTGACAGGGCATGCGGCTTGCATGCCTAGGCCTACACTGCGCCCCAACCGATCCGACGAGGAACGAACACCATGAACCGCCACCTCCACCCGCTGCGCGCCGCCGCCTTGCTGCTCACCCTCGCGCTCGCCGCGCCGCTCGCCCAGGCGCACGACGCGCCCAGCCTGGCCGGCGGCTTCGCCAGCGGCTTCGCCCACCCGCTGCTCGGCTGGGACCACGCCATCGCGATGCTCGCCGTCGGCCTGTGGAGCGTGCTGCTCGGCGCGCCGGCGCTGTGGCTGCTGCCGCTGGCCTTCCCGCTGGTGATGGCCGCCGGCGCCGCGCTCGGCATGCTGGGCGTGCCGCTGCCGGCGGTGGAGATCGGCATCGCCGCCTCGGCGGTGGCGCTGGGCGCGATGGTCGCCAGCGGGCGGCGCGCGCCGCTCGCGCTGGCCGCGGTGCTGGTGGCGGTGTTCGCGGTGTTCCACGGCCATGCGCATGGCAGCGAACTGCCGCTCGCGGCCAACCCGCTCGCCTACGGCCTGGGTTTCCTGCTCGCCACCGCGCTGCTGCACCTGGCCGGCATCGCGCTGGGGCTGCTGGCGCGCCGGCCGGCCGGGCGCATCGCGGTGCGCGGCATGGGCGCGGGCATCGCGCTGCTGGGCGTGATGGCGCTGGCGCGCGCCGCCGGCTGAACGGCGGGCGTGGACGCGCAAGACGCGCTGCGGCTGCGCCGCCTGCTCGACGCGCGCCCGGTGGCCGCGCTGGCCACGCTGCACCGCGGCGAGCCGGCGCTGTCGATGGTGCCCTTCGTGCTGCGCGCCGACGACCACGCGCCGCTGATCCACGTCAGCGCCCTGGCCACGCACACGCGCGACATGCGCGAGCACCCGCGCGTCAGCCTGATGGTGATGGCCGAGGCCACGCCCGACGTGATGCCGCAGGCGCTGCCGCGCGTGGCCTTGCAGGCCGATGCGCGGACGCTGCCGCGCGAGGGCGCCGAGTACGACGCCGCCAAGGCGCTCTACCTGGCGCGTTTCCCCGACGCGACGATGACCTTCGAGCTGGCCGACTTCGCCATCGTCGTGCTGACGCCGGTGTCGGCGCGGCTGGTGGCCGGCTTCGGCCGCGCCGACGCGCTGGTCGGCGAACGCCTCGCGGCCTGGCTGCGTTCCTGAGACCTCAGGCGTCCCACGACGCCGCCGCGCCGGGGTCGATGCCGTAGCGCGCGATCGCCTCGGCGCAGGCGCCGGCATCGACCCGGCCCTGCGCGCGCAGCGCCGTCAGCGCGGCCAGCACCACGTGCGCCCGGTCGACCTCGAAGAAGCGCCGCAGCGCCGCGCGCGTGTCGCTGCGGCCGAAGCCGTCGGTGCCCAGCGCGGTGAAGGGCGCGGCGATGTACGAGGCGATCAGTTGCGGCCAGGCGCGCACGTAGTCGCTCGCCGCGACCACCGGCGCCTCGCCCGCCAGGCACTGCTGCACGTGGCTCGTGCGCGGCGCCTCGGCGGGATGCAGGCGGTTGTGGCGCTCGACCTCGCGCGCCTCGCGCGCCAGCTCGCTGAAGCTGGTGGCGCTCCACACCTCGGCCTCGACGCCCCAGTCGCCGGCCAGCAGTTCGGCCGCCGCGATCACCTCGCGCAGGATGGCGCCCGAGCCGAGCAGCCGCACCCGGCCCTTCGCCTGCGCGGGCGAATGCACGGCGTGGCGGTACAGCCCCTTGATCAGGTCGGCGTGCACGCCTGCCGGCAGCGAAGGCTGCGCATAGCTCTCGTTGCCCAGCGTGAGGTAGTGGAAGACGTCGCGCTGCTCCTGCACCATCTGGCGCATGCCGTGGTCCAGGATCACCGCCAGCTCGCCGGCGAAGCACGGGTCCCAGGCACGGCAGTTCGGCACCGCCGCCGCCTGCAGCAGGCTGGCGCCGTCCTGGTGCTGCAGGCCCTCGCCGCCCAGCGTGGTGCGGCCGGCCGTGGCGCCGAGCAGGAAGCCGCGCGCGCGCTGGTCGGCCGCCGCCCAGATCAGGTCGCCGACGCGCTGGAAGCCGAACATCGAGTAGTAGATGTAGAAGGGCAGCATCGCCAGGCCGTGCACCGAGTAGCTGGTGGCCGCGGCCGTCCAACTGCTGATCGCGCCGGCCTCGCTGATGCCTTCTTCGAGGATCTGGCCGTCCTCGGCCTCGCGGTAGCTCATCAGCGAGCCGATGTCCTCGGGCTCGTAGGTCTGGCCATTGAACGAATAGATGCCGACCTGCCGGAACAGGTTCGCCATGCCGAAGGTGCGCGCCTCGTCGGCGACGATGGGCACGATGCGCGCGCCGAGCTGCGCGTCCTTCAGCAGCGCGGTGAGCATGCGCACGAAGGCCATCGTGGTGCTCATCTCCTTGCCCTCGGCGTTCAGCGCGAACTCGGCGTAGCGCGCCGGCGGCGGCACGGCCAGCGGCGGCGCCTCGCCGCGCCGCACGGGCACGCAACCGCCCAGCGCCGCGCGGCGCGCGTGCAGGTAGCGCATCTCGGGGCTGTCGTCGGCCGGCTTGAAGAACGCCAGCGAGGCGGCCTGCTCGTCGCTCAGCGGCAGGTCGAAGCGGTTGCGGAAGGCGATCAGGTCTTCGCGCTCGAGCTTCTTCTGCTGGTGCGTGGTCATGCGGCCCTGGCCGGCCTCGCCCATGCCGTAGCCCTTCTTGGTCTGGGCCAGGATCACCGTCGGCCGCCCGCGCGTGGCGGCCGCCGCGTGGTAGGCGGCGTGGATCTTCACCAGGTCGTGGCCGCCGCGCTTGAGGCGGTCGATCTGCTCGTCGGTCAGGCCCTGCGCCAGCGCGGCCAGCGCCGGGTCCTGGCCGAAGAAGTGCTCGCGGTTGTAGCGCCCGTCCTTGGCGGCGAAGGTCTGGAACTGGCCGTCCACCGTGTTGGCGAAGGCGCGCGGCAGCGCGCCCTCGGTGTCGCGCGCGAACAGGCCGTCCCAGTCGGAGCCCCACACCAGCTTGATCACGCGCCAGCCGGCGCCGGCGAAGAGGGCCTCCAGCTCGTCGATGATGCGGCCGTTGCCGCGCACCGGGCCGTCCAGGCGCTGCAGGTTGCAGTTCACCACCCAGATCAGGTTGTCGAGCTTCTCGCGCGCGGCCAGCGTCAGCGCGCTCATGCTCTCGGGCTCGTCCATCTCGCCGTCGCCGAACACACCCCACACCTTGCGCGCCGAGGTGTCGAGCAGCGCGCGGTGGTGCAGGTAGCGCATGAAGCGCGCCTGGTAGATCGAGCTGATCGGGCCCAGGCCCATCGAGCCGGTCGGGAACTGCCAGAAGTCCGGCATCAGCCAGGGGTGCGGATAGCTCGCCAGGCCGCGCACGCCGCGCCGCCGCGCGCCGATCTCCTGGCGGTAGTGGGCCAGTTCGTCCTCGCCCAGCCGGCCTTCGAGAAAGGCGCGCGCGTAGACGCCCGGCGCGCTGTGCGGCTGGTAGAAGACGAGGTCGCCGCCGCCGGCATCGGCGCCGCCGCGGAAGAAGTGGTTGAAGCCGACCTCGAACAGGTCCGCCGCGCTGGCGTAGCTGGCGATGTGGCCGCCGAGTTCGCCATAGGCCTGGTTGGCGCGCACCACCATCGCCAGCGCGTTCCAGCGCATCAGCGAGGCCAGGCGCTCCTCGATCGCGAGATCGCCCGGAAAAGCCGGCTGGCGCGAGGCCGGAATCGTGTTGACGTAAGGCGTGCCCAGCGCCGGCTGCCAGCCGACCTCGGGCGCGCGCGCCGCGGCGGCCAGCATGTCCATGATCTCGCGCACGCGCTGCGCTCCGGCGGCGCGCAGCAGCGAAGCGAGCGCGTCGCGCCACTCGGCGGTTTCGAGGGTGTCGGCGTCGTTGTCGCCGTGGTCGTCGGTGCTGCTCATGCCTGGTGGGTCTCCTGCCGCGCACTGTAGGCAGGAAGGGGCGGCATGGGTGATCGAAATGGATCGTGCACCGACGCAGTTGCAGCACAAAATGCCGTACCTTCACGATTGGCCGGCACGATGAACCTCGACGCCACCGACCTGCGCATCCTGCGCGAACTCCAATCCGACGCCGGCCTCGCCAACGTCGAGCTGGCGCGGCGCGTCGGGCTCTCGCCGTCGCCCTGCCTGGCGCGCGTGAAGGCGCTCGAGCGCGCCGGCGTGATCCGGCAGGTGGTGGCGCTGCTCGACGCCAAGCAGCTCGGCCTGCACCTGAACGTGTTCATCTCGATCAGCCTGAAGCAGCAGACGCGCGCCGCGCTCGAAGCCTTCGAGGCCAAGGTGGCGGCGCGCGACGAGGTGATGGAGTGCTACCTGATGACCGGCGACGCCGACTACCTGATGCGCGTGGCCGTGCCCGACATGGCGGCGCTGGAGCGTTTCATCATCGAGCAGCTCACGCCGATGAAGGAGGTGGAGAAGATCCGCTCCAGCTTCGCGCTCAAGCAGGTGCGCTACAAGACGGCGCTGCCGCTGGCGCGGCGCTGATCTGGCTCAGGCGCGCAGCGGCAGCGCCGCGCCGATCGCCACGAAGATGCCGCCGCAGGCGCGGTTGAAGCGCTTGCCGCTGCGCTTGAGCCACGGGCGGATGCGGTGCGCGGTGCTGGCAATCACGAACTCGGTGACCACCTCGATGCCCGCGAAGGTGCCGGCCATGATCGCGAACTGCGCGAACAGGCTGCGCGCCGGGTCGATGAACTGCGGCAGGAAGGCGGCGAAGAAGAGGATGCCCTTCGGGTTGGTCATCGCCGACAGCGCGCCCTGGCGGAACAGCGACCAGCCACCGCGCTCGCCACCCTCGCCCGGCGGCGGCTCGACGCCCACCGCCGGCGCGCGCCACACCTGGATGCCCAGCCAGACGAGGTAGGCGCCGCCCACCCACTTCAGCACCGTCAGCCACAGCAGCGAGGCCTGCAGCAGCGCGCCGATGCCGAACATCGACAGCGCGACGACCGAGATGAAGCCGAACGAGCCGCCGAAGATGGTCCACAGCGTCTTGCGCCGCCCGTGCAGCGCGCCGTGCGTCAGCGCCAGCAGGCCGTTCGGCCCGGGCGAGAGCGACAGCCCGATCGCCGCCGCCAGGTAGATCAGCCAGGTGTCGAGTTGCATGCGGAATGAAGCCCCCACGCTCACTTCGTTCGCTGCCCCCCGAGGGGGCGCTCGATGGCTTCGGAACGGCCGGGCGCCACCGAAGCGATCCAGCCTTCCACTGCCGCGCTCGTCGGCGCGAGCAGTTGCGACGCGCCGCCGGTGAAGCGCTGCCATTCGTCGACCAGGCTGCGCGAGACGGAGGTCAGCAGCGGGATGTCGCGCGACAGGATCTCGAGCAGCTCGGCGCGCAGGCCGCCGCCTTCGGCTTCGAGCTTGCCGAAGCGGTTGCACACCACCAGGTCGGGCGCCTCGGACGCCGCCGCGCGCAGCACGCCGCCGGCGCGCGCGAAGCCCTGCGGGTCGGCGCGGCAGGCGGCGGAGTCGCGCCCGAGCGGCTGCGAGACGAGGTAGCGCTGGCCGCTGGCGATGTCGACCATCACCATCTCGGCGGCGCAGCCGGGCCCGGGGGCCGAGCGCGTCATCAGAAGGCCGCGCACGCGGCGGCCGCGGCGGCGCTGGTCCTCGACCACCTCGGCGAGCAAGGCGTCGACATCCTGGCTGGTGTCGTAGACGATGGCGGCGGCGCGCGGCGGCTCGATCATGGCGCCGCACTATAGCCCTCGCTCCCTCGCGCCGGGCCGACTTCCGTCACGCAAACGGCGCTACGCGGCGCGGCGCCGCGGCCGATGATCGCGGGAGACTTGTGCGCCCGAGGTAGTTCATGAATTTCGATCCTTCCCTGAGCGCGGCCGCCGCAGCGGCGGCCGGCACCGTCGCCCTCGCCGCCGGCGCCGCCGTGTGGTGGCGCCGCCGCGGCGGTTCGGCGCAGCCTGGCGCCGCGCGCCCCGCCGCGCCCACGCCCGCCCCCGCGGCCGATGCCGCCGCCGGGCCGGCCGAGCTGGCCGGCTTCGAACGGCTGGTGCAGGAGCGCTGCGCCGTCGTCGAGAAGGCCGGGCGCGACGCCTGCCTGCTGGTGATCGGCATCGACGACCTGCGCCTGCTGCGCGACGACGGCGGCGCCGCCGGCGCCGAACGTGCGCTGGCCGCCGCGGCGGCCGTGCTGCGCGCCGAGATCGGCGCGACGACACCGCTGGCGCGCATAGGCGCCGATGCCTTCGGCGCCTGGCTGGACGCGCCGCGCGAAGCCGGCGAGAAGCTGGCGCAGCGCCTGGTGCAGGCCTTCGAGGCGCCGCTGAACGTCGACGGCCGCGCGCTGGCCGTGCCGCTGTCGGTGGGCCTGGCGGTGGCGCCCGAGCACGGCGCCGGCGCGCGCCTGATCGGCCGCGCCTCGGCGGCGATGCAGTCGGTGCGGCGCAGCGGCGGCCACGCCCACGCGGTGTTCGACGCGCGCATCGGCGCGAACCACAACGAGGAACTGCAGATCGCGCGCGAGCTGCAGCACGCGGTGGTCAAGCGCCAGCTCGAACTCTTCTTCCAGCCGCGCATCGACGCGACGACGCGGCGGGTCAGCGCCGTCGAGGCGCTGCTGCGCTGGCGCCACCCGACGCTCGGGCTGGTCAGCCCGGCGCGCTTCATCCCGGTGGCCGAGCGCCACGGCCTGATCGAGACCATCGGCGGCTGGGTGCTCGACGCCGCGCTGCGCCAGTCCGCCGCGTGGCGGCAGGCGGGCGTGAAGCTGCGCGTCGCGGTGAACGTCTCGGGCGTGCAGTTCCGCCAGGACGACTTCGCGACGCGCCTGGAGCGCGGCATGAAGGCCCACGGCGTGCCGGCCGAGGGCCTGCTGTGCGAGCTGACGCAGGCCGTGGCGATGGAGAACACCGAGGCCACGCGCAAGGCTTTCGCGCGGCTGGCCGCGCTCGGCGTGGAGGTGTCGATCGACGACTTCGCCGCCGGCGCGGCCGGGCTGGCGGCGCTGTCGCACCAGCCGGTGCGCGAGCTGCAGATCGACCGCGCCACCGTGGCCGCGCTGGCGCGCAGCCATGACGCGCGCACCATGGTCGAGAGCGCCGTGCAGGCGGCGCGCGAACTGGGCCTGCGCGTGGTGGCCGAGGGCATAGAGACCGAGGCGCAGCGCGACGCCGCGGTGCGCCTGGGCTGCCAGCAGTTGCAAGGCCACCTGATCGCGCGGCCGATGAGCGCCCGCGCGGTGCTGCTGTGGGCCGCCGACGCCCCCAGCACGCTGGCGCAGACGCTGCCGGGCACGGGCTTCCAGGACACGCAGCCGATGAGCAGCCCCGACACCGTGCAGGGCTTCGAGCCGACGCGCATCTCGCTCGGGCGCTAGACCGCGACGCCAGAAGCGCGCTACCGTGCGCTTCCCGAGGCACGACGAGAAGCGAGGCGGGCGATGACGGCGGTCGACCCCTGGACGGGCGGCAGCGGCTACGAGGACTACATGGGGCGCTGGAGCCGCCGGCTCGCGCCGCAACTGGTGCGCTGGGCCGGCGTGCCGCCGGGGCGGCGCTGGCTCGACGTGGGCTGCGGCACCGGCGCGCTCGGCGCGGCCATCCTGGCCGAAGCGGCGCCGGCCGCGCTGACCGGCGTCGACCCCTCGGAAGGTTTTCTCGCCACCGCGCGCCGCCGGCTGCCCGCCCACGTGAGGCTGCTGCGCGGCTCGGCGACGCAACTGCCGCTGGCCGATGCACAGGTCGACGCCGCGCTGGCCTGCCTGGTGCTCAACTTCGTGCCCGATCCGATCGCCGCGCTGCGCGAGATGCGCCGCGTCACCGCCACCGGCGGCCGCGTCGCCGTGTGCGTGTGGGACTACGCGCAGTGCATGGAACTGACCGGCCACTACTGGGCCGCGGCCGACGCGCTCGGCCTGCTCGCCCCCGGCGAGGCGCAGGCCGAGCGCTACCCGATCTGCGCGCCCGAGGCGCTGGCGGCGGCGTTCGTGCAGGCCGGCCTGCGCGACGTGGAGACGACGGCGCTCGAGATGGAAATGCGCTTCGCCGACTTCGACGACTACTGGCACCCCTTCCTCGCCGGCCAGGGCGTGCCGCCGGCCCACGCGATGCACCTGACGGAACCCGCGCGCGAGCGGCTGCGCGAGGCGCTGCGCAAGCGGCTGCCGGTGCAAGGCGACGGCAGCATCGTGCTGGCGGCACGGGCCTGGGCGGCACGCGGGCGGGTGGCGGAGGGCTGAGCCGGGGCATGTGTTTTGCTTCGTGCCTCGGTGTCCCTTTCCTCCCGCCCGATGAAATCAGGCCTGCGCTTTCTGATCGCGGCCCGCCGCCACGAAATCCAGGCGCTCGGCGAACTCGCGCGCACCAGCGAACTGGTGGGCGTGACCGGCCGCCTGGTGCATGCGCTGCAAAAAGAGCGCGGCCTGTCCAACCTATGGCTGGGTTCGGGCCAGGCGCGCTATGCCGACGAACGCGAGCGGCAGGTGGCCGAATGCCTGGCGGTCGAGGCGCAGGCGCGCGCCTGCTTCGAACGCATCGGCACCGAGAGCGGCGGCGGCGGCGAGGGTCGGCATCTCGGCAACAGCGCGCGGCTGTTCAGCCGCATCGCCTGGGTGCTGATCGGGCTCGGGGCGCTGCCCGCGCTGCGCCAGCGCATCGCCGCGCGGCGCATGTCGGCGCCCGAGGCGACGGCCGCCTTCGTCAAGCTGATCGCCGGAGCGCTGGCGGTGGTGTTCGAAGCCGCCGACGGCGCCGTGGACCCGGAGATCTCGCGCCTGCTGGTGGCCTTGTTCAACTTCATGCAGGGCAAGGAGTTCACCGGCCAGGAGCGGGCGCTGGGCGCCGCGGCGTTCGCGGCCGGCTGCGTCGACGCCGAACAGCAGCAGCAATGGCTGCACCTGATCGAACAGCAGGACCGCTGCCTGCAGGTGTTCGCCGAATTCGGCAGCGAGCCGCTGGCCGCGCTGTGGCGGCAGGGGCGCCCGGCCGACCGCGTGGCCGAACTCGAAAAGCTGCGCCGCGTGGCCTGCGCCACGGCGCCCGGCGCGAGCCTGGGCGCCGACCGCAGCGCGCTGTGGTTCGAGTGCTGCTCGAGCCTGATCGACGCGATGCGCCCGGTGGAGGAACGACTGGTGGCCGAACTGCACGCGCTGTGCGCGCGCAAGACCGCGCAGGCCCGGGCCGAGCTCGACGACCTGCACCGGCTGCTGCAGCGCCTGGACTGCGAGGACGCGGCCGGCGAGCTGGACACCCAGGCTTTCTTCGACCGCTCGCCCGCCGCGCTGCCCGCATCGCTGCCCGACCAGCCGCCGCCGGCCGCCGCGCCCTATGGCCGCCAGGTGGAACGCGCGATCATGGACATCGTGCGCGAGCAGTCGCACCGCCTGCAGGCCATGAGCGCCGAACTCGACACCGTGCGCGCCGCGCTCAACGAGCGCAAGCTGGTCGAGCGTGCCAAGGGCCTGCTGATGGCGCACCGCCGCATCGGCGAGGCCGAGGCGCACAAGCTGCTGCGCCAGACCGCGATGAACCAGAGCCGCCGGCTGGTCGAGGTGGCCGAGTCGGTGCTGGCGAGCTCCGAGCTGCTGCCGGCCGGCGACGCTGCGCTGCGCACTCCAATTTGACGCGGTGCACAAAAACCGTGCGGCGCCGCGCGGCCGCCGCGGCGCCGGCCAGCCCGCCCGACACGCTGCCGTACACGGCGCGTTGGCCCTGATTTCCCAGGAGAACACGGGCCGAGAGCCGCTTCGGGAACCCACTGGCGCGGGCATTGGCACGGGGGTTGCGTAGAACCCGGCACAGACCAAAGACGGTCTTCGGGTCGGCGGCTTCCAACGGCGGGAGCCCGGCACCCGACAGGACAAAGGCGTCCTTGCGCGCACCGGTTCCGCCACGGCGGCTCCGGCGCACGGCAAGGGCGCCTTTTTTTGTTTTTCGCGGATTCGTTCATGCACACCTGGAGCCCGCCATGACCCAAGACCCCTCGCCCGCCGTTCCCGGCCGCCGCCAGGCGCTGCGCGCCGCCGCCGCCGGAGCCTTGAGCATCACCCCCGCGCTGCGCGCCGCCGTCTGGGCGCAGGGCTCCGACAAGCCGGAGAAGGAGGAGGTGAAGATCGGCTTCATCCCCCTGACCGACTGCGCCAGCGTGGTGATGGCCTCGGTGCTGGGCATCGACAAGAAGTACGGCGTGAAGATCGTGCCCAGCAAGGAGGCGAGCTGGGCCGGCGTGCGCGACAAGCTGGTCAACGGCGAGCTGGACTTCGCCCACGTGCTCTACGGCCTGGTGTACGGCGTGCACCTGGGCGTGGGCGGGCCGAAGAAGGACATGGCCGTGCTGATGACCTTGAACAACAACGGCCAGGCCATCACGCTGTCGAAGACGCTGGCCGACAAGGGCGCGGTGGACGGCGCCTCGCTCGCCAGGCTGATGGCCAGCGACAAGCGCGAGTACACCTTCGCGCAGACCTTCCCCACCGGCACGCATGCGATGTGGCTGTACTACTGGCTGGCGGCCAGCGGCATCCACCCGCTGAAGGACGCCAAGGCCATCGTCGTGCCGCCGCCGCAGATGGTGGCCAACATGCGCGTGGGCAACATGGACGGCTTCTGCGTCGGCGAGCCCTGGGGGCAGCGCGCCATCATGGACGGCATCGGCATCACCGCCGTCACCACGCAGGACATCTGGAAGGACCACCCCGAGAAGGTGCTGGGCACCACCGCCGACTTCGTCAGGAAGTACCCCAACACGGCGCGCGCCGTCACCGCCGCGATCCTGGAGGCGGGCAAGTGGATCGACGCCGGCCTGCAGAACAAGGCGAAGATGGCCGAGACCATCGCCGACAAGAGCTACGTCAACACCGGCGTGGACGCGATCAACCAGCGCATCCTGGGCCGCTACACCAACGGCCTGGGCAGGAGCTGGGACGACCCCAACCACATGAAGTTCTACGCCGACGGCGCGGTGAGCTTCCCCTACCTGTCCGACGGCATGTGGTTCCTGACCCAGCACAAGCGCTGGGGGCTGCTGAAGGAACACCCCGACTACCTGAAGGTGGCCACCGAGATCAACCGCATCGACGTCTACAAGCAGGCGGCGGCCGCCACCAAGACGCCCGTGCCCGCCAGCCCGATGCGCAGCAGCAAGCTGATCGACGGCGTGGTCTGGGACGGCAAGGACCCGGCGCGCTACGCCGACGCCTTCAAGCTGCGCGCCTGAGCCGGGAGCCGCGCCATGGTTGCCGCCGTCTTCCACACCCGCATCGAGGCCGGTCCGCCGGCCGCGCCCTCAACCGTGAACACCCCCGTCCACGTGAACACCGCTTCCCCAGCCGCCCCGGCGGCCACCGCCGCGCCGCGCGCGCCGCGCGACTTCAGCGTCCTGTGGCTGCGCGTGCTGCCGCCGCTGCTGGGCTTCGGCCTGCTGCTGCTGGCCTGGGAGCTGGTGGCCAAGGGCGTCGCCGGCGGCTTCCCCGGCCCCGCCGCCACCTGGCAGCAGGCGCTGGAGGTGTTCAGCCACCCGTTCTACCGCAACGGCCCCAACGACCAGGGCGTGGGCTGGAACGTGCTCAGCTCGCTGCAGCGCGTGGGCCTGGGCTTCGGGCTGGCGGCGCTGGTGGGCATTCCCGCCGGCTTCGCGATCGGGCGCTTCGAGTTCCTGAACCGCATGTTCAGCCCGCTGATCAGCCTGCTGCGCCCGGTCTCGCCGCTGGCCTGGCTGCCGATCGGCCTGCTGGTCTTCAAGGGCGCCAACCCGGCGGCGATCTGGACCATCTTCATCTGCTCGATCTGGCCGATGGTCATCAACACCGCGGTCGGCGTGCAGCGCGTGCCGCAGGACTACATGAACGTCGCGCGCGTGCTCGACCTGTCCGAATGGAAGATCGTCACGAAGATCCTGCTGCCCGCGGTGCTGCCCTACATGCTGACCGGCGTGCGGCTGGCGGTGGGCACGGCCTGGCTGGTGATCGTCGCGGCCGAGATGCTGACCGGCGGCGTCGGCATCGGCTTCTGGGTCTGGGACGAGTGGAACAACCTCAACGTCGGCAACATCATCATCGCGATCTTCGTCATCGGCATCGTCGGGCTGGTGCTCGAAGGGGTGCTGGTGAAGCTGGCGAGCGCGTTCACCTTCGAGGAGGTGAAATCATGACCGAGCGCTTCATCCGGGTCCAGGGCGTCGAGCAGGCGTTCAAGACACCCCAGGGCCGCTTCGTCGCGCTGCGCGACATCGACCTCGACATCGCGCAGGGCGAGTTCGTCTCGCTGATCGGCCACTCGGGCTGCGGCAAGAGCACGCTGCTGAACCTGATCGCCGGCCTGACGCGGCCGACCCAGGGCGTGCTGCTGGCCGCCAACCGCGAGATCGCCGGCCCCGGCCCGGACCGCGCGGTGGTGTTCCAGAACCACTCGCTGCTGCCCTGGCTGACCTGCTTCGAGAACGTGTACCTCGGCGTCGAGCGCGTGTTCGGCCGCGGCGAGCGCAAGGCGCAGCTCAAGCAGCGCACCGACGAGGCGCTGGCATTGGTCGGCCTGGGCCACGCGGCGCAGAAGCGCCCGGGCGAGATCTCCGGCGGCATGAAGCAGCGCGTGGGCATCGCCCGCGCGCTCGCGATGCAGCCGCAGGTGCTGCTGATGGACGAGCCCTTCGGCGCGCTCGACGCGCTGACGCGCGCCAAGCTGCAGGACGAGCTGCTGGCCATCGTGCAGCAGACCAGGAGCACGGTCGTGATGGTCACGCACGACGTCGACGAGGCGGTGCTGCTGTCGGACCGCATCGTGATGATGACCAACGGCCCGGCGGCGACCATCGGCGAGGTGCTGCCGGTGCGCCTGCCGCGCCCGCGCCACCGCGTCGAACTCGCCGAGGACCGGCAGTACCTGCAGTACCGCAAGGCGGTGATCGACTTCCTCTACACGCGCCAGGCACACGTCGAGAAGGCCGCATGAAGAAGATGAAACTCGTCGTCGTCGGCAACGGCATGGCCGGCATCCGCGCGGTCGAGGAGCTGCTGCAGCTCGCACCCGACCTGTACGACATCACCGTCTTCGGGGCCGAGCCGCACCCGAACTACAACCGCATCCTGCTGTCGCCGGTGCTGGCCGGCGAGCAGACCCTCGAGCAGATCGTGCTCAACCCGCTGGCCTGGTACGACGAGCACGGCATCACGCTGCACCTCGGCAGCCGGGTCACCGAGGTCGACCGCGTGCGCCGCGTCGTGCGCGCCCGCGGCGCCGACGGCGGCGTCGTCGAGGCCGGCTACGACCGCCTGCTGCTGGCCACCGGCTCCCGGCCCTTCATGCTGCCGGTGCCCGGGGCCGAGCTGCCCGGCGTGATCGCCTACCGCGACATCGCCGACACGCAGGCGATGATCGAGGCGGCGAAGGCCTACCGGCACGCGGTGGTGATCGGCGGCGGCCTGCTCGGGCTGGAGGCGGCCAACGGCCTCGCGCTGCGCGGCATGGACGTGACCGTCGTGCACGCCAGCGCCTGGCTGATGGAGCGCCAGCTCGACTCGGTCGCCGCCGGGCTGCTGCGCCGCTCGCTGGCCGCGCGCGGGCTGAAGTTCGAACTCGAGGCGCAGACGCAGGCCCTGCTGGGCGCCGCCGGCGACGGCGCGCCGCAGCGGGTGCGCGCGATCCGCTTCCAGGACGGCCGCGAGCTGCCCGCCGACCTGGTGGTGATGGCCGTCGGCATCCGCCCCGACATCGCGCTGGCGCGGCAGGCGCGGCTGCACTGCGAGCGCGGCATCGTCGTCAACGACACCTTGCAGACCGTGACCGACCCGCGCGTCTACGCGGTGGGCGAGTGCGCGCAGCACCGCGGCGTCGCCTACGGCCTGGTGGCGCCGCTGTTCGAGCAGGGCAAGGTGGTGGCC
This sequence comes from Piscinibacter sp., assembly GCF_047600445.1. GTDB lineage: Bacteria > Pseudomonadota > Gammaproteobacteria > Burkholderiales > Burkholderiaceae_C > Piscinibacter. The sequence continues at coordinate 2,759,586 of NZ_JASGKT010000002.1, forward strand.
AACCACCTGGCGCAATTCGGCATCGGGCGCTACCAGGGCTCGGTCATCTCGACCAAGCTGAAGGTCACCGGCATCGACCTGTTCTCGGCCGGTGACTTCATGGGCGGCGGCGACAGCGAGGAGATCGTGCTCAGCGACCCGGTCGGCGGCGTCTACAAGAAGCTGGTGATCCGCGGCGACCGGCTGGTCGGCGCCTGCCTGTACGGCGACACCGTCGACGGAAGCTGGTACTTCAAGCTGCTGCGCGAGGGCCGCAGCGTCGCCGACATCCGCGACAAGCTGATGTTCGGCGAATCGAACATCGGCGACACCGGCCACGAGGGCCACGACAAGGCCGCCGCGATGCCCGACGAGGCCGAGGTCTGCGGCTGCAACGGCGTGAGCAAGGGCACGATCTGCAAGGCGATCCGCGACAAGGGCCTGTTCACGATCGAGGAGGTGCGCAAGCACACCAAGGCCAGCGCGAGCTGCGGCTCGTGCACCGGCCTGGTCGAGCAGTTGCTGATGTTCGCCGCCGGCGGCGACTACTCGGCCACGCCCCAGCGCAAGGCGCTGTGCGGCTGCACCGACGCCAGCCACCAGGACGTGCGCGACGCGATCCGCGAACAGCGGCTGCTGACGCACGCCGAGGTGTACCGCCAGCTCGGCTGGCGCACGCCCGACGGCTGCGCGAGCTGCCGACCGGCGATCAACTACTACCTGATCAGCACCTGGCCCCAGGAGGCCCGGGACGACCCGCAGAGCCGCTTCATCAACGAGCGCAGCCACGCCAACATCCAGAAGGACGGCACCTACTCGGTGGTGCCGCGCATGTGGGGCGGCACGACCACGCCGGCGGCGCTGCGCCGCATCGCCGACGTGGCCGAGAAGTACAAGGTGCCCACCGTCAAGGTGACCGGCGGCCAGCGCATCGACCTGCTGGGCGTGCGCAAGGAAGACCTGCAGGCCGTCTGGGCCGAGCTGGACATGCCCAGCGGCTTCGCCTACGGCAAGTCCACGCGCACCGTGAAGACCTGCGTCGGCAGCGAGTGGTGCCGCTTCGGCACGCAGGACAGCACCAACATGGGCATCGCGCTGGAGAAGGCGCTGTGGGCGATGTACTCGCCGCATAAGGTCAAGCTGGCCGTCAGCGGCTGCCCGCGCAACTGCGCGGAAGCCGGCATCAAGGACGTGGGCGTGATCGGCGTCGATTCGGGCTGGGAGATCTACGTCGGCGGCAACGGCGGCATCAAGACCGAGGTGGCGCAGTTCCTCGTCAAGGTGAAGACCGCCGAGGAGGTGCTGGAGTACGCCGGCGCCTTCCTCGAGCTGTACCGCGGCGAGGGCTGGTACCTGGAGCGCACGGTGCACTACATCGCGCGCGTCGGGCTGGACCACGTGAAGAAGCGCATCGTCGACGACGCCGCGGGCCGCCGCGCGCTGTGGGAGCGGCTGCAGCTCGCGCTGGACGGCCAGCCCGACCCCTGGCTCGCCTCGACGCAGGCCCAGGTCGATCTGCGGCAGTTCGCGCCGCTGCCCGTGTCGTGAAGGAGCCGCGCAAGATGATGGCCGACTGGACCCCGATCTGCCGCCTCGACGACATTCCCCGCCTCGGCGCGCGCCGCGTGGCGCGCGCCGCCGGGCTGGACGTGGCCGTGTTCCGCACCGCCGCCGACGAGGTGTTCGCGCTGCTGGACCGCTGCCCGCACAAGGGCGGCCCGCTGTCGCAGGGCATCGTCTTCGGCGCGCAGGTCGCCTGCCCGCTGCACAACTGGATGATCGCGCTGGCCGACGGCCGCGCCGCGGCGCCCGACGAGGGCTGCACGCCGCGCTTCGCGGTCAAGGTCGAAGGCGGCGTGGTGCACCTGGACGCGCACGAGCTGGCCTCGCACGCCACCGAGCTGCGGCGCCCCGCGGCCGGCCCCTGCGCCGCCGGGAGGGCTTGAGGGCGCGATGGCCGAGACCCGCTCGACCTGCCCGTACTGCGGCGTCGGCTGCGGCGTCGTGATCGAGAGCGAGGGCGAACGCATCACCGGCGTGCGCGGCGACCCCGATCACCCGGCCAACGCCGGCCGCCTGTGCACCAAGGGCTCGACGCTGCACCTGACGGCCGCGCCCGAGGTCACGGCGCAGGCGCGGCTGCTGTTCCCGCAGCGGCGGCCGGCGCGCGGCGCCGAGCCGCAGCGCATCGCCTGGGACGCGGCGCTCGACGAAGCGGCCGGGCGCTTCGCCGCCGTCGTGCGCGAACACGGGCCCGACGCCGTGGGCTTCTACCTCTCGGGCCAGTTGCTCACCGAGGACTACTACGTCTTCAACAAGCTCGCCAAGGGGCTGCTGGGCACCAACAACCTCGACACTAACTCGCGGCTGTGCATGAGCAGCGCGGTCGCCGGCTACAAGGCCACGCTGGGCGCCGACGCGCCGCCGGCCTGCTACGAGGACATCGCCCGCGCGCACTGCCTGTTCATCGCCGGCAGCAACACCGCCTGGGCCCACCCCATCCTGTTCCGCCGCATCGAGGACGCGCGGCGCGCCAACCCGGCGCTGAAAATCGTCGTCGTCGACCCGCGCCGCACCGACACCTGCGAGATCGCCGACCTGCACCTGGCCATCCAGCCCGGCACCGACGTGCTGCTGTTCCACGGCATGCTGCACCTGATGCTGTGGGAGGGCTGGACGCGGCCCGACTACATCGCCGCGCACACGCACGGCTTCGACGCGCTGAAGGCCGTCGTGCGCGACTGCACGCCCGCGCGCGTGGCGCAGGCCTGCGGCATCGCGCAGGCCGAGCTGCTGCACGCCGCGCGCCTGTTCGCGACCTCGCCGGCCACGCTGAGCCTGTACTGCATGGGGCTGAACCAGTCGTCCAGCGGCACCGACAAGAACACGGCGCTGATCAACCTGCACCTGGCCACCGCGCAGATCGGGCGGCCCGGCGCGGGGCCGTTCTCGCTGACCGGCCAGCCCAACGCGATGGGCGGGCGCGAGGTGGGCGGCCTGGCCAACCTGCTGCCGGCGCACCGCGAGCTGGCCGACCCGCGGCACCGCGCCGAGGTCGCCGCGCTGTGGGGTGTGCCCGACGTGCCGGCGCGGCCGGGCAAGAGCGCCGTCGAGATGTTCCGCGCCGCGGCCGACGGCGAGATCAAGGCGCTGTGGATCGCCTGCACCAACCCGGCCCAGTCGCTGCCCGACCAGGCGACGGTGCGCCGCGCGCTGCAACGCGCCGAGTTCGTCGTCGTGCAGGAAGCCTTCGCGAGCACCGCCACCTGCGCTTTTGCCGACCTGCTGCTGCCGGCCGCCACCTGGGGCGAGAAGAACGGCACCGTGACCAACAGCGAGCGCCGCATCTCGCGCGTGCGCCCCGCCGTGCCGGCGCCGGGCGAGGCGCGCGCCGACTGGCGCATCGCACGCGACCTGGGGCGCCGGCTCGAAGCGCGGCTGGGGTCGCGCCGCGGCGACGGCGGCACGCTGTTCCCCTACGCCGACGCGGAATCGGTGTGGAACGAACACCGCGAGACCACGCGCGGGCGCGACCTGGACATCACCGGCCTGAGCTACGCGCGGCTCGAGCAGGCGCCGCAGCAATGGCCGCTGCCCGAAGGCGCGACGCGCGGCCGCGCGCGGCTGTACGAAGACGGCCGCTTCGCCACGCCCGACGGCCGCGCGCGCTTCGTCGCGGCGCCGTACCGGCCGGTGGCCGAAGAACGCGACGCGCGCTTCCCGTTCGCGCTGCTGACCGGCCGGCTGCGCGACCAGTGGCACGGCATGAGCCGCACCGGCACGCTGGGCCGGCTGTTCGGCCACGCGCCGGAGCCGGTGGTGCAGATGCACCCGCGGGACATCGCGCGCCGCGGCTGGCGCGAAGGCGAGCTGGTGCGCGTCACGTCGCGGCGCGGCAGCGTCGTGCTGCCGCTGGCGGCCGGCGCCGAGCTGGGCCCCTGCCAGGTCTTCGTCGCGATGCACTGGGGCGCCGAGGTGCTGGCCGGCCGCGGCCCGGACGGCGAGCCGGGCGCCGGCGTCAACGCGCTGACGACGCCGGTGTGCTGCCCCATCTCGCACCAGCCCGAACTGAAGCACGCGGCGGTGCGCGTCGAGCGCGCCGAACTGCCCTGGCCGCTGCTGGCGATGGCCTGGCTGCCGCCCGGCGAGGCGCTGGCGCTGCGCGAGCGGCTGCGCCGGCTGGCCGAGGCGCTGCCGTTCGCGAGCTGCGTGCCCTTCGCCGCCGGCGGCGCCTTGCAGCAGGCCGCCGACGCGCCGGCCGGCGTGATGCTGCGCGCCGCCGCGGCCGAGGCGCCGCCCGACGCGCTGCTGGCGCAGATCGAGTCGCTGCTGGGCCTGGACGGCGCCGACACGCTGCGCTACGCCGACCCGCGCCGCGGCCAGCGCCGCGCGGTGCGGCTGCGGCGCGACGGCGTCCACGCGCACGTCACCGGGCTGCTGCTGGCCGGCGACACGCGCGCCGAAGGCTGGATACGCGCGCTGCTGCAAGACCAGTTGCCGGCGCAGGCCTTCGGCGCGCGGCTGCTGTCGCCGCAGCCCGATGCGCCGGCCGGCATCGCGGCGCGCGGCAGGACGGTGTGCAGTTGCTTCGGCGTCGGCGAAGCGGCGATCGCCGAACGGCTGGCGCACTGCGCCGGCGACGACGCCGCGCGCCTGGCCGCGCTGCAACGCACGCTGCGCTGCGGCACGAACTGCGGCTCCTGCCTGCCCGAGCTGCGGCGCATGGTGCGCGCGGCGGCGCCGGCCGAAGCCATCGCCGAGTCCACGACCACGACCATCACCCTCGAACCATGACACAAGGCCACTGCACGCTGGTCGGCGCCGGCCCGGGCGACCCCGAGCTGCTCACGCTCAAGGCCGTCAAGGCCATCGCCGCGGCCAGCGTGCTGCTGGTGGATGATCTGGTGGACGAGGGCGTGCTCGTGCACGCCCGGCCCGGCGCGCGCATCGTGCGCGTCGGCAAGCGCGGCGGCTGCCGCAGCACGCCGCAGGCCTTCATCGAGGCGCTGATGATCGCGGCCGCGCGCGCGGGCGAACACGTCGTGCGACTCAAGGGCGGTGACCCCTTCGTGTTCGGCCGCGGCGGCGAGGAGGTGGAGCGCCTGCGCGCCGCCGGCATCGCCTGCAACGTGGTCAGCGGCATCACCGCCGCGCTGTCGGCCGCCAGCGCGCTGGGCGTGCCGCTGACGCACCGCGACCATGCGCAGGGCGTGATGCTGGTCACCGGCCACGCCAAGGCCGGCAGCGGCGCGGCGCACGACCCCACCGACTGGCGCGCGCTGGCCGCCGCCGCGCACGCGGCGCGGCTCACGCTGGTGATCTACATGGGCGTGGCCGGCGCGGCGCACATCCAGCGGCAGTTGCTGGCCGGCGGCCTGCCGCCCGACACCCCGGCGGCCGTGGTGCAGCACGCCAGCCTGCCGCGGCAGCGGCAACTGCTGAGCACGCTGCGCACCCTGGCCGACGACCTCGCCGCGGCCGGCCTGGGCAGCCCGGCCGTGATCGTGCTGGGCGACGTGCTGCGGGGGCTGGCGGCGGCCGGCGCGGCGCCGAGGGCCGCGTCCGGCGGGTGACCCTCGCGCGCCTGGGCCGCGCTCAGGTCCGCGAGGATGGGCCATAGAGCGGCTGCCGCACCGGCGCCGATCCACCTGTTGCGCTTCGGCAAGCACTGCTTCGGCATCGAACTGCACGATGGCGTTGAGCCCCGGGTTGAGGCCCCGCACACGATCGACGAAGTAGCGCGCCACCTCGACCGCGCCGTGCTCGCGGGCATTCACGCGAACGGCGCATTCGCGCGCGGTCCAGCGATGCATCGGTTGCGGCATGGCCGTCACGGCGGCTTCACGGCAACCGCGCCTCGAACGTGTCGGCCGGAATCGGCAACGCCAGCGAGCGGCGGTAGATGGCCTCGACTGCGGCGATCACCGGCGCTGCATCGGCCTCGGCCTCGGCATAGCGCCCGGCCAGGCCGTGGAACTCGGTGGCGATCTCTTCCAGCAGCGCGGCCTCGTCGATGCGCGTGAGCCGGCCAGCCTGCATCGCCACCTGACCGTCGACCATCGAGAAATCGACCCCCGCGCCCCGCTCGGCATAGACCAGTTGGCGCAGCGGATCGTTGAGCGGGGTGAAGCTCACGCTGTCGAGCCGGTAGCCCACCAGATCGGCGCGCGCGCCCACCTTCAGGCTGCCCAGCGTGTCGCCGAAGCCCAGCGCCCGCCCGCCGGCGAGCGTGCCGGCCTGCCAGGCCTCGCGCGCCGAGAGCCAGCGTGCGCCAGCGTGGCCTCGCAGCTTGGACAGGCCGGCGGCCGTGCCCACCACCTGCAGCATGTTGGTGGTGACCGTGGAGCACGAGCCATCGGAACCCAGGCTCACGTTGACGCCCGCATCCAGCAGTTCTCGCACCGGCTGCACGCCCGAACCCAGCAGCAGATTGCTCCAGGGGTTGTGCTGAGCCGTGGCGCCCGTCTCCGCGAGCGCCGCGATCTCGCGCGGATTGAGCCACACGGCGTGGATCAGGCTGGTGGCGGGCTTCAGGAAGCCGATCTTCGCCAGGTGCTCGACGATGGGCGTGCCGTAGAACTGCAATCCGGTGACCACCTGCATGCGCGTCTCCTGCACATGGGTGATGACGGGCAGCGCCAGTTCGTCGGCCAGGCCGCGCAGGCGCATCAGGAAACCATCGCTGCAACGCTGCGGCGCCGAGGCCGATACCAGCACGCCGACGCGCCGCTCGCGGGGGTTGCGGCCCGGCGCGAGGCTGCGCATCAGCGCGACGAACTCATCGGCGCCCGGACGCGGCGCGGCACGCAGGCTTTCGGCCAGCGGCGCCGGCAGCAACTGGTCGACGAAGGGAAAGTTGTCGACCATCGGCTTGTCCATCATCGCGAAGCCGAGCAGCGCGCGCACGCCGCTGTCGTCGTAGGCCTGCAGCACGGCGTCGACCAGCTCGCGATCGATGGCGGCACCCAGCGCCAGGTCGTCGACCAGCGTGGTGCAGCCGGTGCGCAGCGCCTCGATGGCGCCGATCTGCGCACGCAGGTAAGCCTGGCGGGGTGTCAGCTTCAGCGGCATGCGGCCGCGCACCAGGTGTTGCCACAGTTCCAGCGGGAGGTTCTCGGTGCGCCCTCGCTGGAAGTGCTCGTGCGAATGCTGGTGGCCGTTGATCAGGCCGGGCGCCAGCAGTCGCCGGGGCAGCTCGATGGTCCGCGCCGCCTGCGCAACCGTGCCGGCGGGTTCGATCGCGCGGATGACACCTGCGTCGATCAGCACGTCGAGCGGACGGCCATCGAAGGCCAGTTCGTCGCCCAGCAGGGCGCATGCGCCGCGCAGCAGCGTGGCGCCGTTGGAAGCGTTCGTCGAGTCGGTCATGACAGCATGTCCGGGAAGCGCGTGTCGCGCGTGAGATCGCTGTAGAAGCGGGCGAGGTAAGGCTTCAGCTCGTGGGTGATGGCGATATCGGCGGCATCGTCCGGGAGCCGCGCGCGCCGCGCCGCGGCGGCCGCATCGCGGCGCACGCGCGCCAGATCGATGCGCGTGAAGTGCCCGTCCCGGTAGAGCACCTGGCCCGCCACCATCGTGAGCCGCACATCGCTGCCGCGGCTGCGAGCCACCACCGCCTCGAGCAGCGGCATGTCGGCATCGAGGTAGACGCCGCGCGCGGTGTCGAGAGACAGGGCCACCAGGTCGGCGCACCAGCCGCTGGCCAGCCGGCCGATGCGGCCGTCGAATCCCGCGATGGCGGCGCCGCCGGTGGTCAGCATCTCGATCGTCTGGCGCGCGCTGGCGCGGGCGGGCGTCTCCCAGTTGCGCCGGCCCACCAGGCGCGAGGCCACGCGAGCCTCGCTGAGCAGGTCTTCGTCGTCCATCAGCGTGGAGTTGTCGCTGCCCACGCCCACCCGGATGCCACGGGCCATCATCTCGTGCACACGCGCGGTGCCGTCGCACAGGCGAAGGTTGGAACCCGGGTTGGTGGCGACCCGGGCGCCGCACTCGGCGATCACGTCGAGGTCGTCGTCGGTGAGGAACACGCCGTGCGCGAACACCGTGTTCGGCCCCACCGCGCCCAGCCCCCGCAGGTGGCGCACCATGCCTTCGGGGTAGAGGCGGCGGCAGGCCTCGAACTGCGCCACGGTTTCCATCGCGTGGATGTGCAGGTTGATGCCGCGCCGCCGCGCATCGGCCGCGACGAGCCGGAACGACTCGTCGGTCACCCATTGCGGCCCCGATGGGCCGTAGCACCAGCTCAGGCGGTCGCGGTCGGCGTAGTCGGCCATCAGCCGGTCCATCAGGCCGGAGGTGGCGGCCCAGTCGGCCGCATACGGCGGCTCGGTCTCGGCGCGGAGACGCGCGCGCAGGTGCGCCGGCAGGCCGGCCAGGAACTCGGCTTCCATGGCTTGCGGGAAGACGATGGCGCCCTGGTCGCACACGCCCACCGCCACGCAGGCCCGCAGGCCCGACTCGTCGTAGGCCGCCACGCAGGCCCGCAGTTCGGCCTCGTAGTCGCCGCTGCCATAGGCCAGGTCGGCATGCACGGCGCAGGTCACGCCGTTGCGCAGCATCTCGGCGGCCGCCAGCAGGCCGATCGCGCGGATGTCGGGAACGCCGCGCGAGCGCCGCTGCGCCATCCACAGTTCCAGCCGTTGATCGGGATAACCGAGCTGGATCTGGCTCACGCCGCGCCCGTGCTGGTGCGCGTTGACGAATCCCGGCATCAGCATGCACCCGGGCAGATCGATGCGCTCGGCAGCGGCGGCCCGCAATTCCGACACGGCGCCGATCGCGGCGATGTGCTTGCCGCTCACCAGCACCGCCAAGCCCGGCTCGGGCTCGCTGTCGTGGCCGCGCAGCACGAATTCAGGGCAGAGCAGCGTCGGCTTCATGCGTCGTCCACCTCGAAGATGCAATCGATCTCGACCGTCGCGTCGAACGACAGCCCCGGCACGCCGATGGCCAGCCGCGTGTGGCGGCCCGCATCGCCGAACGCCTGGATGAACACGTCGGAGCAGCCGTCGAGCACCTTGTGCTGATCGCGGAACGCACCCGTGGTGTTGATGTAGCCGGTGAGCCGCACGATCTGGCGCACGCGCGACAGTTCGCCGAGCGCCGTCTTGGCGCGCCCGAGCACCCCGAGCGCGCACGCGCGGGCCGCCGCACAGCCGGTTTCCACGTCGACGCCGCCGCCCAACTGGCCCGTGATGCCGTCGACCACGCCGTCGTATTCCATGGCCGACAACTGCCCCGAGAAGTACAGCAGCCGCCCGCTGCGCACCGTGGGCAGGTAGCGGCTGCCGGGCTCGCGATAAGGCGACACCACGATGCCTTGCCGGGCAAGCCGTTGCTCGGGAGTCTCGGTGAGAAGCGTCATGGCGAGGCGCGCGGTGAACGAGAACGGCCCGAGAAGAAGCGCAGGAATTGCCTCGTCTCCTCGCGTTCGGGGTTGTGGAAGATCCGTTCCGGCGGCCCGGCTTCGCAGACGCGGCCGCCCGACATGAAGACGATCTGCGTGCCGACGTCTGCGGCGAAGCTCATCTCGTGGGTGACCACCACCATGGTCATGCCGGTCGACGCCAGTTCGAGCATCACCTCGAGCACTTCGTTGACGAGTTCGGGGTCCAGCGCGGACGTGGGCTCGTCGAACAGGATGACCTTGGGCTCCATCGCCAGCGAGCGCGCGATCGCCACGCGTTGCTGCTGCCCGCCCGAGAGATCGGACGGCCGCTTGTGCAGGTGGGCGCCGAGGTGCACGCGCTGCAGCGCCCGGGCGGCCCGCTCGCGCGCCTCGGCCGCCCCGAGCCCGAGCACGCGGCGCGGGCCGATGGCCACGTTGTCCAGCGTCGACAGGTGCGGGAAGAGATTGAAGCGCTGGAATACGAAGCCGATCTGCGCGCGCTGGCGGGAGATCTGCGCCTCGGGCGCCGGCACCCACGCGCCCGCCGTGCCCACGTAGCTGCCGCCCAGCGTTTCACCGTCGAGCCAAACCACGCCGGCGCTCGGCGTCTCGAGATGGTTCAGGCAGCGCAGCAGCGTGGTCTTGCCGGAACCCGAGGCGCCGATCAGCACCACCGTGGCCGAGCGCGGCACGACCAGGTCGACTCCGCTGAGCACCTCGGTGGCGCCGAACGACTTGCGCAGCCCCTCGGCGAGCAGCATGGGCAGGGGATCGAGGGCATTCATGGCGATGTCACCAGCGGGGCAGCCGCAATTCGAGCTGCCGCGAGGCCATCGTCAGCACCTTGACGATGAGGTAGTAGTACAGGCCGAGCAGCAGGTAGATCTCGAGCGGCGCGAAGTGGATAGACACCAGCGACTGCGCCGAGCGGGTCAGCTCGAAGACCGAGATGGCCGACAGCAACGAGGTGTTCTTGGTGAGGTTGATGAGCTCGTTGGTGGCCGGCGGCACGATCTGGCGCAGCGCCTGGGGCAGCAGGATCCACCACAGGATCTGCCGGTTGCCCATGCCGATGGAGCGCGCCGCCTCGGCCTGCCCGCGCTCGACCGCGCCCACGGCACCCCGCACGGTCTCGGAGATGAACGCCGCGCCGTTCAGCGCGAGGGCCACCACGCCGGCCCAGAACTCCGGCAGGTTCAACCCCATCGTCGGCAGCACGAAGAACACGAAGAAGATCTGCACCAGCAGCGGCGTGCCGCGCACCACGTCGACATACGCCTGGATCGGGCGCCGCACACCGGCCGAGGGCGACAGCGACAGCAGCCCCAGCAGCACGCCCAGCGCGATCTCGGCCGCACCCGCCAGCACGGCGACCTGGAGGGTCACCACCGAGGCCTTGGCCAGTTCGGGGATCGCGACGGCGACGATGTTCCAGTCGAAGTTCAACGCAATGCGCCTCGTCCGGCCGTCACAGCGAGGGCACGGCGGCGGGAAGCTGGAACTTCAGCCCGAACCACTTCTCCTGCAACGCGGCCATCTGGCCGCTCGCCGCCGCGGCCTTGATCTCCGCATCGATGTAGGCACGCAGGTCGTTGTCTTCCTTGCGGATGCCGATGCCGGCGTAGCTGTTGCCGGCGATGTTCTGGACCAGCGCGTACTTGCCGGGCGCCTGCTTCAGCACCATGCCGAGGTTGGTCATGTTGCTGATGACGCCGTCGACGCTGCCTTGCGACAACGCCAGGTACGCCGGCGGATCGGCATCGAAGGTCTTCACGCTCTTGAAGCCGGCGCCACGCGCGGCGGCCACCTTCTTGTTGAAGTTGGAACTCTCCACTTCTTCCGGCGTGCCGGCCTTCAGGCCCAGCGTGAGGCCCGAGAGGTCGTCGAGCGACTTGATCTTGGCGGCATCGCCGCTGCGCACCAGCAAGGCCAGCGACGAGTCGGCGTAGGGGATGGAGTAGGCGACCTTCTCCATGCGCTCCTTGGTGTACGAGAGCGAACTCATGATGATGTCGAAGCGGCCCGACAGCAGCGCCAGCACCACGCCCGACCACTGGGTGTCGACGAACTGCACCTTCACACCCAGCTTCTTGAACACGATGGCGGCGAGGTCGACGTCGTAGCCGATCAGTTCACCGCCTTGTCGATAGCTGAACGGCGGGAAGGTGCCTTCGACGCCGATCTTGATCACGCCGGCGGCGCGGATCCTGTCGAGAGAGCCATCGGCGGCGCAAGCGGGCGCGGCCCAGCCGAGAGCGGCGGCCGCGCCGGCCGCAGCGAGGAGCTTCAGGGCGCGGCGTCGGGGGGTGTGTTCGAAAGGCATGGCGTTCTCCTGGAGTGGGCGGTGCGGCGGCATGGACATGCGCCGCTCGCCCCGGGGAGATCAAGAACCATGCCATCGGTTTTCAAATCACTGACGGCAATTTCATGATGTTTTGTCGACAATATGAGGCATCACCCTCCAAGCTGGTGCATCGCGCGCCGCGAAGGAGCCCTGCTGCACCTTGCGCGCGCAAGCGACGGCTTTCGGTGTCGACTTGACAGGTCTATATTGTCGACAATCAACGATTGACCAGCCGACACTGGCATGAAGCTTGCGCCACCCGGCGCATGCCTGCCCCGACACCCGACCGCAAGCCCTCAGCGCGCCTGGAGGGCCTGCGCCAGATCGACCGGGATGTCGCGCTGCGGCCTCAGGTCGAGCGACGCCTCGATGTGGTTCAGGTGCTCCAGTACCAGTTGCGCCGCCCGGTCGGCGCGGCGGCGCTCGATGGCGTTGAGCAGCACCTCGTGCTCGTCTTCACGGCAGGCGGTCGCATGCGGGGCGTCGTACAGGAAGATCGAGAGGCACGTGAGCGTGGCCAGCGCACGCATGCTGCGCTCCAGCATGCGGTTGCCGGCATGCTCGGCAAGGCGGATGTGGAACTCACCCGACAGGCGCACCATCGTCGGCCGGTCCTGCCGGGCGCGGGCCGCTTCTTCTTCCGCGATCACGCGGCGGAGATCGGCGATCGCCGCGGGGTCGCGCCTGGCAATCAACCAGCGCACCAGCGCCGGTTCGATCAGGCGCCGCGCCTCGAACACCTCGCGCGTCTCTTCCGGGCTCGGGCTCGCGATGAAGGCGCCGCGGTTCGGAATGGTGGTGACCACGCCTTCGTCGGCCAGGCGGGCCAGCACGTCGCGAACCTGCGCTCGGCTGGTGCTGAACAGTGCGGCCAGCTTGTCCTCGACGAGCTTGGTGGCCGGCGGCAGGCGGTGTTCGAGCACCGCCTGCAGGATGCGGTCGTAGATGGCGGTGCGCAGCACCACGCCCTGGGTGACCGGGCCGGTGATGGGCGGCTTCGCCTTGCGGGCAGGCGCGGCCGAGGCTGGCTTCGGGTGGATTTTGTTGACGGGCATGCGCTGCGGTGTCGACAGTCGTTGGCGGGAACGTGGTCGAAATTGTAGGTGGATCGACTTGAAGGAATGGGGATGAAGCGCGTACTGCTGGGCATGTTGACACCGTCTTCCAACACGGCGCTGGAGCCGATCACCTCGGCCATGGTGTCGGGGCTGCCGGAGGTGAGCGCGCATTTCGCGCGCTTCCGCGTCACCGAGATCTCGCTGCGCCCGCAGGCCCTGGGGCAGTTCGAGATCGATCCGATTCTGGAAGCCGCGAAGCTGCTCGCCGACGCGCATGTGGATGTGATCTCCTGGAACGGCACCTCGTCGGGCTGGCTGGGCTTCGATGCCGACCTGGCGCTGTGCGAACGCATCGAGGAAGAGGTGGGAATCCGCTGCTGCACCTCGGTGTTGGCGCTGAACGAGATCATGGAGAAGACGAGCCGCAAGCGTTTCGGCCTGGTCACACCCTATCTGCGCGACGTGCAGTCGGCCATCGTGGCCAACTACGCGCGCCACGGCTTCGAGTGCGTGGCCGAGCGGCACCTGGGCCAGAGCGTGAACTTCGGCTTCTCCGAAGTAGCGCCCGAGCAGATCGCCCGCATGTCGCGCGAGGTGGCCGCCGCGCAGCCGCGGCCGCAATGCCTGACCACCTTCTGCACCAACCTGCGCGCCGCGCCGCTCGCCGCCGCGCTCGAAGCCGAGCTGGGCCTGCCCGTCTACGACACCGTGAGCACCGCGGTGTGGAAGTCGCTGCGCCTGTGCGGCGTGGACACGGCTCGCGTACGGGGCTGGGGCAGCCTGTTCCAGGAGGAGATTGCATGAGCGCGCCCTACGACCTCATCGTGCGCGATGCGCAGGTGGCCACCGCGGCCGACCTGTGCCGCTGCGACATCGGCATCGCCGGCGGGCGCATCGTGGCGCTGGGCGAACGGTTGCCGGCCGGGCCCCAGACGCGCGAACTCGACGCCGCCGGCCGCTACGTGACACCGGGCGGCGTCGACTCGCACTGCCACATCGACCAGCCGATGCCGCCGCCGATCGTCATGGCCGACAACTTCGAGACCGGCACGCGCTCGGCGGCCTGCGGCGGCACCACCACGGTGATTCCTTTCGCCGCGCAACACCGGGGGCAGAGCGTGCAGGCGGCGGTCGACGACTACCACCGCCGCGCCGACGGGCAGGCCTGCGTCGACTACGCCTTTCACCTGATCGTCAGCGACCCCACGCCCGAGGTTCTCGGCAGCGAGCTGCCGGCCTTGATCGACCGCGGCTACACCTCGTTCAAGCTCTACATGACCTACGAGGACATGAAGCTCGACGACCGGCAGATTCTCGAGCTGCTGGAAGTGGCGCGTCGCCATGGCGCGATGGTGATGATCCACGCCGAGAACACCGACGCCATCGCCCATTTCACCGAACGCTTGCTCGAACTGGGCAAGAGCGCGCCGCGCTATCACGGGTTGTCACGGCCGTCGCCGGTGGAGCGCGAGGCCACGCACCGCGCCATCACGCTGGCCGAACTGGTCGACGTGCCCATCCTGCTGGTTCATGTGTCGGGCGCCGAAGCGGTGGAGCAGATCCGCTGGGCACGCGGCAAGGGCCTCAACGTGCAGGCGGAGACCTGCCCGCAGTATCTGTTTCTCACCCAGGAAGACCTGGCCTTGCCGCGTTTTCACGGCGCGCGCTGCGTGTGCAGTCCGCCGCCGCGCGACAAGGCCAATCAGCAGGTGATCTGGGACGGCCTGGTCGATGGACTGTTCAGCGTCTTCTCGTCCGACCACGCCCCTTTCAACTACGAAGACGGCTCGGGCAAGCGCCTGGGCGGCAAGGAGCCGGCCTTTCCCTACATTCCGAACGGCGTGCCGGGCATCGAGACGCGCATGGCCTTGCTGTTCTCGGAAGGCGTGCTCGCGGGCCGTATGTCCATCCAGCAGTTCGTTGCGCTCACCGCCACCAACGCGGCGCGCCTGTATGGCCTGTATCCGCGCAAGGGCACCATCGCCGTCGGCAGCGACGCCGATCTGGTCATCTGGAACAGCGGCACGCCGTTCACGATCCGCAACGACGCGCTGCACCACGCCACCGACTACACGCCCTATGAGGGCCGCGAGTTGCAGGCCTGGCCCGCGTTCACGCTGCTGCGCGGCGAGGTGGTGTGGGACGGCGAGCGTTTTCTCGGGCGCGCCGGCGGCGGCCGGTTCCTGCACTGCGAGCGCCCCGAGGCGGCGCGCCCGCGCCCGCGTGCGCAGAGCTGGCGGCGCTGGATGGAACTGGAGGACTGACCATGGCACGACGACTGCGGATCAGCGCCGCTGGCCACCACTTCATCGCCGAGGCGCATCCTGATGCGCCGCTGACCTTTGCCTCCTTCGCGAAGCTGCTGCCCTATCGCCAGAAGTTGATCCACGTGCGCTGGAGCGGCGAGGCGGTGTGGATACCGCTGGGTGACTTCGAGCTGGGCGTGGGCCCCGAGAACCAGACCCGCTACCCGGCGCCGGGCGACGTGCTGTTCTACCCCGGCGGCTTGAGCGAGACCGAGTTGCTGATCGCCTATGGCGCCTGCAGCTTCGCCAGCAAGATGGGGCCGCTGGCAGGCAATCACTTCCTGCGCATCGTCGAAGGGCGGGAGCAACTGGCGACGCTTGGCCGCACGGTGCTGTGGGAAGGAGCGCAAGACGTGCTGTTCGAGTGGGCGTCTTGACGCCAGCCCTCCACCTTCAGCCCGCCTCTTCCCGCCGCGGCCACCCCGCTACGCCGCCCACCGCCCCGCCATGCTCGCCCAGCCTCGGCGCCGGCGTGCGCAGCCGCCCGGGCGTCTCCGACAGCTTGGGCACCACGCCCGGCACCTTCAGCGCCCGGCCGTCGGCGTCGTGCGTCTGCACGATCATTCCGCGCGCCTGGTATTGCGGGTCGGCGGCGATGTCGGCCACGGTGTAGATGCGCCCGGCCGGCACCGCGGCGGCGTCGAGCGCGGCCAGCACCGCGTCGATGTCGCGCTGCGAGGTCCAGGCCGAGATCGCCGCGTCGATCTCGGCGACGCGCGCGACGCGGCCGTCGTTGCGCGCCAGGCCGGGGTCGTCGGCGAGGTCGGCGCGGGCTATGGCGCGCATCAGGCGCTTGAAGATGCCGTCGCCGTTGCCGCCGATCAGCACCCAGGCGCCGCCGGCGCAGGGGTAGGCGTTGCTCGGCGCGATGCCCGGCAGCGCCGAACCGGCCGCGCCGCGCACCGCGCCGAAGGCATCGTACTCGGGCAGCAGGCTCTCCATCACGTTGAACACGCTCTCGTACAGCGCCACATCGACCACCTGGCCCCGCCCGCCGTTGACCTCGCGGTGGCGCAGCGCCAGCAGCACGCCGATCACGCCGTGCAGCGCGGCCAGCGTGTCGCCGATCGAGACGCCGCAGCGCACCGGCACGCGTCCCGGCTCGCCGGTGAGGTGGCGCAGGCCGCCCATCGCCTCGCCGAGCACGCCGAAGCCGGGTTTGTCGCGGTACGGGCCGGTCTGCCCGTAGCCGGAAACGCGCAGCATGACCAGCTTCGGGTTGGCCGCGTGCAGCGCCTCCCAGCCCAGGCCCCAGCCCTCCAGCGTGCCGGGCTTGAAGTTCTCGATCAGCACGTCGGCCTCGGCGGCGAGCGCGCGCACCGCGGCCTGGCCTTCGCTGCTGCGCAGGTCGAGCGCCACCGAGCGCTTGTTGCGCGACTGCACCTCCCACCACACCGAGGTGCCCTCGCGCAGCAGCCGCCAGGTGCGCAGTGGATCGCCGCCGTCCAGCGGCTCGACCTTGATCACGTCGGCGCCGAAGTCGGCCAGCGTCTTGCCGGCGAAGGGGCCGGCGATGAGCTGGCCGAGTTCGAGCACTTTCAGTCCTGCGAGCGCGTCCATCGCCGCTGCCTCCTCTGGTCAGGCGCGCCGCCGCGCCGTCACCTCGATCTCGATGCGCATGCGCGCGTCGAGCAGCCCGGCGCAGATCATCGTCGCGGCCGGGCGCACCGGGCCCATCACGCGCGCGAGCACCGGCATCGCGGCCTCGAAGTCCTCGCGCGTGGGCACGATGTAGCGCACGCGCACGATGTCGGCGAGCGCCGCGCCGGCGTCGGCCAGCGCGCGCTCGATGTTGCGCCAGCACTGCTCGGCCTGCGCGGCGGCGCCGTCGGGAATGCTCATGGTCGCGTAGTCGAAGCCGGTGGTGCCGGAGACGAACACCCAGTCGCCGTCCACCACCGCGCGGCTGTAGCCGATCTGCGCCTCGTAGGGCGAGCCGGAGCCGATCAGGCGGCGCGTCATGGCGCGTCGCCGAGCAGCACGCGCTCGTAGGCGTGCAGCGCGGGCAGCCCGCCGGTGTGGACGAACAGCACGCGCTCGTTCGCGCCGATCTCGCCGCGCCGCGCCAGGCCGATCAGCCCGGCCATCACCTTGCCGGTGTACACCGGGTCGAGCAGCAGGCCCTCGGTGCGCGCGGCGAGCTGCACCGCCTCGACCATCGCCGCGTTCGGCACCGAATACTTGGGCTGCCAGAAGCCGCCGATGCACTGCACGGCGTCGGCCGGCACCGTCAGGCGGACGCCGAGCAGGTCCACCACCGCCTGCGCTTCCTTCAGCACCAGCGGCGCCTGCTGCTCGGGGTCGCGGCTGACGCCGATGCCGGTGATGGGCGTGCGCACATGGCTGCCGAGGAAGCCGGCGAGCAGCCCGCCGTGCGTGCCCGAACTGCCCGAGCCGACGACGATGCGGTCGAAGCTCGTGCCCTGCTCGAAGCACTGCTGCAGCAGCTCCTGCGCGCAGGCCACATAGCCCAGGCCGCCGAGCGCGTTGGAGCCGCCGCCGGGAATGATGTAGCCCTTGCGGCCGGCGATCGCCAGGCCCTGTGCCACCTGCGCCATCGCCGCGGCCATGTCGGTGCCGGCGGGCACGACGTTGATCGCTTCCACGCCCATCAGGCGGTACATGAAGTGGTTGCCGCTGGCGTGTTCGTCGTAGCTGTTCGGCACACGCTCCTCGATGACGAAGCGGCATTCCAGCCCTTCCTTCACCGCGGCGGCCAGCGTGATGCGGCAGTGGTTGCTCTGCGGCGCGCCGCAGGTGATCAGCGTGTCGGCGCCCTGCGCGAGCGCGTCGGCGACGAGGAACTCCAACTTGCGCGTCTTGTTGCCGCCCGGAAAGAGCCCCAGCATGTCGTCGCGCTTGGCCCACAGCTCGGGGCCGCGTCCGCCGGGGCAACTGGCGGCCAGCGCCGCCGACAGGTGCGGCAGCGGCTCGATCGGCGTGGCGTAGGGTGTGTAGCGGCGGCGGGGGAAGCGCGAGAGGTCCATGGCGGGTGATCGTGGTCCGAACAGACCGCGATCATCCCAGAGCGCGGCAGGGCCGGCGCAAGCCGGGCACACTGCCGCCCATGCCCGCCTTCGGATTCGACCATTCCTACGCCCGCGAGCTGCCCGGCGCCTCGGTGGCCTGGCAGCCCGCGCCGGCGGCCGCGCCGCGCCTGCTGTTCTTCAACGACGCGCTGGCCGATGAACTCGGCCTCGATGCGCGGGCGCTGCGCGAGGCCGACGCGGCCGCGCTGTTTTGTGGCAACACGCTGCCGAGCGATGCGCAGCCGGTGGCGCAGGCCTACGCCGGGCACCAGTTCGGCGGCTTCTCGCCGCAGCTCGGCGACGGCCGCGCGCTGCTGCTCGGCGAACTGATCGACCGAGACGGCCGGCGCCGCGACATCGCCTTCAAGGGTTCGGGGCGCACGCCCTTCTCGCGCGGCGGCGACGGCAAGGCGGCCGTCGGCCCGATGCTGCGCGAGGTGCTGATCGGCGAGGCGATGCACGCGCTGGGCATCCCGACCACGCGCGCGCTGGCGGTGGTGGCCACCGGCGAGCCGGTGCTGCGCGACCGGCCGCTGCCCGGCGCGGTGCTGACGCGCGTGGCGGCCAGCCACCTGCGCGTGGGCAGCTTCCAGTTCTTCGCGGCGCGCGGCGACATCGACGCTCTGCGGCGCCTGGCCGACTACACGATCGCGCGCCACGACCCCGAACTGGCCGGCACGCCCGACGCGCCGCTGGCGCTGCTGCGCGCGGTGGCGCGGCGCCAGGCGGCGCTGGTGGCACGGTGGATGAACGCCGGCTTCATCCACGGCGTGATGAACACCGACAACATGACGATCTCCGGCGAGACCATCGACTACGGCCCCTGCGCCTTCCTCGAAACCTACGACCCGGACGTGGTGTTCAGCAGCATCGACACCGGCGGCCGCTACGCCTACGGCAAGCAGCCCGCCATCGCGCGCTGGAACCTGGCGCGCTTCGCCGAGGCGCTGCTGCCGCTGCTGGCCAGCGCCGACGACGAGCCGGCGGTGCGGCATGCGGTGGCGCAGGCGATGGAGGTGATCGACGCCTTCCCGGCCTGGTACGACGCCGAACTGCTGCGCGGCCAGCGCGCCAAGCTCGGGCTGGCCTCGGAAGAAGCCGAAGACGCCGCGCTGGCCGCCGACTGGCTGGCGTTGCTGCGCGCGCAGCGCGCCGACTTCACGCTGGCCTGGCGCGCGCTGGCCGACGCCTCGCAGGGCGCGGAGCAGCCGCTGCGCGCCCTGCTCGCCGACCCGGCCGCCGCCGACGCCTGGCTGGCGCGCTGGCGCGCGCGCTGCGCGCGCGACGCGCTGCCGGCGGATGCCCGCGCGGCCAGCCTGCGCCGCGCCAACCCGTGGATCATCCCGCGCAACCAGCGTGTCGAGGAGGCGCTGGAACGCGCCACCGCCGGCGATCTGGCGCCCTTCGAGCAACTGCTGGCCGCGCTGCGCCGGCCTTTCGACGAAAACGCGGAATTCGCCCGCTACGCCGAGCCGGCGCCGGCCGAGGTCACGGCCTGCTACCAGACCTTCTGCGGCACCTGAGCGGCGGTTCGCGCCGCGCGGCGGCGTTTTGTCGCACGGCACGCCCGCCGCGCCGGCGCGCACCGGACACTGGCCGCCACCAACCCCGTCCAGGAGCCCGCCGTGAAAACCCATTCCCTCATCGCCCCCACGATCCTGATCGGCCTGGGCAGCGCCTTCATGCTCTCCAAGCTCGGCGTGCTGCCGCCGCTGGGCCCGCTGTTCGCGCAGGGCTGGCCGCTGATCCTGATCGTGGTGGGCGCGTCGATGCTGCTGCGCCGGGCGGGTTGACGCCACGCCGCCCGGTTGCACTTGTTGCGAGTGCATACGCGGCCGGCGCCGGCGCGGCCCGGGGCGTGTCAACCCGCCCGTCCGGGGCGGCGTTTCGAGGAGACAAGATCAAAAGACCGTGCTCCCGAACAAGGCGACGGCCGCTCTCTTTCGATGCCCACCACCTCGTCCCACCCCCCGGTCGTGCCCAAACAGTCGCCGCAGCGCACCCCGCTGCCCATCGGCGAACGCCACGACGCCAAGCAGGAAAGCGCCTTCTACAGCGGCGTCGCCTCGGTGCGGCGCTCGCTGGCCCAGGAACTGATCGCCGACCGCAAGCGCTGATCCCTTCCCGCCATCCACCGCGGGGCGTCGTGCGCAGGCACCACGCCCCGTTCCCATTCATGCGCTGGCGTCTTCGCCGATCAGCAGCCGCGTGTCGCTCAGATAGCGGTGCGGCGGGATCTCCAAGTTAGTGGGCGCTGGCTTGTTCTTGAACACTCGGCCGGCGCCGTCGAAGGTCGAGCCGTGGCAGGGGCAGAAAAAGCCGCCCGGCCAGTCGGCCGGCAGGCTGGGGTTGGCGCTGCCGGCCGGCACCGCGCTCGGCGAGCAGCCCAGGTGCGTGCAGATGCCGACGGCGACGAACACCTCCGGCTTCACCGAGCGGGTGGCGTTTTTCGCGTACGCGGGCTGCTGGTCCTTGTCCGACGCCGGGTCGGCGAGCTGCGCGTCGTGGCCGGCGAGCGCGGCCAGCATCCCGCCCGTGCGGCGCACGATCCACACCGGCTTGCCGCGCCATTCCACGGTTTTCATCGCGCCGGGGGCGAGGTCGGCTATGTCGACCTCCACCGAGGCGCCCAGCGCGCGGGCGCGCTCGCTGGGCGCGAAGCTGGCGACGAAGGGCACGGCGGTGGCCACGCCCGCCACCGCGCCGGCGGCGCCGGTGGCCAGCAGCCAGGTGCGCCGTTCGGCATCGTCGACGTTCGGCGCGGGCGGGGTGAAGGCGGTCATCGTGGATCCTCTCGGAGTTCGTACCCTGGACGGTATCAATCAAGTTGCGTGCCAACCCGCCGCGCGCTGGAAAACATAGGCGCGACAAGCACTTGCCCGCCAGGCTCGAGACAGTGCCGCTGCCATTGATGCCGATCACGGCACCCGCATGGCACCCGATGGCAGCATCGCCGCGATGAGCACGCGCCGCCCCGACCTCCAGGCCCCGGCCGAGCTGGTGTCCTACCTCGACGGCCTGCCCGAGCCGCACATCCTGTTCGACACGCACTACCGCATCGCCGCCGCCAACGCCGCCTACCGCGCGCAGTTCGCGCCGCGCGGCTCGGTGATCGGGCGCACCTGCTACGAGGTGTCGCACCGCATCGACGTGCCCTGCGACCAGGCCGGCGAGAGCTGCCCGCTGGCACGTTCGCGCGCGAGCGGGCAGCGCGAGCGCGTGCTGCACCTGCACCACACGCCGCAGGGCGAGGCCTACGTGGCGATCGAGCTGGTGCCGCTGTGCGATGCGGCCGGCGTGCCGCGCTGGTACGTCGAGCGCATGGAGCCGCTGCGCACGGCGCGCGGCGCGGCCTCGGCCGACGGGCTGATCGGCCGCTCGCGGCCGTTTCGCGAGATGCTCGAACTGGTGGCGCGCGTCGGTCCCTCGGAGGCGAGCGTGCTGCTGGTGGGCGAATCGGGCACCGGCAAGGAACTGGTGGCGCGCGCGCTGCACGAGGCCAGCGCGCGCGCCGCGCGGCCGCTGGTGGTGGTCGACTGCGCCAGCCTGCCCGAGACGCTGTTCGAGAGCGAGCTGTTCGGCCACGACAAGGGCGCCTTCACCGGCGCGCACGCGGCCCGGGCCGGGCTGGTGGAGGCGGCGCACGGCGGCACGCTGTTCCTCGACGAGGTCGGCGACATCCCATTGACCATGCAGGTCAAGCTGCTGCGCCTGCTGGAGAGCGGCACGTTCCGGCGCGTCGGCAGCACCGAGCTGCGCCGCGCCGAGTTGCGCCTGGTCTCGGCGACGCACCGCGACCTGCACGCGCTGATCGCGCAGGGGCGCTTCCGCGAAGACCTGTACCACCGCCTCGCGACCTTCCCGATCGCGCTGCCGCCGCTGCGCGAGCGGCGCGACGACATCCCGCTGCTGGCCGCCTCGCTGCTGGCGCGCGTGGCGCCGCGGCGGCCGCCGCTGCTGGCGCCGGGCGCGCTGGCGCGACTGGTTCGGCACCCCTTCCCGGGCAACGTGCGCGAGCTGCGCAACGTGCTGGAGCGCGCCGCGCTGCTGAGCGACGGCGGCAGCATCACCGCCGCCACGATGGAACGTGCGCTCGCGGCCGGCCTGCCGGGCGCGGCGCCGCGCCCGGCGATGCCCGCCGCCGGCGCGCCGCTGCGCGCTGCCGAACTCGACGCGCTGCGCGCCGCGCTGGCCGCGCACCACGGCGACCGCCGCTCGCTCGCCGCCTCGCTGGGCATCAGCCTGCGCACGCTGTACCGCAAGCTGGCGCAGCTCGACGCGGCGCCGCGCTGACGCGCCTTCAGCGCCCGCCCGCGCCGCCTTGCGCGGCGAGCCGGTTCAGTTCGTCGTGGCGCGCCCGCACCGAAGGCGGCCAGCGCGACTTGATCCACGACAGCACCGCGACGATCTCCGCGTCGCTCAGCACGCCCTCGAAGGCCGGCATGCCGCTGACGTGCCCCGGCAGGTTGGCCGCGCGCGCCACGCCGAGCTTGGTGATGCGGAACAGCAGCTCGTCCGGGTGGTGCCAGGTGTGGCCGCTGGCGTCGTGCGGCGGCGCCGGCAGCAGGCCGTCGGGGCCGGGCGAGCGCCAGTTCGGCTGCCCCTCCAGCCGCGCGCCGTGGCACGACGCGCAATGCGTCGCGTAGATCGGCTCGCCGCGCGCCAGCAGCGCCGCGTCGTCGGGCCGCAGGCGGACGTCGGCCGCCGCCGGGCGCGCGGCGATCCACCACAGCCCCGCCGCGGCCACGGCCAGCAGCGCCACCGCGCCGAGCGCCAGCCCCTGCTTTCGTGTCATCGCCGCCTCCTCGCGCCGCGCCGGTTTCGATGGCGGGATTGTCCCTCCACGTCGCATCGATGCGGGAAAACCCGATCATTAGTTGATATACCAACTGGTTGACATGCCAACCTTTTGCGCCGACCATTGCGCCAGATCAACACGCGCCCTTCCCCGAGGCGCCCCACGGAGACATCCCATGAGCCACTGCACCCGCTGCAGCGCCGCCGCGCTGACCGCAGCCTTCGCGTTCACGTTCACCCCGTTCACGGCCGCGGCGCAGACCGTCAAGGTCGGCATCGTCGGCCCGTTCTCGGGCCCCTTCGCCCACTACGGCACGCTGTTCAAGAACGGCGCCGAGGCCTACATCGCGTCGCAGGGCGGCAAGCTGGCGGGCAAGGACGTCGAACTGATCTACCGCGACACCGGCGGGCCCAACCCGGGCCAGACCAAGACGCTGGTGCAGGAGCTGATCGTCAAGGACAAGGTCGACTACCTCGGCGGCTTCGTCTTCACGCCGAACGCCTTCGCGGTGGCGCCGCTGATCCAGCAGTCGCAGACGCCCACGGTGATCTTCAACGCCGCCACCTCGGCGATCACCGACAAGAGCGAGTTCTTCCTGCGCACCAGCTACACGCTGTGGCAGGTGACCGTGCCGCTGGCGCAGTGGGCGGCGAAGAACGACATCAAGAAGGTCGTCACCGCCGTGACCGACTACGGCCCCGGCATCGACGCCGAGACCGCCTGGAAGAGCGAGTTCACCAAGCAGGGCGGCACGGTGGTCGAGAGCATCCGCATGCCGATAGTCACCACCGACTTCGCGCCCTTCGTGCAGCGCATCAAGGCCAGCGGCGCGCAGGCCGTCTATACCTTCCTGCCCGGCGGCCCGCCGAACCTGGGCTTCGTGAAGGCCTACAACGAGAACGGTCTGGCCAAGGCCGGCATCCGCTTCCTCGGCACCGCCGAGACCGACGAGTTCGACCTGCAGAAGTTCGGCGACACCGCGCTGGGCCTGACCACCGCGTTCCACTACTCGGCGGCGCACGACTCGCCGGCCAACAAGGCCTTCGTCGCGGCGCTGAAGAAGAGGGACGCCAACGCCATCGCCAACTACGCCTCGGTGGGCGCCTGGGACGGCATGCACGTGATCCACAAGATGATCGAGGCGACCAACGGGCAGAAGGACGGGCTGAAGGCGCTCGCCGCGGCGCGCACGCTGCAATGGGAAAGCCCGCGCGGCCCGGTGCGCATCGACCCGAAGACGCGCCACATCGTGCAGAACGTCTACCTGCGCACCGTGGAGAAGGCCGGCGGCACGCTGGTCAACAAGGAAGTGCAGAGCTTCGGGCCGCAAGGCGATCACGGCCTCGACAAGTAAATGCAGCTCCTGGCCAACGTGGCGATCGATGGCCTGGCCTACGGCATGGTGCTGTTCATCATCGCCGTGGGCCTGACGGTCACGCTCGGGCTGATGCGCTTCGTGAACCTCGCGCACGGCGCCTTCGCGATGATCGGCGGCTATGCCGCGGCGCTGCTGACGCGCGAAGCGCAGTGGAGCTTCTGGCTCGCGCTGCCGGCCGCGCTGGCGCTGACCGCCGCGCTCGGCGCGCTGCTCGAGGCGCTGGTGCTGCGCCATCTGTACCGGCGCACCGAGCTGGAACAGGTGCTGTTCACGATCGGCCTGGCGTTCTTCCTGATCGCGCTGACCAACGCGCTGGCCGGTCCGCAGGTGCAGTTGATCGTGCTGCCGCCGCTGCTCGATCGCTCGGTCGACCTCGGCTTCCGCACCTTGCCGGCGCAGCGCCTGCTGGTGATCGCCGCCGGCCTGGCCGTCGCGGCGCTCGCCGCGTGGACGGTCGCGCGCACGCGCTTCGGCGTCTGGCTGCGCGCCGCGGTCGACCACCCCGACACCGCCGCGACGCTGGGCATCCCGATCCGCGCCGTCCAGTGCGCGAGCTTCGCCGCCGGTGCCGCGCTCGCCGGCCTGGGCGGCGTGCTCGGCGCCGAGCTGATGCCGCTCGAACCCTACTACGCGCTCAAGTACCTGGTGCTGGTGCTGGTGGTCGTCGCGGTCGGCGGCATGGGCAGCCTGCCGGGTTCGCTGCTGGCGGCGGTCGCGCTGGGCGTCGTCGAGACGGCGAGCAAGTACCTCGCGTCCGACTGGGGCAGCCTGTTCTTCTTCCTCGCGATGGCCGCGCTGCTGGCCTGGCGGCCCAACGGCCTGTTGTCGCGATGAGCGCCGGCACCGATTCGCAGGCGCCGCGCGTGGCGCCGGCATGGCGCGCACCGCTGGTCGCGTTCGCGCTCGGCCTCGCCGCGTGGTGGATGCTGCCCGAGCAGCTCGGCCTGCTGACGCGCATCGCGATCACGGCGCTGTTCGTGCTCTCGCTCGACCTGGTCGTCGGCGTCGCCGGGCTGGCCACGCTCGGCCATGCCGCGCTGTTCGGCGCGGGCGCGTATGCGGCCGGCGTCTTCGCGCTGCGGGTTCACGGCGATCCGCTGCTCGGCCTGGCCGCCGGCACCGGCGCGGGCGCGCTGCTGGCGCTCGCCTCCGGCGCCTTCCTGCTGCGCTACCACGGCTTCACCTTCCTGATGCTGACCGTCGCGGTGGCCCAGATCGCGCTCGGCCTGGCGCAGAAGGCGCGCGACTGGACCGGCGGCGACGACGGCCTGAGCGGCTTCGTGATGGAACCGCTGCTCGGCCGCTTCGCCTTCGACCTCGAGGGCCGCACCGCGGCGCTGTACGCGCTCGCGGTGCTGGCGCTGGGCTACTACGCGGCGCGGCGCGTCGTCGACTCGCCCTTCGGCCTGGCGGTGCGCGGCATCCACGAGAACCGCGCGCGCATGGCCGCGCTCGGCACGCCGGTGCGCTCGCGGCTGCTGGCCATGTACACCTTCGCCGGTGCGCTGGCCGGCGCGGCGGGCGCCCTGTCGGCGCAGACCAACGCGATCGTCGCGCTCGACAGCCTGTCGTTCGCGCTCTCGGCCGAGGCGCTGGTGATGCTGATCCTGGGCGGCGCCGGCCGGCTGCACGGCGCGCTGGTCGGCGCCGTGGTGTTCACGCTGCTGCACCACACCGCCGCCTCGATCAACCCGTACCACTGGCTGTTCGTGATCGGCGCGGCGCTGATGGCCGTGGTGCTGGTGCCGCCGCAGAAGGCGTTCGCATGGCTGCGCGCGCGGCTGGGGGCGAAGGCATGAGCACCGTCCTGCTCGAAACGCGCGGCCTGGACAAGCGCTACGGCGGCCTGCACGTCACGCGCGGCGTGTCGCTGCGCCTGCACGCCGGCGAGCGGCTCGCGCTGATCGGCCCGAACGGCGCGGGCAAGACCACGCTGGTCAACCAGCTCAGCGGCACCGTCGCGCCGAGCGCGGGCAGCGTGTGGCTCGACGGCGAGGACGTGACGCGCCGCTCGCAGGCCCAGCGCGTGCGCGCGGGGCTGGCGCGCACCTTCCAGATCACCACGCTGGCGCCGCACCTGCCGGTGCAGCGACAGGTCGAACTGGCGCTGTTCGAACGCGAGGGGCTGACGAGAAGCTTCTGGCGCTCCATCGACGCCTACCCGGCGCTGGCCGCCGAGGCGCGCGCGCTGCTGCGCGATCTCGGCCTCGGCGCGCACGCCGGCTGGGCCACCGAGCGCCTGGCCTACGGCGAGCAGCGCCTGGTGGAGATGGCGCTGGCGCTGGCGCTGCGCCCCAAAGTGCTGCTGCTCGACGAGCCGATGGCCGGCGTGCCGCAGGGTGAAGGCGCGCGGCTGCTGGCCGCGCTCGACGCGCTGCCGAAGGAGCTCGCCGTGCTGATCATCGAGCACGACATGGACCTCGTCTTTCGCTTCGCCAGGCGCATCGTCGTGCTGGCCGAAGGCGAGGTGATCGCCGACGGCACGCCGGACGCGATCCGCGACGATCCGCGCGTGCGCGCGGCCTACCTCGGGCACTGAGCATGGACACGCCGCTGCTCGAACTGCACGACGTGGTCGCCGGCTACGGACCGACCACCGTGCTCAACGGCCTGGGCTTCGCCGTCGCGCCGCGCGAGAAGCTGGCCCTGATCGGCCGCAACGGCGTCGGCAAGACGACCACGCTGGCCGCGGTGATGGGCCTCGCGCAGCTCACGCGCGGCCGCATCGTCTTCGACGGCGAAGACCTCGCCGGCCTCGCGCCGCACCAGCGCGCCGCGCGCGGGCTCGGCCTGGTGCCGCAGACGCGCGACATCTTCCCATCGCTGAGCGTGGAGGAGAACCTGGTCGCCGGGCTGAAGCGACGGCCCAAACGCGCGCTCGACGAGGCCTACGCGCTGTTCCCGCGCCTGGCCGAGCGGCGCCGCAACGGCGGCGCGCAGCTCAGCGGCGGCGAGCAGCAGATGCTGTCGGTGGCGCGCGCGCTGCTCGGACAGCCGCGGCTGCTGCTGCTCGACGAGCCGCTCGAAGGCCTGGCGCCGCTGATCCGCCAGGAGCTGCTGGCCGCCTTCGCGCGGCTGAGCCGCGAGCGCGGCATCACCGTGGTGATCGTCGAGCAGCAGGTGCAGGAGGCGCTCGGTTATGCCGACCGGGCGCTGGTGCTCGAGCGCGGCGCGGTGGTGCACGAAGCCGCCGCCGCCGCGCTGCGCGAAGACGGCGCCACGCTGGAACGCCTGGTCGGCATGGCGGTGCACTGAACGAACCGGAGGACGCATGAACGAGAACCTGACCATCCCCGAGCTGGACATCGACCCCTATTCCAGCGAGAACCTGATCGACCCCTACCCGATGCACCAGCGGCTGCGCGAGGCCGGGCCGGTGGTGAAGCTGACGCCCTACCCCACCGTGGTGGCCTGCGCGCGCCACGAGCAGGTGCACGCGGTGTTCAACGACCACGCCACCTTCATCTCCGGCGCCGGCGTGGGGCTGACCAACTTCAACCTCGAGAAACCGTTCCGCCCGAGGAGCCTGATCCTCGAAGCCGACCCGCCGCTGCACACGGCGACGCGCGCGGTGCTGTCGCGCATCCTCAGCCCGAAGGCGGTGATGCAGATCCGCGCCGCCTTCACGGCCGAGGCCGAGGCGCTGCTCGATCGCTGCGTCGAGAAAGGCACGATCTGCGGCATCCAGGACCTGGCGCAGCTCTACCCGCTGAAGGTGTTTCCCGACGCGGTGGGCGTCGAGGCCGACGGACGCGAGAACCTGCTCGTCTACGGCGACATGGTGTTCAACTCGATGGGCCCGCGCAACGAGCTGCTGGCGCGCTCGACGCAGCGCATGGAGGCGGTGACCGGCTGGATCATGGAACACTGCCAGCGCGAGCACCTGCGCCCGGGCGGTTTCGGCGACCAGATCTACCAGGCCGCCGATGCCGGCGAGATCACGCACGAACAGGCGCCGATGCTGGTGCGTTCGTTCCTGTCGGCCGGCGTGGACACCACCATCAACGGGATCGGCAACGCGCTGTACGCGCTGGCGCATCACCCCGGCGAGTACGCCAAGCTGCATGCCGACCCGACGCTCGCGCGCCCGGCTTTCGAGGAGGGCCTGCGCTGGGAATCGACCGCGCAGACCTTCTACCGCACCGCCGGGCGCGACTGCGAGATCGCCGGCGTGCCGGTGGCCGAGAACACCAAGGTGCTGTGCATGCTGGCCGCCGCCAACCGCGATCCGCGCAAGTGGCCCGACCCGGACCGCTACGATATCGAGCGCCGCCCGAGCGGCCACGTGGCCTTCGGCGCCGGCATCCACGGCTGCGTGGGCCAGGCGGTGGCGCGGCTCGAGGGCGAGGTGGTGCTGACGGCGCTGGCCAGGCGCGTCAAGCGCATCGAGATCGCCGGGCCGCACACCCGGCGACTGAACAACACGCTGCGCGCGCTCGACACGCTGCCGCTCGAACTGATCCCTGCCTGAGCGAGAGACTTCCATGCCAGACATCACCTTCATCCTCGCCGACGGCAGCGAGCACGGCCTCGAGGCGCCCGAAGGCGTCAGCGTCATGGCCGCGGCCACCGGCGCGGGCGTGCCCGGCATCGTCGCCGAGTGCGGCGGCTCGGCGATGTGCGCCACCTGCCACGTCTACGTCGACGAGGCCTGGGCGGCGCAACTGCCCGCGCCGCTGGCCAACGAGCTGGAAATGCTCGAGTGCACGGCCGCCGAGCGCCAGCCGACCAGCCGGCTGTCGTGCCAGATCAAGCTGACAGCGGCGCTGCAAGGCCTCGTCGTGCGCATCCCCGAGCGGCAACAATAGGCCGATGCCACGCAACATCGACCTCGAACGCTACGTCCCGGCCTTCCTGACCTGGATCGCCAACAAGCTCTCCCGTGGCGCCTCGCAGAGCTACCTCGCCGCCTTCGACGTCGGCATCGAGACCTGGCGCTGCCTGGTGCTGCTGGCCATCGACGGTTCGATCTCTGCGCAACAGGTGTCGCGCGTGGTCGGCATGGACAAGGCTTCCGTGAGCCGCTGTTTCAAGAGCATGCAGGCCAAGGGCCTGATCACGATGAGCCTGGACGCCGACGACGGCCGGCTGCGCATCGCCACGCTGACGAAGAAGGGCCGCGCGCTGCACGACCAGATCCGCGGCATCGCGCTGGAGCGCGAACGCGCCTTCCTGTCGGTGCTGAACGCCGACGAGGTCGAGACGCTGATCGGGCTGCTCAAGCGCCTGCACGAGAATCTGCCGGCGGTGGAAACGGCCACGGCGCGCTACGTGGCGCGCCACTTCCCGGCTGCCGCGACGAAGCGGCGCGCGCGGTCTGCGGAGAACGACGATGAATGAACACGCCTCGAACATCGTGATCGTCGGCGGCGGCCATGCCGGCGCGGCGCTCGCCAACGCGCTGGCCGCGGCCGGCCTCGCGTCGCGCACGCACCTGGTGTGCGCCGAGAACGAGCTGCCCTACCAGCGGCCGCCGCTGTCCAAGGCCTTCCTGAAGAACCCGGCCGAGGCGATCCAGCCGCATCGCGGCGAGAGCTGGTTCGCCGACGCCGGCATCACGCTGCACCGCGGCGACGCGGCGCTGTCGGTCGACCGCGCCGCGCGCACGCTGACGCTGCGCTCCGGCACCGTGCTGCGCTACGAGTGGCTGGTGCTGGCCACCGGCGCCACCGCGCGCACGCTGCCGGGGCTGCCGGCGGGGCTGGCCAACGTCGCGGTGCTGCGCGGCGCGGACGATGCGCTGCGGCTGCGCGGCCTGCTCGCGGCGGCGGCGCGCGTGACCGTGCTGGGCGGCGGCTTCATCGGGCTGGAGATCGCCGCGACGGCGAACGCGCTCGGCAAGGCGGTGACGGTGCTCGAAGCCGCGCCGCGCCTGCTGCAACGCTCGCTGTCGCCGGAGCTGGCCGCGCACGTGCTGGCCACGCACCGCGCCAACGGCATCGACGTGCGCCTCGGCGTGTCGGTGAGTGACTTCGTGCTCGAAGGCGAGCGCCTCGCCGCGCTGTCGGTGGACGGTGTGCGCGAGCCGATCGAACTGCTGGTGATGGGCATCGGCGCCGCGCCCGACATGCAGCTCGCGCACGCGGCCGGGCTGGAATGCGGCAACGGCATCGTCGTCGACGCCTCGCTGCGCACGTCGGACCCCGCCATCCTCGCCATCGGTGACTGCGCCAGCTTCCCCGAGCATGGCGGCACGCGCCACCTGCGGCTCGAATCGGTGCAGAACGCCAACGACCAGGCGCGCACCGCGCTGGCCACGATCCAGGGCGCGGACGAACCGTACCGCGCGCTGCCGTGGTTCTGGTCGGAGCAGGGCGCGATGCGCCTGCAGATGGCCGGCCTGATGCCGGGCGAGGGAACGCGCCATGTGCGCCCCGGCGCCACGCCGGCCAGCTTCTCGGTGCTGCACTACGCGGGCGAGCGCCTGGCCTGCGTCGAGAGCGTCAACGCGCCGCTCGACCACATGGCCGCGCGCAAGCTGCTCGAAGCCGGCAAGAGCCCGGCGCCGGCGCTGGCCTGCGATCCGGCGGTGCCGCTGAAGCAGCACATCTGAGGCGGGGAGACCCGCTCGCCCTGAGCTTGTCGAAGGGCCGCGCGCTGCATGGCGGCGGGCTTCGACAGGCTCAGCCCGAACGGGTCGTGCTCGCTTCAGCCCGAACGGGTCGTGCTCGTTTCCGCCCGAACGGTTGTGCTCCTTTCACCCCTCCGGCCCGACCATGCGCTCGGCCCGCACCCAGGCGTCGAACTGCTCGGCGCCGAGGTGCCCGGAGGCGATGGCCGCCTCGCGCAGCGAGATGCCCTCGCGGTGCGCGCGCTTGGCGATCTCGGCGGCCTTGTCGTAGCCGATGTGCGGGTTCAGCGCCGTCACCAGCATCAGCGAGCGCTGCACCAGCTCGGCGATGCGCGCTTCGTCGGCTTCGATGCCGCGCGCGCAGTGTGCGTCGAAGCTGCGCATGCCGTCGGCCAGCAGGCGCAGGCTCTGCAGCATCGCGTTCGCGATCACCGGCTTGTAGACGTTCAGCTCGAAGGCGCCCGAGGCGCCGGCGACGGCGATCGTCACGTCGTTGCCCAGCACCTGGCAGCAGGCCATGGTCAGCGCCTCGCACTGCGTCGGGTTGACCTTGCCCGGCATGATCGAGCTGCCCGGCTCGTTCTCGGGGATGCGCAGCTCGCCCAGGCCGGCGCGCGGGCCGCTGGCGAGCCAGCGCACGTCGTTGGCGATCTTCGCGAGCGCCGCGGCCAGGCCCTTGAGCGCGCCGTGCGCGTGCACGATCGCGTCGTGCGCGGCCAGCGCCTCGAACTTGTTGGGCGCGCCGACGAAGCGCGTGCCGCACGCGCGCGACAAGGCCTGCGCCATGCGCTCGCCGAACTCGGGGTGCGCGTTCAGGCCGGTGCCCACCGCGGTGCCGCCGATCGCCAGCTCGCGCAGGTGCGGCAGCGCGGCCTCGACGTGGCGGCGCGCCTGTGCGAGCTGCGCGGCCCAGCCCGAGACCTCCTGGCCCAGCGTCAGCGGCGTGGCGTCCTGCAGGTGCGTGCGGCCGATCTTGACGATGCCGGCGAACGCGCGCGCCTTGCCCGCCAGCGTCGCGTGCAGCGCGTCGAGCGCGGGCAGCAGCGCGCCTTCGACGGCCAGCACCGCGGCGACGCTCATCGCGGTCGGGAACACGTCGTTGGACGACTGGCCGCGGTTCACCTCGTCGTTCGGATGCACCCGCCGGTCCGGCCCGACGGCGCCGCCGAGCAGCAGCGAGGCGCGATTGGCCAGCACCTCGTTCATGTTCATGTTGCTCTGCGTGCCCGAGCCAGTCTGCCAGACCACGAGCGGGAACTCGTCGTCGTGGCGGCCGTCGAGCACCTCTTGCGCCGCGCGGCGTATCGCGTCGGCCTTGGCCGCGTCGAGCGCGCCCAGCGCCGCGTTGACCTCGGCCGCCGCGCCCTTGACCCGCGCCAGCGCGCGCAGCAGTTCCTTCGGCATGCGCTCGCCGGAGATCGCGAAGTGTTCGAGCGAGCGCTGCGTCTGCGCGCCCCAGAGGCGGTCGGCCGATACCTCGATCGGGCCGAAACTGTCGTGCTCGGTGCGTGTGGCTCGTGTCATGCGGCCATCATGCGCCAAACGCCGAACCCTCAGTCGCGTCCGGCCTTTCCCAGCAGGCGCAGCCCGTTGGCCACCACCAGCAGGCTGGCGCCCATGTCGGCGAACACCGCCATCCACATCGTCGCGCCGCCGGCGATCGCGAGCAGCAGGAACACGCCCTTGATGCCCAGCGCCAGCACGATGTTCTGCCACAGCACCGCGTGCGTGGCGCGCGACAGCCGCACCGTCTCGGCGATGCGGCGCAGGTCGTCGTTCATCACGACGATGTCGGCCGCCTCCATCGCGATGTCGGTGCCGGCCGCGCCCATCGCGATGCCGATGTCGGCGCGCGCCAGCGCCGGCGCGTCGTTGATGCCGTCGCCGGTCATCGCGGTCGGGCCGTGCGCGCGGCGCAGCGCCTCGACCGCGTCCAGCTTGTCCTGCGGCAGCAGGTTGCCGCGCGCCTCGGCGATGCCGGCCTCGCGCGCCACGGCGGCGGCGGTGGCCTGGTTGTCGCCGCTGAGCAGCACCGGCTCGATGCCCAGCGCGCGCAGCGACTCGACCGCCTCGCGCGCATGCGGCTTGAGCGTGTCGGCCACCGCGAACAGCGCCAGCACGCCGTCGTCGCCGGCCAGCAGCGTCACCGTGCGGCCGGCCTCCTCGTGCGCCTTCAGCCGCGCCTCCAGCGCCGCGGAGCACTGGCCGCGCTCCTCGATCAGGCGGTGGTTGCCGAGCACGTAACGCGCGCCCTCGACCGCGGCCTCGACGCCGCGCCCGGCAATGGCGCGGAAGTCGCGCGCCTCGACGCGGTTCGGCGCCAGCCCGGCGGCGATGGCGCGCGACACCGGATGATCGGAGTGCGAGGCCAGCGCCGCGGCCACGTGCTCGATGCGCGCCGCGTCGGCGCCGGCGTCGAGCACGCTCCACGCCACCAGCGTCGGCCTGCCCTCGGTGAGCGTGCCGGTCTTGTCCAACGCCACCGCCTTCAGCCGGCGCGCCGCTTCGAGGTGGATGCCGCCCTTGATCAGGATGCCGCGCCGCGCCGCCGCGGCCAGGCCGCTGACGATGCTCACCGGCGTGGAGATCACCAGCGCGCAGGGGCAGGCGATGACCAGCAGCACCAGCGCCTTGTAGATCGCCGCCAGCCACGTCCAGCCGGCCAGCCAGGGCCCGAGCAGCGCCACCGCCAGCGCGACGGCGAACACCGCCGGCGTGTAGACGGCCGCGAAGCGCTCGACGAAACCCTGCGTCGGCGCGCGCGTGGCCTGCGCCTGCTCGACGGCGTGGATGATGCGGGCCAGCGTCGAGTCCGAGGCCGGTGCCGTGACCTCGATCTCGAGGGTGCCCCAGGCGTTGATCGTGCCGGCGAACACCGCGTCGCCGACGCCCTTGTCGACCGGGATGCTCTCGCCGGTGACCGGCGCCTGGTCGATGCTGCTGCTGCCCGCGCTCACGCGGCCGTCCAGCGGCACGCGCTCGCCGGGCTTGACGCGCAGCGTCGCGCCGACGCCGACCTCCGAGACCGGCACGCTGGCCCAGCTTCCGTCGGGCCGGCGCAGCGACGCCACCTCCGGCGCCATCGCCAGCAGGCCCTGGATGGCGCGGCGCGCGCGGCCGACGGCGCGCGCCTCGATGGCCTCGGCGATCGCGTACAGCGCCATCACCATCGCCGCCTCGGGCCACTGGCCGATCGCGAAGGCGCCGGTCACGGCCACCGTCATCAGCGCGGCTATGTTCAGGCGGCCGCGCCGCAGCGCGGCCAGGCCGGCCTTGTAGACATCGAAGCCGGCCAGCCAGATCGCGGCGCCGGCCACCGCCAGGCCGAGGCCGCGCCACGGCAGCGTGTCGGGTACGACGTGGCCGACGAGCTCGGCCACGATCGCCAGCAGCAGCGCGGCGGCCAGGCGCGGTGTGCCGGCGCCGCCGCCGGCGTGGTCGTGCGCGTGGTCGTGGTGGTCGTGCGGCTCGTCGTGCGCCGGCGCGCAGGCGCCGCAGCAGGCGTCGAGGGGGGGACGGTGAGGGTGGTCGTGGCCCATGCCGCGATTGCAAACCCTGAAGCCGCTCCAGAGTCAAGCGCGGCGGCGCGGCATCTGGCCTGGATCAACAACGCGCCATGCGGCGCCTTGTGGCGCACGCCGGCCCGGCCGATGATGCGGCATGGCCAACGCACCGGCATTGACGATGACCGCCGACACGCAGCCGCGGGCCGCGGCGCCGCGCGACCTGCCCGGCTACCGCGCGATGTGGGTCGGCATCTGCCTCGAATTCGTCGAGTTCGCGGTGTTCTTCGTCGTCTACTTCACCGCGCGCTGGCATCACCCGCAGGAGTTCCGCGACGGCGCGCACCGGCTGTGGACCTGGGGCGGCGTCGGCATCACCGTGGCGATGGTCACCAGCGGCTGGCTGCTGACGCGCATGCTCGCCGCGATGCGCGACGGCCGGCGCCGCGCCGCGATGGCCTGCCTCGCGCTGGCGCTGCTCGCCGGCCTGGCCTATCCGGCGCTCAAGGTGTTCGAGTGGCAATGGAACCTGGCGCACGGGCTGACGGCCGGCGCGGGCATCTTCGTGGTCGTCTACTGGTACCTGACCATCAACCACTTCATCCACGCGAGCTGGGGGCTGATGGGCATGGCATGGTGCCTGGCGCGCTTCGGCGCCGGCGCCTACGGCGCGGACGAGCACCGCGGCCTGGTGGCGCTGGCCACCTACTGGCACGCCACCGACCTGGTGTGGCTGATGCTGTTCGCGCTGTTCTACGCCTTCGCCTGAGCCGCACGATGAAACGCCCCGACCCGGCCACCCTCACCTGGCTCGCGCTGCTGGCGCTGACGCTGGCCGGCGTGGCCGCCTCGGCGCACGGCGCGGCGCCGGGCGCGCGCGTGGCGATGGGGCTGGTGGTCGCCGCGCTGTGCGCACTCAAGGCCGAACTGCTGGTGCGCCACTACCTGCACGCGGCGCAGGCCGGGCCGGTGTTCGCGCGGCTGATCCGCGGCTTCGCGGCGCTGGCGCCGCTGGCGCTGGCGGTCAGCGCCCTGCGCGAAGGCTGGCTCGGCTGAGGCGAGGCGCGCGGCCGGCACGGCAGTACCGCAAGGACTACCAGCGCATGCTGGCGGCGGCGGGTGGAGGCGGTCGATGTATATACTCGAACATCACGCATCCTGAACGGACCCGACCGGACGCCACCATGATGAACTTCCGCCGCTTCCCCCGCGCGTTCGCGCTGGCCGCCGCTTCGCTCGTCTCGCTGGCCGCGCACGCCGGCGACGTGACGGTGTCCGCCGCCGCCAGCCTGACCAACGCGCTGCGCGACATCGCGCCGCTGTTCGAGGCGGCCCATCCGGGCGCGAAGCTGCAGCTCAACTTCGGCGCCTCGGGCGCGCTGCTGGCGCAGATCGCCAAGGGCGCGCCGGCCGACGTGTTCGTCAGCGCCGACCAGGAAACCATGGACCAGGCGCAGACGCAGGGCCTCGTCAAGGCCGAGCAGCGCCGCGACGTGGTCTCCAACGCGCTGGTGGTGATCGTGCCGACCGCCGCCACCAAGGTGCCCAAGGCGCTCGGCGAACTGGCCGACAACGGCTACCCGCGCATCGCCATCGGGCTGCCGGCCAGCGTGCCGGTGGGCCGCTACACCAAGGGCGTGCTGGAGGCGGCGAATCTGTGGGGCCCGATCGAGCCGAAGATGATCGGCGCCAACAACGTGCGCCAGGCGCTCGACTACGTGGCGCGCGCCGAGGTCGATGCCGGCTTCGTCTACGCCACCGACGCGGCCATCATGCCCGACAAGGTGAAGGTCGCCTTCACCGTGCCGACCGCCAAGCCCATCCTCTACCCGGTGGCGACGCTGGCCGGCGCGCCCAACCCGGCCGAGGCGGCGAAGTTCGTCGACTTCCTGTTCACGCCGGCGGCGCAGGCGGTGCTGGCCAAGTACGGCTTCGGCAAGCCCTGAGCCTCGGCGCGCGGCCGCCATGTCGGGTGCCTGGGTCGCGCTCGCGCTGACCTTGAAGGTGGCCGGCTGGGCCACCGCGCTGAACCTGGTGCTGGGCGTCGGCACCGGCTTCGTGATGGCGCGCTGGCGCTTTCCCGGGCGCGACCTGCTCGACGCCGCGCTGACGCTGCCGATGGTGATGCCGCCCACGGTGCTGGGCTACTACCTGCTGGTGGTGATCGGCAGCCGCGGCGCGATCGGCGCGTGGCTGTTCGAGCATTTCGGCATCCGGCTGATCTTCACCTGGCAGGCGGCGGTGATCGCCGCGACCATCGTCTCCTTCCCGCTGGTGTTCAAGGCGGCGCGCGCGGCGTTCGAGAA
The DNA here is from genome assembly GCF_047600445.1 of Piscinibacter sp. Taxonomy (GTDB): domain Bacteria; phylum Pseudomonadota; class Gammaproteobacteria; order Burkholderiales; family Burkholderiaceae_C; genus Piscinibacter. The sequence continues at coordinate 2,796,246 of NZ_JASGKT010000002.1, forward strand.
CGTCGAGCCGCAGTTCGAGGACGCGGCGCGCACGCTGGGCGTCAGCGAGGCGGCGCTGTTCTTCCGCGTCTCGCTGCCGCTGGCCTGGCGCGGCATCCTCGCCGGGCTGCTGCTGTCGTTCGCGCGCGCGCTCGGCGAGTTCGGCGCCACGCTGATGGTGGCCGGCAGCATCGCCGGCAAGACGCAGACGCTGTCGATCGCCGTCTACGAAGCCGTGCAGGCCGGCCAGGACGACACCGCCAACTACCTCGTCGCGGTGACCTCCATCACCTGCATCGCCGTGCTGCTCAGCGCCGGCCGCCTGGCGCCGGGGCGCGTGGCGGCGCGCACATGAGCGGCGGCGCGGTCTGGGACGTCGCGCTGCGCAAGCAATTGCGCCACGGCGCGAGCCGCTTCACGCTCGACCTGCAGTTCCGCTGCGACGCGCAGCGTGTCGTGCTGTACGGCCCCTCGGGCTCGGGCAAGACGCAGACGCTGCGCATGATCGGCGGCATCGTGACGCCCGACGACGGGCGCGTGTGCGTCGCCGGGCGCGTGCTGTTCGACCGCGCCGCCGGCGTGTCGCTGTCGCCGCAGGCGCGCCGGCTGGCCTTCGTGTTCCAGGACTACGCGCTGTTTCCGCACCTGACGGTGCGCCAGAACATCGCCTTCGGGCTGCGTCGCGGCTGGCGCAACCCGACACGCGCCGCGTCCGACCCGGCGGCCGAGCGCTGGATCGAGCAGTTCCAGTTGCAAGGCGTGGCCGGGCACTACCCGCACCAGATCTCCGGCGGCCAGCGCCAGCGCACCGCGCTGGCGCGCGCGCTGGTCAACCAGCCGACCGCGCTGCTGCTCGACGAGCCCTTCGCCGCGCTCGACAAGGGCCTGCGCCAGCGCCTGCGCGAAGAGCTGCTCGAACTGCAGGTGTCGCTGCAACTGCCGCTGCTGCTGATCACGCACGACGACGACGACGTGCGCAGCCTCGCGCAGCAGGTGGTGCAGATCGAGGAAGGACGGGCCGGCAGCACGGCCTGAACGCCGCCCGGGCGGCGCGCCGCCGACACGGAACGCCGCTTGCGATATATTCTTGAAAACATATCGAATCCCCCTGCGAAACCACCCGCGAGCGCCACCATGCAGCAACCCCCGTTCCGCCCCGCCCTGCTGCCCTCGGCCGCGACCTGGGTCGGCCAGACCGACATTCCCTGCGCCGACGAGTCCCCGCTGCCGCAGGCCGCGCGCGAGGACGCCGCGCCGGCCGCGCGCCTGAAGCTCGGCGAGATGGACTCGCACCTGCACTGCTCGATCATCGGCACCTGCCTGTCGACCGCCGAGCTGCGCAAGCTGATGGCCAAGTTCATCCACGTCCAGGGGCTGTCCGACCTGGAGGTGCACCACGAGGCGGTGCGCCTGGCCTCGCAGAACCACGAGGTGGCGCGCGCGCTGCACAAGGCGCTGGACCGGCGCCACGACGCCAGCGTGCAGCGCTTCGGCAAGCTGCGCGACGAGGCGGGGCTGGCCGCGCTGTGGCAGCAGGCGCTGGCCAGCGGCGAGGTGCCGGGCGCCTACTGGGCCGTGCTGACGCACCGCCGCAGCCCGCCCGAGCTGCGCCAGAAGGCCTTCGGCGACGTGCACATGCTGTCGCACCTGGTCGGCGCGGCCAACCGGGCCGACATCCGGCGGCTGGTCGCGCTCGAGAAGGAGAACGCCGAGCTGCGCGAACGCGCCGATCGGCAGCAGGAGAAGTTCGCCGAGCTGCTCGACGAACGCGAGCGCGAACGCGCCGCCCGAGCCGCCTCGGAGGTGCGCAGCGCGCAGCTCGAAGCCTCGCTGAAGTCGGCCGCGCCGTCGGGCGACGACGACGGCGCCGAGGCGCTGACCCGCGCGGTGGCCTGGCAGACGCGCCGCCGCGAAGAAGCCGAGAACAGGGCGCGCACGCTGGCCGCCGAGCTGGAGCGCGTCGAGCAGGAGCTGGCGCGGCTGCGCGAGCACGCCGCCGAGCTGGGCCAGGAGCTGGCCGCCTCCGAGGCCGAGCTGCGCTCGCGCAGCGCCGGCGGCGAGGAGGCGCCCTCGGCGCTGGCCGCCGCGCTGCGCGGCCGGCGCGTGCTCTACGTCGGCGGGCGGCCCAGTTCGAGCACCGCCATCCGCGACCTGGTGACGCGCCACGGCGGCGAGTTCCAGCGCCACGACGGCGGCATCGAAGACCGCAAGGGCCTGCTCGGCGCGGCGCTGGCCTGGGCCTCGCTGGTGGTGTTTCCGGTCGACTGCATAGACCACGATTCGGCGCTCGCGCTGAAGCGCAGTTGCCTGCGCCAGTCGCTGCCCTTCCTGCCGCTGCGCAGCGCCAGCGTGGCCAGCTTCGCCGCCGCCGTCGACGCCTGGGCCCGCCTCGCCGCGCCGGCGGGCTGCGGCTGCGGCGCGGGGCCCTGCCTGAAACACGGCTAGGGCCTGTTCACCCTACGGATGCCAGATGCGTTGCCCCGACAAAGCCCGCGAGCAAGGCGCAAAGCGCAGCCCAGGCTGGACGCCTGGGCAAGGTTTGCAACGCCGCGCGCGGGCTTTGTCGGGGCAACCCGCAGGGAACGGGCCTGGCAGGGCGCAGCGCGGCGTTGCGCTCCTAGCCAAGCCGTCCAGGCTTGGCGTCGTCGCGCGCCTTGCCCTGCGCCCTGCCAGGTCCGTTCGCACTGGCATCCGTAGGGTGAACAGGCCCTAGGGCGCGGGCCCCGGGTCAGCGCGCGCGCTTGACCAGCACCGGCTCGGCGCGGAAGCGCTCGGGGAACAGCCGCTCGAGCTGCTTCACCTTGGGCAGGTCGTTGACCACGATGTACGGGTGCTGCGGGTGCTCGGTCATGAAGTCCTGGTGGTAGACCTCGGCCGGGAAGAAGCCGCTGGCGTTCTCGATGCGCGTGGCGATCGGCCGGCCGAACAGCCGCGCCGCGTCGAGCTGGGCGATGTAGGCCTGCGCCACCTTGGCCTGCGCCGGCCCGCTGGGGAAGATCGCCGAGCGGTACTGCGGGCCCACGTCGGGGCCCTGGCGGTCGAGCTGCGTCGGGTCGTGCGCCACCGAGAAGAAGATCTGCAGCAGCGTGCCGTAGCTGACCTGTGCCGGGTCGTAGCTGACTTCCACCGCCTCGGCGTGCCCGGTGCCGCCGCCGCTGACCAGCTCGTAGGCGGCGTTGGCCGCGCTGCCGCCGCTGTAGCCCGAGACGGCGCGCCGCACGCCCTTGACGTGCTGGAACACGCCCTGCACGCCCCAGAAGCAGCCGCCGGCGAAGACGGCCTTCTGCATGCCCATGCCGGGCGGCAGGTCCTGCGCCGGCGGCGGGATCTTCACCGCCGCTTCGGCCGCGCGGGCCCAGGCCGGCGCGAACGGCGCCGCGGCCAGCGCCAGGCGCTGGAGAAAGGCGCGGCGCGGCGCCGCGGGCGTGCAGACGGTCATGGCGGTGTCATCCGAAGGTGAAGGCATAGGCCGAGACGGCCGGGTCGAGGAACTCGATGCTGAAGCTGCGCTCGCCGACCTCGCCCGGCTGGCGGATCAACTGGTACAGGCGCTGTTCGGTCACGGTGCCGCTGCCGTCGGGCGCCACGTCCATGCCGTGCGCCGCGCCCGGCGGCTGGCCGTCGAGGCTGACCCTGAAGCGCACGGGCCTGCCGTCGGGCCCGGGGCCGAGCACGAGGTGCAGGTCGCGCGCCTGGAAGCGAAACACGATGCGCCCCGGCGCGCCGGCCAGCACCGCGCTCTCGGCGCCGACGCGCCAGCGGCCGGCCAGGCCCCAGGCGTTGAGCGGCAGCCGCGCCGGCAGCGTGTAGGCCGCGTCCTGGTCGTGCCGCGGCTGCGGCGTCGCGGCGAAGTTCTCGGCGCGCGCGTAGCCGAGGTAGGTCTCGGGCGAGCGCACCACGTCCATGTCGGCGGCGCGCTGCACGCCTTGCGCATGCACTTCGGCCAGGCCCGGCGCCACCTGCGCCGCGCCGGCCTCGCGCAGCAGGTGCTGGATCATGCGTTCGGTCTCGGCGTACTCGCCCTCGCCGAAGTGGTGGTGGCGCAGCCGCCCGCCGGCGTCGATCAGGTAGTGCGCCGGCCAGTAGCGGTTGCCGAAGGCGCGCCAGATCGTGTAGCCGTTGTCGATCGCCACCGGGTAGGCGATGCCCAGCTCTTTCATCGCCCTCGTGACGTTGGCCGCGTCGCGCTCGAAGGCGAACTCGGGCGTGTGCACGCCGATCACCACCAGCCCCTGGTCGCGGTAGCGCTCGTGCCAGGCCTTCACGTAGGGCAGCGCGCGCAGGCAGTTGATGCAGGAGTAGGTCCAGAAGTCGATCAGCACGACCTTGCCGCGCAGTTCCGCGTGGCTCAGCGGCGGCGAATTCAGCCACTGCGTCGCGCCGTCCAGCGCGGGCGCCATGCCTTCGTCGGGCGGCGCGGCCGCCGCGGCGGCGCTCGCGGACATCATCGCCGGGCCCTGCATCATCATCGCCCCCGGGTCGCCGCGCATCGCCATCGCGCCGCCTTCGGGCGCGCCGCCGAGCCGCTCGACCAGGCGCTGCTCCAGTTCGCCGGTGCCGGCCAGCGACAGCCGCGCCAGCACGCCGGTGTCCAGCCCCAGCGCCATCGCCGCCACGCCGGCCAGCATCGCCGCGCCCAGGCCGCGCCGCAGCCACGCGCCGGCGCCCAGCGAGCGCCTGAGCATCGCGAACACGCGCCCGCCGAGCAGCAGCGCCGCCGCCAGCGCGCTGGCCGCGCCGGCCGCGTAGGCGAGCAGCAGCGCCGTCGAGCCGGCGCTGGGGCCTTGCAGCGCCGCGCCGCTGAGGATCAGCCCCAGGATCGGCCCGGCGCACGGCGCCCACAGCAGCCCGGTGGCGATGCCCAGCAGCAGCGACGCGCCCGGCCGGGGTGTGCCCTCTTCCGAATCGGCACGCTGCGACAGCCGCTCCCCCGCCGCCACCAGCGGCCGCGCCAGCCGCTCGGCCAGCGCCGGCCACAGCAGCGTCAGCGCGAACAGCGCCACCAGCGCCAGCGCCAGCCAGCGGCCGTACTGGTTGGCTGCCACCACCCAGCCGCCGCCCACCGCCGCCAGCGAGGCCACCAGCGCGAAGGTCAGCGCCATGCCGGCCAGCAGCGGCGCGCCGCTCTTCGCGAAGGGCTGGCCGGCGCGCGAGAACACGAAGGGCAGCACCGGCAGGATGCAGGGGCTGACGATGGTCAGCACGCCGCCCAGGTAGGCCAGCAGGATCAGCAGCATGGCGCGCCGCTCAGGCCGGCTGCGGCACGAAGGCGAGCGCCAGGCCGTTCATGCAGTAGCGCAGGCCGGTCGGCGGCGGACCGTCGGGGAAGACGTGGCCGAGGTGGCCGCCGCAGCGCCGGCAGTGCACCTCGGTGCGCACCATGCCGTAGCGCCGGTCGGTGCGCGTGGCGACGGCCTTGTCCAGCGGCTTCCAGAAGCTGGGCCAGCCGGTGCCGCTGTCGAACTTGGCGCGCGACGAGAACAGCGCCAGCGCGCAGCCGGCGCAGGCGAAGGTGCCGGCACGGTGCTCCTTGTCGAGCGGGCTGCTGCCGGCCGGCTCGGTGCCTTCCATGCGCAGCACGGCGAACTGCGCCGGCGTGAGCCGCGCGCGCCACTGCGCCTCGGTGTAGCTGACCTCGAAGGTCTCGGCCGGGCCGGCGGCGCGCGCGGGCGCGCCGGCCGCCAGCAGCGCCGCGCCGCCGGCGGCGGCGCGCAACAGGTCTCGTCGGGTGCTCATGGCGGTGTGCCTTTCATTCGCGGTGACGGGTGGAAGCGTACGCGAGAGCCGCTCCCGGAGTCCTCACGCAAAGTTAAATGATCCGTGACATCCCGGAATTCGCGGCTGCGCACAATGCGGGCGATGACGAGCCCACGCCGTGTCCTCATCGTCGAGGACGATGCCCACATCGCCGAGCTGCTGGCGCTGCACCTGCGCGACGAGGGGCTGGAGGTGCTGCACTGCGCGCGCGGCGACGAGGGGCTGCGCCAGCTCGAACACGGCGGCTGGGACGCGCTGGTGCTCGACCTGATGCTGCCCGGCGTGGACGGGCTCGAGATCTGCCGCCGCGCCCGTGCGACGGCGCGCTACACGCCGATCATCATCGTCAGCGCGCGCGCCAGCGAGATGCACCGCATCCTGGGCCTGGAGATCGGCGCGGACGACTACCTGGCCAAGCCCTTCTCGATGCTGGAGCTGGTGGCGCGCGTGAAGGCGCTGCTGCGCCGCGCCGAGGCGCTGGCGCACAACGCCCGGCTCGACGCGGGCCGCCTGTCGGTGGGCGGGCTGGCGATCGACCCGCTGGCGCGCGAGGCGCGGCTGGACGGCGCGCGCCTGGACCTCACGCCGCGCGAGTTCGACCTGCTGTACTTCTTCGCGCGCCAGCCGGGCAAGGTGTTCTCGCGCATGGAACTGCTCAATGCGGTGTGGGGCTACCGGCACGAGGGCTACGAGCACACCGTCAACACCCACATCAACCGGCTGCGCGCCAAGGTGGAGGCCGATCCGGCGCAGCCGGCGCGCATCCTCACGGTGTGGGGGCACGGCTACAAGTTCGCCGACCCGGCGGAGCGCGCCTGAGCATGGGCATCCACTGGCGGCCGACGCTGACGCAGCGCCTCGCGGCGGTGTTCGCGCTGCTGCTGCTGCTGTGCAGCGGCACCTCGGCCTGGCTGCAACTGCGCTCGAACCGCATGCACGAGCAGGAGGTTGTGCAGGCGCTGTCGCGCGACCTCGCCGTGAGCATCGCGCGCAACGCCAGCCTCACCGACGCGAACGGCCTGCGCCCCGACGCGGTGCGCGAGTTCTTCGGCCAGTTGATGGTGGTGAACCCGAGCGTGGAGGTCTACCTGCTCGAACCCGACGGCCGCATCGCCGGGCACGCCGCGCCGCGCGGGCGGCTGCGGCGCGACCGCGTCGACCTGGCGCCGCTACGCCGCCTGCTCGACGGCGGCATGCTGCCCATCCTCGGCGACGACCCGCGCAGCGCCGACGGCCGCAAGGTGTTCAGCGCCGCGCCGCTGCGCGTGGACGGGCGCGACGTCGGCTTCATCTACGTCGTGCTGCTGGGCGAGGCGCACGACCTGGTCGCCGCGCGCGGCTCGGCCGGCGCCGTGCTGCAGACCGCCTTGTGGTCGATCGCGCTGGTGGCGCTGCTGTGCCTGGCCGCGGGGCTGGTGGCGTTCACGCTGATCACGCGGCCGCTGCGCCGCCTCACCGACGCGCTGCGGCGCTTCGACATCCACGGCGCGCCGCCCGACCTGCCGGCCGCGCCGGCGCGCGCGGCCGAACACGGCGGCGACGAGATCGCGGTGCTGGCCGGCGCCTACCGCCAGATGGTGGCGCGCATCGGCGAGCAGTGGCAGGCCCTGAAGCGCCAGGACCAGGAGCGCCGCGAGCTGATCGCCAGCGTGTCGCACGACCTGCGCACGCCGCTGGCCTCGCTGCACGGCTACCTGGAGACGCTGCTGCTCAAGGACGCGCAGCTCGACGCCGCGCAGCGCCGCCGCTACCTCGGCATCGCCATCGAGCAGAGCCGCCGGGTGGGCGAGCTGGCGCAGAGCCTGTTCGAGCTGGCGCGCCTCGAATACGGCTTCGTGCAGCCCGAGCCGGAAGACTTCTCGATGGCCGACCTGGTGCAGGACGTGTTCCAGAAGTTCGCGCTTCGCGCCGAGGCGCGGCGCATCGAGCTGAAGGCCGTGTTCGCGCCGCGCCTGCCGCCGGCGCGCGCCGACCTCGGCATGATCGAGCGCGTGCTGAGCAACCTGCTGGACAACGCCCTGCGCCACACGCCCGAAGGCGGGCGCATCGAGGTCGGCATGGCCGCGCGGGGCGCGGCGCTGCGCGTCACGGTGGCCGACAGCGGCCCGGGCGTGGCGCCGGAGTTGCGCGACGGCCTGTTCCAGCGCTCGTTCGGGCCCGGCGGCGCGCGCCGCGGCGGCGGGCTGGGCCTGCGCATCGTGCACCGCATCCTGGAACTGCACGGCCAGACGATCACGCTGCTCGACGGCCCGGGCACCGGTGCGCGCTTCGGCTTCTCGCTGCCGGCGGCCGCGCCTCGCCATCTACAATGATTATCATTCTTATTCTATTCCCCGAGACCCGATGAACCACCTCCGGTGCTGTGCGCTCGCGCTGGCCGTCCTCGTGCTGCCGGCGCGGGCCGCGCAGGCGGACTGGACGAGCGTCACGCTGCCGTCCTCGGCGCGCCAGCTCGACGTTCGGGCGGCCGCCACCGGCCACCGCTACCGCGTCTTCGTCGCCGTTCCGCCGGGGCCGGTGCCAGAGGCCGGCCACCCGGTGCTGTACGTGCTCGACGGCAACGCGACCTTTCCGGTGGCGGCCTTCCTGGCCCGCAACGTCGCGGCGCGCCGCGCGGTGACCGGCCACGTGCCGCCGCTGGTGGTCGGCATCGGCTACCCGGGCGAGGACGACTTCGACGTGCCCGCGCGGCGGCGCGACTACACACCCGGCGCCGATCGCGCCGATGTCGAGGCCACCGAAGGCGCCGCCACGGCCTTCCTCGACTTCATCGAGCGCGAACTGAAGCCGATGATCGCGGCCCGGCACCGCGTCGACACGCGCCGCCAGGCGCTGTTCGGCCATTCGTTCGGCGGGCTGTTCGTGCTGCATGCGCTCGCCACGCGGCCCGCGGCGTTCAGCACCTACCTCGCGTCGAGCCCGTCGATCTGGTGGCGCGACCGGCAGGTGCTCGGCGGCCTGCCTGCGCTGTCGCGGCTCGAACCCGCCGCGCTGCCGCGTGTGCAGATCAGCGTCGGCGCGCTGGAAGACGATCCGCCCCAGGGCAACTACCCGCCCGACGTGCGCGCGATGATCGCCGGCCGGCGCATGATCGAACCGGCGCGCGAAGCGGTCGCGCGCCTGCGCGAGCTGCCGGGCTGGGCCGGGCGCGTCGCCTACCACGAGCTGGCCGGCGAGAACCACGGCAGCGTCTGGCTGCCGGCGCTGGCGCGCGGCATGCTGTTCTCCGTCGAACAGCCCTGACAGGGCGAAGAGTCAGCCGCCGCGCAGCTCGAAGCCCTCGAACATCGCGCCCAGCCGCCCCAACGTGCCGGCCGACGGCCAGCCCGGCGGCGCGACGGCGCGCAGCGCCCCGGCGGGCCGGGCGATCTGCACCGCGTAGCGCTTCACGCCGCGCCGCGCCAGCCCCTCGGCCAGACGCAGCAGCGCGGCCTCGTCGAACAGCGCCGGGTGCACGGTGCTGCGGGCTTCGTGCGCGATGTTCGCGTCGAGCACCGCGTCCAGGCCCTCGCGCGCCGCGGCGGCGCTGCCGGCCACGCCGGTGATGCGGTCGTGCAGCGTGTCGTCGTCCAGCGGCGCCTTGACGTCCAGGCCGATCCAGTCGGCGCGCGGCAGCACCTCGCGCAGCCGGCGCGGGTGGATGCCGCCGCTGTGCAGCCCGATCGCGAGGCCCAGCGCGCGCGCCTCGTCCATCGCCGCGCCGAGCGCCGGGTCGATGGTCGGCTCGCCGCCGCTGAAGACCACCGCGTCGAGCAGGCCGACGCGCCGTTGCAGCCACGCCAGCGTCTCGGCCCAGGCGGGGCCGGTGGCCGCGCCGCGCGCTTGCAGGTGCGGGTTGTGGCAGTAGCCGCAGCGCCACGGGCAGCCCTGCACGAACACCACGGCGCTGAGCTTGCCGGGGTAGTCGATGCTGGTGAACGGCGCGAGCCCGCCGACACGCAGCCCCGCCGCGCTCATTCGGCGCAGCGCGACTCCACGAAGTGCACGCGCTCCTGGAACTCGCCACGCTTGCCGACGTTGAACGAGGCCACCGGGCGGTGGTAGCCCATCACGCGGGTCCACACCTCGCAGCGCTGGCGTTCGTCGTCGCGCAGTTGCACGGCGGCGGCGGGCACGGGGGTTTCGAGCAGTTCGGTTGTCATCGGGGGTCTCCTCCTGGAAGCAAAAACGGTTCAGGCCAGTTCGCGCTGCCTGCGCGCCAGGATCTCGGCGTCGCACTTCGGGCAGAACTCGTGGTGGCCGGCCAGGTAGCCGTGCGTCGGGCAGATCGAGAAGGTCGGCGTCACGGTCACGTAGGGCAGCTTGAAGCGCGTCAGCGCGCGCCGCACCAGGTCGCGGCAGGCCTCGGCGCTGGACAGGCGCTCGCGCATGTACAGGTGCAGCACGGTGCCGCCGGTGTACTTGCGCTGCAGATCGTCCTGGCGCTCCAGCGCCTCGAACGGATCGTCGGTGAAGCCCACCGGGAGCTGCGACGAGTTGGTGTAGTACGGGTTGCCCGCCGTGCCGGCCTGCAGGATGCCGGGAAAGCGCTTGCGGTCTTCCTTGGCGAAGCGGTAGGTGGTGCCTTCGGCCGGCGTCGCCTCCAGGTTGTAGAGGTGGCCGCTGTCCTCCTGGAAGGCGACCATGCGCGCGCGCACGTGGTCGAGCAGCCGCGCCGCGAAGGCGTGGCCCCACGCGCTGGTGATGTCGTGCGCGTCGCGCGTGAAGTTGCGGATCATCTCGTTGATGCCGTTCACGCCCAGCGTCGAGAAGTGGTTGCGCAGCGTGCCGAGGTAGCGCCGGGTGTAGGGGAACAGGCCCTGGTCCATCAGGCGCTGGATCACCTTGCGCTTGATCTCCAGGCTCTGGCGGCCGAGTTCGAGCAGTTCGTCCAGCCGCGCCAGCAGCGCCGCCTCGTCGCCGGCGTGCAGGTGGCCCAGGCGCGCGCAGTTGATCGTCACCACGCCGAGCGAGCCGGTCTGCTCGGCCGAGCCGAACAGGCCGTTGCCGCGCTTGAGCAGCTCGCGCAGGTCGAGCTGCAGCCGGCAGCACATCGAGCGGATCTGGTTCGGCTTCAGCTCGGAGTTGATGAAGTTCTGGAAGTACGGCAGGCCGTAGCGCGCCGTCATCTCGAACAGCGCGCGCGCGTTCGGGCCGTCCCAGTCGAAGTCGGCGGTGATGTTGTAGGTCGGGATCGGGAAGGTGAAGACGCGGCCCTTCTCGTCGCCGGCGCACATCACGTCGATGTAGGCGCGGTTGATCAGGTCCATCTCGGCCTGCAGCTCGCCGTAGGCGAACGGCATCTCGCGCCCGGCGATCACCGGCACCTGCTCGCGCAGGTCTTCCGGGCACACCCAGTCGAAGGTCAGGTTGGTGAACGGCGTCTGCGTGCCCCAGCGCGAGGGCACGTTGAGGTTGTAGATCAGCTCCTGCATGCACTGGCGCACCTGCGCGTAGCCCAGGCCGTCCTGGCGCACGTAGGGCGCGAGGTAGGTGTCGAAGGAGCTGAAGGCCTGCGCGCCGGCCCACTCGTTCTGCATCGTGCCGAGGAAGTTGACGATCTGCCCGACCGCGCTCGACAGGTGCCGGGGCGGCCCCGCCTCCACCTTGCCCGGCACGCCGTTCAGCCCCTCGTGCAGCAGCGTGCGCAGCGACCAGCCGGCGCAGTAGCCGCTGAGCATGTCGAGGTCGTGGATGTGGATGTCGGCGGCGCGGTGCGCCTGGCCGATCTCGGGCGGGTAGACGTGGTCCAGCCAGTAGTTGGCCACCACCTTGCCCGACACGTTGAGGATCAGCCCGCCGAGCGAATAACCCTGGTTGGCGTTGGCGTTGACGCGCCAGTCGGTCTGCTGCAGGTACTCGTTCATCGACGCCTCGACGTCGACCAGGCTGCCGCGCGCGTCGCGCAGCTTGCGGTGCTGCTCGCGGTAGACGATGTAGGCGCGCAGCGTGGCGCGGTGGCCGGCGTCGAACAGCACCGCCTCGACGGCATCCTGGATGCGCTCGATGTGCGGCGTGGCCGAGCCGGCGGCGCGCAGGCGCGGCAGCACGCCGTCGCGCGTCAGCACCTCGGCGCGCTGCGCGCCGAACTCGCCGCTGGCGCGGCCGGCGCGCGCCAGCGCGCTCTCGATCTTGGTCCGGTCGAAGGGACGGACCGTGCCGTCGCGCTTGACCACTAGGGTCGGTTCCGTCGTCTCGCTGCGGTTCATTCGTGCTCCCGTCGTACCCCACATCTAGCGTTCGGGGAGATGGTAGACACTACCGGTAGCGTTCAGGGGCGCCGATGCCGGCTATCTGCGCCGAGCTTGCGCTGCATCAGACGTTCATCGCGCGGGGCCGCGCGCGCCGAAGACGGCGCGCAGCAGCGCGGCATCGGCAACCCGCACGCCGCCGCCGTCGAGATCGAAGCGCAGCAGCGTCTGCAAAGGCCCGGCGATGTCGGCGCTGTCGTAGCACATCCAGTCGAGCGCGCGCACCCGCACGCGCAGCGCCGGCGCGGGCGGGATCGACGCCAGGCGCTCGTGAACCTCCCGCAGCGGCCACGCGCCCGCGTACAGGCCCGCCGTGACGTGCGCGACGTAGGGCGTGGCATCGCTGCTCGGCGCCGCCCGCTGCAAGCTCGCGCGCAGCGGCGGCAGCGCGTCGCCCTGCACCGACAGGCAGGCGGCCGACGTGAAGCTGAAGGCGTCGCCGATGCGCAGCTCGAAAGGCGCGGCGCGCGAACGCGCCAGCGCGTCGAGCTGGGCTTCGAGCCGGCCCGCGCCGAAGTCGTCGTGCCGCGCCGGCGCCGCGACCGGAAAGCCGCACACCTGCACGGTGAGGTGCGGCTGGCGCCGGTAGCCCGCCAGCAGCAGGCCACCGAGCGCCTCGCGGACGCGGGCCAGGCGCGTGTCCACGTCGGCGTCGTCGAGCGCGATGGCCCACAGCGCGAAGCGCGGCCGGCCGAGGTGCCAGTCGGGAAAGTCGCGCGGCTCGCTGGCCAGCGTGAGCCCCTGCCCGGGCCTGCCGCTCACCGCGTGTCGCCCGCCAGCGGCAGCTCGACGCGCTGGCCGTGCCGCGGCGCGGCGGGCCATTGCGCGCTCGACGGCGGCGCGCCGCCATGGTCGCGCAGCCACAGCGCGGCGGACAGCCAGCCGCCGTGCGTCACGACGAGCCGCGCGTCGCCGGGGTCGAAACCGCGCACGCGCCGCAACAGCGCCGCGACGGTCTCGCCGCCGCCGGGCGCGGCTTGCGCGAAGTCGGCGCACCAGGCGTCGAATTCCTCGCGCGGCACGGCCGACCAGGGGCGGCCGTCCCAGTGCCCGAAATCGAGTTCGGCGAGCGCGGCGTCGATGTGATGCCGCCAGCCCCAGCGCGCCAGCCAGCGGCCCACGTCGCGGCTGCGGCGCAGCGCCGAGGTGACGACGATGCGCGGCAGCCCGTGGCGGCGCGCGAACGCGCGCAGGCGGTGCGCCTGGCGCTTGGCGCGCCGGGCGTCGACGCCCAGGTCGGTGCGGCCGACGCACAGGCCCTGCGCGCCGGCCACGCGCGGGTGCCGCCAGGCATGCAGCACGCCGGCCGTCAGCGCGCCCATGGCGCGGCAAAGACCAGCAGCACGGCCAGCTCGCCGAACTGCTCCGCGGCGCCCAGGGTGTCGCCGGTATAGCCGCCGAGACGGCGCCGCAGCCAGCCGCGCAGCACGAGCAGCAGCAGCGCCAGCACGCCAACGGCGGCCACGGCGGCCGGCCACGCGGCGGGTTGCACCGACGCCGCCAGCGCCAGCGCGAGCACGCCGCTGGCGACGGCCCAGGCGACATCGAAGCCAGTCACGTCGCGCACGGCGGCGCCGGCCTGCTGCGAGCCCTCGCGCGCATAGGGCAGCGAGGCCATCAGCGCCACCGCCAGCGCGCGCCCCGCCGCATGGCAGGCGACGAACGCGGCCGCCGCGGCCAGCGGCGCGCGCGCCAGCAGCTCGGCCAGCAGCAGCACGCGCAGCAGCAGGCCGAGAAGCAGCGCGGCGGCGCCGTAGCTGCCGATGCGCGAGTCCTTCATGATGGCCAGCGCCTTGTCGCGCGGCGCGGCGCCGAGCAGCGCGTCGAAGGTGTCGGCCAGCCCGTCCTCGTGAAAAGCGGCGGTGAGCCACACGGTGCCGGCCACCGCCAGCGCGGCGGCCACGGCGGGCGGCCACAGCGCGCCGGCCGCCAGCGCCAGCGCCGCGCCGAAGGCGCCCACCAGCGCGCCCACCAGCGGGAAGTGGCGCGCGGCGTGCCGCATCAGCGCCGGCTCGAAGGCGGCGCCAGCCGGCGCCGGCAGCCGGGTCAGGAACTGCACGGCCATGCAGACCAGCCGCCATTCGCGGCGCCAGCGCGCCGTCACGCCGCGCCCCCGCCGGCCCGGCTGACGCCCGCCGTCTCGAAGCTCGCCATCTCGGCCAGCACGCGGCAGGCCGATTCCAGCAGCGGCCAGGCCAGCGCCGCGCCCGAGCCTTCGCCGAGCCGCAGGTCGAGGTCGAGCAGTGCGCGCACGCCCAGGTGGCGCAGCCACGGCGCGTGCCCGGTCTCCTGCGAGCAGTGCGAGAACACGCAGTGCGCCAGGATGCCGGCTTGCAGCGCCGCGGCCACCGCGACGGCCGCGGTGGTGATGAAGCCGTCGACCACGATCACGCGCCCATCGGCGGCGGCCTGCTGAACCGCGCCCACCATCGCGGCGATCTCCAGCCCGCCCAGCGCGGCCAGCGCCTGCAAGGGCGCGTTCGCGCCGGCGTTGGCCGCCAGCGCCGCGTTCAGCACGGCGTGCTTGCGCGCCAGCCCGGCGTCGTCCAGACCGGTGCCGCGCCCGGCGCAGGCCGCGAGCGGCTCGCCGGTGAGCCGCGCCATCAGCAGCGCGGCGGCCGAGCTGTTGGCGATGCCCATCTCGCCGAGCAGCAGCGCGTTGCCCGGCAGCGCGGCCACCAGCCGCCGGCCCTGGACGATGGCGGCGCGGCACTGCGCCTCGCTCAGCGCCGGGCCCCGGCTCGAATCGGCCGAGCCGTGGCGCGCGCCGTCCACCTTCAGGCTGGCCAGCATCGGATGCGCGTCGAACTCGGCGGCCACGCCGCAGTCGGCCACCGTCAGCGCGAGGCCGTGCTGGCGCGCCAGCACCGAGACGGCGGCGCCGCCGGCCAGGAAGTTGAGCACCATCTGGCGCGTCACCTCGGCCGGGTAGGCCGACACGCCCCGCGCGGCGATGCCGTGGTCGGCGGCGAAGACCACGAGCTGCGGCTGGCGCAGCGCGGGCGCTTCGCTGCGCTGGATCAGCGCGAGCTGCAAGGCCAGCGCCTCCAGCCGGCCCAGCGCGCCGCGCGGCTTGGTCTTGGCGTCCAGCGCCGCCTGCACCCGGCCGCGCAGCGCCGCGTCGCCGAGCGGTGCGGGCGCGAGCGTGGGTTCGAAGTCGTCGTGCATGGCGCGCTCTCAGGCGGCGTCGAGCGCCAGGCTCACGCGCGGCCGGCCGGCGGCGTCGCTGTCGATGCGGATGGCGCCGCCGAAGACACGCACCAGCGCCGCCTGCACCGCCGGCTCGGACGGCGGGCCGTCGGCGCGCAGCGTGCCGGCGTCCAGCACCAGCAGCCGGTCGGCCTGCAAGGCGATCGGCAGGTCGTGCAGCACGCTGAGCACCGCGCGCGGCTGCGCGGCGTCGTGCGCCAGGCGGCGGAACAGCCGCGCCAGCGCCACCTGGTGCGGCGCGTCGAGGTGGGTGGTCGGCTCGTCGAGCAGCAGCAGCGGCGCGCCGGTGGCCAGCACGCGGGCCAGCAGCACACGCTGGCGCTCGCCGCCCGACAGCTCGTGCAGGCGGCGGTCGCGCCAGGGCAGGCACTCGGTCAGCGCCATCGCGTGGTCGACGGCGGCATGGTCCGCAGGGCCCGGCGTTCCGAGCAGGCCGAGCTGCGCGATGCGGCCGAGCTCGACCGTCTCGCGCACGCTCAGCTCGCCGGTGACTTCGCCCTGCTGCGCGAGCCAGGCGACATGGCGCGCGCGCGCCGCCGCCGGCATGCGGCTCAGATCAGCGCCCGGCGCACCGCGTTCGGCGGTGAGCAGCACCTGGCCGGCGGCCGGCGTCTGCAGGCCGGCCAGCGCACGCAGCAGCGTGGACTTGCCCGCCCCGTTGGGCCCGACCAGCGCCGTCCAGCCCGCGCCCACCTCGAAGCTCAGGCCTTGCAGCACCTCGCGGCGCCCCAGGCGCACGCGCAGCTCGACGGCGCGCAGCACGGTCATCACGAGCCCGTGCGCTGCTTCAGCAGCCAGATCAGGTAGCCGCCGCCCAGCACGGCCGTGACGACGCCGACCGGCAGCTCCTCCGGCGCGACCAGCGCGCGCGAGACCACGTCGGCCCACAGCAGCAGGGCCGCGCCCATGCCGGCGCTGGCCAGCAGCAGCCAGGCGTGCATGCCGGGCGCGTGGCGGCGCACCAGGTGCGGCGCCACCAGCCCGACGAAGGCCACCAGCCCGGCCTGCGAAACGGCCAGGGCCGTCGCCAGGCTCAGCAGCAGCACCAGCGCGAGGCGCGCGCGCGCCACGTCGAGGCCCAGGCTGGCCGCGCTGTCCTCGCCCAGCGTCAGCGCGTCCAGCGCGCGGGCGTAGCGCTGTGCCAGGAACGCCACCAGCACGAAGCCGGCGCTCATCAGCGCCAGCGCGTTCCAGCCCAGGAAGCTGGTGCTGCCGAGCAGGAACGCCTGCCGGCCGCGCAGCGACTCGGGCGACACGATGGTGATCAGCTCGCCGACCGCCCCCAGCAGCACGCCGACGACCACGCCGCCCAGCAGCAGGCGCAAGGTGTGCGCCGCGCCGCGCGCCAGCATCAGCGTCAGCGACACGCCGGCCAGCGCGCCGGTGAAGGCCGCGCCGACCAGGCCGACACGCTCGAGCCACGCCACCGCGCCCAGGCTGATGTGGTTGGCGCCGGCCAGCGCCGCGGCGGCCAGCACCAGCACCACGCCGAGCCCGGCGCCCGAGGCGCCGCCGAGCAGGTACGGATCGGCCAGCGGATTGCGGAACAGGCCCTGGGCCACCGCGCCCGCCAGGCCGAGCAGCGCGCCGACCAGCGCCGCGCCCAGCGTGCGCGGGGCGCGGATCTGGCCCAGCAGCAGCGCGGCGTCGCCGCTGGCCACGTCGGCCCACAAGGCACGAGGCGAGAAGCCCATCGGGCCGGTGGCCAGGCCGGCGGCCAGGCCGAGCGCGATGGCCAGCACGATCCAGCCGGCCAGCCGCCGGCGCGTTGCCGCGTCCGCGACGGCCCCGGCATCCGGCGCGACGGCCGAGGCGTCGCGGACGGCGTGGCTCACCGCGCCGTCTCCGAATTCAGGCGCACGAAGCAGTCGGCCAGCAGCCGGGCCGCCTCGCCCATGCGCGGGCCGGGCTGGATCAGCATCTCGTACTGCGGCGTCTCGAAGCCGCACAGGCGCTTGTCGCGCACCGCGGCCAGCGCGCCCCAGCCGGGCCGCGCCACCAGCCCGGCCTGCTCGCGCGCGACGCCCAGGATGACCTGCGGCCGCGCGCGCACGACGTACTCCGGATTGAGCTTGGGAAACGGCCCCAGCTCCGGCGGCACGATGTTCACCATGCCCAGGCGCGACAGCGTCTCGCCGATGAACGACTGCGCGCCGGCGGCATAGGGGCCGCCGGCGATCTCGAAGTACACACGCCGGCCGCGCATCGGCGCGGGCACACGCGCCGCCGCCGCGTCGACCTCGCGCATCAGGCGATCCCACTCCGCCGCGCCGGCCTGCGGCGTGCCGAGCAGGCGGGCGACGAGCTCGAGGCTGCGCCGCACGTCGGCGTAGCTGTCCGACTTCAGGCGCACGATCGTGAAGCCCAGCGCCTCGAGCCGCTCCATCGCGCGCGACGAGGTCGAGGCCAGGATCGCATCGGGCTTCAGCGCCGCGATGGCCTCGATCTGCGCATCCTCGAGGCCGCCCAGGCGCGGAAGCCCCGCCAGCTCCGCCGGCCAGTCGGAATAGCGGTCCACGCCCACCAGCCGCGGGCCCGCGCCCAGCACCCAGACCGTCGCGGTGAAGGACGGCAGCATCGTGACGATGCGGCGCGGCGGCGCGGCGAAGCGGTGCTCGGTGCCGGCGTCGTCGCGCACGACGACGGCCTGCGCCGCCGCCGCGGCGGCGAACACGACGAGCAGCGCGCCCGCCAGCGCATGCCGCGCCCGGCGCAGCCGGCGAGCCGGAAAAGTCATCGCGGCCCCTTCACCGGCCATTCGACGCCGGCCACCATCAGCGTCACGCGCGCGCAGCGTTCGGCCACCGCCTGGTGCAGCAGACCCAGCGCATCGACAACGGCTCGCACCTCCCGGGACACCGGCATCACCCCCCATCCGATCTCGTTGGAAACCATCACCACCGGCGAACGGCTCGGCCTGCAGGGCGTCGAGCAGTTCGTCGCGCTCCTGCGCCCAGTCCGGCGGCGGCTGGCCCGCGCCGCCGTCGGCCGGCGCCGCCGGCGGCATCAGGCATTGTGTCAGCCACAGGGTCAGGCAATCGACGACGACGAGGCGCTGCGGGTCCGACAACTCACGCAGCACGCGGCCCAGCCGCCGAGGCGCCTCCACCGTCCGCAGCGCGGGCAGGCGCGCGGCGCGATCGGCCCGGTGCCGCGCGATGCGCGCGCCCATCTCGTCGTCGCCGGTGAGTTCGGCCGGCAGCGCGGTGGCCACCAGCACGGCCGACCGGCCGCGCGCCCCGGCCAGCCAATGCGCGGCCCGGCCTTCGGCCGTGCGCGACTTGCCGCACTTGGCGCCGCCGAGGATCAGTTCGTGCGCTGGGGGGGTCATGGCCTACCTCAGCACCAAACCCTTCGCCCCCACCGAAAGCCGCGTGACATCGCCCTTGACGAATTGGCCCAGATAGCGGCGCGCGGCATCGCGCGTGCGCTGCGCCAGGGCGGCGTCCGGCCGGGACTTCAGCGCCATCTGCGTGCTCGCCATGAACATGCCGATGATGGCCAGTTGTTCGTAGGCCTCGCGCCTGTCACGCTCCGACAGCCTGGCGAAGCCGGGCACCGCCGCCACGGCGGTGCGCATCTGGTCGACCAGCGGGGCGAAGTGTTCGTCGGGGAAGTCCGCGCCATGCATGGCCATGACGCAGCCGGCAACGAATGCCGCGGCCGCGCCGCCCAGATCACCGGGAGGAATCGAGAACCGCTTCTCGATGTCGGCATAAGACCGCAGCAGCGATCGGAAGGTGGCTTCGGCCTGCGCGCGGCTGGCCGGCGGATAGCCCGCCGCCAACCTGGCCGGCATCGACACGGCGGACGACGGCGCGGTGACGAGCTTCGAGCGTTCCTCGGCGGGCCGCTCGGGCTGACTCTTCAACGCGATGTCGTACTGGATGGCCTGGTAGTACCACGACGAATCCAGGATGCCCAGGTTGCCCATGTCGTACATCGGCCCGTAGGCGCGCGCCAGCACGGGCAGGATCAGCAACAGCAGCCAGGCAAAACGACGCGGACCACGCATGGCACACACCTCCGGAAGAAGCCCTGGCGGGGCCGCTGGGATGCTACCTCGTTGATGATCGGGGCCATCTCACCTGCTTCGGCGACCTGGGCCTCGAAGTCGCGCGCGCGATGGCACGCGGCCAACGCCTCAAGCCCGCGTGTTCTTCGTCATTCGACGGTGACGCTCTTGGCCAGGTTGCGCGGCTTGTCCACGTCCGTCCCGCGCGCGCAGGCCGTGTGATACGCCAGCAACTGCAGCGGCACCACGTGCAGGATCGGCGAGAGCGCGCCGTAGTGCTCGGGCATGCGGATCACGTGGATGCCCTCGCCCGACTCGATGTGCGTGTCGCTGTCGGCGAACACGAACAGCTCGCCGCCGCGCGCGCGCACTTCCTGCATGTTGCTCTTGAGCTTGTCGACCAGCGCGTCGTTGGGCGCCACCGTCACCACCGGCATCGCGCTGGTCACCAGCGCCAGCGGGCCGTGCTTCAGTTCGCCGGCGGGGTAGGCCTCGGCGTGGATGTAGCTGATCTCCTTGAGCTTGAGCGCGCCTTCCAGCGCGATCGGGTAGTGCAGCCCGCGGCCGAGGAACAGCGCGTTCTCCTTGCGCGCGAAGGCCTCGCTCCAGGCCACCACCTGCGGCTCCAGCGCCAGCACCGCCTGCACCGCCACCGGCAGGTGGCGCAGATCCTTCAGGTGCTGGGCTTCCTGTTCGTCGCCGAGGTGGCCGCGCACCTGCGCCAGCGCCAGCGTCAGCAGGAACAGGCCGACGAGCTGCGTCGTGAAGGCCTTGGTCGAGGCCACGCCGATCTCGGCGCCGGCGCGCGTGATGTAGGCGAACTCGCACTCGCGCACCATCGCGCTGGTGCTGACGTTGCACACCGTCAGCGTGTGCTTCATGCCCATGCCGCGTGCGTGCTTCAGCGCGGCCAGCGTGTCGGCGGTCTCGCCGCTTTGCGAGATGGTCACGACGAGGGTGCGCGCATCGGGCACGCTGTCGCGGTAGCGGTACTCGCTGGCGATCTCCACGCTGGTGGGGATCTTCGCGATGCTCTCCAGCCAGTACTTCGCGGTCGAGCCGCTGTAGTAGCTGGTGCCGCAGGCGAGGATCAGCACCTTGTCGATCTCCTTGAAGACCTTGTACGCGCCGTCGCCGAACAGCTCGGGCGTGATGCCTTCCACCGCGTCGAGCGTGTCGGCGATGGCGCGCGGCTGCTCGAAGATCTCCTTCTGCATGTAGTGGCGGTACGGGCCCAGCTCGGCCGCGCCGGTGTGGGCCTGCACGGTGCGCACCTCGCGCGCCGCCGGCTTGAAGGCGCCGCTGGCGTCGGCGTGCGTGATCCAGGTCTTGCCGAGCTGCAGGTCGACGACGTCGCCTTCTTCCAGGTAGACGATCTGGTCGGTCACGCCGGCCAGCGCCATCGCGTCGCTGGCGAGGAAGTTCTCGCCGGCGCGCTCGCCGGTGCCGATGCCCAGCACCAGCGGCGAGCCTTCGCGCGCGCCGACCACGCGGTGCGGTTCGTCGCGGCAGAACACCGCGATCGCGTAGGCGCCGCGCAGATGCACCACGGCGCGCTGCACGGCGTCGAGCAGGTCGCCTTCGTACAGGCGGTCGACCAGGTGCGCGATCACCTCGGTGTCGGTCTGGCTGCTGAACTCGTAGCCCTTGGCCTTCAGCTCGGCGCGCAGCTCGTCGTGGTTCTCGATGATGCCGTTGTGCACGAGGGCGATGCGGCCCGCGCTGGCCTGCTTGGCGCTCGGGCCGTGCGAGAAGTGCGGGTGCGCGTTGTGCACCGCCGGCGCGCCGTGCGTGGCCCAGCGCGTGTGGGCGATGCCGGTGCCGCCCTGCACGTCTTCGGCCTTCACGTTGGCCTCCAGCTCGGCCACGCGCGAGGTGCTGCGCGCGCGCTTCAGCTCGCCGCCCTGGTGCACGGCCACGCCGCAGGAGTCGTAGCCGCGGTACTCGAGCCGGCGCAGGCCTTCGAGCAGCACGGGGACGATGTTCTTCGTGGAGACGGCGCCGACGATTCCGCACATGGTGTTGAGCTTCCGGGAAAAGGGAGGGAGGGATGACGGGGCCGAATCCTAGGCAAGCCCCTCAGTTGATTGATTGCAATCTTCGTTCATCAATGCAATATTTCGCCACCCCGCGAACCGGGTGAAGAATTTATTCATTGAGGATTGATTTGTGACTGAAATCACCGATCCGGTCGCCCTGGATGCCACCGACCTGCGCATCCTCGACCAGCTCCAGCGCGACGCCTCGCTCACCAACCAGGCGCTTGCCGCGGCGGTGCACACCTCGCCGGCCACCTGCCTGCGGCGCGTCAAGCGGCTGGTGGACGCGGGCGTGATCGAGCGCCAGGTGGTGCTGCTGTCTCCCGCCAGGCTGGGCGCGGGGCTGACGGCGATCGTCGAGGTCACGCTGGACCGCCAGGGCGCCGAGCACCTCGCCGCGTTCGAGGCGCGCGCGGTGGCCGACGAGGCGGTGCGCCAGTGCTACCGCGTCTCGCCGGGGCCCGACTTCCTGCTGATCCTGCAGGTGGCCGACATGCCGGCCTACCACGCGCTGGTGCAGCGCCTGTTCACGCAGGACGCCAACGTGCGCAACGTGAAGGCCTTCTTCAGCGTCTCGCGCGCGAAGTTCGAGCCGTCGATCGCGCTGCCGAGGGCCGGCTGACGCTACGACTTCAGGACCACCAGCCCCTTGAGGTACTCGCCCTCGGGGAACACCAGCGTCTGAGGGTGGTCGGGCGCGGCGGCCACGCGGGCGTAGATCGCGCCGTCGACGCCGGCGTCCATGCCCGCGCCGGCGACGATCTTGTGGAACAGCTCGGTGCCCACGCCGCCCGAGCACGAGAAGGTGAACAGCGCGCCGCCCGGCGCCAGCAGCTTGAGCGCGAGGCGGTTGATGTCCTTGTAGGCGCGCGCGGCGCGTTCGGCGTGCGCGGCGGTGGGCGCGAACTTGGGCGGGTCGAGCACGATGGCGTCGAAGGCCTCGCCGTTTTTCAGCGCGTCGCGCAGCGTCTGGTTGACGTCGGCGTCGCGCGCCTCGTGGCGCGAAGCGTCGAAGCCGTTGAGCGCGACGTGCGCCGTGGCGCGCGCCAGCGCCGGCGCCGACGAATCGACGCTCACCACCCGCTGCGCGCCGCCGGCCAGCGCCGCGACGCTGAAGCCGCCGGTGTAGCAGTAGCAGTTCAGCACGCGCTTCAGGCCGAAGTGGCGAACGGTGTCGGCGAACAGCTTGCGGTTGTCGCGCTGGTCGAGATAGAAGCCGGTCTTGTGGCCCTCGGCCACGTCGAGCGTGAGGCGCCAGTCGTGCTCGCGGATCGTCACCTCGGTGTCGCCCGCGCCGCGCAGCCAGCCGGCGGCCGGCGCCAGGCCTTCGAGCTTGCGCACGCCGGAGTCGCTGCGTTCGTACAGGCGCGTGCAGCCGGTGGCCTTCAGCAGCAGCTCGGCGAGCGTGGCCTTCCAGCGCTCGGTGCCGGCGGAGAGGAACTGCGCCGACAGCAGATCGCCATAGCGGTCGACGATCAGCCCCGGCAGCCCGTCGGCCTCGCCGTGGACCAGGCGCACGCCGTCGCTGGCGATCGGCAGCCGCGCGCGCAGCGCCAGCGCCCTGGCGATGCGGCGCTCGAAGAAGGCCTCGTCGATGCGCTCGGCCTCGTCGAAGCTCCAGGCGCGCACGCGGATCATCGAACTGGGGCTGAACGCGGCCCAGGCGAGGAAGCGGCCGGCGGCGTCCTGCACGCGCACGGTCTCGCCGGCGTCGGCCTTGCCCTTGTCGACCGAGCCCTGGAACACCCAGGGGTGGCGGCGCAGCAGCGAGCGCTCCTTGCCCTCGCGCAGCGTGACGGCCTTCATTTGCGCCGGGCGCGCGGATGCGCGGCGTCGTAGACCTTGGACAGATGCCCGAAGTCGAGCCGCGTGTAGACCTGCGTGGTGCTGATGTCGGCGTGGCCCAGCAGTTCCTGCACCGCGCGCAGGTCGCCGCTCGACTGCAGCAGGTGCGAGGCGAAGGAGTGGCGCAGCATGTGCGGATGCACGTGCGTCGGCAGCCCGGCCTGGATGGCGCGGCGCTTCAGGCGCGAGCGCAACTGGCTGGCGGTCAGCCGCGTGCCGCGCTGGCTGACGAACAGCGCCGGCTCGCCCGGCTGTGCGATCTCGCCGCGCAGCTCGAGCCAGCGCCGCAAGGCGCTCAAGGCCGCCGCGCCCACCGGCACGCTGCGCCGCTTGCTGCCCTTGCCGAGCACGTGCGCGCTGGCGTCGGCCGCGTCGATCCAGCCGGCCGCCTGCGCCGAGGCGCCTACGTCCAGCCCGGTCAGCTCGCCGACGCGCAGCCCGCAGCCGTACAGCAGCTCGACGATGCAGTGGTCGCGCGCGTCCAGGCGCGCGTCGCCGGCTTCCTCGGGCGGCGCATGGTGGTCGGCCAGCGCCATCGCCTGGTCGACCGGCAGCGCCTTGGGCAGCGGCTTGGCCGCCTTGGGCGCGCGCACGCCCTCGACCGGGTTGAGCGCCACCAGCGCGTCGCGCCCCAGCCAGCGGTACAGGCCGCGCCAAGCCGACAGCACCAGCGCGATGCTGCGCGGCGCGAGGCCTTGCGCGTGCAACTGCGCGGCCCAGCGGCGCACGTGGTGCACCTGCACCTCGCGCAGCGGCACCGCGTGTTTCTCGGTGAAGGCGCGCAGCCGCTCGAAGGCGTCGCGATAGATCGCCAGCGTGCGCGGCGCGAGCCGGCGCTCCACCTCGAGGTGGACGAGGTGCCGCGCGATGTCGTCGTCCATCAGCCCGCCGGCAACAGGCGCGACAGCGACGCGCTGGCCAGCTCGCCGATGCGCTGCAGGAACTCGGTGCCCATCTCGGCGGTGTAGCGTGTCGGGTCGGGCGAGGCCAGCACCAGCATGCCGAAGGCCCCGACGCCGCCGCCGTGGCGCAGCGGCAGCATCGCGATCGACATCGCCGAGGCCGGGTCGTCCAGCCACTGCGCCGCCTCGAATCCGCTGTTCACGCCGCAGTAGGGCAGCGTCAGGCTGGCGGCGAGGCTTTGCACGTCCTTGCTGACGGCCTGCGCGAAGGGCTGCGCGGCGAAGGCCGCGTCGGCGCCCCAGACGCGGATGCCCGACTGCGGGATCATGAACTGGTGCATCAGCTCGCGCGTCAGCGCCTCGGGCAGCGCGGCGGCGTCGGCGGTGAGCATCAGCGTGCGCGTCCAGCGGTGCAGGCGCTCGGCGATGGCGACGTTCTCCTGCCCGTTGCGGATCATCTCGATGATCTTGCCCTCCAGGCCCTTGATCTTGTCGCGCAGCATTTCCATCTGCCGCTCCTGCAGCGACACCGCGCGCTGGCCGTGCGGGCTGGTGAGCTGCACGGAGGCGAGCAGCTCGGCGTGGCGCTCGAAGAAGGCCGGGTTGTTGGCGAGATAGTTGGCGATGTCCGCTTCGGTGATCCCCTGAATGCTCATGTCTGCCCCTCGTCCGGCGAATACGCCGGCCGATCCCCCAAGGGGATGCTGGCCGGCTTGGGAACGGCCCGGCGCTCGGCCAGCCTCATAGTTCGATCTCTCCTTCGAAGACGGTCTCGGCCGGCCCCGTCATGAACACATGCGCGTCGCCGCCGGCCCACTCGATGGTGAGCACGCCGCCGCGCGTCTCGACGTCGACCTGGGCGTCCAGCAGCCCGAGCCGCACGCCCGCCACCACCGCCGCGCAGGCGCCGGTGCCGCAGGCCAGCGTCTCGCCGGCGCCGCGCTCGTGCACGCGCAGCCGGATGCGGCCGCGCGAGAGCACCTGCACGAAGCCGGCGTTGACGTGGCGCGGAAAACGCGCGTGCGTCTCGATCGCCGGGCCCTGCTGCGCGACCAGCGCGGCATCGACGTCGTGCACGAACTGCACCGCGTGCGGGTTGCCCATCGACAGCACCGCCACCTCGGCGGCGTAGTCGCCGAGGTCGAGCGGCCACAGCTCGAAGCCGTTGCACGCGCGCGGCGCCAGCCCCTGCGCGGCGAAGGGCACACGCGCGAGGTCGAACACCGGCGTGTTCATGTCGACGGTGACACGGCCGTCGTCCTGCGCGCGCAGTTCGAGCAGGTTGTTCGTCGTCTCGACGCGCACGACGCGCTTGTCCGTCAGCCCCTTGTCGCGCACGAAGCGCACGAAGCAGCGCGCGCCGTTGCCGCAGTGCTCGACTTCGTCGCCGCTGCCGCCGTTGAAGATGCGGTAGCGGAAGTCCACGCCCGGCGTGGCGCTCTTCTCGACGACCAGGATCTGGTCGGCGCCGACGCCGAAGCGGCGGTCGCCGAGGCGGCGGTACTGCTCGCCCGTCAGCGCGAGCGGCGCGCGCGTGGCGTCCAGCACGACGAAGTCGTTGCCCGCGCCCTGCATCTTGGTGAAGTGGAGCTTCATCGGGCTCCGATTATGGGCGCTCTCAGTACAGCGCCGGCTCGCCGTCCGGCCGCGTCTTGAAGCGCTTGTGCACCCACAGGTACTGCGCCGGGTTCTCGCGGATCTGCGCCTCGATCCAGCGGTTCATGCGCGCGGTGTCGGCGAGCGCGTCGTCGCTGGGGAAGTCGGCCCACGGCGGCAGGAAGCGCACGCGGTAGCCCTGCCCGCCGGGCAGCATCTCGGCCAGCACCGGCTGCACCGCCATGTCGAGCAGCCGGGCCATGCGCGAGGGCGCCAGCAGCGTCGCCGCGCTGACGCCGAAGAAGGGCACGAAGGCGGCGTCGCGCTTGCCGAAATCCATGTCGGGCAGGTTGAAGAAGCCGGTGCCCTGCCTGATTTCGCGGATCAGCGGCTTGGCCGAATCGCTGCGCGGAAAGACCACCGCGTTGCCCAGGCGCAGGCGGCCGCGGCGCATCACCGCGTCCATCACCGGGTTGCTCTGGCGCTGGTAGATCGAGGCGCCGCGCCGCTTCTGGAACAGCAGCACCGCCGCGCCGGCCACGTCCAGCGCCATGAAGTGCGGCACCAGCCACATCACCGGGCGCTCGCTGCGCTCGGCCAGGTCGACCTCGCCCTCGACGTGGATCAGCTTCATCAACCGCTCGCGCGGCGCCCACCACAGCAGGCCGCGCTCGACGATGCTGCGCCCCAGCCAGCCGAAATGCTCGCGCGCCAGCGCCTCGCGCTCGGCCGGCGTCTTCTCCGGGAAGCACAGCTCGAGGTTGCGCAGCGCGATGCGCCGCCGCGCGCCGGCGACGCGGTACAGCAGCGCGCCCAGGCCGCGCCCGAACGCCGCCTGCGCCGGCAGCGGCAGCCAGTGGAGCAGCCACAGCGCGCCGAGCAGCAGCCGCGTCGCCAGGCGCTGCAACATCACTCGCTCGCCGCGGCGCGCGGCGCCTTGTAGCGGTGGTAGCCCCACAGGTACTGCTGCGGGCGCTGGCGGATCAGGTGTTCCATGGCGCGGTTCACGATGGCCGCGGATTCTGCCTGCGCCGCCGGGTCGGCCGGCAGGGCTTCGGTCATCGGCTGGAAGCGCACCACGTAACCCCGGCCGCGCGGCAGCCGCTCGCCCCACACCAGCAGCAGCGCCGCGCCGGTCTGCTGCGCCAGGCGCGCGGCCAGCGTCATCGTGTAGGCGCGCTGGCCGAAGAACGGCGCCCATTCACCCTGGCCCTCGGGCGGCACCTGGTCGGGCAGCAGGCCGACGGCCTCGCCGCGGCGCAGCGCGCGGATCATCTGGCGCACGCCGGCCAGCGTGGCCGGCGCGGTGGCCAGGCCTTCGCGCGCGCGCGAGGCTTCCATCACCTCCCTCAGCCAGGCCTTGCGGGCGGGGCGGTAGAGCACGGTGACCGGCCCGTACTGCGGCGCGAAGCGCTCGGCATAAGCCTGCGCGCAGATCTCGAAGCAGCCCAGGTGCGGCGTCAGCAGCAGCACGCCGCGGCCGGCGGCGTGGGCGGCGTCGACCCATTCGGCGCCCTCGATGCGCGTGAAGTCGGCCAGCGGCCTGCCCACCGGGCGCAGCCACAGGAAGGGCAGTTCCATCGCCATGCGGCCGGCCTCGGCGACGGCCGCGCGCGAGGCCGCCGCGCCGATGCCGGCGCGGGCCACGTGCGCGTCGAAGCGGCCGCGGTAGGTGGGCGAGAGCCAGTAGCCGAGCCAGCCGACCAGCGTGCCCAGCGCGTGCGCAAATGCCAGGGAACGGCCCGAGAGCCAGCGGAACAGTCGGATCATCTTTCCTATAATCGCCGCGTCGCCGAGTTACTGAACTACTTGCGGGGCGACTCACAAATCCCGCTAAAGCGTTCGCCGCTCCTCCAGATTCCCAGGCCGGCAACGCAAGTGCAACCTGACTGGAGTTTAAGAGTGTCGAACGACTTCCTTTTCACGTCCGAATCCGTCTCCGAGGGCCACCCCGACAAGGTCGCCGACCAGATCTCGGACGCCATCCTCGACGCGATCTTCAAGCAGGACCCGCGCTCGCGCGTGGCCGCCGAGACGCTGACCAACACCGGCCTGGTGGTGCTGGCCGGCGAGATCACCACCAACGCGCACGTCGACTACATCCAGGTGGCGCGCGACACGATCAAGCGCATCGGCTACGACAACACCGACTACGGCATCGACTACAAGGGCTGCGCGGTGCTGGTGGCCTACGACAAGCAGAGCAACGACATCGCCCAGGGCGTGGACCACGCCAGCGACGACCACCTGAACACCGGCGCCGGCGACCAGGGCCTGATGTTCGGCTACGCCTGCGACGAGACGCCCGAGCTGATGCCCGCGCCGATCTACTACGCGCACCGCCTCGTCGAGCGCCAGGCGCAACTGCGCAAGGACGGCCGGCTGCCCTTCCTGCGCCCCGACGCCAAGAGCCAGGTGACGATGCGCTACATCGACGGCAAGCCGCACTCGATCGACACGGTGGTGCTGTCCACCCAGCACCACCCCGACCAGAGCGAGTCGGCCACCAGGCTGAAGCCGAGCTTCTACGAGGCGGTGATCGAGGAGATCATCAAGCCGGTGCTGCCCAAGGAATGGCTGAAGGACACGCGCTACCTCGTCAACCCGACCGGGCGCTTCGTGATCGGCGGCCCGCAGGGCGATTGCGGCCTGACCGGGCGCAAGATCATCGTCGACACCTACGGCGGCGCCTGCCCGCACGGCGGCGGCGCGTTCTCGGGCAAGGATCCGAGCAAGGTCGACCGCTCGGCCGCCTATGCCGCGCGCTACGTCGCCAAGAACGTGGTGGCCGCCGGCCTGGCGCGCCAGTGCCAGGTGCAGGTGGCGTATGCGATCGGCGTGGCCAGGCCGATGAACATCACCGTCTACACCGAAGGCACCGGCAAGCTGAGCGACGACCAGATCGGCAAGCTGGTGGCCGAGCACTTCGACCTGCGCCCCAAGGGCATCATCCAGATGCTGGACCTGCTGCGCCCGATCTACGAAAAGACCGCGGCCTACGGGCACTTCGGGCGCGAGGAGCCGGAGTTTTCGTGGGAGCGGACCGACAAGGCCCAGGCGCTGCGTGCGGCGGCCGGCCTGTAAGGCCGGCAAGCGCGTTCAGCTCGACAGCCGCGCCACGGCCTGCCCATCGGCGGCCGCCAGCGTCGCCAGCTCGCGGTGCGCCGGGATGCGGCGCAGAAAGCTCTCGCGGAACGCCGCCGGCACGTGGTCGGCGGCGGTCTTGTGCAGCCAGTCCACGCTGCGCCGCAGTTGCTGCGGCGCGCGCGCGTCGCCCAGCGCGGCGAACACACGCGCCGCGACCAGCCCGGTCTCGCCCGGCGACATCGTCTCGGGCTGGTAGGCCTCGGCCAGCGCGAGCTGGGCCTCCACCGCCGGCAGCGCCTGCCGCGGCGCGCCGCATTCCAGCAGCGCCTGCGCGCGCCGCGCGTGCGCCGCGATCAGCAGGCCGTACATCTCGCTGCCGGCCAGCAGCGCCAGCGCCGCGTCGGCCGCCGCCAGGCGCTGCGCGCCGGCGCCGATCTCGGCCTCGATGAGCCGGTTGCGCACGCGCGGCCCGGCCTTGGCTGAGTCGGCGGCGAGCCGGTCGCACTCGGCGAGCAGGTCCAGCAGCCCGTTGCGGCCGGCGCCGGCCGGGTCCTGCGCGTGCAGCACGCGCAGCAGGCCTTGCAGCGGCATCAGGCGCTGCACGTCGCCTTCGGCGCCATCGACGGCGCGCTGCGCGAAGGGCCGGGCCCGCCCCGGCTGGCCGAGCGCGAGGTACAGCATCGCGTGGCGCAGTTCCAGCGTCGAGCGGTGCGCGCCGGCCACGCCCTCGGCGCGCTCGAGCGCCGCCAGCGCGGCGTCGAAGCGCATGCCGTTGGTGTAGACGTGGGCCAGGTTCGGGTCGACGTGCAAATAGCTCTGCCCGAGCAGCCGGTACTCCTGGCACAGCGCGCGCTGGCGCTCGCCGGCTTCGGCGGCCTGGTCGAAGCGGCCGGTGTAGCCCAGGCACAGCATCTGGTAGTTCAGCGCCGTGGAGAGCTGCGCGATCAGCGAGCGCTGCGCCGCCTGCTCGCCCACGGCCTGCCAACTGCGCAGCGCCTCGCGGAAGTGGCCCTGCTCCATGGCCAGCCAGGCCAGGCATTCTTCGTACTGCACACGCTGCTCGAAGGACGCGGCGGCGTCTATCCAGGGCTGGGCCGCGGCCAGCACCGCGGCGGCCGCGTCGTGGCGGCGGCACTTGAGCAGCAGTTGCGCGAGCATCAGGCGGGCCTCGCATTCCACCGCCGGCATGCCGGCGCGCTGCGCCAGCTCGATGGCGCGCCGCGCCAGCGGCTCGCCACGGGCCGGATCCCAGCGCACGCAGGCCATGTAGGCGCGTGCGTACAGCGCCTGCGCGTGCTCGCCGTCGTCGGCGGCGAGGGCGTCCAGTTCGTCGAGCACGGCGTCGACGTCGGCGCCGGCGTCGATGTCGCTCAGCGCGTCGAAGCGGCTGAACAGCGCCTGGAAGCGCTCGGCGCGCTCGCCGTGCCGCTCGTGCAGTTCGGCCAGCGTCTCGTACAGCGCGGCGGCGTCCTGCAGGCGCGAGGCGGCGCGCGCCTGCTCGGCCGCCTCGCGCAGCGGCGCGATCGCGCGCTGCGCCTGGTTGGCCGCCAGCCAGTGCCGCGCGATCGACGCGGCCGCGCCGCCGCCTTCTTCGAGCGCACGCGCCACGCCGGCGTGCAGCAGCGCGGCCACCGCCGCCGGCACGCCCTTGCGCACCGCCTCGTGCACGAGGTCGTGCGCGAAGCCGGCGCCCGCCAGCACCTGGGCCGCTTCCAGTTCGGCCCAGGCATCGGCGAGGTCGAGCGCGTCGCGCCCCAGCACACGCGCCGCCAACTCGGCGCCGAAGTCGCCCGAGGCGACCGCCGCGACGCGCGCCAGCCGCACCGCCGCCGGCGACAGCCGCGCGAGGCGGCGCTCGATCAGCATGCCCACGCCGGCCGGCACCGGCAGCGCGGCGCCACGCAGCACACGCGCCGGGTCTTCCAGCAGCAGCGCGCGCAGCGTCTCCAGGATGAACTGCGGGTTGCCGCCGGTGTGGCGCGCCAGCGGCGCGGCCAGCGCGGCGCCGGCCAGCGGCGCGGCGGCCAGCGAGTCCACCAGTTCGGCGATCTCGGCCGGCGCCAGCGGCGCGAGCTCGATGCGCTCGCCGCGCGGCAGCTCGGCCAGCGCGAGCAGCAGCGCGTCGGTGCCGGCGGCTTCGGCCGGGCGCATGCCCAGCAGCAGCGGCGGCATGCGCGGCACGGCCACCAGGTGGGCGAGCAGGTCCAGGCTCGCGCCGTCGGCGAAATGCAGGTCGTCGATCAGCAGCGGCGCCGCCGGCAGCGCGAGCAGCCAGCGCTCCACCGCGTGCTCGAAGCGCCCGGCGTCGAAGCGCGTGGCCGCGGGCTCGCCCAGCTCGGCGACGAAGCGCGCGAACTCGGGCCGCAGATCGGCATCCGGCGCCTGCCCGCGCTCGCGCAGCGCGCGCACCAGCCGCGCCAGCAGCGCATAGGGCCGGTCGGCGTCGCCCGGCCGCGCGCCCACCTGCGCCAGCGGCGGCGCGGGCGAGGTGGCGGCGAACTCGGCCAGCAGCCGCGACTTGCCCATGCCGCCCTCGCCCAGCACCAGCGCATGCAGGCCGCTCGCCGCGGCGGCATGCAGCGCGGCCAGCTCGCGCGCGCGGCCGATCATGCGCGGCGGACGCAGCGGCAGCGTCGGCAGCGGCGCGGGCACGCCGCGCGCCGGCGCCTGCTCGACGGCGGCCAGCAGCGCCAGCGTGTCGGCGCCGGGGCGCACGCCGACCTCGTCCTTCAGCACGCGCTCGCAGTGGTCGAAGGCGAGCAGCGCCGCGGCGCGGTCGCCGGCCAGGTAGTGGCAGCGCATCACGCGCCGGTGCGCGGCTTCGGAGTGCGGCTCGAGCGACAGCAGTTCGCCGGCGCTGGCCAGCGCGGCGGCCCAGTCGCCGGCCTCGGCCGCCGCGTCGGCGCGCTGCGCGAGGCGGGCGCCGCGCCGGCGGCGGCGGGCATCGCGCTGCGCGGCCAGCCAGTGCGCGAACTCGCCGGCGGCCACCGCCGGCGCGCCGCCGAACAGGTCGTCGGCGCCGTCGAGGTCGTGGCCTATGCCCTGGGCCAGCGCCAGCAGCTCCGGGCCCGCGTCGACGAGGTCCAGGCCCGCCTGGCGGCGCAGCTTGAACAGGCGCTGGCGCAGCGAGTTGCGCGCCGCCGCGCCGTCGCTGTCGGGCCACAGCAGCGCCGCCAGGCGGGCGCGCGGCGTCGCGCCTTCGAGCGCCAGCCAGGCCAGCAGCGCGGCGTCGCGCTCGGCCAGCGGCAACGGCGCGGCGGCGCCGGGCAGCCGCAGGCGCGGCGGGCCGGCCAGCAGCAGGCGCACGATGTCGGCGGAAGCATCGTTCATGGCATCTGCGCGCAGGATAGCCCGGCCGCCCGGGCCCGCCGCGGCGGGAGGGCTCAGTAGTCGGAGCGCACCGTGATGCTCAACTGCTCGCGCGTGGGATGCAGGTTGCCGCTGCGGCTGACGTTCCACGAGTGCACGTAGTGACCGCCCTCCCAGGGCGCCGAGAGCACCCGCATGCCGTCGCCGCGGTTCACCACGCCCGGGTCGTTGATTTCCGGCATGGCCAGGGCGTTCCACTCGGAGGGCTGGGTGCCGTTGCAGGTCGAGGTCGCGCTGTAGTGGATGCCCATCGGGATGCGCGTCGTGCCGTTGTAGGTGCCGTAGGGCCACAGCAGCACGGTCAGCGGCCGGTGCCCGCCGCCCTTGAGGAAGCTCAGCCCGTAGTCCTTGATGTAGATCGTGAACTTCGAGCCCGTCGTGCCGGTGCCGATGGTCGTCGTGCTGCAACTGCCGATCACGTTGCCGTTGCTGTCGTAGTTGGTGAAGGTGTCGGTGGTCGACGACCGGAACGTGGTCCACGCCAGGTCGCCGTCGCCGTTGGGCAGGCTGCCGGCCTTGATCATGCGCGCGGTGGGCGCCGTCAGCTTGACCGAGCCCTCCACGCCGGCCACCAGCGTCGCGTTGGTGTTCTCGTCGGACCAGGCCTGGTGGTACTCCGCGGTGAACGAGGAGCAGGCGCCCAGCGCATCGGCCAGTTCCTGGCTCTTGGCGTCGTGGCCCAGCAGTTGCAACTGGCGCATCTCGCCGAGCATCTTCTGGAACGCGCCGAAGCCGCCGCCGGCCGTGCACTGCTGCTTGACCAGGTCGGCATGGCGGTCGATCAGGTCGTTGATGCGCCGCCACAGGTCCTCGCTGAGCGGCCCGAGCTGGCCGCCGCCGTCCATGCCCAGCAGGGCCAGTTCACGCAGCCAGCCCAGCCCGATGCGGATGGCCGACTCGATCTCCGCCTCGGCGCCGCCGTAGGCCGCGGCGAAGGCCGGCACGATCACGTCGTTGAAGTAGTCCAGCTCGCGACGCACGAGCGGCGCCACCGTGTCGTCGACCTGGGCGATCTTGCGCGCCAGCGCGAGCTTGCGCCCCGCGCCCGACACGCCCTGCCCCAGCGCCGCCTGGCGCGTGGCCAGCGTGGCGGCGCCGAGCGCGGACTCGCGCTGCGCGGCGATGTCGCGCGGCCAGCTCGCCGCCAGCGCGTCGCGCTGCGCGGCGCCCAGGGTCGCCAACCCGACGATGCCGAAATGCCGCAGCGCCGTCGTCAGCGTCGCCGAGGTGCCGCTGCCGTCGGCCACCAGCGGCAGCAGGCGCAGGTTCCTGCCGTCCGAATCGGCGCCGAACAGCACCAGCGTGCGCGGGTCCAGCCCCGCCAGCCGCTCGGGCGTGAGCGTGAAGCGCAGCTTGAAGGGCTGCTCGGCCTGCACGTCGGCGGGCGCGAGGGCGAAGGCGGCCAGCACCGTGTCGAAGGGCAGCGCCACGCCGCCATCCACCGGCGCGAGGCTGACCGGCGTCGCGGTGAAGTCCAGCGTCTCGATGAAGGTGCCCCAGGGCAGCGTCAGGCCGACGCCGACGCCGCTGGCGGCGTCGAAGGCCCAGACCTGGTCGTCGGTGCGCGTCGGCGACCAGCTGAAGGGGCCGGGGCGGTCCCAGCCGAAGGTGGCCGCGAGCTGCACCGCCGTGCCCGGCGTCACCGCGCTGTCCAGCGGCGCCGCGGCGTGCGGGAAGGCGCCGCCGTAGCCCGCCACCGGCGCCGGCGGCGTGTTCGACGACGAGGGTGGCGTCGGCGGCGGCGCCACCTGCGTGAGGGTGACCGGCGCGGCATTGCAGCCGCTCACCTCGGGCACGTCCGGGACGAACAGGCAGGCGGCCAGGTAGCCGGCCAGCGACCATGCCTGGCCCGCGGCGCCGAAGAGGCCTTGCGTCACGAGCGTGATCGATTCGCCCGGCGCCAGCGCCGGCACCTCGGCTTCGGTGGAACCCGGGGCCTCGATGATGGGGAAGTACGCCCCTTCGCGAATCCAGCGCACCGGCAGCGTCGGCGTCGGGGCCACGGCCGCATGCAGCGTGCGCGGCGTGCTGGCGCCGGTGCCGCTGTTGGTGACGGTGAAGCTGTAGCTCAGGATCAGGTTGGTGTTCCAGGGGCCGGCGGTCGGCGAGGTCACCGACAGCGCGCTGATCGCGAGGCCCTGCGACGCCGGCGGCGGCGTGCCGGACGGCTCGCTGGCCGCCGGCGGCGGCGCGGGCGGCGTCTCGCCGCCGGCGGTGTCGCCGCCATCACTTCCTCCGCCGCCGCAGGCGGCCACCGCGAGCGCGGCGATCAACACACCGGTGCGCGCCAGGCGCACGGCGAAGGCGGTGGCAGGGGCGTCGGGCTTGCGCAGCGGATCGGGCGAATGGTTCACGGCGGCATCTCCGGTGTCGTGCGGGCCGCCCAGCGGGCAGCTCACCGCGTGCCGGTTTGTATCGATGCCTGCGTTATTCCGCCGTTAGCGCCGGCATCGACGCCGCGGCGGGCACCCCCGCGTTCAGGGGCCGTCGACGATGGCCGTGCCGCGGCGCCGCAGCGCGCCCGCGGCCACCAGTTCCGCCGCCAGCGCGGCGCACCAGGCCTCGGGCGAGGCGGCCTGCGCGCGGCCGTAACGCTCCCACACGCGGGCCAGCAGCGGCGTGGCCCGCGCCCAGCGCAGCAGCGCGTCTTCCTGCTGCTCGCGCTCTTCCATCAGGTGGTACTTGATCAGCACCTTCAGCCCGTGCCTGGCATGGCGCGCCGGGTCGGCGGCGAAGGCGGCCAGGCGCGAACGCGAGCGCGCCAGCGCGGCCGCGACGTCGGTGAACGGCGCGCCGTGCCCCGGCACCACCAGCCGCACCGGCAGCGCCTCGATGGCATCGAACACGGCGGCCACGTCCGCGAAACCCGGCTCGCCCTCCATCTCGGGGAAGACCACGCCGAAGCCATGCTCCCACAGCGCGTCGGCCGAGATCAGCAGGCCGTTCGCCGCGTCGAACAGCATCACCGAGTCGGGGTCGTGGCCGGGCGCGGCGATCACCTCGAAGCGGCGCGCGCCGGCTTCGAGCAGCTCGCCGGGCGCCAGCGTGGCGTGCGCCTCGAAACGCTCGCAGCGCTGGCCGGTGTCCGCGTGGCTGAGCGCCTGCGCGTCCCAGGCGCGCACCGCCCCGGCCAGCCCGGGCGGGATGACGATGCGCGAACCGAAGGCACGCGCCAGCGTCGCGTTGCCGCCGCAATGGTCGCTGTGCAGGTGGGTGTTGACGATGCGCGCCAGCGGCGCCGCGCCGAGCGCGTGGCGCACCAGTGCCAGCGTCTGCGCGGCGTGGTTGACGTGGCCGGTGTCGATCAGCGTCGCGCCGGCCTCGCCCTCGGCGGCGTGCACCAGGACGTTGTTCGACGACAGCCAGCCGCGCTCGAAGACGTCGAGCCCGGCGAGGGAAGGATGGTCGTGCACGTAAGCCGTCATACGCCGCGATTCTGCGCGAGCCGCGCCCGGCGCATCATCGGGGGCATGCCTTCCAAGCCCCCGCCCGCGCTCGCCGACCTGCGCCGCCATGCGATCGCGCGCACCTTCTTCACGCCGACCACGCTGCCGCGCGCCATCGCGCGGCTGGGCTTCGTGCAGGCCGACCCGATCCGCGCGCCGGCGCGCGCGCAGGACCTGACGCTGCGCCAGCGTGTCGCCGGCTACCGCGCCGGCGACCTCGAACGCCGCTACGCGGCGCTGCCGATCGAGGAGGACTTCTTCGTCAACTACGGCTTCGTGCCGCGCGCGCTGCACCACCTGATGCACCCGCGCAGCCCGCGCACCGCGTGGACCCGGGCGCGCCGCGCGCAGGCCGAGGCGGTGCTGGCCTTCGTGCGGGCGCGCGGCGTGGCGCACCCGAGGGAGGTGGACAACGAGTTCGCGCACGGCAAGACGATCAACTGGTTCGGCGGCTCGTCCAACGCCAGCACGCAACTGCTCGACGAGATGCACTACCGCGGCCTGCTGCGCGTGGCGCGCCGCGAGGGCGGCGTGCGGCTCTACGCGGCGCGCGAGGCGCTGCCGCCGCCGGCCGACCCGCGCGCGGCGCACGACACGCTGGTCGACGCCGTCGTCGCCAAGTACGCGCCGCTGCCGCTGGCGACGCTGGGCCAGTTGCTCAGCCACCTCGGCGGCGGCGTGCCGCAGTGGCGCGCCGGGCGCGGCGCGGCCTTGCAGCGCGCCCGGGCGCGGCTGGCGCATGCGCGCATCGACGGCGTCGACTGGTATTGGCCGGCCGGCGAGCGCATCACGCGCGGCGAGCCGCCGGAGCGCGTGCGCCTGCTCGCGCCCTTCGACCCGCTGGTGTGGGACCGGCGGCGCTTCGAGCTGTTCTGGGGCTGGGCCTACCGCTTCGAGGCCTACACGCCGCTGGCCCAGCGCAGGCTCGGCTACTACGCGCTGCCGCTGCTGTGGCGCGACGCGGTGATCGGCTGGGCCAACACGAGCACGCGCGCCGGCACGCTGGAGCTGCGCTGCGGCTACGTGGCCGGCCGCGCGCCGCGCGACGCCGCCTACCGGCGCGAACTGGAGGCCGAGGTCGAGCGGCTGCGCGCCTTCCTCGCGCCGCGCTGAACCCGACCTGGTCAGGGTGGCGGCAACGCGCGCTGCCGCGACGCCAGCAGCGCCGCCAGCAGCAGCGCGCCGGCCGACAGCGCCAGGCCGCGCGCCAGCCCGCCGGCGCCGTCGGCCACCCGGCCCACCAGCACCGGCCCGACGATCTGCCCGGCCGCGAAGATGCTGGTGAAGGCGGTGATGCCGGCCGGCCACGCCGCCGGCGGCAGGTTGTGGCGCACCAGCGCGGTGGTGGAAGCCACCACCGACAGGAACACCGCGCCGAACAGCGCGCCCGACGCGAACACCGCCAGCGGATGCGCGCTCAGCACCGGCAGCAGCGTGGCCGCCGCCAGCAGGGCGTTGAGCAGCGCCAGCGGCTGGCCGCCGCGCCAGCGCTGCAGCAGCGGCGCCCACAGCCACGACGACACCACCACGCCGATGCCCAGCAGCACGTAGAAGGCCACCACCGTGCCGGTGGCCGCGCCCTGCTCGCGCAGCAGCGTGACGATGAAGGTCATGTAGCCGATGTAGCCCAGGCCGAACATCAGGTAGCCGGCCAGCCCGAAGCCGAAGTCGCGCGCGCGAAAGCCCGCGCCGCGCGCCGCGGCCGCGCCGGCGGCGGCGGCCAGCGGGCGTGTGCCGGCGGTCATCAGCAGCGCCGCCAGCAGCCCGGCCAGCGCGAGCGCCTGCCACGCCAGCGGCCAGTCCAGCGGCGGCACGATCAGCGCGGAGGCGACGATGCCCAGCCCGGTGCCGCCGTAGTAGAGCCCCAGCACCAGCGAGGGCCGGGCGCCTTCGCGCTGGCCGAGCCGCGCGGCGAGCAGGCCGCCGCTGGCGAAGGTGGCGGCGCTGGCGACGCCGGTCAGGCCGCGCAGCGCGTACAGCGCCGCGTCGCCGCGCACCAGGCCGTGCAGCGCCAGCAGCAGCGCCGCGCCCCAGGCCCCGGCGAGGAACACCGTGCGCGCGTCGAACCGCGCCAGCGCGCGCGGCAGCAGCAGCGCGCCGGCCAGGTAGCCGGCCGCGTTGACGGTGTTCATCGCGCCGGCGGTGAAGTAGCTCCAGCCCAGGTCGGCGCGCATCGGCGGCAGCAGCAGCGCATAGGAAAAGCGCGCCAGCCCGAGCGAGATGGCCGCGCCGAGCGCGAGCGCCAGCGCGGTGGCGAAGAGCCGGCGCTCGGTCATGCCGCGCGCCGCGCCGCGAGCAGCCGCCGCGCCACCTCGGCGAAGCCGGCGCCGCGCTCGCCGGCGGTGATCCACGCCGGCCAGGTGTGGAGCTGCGCGGCGAAGCGCATCAGGTTGGCCACGCCGACGCCGAGCGCGAAGTGCCCGAACATGCGCTGGTCGTTGGTCGAGTCGCCGACGTAGAGCCAGTGCGCGCGCTCGGCCTCCAGCTCGCGGTCGAGCAGGCGTCGCACCATCCAGCGCGCGCCGCTGGCCTTGTCGTGCTCGCCGAACCAGCCGTTGACGTGGATCGAGCTGACGGTGGCGTGCATGCCCTCGGCCTGCATCAGCGCGACGACGCGCGCGACCGCCGCGTCGTCGAGGTGCGCGAACTCGCTGTGGTCGATGGCGATGTCGGTCACGCGCCCGGCGCTGTCGCGCGCCGGCAGCGCGCCCGGCACCTCGCGCTGCACGCGCCGCGACACCTCGGCCAGGCGCCGCGCGTTGCGCCGCCGCGCGGCCTCGTCCTGCGCGTACTCGATGCGCAGCGCGCCGTCTTGCACGAACAGCGCCACGGCGCCGTTCTCGGCGACGATCGCATCGACCGGCCAGGCGCGCGCGAAGGGTTCGCTCCAGCCCATAGGGCGGCCGGTGATGGCGATCACCGGCAGGCCGGCGCCGCGCAGCGCGGCCAGCGCATCCAGCGCCTCGGGCTCGATCGCGCCGTCGCGCGTCAGCGTGTCGTCGATGTCGGTGAGCACGCCGCGCACGCCGGCGAGCAGCTCGGCGGGGCAGTCGGCGAAGGGCCGTGGCAAGGCGGGCATGGCGCCGAGTCTCGCACGGCGGCGGCGCGCTATGCTGCGGCCATGCCCGAAGTGAAGCTGCTGCTGTTCGACGTGTTCGGCACGCTGGTCGACTGGCACGGCTCGATCGCCCGCGAGGCGGCGGCGCTGCTCGGCGCGCGCGGCATCGCGCTCGACGGCGCCGCCTTCGCCACCGCCTGGAGAGACCAGTACCAGCCGGCGATGGAAGAAGTGCGCAGCGGCCGCCTGCCCTTTTGCAAGCTCGACGCGCTGCACCGGCGCAACCTCGACATCGTGCTGCGCGACTTCGGACTCGATTACGTCGACGAGGCGACGCGGCGGGAACTGAACCTCGCCTGGCACCGCCTCGACGCCTGGCCCGACGTGACACCCGGCCTGGCGCGGCTGCGCACGAAATTCCCGCTGGCGCCCTGCTCGAACGGCAACATCTCGCTGATGGCCGACCTGGCGCGGCGCAACGGCTGGCACTGGGACGCCATCGCCGGCGCCGAACTGGCGCGCGACTACAAGCCCAAGCCGATCGTCTACCTCAGCGCCGCGGCGGCCTTCGACTGCGCGCCGCACGAAGCGATGATGGTGGCGGCGCACTCGTCGGACCTCGCCGCCGCCGCGGCCGCCGGGCTGCGCACCGCCTTCATCGCGCGCCCCGACGAACACGGCCCCGGCATCGGCGAGACGGCGGCGAGCGTGCCGGTGGACCTCTCGGCCGATGCGTTGACGGAGCTGGCCGGCCGGCTCGGCTGCCGCTGAGCGAGCGCTATGCTTCAGCCATGAACTCACGTTATGCAGGCTGGTGGCTGATGCTCGCCGGCACACTCTTCGCGCTGGCCAACGTGGCGGTCTATCCTCCGCAGAAGGTGATGGAGTTGATGAGCGAGACCGGCTGGGTCGAACAATCGACCGCGGCCGGCTGGTTCCTGCTCGCTGGGCTGGTGTGGCTGCTGCGCCGGCGCGACGACCCGCCCGCCAGCTCGGCGGCGCTGTCGGCGATGTTCCTCGCCTTCGGCGCGCGCGAGCTGGACTGGCACCGCGCCTTCACCGGCACCACGGTGCTGCGTGTCAGCTACTACTTCGGCCCGGCACCGCTGCAGCACAAGCTGGCCGCACTGGGGGTGCTGACGGTGGTCTCGCTGGCGATGCTGCGGCTGCTGCTTACCCACGCGCGGCAATGGTGGCGCGCATTTCGCGGCGGCGACGCGGTGGCGATCTCGATCGCCGCCTTCATCGTCACGCTGGTGGCCTCCAAGCTGCTCGACCGCAGCTACAACGTGCTCAACGAAGACTTCCACATGGCCTTGTCGATGTCGACCAAGGTGGTGGTCTCCGCACTCGAAGAGACGCTGGAGCTGACGCTGACGCTGATCGCGCTGCTGGCGCTGTGGCAGCACCGGAGTCGGCGGGCGCGATAGAGGCGGCGCGCGGGTACGCCGCCGGCGCATTGCCTGCGTCTGCGCGGGTTTAGACAATCTCATCCGCAACGAGCGCGGGTTCGACCTCCCACCTATCGCGCCATGGACGTTAGTCGGCTGATCGCGTCTCAAGACGACGCGCTGCGCGTCGATCCAGCCGCCCGGCCGAGGGCAACCTCGTGACCGAGCTCGCCAAACCGGCGAGCTGCAGGTCGGCGACGGCGTGGTGGAGTCGGGTAACGCCCGCACGCTCGCGCTATGCATCGGTTCATCCCCGCTCGGGCGGGGAACACCAAGGACCAGGGCGAGAACAACAAGCCGAATGCCATCGGTCCAAAGCTCGACCGCGGCGACATACTGCTGATTGCACGGCGCTCGAAAGCGCCCATGTGTCGAACCACATGCTGACCCGCTGCGATGCCCTCACTACGGTGTTCCGCAAGCTGCGGGCCTGAACTACACTGCGCGCCATGACTGAGAACGTCGAAAATCTCATCATCGAGCATCTGCGCCAGATACGGGCCTCGGTCGACCGACTGGCCGAGCGCACGGAAATGCTGACCATGCGCATCGGCTCACTCGAAAAGCAGGTGGCCGCTGTGCACGAGGACATGGCCACGCTGTCAGTTCGGCTCGACCGCATGGAGCAACGGCTCGACCGCGTGGAACGGCGGCTCGAAATCGCCTGAGGACATCCACCATAAAACGACGGGCCCCTGTGGGCCCGTTCCGTTTCGGCTTCGCCAACCAGCGCCCAGGGCGCACTGGATCGCCCAACTCGAAGAGCCTGTCTAGCTGTGATGTCCCAATAGGTTGTTCACCCAGCCGGGTCTGGGTGAATCGCCCCGGGTTCCGTGGAGGCCAGTTGGTTTAAGTCAGGCTGGGATGGCGGCCTGCTCGGCGAGATGCCGGTAGTAGTTTGCCTCAGCCTCCGCAGGCGGGATGTAGCCGATGGGCTCCAGCAGTCGGTGGTGATTGAACCAGGATACCCATTCGAGCGTCGCGAGTTCCAGGGACTCTTTGGTCTTCCAGGGCGCTCGGCGATGGATCAATTCGGCCTTGTAGAGCCCGTTGATCGTCTCGGCCAGAGCGTTGTCGTAGCTGTCGCCCTTGCTGCCAACCGACGGCTCGACGCCGGCCTCGGCTAGCCGCTCGCTGTAGCGAACGGAGACGTATTGCGAACCCCTGTCGGAGTGCGCCACAAGACTACGATCGCGCTCCGGTTCATCCCCGCTCGCGCGGGGAACACGGCGCGCTGATGGAGCGCAACGTGCAGTTCCGCGGTTCATCCCCGCTCGCGCGGGGAACACGCGCTGATCGTGACGGCATCGCCGCTGACGGTCGGTTCATCCCCGCTCGCGCGGGGAACACACCTCTGCCGCCCGCCGCCTTCGCTCTTCCCGACGGTTCATCCCCGCTCGCGCGGGGAACACTACGACTTGGCGCGGCGCGGCGCAATCCCGAGCGGTTCATCCCCGCTCGCGCGGGGAACACTCGTCGCGCTTCGCCATGAACACGGCGTCGGCCGGCTCATCCCCGCTCGCGCGGGGAACACGCCTTGATCTCCCGAGCGCGGGCGATGGTGGCCGGTTCATCCCCGCTCGCGCGGGGAACACACCCTGCTGGAACAGGAGCGCACGGCATTGCACGGTTCATCCCCGCTCGCGCGGGGAACACGCAGCCGCCGTCACGCGCAGTTGCTGCAGGCGCGGTTCATCCCCGCTCGCGCGGGGAACACGAGGCTCTGCGCACGCTGGATCCGGGTGAGTTCGGTTCATCCCCGCTCGCGCGGGGAACACAAGTTTCCTGCCGACGCATTCTGCTCCTCAACCGGTTCATCCCCGCTCGCGCGGGGAACACTTATTGCGATGAGAGATAGACATTTAGGCCTCCGGTTCATCCCCGCTCGCGCGGGGAACACTCGATCGCGGTCACAGCGGGCGTGCGCTCGGCCGGTTCATCCCCGCTCGCGCGGGGAACACTGCAGTAAGCGTCACGAGGGCCCTGCGGGGCCCGGTTCATCCCCGCTCGCGCGGGGAACACATGGTGCGGTACATCACGTAGGGAAACCGGTCCGGTTCATCCCCGCTCGCGCGGGGAACACATCACGTCGCCGCCCGGCGAGTTGATGTAGACCGGTTCATCCCCGCTCGCGCGGGGAACACTGATTTATCAGGAATGGTTCCGTGATGAGAATCGGTTCATCCCCGCTCGCGCGGGGAACACCGCTCACGACGCACCGCAGCCGCACGCCTGCACGGTTCATCCCCGCTCGCGCGGGGAACACTACCTGAGCGAACTGGAGGATGTCATCCTTCGCGGTTCATCCCCGCTCGCGCGGGGAACACCGCGACTCGATCGCGCTGGCGCTCACCGCCGACGGTTCATCCCCGCTCGCGCGGGGAACACGCATTCGCCGCTCTCCTGTCCGACGTGCTCGGCGGTTCATCCCCGCTCGCGCGGGGAACACCTGGGCGTCGAGCACGTATGGAAGCGTCTGATCGGTTCATCCCCGCTCGCGCGGGGAACACACGAGGGACTCGTCGAGCGCTGGGAAGAGCGGCGGTTCATCCCCGCTCGCGCGGGGAACACCGATTCGGACCGGTGCTGGCCGGATTCCACGACGGTTCATCCCCGCTCGCGCGGGGAACACTTACTGGCCGGGCACTGCGCGCGCAGGCCGATCGGTTCATCCCCGCTCGCGCGGGGAACACTCGCCGAAGCGAGCCGGGTCGATCGCCAGCACCGGTTCATCCCCGCTCGCGCGGGGAACACTTCAGCAGCGCGGTGAGGCCGTCCAGCGCGGCCGGTTCATCCCCGCTCGCGCGGGGAACACTCGGCGTTGGCCGAGGCCCCCCCGCGGCGCGGCGGTTCATCCCCGCTCGCGCGGGGAACACTCGACATCGAGATCAACATTTGGGACGACGTGCGGTTCATCCCCGCTCGCGCGGGGAACACACGCCCAGCGGCGCGGCGGCCTCGCACGCGGCCGGTTCATCCCCGCTCGCGCGGGGAACACACCTGCACGCGATTAAACGACTGCGTGACGGCCGGTTCATCCCCGCTCGCGCGGGGAACACGTGAAAACACCGTTCGTTTTGGAAACTGCTGACGGTTCATCCCCGCTCGCGCGGGGAACACAACTGGGACAAGCCATCCAGCATCAAATGTGGCGGTTCATCCCCGCTCGCGCGGGGAACACCACATATAAAAGCGAACGCCGCCCGGAAATTTCGGTTCATCCCCGCTCGCGCGGGGAACACCTCAGGCCCAGTTCGGCGGCCACCGCTGCGGGCGGTTCATCCCCGCTCGCGCGGGGAACACTCGTGGAGGTTGTCGTCGCGCGACGCAACGCTCGGTTCATCCCCGCTCGCGCGGGGAACACCCCTCGCCGCCGCAGGTTCCGGCCGCTAACCCCGGTTCATCCCCGCTCGCGCGGGGAACACGCGCCCCCGCATCGCATTAAGCAAATCGAAGGCGGTTCATCCCCGCTCGCGCGGGGAACACGTGTTGAATGTCGGATCGAACTGGAAATATTTCGGTTCATCCCCGCTCGCGCGGGGAACACTCCTTCGCAAAAATTGGTTGACGGTGACACTACGGTTCATCCCCGCTCGCGCGGGGAACACCGGTGGTTCACGGTCAGCGGCGATCGCCGGCGCGGTTCATCCCCGCTCGCGCGGGGAACACGTCAGCACCGACATCGACAACCTGCTGTCGATCGGTTCATCCCCGCTCGCGCGGGGAACACTTCTCGAATGCCGCGATCGGCATCGGTCAGGACGGTTCATCCCCGCTCGCGCGGGGAACACTCCTGGATCTGGCGCAACGTGTCGAGGATCGCCGGTTCATCCCCGCTCGCGCGGGGAACACGCCGACCAGATGTTCGTGTACCGCGCCGCGGCCGGTTCATCCCCGCTCGCGCGGGGAA
This sequence comes from Piscinibacter sp., assembly GCF_047600445.1. GTDB lineage: Bacteria > Pseudomonadota > Gammaproteobacteria > Burkholderiales > Burkholderiaceae_C > Piscinibacter. Next base: position 2,840,140 of record NZ_JASGKT010000002.1, read on the forward strand.
CACCCAGCAGCGCGTTGCAGCAGAACCGCCTCCGACGGTTCATCCCCGCTCGCGCGGGGAACACGCCTGATCCTCGCCCATGCCAGCCACCCCGAGCGGTTCATCCCCGCTCGCGCGGGGAACACTCCGGCGCCGTCTTCAGCAAGCACGCAACCGGCGGTTCATCCCCGCTCGCGCGGGGAACACGGCGACTTGCCGCCGTTCTTCTTGATGTCGGACGGTTCATCCCCGCTCGCGCGGGGAACACGTGAGGGAGGCACCAATGCGCAAGCTCATCACCGGTTCATCCCCGCTCGCGCGGGGAACACCCCAAGGTCATCGGCGGCAACAAGAACATCCACGGTTCATCCCCGCTCGCGCGGGGAACACGCCAACCGCTGCCACTGCGGCTGTTCGTGGATCGGTTCATCCCCGCTCGCGCGGGGAACACCAGGTACGGGGTTCTGCTGGTTCTCCAGCGCCCGGTTCATCCCCGCTCGCGCGGGGAACACCGGAGCTCGAAACAAACCTCGGGTGGCGCGATCGGTTCATCCCCGCTCGCGCGGGGAACACGCATGCCAGTAGCGAGTCAGAGTCAAGTCGCCCGGTTCATCCCCGCTCGCGCGGGGAACACCCGACGGAGCGTGCCGACAGCGTGATGTTCACCGGTTCATCCCCGCTCGCGCGGGGAACACATCCAGTCGGCCGGCGACTCGCGATCGGTGGTCGGTTCATCCCCGCTCGCGCGGGGAACACGGATCTGCCGGCAGGTCCGGCAGTGGCACCGTCGGTTCATCCCCGCTCGCGCGGGGAACACTCGCGCGCCGTGTCGACGCTGCCCAGCAGGTACGGTTCATCCCCGCTCGCGCGGGGAACACAGCGCTGTATTCACCTGATTGGATAGCGTTCTACGGTTCATCCCCGCTCGCGCGGGGAACACACTGGGACAAGCCATCCGGCATCGAATGTTGCCGGTTCATCCCCGCTCGCGCGGGGAACACTTTGTACGAGCCGCAGATCGCTCTTGATGGTTCGGTTCATCCCCGCTCGCGCGGGGAACACCATGACGCGCGCCGTGATCTGCAGGCGCTCATCGGTTCATCCCCGCTCGCGCGGGGAACACGCCAACTGCTGGGACGTTTCGGTCAGCGCGTTCGGTTCATCCCCGCTCGCGCGGGGAACACGTGTCCAGGTCACGGCGCGCAACGGTCATCTTCGGTTCATCCCCGCTCGCGCGGGGAACACCGCAGCAGCGCGCGGCCGGACACCTGCTCGATCGGTTCATCCCCGCTCGCGCGGGGAACACTGGCGCTTGAAGCCGACGATCTCCTGCAGCGTCTGGTTCATCCCCGCTCGCGCGGGGAACACGCGACTCCGTGAATGCCTCCCATGCGTTGCGACGGTTCATCCCCGCTCGCGCGGGGAACACAACAACCTCACGGTGGAATTCCGGGGCCTGGACGGTTCATCCCCGCTCGCGCGGGGAACACCAGGACACCGACGAACTCGGCAGGGCGATCGGCGGTTCATCCCCGCTCGCGCGGGGAACACTTGAGCCAGTCCTCGACGAGCATCGCCCAGGACGGTTCATCCCCGCTCGCGCGGGGAACACGAGCGCCAGGTGCCCGAGCTGCAGCGCAGCGTCGGTTCATCCCCGCTCGCGCGGGGAACACCGAGCATCGGCCTCGGTCATGCGGTGCCGGGTCGGTTCATCCCCGCTCGCGCGGGGAACACACCAAAGGTATCCCATTGTCCCAGAAGGAAAAAAGTACCCTCCCTATTTCTACCGGGAAAATTCGTGTTGTTAAAGACCAGTCGGCTCAACAGGCCGGAAGCTCACCAACCGCAACCCGTCGTAGTCGACGGGCTCCCGTCGATTCACCCCCAAAGTCTGGAAGTCATAGCCAGATTCACTGCGGCTAGCCCAGGCCATGACCACGTTGCCTTCTTCATGGCCTTCGACCAACTGCTCCCAGATCATTTCCCGAGTGCGACGGCTCACGTCGCCAACGTAGACGCCGGCGCGCATCTCCAGGAGCCAGATGGCCAATCGGCCGCGCATGCGTGGCGGCACGTTCTCGGTGATCACGACCAACAGTGACATCACTGACTCCGGTGCCCGGCGTCGCCCAGCCCTTGTGGGACCGGGATCGCCGGTGGCACGGATTCCGGCGGTGCCTCGGGCGGACTGATGCCGCCAGCAGCCAGCATTTCTTCGATGGAGGGAATGATGCGCTCCAGCAGCTTGCTCTGGCGGAACAGGTCGCGGCAAGCCAGCCGCACCGCTCGCTCAGGCTCGGAGGGCGAGCGGGCAGCGGTGCCGAATGCCAGCGGCACGACGGTCTCGAACTTGAACACATCCGCCACGTCGTAGACAAACGACAGCGGCTTGCCGGTGTGGATGAAACCCACGGCCGGCGCATAGCCCGCGGCCAGCACGGCCGCTTCGGTAATGCCGTACAGGCAGGCAGTGGCGGCTGACAAGCAGCGGTTGGGCACGTCGGCGGCATCCCATTCCTGCTGGTCGTAGTTGCGGGCCTTCCAGTTCACGCCATGCCGCTCGGCCAGCAGCTTGTAGCTCGCGCGCACACGCGCTCCTTCGATGCCGCGCAACTGCTCCACACTGCGACGCGCCGGCGCCGGCTCGCCGAAGCGCATCTCGTACATCTTGCGCACGACCTTCAGACGCAACTCATCGTCCAGCGCCAGCTTGGCCTGGTAGAGCAGGCGGTCGGCGCGCGCGCCGCCGGGCTGTCCGCTGGCATACAGCCGCACCCCGGACTCGCCCACCCATACCAGCAGCGTGCCCACCAGCGAAGCCAGCCGCACAGCCGCGTGCGACACACGTGTGCCGGGCTCGAGCATGATGCAGGCCACCGAGCCCACCGGAATGTGCGTACGCACGCCAGTCTTGTCGATTAGAACGAAGGCACCATCCACCACGTCGATCTGCCCGTACTGGACGAAGACCATCGAGATGCGGTCCTTCATGGGCAGGGGCTTCAGTGGAGGCAACATGGGAACACGCGCCGTATGAAGCTCACTCCGACTGTCGCCGCACCAGCAGCAGCCCGCAACCCATGCTCTTGGCACTGCCCACGCCGTTGAAAAGCGCTTGGCAGAAAGTCTGTGGATCGACGACGCGGAGCACGCCCCGGAAGTCCACGGTCGTGAAGCGCAACGACCGGTCCTTACGCTCACGATGCTGCTGATAGGTCTCAACAATCAAGACGTCGCTCAACAGTTCGAAGCCCAGGACTGCACTGCGACGTTGCAGCCAATCGCTGCAACTGCGCTGGATCAACTCATGCAAGTCGGGTCGCTCGCTGCCATTCCAATCGGCCCATCGCTGCAATCCTTGCTGGGCGAGCAATTGCGTCTTGGCGTCCATGACAACGTCGTGACGCTTGGACTTGCCATCGCGCCCGTGCCGCACGGTGGGGTTGGCCCGCAGTTCGAAGCTCAGCAGGTCTCCGGCCCGTAACTCTGGCTCGTAGTCACGGCAATGCAAGGCCCAGGCATCGTCTAGCGCAACCGGAGGTCGATGCGAAACCATGTAATAGCGCAGCAGCCCATCCGACGTCTCATGGCGGCGAAACAGGAAATCGCGCGGCATGCCCGCGGCTGCGGGGAACCAGCGCCACAACCATTGATGGTCGGCATAAGGACCGTTGGCTCGTTGCCGCGCCGCTTCGCGCTCACGCCCCTCGGCAGGCGCGATCATGCTGAAGTACATGGCTCAGACCTCCGGCCCAGGCAACGGCTGCGATGCAGGCAACAAGGCCACCCGCTCGCTGCGGTCACCGAATTGCCAGCCGCTGCGCCGGATCAACCGATCCTTGCGTTGTACGCTTAGATCGGCCTCGACACCCGCCGAGATGTGCTCGTCGAAGGCCAGGCGTTGCAGGCCTGGAAGGTCTTCCAGCGGCACACGGCCGTGTGCGGCAGCCACGCGCTGCCGCGCGGCCTCACGCAAGCTCGCATAAGTCTGCATGGCGGCCAACACCGATTCCGCGTTCACCACCTGCGGCCACAGCGGTGCGGCGGGAGGGCAACTCTTGCGACCGAGGTAGAGCACATAGCGGGGCTGGCGCAGCGCAGCAGCCAGTTCATCCAATTGGTGCGGCGCAGCTTCGCGGGCTTGCAACGCCACAAGCCAGATGCCGTTCTGCCGGTAGTCACGGTTCGACAGGATGGTGCCCAGTTCGGGCCGAGGCACGGTCAGCTCTTGTCGACGTGTGGCTTGCGGACGCCCCTTCAGCGCCGCACGCGGCGGCACCTGCGCGGTGTGGTAGTCGCGCAGCAGGCTACCCTCGGCGAGCAGGGCCGTGGCAAAGCCATAACCTTCGCGCAACGCAGTGTGCGCTGCTTCGTCTTCCCGCTGCAGACCCAGCGCCGCGCCCAGCAGGCCGAGCAGCGCCGACTGCGAGGGCAATTCGGCCGTGCCGCGGAACTCGCCGACGGCTGGCTCGCCCCAGGCCGCGAACGGCCCCAACAACTGAAAGATCAGAAAGTCAGCCATACGCCTAGCCGCGCAGGAAACCAACCAGCCCGTCGAGCGAACCCTCGCCCTTTTCGACATCGAGCATGTAGCGCGCGTCGGCACAGGCTCCGTAGACCTTGTCGAAGCTGTCGCGCCGCTTCTCCAGCGAAACGACCGCCTGCTCCAGCACGCCGAGTTCCCCCCAAGGCTTGACGGGCTTCAAGAACGCCTGGGCCAGCGAGCGCGGCTGTTGGTCTCCTTTCTCGGCCAGCACGTAGCTTGCGTAGGCGCGCGATCCGTAGCTGTTCTGCATACCTGTTGGCGACACCTGGGTGACAGCGCGCACCAGCGCTTCCAGCGCGCGGTCACGCAATGCGGCATCACCACCGAGGTTGGCCTGCAACAGTTCCAGGTCGATGCACAGGTAGAGATAGAACAAGCCGGCGCCGTAGCCGCGCTCGCCGATGTGCGCCGCCCCGGTCTCCTCGCGGGGGTTCAGGTCGTCGACGGCGCTGAAATAGTCGTCTTCGACGGCAGACCTGTGCACCGTGAACGCATGAGCGACTTGAACGGCTGCTTCGACGTTGAAAAGGGCGGCATCGGCCAGCATGCGCCCGAACATCGCGATGTCTACTGCGTGTCGCGGCTGACTCAACAGCGCCAGCTCGTCCTCCGTCGGCTTGGTTTTGCGCTCGACAAGCGTCTTGCAAAGCGCCTCGACTGCCGCCACTTCTTCCGGACTGAAGTGAGCCAGTTGCTCGATCTCCAGATCGGCGTCCTTCTCGGTCTTCTTGTCGGACTTGAGCTTGCCGAATTGCTTGGCAATCTCCTTGGCCCATTCACGAGCCTGCTTCTCGGCAATGCCACCGCGCTTCAGCGTTTCGAAAACCTGCCTACCCATCAGCTTCGTGCGCGTGCCAAGGTGGCCGGCCAGCGCCGCTTCGAACCGCTCCGAACAGCGCCACGCCCGCTTGAGGCTTTGCGAAGAAATCCGCAACCGCAGCGCGTCACCCACCAAGGCCGTCTTGGGGCGGCCGGTGTCGTCGCGGTTCAGATTCGAGGGCGGATAGCTGGTCAGCAGGTGCAATTGGGCGAAGCGGCTCATGGTTGTTCCTCTGTAGCGATGGTGTCGAAGTGCTCAGGTCTTGTCGGTCCAGCGATAGGCATAGGCCCAGCGCTTGCGGGTCTCGTCGCCCCAGCCAAAGACGTCAGTGGCCAGGGCCTCGGGGTCGGTCTTGTGGCCGATCAGCGGCAGAAGTCGGCGCAAGCCGCTGAACAGCGCCTCGATATCGGGCGCGTCCAGCAGCCGGGCAAAGCGCAACTCGCTGACAAGGTTCCGGTCGCTTCCCTCGGGGCGCTGGCTCATGGCGTGGGGCAGGCTCAAATCGCTGCGCGCCGTCACATGGGCAGCCAGGCCGACCACGGCAGCCAACCGCTCCTGCTGCCAAGGCACCCATTCGGCACCAGGGTGGGCCGCAGCCAACTCACGGTAGATACGCTGGTAGGCCGGCGCGCAGGCCACGGCCGTCAGGTCGTGCGCGCGGCGCAGCGCAGCGCGGTCAGCGCGGACCGTGCCATCGGCTTTCTCGTCTTGCAGCCTCGACCACCAGACCATGAAGCGGGCCTTGACCGGGCCGGGCAAGGCATAGCGGGAAATGGCGTTCGTCATCGCGGTGACTCTCCTGTGCAGAGCTTGTCGTGTAATCAGTTCGCCTTGGCCCTTACCGGCTCCGGCAGGCACAGGGCAGCACGCAGTTTGGGGCCATCCAGGCTGCGCTGCAGGTAGCGTCGAGCTTCAGATGCACGAGCAGGGTGTTGCCTCTCGATGGCACCGCTTCCCACCAAGTCCCGATCAAAAATCGCTAGTGCGGCTTGGCGCAACGAGAGCCGCCAGGATTCGGCGGAAGCCAACGGATCGGTGATTTCGGCGCCATTGCGCAGCGCGTGGATGCGTTCACGCAACCGTTGATAGAACGCTGCCTCAGTGCGGTTCCAGAACGCAGCGTCGACGAACCCAAGATCACCGCGTGGGTCGGCGCCGAACCAGGCATTCTTGACCGCAGTGCGCAACACGCCAACAGCGAACTCTGCACCGCTCAGCCAACTGCCGACCTCCTCGCGCAATGCCTTGTGCTCAGACACACTGCAATCGCCGAGTTCGTAGAGAGGCACAGTCGACTCGTACCAGCAGCGAGGCTTCATGTTCTTCATGTCGTAGCCAAAGGCCCACAGCCTTACAGCAAGTCCCGACTGGCGCTCCCGCTGCTGGAACTGGCTCACGACAAGCGCGGGTTCGACGTGCTTTCTGTCGTTGTGCACGCCCAAGACCCAGGCCAGCCAATGACGATAGCCCAGGCCGCCCGGCTGGGGATGCAGCGGAAGCAAACCTTCTTTGCCTGCGTAGTAGGGCGACAGCGGGTGCCGCCATGCCCCCTCATAGTTCAAGCCGTGGTTGCGCGTCACATAGCACGAGATCAAAGCCCTCGACGGGTGGCCACAAAGATCGCAGTCACCGCTCTCAGGGGAGCCAAGCTCGAGCCGGATACGACGCGGCATCGCCCAGAAGACGTGGGCCGGATGAACTTGCAACGGCGTAGTATTGCCCTCGCCCTTCTGCAGAGCACCCTGCGGAGCCAACCAGGGAAAGGTGCGGAATGGCGCGTCCATTCCGGACTCCGGAGGCGTGGACATGAAGGTCGATTGCGCCCGCACGTTGAGCCAAAGTGTCTGCCAAAGACTGGCCGGTTGCCCGGGTCGCCCCGTGGCGACGAGCAGGGTCGTCAATGGCCCTCCACCGCGCAGGCCCGTGCGGTGACCGGCGCCGCCCGAGGGGGCATTGGTCTGCAACGTGAACAGCGCAAGCGCCGCGCAGTGCGAACACAGCGCCCTGACGCGCCCACGCTTGACGAAATGGTCGCTGTTGTCCCGTATCGCGTTTTCACCTGGTGCGTCGATCAACAAGTTGGCGACGCTCAACGGCTCACCGTCGCTGCTGCGCAGTTCCAGATCCTGCATGAAGCGTGGGCCGTCGCCGTCGAATTCGAAAGCAATTTGATGCGGGCTGAACCACTCGGTCAGCGCAACCTCGTCGGGAGGGCTTTGCAGCCATCGGCGCCACGCCGACACGTCGGCTGCCGGCGTGCAGGTCTGCAGCAGGCCGATGGCGAACTGGGCCAGCGCACCGTTGAAGTCGGGCCGACAGGCATCGAAGGCCACGAGATCAGGGTCGGTGAGTTGCGTGGGGGCAATCCAATCCGACCGTCCATCGCGACGGCGCACTGGAAGCCAGGGCTCAGACAGAAGATTCATCGCCAACCTCTTCAAGTGCTCCATGAAGTGCGTCAATGATAAACACAAGAGAGAAGTCCGACTATGAAAATTTCTTCGTTTCGCCTCTTGTGCCACACTTTGAATCGTTCTTCCTGATCAGGAAGATGAACCAAGAGAGGTCCGACTCGGCACTCAATTGGCTGCTTGTTCCCCACCATCGGCGTGGGGCCTACCGCCGGGGGTTTCGACTCCCGGCGCTCTTTGCGGCACCAGCCCTTCTGCCGCGCTGTAGGTCCACCACGCCGGATCCGACAGACCCTGCGCCGACAGACCCCATGCCATCCCTTGATGGATGTCATCTACTCGATCGAGCGCAAAAAGGATCGCCCCCTTGCCTGCGCCGGACAACAAGGCGAGTGTTTGCTGGAGAACCGCAACCCGAGCTGGATCTGCCGGCACGCCAGCCTCGGCAATCAGTCGCCTCGCCACGCGCACGGTGCTGTAAGCCCAGGCATGGCGCGGCTTGTCGTCGCGCCACGGGCGCAGGTGGTTGCCATCCCATCGCGCCAGCAGCACCTCGATGGTCTCTTCGCCCAGCCGTGACGGCGCGGCCGTATCAGCCGCCCAATCCAACCCCTGACGCTGATAGCCCTCCGGCAGCTTGACGCTGTTCATCACAGCCTGCGATGCGTCTGCGTAGGCCTTGCCTTGAGCGTCCCCGGCGCTGCGCTGCAAGCCGGGGGGCGAGTCCACATCGGCTGCTTCGCCGAACACAGCCTCGATCAAGGCTCGGGCATCTTCGGGCATGCGCAACTCGCCGGACTGCAATGCACGGGCACTGAGCCAGAGTGCGGCATGGTTGGCATAGACCTTGGACGACTTCGGTAGCACCTGCCGGTACCAGTCCGGAGCAGGCTCTTCGGTCCAGGCCGGGCCGAAGATCCACAAGACCGGTTCGCCACGACCATCCTGTTCGCCATGAGGGAGCCGCTCACCCTGCGCATCGCGAACATGCCGATGCAATCGGCCAAGACGCTGAATCAGACGGTCGATCGGCGCAAGATCACTGACCACCAGATCGAAATCGACATCCAACGACTGCTCTGCTACCTGTGTTGCGATCAGCAAGCGACCCTGCCGCTGCTGCGGGCCGCTGTCGGGGCCGAATGCGGCCAACACACGCTCCTCAATATCCAGTCGGTCGCCGAGTGCGAATCGCGCATGGAAAAGCATGATCCGCTCGACCGGCCAGTGCGTGGCCATCGTGGCCCGGGCATTCAGTGCATCGGTCACGGTGTTGCGGATCCAGGCCACGCAGCGGCCGGCCCGCAGCGCCGCAACGATGCTTTCGATCACCTCATCTTGCTCGGCCAGGTAGCGCACGACAACGCGACGGCGGACCTCCGGCCTGGTGGCAATGGCTGTTTCCGCGACCCGAGTCGCATGGCCGATGGCCCACGCACTGGCCAGCGGGAAACTGTCGACACTGAACGCCGGCGAATCCTCTTGCCCGCACCCCTGCGCGAACGCTCGCACCAGCGAGGTCTTCATGCGCCGACTCAGTGTGGCCGACAGCAGGATGGCACTGCCTCCAGCACGCGCATGGAAGCGCAGCAGAGTCTCGAGCGTGCGCTGCATGTAGGCATCGCAGGCGTGGACCTCGTCGACGATCAGCACCTTGCGGGCCAACCCCAGCAGGCGCAGGCATTGGTGCTTGCTCTGCAATGCGCCGAGAAGGGCCTGGTCGATGGTGCCGATGCCGGCCGGCGACAGTAGCGCCCGCTTGTTGTGGTCGGCCAGCCAACGCTGACAGCGGCGCGTGGCCGTGTCGTCCTGCTGTGAGGCATCGCCTTCGTCGGGACCGGCCTCGACGATCGAGGCCGCAAAGTCGTCAACCAGATTTCGTCCCGCATGAGCCAGCACCAGACTGGCTTGGCCAGCGAACAGCCGCTGGTAGAAACGAGCCAACCGCCCATACATGGCATTGGCTGTCGCCATCGTCGGTAGGCCGATGAAGAAACCTTCGGCATGGCCAGCAGCCATCAGGCGGTGCGCAAGCATCAACGCTGCCTCGGTCTTGCCGGCGCCGGTCACGTCTTCGAGCAGGTGGATCTGCGGGCCGGGCGCCAATTCCACCGAGGCGGCCCAGGCCTGCAGGTGGAGAGGGCTTGACGATGTGCGGGAACAACTCGGCGAAGCCGAGCGCGCGCTGCCGCGGTATTGGCAACACGCCCGAGTGCTGCAGGGCCGATTCGGCACGTTGCAGGGCCAGCGGCCAATAGTCGTCCAGCGTGGCGGTCGGCTGGTCGTGGTACTGGAAGATCTCGGCGTTGGAGCCTATCCAGTCGGCCAACACCGCCAGGCCGGCAACCCACCATGACAAAACCCGGCTCACACGCCCGAAGCGCGCCCCAGTAGACATGGGCAGCGCCGTCGCCGTCGGGCTCAGCAGCAGGTGCCGCGCTGCGGCGACAAACTCCAGAGCGGCCTGGCGATCGCGCGGTCGGAAGTGCCGGCTCAGCAACGGAACGTGGCTGAGCGGCGGTTGGCCGTGGTGGCCCATGACGGCCTGCGCCCAGAAAGCGAGCCCTTCTTCGAGACTCTCATCATCGCCCTGGAACCACGACTCCGAGAAAGCCAGGGACCGGATCTCGTCGACCCAGAACTGATGACCCAGGCTGTCGTGCCGCACATCGGGCAGGCCTTGGTGAGCCGGCAGTGAGCCCTGGAGTTGTTCGATCAGATCGAGCCGTTGCGCCTGAAAGCTCAGCGAGAACTTGCCGAGGTCATGCAATGCCAGCCAGAACACGAGCCAGTTGCGAACAGCCTCCGGATCATCGGCACACCCCAATTCGGCGGCAAACCAACTGAGCAGGGGTCGGTTGCGGCTCAGGAAAACGCTGGCCACGGCCGCCACATCGAGGCTGTGAAAGGGCAGCAAATGAAATGCCGGCCCGCCGCCGATCGGTCGGGCTTTGCCCCAGTACTCGAAGAAGGTTCGCGGATTCATGCGACGATCTTCAACCTCTATTGGCTCACCAGGTGAGCCACCCTACCCCCGCCGCAACCCCAGCCACATCACCGTCCCCACGACGATCAACCCGCCGGCCACCTGCGAGGCCGCGATGGTCTGGCCGAGAACCGCCCAGGCCAGCGCCAGCGCGAAGATCGGCTCGACGTTCATGATCGCCGAGTTGCCCACCACGCCCAGGCGCGGCAGCACGGTGAACATGATGGTGAAGCCGGTGCCGTACAGCAGCGTCAGGCCGGCCAGGCCCCACCAGCCCACGCCGTCGCCGGGCAGGTGGAAGCCGCCCTGCACCGCCACGCCCACCAGCGCCAGCAGCGCCACCTGGCCCATCGTCGCCACGGTGCGCACGCGGCCGTCGAGGCCGCCGGCCTCGTGCTGCGTCAGCACCAGCGCGAGGCCGAACACCGCCGCCGCGGCCAGCGCGAAGGCCACGCCGGTGCCGATGCGGCTCCACTGCCCGGCCGCGCCCAGGCCGGAGGCGGCGCCGAACACGTCGAGCGCCAGCGCCAGGCCGACCAGCATCACCGGCATCGCCAGCAGCACGCGGCGCTCCGGGCGGTGCGCGTAGACCAGGCGCGCCGCGAGCGCCGTCCACAGCGGGTAGGTGTTGAAGGCCAGCAGCGCCAGCGCCACCGGCAGCCGCGCCACGGCCGAATACAGGCACAGGCTCTGCACCGCGATCAGCGCGCCGATGGCCGGCAGCGCGCGGCGGTGCCGAGCGGTCAGCGCCAGCGGCACGCGCTGCGCGGCGATCAGCGCGCCCACCACCAGCGCGGTGGCGGCGCTGCGGAACACCACCGCGGTGGCGACGTCGGCGCCGTGGTTGAAGGCGATGCGCGCGGCGACGTGGTTCGCGCCCATCAGCAGCGCGATCAGCAGCAGCGTGAGGAAGGCCGCGGTCGACAGCGCCGGGGAGGGTTCGCCGGAAAGCTTCATGGGGCGGCGGTTGGAGGGGTGCCGGCCGCGAGTCTCGCACGCCGCTCCAGCGCGTCGAGCAAGTCGCGCGTGGCCTGCGCGGCCTGTGCCGCGACCGCCTCGGTGGCTTGCAGCCGCCACAGCAGCCAGGGCAGCGGCGCGGCCGTCGGCTCCGCGTCGGGCGGCGGCGGCAGTTCGGCGGGCGCGGCCGGCGGCCGGCCTTCCAGCGCGTCGCCGAGCCGCTGCTGCAGCCCGCCGTGCACGCGCCGCAGCGCGGCGTCGAGTTCCGGCGTCGCATCGCCCAGGCCGCCGCGCTGGCGCACCAGGCGCACCATCGACAGGTTGGCCATCAGGCGCTGCGCCTGGTCGAGAAACTGCGTCAGCTCGGCCAGCGGCGGCCGCGCGCCGGCGGGCTCGACCGCGGCGCGCTGCAGGGCTGCCGTCACGGCGCCCAGCGCGTCGTAGGCCTGGCGGCGCGCGATGCGCTGCGTGGCGGCATCGTCCAGCGCGGCGCCGAGCACGTGCTTCGCGTAAGCGCGCAGCGCGCGCACCGCGCGCTCGACGTTGCGCGGCAGCGCGCGCCGCTCCCAGGCCGGCAGCACGTAGCTGAAGATCCAGGCCAGCGCGGCGCCGATCAGCGTGTCGGCCAGGCGCTCGGCCACCGGAAAGCCGATGGCCGGGTCGGCCAGGTGCGCCTGCAGCAAGGACATCACGGTGGCCGCCAGGGCCGTGACCAGGTAGCGCTCGACGGCGAAGCCGTGCGCCACGCCCACCGAGACGAGGAAGACCGCGGTCATCAGCGGCGCCGAGGGCCAGCGCGCCAGCACCATCACCGCCAGGCAGCCGAGCACCGTGCCGGACACGCGCGCATTGCGGCGCGACAGCGTCTGCTCGAGGTTGCCGCGCAGCACCACGGCGACGCTGAGCACCAGCCACTGCGGATGCGAGGCCCAGGGCAGCAGCAGCGCGATGGCGTAGGCGCAGCCCAGCGCGAGCGCGGCGCGCAGCGCATGGCGCAGCACCGGCGAGGCGAGCGTGCGGTGCGCCGCCAGCGCCGAGAGCGGCCAGCCTTCGGGCGCGACGAAGCGGCGCAGCTCGTCGTGGCCGAGCGGCAGGGCTTCGTCGGCCCCGTGCGCGAGCGCGGCGATACGCTCCACCTCGGCCTGCAGGTGGCCGACCCGGCCGCGCAGCACGACGCCGAGGCGGCGCGTCGCGGCGTCCTCGCCCTCGGGCGGAGGCGGCTGCGACAGGGGCGCTGCCGCACGACCCGTCACGCCGCGCAGCAGCGCCTGCGCTTCGTCGAGGCGTTCGGCCTGCGCTTCGAGCGAGCGCATCAGCCAGGCGCGCCAGGCCGGGCCGCCGGGCGCCTCGGCGAAGCGGTCGAGATCGAGCACGCCGACGATCAGCAGGTCGCGCAGTTCGATCAGGCGCAGCAGCACCGCCGACTCGCGGCGCATGCGCGGCGAGTCGGGCGCGCTGAAGACGAGGTCGCGCGCGGCCTGCAGGCGTTCGGCGAGCTGGGCTTCCTGGCGCACCCAGGCGCGCTCGCGCTCGGCGCGCGGCGGCGCGGCATCGTCGCCCAGCACCGCGGCGCGGCGCCGCAGCAGTTCGGCCAGGGCCTGCGCGGCGTCGGCCAGCGCCAGCGTGCGGTAGCGGCGCTGCAGCAGCGCGGCGCTGGCCACCACCCAGAGCAGGTAGCCAGCCGCGCCGGCAAGGTGGGCGGCCAGCATCGCGGCGCGCGGCGCATCGTGCGGCTGGGCCATCGAGAACACGATGGCCAGCACCGGCGCGAACGAGACCGGCCCGGCGCGCGGCCCCCAGGCCAGCGTCATCGTCGCCACGAAGGTGATCGCCGCGATGGCCAGGCCCAGCGCCGGCCGATGCGCGGACAGCAGCACGATCGCGGCCGCGGCGAGGCAGCCGGCCAGCCCGGTGGCCAGCACCAGGCGCCACGAGCGCGAGAGGCTGCCGGGCCGGTCGGCCAGGCTCGCGAGGATCGCGCCGCTGCTCGCCCAGCCCGCCACCTGCGGCCCGGCCAGCGCGATGGCGACGAAGTGGATCGTGGTGACACCCAGCGCCACGGTGATGCCGTTGATCAGGTGCGCGGGCAGGCGTCGAAGCAGCTTCATGAAACGGGCGTGGTGCGGCCCGGCACTGTCTCACGGTTGCGGCCGCGCTGCTAGAATCGCCGCGGTTCCGAGGAGCGTTGCAAGGCCTGCACCCAGGCCCCAGGCTCGGAAACTGCAATTGCAACGGCGCTCACCCGCACGACCGGACCTCGTGGGTGAGACTGCACCAAACCTTCGATGTGTCGCGCTGCGGGTTCCCTGATTTTCGGAGCCTGACATGAACGCTGTTCTCAAACCGCCGCACACCGACCAGTACGCCATCGCCGACCTCTCGCTGGCCGAATGGGGCCGCAAGGAAATCAAGATCGCCGAGACCGAGATGCCGGCGCTGATGGCGATCCGCGAGGAGTACGCCAAGGCGCAGCCGCTGGCGGGCGCGCGCATCACCGGCTCGCTGCACATGACGATCCAGACCGCGGTGCTGGTCGAGACGCTGCAAGCGCTCGGCGCCGAGGTGCGCTGGGCCTCGTGCAACATCTTCAGCACGCAGGACCATGCCGCCGCCGCGCTGGTGGCCGCCGGCACGCCGGTGTTCGCCTACAAGGGCGAGTCGCTGAAGGACTACTGGGACTACACGCACCGCATCTTCGAGTTCGGCGCCAAGGGCAGCGAAGGCGAAGGCCCGAACATGATCCTCGACGACGGCGGCGACGCCACGCTGCTGATGCACCTGGGCAAGCGCGCCGAGAAGGACGCCTCGGTGCTCGCCAATCCGGCCAGCGAGGAAGAGCGCGAGCTGTTCGCCGCGATCAAGGCCAGGCTGGCGGTCGACGCCACCTGGTACTCGCGCAAGAGCGCGCAGATCATCGGCGTGACCGAGGAGACCACCACCGGCGTGCACCGCCTGAAGGAGATGAGCGCCAAGGGCACGCTGCTGTTCCGCGCCATCAACGTCAACGACTCGGTGACCAAGTCGAAGTTCGACAACCTGTACGGCTGCCGCGAGAGCCTGGTCGACGGCATCAAGCGCGCCACCGACGTGATGATCGCCGGCAAGATCGCCGTGGTGGCCGGCTACGGCGACGTGGGCAAGGGCTCGGCGCAGGCGCTGCGCTCGCTGTCGGCGCAGGTGTGGGTGACCGAGATCGACCCGATCAACGCGCTGCAGGCCGCGATGGAAGGCTACCGCGTCGTGACGCTCGACTGGGCCGCCGACAAGGCCGACATCTTCGTCACCACCACCGGCAACCGCGACGTGATCACGCACGAGCACATGGCGGCGATGAAGCACAACGCGATCGTCTGCAACATCGGCCACTTCGACAACGAGATCCAGGTCGCCTCGCTGGAGAAGTACCAGTGGGAGGAGATCAAGCCGCAGGTCGACCACGTGATCTTCCCCGACGGCAAGCGCATCATCCTGCTGGCCAAGGGCCGCCTCGTGAACCTGGGCTGCGCCACCGGCCACCCGAGCTACGTGATGAGCAGCTCGTTCGCCAACCAGACGATCGCGCAGATCGAGCTGTTCACGCACGCCGACTACTACGAGGTCGGCAAGGTCTACGTGCTGCCCAAGCACCTCGACGAGAAGGTGGCGCGGCTGCAGCTCAAGACGCTGAACGCGCAGCTCACCGAGCTGACCGACGAGCAGGCGGCCTACATCGGCGTGCCCAAGCAGGGGCCGTACAAACCGGACAGCTATCGCTACTGAGCGAGGCGCCACGATGCGTGCGGACCAGCTGCTCGTGCAGCGCGGTCTCGCGCCCTCGCGCTCGGCCGCGCAGCGGCTGATCGCGCGTGGCGCGGTGCACTGGCACGCCCCGGCGGGCTGGACCGCGCCGCGCAAGGCCGGCGACGAGCTGCCCGAGGGCTGCGAGCTGCGCGTCGCCGACGACGCCGAGCTGCGCTGGGTGTCGCGCGGCGGGCTGAAGCTCGAAGGCGCACTGGCGCGCTGCGGCATCGACGTGGCCGGCCGCGACTGCCTCGACGTCGGCCAGAGCACCGGCGGCTTCACCGACGTGCTGCTGGCGCGCGGCGCGGCGCGCGTGGTCGGCATCGACGTCGGCCACGGGCAACTGCACCCCCGGCTGCGCGCCGACCCGCGCGTGACGGCGCTGGAAGGCGTCAACGCGCGCCACCTCGACGCCGCCGCGCTGCCGCTGCGGCGCTTCGATCTGATCGTCGGCGACCTGTCGTTCATCTCGCTCGCGCTGGTGCTGCCGGCGCTCGCGCCGCTGCTGGCGCCGCGCGGCGAGCTGCTGATGCTGGTCAAGCCGCAGTTCGAGCTGCAGCCGGCCGACATCGGCAAGGGCGGCATCGTGCGCGACGCGGCGGCTTATGGGCGCGTCGAGGCGCGTTTGCGCGCGGCATGCGCCGACGCGGCGCTCGCGGTGGCCGACTGGTTCGCCAGCCCCGTCCAGGGCGGCGACGGCAACAACGAATTTTTCCTGAGGGCACAGCACCATGAGTGAGACGCGCATCCCCGTGCCGGTGAGCTTCGAGTTCTTCCCGCCCAACACGCCGGTGGGCGCCGAGAAGCTGCGCGGCGTGATCGCCGAGCTGGCGGCGGCGCGGCCGGAGTTCTTCAGCGTCACCTACGGCGCCGGCGGCTCGACGCGCGACAAGACGCTGGCCACCGTCAGCGAGATCGCCGCGCTGGGCCACGAGGCGGCGGCGCACCTGTCGTGCATCGGCGCGACGCGCGAGAGCATCGTCGAGACCCTCGCCACCTACCGCAGCCGCGGCATCCGCCGCCTGGTGGCGCTGCGCGGCGACCTGCCCAGCGGCACCGCCACCGCCGGCGAGTTCCGCTACGCGGCCGAGCTGGTGCGCTTCATCCGCGAGCAGGAGGCGAACCACTGGCACGTCGAGGTGGCGGCCTACCCCGAGGTGCACCCGCAGCAGCGCTACGCGCGGCGCGACCTGCAGCACTTCGCCGACAAGGTGGCGGCCGGCGCCGACGGGGCGATCACGCAGTTCTTCTTCAACGCCGACGCCTACTTCCACTTCGTCGACGAGGCGCGCGCGCTGGGCGTGAACGTGCCGATCGTGCCGGGCATCATGCCCTTCCACAACTACGCGCGCATCGCGCAGTTCGCGCAGCGCGACGCCATCGACATCCCGCGCTGGGTGGCGCTGAAGATGGAGGGCTTCATGGACGACGCCGCGTCGATCCGGGCCTTCGGGCTGGACGTGATCACCCGCCTGTGCGAGCGGCTGATCGAGGGCGGCGTGCCGGCCATCCACTTCTACACGCTCAACCAGTCGGCGCTGACGCTGGAGATCTGCCGCCGGCTGGCGCGGCCGGTTTGACCTGGGTCATGGTGCGTGGACACCGCGTTGTGAAGTAGTCACACACGCGGTAGGGTTTTGATGCACCGCAACAAGCCGGGCAAGGCCCGGATCTGAAATGCCCGTCGGGGATTCGACCTCTTTTCTCGACAGGACACAGACCATGAGCAAGACCTTCCAACGCAGCGCCCTCGTTCTCGCCCTGGCTGGCGGCCTCGCCGCGCCGATGCTGGCCCAGGCGCAAGACTTCAAGGCCGGCGACGTGCTGGCCCGCGTGCGCGCGGTCAACATCGACCCGGCCAACAAGGACAGCATCGCCATCACCAACGTCTCGGTCAGCGACAAGACCATTCCGGAAGTCGACTTCACCTACTTCCTGTCGCCCAACCTGGCGGCCGAGTTGATCCTGACCTACCCGCAGAAGCACGACGTGTCGTCGTCGGCGCACGGCGGCAAGATCGGCACGCTCAAGCACCTGCCGCCGACGCTGACGCTGCAGTACCACTTCACCGACTTCGGCGCCTTCAAGCCCTACGTCGGCGCGGGCCTGAACTACACGCGCTTCTCGAGCGTGAACCTGCCCGCCGGCTTCTCCATCGACAAGAACAGCGTCGGGCTGGCGCTGCAAGCGGGCCTGGACTACGCGCTCGACAGCCGGTGGTCGATCAACTTCGACCTGAAGAAGGTGCAGATCCGCACCGACCTGAAGGCGGGCGGCACCGGCCTGGGCAAGATCAAGGTCGATCCGCTGCTGATCGGCGTGGGCGTCGGCTACAGGTTCTGACCCGGCAACGGTAGAAGCGGCGCGCCGGCCGAGCGCCGGGCCGCTCCCAAGCCGGCCGGCGATCCCCTCGGGGGATCGGCCGGCGTACCCGACGGCCGAGGGGCCGTCATCAGATCAGAGGTTTGTGCCAGCTGACGCCATCCTCGGTGAGCATGGCGTCGAGCACGAAGTCCTGCCCGGTGGGCAGCAGCAGCGGCAGGAAGCCGTGGCTGTAGCTCACCCCCACGGTCACCGGCCGCGGCGTGATGGACTTCAGCGTGCGGTCGAAGAAGCCGCCGCCGTAGCCCAGGCGCACGCCGCCCGGCCCGTAGCCCAGGCAGGGCACCACCAGCAGTTCGGGCACGAACTGCTCGGTGTCCTTGGGCTTGGGAATGTCGTAGGCGTCCAGCTCCATCGGGCAGCCCGGATACCAGACGTGGAACTTCAGCGCGCCGCCGTCGCGGTCTTTCACCGGCAGGCCGATGCGGCGCGTCACGCCCTCGGGCGCGCCCTCGGTCCAGCGGTACAGCGCCGGCAGCGCGTCGAACTCACCCTTGATCGGCCAGTAGGCGCCGATGCTCTTCTCGGTGCGGCCGACCAGCCACACGCGCAGCACGCTTTGCAGCGCGACGGCGCGCTCCAGCCGGTCGGGCAGGGCCTGGCGGGCGGCGACGAGGCGTCGGCGCAGGGCGTCACGGTCGGTGGGCGTCATGGGCCCGCATTGTGCAAGACCGGCCGTGGCCGATTACTTCCGCGCCAGGGCCAGCAGGCCCCAACGCCGAGCCTGCGGCTGCCAGCGCAGCACGGCGTCTTCGCCGCGCCGCCAGGCTTCCACCACCGTGCCCGCGCCATCGGCCAGGCGCAGCGTGTCGCCCGGCGCGAGCACGAGGTCGCTGCCGTCGCCGGCGCCGCAGCGGCCGGTCAGCCAGACGCGGCCGCGCAGCACCGTCAGTTCGCCGGCGCCGGCGCCCACGCGGCGGGCCTGGCCGGCGGGCACGGGGAGAATCCGGGAGGCTTGCGCATTCATCATCAATCTCCTTCTCGACAGGCTACGATGATCGGCACTTGCACGAGGAATATCCAATGAGTTCGCGGAACCCGATTGATGAGAGATACGCATGAATGAACGGCGCCGCCCGCTGTCGCTGGCCAACCTGCGGGCGTTCGAGGCGGTGGCCCGGCTGGCCAGCTTCAGCGCCGCCGCCGAGGAGCTGTTCCTGACGCAGTCGGCCATCAGCCGCCAGATCAGGGGCCTGGAGGACGAACTCGGCGCGGCGCTGTTCGTGCGCGGCACGCGCCACGTCGAGACCACGCAGGACGCGCAGATCCTGCTGCGCGCGGTCGAGCCCTGGCTGGCGCGGCTGGACGCCGGCGTGCGCCAGATCCGCGAGAAGCGCACGCGGCGGCGCGTCAGCGTGACCACCTTCGCGTCGTTCGCGTCGCTGTGGCTGCTGCCGCGCATCGAGGCTTTCCAGCGCCAGCACCCGGACATCGACATCCGCGTCTCGGCGCACGATGCGCTGTCCGACCTCGACGACCCCGAGATCGACCTCGCGCTGCGCTACTGCAGCGCGCAGCAGGCGCCGGCCGGCGCGCTGCGGCTGTTCGGCGAGACGCTGACGCCGGCGGTGAGTCGCCAGTTGATGCAGCGCATCCGCGCCGGCGAGGCGCCGCCGCTGGCGCGCCCGGCCGACCTGGCGCGGCACACGCTGGCCGAGGAAGACGACCACCGCGCCAGCGCCGAGTACCTGAGCTGGCGCCACTGGCTGGCCCAGCACGGCGAGCCGGCCTTGCAGCCGCGCCGCTGGCTGTACCTCAACTTCACCTACCAGCAGGTGCAGGCCGCGCTGGCCGGCCAGGGCGTGGCGCTGGCGCGCGTCGCGCTGGTGGCCGACGCGATCGAGCGCGGCGAACTGGTCGAGCCCTTCGGCACGGCCGGGCGCATCACCAGCCCCTACTGCTACTGGCTGGTGAGCACGCCGGCCAGCCGGGCGCGCGCCGAGGTGGCGCAGTTCTGCGACTGGGTCGAGGCGCAGGCGGCGCTGACGCGCGCGGCCACCGGCGAGGACGACGACGCTACGGCGCCACGCCCTGCTCGGTGACGATCAGCGTCAGCGGAATGTCGTGCGGCTGCGGCGCGTAGACCTCCTCGTCCAAGCGCGTGAAGCTCCAGGCCACGCCGATGGTGGTGACGTGCGGGTGCTTCGCGAGATAACGGTCGAAGTAGCCGCCGCCGTAGCCGAGCCGGTAGCCGCCGGCCGCGTAGCCCAGGCAGGGCACCAGCAGCACGTCGGGCACGCACACCGGTCCGGCGGCGCTGGCGATGCCGCATTCATCGGCCACCATCGGCACGCTGCGGTCCCACAGCCGGTACTCCATCTCGCGCGGCTCGCGGCGGCAGAACGGCAGGGCCCAGGGCAACTTGTCGCAATCGGGATCGGCGCCCAATGCAAGCACTGCGTTAAATTCGGATCGGATCGACGTGTACAGGCCCAGCGCCTGCGGCTCCAACTGAGTGACGACTCGCCTCAGATGCGCCGCGAGTGCGGCTTCGGCGGCGGCGTAGCCGGCCGACGTCGCGAAGGCCGCGCGGCGCTCGCGCAATTGCTGGCGCCATTCGGCGCGGGTCGTGGGCATCGAGGAAGAACGGGAAGTCGGTGAAATCAACGAAGCGGGCGAAATCATATGGGCGCGGCGTGCTGGCCGTGCTGGTGCTGGCCTTCACGCTGCCGCTGAGCGCCTCGGCCGCGCCGGGCGACGGCGCGATCGTCGAGGCGCGCGAGGCGCTGCGCAAGAAAGACCGCCAGGCGCTCGTGGTGGCGCGCGCCGCCGCGCTGGCCGCCGGCCATCCGCTGGCGCAGTGGGCCGACTACTTCGAGCTGAACAACCGCCTGCCCGAAGCGCAGCAGGCCGAGCTGGACGCCTTCTACGCGCGCTGGCCCGGCAGCTACGTCGAAGACCGGCTGCGCAACGACTGGCTGCTCGAACTCGGCAAGCGCCGCGACTGGGCCAACTTCGCCGTCGAGTACCCGCGTTTCCGCATGAACGACGACCGCGAGGTGCGCTGCTACGCGCTGCTGCTCGACCACCAGGCCGGCAAGGACGTGAAGGACGAAGCCCTGGCGGCCTGGCTCGCGCAGCGCGACGCCGACGACGGCTGCGCGCTGCTCGCCACGGCGCTGTTCGACGCGAAAAAAATCGGCAGCGCCGAGCTGTGGCGCAAGGCGCGCTTCGCGATCGACGCCAACCGGCCGCGCGCCGCGCGCCAGGCCGTGGCGCTGCTGGGCACCGACACGGCCGCGCGCCTCGGCGAGCTGCTCGACAACCCGGCGCGCTTCCTGGCCCGCAGCGGCGCCGCCACGCCGCGGCCGGCCGCCGAGCTGGCCACGCTGGCGCTGATGCGCCTGGCCGCCAACGACCCCGACGCCGCCGCGCTGCAGCTCGACGAGCGCTGGGACAAGGCGCTGCCGCCCGACCTCTCCGCCTGGGCCTGGGCGGCGCTGGCCAAGCAGTCGGCGATGAAGCAGTTGCCGGCCGCGGCCGAGCAGTTCCAGCGCGCCGCGCTGCGCTCCAGCCGCGGCGGCGGCGAGCCCGACTGGCCCGACGACACGCTGGCCTGGAAGGCGCGCGCCGCGCTGCGCGGCGACGCCGGCCGCGGCCGCTGGCAGCAGCTCGTGCAGGCCGTCAACGCGATGACGCCCGAGCAGCAGCGCGACCCGGCCTGGGTGTACTGGAAGGCGCGCGCGCTGCAGGCCATGGCCCCGGCCTCGCAGGACGAAGCCGGCCTGCGCGCGATGGCGCAGGAGCTGCTCTCCGGCATCGCCGGGCGGCTGCACTTCTACGGCCTGCTGGCCGCCGAAGACCTGGGCCAGCCGCTCGCGCTGCCGCCTAAGCCGCTGCCGCCGACGCCCGAGGAAAACGAAGCCGCCCGGGCCAATCCCGGCCTGACGCGCGCCCTGCAACTGATCGAACTCGGCCTGCGCAACGAGGGCGTGCGCGAATGGAACTTCTCGCTGCGCGGCATGAACGACCGCGCGCTGCTCGCCGCCGCGCAGCGCGCCTGCGACGCGCAGGTGTGGGACCGCTGCATCAACACCAGTGACCGCACGCGCGAGGAGATCGACATCGACCAGCGCTTCCCGCTGCCGTTCCGCCGCGAGGTGATCGCCCAGGCTCGCGAGATCGGGCTCGACCCGGCCTACGTCTACGGCCTGATCCGCCAGGAATCGCGCTTCATCATGGACGCGCGCTCGCAGGTCGGCGCCTCCGGGCTGATGCAGTTGATGCCCTCGACGGCGCGCTGGACGGCGCGCAAGATCGGCCTGGACTACACGCACGACATGATCACCGACCGCGAGGTCAACCTGCGCCTGGGTACCAGCTACCTCAAGCTGGTGCTGGACGACTTCGGCGGCTCGCAGGCCTTGGCCGCGGCCGCCTACAACGCCGGCCCGAACCGGCCGCGGCGCTGGCGCGACGGCGCGCCGCTGGAGGCGGCGGCCTGGGCCGAGAACATCCCCTTCACCGAGACGCGCGACTACGTCAAGAAGGTGCTGCACAACGCCACCGTCTATGCCGCGCTGACCGGCGCCGCCGCGCCGTCGCTGAAAGCGCGCCTGGGCGCGAAGATCGGCCCGCGCGAGCCGGCCGCGCCGGCCGCCGACGGCACCCTGCCCTGAACCCCCGAGGAGGCCCGCGATGCAGCTCGTGATCGGCAACAAGAACTACTCGTCGTGGTCTATGCGCCCCTGGGTGCTGATGAAGCAAGCCGGCATCCCCTTCGAGGAGCTGATGCTGCGCTTCGACGCCTTCACGCCCGAATCGGCCTTCAAGCGGCGCCTGGCCGGCCTGACGCCGGCCGGCCGCGTGCCGGTGCTGATCGACGACGACGGCTTCGCGGTGTGGGACACGCTGGCCATCGCCGAATACCTCGCCGAACGCTTCCCCGACAAGCGCCTGTGGCCCGCCGATGCCAAGGCGCGCGCCCGCGCGCGCAGCGTCTGCGCCGAGATGCACTCGGGCTTCGGCGCGCTGCGCAGCCACTTCCCGATGAACATCGAGGCGAAGCTGCCCGACGTCGGCGCCAGGGTGATGGCCGAGCACGCCGAGGTGCGCGCCGACCTCGAACGCCTCGTCGCGATGTGGAGTGCTCTGCTGCGCGAACACGGCGGGCCGCTGCTGTTCGGCGAGTTCGGCATCGCCGACGCCTTCTACGCGCCGGTGGCGATGCGCCTGGCCACCTACGCGCCGCCGCTGCCGCCCGAGATCACGGCCTACATCGCGCGCGTGCAGGCGCTGCCCGGCGTGGCGGCGTGGGTCAAGGAGGCGCTGGCCGAGCAGGACTTCCTGGCCTTCGAGGAGCCCTACCGCACGCAGCGCTGAGCGCGGCGGGCCGCCTACACTGCCGCCGCATGAAGGTCTACCTGGTCGGCGGCGCGGTGCGCGACGAACTGCTGGGCTGCGCCTCGGGCGACCGCGACTGGGTGGTGGTGGGCGCCACGCCGGCCGAGATGGTCGAGGCCGGCTTCGAGCCGGTGGGGCGCGACTTCCCGGTCTTCCTGCACCCGCGCACGCACGAGGAGTACGCCCTCGCGCGCACCGAGCGCAAGACCGCGCCGGGCTACCGCGGCTTCGTCGTGCACGCCGCGCCCGAGGTCACGCTCGAAGAGGACCTGGCGCGTCGTGACCTGACCATCAACGCGATGGCGCGCGACGAGCACGGCGCACTGGTCGACCCTTGCGGCGGGCAGCGCGACCTCGCCGCGAAAGTGCTGCGCCACGTCGCGCCGGCCTTCGCCGAAGACCCGGTGCGCATCCTGCGGCTGGCGCGCTTCGCGGCGCGGCTGCCCGATTTCACGGTGGCGCCCGAGACGCTGGCGCTGATGCGCGGCATGGTCGAGGCCGGCGAGGTCGACGCGTTGGTGGCCGAGCGCGTCTGGCAGGAGCTCTCGCGCGGGCTGATGGAAGCGCGGCCCAGCCGCATGTTCGAGGTGCTGCGCGAATGCGGCGCGCTGGCGCGGCTGCTGCCCGAGGTGAACCGCCTGTGGGGCGTGCCGCAGCGCGCCGAGTACCACCCGGAGGTCGACACCGGCGTGCACCTGATGATGGTGCTCGACATGGCGGCGCGGCTCGACGCGAGCCTCGCGGTGCGCTTCGCCTGCCTGGGCCACGACCTCGGCAAGGGCACGACGCCGGCCGACGTGCTGCCGCGCCACATCGGCCACGAGCAGCGCAGCCGCAGGCTGGTGCGCGCGCTGTGCGAGCGCTGGAAGGTGCCCACCGACTGCCGCGAGCTGGCCGAGGCGGTGGCGCAGGAGCACGGCAACGTGCACCGCAGCGGCGAGCTGAACGCCGCCGCCGTGCTGCGCCTGCTCGAGCGCTGCGACGCGCTGCGCCGGCCGCAGCGCTTCGACGAACTGCTGCTGGCCTGTGAATGCGATGCGCGCGGCCGGCTCGGCAAGGAAGAAGAGCCCTACCCGCCGCGCGAGCGCCTGGCCGCCGCGCTGCGCGCGGCCCTGTCGGTGGACACCGCGCCCATCGCCGACGCCGCCGCGGCGCGCGGCCTGCAAGGGCCGGCGATCGGCGAAGCGGTGCGCGCGGCGCGCGTGGCGGCGATCGCGGCGCTGGGCTGATCCGCCGCCCCCGCGCGAATCACCCCGCCCGCACCCACGCCACCAGCGGCGCCAGCAGCGCCGGCCGCCAACTGAGCGTCAGCGCCACCGTCAGCGCGGCGGCGGCCAGCAGCATCACCCACACCAGCGCGGCCATCGAGGCATGGTCGGCGCGCAGGCAGGCCAGCAGCGACGCGAACACCGCGATGCCGCCCAGCACGCGCAGCGCGCGCGCCGTGCCGGCCGGCAGCGGCTGCGCGCCGCGCAACTGCTGCCAGTGCGACTCCATCGCCAGCGCCAGCCATCCGAAACCCGCCACGCAGCAGACGTAGGCCGCGCCCAGCCACCAGGCCTTCACTCCGTTCCCCTGATGGTGAGCGTCGCGCCGGCGGGCAGCGGCGCGTCGCCGCGCTCGTCGGCGGCACGGCCCTGCGGCCCGAACCGCTGCTCGCGCCGCCCCAGCCTGACGGCGGCAAAGGCCGCGAGGCCGGCCGTGGCCAGCAGGCTCAGGTCGAGCCCGGCCACCGGCCAGTAGGCCTCGCCCATCGTCTTCAGCAGGTGGTCGCCGGTGGTGGCCCAGTTGAGCAGCACCGCCGCCACGGCCAGCGCCGCGACCGCCCAGCATTGCTCGCGCCAGGCCGGCGCGATGCGCGCCCGGCGCACCGGCGCGGTCCGCCACACGGCATGCGCCAGCGCGACCGCCCAGGCGGCCCAGAAGCCCGTCTCCTCCCAATCGCCGCGCTGCGGCAGGTCGGCGGGCAGCAGGCGGTTGAGCACCAGCATCGCGATCGCCGCGACCAGCATGCCGGTGACCGTGGCGACGGCCAGCGCGTCGACCGCGCGGCTGCCGGCTACGCCCTTGGCGGCATGCTGCTTCTTGCGCTTCTCGACGAAGAACACGAAGCCGGTGGCGATGCACACGCAGCCCGCCAGGCCGCCGAACACGTAGAACCAGCGCAGCAGCCAGTGCTCGAAGTGCTGCAGGTGCAACCCGGTGAGGAAGTCGTTGATGCCGCCCACCGCGGTGGGCGGCGGGTCTTCGCGGATCAGCTTGCCGGTGGCGGCCTCGAAGTGCACGCCCTGGCCGACCAGCGTGACGCGGTCGGTGCCGGCGCGGAACACGCTGACGTAGCCGTTGCGGTCGCCCAGGTGCTCGATCGTCAGCAGCCCCACCTCGCCGGGCATGTCGCGCGCGGCCCAGCGGCGCTTGGCCTCGGCCACCATCGCGTCCACCGAGGCCAGCGGCGCGGCGACGCCGGCCGGGTCGTGCGGCAACCCGGTGCGTGCGGCTTCGAGCGTCTCGTGCTGCTTGGCCAGCGGGCGCAGTTGGGTCTCGTCCACCGGCAGGTAGATGCCGGCGAAGATCACCAGGCCGGTGAACGCGAAGAAGAAGTGGAACGGCAGCGCCACCACGCCGGTGAGGTTGTGCAGGTCGAGCGCGCTGCGCTGCACGTGCTTCTTCGGCCGGAAGGTGAAGAACTCGCGGAAGATCTTGCGGTGCATCACCACGCCGCTGACCAGCGCGGCCAGCATCACCAGCGCCGCCAGGCCGACGATCCAGTAGCCCAGGTCGAGCCAGTGCAGGTGCAGGCTGTAGTGCATCGGGTAGAAGAAGCCGCTGCCGATCTTGAGCTTGTCGTCGGGCAGCACCCTGCCGCTGCGCGGGTCGATGGTGGCCCAGCCGTGCACGTGCTGGTGCTCGTCGCTCGCGTCCTTGGGCTTGTTCGGAATCGCGAACTCGCCGCCGATGGCCAGCACCGGGTCGCGGTGCGTGGTGTAGGCGTACAGCGAGACGAGCGGCAGCGTGTCGGGGTGCGGGATCTCGCCGACCACGCGCTCGGCCGTCGCCTTCATGTCGTCGGGGTGCGCGCGCAGCTCGCGGAAGATCGGCGCGAGCACCGTGTCGTACGACGGCATCGGCTGCGGCTGGAAGCGCGTCTCGGGAATCGCCCAGCGGTCGATCTCGCGGTCGAACACCGACAGCGCGCCGAAGAAGAAGCAGGCCATCAGCACGTAGCCCAGCACCAGGCCGAACCAGGTGTGCAGCCAGGTCATCGAGAGGCGGAAGCTGGAGAACATCGGCGGACTCTCCCGAGGGTCAGACCAGTTGGCGCTGCAACAGCCAGGCCGCGCCCGTCATCAGCGCGGCGCCGCCGGCCAGCACCGTCCACACGCGCGCCAGGCTGGCCGCCGCGAAGGCCCAGCAGAACGCGGCGAGGAAGACGAGAAAGGCCAGCAGCATCGCCGCCTTGTAGGCCTCGTCGTAGGGCTGGCCCAGCGCCACCAGGGCGGTGATGCACAGCGCGACAAAACCCCACACGAACGACCAGCCGCCGAGCAGGCTGGCGGCGACGCGGCTGGCGATGTGGGCACGGGTGGGCATGGGGCGGCAGCGTCGATCGTGAGAACGATTCTCATTATGTCCCGTCCCGCCGGCGGGCGCCGAGATGACCCTAGATCAGCGCACCGATCCCCATCGCGACCAGGCTCAGCAGCAGGCTGCTCGCGATCGGCAGATGCCAATCGCGGCCGCGAAAGCGGAAGCTGAAGTCGCCCGGCAGCCGGCCCAGGCCGATCTTGCGCAGCCACTCGGACAGGCCCTGGAAGACCAGGAAAGCGAGCAGGAAGACGATCAGCCAGCGCATGGGGAGCCCGTCGCTCAGAGCCGGTGCGTGCGGTCGCCCTGCACGAAGCCGATCGCTTCGATCTCGATCCCCTTCGCCAGGCCGATCACCTTGAACAGCTCGCCCATCTCGTGCTCGGTCAGCAGCTTCTGCGCGTTGGCGATGCCGCGCACGTCGGCGTCTTGCAGCAGTTCGAGGATGCCGCAGTTCGCCAGGAAGCGCGCCTGCGAGGTGTAGCCGATCACGGCCAGCCCGGCGTCCTGAGCGGCCAGCGCGATGCCGGTGAAGTCGACGTGCGCGGTGATGTCCTTCTCGCCCACGTCGGCCAGCGGATCGCCGTCGCTGCGGTGCGCGCGGTGGCACATCAGCGTGCCGCCGAGGCGCTGCGGGTGCCAGTACTCGGCCTCGGGAAAGCCGTAGTCGATGAAGAAGGCGGCGCCGCGCTCCAGCTTGCCGGCCAGCGTGGCGACGAAGGCCCGCGCCTGCGGATGGATCTCGGTGACGGTGCCGGGCACGAAGTCGGCCTGCACCGGCGGGCGCAGCGCGGTCGGCGCGTCGGCCCAGGCGAAGCGCTCGCCGTCGGCCGGGTCCAGCGCCACGCCGCGCTCGAACCACTGCTGGCCGTCGAAGCGCAGCAGTTGCACCGGCATCGCGTCGAGCACCTCGTTGCCGACGATCACGCCGACGATGCGCTCGGGCAGCGTGTCGATCCAGCGCACCTTGCCGGCGTGCGCGGCGAGCCGCTCGCGCTGGCGCGCGCGCAGCGAGCCCGAGAGGTCGACGATGGTGTAGCGCGCCACGCGCTCGCCCAGCGCGGCCAGCAGTTGCCCGGCCAGCGCGCCGGAGCCGGCGCCGAATTCCCACACCTCGGCGCTGCCGGCGGCGTCCAGCGCCTGCGCCACCTGGCGCGCCAGCGCGCGGCCGAACAGCGGCGAGAGTTCCGGCGCGGTCACGAAATCGCTGCCCGATTCGGGCAGCGCGCCGAACTTCCTGGACTCGCGGCTGTAGTAGCCCAGCCCGGGCGTGTACAGCGCCAGCGCCATGAAGCGGTCGAAGCCGATGCGGCCGCCCGCGGCGGCGATGGCCTCGCGGATGCCGCGCCGCAGGGCCGCCGATACACTGTCGCCCTCGTTGGATTGCATCGCCGCATTGTAGGAATGGCCCCGCCCACCCGCCCCGTCGTGCTGGTCACCGGCGCCGCCCGTCGCATCGGGCGGGTGATCGCGCTCGACCTCGCGGCGCACGGCCACGACATCGCACTGCATTGCCATCGCCCCTCGGCCGAGGCGGACGCCACGCGCGACGAGCTGCGCGCGCTCGGCGCACGCGCCGAAGTCTTCGCGGCGGACCTGGCCGACGAAGCCGCCTGCCGCGCGCTGCTGCCGGCGGCGGCCGAGCGCTTCGGCCGCGTCGATGCAT
This sequence comes from Piscinibacter sp., assembly GCF_047600445.1. Lineage (GTDB taxonomy): Bacteria > Pseudomonadota > Gammaproteobacteria > Burkholderiales > Burkholderiaceae_C > Piscinibacter. The sequence continues at coordinate 2,868,595 of NZ_JASGKT010000002.1, forward strand.
TGGTGAACAACGCCTCGCGCTTCGCCTACGACGATGCGGCCAGCTTCGGCCACGCCGAGATGGAACGGCACTGGCGCGTCAACGCCGCCGCGCCGGTGCTGCTGGCGCGCGCGCTGCACGAGCACCTCGCGGCGCGCGACGCACGGGGCTGCGTCGTCAACCTGCTCGACCAGAAGCTCGCCAACCCGAACCCCGACTACTTCTCCTACACGCTGTCGAAGGCGGCGCTGCAATCGGCCACGGCGATGCTGGCGCAGGCGCTCGCGCCGCGGCTGCGCGTGTGCGCCGTGGCGCCGGGCGTGACGCTGCCCTCCGGCGACATGGACGACGCCGACTTCGCCGCCGCGCAGCAACTCTCGCCGCTGCGCCGCGGCGCCACGCCCGAAGACATCGCCGCGGCGGCGCGCTACCTGCTCGGCGCGCATGCCGTCACCGGCGCCACGCTGCTGGTCGACGGCGGCCAGCACCTGGCCGCGCAGCCGCGCGACGTGGCCTTTCTCGTCAGGAGCGCCTGAAACCATCATGTTCATCGACCCCGGCCTGCGCGACTGCCGCCGCCTGTTCCTGCGCAACTACGAGGTGCGCATGGGCATAGGCGTGCACGACTTCGAGAAGCGCGGCGAACAGCGTGTGCTGATCAACGTCGAGCTGTACGTGCCGCTGGCGCTGTCGACGCCGCGGCGCGACGAGCTCGACGAGGTGCTCGACTACGACTTCATCCGCCGCAGCATCGCCGAGCGCCTGGCGCGCGGCCACGTGCACCTGCAGGAGACGCTGTGCGACGACGTGCTGGCGACGATGCTGGCCCACCCCAAGGTGCGCGCGGCGCGCGTCTCCAGCGAGAAGCCCGACGTGTACCCCGACTGCGACGCGGTCGGCTGCGAAGTCTTTGCGATCAAGGAGGCGCCATGAGCGCGGTGCTCGACGAAAACCAGGCCGCCGGCGAGCCCGGCGCCCGGCCGCCCGAAGCCGGGCGAGATCCCCTCGGGCGAGGGGTCGACATGAAAGCGGCGCACGAGATCAACAAGCTGTCCAAGCGGCTGCACCGCCAGGTCGGGCAGGCGATCGCCGACTTCAACATGATCGAGGACGGCGACAAGGTGATGGTCTGCGTCTCCGGCGGCAAGGACAGCTACGCGCTGCTCGACATCCTGATCGAGCTGCGCCGGCGCGCGCCGGTGAGCTTCGAACTCGTCGCCGTCAATCTCGACCAGAAGCAGCCCGGCTTTCCCGAGCACGTGCTGCCCGAGTACCTGCGCAGCCGCGGCGTGCCCTTCCACATCGAGAACCAGGACACCTACTCGATCGTCAAGCGCCTGATCCCCGAGGGCCAGACGATGTGCAGCCTGTGCTCGCGGCTGCGCCGCGGCATCCTCTATCGCGTCGCCGGCGAACTGGGCGCGACCAAGATCGCGCTCGGCCACCACCGCGACGACATGCTGCAGACGCTGTTCATGAACATGTTCTTCGGCAGCCGCCTCAAGGGCATGCCGCCCAAGCTGGTCAGCGACGACGGCCGCAACATCGTGATCCGCCCCCTCGCCTACGTGGCCGAGACCGACCTGGAGCGCTGGGCCGAACACCGCGCCTTCCCGATCATCCCGTGCTCGCTGTGCGGCAACCAGGAGAACCTGCAGCGCGTGCAGATGAAGAAGATGTTGCGCGAGTGGGAGCGCCAGCATCCGGGCCGGCTCGACAACATCTTCACGGCGATGGGCAACATCGTGCCCTCGCACATGATGGACAGGAAACTCTATCCCTTCGCCACGCTCCAAACCACCGGCGTGGTCAACCCCGAGGGCGACCGCGCGTTCGACGAGGACGAAGACTGCGCGCCCAGCGCGGCGCAGCCGATCCGCATCCATCCGGGAACACAGCCATGACACGCACCCTGATCCTGCTCGCCGCCTGTGTCGCTTCTGCCGTGCTGGCCGGCTGCGCGGCGACCCACCAGCTCACCAGCGAGGTGTCGAGCTACAGCGCGTGGCCGGCCGAGCGCAAGGCGGGCAGCTACACCTTCGAGCGGCTGCCCTCGCAGCAACTGCGCGCCGAACGCGCGCAGCGCGTCGAGGACAGCGCGCGCCGCGCGCTCGAAGGCGCGGGCTTCACGCCGGCGCCCGAGGGCCAGGCGGGCGAGTACACGGTGCAGATCGGCGTGCGCGTCAGCGCCACCGAGGCCTACTACGACGACCCGTTCTGGTGGCGCGGCGGCCTGTACGCGCACCGCTTCGGCCGTCCCTGGGGCGTGGGCTTCGGCCTGAGCATGCCCTCGGTGCGCTACGCGCGCGAGGTGGCGCTGCTGATCCGCGACCGCAAGAGCGGCCAGCCCCTGTACGAGACGCGCGCCAGCAACGACGGCGGCTCGGCCTCGATCGACGCGCTGCTGCCGGCGATGTTCGACGCCGCGATGAAGGACTTCCCCGCCGGCAGCGCGACGTCGCGCAACGTGACGACGGAACTGGCGCCGCGCTGAGCCGTGACTCATGGCCCGGACTCGAAACCCCATCACGGGTCGGGCTGGGCCCTTCGACAAGCTCAGGGCGAACGGATTCCACCCACCCCGATCATCCTGAGCAGGGCCCGAGCTTGTCGAAGGCCTGTGTCGAAGGACAAGCGCAGGGTGAATGGAGGTCTTGGCCGAACGCCGGCCCTGTCAGCGGCAGGTCGTAGCCCTCAATCCGGCGCCGCCGCCAGCGCCCGGACATCGTTCTCCCAGCCCTTGAACCTCGCCGCCGCGGCCTGGCGCTGCGCCGGCGTGGTGGCGTTGTGCAGTTGCGCGGCGAAACCGCAGTTGAAGTTCTCCAGCCGGTCCTGGTAGCGCCGGTAGGCCTCGCGCGGTGAGCGCGCGACGCGCTCGGCCTGCGCGCGCAGCGCGGCCAGCGCGGCGTCGCGGTCGGCCGGCGCGCTGGCCAGCCGGCGCAGCACCTGCACCATTTCCTGCTGGCGCTGCATGCGCTCGGCGAGCCAGGCCTCGGGGTCGAAGGGCGAGGCGGCCTGCAGGCGCGCCACCAGCGCGCGCTGGCGTTCGTCGAGCGTGCCGTAGACGGTTTCGGCGCGCTCGATGCTGCGCTCGACGACGCGCTCCAGCCGGCGCGCCGGGTCGGGGTCGAGATGGTCGCGGCGCAGTTCGGCGTCGACGCGCGCCTGGCGGCGCTCGATGTGCCGGATCTGCGCCGGCTGCAGCGTCAGCGCCACCTCGGCGGCCTGCGGCAGCGCCTGGTCGACGGCGCGCTCGGCATGTTCGCGCAGTTCGGACCACCAGCGGCAGACACGCTCGGGCGTGGTGTCGCCGGCCACCTCGGCGCGCATGCGCGCCAGCAGCGCGGCGTAGTCGGGCAACTGGGTACGGCGGTGCCAGGCGAACCACTGGCCGAGCCGCGCGCGCACGTCGCGCGCCTGCGTGTCGTCGAAGTCGGCGTAGCCGTCGAGCCACCAGAACGCCAACTCCGGCGCCTGGTTGTAGCCGAATCGCAGCGCGCTGCACCCCGCGAGCAGGGCGGGGGCCAGCAGCGGCAGCAGCAGCGCCAGGATAATGCGCGGTCTCCTCACCACGTTTCGCAAGAACGACAACGTCATGGCTCTGGACATCGTGATCATGGCCGCGGGCAAGGGAACCCGCATGAAATCGGCCCGGCCCAAGGTGCTGCACCGCCTGGCCGGGCGCAGTCTACTTCAGCACGTGGTCGATACCGCGGCGGCGCTGAAGGCCGAGCGCAGCGTCGTGATCACCGGCCACGGCGCCGCGCAGGTCGAGGCGGCGTTCGGCGGCGCCGGCCTCGAGTTCGTGCGCCAGGAGCCGCAGCTCGGCACCGGCCACGCGGTGCAGCAGGCCGCGCCCAGGCTGCACGACGAAGGCACCACGCTGATCCTCAACGGCGACGTGCCGCTGATCGAGGCCGACACGCTGGCCAAGCTGGTGCAGGCCTGCGGCGGCAAGTCGCTGGCGCTGCTGACCGTCGTGCTCGACGACCCGACCGGCTACGGCCGCGTCGTGCGCAGCGGCGACTCGGTGGGCGGGCTGGTCGAGGCGATCGTCGAGCACAAGGACGCCAACGAGGCGCAGCGCCGCATCCAGGAGGTCTACACCGGCGTGATGGCCGCGCCCACCGCGCTGCTCAAGCGCTGGCTCGCCAACCTGAAGAACGACAACGCGCAGAAGGAGTACTACCTCACCGACGTGGTGGCGATGGCGGTGGACGACCACGTGCGCGTGGTCGCCACCCACGCGCACGACGAGACCGAGGTGCTGGGCATCAACAGCCCGGCGCAGCTCGCCGAGCTGGAGCGGCGCTACCAGCGCCGCATCGCCGACGCGCTGATGGAAGCCGGCGTGCGCCTGGCCGACCCCGACCGCATCGACGTGCGCGGCGAGCTGAGCTGCGGGCAGGACGTCGACATCGACGTGAACTGCGTGTTCGAGGGCCGCGTCGAACTGGGCAGCAACGTGCGCATCGCCTCGCACTGCGTGCTGCGCAACTGCCGCATCGCCGACAACGCGGTGATCCATTCCTTCACCCACATCGACGGCGAGGCGCAGGGCGCGCGTGTCGGCGCCGGCGCGCTGGTCGGCCCGTTCGCGCGGCTGCGCCCCGGCGCCGAGCTGGCCGAGGAGGTGCACATCGGCAACTTCGTCGAGGTGAAGAACTCCACGCTGGCGCGCGGCGCCAAGGCCAACCACCTCGCCTACCTGGGCGACGCGACGGTGGGCGAGCGCGTCAACTACGGCGCCGGCAGCATCACCGCCAACTACGACGGCGCCAACAAGCACCGAACCGTGCTCGGCGCCGACGTGCACGTGGGCAGCAACTGCGTGCTGGTGGCGCCGATCACGGTGGGCGCGGGCGCCACCATCGGCGCCGGCTCCACGGTCGCCAAGGACGTGCCGGCCGGCCAGCTCACCGTGGCGCGCGCCAAGGCGGCCTCGCTGCCCGGCTGGACGCGCCCGGTCAAGGCGAAGAAGTAGCCGCGCGCTCGCGGGCGCGGCGCTCGCGCGCCCAGGCCTCGAAGGCCGGCGCCGGCATCGGCGCGCCGACCAGCAGGCCCTGGATCTGCGCGCAGCCCTGGCGCGCCAGGAAGTCGCGCTGGGCCTCGGTCTCGACGCCCTCGGCGGTCACCGTCATGCCCAGGCTCAGCCCGAGCTGCACGATGGCGCGCGTGATCGCCGCCGAGTCGCGGTTGCCGGGCAGGTCGTGCACGAAGGAGCGGTCGATCTTGATCTTGTCGATCGGCAGTTCCTTGAGGTGGCCGAGCGACGAGTAGCCGGTGCCGAAGTCGTCGACCGCGATGCCCAGGCCCATCGCCTTCAGGCGCAGCAGGCGGTGCTTCACCTCGCCGATGTCGTCCATCAGCATGCGCTCGGTCAGCTCGAGTTCGAGCAGGCGCGCCGCCGGGCGCGCGTCGCCGTCGTCGGCCAGCACCTGCGCCACCGCCTCGACGAAGCCGACCGACTGGAACTGCACCGTCGAGAGGTTCACCGCCACCGGCGCCACGGCCAGGCCCTGCGCGTCCCAGCGCTGCGCGCTGCGCGCCGCCTCGGTCAGCGCCCACTGGCCGATGGCCAGCATCAGGCGCTGGCGCTCGGCCACCGGGATGAACTGGTCGGGCACGAGCAGGCCGCGCTCGGGGTGGTTCCAGCGCAGCAGCGCCTCGCAGCCGACCAGCACGCCGTCGCCGGCGCGCACCTGCGGCTGGAAGTACAGCTCGAACTCGCCGCGTTCGAGCGCCTGCGCGAGCTGGCCTTCGAGCACCAGCGCGGCGTAGGCGCTGTCGGCGATGCCGCGGTCGAAGAACTGGTGGTTGGCGCGGCCCTTGGCCTTGGCCAGGTACATCGCGCTGTCGGCGTTCTTGATCAGCTCGTCGGGCGTGTCGGCGTCGCCGGGGAAGAACGCCACGCCGATCGACGGCGTCACCGAGATCGGCCGCCCTTCCGCGTCCACCGGCGCCTCGATCGCGGCGATCAGCTTGCGCGCGACCTCGTCGACCTCGTCGCGCCGCCGCTCGCGCGACGGGCCGCCGTGCAGCAGCACCATGAACTCGTCGCCGCCGAAGCGCGCCACCAGGTCGGTGGCGCGCAGGCTGGCGAGGATGCGCTCGGCCACGGTGCGCAGCAGCGCGTCGCCGGCCAGGTGGCCGAGCGAGTCGTTGACGCGCTTGAAGTGGTCGAGGTCGATGAACAGCAGCGCGAGCTGCGTGCCCTCGGCCTCGGCCGCGGCCATGTGCTGCTGCAACTGCTCCAGGAACGACATGCGGTTCGGCAGGCCGGTCAGCGCGTCGTGGTGGGCGAGGTGGTGGATGCGCGCCTGCGCCGCCTGGCGGTCGCGGATGTCGCGCACGATGGTCATGCGCAGGCGCTCGCCGTTGCGCAGCATGGTGCGCCCGATCAGCTCGACCGCGATGCGCTGCCCGGCCCGGTCGACCAGCGCCGACTCGTAGGCGAGTTCCTGGCCCGAGTCGAGCACCGCCGCGACGCGCGCACGCTGGTCGGGCGCGACGTAGTCCAGCGTCGGCCGGCCGCACAGCTCGGCCAGCGAGTAGCCCACCAGCGCGCACAGCGGCGGGTTGACGTCGGTGATCACGCCGTCCTTGTGGAAGACGATGCCCTCGACGCTGGCGTGCAGGAACTTGGCCAGCCGCTCCTCCGACTCGCGCGCCGCGCGCTCGGCCAGCCGGTAGCGCGTGACGTCGGAGATCAGCACGAAGCAGCCCACCGTGTCGCCGGCCTCGCCGACGTGCGGCAGCAGGTGCACCTCGATGAAACGCGGCTTGCCGCCGCGCCCCGTCAGCTCGCGCTCGTAGGACGCCACCTCCCGGTGCTGCAGCACGCGCTGCATGTGCGGCCGGATCCGCGCCTCGGCCTCGGCGCCGATCACCTCGGCGACGTGCTTGCCGACGACGGCGTACTCGTCGGTATTGAAGGCGCGCGCATAGGCCTTGTTGGCGAACTGGCACTGGAAGTCGCTGGCGCGGTAGTAGGCGATCTGCGCCGGCACGTTGTCGGCCAGCAGCCGGAACAGCCGCGCCTGCGCGCGCGCCTCGGCCTCAGAGCGCTTGACGGCGCTGGCGTCGTGCAGCAGGCACAGCCAGCGCCGCGCGCCCGGCTGCCAGCGCGCCGCCCAGTCGACCCACGCCGCGCCGTCGCCCGCCGCGCTGCCGGAGATGAAGACGGCCGTGGCGAAGTCGGCGCGCGCCGCCAGCTTCGCCAGCAGCTCGCGGCGGCTGCCGGCGTCGAACAGCTCCTGCCAGGCGCGGCCCAGCAGGTGCGAGCTCTCGCGCCGCGCCAGCGCGGCGAAGGCGGCGTTGACGTGCAGCGCGCCGCCATGTTCGTCGAGCAGCAGCAGCGGGCCCGGCAGTGCGTCCCAGGCGGCGGTGTCGTCGCTGGCTCGGCGGGCCATCACGAGGGCGTGGACGATCTCAGCGTCTGCAGCGCGAGGCACAGGTCGTCCCAGGCCTTGGCCTTGTCCTCCAGGTTGCGCAGCAGGTAGGCCGGGTGGTAGGTGACGATCAGCGGCACGTCGTGATAACGGTGCACGCGCGAGCGCAGCCGGCCGATCGGCTCGTGGCTGCGCAGCAGGCTCTGCACCGCGAAGCGCCCCATCGCCAGGATGATGCGCGGGCGGATCAGCTCGATCTGGCGGATCAGGAAGGGCTCGCACTGCGCGAGTTCCTCGGGCTCCGGGTTGCGGTTGCCCGGCGGGCGGCATTTCAGCGTGTTGGCGATGTAGACCTGATGCGCCGCGTCGGCTTCGGCGCGCGTCAGGCCGACGGCGCGCAGCATGTTGTCGAGCAACTGGCCGGACTTGCCGACGAAGGGCTCGCCCTGGCGGTCTTCCTGCTCGCCGGGCGCTTCGCCGACGATCATCCAGTGCGCGCTGGTGTTGCCGACGCCGAACACCGTCTGGCGCCGGCCTTCGCAGAGCTTGCAGGCGCGGCAGGCGACGACGGCTTCGCGCAGCGCGGGCCAGTCCATCGCCTCGACGCCCGTGGCACGGTGCCGCGCCGCTGGCTCCGGCGCGGGCTCGGGTGCGGGCTGCGGCGCGGCCACCGGACGATCCTCCTCGGGCGGCAGCCACAAGCGCACACCCATTTCGGCCAGCATCGCCTGCTGGCGCTCAGTCCAGCCCATCGCCCGCTCCTTCGATCGCCAGGCTCATCACGATCGCGTCCTCGCGCCGGCCGTGGGCGTCGGGGTAGTAGCCCTTGCGCCGGCCCATGTCGGCGAAGCCGCGGCGGCGGTAGATGGCGCGTGCGCGCTGGTTGCTCTCGCGCACCTCGAGCCACAGCTTGTTCGCGCCGCGCTCGCGGCACAGCGCCTCCAGCGCGTCGAGCATGTCGCGCGCGTGGCCCTGGTGCCAGCAACGCGGCGCGACGGTGATGTTCAGCAGGTGCATCTCCTCGACGCCGGCCATCGCGACGAAGTAGCCGACGATCTGCGCACCGTCGTCGTACAGCACGCGCGCGTCGTAGCCGGCGGCCAGCGAATCGACGAAGTTGCCGCGGCTCCACGGGAAGGCATAGGCGCCGGCCTCGATGGCCAGCACGGCGTCGAGATGCAGCACGCTCATCGGCAGCAGCAGCGGCTGCCTCGCTTGCGGCACCGCGCTCATGCCTCGGCCTTGGCGCGTTGCGCCGCCTCGCGCTCGGCGGTGGTCTGCGCGACCTTGTCGCGCAGGTACACCGGCAGCGCCAGCGCGGCGTCGACGGCCGCGCCGTCGCGCCACGCCGCCTCGGCCAGCCGCGCCAGCGCGGCGGCGCGCGAGCGTGTGGCCGGGCGTTGCAGCGCGGCGCCGGTGGCGAGGCGTTCGCCGAACGCGGACAACGCCGAGCCGGCCACGCAGCGCGGCGGCTCGGCCGCCCAGCGCCGGTTCAGTTCCTCCGGGCGGCACAGCATAGGCGCGGCGAGCACCTGCCAGCGCTCGCCGTCGCGGCGGTAGTGCGCGGCGTAGACCTCGTCCATGCGCGCATCCATCGCCACCCAGCAATCGGCAGCTTGTTCGCCGAGTTCGTCGAAAGCCTCCTGCGCCACCAGCAGCAGGCTGTCCAGCGCCAGCACCGGCTTGCCGGCGCCCAGCGCCAGGCCCTGCGCCACCGAGCAGGCGCTGCGCAAGCCGGTGAACGCGCCGGGGCCGCGCCCGAAGCCGATCGCGTCGATGTCGTTCAGCGTGCAGCCGGCCGATTGCAGCAGCGCCATCACCTCCGGCAGCAGGCGCGCCGAGGCCAGCGCGCCGCCTTCGCCCTCGAAAACGAAGCTTCGGCCGTCACGACTGAGAGCGATGCACATCGCCTCGGTGGCGCAGTCGATGGCCAGCAGACAAGTCATGACAGCCCCTCGTCCGACGAGTACGTCGGCCGATCCCCCGAGGGGAACGACGGCCGCGGCTCCATGCCCGCCTGCGCGGGCATGGACGGCCGAAGTGCCGGCCCCGTCTCGGGGCCGGCGGGGGCCGGCTTGGGAGCGTCCCGGCGCTCGGCCCGCAGGGCTGCGATGGCGTCTTGGTTCATGCGACGACGAGTGTACGGCGCGGCCCATGCGATCATCGCGGCCCATGCCGCCCCCGATGTTCCGGCGCCCGCTCGCCGCCGCGCTGCTGCTCGCCGCCTCCGCCGCCGCCTTCGCCCGCCTGCCCGGCGAGATCCACACCGCGCTCGACCGCGTCAAGCTGCCGCCCGAGGCCGTGGTCGTCGTCGTGCAGGAGGTCGGCAGCGCGCGCAACCGCCTCGCCTGGCGCGAGGCGGTGCCGGTCAACCCGGCCTCGCTGACCAAGCTCGTGACCACCTATGCCGCGCTCGACCTGCTCGGCCCGGCCTGGACCTGGAACACGCCGGTGTGGCTGCAAGGCACGGTGAGCGACGGCGTGCTCGACGGCAACCTCGTCATCAAGGGCAGCGGCGACCCCAAGCTGGTGCCCGAGCGGCTGTGGCTGATGCTGCGCCGCGTGCAGCAGCTCGGCGTGCGTGAGATCCGCGGCGACATCGTGCTCGACCGCGGCGCCTTCGTCGTGCCCGAGCAGAACCCGGCCGATTTCGACGGCGAGCCGCTGCGCCCCTACAACGTGCGCGCCGACGCGCTGCTGCTGGGCTACCGCTCGGTGCTGATCGGCTTCACGCCCGACGCGGCGCGCGGCGTCGCGCTGGTCAGCCTCGACCCGCCGCTGGCCGGCGTCGGCATCGACGCCAGCGTGCCGCTGAGCGCCGCCGCCTGCGGCGACTGGCGCGGCGAGCTGCGCGCCGACTTCAGCGACCCGCTGCGCCTGCGCCTGTCGGGCAGCTTCCCCGGCGCCTGCGGCGAGAAGACCTGGCCGCTGGCCTACGCCGAGCCGCGCCGCTACGACGAACGCATGCTCGCCGGCCTGTGGCGCGAGATGGGCGGCAGGCTCGCCGGCACGGTGCGCGACGGCAGCGCGCCGGCCGCGCCGCCGACCTTCAGCAGCGCCTCGCCGGCGCTGGCCGAGGTGATCCGCGACATCAACAAGTACAGCAACAACGTGATGGCGCAGCAGCTCTTCCTCACGCTCGGGCTGGTGCGCAGCGGGCGCGGCACGCCGGAGGCCTCGCGCGAGCTGCTGCAGCGCTGGCTGGCCGAGCGCATCGGCCGCCAGAACGCCGAGGGCGTGGTGATCGACAACGGCTCGGGCCTGTCGCGCCAGACGCGGCTGTCGGCGCAGCAGCTCGCGCGGCTGCTGCAATCGGCCTGGGGCAGCGCGGTGATGCCCGAGCTGCTGGCCTCGCTGCCGGTGTCGGGCATCGACGGCACGCTGACGCGCTCGAAGGCGCCGCCCGGCCGCGCGCACCTGAAGACCGGCTCGCTGCGCGACGTGGCCGGCATCGCCGGCTACGTGCTCGGCGCCAGCGGCCGGCGCTACGTGGTGGTGGCGATCGCCAACCACGCCAACGCCGGCGCGGCGCGGCCGGCCTTCGACGCGCTGGTGCAGTGGGTGGTGCAGGACGGCGCGTCCGGTGCCGTCACCGAATGAATCAGAAGCGGTACGACAGCCCGACGGCGTAGGTCACCGGGCGGAAGTCGATCTCGGTGGTCAGCACCGTCGTGCCGGCGGCCACCAGCTTCGACTTGGTGTCCACGCGCGCCACGCTGGCGAACAGGCCCCAGTTCTTGTCGAAGGCGTAGTCCACGCCGGCCTGCACCACCAGGCCGGTGGAGTCGGACATCTTCACGTTCGACGCCAGCTTGGACTTCACGCTGGTGAACTTGGTGTAGTTGATGCCCGCGCCGAGGTAGGGGCGCAGCCGGTCGCCCTCGCTGCCGAAGTGGTAGTTGACGATCAGCGTCGGCGCCACGTTGCGCGCCGACAGGATGTCGTCGCCGAGGAAGGCCACCGTGCCGGTCGCCTTGGCCTTGATCTTGGGCGGCACGCCGATGATCAGCTCGACGCCGATCTCGGGCGTGAACAGGCGCTCGTAGGTCAGCAGCAGCGTGGTCGCGTCGCCGGTCTCGGCATCCGCGCCGGGCGGCACGCCGATGCCCTGGATGCCCTTGGTCTTCGAGTTCGTCGTGTACTGGATCGCGCCGACCTTGACGATGTTCTGCACGGTCTGCGCCTGCGCCGCGCCGCCGGCCGCGAACACGGCCGCGGCCGTCGCCTGGAGGATGAACTTCATGGTGTGCTTCTCCGGGGTGCGGGTGGCGTCAGATCCAGCCGAAGGCGCGAAGCTGGGCGAGGAAGACGTCGCTGAACGCCTTGTGGCCGCCGGTGCTGGGGTGCACCGAGTCGGCGAAGAACCAGGTGGCGGGGTCGGCCGGCGGCGTGTCGCGCAGCGAACCCGGGCCGCAGAACAGCGAGGAGCCGTCGGTCACGTTGTTGGCCGTGGCCGCCGCGATCTTGGCGGCGTCGCAGGCCGGCGTCGTGATGTTGGTGAAGCCGAGCTGCGTCGCCTTGGCGGTCAGGTCCTTGAACAGCGCGAAGGTGTCGATGATCTGCACCGGCTGGCCGGTCAGTCCGTCGCGCAGCCACAGGTTGAAGATGCGCGACAGGTCGGTCAGCACGCCGCGCGCCGGCGCCACCTGCGCCGAGTTGCCGAAGGGCGTGTCGGCGATGTCGCTGAGCGTCATCACCGCGACGTACTTGCCGCCCTTGGCGAGGATCTGCGACTTCACCAGCGCGGCCAGCTCCAGGGCGGCCTGCTTCATGCCGGCCTGCGCCTCGGTCTGCGCCTGGAACAGCGCGGCGTTGGCCTGGTCGGCGGTGAGCGTGCCGCCTTGCGCCTGGGCCTGGATCTGCCCCGCCTTGGCGGCGAAGATGCCGAACTGCGTGAACACGTCGTTGCTGCCGACGTAGACCATGATCAGGTCGGTGTCGGCGAAGCGCCCGCCGAAGGCCGGGTTGGCGAGGTGGTTGGCGATCTGCGTGGACACCGGCACGGTCAGCGCGCCGGCGCCGGTGGCCGGGTCGTGGCCGATGCCGTTCGGGTCGCTGACGCGCGAGCCGCCCTGGCCGTAGGCGGTGCACGACTTCGCGATCACCGGATTCGGATTGGCCGCCGCCGGGCAGTTCACGGCCTGCCCGTTGAAACCCACCTGCGCCGGCGTGACCAGCAGCCCGAGCGCCGCGGCCACGTTCTCGACCCAGATCGTGCTGGTGCTGCTGTTGGTGGTGAACTTGCCGCCCGGGATGCCGAACTGGGCGGGCACCGGTGAGTAGGTGCCGACGTCGCTGAGGCTGTCGCCGAAGCTGATCAGCGCGGTGAAGTTGCCCTTGGTGGTCGGTGCGCCCGAAGGCGAGCCGCTGCCGGGCACATCGGGGTCGCCCCCGCCACAAGCCGCGAGCAGCGCGGCCGCCAGCGCCAGCGGCGCCACGGAACGGAACAGCTTCATGCACACCTCTTCGTGGTCGGTCAAAAACGAACGGTCGTTCGTTTTCTGTCCGGCCACTATAGGCGCGCGCCGCGGCGCGGCGCCGCAGGACAAACCCGGCTCGCGCCCTCGGGACTTTTCCCGATCAGAAGGGGTTGGTGCGCACCCGGTTCGCGGCCAGCGTGCCGATGTAGGCGTGGCCCTGCGGGCCGAAGTGGCGGTCGTCGGCCCACAGGTGCGAGGTCGAGGTGGCGCCCGTCACCAGCGTGTCGGTGCTGCAGTCGATCAGCGCGGGCGCGAGCGCCGCGTCGCAGGCCACCACCAGCGAGTTGCTCATCGCGTAGCTGCTCGGGTACTTGTACATCGTGTCCATCAGCTCGTTGGTCAGCATCAGCGCCACCTCCGAGCCGTTCTCCTTGGCGATGCCCAGGCGCAGCCCGCCGTTGAAGGCGTCCACCATCTCCTTGAGCAGCTTGGTGCGCGAGTTGTCGCCGGCGGTCACATCGTCGGCGCGCGCGAAGGGCATCACCGACAGGCTGGGCACGGTCGACACCAGCACCTTGCCGCCGGCGTCGGCGACGCGCACCACCTGCGCCGCCAGCGCGCCGCCCGCGGCCTTGGCCGCGGCCACCAGTTCCGCGCTCGGCGTGGCCGGGTAGCTCGCGTACAGCGCCAGCAGGTCGTGCTGGCCGACCAGCAGCGTCACCAGATCCCTGTCGGAGAAGGAATCGGCGGCGAGGTGCTGGTCGATCTGCGCCGCGAGGTCGGCCACCGTGGCGCCTTCGGCCGCATAGATGCGGCTGGCCGGGTCGGCGACGTTGTCGGGATTGCACTCGGGAAACACCAGGCCGTGGCTGGCGGCCAGGCGCTGCACCCACAGCGGGTTCGTGACGCACGACAGCGTCTTCACGCCGCCGCTGTCGGCCACCATCGCGTTGATGCCGTACTTGCGGCCCGCCGGGGTGATGACGCTGTACTCGTCGCCGAAGGCCAGCACGCGGCGCGGCTCGAAGGCCTTGACCGGATCGCCGCCGCCGCAGGAGGCCAGCAGCGTCGCGAGGCCGAGGGTGAAGGCCAGCGCGGCGCGTCGGGGGGCGAAGGCGGAGAAATTCATCGAAGCTCCAACAATGGAAGGTGTGATCGTCGCGTGTCAGGCGGCCGCGGCGGCGCGAACCAGCCGGTCGCGCACGCCGTCCCAGGCGGCACCGGCCGGCGGCTCCTCGACCCAGATCAGATCCAGGCCGAGGGCATCGAGTTCGCGCAGGACGGCGAAGAGCTCGTGCGCGGCGCGCTCGGGCGCGTCGGGCATCGCGCGCCGCGCGAGGCGCGAGCCGGGCGGCAAGGGCACGGTGCGCGAATATACCGCCAGCTTCAGGGCGCTGTCGCCGAGCATCTGCAACGCCGTGTTGAGCATCTCGGTGGGCATCAGGCGCAGCCTGGCGCGCGGCGCGTAGTGCGCCTCCAGCGTGCCGGAGGCGCGCGGCGCGTCCGCGCCCGGCCGGGCCAGCGGCGCGCCGAGCGCGGCCTCGATGCGGCCGCGCTCGATCTGCCCCGGCCGCAGCAGCGCCGGCGCGCGGCCCGAGCAGTCGACGATGCTCGACTCGATGCCGACCTCGCAATCGCCGCCGTCGAGCACCGGCAGCGCGGCGCCGAACTCGTCGACGACGTGCTGCGCGCGCGTCGGGCTGATGCGGCCGAAGCGGTTGGCGCTCGGCGCGGCGACGCCGCGCACGCCGCGCCGCCGCGCCGCGCCGAGCAGCGCGCGCGCCACCGGGTGCGCCGGGCAGCGCAGGCCGATGCTGGCCTGCCCCGCGGCGGCGGCCGAGGCGACGCCCGGCGCGCGCGGCACGATGAGGGTCAGCGGCCCGGGCCAGAAAGCGGCGATCAGGCGCTCGGCGGCGGCGTTCAGCGCGCCGGCGAACACCAGCGCGTCGGCGCGGTCGAGCACGTGCACGATCAGCGGGTGGTCGGCCGGGCGGCCCTTCAGCGCGAAGATCCTGCCCACCGCCGCGTCGTCGTCGGCGCGCGCGCCCAGGCCGTAGACGGTTTCGGTCGGGAAGGCGACCAGTTCGCCCGCGGCGAGCGTCTCGGCCGCCTGTTCGATCGCGGCATCGTCCTGGCCCGGCAGCAGCACTAGAACGCCTCGATGCCCAGCAGCGCGGCGGCGCGCAGCGCGAGCTCGCGCGCCGCCTCGGCCGTTGCCGCGGTGATCGTCAGGTGGCCCATCTTGCGCCCGCGCCGCGCCTCGGCCTTGCCGTACAGGTGCAGGTGCGCGCCGGGCAGCGCCAGCACGCCCGCCCAGTCGGGTTCGACGGCCCGCTCACCGCGCGCGAACCACAGGTCGCCGAGCAGGTTCAGCATCAGCGCCGGCGAATGCAGGCGCGGCTGCACCAGCGGCGCGCCGGCCAGCGTGCGCACCTGCAGCTCGAACTGCGAGACGTCGCAGGCGTCGATGCTATAGTGGCCGGAGTTGTGCGGCCGCGGCGCCATCTCGTTGGCGACCAGCGAGCCGTCGGCGAGCACGAAGAACTCGACGCACAGCACGCCGACGTAGCCCATCGAGGCGGCGATGCGTTCGGCCGCCGCGACGGCCTGCCCGGAGAGTTTGCCGTCGATCGCCGCCGGCACCGTGGTGACGGCGAGGATGCCGTCGCGGTGCAGGTTGCGCTGCACCGGCAGGTGAACCACCGCGCCGTCGGCGCCGCGCGCGACGATCACGCTGATCTCGGCGGCGAGCTCGAGCCGCTGTTCGAGCACGCAGGCCACGCCCTTCATCGCCGCCCAGGCGGCGGCGAGTTCGGCGCGGTCGCGCACGCGCGCCTGGCCCTTGCCGTCGTAGCCCAGGCGCGCGGTCTTCAGGATGCCGGGCAGCAGCCCGGCATCCACGCCGTCGAGCTGCGCTGGCGTCTCGATGACGGCGTGCGCCGCGCAGGGCACGCCGCAGCGCACGAAGTGCGCCTTCTCCAGCGCGCGGTCCTGGCAGATCGCCACCGCGTCGGCGCCCGGCGCCACCGGACGCGACGCCGCGAGCGTGCGCAGCGCGGCGGCCGGCACGTTCTCGAACTCGGTGGTGACCGCCGCGCTGCACCGCGCCAGTTGCGCGAGGCCGGCGTCGTCGAGGTACTCGGCGCGCACGTGGCGCTGCGCCACCCCGCCGGCCGGGCTCGCGGCGTCGGGGTCGAGCACCGCGGCGGCGTAACCGAGCTGCTGGGCGGCGTGCACGAACATGCGGCCGAGCTGGCCGCCGCCCATCACGCCGAGCGTGGCGCCGGGAGCGATGAAGCGCTCGCCGCTCACTTCAGTTCGGAGGTCATCGCCCGCGCCGCCTCGGTCTGGCGCGCGCGGTAGGCGTCGAGCTTCGCGCGCAGCGCGGCGTCGCCGGCGGCCAGCATCGCCACCGCGAACAGCGCCGCGTTGGCCGCGCCGGCCGCGCCGATCGCGAAGGTGGCCACCGGAATGCCCTTGGGCATCTGCACGATCGAGTGCAGCGAGTCGACGCCTTGCAGGTGCCGGCTCGCCACCGGCACGCCGAGCACCGGCACCGTGGTCTTGGCCGCCAGCATGCCGGGCAGGTGCGCCGCGCCGCCGGCGCCGGCGATGATCGCGCGCAGGCCGCGCGCCGCGGCGCCTTCCGCGTAGGCGAACATGTCGTCGGGCATGCGGTGCGCCGAGACGACGCGCGCCTCGTGCGGCACGCCGAACTCGGCGAGGATCTCGGCGGCGGCTTTCAAGGTCTCCCAGTCGCTGCTGGAGCCCATCACGACGCCGACGAGCGGGGGGGCGACGGTCACGGCCTGCTCCGGTCTTCTGGCGAAACCGGTCATTGTAGGCGGCGCGCCCTTCGACAAGCTCAGGGCGCGAACGGATCAGCGCGTCAGATCACCGTCTGCGCGAGTTCGCCGCGCGCGTAGCGCTGCGTCACCTCGACCAGCGTCTGCGGCTTGATCTTGCCGGCCTGGCCTTCGCAGCCGAATTCGAGGTAGCGCTGCTTGCACACCTTGTAGGCGGCTTCGCGCGCCGGCTTCAGCCATTCGCGGGCGTCGAACTTGTCGGGGTTCTCGGCCATGAACTTGCGCACCGCGCCGGTCATCGCGAGGCGGATGTCGGTGTCGATGTTGATCTTGCGCACGCCGTGCTTGATCGCTTCCTGGATCTCCTCGATCGGCACGCCGTAGGTCTCCTTCATCTTGCCGCCGTACTGGTTGATGATGGCCAGCAGCTCCTGCGGCACCGACGACGAGCCGTGCATCACCAGGTGCGTGTTCGGGATGCGCTTGTGGATCTCCTTGACGCGCCCGATGGCCAGGATGTCGCCGGTGGGCTTGCGGGTGAACTTGTAGGCGCCGTGGCTGGTGCCGATGGCGATGGCCAGCGCGTCGAGCTGCGTCGCCTTGACGAACTGCGCGGCTTCCTCGGGGTCGGTCAGCAGCGCGCTGTGGTCGAGCTTGCCGACCGCGCCGACGCCGTCTTCCTCGCCGGCCTCGCCGGTTTCCAGGCTGCCCAGGCAGCCCAGTTCGCCCTCGACGGTGACGCCCACCGCGTGGGCCATGTCGACCACCTTGCGCGTGACCTGCACGTTGTAGGCGAAGTCGGCCGGCGTCTTGCCGTCCTCGCGCAGCGAGCCGTCCATCATCACCGAGCCGAAGCCGAGCTTGATCGCGCCCTCGCAGATCGCCGGCGAGGTGCCGTGGTCCTGGTGCATCACCAGCGGGATCTGCGGATAGGCCTCGGTGGCGGCCTGGATCAGGTGCTTGATGAAGGATTCGCCGGCGTACTTGCGCGCGCCGGCGCTGGCCTGCAGGATCACCGGCGCGCCGACCTCGCCGGCGGCCTGCATCACCGCCTGCACCTGTTCGAGGTTGTTGACGTTGAAGGCGGGGATGCCGTAGCCGTTCTCGGCGGCGTGGTCGAGGAGCTGGCGCATCGAAACGAGGGGCATGTCGTTCTCCGGAATGGGTGTTCGTCCGTAACCTGTCGGTAACTGCCTCGATTTTAGCCAGCGGGGTCGGCGCGACCGGGCCGCCGGACGCCCGCATCCGGGGGATCGCGCCACGCCCGGCTCAGCCGATGCGCTCGGCGCGGTAGCCCTGCTCGCGCAGCGCGGCGAGGATCTGCGCGATGTGCGCTACGCCGCGCGTCTGCACCACCACCTCGATCTCGGCGCGCTCCACCGACAGCGAGGTGAAGGCGCGCTGGTGCTCGACCGAATCGATGTTGGCGCCGAGCCGGCCCAGCAGCGTGGCGACGTCGGCCAGCGCGCCCGGCACGTCGCGGATGTCCAGGCGCAGCCGCGCCAGCCGGCCCGACTTGACCATGCCGCGCTGCACGATCTCGGCCAGCACCAGCGGCTCGATGTTGCCGCCGCTGAGCACCAGGCCGACATGCCGGCCGGCGAAGCGCGCGCCGTGTTTGATCAGCGCGGCCAGGCCGACGGCGCCGGCGCCCTCGACCACGGTCTTCTCGATCTCCAGCAGCATCAGGATGGCCTGCTCGATGTCGTCCTCGGCCACCAGCAGCACGTCGTCGACGCGCTCGCGGATCAGCGGCAGCGTCAGCGCGCCGGGCGCCCTGACCGCGATGCCGTCGGCGATGGTGGCCTGCGCGCTCTCGCGCGCGCCGCCGTGCGCGGCGTTCCAGGCGGCCGGGAAGCGTTCCGTCTGCACGCCGACCACCTGGATGCCGGGCCGCAGCGCCTTGGCCGCGGTGGCGATGCCGGAGATCAGCCCGCCGCCGCCGATGGCCACCAGCAGCGTGTCGAGCTGCGGCTGCGCGGCCAGCATTTCCAGCGCGATGGTGCCCTGGCCCGCCGCCACCGCCAGGTCGTCGTAGGGATGCACCAGCGTCAGGCCGCGCTCGCGCGCCAGCGCCAGGCCGTGGTTGCGCGCATCGTCGAAGGTGTCGCCCTCCAGCACCACGCCGGCGCCGAAGCGGCGCGTGTTCTCGACCTTCACCGCCGGCGCGAAGCGCGGCATCACGATCACCGCCGGGATGCCCATGCGCTGCGCGTGGTACGCCACGCCCTGCGCGTGGTTGCCGGCCGACACCGCCAGCACGCCGGCCGCGCGCTCGGCGGCGCCCAGTTGCGCCATCTTGTTGAGCGCGCCGCGCTCCTTGAACGAGGCGGTGAACTGGTGGTTCTCGAACTTCAGGCAGACCTCGCAGCCGGCCAGCGCCGACAGCGTGCGCGAGCGCAGGCAGGGCGTGTCCACCACCTCGCCGCGCAGGCGTTCGGCGGCTGCTTGAACGTTGGCGAGCGTCAGCGTATCGGACATTTCAATTACTCCACCGCGCATCGCATGAATCCACGCCGATCCAGCGACCGCCGCGGAACCGGCTCTGCCGGGCCGCTGGCGGTGCCCCCTGGGGGGAGGCGCCGAAGGCGCTTCCGGGGGGATTCCATCTATGCCACGCGGCAGACTTTCAGCATGTTGGTGCCGCCCGGGTAGCCCATCGGCTCGCCGCAGGTGATCGCGTAGGTGTCGCCCGGGCGCAGCACGCCGCGCTCGACCAGCAGCTTCTCGGCCGCCGCGAGCGCCTGGTCGCGGTCGGTGTGCGAGGGCATCAGCAGCGGGCGCACGTTGCGGTACAGCGTCATCTTGCGCTGCGACACGAGCTGCGTGGTCAGGCCGAAGATCGGCACCTTGACGTTGTGCCGGCTCATCCACAGCGCGGTCGAACCCGATTCGGTCAGCGCCAGGATGGCCTTGCAGCCGAGGTGGTGCGCCGTGAACAGCGCGCCCATCGCGATCGACTGGTCGATGCGGCCGAACTTCTTGTTGGTGAAGTCGGTCTCGATGGTCACGTCCTCGGCGGCCTCGGCCTCGAGCGCGATCGCGGCCATCTGCGTGATCGTCTCCACCGGGTACTTGCCGGCGGCCGTCTCGGCGCTGAGCATCACCGCGTCGGTGCCGTCGAGCACCGCGTTGGCCACGTCGCTGACCTCGGCGCGCGTGGGCACCGGGTTGACGATCATCGACTCCATCATCTGCGTCGCGGTGATGACCACCTTGTCCATCTCGCGCGCCATGCGGATCATGCGCTTCTGCAGCGCCGGCACCGCGGCGTTGCCGACCTCCACCGCGAGGTCGCCGCGCGCGACCATGATGCCGTCGCTCGCCTTGAGGATCTGGTCGAGCACGGGCACCGCCTCGCTGCGCTCGATCTTGGCGATCATCGCCGGCTTGTGGCGCCACGGCTCGCCGGCCACGTTGGCGAGCTGGCGCGCCATCTCCATGTCGGTGGCGTTCTTCGGGAAGCTCACCGCCAGGTACTCGCACTGGAACGACATCGCGGTGCGGATGTCCTCCATGTCCTTGGCGGTCAGCGCCGGCGCGGTCAGCCCGCCGCCGGCCTTGTTGATGCCCTTGTTGTTCGACAGCTCGCCGCCGACCACCACGGTGGTCAGCACCTCCTCGCCGCGCACCGCCTCGACCGCGAGCCGGATCAGCCCGTCGTTGAGCAGCAGCGTGTCACCGGGCTTCACGTCGCGCGGCAGGTCCTTGTAGTCGAGGCCGACGCGCTCGTGGTTGCCCAAAGCGCTGGTGGCCGCGTCGAGCACGAAGCGCTGGCCGGGCTGCAGCAGCGTCGAGCCGCCGTCGAACTTGCCGACGCGGATCTTCGGGCCCTGCAGGTCGGCCATGATCGCGACCTCCTTGCCGGCGCGTGCCGCCACCTCGCGCACCAGCGCGGCGCGCTCGATGTGGTCCTGCGCCTTGCCGTGCGAGAAGTTCAGCCGCACCACGTCGACCCCGGCGCGCATCATGCGCTCCAGCACCTCGGGCGAACTGGACGCGGGGCCGAGCGTGGCGACGATCTTGGTGGCGCGGGGCATGGGGTCTCTCGTGAACGGGTCGTGGACGGGATGGCGGGGATTACTGCGCGCGCTTGGCCAGGATCTCGAAGGCGGGCAGCGTCTTGCCCTCCAGCACCTCGAGGAAGGCGCCGCCGCCGGTGGAGATGTAGCCCACCTGCTTGTCGATGCCGTACTTGGCGATGGCGGCCAGCGTGTCGCCGCCGCCGGCGATGCTGAAGGCCTGGCTCGCGGCGATGGCGCGCGCGATGGTCTCGGTGCCCTTGGCGAAGGCGTCGAACTCGAACACGCCGACCGGGCCGTTCCAGACGATGGTGCCGGCGGCTGCCAGCATGCCGGCGAGCTGCGCGGCGGTCTGCGGGCCGATGTCGAGGATCAGGTCGTCGGCGGCCACGTCGGCGACGGCCTTCACGGTCGCCTTCGCGTCGGCCTTGAATTCCTTGGCCGTGACCACGTCGACCGGGATCGGCACCGCGGCGCCGCGCGCCTTCATCGCCTCGATCACCGCCTTGGCGTCGCCCACCAGGTCCTTCTCGGCCAGGCTGTTGCCGATCGGCAGGCCGGCGGCGAGCATGAAGGTGTTGGCGATGCCGCCGCCGACGATGAGCTGGTCGACGTTCTTCGCCAGCGATTGCAGGATGGTCAGCTTGGTGCTGACCTTGGAGCCGGCGACGATGGCCACCAGCGGGCGCTTCGGGTTGGCCAGCGCCTTGGAGATGGCGTCGATCTCGGCGGCCAGCAGCGGGCCGGCGCAGGCGACCTTGGCGAACTGCGCGATGCCGTAGGTGGAGGCCTCGGCGCGGTGCGCGGTGCCGAAGGCGTCGTGCACGAAGATGTCGCACAGCGCGGCCATCTTGCGCGCCAGTTCCTCGTTGTTCTTCTTCTCGCCCTTGTTGAGCCGGCAGTTCTCCAGCATCACCACCTGGCCGGGCGCCACCTGCACTCCATCGACCCAATTGGATACCAGCGGAACCTCGCGGCCGAGCAGCTCGCCCAGGCGGGCGGCCACCGGCGCGAGCGAATCCTCCGGCTTGAACTCGCCTTCGGTCGGCCGGCCGAGATGCGAGGTGAGCATCACCGCCGCGCCGGCCTTCAGGGCCATCTCCACGCAGGGCACGCTGGCGCGGATGCGGGTGTCCTCGGTGATGTTGCCGGCATCGTCCTGCGGCACGTTGAGGTCGGCACGGATGAAGACACGCTGGCCGGACACCTTGCCGGCGGCGACCAGGTCGCTGAAACGGAGCACGTTCATGATGAAACTCGATGGTTGACGACAAGAAAACCCGGTGGCGGCGCGCTCACCATCCCCACCACCACCGCAGCGGCAGGAACACGGCCAGGCCGGCGAGCAGCGGACCGAGCACGCCGGGCCGCCAGACGTAGTACAGCGTGGCGGCCAGCGCGGCGGGCAGCCGGGCGTCCTGCCAGGTGGCGATCAGCGCGCCGTGCGTCATGATCACCTCCGGCACCACGACGGCGGCCAGCGCCGCCAGCGGCGCCACCTTCAGGCCGCGCTGCAGCCATTGCGGGATCTTGACCTCGCGCTCGGGAAAAAGGAAGAAGCCGCGCGTGACCACCGTCACCAGCGCGAGGCCGAGGATGGTGATCGCGCCCCAGGCGTTGTCGACGTGCGTCATGCGCCGCCCCTGAGCCTGCGGCCGGCGCGCTCGGCGTGTTCCATCATCAGCCCGGCGGCCACCGCCGCGGCGATCGCGACCACGATGTTGAGCTTGAGCGGCAGCGCGTAGGCCGCCACCGCCGCCGTGCCGGCCACGAAGGCGGCCGTCCAGGTGCTGCGGTCGTGCATCAGGCCGAAGGTCAGGCCCAGCATCGCCAGCGTGCCGGCGAAACCCAGGCCCCATTCGGTCGGGATCGCTTCGGACAGGAAGATGCCCAGCAGCGAGGGCAGTTGCCAGCACAGCCAGATCGTCGCGGCGCCGCCGACGATGTAGCGCACCTGCCCCGGCTCGCGCCGGCCGCTGGGCCAGGCGCGCTGGAAGGCGATCAGGTTCAGGTCGGCCAGCGGGTAGCCGAGCGCCACGCGCCGCGCGCGCGGCAGGTGGCCGAGAAAGGGGCGCCACTGCGCGCTGAAGATCACGAAGCGCAGGTTGACGCACAAGGCCGCCGCCCAGATCACCCACATCGGCGCGCCGCTGGCCAGCAGCGGCAGCGAGGCGAGCTGCGCGCTGCCGGCGTAGACGGTCAGCGACATCAGCACCGCCAGCGGCAGCGACAGGCCGCTCTTGGCCATCGCGACGCCGGTGACGAGGCCCCAGGCCGCGATGCCGGGCGCGAAGTCGAGCATGTCGCGCGAGCCGCGGCGGAAATGGGGGTCGTGGGCCAGTTCGCGCAGCGAGGTCATCCCCGCATTGTCGCCGCTCGCGGGCGCGCGCTCAGGACTCGCGCTTCGGCTTGTCCTTGGCCCCGGCCCTGGCCGGCGTGCTCTCGTCGTCGGCCGGCGTTTGCTCGACGCCGCGCGGCGCGGGCGCGGCGGCGCTGAGCTGCGGCGCCACCTCGTCGATCTTGTTCTCGCGCATGTAGTCGTTCATCTCGCGCCAGCCGGCGAACACGGCGGCGCGCTCGGCCTTGCGGTTCAGCGCGTAGCAGTCCTCGATCGCGCGGCCGGCATGGCGGCAGGCGCCGCCGATGGCCTTGCCGTCGGCCTCGCGGTTGGCGGCGAGTTTCTCGGGCGAGTCGATGCCCAGCATGTCGCAGCCGGCGAGGAGCGTGAGCAGCAGCGGGACGATGAGCTTTTTCATGGCGGTCTGAGCGCCTTATCGGCGCGCCCGCCGCCGACTTGAGCGCGAGCCGCCCGGCTCAGGCCGGGCCGCCCATCGCCCGCAGCCGCTGCACCCGCTCCTCGGTCGACGGGTGCGTCGAGAACAGGCCGCGCAAGCCCCCGCCGGACAGCGGGTTCATGATCATCATCTGCGCCGTCTCGGGGTGGCGCTCGGCCGGCGCCAGCGGCGTGCCGCGCGCATAGGCCTGGATCTTCTCCAGCGCCGAGGCGAGCGCGTGCGGATCGCCGGAGATCTCGGCGCCGCCGCGGTCGGCCTCGAACTCGCGGGCGCGGCTGATCGCCATCTGGATCAGGCTGGCCGCCAGCGGCGCCAGCAGCATCACCAGCATGCCGACGATCGGGTTGGCCGGGCGGCCCTCGCTGTCGCGCCCGCCGAAAACCATCGCGAAGTTGGCCAGCATCGAGATCGCGCCGGCCATCGTCGCGCTGACGGTGCTGATCAGGATGTCGCGGTGCCTGACGTGCGCCAGCTCGTGCGCCATCACGCCGCGCAGTTCGCGCTCGCTGAGCACGCGCAGGATGCCGGTGGTGGCCGCCACCGCGGCGTGCTGCGGGTTGCGGCCGGTGGCGAAGGCGTTCGGCGCGGCTTCGTCGATCAGGTACACACGCGGCATCGGCAACTGGGCGCGCTCGGCCAGCTCGCGCACCATGCCGTAGAACTGCGGCGCGCTGGCCTCGTCGACCTCGCGCGCGTTGTACATCTTCAGCACCATCTTGTCGGAGAACCAGTAGCTGAAGAAATTCATCGCCACGGCGACACCCAGCGCCATCAACATGCCGCTGCGCCCGCCCATCATCGCGCCGATGGCCATGAACAGCGCGGTGATGGCCGCCATCAGGATGGCCGTCTTCATCAGGTTGAACATGGTCTTGGATGCTCCGTGGGGTTGGGGACGTTGGGGGGCCTGGGCTCAGCCGTAGATGCGGCCCGCGGCGACGAGTTCAACCGGTCCTGGCGGCCTTCATTCCGGTTTGGGCTCGAAGCACGCGCCGGGCGCGATGGGGTGGCCGGCGAGGAAGGCGGCGGCGGCCAGCCGCTTGCCGCCGGCGCGCTGCAACTCGGTCAGGCGCAGCGCGCCGCTGCCGCAGGCCACCACGATGCCCGCCTCGCCGGCGGCCAGCACCTCGCCGGGGCGGCCCGCGCCCTCGCAGGGCAGGGCGCGCCACAGCTTGAGCGTCTCGCCACCCAGCACGGCGCTCGCGCCGGGAAAGGGGTCGAAGGCGCGCAGGCGGCGCTCGATGACCTCGGCCGGCAGCCGCCAGTCGATCGCCGCTTCGGACTTGTCGATCTTGTGCGCGTAGCTCACGCCCTCGGCCGGCTGCTGCACCGGCTTCAGGCCGCCGCGGGCCGCGAGCGCCAGCGCCTCGACGATCAGCCGCCCGCCCAGCGCGGCCAGCCGGTCGTGCAGCGCGGCGGTGCTGTCGCCCGCGCGAATCGGTTCGCGCTCGGCCAGCAGCATGTCGCCGGTGTCCAGCCCGGCGTCCATCTGCATGATGGTGATGCCGGTTTGCGCGTCGCCGGCCTCGATGGCGCGGTGGATGGGCGCCGCGCCGCGCCAGCGCGGCAGCAGCGAGGCGTGGATGTTCAGGCAGCCCAAGCGCGGCAAAGTCAGCACCCACTGCGGCAGGATCAGGCCGTAGGCCGCCACCACCATCACGTCGGGGCGCGCCGCTTCGAGCGCCGCGCGCGCCGCCGCGGCGTCGTCGGGGTACTTGCCGTCGAGCTTCAGGCCGCGCGGCTGCGCCACCGCGATGCCGCGCGCCTGCGCGAAGGCCTTCACCGGCGAGGCGTGCAGCTTCATGCCCCGGCCGGCCGGGCGGTCGGGCTGGGTCAGCACCAGCGGGATGTCGAGGCCGGCGGCGTGCAGCCGCGCCAGCGCGACGGCGGCGAACTCCGGCGTGCCGGCAAAGGCCACGCGCAGGGTCTTCAGGCGCGCACCTCGTCGCGCGACTTCTTCAGCATCTTGGTCTTGATGCGTTCGCGCTTGAGCGGGCTGAGGTATTCGACGAACACCTTGCCCATCAGGTGGTCCATCTCGTGCTGCACGCACACCGCCAGCAGGCCCTCGGCGTCGAACTCGTGCGGCTGGCCGTCGCGGCCGAGCGCGCGCACGCGCACGCGCGCATGGCGCTCGACCTTGTCGTAGATCGCCGGCACCGACAGGCAGCCTTCGTCGCCGACGTGCATCTCCTCGCTGCGCCAGGTCAGCTCGGGGTTGATCAGCACGCGCGGCCGGTTGCGCTCTTCCGAGGTGTCGATGACGATCACGCGCTCGTGCACGTCGACCTGCGTCGCCGCCAGGCCGACGCCCTCGGCGTCGTACATGGTCTCGAGCATGTCGTCGACCAGCCGGCGGATGCGCTCGTCCACCTGCACCACCGGCTTGGCGACGGTGTGCAGGCGCGGATCGGGGTAGCGGAGGATGTTCAGTCGAGCCATTTGTATCCAGTCGATTCTGCCGCAGGTCTTTGTGGAGCGCGCACAACGAGGCGGTCCGTGACAGGCCTCACGCTGCGCGCCGCAGCGGCCCGGTTTCGTTGCGATATCAAGGGTTTAGAGGCAGAATCTTCGAAACCATATGAGCATTTTCGCCGAAGGTGGCCCGCTCGCGGAACGCCTCGGCAAGCAACCCTAGCGCGCGCTGGACATGCCCACGCGCACCGGAGAACCGCCCCCATGATGCGTCGCCAGCCCATCGCCTCCCCTGTCCGCCGGGCCGCAGCGCTCGGCACGACAGCCCTCGGTGCCCTGCTGTTCGCCGCGTCGGCCTCGGCGGTGAACTACCCGGTGACGCCGCAGCAGCGCAGCACCGCGCAGCAGGTGGCGCAAGCCGGCGTGCCGCTGTCGGAGCTGGCGCCCAACGCGCCCGACTCCTACACCATCAAGCGCGGCGACACGCTGTGGGGCATCTCCAGCCTGTTCCTGAAGTCGCCGTGGCGCTGGCCGGAGCTGTGGGGCATGAACCTCGACCAGATCCGCAACCCGCACCTGATCTACCCCGGCCAGGTTCTCTACCTCGACAAGAGCGGCGGCCGCGCCCGCCTGCGCGTCGGCCAGGCGCTCGGGCCGGACGGCACGGTCAAGCTCTCGCCGCGCATGCGCTCCACCGGCATCGGCGACGGCGCGATCCCGTCGATCCCGTTCCACCTCATCGAGCCCTTCCTGAACGAAGCGGTGATCTTCCCGGCCAACGAGCTGGAGACGGCGCCGCGCATCGTCGGCGCGCAGGAAGGCCGCGTCGTGCTCGGCAAGGGCGAACTCGCCTACGTGCGCGGCGAGATCCCGGCGCAGCGCGAATACCGCATCTTCCGCGAGCCCAAGCCGCTGCGCGACCCGATCACCAAGGAAGTGCTGGGCTACGAGGCCACCTACGTCGGCGCGGCCGAATACGTGCGCCCCGGCGAGATGCGCAACGGCGCCGACGGCAAGCCCGAGATCGTGCCGGCCACCTTCTCGATCACCTCCGCCCGGCTGGAAGCCGGCGTGGGCGACCGGCTCGCGCCGGCGCCGGCGCGCGAGTACAGCAACTACGCGCCGCACGCGCCGCAGGGCGAGCTGTCGGGCCACATCGTCTCGATCTACGGCGAGGGGCTGACGGCGGGCCAGAACCAGATCGTCGCGCTCAACAAGGGTTCGGCCGACGGCGTCGAGCGCGGACACGTGCTGGCGCTGTGGAGCGCCGGCGAGCGCGTGATCGACAAGACCGACGCGGCGCGCCCGACCATCAAGCTGCCCGACGAGCGCCACGGCACGCTGTTCGTGTTCCGCGTCTTCGACCGCATGTCGTACGCGCTGATCCTGCGCGTGCAGCAGCCCGTCAAGGCCGGCGACCGCTTCACCCAGCCCTGACGCGGGTCGCGGCATCGACGCCGACGAGCTGGCCGCCTGGCTGCGGCTGATCGAAACCCCCGGCGTCGGCCGCGCCACGGCGCGCCGGCTGCTCGCGGCGCACGGCTCGCCGCAGGCCGCCGCGCGGCGCGCCTCGCCCGAAGCGCCCGAACACCTCGCCGCGCTGGTCGACACGACGCAGGCCTGGCTGGCCCGCGACGCGGCGCACCACGTCGTCGCGCTCGGTGACGCGGACTATCCGCGCGCCCTGCTCGAAAGCCCCGACCCGCCGCTGCTGCTGTACGCCGCCGGCCGGCTCGAGCTGCTGAACGCGCCCGCGCTGGCCATCGTCGGCAGCCGCCACGCCAGCGCGCAGGGGCGCGAGAACGCGCGCGCCTTCGCGGCGCACCTGGGCGCGGGCGGCCTGGCCATCGTCTCCGGCCTCGCGCTGGGCATAGACGCCGCAGCGCACGAGGGCGCGCTGGGCACGCGCGGCGGCACGATCGCGGTGGTCGGCACCGGGCTCGACCAGGTCTATCCGCGCCGCCACGCCGCGCTGGCCGGGCGCATCGCCGCCGAGGGCCTGATCGTCGGCGAGTTCGCGCTCGGCACGCCGCCGCTGCCCGAGAACTTCCCGCGGCGCAACCGCATCATCGCCGCGCTGGCGCGCGGCACGCTGGTGGTCGAGGCGACGCTGCAATCGGGCTCGCTGATCACCGCGCGGCTGGCGGCCGATGCCGGCCGCGAGGTGTTCGCGATTCCCGGCTCGATCCACGCGCCGCAGTCCAAGGGCTGCCACGCGCTGCTCAAGCAGGGCGCCAAGCTGGTCGAGACGGCGCAGGACGTGCTGGAGGAGCTCGGCACGCCCGCGCCGGCCGAGGCCGCACCGGTCGAAGCGCCCATCGAAGCGCCCGACAAGCCCGACCCGCTGCTCGACGCGATGGGCCACGACCCGATCGGCCTGGACGAGCTGATCGCGCGCACCGGCACCGGCGCCGCCGAGCTGTCGGCCCGGCTGCTCGAACTGGAGCTGGCCGGGCGCGTCGAGCGCCTGCCCGGACAGCGCTTCCAGCGCATCGCCCGCGCCTGACCCTGGGGTATAGTGGGTCCACCATGTTCGACGTGCTCGTGTACCTGTACGAAAACTACTGGCGGCCCGATGCGTGTCCCGACCACGAGCAGCTCGCGCGCAAGCTCAGCTCGGTGGGCTTCGAATCGGACGAGATCCAGGAGGCGCTGCGCTGGCTCGACGGCCTGGCCGACGCCTCGCAGGCCTACGTCGGCACGCAGCGCGCCGAGGCGCTGCGCGTCTACACGCCGCAGGAGCAGGAGCACCTGGGCGAGGAGTCGATCGGCTTCATCAGCTTCCTCGAATCGGCCGGCGTGCTGCCGCCGCCGATGCGCGAGATGGTGATCGACCGCGCCAGCGCGATCAGCGGCGGCCCGCTCGACCTGGAAGACCTGAAGATCATCGTGCTGATGGTCTTCTGGAGCCTGGGCGAAGAGCCCGACGCGCTGATCCTCGACGAACTGTTCGTCGCGCCCGAGGAACGCCTGATCCACTGAGCTGCGCCTCGCGCGCCGCCCTTCGACAGGCTCAGGCCGAACGGTTTCGCGTCAAGCAGTCGCCGCGGAACCGGCTCCGCAGGCGCTACGGGGGATCGTCAATTCAACAGGCGGCTCGGGTCGACGTCGAGCTTGGCCAGCGCGTTGCGCGTGGCCTTGACGGTCAGCGACTCCTCCTGCGCCGGCACCAGCAGGCCGGCCTGCAGGAAGGCCGCCAGCCGGTGCTGCTGGAACAGGATGCCGCGCCCCTGCGGCGAGACGAACAGCGTGAGCTGCTTGCGCAGCCCCTGCCAGGCGAGCTGCACCTGCTCGTTGCGGCCGCGGTAGTCGAGCATGTACCAACTGCCCACCTGCAGCTCGCGCGCCCAGGCCACCATCGCCGGCGTCGGCATCGAGCCGCCCTCGCCCACCACCTCCAGCTCGGAGCTTTCGTGGCCCGACAGGTCGAGCACCATCGACTCGTCGATCTCGACGTCGGCCGCCTCGGGCAGCAGTTCCTCGAGCGTCTCCAGGCGGCCCATCAGCTCCTCTAGCCGCTCGTGCGGGATCACCGCCGCCTTGGCGGTGAAGGCCGCGGCCAGCGAGTTGTTGAGCTTGTGGATGTGCTCGTCCTGCTTGTCGGGCGGCACGCCGGCGTGCTCCATGCCCTCGCGCAGCGTCTTGAGCAGCGGCGGCAGGCGGCGCAGCACCTCGGCGCGCTCCTCGCGCGACACCTTGGCGCTGGCCGACCAGATCAGGTCGGCGGCGGCGCGCTTCATCGCCTTGGCGTGCTCGCTCTGCGCGCCGCCCGACTTGACGGCGGTCATCGCCATCACGTCGGCCCAGACCTGGAACAGGAACTCGCGCACGCCCTCCTGCACCGGCACCTCGTTGAGCATCTTGCGCAGCTCGATGGTGTACTGGATCGCCATCGTCTCGCGCTGCTCGACCTGCTGCGCCAGCGACACGCCCTTGCGCGAGGCCTCGTTGGCGTTCTTGAAGTAGTGCTCGAGGAACTTCTCGAACTCGGTCAGCACGGTCTGGAAGACGCGCCGACCGGTGTCGGGGTAGGCCTCGACCACCTGCACGACGCGCTTGATCTCCTTCTCGAGCAGCTCGGCGACGGCGCGCCCGGTGGCGTCGAAGCCCATCACGCAGGCGCCCATGCGGTCGATCAGCTTGCGCGCCGGGTGGTCGACCGTCGCGAAGAAGTCGGGCTCGCTCACCGCCACGCGCAGCACCGGCATCTGCAGCCGCGCGAACCAGACGCGCACCGCGGCGGGAATGCGCTCCTCGGTGAGGATGCTCTGGAACAGCAGCGCGACGATCTCGATGGTGGCGCGCTCCACCGGCGTCGCCGCGGCCTGCTTGAGCGCCTGCTTGCGCTGGTGCAGTTCCTCGAGCATCGCCGGCGTGCTGACGACCACGCCGGCGCCGGTGCGCGCGCCCGAGGCGGGCGCGAGGCGGCGCGCGATGCCCTGCTGCGCATCGGAGATCGCGGCGCGCAGCGCCGGCGATGCGGGTGCCGGCGCCGCGGCCTGCTGCGTGGCGACGAACTCCGGCAACTGCCGGCCGATCAGCTTGTTCAGGCGCACCAGCACCGCCTCGGCGTGGTCCATGCCGCGCGCCAGCGGGCCGACGCGCGTCATCATGCGCGTCTCCTCGCCGACGCCCATGCGGCCGTGCCCGGAGGTGGTCGGGCCGCCCGACAGCGTGTGCACGCCCGAGGCCAGCGAGCCCACCCAGGCCGAGTTGGCCGAGCGCCGGATGTAGGGCCGCAGGTCGACCTCGGGCATCACGCGGCGCTGCACCAGCCAGGTGTTGATCTCGTGGAAGCCCTCCTCGACGAAGTGCGCGAACTCCTCGTGCAGCACCGTCTGCAGCAGCCGCCACGACTCCAGCGTCAGGCCGGCGGCGCGCCACGAGGCGGTGGCGATGCGCGCCAGCACGTGCGGGCGCAGCGCGTCGTTGGGGTCGAGCTCCTCGCGGCGCTCGAGCTGGTTGACGCGCGAGCGCAGGTCGCTGAACTCCCAGGAGGCGCGGTCCATCATCGCCAGCGCCAGGCGCGAGCTGAGGATCTCGTGCTCGATGGTGTCGTCGTCGACCAGGCTCAGGCCGGCGCCGCGCGTCGAGGCCTGCGGCAGGTCACCCGGCTTGGACACCGACACCATGCCGCTGTTCAGGCCGCTGCGCAGCATCGACGCCATGCCCTGCTGCCAGAGCGCGGCGCACTTCTGCAGGTCGAGCACGAGGTCGCGCCGCTTCATCGCCAGCGCCGGCTCGCAGGCCTGGCCGGCGAGGTTGCGCGCGCCGCGCTCGACCGCCTGCACCAGCGCCGGCAGGCCGCGCAGCGCGCCTTCGACGTAGGCGCGCCGGGCCTGCTGGGCCAGCGCGGACGAGGTCGAAGGCGAGGTCGCCATACGGTTGCTTGCGGCTCGGTCGGGTGCGTGGGTGACAAAAGTCTCGGAAGGACTCTACACCACGGCCCCGGCGTTGGGGTCGTCCGGATCGGTCTCTTTCGGCCCTTGTCGCACCAAGTCCTCACGCTTGACGCCCAGCCACATCGCGATCGCCGCGGCGACGAACACCGACGAGTAGATGCCGAACAGGATGCCGATCATCAGCGCCAGCGCGAAGTAGTGCAGCGTCGCGCCGCCGAAGACGTACATCGACACCACCATCATCAGCGTGCTGCCGTGGGTGATGATGGTGCGGCTGATGGTGCTGGTGATGGCATGGTCGATGACCTCGCGCGAATTCATCTTGCGGTACTTGCGGAAGGCCTCGCGCACGCGGTCGAAGATCACCACCGACTCGTTGACCGAGTAGCCCAGCACCGCCAGCACCGCCGCCAGCACCGCGAGCGAGAACTCCCACTGGAAGAAGGCGAAGAAGCCGACGATGATGACCACGTCGTGCAGGTTGGCGACGATGCCGGCCACCGAGAACTTCCACTCGAAGCGCACCGCGAGGTACAGCATGATGCCGGCCACGGTGGCCAGCAGCGCGTAGGCGCCGTCGCGCGCCAGCTCGGAGCCGACCGACGGGCCGACGAACTCGCTGCGCTTGAGCTTGACCGGCTCGGCGCCGCCGACGCCGGCGCACACCACCTTGCTGACCGCCTCGCCCTTGTCGGTGGTGGACTGCACGGTGCCGGCCTTGGCGCCCTCGGCGACGCACAGCGCGTCGAAGACGCGGCCGACCACCTCGCTTTGCTTGACGTCGCCGCGCACTGGCAGGCGGATCAGCACGTCGCGCGAGGTGCCGAAGTTCTGCACCTGCACCTCGCCGAACTGCAGCTTGTCGACCGCCTCGCGCACCTTCTCCAGCGGCGCGGCCTGCGGGTACTCGACCTCGATGACGGTGCCGCCGGTGAACTCGATCGACAGGTGCAGCCCGCGCGTGGCGATGAAGAACACCGCGGCCAGGAAGGTGATGATGGAGATCACGTTCAGCACCAGCGCGTGGCGCATGAACGGGATGTCGCGGCGGATGCGGAAGAATTCCATGCTCGTGCCTCCTCAGGCCTTGGCCGCCGGTTCGCCGCCGACTTCGGGCGCGGGCTTCCACACCTGGCCGATCGACACGCTCTTGAGCTTCTTCTGGCGGCCGTACCAGAGGTTGACCAGGCCGCGCGAGAACATCACCGCCGAGAACATCGAGGTCAGGATGCCCAGGCAGTGCACGATCGCGAAGCCGCGCACCGGGCCGGAGCCGAAGGCCAGCAGCGCCAGGCCGGCGATCAGCGTGGTGACGTTGGAGTCGAGGATGGTCGCCCAGGCGCGCTCGTAGCCGGCGCTGATCGCCGTCTGCGGCGAGGCGCCGCCGCGCAGCTCCTCGCGCACACGCTCGTTGATCAGCACGTTGGCGTCGATCGCCATGCCCAGCGCCAGCGCGATGGCGGCGATGCCGGGCAGCGTCAGCGTCGCCTGCAGCATCGACAGCAGCGCGATCAGCAGCAGCACGTTGAAGGCCAGCGCCAGCGTCGAGAACACGCCGAACAGCATGTAGTAGACGCACATGAACAGGCCGATCGCCGCGAAGCCGTACAACACGCTGTTGAAGCCCTTGGCGATGTTCTCGGCGCCCAGGCTGGGGCCGATGGTGCGCTCCTCGATGATCTCCATCGGCGCGGCCAGCGAGCCCGAGCGCAGCAGCAGCGCGGTGTCGTTGGCCTCCACCGTGGTCATGCGCCCGGAGATCTGCACGCGCCCGCCGCCGATCTCGCTGCGGATCACCGGCGCGGTGACGACCTCGCCCTTGCCCTTCTCGAACAGCAGGATGGCCATGCGCTTGCCGACGTTCTCGCGCGTGATGTCGCGGAAGATGCGCGCGCCCTTGGCGTCCAGCGTCAGGTTGACGGTGGGCTCCTGGGTCTGGCTGTCGAAGCCGGCCTGCGCGTCGACGAGGTTCTCGCCGGTCAGGATGACCTGGCGCTTGAGGATCAGCGGCGAGCCGCCGCGCTCGACGTAGCGCTCGGTGCCGAAGGGCACCGGGCCGCTGCCGGCCGCCGCGGCGGCGGCCTCGGCGCTGTCCTCGACCATGCGCACCTCCAGCGTCGCGGTGCGGCCGATGATGTCCTTGGCCTTGGCGGTGTCCTGCACGCCCGGGAGCTGCACGACGACGCGGTCGGCGCCCTGCTGCTGGATCACCGGCTCGGCCACGCCCAGCTCGTTGACGCGGTTGTGCAGCGTGGTGATGTTCTGCTTGACCGCGGTCTCCTGCGCCTTGCGCATCGCCTCGGGCTTGAGCACGCCGGCGAGCTTGAAGTCGCTGCCGTCGGGCGCGTCGCTCCAGGTGAGGTCGGGCAGTTGGTCGGCCAGCAGCGCGCGCGCCGCGGCCAGCGTCTCGCGGTCGCGGAAGCGGATGTCGACGTTGTTGCCGTCGCGCGCGATGCCGGCGTGGCGCAGGTTCTTGTCGCGCAGCAGCGTGCGGATGTCGCCGGTCAGCGCCTCGGCGCGCTTGGTCAGCGCCGCCTTCATGTCCACCTGCATCAGGAAGTGCACGCCGCCGCGCAGGTCGAGGCCGAGGTACATCGGCAGCGCGTGCAGCGCGGTGAGCCAGTACGGCGAACGCGACAGCAGGTTCAGCGCGACGATGTAGCTCGGATCGGCGGGCTCGGTGTTGAGCGCCCGGTCGATCGCGTCCTTGGCCTTGAGCTGCGTGTCGGTGGTCTGGAAGCGCGCGCGCACCGAGCTGCCGTCGAGCTGCACGAAGTCGGCCTCGATGCCGGCGGCCTGGATGGCCTGCTGCACGCGCGGCACCAGCGCGGCGTCGACCTTCAGCGTCGCCTTGGCGCTGCTGACCTGCACGGCCGGCGCCTCGCCGAAGAAGTTCGGCAGCGTGTAGATCGTCCCGACGACCAGCGCGACCAGCAGGATCGCGTACTTCCACAGGGGATAGCGGTTCATGGCGGCTTCCTTGCCGGCCTCGCGCACGCCGCCCGCGCGGCGCGGGTGCCGGCGCGCGGCGCGGCGGCCGGGTTACTTGAAGGTGCCCTTGGGCAGCACCTGCACGATGGCCGTGCGCTGCACCTGGAGCTCGACGCCGCTGGCGACCTCGACGTGCACGATGCTGTCGCCGAGCTTGGCGACGCGGCCGATCAGGCCGCCGCCGACGACCACCTCGTCGCCCTTGGCGAGCGCGTCGATCATCGCCTTGTGCTCCTTCTGCCGCTTCATCTGCGGGCGGATCATCACGAAGTAGAGCACCACGAACATCAGCAGCAGCGGCAGCATGCTGCCCAGGCTGCCCATGAACGACTCGGGCGCGGCGGCCGGCGCGGGGGCCTGCGCGAAGGCTTGGGAAATGAACACGGGTGAGTCCTCGGGTGGAGGCCCCCGCAACACCGGGGGCAAAACCCGAAGATTGTACGGGCCCGCCCCTCAGTTGCCTTGCAAAGCCCGGGCCACCTCGTTGCTGCCCTGCTCGCTGCCGCTGCCGGGCACGGTTTCGCCGTCGCGGTCCGAGATCTGGTCGAAGCGCGCCGCCACCTGCTCGGCGGCGTCCGGCCCGGTGCCGACGTGCACGCCGCGTGTCAGCGTGACGTGGGCGCGCTCGAAGGTGCCGGCGCCGGCGCACAGGATGGCGCGCGTCGGCGCGTCCCGCGAGACCAGGTGCAGCAGCCCCGGCGTCACCGCCTCCGGCGCCAGCCTGGCCAGCACCGCCGGCGGCAGCAGCCCCTCGGTCATGCGCGTGGCCGCGGTGGGCGCCAGGCAGTTGACGCGGATGCCGTCCTTCTCGCCTTCCAGCGCCAGCGTCTGCATCAGGCCGACCAGCGCCATCTTGGCCGCGCCGTAGTTGCTCTGGCCGAAGTTGCCGTACAGGCCCGACGACGAGGTCGTCATCACGATGCGGCCGTACTTCTGCGCGCGCATCACCGGCCACACCGCGTGCGTGCAGTTGACCGCGCCCATCAGGTGCACGTCGAGCACGAGGCGGAAGTCGGCCAGGTCCATCTTGGCGAAGGTCTTGTCGCGCAGGATGCCGGCGTTGTTGACCAGGATGTCGATGCGGCCCCAGCGCTGCACCGTTTCGGCCACCATCGCGGCCACGCCCTGCGCGTCGGTGACCGACGCGGCGTTGACCACCGCGGTGCCGCCGCCGGCCTCGATCTCGCGCACCACCGCCTCGGCGGCCGTCAGCGTCTGGCCCTCGGCCGCGCGGCCGAAGTCGTTGACCACCACCTTGGCGCCGCGCGCCGCCAGCGCCAGCGCGTGCTGCCGGCCCAGGCCACCGCCCGCGCCGGTGACGATGGCCACCTGGCCGTCGAATCGAATGCTCACACGGATCCTTTCTCTCGGGGATTCACTCGGGGCGCATTTTGCACAGTCCGCCTGCCGGCGCGGGCCGACTCGATGACGAAGCGGCGCCTTCGCGTTTCCCCGGGGGGGCATTTGCTTGATCCAGCTTAATATCCGTACTTTCTTATATACAGATTCGTCAACCTTCCCCCTGGAGCCCTCGTGGAATCCGATCCTCGCCACGCCGGCCGGCTGCAACGCGCACCGGAAGGCTTCATCGACAAGACCGGCGTCGGCAAGGTCTTCGCCGAGGCCCGCCAGGGCCGGCGCGACTTCATCCGCAGCGCCTTCGCCGCCGCGGCGGCCGGCGCGGCGGCGCCGCTGGCCATGGCGCAGTCCAACCCGGTGCCGGCCTCCGGCGGCGACCCGAACATCCTCGAACTGCCCGAGCACAGCAAGGGCCTGGGCCAGCCGGTGGCCACCGACGGCTACGGCAAGCCGTCGAAGTACGAGGCCAACGTGCAGCGCCGCCCCAGCCCGGGCCTGACGCAGACCGCGCAGGCCTCGGTGTCGTTCGCGCCGCTGCAGTCGCTGTTCGGCATCGTCACGCCGGCCGGGCTGCACTTCGAGCGCCACCACCAGGGCTGGTGGGACATCGACCCGTCCAGGCACCGCCTGATGCTCAACGGCTCCGACCCCTCGCTGATGAAGAAGAACCTCGTCCTGACGATGGACGAGATCATGCGGCTGCCCTCGGTGTCGCGCTTCCACTTCATCGAGTGCGGCGCCAACACCGGCATGGAGTGGGGCAACGTCGCCGTGCCGACGGTGCAGTACACACACGGCATGATCTCGTGCAGCGAGTTCACCGGCGTGCCGCTGCGCGTGCTGTTCGACATGGCCGGCGTCGACTACAAGCGCGCCCGCTACGTGCTCGGCGAGGGCGCCGACGGCTCCTCGATGACGCGCACCCTGCCGATGGAACTGGTGGAGTCGGGCGAGGTGCTGGTGGCCTACGGCCAGAACGGCGAGATGCTGCGCCCCGAGAACGGCTACCCGCTGCGCCTGGTGGTGCCGGGCGTGCAGGGCGTGAGCTGGGTGAAGTACCTGCGTCGCATCGAGGTGGGCGACAAGCCCTACGGCGCGAAGGACGAGGCGATCCACTACGTCGACCTGATGCCCGACGGCCGGCACCGCCAGTACACCAGCACGCAGGAGGTCAAGAGCGTGGTCACCACGCCCTCGGGCGGGCAGGTGCTGCTCGACCGCGGCTTCTACAACGTCTCGGGGCTGGCCTGGTCGGGACGCGGCAAGATCACGCGGGTCGACGTGTCGGTCGACGGCGGGCGCAACTGGCGCGCGGCGCGCCTCGAAGGGCCGGTGCTGCCCAAGTGCCTGACGCGCTTCAACATCGACTGGGTGTGGGACGGCCGGCCCGCCATCGTGCAGAGCCGCGCCACCGACGAGAGCGGCCACGTGCAGCCTACCTACCGCCAGAACCGCGCGGTGCGCGGCACGCGCTCAATCTACCACAACAACTCGATCCAGTCGTGGCTGGTGCAGGAAAGCGGGGAGGTGAAGAATGTCCAGCTCTCATGACCGCCCCCCAGTCGCTTCGCTCCTGCCCCCGAGGGGCGCCGTCCGGCTTGGGGCGGCCCGGCGCCGGACCCACCTCTTCGTCGCGGCATGGCTCTTCGCCACCACGGTCGGCGCGCAACAGGCCAGCTTCCCCGGCATCGGCCGCGAGGCCACGCCCAAGGAAGTCGCGGCCTGGGACATCGACGTGCGCCCCGACTTCAAGGGCCTGCCGCGCGGCAAGGGCTCGGTGAGCGAGGGGCAGGCCATCTGGGAAACCAAGTGCGAGTCGTGCCACGGCGTGTTCGGCGAATCGAACTCGACCTTCTCGCCGCTGGTCGGCGGCACGACGGCCGAGGACGTGAAGAGCGGCCGCGTCGCGCGCCTGACCGACCCCGCCTACCCCGGCCGCACCACGCTGATGAAGGTGCCGACGCTCTCGACGCTGTGGGACTACATCCACCGCGCGATGCCGTGGACGGCGCCGAAGTCGCTCTCGCCCGACGAGGTCTACGCCGTCACCGCCTTCCTGCTCAACCTCGGCGGCATCGTGCCCGACGACTTCGTGCTCAGCGACGCGACCATGGCCGAGGCCCAGGCGCGGCTGCCGAACCGCAACGGCATGAGCGCCGACCATGCGATGTGGCCCGGCGGCAAGCCGCGCAAGCCCGACGTGCAGGGCTCGAACTGCATGAAGAACTGCGGCGTCGAGGCCAAGGTGGCCTCGTTCCTGCCCGACTTCGCGCGCAACGCGCACGGCAACCTCGCCGAGCAGAACCGCATCGTCGGCGCGCAGCACGGCGCGGACACCACGCGCCCGCCCGGCGCCGCGCCGGCCGCGCCTGCGGCGGCGCCAGCCGCCAAGCCCGAGGCACCGGCGGTGCAGGGCCTGCTGGCCAAGCACGCCTGCACGGCCTGCCATGCGGTCGAGAGCAAGCTGATCGGCCCGAGCTTCCGCGAGGTGGCGGCCAAGTACGCCGGCCGGGCCGACGCGGCGGCCTACCTCGCCGGCAAGATCCGCGCCGGCGGCAGCGGCGTGTGGGGCGCGATACCCATGCCGCCGCAAAGCCTCGCCGAAGCCGACGCACAATCCATCGCCCGATGGCTGGCCGAAGGCGCGGGGAAGTAGCGGGGCCTCCGCAGATCCTCCAATAGCGCCATGCCGCAACGATTCCTAAGATCCGTCGAACCCACAGGAGAACACATGCAAACCCGTCGAGACATGCTGGCGCGTTCCGCGTCCGTCGCCGCCGCGCTGGCCGGCCTGGGCCTGCTGCCGCAGGCGGCGCGGGCCGAATGGTCGCAGCCGGCCTTCGAGGCCAAGACCATGGCCGAGCTGACGAAGGCGCTGGGCACCAGCGCCCCCGCCGAGAGCAAGGACGTCACCATCACCGGCCCCGACATCGCCGAGAACGGCGCCGTGGTGCCGGTGGGCGCGGCCACCACGCTGCCGGGCGTCAAGCGCCTGCTGCTGCTGGTCGAGAAGAACCCCAACATGCTGGCGGCGGTGTTCGACGTCACCGACGCCGTCGAGCCCAACATCTCCACGCGCGTGAAGATGGGCCAGTCGTCCAACGTGTTCGCGGTGGCGATCACCGGCGACAACAAGGTGCTGTACGCCGTCAAGGAAATCAAGGTCACCCTGGGTGGCTGCGGTGGGTGAGGCCGGACGTGAAGACGTGCCCGCGCACGTCTTCGCGCCTGCCGAACGACCGCGGGCTTGCAAGCCCGCGGGCTGGACAAACGAATAGGAGATAGACACATGGCAGACCCGATGCGCATCCGCGCCCAGGCCCAAGGCGACAAGACCACCGTGCGCGTGCTGATGAGCCACGAGATGGAAACCGGCCAGCGCAAGGACGCGGCCGGCAAGACGATCCCCGCCTGGTTCATCCAGGAAGTCACCGCCACGCACAACGGCAAGCCGGTGATGACGGCGCAGTGGGGCCCGTCGGTGGCGAAGAACCCGTTCCTGCAGTTCACGATCAAGGGCGCCAAGGCCGGCGACAAGATCGTCGTGAGCTGGAAGGACAACCGGGGCGACACCCGCACCGACGAAGCCACCGTCAGCTAAAAGGCCCCCACCCATGCGACGCCTGCTCCTTGCCACCGCCCTGGCGGCCGCCGCGACGGCCGCCCTCGCGCAGAAAAGCGCCGCCGACGGCATCGCCGAATACCGCGCGATGCTCGCCGACGGCAACCCGGCCGATCTCTTCGAGGCGAAGGGCGAGGCGCTGTGGAAGCAGAAGCGCGGCCCGAAGAACGCCTCGCTCGAACAGTGCGACCTCGGCAAGGGCCCGGGCGTCGTCAAGGGCGTGTTCGTCGAGCTGCCGCGCTACTTCGCCGACACCGGCAAGGTGCAGGACCTGGAGACCCGCCTGGCCACCTGCATGGAGACGCTGCAGGGCTTCAGCGCCGCCGAGATCGCCAAGACGCCGTTCGGCCGCGGCGAGCAGGTCAACCTCACCGCGCTGGCCACCTGGGTCGCGGCCGAGTCGCGCGGCATGCGCTTCGCGCTGCCGCAGGGCCACGCCGCCGAGAAGACCGCCTACGAGATCGGCAAGCGCGTGTTCTTCTACCGCGCCGGGCCGATGGACTTCTCGTGCGCTTCCTGCCACGGCGAGGACGGCAAGCGCATCCGCCTGCAGGAGCTGCCCAACCTGACCAAGAACCCCGGCGACGGCATCGGCTTCGCGGCGTGGCCGGCCTACCGCGTCAGCAACGGCCAGATGTGGAGCATGCAGCTGCGCCTGAACGACTGCTACCGCCAGCAGCGCTTCCCCTACCCGGGCTTCGGCAGCGAGCCCACCATCGCGCTCGGCGTCTTCATGGGCGTGAACGCCCGCGGCGCAGAGTCGATCGCCCCGTCCATCAAGCGCTGAGACGACGATGAAGAAGCACACCCTCGCCCCCCTGCTCGGCGCCTGCCTGCTCGCCGCGAGCTGCGCCACCACGCCTTCCAGCGCCGAGCTCGACCAGCTCACCACGCAGATCATGAAGGCCTCGTTCCGCGACCAGGGCATCGCCAAGGCCAGCCGGCTCGACCAGGACCTGGGCCAGAAAGCCTGCTCGTCCGACCGGCCGCCGCCCGAGGCCGTGGCCAAGCGCATCGAGGCCGAGGCGCTGGCCAGCATCCGCTGGCCGGCCGACGGCCGCTACCTCGGCGACTGGCGCGAGGGCGAGAAGCTCGCCCAGAGCGGCCGCGGCATGACCTGGACCGACGCCTCCGCCGAGCCCAAGGCCAACGGCGCCAACTGCTACAACTGCCACGAGATCGACAAGAAGGAGATCTCCTTCGGCACCATCGGCCCGAGCCTGTGGAACTACGGCAAGCTGCGCGGCGTGAAGGACGTGGCCGACCCGGCCAGCGCCGCGATCGTGCAA
This sequence comes from Piscinibacter sp., assembly GCF_047600445.1. Taxonomy (GTDB): domain Bacteria; phylum Pseudomonadota; class Gammaproteobacteria; order Burkholderiales; family Burkholderiaceae_C; genus Piscinibacter. Next base: position 2,909,086 of record NZ_JASGKT010000002.1, read on the forward strand.
TACACCTGGGGCAAGCTGTGGAACGGCAAGGCCTACGCGGCCTGCTCCAACATGCCGCGCTTCGGCCACATGAACCTGCTCGACGAGAACCAGCTCCGTCACGTGATGGCGTTGCTGCTCGACCCGCGCTCGCCCGTCAACCAGTGAGCACCGAGAAGCCCGCCCGCGCGGGCTTTTTGATCACCAAAACATAAGTCGATACTTATCATGAGTTTGAGCAAGCGCGAGTTCCTGCAAGTGCTGGGTGCCGCCGGCGTGGCCGGCATGGGGCTGGCCCGCCATGCGCAGGCCGACGCCGCCGGCGCCGAGCAGGCGCTCTACGAGCTGCCGCGCTTCGGCAACGTCTCGCTGCTGCACATGACGGACTGCCATGCGCAACTGCTGCCGATCCGCTTCCGCGAGCCGAGCGTCAACCTCGGCCTCGGCAGCATGGCCGGCGAGCTGCCGCACCTCGTGGGCGAGCACCTGCTGAAGAAGGCCGGGCTGCGCCCCGCCACGCGGCAGGCGCACGCCTACACCTACATCGACTTCGAGACCGCCTCGAAGCGCTACGGCAAGGTCGGCGGCTTCGCCGAGCTGGCCACGCTGGTCAAGCGCCTGAAGGCGGGCCGCCCCGGCGCGCTGCTGCTCGACGGCGGCGATACCTGGCAGGGCTCGGCCACCTCGCTGTGGACCAACGCGCAGGACATGGTCGACGCCTGCAAGCTGCTCGGCGTCGACGTGATGACCGGGCACTGGGAGTTCACCTACGGCATGGAGCGGGTCAAGCAGATCGTCGAGAAGGACTTCGCCGGGAAGGTCGACTTCGTCGCCCAGAACGTCAAGACCACCGACTTCGGCGACCCGGTGTTCGAGCCCTACGTCGTCAAGACCATCAACGGCGTGCCGGTGGCGATCATCGGCCAGGCCTTCCCCTACACGCCGATCGCCAACCCGCGCTACATGGTGGCCGACTGGAGCTTCGGCATCCAGGACGACAACCTGCAGAAGATGGTCGACGAGGCGCGCGGCAAGGGCGCGCAGGTGGTGGTGGTGCTGTCGCACAACGGCATGGACGTCGACCTGAAGATGGCCTCGCGCGTGCGCGGCGTCGACGCCATCCTCGGCGGCCACACGCACGACGGCATGCCGGTGCCGGTGCTGGTGAAGAACGCCGGCGGCACGACCATCGTCACCAACGCCGGCAGCAACGGCAAGTTCCTCGGCGTGATCGACTTCGACGTGAAGAGCGGCAAGGTGGCCGACTTCCGCTACACGCTGCTGCCGGTGTTCGCCGACCAGATCCGCCCCGACAAGGACATGGCCGCGCTGATCGCCCGCATCCGCGCGCCCTACGAGGCGAAGCTGGCCGAGACGCTGGCGGTCACCGACGGCACGCTGTACCGGCGCGGCAACTTCAACGGAAGCTGGGACCAGCTCGTCTGCGACGCGCTGATGGAGGTGCAGGACGCGCCCATCGCCTTCTCGCCGGGCTTCCGCTGGGGCACCTCGCTGCTGCCGGGCGAGGCGATCACGCGCGAGCTGATGATGGACCAGCTCGCCACCACCTACTCCTACGCCACCGTCACCGAGATGAGCGGCGAGACGATCAAGACCATCCTGGAAGACGTGGCCGACAACCTCTTCAACCCCGACCCGTACTACCAGCAGGGCGGCGACATGGTGCGCGTCGGCGGCCTGAGCTACGCGATCGAGCCGGGCGCGAAGATGGGCGCGCGCATCACCGACATGCGCCTGGGCGGCCAGCCCGTCGACGCGGCCAAGGCCTACAAGGTGGCCGGCTGGGCGCCGGTGGCCGAGGAAGCGCGCAGCGCCGGCAACAAGCAGGTGTGGGACGTGGTCGAGCAGTGGCTCAAGGCCAAGGGCCGCGTCGCGCCGCGCCGCATCAACACGCCGCGGCTGATCGGCGTGCAGGGCAACCCGGGCATCGCCTGACGTCATTTCCACCACGAGGAGACCTGGATGCTGAAGCTGCTTCGACTGTTCGCGGCCTTCGTGCTGAGCTTCGCCGCCGCCGGCGCGATGGCCCAGGACAAGGTGGTCTACCACTTCGACGATGCCGCCGCGCAGGCGCTCAAGGGCCTTCGCAACATCAAGAACCACCTCGACGTGGACCCCTCGGCGAAGATCACCGCGGTGACGCACGCCAACGGCGTCGACTTCCTGATGAAGGACGCCAAGGACCGCAACGGCAACCCCTACGAGGTGGCCGTGCAGGAACTGGTGGCGCGCGGCGTGAAGTTCGAGGTCTGCGAGATCACGCTGAAGAACCGCGGCCTGAAGAAGGAGCAGTTCATCGAGGAGGCCGGCTTCACGCCCTCCGGCGTGGTGCGCGTGGCCAAGCTGCAGCGCGAAGGCGCCGCCTACATCAAACCCTAGCGCCGCGGGTCGCCGATGAGCCTGGAGTCGCTGCTCGACCGCTTCGGCCAGGCCGCGGTGCTCGCCGGCGGCGGGCTCGTCATCGGCTTCGTGTTCGGCTTCTTCGCGCAGCGCTCGCGCTTCTGCCTGCGCTCGGCGGTGATCGAGTTCGCGCGCGGCGTGCCGGGCGGCAAGCTGACGGTGTGGCTGTTCGCCTTCGCCTTCGCGCTGCTGGGCACGCAGGCGCTGGTCGCGCTCGGCGCGATGGACGTGAGCGGCGCGCGCCAGCTCGCCGCGCGCGGCAGCCTCTCGGGCGCGGCGGTCGGCGGGCTGCTGTTCGGCATCGGCATGGTGCTGGCGCGCGGCTGCTCCAGCCGGCTGCTGGTGCTGGCCGCGCAGGGCAACCTGCGCTCGGTGCTGTCGGGCCTGGTGTTCGCGGTGGCCGCGCAGGCCTCGTGGACCGGCATGCTCGCGCCGTGGCGCGAGGCCATTTCCGCTTGGTGGACCGTCGAGGGCGGCGCCTCGCGCGACCTCACCGCGGTCTCCGGCCTGGGGCGGCCCGGCGCGCTGCTGTTCGGCGCGGTGTGGCTGGCGGCGGCCATCGTGTGGGCACGGCGCCAGCGCGTGCCGCCCTGGGGCTGGGCCGGCGCCAGCGCGGTCGGGCTGACGATCGCGGCGGCCTGGTGGTTCACCGCGGCGGTGGCCGCCACCTCGATGGAGGCCGGCCTCGCGCCGATCCAGGCGCTCAGCTTCACCGGCCCGAGCGCCGAGGTGCTCAGCCGCGTGCTGTTCGCGCCCGACAAGCCGCCGAGCTTCGACCTCGGCCTGGTGCCCGGCGTGTTCCTCGGCGCCTTCGTCGCGGCCGCGCTGTTCCGCGAGCTGAAGCTCGAAGGCTTCTCCGGCGGCGCCTCGATGCGGCGCTACCTGGTCGGCGCGGTGCTGATGGGCTTCGGCGGCATGACGGCCGGCGGCTGTGCCGTCGGCGCCGGGCTCTCGGGCGCGGCGGTGTTCACGATCACCTCCTGGATCACGCTGGCCGCGATGTGGCTGGGCGCGGCGCTGACCGACCGCCTGGTCGACCAGCACGGCCACGAGGCCGCGCAGCCCCACCTCGGCGACCAGCCCGTGCCCGCCAGCCGCGCCTTCACCTGATGCTCACGACGTTCACGACGCACACGCCATGAAGCCGTACCGACACCTGCTCGCCCTGCTCGCCGCCGCCGCGCTGACCGACGCACAGGCCGCGGACCTCGCACGCGCCGTCGAAATCGTCGAAGCCAAGTGCTTCATCTGCCACGGCACCGAGGGCGAGAGCTCGAGCCCGGCGTTCCCGCGCCTGGCGGGGCAGCACGCGAGCTACCTCGAGCGCCAGCTCATCGACTACAAGAGCGGCCGGCGCCGCAACGACACCATGCAGGCGATGGCCGCCGAGCTGACGGCCGACGAGATGCGCCTGCTGGGCATGTACTTCGAGTCGAAGCCGGCGCGTGCGCACCCGGTGACCGACCCCGAGCTGGCGCAGGTGGGCCGCTTCGTCTACAACCGCGGCAACCCGTTCTCCGGCGTGGCCGCCTGCGCCGACTGCCACGGCGCCGCCGGCCACGGCACCGAGAAGCTGCCGCGCCTGGGCGGCCAGCACGCGCAGTACGTGGAGAACCAGCTCAAGGCCTTCAGCAAGCGCGAACGCAGCAACGACAACGCGGTGATGCACACCATCGCCTCCAAGCTCACCGAGCTGGAGGCGAAGGCGGTGGCGTCTTACATCAGCGCATTGCAGTAGGCCATCCGCCGCTGCGGCGCCTCAGGCCAGGGCCAGCGAATCGGCCCAGATATTGTCGGCCCAGGACAGCGCATAGCGCCCCTCCACCTGGTTGGCCCCGGCGGACACGCCGCCCGAGCCGGGCACCGGCAGGAAGGTCTTCTGCGCCGCGTCGTACTGGTGCACCGAGGCCACGTGGATCACGTCCTTGCCCGACACGAAGCTGTAGCAGGTGTTCATCACCACCGGCGTCGCGTTGACCGCCTCGCCCTTGAGCAACTGGATGATCGCCGCGGCCGCCACCTTGGCGTGCTGGTTGGCCATGTGCCCCGACTTGGGCATGGTCGGCGCCGGGAAAGTGGCGTCGCCCAGCACATGCACCCCCGGCAGCGCGGTGGACTCCATCGTCAGCCAGTTCACCCCCACCCAGCGGTTGTTGACGTTGACCAGCCCGGCGTTCTTCGCCAGATCGGCCGCGCGCTGCGGCGGGATCAGGTTCAGCACGTCGGCCTTGACGTCCTCGAACTCCAGCCTGGCCACGCCGCCGGCGGCGTCGACCTCCTTCAGCTCGGCGTTCGCCCGGTACTCCAGGATGCCGGCATAGCGGTCCTTGAAGGCCTTCTCGAACAGCGCCTTCTTCGACTGCACCTCCGGGTTGGCGTCGAGCACCAGCACCTTGGACTTCGGCTTGGCCTGCTGCAGGTACGACGCCACCACGCAGGCGCGCTCGTAGGGCCCGGGCGGGCAGCGGTAGGGCACCTTGGGGATGGAGATGGCGAACACGCCGCCGTCCTTCATCGCCTCGATCTGCCGGCGCAGCGCCACGGTCTGCGCGCCGGCCTTCCAGCCGTGCAGGAACCTGGCCTGCGCCGCCGGCGCGCCCAGCCCGCCCACCGCCTCGGTCATGAAGTCGATGCCCGGCGAGACCACCAGCCGGTCGTAGCGCAGGGTGCTGCCGTCGGCCAGCTTCACGGTCTTGGCGGCGGCGTCGATCGCGCTGACTTCGCCTTGCACGACCTTGACGCCCAGCGCCTTCAGGCCGTCGTAGCCGCGCGTGACGTCGCCGATCTGCTTGTAGCCGCCGAGCACGAGGTTGGAGATCGGGCAGGAGACGAAGCTGGCGTTGCGCTCGACCAGCGTCACCTCGACGTTGCCGCCCCACATCCTGAGGTAGCGCGCGGCGGTGGCGCCGCCGAAGCCGCCTCCGACGACGACGACGCGGCCGATGGACGGGCCGGAGGACGAGGACGGCGCGGCGCAGCCGGCCAGCGAGAGCGCGCCGAAGGCGGCGCCGGCGCCCAGCAGGCGGCGGCGCGAGAGCGTGGTGTGATCGGTCATGGCGTCGTTGCTCCTCACTGCGCGGGCTTCTGGGCGGCGAACCACTGGGCGATCAGCTTGAGCTGTTCGTCGCTGTAGCCCTTGGCGATCTGGTGCATGATGGTCGCCGGCTGCGCCCCGCTCTTGTAGTCGGCGATCTGCGCCAGGATCTTCTCGGCCGACACCCCGGCCAGCGGCTTGACTTCCTTGCCTCGCACGTTGCCGTTCGTGCCGTGGCAGTTCGCGCACGTGGCCGCTAGGTTGCGCGCAAGGGTCGGGTCCTGGGCTTGGGCCAGGGCCCACGGTGAAGCCAGCGCCAGCACGGCGGCGGCCAGGGGACGGCGGACGGGCATGGGTCGGGTCTCCTCGGTTGTCAGTGGCGTTGTGAGTGGCGCGGATTGTGGGTCAATCATGGCCCGCGCGACCCTCGGGTTTATGCACTTGCGAACCGTGCTTGTGCGGATTTCAAATATCAGTCAATGCGAATCTACTGTTGCAACATGGCGGCCGCGATCGTGAAAACCCTTCCCGCGCTGCTGTTGGCGCTGGCGCTGCACGGCGCCGCCTGCGCGCAGGACACGCCGGTGCCCGAGCCGGTGGCGCCGGGCGCGTGGATGGTGCAGGGCCAGTCGGCGCTCGGCTCGGCGGCGAACCGCAACTTCATCTCCAACGCCGGCTTCGTGGTCACGAACGAGGGCGTGGTGGTGATCGACGCGCTCGGCTCGCCGGCGCTGGCCGAGGAGCTGATCGCGCGCATCCGCCGCATCACGCCCCAGCCGGTGACGCACGTGATCGTCACCCACTACCACGCCGACCACATCTACGGCCTGCAGGCCTTCAAGGCGGCCGGCGCGACGGTGATCGCGCAGCGCGCCGCCGGCGAGTACCTCAACTCGGAGACCGCCGCGCAGCGCCTGAAGGCGAGCCGCGAGGAGCTGTTCCCCTGGATCGACGAGAACACCCGCCTCGTGCCGGCCGACCGCTGGATCGACGGGCCGACCACGCTCACGGTCGGCGGCGTCGAGTTCCGGCTGATTCCGGTGGGCCCGGCGCACACGCCGGAAGACCTGGTGGTGCTGGTGCCCCGGCTGCGCGTGCTGTTCGCCGGCGACCTGGTGTTCCGCGGCCGCGTGCCCTTCGTCGGCCAGGCCGACAGCGGCCACTGGATCGAGGCGCTGGACGCGCTGCTCGCCCACGACATCGACGTGGTCGTTCCCGGCCACGGCCCGGCCTCGACCAGCGCGCGCGCCGACCTGCAGCTCACGCGCGACTACCTCGCGCACCTGCGCCGCACCATGGGCGAGGCGGCGCGTAACATGGAGCCGTTCGAGGAAGCCTACGAGAAGGCCGACTGGTCGCGCTTCGACAAGCTGCCGCTGTTCAAGGCGGCCAACCGCATCAACGCCTACAACACCTACCTGCTGATGGAGCACGAGGCGAAATGAAGCCCACGCGACGCGAATTCCTCTGCGCGACGGCAGCGGCGGCGGCCGGCGCGCTGGCGCCCACGGCCTTCGCCGCGCCGGCCGAACCCGGCGAACCGGTGCGCTGGCCGGCGGTGGTGACGCTGCTGGACGGCACGCGCTGGGCGCCCGCGGCCGGGCGCGCCCAGGTGGTGGTGTTCTGGTCGGTGAGCTGCCCGTTCTGCCGGCGCCACAACGCGCACGTCGACAAGCTGTACCGCGCGGCCGCGAACGGCGGCCCGCAGGTGCTCACGGTCAGCCGCGACCGCGACGTGGCCGAGGTGCGCCGCTACATCGCCGCCAACGGCTACGCCTTTCCCGTCAGCCTCGATCACGCGCCGCTGGCCGCCGCGCTGGCGGCGCGCAACGTCATCCCGCTCACGCTGCTCGTCGACCGCCAGGGACGCCTGAAGCAGGCCTTCCCCGGCGAGATGTTCGAGGAAGACGTGATGGAACTGCTCACGCTCTGACACCGCCGAGGAGCCCTGCATGAAGACCTTCGCCGCCGCCCTCGCGCTGGCCGCGCCGCTCGCCGCAGCGGCGCAGGCCGGCAGCGCGTTCAAGGACGCCGATCTCGCGCTCGGCGAGAAGCTGATCGCCGAGCACCGCTGCGGCGCCTGCCACATCCGCCGCGTCGGCGGCGACGGCAACGCCATCTACCGGCCGCAGGGCCGCATCAACACGCCCGGCGCGCTGCGCGGCATGGTCGAGTACTGCAGCACCGAGCTGAACCTGAGCCTGTTCCCCGAGGAACTCGACGCGATCGCCGCGGTGCTCGACCGCGACCACTACCGCTTCGGGCCGAAGAAGCAGTAGCCCGCGAGTTGGCTAGACTCGCGGCATGAGCGATGCCGCCGCCCCCGCCGGCAACAAGGAAGAGGCCGACGAAGTGTTCGAATCGGCCGCCGAGCTGTTCGCGCTGCTGTCCACGCCGATCCGCCTGAAGCTGCTGTCGGCGCTGTGCGGCGGCGAGCGCAACGTCTCCGAGTTGCTGGCGCAGATCGACACCACCCAGCCCAACCTCTCGCAGCACCTGGGCACGCTGTACCGCGCGCAGATCCTCGGCCGCCGCCGCGAGGGCACGCAGATCTACTACCGCATCGCCAACCAGCGTGCGGTGACGCTGTGCCGCGCGGTATGCACGCAGATCGCGCTGGAGATGGACGGCACGGCCGAGGTGCCCGAGGAAGAGCGGCTGCTGCCGACGCGCAGGCCGTGAGATGAGAGCCGCCGCTTGCCTCGCGCTGGCGCTGGCCGCGGCGCTGCCGGCGCACGGCGCCGGCCCCGAGCAGGTGGTGGGCGGCATCGATGCGGTGCTGTTCGTCTGCACGCCGCTGGACGCCAAGAGCGTGCGGCCGGGCCAGGAGCTGCTGCAGCGCGCGGTCGAGCGGCACAAGCTCGACCTCGCGGCGATCCGCAAGAGCGAACCCTACCGCGCGGCCTACAACGCCGAGGTCAACCGCCTGCTCGGGCTGCCGCCGCGCGAGCGGCTGGCGGCGTGCCAGAGCGCCTGGTGATCCCCGGCACCCGAAGCACGGGATTGCCGCCACGGCCCCGGCGCCGCACGATCGCCGCATGCCCTCCGCTCCCGACTCCGAGCCGCACGAGCCCTCCGGCGCCGACGCGCAGGTGCTGCGCTGGTACGAGTTGCTGCAACGGCTGCAGGCGCTCAACGCCCGGCTCGAATACCTCAAGCTGATGATGAAGCTGGGCGTGCGCTGACGGATTGACGCCCCCAGTCGCCACGCTCCTGCCCCCAAGGGGCGCCGCCCGGCTTGGGAACGGCCCGGCGCCGGGCCTCGCTCCCGCTCAGACGCCGGTCAGCACGCGCAGGTGCGCGGCCACGCTGCGCGCCAGCGCGCTGAGGTTGTAGCCGCCTTCCAGGCACGAGACGATGCGGCCCCTGGCGTGGCGGTCGGCCACGTCCTTGATGCGCATCGTGATCCACTCGTAGTCGGCCTCCACCAGCCCGAGCTGGCCGAGGTCGTCCTCGCGGTGCGCGTCGAAGCCGGCCGAGACGAACACCATCTGCGGGCGGAACTCGTCGAGCGCGGGCATCCAGTTGGCCTCGATCAGCTCGCGCAGCTCGCCGCCGCGCGTGTACGGCGGGATCGGCAGGTTGCGCATGTTGGTGGCCTTGGGCACCGCGCCGCTGTACGGGTACAGCGGGTGCTGGAAGAAGCTGACCATCAGCACGCGCTCGTCGCCGGCGAGGATGTCCTCGGTGCCGTTGCCGTGGTGCACGTCGAAGTCGATCACCGCGACGCGCTCCAGCCCGCGCACGTCGAGCGCGTGGCGCACCGCGACGGCGACGTTGTTGAAGAAGCAGAAGCCCATCGCCTCGTCGCGCATCGCGTGGTGGCCTGGCGGCCGCACCGCGCAGAAGGCGTTCTCGGCCTTGCCGTCGAGCACCAGGTCCGTCGCGGCCACCGCGGCGCCGGCCGAGCGCAGCGCGGCCTTCCAGGTGCCGGGGTTGGCGGCGGTGTCGGGGTCCAGCGCCCTCGATTCGCCGCTGGCCTCGATCTGCTGCAGCAGGTCGCGCAGTTCGGCGACGTAGTGGTGGGTGTGCGCCAGCTCGACGTCCTTCAGGTCGACCAGCGGCGCCTCGTGGCGCGTCAGCGCGATGTCCAGGCCGGTGGCGATCAGGTGGTCCTCGATCGCGTCGAGCCGCTGCGGGCACTCCGGGTGGCCCTGGCCCATGTCGTGGCGGCGGCAGTCGGCATGCGTGAAGAACGCTGTGCTCATGCGGTGCTCGTCTCTCTTCGGTTATGGTTTGGTCATGAACTCAGCACAGGCCGACCGCATTCACAGCCTCGTCGACCAGATTAGCACGATCATCGTCGGCAAACGGCCGCAGATCGAGGACTGCGTCGCATGCCTGCTCGCCGGCGGGCACCTCCTGATCGAGGACGTTCCCGGCGTCGGCAAGACCACGCTGGCGCACGCCCTGGCGGTGTCGCTGGGCCTGCGCTTCTCGCGCTGCCAGTTCACCGCCGACCTGATGCCGTCGGACTTGATCGGAGTCAGTGTCTACGAGCGCAGCAAGGAGGCGTTTGTCTTCCATCAAGGCCCGGTTTTTGCCCAGGTGCTGCTGGCCGACGAGATCAACCGCGCCGGCCCGAAGACGCAGAGCGCGCTGCTCGAGGCGATGGAGGAGCACCAGGTCAGCGTCGAGGGCGAGACGCGCGCGCTGCCCGCGCCCTTCTTCGTGATCGCCACGCAGAACCCGACCGACCAGCTCGGCACCTACCCGCTGCCCGAGTCGCAGCTCGACCGCTTCCTGATGTGCATCACGCTGGGCTACCCCGACGCGAAGAGCGAGCGCGCACTGCTGGCCGGGCAGGACCGGCGCGAGGCCATCCACGCGCTGCGGGCGGTGATGTCGCCGGCCGAGCTGATCGCCGCGCAGAAGCAGGTGCTGGCGGTGCACGCCTCGGAAGCGCTGCTCGACTACGTGCAGGCGCTGATCGGCGCGACGCGCTCGGGCCGCTGGTTCGTCGAGGGCCTGTCGCCGCGCGCCGGCATCGCGCTGCTGAAGGCGGCCAAGGCGCGCGCGCTGATCAACCGGCGCGACTACGTCGCCCCCGACGACGTGCAGGCGGTGCTGCCGCAGACGGTGGCGCACCGCCTCGTGCCGGTGGCCGGCGCCGGGCGCGGGCGCATCGAGCAGGTGCGCGCGATGATCGACGCGGTGGCGGTGCCGTGACGGCCATCGCCGCCGAGGCACCGCCACCCGGGCTCCGCGCGCGATTTCGCCACTGGTGGCAGTCGCGCCTGCCCGCCAGCGACACGCTGGTGCTCGGCCAGCGCAACGTCTACATCCTGCCGACGCCCGCCGGGCTGATGTTCGCGGCCACGCTCGTGGTGCTGCTGCTCGCCTCGATCAACTACCAGCTCAACCTCGGCTACGTGCTGACCTTCCTGCTGGCCGGCAGCGGCGTGGTGTCGATGCACGTCACGCACGCCACGCTGCGCGGCCTGACGCTGCGGCTGCGCGCGCCGGCGCCGGTGTTCGCCGGCGAGCCGGCGCTGCTCGACGTGGTGCTCGCCAGCCCCGACCGCGCGCGCTTCGGCATCGGGCTGAAGCTGCACGACGCCCCCGCCGCCACGCTCGGCTGGGTCGACGTGCCGGCGCAGGGCCAGGCGAGCGCGCAGTCGAGCTTCGTGCCCGCCGCGCGCGGGCTGCACGCGCTGCCGGCGCTGAGCGTCGAGACGCGCTTTCCGCTCGGGCTGTTCCGCGCCTGGGCGATCTGGCGCCCGGCCGCGCAACTGCTGGTCTACCCGGCGCCCGAGCGCCCGGCCGCGCCGCTGCCGCCGGCGCGCGCCGTCGCCGCGGGCACGGCGCGCGCGCGTGCCGCCGACGGCGGCGAGGTCGAGGGCGTGCGCGCCTACCGGCGCGGCGACCCGCTCAACCGCGTCTACTGGAAGAAGGCCGCCAAGGCAATGGCCAGCGGCGGCGAACTGGCCAGCCGCGACACCGCCGGCGCGGTGCAGCAGCAGCTCTGGCTCGACTGGCAGGGCTGCGCCGCGCTGGCGCCGGAGCAGCGCCTGGCGCGCCTGGCGGCCTGGGTGCTGGCGGCGCAGCGCGCCGGCGCCGAGTACGGCCTGGGCCTGCCCGGCGCGCGCATCGAGGCCGGCCAGGGCGAGGCGCAGCGGCGCCGCTGCCTGGAGGCCCTGGCGCTGTGGCGCTGACCAGCGCGCTGAGCGGCCCCGGCTGGCGCCTGCCACGCTGGCCCGGCTGGTCGCGCCTGCCGCGCGAGGGGCGCGACACGCTGTTCCTGCTCGGCGTGATCGCCTGGACGGTGCTGCCGCACGTCGAGCACCTGCCCGCCTGGTGCACCGCGCTGACCGCGCTGGTGCTGGCCTGGCGCGCCGCGCTGGCCGTCGGCAACGGGCCGCTGCCGGGGCGCTGGCTGCTGGTGGCGGTGCTGGCGGTGGCCGCGGCGCTGACCTTCATGAGCTTCCGCACCCTGCTCGGCAAGGAGCCGGGCGTGACCATGGCCGTGGTGCTGATGGCGCTGAAGACGCTCGAACTGCGCGCGCGCCGCGACGCCTTCGTCGTCTTCTTCCTCGGCTTCTTCCTGGTGCTGACGCACTTCCTTTACTCGCAGTCGCTGCCGGTGGCCGCGGCGATGCTGGTGTCGGTGTGGGGGCTGCTGACCGCGCTGGTGCTGGCGCACATGCCGGTCGGCCAGCCGAGCCTGAAGCAGGCCGGCCGGCTGGCGGCGCGCACTGCCGCTTTCGGCATGCCGATCATGCTGCTGCTGTTCCTGCTGTTCCCGCGCATCGGGCCGCTGTGGGGCGTGCCCAAGGACGGGCTCTCGGTCACCGGCCTGTCGGACCGGCTGCGCCTCGGCCAAGTGGCCGAGGTGGCGTCGGACGACCGCATCGCGCTGCGCCTGCGCTTCGAGGGCGAGGTGCCGCGGCCCGAGACACTGTACTTCCGCGGCCCGGTGCTCGCCAGCTTCGACGGCACCGAGTGGCGGCCGCTGCTGCCCAGCGTGCCGCCGCGCCTGCAACCGCAGGCCGAGCTGCGCACCAGCGGCGCGCCGGTGCGCTACGAGATGACGATCGAGCCGCTGCGCCTGCCGGTGCTGCCCCTGCTCGAAGCGAGCCCGGCCGCGCCGCAGATCGAGGGCTGGCGCGTGCGCGGCACCGAAGACCTGCAATGGCTCACCGACCGGCCGCTGATCGAGCGGCTGCGCTTGCAGGCCGAGGCGCACGTGCGCTTCGAGCACGGCCCGCGCGAGGCGGTGCCCGGCCTGCGCGACTACCTGCGCCTGCCGCCCGGCTTCAACCCGCGCACGCTCGAATGGGCCGAATCGCTCAAGCGCGAGCCCGGCCTGGCCGATGCCGGCGCGGCCGAGCTGGCGCGGCGCGTGATGCGCCACATCCGCGAGGGCGGCTACACCTACACGCTGGCGCCGGGCGAGTACGGCCGCGACGCGATCGACGAGTTCTGGCTCGACCGCAAGGAGGGCTTCTGCGAGCACTTCGCCGCCGCCTTCGTCGTCGTGATGCGCGCGGCGGGCGTGCCGGCGCGCATCGTCACCGGCTACCAGGGCGCCGAACCGCTGCCGCTGGACGGCTACACCGTGGTGCGCCAGAGCGCGGCGCACGCCTGGGCCGAATACTGGCAGGCCGGCAGCGGCTGGATGCGCGCCGACCCGACCGCCGCGGTGGCACCCGACCGCATCCAGCGCAGCGCGCGGCTGGCGCCGCCGCCGGGGCTGGTGGCCGGCGCGATCGACGCCGTCAACCCGCAACTGATGCGCCGCCTGCGCGACGGCTGGGAGACGCTGAACAACCGCTGGAACCAGTGGGTGCTGAACTACTCGCGCGGCCAGCAGTTCGATTTGCTGAAAGACCTGGGCGTCGAGTCGCCCGACTGGCAGACGCTGGCCAAGCTGCTGGTCATCGCCCTGAGCACGCTGGCGCTGATCGGCGCCGCCTGGGCCTGGTGGGACCGCCACCGCATCGACCCCTGGACGCGCCAGCGCGAGGCGCTGCAGCGCGTGCTGCGCCGCGTCGGCGTCGAGGCCGACGCGCACGACGCGCCGGCCACGCTGGCGCGGCGCGTGCGCGCGCGCCACGGCGCGGCCGGCGAGGCGCTGGCCGCGCTGATCGAGCGGCTGCAGGCGCAGCGCTACGGCCGCGACGCGCGGCGCGCGCCCGATGCCGCATTGACCCGTTCCTTCGCCGCCGCCGCGCAAGGCCTGGCGGCGCACGCCCCCGCCCGATGACACACCCCAGCCCGCCCCCCGCGCGCCGCCGCGCGCTGCACACGATCGCCGCCGCCGGCGCCGCCTTCGTGCTGCCGGCGCTCGCCGCGCCGCGCAAGGAAGAAGAACTGCCGCCCTACGGCCCGCGCGAGGACGTGATGCGCTTCGCCGACGAGGCCGCGGCGCGCCAGGGCCTGGACGCCGCCTGGGCGCGCGACGCGCTGGCGCGCGCGCGCCACGTGCCGGCGGTGGCGCGCCTGATCATGCCGCCGCCGGCCGGCACCGCGAAGAACTGGGCCGCCTACCGCGGCCGCTTCGTCGAGCCGCTGCGCATCCGCGCCGGCCTGGCCTTCTGGGCCGACAACGAAGCCTGGCTGGCGCGCGCCGAGCAGCGCTGGGGCGTGCCGCCGTCCATCGTCGTCGGCATCATCGGCGTCGAGACCATCTACGGCCGCCAGACCGGCGGCTTTCGCGTGCTGGACGCGCTGGCCACGCTGTCCTTCGACTTCCCCGCCGGCCGGCGCGACCGCACGCCCTTCTTCCGCGACGAGCTGGAAGCCTTCCTGCTGTACTGCCGCAACGAGGGGCTGGATCCCGCCGAGCCGCTGGGCAGCTACGCCGGCGCGATGGGCATGCCGCAGTTCATGCCGTCCAGCCTGCTGCGCTACGGCATCGACTTCGACGAGGACGGCCACGTCGACCTGCACCGCAGCCCGGCCGACGTGATCGGCAGCGTGGCGCACTACCTGGCGCAGTTCGGCTGGGAGCGCGACGTGCCGACGCACTTCGGCGTCGCCGCGCCAGTGGAGGTGCGCGAGCGCGCGCTGCTGCTCGTGCCCGACATCGTGCCGAGCTTCGCGGCGGCCGAGTTCGCCGAGCGCGGCGCGCTGCTCGACGAGGCCGGCCGCGCCTACGCCGGCAAGCTGGCGCTGGTCGAGCTGGCCAACGGCGAGGCCGCGCCGAGCTACGTCGCCGGCACGGGCAACTTCTACGCCATCACGCGCTACAACTGGTCGAGCTACTATGCGCTGGCCGTGATCGAGCTCGGGGAAGCCATCCGGCGCCAACGACGCTGACCACGCCGCGAGGCCCGCCCGATGCACCACGAGCTCACCCTGATCAACACCATCGCCGCGGCGCTCGGGCTGGCGCTGGTGCTGGGTTTCGTCGCGGCGCGGCTGAAGCTGCCGGCGCTGGTGGGCTACCTCGCCGCGGGCATCGTCATCGGGCCGTTCACGCCCGGCTTCGTCGCCGACGGCGCGCTCGCCGCGCAGCTCGCCGAGATCGGTGTGATGCTGCTGATGTTCGGCGTCGGGCTGCACTTCTCGCTGGCCGACCTGATGAGCGTCAAGCGCATCGCCGTGCCCGGCGCGGTGGTGCAGATCGCCGCGGCCACCGCGATGGGCGCGGCGATGTCCACCTACTGGGGCTGGGACCTCGGCGCCGCGCTGGTGTTCGGCCTGTCGCTGTCGGTGGCCAGCACGGTGGTGCTGCTCAAGGCGCTGGAGGCGCGCGGCGTGCTCGACACCGTCAACGGCCGCATCGCGGTCGGCTGGCTGGTGGTGGAAGACCTGGCGATGGTGCTGGTGCTGGTGCTGCTGCCGGCGCTCGCGCCGATGCTGCGGCCCGGCGGGGCCGCGGTCGACGCCGGGCTGTGGCTGACGCTGGCGCGCACGCTGCTGGCGGTCGGCGCCTTCGTCGCGCTGATGCTGGTGGTCGGGCGGCGCGTGTTCCCCTGGCTGCTGTGGCAGGTGGCCAAGACCGGCTCGCGCGAGCTGTTCACGCTGTGCGTGGTGGCCGCGGCGGTGACCATCGCCTTCGGCTCGGCCAGGCTGTTCGGCGTGTCGTTCGCGCTGGGCGCCTTCTTCGCCGGCATGGTGCTGCGCGAGTCGCAGTTCAGCCACCGCGCCGCCGAGGAGTCGCTGCCGCTGCGCGACGCCTTCGCGGTGCTGTTCTTCGTCTCGGTGGGCATGCTGTTCGACCCGCGCGTGGTGGCCGAGGAGCCGCTGCGCCTGCTCGGCGTGGTGGCGGTGATCGTGATCGGCAAGTCGCTCGCCGCCGCCGCGCTGGTGCTGCTGATGCGCTACCCGCTGACCACCGCGCTGACCGTCTCGGCCAGCCTGGCGCAGATCGGCGAGTTCTCCTTCATCCTCGCCGCGCTGGGCGTCTCGCTGCAACTGCTGCCGCCCGAGGGGCGCAGCCTGGTCGTCGCCGGCTCGCTGATCTCGATGGCGCTCAACCCGCTGACCTTCTCCTTCGTCGGGCCGATCGAGCGCTGGTTCCTGGCGCGCTCGGCGCTGGCGCGGCGCTTCGCGCAGCGCGACGACCCGCTCGCCGAGCTGCCGGCCAGCACCGAGGAACGCTACCTGGCGCGCCAGGTGGTGCTGGTGGGCTACGGCCGCGTCGGCCAGCGCATCGCGCGCGCGCTGCGCGAGCAAGGCATCCCCTGCGTGGTGGTCGACGAGAACCGCGAGCGCGTCGAGGAACTGCGCGCCCAGGGGCTGCCGGCGGTCAGCGGCGACGCCGCCGAGCCGGCGGTGCTGATCCAGGCGCACATCGCCGAGGCCGCGCTGCTGGTGATCGCCGTGCCGGGCGCGCTCGGCGTGCGCCAGATGATCGCCACCGCGCGCACGCTCAACCCGCAGGTGCAGGTGGCGGTGCGCTCGCACCACGAAGACGAGGCCAAGTGGCTGGCCGCCGAGGGCGGCGCGCGCGTCTTCGTCGGCGAGGAGGAACTGGCCCAATCCATGCTGCGCCACACACTCGCTACCATGCAGGCCATACCGACAAGTACAAAACCCCGGGGAGGCTGACCCGCATGCCGTACGCGAGAAGGCCGAGATGAAGACAAGAAGCGTCGTGATCCACACCGGCGAGCGTTTCGAGGTGCCGCAGGGCATCCAGCGCATCGACCACCGCTCCACCCACGGCTGGCAGTTGCGCTACGCCGGCACCAGGCTGTATTCCGACGGCGGCACGGGCGCGGCGGCCTCGCTGGCGGCGGCGCGCGCCGAGCTGCTGCGCCGCATCGCCAAGCTGCCCGCGCCCTCGCGGCTGCGGAGCCGGCCCAGCCGCCACAAACACAGCGACCTGCCGGTGGGCATCTCCGGCCCGGTGGTGCGCTGCCGGCCGGGATCGCAGACCATGGATTCGAGCCTGTCGGTCTCGCTGCCGCGCTACGGCCAGGCGCCGCTGCGCCGCAGCATCTTCATCGGCACGCAGAACACCTACACGCCCGAGCGCTTCCTCGCCGCGCTGGCCAGGGCGGTGGCGCTGCGCGAGCAGGCCGAAGCCGCCTACCAGCGCGCCGCCACCAAGGCCAAGCGGGCCGAGGCGCAGGCGCTGCGCGAGGCGGTGGGGGCGCCGCGGCGGGGTGCGAAGCGCTGAGGAGCGCAGACCCGGCCGAGCTTGCTGCCGGGCCTCTCAGGGCTTGCCCGCGGTGCCGCGGGCGCGTTGCACCTGCGCCCACAGCGCCTGGCACTGGTGTTCGAGCGGGCTGCTGGCCGCCGACGCGGCCGATGCGGCCGATGCGACCGATTTGGCCGCCTCGGCCTGCGCGGCGCGCAGTTCCTTGCGGTAGGCCGCGCCGCGGCGCAGTTCGGCGAGCCGCGCGCGGCCGGCGGCGTCGGCCTTGACGCGGTACACGGCGAGGTAGGCCTCGTCGCGCGCGCCTTTCATGGCCTCGAAGCGCGCTTCGCAGCGCGCGTAGCCGGTGTCGAAGCGCGCCAGGCCGCGCGCGTCGAAGCCGGCGGCGCCGGCCAGCGGCGGCGCGGCCAGCAACAGCAGCGCGAGGCCGGCGCGCCGACGCATCACGACCGCGGTGCCGGCACGGCCGGTGCCGCCGGCGCGGCGCAGCCGCGCGCCTGGCCGACGCCCTTCAGGTACGAGCGCCGCACCGAGCCGGCGGCGATCGCCGCGGCCACCTCGCGCGAGTAGCGCTCGGCGCCGGTCAGCTTGCGCACCCAGCCGCGGAACGGGATCACGCCTTCGGCGGTGTTGCGCAGTGCGCCGACGGCGGCGTCGTTGGCGCCCTGGCCGGCGCGCTCGATCAGGCTCGGGCGCGCGGCCGAGGGCGGCACGTCGAGGTCGGCGCCGAGCACGGCCTCGAGTTGCAGCACCTCGGCGGCGACGGCCTCGCAGCCGGCCTCCGGCGCGCGGTAAGGCCCCTTCAGCGCCGCGACCAGCGGCGGCGGGATCTCCGCGCGCACCAGGTTGAGATCGGCCAGCGGCGTGGTGGCCGCATCGGCGACCTCGTTGCCGGTCTTGGAGGAGGCGCAGGCGCAAAGCGCGAGCGCGAGCAGGCAGGAGGCGGTGCGTTTCATGGCGGGGCAGGATAGCAGCAGCGCCGGGGTGCCTCCCCCCGGAATCGGGTGGTCACCGGGCGTGACGGGTGGATAGGCGAGCGCCGCCGCAGGGCCTAAGCTTGGCGCCAACCCTGAAGAGCTTCGTCCCATGCCCTTGCGCCCCGCCCTGCCCGGCAGCTTTGCCGCCTCTCCGCCGCCCCCCGAACCCGCGTGGGCGCATGCCTCCGGCTGGGCGCAGTTGTCGGGCGCGCGCCAGACGGTGTCGTGCGTGCTGCCCTGCCGCGACCGCGCGCACGCGCTGCCGCAACTGCTGCCGCTGCTGAGCGACACGCTCACCGAATGCGGCTACCCCTGGGAGCTGATCGTGGTGGACTTCGGCAGCCGCGACGGCACCGATTCGCTGATGTCGGCCTGGGGCGAGCTGCCCGGCTTCCGCTACCTCTCGACCGACGGTCCGGTGGCGCTCGAAGAGGCCTTCGAGACCGGCATCCTCGCCGCGCGCGGCGACGCGGTGATCCTGCTCGACCCGGCGCTGCCGCACACGCCCGAGCTGATCCCGCAGATGATCCTGCAGTGGGAGTCCGAGGCGCGGCTGGTCTACGCCGCGCGCGACGCCGGCGGCGCCAGCCGGCTGCTGCGCTGGGACGAGGCGCTCGCCGCCGCGCAGACCGCGCGGCCCGACATGCACCTGCCGCCCGAGTGCATGCAGCTCTCGCTGCTCGACCGGCGGCTGGTCGACTGGCTGGTCCAGGCCGGCTGAAAGGTGATCGGCGGCCGGCGGCTCAGCGCCGCAGGTGCCGGATCATCGTGAACGCGAAGCCGACGATCGCCGCCGCCTGCAAAGCACCGGCGCCGGCACGCACGCCGCCGCTGCCGATCACGTCGCCCACCGCGCGCAGCGCCACGCCCAGCGCCATCAGGCCCACCGGCGCGAAGGCGAAGGGCCCGGGCGGCGAGATCGGGCGGCGCAGCAGCGCCGGCAGCATGATGGGCGCGTGGCCGAACACCATCGAGAACACGAAGCCCAGCAGCAGCATGTGCAGCGGGCCGGGTGAATCGAGCGGCATGCCGCGCAGCGCATTGACCGCGCCCCACAGCCCGGCCAGCAGCATCCAGAGGTAGCCCAGGCGCAGCGAACGCGCGGTGTGCAGCGTCCAGCCCAGGCGCTGCACCTGCGGCCGGCAGGCGAGGTCGTAGCGCAGCAGCCAGCCGGCGAACAGCGACATCGACAGCCACCACAGCCCGCCGGCCAGCGGATGTTCCAGCCCGGGCATCACCAGCAGCGCCAGCGCCGCCGCCTGCACGCCGGCCACCGCGACGTAGCCGCGCCGCGACTGCGCCGACAGCGGCACGAAACGCGCCAGCTCGCGGCGCTCGCCGACGATGGTCAGCACCAGGAACGAGGCCCACCACGCCACCACGGTCGAGAACGGCCGCGCCAGCAGCCACCACAGCGTGCCGCCGGCCCAGGCGAGCGCGCCGGCGCCCTCGATCGCGGTGTACAGCGCCGGCGCGCGCCGCAGCACCTCGGCATACACCGTCACCAGCGCCAGCGCGGCCAGCAGCCAGAACAGGCCGGCCAGCCCCGGCTGCAAGGCCAGCGCCGCGACGGTGCCGCAGGCGGCCAGCGCCGGCGCGGCGAAGGCGATCGGCTTCTTCAGCGCCGCGGCGCGCTCCAGCGCGATGCCGAAGCCGAAAAAGCCGCACACCATCAGCGCGCTGTGCAGCGCCACCGGCGCGACGAAGCGCTCGGGCAGCAGCGGCCAGCCGATGCGCACCAGCCCGCCGGCCAGGCCGGCGAGCATCGCCAGCCCGGCGGCGGCGGCGATCACCGCCACCAGGATCGACGCGCGCGGAAAGCCCCGCGAGGGCATGCCGGCACCGGCTCGTTTGCTCGTCATGATCGTTCGTCGTTCCAGCCCAGGCGCAGGCGCGCGCCGGGGCTCAGCCGCGAGGGATCCCACTGTAGGCCCTCGGCCTCGAAGACTTCCACCTCGCGGCCCGGGAAAACCGCTTGCAGGGCCTGGAACGCCTCGTCGGCGATGGCGTCGCCCATCGGGCAGGTCGGGCTGGTCAGCACCAGCGCCAGCCCGATGCGCGCGGGCGTGATGTCCAGCGTCTCCACCAGGCCCAGCTCGACGATGCTCTCGCCGATCTCGGGGTCGCTGACGCGGCCCAGCGCGTCGAGCGCGAGGCGGCGCTCGGCATCGACCGGCTCGGGGGTGTTGTCCATGAGCGCGATGGTGGCCCCGCGACGGCGCGCCGCCTTGATCGGCATCAGTCGAATCGGCGATGAAGGTGCATTTCAAATATTGCTTATGAAGCAGCGCACCCGTAGCATAGATTCATCGCCAATGAATCTTATGGAGCAGATGCCGCCATGTCCGCCAACACCACCACCGTCGATGTGCGCAACATCCCGCCGCGCGAGCGCCATCCGCTGATCTTCTCGACGCTGGGCACGCTGCTGCCGGGCGCGGCGATGGAACTGGTCAACGACCACGACCCGCGCCCGCTGTACCACCAGATCCAGGCCGAGAGCCCGGGCGGCTACGACTGGGCCTACCTGGAAAGCGGCCCCGACACCTGGCGCGTGCAGATCACGCGCCGCGAAGCCGCGGGCTCGTGCTGCGGCGGCTGCTGCGGCAGCAGGTGATCTTTCCCATGCGCCTGACCCGCTTCACCGACTACAGCCTGCGCGTGCTGATCTACCTGGCCTGCGAGCCGGGCCGGCGCGCCACGATCGCCGAGATCGCGCAGGCTTTCGAGGTGTCGGAGAACCATCTCACCAAGGTCGTGCACTTCCTCGGCCAGCAGGGCTGGGTGGAGACGGTGCGCGGCAAGGGCGGCGGGCTGGCGCTGGGCCGCGACGCGGCCGCGCTGCGCGTCGGCGAGGTGGTGCGGCGCGCCGAGGGCGGCGCGATGCCGGCCGAATGCTTCGAGCGCGAGGCGGACGCCGGCGCGCGCCGCTGCACGATCGCTCCCGCATGCCTGCTGCACGGCGCGCTGCGCGAAGCCAGCGAGGCCTTCCACGCCGCGCTCGACGCCTACACGCTGGCCGACCTGGTGCGGCCGCGCGCGGCGATCTCGCGCCTGTTGTTCATCGGCCGCGAACGCCCCGCCGCGCTCGCGCGCGCGGCCGGCCGCCACTGACATGACCACCATGCTGCTGCACCTCGAAGAGCCCCGGCCCGGGCCCGCGCGCGGCTTCGCGCTCTGGCAACTGGGCTTCCGCCCGTTCTACCTGCTGGCCAGCGGCTTCGCGGCGCTGTCGGTGCTGCTGTGGGCGCTGCAGTTCGCCGGCTGGCTGGGCCGCCCCTACCTCGCCGGGCCGCTGTGGCACGCGCACGAGATGCTGTTCGGCTACGGGCTCGCGGTGGTGGTGGGCTTTCTCTTCACCGCCGGGCGCAACTGGTCGGGCCAGGCGACGCCCAGCGGCGTGCCGCTGGCGCTGCTGGCGCTGCTGTGGCTGGCCGGCCGCGTGCTGGTGCTGACGCCCTTCGGCTGGGCCGCGGCCGTCGTCAACGCCGCCTTCCCGGTGGCCGCGGCGATCGGGCTGGGCCTGGCGCTCTACCGCGGGCGCAACCAGCGCAACTACTTCTTCGTCGCGGTGCTGCTGGCCTTCGGCGTCGCGCAGTTCATGCTGCACCTGGCGCAGCTCGGCGTGCTGGCGCTGCCCGGCTGGGTGGGCGTGCAGGTGGCGCTCGACCTGATGCTGTTCGTGATGGCGGTGATGGGCGGGCGCGTGATCCCGATGTTCACCAACAACGGCGTGCCGGGCGTGCAGGCGCGCCGCCAGCCGACGCTGGAGAAAGCCGCGCTCGGCGCGGTGCTGGCGCTGACCGCGGCCGATCTGGTCGGCCCGCAAGGCGCGGCGCTGGCGCTGCTGCTCGCGCTGGCCGCGCTGCTGCACGGCGCGCGGCTGGCCCTGTGGCAGCCGTGGCGCACGCTGCGCACGCCGCTGGTGTGGGTGCTGCACGCGGCTTATGCCTTCATCGTGCTGCACCTGCTGCTGCGCGCCGGCGCGGCGGCCGGCTGGATCGCCCCCTCGGTGGCCACGCACGCGCTGACCGCCGGCGCGATCGGCACCATGACCATCGGCATGATGACGCGCACCGCGCGCGGCCACACCGCGCGGCCGCTGCGCGCCGACCGCTTCGACATCGCCTGCTACCTGTGCGTGCTCGTGTCGGCGCTGGTGCGCGTGGGCGTGCCGCTGGCCGCGCCGCAGTTCACCGTCGGCGCGACGCTGGCCTCGGGCTGGCTGTGGGCCTGCGGCTTCGGGCTGTACACGATCCGCTACGCACCCTTCCTGATCCGCCCGCGGCTGGACGGCAAACCCGGCTGATTGCGGCGATCATCGCCGCATGGATTACTTCGCCATCAAGCTGATCCACCAGGGCGCGGTCACGCTCTCGATCATCGGCTTCATCGCGCGCGGCGCGGCCTCGCTCACCGGCGCGGCCTGGGTGCGCGGCCGCACGGCGCGCACGCTGCCGCACGTGGTCGACACGGTGCTGCTCGCCTCGGCGCTCACGCTCGCCTGGATGCTGCGCCTGAACCCGCTGACGACACCCTGGCTGGCCGCCAAGATCGCCGGGCTGCTGGTCTACATCGCCCTGGGCATGGTGGCGCTGAAGCCGGCACGGCCGCGCGGCGTGCGCGTCGCCGCCTACGCGGCGGCGCTGCTGGTCTTCGCGCAGATCGTCGCGACGGCGTTCACGAAGAACCCGCTCGGGCTGCTCGCGCCGCCCTGATCAGCGCCCGCGCCGCATGCCGCGGCGCAGTTGCGCCAGCGGGCGCTTGCCGCCGAGCTGGCGCTCGATGCCGTCGTTGAGCGCGCCGCGCAGCGCCAGCACCTCCTCGACGTGGCCGTAGACGCCGGCGAAGCGCAGGTCCAGCCACAGCCACAGCGTGCAGGCGCGCAGCGCCATCTCCATGCGGTCGAGGCGGCTCGCGCCGTCGACCTCGTCGAGGAACCACGGCCGCCCGGCCCGGCCGGTGGCGGCGTGCGCGGCGGCCCAGTCGAGAAAGGCCTGCAACTGCGTGTCGGTGCGCGTGTCCACCGGCGCCTGCGCGTAGCGGAAGCGCTGCTGCAGCGGCAGCGCCGCGGCGCAGGCGTCGAGCTGCTCGGCCAGCAGCAGCATCTGGTCGAGCTCGGCGACCTGGAAGTGCGCGTCGTCCAGGCGAAGCTGGTCGACGAACACGCCCAGCACCTCGCGCAGCGAGCGCCGCCCGAGCCGGCTGGCGATGGTCTCGACGTGCCAGGGGTTCGGCGCCACCGGCGCCTTGAAGTCCGGCGGCGCCTCGGCGTGCTCGGCCATCAGCGCGCGCAGCTCGCGCGCCGCCTCGGGCTCGGCGGTGTCGAGCACGCCGGCGAAACCTTCCTCGTGCAGCCCGTAGCGGCCGGCGCGGCCGGCGATCTGGTGCACCTCGCTCGCGGCCAGCGGGCGGTCGGCCTCGCCGTCGAACTTCTCCAGCGTGCTGAACAGCACGCGCCGGATCGGCAGGTTCAGGCCCATGCCGATCGCGTCGGTGGCCACGAGGATGTGCGCCTCGCCGCCGGCGAAGCGCTCGGCCTCGCGGCGCCGCACCTCCGGCGGCAGCGCGCCGTAGATCACCGACACCGGGTGGCCGGCGGCGGCGATCTGGTCGCGCAGCAGCAGCACGTCGCGCCGGCTGAAGGCCACCACCGCGTCGCCCAGCACCAGGCTGGCCAGCGGCACCGGCCGCGCCAGCAACTGCACGTGCTGCTTGCGCTCGAAACGGCGCACGTCGCAGCGCTCGCCGCACAGCGCGACCAGGCGCTCGATCGCGTCCACCGCGAAGTCCGAGCAGATCACGATCAGCTCGCGCGCCGGCACGCCGACGATGGCCTGCGTCCAGGCCCAGCCGCGCGAGGCGTCGAACAGCATCTGCGCCTCGTCGATCACCGCCACGTCGATGGGCCGGCCGGTGTTGACCATCTCGATGGTGCTCGACACCACGCGCGCGTCGGGCGCCGGCACGTTCTCCTCGCCGGTCAAGAGCGAACACGGCACGCCGCGCGCGACGAGGCGGTCGCGCCCCTCGAGCGCGAGCAGGCGCAGCGGCGCGAGGTAGGCGCCGTCCAGCGCCTGCGCCAGCCGCTCGAAGGCCGCGTGCGTCTTGCCGCTGTTGGGCGGGCCGACGTACAGCGTGATGCGCCGGCCCAGCGCGCGCGCGGCGTCGAAGCTGTCGGGGTAGCGCTGGAAGGCGAGGTCGGCGGTCAGGCCTTCCAGCGCCACCAGCTCGGTGACGCGCTGCTCCCAGCGGTCCTGCGCGCGCGTCAGCGCGGCTTGCAGCGATTCGAGCGGCTGCGGCTGCGCGCACTCGGCGGCCAGGCGCGGGAACAGCGAATCGAGCCGCTTCGGCTGGTAGGCCTGGCTGCGCGCGACCAGGTGTTCGAGCTGCGCGCGGATCGCCTCGGCGTGCGGATGCGCCGGCGCGGCGGCGCCGCCGCCGAGCGCGGCGCGCAGCGCCTCGACGTCGCCGCTGCGGTGGAAGGCCCAGGCGACGCCGGCATCCACCGGCACGAGATGCGCCAGCGCGACGCGCCACGGCGGCGCATCGGGCACCGCCACCTGCACCGCCTGCGACACCTGGCGCACGAAGCGCCCGCCGATGCGCTGCACGCCCTGCGCGATCAGCGCGGCGCGGCGCTCCAGCATCTGCGGCAGCGCGCCCTGCGCGGCGCCGCCGGTGGCGTCGAGGTGCGCCAGCGCGGCGCCCACGTCGCCCGGCGCGATCCAGCGGCTCGGGCGCGCGCCGGCCGCGGCCTTCTGCAGCATCAGGTAGCCGGCGCGCTGCAAGGCGGCCTCGCCCTCGGCGGGCGGGCCGTCGTGGAATTCGGCGGGCGTCAGGGCCTGCGGCAGCAGGTAGGCGGCGCGGCGCAGGCGATCGAGCTGCGCGCGGGTGGGTTCGGCCGGTGGGGAGTGCACCGGCGCGACTCTAACCGGCGCCCGCGGCGAGCAGGCGGTCGAGCTCGGCGTCCTTCTCGGCCCACAGCGCCTCGATCCACGCCGACAGGCGCTGCCGGTAGGCCTTGTCGCCGACCGGGTCGCCGCCGAGCAGCTCGGCCGGAATCGCGCGCGGCTGCACGCGCACGCGCACCGCGTCGAGCCGGCCCGAGAGCAGATCCCAGAAGCTCGGCGTGCCCTTCGGGTAGGCGATGGTGACGTCGAGCATGGATTCGAACTGCTCGCCCATCGTCGCCAGCGCGATGCCCAGGCCGCCGACCTTGGGCTTGAGCAGGTGGCGGTAGGGGCTGCGCTGCGCGGCGTGCTTGGCCGGCGTGAAGCGCGTGCCCTCGACGAAGTTCATCACCGCGGTCGGGATGCGCTTGAACTTCTCGCAGGCCTCGCGCGTGGTGCGCAGGTCGCTGGAGCGCGCGCCGTGGCCGCGGCCGCGCTTCATGAACGGGAAGTCGAGCGCCCACCACGCCAGCCCGATCACCGGCACCCAGATCAGCTCGGCCTTGAGGAAGAACTTGAGCATGGGCACGCGGCCGTGCAGCACGCGCTGCAGCACCAGGATGTCGACCCAGCTCTGGTGGTTGCTCGACACCAGGTACCAGCCGCGCCGGTGCAGGCCCTCGACGCCCTGCACGTCCCAGCGGGCGCGGTTCACCGCCGCGATCCAGGCGTTGTTGTTGGCCACCCAGCGGTTGGCGATGGCGTTGAGCAGCCGCGTGCAGGCGTTGCGCAAGGCATCCAGCGGCAGCAGCAGCTTGACCAGCGCGGGCGGGATCATCGCCGTGAAGCTGGCGAGGGTGTTCAGGCCGAGCAGCGCGCCGGTGATCACGCCGCGCACGGGATGGGGCAGGTGAATGAGCATCGCCCGATTCTCCGCCGCGCCCGGCGGCCGGGCCTGACCTGCCGCAACCGGCGCGGGCAGCGTCAGTCGCCGTGCGGGTTGTCCAGCGCGTCCAGGCGCCGCCGCGCGGTGTTCACCGCCAGCGCGTTCCAGCGCTGCTGCTGCGCCGTCGTGGCCGACCAGGCGCTGCCGAACATGGCCTCGCCGTGGCGCAGCATCAGCAGCGCGATCTGCGCCGAGGGCGCGTGGCCGGCATCGGCCAGCGCGGCGAAGCGGCCGTAGGCGGCGGCGTGGCGGCCGCTGCGCACGGCGTCGAGCGCCTGCGCAAAAGCCGGCGAGGGCGGCGGCTCGACCGCGGCGGCGGCGTCGAAGCTCAGGGCGAGGGCGGCGAAGGCGAGAAACGGCAGGCGCATGAGGAACTCCCGTGGGACGTGCGCCGCACCCCACGTGCCGCGCTCACCTGGTAGTACGTGATCCGCCGGGCGATCCGGACAGGCCGGCGCGCGGCGCCCTCACTTGCGCGCGGGCGGGCAGATCGACCAAAGGGGCGAAGGCCGAGCGCAGGTGCGTGAGCAGTTCTTCGCGCGTGCCGGTGCGGCCGGCCGGGCGCCAGCCCGAGGGCAGCGGCCGGGCGCTCGGCCAGACGGCGAACTCGCGGGCATCGTTGACGACGATCTGGTGCAAGACGGCGTGCTTCGGGGAGCTCATGCGCCAGTGTGGCAAGCCTCGCCCGGCTTGCCAGCGGGCCGACCCGCGGGAGCGCGAACTTTTGCACGCCGCGATCGCACGCGGGCCACGCGCCTGCGCCGCCGTCGCGCCCTGGTAGGCTAGCGCGCGATGACCCTGGACGACCTGCTGCTCACCGAGGCGGTCAAAGACCTCGAGGCCGACACGCCCTTGCGCGACGACGCCGCGCTGACCGAAGCCGCCGCCGCCAGCGACGAGCGCGAACGGCGCATCGTGCTGCGCGCGCGCCGCCTGGCGGCCGAAACCGGGCTGGACCGCGACGTGCGCGGCCTGCGCGACCGCGCCACCGGCGTCGGGCTGCTGCTGGCCGGCGCGGTGCTGCTGCTCGGGCTGCTGGTCGCGCTCGGGCTGCTGGGCAGCCAGCGGCAGATCAACGCGCTGGCGGTGATGCTCTCGCTGATCTTCTTCAACGGCGTCGGCATCTTGCTGTGGGCCTTCTTCGCGCTCGGCGGCGCGCAGCGCGGCGCGGGTGTGTGGGGCGGCGCGCTCGGCGCGCTGGCGCGGCATCGCCGACTGCCGGCGTCGCTGCGGCGCGTCTGGCCGGCGGCGCTGCGCGTGCTGGCGGCGCGGCGCCTGACGGCCTGGGCGCTGGGCGGGCTCAACCACCTGCTGTGGGCGCTGGTGTACGGCGCCGCGGCGCTGATCCTGACGGCGGTGTTCGCGTTCAGCGCCTACCGGCTCGGCTGGGAGACCACCATCCTCGCGCCGCAGACGCTGGGCCGCGTCGCCGAGGCGATCGCCTGGCTGCCCGAGCGCATCGGCCTGCCGGCGCCGGTGCCCGAGTACCCCGACGACCAAGGCGCGTCGCGCGCGCTCGGCCAATGGCTGATCACCGGCACGCTGGTCTACGGCGTGCTGCCGCGCGCGCTGCTGGTGGCGCTGTGCGGCGCGGTGCTGTGGCGGCGCCGGCGCGGCGGCGCGCTCGACCTGGACGACCCCTACTACCGCCGCCTGATCGCGCGCTTCGAGGCGATCGCGCCGACGCGCGTGCTCGACGGCGAGCACGCGCACGACGCGGCGCCGCACGGCGGCGCGGCGGCCGACGCCGAGCCCGGCACCCGCGTGCTGATCGGCTTCGAGCTGCCCGCCGAGATCGAACTGCCGGCCATGCCGGGCGAAGGCCTGCTGTGGCAGGCGCGCGCGGACGGCGCGCTCGACGAACGCCGCGCGCTGCTGCGCCGGCTCGCCGAGCGGCCGCCCGAGCGGCTGCTGCTGGCCTGCCATGCGCCCTCGACGCCCGACCGCGGCAC
Organism: Piscinibacter sp.; assembly: GCF_047600445.1. Taxonomy (GTDB): domain Bacteria; phylum Pseudomonadota; class Gammaproteobacteria; order Burkholderiales; family Burkholderiaceae_C; genus Piscinibacter. The sequence goes on from NZ_JASGKT010000002.1 coordinate 2,936,839, forward strand.
GCTGCGTTTCATCGAGGCGGCGCGCGCCGGCCGCATCGAACTGCGGCTGCTGCCGCCGCCCGACGCGGCGCAGCGCGCGCGCTGGCGCGACTGGCTGGCCGCGGCCGGCCGCGCCGACATCGTGATCGCCGACGAACATGACTGAACGCCTGACCGTCGCCGTCGTCGGCCACACCAACGCCGGCAAGACCTCGCTGCTGCGCACGCTGGCGCGGCGGCGCAACTTCGGCGAGGTGTCGGACCGGCCTGGCACCACGCGCCACGTCGAGGCGCTCGAACTCGCCGGCGACGCCGGCGCGCGGCTGCGCCTGCTCGACACGCCCGGGCTGGAAGACCCGATCGGCCTGCTGGACGCGCTCGGCCCGCTGCGCCCCGACATGACGCCGCCGCAGCGCATCCGCGCCTTTCTCGCGACACGCGCCGCCGAAGAAGCCTTCGAGCAGGAGGCCAAGGTGCTGCGCGCGCTGCTCGACGCCGACGCGGCGCTGTTCGTGATCGACGTGCGCGAGCCGGTTTTGCCCAAGTTCCGCTGCGAGGTCGAGATCCTCGCCGCCTGCGGCCGGCCGGTGCTGCCGGTACTGAACTTCGTGCGCGACGCCGGCGCGCGCGAAGCGCAGTGGAGCGCGCTGCTGGCCGACTTCGCGCTGCACGCGCAGGTGCGCTTCGACGCGGTGGCGCCCTTCGACGGCGGCGAGCGGCAGCTCTACGACAGCCTGCGCACGCTGCTGCCGGCGCGCGAGCAGCCGCTGCGCGCGCTGGCGGCCTTCGTCGAGCGCGAGCGCGCCGCGCGCGACGAGGCCGGGCTGCGCCTGGTGGCCGACACGCTGCTGGCGCTGGCCGCCCTGCGCCGCACGCTCGAGCGCGACGAACTGGCCGATGCGCGGCGCAAGGCCGCCGCGCTCGACGCCTTCCGCGCCGAGGCGCTGGAGCGCGCGCGCCGCGCCGTGCGCGAGCTGCTGGACCTGCACGCCTTCGCGCGCGGCGATGCCGCGCTGGCGATGCTGCCCTGGCTCGACGGCCGCTGGGCGGCCGACCTGTTCCACCCCGAGACGCTGCGCGATGCCGGCGTGCGCTTCGGCAAGGGCGCGGCGATCGGCGCCGGCATCGGCCTGGCGGCCGACGCGGCGATGGCCGGGCTGTCGCTGGGCGCCGCGACGGCCCTGGGCGCCACGCTGGGCGGCGCGATCAGCCAGGGCTTCGGCACGCTGGGCCGGCGCATCGCCGACGCAATGCAGGGGCGCGAATCGCTGTCGCTGGAAGACGCGCTGATCCTCGTCGTCGCGCAGCGCCTGCTGGGCCTGCACGCCGCGCTGCGCGCACGCGGCCACGCGGCGCAGGACCGCATCGACCTCGACGCCAACGCCGTGCCGATGGACCGCCTGCAAGCCCTGCCGCGCGCCTGGCAGCCGGCGCGCGCGCATCCCGAGTGGGCCGAGGGCGACTCACCGCGCCGCGAGGCGGCGCGGCGCGAGCTGCTGGCGCGGCTGCGCGCGCTGGGCTGAGTCGTGTTCGCGGGCTGCGACCCGGTTCGCGGGCTGAGTCCCGTTCGCGAGTTGGGACCCCGTTCGGGCCGAGCTTGTCGAAGCCCCACCCAAGGTACTCGGACGCCCTTCGACAAGCTCAGGGCGAACGGGGGGAGTCTGGCAATCCGAGTCGGCGGCTACTTCCAGCCGCCGCCCAGCACCTTGTAGAGCGTCGCCAGGTTCTGCGTCTGCTGCGCCTGCAGTTGCAGCAGCGCCTGCTGCGCCGAGAACAGCGAGCGCTGCGCGTCCAGCAGTTCCAGCGAGCTGGCCGCGCCGTTGCGCCAGCGCAGTTCGACCAGGCGGCTGCGCGCCTGCTCGGCCTCCATCTGGCGGCGCTGCGCGGCGAGCTGCTCGCCCAGCGTCGCGCGGCCGGCCAGCGCGTCGGCCACCTCGCGGAACGAGGACTGGATCGCGCGTTCGTACTGCGCCACGGCGATGTCGCGGTTGGCCTTGGCCAGCTCGAGGTTGCCCTGGTTGCGCCCGGCGTCGAACAGCGGCTGGATCAGCGCCGGCGCGAAGCTCCAGGCCGAGTGGCCCGACTTGAACAGGTCGCTCAGGTGGCCGCTGGCCAGGCCGGCGCTGCCGGTCAGCGTGATGCGCGGAAAGAAGGCCGCGCGCGCCGCGCCGATGTTGGCGTTGGCGGCGATCAGTTGCTGCTCGGCCTGGCGCACGTCGGGGCGGCGCAGCAGCACCTCGGAAGCCAGGCCCACCGGCAGTTCGGCCAGGCCGGCGGACGCTTCCACCGGCAGCGCCGGCGGCAGGTCGGCCGGCAGCGGCTGGCCGAGCAGCAGCGTGAGCGCGTTCTCGTCGAGCGCGCGTTGGCGCGTGGCCATGGCCAGGCCGGCGCGCGCCGCTTCGAGCAGCGATTCGGCCTGGCGCCAGTCCAGCTCGGAGCTGGCGCCGTTGTCGAAGCGCAGCTTCACCAGGCGCAGCGACTCCTCGCGCGTGGCCAGCGTCTGGCGCGTCAGCGCCAGCAGCGCGTCGTCGGCCGCCAGCGCGACGTGCGCGTTGGCCACCGCGGCCACCAGGCTGATCTGCACCGCCTTGCGCGCCTCCTCGCTGGCCAGCACCTGCGCCGCCGCGGCGTCGCTGAGGTTGCGCAGGCGGCCGAACAGGTCGAGTTCGTAGGCCGTGACCTGCAGCCCGGCGGTGTACGTCGAGTTGATGCCGCCGGGCAGCGACGTGCGCGAGCCGGTCAGGCCGGCGTTGAGCGTCGGCCAGCGGTCAGCGTCGCGCACCGCGGCCTGGGCGCGCGTCGCCTCGATGTTCAGCGCGGCGATGCGCAGGTCGCGGTTGTTCGCCAGCGCGAGCGCGATCAGGCGCTTCAGGCGCTCGTCGCCGAAGAAGGCCTGCCAGTCCAGCTCGGCCGCGGCCGGCGCGCTCGCCGCGCCCTCGGGCGCGAGCGGAAAGCGCTCGGCCACCGGCGCGGCCGGGCGCTCGTAGCGCGGCGCGAGGTTCATGCAGCCGGCCAGCAGCGCGGCCGCAGCGGCGATGGCGATGGCCGTCAGACGCGGCGTGTTCATGCACCCTCCTTGTGGTCGGCGGCCGGCTCCGCGGCGATGGCGTGGCCGTGCGCGCGGTCGAACTGCCGCTGGCGCTCGCTGCCCTTGAAGATGCCGCGCACCACGACGAAGAACACCGGCACGAAGAACACCGCCAGCGTGGTGGCGCTGATCATGCCGCCGAGCACGCCGGTGCCGATGCTGTGCTGGCTGGCCGAGCCGGCGCCGCTGGCCACCACCAGCGGCAGCACGCCGAGGATGAAGGCCATCGAGGTCATCACGATGGGGCGGAAGCGCAGGTGCGCCGCCTCCAGCACCGCGTCGACCGTGCTGCGCCCCTGCGCGGCGAGGTCCTTGGCGAACTCGATGATCAGCACCGCGTTCTTGGCCGACAGGCCGATGATGGTGATCAGGCCGACCTTGAAGAACACGTCGTTCTCCAGCCCGCGCACGCTCGCGCCGAGGATCACGCCGAGCACGCCCAGCGGCACCACCAGGATCACCGACAGCGGGATCGACCAGCTCTCGTACAGCGCCGCCAGGCACAGGAACACCGACAGCAGCGAGAACGCGAACAGGATCAGCGCGGTCGAGCCCGACAGCTTCTCCTCGCGCGACAGGCCGGTCCACTCGTAGGCGAAGCCGGGCGGGAGCTGCGCCGCCAGGCGCTCGACCTCGGCCAGCGCCGCGCCGCTGCTGACGCCGGGCGCCGGCTCGCCGGCGATGCGCATGGTCGGGTAGCCGTTGTAGCGCACCTGCTGCATCGGCCCGGTGATCCAGCGCGTGCTGGCGAAGGCCGCCAGCGGCACCGGGTTGCCGGCGCCGTTCAGCGCGTTGATGCGCAGCAGGTCTTCGGGCTGCATGCGCGTCGGCGCGTCGGCCTGCACCACCACGCGCTGCACGCGGCCGGCGTTCGGGAAGTCGTTGATGTAGCTCGAGCCGAGCGCGGTCGACAGCGCGCTGTTGATGGCCGCGAAGCTCACGCCCATCGCCTGCGCCTTGTCGCGGTCGATGTCGAGCCGAAGCTGCGAGGCGTCCTCCAGGCCGTCGGGCCGCACCGCCACCAGCAGCGGGCTCTTCTGCGCCAGGCCGAGCAACTGGTTGCGCGCCGCCAGCAGCGCGGCGTGGCCGTTGGCGCCGCGGTCCTGCAGGCGCAGCGCGAAGCCGTTGGCGCGGCCGAGGTCGCGGATCGCCGGCGGGCTGACCGGGAAGATCACCGCGTCGCGGATCTTGCCCAGCGCGCCGAAGGCGCGCGCCACCAGCGCCTGCGCGCTGTGCTCGGCGCCGGCGCGCTCCTTCCAGTCCTTCAGCGTCACGAAGGCGAGGCCGGCGTTCTGGCCGCTGCCGGCGAAGCTGAAGCCCAGCACCGAGACCATGTTGTCCACCTCGGGCTGCGCCAGCATGTACTGCTCGACCTCCTGCATCACCTTGAGCGTGCGGTTCTGCGTCGCGCCCGGCGGCAACTGCATGTTGACGAGGATGCTGCCCTGGTCCTCGTTCGGGATGAACGAGGTCGGCAGGCGGCCGAACAGCAGCACCACCGCGGCGACGATGGCGGCGTAGACGATCAGGTAACGCGCGGCGCGGCGCAGGATGCGCGCGACGAAGCCCTCGTAGCCCTTGGCGGTGCGCGAGAAGCCGCGGTTGAACCAGCCGAAGAAGCCGCCCTTGGCGTGGTGGTGGCCGGCCTGCACCGGCTTGAGCAGCGTGGCGCACAGCGCCGGCGTGAACGACAGCGCCAGGAAGGCCGAGAAGGCCACCGAGGTCACCATCACCGCCGCGAACTGGCGGTAGATGTTGCCCACCGCGCCGCTGAAGAAGGCCAGCGGCACGAACACCGAGATCAGCACCACCGTCACGCCGACGATGGCGCCGGAGATCTGGCCCATCGCCTTGCGCGTCGCCTCCACCGGCGGCAGGCCCTCGGTGCTCATGATGCGCTCGACGTTCTCGACCACGACGATCGCGTCGTCGACCACGATGCCGATCACCAGCACCATGCCGAACATCGTCAGCACGTTGATCGAGAAGCCCATCGCCAGCAGCGCGCTGAAGCTGCCCAGCAGCGCGATCGGCACCACCAGCGTCGGGATCAGCGTGTAGCGGATGTTCTGCAGGAACAGGAACATCACCAGGAACACCAGCGCCACCGCCTCCAACAGCGTCTCGACCACCTGGCGGATCGAGATGCCGATGAAGGTCGAGCTGTCGTAGGGGATCGTCGCCTTCACGCCCTGCGGGAAGAAGGGGCGCAGCTCGTCGAGGCGCTTCTTGATCAGGCCGGCGGTCTGCAGCGCGTTGGCGGTGGGCGCTAGCTGGATGCCGATGCCGCTGGAGGGCTCGCCGTTGAGCCGCGTGCGCACGCTGTAGCTCTGCGCGCCCAGCTCGACGCGGGCCACGTCGCGCAGGCGCACCGTCGAGCCGTCGGCGTTGGCGCGCAGCACGATGTCGCCGAACTCCTCGGCCGTCTCGCGCTGGCCGCGCACCACCACGGTGGCGAAAATGCCCTGGTCGGGCGTGTTCGGCAGGTCGCCGATGGTGCCGGAGGACACCTGCGCGTTCTGCGCCGCGATCGCCGCGTTGACGTCGGCGGACGACAGGCGATAGCCCACCAGCTTGGCCGGGTCGATCCAGATGCGCATCGCGCGCTCGGTGCCGAACAGCTGCGCCTGGCCGACGCCGGGCACGCGCTGCATCTCGGGCAGCACGTTGCGCGAGGCGAAATCGCCCAGCGCCACCGGGTCGAAGCTGCCGCCCTCGCTGGACATCACGATGAACAGCAGGAAGTTCGGGTTCGCCTTGTCGACGCGCACGCCCTGCTGCGTGACCGACTGCGGCAGCCGCGGCGTGGCGCGGCTCAGGCGGTTCTGCACGTCGACCTGGGCCAGGTCGGCGTTGGTGCCGGGCTCGAAGCTCAGCGTGATCGAGCCGGTGCCGTCGGCCTGCGAGACCGACTCGAAGTAGGCCAGGCCCGGCGAGCCGTTCATCTCGCGCTCGATCACGGCGATGACGCTGTCCTCCAGCGTCGAGGCAGAGGCGCCCGGGTAGGCGACGTTGATGACGATGGAAGGCGGCGCCACCGGCGGGTACTGCGACACCGGCAACTGCGTGATCGACACCGCGCCGATCACGAGGATGAACAGCGAGATCACCCACGCGAAGATGGGCCGGTCGATGAAGAACTGGGCCATGGGCGGATCCTCAGCGCGAGGCCGCCGAAGCCGCCGGCGCCGCCGCGGACGCGGACGCGGGCGGCGCCCACGGCACCGCCTTCACCGGCGCGTTGGCCTGGATCTTCTGGAAGCCGTCGACCACCACCTGCTCGCCGCCCGTCAGGCCCTCCAGCACCACCCACTGCCGGTCCGGCCCGGGGCTGACCTTGACGCCGCGCGGCGCCACCTTGCCGTCGGCGCCGACCACCATCACCGTGTCGCCGCCGGTGCCGCGCTGCACCGCCTGCTGCGGCAGCGCGATGCCCGAGGGCATCTGCGCCTGCGCCAGCCGCACGCGCACGTACAGCCCGGGCAGCAGCGCGCCCTTGGGGTTGGGCACCTCGGCGCGCAGCGCGATCTGGCCGGTACCGGGGTCGACCGACAGGTCGGAGAACAGCAGCCGGCCGCGCTGCGGGTAGACCGTGCCGTCGTCGAGCAGCAGGCTCACCGCCACCGAGCCGGCCGGCCCGGCGCCCTGGAATTTGCCCGCGGCGATGGCCGCGCGCAGGCGCAGCACCTCGTCGGCGCTCTGCGTGAAGTTGACGTACAGCGGATCGACCTGCTGCACCACCGCCAGCGGCGTCGCCTCGCCCTGGCCGACCAGCGCGCCCTCGGTGACCAGCGCGCGCCCGATGCGCCCGGCGATCGGCGCGTTCACGTTGGTGTAGCCGAGGTTGATCTGCGCCGCCTGCACCGCCGCCCGGGCGGAAGCCACGTCGGCCTCGGCCTGCTTCCAGGCGGCCTGCGCGGCCACGTACTCCTGCTGGCTCACCGCGTTGGCCTCGGCCAGCGGCTTGTAGCGCTCGGCCTGGGCGCGCGTCTGCAGCACGTTGGCCTCGGCGCGCGCCAGCGCCGCCTGCGCGGCGGCGAGCGTGGCGCGGTACGGCGCGTCGTCGATGCGGAACAGCGGCTGGCCGGCCTTGACGTCGCTGCCCTCGGTGAACAGGCGCTTGAGCACGATGCCGGCGGCGCGCGCGCGCACCTGCGCGATGCGCGAGGCCTCGGTGCGGCCGGGCAGCTCGGTCAGCACGCCCACCGCGGCGGGCGTGGCGGTGACGACGCCGACTTCCGGCGGCGGCGGGGTGGCCGCGGCGGCGGCGCCGGCGTCGGTCTTGGCGCCGCAGGCGGCCAGCAAGGCGGACGACGAGGCCAGGAACAGGGCGAAGAACGGAATGCGGCGGCGAGCCGACGGGCTGGTGCTCATGGAATCCTTTCGCGGCGGCCATCGCCTCCCGGCGGCGGCTGCGAAGGCGCTACTATACATACAGAGTTGAATGTATGTGAGGCAGCCCGGTTTCCCTCCATGGCGAGACGCACCAAACAAGACGCCGAACGCACCCGCGAGCGCATCCTCGACATGGCCGAGCGCGAATTCCAGCGCCGCGGCGTGTCGCGCACCTCGCTGGAGCACATCGCGCGCGCCGCCGGCGTCACGCGCGGCGCGGTGTACTGGCACTTCCGCAACAAGGCCGACCTGTTCAACGCGATGATGAACCGCGTCGCGCTGCCGCTGGAAAGCGAGATCCTGAAGAGCGGCGAGCGCACGCTCGACGACCCGGTGACGCAGATCCGCAACAGCTACCTCGCCGCGCTGCGCCTCACGGTGGCCGATCCGCAGGCACGCCGCGTGTTCGAGGTGGCGCTGTTCAAGGTCGAGCACGGCGCGGCGCTGCGCGGCGTGAGCGAACGCCGCCTGAACGGCCTGCGCAACCGCACCGCGCAGGTCGAACGCGGCTTCCGCCGCGCCGCGAGGCTGGGCCTGTGGCGCTCGGCGCTGCCGGCGCACGCCGCCGCGCTGGGCATGCAGTCGCTGATCGACGGGCTGATCATCAACTGGATGATCGACCCGCAGGCCTTCGACCTCGTGCGCGTCGGCGAGCGGACGATCGACGCCTACTTGCGCGGCGTGCAGGCGCCCTCAGGCGCCTGAGCCGAGCTGGCGATGGAAGTAGGTGGTCGCGCAGGGCCGGCCATCGGGCATCAGCGCGTAGTTCGGGATCTCGCCGACACGCTGCCAGCCGCAGCGCGCGTACAGGCGCTCGGCGTCGCCGCCGCTGACCGTGTCGAGCACCAGCACCGTCTTGCCGGCATCGCGCGCGGCGCGCTCGGCGTGCGCCAGCAGCGCCTGCGCCAGCCCCTGGCGGCGCGCGCGCCGGTGCACCAGCATCTTGGCGAGGTCGGCGCGGTGCGGCTGGTTGTCGGGCTGCGCGAGCGCCAGTTGCACCGTGCCGTCGACGCGACCGCTGCCGCGCCGCACCCCGGCCAGCAGCAGGCGCTCGCCGGTCTTCACGCCCTCGGCCACGCCGCGCCAGAACGCCAGCGCGCGCTCACGCGGCAGCGGCCACATGAAGCCGACCGAGGCGCCGCCGGCCACGCAGTCGAGCAGCACCTCGGCGAGCGGCTCCAGCGCCGCGTCGATCTCGCCCGCGCCGATGCGCCGCACGTCGAAGCCTTCATTCATGACGATCTCCGCACGCCGGGGCGGGGCCGGCGCGCCAGCGCGACGAGGTAGCGCGCCTCGCGCGCGCCGGGGTTGTGGAAGACCATCGGCGCGTCCAGCGTCATCGCGAGGCAATCGCCCGGCTCCAGCCGCCAGGCCGCGCCGCCCACCGTCAGCGTCATCACGCCGTCGATCATCCAGACCTGCTGGTGCACCTCGTCGTCGCGCGCCGCCTGCTCGTAGGCGACACGCCGGCCGGCCGGAAAGCGCACGTCGACGAGCTGGATCGGCGAGGGCAGCGCCGGCGAGACGTTGCGGCGCACATAGCCGGAGGCCGGGTCGGTCCACAGCGGCTGGTCGGCCACGCGCGCCAGCGGTGACGGCGGCGCCGCGGCGGCGGCCGGCGCCTCGAACAGCGAGGCCAGCGTGACGCCCAGCGCCGCGCTGAGCTTGTCGAGCACGGTGGCGGTGGGGCTGCTGCGGCCGCGCTCGATCAGCGAAATGTTGGAGCGGCTCACGCCGCTGCGTTCGGCCAGCGCGTCCAGCGTCCAGCCCTGCGCTTCGCGCAGATCCTTGATGCGCCGGGCCAGGCGGGTGGTCACGTCCATGCCATCCAGTTTACTGGATTTCTTGTCCATCATGATGCCGGAGCGGCGCCGCGCCGCGCGGCACACTGCACGCATGCGGTGCTTCGCCCTCGCCCTGCTGTTGTGCGCGACCGCCCCGGCGCGCGCCGAGGCGCCGCCCGGCTTCGCCGAGCTGGAGGCGCGCGGCGCGCGCGTCGGCACGATCACGGTGCACGCCGGGCCGATCTTCGACGCCGACAACCCCGACGAGGACAAGGCCTTGTTCCGCCTCGCCAACCGGCTGCACGTGACGACGCGGCCGGGCGTGGTGGCGCGGGCGCTGCTGTTCGCCAGCGGCGAGCCGCTGTCGGCGCGGCTGATCGAGGAGAGCGAGCGGCTGCTGCGCGCCGACCGCCAGTTCTACGACGTCGCCATCCGCCCCGTGGCGCTGCACGACGACGGCACGGTCGACATCGAGGTGGCGACGCGCGACACCTGGTCGTTCGACCCCGGCCTCAGCGTCGGCCACAGCGGCGGCGAGACCACCGGCGGCTTCAGCGTGCGCGACTACAACGTGCTCGGCACCGGCACCTCGATCGCGCTGGGCCGCGCCAAGGACGCGGAGCGCACCAGCACCGAGTTCGAGTTCTCCAACGAGCGCGCCTTCGGCACGCGCGCCGCCTTCCTGCTGCAGCACGCCACCCGCAGCGACGGACGGCGCCACGCCGTCTCGCTGGTGCGGCCGTTCTACGCGCTCGACGCGCGCTGGTCGGCCGGCGCCTCGGTGCTCGACGACACGCGCATCGACCGCGTCTACCAGGCCGGCGACACGGTGGCGCGCTACCACCGCGGCGAGCGCCGCGCCGAGCTGTTCGGCGCGCTTTCGCCGGGCCTGCGCGACGGCTGGGTGCAGCGCTGGGCGCTCGGCCTGGGCCTGCGCGACGACACTTACGCGCTCGACCCCGAGCTGCCCGCGCCGCCGGTGCCGCTGCCCGAGGACCGCCGGCTGCGCGCGCCCTTCGTGCGCTTCGAGCTGGTGGAAGACCGCTTCGAGCGCGAGCTGAACCGCAACCTGATCGGCCGGCCCGAGTTCTTCGCGCTCGGCCTGGCGGCCAGGGTGCAGGTCGGCAAGGCCCTGCCCGGGCTCGGCTCGACGCGCCGGCCGTGGCTGTACGGCGCCAGCGTCGCGCGCGGCTTCGAGCCGGGGCCCGGGCAGCGCCTGATGCTGCAGGCGCAGATCGACGGCGAGGTGGGCCAGGGCCGCGTGCAGCGCCAGCGCGCCGGCATCAAGGCGCAGTTCTACCTGCCGCAGAGCCACCGGCGGCTGTTCTACGCCGCGCTGGCGCTCGACCGGCTGCGCCGCCCCGAGCTGCCCGACACGCTGCTGCTCGGCGCCGACGAGGGCCTGCGCGGCTACCCGCTGCGCTACCAGAGCGGCACGCGGCGCGCGCTGTTCAGCGCCGAGCAGCGCTTCTACACCGACCTGTACGTGTGGCAGCTCTTCCGCGTCGGCGGCGCGCTGTTCTTCGACGCCGGCCGCGCCTGGGGCGGCGACATCGTCAACCCGCGCGACGCCGGCTGGCTGCGCGACGCCGGCGCGGGCCTGCGCGTCGTCAGCGTGCGCTCGGCCTTCAGCAACGTGCTGCACGTGGACCTGGCGGTGCCGATCGGCGCCGCCGCGAACATCCGCAAGGTGCAGCTCAACCTGAAGACCAGGGCGAGCTTTTGACCAGGGGCGGAAAACTCAGCCGGGCGGCGGCTTGCGGCGGCTCAGCAGCTCTTCTTCGAGCGCGCGCCACTCGGAAGGCGTGATCTCGACCTCGGAGATCTCGGGCTTGCGCGGCTCGACGCTGACGCGGCGGTCGCGCCCGGCCGGCGGGCCCTGGTCGGCCTGGCGGCGGTCGCGCCCCGAGCGGCGCTCGGTGCCGGGGCGGACGGAGGGCTTCTTGCCGGAGGTCATGGGTTGCGATTGTCCCATTAGGATGGACGCCATGAAGATCGGAGAACTCGCCGCCGCCACCGACACGCCGGTGGAAACCATCCGCTACTACGAGAAGCAGGGCCTGCTCGCCGAGCCGGCGCGCAGCGAGGGCAACTACCGCGTCTACGGGTCGGCGCAGGTGGAGCGGCTGCGGTTCATCCGCCACTGCCGCAGCCTGGACATGTCGCTCGACGAGGTGCGCCTGCTGCTGCGCTACAAGGATTCGCCGGGCCGGGACTGCGGCGACGTCAACGCGCTGCTCGACGAGCACATCGGCCACGTCAGCCAGCGCATCCGCGAACTGAAGCGGCTGGAGAAGCAGTTGCGCGAACTGCGCGCGCAATGCGCCAGCCGCAGCGACACCGCGCACTGCGGCATCCTCGGCGAGATCACGCAGGCCTCGCGCGCGCGGCGCAAGGCGGCGCCGGCCCAGCCGGCGCGCCACCTCGGCCCGGTGCACGGGCCGAGGTAGCCCTGCCCATCCTCAGAACGGCAGGCCGACGTAGTTCTCCGCCAGCGAGCGCTGCGCCGCCTCCGACGAGAACAGGTAGGCGAGGTCGGTGTCCTGCAGCTTCCTGTCGTAGGCGATGCTGTCGGGGAAGGTGTGCAGCAGCGTCGTCATCCACCACGAGAAGCGCTGCGCCTTCCACACCCGCGCCAGCGCCTTGGCCGAGTAGCCTTCCAGGCCGCTGTCGTCGCCGCGCTGGTAGTGCGCCACCAGCGCGTGGTAGAGGTAGTGGATGTCGGAGGCCGCGCTGTTCAGCCCGCGCGCGCCGGTGGGCGGCACGATGTGCGCCGCGTCGCCGGCCAGGAACAGGTTGCCGTAGCGCATCGGCTCGGCGACGAAGCTGCGCAGCGGCGCGATCGACTTCTCGATCGACGCGCCGGTGACCAGCCGCGCCGCCACCTCGGCCGGCAGGCGGCGCTTCAGTTCGGCCCAGAACGCGTCGTCCGGCCAGTCCTCCACCTTGTCGGACAGCGGCACCTGGACGTAGTAGCGCGACAGCACCTGCGAGCGCAGCGAACACAGCGCGAAGCCGCGCTCGTGGCGCGCGTAGATCAGCTCCGGCGACACCGGCCTGGTGCGCGACAGCACGCCCAGCCAGCCGAACGGGTAGACCTTCTCGTACTCGCGCAGCACGCCCTTCGGGATCGACTTGCGGCTGACGCCGTGGAAGCCGTCGGCGCCGATCACGTAGTCGCAGTCGATGCGCACGATCTCGTCGCCGCGGCGGTAGGTGACGTGCGGCGTCGCGCTGGTCAGCTCGTGCGGCTGCACGTCCTCGGCGTTGTGGATCACCTGGCCGTTCATGCGGTCGCGCGCGTCGTAGAGGTCGCGCGTCAGCTCGGTCTGGCCGTACACCACCACCGAGCTGCCGCCGCTGTATTTGTGCAGGTCGACGCGGTCCATGCGGCCGTCGTGGGCGATGAAGAAGCCCTCGTGGATCTCGCCCTCGCGGTCCATGCGCTCGCCGCACTGCGCCTCGCGCATCAGCGCGGCGAAGCCGTGCTCGAGCACGCCGGCGCGGATGCGGCCGAGCACGTACTCGCGGCTCTGGCGCTCGAGCACGACGTTGTCTATGCCCTTCAGGTGCAGCAACTGCGACAGCAGCAGCCCCGAAGGGCCGCCGCCGATGATGCAAACGCTGGTCTTCATGTCTCGTCTCCTGTGGAATGCGGTTCGCGGATCAGGCCCGCAAGGTAACGCCGCGGCGGCCGGCGCGGAATGGCCGGATCGCGCCAGGACTTGTACGATTCGAACATGATCCGCCCCGCCGCCGCCGTCCGCCACTACAGCCTCTACGGCGAGCGCGAGCACCTGCCCGACGTGATGCACTGCGAGACCATCGCCGAGCGCTCGGTGCTGTACGAATGGGAGCTGGCGCCGCACCGCCACGACCGGCTGCACCAGTTGCTGCTGCTGCGCGCCGGCGGCGGCATGACGCGGCTGGCCGACGCCGAGCTGGCGCTGGGCGCGGGCTCGCTGGTCAACGTGCCGCCCGGCACGGTGCACGCCTTCACCTTCGAGCCGGGCACCGACGGCCTGGTGCTGACGCTGGCCGACGCGCTGCTCGACGAGCTGCTGGCGCGCGAGCCCGAGGTGCGGCGCCTGCTCGGCCGCGCCTGGGTGGGCCGCGCCGACGACGGCATCGACGCGCTGGCGGCGCGGCTCGCGCGCGAGTACGCCGGCCGCGCGACGGCGCGCGCGCTGGTGCTGCGCGGGCTGGCCGGCACGCTGCTCGGCTGCGCCGCGCGGGCCGGCGCACGCGCCGACCCGATGGCGCGGAACATGACGGAATCGCACCTGCTGCAGCGCTTCGAGGCGCTGCTGGAAGCGCACTACCGCGAGCACTGGGGCGTGGCCGACTACGCACGCGCGCTGGCGGTGACGCCCACCCACCTGAGCCGCGTCGCGCGCGCGGCCAGCGGCGCGCCGGCCTCGCGCCTGATCGACGCGCGCGTGATCCGCGAGGCGCGCCGCCAGCTCGCCTTCACGCACCTGAGCGTCGCGTCGATCGCCTACACGCTGGGTTTCGTCGACCCGGCGCTGTTCAGCCGCGTCTTCACGCGCGTGGCCGGGCGTTCGCCGCGCGCGTTCCGGCGTGAGCTGCAGACGCGCTCGGGCTAGGGCCTGTTCACCCTACGGATGCCAGATGCGTTGCCCCGACAAAGCCCGCGAGCAAGGCGCAAAGCGCAGCCCAGGCTGGACGCCTGGGCAAGGTTTGCAACGCCGCGCGCGGGCTTTGTCGGGGCAACCCGCAGGGAACGGGCCTGGCAGGGCGCAGCGCGGCGTTGCGCTCCTAGCCAAGCCGTCCAGGCTTGGCGTCGTCGCGCGCCTTGCCCTGCGCCCTGCCAGGTCCGTTCGCACTGGCATCCGTAGGGTGAACAGGCCCTAGCCGCGCTCAGCGCCGGGCCAGCGCGACGGCCGCCTGCGTCGCATCGTGCTGCGGCCCGAGCGCATCGTCGAGTTCCAGCACGGCGCGCTCGGCGGCGGCGCGCGCCTCGGCGGCCTGGCCCTGCGCGGCCAGCGCGCGGGCGAGTTCGAGCCAGGCGTGGCCGTGCAGCGCGGAGCGCCCCTGCTGCGGCGAGCGGATCACCGCCTCGGCGATGGCCGCGCGCGCGGCCGCCTCGGCCTGCGCGGGCTGCCCCGTCAGGTTGCAGGCGCTGGCGCGCAGCCAGTGCTTCTCCCAGCGGAACAGCTTCAGGTCGGGCGCCGCGTCGAGTTCCGCCAGCACGGCCAGTGCGCGCTCGCCCCGGCCCAGTTGCACCAGCAGCAGCGCCAGCTCGAGCCGGTTGATGGTGTCGCGCGAGTCCTCGAAGCGGCCGCCGCGCGGTTCGAGATCCTTGACCATCACGGCCACCGCCTCGTCGGCGCGGCCGCGCAACTGCTCCAGGTGCGCCACGAAGTCCCAGCCGCGCGGGAACGGCGGCTCGGTGCGGCCGCCGTGCACCAGCACGCTCTCCCACAGGCGGCGCGCCTCGTCCGTGCGCCCCAGGTCGAACAGCATGCGGCCCTCGAAGACGCTGACCACGACAGGCACCTTGCCGATCTGCCGCGCCAGTTCGCCGGCCTGCCGCGAGAAGACCAGGCCTTCGCGCGGGCGGCCCATGCGCCAGTGGAACAAGGCGCGCGAGTGCAGGTCGCGCACGAAGCGGACGGAATGCTCGCGCCCCGCCGCGCGCATCTGCTCGATGATCTCCCGGTAGATCCGGTCGGCGGCTTCGTCCTGGCCCTGATTGTTGAGCGACCAGGCGCGCGCGCGCAGGAAGGCCATCGCGGCGACGCGGCGGTTCAGCTCGGGCGCCGCCTCGTAGGCCGCATCGAGGTCGCGCAGCGCATCGGCGTCGCGGGCCTGGTTCTGCAGGTGCGAGGCGCGGTGGAACAGGCACTTGAAGCGCACGAGACCGCTGCCCGAACCCGCGGGCAGCAGCGCCAGGCCGCGGTCGATGCGCGCGATCGACTCGGCATCGGTCAGGCTCTCCGACTCTGCGCCGCACCAGGCGGCGGCGCGCGCCACCGGGTCGTCGATCTTCTGCGCGGCGGCTTCGATCGTCTCGACGTTGCGCTGCATCGCTTCACCGCGGCCGAGGCCTTCGTTGAGGCTGTAGAAGAGATCGTGCAGCGGTGCGAGCACTTCGGGCACGTCGTGAAAGAGCTGCTCGGCGCGCCGCTGCGCGAGGTCCACGCGCGCGGCCGGGTCGCGCGGCCGCCCCGGCTCGTCGAACTGGCCGAGCTGCTCTTCCAGGAAGCTCGCCACCGCATCGGCCTGCTCGCGCTGCCGCGCCGCCGTGTCGCGCTCGCGTTCGGCGACGATGCGCTCGCGCTCGGCCTCGCGCCGCTGCTGCTCGGCCACGCCGGCCGCCGTGACGATGGACGCCAGCGCCAGCGCCGCCAGCGCGACGCCCGCCTTGTGCCGGCCGACGAATCGGCTCGCGCGGTAGCCCCAGGAATCGGGCCGCGCGCTCACCGTGTGCCCGTCGAGGTGGCGTTGCAGGTCGTCGGCGAACGCGGCCGCGGTGGCGTAGCGCTCGCCGGGCGCGGACCGCAACGCCTTGGCGATGATGTTGTCGAGGTCGCCGGCCAGCACATGCGCCAGCCGCGCCGGCGTGCTGCCGCGCGACGCGGCGGCGGCGTCCAGCTCGGCCTCGCCGCGGCGCGTGCGGTCGACGACCATGCGGCTGGCGCGCGGCAGCGCGTCGTCCGCATCCGCCTGGTGCCCCTGCGCGTCCAGGCGCGGGTGCTGGCCGGTCAGCAGCACGGCCAGCAGCAGGCCGAGCGCGTACACGTCGGTGGCGGTGCTCACCGGGTCGCCGCGCAACTGCTCGGGCGCCGCGTACAGCGGCGTCAGCGCGCGGCCGCTGGCGCGCGTCAGCTCGGTGGCCTCGGCCGGCGCGTCGCCGTCGTCGATCAGCTTGGCGATGCCGAAGTCGAGCAGCTTGACGCTGCCCTCGGCGTCGACCATCACGTTGGCGGGCTTCAGGTCGCGGTGCACCACGAGCAGGGTGTGCGCGTGCTGCACCGCCTGCAGCACCTGCACGAACAGCGCGATGCGTTCGCGCAGCCCCAGGCGGCGCGAGTCGCACCAGCGGTCGATGCGCTCGCCGGCCACGTGTTCGAGCACGAGGTAGGGCTGGCCCTCGTCGCTGAGGCCGGCGTCGACCAGCCGCGCGATGTGCGGATGCGACAGCCGCGCCAGGATCGCGCCCTCGCGCCGGAAGCGTTCGGCCAGCGCGCGCTGCACCAGGCCGGCGTGCAGCAGCTTGACGGCCGCGCGGCCCTCGAAGCGGCCGTCGCTGCGCTCGGCCAGCCACACCGAGCCCATGCCGCCCTCGCCCAGCGGCTCGATCAGCGTGTAGGCGCCGACGCGCCGGCCGGCCAGCGCGCCGAAAGCGCCGCTCGCCGCGCCTTGCAGCAGCGCCTGCGCATCCGACGCGGCCGCGCCCGCGAGCACCGCCCGCAGCTCGGCGGCCAGCGCCGGCTCGCGCGCGGCCAGCGCGTGCAGCCAGGCGTCGCGCTCGGCCGGCGGCAGCTCGAGCACCTGGTCGAGCCAGGGGCTCAGGCGCTGCCAGCGCGAGGCGTCGATGCTCATGCGTCGAGCCAGGCGGCGACGAGCAGGCTGGCGGTGGAAAGGATGAAGCCGAAGGCGATGATGGCCATGATGAATCTCCCGAGTGGCGCCGGCCACTGCGGGATGCAGCGCCGGCTACTCGGGAACAACGCAAAGGAACGGCAAAACACGACAGGCGGCGCGCGAACGCCCCTCAGGACCCGAGCGAGTGCTCCAGCCACAGGCGCGCCTTCTCCCAGTCGCGCTGCACGGTGCGCGCCGACACGCCGCGCAGCGCGGCGATCTCCTCGAAGCCCAGGCCGCAGAAGAACTTCAGGTCCACCAGCTCGGCCAGTTGCGGCTCGACCTGCGCCAGCGCGTCGAGCGCGTCGCCGATCGCTTCCAGCGGCGCGGCGTCGCCGACCTGCTCGGCAATGGTGGTGTCGAGTTCGGTGAAGTCCAGGCCGCCGCCGCGCTTGCCGGCCTGGCGGCGGCGCACGTGGTCGATCACCAGGTTGCGCATCGCGCGCGCCGCATAGGCCATGAAGCGCGCCTTGTCGGGGAAGCCCGCGCCGCCGGCGCCGGCCACGCTGAGGTAGGCCTCGTGCAGCAGCGTGGTCGCGCCCAGCGTCAGCGCGCCGCCGCTCTTGTACAGCTCGCGGCGCGCCAGGCGGTGCAGCTCGTCGTACAGCGCCGCGAAGAGCGCGGCGCGGGCCTCGGCATCGCCCCGCTGCGTGGCGGCGGCCAGTTCCTCGATCGTCGCCATGCGCGTGTGCCTCCCGGGCGCGAGCATCGCGCAGCGGCGCGGCCCGCGCAAGCGGCGGCCGCCGCGGCGGCCTTAAACTCGCACGCCATGCCGCTGCCTCCGCCGCCCTCGCTCGAGTCGCTGGAGGCCGCATACGGCAGCCGCTATCGCTGGATGGTGCTGGTCGTCGTCGGCACCGGCATCGTCGCCGGCGTGCTCGAGACCTCGAGCTTCAACGTCGCGCTGCCCGCGCTGAGCCGGGCCTTCGGCCTCGGCGCCGACAGCGTGCAATGGGCAATGACCGGCTTCATGGCCGCGATGACGCTGGCGATGCTGCCGGCCTCGTGGCTGCTGGAGCGTTTCGGCTTCCGGCGCGTCTTCCTCGCCGCGGTCTGGCTGCTGGCCGCGGCCAGCGTCGCCGGCTGCTTCGCGCGCAGCTTCGAACTCGTGGTGCTGGCGCGGGTGGTGCAAGGCGCCGCCACCGGCGTGCTGCAGCCGCTTGCGCTGCTGGTGATCATGCGGCTGTTCCCGCCGGAGATCCAGGGCCGCGCCTCGGGCCTGATGACGCTGGGCGTGGCGGCGACGCCGGCGGTCGCGCCGGCCTTCGGCGGCGTGCTCGTCGATGCCTTCGGCTGGCCGTCGATCTTCCTGCTCAGCCTGCCGTTCTGCGTGGCCGCGCTGGTCGCCGGCCAGTTCCTGCTGCCCGCGCCGCGCAGCCTGGAGCGCCGCCCCTTCGACCTGTGGGGCGCGACGCTGCTGGGCGCCGCCACGCTGTCGCTGATGGCCGGCATCAGCGCGTTGCAGCGCGGCGGCGCGCTGGAACTGGCCCTGGCCGTCGTGCTGGCCGGCGGCTTCGTCGTCCACGCGCGCCGGCACAAGGCACCGATCGTGCGCCTCGAACCCTTCGCGAACCGCAGCTTCGCGATGGGCTCGCTGGTGTCCTTCACCTACGGCTTCGGCCTGTACGGCTCGACCTACCTGATTCCGGTGTTCCTGCAGGAAGCGCTGGGCTACTCGGCCACCGCCTCGGGCAGCGTGCTCGTCCCGGCCGGCATCGCGCTGCTGCTGACGACGCCGCTGGCCGGCCGGCTGGCCGACAGCCACTCGCCGCGCCTGGTCACCACCGCGGGGTTGGTGCTGTTCGGCCTGTCGTTTCTTCCCTTCGCCGTGCGGGGCGGACAGATCGGGCAGGTCGAGCTGATCGCCGCGACGGTGGTCGGCCGCATCGGCCTGGGCCTGATCCTGCCGGCGCTCAACCTGGCCAGCGTGCGCGAGCTGCCGGCGCCGCTGCTGGCGCCCTCGGCCGTCGTCGTCAGCCTGATGCGCCAGATCGGCGGCGTGCTGGGCATCGCCGGCACGGCGGTGTTCATCGCCTGGCGCCAGCAGGCGCTGGCGGGCCGTGCGGATGGCCTGTCGAGCGCGTTCGCGCAGGGCTTCCTGCTGCTCGGGCTGATCGTCGGCGCGTCGGTCATCGCGGCGTGGCGGATGAGGGCGCAGGAGGCGGCGGACGGGGCGGCCGGGGCTTGAGCCCGCCCGGGCCGCGCGCCGGCTAGCGTCCGCGGAAACGCGGCTCGCGCCCTTCGAGAAAAGCCGCCACGCCTTCGCGCGCGTCGTGGCTGCGCAGCGTCTGCCCTTCGAGCGCCAGCGACGCTTCGAGCACGCTCTCCACCGCCTGGCGCAGCGGGATGTGGGTGGCCGCCTTGGTGAACTGGATCGCCATCGGCGCGCCTGCGGCGAGCTGGCGCGCGAAGCGCTGCACGGTGGCGTCGAGTTCGGCCGCCGGCACGGCATGGTTGATCAGGCCCATGCGCGCCGCCTCGGGCGCCGCGACCTTGTTGCCGGTGAGCAGGAACTCCTTGGCGCGTGCGTAGCCGATCAGCAGCGGCCAGATCAGCGCGCCACCGTCGCCGGCCGCCAAGCCGATGCGCACGTGCGGATCGGCGAAGCGCGCGCCGTCCACCGCGACGACGATGTCGCACAGCAGCGCCAGCGTGGCGCCCAGGCCGATGGCGTCGCCGTTGACGCGCGCGATGATGGGCTTGGGGCAATCGAGCAGCCCCAGCACGATGGCGCGGCCGCGTTCGCGCGCCTCGCGCGGCGCCGGTGGGTCGTCGAGCTGCCCTTGCAGCCAGCGCAGGTCGGCGCCGGCGCAGAAGGCGTCGCCCGCGCCGGTCAGCACGATCACGTCGACGCGCGCGTCGCGCGCCAGGTCGCCGAAGACATCGCCCAGCTCGTGGTGCATGCGCCAGGTGACGGCGTTGAAACGCGCGCCGCTGCACAGCGTCACGGTCGCGATGCGCCCGCCCAGCTCGACGCCGAGCTGCGTGTAGCGGCGGTAGTCGATCGGCTCGTCCACGGCCGCGGCGTCGTTCAGGCGGCCGCCGGCGCGGGGGCTTTCGGCAGGCGGTACAGCAGCCAGACGTTGGCCAGCGGCCACAGCGTGAAGGCGGCGACGAACAGCAGGAACGGCGTCGACTTGAAGAACGGCGCGGCGTGCGAGTAGGCGTAGGTCTGCGCCCACAGCATCACGATGGTCGACAGCTCCATCACCGCCGACTGCCCGGCGCGGGTCTGGCGACGCGACATGATTGCGGTGTGCAGCGGCACCGAGAACACCGCGGTGATGATGAAGGTGATGAAGAACAGCTCGTCGCCGAGCGACACCTTGACCAGCAGCCACATCGCGCCCAGGCCGAAAGTGCCCAGCACCAGCATCCAGCCGAAGGCACGCCTGGACAGGCGCGGCCACAGCTCCTCGTGGCCGTAGCGGTAGACCTGCACGATCATCACGATCTCGAAGATCACCGTGCCCACCAGCGCGAACCACCACATCTTCACCCACCAGTGGTCGTAGACCTCGAACCACTTGTCGTACAGCATCACGAAGGTGAAGTCGTGCCACAGGAAGATGGCCGAGCCGATGAAGGGCACGACGTAGACCTTCTGCTTCAGCGCCATGCGCACCGCGATCGTGAAGTACAGGAAGGCCGCCGCCACCGTGAGCAGCAGGCAGATCATGATCGGCACGGTGTGGGTGTCGATGGCGAGCAGCGCCGCGCGCGGGTCGTACATGGGGCTCGTCTCCGGGATGCGTTTTACGTCTTGCTGCGTATCTTATTCAATCATACTATTGACGCCTCCACAACCCGGCGGAACCACCCCATGTCCGAGCGCGCTCAAGCCATCATGATCTGGTGGGGCCTGGCCTTCATGTACATCTTCGGCTTCACGCTGTGGGGCCTGCTGAAGATGATGCCGCCGCCCTCGGCCACGCTGACGGCCGACCAGGTGGCGGCTTTCTACGCCGACAACAGCCTGCACATCCGCCTGGGCGCCATGGTCGCGTCGTGGACCAGCGCCTTCATGGTGCCCTTCTCCACCGTGGTGGCGATCCAGATGGCGCGGCTCGAGCGCGGCAGGCCGGTGTGGGCCGTGCTCGCCTTCGCGGGCGGCATCATGATGTCGATCTTCCTGGTGATACCGGGCGTCTTCTGGGGCGTCGCGGCCTACACGCCGACGCGGCCGGCCGAGGTGACGGCACTGATGCACGAGCTGGCGCTGCTGACGCTGACCACCACCGACCAGTACTACATCTTCCAGATGGTCTCGCTGGCGTTCCTGAGCCTGACGCACAAGGGCGACGTGCCGGACTCGCCCTTCCCGCGCTGGATCGGCTACTTCACGCTGTGGGCGGCGCTCGCCTTCGAGGTCGGCGCGTTCGCCTTCCTGCCCAAGAGCGGCCCGTTCTCGTGGAACGGCGCGGTGGTGTACTGGATGCCGCTGACGGTGTTCGGCGCCTGGGTCACGACGGTGTCGGTGGCCATGCTGCGGGCGCTGAAGCGCCAGGCGGCGGCGAAGATGCCGCAGGGCGCGGTGTCGAACGACGCCTGACTACCGCGGACCAGCGAGGCCTCGTCAAGCGCCGCGCGCCTTGCGCTTGGCGGCCTGCCGGTCGAGGAAGGCCTGCACCATCGCCTTGTGCTCGGCGCCGGTGAACAGCATGCTGTTGGCGATGCGCTCGACGTTGCGCCCCTGCGCGCGGCCCAGGTCCTGCGCCAGCTCGATCGACAGCTTGGCCAGGCCCATCATCTCGTAGGGCTGGCGCGCGAGCTTGCGGCAGAAGGCCATCGCCTCGTCGGCGAACACCGCGTCGTCGTGCACGCGGTGCACGAAGCCCATCGCCAGCGCCTCGTCGGCCGTGACACGCTCGCCGGCCATCACCAGCCAGCGCGCCCAGTGCGGCCCGGCCACGCGCGTGAGCCGGCTCACGCCGCCGGAGCCGGGCAGCGCGCCGATGTCGATCTCGGGCAGGCGGTAGGTGGTGCCGCGCGCCGCGAGGCGGAAGTCGCACGACAGGCTCAGCTCCAGCCCGCCGCCGAAGCAGTGGCCCTGGTGCGCCGCGACGACCGGCTTCTCGATCGCCTCGATCTCGTCGAACAGCCGGTGGTAGGTGTTGCGGTACCAGGCCCGCCCTTCGAGCGTGCTGCTGCCCTCGGGCGGCGAGATGTCCGCCGTCACCTCGAGGCCGGAGGTGAAGTACGGGCCGCTCGAGGTGATCGCCATCACGCGCAGCGCCGGCGACGCGGCGAAGCGCTCGACCGCCTCGCGCAGCCGCGCCAGCATCGCCGGCGTGATCGCGTTGAGCTTGTCGGGCCGGTTGAGGCGGAATTCGAGCACGCCTTCTTGCTCGAGCTCGATCACGTGGTCGGTCATGACGGGTCTCCGCGCATTGCATCGGGAACGCCTCGATTGACGCTCGCGCAATTCGTATGCAACTATACGTCATTGCCCCCTCCATGCCCCTTCCACCGCCCTTTTCGCCTTCCGTTTCGCGCCGTGAACACCACCCATCAACGCTGGTTCGCCTGGGCCATCGTGCCCTTCGTGCTGGTCTACCTGTTCGGCTTCATCGTGCTGGCCGGCTTCGTGCCGCCGCATGCGCCGAGCCTGCCGGCCGGCGAGCTGGTTCGCCTCTACGACGAGAACCGCCTGGGCATCCGCGCCGGCCAGTTGATCGGCCTGGTCAGCTCGTGCCTGATCCTGCTGTGGGCCGCGCCGATCTCGGCGCAGATGGCGCGCATCGAGAAAGGCCCGCTGCCGATGCTCTCGCTGGTGCAGTACGGCGCGGCGCTGGTGCTGGTGGTCTTCTTCATCGTCTGCAGCATGCTGTGGACGGTGGCCGCCTACCGCGAGGACCTCTCCCCCGAGCTGCTGCGCACGATCAACGACGCCGGCTGGCTGACCTTCGTGATGGTCTATCCGGAGTACGTGGTGCAGTTGTCGTGCATCGCGATCGTCGGCCTGTCGGACCGGCGACCGCGGCCCTTCCTGCCGCGCTGGGCCTGCTTCTTCACGCTGTGGGTGGCGCTGATGGGCATCGGCGGCGGCTTCTCGACCTTCTTCAAGAGCGGGCCGTTCGCGTGGAACGGGCTGATCGGCTTCTGGCTGCCGGTGAGCTTCTTCCTCTGCTGGCTCGGCGTGATGTGGCACTTCCTGCTCGCGGCGATCGACCGCCAGGCCGCCGAGGAGAAGGCCCATGCCTGAAGCCGTGATGACCGACCGCGCCGCACCCGCGACGAGCGCCACCCGCGTGCCCGGCGAGGCCGGCATCTGGGTGCTGGTGTTCGGCGACATGATGATGTTCTCGCTGTTCTTCGCGATCTTCCTGTACTACCGCGGCGCCGACGTCGCTCTGTTCACCGAATCGCAGGCGCGGCTGAACCAGGGCTACGGCGCGATCAACACCTTCATCATGCTGTCGAGCTCGTGGTTCGTCGCGATGGCGGTGCGCGCTGCGCGCGAGAAGCCGGGCAAGGCCACGCCGCGGCTGCTGATGGCGGCCGTGGCCTGCGGCGCGCTGTTCGGCGTCATCAAGGTGCTGGAGTACGGCGAGAAGATCCGCGCCGGCATCTTCCTGACGACCAACGACTTCTTCATGTACTACTTCATGTTCACCGGCATCCACTTCGCGCACGTGGCGCTGGGCATGGTGGCGCTCGTGCTGCTGGCCCGCCACACCCGGTCGGGCGTGTACACGCCCACCACGCTGCGCAACCTGGAAAGCGGCGCCAGCTTCTGGCACCTGGTGGACCTGCTGTGGATCGTGCTGTTCGCGCTGCTGTACCTGGTGAAATGACGATGCGGATCCTTCGACGACTCTCGAGCCAGCGCATCCACCTGGTGTGGCTCGGCCTGGTGGCGGCCACGGCGCTCTCCTGGGAGATGGGCCACGGCATCGGCTTCGACGACGTGCGCCACGCCAGCGTGGCGATCCTGGTCGTGGCCTTCCTCAAGGCGCGCTTCGTGATCCTCGACTTCATGGAGCTGCGCCACGCGCCGCCGGCCATGCGCATCGCCGCCGAAGCCTGGGTCGTGGGGGTCTGCGCGCTGCTGGTCGGCCTGCTGCTGGCCGCGCCCGCGCCGCCCTGACCGCGCCGCGCTCGGGGTTGTTCCGGGCTTGCGCAGCCATATCGTATGGCACACTACGATTTACCCGAACTGCTTCTGGAGCCCGCATGAGCCAGCCCGGCATGTCATCCCGCGTGAGCCCGCTCGCCAGCGACCTGCTGGCCCAGGACAGCCGTCCGCTGCCCGCCGGGCTGCGCCTGCGCAGCGAGTTCCTGCCCGAGGCGCGCACCATCCCCTTCAGCCGCTACACCGACCCGGCCTTCGCGCGCCTGGAGATGGAGCGCCTGTGGACCCGGACCTGGCAGGTCACCTGCCGCACCGAGGACATCCCCGAGGTCGGCGACCGCGTGCCCTACGACGTCGGCTCCGGCCTGGCGCTGATCATCGTGCGCAGCGGCCCGAACGAGTTCAAGGCCTTCTACAACGCCTGCCTGCACCGCGGCACGCGGCTGGTCAACGCGCCGGGCGCGGGCGACAGCCTGCGCTGCCCCTTCCACGGCTGGCAGTGGCGGGTCGACGGCTGCCTGAAGACGGTGCCCTGCCAGTGGGACTTCGCCGGCGTCTCCGCCGCGACGCACAGCCTGAAGGAGGTGAAGGTCGACACCTGGGAAGGTTTCGTCTTCGTCAACCCCGACCCGAACGCCGCGCCGCTGAAGGAGTCGCTGGGCGTGCTGCCGCAGGCCTTCGAGGGGCGCGGCCACGGCGAGCGCTACACCTTCGCGCACGCCAGCAAGAAGATCCGCGCCAACTGGAAGACGGTGCTGGAGGCCTTCCTCGAGGCCTACCACGTGATCGAGACCCACTCCGACGCGCTGCCCTTCACCGGCGACGCCAGCACGCGCTACGACATCTGGCACGACGGCGCCGGCCGCATCAGCCGGCTGATCACGCCCTCGGCGGTGCCCAGCCCGCACCTGGGCGACGGCGCCTCGATGCAGATCGCGGCCGACGGCGTGGCGGCCTTCTTCGCGATGGCCGCGCCGGGCGTGCCGGTGCCGGGCTTCGACACCTCCAGGGGCAACGCGCGCGCCCAGCTCGCCGAGTGGCGCCGCGGTCTGATGGGCCATGCGCTGGGCCGCGACTTCTCGCGGCACTGCGACTCCGAGATGATCGACGCCACGCAGTTCCACATGTTTCCGAACTTCGGCATCTGGTTCGGCGAGGGCCTGCCGCTGCTCTACCAGTTCCTGCCCCACGGCGACGACCCCAACGAGTCGGTCTTCAACGTGCGCCTGACGATGCCGCTGCCCGCCGGCGGCGTGCGGCCACCGCCGTGCCGGATCAACCACCTCGACTTCGACGACTACTTCAGCGAGAAGGCGCCCGAGTTCGGCGCGCTGGCGCACGTGTTCGACCAGGACCTGAGCAACCTGCCCTACATCCAGAAGGGCATGCGCGGCGCGTCGCCCGAGGCCTCGCGCCAGACGCTGGGGCGCTACATGGAGCAGCGCATCCAGTACTTCCACAACGTGCTCGGCGACGTGCTGGGCGTGGCCTGAGCCGTGACGGCCGACGGCTTCGAGGACGTGGCCGCGCTGGCCAGCGTGCCGCCCGGCGCGCAGCACTGCGTGGTGGTGGGCGGCCGCCCGGTGCTGGTGTGCCGCGACGCGCGCGACGGCCGGGTCTGGGCCGTGCACAACTCGTGCCCGCACGCCTTCCAGCCGCTGACCGGCGGCGCGCTGCGCGACGGCACGCTGCTGTGCCCCAAGCACGGCGCCTGCTTCGAGCTGGCCACCGGCCGCTCCCTGAACGCCGTGACGCCGCGCCCGCTGGCCGTCTTCGGCGTGCGCATCGAGGGCGAGCGCGTGCTCGTCTCCTCCCAACCCCTCGCCACGGCGACTTCATGAGCAACACAGCGGATATCGTCGTCGTCGGCGCCGGCAGCAACTCGCTGGTCGCGGCGGCCTACCTCGCCAAGGCCGGCAAGAGCGTCCTGGTGCTGGAGAAGAACGAGCAGTGCGGCGGCGGCGTCGTCTCGATCAACATCGCGCCCGGCTTCACGCACGACCCGCACGCCTCGGGCTACTACCTGTGCATCGCCAGCCCGGCGATCCAGCACGACGAACTGGGACTCATGTCGCGGTTCGGCCTGCAGTGGAAGACCTGGGAAGCCGGCTTCGGCACCATCTTCGACAGCGGCGACAGCCTGATCGCCTACGCCAGCATCGACCGCACCTGCGAGGACATCGCGAAGTTCTCGCAGCGCGACGCCGAGAGCTACCGCCGCTTCGCCAGGGAGTGCATCGAGCTGCTGCCGCTGCTCACCAAGGGCAGCGCGACGCCGCCGATGCCCACCGGCCCGTTCATCACGATGCTCGAAGGCAGCGCGCGCGGGCGCCGGCTGGTGGACATGATGTTCCGCAGCGCCTACGACATCCTGGAAGGCCTGTTCGAATCGCCCGAGCTGCGCATCCACATGATGAAGTGGGTGGCCGAGACGATGGAAGGCCCGGAGGTCAACGGCACCGGCGGCATGCTGGTCGGCCTGTTCGGGCTGGCGCACACCTACAAGGCGCACATCCCGGTGGGCGGCTCGCGCGCGGTGACCGACGCGCTGATCCGCTGCATCGAGCACCACGGCGGCACGGTGCGCACGCGGGCCGAGGTGACGCGCGTCGACGTCAGCGGCGGCCGCGCCGTCGGCGTGACGCTGAAGGACGGCGAGACGCTGCGCGCGAAGGACGCGGTGATCGGCTGCATCCACCCGTGGCGGCTCGGCGAGCTGATCCCCGAGGTCGACCGCGAGGTCGCGGCGGCGGCGCGCCAGGTCAAGCTCAGCAACCACGGCGCGCTGAACCAGCAGGTGGCGCTGTCGGAATGGCCGCGCTTCAAGGTCGGCGACGACGAGCGCTGGTCCGACGTGCTGTGCATCGAGTTCGTGCGCAAGAACGAGCTGGCGGTGCGCAAGGTGTTCGACCAGTACCGCTACGGCGAGATCCCGCAGCACCTGAGCCCGCTGACGATCATGAACAGCCGCAAGGATCCGAGCCGCGCGCCCTCGGCCGGGCACTGCGCGCTGTACCTGTACCACTTCGCGCCGCGCGTGCTCGCCGACGGCGGGCTCGAGGCCTGGGAGCGGCACCGCCAGCGCTACGCCGACGCGATCTGGGAGGAGTACAAGCGCTACACCACCAACATCGACGACTCGAAGATCATCGCGCGCCACATCGAGTCGCCGCTCGAGCACCACCGGCATTCGGCCAGCATGGTCACCGGCGACATCTTCGGCATCGGCACGACGATGGGCCAGAACATGGGCCGCCGGCCGACGCCCGAGCTGGCGCAGTACCGCGTGCCGGGGCTGGACGCCTTCTACCTGGTCGGCCCCTTCATGCACCCGGGCGGCACCGTCAACTTCGGCGGCCGCGCCACCGCGATGCGCATGATGATGGACTGGAAGATGGACCTGACCCGCTCGTTCGTGCTGTGAGCAGCACGGGCACCGCCGCGACAACGAGGAGAGATTCGCATGCGACTGATGACGACCGACAACTCCGAGCTGATGGAGATCAGCTCGGTGCGCACCGAGGGCGGCAAGGTGATCGTCAGCGGCGTGATCATGGGCGCGATGCCGGTGCAGGCCGTGCTCTCGGGCACCGAGCTGCGACGCGGCTACTCGATGGTGAGCTTCGGCACGCTGTGGCGGATCTTCAGGATCTTCCTCGCCGGCAAGGGAGCCTGAGATGAGCCGCAGTTGGCTCGCCGACGAACCGCGCTTCGCGCGCGGCGTGGCGCTGGTCACCGGCGGCAGCGGCGGCATCGGGCGCGAGATCGCGCTGACGCTGGCGCGCGCCGGCGCCGACGTGGTGCTCACCTACGGCCGCAACCGCGCCGCCGCCGAGGCGGTGGCCGCGCAGGTGCACGGGATGGGCCGGCGCTGCGAGATCGCCGCGCTGGCGATCGAGGACGCCGGCGCGGTGAAGGCGCTGGTCGACGACGTGGCCGCGCGCCACGGCGCGCTGCACTCGGTGGTCTACGCCAGCGGACCCGGCCTGCACATGCAGTTCATCGGCGAGATCGACCCCGCGGCCTGGGCGCGCGTGATGGCGGTCGACGTGAACGGCTGCTTCAACCTCGTGCACGCCACGCTGCCGCACGTGCGCGCCGCGCGCGGCGCCTACGTCGCGGTGATCACCGCGGCGGTCGAGCGCGTGCCGGCGCGCGACATCCAGTCGGCCGCGCCCAAGGCCGCGATCGAGATGCTGATGCGCGGCGTGGCCAAGGAGGAGGGCCGCCACGGCGTGCGCGCCAACTGCGTCGGGCCGGGCTGGATCAACGCCGGGCTCGGCAAGGAAGTGATCGACAAGGAGCTGACGCCGCAGATGGTGCAGAACATCGTCAAGGCGATCCCGCTGCGCACGATGGGCGAGGCCAGCGACATCGCCGACGCCGCGCTGTTCCTGCTGTCGTCGCGGGCGCGTTTCATCACCGCGCAGTCGCTGGCCGTCGACGGCGGCATGCAGGCCTGAGCGAAAGGGCGAGGCGATGGACCACGAAACGCTGAGCGTCGCGGCCGAGCAGGGCCTGTGCGTGATCACCTTCACGCGCGCCGACAAGCTCAATGCCTGGACCTACCGGCTGCACGCCGAGTTGCGCCGCGCCATCGAGTCGGCCAACGCCGACCCCGAGGTCGACGCCATCGTCGTCACCGCGACGGGCAAGGGCTTCTGCGCCGGCGCCGACATGTCGGCGGTGTTCGGCCTGTCCGAGGCCGAGAAACTGCGGGCGCGCGCGGAGGCCGACACGCAGGACTGGGTGGCGCTGCTGCGCCGCTCCAAGCCCATCGTCGCGGCGGTCAACGGCGCGGCGGTGGGCATCGGCGTGTCGCTGATCCTGCCGATGGACCAGATCGTCGCGTCGAGCGAGGCCAGCTTCGCGCTGCGCTTCGTCAAGATGGGGCTGGTGCCCGAGCTGGCCGCCTCGCACTTCGTGCAGCGCCGCATGGGCTTCGGCGCCGCCAGCCGCGTGCTGCTGACCGGCGACGCGCTGACGGCGCCCGAGGCGCTGGCCCTGTCGCTGATCGACCAAGTGACAGCACCCGAGGCGCTGCTCGACGAAGCCAAGGCGCTGGCGCGCCGCATGGGCCGCAACCCGCACGCGGCGCTGCGCGCCACCAAGCAGTTGCTGACCGACAACGCCGGCGAGACCGACCTCGACCGCGTTCAGCAGCGCGAGCTCGACGCGCTCGCCGTCGCCTACGCCTCGCCCGAGCACAAGGAGGCCGTGGCCGCCTTCCTCGCCAAGCGCGCGCCCGACTTCAAGGCGGCGCGCGGCTGAGCCGCGCGGCCGGCGGCTCTCAGCCGCCGCGGCTCTGCCTGCGCACCTCGGCGCGCTGCAGCTTGCCGGTGGGCGTGCGCGGCAGCGCCGGCGTGCTCTTCAGGATGCGCGGCAGCTTGTAGGCCGCGATGTGCGCACGCGCGAACTCGCGCAGCTCGTCGAGCGTGGCGCTCTGCCCGGCGCGCCACTCCACCACCGCGCAGATCGCCTCGCCCCACTTCGCGTCGGGCACGCCCACCACCACCGCGTCCTGCACCGCCGGGTGCAGGCGCAGCACCTGCTCCACCTCGATCGGGTAGACGTTCTCGCCGCCGGTGATGATCATGTCCTTGATGCGGTCGGTCAGGAACACGTAGCCCTCGCCGTCCATGTAGGCGCCGTCGCCGCTGCGGTACCAGCCGTCGACCAGCGCCTCGGCGCTGGCCTCGGGCAGGTTCCAGTAACCTTGCATCAGCGTCGCCGAATGCACCCACAGCTCGCCGTGCTCGCCGGCCGCGAGCGCGCGGCCGTGCGGATCGCGCACCTCGATGCGGTAGCCCGGCAGCGCGCGGCCGACCGAGCGCAGCCGCTCGGGCCGCGCCACGTCGTGCTCGCGCGGCGCGAGAAAGGTCACCGAGCCGGCGGCCTCGGTCATGCCGTAGAACTGGCCGAAGCCGCAGCCGCGGAAGACCGACATGCAGCGCTCGACCAGCGCCACGTCCATCGGCGCGGCACCATAGTAGATGGTCTTGATCGGCGGTGCGGGCCGGTCGCCGGCGTCGATCGCGTCGAGCACCATGCGGATCACCGCGGGCACCATGAAGGTCCGCGTGGCGCCGAACCGGCGACTCAGCGCCAGCAGGTTGGCCGGCGCCGGATCGGCCGTCAGCACGCAGGTCAGCCCGCGCAGCAGCCCGATCAGCATCCACGACAGGCCGCCGGCGTGGAAGTTGGGCATCGCCGAGAGCACCACGTCGGCGTCGTTCCAGTCGGCCCAGTCGGGCGCGTCCATCTCGACCCAGCGCGCCACCGAGATCGCGCGGTGCGACAGCATCACGCCCTTGGGCTTGCCGGTGGTGCCGCTGGTGTAGAGCTGCAGCACGCAGTCGTCCGGCGCGGCGCCGCGCGCCGGGCGCGGCGCCTCGGGGCCAGCCAGCACGTCGCGCAGCGCGGGGGCGCCGGGGGCAGCATCGACGGTGCTCATCAGGCGCAGCGCCGGCCCGGCCTGCGCGCCGACCTCGCGCGCGATCGCATCCACCTCCGGGCCGTGAATCAGCAGCGCGGCCCGCGCGTCGGCGACCACGTAGGCCGCCTCGGGCGCCGCGTAGCGCCAGTTGATCGGCACCAGCACGCAGCCGGCGCGGATGCAGCCGAACAGCACCGGGAACATCAGCTCGCTGTTCTTGCCCAGGTAGGCGATGCGCGTGCCCGGCGCATGGCCCTGCTCGACCAGGTACTGCGCGAAGCGGTCGCTGGCGCGATCCAGCTCGGCGTAGGTGAACGCACCGGCGTCGGCCACGATCGCCGGCCGCGTGGGATGCAGCCGCGCGCCGTGGCTCGGGTAGCCGCCGACGAAGCGCATCGCGTCGAAGTTCGGGACGAAGGGGGTGGATGGGCTCACGTCGGTCTCCTGCGTCGCCTGGTCGTCGGTGATTGATATGGTATCGAACCATAGTATCGGACACTCGCGGCCCCACCCCGCTAGGGAAAGCCCCGGTGACTACCGTGGCCGGCGCTGGCGCGGAGGAAAACCCTGATGCCGGGCTGGCGCTCATGCGTCATATGATATTGATACGTACCATATAAGCCCGATACCTTCTTCCCGACCACCGCATGTACGACTACCAAGCCTCGGTCCGCGCCATCGACGCGCACTGGCCCACCATCCTGCCCTGCATCGCCGGCGCGGTGATCGGCAGCTTCATCTACTTCACCAGCGCGGTGCGGCAGGCGCGGCGCGAGAAGGTCTACACCGAGGCCTTCCTCGGCGCCTCGGTGTTCTTCTGGCACGACCTCAGCTTCGTGCTGCACTTCCCGCTCTGGTTCGGCGTCTACAACCACTGGTGGTTCAAGTCCTGGACCTTCGCGCTGGTCGGCACCGTCGCCTTCGAGGCCTGGCTCATCTACGTGATCTACCAGTACGGCCACCGCGAGTTGTGGCCGAGCCTGAGCAAACGCGCGTTCGGCGCCGCGCTGGTGCTGGGCACGCTGGCGGTCGGCGCGATGTGGTGGGTGCTGAAGGATCTGCTCAACGACGAGCTGTATTTCCTCAGCTTCGCGATCACGGCGATCTGGTCGGCGCCCTTCCACACCGGCCTGATGTGCCTGCGCAAGAGCCGCGCCGGGCAGTCCCCGCTGCGCCAGCTGTGCATGGCCAACAACCTGGTGTGGCTGACCTTCGCCTTCGCGCAGGTCGACCCCTACTTCAAGTCGCCGCCGTTCGTGGCGTTTGCCATCGCCTTCACGCTGTGGCCGCTGGCGAACATCTGGCTGATCCGCCGCCTGCCGCCCGCGCCGGCCGCCGCCTGAGCGCCGCGGCATGCGCGCCGCATGAGCCACGCCACCCTGCCCTGTCTGGCCTATCTGCGCGCCGCGCAGGGCGAACTGGCCGCGACGCAGGCGGCGGTCAGCGGCCAGTTGATCGACTTCATGATCGCGCAGCACCGCCTCGCGCCGCAGTTGCAGCGCGAGGCGCGCGACGCGGCGCGTGCGCTGCTGCCGCGCATCGAGGCCCTGCTCGGCGCGCGCCCGGAACTCGCCGCCGCCTGCTGCGTGGACGACGCGCCGCCGCACGAGCGCTTGCTGGCCGCCGCCGGCGACGCGCAGCGCGAGCTGATCGCACGGGGCACGCCCGAAGCGCATGCGCTGTGCAAGGCGCTGGCCGAGGTCGAGTCGCGCTACAGCCGCGCGCTGGAAGCCGCCGTGCTCGCGCAGGCGCAGGCCTCGGCGGCGCAAGACCGGGCGCAACCCGCGGCACGCAACGCGCGAGCCTACGACGAGGCGGCGCTGCTCGCCTTCGTGCACAACCGCTTCCCGCGCGAGCGCGGCGCGCGCATCGTCGACAGCGGCTTCGTCTCCGGTGGCTACTCGAAGTTCACGATCGGCCTGACGCTCTCGGGCACGCGGGAGCTGCCCGGCGACATCATCCTGCGCGGCGACGCCGCCGCCACCTTCGGCGGCGCGTCGGTGGTGGACGAATACCACCTGCTGCGCGCGCTGCACCAGCACGGCGTGCACGTGCCCGAGCCACTGGCGGTGGAGGACAGCGGCGCGGTGTTCG
Organism: Piscinibacter sp.; assembly: GCF_047600445.1. Classification (GTDB taxonomy): domain Bacteria; phylum Pseudomonadota; class Gammaproteobacteria; order Burkholderiales; family Burkholderiaceae_C; genus Piscinibacter. The sequence continues at coordinate 2,969,301 of NZ_JASGKT010000002.1, forward strand.
GCTCGCCCTTCATGCTGGTGGCGCGGCGGCCCGGCCGCATCGTCGGCGGCCCCTACATCGACCCGCCGCACGACCCCGCGCTGTGCGAGGACATCGCGACGCGGCTGGCGGCCATCCACCGCGTGCCGCTGGCCGCGCTCTGGCCGGGCGTGTCGAACGCGGGCCGGCGCAACAGCGAGAAGACGCACGCCTGGCTCGACGAGGCCGAGGCCGCCTGGCAGCCGCTGGCGATGCCCTCGCCGGTGATGTCGGCCGCGCTGGCCTGGCTGCGCCGCCACGCCGACATCACCGACGCCGCGCCGCAGGCGCTGGTGCACGGCGACTACGGGCTGCACAACCTGCTGGTCGAGGACGGCCGCGTCAGCACCATCCTCGACTGGGAGTTCGCGCACGTCGGCAACCCGGCCTACGATCTGGGCTACTTCCACTTCCACGCGCGGCACATGGCATCGTGGGAGCGCTTCCTGCAGGCCTACGCTCGCGCCGGCATGCCGGTACCCGAGCGCGCGCAGCTCGACTACCAGGTGCTGTTCGCCGCCACCCGCATCGGCGTGATGCTGTGCCAGGCGCTGCACGCCTTCAGCTCGGGCGCCGAGATCGGCCTCGCCGGCGCGGCGGTGCTGGGCGGCAACTACTACGAGCGCAGCATCGCGCGCATCGCCGAGGCGCTCGAGCGCGTGTTATGAGCCGGCCGCCGCCTCGGCCGCTTCCTGCCGGCCGGTGGCGCGCCACATCGACACCGCCATCGTGATCATCCAGATGCCGAAGATGATCGCCGGCAGGTAGAACGGCACGACCCCGGCCCACGAGAACGGGCCACGGTTGAAGACCTGCGCGACGAAGCCCTCGCTGGTGATCAGCCCGGCCATCACGTTCATCCAGCCGAGCCAGCGCGGGAACGCGGTGTCGGGCGCGACGTTGTGGCGCGACAGGCTGACGATGCCCACCGGGATCAACTGGAACGGGAAGAACGACGCTGGCGTGATGAACATCAGCCAGGCCAGCTCGTGCATCAGCAGTGTCAGCGCCGGATCGCGCTGCACGTTGTAGGCCGCCGCGCCCCACAGCACCGGCGGCAGCGCGAAGATCCAGGCGCCGGCGAAGCTGGCCAGCACCTGCATCCAGGTCCAGATCGAGCGGTTGCGCTCGATGCGCGCCATCTGCACCGCCACCACCAGCGCCCACGGCAGGTAGAAGCCGCCGCAGACGATCATCACCATCACGCCGAGGCGAAAGCGCAGGTTGGCGTGGGCGTACAGCTCGGCCACCTGCTCGGCCGGCAGGTCGGCCTGCGGGATCGGCAGGAAGCCGAGCATCCAGATGAAGGCCGCGAAGTACAGGCCGCCCATGGCCAGCGACATCGCGATCAGGGTGCGCTGCGTGCGAGCGCTGGCATTGAAGACAGGCATGCGTTGTGTTCGGGTCAGTTCGCCGGCAGGTTCAGGTAGTCGTTCCAGATGCCTTCCTGGTAGTCGCCGTGGGCGACGCGGCCCTCGCAGTCCCAGCGCATCAGCGCCAGCGGCGCGTAGATGTTGTGCCAGGGCGCGTAGTGGGCCATGGAGGCGACGGCGCGGCCGGTGGCGCGCAGGCTGCGGCCGAACTCGTCGCCCAGCGCCAGCTCGACGCCGGTCGCCTGGCGCGTGCGCGCGTCGCGCACGACACGCTTGTCGGCGCGCAGCAGGCGGCCGACGCGGCCGTCGCGCCAGATCCAGCCGCCGGTGAGCGTGCGTTCCTCGGGCAGGCCGAGCGTGCCGACCAGCTCGGGGCTGCGGCTGGCCTGGTCGAACGCGGTGCAGGTGAAGGCGAAGTCGTCGTCGAAGACCGCCTGCATCCAGCTCATCGGCGGCATGGCCAGGTTGTCCTCGGGGCGCGCCTTGCCCCAGGAGCGGTCGCGCACGGTGTAGTCGCCGACGCAGTAGGCCTTGCCGCGGATCACCAGCTCGCCGCTGACCTTCATCGCCTGCTCGAAGTGGTTGCCGTCGCCGAACATCACCGGCGGCGACACCGCCTCGTAGCGCAGGTCGACGCGGTGGCCGCGCCTGTCGTCGGCATAGGTCAGGCGGTGGCGGCGCAGCGGCTCCAGCACCTCGACGCCGTAACCGTTGGCGAGGCGGTAGGCGTGCAGGTCGCCGGCCAGCGCCGTGTCGCTCATGAAGGTGCGGAAGTCGCACAGCAGGCCGTGCGCCAGCGAGACGGTGTGGCCCTGCCAGACGAACAGCCCGCCCGACACCACGCGCAGGTTCGGGTGGTGCCACAGGTAGCCGTAGCCGTGGATGCGCTCCTCGGGGATGCACAGGCCGAAGTACTGCGTCTCGGTGAGCGAGTCGGCCGCCACCAGCGCGTTGCGTTCGGGGTGCAGCAACTCGTCGGCGGGCTGCGCGACGCCCAGGCCGGGGTTCTGCTTGAGGAAGAAGGGGGTGTCGTCGGCCATGGGCTTGCGCTGCGGTTCAGGCGGAAGCCGCTTCGCCGAGTTGCGCCTCCAGCGCGGCCGTGAAGCGCGCCGCGTCGGCGCCGTTGATGACGCGATGATCGTAGCTCAGCGACAGCGGCAGCATCAGCCGCCACTCGAGCGCGTCGCCGACGCCGCGGCGCGGCTTCCACTGCGCGCGCGTCACGCCGAGGATGGCGACTTCCGGCGCGTTGACGATCGGCGTGAAGCCGGTGCCGCCGATGTGGCCCAGCGACGACAGCGTGATGCAGCCGCCCACCATGTCCTTCATCGGCAGGCCCCGGGTGCGGGCCTTGGCCGCCAGCGTGTCGATCTCCTCGGCCAGATCGAACACGCTCTTGCGGTCGCAGTCGCGCAGCACGGCCACCAGCAGGCCGTTCGGCGTGTCGATCGCCATGCCGACGTGGAAGTACTTCTTGAACACCAGGTTCTGCCCGCTGGCGTCGAGCGAGGCGTTGAACTGCGGGTACCGCGCCAGCAGCGCCGCCAGCGCCTTCATCAGGTAGGGCGTCAGCGTGAGCTTGCGGCCGCCCGCCTCGCCGTCGCGGCGGCGCCGCGCGTCCAGCTCGGTGATGTCGGCCTCGTCGTGGTGGGTGACGTGCGGGATGCCGACCCAGTTGCGCGTCAGGTAGCCGGCGGCGAGCTTCTGGATGCGCGACAGCGGCACGATCTGGCCCAGTTCGCCGAACTGCGCATGGTCGATCTCGGGCCAGGGCGGAAGGGCGTTCATCGCGTCAGACGATCTCGCCGAGCACGTCGCCGACCTTGTAGACCTCGCCGACGGCCGCGGCGATCTTCAGCGTGCCGGAGCCGGGCGACTCGATCTCCTGCGCCGACTTGTCGCTTTCCAGCACGTACAGCGGCTGGCCTTCGGCGACCGTCTCGCCATCGGGCACCAGCCATTCGGCGAGCGTGCCTTCTTCCATCGAAAACCCGATCTTCGGGAAAAGAATCTGCGTGGCCAATCCGGCCTCCTTGGACGATGCTGGAAACGACGGTGCTTCAGCCGAGCGTGCGCCGCACGGCCGCTTCGATCTGGTCCTGGCTCGGCACGAAAGCCGTCTCCAGCGGTTTCGAGAAGGGCACGGCGCAGAACGCCGAGCCCAGGCGCTGCACCGGCGCGAGCAGTTGCGCATGCAACGCCTCGTGGATGCGCGCCGACACCTCGGCGCCGACGCCGCAGTTGCGCGTGGCCTCGTGCACCACCACCGCGCGGCGCGTCTTGGCCACCGAGGCGAGGATGGACGTCTCGTCGAGCGGCGAGATCGTGCGCAGGTCCAGCACCTCGACGCTCGTGCCCTCCTTGGCGAGCTTGTCGGCCACCGCCAGCGCGTCCATCACCTGGCGGCTGTAGGTGACGACGGTCACGTCGCTGCCCTCGCGCACCACCTTGGCCTGGCCGAGCGGGATGCGCACGCCGCGCTCGGGCACCGCGCCGGGGGCGAAGTACAGCGGCAGGTTCTCGATGAACAGGCAGGGGTCGGGGTCGGCTATGCACGACAGCATCAGCCCGTAAGCGTCGGCCGGGTTCGACGGGATCACCACCTTCAGGCCGGCGGTGTGGCAGAACCACGATTCGAGGAAGTCGGCATGCTGCCCGCCGGTGGAGAAGCCCGCGCCTGTCATCGTGCGGATCACGATGGGCACGTGCGTCTGCCCGCCCGACATGAAGCGCAGCTTGGCGGCGTGGTTGACGATCATGTCCATCGCCACGGTGGTGAAGTTCATCAGCATGATCTCCGCCACCGGCTTCATGCCCGCCAGCGAGGCGCCGATCGCCGCGCCGATGATGGCCTGCTCGGAGATCGGCGTGGAGCGCACGCGCACGCTGCCGTGCCTGGTCGACAGGCCCTTGGTCACGCCGAGCACGCCGCCTTCCTGCGGGTCGGCCACGTCCTCGCCGAACACCAGCACGTTCGGGTCGGCGGCCAGCGCGTCGTCCAGCGCCATGTTGATGGCCTGGATCATGTTCACGTTCTTGCTCATGCCTGCCCCTCGTCCGCTGGGTACATCGGCCGATCCCCCGAGGGGATGCGGGCCGGCTTGGGAGCGGCCCGGCGCTCGGCCTGCGAAATCATGGTCGTCACTGGATAACTCATGCCTGGATTTCCTCGGCGTAGACATCGCGGCGCAGTTCGGCCACGTCGGGGTAGGCGCTGTCGAGCGCGAACTGCAGCGCCTCGTCGATCTCCTTGTCGATCGCGGCTTCCATCGCGGCCAGGTCGCCCTCGGTGGCGGCGCCCTCGGCGATGAGCCGCGCGCGCAGCGCCGGCACCGGGTCGCGCGCCATCGCGGCGGCCTTCTCGGCCTTGTCCATGTAGGCGTCGGCGTCGCCGAAGATGTGGCCGTGGAAGCGGAAGGTCATCGCCTCGACCAGCGTCGGCCCCTGGCCGGCGCGGGCGCGCGCGATCGCCTCGCCGGCGGCCTGCCACATCGCCACCGGGTCGTTGCCGTCGACGTGCAGGCCCGGCATCGAGTAGGCCGCGGCGCGGTCGGCGATGCGCGCCACCGCGGTCGACAGCTCGTACTTGGTGTGCTCGCCGTAGCCGTTGTTCTGGCAGACGAACACCACCGGCAGCTTCCACACCGAGGCGAGGTTGAGCGATTCGTGGAAAGCGCCGATGTTGCTCGCGCCGTCGCCGAAGTAGGCGATGGACACCGCCTTGCTGCCGCGCACCTGCGCCGCCAGCGCCAGGCCGTTGGCGATGGGCATGCTGCTGCCGACGATGCCGGTGGTCACCATCACGCCGTGCGACGGGTCGGTCACGTGCATCGGCCCGCCCTTGCCCTTGGAGGTGCCGGTGATCTTGCCGGCCAGCTCGGCCCACAGCCGCTTCGGCGGCACGCCCTTGGCGAGCATGTCGTGGATGCCGCGGTAGATGGTGCAGATGGTGTCCTCGTCGCCCAGGTGCACCGAAGTCGCCGCGGGGATGATCTCCTGCCCGCGCGGCGAGTAGTACGGCATCACCAGCTTGCCGGACTTGATGACCGAGCGGAAGCGCTCGTCGTTCTGCTTGATCAGCGTCGCGCGGCGGTAGATCTCCAGCAGCGTGGCGCGGTCGGGTCGGGGCGTCGATGAACTCATGAGAACTCCACTCGCTGGGGGGTCGGGGACGCGGGCGCGGCGGCGTCTGCCGGCGCGTCGCCCACGCGGGAGAGCAGAAAGTGCGACAGCGCGGGGATCAGCACCAGCGCGGCGATCATGTTGAAGAGGAACATGAAGGTCAGCATGATCCCCATGTCGGCCTGGAACTTGATGGGCGACCAGGCCCAGGTGACGACGCCGGCGGCCAGCGTGATGCCCACCAGCCCGACCACCTTGCCGGTGAAGCCCACCGCCTGCCGGTAGGCCTCGGCCAGCGGCAGGCCGGCGCGCTGCCGCGCCAGTTGCACGCTCAGCAGGTACAGCGCGTAGTCGACGCCGATGCCCACGCCCAGCGCCACCACCGGCAGCGTGGCCACCTTGATGCCGATGCCGAGCTTGACCATCAGCGCCTCGGCGAGGATGGAGGTCAGCACCAGCGGCAGCACCGCCACCAGCACCGCGCGCCAGTTGCGGAAGGTGATTGCGCACAGCGCGATCACCGCCGCGTAGACGTACAGCAGCATCTTCGTGTTGGCCTCGCGCACGACGATGTTGGTGGCGGCCTCGACGCCGGCGCTGCCGGCGGCGAGCAGGAACTGCCGCTCGGGCGTGCCGTGGGCGTCGGCGAAGCGACTCGCCTCGGCGACCACGCGTGCCAGCGTCTCGGCCTTGTGGTCGCTCAGGAAGGCCAGCACCGGCGCCACCGAGCAGTCGCTGTTGAGGAACTCGGAGTTCCAGCCCATTGCGGCGGCGATCTGGTTGTTGATCAGGCGCTGGTCGGCGCCCAGCGTCCACCACTTCGGGCTGCCCTCGTAGCTGCCGGCCATGTAGGCGCGCACCGTGTCGGCCAGCGAGGCGGTACGCTGCACGCCGCCCACCTGCGCGAGCGTGGTGCCCAGGCGGTCGATCTCGGTCAGCGTCTCGAAGCTGCCGCACTGATCGGGCGGCGTCTTGACCATCACCGCGAACACGTCGCTGGAAACGCCGTAGTGCGCGGTGATGTAGGCATCGTCGCGGTTGTAGCGCGAGTCGGCGCGCAGCTCGGGCGCGCCGGCGTCGAGGTCGCCGACCTTCAGGTCCTTGCTGACGACGAAGCCGGCGACGCCGAGCGCCAGCGCGGCGAGCACCGCCGCCATGGCCCAGCGCCGCTGGGTGAACTTGTCGATGAACATCCACAGGTGCCCGGCGAAGCCGCGGCCCTGCTCTTCCTTCGCGTCCTCGCGCAGGCTGCGCTGCGCGGCGCGCCGGCTGACCCCGGTGTACGACAGGAACACCGGCAGCAGGATCAGGTTGGTGAAGACCAGCACCGCCACGCCCAGGCTGGCGCTGAGCGCCAGCTCGCGGATCACCGGGATGTCGATCACCATCAGCACGGCGAAGCCCACCGCGTCGGCCATCAGCGCCGTCAGCCCGGCCAGGAACAGGCGCCGGAAGGTGTAGCGTGCCGCGATCAGCCGGTGCGTGCCGCGGCCGATGTCCTGCATCACGCCGTTCATCTTCTGCGCGCCGTGGCTGACGCCGATGGCGAAGACGAGGAAGGGCACCAGCATCGAGAACGGGTCGAGCCGGAAGCCGAGCATCGCGATCAGCCCGAGCTGCCACACCACCGCCACCAGCGAGCACACCAGCACCAGCGCCGTGCTGCGCACGCAGCGCGTGAAGTGGAAGATGATCGCCGTGGCCACCGCGGCGGCGGCGAGGAAGAACCACACCACCTGCGCCAGCCCGTCGATCAGCGTGCCCACCAGCGCGGCGAAGCCGGTGACGCGCACCGCCATGCGCGGCTGCCCCGCGGCGGGCTGCTCGTACTTCGCCTGGATCGCCTTCAGCCCGGCCCAGAAGTCCTGGTAGCCGCCCTTGCGCTGCTCCTCGGCGCTCTGCGGCAGCAGCGGCACGACGATCATCGCCGAGCGGTAGTCGTCGGCGACCAGGCTGCCGACGATGCCGGCGCGCGCGATGTTCAGGCGCAGCGCCTCCATCGCGGTGGGCGTGCCATCGAAGCGGTCGGGCATCACCGGGCCGCCGGACAGGCCTTCCTCGGTCACCTCGGTCCAACGCACCACCGGCGTCCAGATCGACTTCATCCACGCGCGGTCGACGCCGGGCAGCAGGAAGACCTCGTCGTTGAGCTGGCCGAAGCGCTGCAGGAAGCGCGGCTCGAAGAGGTCGCCGTCGGGATTCTCGACGACGATGCGCACCGAGTCGCCCAGGCCGCGCAGCTCGGCGCGGTTGGCCAGGTAGTTCTGGATGTAGGGGTGCGACTGCGGCAGCATGTTCTCGAAGCTGGCGCTGAGCACGAGGCCGCGCAACTGGAACACGAACAGCAGCGTCAGCAGCAGGCACACCAGCATCACCGCGCCGCGGTGGTTGAAGATCAGTCGTTCGAGGCGGTTGCCGCTGGAGGCGTCGAAGTCCGACAGCTCGGCGATCACCGGCATCTCGACGGCGGACGTGCTGGATGTGTCCATGAGGAGTGCGCCGCGCCCTTATCGAACCAAGTCGGGAAGCACGGCGACGCCGCCGGGCCCGGCCGAGACGAGTTCGCCCGCCGCCCCTTCGGCGAGCGCGAACGAGACCGTGTGCGCCTTGGCGTCGACGGCCGCGAAGCTGCGCCCGCCGTCGCGGCTGCGCAGCCAGCCGCCGGCCTGGTCGGCCAGCAGCAGCTCGCCGCCGCGCAGCTTCACGCCGGCGACCAGGCCGACCTTGCGCGGCGTGGCGATGGTGCGCCACTGGCGGCCGGCATCGTCGCTGGCCAGCAGGCTGCCGCGCATGCCGTAGGCGAGCACGCGCGGGCCGTCGACCAGCAGCCCGAACAGCGTGCCGCCGTAGCCGGTGGGCACGGCCAGCCAGCGGCTCGAGGACGCATCGAGGCGCCACACGCCGCCGCGCTCGCCGGCCAGGAACACGCCGCCGGGGCCGCCGCGCACGGCGTAGAAGTGCAGTTCCTCGGGGTTGTCGGTGCGCTCCATGCACGGCACCCAGGTGCGGCCGCCGTCCTCGGTGCGGAAGATCGTGTTGAAGGTACCGACCAGCGTGCCGCTGCGCTCCGACTCGAACCACACGTCGAGCAGCGAGGGCACCGAGTCCTGCTCGATGGCGCGCGACGCGCCGGCCAGCGCCTTCGCCGCGGCCGAATCGGGGGTCGGGTTCTGCGCCTGGTAGAAGCGCTGCGCCACCTCGTTGAGCTGCTGGCCGGCGAAGCGGCGCACCCAGTGCGCGCCGGCGTCGTTGCTTTCCAGCACCACGCCGCGGTGGCCGACCGCGAAACCGTGCGTCGGCGTCGCGAAGTGGATCGCCACCAGATCGGTCTCGACCGGCACCTGCGCCTGCGTCCAGGTCTGGCCCGCGTCGTCGGAGAACACGATGCGGCCGCGCAGGCCCGCGGCGACCATGCGCTGGCCGGCGCGCGCCACGGCGAGCAGCGGCGCGCGCGCCGCCGGGCCCTGGTGCGCGGCGGGCGTCTCGGTCGGCGCGCGGTAGCCCGGCGCGGACGCCGCCTGCGCCACCTCTGCCGTACCCGCCGCGCCCTGCGCCGCCGCCGCGTGCGCCGCACCGGCCAGCAGCCACGCCAGCGCGAGGCGCGCCGCGGCGGCGAACGGGCAGGTCGGGCAAGGTCGACGGATCATTATCGTATGGTACAGTTCTTTTTCCATTCCCCGCCGTCGGCGGCCGCGAATCGGCCTCGGGACTTACCCGCGCCCGCCCTCGGCGAAGCGGCTTTCTCCCTGCATGCGCCGGGCTCGAATGGCGCGTCGCGCCCGCGTCGTTTTGCCCCACCCCTTGGTTAACCCGCAATTGACCCGTAGCCGATCGTACGACACGATACGGTATGTCTTGATCCTCCATTCAAGCACACCAGGAGACGCCCCTTGAAGACATCCCCCGATTCACGCGCCCGGGCCCGCGGCCCGCGGCTGAACGCGCTGGCCGCGGCCGTGCTCGCGCTGGCCGGCGGCAGCGCCCAGGCCTTCGAGATCGACAGCGGCAACCCCGACCTGAAGCTGCGCCTGGACACCACGGTGCGCTACAACCTCGGCGTGCGCGCCGAGGACTGCGACAAGAACATCTGCGGCAACGGCGCCGGCCTGGGCGACGTCACCGCGCACCAGTCGGACCGCAAGTTCGCCAAGGCCGGCAAGGTGATGGCCAACCGCATCGACCTGCTGCCCGAGTTCGACGCGGTCTACCAGGGCCGCTTCGGCCTGCGCGTCAGCGGCGCGGCCTGGTACGACGCCGCCTACAAGAACCGCGTCGAGGGCGACCCGGCGCTCAGCGCCGCGGCCGGCGGCGCCTTCCAGGGCGCCGGGCCGAACGGCGGCCCCTACAGCGACTACACCAAGCGCTTCAACATCGGCCCCTCGGCCGAGTTCCTCGACGCCTTCGTGTTCGCCAAGTTCAAGCTCGGCGAGATCCCGGTCGCCGTCAAGGCCGGCCAGCACAACATCTACTGGGGCGAGTCGCTGTTCTCCTTCGTCAACGGCATCTCGGTCGGGCAGGGTCCGGTCGACTTCCGCAAGGCGATCGCCACGCCCGGCATCGAGGCCAAGGAGGTGTTCCGCCCGCTCAAGCAGCTCTCGTTCTCGGCCGACCTGACCGACCGCATGAGCCTGGCCGGCCAGTACTTCCTCGACTGGAAGCCGACCATCCTGCCCGACGGCGGCACCTACTTCGGCGCGGCCGACGGCCTGAGCATGGCCGGCGGCGGCAGCATCTTCGGCGTACCCTTCGGCGGCGTGACGGCGGAGCCGAAACACAAGCGCGGCGACTTCGGCCTCGCGCTGAAGATGCGCCCCGAGTGGCTCGACGGCAGCATGGGCCTGTACTACCGCGAGTACACCGACAAGACGCCGCAGCTCGTGATCACCGGCCTCGCGGTGGTCGGCGGCAACGTGGCGCCGACCGGCTTCGGCCTCGACTACTCGACGCCGCGCCAGAAGCTGTTCGGCCTGAGCCTGAGCAAGCAGATGTTCGACATCTCCTTCGGCGCCGACCTCACCTACCGCAAGGACGCGCAGATCGCCGCGCGCCCGTTCGCCACGCCGGCCGGCACGGCCGACCTGGGCGGCGGGCCGATCGGCAACTCGCTGCTGCCCACCGGCGACGTGTTCTCGGGCGTCGTCAACGCGATCGCCTACTTCGGCAAGACGGCGGTGTTCGACTCCGCCGCGCTGCAGGCCGAGATCAACTTCTCGCATCTGATCTCGGTGAAGAGCAACCCGGGCTCGTTCTACGCCGACGGCTACAACTGCCCGCAGGCGCTGACCGAGGGTTTCCCGTACGGCTGCGCGACGAAGAACTCGATGGGCATCGCGATCGCCTTCGAGCCGAAGTGGTTCCAAGTGATGAACGGCGTCGACCTGTCGATGCCGCTGTTCCTCGGCGTCGGCGTGAAGGGCAACTCGGTGGTGGCCTTCGGCGACAACAAGGGCCAGGGCAGCTACGCCATCGGCGCGACCGCCGACGTCGACAGCAAGTACACCGTCACGCTGAAGTACAACGGCTTCCTCGCCAAGCACGGCAAGGACGAATTGGGCGCCGCATCGAACAGCAACGCGAGCCTGGGCAAGTACTGGGATCGCGGCTTCGTGTCGCTCACGCTGAAGACCACGTTCTAAGCCTCATCAGGAGACCCACGATGTTCCGCAAGTCACCCATCGCCCTGCTGCTCGCCGGCGGCCTGTCGGCCCAGGTCGCGATCGCCGCCGTGACGGCCGAGGAGGCCAAGCAGCTCGGCGGCGACAAGCTCACCGCCGTCGGCGCCGAGCGCGCCGGCAACAAGGAAGGCACGATCCCGCCCTACTCCGGCAAGGCGCCCAAGGCGCCCGCCGGCTACGACCCCAAGGACCCCGGCCAGCGCCCCAGCCCCTACGACGACAAGCCGCTGTTCAGCATCACGGCGCAGAACGTCGACCAGTACGCCGACAAGCTCGACCACATGCGCGAGCTGTTCAAGCGCTACCCGAACTACCGCATGGACGTGTACCCGTCGCACCGCGACATCGAGTACCCGAAGTACGTGCTCGACAACACGATCAAGAACGCCACCTCGTGCAAGGCCACGCAGAAGGAGCTGAAGCTCGAGGGCTGCTACGGCGGCCTGCCGTTCCCGATCCCCAAGACCGGCAACGAGGTGATGTGGAACCACCTGCTGCACTTCACCACCCATACCTACCGCGGCGCGACCACCTCCACGCTGACGCCGGCCAACGGCAAGTCGATCGTCACCGGCCAGAACAAGGTCGACCAGCAGTACGACTACTACAACCCGGCCAACACCAAGCCGAACCCGACCGACCTGACGTTCTGGAAGGCCTTCATCATCACGACGGCGCCGGCGCGCGACGCCGGCAACGGCATCCTGCTGCTCGACAACCTCGACATGGTCGACAAGGGGCGCCGCGCCTACCAGTACATCCCGGGCCAGCGCCGCGTCAAGCTCTCGCCCAACCTCGCCTACGACACGCCCAACCCGCTGACCGGCGGCACCGGCACGATGGACGACGCCAAGGGCTTCCTCGGCGCACTGGACCGCTATGACTTCAAGCTGATCGGCAAGAAGGAGAAGTTCCTGCCGTACAACAACTTCGGCGTCTCGAACGCCAAGGTGTGCAACCAGGAGAAGCTCACCTCGCACAAGAACTTCCCCAACCCCGACTGCATGCGCTGGGAGCTGCACCGCGTCTGGCAGGTGGAGGCCACGCTGAAGGAGGGCTTCCGACACGCCTACCAGAAGCGCATCTTCTACTGGGACGAGGACGCGCCCGGCGGCGGCGTGGTCGAGAACTTCGACGCGGCGGGCAAGCTGTACCGCGTGGTGCTGGCCAACATCTTCCCGTTCTACGACACCGAGCTCGGCTCCTACGCCGACGCCTCGATGGCGATGGACCTGCAGACCGGCTCGTGGATCAGCAACGGCATCTCGCCGGAGCCGGGCATGGGCATGTGGCCGATCCCGCCCAAGGACGACCGCGAGTTCTCGCCGGAAGCGCTGGCCGGCCAGGGCATCCGCTGAAGCAGGCGTCCACGCGCCGGGCGCCGGCAGCGGCGCCGGGCGCTTTTTTGCGACGGGGAACCGACGTGAGCACTCTTCTCGTGACGGGCGCGGCCCGCGGCATCGGCCACCGGCTGGTCGAGCGCGCGCTGGCGCGCGGCGACACGGTCTTCGCGGTGGTGCGCAAGGACGGCGACGCCGGCCGCTTCAGCGCCTCGCCCAAGCTGCACGTGGTGCGCATGGACATGGCGCACACCGACTCGGTGGCGCAGGGCTTCGCCGAGGTCGACCGGCTGCTGGCCGGCGCGCCGCTGCAGGCCATCGCGCACTGCGCGGCGATCTCCATCCCCGGCGCGATCGAGCTGACCGAGGTGGCCGAGTTCGAGCAGATCATCAACACCAACGCGCTGGGCAGCCTGCGCGTGCTGAAGGCCGCGATCCCGCGGCTGCGCGGCCACGGCGGGCGGCTCGTGCTGGTCACCTCGCTGTGGGGCCAGGCCTCCGGCGCGCTGCTGGGCGCCTACTGCGCCTCGAAGCACGCGATCGAGTCGCTCGCCGACACGGCGCGGCGCGAGACGATGGGCATGAACCTGCACATCGTCGTCGCCGAGCCCGGTGTCGTGAAGACCGACATGCTGAGCGACCAGGCGCCGGCGGTGCGCGAGCACCTCGAGCGCATGACGGCCGAGCAGCGCGGGCTGTACGGCTTCCTGTACGGGCGCTACTTCAAGCTCGTCAGCGGCGCCGGCGGCATCACGGCCGACGCCTGCGCGGCGGGCATCGAGCGCGCGCTGCGTGCCGCGCGGCCAGCCGCGCGCTACCGCATCGGCGGCGATTCGAAGCTGGTGTGCCTGCTCGACGCGCTGCTGCCCGATCGCTGGATGGACTGGGTGATGGCGCGGTCGCTCAACAACAAGCCGATGGCCGGCGAATCCATCCGTTAGCATATGATGTGAAACCGTCTCCAAAGGAAGGGAAAACGGTCATGCCAAGAACCGCCAAGACCTCTCCCGGCCGGGCCAAGGCCGGCAAGCCGGCCGCCAAGGGCGCCGCCGCGGCGGCGCCGGCGGCGGCGCGGCCCCTGGAGGAGAACTGGGACCAGCGCCTGGGTTTCCTGATGCACGACGTGTCGCGGCTGCGGCGCACGGTGTTCGACGACTTCATGAAGCCGCTGAACGTGACGCGCTCGCAGTGGTGGGTGCTGGCCTACCTGTCGCGCCACGACGGCATGATCCAGAGCGACCTTGCCAACGTGCTGGAGCTGGGCAAGGCCGCGCTCGGCAGCCTGGTCGACCGGCTGGAGGCCGCCGGCCTGGTGCGCCGCGGCGCCGACGAGTCGGACCGCCGCGCCAAGCGCGTCTACCTCTCGCCGGCCGGCGCGCAACTGATCAAGGAGATGCGCGTGCTCAGCCACGAGATGAGCGAGCGCATCCTCGAAGGCCTGGACACCGATGCGCGCCACACGCTGGCCGCGCTGCTCGGCCAGGTGAAGTCGAACCTGCTGGCGATCTCCAAGGGCAAGGGCTGAGCCCCTTGCCCTCGCGCGTCGCGGTCAGAACGCGACCTTGTCCTTGCCCTTGAGCTGCAGGATCTCGCGCGCCTCGGCCGGCGTGGCGATCTCCAGCCCAAGCCCCTCGAGGATCTCGCGCACCTTGCGCACCTGCTGCGCGTTCGACTCGGCCAGGCGTCCCTTGCCGATCCACAGGCTGTCCTCCAGGCCCACGCGCACGTTGCCGCCCATCGCGGCGGCCATCGCCGCGACCTTCATCTGCGCCGCGCCGGCGCCCAGCACCGACCAGCGGTAGTCGTCGCCGAACAGGCGGTCGGCGGTGCGCTTCATGTGCATCACGTCGTCCGGGTGCGAGCCGATGCCGCCGAGCAGGCCGAACACCGTCTGCACGAAATACGGCGCCTTGACCAGCCCACGGTCGACGAAATGCGCCAGGTTGTACAGGTGCGCGGTGTCGTAGCACTCGAACTCGTAGCGCGTCTGGTTGGCCGACATCTCCGTCAGCGCAGTCTCGATGTCGCCGTAGGTGTTGCGGAACACCAGGTTGCGGCTGCCTTCGAGGTACTCGCGCTCCCAGGCGTGCTTGAACTCCTTGAAGCGCTCGAGCATGCCGAACAGGCCGAAGCCCATCGTGCCCATGTTCATCGACGCCACCTCGGGCTTGAACACGATCGAGGGCTGGATGCGCTCCTGCACGCTCATGTAGGGCGAGCCGCCGGTGGTGAGGTTCACCACCGCGTCGCAGCGCTGCGCGATCTGCGGCAGGAAGCGGCCGAACGCCTGCGGGCTCTGGTCGGGCTTGCCGGTCTCGGGGTCGCGCGCGTGCAGGTGGATGATGGCCGCGCCGGCCTCGCAGGCCTGTACGGCCGCGTCGGCGATCTCCTGCGGCGTCACCGGCAGGTGCGGCGACATCGACGGCGTGTGGATCGAGCCGGTCACGGCGCAGGTGATGATGACTTTCTTCTGGGCTGGCATGGCGCGTCTCCTCGAATCAGTAGGACTTGGGCAGGCCGAGCACCTTCTCGGCGATGAAGCACAGGATCAGTTGCGGCGAGATCGGCGCGATGCGCGGCAGCATCGCCTCGCGCAGGTAGCGCTCGACATGGTATTCCTTGGCGTAGCCGAAGCCGCCGTGCGTCAGCACCGCGGTCTCGGCGGCGCGGAAACCCGCCTCGGCGCAGAAGAACTTGGCCGCGTTCGCCTCGGCGCCGCAGGCCTGGCCGCGGTCGTACAGCCAGGCGGCGCGCCGGTACAGCAGCGTGCCGGCCTCCAGCTCGACCCAGCGCTCGGCCAGCGGATGCTGGATGCCCTGGTTCTTGCCGATCGGCCGGTCGAACACGATGCGCTCGCCGGCGTAGGCCGCGGCGCGGCGCAGCGCGGCGCGGCCGATGCCGGTGGCCTCGGCGGCGAGCAGGCAGCGCTCGGGGTTCAGGCCGTGCAGGATGTACTCGAAGCCGCGCCCTTCCTCGCCGATGCGGTCCTCGACCGGGATCTCGAGCCCGTCGATGAACAGCTCGTTCGAGTCGACGCACTTGCGGCCGAGCTTGTCGATCTCGCGCACCGCGATCCGGCCGCGGTCGAGGTCGGTGTAGAACAGGCTCAGGCCGTGCGTCGGCGAGCTCACCTCCTCGATCGGCGTGGTGCGCGCCAGCAGCATGATCTTGTGCGCCACCTGCGCGGTCGAGATCCACACCTTCTGGCCGTTGACGACGTAGCGGTCGCCGCGGCGCACCGCCATCGTCTTGAGCTTGAGCGTGTTCAGCCCGGTGTTCGGCTCGGTGACGCCGAAACAGGCCTTGTGGCGGCCCTCGATGATCGGCGGCAGCCAGCGCGCGCGCTGCTCGTCGCTGCCGTGCACCACCACCGGGTGCAGGCCGAACACGTTCATGTGGATCGCCGAGGCGGCCGACAGGCAGCCGCCCGAGGCCGACACCGTCTCCAGCATCAGGCAGGCCTCGCCGATGCCCAGCCCGGCGCCGCCGAAGGCCTCGGGCATCGCGATGCCCAGCCAGCCGGCCTGCGCCATCGCGCGGTAGAACTCGTCGGGAAAGCCGCCGCCGCGGTCCTTCGCGAGCCAGTAGTCGTCGTCGAAGTCGCGGCAGACCTCTTCGACCGCCGAGCGGATCGCGAGCTGCTCGTCGCTGAGTGCGAAATCCATGGGTGTCCCGTCGTCGAATCGTGTGGAGCCTCAGCCGGCGCGGCGTGCCAGCGCGAGCACGCGCCGCGCCTGCTTGAGGTGCGGCATGTCGAGCATCTTTCCGTCCAGGCCGACGGTGCCCAGCGCGGGCTGGGCCTCGAAGGCCTCGACCACGCGGCGCGCGTGGGCGAGTTCGTCCTCGCTCGGGCTGAAGGCGCGGTTGATCGGCTCGACCTGCGCCGGGTGGATCGCCATCTTTCCGGTGAAGCCGCGCCGGCGCGCCTGCCGCGCGTCGTCGAGCAGGCCGGCCTCGTCGGCGTAGTCGGCCCAGATGGTGTCGATCGGCTGCACGCCGGCGGCCACCGCGCCGGCCAGGCACAGCGCGCGCGCCAGGCGGTAGACCTCGTCGTAGTCACCGTCGGGGCCGCGGTTGGTGCTGGCGCCGAGCGCGGCGGCGATGTCCTCGGCGCCCCAGGTCAGCCCCGCCAGGCGCGGCGAACAGCCGGCGTAGGAGCCCAGCGCGAACAGCGCGGCGGCGGTTTCGGTGGCCACCGGCAGGATGCCGATGCGGCCGGCGGGCAGGCCTTCGCGCGCTTCGAGCGCGTCGAGCATGTGCGCGAGGCGCTGCACGTCGGCGGCCGAGTCGACCTTGGGGCACATCAGCCCGTCGGGCGCGCCGGCCACCACCATCAGGTCGAGCAGCGCGGCCGGCGTGCACAGCGGATTGATGCGCACCCAGAGCTGCCGGCGGCTGCGGTCTGGGTGCGACTTCAGGTAGTCGAGCACCATGCCGCGTGCGACCGCGGTGCGGCCGGGCGCCACCGAGTCCTCCAGGTCGAGGATCAGCGCGTCGGCCGGCGAGCCTTCGGCCTTGGCGAGCTTGCGTTCGCTGTCGCCGGGCACGAACAGCAGGGATCGCAGCGGCGCGCGCGCCGCCCCGCCGCTCATCGCTTGCCCCCGCCGAACAGGCTGCGGCCGATGATCTCGCGCATGATCTCCGACGAGCCGCCGGCGATGCGGCGCACGCGCGCGTCGACGTAGGCGCGCGCGATCGGGTACTCCAGCATGTAGCCGTAGCCGCCGAAGAACTGCAGGCACTCGTCGACCGCCTTGCACTGCAGCTCGGTGCACAGCATCTTGGCGGCCGCCGCGTCGACCGCGTCGAGCGCCTTGTCCAGGTGCAGCTCGATGCAGCGGTCGACGAAGCTGCGCAGCGCCAGCGCCTGCGCATGCAGCTCGGCGAGCTTGAAGCGCGTGTTCTGGAACTCGCCGATCGGCTGCCCGAAGGCCTTGCGCTCGGCGGTGTAGTCGAGCGTCCAGCGCAGCACCGACTCCACCGCGGTGATGGCCGACACCGCGATCGTCAGCCGTTCCTCGGCGAGCTTGCTCATCGCCATGCCGAAGGCGCCGCCCTCGGCGCCGAGCAGGTTGGCCACCGGCACGCGCACGTTGTCGAAGAACAGCTCCGAGGTGTCCTGCGCCTTCAGGCCGATCTTCCTCAGGTTGCGGCCGCGCTTGAAGCCGGGCCGGTCGGCCTCGACGAGGATGAAGCTCATACCCTTGGCGCCGGCCTCGGGGTCGGTCTTGCAGGCCAGCACGACCACGTCGCACAACTGGCCGTTGGAGATGTAGACCTTCTGGCCGTTGATCACGTACTCGTCGCCCTCGCGCACCGCACGGCAGCGGATGCCCTTCAGGTCGCTGCCGGCCGAGGGCTCGGTCAGGCCGAGCGCGCCGATCGCCTCGCCGCGGACCATTTTCGGCAGCCAGTGTTCCTTCTGCGCCGGGCTGCCGAAGGTGGCGATGTAGGTCGCCACCATGTCGGAGTGCACCGCGAAGCCGGGGCCGGTGGCGCCCGCGCGCGCCAGTTCCTCGGTGATCACGACGTTGAACAGGTAGTCGGGCCCGCAGCCGCCGAACTCCTCCGGCAGGTTGGGGCACAGCAGCCCGGCCGCGCCGGCCTTGCGCCACAGCTCGCGGTCGACCTTGCCCTCCTCCTCCCAGCGCTCATGGTGCGGAACGATCTCGCGCTCGACGAAGCGCCGCACGCTGTCGCGGAACTGCTCGTGCTCGGGCCGGAATAGTTTGCGGGGGATCATGGCTTGCCTTCCCGGACGCGCTCAGCCGCGCAGCAACTGCGCCGCGATGATGTTGCGCTGGATCTCGTTGGTGCCGCCGAAGATCGACCAGCAGCGCCCGTACAGGTAGTTGTAGCTCGCGGCGCTGGCGCGCACCCAGGGCAGCGCCGAGCCCAGGCCCTCGCCCGAGGCGCGCAGCGCGGCGTCGTAGCAGGCGCCGTAGGCGCCCTGCGCGTCGCGCCAGAACTCGGTCATCGCCTGCAGCACCTCGGTGCCGCGCACCTTGAGCACCGAGGCGCCGATGCCGTCGTCGCGGCCGGCCATCCACTCGTCGAGGTAGTCGCGCTCGAGCGCCAGCAGCGCGCCCAGGTCGGCCCCGATGCGCGCCAGCCGCTCGGCCTGCAAGGCGCGCTGCAGCGGCTCGAGCGCGGGCGCCGCCTGCGCCAGCGTGGCCCGGATCTGCCGCAGCATGCGGATCTTGTTGCCGGTGTCGGCGATGAAGGTGCGCTCGCGCGAGAGCAGGAACTTGGCGATCTTCCAGCCCTCGCCCTCCTCGCCGACGAGGTTGGCCGCCGGCACGCGCACGTTGTCGAAGAAGGTCTGGTTGGTGTGGTGCACGCCGTCGATCGTGACGATGGGCTCGACGGTGATGCCCGGCGTCCTCATGTCGATCAGCAGGAAGCTGATGCCCTTCTGCTTCCTGCCCGACGCATCGGTGCGCACCAGGCAATGCATCATGTCGGCCCAGTGCGCCTCGGTGGTCCACATCTTGGTGCCGTCGACGACGTAGTGGTCGCCGTCGCGCACCGCGCGCGTCTTCAGCGAGGCGAGGTCGGAGCCGGCGTTCGGCTCCGAGTAGCCCTGGCACCACCAGACATCGCTGTCGAGGATGCCGCCCAGGTGCGCGCGCCGCTGCGCCTCGGTGCCGAAGGTGTAGAGCACCGGCCCGACCATGTTGACGCCGTAGGGGATCAGCATCGGCGCGGCGTGGATCGCGCTTTCCTGCAGGAAGGCGTGCTCCTGGCGCACGCTCCAGTCCCGCCCGCCGGCGGCGCGCGGCCAGGCCGCGCCGAACCAGCCCTTGCGGCGCAGCGCCTTCTGCCAGCCGACATAGTCGGCCTTGTCGAGGTAGATGCCGTTCTCGACCTTGTGGCGCGTGGCCGGGTCGAGCTCGGCGCGGACGAACTCGCGCACCTCGGCGCGGAAGGCGGCTTCGTCGAAATCAGGGGAAGCGGCGTTGGCGTGCATGCGGCCGTCCTCAGTGCGCGCCGGGCATCGGCATGCCGGCGCCGGCCTCGGCCTGCCAGCGCGCGAGCAGTTGCGCCAGCACCACCAGGCGCGCGTTGTAGTGGCTGACGATCAGCTCGTCGCTGACGCCCATGCCGCCGTGCATCTGGATCGCCTCGTGGCCGACGCGCGCGCCGGCGCGCGCCGCCACCGTCGGCGCGGCGTAGCGCAGCCAGGCAACCCGTTCGGGGTCGCCGGCGTCGATGGCGCGGGCGATCTCGCGCGCCATCGCGCGCGCTTCGAGCGCCGCCATGTGCATGTCGGCATAACGGTGCTGCAGGGCCTGGAAGCTGCCCAGCGTCACGCCGAACTGCTCGCGCGTGCGCAGGTACTCGCCGGTCTGCGCCACCAGGCACTGCATCACGCCGGCGGCGTCGGCGCAGTAGGCGCTGACGGCCTGCGCGGCGGCGGCGTCGAGCGCGGCGCGCGCCGGCTCGCCGCGCAGCAGCACGGCGCCCGCGCCCACGCGCGCGGCGTGGAACTCGACGTCGCCGGCCTCGCGGCCGTCCATCATGCGGTAGCAGCGCAGCACGGCCTCGACCTCGCCGCGCGCCACGCCCAGCAGGCACGGCCGGCCCCCGGCGTCGGCGCAGGCGATCAACCAGCGGTCGGCCTGGCCCGCGCCGGGCACGACACGCGCCGTGCCGTCGAGCCGCAGCGCGCCGTCGCGTTCGGCGCAGCGCAGCGCGTCGCCGCGCCGGCCGCCGACCAGCACCGTCAGCACCTCGCCCGACAGCAGCGGCGCCACGGCCCGTTCGGCGTCGGCGAGGCGGCCCAGCAGCGCCGCCGCGATCACCACGCCCTCGACCAGCGGCTCCAGCACCAGCCCGCGCGCGAGGATGCGCAGCGCATCCGACACGTCGAGCGTGCTGCCGCCGATGCCGCCCAGCGCCTCGGCCACCGGCAGGGCGGGCACGCCCAGTTCGGCCAGCACCGGCCAGAACTCGCGGTGGTCGAGCGCGCCGCGGCGCAGCCGCGCATGGCGCGCCGCCGGGTCGTAGGCCTGGTCGACGAAGCGGTCGAGCGAGGCCTCGACCATGCGCTTGGTCTGCGCGTCGAGCGAGGCCACGGCGGCGGCAACGCTCATGCCGCCTGCTCCACGCGCAGCGGCAGGCGATGCATCAGCGCGCTGCGCTTGCACGAGCAGATCACCTCGCCGCGCTGGTTGTAGCCGACGTGCTCGAAGATCACCACGCCGTTGTCCGGCCGCGAGCGGCTCTCGCGCTTTTCCAGCACCTTCGACTCGACGCGGATGGTGTCGCCGGCGAACACCGGCCGGGGGAAGCGCACCTCGTCCCAACCGAGGTTGCCCACCGTGGTGCCGAGCGTGGTGTCGCCCACCGAGATGCCGACCACCAGCCCGAGCGTGAAGACGCTGTTCATCAGCGGCTTGCCGAACTCGGTGCCCTTGGCGTACTCGGCGTCGAGGTGGATCGCCGCCGGGTTGTGCGTCATCGCCGTGAACAGCAGGTTGTCGGTCTCGGTCACGGTGCGCCGCACGTCGTGCACAAACACCTGCCCCAGCTCGAACTGCTCGAAGTACAAACCTGCCATCGCGGCGCTCCCGTGGTCGTCTCCGCCTCGTGGCGGTGCTATTGTTTGTGTAGCATATGATATTGCTCGCGACCGCGCACCGCGGGTTTGCCACGATGCCGCGCGAAGCTGCGGGTCTTCACGGGGGTCGGCGGTGCCTCCCGGGGCTTGACGCACTTCGAACAGGTGTATACCGTATGCTTTCATATCACACCGATGCGAATGCTGGAAAGGCGACCGACGTGAGCGTTTCTGCGAAGCCCTGCGGCATCACCGGCTACGGCGGCTACGTGCCGCGCCTGCGCATGCAGCGCGCCGCCATCGCCGCGGCGCACGCCTGGATGGCCCCCGGCCTGCGCGGCCTGGGCAAGGGGCAGCGCGCCTTCTGCAGTTGGGACGAGGACAGCCTGACGATGGCCGTCGAGGCCGCGCGCGACGCCTTCGACGCGCGCCCGCGCGAGCGCATCGCCACGCTGGTGCTGGCCAGCACGCGCGCCGCGTTCGCCGACCTGCAGGGCGCCAGCATCGTCGCCGCCGCGCTCGACCTGCCGGCGCAGGTGCAGACGCTGGAGCTCGGCCAGTCGCAGCGCGCCGGCGTCGGCGGCCTGCTGGCGCAGCTCCGCTCGGCCGGCGGCGGCGACACGCTGTTCATCGCCAGCGACCACCCGAGCGGCAAGCCGGCCAGCACCCAGGAGCTGTTGTACGGCGCCGGCGCCGCGGCCTTCACGCTCGGCCGCGAGAACGTGCTGGCCGAGCTGATCGGCAGCGCCAGCCGCAGCAACCTGTTCGTCGACCACTTCCGCGCCGCCGGCGCGAAGCACGACTACTTCTGGGAAGAGCGCTGGATCCGCGACGAGGGCTACGCGAAGATCGTGCCCGAGGCCGTGAAGGCGGCGCTGGCCGACGCGAAGCTGGCCGCGGCGCAGGTGAACCACTTCATCCTCGCCGCGCCGTTCAAGGACATCGGCGCGATGGTCGCCAAGCGCTGCGGCATCGCCGAGCCGGCGGTGGCCGACGGCCTCGACGGGCAGTGCGGCTACGCCGGCAGCGCCCACCCCTGCCTGATGCTGGCCCACGCGCTCGAACGCGCCCGGCCCGGCGACACGCTGGTG
This sequence comes from Piscinibacter sp., assembly GCF_047600445.1. Lineage (GTDB taxonomy): Bacteria > Pseudomonadota > Gammaproteobacteria > Burkholderiales > Burkholderiaceae_C > Piscinibacter. The sequence goes on from NZ_JASGKT010000002.1 coordinate 2,991,483, forward strand.
GTCGCCGGCTTCGGCCAGGGCTGCGACGTGCTGGTGCTGCGCGCCACCGAACGGGTCGCGGAGTTCCGGCCGCGGCGCGGCGTGAGCGGCGCGCTGGCCGACGCGCAGATGCACGACGCCTACCTGCGCATGCTTTCGTACGACGACGGCATCGAGCTCGACTGGGGCATGCGCGGCGAGAAGCAGGTCAAGACCGCGCTGACCGAGCAGTACCGCTCGGCGCACCAGCTCGCCGCGTTCGGCGCCGGCCGCTGCCGCCGCTGCGGCGCGGTGCAGTTCCCGCAGCTCGCCTACTGCGTCGACCAGGCCTGCCTGGCCCCGGCCTCGGAGTTCGAGCCGGTGCGCCTGTTCGACGAGACGGCCAAGGTGTTCACGCACACGGCCGACTGGCTGTCGTACCACCCCTCGCCGCCGCTGTACGTGGGCTTCGTGCAGTTCGACATCGGCGCGCGGCTGCTGATGGAGATCGTCGACGTCGGCCAGGCCGGGCTGGACGTCGGCACGCCGCTGCGCATGGTGTTCCGCATCAAGGACGTCGACAAGGCGCGCGGCTACCCGCGCTATTTCTGGAAGGCCACGCCGCTGGCGGCTTGAGAGGAACAGGGGCACACGGCATGGCAACAGGCATCAAGGACAAGGTCGCCATCATCGGCATGGGCTGCACGCGCTTCGGCGAGCGCTGGGACGCCGGCACGCACCAGTTGCTGGCCGAGGCGCTCGACGAGGCGCTGGCCGACGCCGGCATCGAGCGCCGGCAGATCGAGGCGGCGTGGTCCGGCTCGTGCATGGACAACGTCAACGTCGGCAACTCGGCGATCCCCGCGTCGCTGGCGCTGCGGCTGGACGGCATCCCGGTCAGCCGCATGGAGAACATGTGCGCCACCGGCACCGAGGCGCTGCGCGGCGCGGCCTACGCGGTGGCCTCGGGCGCGGTGGACTTCGCGCTCGCGGTCGGCGTCGAGAAGCTGAAGGACACCGGCTACGGCGGCCTGCCCGCGCCCTACAAGGGCACGCTCAACGACCTGTGGCTGCCGCTGGGCTCGGCGCCGGCGGGCTTCGCGCAGCTCGCCGCGGGCTACCGCGCCAGGCACGGCGTCTCGAAGGAGCAGCTCAAGAAGGCGCTCGCGCACGTCTCGTGGAAGAGCCACCAGAACGGCGTGCTCAGCCCGAAGGCGCACCTGCGCAAGGCGGTGACGATGGAGCAGATCCTGGCCGCGCCGATGATCGCCGAGCCGCTCGGCCTGTACGACTGCTGCGGCGTCAGCGACGGCGCCGCCGCCGCGATCGTCACCACGCCCGAGATCGCGCGCGCGCTCGGCAAGAAGGACATGGTCACGATCAAGGCGATCCAGCTCAGCATCAGCTCAGGCATCGAATCGACCACCGGGCAGTGGGACGGCAGCCACGTGCGCAACACGCGCGCCGCGGCGAAGCGCGCCTATGCCGAGGCCGGCATCACCGACCCGCGCCGCCAGCTCTCGCTGATGGAAGTGCACGACTGCTTCTCGATCACCGAACTGGTGACGATGGAAGACCTGTTCGTCTCGCAGGACGGCCACGCGGTGCACGACATCCTCGACGGCTTCTACGACCGCGGCGGCAGCGGCGTGCCCTGCCAGGTGGACGGCGGGCTGAAGTGCTTCGGCCACCCGATCGCCGCCTCCGGCCTGCGCATGGCCTACGAGGTCTACAACCAGTTGCTGGGGCGCGCCGGCGAGCGCCAGTTGAAGAGCCCGAGCCTGGGCCTGACGCACAACCTCGGCGGCGTGCCCTACCTGGGCATCGCGGCGCTGTCCATCCTCGGCCTGCATTGATGGACCTGAGCCGCCCGGGCCCGCTCCTGGCCACCGCGCCGGCGCCGCAGCGCCGCGCGGGGCGCAGCATCCAGCCCGCGGCGATGCCGCAGTTGCTGAGCGCCGGCGGCCTGGTCTACGTGCCGGGCTCGAGCGGCGCGCCGCTGCCGTTCATGGCCGAGCTGACGCGCGACCCCGAGCTGACGCGCGACGCGCGCATCCTCACCACCTACGTGCCCGGCATCAACCCGCTCGACCTGTGCGGCGTGCACCCCAGCGCGCGTGTCACCGGGCTGTTCATGCAGCCGGGCCTGACGCAGGCGCAGCGCGAGCAGCGCTTCCGCGCGCTGCCGATGTCGTATTCGGGCTTCGTGCGCCACCTGCAGGACCACGTCGAGATCGACCTGGCGGTGGTGCAGGTGTCCGAGCCCGACGAACACGGCCAGTGCTCGCTCGGCCCGGCGGTGGAGTTCATGCCGGTGGCACTGCGCAAGAGCCGGCGCCGGCTGGCGCTGGTCAACCGCAGCACGCCGCGCCTGAGCGGCTCGGTCAGCGTGCCCTTCGACAGCTTCGACTACGTCTGCGAGGTCGATTCGCCGCTGCCGGTCTACGAGACGCCGGTCGACGCCGGCACCGAGGCGATCGCGCGCCACATCGCGCCGCTGGTGGACGACGGCAGCGTGCTGCAGGCCGGGCTGGGCAAAGTGCCCACCGCGCTGATGCGCCTGCTGCGCGACCGGCGCCGGCTGCGCCTGCACTCGGGCATGCTGTCCGACGGCCTGCTCGAGCTGGCCCAGGCCGGCGCGCTCGACATGGACTTCGCGCACACCACCTGCGTGCTGGTGGGCAGCACCGGGTTCTACGACGCCGTGCGCCACTTCGGGCCGCTGCGCGTGCTGGGCTGCGACGTCACGCACCACCCGCTCACGCTGAGCCGGATGGAGCGCTTCGTGGCCGTCAACTCGGCGCTCGAGGTCGACCTGTTCGGGCAGTGCAACCTGGAGCGCAGCAACGGCGCCGCCGTCAGCGGGCCGGGCGGCGCGCCCGACTTCGCGCACGCCGGGCGCCACTCGCGCGGCGGCTGCAGCATCGTCGCGCTGCACGCCTGCCACAAGGGCGGCTCGCGCATCGTGCCCTGCCTCGGCGAGCGCGCGCTGGCCACGCTGTCGCGCCTGGACGTCGACCACGTCGTCACCGAGTTCGGCGTCGCCAGGCTGCAAGGCGCCAGCGTGCACGAGCGCGCCGAGGCGCTGATCGAGATCGCCGCGCCCGAGTACCGCGCCGAGCTGCGCGAGGCCTGGCGCGCCATCGCCGCGCGCCTGTAGCGCGCCGGCCCCTCCATTCGACAACCTCCGTGGGGAGACACACGCATGAAGCTGCTTGAAGGAAAAGTCGTCATCGTCACCGGCGCCGGCGCCGGCGTCGGCAAGGGCATCGCGCTGGAAGCGGCGCGCCAGGGTGCCCGGGTGATCGTCAACGACCTGGGCGTGGCCATCGACGGCAGCGGCTCCAGCGCCGGCCCGGCGCAGCAGACCGTCGCCGAGATCGAGGCCCTCGGCGGCACCGCGTCGGCCAACACCGACAGCGTGGCCGAGTGGCCCTCGGCGCAGAAGATCGTGCAGCAGGCGCTCGACCTCTACGGCCGCCTCGACGGCGTGGTCAACAACGCCGGCAACCTGCGCGACGTGCTGTTCCACAAGATGACCGAGGAAGACTTCGACGCGGTGGTCAAGGTGCACCTGAAGGGGAGCTGGAACGTCTCGCGCGCCGCGGCGCCGCACTTCAAGTCGCAGGAGAGCGGCGCGTACGTGCACATGACCTCGACCTCGGGGCTGATCGGCAACATGGGCCAGGCCAACTACATGGCGGCCAAGATGGGCATCGTCGGGCTGTCGAAGTCGATCTCGCTCGACCTGGAGAAGTTCAAGGTGCGCTCGAACTGCATCGCGCCGTTCGCGTTCACGCGCATGGTCGGCACGATCCCGACCGACACGCCCGAGGGCAAGGCGCGCATGGAGGTCAACATGCGGCTGGAGGCGCACAAGATCGCGCCGTTCACCGTGGCGCTGCTGACCGACCGCGCCGCCGGCGTGAGCGGCCAGATCTTCGGCGTGCGCAACAACGAGATCTTCCTGTTCTCGCAGCCGCGGCCGATCCGCACCGCGCACAACGGCGAGGGCTGGACGGTCGAGACCTGCCTGGAGCGCGCCATCCCGATGTTCGCGCCGTCGTTCTTCCCGCTCGACAAGTCGCGCGACGTGTTCACCTGGGATCCGGTCTGACGGCCGGGCGCAACCGACATGAAGCTCGACAAAGTCCTGGCCCGCCGCTTCCCGCTCACCGAGCACACGCTGACGCCGCGCGACTGCATGCTGTACGCGCTGGGCGTCGGCGTCGGCAGTCGGCCCGAGGCGGCCGAAGACCTGCAGTACGTCTACGAAGACTGCGAGGGCGGCCTGCAGGTGTTCCCGGCGATGGTCAACGTCATCTGCCACCCCGGCGCCTGGGTCAAGGAGCCGGAGCTGGAGATCGACTGGATCCGGCTGCTGCACGGCGAGCAGTCGTTCACCATCCACCGGCCGCTGCGGCCCGGCGGCACCTACGTCGGCGCCTACCGCGTCGCCAACGTGATCGACAAGGGCGCCGGCAAGGGCGCCATGCTGTACCTGGAGAAGACGCTGTCCGACAAGGACGGCGGCGAGGCCGTCGCCACCGTCACCTCGACCTACGTGCTGCGCGGCGACGGCGGCTGCGGCGGCACCGTCGAGCAGGCACCGGCCATCCACGCGCTGCCCGAATCGCCGGCCAGCGACAGCATCAGCCTGGCCACGCTGCCGCAGGCCGGCCTGATCTACCGCCTGTCGGGCGACTACAACCCGATCCACGCCTCGCCGGCGCTGGCGCGCAAGGCGGGCTTCGAGCGGCCGATCCTGCACGGCCTGTGCACCATGGGCGTCGTGACGCGCGCGCTGCTGCAAGGCTGCTGCGACGACCAGCCGCGCCGCCTGCGCTCGGTCAGCCTGCGCTTCTCGTCACCGGTCTATCCGGGCGAGACCATACTCACCGAGTTCTGGAAGCAGGGCCCGGTGGTGAGCTTCCGCGCCACCGCGGTGGACCGCAAGGTGGTCGTGCTCAACAACGGCCGCGCCGAGGTCGAGCCTTGAAGATCCTCGTCCCCGTCAAGCGAGTGGTGGACTACAACGTGAAGGTACGCGTCAAGAGCGACGGCACGGGAGTGGACATCGCCAACGTGAAGATGAGCATGAACCCCTTCGACGAGATTGCCGTGGAGGAAGCGGTGCGGCTCAAGGAGAAGGGCGCGGCCAGCGAAGTGATCGCCGTGTCCTGCGGCGTCGCGCAGTGCCAGGAGACGCTGCGCACCGCGATGGCCATAGGCGCCGACCGCGCCATCCTGGTCGAGACCGACGCCGAACTCCAGCCGCTGGCCGTGGCCAAGCTGCTCAAGGCCCTGGTCGACAAGGAGCAGCCCGGCCTGGTCATCCTGGGCAAACAGGCCATCGACGACGACTGCAACCAGACCGGCCAGATGCTCGCCGCGCTGGCCGAACTGCCGCAGGCCACCTTCGCCAGCAAAGTCGAAGTCGCCGACGGCAAGGCCAAAGTCACCCGCGAAGTCGACGGCGGCCTGGAGACCCTGTCGGTCAGCCTGCCGGCCGTCATCACCACCGACCTGCGCCTGAACGAGCCGCGCTACGTCACGCTGCCCAACATCATGAAGGCCAAGAAGAAGCCGCTGGAGACCGTCAAGCCGGCGGATCTCGGCGTGGACGTGGCCCCGCGCATCAAGACCCTGAAGGTCAGCGAGCCGCCCAAGCGCAGCGCCGGCATCAAGGTGCCCGACGTGGCCACGCTGGTCGCAAAACTCAAGAACGACGCCAAGGTGATCTGAGATGCCCATCCTCGTCATTGCCGAACACGACCACGGCGCCCTCAAGGGCGCGACCCTGAACACCGTGACTGCCGCGCTGCAATGCGGCGGCGACGTGCACGTGCTGGTGGCCGGGCAGAACGCCGCCGGCGCGGCGCAGGCCGCCGGCCAGCTCCAGGGCGTGGCCAAGGTGCTGCACGCCGACGGCGCGAGCCTGGCCGAGCAGCTCGCCGAGAACGTCGCCGCGCAGGTGCTGGCGCTCGCCGCGAACTACAGCCACATCCTGTTCCCCGCCACCGCGCACGGCAAGAACGTCGCGCCGCGCGTGGCCGCCAAGCTCGACGTGGCGCAGATCAGCGACATCACCCGGGTGATCGGCCCCGACACCTTCGAGCGCCCGATCTACGCCGGCAACGCGATTGCCACCGTGCAGAGCCAGGACGCGGTCAAGGTCGTCACCGTGCGCAGCACCGGCTTCGACGCGGCGGGCCAGGGCGGCAGCGCCGCCGTCGAGACCGTCGCCGCCGTGGCCGACAGCGGCAAGAGCAGCTTCGTCGGCAGCGAGCTGGCCAAGAGCGACCGGCCGGAGCTGACCGCGGCCAAGATCATCGTCTCGGGCGGCCGGGCGATGGGCAGCAGCGAGAAGTTCACGGAGGTGCTGACGCCGCTGGCCGACAAGCTCGGCGCCGCGCTGGGGGCCAGCCGCGCGGCGGTGGATGCCGGTTATGCGCCCAACGACTGGCAGGTCGGGCAGACGGGCAAGATCGTCGCGCCGAGCCTGTACATCGCCTGCGGCATCAGCGGGGCGATCCAGCACCTGGCAGGCATGAAGGACTCCAAGGTCATCGTGGCCATCAACAAGGACCCCGAGGCCCCCATCTTCAGCGTCGCAGACTTCGGCCTCGAGGCCGATCTGTTCACCGCCGTGCCGGAGCTGGTGGCCGCGCTCTGAGTCGCCGCGGCGCTGCTCAGCGCTGGAACATCTGCACCGCGGAGTCCCAGGAGACGTTCGACGGGCCGGCCGGCAGGCAGGCCGGTGTCGCCTGCGCGGCGCGCGTCGCGCGCACCGAGGCCGCATGGTGCATCGGCGGGCAGGCGATGGCGGCGGCGGGCTCGACGGCCTTGCGCGCCGCGGGCGCGCCGTCGATCCAGTGCGCGCCGAGCGCCCCAGCGCCGAGAAGAAGCATGGCCTTCACACCCGTCAGCAGCGAGCCGGTCATCTCGTGCCTCCATATCGTATGCCTCAGTATCTGTTAGTAGACAACCGGAGCGCCGGAACGTCAAGCGACCCGGGAGCGCCGCCCCCCCGGAATTTCCCTGCCTGTCGTGTCGACACGGACGTGTTTGCGTCAACGCAAAGAATGCTTTCTTATTGTACTATAGCATACTAATAGACGCGAACGACCGAAGCCCCTCCGGGACCGCGCTCATCCAGGAGACAGCATGAACACGTTCACCAATCGCTACGACTTCCAGCGCAGCCTCGGGACGGAGCTGACCCCCAACTGGCGCGACCTCGCCAAGCCGGTGCCGCCGACGTTGACACAGGAGAGCTCGCCCAACCTCGGCACGGCGCGCATCGCACCGCAGCGCTACACCTCCTACGAATTCCACCGCCAGGAGGTCGAGAAGGTGTGGAAGCGCACCTGGCAGGTGGTGTGCCGCGAGGAGGAGGTTCCCAAGCCCGGCGACCACTTCGTCTACGACGTGGCCGGGCTGTCGTTCCTGGTAGTGCGGCAGGACGACGACACCTTCAAGGGCTTCTGGAACGTCTGCCTGCACCGCGGCCGCAGGCTGTGCGACGCGAGCGGCCACGGCGCGACGCAGTTCAAGTGCGGCTACCACGCCTGGACCTGGAAGCCCGACGGCCGCCTGGCCTTCTTCCCGGGCGAATGAGACTTCCCCGACGTGTCGCGCGAGTGCTATTCGCTGCGCGAGGTGCAGGTCGGCACCTGGGGCGGCCTCGTCTTCATCAACCCCGACCCGAAGGCGCCACCGCTGGCAACGCACCTGGGCTCGCTGCCCCGGCACTTCGAGCACTCGCCGCTGGACAAGCGCTACACGCTGTGGCACGTGCAGAAGACCATCAAGGCCAACTGGAAGGTGGGGCTGGAGGCGTTCCTGGAGGCCTACCACCTGGTGCAGACGCATCCGCAGGCGCTGCCCTCGACCGGCGAGCACGCGACGGAGTACGACGTCTGGGACGAGGGCCTCGCCACCTTCAGCCGGCTGATCACGCCGCAGGCCGTGCCCAGCAAACACAACCGCAAGCCCAGCGCGAAGGAGGCCATCGCCGTCTCGTGGGCGCTGCTCGCCGGCCTGCGCGCCGACCAGGCGGCAGCCCTGCCCGACGACATCAACGACCGCGCCAGCCTCGCCGCGTGGCGGCGCAAGACGCTGGGCGAGCTGACGAAGGCGGACTATTCGGCGTGCTCCGACGTCGAGATGCTCGACTCGATCCAGTACTGGCTGTTCCCGAACTTCTGCCCCTGGTACGGCGAGGGGCTGCCGCTGACCTACCAGTTCCGGCCCAGCGGCGATTCGGCCGACGAATGCTTCATGGACGTGTGGATGCTGATCCGCCAGCCCGACACCGGCCCGCGTCCTGCCGCACCCGCGATGCTCAAGCTCGCGCACGACCAGCCGTTCCAGTCGCTGCCCGAGCTGGGGGCGATGGGCGAGATCTTCGACCAGGACGACTGCAACATGCCGCAGGTGCAGCTCGGTCTGAAAACCTGGCCCGGCGACCCGGACGGCTGCACCCTCGCGCGCTACCAGGAAAGCCGCGTGCGCTTTCTCCATCAGGTGCTGAGCCGGGTGCTGGCGCAGCCTTGAGCCGGACCCGGCTCGAGTCCGCAGCGTTCACCTGGTGAGCAAAGCCGCCATCGGCGATGGCCACGGCGGCGCGCGGCGCCTAGAGTGGCCGCTGCTCAACGACGCCCCTGCGCCATGTCCATCGTCGCCACGGTCCGCAAGCCGCCCCTGCGCGCCCCCATCGTCCCTCTGCCGGCCGACGCCCGCGCCGAGATCGTCGTGCACGACGTGCTGAATGCCGACGAGCGGTTGTGGGTGCCGCAAAGCGATGGCGTGGCATTCCTGCCGCTGTGCCTGGGCGTCACCCAGGGCTACTACGTCAATCTGCTGCGCGTGCGGCGCAGCGGCGTGCTGTCCTGCCACCGCCACAGCGGCGCCGTGCACGCGCAGGTGCTGCGCGGCCGCTGGTACTACCTGGAGCACGACTGGGTCGCCGAGGAGGGCTCCTTCCTGATGGAGGCGCCGGGCGAGACCCACACGCTGGTGGTGCCGCCGGACGTGGAGGAGATGATCACCTGGTTCCACGTCGGCGGCGGCTACACCTACTTCGACGCGGCCGGCCGCATCACCGGCTACGAGGACGTGTTCACCAAGATCGACAAGGCCCGCGCGCACTATGCGTCGCATGGGCTGCCGATGTCGCAGCTCGATCGACTGGTGCGCTGAGGCGGCCGCCGTGCCGTCGCCCCGGCCCTTCCGCCTGCACGTCGCAGATGCCGAGCTCGCCGACCTGCGCCGGCGCCTGGCCGCGACGCGCTGGCCGGACCAGCCCAGCGGCCCGGCCTGGGCCACCGGCACCGACCTCGCCTGGCTGCAGCGCCTGGTCGCCCACTGGCGCGACGGCTTCGACTGGCGCGCGCAGGAAACGCGGCTGAACGCCTTCGCGCAGTTCAAGGCCGAGGTGGCCGGCATCGATCTGCACTGGCTGCAGGTCGAGGGCCGCGGCCCGGCGCCGATGCCGCTGCTGCTGTCGCACGGCTGGCCCGGCTCGGTGTTCGAGTTCCTCGAACTCATCCCCCTGCTCACCGATCCCGCCGCGCACGGCGGCGACGCCGCCGACGCTTTCACCGTCGTCGCGCCCAGCCTGCCGGGCTACGGGCTGTCGTTCACGCCCGGGCAGGCGCGCTTCTCGGCCGAGCAGATGGCCGACGCCTTCGCCGCGCTGATGAGCGATGTGCTCGGCTTCCACCGCTTCGCCACGCAAGGCGGCGACTGGGGCGCGACGATCAGCGCGCGGTCTGGGTTACGCCCACCCGGACAAGACGATCGGTGTTCACCTCAACCTGATGCCCACGCCGCGCGATCCGGATGTGTTCAAGGACCCGACGCCCGAGGAGCGACGCTACCTCGTCGAACTGAACCACTGGCTGAAGGAGGAAACCGGCTACAGCACGCAGCAGGCGACGCGCCCGCAGACCCTGGCTTACGCGCTGACCGATTCGCCCGCCGGCCTGGCCGCCTGGATCGCCGAGAAATTCCGCGCCTGGAGCGACTGCGGCGGCGACCTCGACAGCGCGTTCGACCTCGACCACCTGCTCGCCGACATCTCGCTGTACTGGTTCAGCGGCGCGATCGGCTCGTCCTTCTGGCCCTACTACGCACGCTGGCATGCCGAGCACTGGCCGATCCCGGCCGGCGCGACGGTCGACGTTCCGACCGGCTACTGCGAGTTCCCGGCCGAAATCGTGCGTCCGCCGCGCTCGCTGGCCGCGCGCATGTTCAGCGACATCCGCCGCTGGAGCGTGATGCCGCGCGGCGGCCATTTCGCGGCGATGGAGCAGCCGCAGGCGCTGGCCGAGGAGATCCGCGCGTTCTACCGGCCGCTGCGCGGCGGCGCCGGGTTCTGATTCGGCGACGCGGCCCGCTCGTCCCGTCCCCAGAGCCCCAGCGCGCGCAACTCGCCAGCCAGCAGTTCGCCCAGTTCGTGCTGGCGTTCCGGCCCGAAGCGCGCGGTCAGCGTGCCGATCGACAGGGCGCCCATCGCGTGTTCGCCGAGGCGGAACGCCATGCCGATGCCCGCCACGCCAGGCTCGATCGAGTCGAAGGTGAGCGCGCAGCCGTGCGTGCGCACCGCCCGCGCCATCGCCAGCAGGCGCTCGAGCGGGATGCCGCGCGCGGTGTAGTCGGCGGCATGGCGGTGCCAGATGCGGCTGATCTCGGCATCGTCGATCAGCCCGAGCAGGGCGACGCCGCCGGTGCCGGTGCCGAGCACGCGGCGCTGGCCAATCTCGGTGGTCAAGATCTTCACCAGCGAGCCGCCGACCTCGCGGTGGTCGCACTGCACCATGTCGCCATGGCGCACCATCAGGAACACGGTGTCGCCGGCGATGCGCGCGATGCGCTTCATGCCCGGTGCGAAGCGCGTCACCAGCGGCGCCGGCGCCGGCATCAGCGAGCCCAGCATCACCGCCTGCGGGCCGAGGCGGTAGAGCTGGTCCTCGTCGCGGTCGACGAAGCCCTCTTCCACCAGGCAGGTCAGCAGCCGGTACGCGGTGCCGCGGTCCAGGCCCGATTCACGCACGAGCTGGGCCAGCTTCACGCCGCTGTCCGCGCGCTTGGCCACGCCGCGCAGCAAGGCCAGCGCGCGGCGCACGCTCTGCGCGCCGCGCACGCCTTCATCGTGGCCCGGCGCCATCGGCCAGTCGGCCAGTGTGTTCACCCCACGCCCCGCTCAGCGGCCGCTGAACACCGGCTTGCGCTTGGCGGCGAAGGCCTCCACGGCCTCGGCGTGGTCCTGCGTCAGGTTGGTCAGGCATTCGTAGGCCGTGCCGGCATCCATGTGGCCGTGCGCGAGCTGGCGCAGCGGGATCGTGTAGCCGGCCTTGGTCCAGCGGATCGCCTTGGTGGCGCCGCCGCGCAGCTTGGCGACGATCGCGTCGACCTTGGCGTCCAGTTCGGCGGCCGGCACCACGTGGCCGATCGCGCCCAGCGCCTTGGCTTCCGCCGCGCCGAGCAGGTCGCCGGTCAGCAGCAGCTCGCGCGCCTTGCCGTAGCCGATGATCGCCGGCCACAGGAAGCCGCCGCCATCGGCCGCGTTCAGGCCGACGCGCACGTGCGGGTCGCCGATGCGCGCCTTCTCGTCCATCACCGTGATGTCGCACAGCAGCGCCAGCGTCGCGCCCAGGCCGACCGCGTCGCCGTTGATGCGGCCGATGATCGGGATCTCGCAGTCGAGCATCGAGTAGACGATGCGCTTGGCCTCCCAGGTGACGACCTCGAAACCCTCGGGCTCGCGAATCGCCTCGCGCATCCACTCGATGTCGCCGCCGGCGCAGAAGGCCCGGCCGGCGCCGGTCAGCACGATGGCACTGAGGTCGCGGCGTTCGCCGAGGTCGACGAACACGCGCGACAGCGCTTTGTGCATCTCGCCGCCGACGGCGTTGAAGCTGTCGGGGCGGTTCAGCGTCACGCGGGCGACGCGGTCCTGCACGTCGATCTGGATGGCGGAGTTGCTCATGGCGGTGTGCTCTCGGAGAAGTGAGGGGAACGAAAGAGGTCTCAGTCCAGCGGCCCGTCGTAGGCGTCGCTCGCGGCGCCCCAGGCGGTGTAGCCGCCATCGACCGGCAGCGTGACGCCGGTGATGAACTCGGAACGATCGGAGGCGAGGAACAGCATCGCGTCGGCGATGTGCTGCGCCGTGCCCAGGCGGCCGGCCGGCGTGCGGCGTCGGATGCGCGCGGCGTCGAGCTTGCCTTCGTCGATCAGGCGCTGCGCGAACGGCGTCAGCATGTAGCCCGGCGCGATGGCGTTGACACGCACGCCCTGCGCGGCCCATTCGCAGCCCAGCGTGCGCGTCATCATGCCGATGCCGGCCTTGGCGGCGCTGTAGGCGTTGCGCCGCGCCAGCCCCATCACGCCGGCGACCGAGCTGAGGTTGATGATCGAGCCGCGGCGCTGGCGCAGCATCACTGGCGCCGCCGCCTTGCACATCATGTAGGTGCCGGTCAGGTGCACGTCGACGAGGCGGCGGAAGTCGGCCACGTCCTGCTCGAGCGTCGGCAGGAAGCTGTCGGGAATGCCGGCGCTGTTGATCAGCACGTCGATGCGGCCGTGCCGCGCCAGCGTCAGTTCGACGAGGCGCCGCACCGCCGCCTCGTCGGCCACGTCGCCGTCCAGGCCGAGGTGCGCGTCGCCGAGCGTGCGAGCGGCGTCGCGCGCGGCGTCGGCACGCAGGTCGGCGACGACGACCAGCGCACCCTCGCCCGCCAGCGCGCGCGCCGCGGCCAGGCCGAGCCCGCTCGCGCCGCCGGTGATCAGGGCCACGCGGCCCACCAATTCGGGGTACACGGCGCTCAGTTCTCCAACTGGATGCCGGCGCTGCGGATCACCGCGCCCCAGTGCGCCGCCTGCGCACGCACGTGCTGGGTGAACTGCTCGGGGCTGGTCGGCGAAGGCTCGACGCCCATCTCGGCCAGCTTCTTCTTCACCTCCTCGGAGGCGAGCGCCTTGTTCAGCTCGGCGTTCAGCCGCCTGACGATATCGGCCGGCGTGCCCGCCGGCGCGGCCAGGCCCTGCCAAGCATAGGACTCGAAGTCGGCCACGCCGGCCTCGGCGAATGAGGGCACCTCGGACAGCACCGCGCTGCGCTTGGCCATCGCCAGCGCCAGCGCCCGCAGCTTGCCGCTGCGGATGTGCGGCAGGCTGGCGGCGGTGTTGACGAGGTACATGTCGACCTGGCCGCCCATCAGGTCCTGCAGGGCCGGCGCGTCGCCGCGATAGGGCACGTGCAGCAGCTTGATGCCGGCGGTGCGTTGCAACAGCTCCATGCCAAGGTGGTTGGGACCGCCGGCGCCAGGCGTGGCGTACTTCAGCTCGCCCGGCTTCGCGCGCGCCAGCGCCAGCAGTTCCTGCAGGTTGCGCGCCGGCACGGCCGGGTTGACCACCAGCACGAAGGGGAACACCGTCGTGCCGCCGATGTAGACGAAGTCCTTCTCCGGCTTGTACGGCACCTTGGCGTACAGGCTGGGGGCCAGCGCCACCGTCGAGACGTCGACCGTGCCGATCGTGTAGCCATCGGCCGGCGCGCGCGCCAGCACGTCGCCCGCGATCATCGTGCCGGCGCCGGGCTTGTTCTCGATCACGATGGTCTGGCCCAGCGCCGTGCCCATCGCACCGGCCAGCGTGCGCGCCACCACGTCGGTGCCGCCGCCGGCGGGAAAGGGCACGATCCATCGGATCGGCTCCTTCGGGTAGCCCTGCGCGAACACGGCGCCGGGCACGCCGGCGAGCGCGGCCAGCGAGGTCAGGCGGACGAGATGCTGTCTGCGGTTCATGGTCATGCTTTCGATGGAAGGGGTCAGGCGGCCAGCAGCGTCGCGCGCACGGCGATGCGCGCGAGCTGCGCCTCGGCGGCGCCGTGCAGTTGCGCCGCCACGTGCAGCCGCCGGTACAGGTGGGTGAGCCGGTATTCCTCGGTGACGGCGATGCCGCCGCTGAGCTGGATCAGCGCGCCGACGCCGCGCAGCACGCGCCGGCCGACGAAGCTCTTGGCCACCGGCAGCGTGGGCCAAGGGCCCGCCGGCTCGGCGTCGATCTCGGCGGCCAGCCGGCCGGCCAGCGCGAGCTGCTGCTGCAGATCGCAGAACACCTCGGCCATGCGGTGCTGGATGGCCTGCTGCGACGCGAGCGGCTTGCCGAACTGCACGCGCTGCTTGAGGTAGTCGAGCGTCATCGTGAACGCCGCCTCGAACACGCCGCCGGCGTCGGCCACGCAGGCGGCGGCGGCGAGATCGCGGGCCCGCGCCGCTTCGCCGGCAACACGCGCGCTCACGCCGTCGAAGGCGAGCCGCGCGGTGGCGCGGCCGTCGACCAGGCGTGCCGGCGTGCGCTCGATGCCGGCGGCCGCGAGGTCGACGAGCAGCAACGCGTCGGCGCCGCCGCACAGCGGCACCAGCAGGTGCGTGGCGTGCTCCAGGCCGTCGGCCAGCGGCACGCTGCCGCTGAGCTGCCGGCCGTTCCAGGCCAGCGCGCCGCCGCGCTGCGGCGGCTCGGCCAGCGCCAGCCGCATGCGGCCGTCGGCCAGCGCCTCGGCGGTGTCGGGCAATGTCTCGGCGACGCCGGGGGCGAGCAGCAGGTGCAGGCCCAGCGGCTCGGGCCGCGCATCGGCCCCGGCGCGACGCAGCAGCTCGAAGGCCTGCACCGTGCTCGCGCCGAAGCCGCCCTGCGCCTCGGGCAGGGTCAGCGCGGTCCAGCCCATCTCGGCGAAGCGCGCCCACGCGCCGGCGGGCTCGTGGTGCCCGTCGCGGAACGCCGCCACGCGCTCGGCCAGCGGCGCGTGGCCGGCGAACCAGCGTTCGGCGCTGGACAGCAGCAGCGAGAGATCGTCGTTGTCCATGCGTGCCGCCCTCACATGTCGAGGATCGCCTTGGCGATGATCGACTTCTGGATCTCGTTGGCGCCGGCGTAGATGGTCACCACGCGGCGGAAGAAGTGGCGTTCGGCCCAGCCGCGCCCGGCGGGCGCGAGCAGGCCGCCACCGTAGTCGGCGCCGAGCACGATGCCGGCCTCGCCGAGCAGCGCCATCGCCGTCTCGCTGACGCGCTGCTGCAGCTCGGAGCCGCGGATCTTCAGCGTCGAGGCGGCCGGCCCCGGCTCGCAGCCCTTCATCTGCTCGGCGATCACGCCCAGCGCGGCCGACTCCAGCGCAACGAAGTCGGCGGTCAGCACCGCCAGCTTGCGCCGCACCCAACCCTGCTCGATGAGCGCGCGGCCGTCGGCGTCGACCAGGCGCTGCGCGAGGCGCTCGAGTTCGACGATGTCGCGCTTGGTGCGCGGGGCTTGCGCGTTGTTGACGCGCTCGCGCGCGAGCAGCTCCTTGGCATAGGTCCAGCCGCGGTTCAGCTCGCCGATCAGGTTCTCGCGCGGCACGCGCACGCCGTCGAAGAACACCGCGTTGACGCTGTGGCCCTCGTCCATCGTCAGGATGGGCTGCAGCGTGATGCCGGGGTCGCGCATGTCGAGGATGAACACCGACAGGCCGGCCTGCGGCTTGGCTTCGGCACCGGTGCGCGCGAGGCAGAACATCAGGTCGGCGTGGTGGCCGCCGGACAGCCAGGTCTTCTGGCCGTCGATCACCCAGTGCTCGCCGTCGAGCACGGCGCGCGTCTTCAGCGAGGCGAGGTCGGAGCCGGCGTTCGGCTCGGAGAAGCCCTGGCACCAGAACTCCTCGCCGGCCAGGATCTTCGGCAGGTAGCGCGCCTTCTGCGCCGCGCTGCCCTCGGCGATGATCATCGGCCCGGCCAGGAACAGGCCGTGCACGTCGCCCAGCGGCGCGTCGGCGAAGGCGCTCTCCTCCTCGAAGATGTAGCGCTGCAGCTCGTTCCAGCCGGTGCCGCCGACGGCCTGCGGCCAGTGCGGCGCGCCCCAGCCGCGCCGGTTCAGCGTCGCCTGCCAGCGCGCCATGTCCTCGCGCGCCATGTGCAGGCCGCCGCGCGTCTGGTGCACCAGGCGGTCGTCGAGATGTTCCTTCAGGAACGCACGCACTTCCGCCCTGAAGGCGCGCAGTTCGGGCGTGTCGAAGATGCCCATGCTCAATCCCCTTCCGGCAGCAGCACCAGCGAGCCGGTGGTGGCGCGCGATTGCAGCGCGCGATGCGCCTCGGCGGCCTCGCGCAGCGCGAAGCGCCCGCCGATGCGCACCTGGAGTTCGCCGCGCGCGATCAGGCCGTACAGCTCGTCGGCCGCCGCTTGCAGCGCCGGATGCGTGCGCACGTAGGCGAACACGCCCGGCACCGAGACACTCAGCGAACGCGCCGGCCCGAGGTCGGCGAGGTTCACGCTCGGCAGCCCCTCGGCCACCTGGCCGAGGTTGACGATCTGGCCGAAGGGCTTGAGCACGGTCAGCGACTCGTGGAAGACCTGCCCGCCCAGACCCTCGAACACCACGTCGACGCCGGCGCCGCCGGTGATTCGCCGCACACCCTCGGCGAACGGCTCGCGCTCGCCGACGATCACCTCGTCGCAGCCCTGGGCGCGCGCCAGCGCCGCCTTGGCCTCGGCGCCGACCACGCCGATCACGCGCAGGCCGAAGCGCTTCGCCCATTGCGTCAGCAGCGAGCCGAGCCCGCCGGCGGCGGCGTGCACCAGCACCGTCTGGCCCGCCTGCGGCCGGGCCACCTTGTGCAGCAGCATGTGCGCGGTCAGGCCTTGCAGCGTCGCCGCGGCGGCCTGCTCGTGGCTCACGTCCTGCGGCACCTTGACGACGAAGCGCTCGCCGAGCGTGCGCAGGCTGGTGTAGCTGCCCACCGGCGGGCAGGCGTAGGCGACGCGGTCGCCCACGCGCAGGCGCGCAACGCCCTCGCCCAACGCCTCCACCTCGCCGGCCGCCTCCACGCCCAGCACGCCAGGCAGCGCCAGCAGCGGGAACACGCCGCGGCGGTGGTAGGTGTCGAGGTAGTTCACGCCCACCGCGTGCTGGCGGATGCGGACCTCGCCAGGCCCGGGCGGCGGCACGTCGACGGCCTCGTGCTGCATCGCCTCCGGCTCGCCGTAGGCGTGGATGCGCACCGCGTGCGCCCGCCGCGTCGCGCTCATGAGGACAGGAGCTGCTCGCGCAGCTCGCGCTTGAGGATCTTGCCCATCGGGTTCTTCGGCAGCGCGGGCAGCACGTGCCAGCGCCGCGGCGTTTCGTAGTCGGCCAGGTGCCTGGCGCAATGCGCGCGCAGCGCTTCGGGGTCGAGCGTCGCGCCCGGCGCGGCGACCACGCAGGCGGCGATGTCCTCGCCCAGCCCGGCGTGCGGCACCGCGACCACCGCCGCCTCGGCGATGCCGGGATAGCGGTAGATCACGTCTTCCACCGCCGCCGAGGCGATCTTCAGCCCGCCGCGGTTGATGATGTCCTTCTTGCGGTCGACGAAGTGCAGGTGGCCCTCGGCATCGACGCATCCGATGTCGCCGGTGCGCACCCAGCCGTCGACGAAGGTCTGCGCCGTGGCCTCCGGGTTGCGCCAGTAGCCCAGCGCCGCCGACGGGCCGGCGAAGACGATCTCGCCGGCCTCGCCCGGCGGCAGCGGGCGCAGGTCGTCGTCGACCACGCGCACCGCGCAGCCCGGCTGCGGCGCGCCGATGCAGCCGGCCTTGCGCGGCAGGAACCACGGCGGCAGGCAGGTTCCGGCCGGACCGGTTTCGGTCATGCCCCAGATGTGCACCTGGTCGACCCAGGGCCAGCGGGCGCGGAACTTGGCGATCACCTCGGCCGGCATCACGGCGCCGCCGTAGCCGAGGCGGCGCACGCGCGACAGGTCGTAGCGGCCCTTCGGGTACTCGTCGATCATGAAGTGCAAAGGCGCGGTCACGCCGTGGTAGACCGTCGTGCCCTCGCTCTCGATCAGGCGCAGCCGGCCGGCGTTGTCCAGCGTGGCGGGCTCGAGCACCACGCCGGCGCCGCTCACCCAGGCGGCCATGCAGGCCATGTTGAGCACCGAGCTGGTGTACAGCGGCCAGGCGCCCTGGTAGGTGTCGCGCTCGGTCAGCCCGACGGCGCCGGAGATCGCAAAGCCGCAGTAGAGCTGGCTGCGCTGACAGTGCGCCACGGCCTTGGAGCGCGCGGTGGTGCCGGAGGTGAACAGCAGCACGCTGGGCGCCTCCGGGTCGGCGCCCTCGGGCAGCGCAAGTTCATGGAACTCGCGCTCCGGCTCGGGCCAGATGTCGGGCGCGCCGGCAGGGCCGTCGACCAGCAGCCGCTGCGCCGCCGGGAACAGCGCGGCCACGCGCGCAGCCGCCTCGGCCGTCGTCACGACGAAGCTTGGCTCCACCAGCGCCAGCGCGTGGCGCAGTTCGTCGTCGGAGGCGCGCACGTTCAGCGGCGAGACGATCGCGCCGAGCCGCCAGCAGCCCAGCGCCGTCAGCACGCCTTCGCGCACCGCGTCGTTGCTGAGGAACAGCGCCACACGCTCGCCGGCGCGCAGGCCGCGCGAGGCCAGGCCGCGGGCGAGCGTGTCCATGCGGATCACGAGCTGCGCGAAGCTCAGCCGGTCGCGATGCCCGCGCCAGCTCTGCGCCGACAGCGCCAGCTTGAACGGATGCGCCTGCGCGCGCCGGCGCAGCAGCGCGGCGATCGTCAGGCCGTGCAGCTCGTTGAAGCGGTTCAGCTCGTCGATCACGACCGTGCCGCTCACGCGATGCTGTAGCCGCCGTCCACCGGCAGCGTGACGCCGGTGATGTAGCCGGCGTCGTCGGAGGCCAGGAAGGCCGCCGCCTTGGCGATGTCCGACGGCTGCCCCCAGTGGCCGGCCGGCAGCCGCTTGAGGATGGGGCCGGCGCGCTCGGGGTCGCTGAAGGCGTTGACCGACATGCGCGTGTCGATCCAGCCCGGCGCGACCGCGTTGACGCGCACGCCCTCGGGCGCGTAGGCCACGGCCAGCGCGCGGGTCAGCGCCTCCACCGCGCCCTTGCTCGCCGAATAGCCGGGGTTGCGGCCCGAGCCGAAGCGGCTCCACATCGACGCGAAGTTGAGGATGCTGCCGTGGCCTTCGGCCAGCGCGGCGCGGAAGCTCACGCAGGCGAGCTGCGTGCCGTGCAGGTTGACGTCGACCACCTGGCGGAAGCCTGCGACGTCGTGCTCGCGGCCTTCGTGCAGGATGATGCCCGCGGCGTTGGCGAGCAGCTTCAGCCGGGGCGTGCGCGTCGCCACGCCGGCGAGCGCCGCCGCGTCGGTGATGTCCATGCGCTCGAACTCGATGCCCGAGCCCTCCAGCGCGGGCTCGGTGTCCAGGCCGAGCGCGATCACGCGCCAGCCGCGCGCGCGCAGCTCGAGGCCGATGGCCAGGCCCAGGCCGGTGCCGCCGCCGGTGATGACGGCCAGGGAAGCGTTGTCGGTGCGGTTCATGCGCGGGTCAATGCGAGGAGGTGGTGGAGAGTTCCTCGAGCCCGCGCATCGCCACCTCGAAGTCGGCGGCGGCCAGCGGCTGCTCGAAGTGCTTGAGGTGCGGCGCGGTCATCACGCCTTCGGCGATGCGCGCATAGAGCGCGCCGTCGGGCGCGGCCACGCCCAGTTCGCGCAGCGAGGTGGCCAGGCCGACCGAGCGGTGGAAGCGCAGTTGCTCGGCCATGAAGCCCGGCGAGCGCCGCTCGAGCATGAACTGCACCAGCAGCCCGTAGCCGACCTGCTGGCCGTGCAGCGCCACGGCGATCTCGGGCACGCGGGTCAGGCCGCGCGTCATCGAGTGCGCGATCGACAGCCCGCTGTTCTCGAAGGCCAGCCCGGCGAGCAGCACCAGCGCTTCGATGAGGCGCTCGAAGGACTCGTCCGGCTCGCCGCGCGACAACGACTGCAGGCCGGCGACGGCGTCCTCGCGGATCACGCGCTCGCAGGCCAGCGAGAGCTGCTCGGCGGCCAGCGTGCTGCGCCCGCCGAACAGGTTCAGGCCCCGCGCGCCGCGCGCCTGCTGCCCCTCGTAGAGCTTGCACAGCGCGTCGCCGATGCCCGAGGTCAGCAGCGCGCGCGGCGCCTTGACCAGCACCGCCGTGTCGACGATCACCGCGTCGGGGTTGCGCGGCAGGTGCTCGACCGACTGCATGCGGTGGTTCTCGTCGTAGTAGACGAAGGACTCGCTGCACGGCCCGTCGTTGGACGCCGAGGTGGGCAGCACGATGAGCCGGGCGCCCAGCTCGCGCGACACCGCCTTGCCCGCGTCCACGCCCTTGCCGCCGCCGGCGGCGAGCACCACGTCGGGCACGCCGCCTTCGGCGCCGGCTTCGGCGACCAGGCGCTGCACCATCGCGCGCGTCACGTCGCCGCGCACCTCGACCCAGCGCAGTTCCATGCCCTGCGCCGCGCAGCTCTGCGCTGCGCGCTCGCGCAGCAGTTGCGCCACCACCGCGTCGGCCACCAGCAGGGGCCGCCGCCCCAGGCCGGCGGCGACCTGGCCGACCAGGCCCAGCGCGCCCGGCCCCTGGTAGTAGCGATGCGCCGCGCCGAAGGCGCGGATGCGGTTCATGTCCACGCCGGCGTTCATCGCAGCCAGGCGCCGACGCGTTCGACGATCCGGGCCGTGCTCAGGCCGTACTTGTCGAGCAGCCAGGCATGCGAGCCGCACTCGGTGAACTGGTCGGGTATGGCGATCTTCAGCAGCGGCCGATGCAGGCCGGCCTCGTAGAGCGCGTCGATCGCCAGCGTCGCCAGGCCGCCGCTGGCGACGTGGTTCTCGCAGACCACCAGCCGCTTCACCGAAGCGGCGAACTCGACCAGCCCCTGCGCGTCGAAGGGCTTGATCGACGCCGTGTGGAACACGCTGCTCGCGACACCCTGCCTGGCCAGGGCGTCGCGCGCGTCGAGCACGCGCTCGGTCATCGAGCCGGTCGACACGAAGCCGACGTCGGCGCCCGCGCCGGTCACGTGCCCCTTGCCGATGCGCACGCGGTGCGTGGCCGGGTCGAACACCACCGGCACATGGGCGCGCAGCAGCCGGCAGTAGACGGTGCCTGGGATGTCGGCGGCCATCGCGGCGATCTGCATCATCTCGGTGGCGTCGCAGGGGTCGAGCACCGTCATGTTCGGGATCGAGCGCATCAGCGCCAGGTCCTCGTTGGCCTGGTGCGTGCCGCCGTAGCCCGAGGCGAGGCCGGGGTTGCCGGCGAACATCTTGACGTTCTCCTCGCTGTGCGCGCAGGCGATGGCGAGGAAGTCGTAGGCGCGCCGCGTCGCGAAGGTGCCGTAGGTGGTGCAGTAGGCCACCTTGCCCACCTTGGACAGGCCGGCGGCCGTCATCACCAGCGACTGCTCGGCCATGCCGACGTTGAAGAAGCGCTGCGGGTGCTTGTGGCGGAAGTCGGCCGTGTCGGTGTACTTGCCGAGGTCGGCGGTGAGCAGCACCAGTTCGTCGTGCGACTCGGCCGCCTTCAGCGTGCCTGCCGCGAAGGGCGCGAACATCGACGCGCGGCCGACGACGGCCTCCGACTCGCCCATCGCGAGGGTGCGTGACTTGACCTCAGACATTCTCGATCTCCAGTTCGCGGGCCACGTCGTCCCATTCCTCGGCGTCGATGCGTACGAAGTGCGCGCGGTCGCGCTGCTCGATGCGCTTGACGCCGCGGCCGGGCCGCGTGCGCATCACCACCGCCTTGGGCCGGCCGGCACGCTGGCGCGCCCAGGCAAAGGCGTCGAGCAACTGGCCGAGGTCGTTGCCATCGATCTCGCGGACGGCCCAGCCGAAGGCGGCGAAGCGGTCGGCCACCGGCTCGATGTTCACCACCATCGGCCCGTCGGCCTGGATGCCGTTGCAGTCGATCCAGCAGACCAGGTTGTCGAGCTGGAAGCTGCCGGCGGTGTTGGCGGCCTCCCAGGTCGAGCCTTCCTGCAGCTCGCCGTCGGAGGTCTCGACGTGGATCGCCGAGCTGCGGCCATCGAGCCGGTAGCCGAGCGCCGCGCCGACCGCGATGCCCAGGCCGTGGCCGAGCGAGCCGCCGGTCATCTCGACGCCCGGCACGTGGCCTTCCATCGTGCTCATCTCCAGCGGGCTGCCGTCGGCGCCGTAGCTCGGCAGCGTGGCCGGGTCGATCACGCCCAGCTCGGCCAGCGCGGCCCACATCGCGATCGAGTAGTGGCCGGTGGAGAGGTAGAAGCGCTTGCGCTCGGCGCGCGTGAAGTCCAGGTCGGCGGCGCTGAATTCGTGGAAGTACAGCACCGCGAGGTAGTCGGCGATGGCCAGCCCCTGGCCGAGATAACCCTGGCCCTTGCCGCGCGCCTGCTGGATCATCTTGCGCCGCAGGTTCAGCGCCACGCCGCGCAGGCGCGCGATCTCCGCGCGCTGGCCTGTCGCCGCTTCGAGTTCGACTGTCATCGGGTTCGTTCTCCTTACATGCCGAGGTAGGTACTGCGCAGGTGCTCGTCGACGAGCAGCTCGCGCCCGCTGCCGGACAGCGTGATGCGGCCGTTCTCCAGCACATGGCCGTGGTCGGCCATCTGCAGCACCTTGAAGACGTTCTGCTCGATCACCAGCACGGTGACGCCGAGCGCGCGGATGCGCCCGATCGACTCGAAAACGCGGTCGACCATGATCGGCGCGAGGCCGAGCGAAGGCTCGTCGAGCGCGAGCAGCGAGGGCTTGGCCATCAGCGCGCGGCCGACCGCGACCATCTGCTGCTGCCCGCCGGACAGCGTCGAGGCCGGCAGCTTCTGCCGCTCCTCCAGGATCGGGAACAGCTCGAACACTTCCTTCAGCGTCTGCTCGCGCACCGCGCGGGCGCGCGGGTTGTGCGCGCCGACCAGCAGGTTCTCGCGGATCGACATCGCGCCGAACAACTGCTTGCCCTCGGGCGACTGCACGAAGCCGGCGTGCACCACTTCGTGCGGGCGCAGGCCCTGCAGGGGCCGGCCGTTCAGCGCGATGCTGCCGGCGCTCGGCCGCAACAGGCCGGAGATGGTGCGCAGCAGCGTGGTCTTGCCGGCGCCGTTGGCGCCGATCAGCGCGACCAGCCGGCCAGCCTCGATGCGCAGGTCCAGGCCGCGCAGCACGGCGACGTCGCCGTAGCCCACCGTCAGGTCGCGGATCTCAAGCGCCGGCGTCGACATAGTCGTCTCCGAAGTAGGCTTTCAGCACGTCGGGCTGCTTCACCACGTCGGCGGGCTCGCCGTCGGCGATCAGCTCGCCGTGGTGCATCACGATCACGCGGTGCGACAGGCCCATGATCACCTTCATCACGTGCTCGATGATCAGCACGCTGATGCCGCGCTGGTGCACCTTCTTCACCAGCTCGACCATCGCCAACGCCTCCTGCGGCGTGGCGCCGGCCACCACCTCGTCCATCAGCAGCAGCTCGGGCTCGGTCGACAGGGCGCGGCCCAGCTCGACCTTGCGGCGCTCGAACGCGGTGAGGTTGTCGGCGTCGGTGTCGGCCAGCGCGCTCATGCCGAGGAAGTCGAGCAGCTCGTCGGCCTTGGCCAGGCTGCGCGCGCGGTCGTTGGTCTTCACCAGGCTGCCGACCACCAGGTTCTCGCGCGTGCTCATGCCGCCGAAGGGCTTGGAGAGCTGGAAGGTGCGCGCCACGCCGGCCTTGCAGACGTCCCACGGCTTGCGGCCGGTGATGTCGCGCCCGCCCAGCGCGATGCGGCCCTGGTCGGGCGCGACGAAGCCGGCGATCATGTTGAAGGCCGTGGTCTTGCCCGCGCCGTTCGGGCCGAGCAGGCCGAGGATCTCGCCGCGGCGCATCGTGAAGGACAGAGACTTGACCGCCTGCACGCCGCCATAGCGCTTGGCGATGCCGTCGACCGTCAGCAGCGCGTCGTTCATCGCGGCGCCCTCCTCGCCAGGCGGCGGCCGAGGCGCTGGATCGGGTCGAGCAGGCCCTTGGGCAGGTACAGCACCGCGACGATCAGCACCAAGCCGTAGAGCACCAGGTGCAGGCCGGGCAACTGCCCGCCCAGCCAGGTGCGCGTGAACTCGGCCACCGGCGCCAGGAAGGCGGCGCCGATCAGCGGGCCGAACACCGTGCCCTGGCCACCGATGATGGACATCAGCGCCATGTCGATGGACAGCTCGACGCCCATGTTGCGCTCCGGGTTGATGAAGCGGATGAACTGCGCGTAGAAGCTGCCGCCCAGCGCCGTCATGAAGGCGCTGATCGCGTAGGCGGCCAGCGTGTAGCGTGTCGGATTGATGCCGAGCGACTCGGCGGCGTCGCGGTCGCCGCGGATCGCCTTCAGGCACACGCCGAGGCGGCTGCGCTCCATCAGCGCGGTGATACCCATCACCACCACCAGCATCGCCAGGATGATGTAGTAGTAGGGCAGCTTGCTGTCGAACTGGAACAGCGCCCAGTTCGTGCCGATCAGCGGCACCGACAGGCCCTCGGAGCCCTTCAGCGCGATGCCCAGCACGCTGTCGGTGTTCTCCACCCAGATGCGCACGATCTCGGCCACCGCGATGGTGGTCAGCGCGAAGTACGGACCGCGCAGCCGCATGGTCGGGAAGCCGATCAGCACCGCGAGCACGGCCGCCAGCAGGCCGCCGACCAGCATGCCTAGCCAGGGCGACAGCCCCATGCCGGTGAGCAGCAGCACCGAGCAGTAGCCGCCCACGCCGCTGAACACCGAGTGGCCGAAGGACACCTGGCCGACGTAGCCGCACATCAGGTTCCAGGCGCTGGCCAGGTAGGCGAAGTACAGCACCATGATCAGGCTGTGCAGGAAGAACTCGTCGCGCACCACCAGCGGCGCGAGCAACCCGGCGACGAGCAGCACGGCGGCCACCCGTGCCGCGCCCGCCCGCGCCGGCGCCCCGGTGGCCCGCGGCGCGCCGGCCAGCATGGCGGAGGAAGGGGATCCGTGCATCGCGGCCTCCTTCACTTGCGGCCCATCAGGCCCTGCGGCCGCAGCAGCAGGATCGCGATGAACAGGCCGAGCGAGAAGATCGCCGCCGTCGGCGTGGCGACGAACTGCGAGGCCACCGACTCGAACAGCCCGATCACCACGCCGCCGACCAGCGAGCCGGCGATGCTGCCGATGCCGCCGAGCACGACGACGATGAAGCTCTTGATGCCGAACGACAGGCCGACGTGCGGCGTCAGCGGGATGAAGGGCGCGATCAGGCAGCCCATCACGCCGACCATCGCGCAGCCCAGGCCGAAGGTCAGGTTGTAGATGCGCGGCACGTCGATGCCCGACATCGCCGCGGCGTCGCGGTTCTGCGCCGTGGCGCGGATCGCGCGGCCGGTGTCGGTGCGGCCGAGCCACAGCGCCAGGCCGCCGGCCATCGCCAGCGCGACCACGGCGGCGACGATGCGGAAGGTGTTGAGCGGGAAGTCGCCGACCATCAGCGTGGTCGTCTCGATCGCCGAGCTGGCCGAGCGCACGTTCGGCCCGAAGGCCATCAGCGCCAGGTTGTCGATCACGATGTAGACGCCGGCGGTGAGCAGCAGCGCGCTGATCGGCTCGACCACCAGCGCGCGCTCGCGGCGGATCAGCGGCGCGATGATCACTGCCTGCACCGCGTAGCCGAGCGCGAACATCAGCGGCGCGGCGACGACGATGCTGACGTAGGGGTCGAGCCCGGCGAGCTTCTGCAGCCAAAAGGCGGTGAACATCGCCAGCATCAGGAAGGAGCCGTGCGCGAAGTTGACGATGCGCAGCACGCCGAAGATCAGGCTCAGGCCGAGCGCGATGCCGCCGAGCATGGCGCCGACGAGCACGCCGTTGATCGCGGCAAAGCTCAGTACGTACCAGTCCATCGGGATGTTCCTTCCTCGGCTGTCGACAAGGCTGCGCCCCGGCCGCCGGCGCGAGGCCGGCGACGGGAAGAGCGCGTCAGGGGCGTGGCGTCAGTTGCGCTGCGACCAGGCCGGCACCGGCCACACCGGCTTGGTCGAGGCGATGCGGTTCTCCTGCGGCCACACGGTGCGACGCTTGCCGTCGAGGTTCTGCGAGATCACGCCGTGCGCGTAGGTGTTCTGGCCCTGCTCGTCGAACTTGATGCGCTGGTAGCCGGTGAACAGCGCCGGGCCGGAGGTGATGTCGGTCGTGGCCAGCGCGTCGCGCAGCTTCTGGCGGTCGGCGCTCTTGGCGCGCTCGAGCGCATCGGCAATCACGTACATCGCCGACACGCCTTGCGACACGTAGGCGCTCATGCCGTAGCCGAGCATCTCGCGGGTACGCTTGTCGACTTCGGCCAGGCGCGGATCCTTGTTGGCGTCGAGGATGTCGATCTGCCAGTCCTCCTGCACGAAGTAGTACGCCACCGACTTCGGGTTGACCGTCGCGTAGAAGCTCGGATCCTCGGTACCGCCGCCGGCGGAGTGCACGCCGAAGGGCAGGTCCAGGCGCTGCTCGGCCATCTGGCGCGTGAACAGCAACTGGTCGGGCGTGTACAGCGCGAGCACCAGCGCATCGGCCTTGGCCGAACGGATCTTCAGCAACTGCGAGGTGAAGTCGACCTGGTTGGGCGGCGCCGGCTCGTCCAGCGCGATCTCGATGCCGCGCTGCGCGGCCAGCTTGCGGATGTTGGCGGCATGCGAGCGCCCCCAGTCGCTGCCCTCGTAGAACAGCGCCACGCGCTTGACGGGCTTACCGGTCTCCTTGGCGAGCAGCTCGATCGCGTCGAGCTGCTCGCGCGCGTCGTAGGTCGCCTTGTTGTTGATGCGGAAAACGTACTTGAAGTTGCGCTCGGTGATCTCGTCCTTCACCGCGCCGACCACCACCCAGGCGGTCTTGTTGCGCTCGGCGACCTCGGTGGCGGGGAAGGTCACCGCGCTGTTGAACGCGCCGCACAGCGCGGCGACGTTCTCGCGCTGGATCAGTCGCTCGGTTTCCGAGACGCCGACGTCGGCCTTGGACTGCGAATCGCCGAACACGGCTTCGAGCTTGGCGCCGTTCATGGCCTTGATGCCGCCAGCCCTGTTGATCTGCTCGACGGCGGCGACCACGCCGGCGCGCGTCTGGTTGCCCACCGCGGCGGAGCCGCCCGACAGCGGCAGCACACAACCCACCTTGATGGTGGCCTGGGCGAAAGCGGCGCTGCCGGCCAGCAGCAGACCGGCGGCGAAGAGGTGCCGCGCGAGCGCGCGGCGCGGGGAAGAGGCGTTCATCGTTGTCTCCGTTCTGACGTCGTTGTCGACCGTCTCAGTATCGAAATCGTCCATTTGTGTCGCAAAGAGAAGCTGCCCGTTTGATCACCATGTGAACTCAGCGATTACGCTGTGCACATCGCGGCGCCGCCCTCAGGCACCCGGGCGCGGCGCGTAGAAGGTGGCGTGCCCGCGCGCGATCACGCGCTCGCCGACGCACAGCTCGCAGTCGCCGAAGCGCACGCGACCGGCGCGCTTGATCAGCGACACGCGCGCCTCGATCCAGTCGCCGCTGCCGGAGGCGTCGATGAAGTCGAGCGCCAGGTTCAGCGTCAGCGTCGTCTCGACGGCTTCGGTCACGCGCGCGAGGTTCATGCCGATCGCCACGTCGGCCAGCGTGGCCAGCATGCCGCCGTGCACGACGCCGTAGCGATTGAGATGGGCCTCGCCGGCGCGAAACGCGATGCGGTACGAGCCGTCGCCGGCGCGCTGCGCGTACAGCGGGCCCACCAGGTTCAGATAGCCCTCGTCCAGCGGCACCGGCGCCCAGCCGGCAGGCAAGGCGATGCGCTTCATCGCAGCGGCGAGAACGCGGTCGGCTTGAGCAGCCGCGTCTCCATGCGCACGATCCACGGCAGCACCTGGTCGGCATAGGCCAGCCAGCGCGGATCGGCCCACATCGCGGCGCGGCGGCGCTCGCGCTCGGCCAGGTCGGGATAGACCCACATCTGCATCACCGTGTTGAGCTCGCCGGTCTCGGCGGTGAACACGCCGATCAACTGGCCGAGGTGCTCCTTCATCAGCGGGATGCCCTCGGCCTCGAACAGCGCCAGGAAGCGCCGGAAATGGGCCGGCTGGAAAGCGTAGTTGCGCTCCTCGACGATCATCTCGCGCGCCCTCAGCCTTCGAGCCGGATGCCCGCCTTGCGGATCACCTCGCCCCACATCGCCGCCTGCGACTGCACGTGGCGCGTGAACTCGGCGCTGCCGGCTGGCGCGGTTTCCACACCGATCTCGGCCAGCCGCTTGACCACGGCCTCGCTCCTGACGGCCTTCATCAGTTCGGCGCTCAGGCGCTCGATCGCCGCAGGCGGCGTCGTCGCGGGCGCGATCACGCCCTGCCACGAATAGGCCTCGAAGCCGGGCAGGCCGGCCTCGGCGACCGTCGGCACCTCGGGCAGCACGGCCAGGCGCAGCGGCATCGACACGGCCAGCGCGCGCAGCTTGCCCGACTTGATGAACGGCATGCTCGAGGCGGTGTCGACGAGCATGAACTCGATCTGCCCGGCCACCAGGTCCTGCAGCCCCGGTGCCGCGCCCTTGTAGGGCACGTGGTTGAAGCGCGCGCCGGTGCGCTGCTGCAGCAGTTCCATAGCCACGTGGTTGGGACCGCCCAACCCGGGCGTGCCGTAGCTCAGCGCGCCCGGCCTGGCCTTGCCGGCATCGATGAACTCGCGAAAGCTCTGCAGCGGCACCGACGGGTTGACCAGCAGCGCATACGGGAAGCGCGCCAGCCCGCCGACGCAGGCGAAGTCCTTCTCCGGTGCATAGGCCAGCTTCTGGAACAGATGCTGGTTCAGCGCCAGCGTGGCGTTGTCGGCCGAGCCGACCACGTGGCCGTCGGGCGCGGCCTGGGCCACCGCCGCGGCGCCGATCGCGGTGTTGGCGCCGGGCTTGTTCTCGACCACCACGGTCTGGCCCAGCGCCGGCCCCATCGCCTGCGCGACGGTGCGCGCGACGATGTCGGTGCCGCCGCCGGCGGCGTAGGGCACGATCCACTGCACCGGCTTGTTCGGGTAGCCGCTTTGCGCGAAGGCGCGCGTGGCCGCCAGGCCGGCCGCGCCGAGAAGAAGGTGGCGTCGCTGCATGCTCATGGTGTCTCCGTGTCGTCTTGCGGGGTGGCGACGCGCTCGCGCACGCCGCCGAAGGTGGCCCAGGATCCGGCGACCAGCCAACCGGCGTCGGCCGCCAGGTTGATGCCGGTGATCACCGAGGCTTCGTCGGACAGCAGGAAGGCGATCACGCGCGCGATGTCGGCCGGCGCGATCAGCACGCCCAGCGCGCTGTTGTCCTTCAGCCGGTCGGGGTCGCGCAGGCCCAGGTCGATCTGGCGCTGCAGCGCCGCGGTGACGGTGTAGCCCGGCGACACGCAGTTGACGCGCACGCCGGAGCGGCCCCATTCGGCGGCCAGGCATTCGGTCAGCGAGATCACCGCGGCCTTGGCCGGCGAGTAGGCATGCAGCGGCATCGAGCGCATGCCGGCCACCGAGGCGATGTTGACAATGGCACCGCGCCCGCGCCGCGCCATCGCGCCGCCGAACTCGGCGCAGCAGTGGTAGGTGCCCTCGAAGTCGATGGCGACGACACGGCGGAAGTCGTCCATCGCCAGCCGCTGCGGCGGCTCGGGCGCCTGCACGATGCCGGCGCAGTTGACCAGCAGGTCGACCTCGATGCCGGCCGCGGCGAGCCGCGCATGCGCCGCCGCCACGGCGCTGCGGTCGGCCACGTCGAAGCTCAGCGGATGCGCGTCGAGCGCGGCGGCCGCGCGGCGCGTCGGCGCCTCGTCGAGATCGGCCAGCACGATGCGGGCGCCGCGCGCGGCCAGCAGTTCGGCACTGGCCAGGCCGATGCCGCTGGCGCCGCCGGTGACCAACGCAGTGCGGCCGGCGAACGAAGAAAGCGAAGCGGCGGTTCGATTCATGAAAGAGCAGGCAAAGTTCGTCCCTGCCGGCCGCGCGGGCGCGCCGGCTGCATGCAATCGGAAAGAAATCGGCGGCGGCGCTGTCAGTCGGGCTCGCCCACCACGCGGGTAACGGCCGCCGGCCCGAGCCGGGCAGCCTCCAGGATCTCGGACCAATGCCGGCGCAGCACCTGCCCGGCCTCGTAGACGTGTTCGCGCATCAGCATCTCGGCGCGCGTGCCCTGGCGCTGCTTGATCGCATCGAGCACGCGCACGTGCGCGTCGTGCGAACGCCGTACGATGTCGTGCGAACGCCAGAACACCACACGGTTGGACGCCAGCGGCAGATCATGGGTCTTGCGCACGAACTCGGCGAGCTGGCGGTTGCCGCAGCCGCGCACGATCAGGGAGTGGAAGTCGACGTTCATCGCCTGGTAGCGCTGGTGGTCGCCGCTGCGCAGCTCGCCGGGCTCGAGCACGGCTTCGCCGATGGCGACGCAGCGCTCCATCGCATCGATGTCGCGGCCGTTCGCGCCGCGCTCGGCGACGAGCCGGCAGGCCATGCCCTCCAGCGTGGCGCGCAGCTCGTAGGCCTCGAGCACCTCGTCGAGACTGAACTCGCGCACCCAGTAGCCACGATTCGCCGCGTAGCGCACCAGGCCCTGCTCGTTGAGCGCCTTCAGCGCCGCCACCACGGGCGTGCGCGACACCTGCATCTCCTCGGCCAGGGCCGTTTCCGTGAGCCGCTGTCCGGGCCGCAGCGCGCCGCTGAGAATCATCCCGCGCAGGCTGGCCGCGGTGGAATCAGCCAGCGTCGGGGTATCGTTGTTGGCGTCTGATTGCATGCAATCCCTCTTGAGTGAACGCAATCTAGCGCCGACGCCCTCAATAAATAACCGGGTTAACCCGATGAAATCGCTCTATTGCATGCAGGATGGACCTTGCTCTGGAGCAGCGAGCTTTCGTGGCGCATATATCATTTGTTGATGATATAGGGGTATCCCAGGCGAGCGATGCTTGAAACGGAGACGCCATGAACACCACCCACGCCATGACAACGCCGGTGATCACCAACGAACTCGCGCTGCTGGAAACGCTCGTGCCGCTGGCCGGCGCGCGGCTCATCGAGGCGGGCTGCGGCGCCGCGCACCTGGCGCGCGAGCTGGTCGGCCGCCACGAGGGCGCCGAGGTGGTGGGCATCGAGGTCGATGACCGGCAACTGGCCAAGAACCGGGCGAACCCCGTCGATCGGCTGCGGTTCGAGCGAGCCGGCGCCGAATCCATCCCCTTCGCCGACGCGTCGTTCGACGGTGCACTGATGTTGAAGTCGCTGCACCACGTGCCGATGCCGCTGATGGACCAGGCACTGTCCGAACTCGCCCGCGTGCTGCGCCCGGGCGGCTGGCTGTACGTGTCCGAGCCGGTCTATGCCGGCGAACTGAACGAGTTGATCCGCCTGTTCAACGACGAAGGCGTGGTGCGCGCGGCGGCGCAGGCGGCGCTCGACCGCGCCATCGCCTCCGGGCTGTGGGCCGCCGCGGCCGAGCATCGCTTCGAGACGCCCGTCGGCTTCGCCAGCTTCGAGGAGTTCGAGCAGCGCATGATGCGCCCGACCTTCGCCGACCACGGCATCGACGCGGCCATGCTGGAGCGCGTCCGGGCCCGCTACCTGCCTCACCAGGGGCCGGACGGTGCGCGCTTCAGCCGACCGATGCACGTGCGGCTGTTGCGCAGGACTCGTTGAGTTGGACAGCCTGGCAGTTGTTCAGAGATCACGCAGCGCAATCTCGACGTGACGGCGAAACCGTGCCGCGTCACCGAGCGCGTTGGCGTTCAGCAGCGCCAGCTTGACCAGGAAGATCGAGGCCCTGGCTTCGCCTGCCTGGTCGATGGCTTCGGCCAACGTGTCGTAGACGTCTTCGAGCGCAGGAACATCGAGTTCGCTGGGTGCGTTTGCAAGGGCCATGAGGCTTCCTTTCAGGCCGACAGGAGCGTATCCAGCGCCGCGCGCAAGCGCGCGGCGTCCAGCACTTGCCAGCGGGCACAGACATGCTGGTCCGGGCGCAGCAGATAGGCAGCACCCGAGCGCTCGACGCCGTAGCGTTGTCGTACCCGCCCCTGCGGATCGGCGAGCGTGCGGTCGGCGCCCTCGACGACGCCGGGTGCACCGATGGCAGTGACATGGATCGGCACGCCCCGGCTGCGGAAGTCATTCACCACCGTGGCAAGTTCCGGGGACACTGCGCCTGCCTCGGTGAACAGGAGCAGGTCGAGCGCGCCACCGAGGTGGTCGAGCAGGTAGTCGTCGGGTCCGAGGCGAACGTTGCGTGGCGGCGCGCCGTCGGCCGGCCCGTCGCGGAACAAGGTGTTGTCGTCGCCCGCCGAATTCAGCCGCGATGAAGCGTACTCGTGCGGCCTGGAGGTGCGCCAGTGGTAGAGCGGCCGCACGAACGTTTCGGTCAGCGAGAGCGACAGCACCGCATCGCGAAGCAACTGGAAGCCCGGCGACGGCGGCGTCATGAAGCGAGTGCTCTTGCCCGCCTCGGCGATGATCTCGCGCGCCGCGCCGACACGTTCGCGGCTGTAGTTGGCCAGCAGCGACTCGCCGGCCAGCCCGCGAACGACGAAAGCGAGGTGCCAGGCCAGCGATTGCGCGTCCTGGAAGCCGGTGTTGGCGCCGCGGACGCCGAAGATCGGCAGCAGGTGGGCGGAGTCGCCGGCGAACAGCACGCGGCCGTGGACGTAGTCGGGCAGCGTGAGGGCACGCGCCGAGTAGACCGAGCTCCAATCCATCTCCCACGGCACGCCCGCGTGGCCGATCATGGCCAGTTGCGCATCGATGCGCTTCTCGAGCGACTCGGGCCGCAGGGCCTCTTCGGGCGTCTCGCCTTCGGGTAGCTGGTAGTCGATGCGCCAGATGCCCAGCGGCTCGCGGTGCATCAACACGGTATTGCCGGGGTTCCAGGCCGGGTCGAAATAGGCGCGCCGTTCGGTCGGCAGCGGCAGGTCGACCTTGATGTCCGCGATGACGAAGTAGCCTTCGTAGGAATTGCCCTCCAGCGGCAGGCCGAGTGCCGCGCGGATCGGCGAGCGTCCACCGTCGGCCGCGACCAGCCAGCGTGCCTCGATCAAGTAGGCGCCGCCGGGCGTGTCGATCTCGGCGAAGACGCGGCCGTCTTCCTGGCGCACGCCGTTGCAGCGATTGCCCCAGCGCAGATCGATCAGCGGATTCGCCGTACAGGCGTCGAACAGATACTCTTCCAGGAACTGCTGCTGCAGGTTGATCATCGGGAAGAAGCGATCGTCCGGATCGTGCGGCGCCTCCATGCGGAAGACGTGTTGGCCTCGGTAGTAGCTGTTGCCGAAGCGCCAGGGCAATCCGGCCGCGGTGACGCGGTGCGCCACGCCGACCTGCTGCAGGATCTCCATCGAGCGCCGCGTGAAGACGATCGCGCGGCTGCCCTGCGACACCTGCAGCTCGGTGTTGAGCAGCACCGAGCGCACGCCCAGGCGAGCCAGCTCCAGGGCCGTCACCAGGCCGGCAGGGCCGGCGCCGACGATCACGACGTCGTGCTGCTGTACCGCCTGCCCCGCAGCGGGCACCCAGGGAGCGTGCACCTCGTACGGGTAATAGATGGACGCACGCGGCTCGGTCGATGGTGTGTGCATGAGCGATGTCTTGTCCAGCGTGCGTGGCTACGGCCGTGCATCGCGCCGCGCATGGCGCTCGCGCTGCGCCGCCAGCCGCTGGTCGATCAGCGCGCGGAACTGCACCAGCGCAAGATCCAGCCCGCAGGGCATGGGCACGAAGTCCGCGTCCTCGCGCAGGCAGCGCGCCTGCGCGGTGATGATCGCCCGGTCTTCCTCGAATGCGGCGACGACGCTCCGGTAGAGGCGCTCGCTGACCTCCGGCTTGTCGCGGTCGAAATTGCGCGGCTGGCAGAAAAAGTAGTGGCACGAGTCGGCCGTCTCCGGCGTGACGGCCTGGCAGTGGCGGAACTCGATCGCCGCGCGCCGGTCGCCGCGTTCGGCGCCGCTGCCCGCCGGCGCGAAGCCGGAATCCATGATCAGCAGGCCAGGCAGCAGGAAGTTGTAGTTGTTCCATCGGTCCACGTTGCCGCTCATGCCCTTGGCCTCGAGCAGCGCCGCGACGAACGGCGGCGGCGGCCTGTCCATGAACCACCGCGTGATGCGCAGGCCGTTGTCGAGGCGATCGACCTTGGAGCGCAGTTGCGCGTACTCCTCGGAGCCGCCAAGCGTGTTCGGATGAACGTACGAGAGGTGCGAGAAATCGAGCAGGTTGTCGTGCACCAACTGGCAGTTCACCTCGTAGTGCATGTACCCCGGCGGCGTGCAGGCCCACTCGGGATCGGTCAGCCAGTGCGTGTCGGGAATCAGCGCCGGTTCCGCCTCGGCGGCGTCACCGATCCACAACCACACCCAGCGATGCTGCTCGACCACCGCATAGGTGCGCACCTGCGCCTTGGGCGGAACGCGGTCGTGCCCGGGGATCTCCACGCAGCGCCCGCTGCCGTCGTACAGGAAGCCGTGGTACATGCAGCGCACCGTGTCACCCTCGTGGCGCCCGCAGGACAAAGGCGCGCCGCGGTGGCAGCAGCGATCGTCCATCGCGAACAGCCTTCCGGCGCGATCGCGCCAGAAGAGGACCCGGCGGCCGCAGATCGTGCGGGACAGAAGCTGCCCCGGTTCGATCTCATGCGTCCAGGCCGCGACATACCAGCAGTCGTCCATGTACATGGGCTGTGCCTCCGGGTTCGTCGCCATGGGGTCTCTCAGCGGTCGGCGTACTTCCACTTGCCGTCGTCGATGCGCACCATCACCTGGCTGCGCTCGTCGGCGCCGTTGTGGTCCGTGGCGGACATCGAATACACGCCCTGGGTCAACACGAGGTTGCCGGTGTTCTCCAACGCGGCGCGCAGCGCCTCGCGAAACTCGTTCGTGCCCGGCTGCGCCTTGCGCAACGCCTCGGGCACCGCAGCCTGCAGCAGCAGCATCGCATCCCAGGCCATGCCACCGAACAGCGAACGGCTACCCGCGCCGTGCTTGGCCTCGTAGCTGTTGACGAAGGCCAGCGCCTTGCCGCGCACCGGGTGCGACTCGGGCAACTGCTCGGCCACCAGCAGGGGCGAGACAGGCATCAGGGATCCGTTGACGCTCGCGCCGCCGACGCGCAGGAAGTCGTTGTTCGCCACCGCCTGCGTCTGGTAGATCGTGCCGCCGAAGCCGCGGTTGCGCAGTTCGATGTGCGGCATCGCGGCGGGCGTGCCGGCGGCGGCGATGAGAACCGCATCGGGCTTGGCGCCGAGCAGTTTCAGCGCCTGCGACACAAAACTCTGGTCCGTGGCGCCATAGCGCTCGACACCGACGATCTGCACGCCCGCCGCCGGCGCCATGCGCTGGGCAACGTCGAGAAAGGTCTGGCCGTAGGCGTTGCTCATCGCGACGATGCCCAGCCTGGTCTGCTGGTCGCGCTTCATGCGGTCGAAGATCATCTTGAGCGGGATGTGTTCTTCGGGCGGCATCTTGAAGGCCCACTTCTTCGGCCCTTCGAGCG
Organism: Piscinibacter sp.; assembly: GCF_047600445.1. Lineage (GTDB taxonomy): Bacteria > Pseudomonadota > Gammaproteobacteria > Burkholderiales > Burkholderiaceae_C > Piscinibacter. Next base: position 3,026,727 of record NZ_JASGKT010000002.1, read on the forward strand.
GACTGACGATGGCGCCGCTGCCGGCCAGGCTGATCATCGGCGTGGAGGTCTCGCCCGCCACCTGCAGTGCCGCGAGCGAAGTCGGCGTCACCGACGGCCCGACCAGCACGTCGACCTTGCTCTCCGAAGTCAGCTTGCGTGCGGCCAGCGTGGCACCGGTCGGGTCGGAGGCATCGTCCAGCACGATCACCTGCACCTTCTGCCCGCCCACTTCGCGCGGCCAGAGTTCGACCGAATTGCGCGCCGGAATGCCCAGCGAAGCAGCCGGCCCGGTCAGCGAGAGAATGACGCCGATGCGCAGGTCCGCCATCGCCGGTGCCGCCAAGATGCCCAAGGCCAAGCCCAGGACAGCACGCTTGAACAACTTCATCCTTGTCTCCAGTTCGTTGAGGGTTTACCCTTTGCCTCTTGATGGCAATTTTCGCACCTATCGAGAAAAATGATTCTAGATACAGAAGAAATCCAGTCAATACCCCGATAGATGAGAAGAACACCTGAACCCATCATCGCCTCGGTAGCGCCCCGGCGCCGCGCCGCGAAGCCCGCTCACGCGGCGCAAGCCCGCACACCCGGTCCGTCCGTGATCCAACGGGTGATGGCCATCCTCAACCTGTTCAGCGGCGAGCACACGCTGATCTCCGTCGACGAGATCGCGCCGGCCCTGTCGATGAGCGCGGCGTCGGCCTATCGGTACGCGAGTGAACTGACCGAGGCGGGGCTGCTGGCGCGCAGCACGGGCCGTTTCCGGCTGGGGCCGAAGATCATCGAGCTGGAATACCTGATCCGCTGCTACGACCCGATCATCAGCGTCGCGCAGGATCTGATGACGGGACTGTCGGAGCTGACCGGATCCGATGTCCTTCTGTGCAACTTCTACGAAAACACGATCGTCAACGTCTCGCACGTTCGAGGCCCGACGCTTCTCGACATCACCTACACCAAGGGCCTACCGATGCCCTTGTTCCGCGGCTCGCAGGCGCATGTCCTGCTCGCCCATTTGGACCGACGCAAGTTGCGGCGCCTCTTCGACGCCGGCATGGCCGACCCTGCAACGGCAGCCGACGTTCGTGCCATCGGCGCAGAGTGGCCGGCGTTCCTCGCCACCCTCAAGCGCATCCGCGAGCAAGGCCACTACATCTCGCGCGGCGAACTCGACACGAGGATCTGCGGCATCGCGGCGCCGGTTTTCGGCGAGAACGGCGACATCGTCAGCAGCATCGTCGTCGCCAGCGACATGCACTCGCCGCCGCGCATGTCGGAGCACTCCATGGTCCAGATGCTGACCCACACCGCGCGCGAGCTGAGTCAACGCCTGCAGCAGCCGCGGCCGGCGCCTGCGCGTTCACGATCGGCCTCCGCCTGACCCGAACAGCACCAGCAATCAGCCCAGGAAATCCGGCGTGCCCCCCGCCTCATCCCAATAGGCGGCCAAGCCCATGTCCTCGCACAGCCGGAGAAAGCGCGGATGCTGGCGCAGTTCGGCGGCAACCGGCAGGAACAGCATCTGCGTGATGCGGCGGTGCTGGTCGGTGATCGAGGGGTCGCTCGCGGTCTTGTGCACGCCCACGCTGACGCTTCCGCGCCGCAGCAGGTAGCCCTCGGCGACCCGCATCGCGGCATCGGGCTCGCCCAGCCCGGCGAGGTGGATCACCGCCGCGAGGCTCTGGGTGGGGCCGAGTTCGGCGGCGCGCAGGTTGTGCTCGACCGCCTGCGGCCGCAGCGCCGGATCGACGAGCGCGCCCAGCGTGACTTCGAGCCTGGCCAGCGTCGGCGGCGGGAGGTCCGGCCGGGCCGATGCTTCGCCGAGCTGCTGCATCGCCTGCCGCGCGCGCCCCGAGAAAGCCAGGCTCCACAGCCGCGCGAACCAGATCGCGGGGTGCGGCCGGCGCCACCATCTCCGGTTTCGGGCTCGCAAGCGACGGCTCGATCGGCCGAGGCAACACCCTCGTCAGCGGAGTCGCCGCCGATCCCAGCGCCGCCAGCAGGTGACGACCGATCGGCTGCCGATGGACAGCCTGCAAGGGCTGGCTTCCGTGGGAGATTGAAGCGCGCGTGCAGCGCAGTTCGGGAAGCTTCGACTCCGGTGATTTGGTATCGTAGATTACCAATTCGACGCGGCACGCCGCCGCCGGGCTTCCATGAAGATCATCGTCATCGGTGCCGGCCTGTCGGGCCTGACGGCGGCGCTGCGGCTGCGGCAGCGCGGCCACGAGGTGCTGGTCGTCGAGGCGCAGGCGCATGCCGGCGGGCGCTGCAAGGCGGTGCGGCGCGACGGCTTCCTGATCGACACCTGCCCCGAGCTGGCCGCGAGCAGCTACCGGCGCTGGCTGGCGCTGATCGACGAGGTGGGCCTGGGCGGCGAGCTGGTCGATTGCCCGAGCGTGATGAGCATGCTGCGCGACGGCCGCCTGATCGACATCGACCTCGCCAAGCCCTGGACGCTGGCCGCCACGCCGCTGCTGTCGTGGCGCGCCAAGCTCGCGCTGCTGCGCGGCCTGTGGCGCCTGCGCGGCCCGTTGCGCGCGGTGCCGCACTACCTGCTCGACGACGTGCGGCTCGACGATCCGCACAACAACGCGCGCGCGGTGGCGATGCGCGCCTTCGGCGCCGAAGTCACCGACCTGCTGCTCGAGCCGCTGCTGCGGCCGATCGGCGGCGTGACGCTGGACATGATGTCCTCGCTGATGGTGCCCTACACGCTGTCGGACTGGAGCCGCATGGTCACGCTGCGCGGCGGCCTGGACAGCCTACCGAAGGCGCTCGCCGAGCGGCTGCCGGTGCGCTACGGCAGCAGCGTGCACCGTGTGCACGCCGACAGTGCCGGCGTGCGGCTGGACGTGCACGAGGCCGGCGGCGGCACCGCCGAACTGCGCGCCGACAAGTGCCTGATCACCGCCCCCTACGACCAGGCCGAGGCCATGTACCCGCGCCTGGCCGAGCTGGCCGGCGACTACCGGCAGACCATGCAGTTCATGCGCATGATCGACGTGAAGCTGGCCTACGGCCGGCCGACGCGCAGCCGCGCCGCCTGCGTGATGCTGTCGACGCAGGCGAGCCGCGACATCAACGTGGTCTCGCTGGCGCACAACAAGTGCGCCGACCGCGCGCCGCCCGGGCACGCGCTGTTCTCGGTGTTCACCGAGCACAAGGAGTACGCGCGCCTGGCCGCGATGGCCGACGACGATCTCGTCGCGATGCTCGCCGCGCAGGTCGAGGCGCTGTATCCGGAGGTGCGCGGCGCGCTGCTGTTCAGCCGCGTGGCGCGCCAGGAGCGCGTGAGCTACGTACCCGATGCCGGCTTCTTCCACCGCACGCGCCGGCTGTGGGACGCCGTCGGCACCGACCCGCGCGTGCAGCTCGGCGGCGACATCTTCATGTTCGGCGGCATGGAGGCGGCGGTGGCCAGTGGCGAGCGTGCGGCGGCGCGGCTGGCCCAGGCCCACTGATCCCGGGATGCACCCTAGAAACGCCGAAGCCCGCACGAGGCGGGCTTCGTTCCATTCGGTGGTTGCGAGGGCAGGATTTGAACCTGCGACCTTTGGGTTATGAGCCCAACGAGCTACCAGACTGCTCCACCTCGCGACTGAGCCTGTGAGTATAGCAGCACTGTGCGTTTTGGGTACGGAAGCATGCATGATGCGCCTTCCATGATGTATCGGGCTCCCGCATCCGCCGCCGTCCTCGCCGCACTCGCCCTGTCTGCTTGCGCCGGCTTCAATCGCAGCCGGCCACCGATTGCCGACCTCGCCTGCCGGGTGTCCGGGCCGGACGGCGCGGGTGTCGTCGTCGGCTCGGGCGTGCCGGGCGATTCCTCGCTGCCCGAGCCGGGGTCGGGGTACCGCACGGGCCTGCAGGTCCGGTACGCGCGCACGTACATGGCGTCCACGTCGAACGCCTACGCCAGCGCCGCGGGCTGCGCGGTGCTGAAGAAGGGCGGCACGGCGGCCGACGCGGCGGTGGCGGTGCAGGCGGTGCTCGGCCTGACCACGCCCGAGGCCACCGGCCTCGGCGGGGGCGGCTTCGTGCTCTATTACGACGCCGCCGCCCGAGCGGTGCAGGCCTACGACGGCCGCGAGTCGGCGCCGGCCGCCGCGACCGAGAACGACCTGCGCTACGTCGACGCCGCCTCCGACCGGACGACGCCCCGGCCGAGCGCCCGCGCGAGCGGCCGCTCGATCGGCACGCCCGGCATCCCGCGCCTGCTCGAGAAGCTGCACAAAGACCACGGCCGGCTCGCCTGGAAGGATCTCTTCGCCGACGCGATCGGCCTCTCGACCCGCGGCTTTCCGATCGGCGCCCGGCTGGCCTCGGCGATCGCCGCGAACGCGAGCGAGCTGAAGCGCGACCCCGAAGCGCTGGCCTATTTCTTCGACGCGGCCGGCCGCCCCAAGGCGCGCGGCACCACGCTCAGGAACCCGGCCTACGCCGACACGCTCGCGCAGATGGCCCGGGGCGGCGCCGATGCCGTCTACGGCGGGCGTATCGGCGCCGACATCGTCGCCAAGATCGGCGCGAGCACCGGCGCCGACGGCTCGGCCATCACACCCGGCAAGACGACGCTCGCTGACCTCGCCGCCTACGAGGTCAGGCTGCGCGAGCCGGTCTGCACGCGCTATCGCGCCCACTGGGTCTGCGGCATGCCGCCGCCGAGTTCGGGCGGCATCGCGGTCGCCTCGGCGCTGGGCATCCTCGAGAACTTCGACCTCGCGCCGCACAAGCCGGCCGCCGTCGACCTCGAAGGCGGCAGGCCCACGGTGGCCGGCGTGCACCTCGTCAGCGAGGCCGAGCGGCTGGCTTATGCCGACCGCGATCTCTACGTCGCCGACACCGACTTCGTGCCGCTGCCCGGCGGCACCTGGCAAACGCTGCTCGACAAGGGCTACCTCCACAGCCGCGCCGGGCTGATCAATCCCGGCGCCAGCATGCGCACGGCGCGGGCGGGCGTCTTCCCGGCGACCGCGCCCAGGGGCCTGGACCCGGCGCCCGCCGAGCACGGCACCAGCCAGTTCACCATCGTCGATGCGAGCGGCAACGTGCTGAGCGCCACGACGACGGTGGAATCGAGCATGGGTTCGTTCCACATGACACACGGCTTCCTGCTGAACAACCAGCTCACCGACTTCTCGGCCGCGCCGGCCGATGCCTCGGGCACGCCGATCGCCAACCGCGTGCAGCCCGGCAAGCGCCCGCGCAGCTCGATGGCGCCCACCATCGTCTTCGCGATGGCGGCCGACGGCTCGCGCGGCGACTTCGTGCTGGCCACCGGCTCGCCCGGCGGCGGCAGCATCCCGCAGTACGTCGTGAAGGCGCTGGTCGGCGCGCTCGACTGGGGGCTGGATGCGCAGCAGTCTGCCAACCTGGTGGACTTCGGCGCCCGCAACGGCCCGACCACCACGCTGGGCGGCGAGCATCCCCACATCGACGGCTCCCACGATGGCAACGACGGCCCGCTCGTCGTCGGCCTGCGCGCGCTCGGCCACACGGTCTCGACCCGCGCGCAGGCCAGCGGCGTCAACACCGTCATGCGCGTGCGCCTCGGCGGCGTGCCGGCGCTGGCGGGCGGCACCGATCCGCGCCGCGAGGGCATCGTGCTGGGCGACGGCTTCGTGCCCTAGGCTTCGGCACCGGTCGCACATCGGGTTAGCCGATGTATCGCCGCGCGCCCTTTGGATACACCTGTTGACGCAACCGGGGCCGGTGCGCCCGGGAGCCCTCCAGAATCGGATCGGCATCACGCATCCGTTTCCAATGCATCGAGGAGGAGTCCCCACCATGTCCTGGCGCATGCCCCTTCCCGCCCTGGCCGCCCTGGCGCTGGCCCTGGGCGCGGCCGCCCCGGCGGCCCACGCGCTCGACTGCGCGCAACTGGCCACCCCCATCTACCAGGCCGTCAACCCGAACTCGCAGGCCAACCTGCTCACCCGCTGGTCGAACGAGGTCGACAGCGCCCGCGCCAAGTACGGCTTCGCCGACGTGCGCGGCGAGGTCTTCAAGGCCGCGACGGCGCCCGGCGACGGCCTGCTGGCGGTGCACCGGCTCTACCGGCCGGGCAGCAACGACTTCGTCTGGATCACCAACCCGGCCGAGATCGCCAGCGCCGTGGCGCGCTACGGCTACGTGGACCAGGGCGCGAACTTCTACGCCGCCGCGGCACCGGCCGCCTGCGCGCAGCCGGTGTTCCGGCTGCTCAAGGGCGCCATGCACCGCCACGCCACCACCGAGGCCGAGCGCGACGCCCTGGTGGCCGCCGGCTGGCGCTACGAGATGGTGAGCTTCTACGCCGCGCGCCGCACCAGCACGCCGCCGCCGGTGGCGTCGACGAAGTTCTCGATCGCCATGATCCCCGACACCCAGAACGAGGTGCAGTTGCTCTACCCCGGCAGCAGCGGGCGGCGCCTGAACGACTGGCGCATCCAGATGCGCAACCAGTGGCTGGTGACGCAGCGCGAACCGCTGAAGCTGGCCTTCGTCGGCCACACGGGCGACCTGGTGAACTGGGGCGAGACCGAGGTGCCCGAGGCGCCGCAGTACACCGAGCACCAGTACAAGGTGGCCTCGGCGGGCATGGACGTGCTGGGCGCGGCCGGCATCCCGTACGGCATCGCGCTCGGCAACCACGACACCCGCGCGGTGTGCGCCGGCGGCAGCGCCTGCCCGGGGCAGAGCGCGCATGCCAACGTGCGCCTGTCGCCGCTGTTCAACCGCTACTTCGACGGCAAGTTCACCGCGCTGGCGGGCCGGATGACCGAGGGCGAGCTGCAGAACCACTACAGCGTGTTCGAGGCCGGCGGGCTGAAGTGGCTGGCGCTGGTGGTCGAGTTCATGCCGCGCCAGGAGGCGGTCAACTGGGCGCGCGAGGTGATCGCGGCATACCCGCGGCACAACGTGATCGTGATGACGCACGCCTTCCTCGACGGCGGCGGCAACGTCATCGGCGGCAACGACGGCTACGGCGACAAGTCGCCCGCCTACCTGTGGGACACGGCGCTGAAGATGTACAGCAACGTCAAGTTCGTGTTCTCGGGCCACACCGGCGTGCAGGCGCGCCGCACGCTGACGGGCACCAACCAGAACCGGGTGGAGGCCTTCAACCAGACCTTCCACGACAACACCACGGCGCCGGTGCGCATCGTCGAGATCGACACCGCCGCCGGCGGCGGCCGCAGCTACGTGGTGCGCCCGGCGCGCTACCAGAGCAGCGGCACGGTCATGGTGGAGCAGCCGGCGCGCGAGTACGAGGCGGCCTTCGACGGCATGAGCTTCGTGCGCTGAGCCTCAGTCGGCAGCGCCGCCGCTGGGCACGCGGCGGCGCACCACCATCATCGGCGGGTAGTTCACGTGCAGCTTGCGCTGGTGGAAGCGCTGCAGCCGCTCGATCTCGATGCGCACGCGCTCGGTGAAGCCCTTGCGCTGGCCGCGGTGGTCGTGCAGCAGGTCGTCGAAGATCGACTCGACCTCGAACTTGTCGCCCCAGGCGAGCGCCAGGCGGTTGGCGATGCGCGGGTAGTAGCGGCACAGGTGCTTGGGGTGGATGGCCGAGGGAATGCGGCGCAGCCACACGTGCGTCGGGCTTTGCAGCACGCGGTCCTGGTCGCGCTGCGGACTGCGCAGGCGCAGCCACTGCGCGTCGCCGCCGTCCGGCCCCGCCGAAATCTCGCTGGAGATATCCCCGCCGTTCATTTGTCGTTCACCCGTCAGGATGCGTGTTTGTGAACGCATTCTGACGGTCGGCGGCCCGGCCGCACAGCGGGTCCGCGGGCCGCGCCACGGCCACGGTGACATCCACGTGACATTGTTGGCTGGCGGCGCCGGCCGGACCTTCAAGCTAGGGGGGCGCCAATGAAAAGAGCCGGCTCGCGCCGGCTCCGTTCGTGCCCGTGGGGCAGGCTTATTCCGCCTTGTCGGCCTCGGCCGCCGCTTCGGCGGCCGGCTCGGGCCGGTCGACCAGCTCGACGAAGGCCATCGGCGCGTTGTCGCCGACGCGGAAGCCCATCTTCAGGATGCGCGTGTAGCCGCCCGGGCGCGCCTTGTAGCGCGGGCCGAGCTCGCCGAACAGCTTCACGACGATCGCGCGGTTGCGCAGGCGGTCGAAAGCCAGGCGCTTGTTGGCCAGCGTCGGCTCCTTGGCCAGCGTGATCAGCGGCTCGACGACGCGGCGCAGCTCCTTGGCTTTGGGAACGGTGGTCTTGATCGCCTCGTGCTCGAGCAGCGAGACGCACATGTTGCGCAGCATCGCCTGGCGATGCTCGCTGGTGCGGTTGAGTTTGCGAAGTCCGTGACGGTGACGCATGGTGCTTTCCTGTCCTTATTGAACCCCGGCCGTGTCAGGTACCGGGGGGTGCACGTCGCGCTGAGCTTCGCTCAGCGCTTGTCCAGGCCCTGCGGGGGCCAGTTCTCCAGGCGCGCGCCCAGCGTGAGGCCACGGGAGGCGAGCACTTCCTTGATCTCGTTGAGCGACTTGCGGCCCAGGTTCGGCGTCTTCAGCAGCTCGGTCTCGGTGCGCTGGATCAGGTCGCCGATGTAGTAGATGTTCTCGGCCTTCAGGCAGTTGGCCGAGCGCACCGTCAGCTCCAGCTCGTCGACCGGGCGCAGCAGGATCGGGTCGAACTTCTGGTCGCTGCGTTCGGTGCGGCCGGCGTCGAAGAGCTGGTCGACCTGGCCTTCGAGCTGCGCGAACACCGCGAGCTGCTCCACCAGCACCTTGGCCGACGAGCGGATCGCCTCTTCCGGCGTGATGGCGCCGTTGGTGACGATCTCCATCACCAGCTTGTCGAGGTCGGTGCGCTGTTCGACGCGCGCGCTCTCGACCGTGTAGCTCACGCGCGAGACCGGCGAGAACGAGGCGTCGAGCACGATGCGACCGATCGACTTGGTCGGCTCGTCGCCGTAGCGGCGCAGCGTGCCGGGCACGTAGCCGCGGCCCTTCTCGACCTTGATCTGCATGTCGAGCTTGCCGCCTTGCGACAGGTGCGCGATCACGTGCTCGGGGTTGATGATCTCGACGTCGTGCGGCGTCTGGATGTCGCCGGCGGTGACCGGGCCCTCGCCTTCCTTGCGCAGCACCAGCGTCACTTCGTCGCGGTTGTGCAGGCGGAACACGACGCCCTTGAGGTTCAGCATGATGTGAACCACGTCCTCCTGAACCCCGTCGATCGCCGAGTATTCGTGCAGCACGCCGGCGATGGTCACCTCGGTGGGCGCGTAGCCGACCATCGACGACAGCAGCACGCGGCGCAGCGCGTTGCCCAGCGTGTGGCCGTAGCCGCGCTCGAACGGTTCGAGCGTGACCTTGGCGCGATTGCCGCCGAGCGGCTCCACGTTGATGGCTTTGGGCTTCAGCAGATTGGTTTGCATTGAGTCCTGTTCCTCTCAATACCCTCGGCTCGTTACACCGATAAGGCAGGGGACATGGCCGGGGATGGGTTCTCGATCGCTTCGCCCCGGCAAACGAAGCATCGCCGAGAAGGGTGTCGGCCTGTGGGCCGGCACCCCGCCTTCGTCTTCAGCGTTATCGGGAATACAACTCGACGATCAGCGCTTCCTTGATGTCGGCGCCGAACTCGTCGCGGTCGGGCGCCTTCTTGAACACGCCCTCGAGCTTGTTCGCGTCGACCTGCACCCAGCCCGGCATGCCCTGCGCCTCGGCCAGCTTCACCGAGTCGGTGACGCGCAACTGCTTCTTGGCCTTCTCGCGCACCGCCACGGTGTCGCCGGCCTTGACCGAGTACGAGGCGATGTTCACCACCTCGCCGTTGACCGTGATGCCCTTGTGCGAGACGAGCTGACGCGCCTCGGCGCGCGTGCTGCCGAAGCCCATGCGGTAGACCACGTTGTCCAGGCGCGATTCGAGCAGCGTCAGCAGCGTCGCGCCGGTGTTGCCCTTGCGGCGCTCGGCCTCGGCGAAGTAGCGGCGGAACTGGCGCTCGAGCACACCGTACATGCGCTTGACCTTCTGCTTCTCGCGCAGTTGCAGGCCGAAGTCGCTGGTGCGGCTGCCGGAGGTGCGGCCGTGCTGGCCGGGCTTGGAGTCGAACTTGGCCTTGTCGCTGATCGGGCGGCGCGCGCTCTTCAGGAACAGGTCGGTGCCTTCACGGCGGGAGAGTTTGGCCTTGGGGCCGAGGTAACGTGCCACGTTGATGTCCTTCGTTCAATCTGGCGCGAGCGGTTCTCGCGCGAGCCTGGCGGGTTGTTGTTGTGGGCGCTCAGGCGGTGGGCTTACAAGCGAAAAAGTCGGCGATGCCGAAACGGCCTCGCCGACCGGGGAAAACGGCGCTCAGATGCGGCGGCGCTTCTGCGGACGGCAGCCGTTGTGCGGCACCGGCGTCACGTCGGAGATCGAGTTGATGCGGATGCCCAGCGAGGCCAGCGCGCGCACCGACGACTCGCGCCCCGGGCCCGGGCCCTTGATGCGCACGTCGAGGTTCTTGATGCCCTGCTCCTGCGCGGCGCGGCCGGCCACCTCGGCGGCCACCTGGGCGGCGAACGGCGTGCTCTTGCGCGAGCCCTTGAAGCCCTGGCCGCCGCTCGACGCCCACGACAGCGCGCCGCCCTGGCGGTCGGTGATCGTGATGATCGTGTTGTTGAACGACGCGTGCACGTGCGCGATGCCGTCCGCGACGTTCTTGCGGATCTTCTTGCTCACGCGCCGCGCGGCGGTGTTGACGGGTGCCTTAGCCATGTTCGGTGACCTTCGTTCGATGCTTGCTTACTTCTTGACCAGGGCGCCCGACTTGCGCGGGCCCTTGCGCGTGCGCGCATTGGTCTTGGTGCGCTGGCCGCGCACCGGCAGGCCGCGACGGTGACGGAAGCCGCGGTAGCAGCCGAGGTCCATCAGGCGCTTGATGTTGATCGACATCTCGCGGCGCAGGTCGCCCTCGATCGTCAGCTTGCCGATCTCTTCCCGGATCTTCTCCAGGTCGCCGTCGGTCAGGTCCTTGATCTTCTTCGAGTACGCCACGCCCACCGTGTCGCAGATCTTCTGCGCCGTCGTGCGGCCGATGCCGTAGATGTGCGTCAGGCCGATCTCGGTGTGCTTGTGCGGCGGGATGTTGATGCCAGCGATGCGTGCCATGTCCTAATCCTTCGGTTCTCAGCCTTGACGCTGCTTGTGGCGCGGGTCGGTGCAGATCACCCGCACCACGCGCTTGCGGCGGATGATCTTGCAGTTGCGGCACATCTTCTTGACGGAAGCGGCGACTTTCATGCTCTTCTCCTAAGCCCTCGTCAGGCTGCTCACTTGGCCCGGAACACGATCCGGGCCCGACTCAAATCGTAGGGCGTCAGCTCGACCGTCACCTTGTCGCCCGGCAGGATGCGGATGTAGTGCATGCGCATCTTTCCGGAGATGTGGCCGAGCACGACGTGCCCGTTCTCCAATTTCACGCGAAACGTGGCGTTGGGCAGGTTCTCCAGGATCTCGCCCTGCATCTGGATGACATCGTCCTTCGCCATCTCAGCTCGCCTTGAAGTTCGCCTTTTTCAGCAGGCTCTCGTACTGCTGGCTCATCACGTAACTCTGCACCTGGGCCCAGAAGTCCATCGTCACGACGACGATGATCAGCAGCGAGGTGCCGCCGAAGTAGAACGGCACGTTGTACTTCAGCACCAGGAATTCGGGCAGCAGGCACACCAGCGTGATGTAGACCGCGCCGACCAGCGTCAGCCGCGCCAGGATCTTGTCGATGTGCCGCGCGGTCTGCTCGCCCGGGCGAATGCCCGGGATGAACGCGCCGCTCTTCTTCAGGTTGTCGGCCGTCTCGCGGCTGTTGAACACCAGCGCCGTGTAGAAGAAGCAGAAGAACACGATCGCCGCGGCGTACAGCATCACGTAGATCGGCTGGCCGGGCGACAGCAGGCTGGCGATGTCCTTCAGCCAGCGCAGGCTGTCGCCGGTGGCGAACCAGCCCACCACGGTGGCCGGCAGCAGGATGATCGACGAGGCGAAGATCGGCGGGATCACGCCCGACATGTTCAGCTTCAGCGGCAGGTGCGACGACTGGCCGCCGTAGACCTTGTTGCCGACCTGTCGCTTGGCGTAGTTCACCAGGATCTTGCGCTGGCCGCGCTCGACGAACACCACGACGTAGGTCACCACCACCACCAGCGCGATGATGAACATCGAGACGATGATGCTCATCGCGCCGGTGCGCACCAGCTCGAACAGGCCGCCGATCGCGCTGGGCAGGCCCGCGGCGATGCCCGAGAAGATCAGGATCGAGATGCCGTTGCCCAGGCCGCGCTCGGTGATCTGCTCGCCCAGCCACATCAGGAACATCGTGCCGGCCACCAGGCTCACGATCGCCGTCATGCGAAAGCCGAAGCCCGGCGTGATCACCAGCCCGGGCGAGCCCTCCAGCGCCAGCGCGATGCCCAGCGACTGGAACAGCGCCAGGCCCAGCGTGCCGTAGCGCGTGTACTGCGTGATCCTGCGGCGGCCGGCCTCGCCTTCCTTCTTCAGCGCCTCCAGCGAGGGCACCACGTAGGTCATCAACTGCATGATGATCGACGCGGAGATGTAGGGCATGATGCCCAGCGCGAAGACGGTGAAGCGCGACAGCGCGCCGCCCGAGAACATGTTGAACAGGCTCAGGATGCCGCCGGCCTGGCCCTGGAACAACTGCTGGAGCTGGTTCGGGTCGATGCCGGGCACGGGAATGTGCGCGCCGATGCGGTAGACCACGAGCGCGAGCACCAGGAAGACGAGCCGGCGACGCAGGTCGCCGAACTTGCCGCTCTTGGCCAGTTGATTCGCGTTGGTTGCCACTGAGTTCCGTTCTTCGTTCTAACGAAGCGATGCGCGCGCGTCAGGCCACCGAGCCGCCGGCGGCCTCGATGGCGGCCTTGGCGCCGGCGGTGGCGGCTATGCCCTTGAGCGTGACCTTCTTGGTCAGCTCGCCGCGCTTGATCACCTTGACGGTCCGCGCCAGTTGGCTGACCAGCTTGGCCGCCTTCAGCGCCAGCAGGTCGACCTCGGCCGCGCCGAGCTTCTCGAGCGCGGCCAGCGTGACCTCGTCGTTGAACTTGAGCTGCGCCGACTTGAAGCCGCGCTTGGGCAGGCGGCGCTGCAGCGGCATCTGGCCGCCTTCGAAGCCGACCTTGTGGTAGCCGCCGGCGCGCGACTTCTGGCCCTTGTGGCCGCGGCCCGCCGTCTTGCCCAGGCCCGAGCCGATGCCGCGGCCGACGCGGCGGCGCGCCTTCTTGCTGCCCTCGGCGGGCTTGATCGTGTTCAGTTCCATCACAGCACCTTCACCAGGTACGAGACCTTGTTGACCATGCCGCGCACGGCCGGCGTGTCTTCCAGCGTGGACTCGCTGTTGAGCTTGCGCAGGCCCAGGCCGCGCACCGTGGCGCGATGCGACTCGCGCGTGCCGGCGACGCTGCGCACCAGCTTCACCGTGAGGGTCTTCTTCTCTGCCATGTCAGTTCTCCGCGGGGCGCCGGTCAGCCGAACAGCTGCTCGACGGTCAGGCCGCGCTTGGCGGCCACCTCGGCCGGCGTGGTCGAGCTCTTCAGCGCGTCCAGCGTGGCGCGGACCATGTTGTACGGGTTGGCCGAGCCGAGGCTCTTGGCGACGATGTCGGTCACGCCCATCACCTCGAAGACGGCGCGCATCGGGCCGCCGGCGATGATGCCGTCACCGGCCTTGGCCGGCGCCATCAGCACCTTGGCGGCGCCGTGCTCGCCGGTCACCTGGTGCTGGATCGTGCCGTCCTTGAGCTGCACCTTGAACATGTTGCGGCGCGCGGACTCCATGGCCTTCTGCACCGCCACCGGCACTTCCTTGGCCTTGCCCTTGCCCATGCCGATGCGGCCGTCGCCGTCGCCGACCACGGTCAGCGCCGCGAAGCTCAGCGTGCGGCCGCCCTTCACGACCTTGGTCACGCGGTTCACCGCGATCATCTTTTCCTTCAGACCGTCGTCGTTGCCTTCGGTCTGCGCGCGGGGTTGAAACTTTGCCATGTTCGGTTTCCTCAGAACTGCAGGCCGGCTTCACGCGCGGCTTCGGCCAGCGCCTTGACGCGGCCGTGGTACGCGAAGCCCGCGCGATCGAACGCCACCTTGTCGATGCCGGCGGCCTTGGCCTTCTCGGCGATGCGCTTGCCGATCACCGTGGCCGCGGCCACGTTGCCGCCCTTGCCAGCAGCGCCGAGTTCCTTGCGCACGTCGGCTTCGGCGGTGGAGGCGCTGGCCAGCACCTTGGTGCCGTCGTCGGAGACGACGCTGGCGTAGATGTGCAGATTGGTGCGGTGCACCGTCAGGCGCGCGACTTCCTGCTTGGCGATGCGCGCCCGGGTCTGGCGGGAGCGGCGCAGGCGCTGATCTTTCTTGTTCAGTGTCATGGTCGTCGCTCCTTACTTCTTCTTGGTTTCCTTGAGGGTCACCTTCTCGTCCGCATAGCGGATGCCCTTGCCCTTGTAGGGCTCGGGCGGGCGGATCGCGCGCACCTCGGCGGCGACCTGGCCCACCACCTGGCGGTCGGAGCCCTTGATCACGATCTCGGTCTGCGTCGGGCAGGTGACCGTGATGCCGGCGGGCATGTCCTTGACCACCGGGTGCGAGAAACCGATCTGCAGGTTCAGCTTCGGGCCCTGCGCGGCGGCGCGGAAGCCCACGCCGACGAGCGTGAGCTTCTTCTCGAAGCCCTTGCTGACGCCGGTGACCATGTTGGACACCAGCGCGCGCATCGTGCCGCTCATCGCGTCGGCCTCGGCGCTGTCGTTGGCCGGGGCCAGCGCGAGCGAGCCGCCTTCCTTCTTGATCGTGACCAGACCGTTGACCGGGCGCACCAACGTGCCCAGCGAGCCCTTGACGCTGATCTGCTCAGCCGTCACCGACACGTCCACGCCTTGCGGCAGGGCGATCGGCATCTTTCCCACGCGAGACATCTCGAACTCCCCCTTAGGCCACGTAGCAGAGCACTTCGCCGCCGATGCCGGCCTGGCGCGCCTTGCGGTCGGTCATCACGCCCTTGGGCGTGGTGACGATGGCCACGCCCAGCCCGTTCATCACGGACGGGATGTCGTGGCGGCCCTTGTAGATGCGCAGGCCCGGGCGGCTGACGCGCTCGATGCGCTCGATCACCGGACGGCCGGCGTAGTACTTCAGCGCGATTTCCAGCTCGGGCTTGGCCGACTCGCCGCGCACGGCGAAGTCCTCGATGTAGCCCTCGTCCTTCAGGACCTTGGCGATCGCGACCTTCAGCTTGGACGACGGCATCGCGACGCTGGTCTTCTCGACCAGTTGCGCGTTGCGGATGCGCGTCAGCATGTCGGCGATGGGATCACTCATGCTCATGTGAATTGCTCCTTTGCGCGCCGATTACCAGCTGGCCTTGACGACACCGGGGATGTCGCCCTTGAAGGCCAGTTCGCGGATCTTGTTGCGACCCAGGCCGAACTGGCGGAACGTGCCGCGCGGGCGGCCGGTCAGCTCGCAGCGGTTGCGCTGGCGGCTCGGGTAGGCGTTGCGCGGCAGCTTCTGCAGTTCCAGGCGCGCGGCGTAGCGCTCCTCGTCGGACTTCTTCGCGTCGTTGGCGATCGCCTTCAGCTCGTCGTACTTCTTCTTGTACTTGGCGACCAGTTGCTCGCGCTTGAGTTCGCGCTGGATGAGGGAGAGTTTAGCCACGGGCCACCTCAGTTCTTGAACGGGAACTTGAATGCGGCGAGCAGCGCCTTGCATTCGTCGTCGGTCTTCGCAGTCGTCGTGATGCTGATGTTCAGCCCGCGCAGCGCGTCGACCTTGTCGTAGTCGATCTCGGGGAAGATGATCTGCTCCTTCACCCCGATGTTGTAGTTGCCGCGGCCGTCGAACGAGCGGCCCGAGACGCCGCGGAAGTCGCGCACGCGCGGCAGCGAGATCGTCACGAAGCGGTCGAGGAACTCGAACATGCGCACGCCGCGCAGCGTGACCATGCAGCCGATGGGCACGTTCTCGCGGATCTTGAAGTTCGCGATCGCCTTGCGCGACTTGGTCACCACCGGCTTCTGGCCGGCGATCTTGGTGAGGTCGCCGACGGCGTTGTCCATCACCTTCTTGTCCGCCACCGCCTCGCTGACGCCCATGTTCAGCGTGATCTTGGTGATGCGCGGCACCTCCATGATCGACTTGTAGCCGAACTTCTTCACCAGCTCGGGGACGATCTTCTCGCGGTACACCGCCTGCAGGCGGGCGCTTTGCTGTTCAGCCATGTTCGTGATCCCCTCAGGCCTTGATCTCTTCGCCGCTGGACTTGTAGACGCGCGTCTTCTTGCCGTCGGCCAGCAGCTTGATGCCCACGCGGTCGGCCTTGCCGGTCGCCGCGTTGTAGATCGCCACGTTGCTCTGGTGGATGGACATCGACTTCTCGACGACGCCGCCGGTGGTGCCCTTCATCGGGTTCGGCTTGACGTGCTTCTTCACCACATTGACGCCCTCGACGACGAGGCGCTCGTCGTCGACGCGCTGCGTCACGGTGCCGCGCTTGCCCTTGTCGCGGCCGGTCAGCACGATGACCTGGTCGCCCTTGCGAATCTTGTTCATGACCTGTCCTTCTTGCAGCCGCTCAGAGCACTTCCGGCGCCAGCGAAACGATCTTCATGAAGCGCTCGGTGCGCAGCTCGCGCGTCACCGGCCCGAAGATGCGGGTGCCGATCGGCTCGAGCTTGGCGTTCAGCAGCACGGCGGCGTTGCCGTCGAAGCGGACCAGCGAGCCGTCCTGGCGGCGCACGCCCTTGGCGGTGCGCACGACCACGGCGCTGTAGACCTCGCCCTTCTTGACGCGGCCGCGCGGCGCGGCTTCCTTGATGGAAACCTTGATCACGTCGCCGATGCCGGCGTAGCGGCGCTTGGAGCCGCCCAGCACCTTGATGCACATGACGGACTTCGCGCCAGTGTTGTCCGCGACGTCGAGTCGCGATTGCATTTGGATCATTGTTCTGTCCCCAACTTGAACCGGCAGTTGCCTGCGCGGCCAGTCTTGGGCCCGTTGTGTGGGCGGATCCGAAGCCCGGCGCTCCCACGACGGAAGCGGCCGAACTTTCGGCGAAGCTGCGGATTATGCAGGCAATCAGCAGCCTGTGTCAAATCCTCACGAGAGGATCTGCTTCGCCTGGGACAGCAGCGTGCCGGCGTCGCTGACCTCGAACTGGCCCGGGCCCTCGACGTTCAGCGCCTTGACCACGCCGTCGACCACCAGCATCGAGTAGCGGTTCGAGCGCAGGCCCAGGCCGCGCGCCGAGAGGTCCAGCGTCAGGCCGGTGGCCTTCGCGAAGTCGGCGCTGCCGTCGGCCATCATGCGCACCTTGCCGGCGGTGCGCTGCTCGCGGCCCCAGGCGCCCATCACGAAGGCGTCGTTGACCGACACGCACCAGATCTCGTCGACGCCGGCGCGGCGCAGCTCGTCGAACTTCTCGACGTAGCCGGGCACGTGCTTGGCCGAGCAGGTGGGCGTGAAGGCGCCCGGCAGGCCGAAGATCGCGATTCGGCGGCCCGCGACCAGCGACTCCACGTCGAAGGTGTTCGGGCCGAGCGAGCAGCCGTCGCCCTCGACCTCGATGAATTCCTGAAGCTTGCCCGCGGGCAGCCTGTCTCCGACCTTGATCATCGTCTTGCTCCTTCCGTGTTGGCGGCCAAAAGGAAACGGCCGGCCGCCAGTGTTCCAGCGTTCCGGCCGTGTCGCCCGAGGGCCCGCAAAGGCCTCGTGCGCCAGCTTGGCAATCAGACGGCCGCGGCCTTCTGCACCAGGCGCGTCACCACCCACGACTTGGTCTTGGAGATCGGCCGGCTCTCGGCGATCTCGACCACGTCGCCGAGCTTGTATTCGCCGCGCTCGTCGTGCGCGTGGTACTTGCTCGACTTGCCGACGATCTTGCCGTACAGCTCGTGCTTGGTGCGGCGCTCGACCAGCACGGTGATGGTCTTGGCGCGCTTGTCGCTGACCACCTTGCCGATCAGCGTGCGGGTGTTCTTCGCTTGTTGGGTCTGGGCTTCGCTCACTTCGCAGCCTCCTTCTTCTTCTCGGCCAGGATGGTCTTGGCGCGAGCGATGTCGCGGCGGGTCTTGCCCAGCTGCGAGTGGTTGTTCAGCTGCTGGGTGGCCTTCTGCATGCGCAGGCCGAAGTGCGCCTTGAGCAGATCGCCGACTTCCTTCTCGAGGCCGGCGACGTCCTTGGCGCGCAGTTCAGATGCTTTCATGGTCTTGCTCCTCAGGCGCCGATCGCGCGTGCGACGAAGGTGCACTTCAGCGGCAGCTTGGCCGACGCGAGCGTGAACGCCTCGCGCGCCAGCGCCTCGGGCACGCCGTTGATCTCGTACAGCACCTTGCCCGGCTGGATCTCGGCGACCCAGTATTCCGGGTTGCCCTTGCCGTTGCCCATGCGGACTTCGGCCGGCTTCTGCGAGATCGGCTTGTCGGGGAAGATGCGGATGAAGATGCGGCCGCCGCGCTTGATGTGGCGCGAGATGGCGCGGCGCGCCGCTTCGATCTGGCGCGCCGTCAGGCGGCCGCGCTCGGTGGCCTTCAGGCCGAAGTCGCCGAACGACACGGCGGCACCGCGCGTGGCGATGCCGGTGTTGCGGCCCTTCTGCTCCTTGCGGTACTTCCTGCGATTGGGTTGCAGCATGGCTTATTCTCCTTTGCCCTCGGCGCCCGGCGCGGCGACCTTGCGCACGCGCTTGACGGCCGGGGTCTTGGGCGCATCGGCCGCCACGGCAGGCTTGTCGCTGCCGTCGGCGGGCGCGCCCGACTGACGCGGGGCGCGGTCGGCGCCCGGGCCGCGGCCGCGGCCGTCACGGCCGCCCGGCGCGCCGGGACGCGCGCCGCGGCGCGGACGGCGGTCGTCGCCCTCGCCTTCCGGCTTGGCCGCGGGCGCTTCGCCCTGGCCGAGGCGGTCGCCGCGGTAGACCCACACCTTCACGCCGATCACGCCGTAGGTGGTCTTGGCTTCCGAGAAGCCGTAGTCGATGTCGGCCTTCAGCGTGTGAAGCGGCACGCGGCCTTCGCGGTACCACTCGCAGCGCGCGATCTCGATGCCGTTCAGGCGGCCCGACGACATGATCTTGATGCCCTGCGCGCCCAGGCGCATCGCGTTCTGCATCGCGCGCTTCATCGCGCGGCGGAACATGATGCGCTTCTCGAGCTGCTGGGTGATCGAGTCGGCGATGAGTTGCGCGTCGATCTCGGGCTTGCGCACTTCCTCGATGTTCACCGCCACCGGCACGCCGAGGCGGCGCGTCAGTTCGGCCTTGAGGTTCTCGATGTCCTCGCCCTTCTTGCCGATCACCACGCCCGGCCGCGCCGAGTAGATCGTGATGCGGGCGTTCTTGGCCGGACGCTCGATCAGGATGCGCGAGACGGCGGCGCTCTTCAGGCGCGTCTTGAGGAATTCGCGAACCTTCAGGTCCTCGGCCAGCATGCCGGCGAAGTTCTGGTTCGAGGCGTACCAGCGCGAGGCCCAGCTACGCGTGACCGGCAGACGGAAGCCCACCGGATGAATTTTCTGTCCCATGGTGTTCCTTGCGCCCTCAGTTGCCGACGGTGACGAAGATGTGGCAGGTCGGCTTG